>NZ_JBEPMH010000014.1:0-1023 GCF_040545665.1 Sphingomonas trueperi | reverse complement strand
CCCCCCGAGGGTCTGGAGCCCGATAGGGAGCAAGGGTCCCTTCCGCGTTGGTCACAACCCTGAACAGTTGCTTGGGACTACCGATCCCGCACGACATGGACAGGAGCCATACCCATGCCACAAGCCGTCATCGGCTGCGACCTTTCGCGCGCCTTCATCGACATCTGCGAGCTGCCATCGGGAAGGATCGGGCAGATCGCCAACACACCGGATACCATCGCTGCCTGGCTCGACACGCTCGATCATGACGTTCGCCTTGTCTTAGAGGCCACCAGCGGCTGCGATGGCGACCTGATCGCCGCACTGGCAGCGCGCGGACACCCTTTCTCGCGGGTCAATCCGCGTCAGGCCCGTGAGTTTGCCAGAGCCACCGGCACGCTCGCCAAGACCGACCGCGTGGATGCGCGAGTCCTTGCCCGCATGGGCGCAGCCCTCGACCTGCCCGCTACGATCCCGCTCAGTTCCACCCGCATGCGCCTCGCCGATTTCCTGCGCCGTCGCAGACAGTTGGTCGATATGCGCAAAGCCGAAAAGCTGCATCGTCACAGCGCAGGCCAACCCGAAATCGCACAGGCCATCGAAACCATGATCGCCCTGCTCGACGAACAGATTGCCGCTCTCGACCGCCAGATCGCCGCCTGCATCGCCGAAGACCAGACGCTCGCCCATCAGGCCGCACTGCTCACCCCCGTCCCCGGCATCGGACCCACCGTCCTGGCCACACTGCTCAGCGAACTCCCCGAACTCGGCACCCTCTGCCGCCGACGAATCGCTTCCCTCGCCGGCCTCGCACCCCATGCTCGCGAAAGCGGATCATGGCGCGGTGCACGCCGCATCTGGGGCGGACGACGCAAGGTCCGCGAGGCGCTCTACATCGCCGCGCTCAACGCCTCGCGCCGCATTCCGGTACTCACCGCCATGCGAGACAGGATGCGTGCCAAGGGCAAATCACCCAAGACCATCCTCATCGCTGTCGCCAGACAACTTCTCGTCATCCTCAACGCCATGATCCGTAAAAGGCAG
>NZ_JBEPMH010000012.1:0-3128 GCF_040545665.1 Sphingomonas trueperi | reverse complement strand
ACACCGGCTTCAATGCCTGGCGGCGACCTACTCTTCCATTGCTTGAGCAATAGTACCATCGGCGCTGTCTGGTTTCACGGCCGAGTTCGGGATGGGATCGGGTGGGTCACAGACGCTATGGCCACCAAGCAATGAAGCCGGTGTGGGCGAAGGGGGAAACATGGGTTTCAAATCGTGCACTGTCAAAGGCTGGAATGTTCATCCACCGCCTTGCCGACAACCCAGGGTTGTCGATGGGGGTGTGAAACTCTCAAGCGCGAAAAGAGCAATTAGTATCGGTTAGCTCCACGCGTTACCGCGCTTCCACATCCGATCTATCAAGGTCGTGGTCTTCGACCGCTCTATGAAATCTTATCTCGAGGGAGGCTTCCCGCTTAGATGCTTTCAGCGGTTATCCCGTCCATACATAGCTACCCAGCTGCGCTCCTGGCGGAACGACTGGTACACCAGAGGTATGTTCAACCCGGTCCTCTCGTACTAGGGTCAACTCCTCTCAAATTTCGACGCCCACGGCAGATAGGGACCAAACTGTCTCGCGACGTTCTGAACCCAGCTCACGTACCACTTTAATTGGCGAACAGCCAAACCCTTGGGACCTGCTCCAGCCCCAGGATGTGATGAGCCGACATCGAGGTGCCAAACAACCCCGTCGATATGAGCTCTTGGGGGTTATCAGCCTGTTATCCCCGGCGTACCTTTTATCCGTTGAGCGATGGCCCTTCCACGAGGGACCACCGGATCACTATGACCGACTTTCGTCTCTGCTCGACTTGTCAGTCTCGCAGTCAGGCTGGCTTATGCCATTGCACTCTAACAGCCGGTTTCCAACCGGCCTGAGCCAACCTTCGCGCGCCTCCGTTACTCTTTAGGAGGCGACCGCCCCAGTCAAACTACCCGCCACAGAGGGTCCCTGTACCGGATGACGGTACGAGGTTAGACAGTAAAGAACAACAGGGTGGTATTTCACTTGGTGGCTCCACACCAGCTGGCGCCGGTGCTTCAAAGCCTCCCACCTATTCTACACAGTTGTTCTCCACTGCCACTCTGAAGCTGCAGTAAAGGTGCACGGGGTCTTTCCGTCTAACCGCGGGTACTCCGCATCTTCACGGAGAATTCAATTTCGCTGAGCATGTCCTGGAGACAGTGGGGAAGTCGTTACGCCATTCGTGCAGGTCGGAACTTACCCGACAAGGAATTTCGCTACCTTAGGACCGTTATAGTTACGGCCGCCGTTTACCTGGGCTTCATTTCGGAGCTTGCACTCCTCCACTTAACCTTCAGGCACCGGGCAGGCGTCAGGCCCTATACGTCGTCTTGAAGCCGACTTAGCAGAGCCCTGTGTTTTTGCTAAACAGTCGCTACCCCCTGGCCTGTGCCCCCTACAAGAGCTTGCGCCTATGTAGGGCCTCCTTCTTCCGAAGGTACGGAGGCAATTTGCCGAGTTCCTTCAGGACACTTCTCTCAAGCGCCTTGGTATACTCTACCTGACCACCTGTGTCGGTTTCGGGTACGGTCTATACGGTGGGGCTATTTCCCGGGACTGCTTCGAAGCCAGCTCAATCCGATAAGAGCTGACAACACACGCAATCCGTCACACACCACCAGGCCCACGAATATTAACGTGGTTCCCATCGACTACCCCCTTCGGGCTCGTCTTAGGGGCCGGCTCACCCTGCGCGGATTAGCCTTGCGCAGGAACCCTTGGTCTTTCGGCGAGAGGGCATCTCACCCTCTTTATCGCTACTCATGTCTGCATTCGCACTTCCGATACCTCCATGGTCGGTTACCCTTCCACTTCACAGGCTTACGGAACGCTCCGCTACCGCGTGATCGTAAACGATCACACCCTAAGCTTCGGTGCACGTCTTGAGCCCCGTTACATCTTCGCCGCAGGAACCCTTGTTTAGACCAGTGAGCTGTTACGCTTTCTTTAAAGGATGGCTGCTTCTAAGCCAACCTCCTGGTTGTTTTGGGATTCCCACATGCTTTCCCACTTAGACGTGACTTGGGGACCTTAGCTGTAGGTCAGGGCTGTTTCCCTTTTGACGACGGACCTTAGCACCCGCCGTCTGTCTCCCGGATATCACTCCTAGGTATTCGGAGTTTGGTTAGAATTGGTAGATCTCGCGACCCCCGCATCCATCCAGTGCTCTACCCCCTAGGGTGTTCATCCGAGGCACTACCTCAATAGTTTTCGCGGAGAACCAGCTATTTCCCGGCTTGATTGGCCTTTCACCCCTAAGCACAACTCATCCGGTAACTTTTCAACGTTAATCGGTTCGGACCTCCAGTGCGTGTTACCGCACCTTCATCCTGGTCATGCATAGATCGCCGGGTTTCGGGTCTAATGCATCAAACTACGTCGCCCTATTCAGACTCGCTTTCGCTGCGCCTACACCTATCGGCTTAAGCTTGCTTGATACATTAAGTCACAGACCCATTATGCAAGAGGTACGCTGTCAGGCCTCAAGGACCCTCCAACTGCTTGTAGGCATTCGGTTTCAGGTACTGTTTCACTCCCCTCATCGGGGTGCTTTTCACCTTTCCCTCACGGTACTAGTTCGCTATCGGTCATGTACGAGTATTTAGGCTTGGAGGGTGGTCCCCCCATGTTCAGACAGGATTTCACGTGTCCCGCCCTACTCGAGTCCTTGATCATCACTTTCGCATACGGGGCTGTCACCCGCTATGGCGTACCTTTCCAGATACTTCTGCTAGTTGAAATCAAGGCACTGGCCTGGTCCGCGTTCGCTCGCCACTACTAACGGAATCTCGGTTGATGTCTTTTCCTCCGGGTACTGAGATGTTTCAGTTCGCCGGGTTCGCTTCACCAAAGCTATGTATTCACTTCGGTGATACCTTGCCCCAATTAACTCGGCAGTTGATTGCTCAACCGCTGAATTAATTGGTGAAGGTGGGTTTCCCCATTCGGAAATCGTCGGGTCAAAGCTTGCTCACAGCTCACCGACGCTTATCGCAGCGTGCCACGTCCTTCATCGCCTGTACATGCCAAGGCATCCACCAAATGCCCTTACCTCACGCTTGAGAGTCCACACCACCAACGACAACGCTGGGCGCTTGCCTTACGGCAAACACCAACTCGGCAGAGCAGCGTGCGCGGCATATCG
>NZ_JBEPMH010000011.1:0-80239 GCF_040545665.1 Sphingomonas trueperi | reverse complement strand
CTCATCGCTGTCGCCAGACAACTTCTCGTCATCCTCAACGCCATGATCCGTAAAAGGCAGCCTATCGCGCTCGAGTGACCATCACAGTTGCCCCCCGGCAGCTCCCGACCAACTCGAGCCGCTCCCATTGGCGGCCGGGAGCAACTGCTGCGGTCGAAAGCGGCCATCGGCCGCCCTAATCGCTCCAACGGCTGCGGCGCCCTGAGATCGTGATCGCGTTCTGGGTGCTCCCGCCCAGAAAACGACGTCCGCCTCGTGTAGTGCGAACGTCGGGGTTCGACAAACAGCGCTCGGTCAGGAGACGGTTCCATTGGCAGTGTCGGCAAAAGCATCGGGTCAGCCCAGCTCTCGGCCTTCCGAAAAGTCGATGCTTGGGCTCGATGATAATCCGGCAATGCAAGTCTTCCATGGCGCCGTTAAAGCCGCTCCAGCTGCGGGATCGTAGCCTGCAGCCGATCATCAGGGAAGTTCGGCCGAGGCTGCCTCTGGCGGGAACTAACGAGGTTCATCAACCTCTGTACGGGGCGCTCGATATCTGGTGAAGATTGTCCGCCGCTGGCTTCAACCAGCCTTTGGGGAGAACTTTGTGCGACTAGCTTCCAGTCTCGTGGCCGGTGTCCTGGCCGGGCTCTTTGCGGCTCCCGCTTACGCTGGCCAGGACTACGGGAAGCTCGATGCTGAGATCGACCGCCTGATGGCTGCGGGCAAGATCCAAGGCGTAGGCGTGGCGGTGATCGACAACGGGAAGGTCGCCCATGTTGTCGCCAAGGGCGAGCGCAACGCCAAGGGCGAACCTCTGCAGATCGACACGATCATGTATGCGGCCTCGCTCTCGAAGGCGGTGTTCAGCTACTACGTCATGATGCTGGTTGACGAAGGCAAATTGAACCTCGACAAGCCGATCTCGGCCTACCTACCCCAGCGCTTGCCGGAGTATAAGTCGTACGCCGATCTGGCCGATGACCCGCGCTGGCAGGCGATCACGCCGCGCATGCTAATGACCCATTCGGCAGGCTTCCCGAACTTCCGCTGGCTGAACCCGGACGAGAAGCTGGACATCAAGCTGACGCCCGGGACACGCTACGCTTATTCCGGCGAAGGCATTAACCTGATGCAGTTTGTGATCGAGCAAGGGCTTGGCCTGAAGGTCGGCGAGGAGATGAGGCGCCGCCTGTTCCAGCCCTTGGGGATGACCCGATCTAGCATGATTTGGCGCGACGACTTTGCGGGCAACCTTGCGGACGGCCAGCATGAGGACGGCAAGTGGGAGCCGCACGACGAACGCTCCAGCGTCAAGGCGGCCGGCTCGCTAGACACCACCATTGCGGATATGGCCAAGTTAGCCGCGGCCATGGCCTCAGGCTGGGGCCTGTCACCCAAGGCAAAGGCCGAGTGGCTCAAGCCTAGTTTGCGGATCGTCGGCGCTCATGAGTTCCCGCCGTTCGGGTCGGGGGAGAACCCGGATAACGCCAGGGTCGGTTTGGCGGCCGGCATCGGTGTCGTCACCTTCCAGGGCGCGCAGGGTCGCGCTTTCATGAAGGGCGGCCACAACGAGATCACCGACAACATCCTCGTCTGCGTTGAGAAGGCCCGGCGCTGCGTCGTGATTCTGACCAACAACGAGGTCGGCCAGCGGATCTTCCCGCCGCTGGTCCAGGCGGCCATCGGCGAGACAGGCATGCCGTGGGCTTGGGAATATACTCGTGTGCTGCCGATCGCCCGATGAAACCGTGCGCGCCTGGGCTAGCGCCGTTAGATTTCTCGCGATCGCCGAGCATGACAGGTGAATTCATGAGAGCAAGGAGTAATTCGGCAATAGCCGTCGCTAGACTTGGCGTGGTCCGGTGGGCACGCACCGCGCCCCCTGTCGAAAATCACGTGATCTTCGTCACTTCTCGTTGGCAACGCTTTTGAGGCCTCCTTACAGGCGCCGTTCCTGATCAACGTGCGACCCTCCCGCATTAATGAACTGTATTACAACGTGAATTGTAGCGTTTGCCGTGAGGGCAAATTGATTGCGGCAGCGACTGCTTCTCCATCGCAAGCACCATTCTAGCTGACCGGCAGGTTTCGACCAAGTTCGGACGGATTGCGGCAGGCTCGCCAGCGGCCGCTTCGGACGAAAGCCGTCTTGCGTGCCAACGTGCGTATCATCCAGCCATCGGCTTATCCCAGCGGGGCGCGAAGGGTGGGTTCACCAGCCGCTGTCGCTTGGGCAAAGATGCGATCACTTGGCGATCCTCGTCATCGAGAGCTAGCGAGATGGCATCGAGGTTGACGCGCTGGCTTTATGATACACCCGGCTTTGGGGATGGCGACAACGCCTTCCTGGCCGAGCAGCCACGCAAGCGCGACCTGTGCCGCAGACGGGTTATGTTTCGCACCGATCCGGGCGAGGTCCTCGCTTTCCGCCGCCTGACCCTGGGCAAGCGGGCAATAGGCGATCAGCGCGATCGCCTTCGACCGCAGATAGCCGAGCATCGGCGTCTGATCGAGGTAGAGGTGATACTCGACCTGGTTGCACGCGATTGGCGCGCCGATCTCGTCGATCGCGTAATTCAGCATCGACAGCGTGAAATTGGCAACCGACCGCGCGGGTTCTCCCCGCCTACCTTGATCGCATCAGCGCGGCCAGTGTCGCCGCCATATCCATGTCCGTCGCGGGCCAATGGACCAGATACAGATCGACATGGTCCAGCCAGACCTTGGTGGTGACGTGCAGATCGCTTCGCGCGATGCCCGATGCGGCGATGGCAGCGCCGACGACCTCCTCGTTGCCGTACATCTCAGCGGTATCGATATGGCGGTAGCCGAGCGCCAGCGCGCTTTCGACCGCTTCTTGGCAGGCCGCGCCCTGCATGCGGAATGTCCCCAGGCCAAGCCTTGGCAGCGAAATGCCTTGCGCTTCGAGCGGCGCGATCATTTCGCGAATCCTTCGCGCGCCACCAATTCGGCGATGACGGTATCGGCGTCGATACTGCCCTTGCGGAGCGCCGCGCTGTCGTCGGCGAAATCAATCCAGCCTTCGTTGAAGCCATCGAGCATCCGGATACGGAGATAGGGATTAGTCGCACCTTGCCCGCGGAACATCGCCTCCCAGCTGTCGCGGGGCACGATTTCGGCCCGAACCGGTCGTCCGAGCGCCTTGGCAAAAGCGGCGGCGAGATCATTGGGCGAGACACGCCGTGGACCTTCCAGTTCGACTATCCTGTCGCCGATCCAATCCTCCTGGATAAGCTTCGCTGCCAGCGCTCCGATATCTTTGGTCGCGACCATCGCGATCGGCTTGTCGAGGGGCATCAGGAAGCTGTGGATGACACCCTGGTCGCGCGCGGACGCCACATCCCAGAGCGCGTTCTCGATGAACCAGCCGGCCCGCAGGAATGTGACCGGTATCGGCAGAGCGCTCAGGGCCTGCTCGATCAACGTCCGTTGGGTCAGCAGATTGTCCTGCGCGGCATCCGCACCGATTGTCGACAGGCAAAGTATCCTTCCCGGGCGGGCCGCGACCAGGGCCGCAACGATTGCATCGATCGTCTCGCGCGCCTGAGTGTAGCCAGGCACGGGATCGAACTCGGACGGCGGCAGGATGAAAACCGCATCGGCCCCCGCGAAGGCCTTGGTGAGCGCCGCCGCGTCGTTCATGTCCGCAAGAGCAACATCGCAGCCCCGTGCCGCCCACAACGCCCCTTTGCCCGCATCGCGGACGACGGCGCGTACGGGCAGGCTCTCGTCCAGCAACGCACTGCCCAGCGCGCCGCCCACCTGACCGGTGATTCCGGTGATTGCGTACATGATGATTTCCTCGTGTATCGTCTGGTGCAGCCACGCCGGACCGCTTCGGCGATGGCTTACGCTTTTGTTGGCGATGCTCTGCGCGCATAATTATCATCTCTACAGTGACATCGAATCACCATCGAGACAGCAGCTATGAGCTTCGATACGCGAATATTGACGGGTGTCGGCGTGCTGGCCGCGGTCGCGGAAACAGGAAATTTCGCGCGGGCTGCAGACGTACTCGGCCTAACACCGTCGGGTGTCAGTCGCGCCATCGCGCGGCTCGAGGTGCGCATCGGCATCCGACTTTTCGATCGTTCGCCGCGGGCCGTTACACTTACCGACGAAGGGCGGCGGTTCCACGCCCAGATCATGCCGCTGCTCGCATCGTTAGAGGAGGCCGCGACCGACGCCGCCGGCTCTGCCGCCTCGGTGAGCGGCAAATTGCGGATCAATGTCGATCCCTGGTTCGCGCGGATGGTGCTTGCCCAACGACTGCCGGCTTTTCTCGCCCGCTATCCACTGGTGTCGATCGATCTGCTTGTCAGCAACCACCGCGAGGACATGATGGCGGGTGCCGATGTCGCGGTTCGGTTCGGGCCGGCCGACGGCGGATCGCTCATCGTGCGCAAGCTGCTCGACACACGCGTGCTGACTTGCGCCGCGCCAGCCTATCTCGATCGATACGGCACGCCGCAGAGTCCGCATGATCTACTGCACCATGAAGCCCTTCTGTTCCGGGACCCGCAGACCGGCCGGCCGTTCGAATGGGAGTTCTCAAAGGATGGTCAGACCATCGACGTCGATGTCCGCGGTCGGTTGACAACCGACGACCCGTCGACCGCTATCGAGGCCTGTGCTGCAGGACATGGCATATTCCAAAGCCTGGCGCTCGGCCTCGATACCTGGCTGCGACGCGGTGAGCTCGTGCAAATCCTGACCGAATGGTCGGCTGAGCGATACCCGCTCTACGCCTATCTTCCCTCTCGACGCCTTCCACCGGCAAAGGTGCGCGTATTTCTTGACTTCATCGTCGAGACCGTAGTCGCATCTGGGTCCTAACAATCCTCACCGGCTTTATGAGGCCTTTCTGACGAGCTCTTTGCCTGAAATCGATGCGTCTGACTTAGCTGAAAGCCGACAATTTTGAAACTGATTGGCAATGGTCAGTAGATTCCATCGCCATCTCATCAGGGCCATCGGCGGCTCCCGACCAGATTAGGCCGTTCCTCTATCATGCTTTGAACGACAGTTTGCGCTAGAATCCGTCGCTCAATTGGCTCGCACCTGTCTCGCAGCAAGGATCCGTTTTAGCGGCGTTTCAGGCTCTTTCCCGCTTGCTTGAAGCAGGCGTTCGCTCAGCCTTGGAAGTAGGGTTGATGCCAGCCGCCGAAAGGCTCCCAGCAAAAGGCTAATCGGTCCGACTGCCGCCTAACTTGCCGCTTCCGCTCTCATGGGGGCCGCGGCCTCGGCGCTGATGGCGGGCGGAAATGAATTGGCTAGATGGTCGATCAATGCTCGGACCGCCGGTGGCAGGCCCCGACGCGTCGTGAAAACGAGATGGATGATGCCGATCTGGCCGTGCCAGGCCGGCAGAACGCGGACCAGCCGGCCGTCATTCAGCGCAGCGCGACATACTCGATCGGGCAGTAGCGCCACGCCGTGCCCTACGATCGCTGCGACGAGAAGCTGATCCATGTCAGCGCAGCCCAAGCGGGGCTCGATGCGCACCGTCTGCTGCTGACCATCGTCTGTCGAGAGATCCCAGTCCACGACGTCATGCGCGTCATTGGTCGACAATGTCTGCACGGTCGCGAGCTGCTCAACGGAAACGACTTCGCTCGCGAAGTGGGGGCTGGCGACGAGGATGCGGATCGATCGGCCCAGCGATCGAACCGTCAGTTCGGCGTCGGTGGTTAGCTCGGTCCTGACGCGCAGTGCTAGATCGATCCGTTCCTCGATGAGATCGACGCCGCGATCGGTGACGAGCAACTGCAGCCGGACTTTTGGGTAGCGCGCAAGAAACGTCGTCATCAGGTCGGATACCGGCGCGATCATGCCGGTCGGGCAACTGAACCGAATGAGGCCGTGTGGTTCGGTCTGCGCTTGCATGACGAGCGCTTCGGCCTGATCGGCTTCGGCAAGCATTGCGCGACAACGCTCATAAAAGGCCTGCCCGACATCCGTCACTGGAAATCGCCGGCTGGATCGCTCGATCAGCCGTAGCCCCAGCCTCTGCTCCAGTCCAGCGACGCGTCGGCTGAGCTTGGACTTTGGCTCCCGTAACGCGCGCCCGGCCGCCGCAAAGCCACGGTGGCTCACCACCTCAGCAAAGTAAGCAAGATCATTCAGGTCCGTGCGCATCATCGTTCCTCTGACAGAACGCTACGTGCCGAATTCGATAGCTACAAGCAACATCGTTCCGACTGCATCTCATGCCGGCAGCGGCGCGGTGCCGCACAAGACTGGAGGCATAGAATGACGGATCGGTTCAAAAACAAGGTAGTCGTCGTGACCGGTGGGACCAGCGGGATCGGTCTCGCGACCGCCAAGGCGTTCGTGGCGGAGGGCGCCGCGGTGTTCATCACCGGCCGACGTCAGGATGTGCTCGACGCCGCGGTCAACGAGATTGGCGGTCGGATCACCGGCGTGCGTGCGGACATGTCCCTACTCGTCGACATCGATAGGCTTTACGACGCCGTCCAGCAGCAGCATGCGCAGATTGACGTCCTGTTCGCCAACGCCGGCGGGGGCGACATGTTGCCGCTAGGGGCCATCACCGAAGAGCATTATCAGCGGACGTTCGACACCAATGTGAAGGGGACGATCTTCACCGTACAGAAGGCGCTGCCGTTGCTGAAGGACGGTGCGGCGATCGTCCTCACCAGTTCCAACGCCGGCTCCTCTGGCACGCCCGCGTTCAGCGTCTACGGCGCGAGCAAGGCTGCCGTACGCAACCTGGCGCGGAGCTGGATCCTCGATCTGAAGGACCGCCACATCCGCGTGAACGTCCTCAGCCCCGGGCCCACCGAGACGATCGGCCTGACTGACGTGTTCGGCGGCGGCGAGCAGGCTCAGGGCATCAAGGACTATCTGGCCACCCAGATCCCGGTCGGCCGCGTCGGCCGGCCCGAGGAGATCGCCAAGGCGGCGTTGTTCCTGGCGTCCGACGATGCCAGTTTCATCAACGGGGCGGAACTGTTCGTCGATGGTGGCATCACCCAGATTTGATCCGCGTGGGGCCGGCCGCTCTTAGGTGGGTGGTCGGTCTCCAGCGTGGCTGCTTGGACGCCAGAGCGTCGTTGCTACTATCGCCAGCCGCATATCGCAGGAGTGATCGCCAATCTCGGTGATCGTAGCTGGTGGCCGCTTGCAAAAACGGCTGGTGAGCTTTCCAAGCAGTCGCAGATCGCTATGGGGTCGGCCAAGAGCTGGAGGATACGAATCGGGATGATCGAGTATCAAGACGTAACCGAAGCCGCGAAGCGCATCGGAGACGTGATTGTGCGGACTCCGACAATCTACAGCGACGCCATCAGCCGCCGGGTTGGCGCGGATGTTTGGCTGAAACTCGATACACTTCAGGCGACAGGCGCATTCAAGGAACGCGGCGCGGCCAATCGTTTGGCGACCCTGACCTTGGCGGAGCGTGCCCAAGGCGCCGTGGCGATGTCCGCCGGGAACCACGCTCAAGCGGTCGCGCGGCACGCCTCGTTGCTCGGTATTCGTGCGGTGATCGTGATGCCGGCATTCACACCCGCGACCAAGGTGACCCGCACGGCACGTTGGGGCGCTGAGGTCGTTCTCCACGGCGAAAGCCTGACG
This sequence comes from Sphingomonas trueperi, assembly GCF_040545665.1. Classification (GTDB taxonomy): domain Bacteria; phylum Pseudomonadota; class Alphaproteobacteria; order Sphingomonadales; family Sphingomonadaceae; genus Sphingomonas; species Sphingomonas trueperi_B. Next base: position 72,637 of record NZ_JBEPMH010000011.1, on the reverse strand, counting down.
GAAGCAGCCGCACATGCCCGTGAACTGGCCGAGCGAGACAAGCTGATCTTCGTTCATCCCTATGACGATGATGCGGTGATAGCCGGACAGGGGACGGCCGCGCTCGAACTGATCGACGACGCACCGGAGCTCGATACCTTGATCGTGCCCGTTGGCGGCGGCGGGCTGGCAGCCGGGTGCGCGATCGCCGCTTCAGGTGCGGAACGACCGATCGCCACCTTCGGTGTCGAAGTCGAAAGCTATGCGGCGATGGCGCAGGAGCTTGAGGGCGCTCCGGTCCAGGTAGGTGGCGCCACGATCGCCGAGGGCATCGCCGTGCGCGAGGTCGGCCGCAAGCCGCTTGAAATCCTGCGCCGCCATGGCTGTCCGGTTCTTACAGTCTCCGAACGTGCCATTGAGGATGCCGTCGCCTTGCTCGCGGAGGAGGCCAAGATCGTTGCTGAAGGAGCGGGTGCTGCAGGCATCGCGGCGTTGCTCGAGCATCCCACGCAGTTTCGAGGACGTCGTATCGGCGTGCCGATCTGCGGCGCCAACATCGACAACCGCGCGCTCGCAAACATCCTGCAGCGGGTGATGCTGCGCGACGGACGCATGATGCGACTCGTGTTCGACATCCCCGATCGCCCCGGGATCCTCGGCGAGATTTCCAGCCGGATCGGTGCGGCGGGCGCCAACATCATCGAGGTGGCGCATCATCGTCTTTTCACCTCTCCGAGCGTCCAGGCGGCACGATTGGAGGTCATGTTCGAAGCGCGCGACGCGGCGCACAGCGAAAGCGTCGTCGTGGCCCTGCAGCAGCACTATGCCGTCTCCAGGCTGTAGCGCCGCCGCCGGCGCGTTCGCTGGCGGCATGCCTTGCGCGCCGTCGCGTGGCGAGCGATCCGACCTCGTGTCGCTGTTGACGGCGCGGCCACGCTCGCGCTCGACGTCGCGGTTGAGAATATTCACAATGCGTGCAACTTCGCTCCTTGCGCGGCCAACAATTGGCCGATTTGTTTGGAGCCGAGGAGTCCCTCGTTTTGACCGTCAAGGAGCTCTCTACAAAGGGGAAGAGCGCTACGGCACGCCAGCGCGGCGCTTCTTGTTGGTCACTCGACTGAGAATTCTGAGCCTTTCGATCAGAAGACCGTCTTCCGCTATCGCCGGCCAAAGCTGTCAGACCCCTAGCCGGCTAGTCGAAGCCGCTGAGCGAAGACGATCCAGCGAACGCTGAACGTCGGCTAACGGCAAGACCTGACGTCTAGCCCGGGAATTGCAAATGGCGGCTTTGTCCCAGGCCTCGTCATTCCAAGCTTCGCGGGCGGAGATGAACAAACGGCGGGTTTCGGGTTCCACAAATGCGACGCTGAACGACGTGGATTGGGCGCGAGCTGCCGGTCCGCTTTCTCTCCCGAAGCTCCCATCGACACCCTACCCGATAGCACGAGCATCAGCGGCTGAGGCGGTGTGACCGGGCCCGCTGCGTGCGCAGCGGGTCCGGGGACAGGAGCCGGGATGTTGGGGCATCAGCGGGGGCAGCGCTGCGCTATGAGGAGGGCTCCACGCAGCCCCCGCTGCCACGAGCGGGTTGTGCCATTTCTATCTTGCGGCGGAATGTGCCTTTTCTAACTGGCGGCAACACACCGAAACTATCCGATCAGGTTCTGTCGCACCGCGCTCGATAGCTGTCCAGGACGGTACGGTTTGGCAAGAAAGATCGCGCCTGTCGCATCCCCACGCAGCACGGATCCATCATCGCCCGATGAGATTACGATGTGCATCAGGGGATCAGCCGCACGGAGTTGTGCCGCAAGCTGCAGGCCATCGATCGGGCCCGGCATGTGGAGGTCGGTCAGAAGCACGTCGATGTCATGCCGGGAGGCGAGATCGAGCGCTTCCGCTGTGTCCGAGGCCTGCAGCACCCGGAAGCCTTCGTCTTCCAATACTGAAGACGCCATCGAGCGAATGTAGTCCTCGTCGTCCACGATGAGGATGGTAGAAAAGAACTGCTGTCCCATGATCTCTCCCTATCATGCACAAATGGGAATGGAACGTGATCGTTCCAGAACCTAGGTTGCTTGACGCACGTTAACCACACGTCGGCTAACCTGAGATCGGGACCGGAGCTAACGCTTAGTTCCGAAACGATCTCGTCTTTGTACTTAATTGCGAAGCGGAGGGCATTGGACGATAGCTGCCTGACCGGGACCAGTCTTCAAGGACATGCCGGGTCGCGCTGGCGCCGGAGTCCTCCACTCCGTGCGACACAAGGAAGAGCCCGCCCCCTCCCCCCGGTTGGGCAGGCTCTTCTGGTGTCTCAGCCGAGGGCTGGAGGGCCACGCTGGTTGTGTTTGCGGGGCTCTGCGAAATCGGCCGCAAAGTGGATTTCGGCTATGCAGCGCTACTTTTTCCACCTTCATGACCGCAATGGCCTCCTCGCGGACCCCGAGGGCATTGAACGGAAAGACGCTGACGCCGCTCGATGCGCGGCAATCGAGTTTGTCCGTTCGATCCTCGCCGAAGACGTGACCCAAGGCTTTGTCGACCTCAACGGTCGGATCGAGGTCGCTACAGCCGGCGGCGAAATCGTCGACGTGCTTGCCTTTGCAGAATGCGTGCTTTTCGTTCCGGAGGGACGATCGCTCGCTAATAGTCGCTGCTCAGCATCACCGTCACGACGCGAACGGTAGCCGATCCGTCACTCGGATCCTGGGCGCCGTACTCCATCGATGGCTCAAAATAGCCGATCTTGAAGCAGACCCGGTGCCCGTCGAAATCGAAAGCGCCGAAGTCCCGCTCCGGGCCGTCGTTGGGCCCGAATGCATATTGCCGAATCTGCTTCATCAACCGCGCGGTCGCCAGGATCCCATGAACCGCTCCGTCCTCGCTAAGCGTCGCCCGAAGGTTTTGGGTCATCATGTGCCGCGCTGTGCGATCCAGACCAAGACGGCAGCGGTCGTTCAGTTCTGCGATGCGCTCGGCGCGCGAGCTGGCTTGCGTGTTCATGGCGCCCTCCCGGCTCACGCGGCGGGTCCCACACCGGATCGGCATACTCCTCCGGCCACTCGTGGAAGCCGCAAGGATAAGCGACGATCGAATAGGGTGCCCACAACTTGGGGTGCAGGTTGGTCAAGCGAGCGACATAGACCGCCATGGCTCTCAGCTTCCTTCTTTAAGGGTTTGATATGGATCAATTCTCCGGAACAAGACGCTGAATCCGACGCTTAAGACTTCGGAGAAGTCGATGTGACGAAGAGCCCTGAAGGTCGCACGGTCCTAGTCGTTGAAGACGAGACCTTTGTCCGAATGATCGCTGCCGATATGCTCGAGGAGGGCGGTTTTCGCGTCGTCGAGGCGGGCGATGCTAGCGAGGCGCTGGAGCTCCTCGAGCGGCATCAGGTCGCTGTCGTGTTCACGGACATCAACATGCCAGGCTTGATCGACGGCTTGCAGCTCGCCGGCATCGTTGCGGAGCGCTACCCGCACGTGAAGGTAATCATCACCTCTGGCAGACAGTGGCTAGGGTCAGATGCCCTTCCGAGCGACTGTGTCTTCCTGCCAAAGCCGTACCGCTCCGCTGAACTCTCGGAGTTGGTCGAGCGGCAGGCGAGCGGATCGAAGTAGCTGTCAACCGAGGAGCGTTTCCGCCTCTTCGAGCACGGGATCATCCAGCTGAAGCTCGTGAACGAGCCGCCGTGCGAACGGTCGGGATCCAGGAGCGCGTGGACGCTCGCGAAGTGGTTGCGGCCGCCCATGAAGTCGCCCGCCCCCGGCACGTGCGATACAGCACTTCGCGATCAAGGCCGCAGAGGCCAAGGCTGAGCTGCACATAGCACTTGTCGGTGTGCAGGATGATCTCGCCGGAGACTGCAGGACCGCCGCGCTGCGATCGAACCTCGAAGTCTCCGGCGCTCAGCTTCACCGTCTGAATCGCGGTCTTGGTCATGGTCGATTTTCCTTCTGGATGTCCGGCCTTTTCCGGACACCCATCCCCCCTCCCCCTCCTCTCAAGCCAACGGCCTCGGTGGCTTAACAAGTATTATGAGCAGACTAAGTAGATTCACGCGCACCGACTGCACTCTGGACCGTCTAAAATGATCTGGAGATTACATCGCCATCGGTGCGTCAGCACTTGTGTGCTCGGAGAGGATGCAATGAGTAGCTTTGCCAACTTGAAGATCCAGATTAAGATCCTTCTGTTGCTGGCCGCGCTTGGCCTGGTGACGCTGGGTGTAGCCTGGTACGGCGGTAAGGTGCTGATGGACGCCGACGGGAGCTACAGCGAGCTTGTCGGCGAGACCCTCCCGGACACCGTGAAGCTTGCACGCGCTAATCGCACGGCGACCGAGATGGTTTATGCCGGCTACAAGGCGATGGCATATGATGGTTCCTCTGCAACCGCCCGTGCTGCTGCAGACGACGAAAAAGCTGCATACGAGAAGACAACCACGCTCATTAGCGACGTCATCAAGGCGGAACCGGCGAAAGCCGTCCAGCTGGCCGAGTTCCGCGATCTCGCAGACAAGCTTCACGAGCAGGTTGGAAAAGCGATCGCCGCGGGCTTGCGGAATGATGATGAAGGCGCTCGGCAAGCACTCGTCCTTGCGGACGGCACGGTTGCGACATTTGCGAAAACGATGGCTCAGCTGAACGATGGTCGCATCAAAGCAGCGAGCGACACATCCGATGCCCTCACTGCCAGCTCCTCAGGGCTTCGATTGAAGCTGCTGATCTCTGCAGTCGTTGCCCTCGCTGGCACGATGCTCTTGGGTGCTTTTCTCTCGAAGGCGCAGATCGCTAATCCTCTTGCACGGCTTCAGGATGCGATGCGTGCGCTCTCCTCGGGCAACAACGGCGTCGACGTGCCAGGCTCGGATCGCCGCGACGAAGTGGGCGGGATGGCGAAATCGGTTCTCGTCTTTAAAGAGGCAGCGATCGAGCAGTCGGCCGCTGCCAAGCTGAAGGAGCAGAACGACGCTGCGCAGAAGCTGGTGGTGGATACGCTTCAGGACCGCCTCACCCGCCTCGCAGGCGGCGATCTGACCGCCACCATCGACGCTCACTTCTCGCCCGAGTACGACGCCTTGAAGCAGAACTTCAACGCCGCCGTTGACGCCTTGCGTGACCTGATCGCGGCGGTGATGGACAGTGCGGAGACGATCTCTACCGGCTCGGCCGAGATCGCACAGGCGAGCGAAGACCTGGCGCGCCGCACGGAAGGTGCCGCCGCCAGCCTCGAAGAGACCTCGGCAGCCGTCACCGAGATGAACTCGCGCATCAAGGCGACTGCGGCCTCGGCGACGCAGACCGTCACGCGTGCTACCGCGGCCATTCAGGTCGTGGGCTCGGGTCGCAGCGTGGCCGATGAAGCGATGCAGGCAATGAGCCGCGTTTCCGAGAGCGCCAAGGGCATCGACACCGTCATTGAGGGCCTCGACAAGATCGCCTTCCAGACCCGCGTTCTTGCAATGAACGCAGCGGTTGAGGCAGGTCGTGCCGGCGAAGCGGGTCGCGGCTTTGCGGTGGTGGCGGATCTCGTCTCCGCACTCGCGATGCGTGCCGAGGAAGAAGCGGGCCGCGCACGTGATCAGCTGACCGCGACGCAAACCGACATCAACGCCGCCGTTGATATGGTGCGCCGCGTGGATGGCGCACTCGGCGATATCGTCTCGGACGTGAACCAGGTTCACGGCCTCCTCGAGACGATGGCCACGGACAATCAGGCGCAAGCGACGACGGTCACTCAGGTTTCGACGGCTGTGAACAGCATCGACCAGATGACGCAGCAGAACGCTGCCATGGTCGAGCAAACCTCCGCCGCAGCCCGCAACCTCAACTCTGAAGTGTCTTCGCTGAGGGAGCGCGCATCGCGGTTCCAGACCGGTAGCGGCGGCAATCAGCAGATGGCACGATCGTCGCGAACCACTGCAAGCGCGACGGCTTCGATGATGCCCAAGGCTCCGGTAGCGTCGGTGCGCTCGGTCGCGCTTGGAGCGGAGGATTGGGCGAGCTTCTAAGCTGCCTGATCCCGGCCCTGCCCCTGCGTACGAACCCCCTTGCAGGGGCAGGATTGCCGGAAGACCGATCGCGCACGAACAATTAACACGAACAATTAAGGTGCGTTCATTACGCTTCAACCAGAGCTTCGATCGGTTAGACAGATGGCGATTAGCAGGACGGACGTACTCACCAACATCGCCGCTCGCATCAAAGAGCTGAACGATCTCGCAGACCTCATTCCAGATCCTGGATTTAACGCCGACATCTACCGTATATCCGGCTTGCTACGGGCCGTTCTCGTGCTGATCAGCGACTTGCCGAACTCTTTTGATGAGACCTCTCCCTGGTGGGTCGAGTGGGCCGCGAAGCAAAAGCTGCTCGGCGGCGAAGCTGATCCATTAAATCCGGAGCCTTAAAGCGCTGTAGTTCTGCCGCGGAGGAGTTCAGCGTTGCTGCTTGGGCCAGACCGACGCTGCGGGTGTTTTTAGCACATCAAAGGAACACCGCAGGCCATCTGCCGCATAGTCGACCGCGCCTGCGCGAAGCACGCGGTTGAGCAGCTTCGTACCAAAGCCCGATTGGCTTGGTGCGTGCACGAGTGGGCCGCCACGGGACGAGCCCGTTCTCCCGCTACGGTCTGACCGGTAACTGCGTCGACCGCGCTCTTAAACTCGCGTGAAAGATCATATTGTTGAATGATGCGTAGCCCGACGGCGTAGGGCCCTGCCGGTTGCGATATGACCGTTTGGGCGCTCGCCGTGGTGCCGCTTACTGCCAGAAGCAGCGTACCGAGGCGCATGGCCAACTTCTCACCCACTACAGATTCCCCCCTAGCCACCTGAACGAACTAGCGGTCCTTCTAACACGAGCGTCGGGATCGCAATGGCTCGCGTACAGCGGCGCTGGCCGAATTGCCTGGTTACGATCCAATATCCGAATGTCTGCTTCCCACCCCCTTCCGGTCGTTGCGAGCGGCGGGCTGTCTGAAAGCGGTGGTCACCCCCGCGCTCGGGTGGATGTACGACAAACAGGTGTTTTTCGGCTACCCGCTGGGGAGCTTATAGGAATCCGCGGCTCCTGCGCCGACCACCGGGTATAGGCGGGAGCTGCCTGTTCGCTTTCTTCGCCGAAGCGGCCGCCTACGCGATACCCGATAGCACGAGCATCAGCGGTTGAGGCGGTGTGACCGGGCCCACTGCGTGCGCCGCGGTCCAGGGGCAGGAGTCGGAAGTGTGGGGCATTAGCGGGGGCAGCGCTGCGCTGTGTGGAAGGCTCCACGCAGCCCCCGCTGCCAACGGCGTTTGTGCCATTTCTATCTGGCTGCGCAATGTGCCGTTTCTAACTGGCGGCAATGAAGGGAAATCTTCAATCAAGTCTAGCGTTGGAAATAGCGATTGAGGACTTCACCGTGCCACTGAGCTGCTCCGCGCGTTTCCGGCACCCTTCAAGAACGTCAGCATTATCCTTCGAAAGCCGCGCCGCTTCGGTCAGTGCACCCGCCTTTTGCGGGTCGGCAACCTGCATGAGCCGCACGCCCGCGTCCCAAGGTGTCCGCCTGAGCAATGCTGCAGCCCGTTCCTCTGGCCAATGCCAGCTCTCGGGCGCGAACTGGGCGACTAGCGTTGGGACGACGGTGCCGAAAGTGAAGCCTATCACTAGTGCCACAGCGGCGGCCCCCGCGATCCACAGCCGCTGGGTCTCCGCGGAATGGGCCGACGCGACCATCACCTTCAATTCCTGGACTGTGCTGGCAAGGGTCTGGCTAGCACCGATCCAGGCTCGATGATCGTCCGCGCGCGCCTGCGTGCCAGCCGCCTCGACCTGCCTGGCGACATCCTGCGGCGTCAGCGTCATCGCTGGGCGCTTGGCAAGGACATCGATCGCGCCGCACACCTTCTCGTAACTGTCGCGGATCTTCTCCAGGTCAGGCCCATAGTCACGCGCATGCAGTTCCTGCTGCCGTGCGGCGAAGCCGTCGACGGCGGCAGTCAGCCCCGCAAGCTTGCGCGACATGTCGTTGAACGCCTGGACGGTCTGGTCCGCTTCTACGGGAGGTTCGTGGATATCCATGGCTACATTCCAATTCCAAGGCCCCGATCGCGATCGATCGAGAAGGTGAGCTGGCGGATGACCGAACGCGTGCGAGCATCATCTCCAAGCGCGCGGCTGACACCACCATCACGGCTGCCCGGTGTCCATTCAGGCGACCACTGCCGCCCGAACAGCTGACTGCCTCTGCGGCTGAGCGCGGCGCCTAGCGCCGGGTCTTTCTCCAGCCTCTTCGCCATCGAGCGCATGGCATTCTCGACACCGGCGCGCTTCTCTTCATTCTCCCACCCGCTCAGCTTGCCCCGTCGAGCCTGAAGCTGCTGCCAGGCCTGGACAAACCGGTCCGCGCGCAACTCGGGATTGGTACGCACCTCGGCTTCGACCTGCATCTGGCGAATGGCATTGGCGGTGCGGCCATTGGCCGCTTCGTTGACCAGACCCGGCGTTCGCTCGAACGCAGTGTTGAGATCGTGCGCTCCGCGGGGTTGCAGCGCGTTGACCGCCTCGGCGGTGCGCGCAAGCGCCGCCTTTTGCACTTCGAGCGGAGCACGGCCCTGGCCGGTCATGCGGCCAGCCTCCTGCACGGCACGCGCATAGCCTTCGACCGCCCGCTCCAGCTTCTGGGTTGCGGATGCCTTGGGCACAGCCGCCGGCACCGATAGTTTGAGCCCGTCGAAGCGCAGCTTGGTTGGTGCCCGTTCGGGTTCGGGGATGGACAGCCGCAACCCTTCGAACATGCCGCGACGCCGTGCTGGTGCAGGTGCGCTGCGCTCGGATTCGACCAATGGCTGTTTGGCAAGCGTATCGAGGATGCGCGACCGTTCGACACCGCGCCGTGCGGCGAAGCGCTCGGCACCGGCATCGTAATCAAGGGCATTGTCCTTCGGCCGGTCGCGCGACAGGGCGCGGGCCAGTTTGCCCTGGTCGGCGAAGTCGTCACGGCCATAATGAAGGTGCACGGCATCGCGGTGCCGCGACAGCGCGACATAGGCAGCGTGCCGATCAAGCCCCGGCGTCGCCAGCACATGGACCCGATCGACGGTGACACCCTGCGCCTTGTGGACCGTGGCGGCATAGCCATGGGTGATCTCGCCGTAATTCTTGTGGTCGAAGGCGACCTGACGGCCATCGTCGAGCCGCACCTCCATGCGGGCGTGATCGACCTGTTCGATGGTGCCGAGACTGCCATTCTTCACACCCAGGCTGCGTTCGTTGCGCAGGAACATGATCCTGTCGCCAGCCCCGAACAAGCGTTCTCCGCGGGTGGTTTCGACAGCAATATCAGTATCTAATGCCCCACGGCGTTTCATCGCATCCCGGGCCAGCGCATTCAGTTCATCGCATTCTTGGTTGGTGTGGGTCAGAATCATGCGCGACGCTCCCGGATCGGCGATCCGCTCGCGATCCCAGCGCTCTATCAGCGCCGATCGCGCCTCGACTCGTGTCTCCGAGTCGATGACCATGCCGGTTTGCGCATAGGCTTCCAGCCCTTCGGCAGTGCGCCCGGTTGCAAGCTGGCGCGTCGCCAGCCGCTGCCAGTCCTCGCGCTGCCGGCGAATGTCGGTGATCTCGATGGCGCCATGCCGCTCGGCGACCGATCGGAATGCCGCCCCCGCTTCGATTGCCTGCAGCTGCTCAGGATCACCGACCAGCACCACCTTGGCGTGGCGCTTCTCGGCCTCGGCAATCACCCGCTCCATCTGACGGGTGCCTATCATGCCGGCTTCGTCGATCACGAGGATCGACCTGTCGGTCAGCAGTTCCCGCCCCTGCCCCCATTGATGCTCGATGCTGGCGATGGTGCGCGACGCGATGCCCGAACCGCTTTCGAGATTCTCGGCAGCGATGCCCGACAGCGCCAGTCCCTGCACCTGATAGCCGGCGCTCTCCCAAGCTTCACGCGCAACCCCGAGCATCGCCGACTTGCCGGTACCGGCATAGCCGACGACCACGCCCAGATCCTTGCCGCTGGTGAGATGATCGAAGGCGCTACGCTGCTCGCTCGAGAGGATCAGCCCCCGCATTTCGGCACGTGCCAGCGCCAGCTTGGCATGCCGCTCGTCCATCCCGTGCCGACGGCTGGCGTCGAGCTTCACGGTCGCGCGCTCCAGCCGCGCTTCGGTGTCGATCATGTCACGGCTGGTGAAACGCTCTTCGCCGCGTCCATCCTTGCCCAGCTTCACCAGCTCGGGCGACGCGCGCACCGCTGCTATCATCTGGTCGAACTGCTCCTTCCCTTCGCTGTGGCGATGCACGAACATCGCCAGATCGCGGTTGGTGAAGGTCGCCTGGGCGCGGGTGACCGCATCCAGCGCCAGCGCCGGGTTGGCGAGCAGCTTTTCGCCATTGGCGCGCGCGATCTCGTGATGCTCTTCCAGCCGCTCGGACGTGAGACCCTGCTCGGCCATCCGCGCCGCCGCGGGGCCGATCTTGTGCTGCGGCTCCAGCTCGATGCCCTGCGCTTCCAGCGACCGGTGATCGACGCGCGCATCGATATCCAGTTCGGCTAGCCGCGCATTGACGTGGCCGGCCCAGCGCTCGCGCCATGTCTCGAGAAGGTCGGTACGATTCCAGTCGCGGTTCTTCTTGCCGAACCCGTCCGCATCCACCTCGCGCAACGCCAGCATGACATGTGCGTGCGGCTTGGCTTCGCCATCGGCGCCGATATCCCAATGCACATTGAGATCGGCAACCATACCGCGGTTTACGAACTCAGCCTGTACGAACTCCCGCGCCAGCCGAATGCCCTCGACCTGGTTAAGCTCGCGCGGGATCGCGAACTCGATCTCTCGGGCGAGCTGCGCGTCCTTGCGTAGCTCGACCGCCTCGACCGCATTCCACAGTCTCTCCCGATTGGCGAGGTGCTCGGACGCGCCCTCCGGCAGCAGCACTTCGGAATGCACGACGCCGGCCTTGTTCGAGAAGTCGTGATGCCGATCGAGCCGCTGATCGTGCAGCCGCGAGGCAGAGCGATAGGCAGCAGCCGCAAGCGCCGACGATCCGCTGGCGCGGCTGATGATCTTGGCCGAGAAATGGTAGATCGCCATAGCGGCAATCCATTTACACCAAACAAGCGACGTCGGCACGACGTATAAGCGCGCCCTAAAAAGATTTCATCTTTTTCGCGACGTGGTCATCCCAAGATGTTTCACGACATTTGCGCTGATCGATGCAGTTCCTAAATCACCGAACATCATCCAACAACTGCGGAGGGTTCGATGCGGAAACCACGAGACTTTGATACGGAGCTGAAGTCACTCGACAGCAAGGCGAGACAGCTCAAACATGCCAAGCTCCAGCAGCTCGGCGAACTGGTGGTCGCGACTGGTGCCGATGTGCTGCCGATCGAGCAGTTGGCGGGCGCATTGCTCGCCGCTGTCGGCGCGTCGGACATGATCGTGCGGGAGGGCTGGCGCCAGCGTGGCGCGGCCTTCTTTCAACGGCAGGGAAAAGCTCGCGGCGGCGCTCGTCCGCGTGCGGTATCGGCTGCGGCAGCTGACGGCGACACGGCACCGGCTGGAAGCGCAGCGGGCGCGGAATGACACGCGGGAATGGGTGGTGAAGCGCCGCGAGCGAACGCGCCAGCTGATCGAGCTGGGCGGGTTGGTTGCCAAAGCCGGATTGGTCGAACTCACCGACGATGATCGCGCCGTATTGTTCGGTGTGATGATCGACGCTGCCACCACGCTGAAAAGCGAACGACGCGATCAGGCGCTGACGTTATGGCGAAGACGTGGACGTCGCGCGTTCGAGCAGCTGCAGAATGAGTAACCTTGCCGGATCTTCCAACATATTTTAGCAGACGGAGTACGTACGCTCCTATAATCCTGTTGTCGGCACCATGCCGCAAAACAAGGAGCAGGGACGCAGAATGTCTGAGCAGAGCAATACCGATCCCGTTGAACTCGCAAGCGACCTCACCATTGCTTGGTTATCGAACCCGAACAATCGCGCGACGATGGACGATGTCTCCACGTTTCTGCGCAAGATGCATGCAGATGTGATTGAACTTTCAGGTGGTGTCGCGAGCGCCGAAGTAGCCAGCGAAGAACCTGCGTCGGAAGAATTCACGCCCGCCGTTTCGGTCCGCAAATCGCTGGCCTCGAAAGATCACATTATCTCGCTGATCGACGGCAAGCCGTATCGGACGCTGCGCCGACATCTGAGCACGCACGGTCTGACGCCCGAGGAATATCGCGCGCGCTACAATCTGAAGGCCGATTATCCGATGGTGGCGCCGACCTATTCGGAACAGCGCCGCGCGATGGCGCACAAGATTGGTCTGGGTGCCAAGGGCCGCGCCGCGCGCAACGCACCCGCAGAAGCGCCCGCTCCGAAGCCGGCGCGCAAGCCGCGCGCGAAGGCGGCACCAACTGCCTGACTCCAATTGCGCGCCGAGGCTCGGTGCCTCGGCGCGCGACGTTCATGCGGCGGCAGCTTGCTCCAGCGCCGCGATACGTTCTTCGCAGATCACCTGCACCGCCTGCCCCAACACTTCGACGCGTTCGCCCAGCCACGCCAGTTCCTCGGCGCTGATCCGATAATGCTTCGAATAGCGCGCCTTCACATAGGCTTCCTTCAGCTTCTCGAATCGCGAACGATCGATGCGCTGGTCACGCGGCCATGCGTCGACCAGACGCGGGTCGATGCGCTCGGCCTGGGTGCGGAGAAAGCCAAGATTGTGGGTGTGCGGAGTGTAGAACGTGCAGACCAGCAAAACACAGTGGTACAGGCGCTCCGCCGCCTGGTGCAGCGAAAAAGCGGCCTCCTTCGGACGTTGTTTGCCGATGTAAAAATCCGCCCCTTCTTTGAGGGCCACTGCGCTCGGAAACCACTCGACTAAATACTCCCGCGCCATCGCTAGCGCCTGCGGAGGCGTCTTCGGCTTAGGCTGATGCAGTTCAGTGGGTTCGCTCTCGTACAGGGCGATGCCGTCGCGGGCGACGTCCATGAAGAAGTAGCGGCCATGCGCCAGCCCATCGTTCACCTCCTGCAGCGTGTGCACGATAAAATTGACGGGCGTCCGCAGTGTCTTCGTGATCGCCAGCTCGCGGTTGAGCCGGTCCTCGGCGGTCGCCCAAAACTCGACGCGGTCGGTGAGTTTGTCCTTGTTGACGATGACCAGCAGATCGAAGTCCGATTGATAGCCCTTGGCGGTATGCGGCTCGTCGATCCAGCCGCCGCGCGCATAGCTACCGTACAGGACAACCTTCAGGATGCGCGCCTGCTTCTTCCAGTCCGACGTGGCGATAGCGATCGCGTCGCCAAACTCCTCGAACAGGATCTGGACGACACGCTCCAGCTCGCGCTGCTTGGCGGGGGGCAGATGGTCGAGGCTGGTCCTCATGGATAGATCCTAACGCGCTAATGCGTCGGCGTACACCTCGCCCAGCGCCGCCGGGCGAGGTGCCGCCTGGGTCATGGTCATTTGCCCCGTGCAGCGCGGTCGAGCGCGATCAGCACGCGGGCAACGGTTTGCTCCACCTCTTCCACCGTGCAGCCATGCCGCCTGGCCGTTTCTATGTAGTCCAAATCGTCGAACCGCACCGATCCAAAGATTGCCCGGTCCCGCTCCGGGAGCGCATGAAAGGCGCGGCGCATCCGCCGCAGGCGAAGCCAGCGCATCATTGCCCTGCCTCCCCGTCCGACGCGAAGCCGAGCAGGTAATCGGCCGCCTTGCTGGCAGCACTCGCCGCCCGGAAGATCGCCTTCTCGTCCTCGCGCAACACCGCCAGCCAGCTGCCGATATAATCAGCGTGCCGCACCGTCGGCCGGATCGCCAGCGACGCGCAGGTGAACGCGCTGGCCATCTCGGCAACCAGCTCCTCGCGGGCGTAGGCAGCGCTGCCGAATGCGCCGGACTGGTCACGGTCCAGGCGGGAGCCATGCCCGGTCCAGTGCCCCAGCTCGTGCAGCACGGTGCGATACCAGTTGATACGGTCGTAAAATGCCAGCTGCGGCGGCACCGCAACATAGTCGCCGCCGGGGCTGTAATAGGCTTCACCGCCCCCGATCCGGATATCAGCCCCACATGCTTCCATCAGCGCATGTGCGGCGGGCATGCGGTCTGCCTCCGCCACCGGCTCGCCCTGCGCCACCAGTGTCAGCCTCTCGGGCAGCCCCTCGCACTGGTCGACATTGAACACTGTGAACCGCTTCAGAAACGCCAGCTGCCGCGCCTCGCGATCCTCGTCCCGCGCCCGCTCGGCCTCGTCCTTTGGGGTGAAGCGATCCGCATAGCAGATCGTCGTCCCCCGCTCGCCGCGCCGCACGCTTCCGCCCGCCGCCTGCGCTTGCCGAAAGGTCAGCCACCGCTGCGAGCCATACCGCCCCTCGATAACGGCAGCCCAAAGGATCAGCACATTGATCCCGGAATAGCGCCGCCCGGTCACCGCATTGGCTGGCATTGCACAGCCGCACGCCGCAGCATCCCAAGGCTGCACCCAGGGCAGCCGCCCCTGTTCCAGTTCGGCAATCACCCGTCCCGTCACCTCGGCATAGAGGCTCGCCCGGTTCTCGTGTCCAAAACCCATGGTCCCTTCTCCTTCCAAAACACCGCAACCGGCGCCGGAAGGGCGGGGGGAGCGGCAGGAGCGAACCGACAGTCCCGCCGTCAGAGGCAGGCTGCACCGAAGGCCGAAACAACGTGGAGGAGCCGGGCACCGCCCGGCTTGCGGCATGCCGCGGCAGGACTAAAGGCGAGCGACGCTCCCCCCGCCCTTTCCCGCGTGCCGGCGCACCAACGCCGCCGCGCATCCGCGCGGCGACCATCCTGTCAGCGCATTCGCGCTGCCGGGCGCCACCGGCGCGCGGACCAAGAACCGCACCCTTGCAACCCGGGCAGGCCTCGCGGGCGGCGTACGCGCGCCAGCACGTGCGCCAGCCGCCGCCCGTGCCTCCTGCCCGGGCAAGTGTGCCACGCGGGCACCAACAACACGCGCGCCCTGGTGTCGCCGCAGGCGGGCGCCAGCGCGCGCACCGCACCCGCGTTCCGCTGCCGGCACCTGCCGGTCGCCGATCCGCAGGATCGGCTCCACGTCCGCGATCAAAACCCGAAGGGCCGAGACGGCAAGGCCGACTCGGCGTCGCAAAGCGACGTGCGAGCGCAGTCACGCCAAAGACGTGAGACGCCCTGGCACACCCGCATTGAAACTCAGGTGTTGCCTGTTCGCCGACAGGGGCCGGAGTCCCCAAGTGGCCCCATTTGGCCCCAACGAGGCTCTTTTCCCGACTAGCCACCCGGCTCAGACTTCCCCCGAAGCGCTCCACCAATCCCCAAACGATACAAGGTGATAGCAATGCAGATGCAACCCGACCCACCAGATCGCATTCTCCGGATCAAGACCGTGCTCGCACGCACCGGCCTGACCCGCTCCACCCTCTACCGAAAGATGGAAGCCGGCACCTTCCCGAAGAACATCCGGATTAGCACCCGCTGCATGGGCTGGCGGGAATCCGCTATCGCTGAATGGCTTAGCAGCCTCCCATCGGATGAGCCCAACCTACACTCGTGAGGTGTTCTTCTCAGACGCATTCACCGCGACTGCTAATGGGCCGTAAGCGGTCAGGCCGCTTTCAGGCCGAAAAATGCGAAAGCGGACATATGAACCGCGCCGGGTTTGTCGGAGGCCCCAACTCCTGAGAGGAAGGGTCAATGACGAGCAAGACGACGAACAGGTTCTCGCCTAAGGTGCGCGCCCGCGCGGTTCGGATGGTGCTGGAACACGAGAAGGATAACCTGTCGCGGTGGGCGGCGGTAGTATCGATCGCGGCGAAAACCGGCTGTTCCGGGCAGACGCTCAACGAATGGGTGAAGAAAGCCGAGGTGGACAGCGGCATGCGCGGTGGTGTGCCGAGTGACGTCGCGGAGCGGATGAAAGCCTTGGAGCGCGACAATCGCGAACTGCGTCAGGCGAACGAGATCCTTCGCCAGGCGTCCGCCTATTTTGCGATGGCGGATCTCAACCGCCGAGCGAAGTGATGGTGTCGTTCATCGACGCGCACCGCGCGGTGTACGGGGTCGAGCCGATCTGCCGGGTACTGCCGATCGCCCCATCCACCTACCATCCCCATGTTGCCAGAAGGATGGAGCCGACCAGGCGGTCGGCTCGAGCAGGCGCTGCACGATCGTCGTCCTGCGCGAGGTCCTGGCCTTGTCCACCACTCGGACCGCGGCAGCCAGTACGTGTCCATCAAAGGCACCAAACGCCTCGCAGAAGCAGGTATCGAGCCCTCCGTCGGCAGCGTCGGAGACAGCTATGACAATGCCTTGGCCGAGACGATCAACGGCCTGTACAAGGCTGAGGTCATCCATCAACGCGGGCCATGGCGCAGCTTCGAAGCCGTCGAATACGCCACCCTCGAATGGGTCGACTGGTTCAACCATCGCCGGCTCCGCGAGCCCATCGGCTACATCCCGCCTGCCGAAGCTGAAGCGAACTACTATGCTGCCGCTGAGCAGATTGATATGGCGGCGTGACTAACATCCAATGGCCTCCGGCAAACCCGGCGCGGTTCAACGGTCGATGGTGGCTTTCACTTGGATGGGGTCGAGTTTGAATATCGTACCGAGCGTCGTCAGCGGGAGCGACCGCCTTCTGCTTAGCGAGCCGCAAGGCGCCATGTTGTGGCGGCGCGAGCGGTGGGCTTCTCTGTTTGAAGTTCTTGCGCTAACCTGTGGAGCAAGGAGGAGGCGCGATACGACCTTCATCCAGTCGGGCGCGCAGATGCTATGCAACTCGGAGCGATCGAGCATGGGTGGCCTCTTCTGGAGCCTTAAAGCGGAGCTTTCGCGAACCATCATCTTCGACGAGCTGGGCGGCTGGCCCTTCTCGATGGGCGACGATATCGCGAACGGGACCCTCGCGGAGATGTTGGACAGGTATCTCGACTTTCCCGAGGAGGAACGCTCGCGTCTGACGATCACGACCGCCACTGGATTCCGTCTGGAAGGCGAAGAAATTGACTCGCTCGTGGTGCGACGTCTCCGGGAGATGCCCTCGAACGAGGGGTGAGGGGCAGGTGCCCAGGCGGTACCTAGGCCAGTACCATTCCCAGCGCGTCGCAGCTCCGGCCGCCAGCACCGCGCAGGAAAGGTCGCGGCCGTCCGGTAGGCGGCAGCGCGCGACGATGCAGCTGTAGCTGGGCTCAAGCGCCTGGCAGGTCAGCCGGTGGCGGAGGACGAGCGCGGACAGGGTTCGCTGGCTCGCTCGGGCCCGCGCGTCGCTGCAGACGTACTCAGCGCGCCGCTGGCGGCAAGGTTCAGCGGATGCAAAGTCGGGGGCCTGGACGCCGGCAATGCGACCTTCGGCCCCTCGGCGCACCAAATCGGTCCGTCCCCATCATGGGCGCGGGTGACGGTGCAGGAGAACGTTTGCGGCGAACCGAGGCCAACTAGTAAAAGCACGATATCGATCATGATCAGGGGTTAGCCAATTGAGGCTCGATCACCGTCAGCCGGGGTTCGGGCTTTGAGCAGATCGCAGCACAGTGCAGATGAAATCCGCGAGGAGCTGGAGCGGGTTGCCGCCAGCCTGAGCACGCATGATGAGGATCTCGACCTCGATTTCCGGCGACCATTCTTGGCGGGCCCGCACTGGCCCTTCGCGCACGATTGGGACGTTTGCGTTGAGGTTCCCGACGGGCTTGAGGATTTGGCGTTTCGGACAATCGATGACGTCGCCACTCGCTGGAATCTGGAAGAGAAATGAACGGATCCGACGTCCATCGGCTGAGCGCCGGCACCGTCACCTTTCAGATGCCCCTCCACCAGCCGGCCTGGTCGTACGATCACGAGGCCCTCAACCGGTCTGTCGATGTCGAGGTGGAAGTCCGCGCGCTACTGCGATTGAGCAGCGCCTCCTCCGGCAAGTACGTCACGAGGCCTACGCTGGCGGGTAACAGGCAGCTGGTCGAGAAAGTGGCACGGCGCATTATCGATCGAGAAGGCCCGAGTTTCGTTCAGCCTGTCCGGGTGACTGCAAAGGACCTCTGACCCGTTCGCAGTCAGGGCAGCAAGCTGCGTGCCGAGTGAATACGTATGCAACGGCGGAAAGGCAGTGCGCGTGTGTCCCTCCGGTAACTTACGACATTGGCGCCGCGACTATAACGAGAGCCGTCCTCATACATCGCTTGGCTGACTGACGCCGGTCGAATATGCTGCCGTCGCGGCCAAGATCGCCGCCGAATGAACGCCGGATACTCACGCCCAAACTGGATGAGAAACCGGGGGACCCTCATGAACGCCGGATACTCACGCCCAAACTGGATGAGAAACCGGGGGACCCTCATGAACGCCGGATACTCACGTCCAGGATGGATGAGAAACCGGGGGACCCTCACGAAAGCGGACCAAGGGCCGAACGCGCATCCATCCACAACGCTGGCGCAGAAGCAGCTTTAAGAGTGCCACTCCTTCTCAGCAGACCCGTCGGCTTACGCACTCGGAGGTGTGGATCGAGTGCGTCCGAGAAGGAGTGACAGGCGATTTCTTACCCTTGCCGATTTAGAAGGCAACCCGGCTAAGCTGCCTCAATCGCCCGACTTTGAGACGACCTCATCGCACGCCAAATCGGGTCCGCGCCATCAGCTACATGCAAAAGAGAGGGTTGCCGCCCCCAATCGAGGGAACGAATCACTTCGATTTTAGGGCCCGATTGCGCACGGGAGGGGACGGCAGCAACTAGATAAGGTTGGAACTGGCGGGTGTCCACAGGAGTTGACAACCTTCGCACAAAAAAATCCTAAAATCGCAAACGTTTGACCATCATAACCTTCGCATGACTGAAGATTCCCCAAGAAAAAAAAATTCAAAGGAATCTAAGGCGGATAGCGAAAGTGGGACAGCTGCATCTCGCAACTGCAACAATTTGCGTTTGACAAGTCGTGGACTTCTAGAGAGTGCTCAACTGCCGGCATTAACCGGTTTTTAACCAAAGTAGGGGAATGTATGCGCACTCGTGTTCTCGCGTTGCTCGCGGCCACTACGGCAGCGATCGTAGCTCCCGCCACCGCGTCGGCGGCCACCACCATCAACGGCAGCTTTGCTGGCGCGCTCTTCGGCGTGACTAGCAGCACGGCGACGATCGGCGCCGGCAGCACGTTCTCGTCCGTCATCGGTGCCGTCTCCAACACGAGCGGTGAACTGTCGCCCGTGCCGCTCTTTACGTTTTTCAACCTCTCGCCCGTGACGGCGACCGCGGGCTCGGTCCTGTCGTTCTCGAGCGCCTTCGGTTCTTACACCGGCAAGGTGATCTCGGTCGCGACGGACACCAACGTCGTGAACCTCTATGCCCTCGGGACCTTCACCCCGACCGGCTCGCTCAGCGGCTATGCTGCTGGTGCGTCGTCGCTCACCTTCGCCTTTACCCAGACCGGTGGCGCAAACGCCGCTGTTTCTGGTGGCTTCACCTTCGCGTCGCCCCCGTCGGGCGTGCCCGAGCCGGCAGCTTGGGGCATGCTGATCGCAGGTGCTGGCATGGCTGGTGCAGCTGTGCGTCGCCGTCGCAGCGTGAAGGTCACGTACGCCTAAGGCGCAATCTGCGTGATTTGAAAGAGGGCGGCCCTGCTTTCGGGGTCGCCCTTTTTAATTTGGTGCGTCGTTTGAAGCTTTGCGGGATCGTTCGGGCTGAAGGCAGCGCATGACCGACTATCGAACTGCAACCCTAACGGACATCACTGCCCGGCTGGCACAGCTTGAGGCCCTGGCTCGTGATGTGGAGGATCCGGAGCTGGCGGATTGGGTTCGTAAGTTGTCGAGCTTGATGCGTGAGACCCAGGCCCTGGCCAGTGAGGTGCTGCGCGCCGCTGATGATCACCGCGGCCGCTGTCCAAATCGGCCACATATCCCCTCTTTGGGCTAACAGTCCTGGAATCGAGGCGCGGGGTGGCAATCTCGCCCTACTCTACCGCCCCTACCTCTGTTTTCATCGTCACCTCTCGAACGGCAGTAAGTAGCTGTCGGGCATCTTCGTTCACCAACGAATAGTAGATTCTCTGCCCCTCGCGGCGGGTCGAGACGAGGCCCGCAGCCTTGAGGATGCCCAGCTGCTGCGAAGCGGCCGTCTCTTGGATGTTGATTGCCTTAGCGACATCGCCAACTGACTTCTCGCCTTCGTAAAGCTCCCAGAGAAGCAAGATTCTCGTGCGGCCTGCTAATACCTTCAGAAAATCGGAATCACGCGCGGCGAGCTGGTGTAGGTGCTTCGTCATCGTGAGAAGAGTATGGATCTTGCACATAGCAGGCAAGCTATTGAACGTTCAAACCTTTTATGCCGCGCTTCGCAACTGCTCATTATGAGAGCGATACCAGCCACCGCTCAGCACGCAGTCTACGCTAGGCCGTCTACGACACGAAGCGCCCGAGGAGAGTACTTCGCTCCCACCACGGAGCTGTAGGTCACATCATGCACCGCGTTGCCGGTGCCCTCTAAGCGGACAGTGAGCGGGGCGCGGTGCACTCGCACCACTGAGACCGGCTCATTCCGGCCCTGGAGGTACACTGAGACGGTAGATCCATCTCCAAGGGCTAGCTCGACGTTTTTGATGATCTCCTGACCAGCTGCGCCGTCATCTGCGCTCATTGCGAAGTCTCCTCGGGTCCACAATGGACATGGTGCCGACGAATGCGAGCTAAACCAAAATGATGCAACGCAGCAACTCGTGGCGCGGCAATATGTTGGTTAATTGTGTTGAACCATTTCCGCATGCGCCTGTTCCTCAGCGTCTCATTGCGAGTTGTGATTTCTTACATGTCAAGCGCACTTCGCTGCGACGACCCGAATGCCGGCGCACTCTGCCAGGGCCTCCAATGCCGCTGACAGCCGAGCCCAGTCATCCGCCGTATGATTCCTTGCGAGTAGTCGGTCGAGCCAACGCGGTCCGCAGCCGGGATTGTCATACGGGTTTTTCTGGATGCTTATGAGACACGCACGCTTGCGAAACGACTTAGCTCCCCCGCAGCTTGTTGTTTAAGTGAAAGGGCGCATCCGCGCTCAACTTGGGGGCTATATGATTCAACTACTCGTTTGCGGCCTGCGGGCCGCCACCGGCATTGCTGCGTCCGCTCAAGATCTCGCGGCCACTCCGACCGCCAGCTCTGCTCGGTTGATGCCGATGAACACGCTCCTGGCCACCACCCCTGTCGAAGAAATCAGCTCGAAGAAGATCGACACAGGTAGCAAGGTGCGGTTCGTCACCATCGGTGACGTCTCCGAAAATGTCGGGCTGCAGCGCCGCACAGGCCGGCGTTTATCCATGGAGCTCGCGAAGCGCGTCGAGATAGGCCGGTCCGGCGACGCCCTTCCACTCCGCCTCGATCTCTTCGACCCGCACCTCGTGCAGCCCGCTATCCCGCAGGGCATGCTCCATGCGCAGGGGATCGGACGGGTCATCGAAGCGCCACGATAGACGGGTTCAGGCGGCCTCAAGCCGACTTCGCACCGCGCCGGGCAGTGAGCGTTCAAAGGCCGCTCCTGGATGCCGGCGGACGACGATAAGCGAGGAGCGCAACCGCGGCCCCCTTCCCCTTCGGCGGACCAAACGATTGCGAAACAGAGCCTCGCCATGTCCGCTTCTGGGAAGTTCTCAAGCGCCTCCCAACGGCTGAAAGTGGGCGCCGAGTGGCCCCTCCTGCCCTCCCGCCGCTTCGACCGCTCCCGCCCCAGTTGCGGTCATTCGCATTGGCCGCCACAAGAGCGGCATGAGGGTTGCAAATTGGACGCTGCTTGGGCTTTGCCTCTGTGCATCGACTGCTGGGTGTGATGCCTATTTGCGCCTAGAGATCCTCAACGCTACCGACGAAAACATGAACGTCGTTGTTGAGGGGCGTGACGCGCGGGTGGAGCCTGGCCTCAGCTATTCGGGTCAATATCCCGCTAGCGGATCAACCATCACAATTCGCATGGCAAAATGTTCACGGGATTACGTGACACCCAATCTTGATCAGTCGCCCTGGAAGTATTTAATTGGGCGGTCGGTCAAATTGAGAGCAGCTTCATCTGGCGAACTTATTGCCTATCCACCGACGCCTGACGTTGAAATCAAAGGCAATCCCCTGCGAGCGATGCAGGATGGCGCGGTAATCCTTCACCCTGTGCGGTCCGCTTGCCGCGCATCGTGAGCGCCAGCCCTATGTCCGCTTCCCACCCACTTCCAGCCGCCGACCGCAAGGATTGAGGGCCCGCCGTTTGCGTCCGCTTTCAGGAAGGCCGATCGGCCCCCTGAATGCCCGACTTTGGGCGCCGACCTGCCCCCACCTGCTCTCCCGCCGCTTCGACCGCTCCCCCCAATCTCGGTCGTTGATTGATAGCAAGATTTTGCCCGAAAGCAGACGAAGGTCGACAATGACCCTTTGACAGTCAGCTACGCGAAGTGCTTATAAGCAGCATGGGGATGGCGGTCTCCCCACGAGGCGTCAGCCGAAGCATCGCGTCCTAAACGTGGTTACCCAAGGACGCATTATGCCCTCGTTAAATCATATCGCCCCAGATAAGCTGGCGCGCCTCATCGGTACGCCCACATCGCCTGTCATTATCGATGTCCGCGCGGCGGATGAAACCTCATTGATCCCAAGTTCGCTCCGCCTCCGGCCCAAAGCTGTCGAGAGCTGGTCAGCGACCGTGGCTGGCACCGCAGTAGTTGTCGATGAAGACGGCGTTTCTGCGGCGCAAGCAACCGCCGCATGGCTGCGCACCGAAGGCGTCGCCGCGGACGTGCTGGAAGGGGGGCTGAGCGCATGGCGGACGGCTGGGCTGCCGCTCATCAATAGTACGAAGCTGCCACGCCGCGACGGCCAAGGCCGCACGGTCTGGGTGACCCGGTCGCGGCCCAAGGTCGATCGCATCGCCTGCCCGTGGCTGATCCGTCGCTTCGTCGATCCGCAGGCGCGCTTCCTGTTCGCCCCCGCATCCGACGTGCTGACTGTTGCCCGCGAGATCGACGCCACACCCTTCGACGTCGCGCATGACGACGTGTTCTGGAGCCACCGCGGCGAGCACTGCACCTTCGACCTCATGGTCGAGGAGTTTGCCCTGAGCGCTTTCGCCGGGCTCAAGTATCTCTCCTTGATCGTGCGTGGTGCCGATACGGGCAAGCCGGATCTTGTGCCAGAAGCGGCGGGCCTGCTTGCCTTCTCGCTTGGTCTCTCGCGCATGCATGGGGATGACCTCGATCAGCTCGAGGCCGGCATGCCGTTCTATGATGCGCTTTACCGCTGGTGTCGTGACGCCCGCAGCGAGACGCACGGTTGGACGTCCCACACGCCCAAGGAGGCACGGTCGTGAGCGCCGCGGCTATGGACAGCGCCCCCGCCGTGACTCGCCCGAGCCCGGTGACGCTTGCCGAGGCATTTTGGGTTTGGCTGCGTATCGCCATGCTGTCGTTCGGCGGTCCCGCCGGACAGATCGCGGTCATGCATCGCATCCTCGTAGATGAGAAGCGCTGGATCGGCGAGCAGCGGTTTCTGCACGCGCTTAACTATTGCATGCTTCTGCCCGGACCGGAGGCGCAGCAGCTCGCCACCTATATCGGCTGGCTAATGCACAAGACGAAGGCGGCATCGTCGCCGGCGTTCTGTTCGTCCTGCCCGGCGCCGTCGCGATCATGGCGCTCAGCTGGATCTACGTCCTTTACGGCAAGGTCGGTATCGTCTCCGCGATTTTCTTCGGCCTCAAGGCAGCTGTTCTCGCGGTCGTGCTCCAGGCGGTCGTCCGGATCGGCAGCCGGGCCCTCAAGTCCAACGCTTCGCGCGTACTGGCCGCCGCCGCCTTCGTGCTCATCTTCTTCATGGGGGTGCCGTTCCCGATTATCGTGCTCGGCGCCGGCGTGATCGGTTGGCTTGCCAGCCGGGCCGGCTCGGCTGCCTTTGCCGGAGGTGGCGGACATGGCGCATCGAAAGGCGCCCATGTCGCGGACGCCGACACATTGCTCGGTGAAGAGCTGCCGGCGCACGCCAGCCCGACCTGGCGCGAAACCCTGCGGACGGCCATTATCTGGCTGACCCTTTGGCTCGTTCCGGTGGCGGTGCTGCTGATCGCGCTCGGACCCGACAATGTGTTCAGCCGGATCGCCACCTTCTTCTCGACCATGGCGACGGTGACGTTTGGCGGCGCCTATGCAGTGCTCGCCTATGTCGCTCAAGAGGCGGTCGAAAGCTATGGCTGGCTGCAACCGCGCGAGATGCTGGATGGGCTCGGCATGGCCGAGACGACGCCCGGCCCGCTGATCATGGTGCTGCAGTTCGTCGGCTTCCTCGGCGCCTATCGCGATGCGGGAGGCATCGATCCGTTGATTGCGGCGACACTCGGTGGCTTGCTCGCCACCTGGGTCACCTTCACGCCTTGCTTTCTGTGGATTTTCCTTGGTGCACCGTTCATCGAGCGGCTGCGTGGAAATGCAGCCGTGTCAGGCGCCTTGTCGGCGATCACTGCCGCGGTTGTGGGCGTGGTGCTCAACCTCGCCATCTGGTTCGCGCTGCACACACTGTTTCGGTCGACCCGGCTGATCGCGACCGGGCCTTTCCACTTCGACGTGCCGGTGCTGACCAGCATCGACCCCGCCGCCTTCGTGCTCTCGGTTGGCGCGGCTTACGCCATCTTTCAGATGCGCGCCGGCGTAATCACGACGCTTTTCGCGACCTCGGCTGCGAGCCTAGCGCTCTATCTTCTCGGAGGTATCCAATGACGAATATCGATCGGCGTACTGCGATCAGCGTCGGCGTGGCGGCAGGCGCCGCTGCGCTCGCCATGCCAGCTCTCGCACAGAACACCCCGCCTAAGGCCACGTTCACGCCAAAGGACCTTCCCTTCGATCCCAGGCGCGTGCCGGGCCTGTCCGAGAAGCTGCTCGTCAGCCACCACGACAACAACTATGTCGGGGCGGTGAAACGCCTCGGCGCAATCACCGCCGAGTTCGCCGCGCTCGATCCGGCCGAGGCGTCGGTTTTCACGCTAAATGGCTTGAAGCGCGAGGAGCTGATCGCGTGGAACTCGATGATCCTGCACGAACTCTATTTCGCCGGGTTCGGACGCACTGGTGCGCCGACACCGGCGCTGGGCGCGGAGATCAAGCGTAGTTTCGGCAGCTTCGATCGCTGGGCCGCCGAATTTTCCAGCATGGGCAAGGCGCTTGGCGGCGGCTCCGGCTGGGTACTCCTCACCTGGAGCCACCGTGACGCCCGCCTCGTCAACCAATGGGCAGCCGATCACACCATGACGCTCGCAGACGGCACGCCGCTCCTCGCCCTCGACATGTACGAGCATGCCTATGCGATCGATTATGGCGCCAAGGCGGCGGCCTATGTCGATGCCTATATGAGGGTGATCGACTGGAGCGAGGCAGGGCGGCGTCTCAAGCGAGCGACCGCCGCCTGATGGCATTTTCCAGACTGCAGAAACGGTGCCGGTTCTGCTGGGCACGTTTACTCGCGTGCGCGCCGTCGCCGGCTTGGGCGAAAATCTCGTCCCGATGTCGGGCGCGGTCAGTTTGCAAACGCACCCAGAGCAAACATCGCGTTGCAAGGCGGCTGCTGTCGGGTCCGGACGTTCGCAATAACGCCGCCGAATAGCTTGGTCTGGTCGGGAGGAGCCGCAAGCCGGAGCTGGCTCAACGGCAGCTATGCCTATGTCTTCCCCAAAAAAAAGCAGTCATGTCGGCTTCCCACCAATTTTAGCCGCCGACGGGGCTCGGCTGTACGGCTGCGTCCGCTTTTGGGGAGGTCAATCGCCTCCTTGGATGTCCGACTTTGGGCGCGCAGCAGCCTGGCTTACCCCTGCTCCTTGGCCGGCGGTTTTAACCGCGCGCGCCCTGTCAGCCGTCAGCGGGAGGCGACGGATCCAGACTGTCACCCGCCATGAGCGCAAAAGCCAAATTTACCTCAAGCTAGAAGAGCCCGCCACACGACGTAGCGGGCTCTCCATTGGCCGCGCCAACGGTCAGGGGGTGACCGACACAGCGCTGCGATCCCGAGAGGTTGCGCACTCATCGGAGCCGGAATTTCACAGAATCCGTTCTGACGGCCAATTAGGGACAAGAACTTAGGCCTCGCGGGCTCTTACGCGTGGATTGAGGCAGCGCGTTCAGCAGAGTCGCGAAGACGACGCAGTCGACACCCGAGAAAACCGAAGGCGATCAGCAGCAGCGCCCAGGTACTCGGTTCTGGAACAGGCGAAACCTGCTGCGGCGCTGGACCCGTGGACCCGAGCTGGGGATTAAGGCCAGATGGCTTTCCAAGCATCCCGCCGGCGGTGTCTCCAACGCCAGCCGAGCTTCCGCCACGCACGATAAGACCCACATCCGGGTGAACCACATCGCCGGTCCAACTGCCAGAGCCTGCGGTTCCTTGGCCAGGAGGTAAGCTGCCACCCCCTATCGCGTCGCTCCCGCTTCCGATGGTGCTCCCTCCGCTTCCACCGGTTGTGCTCCCGCCGCCAACGATGGCGTTACCACCACCGCCAGAAATGCCGCCGCCGCCGATGGTACTTCCACCGCCCTTCGCAGGGCCGGCGCCAGTGGAGCCGCCACCGCCGCTATTCGGATTTCCTCCGCCTCCGCCGCCCACGCCAGCGCCGCCACCATTCCCGCCAAACCCACTTCCGCCACTGCCGTGTCCACCACCGATCGATATGAATCCGTCAGTTGCTACTGGCGATGAGCCGTCGGAGCGGCTTTCTGCGTTGCTCATATCCTCAAGAACCTGAGCGGTTGGCAGTGAGGCATCTGCCACTTGTTGTCCGCTGACCAGATCGCCAACGCTCGTCGGCGTATCGGCCGGGAGTTGAGCCGCGGCGGGTAGCGGCACCGCGGCAACGGCGGTGGCTGTTCCTAATTTCTGCGCCACCTCATCGGAGCGACGGAGTTTAGTGCTGATTGCACCCGCCCCTCGTGCTCCAGGAGACCTAGCACCTAGTACTGCGATTGCTGACGATCCTGCAGCACGGCCGGCGGCGACGGCTTCATAAACCGGCACAGTCACACTACCGGACGTGGCGACAAAGAGCACAAGGGTCAGCGCTGATGCTCGCATCAGCAATCGCTGCCGTGGCGATCGCAGAGCTCCTGCACTTGCCGTCGAGATACAAAGCT
Organism: Sphingomonas trueperi; assembly: GCF_040545665.1. Classification (GTDB taxonomy): domain Bacteria; phylum Pseudomonadota; class Alphaproteobacteria; order Sphingomonadales; family Sphingomonadaceae; genus Sphingomonas; species Sphingomonas trueperi_B. The sequence continues at coordinate 45,529 of NZ_JBEPMH010000011.1, read as the reverse complement.
GCGGCCTACGTCGTGCGGAGATCTGGGAGCGCATCGCCGATTTATCCGAGTGATAAGAAGGCATCCCCTCTGGGCTGCATGACGGGTATCTACGGAACACCAAGCACCGCCGATACAGTGATGTTTCCAAAAGGTGTCCTCGATGTTTCGATTTAAGCCAAGCTACGTGTTTTCACGGGACATCCTCGGCTAGATGCGCAAGAGCGCGTGCGAAGGATGCTGCACAGAGGCACAGTGCCCGCCACGACCTTTCGGTTTCCGACAGCGTCACCCTGGGAAGCAGGTCGGTTATCGGCCCTTGGCTTCTCGGGGGGAACGCTGATCAACTACGGATAAGCGCTTTCCCTGATGGTGGTTCTCCGGGGGTGCTGTCTCTTGCCGGCTTTGCTAGCGCCGTAGATGCCGCTCGTGCGCAGTCCTCCCTCATCCTCCGGGCGGGCGGCATCCCCTACACAGATGCGTCCTGGCCCGCAGGTAAATCGCTGGCGCCGACACCGCTTGGAAACGGTTCGACGTTCCCTTCAGCGGGCAGACCACTGGTGCTGCCGCCGGGCGTTTACGCGACAGGAGCCGTTAACGGTCCGACTAATGCTCCGTGATTTACCGGATGCAGCGGGCGAGAAACCTTCAAAGTGTTTCGTCTAAGTGCAAGTGGTGACAACCAGATTCTTCAGTCCTGCGCCCTATCCCGCCGACGAAGCGCGCCGACAGCATGTGGTGCAGATGTTGGTAGGACAGAATCTATCGACGTTCGAGATCCAGGTAGCTGTCGACCGTGCCGCTGACATTTTCGGCACCCGCTACGCGGCGATGACGATTCTCGACCATGATCGACAGTGGATCGCCGTCAGTAAGGGGCTCAAGGTCAGTGTAATGTCTCGAGCTGCCGCTTTCTGCGGTCATACCATCCTTTCGACTGACCCACTTGTTGTCCAGGATACGACGGCTGATGAGCGCTTCGCGGGCAACCCACTCGTGCTCGGGTCGACGAATATTCAGTTCTACGCGGGTGTTCCGCTCGTGATACTGGGTGCCGCAGTCGGTGCCCTGTGCGTGTTGCACGATAGCGCAATCGACGACGTGCGAACCTCTCAAATCGACGAGCTGAAGACACTGGCTGGGAACCTGGTCCACAACCTGGAAGCCGAGCTCGGCCAAAGCCGCTCGGCTGGCCGGCCTCCCTCGAACGTTTCTCAAATTACGTCGCGCCTCAGCAACGGGAACCAAGATGCTTAGGTCGCTCGCGGGAAAGATCTACGCCGTTGGGATCGTGACCGGTCTATCTCTCACGGCGCTTGCCATCCTGCTCTTCGACTCGTCCTCTGAAATGGAAAACGGGTATCGCTGGGTTCAGCATACCCAGCTCGTTCTTGAGCGGACCTCCCGCCCGGTGGACCTCGTGCGTCGGGCAGAATCAGAACTCCGCGCATCGATTATCAGTGACGACCCGTCATTCTCCGCCGACACCCCCGACCTTCTTCGCCGCGCCGGGGATGATCTTGACGAGTTGGTCCTCATTACGTCTGATAATCCAGGACAGAACGCTCGGGCCAAAATACTGCGAGCAGCTGTTGAGCGGCGGATCCAGTTCATGCACTTCGGTCTCTCTCAGCTACACACAGGCAAGTACGAGACTCTGAGCAGGGCCGAAATGCAGGGTCGAAGCAGGCAGGCGGAGAGTCTCATGGCTGCAGTCGAGGCGCGGAAAGAGGAGATGCTGAAGGCCGAACGGGCCATGCTGTCCACCCGGGGTGCAAGAGCTGAAGCGCTGTTCAGATCGAACCGGCGGACGGTTGCGTTCGGGGTGCCGTTCATCATCCTCCTGATCGCGGTCTCGAAGCTTTTCATGGTGCGGGCGATCCGCAAGCCTACCGCGGCCATGCTGGACGCCATGGACGCCTTCGGTCATGGCGATGCTCACGCGCGTATGGATGATCACAAGATCCGAGCATCTGAGTTTTCGCTAATTGCCAGCGGGTATAATGACATGGCGGACCGCCTCGGCACCGCGATGGAGCAGCAACGCGCAAGCGAGGAGCGTCTCCACTTGGCGAACACCGCTCTGAAGGAGCGATCGACAGCGCTCGAGGAGCGGAGCTGCGTTGTGGAGCGGCTTGACGCAATGTCGCTTCGGCTCCTGGCTTCCCGCTCAGACGCTGAGTTCGCGCAGGTCATTTGCTGCTTCGTCCCGCAGCTGCTGCCCGGCACCGCTGGTGCCGTGTATGCGCACAGCAACAGCCGGAACCAGCTCGTTCAGATTGCTGCCTGGGGGGCAGCGGGAGACCTGCCTGAGTGGTTCGAGCCTGGCCAGTGCTGGGGTCTTCGGCTGGTGAAGCCCCACATCAACGACACGTACGGCACAGAGCTCGCTTGCGGTCACGTGTCATCGGGTACCAAGTCACACTGCGAACCTCTGCTCGCAGGCGGTGAGGTAATCGGCATGATCCACCTGGCGGACTTCCTGCCGGCATCCGAGCGGTTTCGCATGACGATGCTGAGCCGCGAGATCGGGTCGGCACTGGTCAACCACATGCTTCAGAGAGATCTGAGAGAGCAGACCATTCGGGATCCGCTGACTAGCCTCTTCAACCGCCGGTATCTCGACGAGACGCTGACCATGGAAATTGCGCGGGCGGCCAGATCCAAGACGCCTCTGGCGCTCATCATGTGCGACGTGGACCACTTCAAGCGATTCAACGACGAGCATGGGCACGACGCTGGTGACGTCGTACTCCGCGCCGTTGCGGCGGAAATGCAAAAGCACTTCCGCGATGGGGACGTCGTCTGCCGCTATGGTGGAGAGGAGTTCACGATCATCGCACCAGGCGCAACTGCGGAGGCGATAGCAGCGCGCGTCGAAGGCCTGCGATCGGCTGTGGCCAACCTTCGCCCACGCGCCGGCAATATGGAGTTGCCATCCGTAAGCATGTCCTTTGGCATCGCCGGCTACAGCGAAGAAATGGGCCGCGGGTCGGACCTTGTCGAGCTAGCGGACGAAGCGCTCTACAGAGCTAAGCGTCAGGGGCGGAATCGCGCTGTTATTGCTGAGCGACTTGCAGCCTAGCAGCCCTCAGGGGGTTAGTTGATGTTGTGGGCCAGCCCCAGCAACCTGAGGCTGGCCCTGCGACCCGTAGCTCTTCCGCTCGGAACAACTGCCGCTTAGCCGCGAGGATCGAAGTCGGCAGCCTCGGACTTCAACTTATGTGAAGGCGCAGAGGTCCGGAAAGCGTGGATCGCGAGCAACATGCTGTCTCCAGAAGGCCCGCTTATGAGGGCCGGTGTTAGGGGATCTCTGGCTTCCCGGCCCTGCTCTCTCTGCCCCCACGCTTCGACGCTGGCGAACCAGCTGAGAACGCGGGCTCCGGCCTGAGGAACTCCGCTCTCAGGGACCACTCTAAGAGCCACGGATGTCGGCAATGGGCGCGCTGTCGCCCTCCCGCTACCCGCTGCGTCCGGTTGCTGGCGTTCCCGTTCGCGGCCAATCTCGCGTCCCCTTTGGTACCGTGCGCGATGGCTTGCAATGCGGATCAACCGCCCTGACGAGTGTAGAGCAACCGGGTCCAGGGGCGCCGAGACGATAGGTTACCTGCTTCACAAGGGGAAACCAGCCCACTTTCCAGTAAGCAGGCCTATACGGCGCGTGACATCTCCACACGGCGACCATACCTACTGATCCAGCTCAAGGTTAGATCCTGTCATCAAGGCTAAAGCGTACGCAATTTCGACCGGCCTCCTTGGCGTCATACAAAAGATGGTCTGCTCTGCCGATCGCGGTTCTGCAATCATCATCACCGACGACTGTGGTCAGCCCGGCAGAGATTGTGATTTCGCCTAGCGGCAGATCAGAATCAATCATTATATAACGCTTTGCTTGCAAGCTAAGCCTGGCACTGTTCAGCAACACATACGCTTCCTCGAGAGACGTGCCGATGAACAATATCGCGAACTCCTCACCTCCATGGCGAGCAACTAAGTGTGGTGTGCAGGCCTTGGTGAGTGTCTCTCCAACAGCTCGAAGCACCTGATCTCCTACCGCATGTCCGAACCGGTCATTAACGGACTTGAACCTATCTATGTCGCAAACCGCGACCGCACGTGACGTGCGATTTGGCTTCGCTTCTTCGAAAGCCTCTTCGAAAGCCCGACGGTTTGGAAGCTTGGTGAGAGGATCGGTACGCGCGTCTGCGCGCGCTGATTCGAGCTTGCACCGGAGTTGCTGGGCTTCGGTCTCGGCAGCATCAAGCTTTGCTTCTGCAACCTTGACCCGCTCTAGCATGGCTGCCGTTACCCTGAGAACGACCTCTACGGTCGGTGGCGGGGCGTGCTGCGACATCGCCTTCGTGCTTTCTGCCAAATCTCTCCCGAAGTCAGCAGCCTCGGTACGAAGAGTAAAGATCAGGTCCGCGAAGGTTTCGACTTGCATCTGCACTTTGGCAATCGCCTGCGCAGCAACTGACGGACCATCATTGCCAGATGTGGACGTGTTGGTTCCGTCACGCATCAGGGTGAACACGTCTGTCGGAGTGATCCTGACCCCGGTATCCGTGATCAGGTGAACCGCCCTAGCAATTAGCCCTTCCGGCTCAGTGATCAGCTCATAAGCGAGCGCGTAATTTTCCGGTGTCGCCTCAAGACGCTGGTCCGCAAGAAATTCACTGATCTGCGCAATGAGATCCGTCTCAGCAGCCTTCGATTTTCTTGCTCTAAACGGCGCCACGCGATTTGTGCCTCCCGACGCCCACAAGCGCCCTGCCTCGGAGTTTACCGCTGAAACGCTAAATTCTCGTTGCGCGCTCGGTCACTTCCCCGCCCGCCGCAGGCGAAGGCCTCTTGAGTCGGATATCTACCCGCCAGCCAGATGAGAAAAAATCTCTCAGCCGAAGCTCAGTTTCTACGTCTGCAGCCCAGGCATCGCGAACCAAGCCGGGGGGATGCTCGCTTTTAGGTACCGGGCCGATAAAGGACTCCCGCCGGTAGGCCGAAGCAACATTGCGCGGACGGATAAGCTGACCTTCTGCTAACGTCCTTCTTCCCGCCGCTGGCTGAGCCGATATAGGGCCGTCCGTTTGCGTCCGCTTTCGGGAAGGTAGATCGGCCTTCTGAATGTCCGACTTTGGGCGCGGAGCTGCCCGACGCCCCTGCCCCCGACGTTTTTGACCGCTCCCGCCCCAATCACGGTCGTCGGGCACTCGGATCGACAATGCTGAAAGTGGTCCTTCGTGACGGCTTCATGCCCATCCAAGAAGGGTTCAGCTTCGGGCACATGCTAGACCAAGCTGCTGGCCACTTCACGTATTGGACGTGCATCTCAGCGGATAGGGAATGGCTCAGTTGCCTATAGTCGCCGATGATATCGCCTTCGAACGCACCAGCTTCATCGGCGGACCGCCTTCGATGATCGTGCAGCTCGAAAAGTCCGGCGCGAACTCGCACGTGATGCCCGTCTGCTCGGATCGAAAGCGCCTGGGCGAGAGAGCGATCAGACGCTCGAAGGCTGGGGCGCCGACGAGCCTTGCAAACAATCCCTCGGGGCGTGCTTCAAAATCGACCTTGAGCCCACCACCCTCGAAGTGCCCGGCAGCTTTGGAAAGCTCGGCGAGCGACAGCGCCTTTTCCTCGGTCGCCGGCGCCGCGATCTCCGGCCATCCATAGTCGGTCGCAACGGCGCGGACGACGTCTGCTGTAAGTCGTCGGCCATCGCCACCATTGGTCATCACAACGATGCCGTCGCCCTTACCGGCATAAGCGATCATGAAAGAATCGAAGCCGGTATTCACGCCATCGTGCCCGAAGCGCAGAGGACCGTCGGTATAAAGGGCAAGGCCGAGCCCCCAGTTGCCCTTGACCGGGATCATCATCTCACGCGTCATGGCGGGCGAAAGGCGGTGGCCCTTCTTGCCCGCCGCGGAGGCCTGCAGGTCGATCAGCAGGCGCGCGAGATCACCGGCGGTTGTCCACAAGCCCGCCGGCGCGAGCTGCGGCAGGACTTCGTAGTTGCCCGGGATCGGTTTGCCCCAGGCGGAGCCGAATGCCATGTCGGCGCGGATCGCCCGCGACGGCGGCATGGCGAAGGCGCTGCGCTTCATATCAAGCGGGCCCAGCACCTCGCGTTGCGCGAGGTCAGTAAAGGAGATTCCGCTTACGTCCGTGAGCGCGAGTTGCGCCACCACGTAGCCGCCGCCGGAATATTCGAACTGTTCGCCTGCTGGAAGTATGCTGCGAACGGGCGGGCTGTCGGCGCCTTCCAGGATCTGAACGGTGGTGGGGAGCGTCGCGCCGGGCTGATACCCGTGATCGAAACCATGAACGTTCAGCCCCGCCGTGTGGCTCAGCAGCTCGCGAAGGGTGACGCCGTTGGGTGCCAGTTTCTCGTCCTTCGGTAGTTGCCAGGAACGCAGCGCCTCGTTGATGTTCCGATCCAGCCCAATCTTGCCTTGCTCGCCCAGCCGCAGTGCTATCACGGCCGTCACGACCTTGCTGATCGATGCGGCCTGGAAAGCGGTGTTCGGCGTGACCGGTGCACAGCTCGTGAGATCGCGAACGCCCCAGCCGCGCGCCCAAGCGATCTTGCCGCCATGAATTACCGCGACGCTAATTCCCGGCACGTCGTACCGGCGCATCTCCTCGGCGAGGGTGAGCGGCCTGTCGCCCGGCTTGATGACGGGCGGTTGGAGGTTCGTCTCAACAAAGCGGGTATGCGCGTTGCTCGGTCCGCCTGCTGCTGCGGACGGCTCCGGACAAGCGGGCCGTGCGGTCTGCGCGGCCGCGGGGGTGCCTGTGATCGTGCTCAGCAATAAGGCGAGCAGCAGCGTTCGTGCCTGCGGCATCGTTTTTTCTCCAGCATGGGGACGGGACGGAGGATGGTCGTCGGGCGGCCAGCGAAGCGCTGGTCTGCGCTTATCCGCTCGAGCGTTCGGGCGGCGGCGGGGTCAGCTCGGCATGCCAGCGGGAGAGGCCCGCGAGCACCACCAACTCGACCGCAAGTACTGCGCCCTGGGTGACGACTTGGCTGGTATCGAGGAACAAGGTGCCCATGAAGAGAATCAGCGTCGCTATTGTGGCAAGGATGGCCATGCCGGTCGATGTGACGCGCGACCAATCGCGTTCGAGCATCAGCCAGGCGACGCGCAGCTGTCCGCCGCCGGATAGAAGCAGCAGGATGGTCAGCGACGGCACCGCCGCACGATAGGCGCCACCGAACAGAAGCTCTTGCGCAGGAATCATCGTTCCGCGCAGCCCCTCCGTCCCCGGGAACAGATAGGGCAGGCCGAAAACCGCGCAGCCGACCTGGAGTGCCGCCATGGGCATCATGATGCCGAGCGCGAGCGTGTAGTTCGTCAGGATGAACCGCCCCTCTTCCTGCATGGGCATCTGACGCAGCGCGCCGAACAGGCATCCGATCGCGAATGGCAGCGGGCGCCCATCCTCGACGACGGCATCGAACTCTGCCCGCATGGCCTGCGCCCACTCGCGTCGGCCTTCGCCCAGGCATCGGCATGCAAGCGCCATCAGTGCGCGGGAGAATGCCGGCATCATACCCGAACGACCTTCCCTGCTAGCGTACCGTCGCGGAGCGCGATGTCCTGCATCAGCGCATAACCGTCGGCGGTCAGCCGATAAGCGTGACGTGCAGGGCGGCCGACCTGGGCGGGCTCGCGCCATTCAGCCTCGACCAGTCCCTGATCGGTCATCCTCATCAGCAGCGGATAGAGTGTGCCCGAGAGCAGACCCGTTTCCTTCATCAGATCATAGCCATGGCGCCACCGCCGACTGGACAGCGCATTAAGGAGTGAGAGCATCTGCTTCGAGGGTAGCCGCTTTCGCATCACTTCTTATCTTCAACATATGTAGATTTAAGAGTCAAGGCCGACCAGCAGGCCTCTCCACGAAAGCCGAAAGGGGCCGCGCTCACGAATGTCCTCAATCGAACTGACTAGAAAAGGTCCAAAGCCGCCGAGAAAGCTTGCCGTCGAGAGATGGCATCTATTGTTGCTTCTCGTCCCTTAGCCGACCGTCTGCAGTCCACCCACTTTCAGCCGCCGACCGCGAGAATTGAGGGCCCGCCGTTTGCGTCCGCTTTCAGGAAGGCTGATCGGCCCCCTGAATGTCCGACTTTGGGCGCGCAGCTGCCTAGCACCCTCCGCTCGCCGGCTTGGCCGTTCACACTACTGATGAGATCGACGGCCCGCCGCCACCCTGCGCGCGCGGAACAACCCGGATACGCCGCGGGGAAGTTCATTAAGATCGAGCCCTTAAACAGGTTCTCGCCACCTCCGAGATCCCCCACTCCTGGCGGAGGTGGCAAACTATCCAGCGACCCAGGCCCGCCGACGGGTAACGTCCGGGCGCATCTTCGCTATCCGACCGGCATCACGGCCTTCTCACACGCAAACGCAGGCGTAGAGCCGCACCCCCTGCGGCGAGAGCCCGCGGGTGATCAGAGGTCCTTACGGGATTGCCACTCCCCACCGTCGTACGTGAAGGCAACCTTGCTGCCTTCGAGGAACGACGTGCCGCCCCACGCGATCACTTGGAGGCTGAAGCGGTCATGGCTGGCTACTTCAAGCCAATTGAAGCTCTGCGGCTCCGCATTTCGTAGCCTGGTCGAGGTAGCGGTCCCTGCCTGGATGATGATCGCGGAGCCCGCCTTCTCAGCCATCTTCCGCGCGGACTCGGCATAGGTCCTGTGGAAGTGCCCCGCGAGGGCTATGTGCACCCCGGCTTCGCACGCGCCCTTGACTGCCTCATCATGTCGACCGACCGCTTCGCTTAGTTCGCCGCCGGCGCCGATCGGCATCGAGAAGAGCGGGTGGTGGGTGACCAGGATCTTCGTCTTGCTTGAGCTGACCGCCGCGAAGCGCCCTTTCATCAAGGCGATCTGCTCGCGATTAACCCGACCGTCTTTGATCGTAAGCGAACGTGCGGTGTTGATCCCGAGGACGCTGATCTCGTCATTCTCAAACCACGGGCAAAGATCGTTTGAGATGTAGCGCTTGTACCGCTGAAGCGGTGCCGCAAACCGCCGAACGACGTCATAGAGCGGTACATCATGGTTTCCGGGTACCACCAACAGGTTGTGGCCGGCTGCGCGAAGGCGATTCACATAAGCGGCGGCCTGACGAAACTGGCTGACGCGCGCACGCTGCGTGAGGTCTCCGCTTATGATCACCAGGTCAGGCTGGCGGGCCTGCAGCCAAGCCTCGGTCGCGGCTACAATCTTGGGGTCGTTGGCTCCGAAGTGGATATCCGAAAGATGTGCAATAGCTGCCATCGCCGCTCAACGGCGATATGGCAAAGGGGTTTCACGTCGTCCGACGGAGGGCTACCCATGACCGCTTTTAGGGAGCGCTACGGAGCCTCTGAGCGGCAGGAAGGACGCGCGCAGCGGCAGCGAAATGGCGGCCCATTAAACGGAACTGGGCCGCCTTGCGCTCAAATCTCCGTCCGCTCGGCAAGCAGCAGCGCGTCCTCCACATCGACGCCGAGGTATCGGACAGTGTTTTCAATCTTAGAGTGACCCAGCAGGATCTGGATCGCACGCAAATTTCCTGTTGCCCGATATATCATCGCGGCCTTGGTGCGGCGCAGAGAGTGCGTGCCGTACTCCGCGCTTGGTAGACCCACGGCATCTATCCACTCGTGCAGGAGGCGTGCGTATTGCCTCACGCTTAGGTGCTCAGCCGGGTTCGCTCGACTTGGGAATGCAAAATCCTGAATTGATCCGCCCCGGCACTCTAGCCAAGCCAGCAGGCTTCCACGCACATCCGAGGTCAGTTCAAACTGCACTGGCCTGCCTGTCTTCTGCTGCACGACAATCGAGCGGGTTCTGACATTTACGCCTGAAACTAGATCGCCAATCTTAATCTTTACAAGATCACAGCCACGTAGTTTGCTGTCGATGGCCAAATCGAAAAGTGCCCTATCGCGGACGCGACCTTCTCGATCTAGAAAAAAGCGTATTGCCCAAATCTGCTTCTGCGTCAGCGGTCTTTTTATACCTACCGACCTTCCAGCGTTCCATGCGGGCCGCGACTGTAGAGCTGGATCGTACTGCGAATGTGACATTGCTCCTCTCCATGGCCAACTGTGACCAGGACAAGAACGCGTCTAAGTGCCGCGCCACCTCCGCGGGATGGGGGGAACGGAGGTGGCAGTGAACTTGATAGATATCGAGGCTTAACGCTCGGCTATGATCCCCCTCCGAGCATTACCGGATCAGCGAGAGTAGCCAGTCGTCCGAAGCCCTTACGAGGAGCATAGGCAGCGTGAGGGCTCGCACTTGGTATGCGCTGAGCGGTCGCCCCTTCAAACTCCACCCCGCGACGTGGTGTCCGCTTCTGGGAAGCCCTCAAGCGCCTCCTAGCGGCTGAAAGTGGGGCGCGCAGCTGCCCGAGGGTCTGCCGGCTCCCGGAAATTAGCCTTGTTATCCTTCTTTGTTATCGGCCTCTATGCAAAATGCAGGACATTGCGTTCGCGATAGGGGATCAAAAATGAGCGTTAGCACGACGGACGAGGACATCAGCTCTGAACGCGCGGAATTGCACTTCCTCGCCGCTTTGGTTGAGGAGCTAATGCGCAAGATGCACGTCGCAGGGGTACTCAGCCAAGCAGAGCTGAATGAAATTGAGCAAGCCGTTGCGCAGCGAATTGGAGGAACGCCCCGAGCCTGGTGAGACCTCCAACGAGGCCTCCGAGGGCTTGGGCGCCTGCTGGTTCTCACACCGAGCCGGCCACAGCCGCCGATCTCGCTGGGATGCCCTCCACCGGACAGCGGAGGTGAGACTAACTCTCGCGCAAAGCGCTATTCTCGCGAAAACAGATGCAAAAATTAACTTGATCTTAAGCGAAGGCTGCGGAAAGTTATTGCCCGCCAGGCGCAACAGGTCGAGCTTGCACATTGATGACGAACGCATCTTCTGCATTATGGGAGATTATCGGGCAGTCTGACCAGTCTCCGATCTGCGCCTTTGATCATGAGTTTAAACTTATCGCCTTCAATCGCGCTCACAGCGATGAGTTCTATCGTATCTACAATTATCATGTCCAAATTGGAGATGTTTTCCCGGATTTGTTCCTTCCAGAGCAGCGCCCGATCATCCGCGGCTTCATGTCGCGAGCGCTTTCGGGGGAGGTGTTCAACGTCACCGAGGAGTTCGGCGACCCTGATCTCTCCAAACCCTATTGGGACATCTACTATGCCCCCTTGAGAGACGCCGATGGGACGATCATCGGTGCGTTTCACCACGCGAAGGACATCAGCGCCAGGCTTCGAGCCGAGGCCGCACTTCGCACCGCCGAGGATGCGCTTCGACAGTCACAGAAAATGGAGGCGGTCGGCCAGCTAACGGGCGGCGTCGCGCACGACTTCAACAATCTGCTGACGATCGTGAAGTCGGCGATCGAGATGCTGAAGTTGCCCACCCAGAAGGAGGGGCGCCGGGAGCGATACATCGGCGCAATCGATGAAGCAGTCGGTCGGGCCGCGAAGCTCACTCAGCAGCTTCTCGCATTTGCTCGGAGGCAAACGCTAACGCCGCAACCCTTTGATGTGAGAGCGAACCTTGATTCGATAGAGGAAATGCTCAAAACACTTGTCGGCACCAGAGTCGTAATATCGCGAGTCTTGCCTGACGAACCAGTCTGCGTTCGCGCGGACAAAAACCAGTTCGATACCGCTTTGGTCAACCTTGTCGTCAATGCCCGTGATGCGATGGCTGGCGAGGGTCGCGTCCAAATTAACATAGAAGCGGTTGATTCGATGCCCGCTCTTCGGGAACGCCCCACCATAGCGGGGCCCTTCGTTGCGGTAACTATCGTGGACACAGGAACTGGTATCCCGCCATCGGACCGCGAGCGCATCTTCGAGCCCTTCTACACCACAAAGCCTACGGGTTCGGGAACGGGCCTTGGACTTTCGCAGGTATTCGGATTCGCACGTCAATCTGGGGGCGACATCCAGGTAGAAAGCGAAGTCGGCGCCGGCAGCCGCTTCACCTTGTATTTGCCTCAGATCGAAGCGCCCGTCTCAAACGAGGCCGTTGCTTCGGTCGAAGATGAGATTGTCACCGACATGACCCCTTGCGTCCTGGTAGTGGAGGACAATGCGGAGGTAGCGGCGAGCACCGTCGATGCTCTAGACCAGCTCGGCTTCAGCACCGTCTTGGCGACGAACGGGCTGGAAGGGCTGCGGGAGGTTAACAGCGCTCCCGAGCGCTTCGATGTGGTTTTTTCCGATGTCGTAATGCCGGGCATGACGGGCATCGAGATGGGCAAGGAAATCCGCCGCCTGCATGGTGGGCTCCCGATCGTGCTGGCCAGCGGCTACAGCCACGTTCTGGCCGCCGGTGGAACCGACGGTTTCGAGTTGATCCACAAGCCCTATTCCATCGATCAGGTCTCGCGAGTTCTACGGCGTGCCGCCGCGCACCGGGAGCGGTCCGGTTTCTCTCCAGGTAACGCAGGCGCTTGATCGCTACGAAGGTGGACGGGACGACCACTCACTGGTCAGATGGTAGGCATCTGAGCACCGAATCATCATGTATTCGCGGGTGAGCTACGTCGCGCCCCGTGCCATTGGCTGCTCCGCCGGAAAAATTTCACGCAGCTAAACCGAACCCCTGCGCTAGCCTCTATATGGTAAAGGAAACGCTAACAGGGAGCCTGTCGATGATGAATTTCGTAGCCGCTGCTCTCCCCGAAGAGCGCTCTTCTCGAGAGCTTAGCCGAGATCGTGCCGTGGACGAACTGCGTCATTTTGATGTCTGCCCCATGTGCGGACAAGCAGTCGACCGCCGCGACGACCTTTCCGTGATGTACCATCTACCTTTGGGTCACGCGCCGATGCCTCGCCACTGAGTTGGCTCACGGGTAGTGCTGAGGGCTTTGCGCGTGTGGTACCTGCGAAGCCAGCCGCAAGCCGATACGCGTTTCCACCTAAACTGGCGTTTACCACTTCGTTAACTGGTTAACGGCAATTTTCCCTGGTGCCCGGGCCTCACGATGTCCGGCCGCGAACCAGGGGAAGATCATGACGTCCCAGACCACGCTCGCGCTTGAAGCGGCAGTTGCAGTTATCCTCGAGAACCGTCCCAAGGACGGTGCAACGTCGACCAACCGGCAGCGTGTGAACGTGGACCGCGCGCATGCGCAGATCATGAAGCTCATCGCACCCCGCGTTCGCCACTTCGTGCGGCAGTACGGGCTCATCAATCATTTCGAAGATGCTGAACAGTGCTGCGCCATCGCCGTGCATCGTGCGGTCGAAGCGTATGAGCCGGAGAAGGCGCAGTTCACGACGTTCGTGAACTGGCAGATCCGAGGCGAGCTCCAGAGCCTACGGTTCCGCGTGATGACCGATCAGCGGCCGTCCGCGAAGAGGGTTGCCGCCACGACGGTCTCTCTCAACGCCATCCTGGACAGTGACGGCGAGATGGGTTCGTTCCTGGACGCCCTCGAGGATGAGTTTGCCGTCGAGACAACGGAGTCTGCCGCCTCGGACTATCTGGCGGACGGAGCGAAGTCGTCTCTAATCGGTGCCTATGTCGATCACCTGCGCACGGTGGGAATGGAGGCACTCGCCCGCCGCCCGCTGCCTAAGCGTCAGGAGGCGGCCCTTCGTAAGGAGCTCCCGCGCCTCCGCATGAACGGCATCGCCGCTGCAGACCTCGAGAAGCTGGAAGCGACGATCGCGCGCGAGCGAGAGATCGTCGAGGGTCGCCTTTTCAGTGGTGCGAGCCTCGAGCAACTCGCGGCCGAGACGGGTGTGACCGCAGAACGCGTTCGGCAAATCACCAAGCGCGCTGCCAAGGCGATCGCCGGCATCGCTGGCGTAGACCCCCGCTTCACCGTCATGGCCGAGGCTGGCCGCCCCGCTTCAAAGCGGGCCCAGGCTCGTGCAACCAAGGCATCTATCCTTGCCGATGCGGCACTTCCACACAATCGGCTGTCGCACGTTGCGGCCATGGATCAGTTCGGACCGGACTACCAGTCCGCTTTCGACGCTTCCGCTGCGCTGAGGCAGTGACTGCTCCTACAGACGAGCCGCTTTTGCTCGGACGATCCGGGTCGGACGCTTGCCGTTAACCATATGCCAACCTGTTCGATGTAGTGATTACAACTCATGCAATCCTCGACTCAAGGCGCCTCCTCGGGGCGCCTTTTTTGGCGACGATCTAAGGCGCCGATTTCCACCCAATGCCAGCCGCAGACCGCACCGGTCGAGCAGCGCAAGATTCCGTCCGCTTTCAGGAAGGTCCATTGGCCTTCTGAATGTCCGAGTTTGGGCGCGCAGCTGCCGGCGCTAATATTTCGAAGCATTGGTCTGCGCTGGAAAGTTACACGCAGGAAAGCTTGCCTTCACGAATGATCGCCAAGCCGTTGCATCAACGAATTTCGCTCGTAACCCTATTCTGTTATGCCGCATATTGCGTACGCTAGATAGCCGCTTCGGGAAAAAGGGCATTGATGCTTTGAGCTAGTTCTGAACTACGAAACGGCTTGGTCAGCCGAGGCAAGTCGGGTGCAATCCCTTCAACATCTGCGTAGCCGGAGACGACGAGGACAGGAAGTTGCGGGATCATACGTTGTGCTTCATGCGCGAGTTCAGTGCCGCTTATTCCAGGCATCAGGTGATCAGTTACGAGAATGTCTGGCATCGTGCCCGATCGAAGCAGGGTGAGCGCTTCCTCACCTGACCCAACCTCGATAACTTCGAATCCGAAGTCCGAGAGCATATCGCTGGTGCTCATCCGGACAAGGTCTTCGTCGTCGACCAAGAGCGCGACTCCTCGACCAACCCGAGTCTCCACAGAATGACGAACCGGGTCCTGATCTTGGATCGGAGCTGCGCTGATCGGCAACCATAGCGTCACAGCTGTTCCCTGTCCCGGTGCGCTTTCGACGGTCAAACCCCCGCCGAGCTGCGCAGTGAGGCCGTGAACCATGGAGAGCCCGAGACCCGTGCCTTTTCCAATGCCCTTCGTGGAGAAGAAGGGCTCCACAGCGCGGCTCAGCGTTTCCTCGTCCATGCCATTGCCAGTGTCGCGGACTGAGAGCCGTACATAATGGCCTGCCTTCAACCCGGCGGAGTGCCCTCCGCGGACGCTCTCTCTGGCGGCCGCAATCGTGAGCTGCCCGCCCCCCGGCATTGCATCCCGAGCGTTCACCGCCAGGTTCAGCAGCGCCATCTCGAGCTGGTTAGGGTCGGCGTTCGCCGGCGGCAGTTCGGAATCGAGTTCGACGCGGACATCGATGGTGGGTCCTACAGTCGACTCAATAAGCCCTGCCATTTCACCTATAAGGGTGACCAGGTCCACCGCCGTCGATTGCAGCGGCTGGCGTCGAGCGAAGGCAAGAAGCCGCTGCACTAGCGTCTTTGCTCGCTCTGCCGATTGTAGCGCGCCGTCGATCAATCGACGCTCACGCTCGCTGCCGAGTCCCTTTCGCACCAACAGATCAAGCGAGCCAATGATCGGCGTCAGCAGATTGTTGAAGTCGTGAGCGACGCCTCCTGTGAGACTGCCCATCGCCTCCATTTTTTGGCTCTGCCGCAAAGCCTCCTGTGCTGCTGCCAACTCAGCTTCCTTTGCCTTGGCGAGGCTTAAGTCGCGGCCGACAGCGATAAAGTTGACACCATCAGGTTCAGGGGCGACCGTCCATTCAATCGGCTTCCAGTCGCCGGTGGACGTGGCGATTCGATTCTCAAATCGCGCTGGGCGCCGCGTCTCGCTCATCTGCTGGATTGCTTCGAGCGTCGGAGGAACGTCCTCAGGATGCATGAAGGTCGCGTAGTCGCGCGTGAGCAGCTCCCTTTCGCTCCACCCCAGCACACGCTGCCATGCCGGGCTAACGGCAGACATCATCCCGCTATAGTCGGCACGAGCCAGCATATCTTGCGACAGGTTCCAGATGCGGTCACGCTCTGCTGCACGGATTGATACCTGCGCCTCCAGTGTCTCGTTCAGTCTTTTGAGGTCTGCCTCAGCGGTCTTGCGGTCGTGGATGTCGACAGAAGCACCAAACCAGCGAACGATTTCTCCCGTGGCGTTGTCGCGGTACGGCTCGCCGCGGACGAGGAACCAGCGATATTTTCCCGAGGCTGACCTTATCCGATGCTCGACAAGGAAGGTCGTGCCGGTTCTACGAGCCTCGTCGAAGGCAGCCATCGTCAGCGCCACATCGTCAGGGTGGACGTGCTCCGCCGCCACGCCGCTAGCGGTACTCGGATGATAATCGGAGCCAGTGAAGTCGGACCAGTGCTTGTTAAAGAACTCCGTACGCCCCTGAGCGTCCGTGATCCAGACGATCTGCGGCACAGCGTCGGCCATCAGGCGGAACTGCGCTTCACTGGCGCGAAGTGCGGTCTCGGCTAATTTACGATTATGGATGTCGATCGAGCTACCGACCCAAGTCGTGATAAATCCGGCTTGGTCTCGAATGGGCTCAGCTCGAGCCACGTACCACCGATATTCGCCGTCGTGCCGCCGGTACCGAACCTCTGTTTCGTATAGCGTGCCTCCGGCTCGGGCGTCCGACCAAGCTGCGGAGGTGGATTCCTGGTCATCAGGGTGAAGCACCGAGATCCAACCGTTTGGAAGGGCCTCAGCTTCCGTCTGGCCAGTGTACTCGTACCAGCGGCTGTTGAAATAGGTAAGGTCACCATCAGGATCTGCGAACCACACGAACGTGGGCAGCGCGTCCGTCAGCCGACGGAGACTGGCCTCGCTCTCTCGTTGCCGGTCCTCAGCTGTTCGCCTCTCATGGATGTCGATGACAGAGCCGACATATCCCCGGTACGAACCATCGTCTCCAAAACGGGGAGAGGCTGCGTCCAACGCCCAGCGATAGCTACCGTCTGCGCATTGAAGGCGGTACTCAACCCGGAACCCGGACCGCGCACCGTTCGCTTCGCGGAACACCCGCTCCGCCTCCTCACGATCGTCAGGATGCGTTGCATTCAGCCAGCCGAACCCCTCGGCCTCTCCAGGAGACTGGCCCGTCCATTCGTACCATGCGCGATTCAAATAGGTGCAGTAGCCACTCTCATCGGTGACCCACATCATCACCGGCGCGTGGTCAGCCATGTTGCGGAAGCGGGATTCGCTCTCTTGTACTGCGCGTTCGGCTCGGACCCTGCCGGTGGTTTCCGTGCAGGCACAGAACATGCCGGCGATTTCCCCAGCATCACCATAAGCGGGAGAATAAGAGAAGGTGAACCAAGTCTGTTCGTCGAACCCTTGACGGTGCATCAGCAGCGGGAGGTCCTGACGATAGGTTGCTTCTCCCACCATGGCGGCATCGATGAGGGGTGAAATATCCGGCCAGATCTCAGCCCATATATCCTGGAACCTTTCGCCGAGCGCGGCAGGGTGCTTGTTGGCCAGGATATCGGCGTAAGCGTCGTTGTAGAGGAAGCCGAGATTTGGCCCCCAAGCCACGAACATGGGAAATTTGGATGACAGCATTAGGCCAACCACCACTCTGAGAGCCTGAGGCCAGGTGTCCGGCGCTCCCAATGGTGACGCAGACCAATCTCGATGGCGGATGAGGCGGGCAATCTCGCCGTCATGATCAAGGAAGCGGAGGTGGCTGGGCGAAGCGGAAAGGCTCATAGGATCCTTGTTTGTAGGTGCTTCAATGCACTCACAAGCTCAAACAGGCGAAACGTCGTACCTATCCGAAACGGCTGATCCTCAAGCACTTTCCACCCGCTTGCATTCGCCGCCAGCTCGATCAACCTTCACCCGTTGATGTCTGCTTCTGAGCACGAGGATCGGCGTGCTGAATGGCCGAAAGTGGGCGCGTTGCTGCCTGGTGCCCCTGCCTCCCCCGCGCGACCTTTACCGACCAATCCCGGTCATTAGATGAAACGAAATGCGTTTTTCTGAGCGGACTAGTCAAAACGCTTTCGCGCCAGGCTCGGAGCGCGGCGGCCGCGCGGCCAATTATCGAACTACGTGCTCCCGGACCGCCGCGACGCCTTGAAGAATGTTGTCGACTACGAACTTCGGTGCTTCGTGTGGCAGGCCATGGCCGGCCCGTTCGGCGACGTTCTGATGCGCGTTGGTCGACAGCGACAGATATCCACGCTGCATTCGCTGCGTTGCGTCTTCCAGCTTGACGGCGAGCGGCTCCGACAAGCCAGGCACCATGCGGAAGCGCGGGCTGTGCGTAGCGATGATGACCGGCTTGCTGCCAAGAGAGGTGAGGAGATGCGCCTGCCTCGCGCTTGCCCGCATATCCAGCCGTTCTTCGTTTTTGCTGGGATCCGTCTGCATACTGATAAGAAAGGAGCGTGCCTCGGTGACGGCCTTTTCCTCGCCCTGGGCGGGCGCGGGCAACAGCGTTAGCCATGTCGAAAATTGATCGGGATGCGTCGTAGACACCAGCACGAGCCCGGCGGTGTCGGATGGATATTTGGCGGCGAACACCTGCGCGTGGAGCCCGCCTACCGAATGGCCGACCAGAAGGTAGGGCCCCTCGATCCGGGCAGAGGACAGTGCTGCGTGCAGGTCAGCCGCGGAATCGAGGCTGGAGCGCGACCCCGCAGGTGCCGGATCGCTCCCGCCTAGACCGGCGCGATCGTACAGGCAGACTCGCGTTATCGAGGCCACTTGGTCGGCGATGGCGTTCCAGCCCGGATCTTCGACAGGTGCCGTTCCCATCCCGGCGTCGATCACCACGGAGGGACTGCCTGCTCCCTTGCAGGCTAGCCGTATGGAGCGCCCGCCTACATCGAAACGGCCGTCGATCGCCTTATCGTCGCTGATAGCAGCTGTTGCGGGCGAGAGGAGAGCAACGCAGGCGATGAGCTTCGCCACAAGAGTCTGGTGCATGCTGGCTCCCGGTCGAAAGCAAAAACATAGGCGGCTGCACGGACGCATGACAATGGCCGCCTTCGAAGACATTTTCTGCAAAGCTGCCTGTCGGGAAACCACCCACTTCCAGCCGCCGACCGCGAGGATTGAGGGCCCGCCGTTTGCGTCCGCTTTCAGGAAGGGCATCGCCCCCCCCTGAATGTCCGACTTTGGGCGCGCTGCTGCCTGGTGCCCCTGCCGTTTCCGTCCGCGGCCTTCGCGACCATGTTCACACGTTCACTTTGTCACCATCACCGTCCGCGTCTAGTAGGACCCGACGGCGAGGCACTTCTAAAGGCGGCCATCTTCTCCACTCCGGATCGTTATGTTTCCAAGTCGACATCAACGGCCGTCCCGCACCAGCGCATCTTCAAGCGCGCTCACCCGCGCATTGCCCAGTTGTAGCGCCGCCAGGTCCGCCAAGGCGGCGGCACCGACGCGAGCCTCGGCGTCGCGGCGGACGATCAGCGTCGCCGCGTCGGTGCCGCCGAGGAGGCCCAGCGGCTCTTCCAGGGCACGAATGGTATAGCGGGCATGAAGATATTGCGGATGCCATAGCGGCACCACCACCCAGGCCTTCTCTGCCACCGCTGCTTCGAAGCGATCAAAGCAATCGGCTTCGCTGCCGGTCTCGAAATAATAGCCCGCCGCCGCGAGCCCATAGCGCTCGACGATCGCTTGCGAGAAGCGGCTGATACCCGCGCCGGGGTTGATTCCCTGGATGCGGCGTTCCATCCGCTCGAGCGCCGGCCCGCGCAGCAGATCCGAAACGCTTGCCACTTCTGCCGGCACATAGTTCGGCACACCCCAGATGCAGTAGGGCGTGTAGAGCACGGTCAGCTTGCGCACGTCACTTTCGAACGGCGCCAGATATGCGCCATGGCTCGCCGGCAGCCAGGCGGAGACGAGCAGGTCCACCTCGCCACGCCCCATGCGTCGGAACATGTCCTCATGAGGTGCAGCAGAGCGCTCGACGCAATGGCCGTGGCGCTCGAGGACGGACTCGACCACGCGCGCGCTCGCATCGTGAAAGCCGAGTGCAATGTGACCGACGCGGATGACGGACATGGCAGAATCCCCTTTTGGATGTGCGCCCTTCGTGCACGCACCTGCGGCCGGGGGGCATCACCAGCTTCGAATGATGGTCATGCGTCGGCGCATGATGTGCCGCATCCCCCACCGGGGGCAGGCCCTTGGTGGTCCACGGTGCAGGTGGTCATGGCGGCTGATGGAGCCAGGGGACGCCCATGCAGCGCTGCATGGTGAACATGCGAGGTTGGCCGTGGAGCGCGGCGGAAAGGCTTCCCATTGTTCTCGGCAACGAAAGGACAACGCCATGAAGACCCATGTCACAAGGATTGCCGTTGCCGCCGCCATCACGTCCGCCATGCTGCCGGCAAGCGCCGGCGCCGCGCGCCCGGACGACCAGGCCGCGATTGCTGCCACCCGTCCGCAGGAGCTGATCGTCGCGGCCGATATGCCGACCGCCGAGCGCGCACGGTTGCTCGCGCCGGTGGACGCCTTTTACGGCTTCTGGGCGAACGGAAGCGCTACACTGCTTGCCCGCGCAATCGGTGCCGACTTCGTCGACCATACGCTGCCCGCCGGCAGGCCGCAGGGGCCCAGCGGTCCCGCCGCCGCGTCCAAGGCATTTCTCGCGGCCGTGCCCGACCTCAAGGTCACCGTCGCGCAGCGGCTGGTGGTCGCCGACCGCATCGTCTCGCATCTGCGCTTCACCGGCCACTTCACCGGCAGCTTCGGCGGTCGGCAGGGGCGAGGCGAGCCGGTGGACTTCATCGCGACGGACATCGTCCGCGTCCGTGACGGTCGCATCACCGATAATTGGCATCTGGAGGACAATCTGACGTTCCTCCAGCAGATCGGCTTGGCTGCGCGGTGAGCCCGGGAAAGGAAAGCTCCATGAAGCATATCGCCACCGCGCTGGCCCTTGCCAGCGCCGCCATCACCGCACCCGCCCTTGCCCAGCCGGCCAGAGTGGAGGTGGTCGCCAACCTCACCGGGGCGATTCCCACCGGCATCACCATCGCCCCCAATGGGCGCATCTTCCTCAACTACCCCCAATGGGGAGATCAGGCGCCCTTCGCGGTGGGCGAGCTTCGCGGCGGCAAGGTGATCGCCTATCCCGATGCCGCGACCAACGATCCCCAGGGCGACCCGGCCCGCCATTTTCTCAGCGTGCAAAGCGTCGTCGCGGACGGTGCCAACCACCTCTGGGTGCTCGACACCGCCGCGCCCGGTTTCGCCGCGCCGATTGCCGGTGGCGCGAAGCTCGTCGCGATCGACTTGGCAACCGACAAGATCGTCCGCACAATAGTGCTGGGCCCCGATGTGGTGCTGCCCACCACCTATCTGAACGATGTCCGCTTCGATCTCCGCCAGGGCGAGGCCGGCGTCGCCTATATCACCGACAGTTCGGTGAAGGGCCCCGGAGGGCTCATCGTCGTCGATCTTGCCAGCGGCAAGGCACTGCGCCGTCTGTCCGGCCATGCCAGCACCATGCCCGATCCGGGCTTCACTCCGCGCATCGAGGGCGCGGTGCTGATGAACCGGCCCGCTGGCGGCGCGGCGAGCCCGTGGCTGGTGGCGACGGATGGCATCGCTATCTCGCCGGACGGGGCGACGCTCTATTACTGCGCGCTCTCCAGCCGCCACTTCTACGCCGTGCCCACAGCGCTGCTGCGGGACCCGGCGACCGACGACGCAACCATCGCTGCCGCGATCCGCGACCTTGGCCCCAAGGCGCCGTCGGATGGCCTGGCCGAGGATGATCGCGGCGTGATCTACGCCGGCGATTACGAACATGGCACCATCCGCAGCTTCGCGGACGGCGTCTGGAAGACGATCGCGCGCGACCCGCGCATCCTGTGGCCCGACACGCTGTCGGTCGGCACCGACGGCTATCTCTATTTCACGGCCAACCAGCTCTACCGCCAGCCCGGCTTCCACCAGGGCAAGGATCTGCGCAGGCCACCCTATCAGTTGCTGCGCGTGAAGATCGGGGCCGGCCCGGTCTTGTTGAAGTGAGGATATCCATGACCGACACCGACCATATCCATCTCATCGCCCATCTCGTCGCCAAAACGGGCAAGGAGCAGGCGCTGATCGACGCGGTTCTTGCGGTCGTGCCCGCCGTTCGCGAGGAGCCGGGCTGCATCGCCTATGTGCCGCATCTCAGCCGTGAGCACCCGGGAACGGTGGTGATGGTGGAGGCCTGGGAGGATCAGGCCGCGATCGATGCTCACACCGCTGGCGCCAGCTTCACCGCGCTCGCTGCGCGCTTCGACGAATTCCTCGCCGAACCGCTCCGCCTCGAAACCCTGCGCCGGCTCGCCTGAGCGGCGAAGGAGAAACAGCATGTCCAACTGGTTCATTACCGGCATCAGCAGCGGCCTGGGCCGCGCGCTCGCCGAAACCCTGCTCGCGCGCGGCGATCGCGTATTCGGTACCGTTCGCGCGATCGAGCGCGTGGCCGATCTTCGCGCGCACTATCCCGATCGACTGCACCTCGCCACGCTCGACCTGCGCGCCACCGAGGCGGTGCGCGCCGTGGTGGACGACGCGTTCGCGGTGCTCGGCAGCATCGACGCGGTCGTCAACAATGCCGGCTACGGCCTCTTCGGGGCGGCGGAGAGCCTCACTCTCGAGCAGATCAAAGACCAGCTCGCCACCAACCTTCTCGCGCCGATCGAAGTGGCGCGCGCGGCGCTCCCCCATCTGCGCCAGCAGGGCAGCGGGCGGCTGATCGCCATCTCCTCCTATGGCGGCCAGGCGACGCATGGCGGCGCATCGCTGTATCACGCCAGCAAATGGGGACTGGAGGGCTTTTTCGACGCGCTCGCGCAGGAAGTAGCCCCGTTCGGCATCGGCGTGACGATCGTCGAGCCAGGCGCGGCGCGTACGGGGTTCCGCGCGGCCGCCAGCGCCGCCCTCGGTGTAGACCTGGACGCCTATCGCCAGACCCCGATCGGGCAATTGCGCGATATCCTCAAGGATCCGGCCCGCACGCCGGGCGGAGATCCCCAGCGGATGGCTACAGCGATCATCGAGAGCGCATCCGACGAGACCGCGCCGCTGCGGCTGGTGCTGGGCAGCGACGCCCAGTCGATCCTTGATCGCGCCCTTTCCGCCCGCCTGGAACAGGTGCGTGCGCAGGTGGAAACCGCGTCCCGCACGGATGCCGTCGCCGCATGAGCGTGCGTTCTGCATCTTGTACGGACGCGCGCGCGCGGCGATGAAGCGGCATGACCGCCGAACCGACGCTTCGCCTCGACTGGGATGATCTGAAGCTGTTCGTCGAGATCGCCCACACGGGCACGCTGACCGCGGCCGCCGAGCGGCTGCGGCTCAGCCAGCCCACGGCAGGCCGTCGGCTGCGCAGCCTGGAGGCGACGGTCGGCGCGGCGTTGTTCCAGCGCACGCCTGGCGGCTTTCGCCTGACCGACGAGGGAGAGGCAATTCTCGTCCATGCCGAGCAGATGGCGGAGGAGGCGGTCGCCCTGCAACGCAAGCTGATCGGCGGCGCGCGCGGGCTGGAAGGCGTGCTGCGGCTCTCCGCCTCGGACTGGGTTTCGTCGCGCGTGCTGGCGGCACCCTTGGCCGGCTTCGCGATCGAGCATCCCGGCCTCGTGGTGGAGGTGCTGGCCGATTCCCGCCTCTATGATCTTCAGCGGCGCGAGGCGGATCTGGTGCTGCGCTTCGTGCCTTTCTCCGGCAGCGACATCGTCCAGCGCCGCTTCCTGCGCATCCGCTATGCGCTCTATGCAGCGCCCGCCTATCTGGAGCGCTGCGGCGATCCGCGCGCGAGCGGTGACGGCACCGGCCAACGGCTCGTGACGATGAACAGCGCGCTCGATCAGCTCCCCGACGTCGCATGGCTGCGCGGTCGCTGGCCCGCCGCCACGCCGGCCTTCCGCAGCAATAATCGCGAGGCACAGGGGGCCGCCTGCGTCGCCGGCGCAGGCCTGGCAGTGCTGCCGCGGGTAATCGGCGACCAGCTGCCGCTCGCACGACTGGAAAGCGAGGCGCCGCCGCCGCGCGACCTGTGGCTCGGCTATCACCAGGATCTGCGGCGGTTGCGCCGGCTTCGGTTGCTCGTAGACGCGCTGAGCGCCGCGTTGCCTAGCGAACTCTGAAGGGCATGCCTCATCGCATAGCGGTCGTGCGGAACTGGCCATGGCATTACGCATTCGCATGGACAATCTGACGGCCGAACGATCATCAGGAGGTTCGACATGAAAGCCATCGGTTACCACCAGCCCGGCAGCATCGACCGCGAAGACGCGCTGCTCGACCTGGACGTTCCCGCACCCACACCCGGCCCGCACGACCTGCTCGTCCGCGTGAAGGCGGTGTCGGTCAACCCGGTAGACGTGAAGGTCCGCAGCGGCAGCCCGGCACCAGAAGGCGGCCCGAAGATTCTCGGCTGGGATGCATCCGGCATCGTCGAGGGAGTGGGAGACGCCGTTACCCTGTTCCGTCCGGGCGACGAGGTCTTCTACGCGGGCGACATCACCCGCCCCGGTGTCAATGCCGAGTTGCACATCGTCGACGCGCGCATCGTCGGCCACAAGCCGGCCAGTCTCGACTGGGCGGAAGCCGCCGCGCTGCCGCTCACCGCGATCACCGCATGGGAATTGCTGTTCGACCGGCTCAACGTGCCGCACGGCCGCAAGCAGGCGCAGGGCAGCCTGCTCGTGATCAATGGCGCCGGCGGCGTCGGTTCGATCCTGATCCAGATGGCGCGCCGGCTGACCGGCCTCACGGTGATCGCCACTGCCTCGCGCCCGGAGACGATCGCCTGGGTGGAGCAGATGGGCGCGCATCATGTGATCGACCATCACAAACCGCTGGACGAGGAGCTTGCCCGGATCGGCCATGCGGAAGTCAACTATGTCGCCGGCCTCACCGCCTCGGACCGCTACCTGCCGCTGTTTCCCAAGATCGTCGCGCCCCAGGGCCACATCGCGCTCATCGACGATCCCAAGAGCTTCGACATTGTGCCGCTGAAGCGCAAGTCGATCACCGTTGCCTGGGAGCTGATGTTCACCCGCGCGATGTTCCACACGCCCGACATGATCGAGCAGCACCGGCTGCTGGAGGAAGTGGCGCAGCTCGTCGACGCGGGCGTGCTGCGGACGACGCTGCGCGAGCGGGTGGCAGGCATCGACGCAGCCAGTCTCAAGCAGGTGCATGCGCTGCTGGAAAGCGGCCGCGCGATCGGCAAGACCGTGTTGGACGCGCTGTAATCAGCGCAATTGCCGGCATGGCTTTGGGCAGGTCATGCCGGCAAATAGGACCAAGCTCAGTCCCCTGGATCATTTCGGTGCTTGCAACTGCGCTGCCCCCTCCCCGCTTAGTCGCCGATCAACACGGAAGCGTCGGAGGTAATTGCGAACCAGGGGCAGGGAATGTCCGCTTCTGGGAAGTGGGTTACGACCTCTTAATGACGGGAAGTGGGCGCGTTGCTGCCCGGCGCCCCTGCCGTTCCGCCTTCTGGCCGTTCACGCCTCAATTTCCATCCCAAGTGGTTTAAGGCGAGACAGGAGTGATCGTCGGGAACCTAACTGAACGCGTACCAATAAATGCGCTGGATCGAAAGTGAACGAACCGACGGAACGTGATCCTAATTGGCGTCCGACCAGAACAGCCGATCTGCCGGAGACAGCCGGGTGTTTATCCTTCAAGCTCGGTGAGCAGAAAGTGCGCCTTGCGCTCTCGATCGAACCGGCACAGGAATGGTACCTCGTAGCACAACGTTCACACGCCGCCGCTTACGGTCACTTCGATTTCACAGGACCGCGCAATGCTCTGTAATCCGATAAAATTGGCTGTTTCCCATTCTCTTGCCGCTGCGTCGCTGGCGACGGCCGGCTGCTCGACGAAGCAAGTAGCGCCCCCCCTGTCTCCGGGATCGTGCGACACGCCCGCCGCGCGTCGGTTAGTTGGCAAAGTAAAGCCGACCGACGCAGAGGCCATGCGCCTGACAGGTGCGACTATTGTGCGTCAGATCGCACCCGGGGATCCCGTCACGCACGATCTGCGCGGAAATCGAGTCACGATCGCCACGGATCCGGCCTCTGGTCGCGTCGTCGTAGCAATGTGCGGATAGGTTGCGAAGCGGGCTTAGGCATGTCCGCTTATAGACATGCGCCAGTGCCTTCCAACGGTGGTTATTGGGCGCAATACGGCCGCTTCCTCGCGAAGTTTGAAAAATTAGACCTCGGCCATCAGCTTAGGGATCTCCCCAGGAAGTTCGCGGCTGAGAAAGCCGATCGGCCCGACCCGCGCAGCCAGCCGACGCCCCGCTTCACCGTGCAGCCATACCCCCCACGTCGCAGCAACAAAGGGCGCCGCGCCGCGCGCTAGCAGCCCGCCAATAACGCCTGCCAGAACGTCGCCGGAACCGCCTGTCGCCAATCCGGGACCGCCACCCGGATAGCGGAGGATCACCCCCTCCGGAGTCGCAACGTGAGTGTCAGGACCCTTCAGCGCCACTACCGCGCCGAACTGGTGCGCGGCCGCCTTCACGACGTCGGCAGGAGAACGGGCAATTCGATCCGGATCTTCGAGCATGAGTGCTGCCATCTCGCCTGGATGTGGCGTTAGCACCGTACGACCCACATGCGCCTTGATCGCCTGGTGACGATCTGCCGCTACCCCGAGCGTCGCCGCGTCCAGCAGCAACGTTGGCGGAGGCTCCTTGGCCGCAAGCACTGCGTCGAGTAACGCTCCTGCATCGGCTTCTTTACCAGTGCCGGGGCCGAGGATCAGCGTGTCGCATCTTCCGAGAAGTTCGACGAGCCGGCTTCCAGCTGCGGCAGCTAGCTCACCCTCGCGGTTCGCCGGCAGCTCGAAGACCGCAGCTTCAGGCATTGCCAGTCCGAGCCCAAGGGCTGCGCGTTCCACCGTAGCGAGTTGGACCTTGCCGGCGCCAGCGCGCAGCGCTGCCTCGGCTGTCAGCCGAAGTGCGCCGGGCACCCGCTCGGATCCACCCGCAATCAATACCCGGCCGCGCGCGTTCTTGTCTGTGGCTGTCTCGCAAGGCGGCAGCGGGTTGGCAGCAAGCCAAGCGCGATCGAGCGGGGTCATCCGCGGGCGCCCACCATAGCATCGGGTGCTGCCGTTACAGTCGTGCCCGCACCCTCCTCCATCGGCGCGGTGACGTTGTAGCGGACCAACTCAAGACCGTTGTCGTCACAAACATATTCGGTGACCGAACAGTTGGCGACATCTCCCTCCTTATCGATTGCCAGGATCTCAGCCTCGCTGAGTCCTTCGATAATATAGCGCATGCAGAGCACCACGACCTGGTGCCCGACGATCATAACCTGCTTTCCGGCATAGTGCAGTGAAACGGTATCGAGCAATGACCGTAAGCGTAAGATAACATCACACCAGCTCTCGCCCCCCGGCGGTCGGTGATAGAATTTGCCGAGCAGCCGCCGAAACTCGGCTTGTTCGGGAACCAGCGTCGCGATCCCCGCGGTTGTGAGCCCGTCGAGAATGCCGAACTCCTTTTCGCGCAGCCTCTCATCGATGCAGAGCTTTGTCTCAACCGCAGCGCCGCCCGCGTCTCGGAATAGCGTCGCAGTCGCGTGCGCGCGGGCGTACGGGCTGCAGAGGATCGCATGCGGGCCGCCGTGCCCACCTCCTTCCGAGAACCACCGCCCCAAAGCGCGCGACTGTCGCTCACCTAGCGCAGACAGCTCTACGTCTACGTCTCGCTGATCGAGCGCAATCCGCTCCGCGCCGGCGCTATGGGCCGCGTCTCGCGCGACGTTACCAGCACTCTGTCCGTGCCTGACTAGCCAAAGCCGAGATGGCCAGCGGGAGGTAGCTGAGTTCATTCCTGAT
This sequence comes from Sphingomonas trueperi, assembly GCF_040545665.1. Taxonomy (GTDB): domain Bacteria; phylum Pseudomonadota; class Alphaproteobacteria; order Sphingomonadales; family Sphingomonadaceae; genus Sphingomonas; species Sphingomonas trueperi_B. The sequence goes on along the minus strand of NZ_JBEPMH010000011.1, from coordinate 17,801 downwards.
AAATGCGGGCCGCGCACGCTCGTTCCTCCTCGCGTAGCATCGCCAGAGGCTGACATGCAGACGGCTTCCGCCCTAGTTGCGGCCATTCACGGGAATGGTCATTCTGTGCCTGGGAGCATCGGCGCGGTGCCAAAGCCAAAAGCATCAGGATTTGGATAAGGTGGGGCACGTCGATGCGTTCAACGTGGTGGTCGGAACTATCCTCATCTTGGAGGTCAGTTTCTGGCTCGCTCGTTTAGTGCGGTTCGCGAGGAAAGCGAAATCCATCTCGTATGATCGCAGCCGGGGGCGGCTTGATCGGGCAGGTGCCGCGGGCAGAGCGCCGAGCGGCTATAGCAATGTGCTCGCCGCCGAGGGTACGCACGGCATTCCGCTGGTGCACAAGCCATATTCAATTCATGCGCTGTCGGCGACGCTCTACCGCCTGTGCGGCGGGATTGACGCTCGCGGCAGCGATTACGCGGTAGCGCGCCGGGGCCGCAAGATGTCGTCCATTCGGCGGGTTGCTCCCTCCACCGGTTCCAGATGCGGGTAGCGGTGCCCGGAGCAGTTCGCGATAACGACGGACCGCTCGCGCTTGCCGGTGCGCAGCTGCACCTCCAGCGGGCCACGGCACGCACCTACCGCCTCGCGCAGCACCTCGAGCGAAAAAGGCTCCCCCTGCACTGCGAGCAGCGTCGAGCCTGCCGTGAGCCCCATCGCGAAAGCGGGCCCTTCCCACAGCACTTCACCCACGGCACCGTCGGCCGCTACCGTCAGCCCTAGCGAGAAGGTGAGGTTGAGATTGCCCGCAACCTTCTCGGCATTAGCCCAATAGGCGCTGGGCTCGTCACGGTAGACGAGCCGGTACCCGCCACGGTCAATCCCCGCCAGCGGCGCGCCTTCGTGTTTGCCTCCGATGCGAGCGGCGAAGAAGCCGCCCCAGTCGAACGGTGCGAGCTGCTCCAGCGCAGCCACGACGTCTTCGAACACATAGGTGCGCGTGCTCCAATCGCCTGGCTGGTCGGCGCCGAAGAAAGCGCGGGCGAAATCGTCAAGCGAGCGCGTCTCGCCGCTCAGCTCCCGGATCCGCGTGTCGACGTCCAGCCAGACGAGCGCGCCTTCGGAATAATAATCCTCGCTGCGCTGCCAGCTGGGCCAGGGCAGCGGCGCACGCGCGGCGATAATAGGGTCGCGGGTGGTGTCGCTCATCGGGCGCCAGCGGCTGCCGGCGCGCACTTCGTGGGTAGCGGCGGTGAGCGCCAGCGCGCCGAGCGCATGTTCAGCCGCCCATAAGCCGGAGCGTGCGCACAGCACCCGATCCCAATATTGCGTCTGCCCCTCATAGACCCACATCAGGCTGTTGCCGATCGGCCGATAAAAGCTGGGCGTCCACGAATCGGCGCCGCGCCGGTGTTTGCCGTTCCAGCTATGGACGAACTCGTGCGGGATCGTGTCGCGGCGCGAGAAGCTTTCGTCCCAGTCCGTGAAATAGCCCGGCAGTGTCGCGGCCTCGCACGATCGGTGATGCTCGACGCCGATGCTGTCGATCGTTTCGCTCAGCGCGAACAGCACCTCGTAGCGATCGAAGGGCCGGGTACCGAACAGCCGGTCCGCTTCCTCGATCAGCGCGCGGTGGGGAGCGATTTGCTCCTTCGTGGCGTCGAGCTGGTCTGGCGCGTCGGCGACCATCGCCAGGTGGACCCGCGCCTGATCGTCAAGTGCGACACGGCGGAAATGCCGCCCGGCGATCACGGGCGAATCCACCAGCACGTCCAGGCTTACGGGCGGGAAGCCGACGCAGTCGTCGTCGCAACCTGCAACCACTTCCATTGCGCAGCCATGTTGCCAGCCGTGCGGCAGCAGCAGCGAAGGTGCCACTTGTATTCGGCGCGAAAAATGGCCCGCCGGGTAAAGCAGCACAGTGTTCCACTGCAGCATCAGCAAATCGGGGCCGACCACGACACGCCCTTGCGCCGGATCGGTCGGCGACAGGAACTGGAAGCGCGCCTCGATGGCGTCGACCCCTTCCGGCACGTCGACAAGGAAGGCATGCACGTTTACCGGATGGCGCCTCCACCGCAGATCCTGACCGCCCGCTTCCAAGACCAGTCCGGCGAACAGTTCGATCGGCGCCTGAGGCGCGTGATAGCCGGGCAGCCATTGTGGGAAGAGCAAGGTCAGTTCGCCCGCCTGCGCGACGGGGATCGTCTCGCGCACCCGGAAGATCCGTCGCTCGACATCGCGCGCGTCGACATCGAGGATGATGGTGCCCGGATAGGGCACGTCTTTCGGCATGGCGACGGGCGCCGGTTCCGGCACCGGCTGTGGCAGGCCGCACATCGGATTTACGAGATTTGCCGGGCGAGATCGGCGAGCAGGATGCGGGCCACGGGTTGGCGGTCCTCATCCTCGATGTCCAGGCTGCCGTGCAGGGCACAGGGGGCGCGGCGGACATGCTTGTGCAGCAGCACGCGCCCGACCTGATGCGCCGCGATGAGCGCCTGACGCAGATCCGGCAGGTCGCGCTGCTCGCTCAGATGCGCGATATTGTTGGGCGTTCGGAAGCAGAAATGATAGCTGGGCATGAGAATGAAATGCTAAACATTCCATGGCGTTGCGGCTAATTGATCTGATTTAGCAAGTTCGCGCATTTCGAGACGGCAGGCACCCTCAGAGCGGCGTTGGCCCACGAAAATGCACCGCCTGTGCGAAGTCGATGATCGCGGTGTGATAGGCCGCAGCCTGCGCGATCGGTCCCATGTGATTGGCGCCCTCCATGATCTGCAGTTGGCCGCGTGGTGCGATATGGGCGATGTGTTCGGAGGCTTCGGCCTTCGTAACGATATCCTTGCTGCCGCCAAGCACCAGGATCGGAACCGGGCACGCGCGCAGGGCCTCTTCGGCGCTCCATCGGAACATCGCCAGATCGCCGTGCGCGGTCACCGCGGGATTCTGCATCGTCATCAGGCGCGCGGTGCAGTCCAGCTGGGTTCGCGTGACCGACCGGCCGAAGCCGAGCCGCGTCGAGAGGTGCGAGGTGCCGCTGAGGTAGCTCTGCCATGCGGCGAGCCAGGCCAGCGGTTGCAGTAGGATGGTCAGGCGCATCAGCGGCTCGATCACCGGCCAGCGCAGTGCCTGCGCCAGGCCGCTCAGGATCATGGTCTTGAGCGGATTGGTGTAGGTGGTGTTGAGAAGGACAACGCCGCGCACGTCGCTGCCGGACAATTCAGGCTGGTCCCGGACCAGCGTCTGAATGATCATCCCGCCGATGCTGTGCCCCGCGAGCACTGCGGGGCGTCCGCCGGCAAGCTGAAGCACGGCGGCGAGGTCCTGCGCAAAGCCGCGCATGTCGACCTTGGCGCGGGCGCGTTTCGACTGGCCCAAACCGGGCAGGTCCCAAACGATCAGCTGAAAATGGCGCCCCAAGTCCCGCTTGGCATAATGCCAGATGCGGCTGTCGAGCGACCAGCCATGGGTGAGGATCAGCGGCGGGAGATCGTCCGACCCGTGGATCTCAACGTACAGCCGGGCACCGGTCGGGCTATCGACAAAGGTGCCGTTTCCGCGTTCCAGGCGCATGGGGTCCGTGTCCCCGCGCGCCACGAGCAACAGCACCACCGACCGGCCCAGGAAAGACCAGGCGAGCAAGCTGCCCCCGGTCCAGAGGCGCCAATCCTCGCGAACGCGGCGGAGCACGCCCTCTGCATCGCGCACCCATTCGCCGTCATACCAGCTCCAGAGCAGATAGGCGGAAGCGGCCAGGAGGCAGAGCGACAGAATGGCGAAGAATGCGCGTAGAACGGATAGCGAGCCCATGATCTCTCCCGGGGAGTCTGACGGTCGCGAACGGATCGCGACCGTTGCCCGTTCCCAGCGATAACAGTAACTTGGGATAGTGCAGCTTGGTGTCGCCCCGACCGCGCGACTGGGCGGGGGCGTTCGGCCCCGCCCAATCTCAGGATGGCCAGTACTGCCACACTTCCACCGCGTCAGCGCTCGCCTGCATCCTCGATCCGCTGCGCGGAACCCCGGCGGGCAAGCAAGGCGACGGTGAGGGTCAGACCGGCGACCACGGCGACCTTGGTGGCGAAACCCCGCTTGTTGTGCGCAAGCTCGGCGCGGATGCCCATCTCGCCGGGGATGTTCGGCAGCTTGGCATGCGCCAGGTCGTCGACCACGCCCTCGACCACGTTGATGCGGTCGGCACCCAACAGCAGCAGCCAGTGCAGCCAGTTGGATTCGCTCCAGCGGAAGGCGAGGCGGCGCAGCACGCCGCTCAACCCGCTCGGCGGGGTTGAGGTGCCGACTACCGCAGGCCGACGGACATGCTCGATCGACTGGAGGATCTCCACGTCGGTTCGCTGGATCGGCGGGCGGTCCCATTGGCGGGTAAGCCCATGATCCTGCGTCTGGTCGCGCATCGGATAGGTGGGGTCGTTGCGCGGATCGGCATCCACCCCCCAGCCGGGGATCGTCGAGGTGTCGAACAGCGCCGGGCTCTCAGTCTTGCGAACGAGGTTCATGCGGGTCTCCTGCTCAGCCATGGGGCACCAGCACCGGCTTGATGCAGCCATCCAGCTTGGCGGCGAAAAGATGATAGGCGTCGGCCACGTCGGCCAGCGGCACCTTGTGGGTGATCATCGCCTTGGGGTTGATATGGCCGGCGCGGATATGCTCGATCAACCGCGGCAGCAGCCGCTTGACCGAAGCCTGGTTGGCGCGGATCGTGATGCCCTTGTTTACGACATTACCCATCGGCACCATGTTGCCGGTCGGCCCATAGACGCCGACAACGGACACCACGCCGCCCTTCTTCACCGAATTGATCGCCCAGTGGAGCGCAATGGCCGATCCCGCCTCCAATTTCAGCTTGGTGCCGAATAGCGTCTGCAGAAAATTGCCCTTCGCATCGCCGCCGACCGCGTCGATTGCGACATCGACGCCGAGCCCGTCGGTGGTCTTCTTGAGGAAGACAACGACGTCGTCGACTTCCTTGAAGTTGTAGACCTCCGCCGGGCCGAAGCTGCGGGCGAATTCGAGGCGGTAATCGATATGATCGAATACGATCACCCGGCCGGCACCGAACAGCCAGGCGGCGCGCGCGGCCATCAGCCCAACCGGCCCGGCGCCGAAGACCGCCACCGTGTCCCCCTTCTGAATGCCGCCCATCTCGGCAGCCTGATAGCCGGTCGGGACTACATCCGTGAGCAGCACCGCGTCGTCCGGATCCATCCAGTCGGGCAGGATCATCGGGCCGATATCGGCATAGGGCACGCGGACATATTCCGCCTGGCCGCCATCATAACCGCCGGCGGTGTGCGAGTAGCCGAAGATGCCGCCAACTGCAGTGGCCTGCGCATTGGATTCGTGGCAGTTGCCGAACAGGCCCTGCTTGCAGAAATGGCAGTGGCCGCAGGCGATATTGAACGGCACCAGGACGTGATCGCCTGGCTTCAGGTTCGGCACCTCGGCGCCGACTTCCTCGACGATGCCACAGAATTCGTGACCGAACGTCATGCCGACGCGGGTGTCCGGCACCATGCCGTGGTACAGATGAAGATCCGATCCGCAGATGCAGGAGCGCGTCACCTTAACAACAGCATCACGCGGATGCTGGATGCGAGGCATCGGTTTCTCGGAAAGGCGGACGCGATAGGGTCCGCGATAGTCCATTGCCAGCATGCGCATTCCTCCATTGCGCAAGCCAACAGCAGCATTGGCGAGTTGTTCCGCACATTGATCTATGTGTGGTCTTATTGCCTCGAATGTTGTTGTTTCAGGCAACTACCCCTCTAAGCATGATCGCCTGCCCCTGCAGCCTTCCTCAAGGCTTTACATCGTGGCCGAGATTCTCGCCGTCTGCGCCGGTCTTCTTGTACCCGGAGCCGCCCTTCGGACCTTCATCGAACTCCTCGCCTTCGCGCGAACCGGAACCATGGAGCGCGCCAGTTGCCGCGTCGAACGATGCCCTGCGACCGTTCTCCGGCCCGATGTCGCGATCGCCCAGATCGGCGGGGAGCAGGCTCTCGCCGTCGGAATGAACGCGGCCACCGGGATCGAGACGGGCGAGCTCCGCTTCTTTGTCCCTGTTGTAATCCTGCCCGGAATAGCCCTCCAGATCGTTGAACGGAGTAGCTGCAGGCGTGCCAGAACGATCGGTCATGGGGTTTCCTCTCGGCAATGGAACGCACAAGTTCGAAAGAGGAGCCGAGGAAAACGTGGCGCAGTGCCCCACAAATGCTCGCAATGACGATATAGTCCCCTCCATCTTTCGGCCCTACTGACGGAGATCTTCGCCTGATTCAGGCACGCGCAATGCATGCTTCGTCGGCACGCATCCTGTCAAAACTAAGAAGCCTCGCAGGCGTTGTTCATTGTCGATGCGCCTTCGGTCCACTGCCGGGCTACCTACTTCGGCGCAGGCAAAGGCTTGGCCGTCGCCGACGGGAGCCGTACCATTGCAGCGCCAAGCACATGATCGTCATCCCGAAGCGGCCACTGGAGGAGACCTTCAAGGCAGACGTTCCTGCGCCAGGTCAAACCGCTCGCAGAGGCACAGGACATCCTCGCGGAGTGCATCCGTCTGGGTAGCGCGTGATCGGGCGAACGTTGAATGTCGGCTCTTCGCAAAACCCGTTGTTGAGCACGGAAATTCGGAATGGCCGCTAAGCCCCACTTGCAGCACCCTGCAGCGCGGATCTGAACGTTGGTCGTTTGCGGCCGCTTCTGGGGTGATCAATCGCTGTGATGAACGTCTAAAAATGGGCGCATTGACGGCGCTCGTGAGAACGGCTTGGTATGTTTGTGTAACCTGCGGAGAAATCACGGTGCAACCGATCAACCGACGCTCGCTGCTCGCAGGCGCTACCGCGACCGCCGTTGCTCTGGCTGAAGGAGACGGGCGGGCGCAGGCACTCGCCGCGGCAGGGGGCTCCGACGTTTACGAGCTTCGGACCTATCGCCTGGTTCACGGCTCGATGAAGGAGCGGCTGGACGCTTACCTTCAAGATGCCTTCATTCCGGCTGCGCGCCGTGCAGGTTGCGGACCGGTCGGGGTTTTCACCGTGGTGATCGGACCCGGGAGCCCCAGCGTTCACGTTCTAGTGACCCATCCCACGATTGTTCACTTCGCCTCTTTGCCTAGTCAATTGGCCGCTGACCCGAGCTATGCGATGGCGGCCAAGCAGTTTACCGACGCCAATCCGGAAGCTCCGTCGTACGCTGCTCTTGATGTCAAATTGATGCAAGCCTTCCCGCACTTTCCTCGTGCCCAAGTTCCCGATATCAAAAAGGACAAAGGCCGTATATTCGAGCTGAGGACGTATTTCAGCCATAGCGACGAAGCAGGCATGACTAAAATCGGGATGTTCGACACTGGAGGGGAGATAGAACTGTTCCGGCGTCACGGCCTTACGCCGGTGTTCTTCGCGCAGGATCTTACCGGAGCCCGCCTGCCGAGCTTGACTTACCTTCTGACTTTCCCAAATGTTGAGACCCGCGACAGAAATTGGGGCGCGTTTGGCGCGGATCCTGCATGGCGGCAGCTTGTCGGCACCCCAGGCCTCACGGATCCTGAGATCACGACCGGGATAGAAAATCAGATCTTGAGGCCAACGAGCTATTCGCAAATCTGAACGGCGGCTCACGGCAGCTTACGGACCCCGAATCGCCCCTTTTGGAAGCATGAGGCCATGGCTCACCCCAGAGCCCCGCCCTCACCTGCGGGCCGGTTGCCGCCAGGTCTCGAGCGTCTTGGCTGCCGTCGAGGCGGCTTGGGCTATAACCGCGTTTCTGCAATGCGAAGCTTCTGAGTGGCAGGCACCGCAAGCGTTGTGGCCATATGCCCGCCTCTTGACTATCTCGGCCGAGCCGCAAGGCCCCTCAACAAAATCAGCAAGATGCGCGGCGCTGGAGATGGCCAAGGTCCCGCGCTCTGGGTAAGCGCAATGGCGTGCTTCCGATTTCAAATGTGGTTCATAGCCCGCTCTCCCATGTTCGTGCTCAGCGTGAGCTACCCTATTTCATCGAGGAGGATGGAGCTGCCTGGACGCCTATCGGACACAATGATGCGATTACCTGGCCCGAGCTTGCCCCGTTGTTCCGGCGCCGGGATCCCGCCTCCGTCGAGCGTCACCTCCTGTGGTTAAAGGAGCATGGTGTCACCGTCATTCGGCTGATGCTGGAATATTGCCATGGCGAGCATCGGTACCTGGAGCGACCCGTGGGCCGCTTCGTGCCCAACATGGTGCAGTTTTGGGACGACCTGTTTCGACTGCTCGAAAAGGTTGGCCTGCGCGTCTTGCTGACGCCCTATGACACGTTCTTCATGTGGATCCGCTGGCGACATCATCCCTATAACCGCGCGAACGGCGGCATGTGTGCCAGACAGAGCGAATGGCTGATCTCTCCGGAGATGCGCGCGGCGATCAAGCACCGACTCGCATTCGCAAGCGCTCGCTGGGGCAACAGCCCCGCCCTGTTCGCTTGGGACATCTGGAACGAAATTCATCCTGCGCATGGCGGTGGTGATCCAGCGTCCGCCGCCCCTTTCATCGAAGACGTGGCGACCTGGTTGCGCGGGTATGAAAAGGACCGGCACGGCTACGCCAACCTTCAGACGGTGTCCGTCTTCGGTCCCGAGCTCATCAACCATCCAAGCCTGTCAGAGGCGATCTTCCGGCACCCGGCACTCGATTTCGCCAACACGCATCTTTACGAGAGCGGCACGATCGACTTGCCTCGAGATACGGTCCAACCTGCCCTCGCCGTGGCGCGCCTGATGTGTATCGCAGTCGAGGAGGCGGGCGGTCGACCAGTGTTCGATTCTGAGCATGGCCCAATTCACAGCTTCAAGGACAAGAAGCGCACTTTACCTGTTGACTTCGACGACGAGTACTTCCGCCATATCCAATGGGCACATCTGGCAAGCGGGGGTGCAGGTGGAGGCATGCGTTGGCCGAACCGGCACCCACATGTGCTAACAGAGGGAATGCGAGCCGCGCAGCGGGGGCTGGCTGAATTTCTGCCACTCATCGATTGGCCCCGCTTCCGCCGTCGCAACCTATCGAACGAGCTCCGCTGCGACGACTCTGGTCTTGCTCTGGTCGGATGCGGCGACGAGCACCAGGCCCTGATTTGGACCATCCGTACCGACAGCCTTTCTACAGAAGGTATGGTTGAGCCACGGCAGGATGCACGGCCACTAAAGCTGGCCGTCCCAGGTCTGCAGAACGGTAACTATGTGGTGACCACCTACGATACGGTCCTAGGGTCGATCGCGGCACGCCTCCAGGCGGTAAGCACGGGCGGTCTGCTGGAGGTAATTGTCGGCCCCGTGCGCTCTTCTCTTGCGGTATCCGTGCGGGAAGCGGAGCAAAACGGAGGCGGTGCCGCCAAATCGCAATGTGGACTAAGGACCCTTGCGCCGTGAGCGAGCTCGCCCAGAACCCTCGGATTGCCGAGACAGCCTTGTACCGACCGGTGAAAGCATTCCTTCAAAGCCAAGGCTTTGACGTGAAGGGCGAGGTCTGCGGATGTGATGTGGTCGCCGTTCGGGGCGACGAGCCGCCTTTGCTCATCATCGCTGAACTGAAGCTCTCCTTCACCCTTGAACTCGTACTGCAAGCAGTCGATCGTTTGCGCTGCGCGGACCTGATCTACCTCGCGGTAATCTCGAGCCGAAAAGGACGTGATCGCGATAGCCGCGTTCTTAGATTGTGTCGCTTGCTCGGCCTTGGCCTTCTCGCCGTCGATCTGAAGCTGAGCACCGTTTCCATCCTTGTTGAGCCCTCTTCCTATAGACCCAGGGTTGATTTGGCGCGGCGCGCTCGGATCCTTCAAGAGCACGCGAACCGCCGAGGCGATCCTGCCGAAGGAGGCTCCACACGCCGGCCACTCATGACGGCCTACCGGCAACGGGCGATCGCCTGCGCGGAGGCCATCGGTGGTGGCGTAGCCCGACCGCGCGACCTGAAGCACCTTGCGGAAGATGCCGGTCAACTGCTGCTGCGGAATGTTTACGGCTGGTTCCTGAGAGAAAGGCCCGGGCACTACAGATTATCTGACCATGGCGCGGCGATGTTGAACGATTTGAAAAGCAACAAGCATCAATAATTTTTGGCTACAGCGAAGGTCCTCGCAAAGAAATCCCCTCAGAAGTTGAACGCTGCTTCCCCGCCGAGATGGTCTGCATGTCTCCCTCGGCATCCGAAAACTGATCAAAGCTACACAATGGAAGACAAGCCAGCGGCCGATACTGGGAAGCATCTCTCGCCTAGCGAACGGTTGCAGCCAGGCTCAACCCTAAGCTAAATGCGACAGCAACGATATACCAGCTTGTGGGAGCTCTACCTCGGGCCCACTCCGTTGCTCCCGTCTGATTGCGGAGGCTGCGACGGGATGTGACCGACACTCAGCACCTGGTTAGACGCTTTGGCCGGGGCAAGCCGCACGGTGCCCGAGCGCCACGTCATAACGCCGGCCTCGCGCAACGCTCTCAAGGTGCGATTCACATGAACTGGTGTCAGTCCGAGTGCATCGGCAAGAGTTTCCTGCTTGATCGGGGGCTTGAACGTGTTTGCCTGCGCTAGACCGACCTGCGAGAGACGATCGTACATCTCGATCATCCAGTCTTGCACGCGTTCGGCCGCACTCATTCGACCGACGCGTACAACCTGACGATAGACATTCAGTTGGTCCTGCTCAGCTATCGCGTCATAAGCTCCGACGAGGGCGCCTCCTTCAGGCGCAACGCACAAGATCGTTTGGCCAATCGCCACGACGCTAGTCTCTATTGATGATGCAAGTCGTGTTTGAGCACTCACAAGGTCACCGGGCACGTAAAAGCCGATTATCTGTAGGCGACCGTCGCGCAGACAATGCGTTCTCGCGAGCCAGCCGTTGAGGACCAGGAAGCGTGACTGAGTTGAACCTACGACGCCAGCGAGAGACTTCCCGTTCAGAAGTGAAAATGATGATCGAGGTGCTCGCTGAAGCGCCAAAAGCTCAGATGCTGACAGCTCAGCGACCTGTGTGAACCGCTGGATCAATAGCTCTTCGAACGAAGCGCGCATGCTGTCCATAACATCCAGCAACCAACTCGGCGCAAGCTAGTTCCGCCACCTTCGTTATGCCGCGGCGAAGAGTCTGCGCCGCATATTCCATACCAGTAGCGGCATCGAGGGCATAGATATCAGCCGATGTCAGCACGTACCGGTCACCTGACGCATCAGTGAGGGCGTTCGAGGAGCCGAGCTCGCCGCTTTCATTCATGCATCCCGGGTACGACCGGCGATCACTCCCGCCACAACTATCCCTCTGGTTCTGAGCAAGAGTGGCACAGCAGCGTCGAGGCCTCGGCTGCCTATGCGGTTCGGCATGGATGACCCGAAGGGCATAACCCGGCGCGTTGTCGTTCTGCCGAATCCCGCTACAGGTGGTGCGCGGCTTTCGGTTTTCGGGCGCGATATCACCACCCTTTTCCGTGGAAGATGGCAGCGTAGATCTGTCTGCGGCTGCCCTGGCGCGGGATCGGCTTACGCTTCCTCCTGCGCCTGCCCCATCTTCCAACCCCGCTGGCGCAGCAATGTTCGAGCGGTATCCTTTCGCGTCCGCTTTGGGGGAATGCGCTTAGGCTTTGGAACGTCCGGAAGTGGGCGCATTGACGGCGCTCGTGAGAACGGCTTGGTATGTTTGTGTAACCTGCGGAGAAATCACGGTGCAACCGATCAACCGACGCTCGCTGCTCGCAGGCGCTACCGCGACCGCCGTTGCTCTGGCTGAAGGAGACGGGCGGGCGCAGGCACTCGCCGCGGCAGGGGGCTCCGACGTTTACGAGCTTCGGACCTATCGCCTGGTTCACGGCTCGATGAAGGAGCGGCTGGACGCTTACCTTCAAGATGCCTTCATTCCGGCTGCGCGCCGTGCAGGTTGCGGACCGGTCGGGGTTTTCACCGTGGTGATCGGACCCGGGAGCCCCAGCGTTCACGTTCTAGTGACCCATCCCACGATTGTTCACTTCGCCTCTTTGCCTAGTCAATTGGCCGCTGACCCGAGCTATGCGATGGCGGCCAAGCAGTTTACCGACGCCAATCCGGAAGCTCCGTCGTACGCTGCTCTTGATGTCAAGTTGATGCAGGCCTTTCCGCACTTTCCTCGTGTCCAAGTTCCCGACACCAGAAAGGACAAAGACCGTATATTCGAGCTGCGGACGTATTTCAGCCATAGCGACAAAGCAGGCGCGACTAAGATCGGGATGTTCGACACTGGAGGGGAGATAGAGCTGTTCCGGCGTCACGGCCTTACGCCGGTGTTCTTCGCGCAGGATCTTACCGGAGCCCGCCTGCCGAGCTTGACCTACCTTCTGAATTTCCCAAATGTTGAGACCCGCGACAGAAATTGGGGCGCGTTTGGCGCGGATCCCGCATGGCGGCAGCTTATCGGCACCCCAGGCCTCACGGATCCTGAGATCACGACCGGGATAGAGAATCAGATCTTGAGGCCAACGAGCTATTCGCAAATCTGAACGGCGGCTCACGGCAGCTTATGGGCGTCGGATCGCCCCTTTTGGAAGCATGAGGCCATCGCTCACCCCAGAGCCCGCCCTCACCTTCGGGATGCCTACCTCCCTCTCCTTTCCCCATGACCCGCTCACATCGAATAGCGGCAGTCCAAGGCCGATCGCGGGGCGCGCTGACAGGATGTCTGCTTTCGGGAAGCGCGCTACGGTTTCCGCACGGCGGGAATTGGGCGATAATCGTCCCCTTCACACAAGGGCAGACCAGCTCCAGCAGGCTGGCCGCCTTCGCGTCAGGAGCCGTAATGCCAGACGGGCGTTTAATAGCGCGGGCAAGCATTTGAAAGCCACGGGAGACATCATGTCCGGTGAAGAAACGACGGCGGGCCGTGAGATCATCACGAAGGCCATCACAGCACTGGAAGATGGCTATACGGTCCTGATCCGCCTCAGGGGGCGGGATCGCGGCATCAAGGCAGCCAGGATCGTGCCGGACCTTTTGAGCTTCCGGGTCGAGGAGACCGACGGGTTTAGCTGTGATGTTGCGTTCAGCGCCGTAGAGCACGCAGCCTACAGCAAGGAGGGCGGTGCAGTTAGCTCGACGCCGAGCGCGGCCGAGAATGCATGAATGGTCATCCTGCCGAAGGTTGCGTCGCTGATTACAAGACACCCGGTTACAGCCGTGGGCAGCGCCGATTGGGCGCTGTTCGCTCATGACCGCTACTGGCGAGTGTGCTGAGTTTCCTGAACTGCGGGAAGTGGACGCGCGGCAGCTTCGTTCTCGTGCCTCCATGGCCGCCCGCGTATTAAGGGCACCCACTTTCTTACGGATCGGCATGACGGGACGTACCGCAGTTGCTCGGTTATAGAACGGCCGAAATCAAACAGGCGGAGACGCCGCATGGGAGCTCGTGAGTTGCGTTGAAATGAAAAAATCGTTGATCCGTTCCATTCGGCTTTCGCCGATTGCATCAGTTCTCACCGACCCCCGTGCAGACGACAATCCCATCATCGCGGCAAATCGGGCTTTCGAGGAGCTGACAGGTTATGCGGAAGCTGAGCTAATCGGTTGCAACTGTCGGATTTTGGCGGGCCCGGCGACCGAGCCCTCCCGCTCAGCTGCCCTCGCCCGCGGAATTGCCGCAGCCACGCCTCTGGTGGTGGAGCTGCTGAACTATCGGAAGGACGGGAGCAGCTTCGTCAACGCTGTGATGGTGGCCCCCATCTTCGACGACAGTGGCGATCTGGCTTATTTCATGGGCACCCAGATGGCAGTCGGGGAACGGGGAAATGGCACTGCGCTCGAATCGGAGGCGGAGCGCATTGCTCGTCTGACCCCGCAGCAGCAGGCGGTCCTGAAACTAATGGCGAAGGGCATGCGGAACCGACAGATCGGAGAAGCGCTGGGCTTGAAGGAACGGACGATCAAAATGCACCGTGGTGCGCTCGTTCGGCGATTGGGAGTCTCCACAGCCGGGGAGGCAATACGGCTCGCCATCCAGGCCGGGTTCTAAGCCTTCGCGGTTGCTCCAACCTTGCGGAACCATGATTCATGTTGCGCACACGTCCCGGCGCAGTATGCACTTTGGTACATATTGGCCAACCTGGGGGGGTTAGCACAGGGATTTGAGTCTTGGGATCTGATGACGCTAAGCCGCACGCGCCTGCAGAGACCTTTCAGCTGCTGGTCGATGCGATTACCGACTACGCCCTCTACATGTTGGATCCGAACGGCCGTATCGTCACCTGGAACAGCGGCGCGGCTCGCTTCAAGGGCTATGCCGCCGATGAGATTATCGGCGAGCATTTCTCGCGCTTCTTCTCGGTCGAGGATCAGGCGGCGGGGTTGCCATCGCTCGCACTTCAGGCCGCCGCGCGCGACGGTCGCTTCGAAGCGGAGGGGTGGCGCATCCGCAAGGATGGTAGCAGCTTCTGGGCAAATGCCGTCCTGGACGCGATCCGAGGTGAGGATGGTACGCTCCTCGGCTTCGCCAAGATCACGCGGGACATCACGGACAAGCGTCGGCTCGAGCAGGCGACCTTTGAAAGCGCCTTGCAGCTGCAGATGCTCGTCCAGGGCGTTCGCGACTATGCGATTTACATGCTCGACAAGCAGGGCAAGATCACGAGCTGGAACTCGGGCGCACAGGCGATCAAAGGCTACAGCGAAGCTGAAATTCTAGGGCAGCATTTCTCCCGCTTCTACACCGAAGCGGACCGCGCGCGCGGTGCACCAGACATCGCGCTTAAAACTGCCTTGGAGCAAGGCAAATTCGAGGCAGAGGCGCAGCGGGTACGCAAGGACGGCTCGTTGTTCTGGGCACATGTGCTGATAGACCCAATTCACAACGAAGCCGGCGAGCATGTCGGATTTGCCAAGATAACGCGGGACGTGACCGAGAAGAAGGAGGGCGAGCTGGAGCTTCGCCGCACGCAGGAGGCGCTCTTGCAATCACAGAAGCTACAGGCGCTGGGGGAACTCGCCGGCGGAATCGCTCACGACTTCAACAATCTGATGACGGTGATGCGCGGATCCGCGGACTTCCTGCTTAAGCAGCCCGACCTGCCGAGCGAGAAGCGCATCCGATATCTGAACGTGATGCTCGAGACCGCCGAGCGAGCAACAAGCCTCACGTCGCAGTTACTGGCCTTCGCCCGCCGTCAACCTCTCGAACCCGAGGTGATCGATCTAAGCGTGCGCTTGGATGCAATGGGCGAGATGCTCCAGCGGACGTTAGGCAGCGTTTATGAGCTGACGCTTGACCTCGCGCCGGGCCTTTGGACGGTGGAGGTCGACCCCGCCGGTCTCGAAGCAGCGCTGCTAAATGCCGTTCTCAACGCCCGCGATGCTATGCCGTCCGGCGGCCAAATCACGATCTCAACACGCAACAGCACTCGGGACGAAGGAGACGGCGTCCTGCTGGCGATCCAGGACACAGGGGAAGGAATCGCACCTGAGACATTGAAGCGAGTTTTCGAACCCTTTTTCACGACAAAGGCGACCGGAAAAGGCACCGGTCTGGGGTTGTCCCAGATCCACGGCTACGCCGTTCAATCAGGAGGGTCCGCAAGGATCACGTCCGAAGTCGGCCAAGGCACGAGGGTGGAGCTCTGGATCCCGCGCACCTTGAAAGAGCACGCTCGTGAAGCGGCACCTGAGGCGCAAATGAAGCTTCCCGACGGTCTTCGGGTATTGCTGGTCGAGGATAGCGAACACGTCCGCTATTTCGCGCACCAGCTACTTGATGACCTAGGTTGTTGTGTTCTGGACGCTGAGAACGGTCGCGAGGCCCTCGCCCTCCTTCAGGAACACGAGGTCGATCTGGTCTTTTCCGACATCGTCATGCCCGTCATGAGCGGCCTGGAACTTGCCGCCGAGGTAAAGCGCTCGCACAGCCACGTTCCAGTGCTGCTCGCGAGCGGCTATAGCAGCAAGCAGTTCATCCCCCGCGACGAGCGGGAGTTTCCCATTCTCCGCAAGCCGTACAAACTGGGAACGCTCGCCGCGAGCATCAACCAGCTCCTCGAGCGCAGCGACTAGAGTCGCTGACTTGGTTCCTCCATAGGTTGATATACAGGAGGGGATAACGGCGGTGGACCTCATAGTGAGGAAAGCCGTCGATCCTCTATTACGCAGATGCCTACTTCCCTCCCCTTTCCCCATGACCCGCTCACACCAAGTAGCGGTAGTCCAAGGCCGATCGCGGGGTGCGCTGAAAGGATGTCTGCTTTCGGGAAGCGCGCTACGGTTTCCGCACGGCGGGAAGTGGGCGCGCAGCAGCCGCGTGCCGTCCGAGGGAATTTATGCAACTCTCTGAACGGCTGCCTCATTGATGTGCTGCTTCGGGAGCAGGAACTCGTGGATATGATCCGCCCATTCCTGCAGCATGCGCCTTCGAGGCGAGAGGTACAGCGCGCTGTTGTACGCGCTGCGGACGTCGTCACGGTCGGAATGGGCGAGCGCCATCTCGATCCAGTCCGCTCTATAGCACTCGGCTTCATTCGCCCACGTGGAGGCCAGACCTCGGAAGCCGTGGACGGTCTGCCGACCGCGATAGCCCATGCGATAGCAACCATAGATCATGGTATTCTGGGAGATAGGCTGGCCGATCTTGTCCCCTCCGAAGACATACGCGCCAGTTGAGTAGGTACGAACGTCTTCGAGCAGCACCACGATCTGGCGCGAAAGCGGCACGATGTGCTCGCGCCCCATCTTCATACGCTCCGCTGGCACGCGCCAAAGCGGCTCCGACCCGTCGAGCCCCTCGAATTCGTCCCACCGCGCAAGCCGCGTCTCGTTGGTACGTGCCCAGGTCAGCAGCGTGAACAGCAACGCCGCTCGGGTGACGGCACGCCGCCGGGGGTTCTCCTCGCCATCGTAGCTATCGATCGCCTGCACCAGTGCCGGCAGCTCCTGCAGCCCCACCCGTGCCATGTGCCGCACCCGCGGTTTCGGCTTCAACAGGTCGGAGAGATAGGCCGACGGATCTTGATCGGCCCAGCCCTGCGGAATGGCGAAGCGATAGATCTGGCTGACATGCTGCTTGATCCGCCGGCTGACGTCGAGCGAGCCGCGCGCCTCCACGGTCCGTACCATGGCCAGCACGTCGGCGCTGGTGATAGACCGCAGTGGCCGATCGCCAATCACCGGAAAGGCATCGCGCTCGAGCCGCGTCATCAACCGCCTGGCATGGCCTTCGTCGAGATTGCCCTCGCGGTTCTCGTGCCAGGCGCGCGCCGCCTGCTCAAACGTCTTGCCGGCGGGCGATTTGTTGCTGGCGCCGGGGTCCCTGCCCTGCCCGAGCGCCACCCTCGCCTCCGCGCGGCGAAGCCGCGCCTCTGCCAGGCTGAGATCGGGATAGCGGCCGAAGGAGAGGAGTTTCTCCTTGCCGTCGAACCGGTACTTCATCCGCCAGAGCTTCGAGCCGTTCGGCCGGACGAGGAGGTACAGGCCCTCGCCGTCGGCAAGCTTGTAATCCTTCTGCCGCTTGGTCGCGTAGCGGACTTCGAGTTCCTTGAGCGCCATCTGGGGGTACTCCGCTGGGGTTGCGGCGATTACCCCAGAAAATACCCCCAAAAGCAAATCGACGTCCTGGCGTTCAGTGGGGTCCAGAGAGGCCTTCTGAAATCGCGCGACTCGGCGATAAGCAACGGAAAACAGGCATAAAAAAACCGCCTCAGGATGTCCTGAGGCGGTTTGGTATATTTGGGTTTGGTTGCGGGGGCAGGATTTGAACCTGCGGCCTTCAGGTTATGAGCCTGACGAGCTACCGGGCTGCTCCACCCCGCGCCAATGCTGGTTGCC
>NZ_JBEPMH010000010.1:0-80781 GCF_040545665.1 Sphingomonas trueperi | reverse complement strand
ACTCTCAAGTTTGATGTTCCACCACATGGCCGCCGGAATGTGCGACCATGCAGCAGCTCATTTCTAGGAGCCGTTCCTGCACATTCTTGTGAAACCCATCCGCCAGGCGAACCCGACGAACAAGCTTCCACGTATGGAAACGTGTAAGGACATGTATGAAACGGCTTGGCTTTTACCGAGCACCTTGCACCTAGAAGCTGCAAGACCCGGAGCCGCCGCCCACATGTCCCTTCATCTAAACCAACAATGTCAAAGAGCGACAAAAATCGACGCTGCGCCTTTCCCCTTTTTCTCGGGGCGGCCGCTGCGCCTGAATTTCGGTGACCGTCGAAGCGTTCCGTTGAAGAGCACCGCGTCGGTGGAGTGGCTTCTATGCGCGGTCCGCCGGACCGTCAACGAGAAAATAAAACTTTCTGTCGTTTTCGTGACAGGGGCTCGAGAAATGGCGGAAATCCGCGGTTTACGGCTTCTCAATCGGGGCATGCGATATGCCGGTGGTGACCGAATCAACGCTCGAATCGCCGAATCAGGCCCCGGAATCGCTCCGGAATCAGGTGCGAAAGGCCGTGATCTGGCGTTCGGGCACCCAGATTCTGGGGCAGCTGCTCACCTGGTCGTCGACCTTCCTGGTCATCCGGATCCTCGCGCCCGCGGATTACGGGCTGTTCGCCATGACCCAGGTGGTGCTGGTGCTGCTCAACATGCTCAACGGCTATGGGCTGGCGAGCGCGCTGATCCAGCGAAGCGACGCCGGGCACCGGGCGCAGCGCCAGCTGTTCGGGATGCTGCTGCTGCTCAACGGGGGGCTGGCGCTGCTCCAGTTCGCCGCCGCGCCGCTGGCTGCCGCTTATTATCGCCAGCCGATGGTCGCCGAGCTGCTGCGGGTGCAGGCGCTGCTCTATCTGTGCACGCCCTTCATCGCGCTCCCCTATGCGCTGCTCGCCCGCTCGATGGACTTCGCCAAGCAGGCGCAGGTCAATTTCGTCTCGGCGCTTGCCGGGGCGATCACCGCGCTGACCGGCGCCTATGCCGGGTGGGGCGTGTGGACCCTGGTCGCCGCGCCCATCGTGCTGTTCGCCACCCGTGCGATCGGGATGACGGTGGCGGCGCGCGCGCTGGTATGGCCGAGCTTCGACTTTCGCGGCGCCGGCGACATGGCGCGCTATGGCGGGGTGATGGCGGCCGGGCAGGTCTTCTGGTTCCTGCAGAGTCAGGCCGACGTGTTCATCGCCGGGCGCATGTTCGATCCGCACCTGCTCGGCATCTATACGACCAGCCTGTTTCTCACCCAGATCTTCGTGTCGAAATTCGTGCCGCCGCTCAACGAGGTCGCCTTCTCAGCCTATGCCAGGATGCGCGACGATCCCGAAGCGGTCGCGGCGGCGTTCGTGCGGGGCGCGCAACTGATCCTGCTTGCCGCGATGCCCTTCTATATCGGGCTCGCCGCGACCGCCGAGCCGCTGGTCGCCGTCGTGCTCGGGCCGAAATGGGCGGAAGCGGCGCCGGTGGTGCACGGCCTGGCGCTGGTGATGCCGCTGATGACGCTGCAGATACTGTTCGCCCCCGCCAGCGATGCGCGCGGGCGCCCCGGCATCAGTGCGCGCAACGGAGCGACGGGCGCGCTGTGCCTGCCGATCGCCTTCCTGGTCGGCGTGCATTGGGGCATCCTGGGCCTCGTTGCTGCCTGGTACATCGCCTACCCGCTGTACCTGGCGCTGTCGGCGCATCGCACGCTGCCCGCGATCGGCGTCAGCTATGCCCGGCTCGGCCGCGCGATCGCGGCGCCGGTGTTCGCGGCGCTGGCGATGGGGCTGATCGTCACCCTCGTCGACCGAGAGCTGCCGCCGATCGCCCCCCTGCCCCGGCTGGCCCTGCTCGTCAGCGTGGGTAGCGCGAGCTATGCTGCGCTGCTGTTCGTCTTTGCGCGGGAGACGCTCGCCGGTGCGATCGCGCTGGTGCGCAACCGCGCCGGCTGAGCCGCGTCAGGCCGCCTGGATATAGGCGCGCATCGCCTCGGCCTCGGACTCGATGCGATCGATCCGGTACTTCACCAGATCGCCGATCGAGATGAAGCCGACCACCGCCTGCCCGTCGAGCACCGGCAGATGGCGGATGCGCCGCCGCGTCATCAGCGCCAGCGCGCCGAGGACCGTCTCTTCCGGGCCAACCGTGATCGCCGGCGCGGTCATCACCCGGCCGACCGGCAGCTCAAGCCCGATCGCGCCTTCGCGCTCGATGCAATGGATCACGTCGCGCTCGGAAAAGATGCCGACGACTTGCCCGTTTTCTAGAACCGGCACCGCACCGATCCGGCGGGCCGCGAGTAGTGCAACCGCCTCCGCGACGGTGCTGGTGGAGGCGATCGACACGATGTCTCGCCCCTTGCCTTCGAGGATTGCCGCGATGGTCATCGCCTTCTCTCCTTGGCTTTCATTTTTTAGGCGTTGTGTATCCCACGAATCGGCCCAACTTGCAAAGCGATGGAACAGCCCGACGGACTCGATGATCCCACCTATGCCGCCTTCGCCTGGGGGCGGTTTCGCCGCATCCTTTGGGGCATGGCCGCCGTGGCGGTGCTCGCCGCCGGCGTCGCGGAATATTGGCTGTGGGCGGAGATGGGCGAGCTCCACATCGTCACCGCGATCGCCACTTTCCTGGGCGTGTTCTTCACCATCATGATGGCGGCGGCGCTGATGGGACTGATGTTCCTCAGCTCGGGCAGCGGCCATGACGCGCAGGTAGAAGACCCGCTCAAGGACGAGATCGACCTCGACTGAAGAGTCAGCGTGCGCGCTTGAGGGTGAGGTCGAGGCTCGCGCTGCCGTTGGCCGGCACGGTCACCCGCCAGGTGGGCACGCCCTTGTGCGAGACGAGCGGCGCGCCGGCCTTGGCGTCGCGATAGGGGATGGGCAGCTCGAAGGTGACGGGGGCGGCGAGCGCGTTGGTCACCTCGACCCGGTAGCTCGTGCGCCGTTTGGAGCCCGGCTTGCCTAGCACCGCATAGCGGACCTCGCTGCTGTCGCCCGGCCGCAGCTCGATCTCGTCGCCGATCGCGCGATCCTGGAGCGCCGACTCGCCGAGCAGCACCGGCTGTTCCCCGCGCGCCGCGAACAGGGCCACCGATCCGGCCGGCAGCGGTAGGCCGAGCCCGGCGCTCGCTCGATTCTCGGCGCGTAGGAGGATGGCGGCCGGTTCGCTCTCGGCGTCGCGACCGGGATCATAGGCGAACGGCCGGAACGTCCCCGCATAGAAGCGCGCCATCTGCACGCGCTCGCGGTGGAGCAGCGCGATCTGCTTGGTGGCGTTCGCGGCGACGCTCACCGGCTCGGGGACGCGGTAGAGCTTGAGGTCGCCGAGGTCCTCCTGTTCGGCCATCATCACCGGCGCGAACGCCATGCGCGATCCGGTCACGATGATTTCCATCGATGGCGCGGGCGGCGGCGGCGGTGGGGGCGCTGGCTCCAGCATCTGGCGGATTTCTCCGCGCGCGACCGGAGGCGCATCACTCGTCCTGCCCATCGGCCAACATTGCAAGCTTAGCGCGGTACTCCGTCCGCGCGGCAGCCGCGCCGCCTGCTCCTTGTTGGGCTGCCCCGCCACCGCGCTCGTGCGGGCGTTGGCGAAGCCCTGGCTGCCGCCATTCACCACCGTCATCCAGCCGAACAGGTCGAGCGTGTCGTCCGCCCCCAGCTGCGCCACATAGTTGGCCGACCAGTCGAGCCCCTGCGCCAGATAGGACAGCTGCACCGTCACATTCTGCGCGCGGGGGCTGTCGGTCGTCACCGACAGCGTCGGCTTGGCTGCGAGATCGGCGGGGACGCCGGGATAGACCAGCTTCTCGGGAAGCCCCGAACAGCCCAGCGCCTCGACCCCCTCATCGGTGGTGAGCAGCACGCCGCCTGTCGGCCCTGCCTGAATGACCGCGTCGCTTTCGGTGACCTTGCCGGTGGCGCGATCGGTGCGCCGGACGGTGACGCGACGCTTGAGGTACGCGTTGACCAGCGTCGCCGGGCCGAGCAGCCGGGCGTCGCGGTTCTTCTCCCCCACCCCACGCGGCAGCCCGGTGACGATCGCGGTCTCCGGCATCATCCCCTCGGACACGCCGACGAAGCGGATCACCGACGCGCCGGCCGGCAGCTGCAGCGTCCGCGTCTCGGTGACCAGCGCATATCCGCCGGGCCAGCTCCGTCGGATCGCGCCCTCGCCGCGGTTGGGATCGCGATAGACCGTCACCGCCACCGAATCGGGCTTGTTCGAGACGACGAGCGTCTGCGCCGGCGCCGGAAGCGCGACGAGCAGCGCGGCAAGGACAAAGGCGATGCGCGCGAGCATCGGATCAGTAGCGGCTGTCGAACACCATGGTCACCGATGCCTTGCCATTGGCCGGCACCGGCACCTTCCACTCCATCCGATCGGCGGAGACGCGCTCGCCCGCGAGGGTCTGGTCGGTGACGCGAACGTCGCCCCACAGCCCGGTCTGGGCGAGATCGACGGTGACCGGCTCGGCGCGGGCGTTGGTGAAGTCGTAGCGCATGGTGGTCTTCCAGCGCCGGGCGGAGAGCTTCTTGCGCTCGACCACCACCGCCGCGCCCTTCACGTCGAACGCCTCGCCGGTGTGGATCGACATCGCCGAGCCCATCGGCGCGGCATCGACCCGGCTCTCGCCGATGAACTGCGGCTCGCCCTTGCGGTCGCGCATATAGACGCGGATCGTGCCGCTCGGCAGCTGGTCGCCCAGGCCGCCATTCTTGGAGGTCGAGAATTTGAGCACCGAGGAGGCGCTGCGCGGATCGGTGTCCGCGCCCAGCCAGCCATTGACCCATTCATAGGTCTTGCGCGCGGGCGCGGCCTTCACGTCGAGAAAGCTGACCTGCTTCTGCTGGGCGTTGGCGATCGTGGTGCGCTGGGCGAGCGGGTAGAAGATATAGTCGCCCAGCCGCTCGCGCGGACCGGTTTCGGTGCCGGGCGTGTCGATGGTCGCGTCCTCTCCACCCAGCCGGCCGAAAGCCTTCGCACCACTGGGCGCGCCGGCAACCAGCGTCACCGCGGCATTCTGGTAGGAGGTGCCGGTATCGTTGGTCAGCGTGATCCAGCCCTGCACGTCGATCGCGCTCTTCGCCTCGTCGAACAGCATCACATAGTCGCTGGTCCAGCCCAGGCCGGGCGTGAGATAGCTGAGCGTCGCGGGCACCCGGCCGCCGCTCGCCACCTGCAGCGTGACCGAAAGCGTTGGCCGGGCGCGGAGATTCTCGGGCACCTTGTCGAAGATCACGCGGACCGGCAGCCCGTCGTCGCGCAGCACCTCGATGCGCGGACCGATCTGGAGCACGATTCCGCCATTGGCCGAGAGGATCCGCGCCTGCTCGCGCGTCTCGGCGCCGGTCGCGGGGTTGGTGCGGACGATCGTCACCACCGATCCGACCGCCTTTTCCATCAGCTTGTAGGGGGTGAGCAGGTCGTAATCGAAATTCTGCTCGACGATGCCGATGCCGGGGCCGGCGAGCGTCACCGTCTCCGGTCGGATCTTGGCGGAGACGTCGGCGAATTCCTGCCGGGTGCGGCCGGCCTCGAGCGCGAGGGTGCGGGCGTCCTGCACCAATGCCTGGCCGTTCTGGTAGATGGTGATGGCGAGATCGCCCTGCGCGGTCTTGTCCGGCGCGGGCAGCTGCTGGGCCTGCGCAAGCGCCGGCCATGCCGCCGCCAAGAGCCACACCACACGCCGCATCGCAGATCCTCCCCCTTGGTTGCGGGGATCGTAGCAGATCGAGGAACGGCCGCTAGTGTCTCCTCCCCCGCCAGGGGGAGGCGCACTGGAACCTCCAAGTCGATCGTCATCCCGGCGGAAGCCGGGATCCATTGCCCTGTGCGCTGGGGGAAAGAACCGCCACATCAGCGCGAATGGATCCCGGCTTCCGCCGGGATGACGAGGTCTTTTTTTGGGGGGATCGCTCTCCCCGGCGCGCCCTACAGCGTCACCACCACGCGCCGCCCGTCATACACCACCTCGCGCCCCGCCGCCTCGACGAGCCCCATGCCGACGCCCGGCGCCACCGTCACCACCCGGAACCGCCGCGTCTTCGCCATGCCGGGATAGCGCCCCTGCCGCGCGCCGATCGTCAGCGTCCCTGCCTTGTCATCCAGCGTCAGGTCGATCGTCGCACGCTCGCCGCGGCGCCAGCCCTGCCCGTCGCCGGCATCGTCATAGAGGGTGAAGCGGCCATCGGCGCCGCGATAGAGGCGCAGCTCGATCGGGCGATCGGGGGACTGGTCGGCATATTGCACCGGCGATCCCAGCGGCAGGATCGTCCCCGCGGCCACCTGTACCGGGATCTGCCCGATCGGCGCGGCGACCTGGAGCTTCGCGCCGCCCTGGTGCCGGGCGCCGGTCCAGAAATCCGTCCATTCGGTGCCGGCCGGGAGATACACCGAACGCGAGGTGGCGCCGGGCTCGATCACCGGGCTGACCAGCAGGTTGCGCCCGAACAGATATTGGTCGCGCAGGTCCTGCGCGGCGCGGTCCTCGGGGAATACCATCCCCACCGGATAGAGGAACGAGGCCCCGCGATCGGCGACCTGCCAGCTCTGCGCATAAAGGAACGGCAGCAGCCGATAGCGCAGCGCCACCGCGTCGAGCAGCGGCGCCCTCACGCTTTCGGGGAAGCTGTAGACTTCCTTGCCCTCGCCGGTGCCGTGGATGCGGAACATCGGGTTGAACACGGCGAACTGCAGCCAGCGGGTGAACAGCTCCTGATAGGCGGGGTCCTTGGGGCTGCCGCCGAAGAAGCCGCCGATATCCGCCGACCAGAAGGGATTGCCGGTCATCGAGAAATTGACGCCCGCCGGGATCTGCTTGGCGAACACGTCCCACCGCCCGCTGACGTCGCCCGACCAGGTGAAGGCGCCGTTGCGCTGCTGCCCCGCCCAGGCCGAGCGGGTGAGCAGCAGCGGGCGCTTGGCGGCATAGTCCGCGGCCATGCCGTCGTGCACCGCGGTGGTGTGCAGCAGCGGATAGGCGTTGAACAGCAGCGCGCCCGGCCCGGCCGCGGTGTTGACGTCGGCCATCTCACCCCAATGGCCGCCCAGCTCGGCCTCGCTGCCGTCGAGCCAATAGCCGTCGAACCCGGCCTTCCCCAACCGGTCGGAGATCTGCTTCCAGTAGAGCGCGCGCGCCTTTGGCGAAAACGCATCGTACCAGCGGCCTTCGCCCGCCGGATACACGTTCGGGTAGGTCGTGGGGTAGAGACCACCGATCGCGTCGAGCGCCTTGGTGTTCTCCAGCCCCACGTCGAGCCGCGGCCAGACCGAGACGATGCTGTGCAGGTGCTGCCGGTGCAGCGTATTGAGCATCGCCTTGGGATCGGGATAGCGCGCGGGGTCCATCTCGTGGCTGCCCCAGCGCCCCTCCGGCCAGTATTGCCAGTCCTGCACCACCGCATCGAGCGGAATGCCGAGACGGCGATATTCGGCCGCCACCCCCAGCAGTTCGGCCTGCGATCCATAGCGCTCCTTCGACTGCCACAGCCCCCAGGCCCAGCGCGGCAGCAGCGACGCGGCGCCGGTGAGCTGGCGATAGGCGCCGATCACCTGGTCGACATCGGGCCCGGCGAAGAGGAAATAGTCGATGCCCTCGCCCGCCTGCGAGCGGAAGAAGATGCGGTTGCCCGCCTGCGGGGTATCGACCGCGACTTCGGTCACCGAGGCATTGTTCCAGAACAGCCCGAAGCCGGCGGGCGAGACCAGTACAGGCACCCCGACATCGGTGTTCGCCTGCTGCAGCCGGACGATATTGCCGCGATAGTCGAGCAGCCCGGCCTGGTGCTGGCCGAGGCCGTAGACCGCGCGGCCCTCGGGTGCGGCGAAGACCATCCGCACCGCGCCATCGGCATCGGGGGCACCGCCCAACCGGCGGCGGTAAAGATCGGTCTCGCCGACCAGTGGCTTGTCGTCGGCGCCGAGCAGCGCCACCGCGCCGGTCTTGCGATCGACGCTGATCCGCATCGCCGGTGTGGCAAGCAGATAGCGGTCGGGCTGCTGGTCGAGCGTCCACGCCACTTTGGCCGGCTGGCCGACCAGCGCGAAATCGGGCGTGCGCTCGGCGCCTTCGCGGAGCATCGTCACGCGGAGGATACGGTCGCCCCATATCGTGAGCGCGAGCAAACCCTGCCCAGTGCGGAAGCTGGCCCCGGTCGGGTTCTGCGCGAGCAGTGTTGCGCCTTCGGCAGCGGCGGCCTGGAGCGGCGCGGCCTGCACGATAAAACTCGGCGCAATGCTCGCGGCAAGCGCTGCCCCCAGCAGCAGAAGCGACTTGACTTTCACGGACATTCTCTCCCCTGACGCGACGGTCTTGCCGCCGATCTTGTCAGACAAGAACGGGCCTGCCTAGCCCTTCGGGGTCTTAGTGCCCCCCGCCCGCCAGCCGCAGGCCGGCGATGCAGCCGACCAGCCCGAGGATCAGCAGGATGCGCACCGCGCTCACCGGCTCGCCGAACCATAGCATGCCGACGATCACCGTGCCGAGCGCGCCGATCCCGCCCCACACCGCATAAGCGGTGCCCAGCGGCACGGTGCGCGAGGCCATCTCCAGCAGCGCCATCGACACCGCGATGAAGGCGAGGAAGGCCAGCGTCCAGGGGATGTTCCGGAAGCCGTCGGTGAAGCGCATGCAGGTGGTGAAGCCCACTTCGCAGAATCCGCCGAGCAGCAGGTAGATCCAGCCCATCAGCGCCCGGCCAGCTTGGCGAGCGCGTCGCCGGTCACCCGCTGCACCGTCCATTCGTCCATGCCTGTGGCCCCCATCGCGCGGTAGAAATCGATCGCCGGCTGGTTCCAGTCGAGCACCGACCATTCGAACCTGGCATAGCCGCGCGTGACGGCGATATCGGCCAAATGGCGCAGAAGCGCCTTGCCGACGCCGGCGCCGCGCGCGGCGGGGGTGACGTACAGGTCTTCCAGATACAGGCCCGGAAGCCCGGTCCAGGTGGAGAAGTTCTGGAAGAATAATGCGAAGCCGAGCGGGGTGCCGTCCGCACCTTCCGCGATCACCGCCTCGGCAGCCGGGCGCGGGCCGAACAGCGCGGCTTCCAGCATCGGCTCGGTCGCGAGGACGGCGTCGGGCTCGCGCTCGAATTCGGCCAGTTCTCGGACGAAGGCGAGGATCTGGGGCACGTCGGCGGGGGTGGCGAAGCGGATCTGGGTCATGCGGCGGCCTCGGTCTGGGGAGCGGGGGCGACGCGGCCGCGGATCGCGGCGAGGCACCCGAGGATGATGAGCAGCGCGCCCGCGACCGTCCAGGCCGAGACGCGCTCGTCGAACACGACATAGCCGAGCAATGCCGCCCAGACGAAGGCGGTATATTCGACCGGTGCCAGCACCTGCGCCTCGGCATGGCCATAGGCCCAGGCGAGCAGCACGGCGGAGATCGAGCCGACCAGCGCCGCGCCGAGGATCCAGGGCCACAGGCTCACCGAAGGCATGGCCGAGAACCAGGGGGCGCCCGGCAGCATGACCAGCGCAAGGACGAGGCTGGTGAACAGCGCGACTTCGATCGGGTCGGCGATCTGCGCCTGTTGCCGCAGCAGGATCAAGCTGCCGGCATAGAGGATCGAGGCGGCGAACACCGCGATCGAGCCGAGGACCACATCGGTCGAGGCATGCGCCTGCGCCTGGCCCGCGGCGATGGTCAGCACGCCCAGGCTGGCGACGAGCGAGCCGCCGATCGCCGCGCGGCGGATCCGCTCGCCGAGAAAGGCGGCGGCGAGGAACATCGCGATCAGCGGCGCGAGGAAGGTCAGCGCGATCCCCTGCGCCATGGTGACGCGGGCAAGCCCCCAGAAGAACAGCACCACCGAACTGCCGGCGAGTACGCCGCGCGCGAAGTGCAGCTTGAGCGCCCGGCGGCCCGGCCAGGGCGTCCGCCGCAGCAGGAAGATCGGCCCGAGCAGCACGATCGCGCCGACCGAGCGCCACAGCACCGCGCTATAGGCGCCGTGCGCGATCGACATGCCCTTCATCACCGCGTCCATCACCGAGTAATTGGCGATCCCGAGTGCGGCGACGAGAAAGGCAAGACGGGGCGAACGGGACATGGGGGTCGGGTAGCGGGCGGGCTCGCGGATTGCGAGCCCCTTCAAACGCTTGCCCTTCAGCCCTTTCGGTTCGCGTATTCCTGCGTTCCCCGGGTAACCACCTCGTCCCCCTGCAGTATCGCAGCGATCGGGATGTCCGGCTGCGCCAGGATCTCGGCATAGAG
Organism: Sphingomonas trueperi; assembly: GCF_040545665.1. Classification (GTDB taxonomy): domain Bacteria; phylum Pseudomonadota; class Alphaproteobacteria; order Sphingomonadales; family Sphingomonadaceae; genus Sphingomonas; species Sphingomonas trueperi_B. The sequence goes on along the minus strand of NZ_JBEPMH010000010.1, from coordinate 70,532 downwards.
CGGCGCGAAATCGGTCTCCACCGTTTCGCGCAGCAGCGCCTCGAAGCTGGGGATGACGAAATAATTCTGCTGGAAATCGTCGATTCGATATTCCGTCCGCATCACCCGCTTCATGTCGAAGCGGATGCGGTTGGGGCTGTTGCTGTCGAGCGCGAAAATGCTCTCGGCCGAGCTCGACACGATGCCCGAACCATAGATGCGCAGACCCTCGGCCTCCTCGATCAGCCCGAATTCCACGGTGTACCAGTAGAGCCGCCCGAGCTGCTTGAGCGCGCCCAATTCCAGCGCGCGCATGCCGCCGCGGCCATAGGCCTCCAGATAATCGGCGAACACCGGGTCCGCGAGCATCGGCACATGGCCGAACACGTCGTGGAACACGTCGGGCTCCTGGATATAGTCGAGCTGGTCCGGCTGGCGGATGAAATTGCCCGCGACGAAGCGGCGGTTCGCCATGTGATCGAAGAACACGTCGTCCGGCACCAGCCCCGGCACCGCGACCACCTGCCAGCCGGTCAGTTTCATGAGCCGCTCGGACAGTTCCTCGAAATTGGGGATGCCCGAGTCGGAGAGCCGCAGCGCCTCCAGCCCCTTGAGATAGGCCGAGGAGGCGCGTCCCGGCAGCAGTTTCGCTTGCCGCGCGAACAGCTTGTCCCAGGTGGCGTGTTCCTCCGCGGTGTAGGCGGCCCAGTCCTGCGGGATCGTCCAGTCCGCCGCCGCGCCCTCGGGCGGCCTCTCCAGCACATGCGTTTCCTTCTTCATGGACGGGATATAGCAGCCCGCCCGAAGGAGCGAAACGTCAGCCCAGCGCCTCGTCGAGCAGCTTGGCCAGCCGCAGCCCGCCGCGCACCACCTGTTCGCGGGCGACCGGCACCAGCTTGGCCAGCGTCGCCTCGTCGAGATGCGCGGGATGATCGCCGGGCGTGCACACCGCCTCGCCCGCCGCGCTCGGATAGACCACGTCGCGCGCGACCTGCCAGCTCTCCCGGCTCCAGTCCTCGACATTGCCGCCCCACGTCGCGTTTCGCTCGGCCGCGCTGTAGACCCGCACCGGCGACGGCGGCTGCGAGATCGCGCGCTCGGCCAGATAGCCGTCCCACACCGAATGGAGGTTCAGCTTGGCGCCGGCGAAGGCACCGTAATTGGTCTTCACCTTGTTGCCGCCGAGATCGCTGTGATCGCCCGCATGGAGCGGCTGGTGCAGGTCGCCGACGAAATGGACGAGGAACACCAGCGCCATCACCCGCTCGCGCACCGGCACCTTGCGGTCCTTGAGCAGCTTCACGTCGCGCTCGATCTGCGCCGAGACGCAATTGCCGTCGCGGCAGGGCGGCTTGAGGTCGAAGGGCTTGCAGATGTCGATATTCTGATAGTGCCACGAATAGGCGTAGCTGAAGCGCGGCCCCAGCGTCTTGACGCAGTCTGCCCACACCGCCGCCTGCTCGATGGTGTTGGCCGGGCAGGTCGGCGTTTCGAGCAGCGCCTGGCGCCTGAGCAGCGCATCGATCTTGGCGCGCACCGCGGGCGTCACGTTGCGATAGGCGATCGCGCCCACCGTCTCGTGGCCATATTCCCAATAGGCGGAAGCGGGCGAAGCGGCGCCGAAGCCGAGCAACGCGGCGAGGATACACAGGATACGACTCATGCTGCGCGCCCTAGTCCCGCCGCGCGCGTGCTTCAACACAGGCCTTCCCCTCGCCTGCATTGCGGCGGACCGGAAACCGGCCTAATAGCCGCGCCCAAATGGCACGTATCCAGACCCCCCAGCGCATCCGGGGCACCCAGGACATTTTCGGCGAAGACCAGCGGCGGTTCGCCGCGGTGCTCGAAACGTTCGATCGGGTGCGCAAGCTCTATTGCTTCCAGCGGCTCGAGATCCCGATCTTCGAGGCGACCGGCGTGTTCGCCCGCTCGATGGGCGAGACCTCGGACGTCGTCTCCAAGGAGATGTACACCTTCGAGGACCGCGGCGGCGATTCGATCACGCTGCGCCCCGAATTCACCGCCGGCATCGCCCGCGCCTATATCAGCGAGGGCTGGCAGCAGTTCGCGCCGCTGAAGGTCGCGACCTCGGGCCCGGTGTTCCGCTACGAGCGCCCGCAAAAGGGCCGCTACCGCCAGTTCCACCAGATCGACGCCGAGATCCTCGGCGCGCCGGAACCCGCCGCCGATGTCGAGCTGCTGGTGCTCGCCGACCAGCTGCTCAAGGAGCTCGGCATCGCCGAAGGCGTGACGCTGCAGCTCAACACGCTGGGCGACGCGGCGACGCGCGACGCCTGGCGCACCGCGCTGGTCGCGCACTTCGAGGCGCACAAGGGCGAATTGTCCGAGGACAGCCTGGCGCGGCTCGAGAAGAACCCGCTGCGCATCCTCGATTCGAAGGACCCGCGCGACCGTCCGATCGCCGACAGCGCGCCGGACATCGACGCCTATCTGACCGACGAGGCCGCCGCCTTCTTCAAGGCGGTGACCGACGGGCTCGATGCGGCGGGCGTCGCCTGGACGCGCAATGCGCGGCTGGTGCGCGGGCTGGATTACTACCGCCACACCGCGTTCGAGTTCGTCACCGATCGGCTGGGCGCTCAGGGCACGGTGCTGGCCGGCGGCCGCTATGACGGGCTGATCGGCTCGCTCGGCGGCCCCGAGACCGCGGGCGTGGGCTGGGCGGCAGGTGTCGAGCGGCTGGCGATGATGCTGGCGGAGCCGAAGGCAGACGCGCCGGATGTCGTGGTGATCCCAGTCGGCGAGCGCGCGCTCGCGGCGGCTCCGACGCTGCTACGAGATCTGCGCACCTATTCCATCTCCGCCGATTGCGCGTTCCGCGGGAACACCAAGCGTCGCATGACGCTTGCGAGCAAGTCTGGCGCAAGCTTTGCCTTGATCGTTGGCGACGATGAATTGGACCGCAACGAGGTCGTCGTGAAAACGCTAGCTACGGGCGATCAGCAGGCGGTGCCAATGGCTCAGCTCGACCGTTTCATGCGTACGCTCATCTTTGCGGCGAAGCTGGGTGCGGACGCCGAGCAAATCCACAACGCGACGAGCGAGGGTTTCTCGATCGTCGGCAATGCTTTGCCGCCTGAGGCCGAATGACCCGCATCCCGCCGGACCGCATCGCGGCGATCGAGGCGCGGCGCGACGAGTTGCAGGCGCTGATGGCGTCTGGCGAGCTCGGGGGCGATCGCTTCGTCCAGGTCTCGAAGGAATATGCCGAGGTCGAACCGGTTGCGGTCGCGGCGGGCAAGGTCCGGCAGCTGCGCGCCGAGGGGCAGTCGCTCCAGCAGATGACGCAGGACGCCGATGACGAGCTGCGCGCGATGGCGGTGGAGGAACTCCGCGCCAACGAGGCCACCCTCGCCGATGCCGAGCGCAAGCTCGCGCTCGCGCTGCTCCCGCGCGATTCGGCCGATGAGCGCCCGGCGCTGCTCGAAATCCGCGCCGGCGTGGGCGGCGACGAGGCGGCGCTGTTCGCGGGCGATCTGCTGCGCATGTACCAGCGCTATGCCGATCGCGTGGGCTGGCGCACCGAGCTGATCTCGGCCAGCACCTCCGAGGCGGGCGGCTACAAGGAAGTGGTGATCGGCATCACCGGCACCGGCGTGTTCGCCAAGCTCAAGTTCGAGAGCGGCGTGCATCGGGTGCAGCGCGTCCCCGCCACCGAGGCGGGCGGGCGCATCCACACCTCGGCGGCCACCGTCGCGGTGCTGCCCGAGGCGGAAGAGGCCGATGTGCAGATCGACGACAAGGATCTGCGCATCGACATCTACCGCGCCTCCGGCCCCGGCGGCCAGGGCGTCAACACCACCGACAGCGCGGTGCGGATCACCCACCTTCCCACCGGCATCGTGGTGATCCAGCAGGACGAGCGCTCGCAGCACAAGAACAAGGCCAAGGCGATGAAGGTGCTGCGCACCCGCCTGTACGAAGCCGAGCGCGAGCGGCTGGCGGCGGAACGCGTCGGTGCGCGGCGCTCGATGGTGGGCTCGGGCGACCGCTCGGAGCGGATCCGGACGTATAATTTCCCGCAAGGGCGGGTGACCGATCACCGGATCAACCTGACGCTGCACCGCCTGCCCGAGATCCTGGAGGGCGAGCTCGACGAACTGGTCGGCGCACTGGTCGCGCAGGACGAGGCCGACCGGCTTGCGCAGCTGGATGGCTGAAACTCCTCCCCGGTACGGGGAGGGGGACCGCGCGGCGCAGCCGCGTGGTGGAGGGGCCGCGCCGCAGGCGCGGTACGCTCTCCACCCGCGGGAACCCCGCCGCTGTCGCGGCGGCCCCTCCACCATTCGCGCTGCGAATGGTCCCCCTCCCCGTACCGGGGAGGAATTTCGGTGTGCCAAGCCGTGAGCGTTCGCGCCGCTCTCGCGGATGCCGCCCGCCAGCTGGAACCCGTCTCCGACACCCCGCGCCTCGACGCCGAGCTGCTGATGGCGCACGCCCTCGGCACCACCCGCGACAGGCTGCTGCTCGGCCGGCTGGACGACGCCGCGCCCGAGGCCTTCGCCGCGCTCCTCGCCCGCCGCCTGACCCAGGAGCCGATCGCCTATATCACCGGCACCCGCGCCTTCTGGACGATCGACCTCGCGGTCGGCCCCGGCGTGCTGATCCCGCGCCCCGACAGCGAGACGCTGATCGAGACCGCGCTCGCCTGGTTCGGCGACCGCGCGCCGTCGCGCATTCTCGATCTCGGCACCGGGCCCGGCACGCTGCTGCTCGCCGCGCTCGCCGAATGGCCGCAGGCGCAGGGGCTGGGTGTCGACGCCTCGGAGACAGCACTCGGCTATGCCCGCCGCAATGCGGAGGCCCTCGGCATGACGGACCGCGCCGCATTCCGCCACGGAGACTGGACCGCGGGCATCGAGGGCCATTTCGACCTCATTCTCGCCAATCCGCCCTATATCGGGACAGACGAAAGCCTGCCCCCGCAGGTGCGCGACCATGAACCGGCGGAGGCGCTGTTCGCCGGTGCCGACGGGCTCGACGACTATCGTCGCATCGTCCCCGCCCTCCCTGCCCTGCTTGCGCCCGGCGGGGTGGCATTGCTCGAAATCGGATGGACGCAGGCGCAAGCAGTTTCTTTGCTCGGCCAGGAACACGGCCTGTCTTCAAGCGTCTATAAGGACATGGGTGGACGGCCGCGCGTGGTCCGGCTGACTTGAAACTACGCGCAAACGTCACATATTTCTGCTTGGAGATTGGTACGCCAGCGGCTAGAAGAAGGCCGGGGCGAGGCACCTTCAACCAAGTTGTTGAGACAAAGGGCTGAGGCCCGACTCCATGGTCATGTGTGCCGCTGCAGTCCGGCGGCCATGGCAAGCGGTAGGCGCTGGGATACCCCGGCACCTCCCGCGAACGTAACCCTGCATCCGGAACCTCGATGGATCGACGTACGGCTTTGTAAAGACAGGACACAAAGACCTTGATCAACAATCGTCAGGCCGGCCGCCGTCGCGGCCGGGGCGGCCAGCAACAGCGCCAGGGCGGAAGCTCGAACAATCAGGGCAATGGCAGTCGCATCGATAACCGTGCCCGTGGCAACGCCGCGCAGTTGCTTGAGAAATACAAGAACCTGGCGCGCGACGCCCAGATGCAGGGCGATCGGGTCAACGCCGAATATTACCTGCAGTTCGCCGATCATTATTTCCGCGTATTGAACGAGAACCGCTCGCGCTTCGAAGAGCAGAACCAGCAGCGCCGCCAGCGCGAGGAATTCGACGGCGACGAGGAAGAGTTCGAGATGGAAGGCGAAGCCGGCCGCGAGGACGAGGGCGACGCCCCCCGCCAGCAGCAGCAGCCCCGTCGCGAGCGCGAACCCCGCTACGAGCGCGAAGCGCGTGAACCGCGCGGCGACCGCGAGCAGCGTGCCGAACGTGAACCGCGCGAAGCCCGTGGCGACCGCGAACCCCGTGGTGAGCGCGAAGCCCGCGAGCCCCGCGCCGAACGCGAGCCGCGCAGCTATCGCGAGGATCGTCGCGAGCGCAGCAATGGCACCGCGAACGGCCAGGCCAACGGCAATGTCGCCGAGGCCGCGCCGGTTCAGCCCAGCGCACCGATCGAAGCGCCGGTGAGCGAGGACGTCGCCGAGGCACCCCGCCGCCGTGGCCGCCCGCGTCGCGAAGCGCCGGTCGAGGCAGAAGCGTCGCACGGCATCGATGTCGCCATCCTTCCGCCCGCGATCGGTGCCGATGCCGCACCGGCCGAGGACGAGGAAGCACCGAAGAAGCCCCGCCGCCGCCGCGCCGTGAAGAGCGACGAGGCCGAGGCACCCGCCGCCTGAGGCGACGGCCAACTGGCACCGAAAAGGCCCGCTTCCGAGGAGGAGGCGGGCCTTTTTTCATGCCGACACGCTACTACCGAACGCGAGTGCTCGCACCCCCGCCAGGGGGAATAGCGACGCTCAGAACGCCGGATCGAAGTTGAAGAAAATCGGGTTGGAGATCGCCACCATCGGCCCGGCGATCTTGGTGAAGTTCTCCACCCCCGGATAGGGCGTCTGCGGCCCTTCCACCTCGACGCGGTAATAGCTGCGGCCCCGCGCATCGGGTATGTCGGTGAAACCGACACTGCCGTCGGCACCGATGTCGAGCATCGCGAACACCTCGCCATTCTTCACCACGCGGACGTGATAGGCGCCGTCCTCGCGCTTGCCCGCCAGCCGAACGGTGAAGCGCACCGGCCCGGCGGGCGCCTTGGCATTGTCGCCCATCAGCATGTCCGCCCTGCCGTCGCCATTCACGTCGGCGGTGAGCTCCACCCGCGGCGCATAGGGATTGGCGCTGATCGAGGCACGCCCGCGGCCGATCGCGGCGATCACCGCTTCACGGGTGCGGGCGGGTGCGAACACCCAGGTGGTCGGCGTGCCGACATTGTTGGCGGTCGCCTCGATCGCCTGCGCCGCATCGCTGCCCGGCACCGTGCCGTGGTGCGAATCGCTGCCGCCCCGCGCGCCGATCTTGCGGCCGGAGCTGAGCATGTCGTCCCACACCATCAGGTTGGTCTTGTTCGGCGCCCAGCGGACGGTGTTCCACACCTCGATCGAATCGACCAGATCGTAGGAATAACCGAAATGATCCTTGTTGGTCGGGTGGTTGGCGGAGAGGTGGACGCCGAGGCCGTCCTTCACCTTCTGCACCTGCACGTCGCGGGCATCGCGGATGTCGAACAGCGTCTGGTGGTCATAGGGCTTGGCCGACAGGATCACCGCATGGCCGCGCACCGTGGTCCATTCCGCGCCGTAGAGCAGCAGCAGCTTGTCCGAATGGAATTCCGGGTCGCTCCACGTGTGGTGGGCGGTGTCGCCGTTCACATGGTTGTCGTGGTCGCTGATCAGCAGGAAGTCGAAGCCGGCACGCTCCGCGTCGGCAATGATCCGCGCCTCGCTGTGATTGGTCGAATCCTTGCTGTGGCGGGAATGGACGTGCAGGTCGCCCTTCATCCACACGCCCTCGGTCAGGCTGGCGACGACAAACTTGTCGTTGGTCTGGGCGGAAGCGGCAACAGGCGCGAGCAGCACGGCAAGCGCGAGGGTAGCGACACGGAACATGGCTTCTCCGGCAGGCTGGCTTCGGGCGGGCGCCCGGCCGCCTCAACTACCGCCGAGAACGTTGATCGTGAAGGCCACCACGCCCAGGTTGAACACGAAGGCCGCCAGGCAGTGCAGCGTCACCACCCGGCGCAGCTGGCGCGTCTCGACCGAGACGTCGCTGGTCTGGAAGGTCATGCCCAGGCAGAAGGCGAAGTAGATGAAGTCCCAGTAATTGGGCTCGGGCGTCTTGGGGAAATCGAGCCCGCCCTTGTCGCGCCCGCCCGGCGCCTCGCTGTAGAACAGATGGGCGTAGTGGAGCGCGTAGACGGCGTTGCTGAACGTCCAACTCAGTGCCAGCGTGCCGAGGATCAGCACGAGCTGCGCGGGCTGGGGCGCCTTGCGCTCCATCAGCTCGCTGGCGATCGCGATCAGGATGATGACGGTGACGGCGCCGGTAATGCCGAGCAGCACCAGCCGGTTCGCATCGTTGTTGCAGGCCGATCGCCGCATCGCATCGGACTGGTGCCGAAGCATCGGAATGCACAGCGCCAAGAACAGCGCCGCGCCGATGTCGAAGGCGAGCATCGCGCCCGCGCGGATGCCGAAATGCGGCACCAGGAACAAGCCTGCCGCGATCGTGGTCGCGGCGAATGCGAGGAAGCGCGGCGGCGCGAGGACGTTGCCGACCCCTCGGGGTCGCGCCCCGCGCCGCCGCACTTGCTGGCTCAGGCTGCCTTGGCCTTCTTGGCGGCTTCGATCGCCTCGAGCACGATGCGGCGCGCTTCGGCAGCGTCGCCCCAATTGCCGATCCGCACCCACTTCTCGGACTCGAGGTCCTTATAGTGGGTGAAGAAATGCTCGATCTGCTGGAGCACGATCGTCGGCAGGTCGGTGCGCTCGCCCACGTCCGCATAGTATGGGAAGGTGCTGTCGACCGGCACGCAGACCAGCTTCTCGTCGCCGCCGGCTTCGTCTTCCAGCTTCAGCACCGCGATCGGGCGCGCACGCACCACGCAGCCCGGCACGAAGGGCGAGCGGGCGATGACGAGCGCGTCGAGCGGATCGCCATCGGGCGACAGCGTGTGCGGCACGAAGCCATAGTTCGCCGGATAGCGCATCGGCGTGTGCAGGATACGATCGACGAACAGCGCGCCGCTCGCCTTGTCGAACTCATACTTCACCGGCTCGCCGCCGACCGGCACTTCGATGATGACGTTGAGGTTGTTCGGCGGATCATCGCCAATGGGAATCAGATCGATGCGCATGTTTCTCTAAACCTTGGTTGGCGGCTCCGCCCGTCTCAGCGGGCTTGCAGCAGCTTGTCTAGGCCAGCCTCTCCTTCGACCGACTTGACCAGATGCGGATAGCGCAGCCCGTCATGATAGTCGATGCTAACCTCTCGGTAACTATCGTCCCGTTTTAGCGTCAACCGAATCGGCGCCTTGGTGCCCTTGGCGTTCTTCACCGCCTCGATCAGCGCGTCGACGGCATAGGCGCGGCCGTTCACCGCGACGATCTCGTCGGCGACGGTGATGCCCGCCTTGAACGCGGGGCCGTCCCACATCACGCCGGCGATGCCCTTCTTGCCGACCGCGAGGCCCAGCGAATAGCTGAGGTCGGCGGTACCCGGACGGCTCATCTTGTTCGGCACGTCGGTATAGACGAGCTTGTAGCCGTTGCGCTCGAAGCCCTTGAGCGGCGCGCGCTCGGAAACGTCGTGCAGGCGCGCGGTGAGCAGCTTGCGCCAGTCATAGGGCTGGATGCCCTCCAGCGTCTTGACCACGTCGTCGAAGGTGTAGGTCACCTCGCCATAATCGCCGTCGCGGCCGCCGAAGAAGGCGCGCGCGAAATCGTCGATCGACTTGGTGCCCTTGCTCTGTTCGCGGAGGACCGAATCGACCTCCATCCACACCAGCAGGCCCTCGTTGTAATAATCCTCGCTGCGCTGCCAGCTGGTCCAGCCCTTGGGCGCGCGGGCGGTGATGATCGGATCGTTGGTGGTGTCGATCATCGGGCGCCACTGGCGGCCGGCGCGGTTGTCGAGGCTGGCCATGATGTTGGCATAGCCTTCCAGCGTCTCTTCCTTGGAGACGAGGCCCGAACGCGCCTGGAACACATAGCCCCAGAACTGGGTCTGGCCTTCATACACCCACAGCGACTGGTCGCGCATCGGCATGCGGAAATCGGGCGTCCACAGCTCGGCGCCGCGGCGATACTTGCCGTCCCAGCTATGGGTATATTCGTGCGGCAGCAGGTTGCGTGCGCCCGCCTGCTCGGCCCACTTCGTGAAATAGCCGGGCCCCACGCCGTCTTCCGAGCTGCGGTGATGCTCGAGGCCGATCCCGCCCATCTTGTCGCTGATCGACAGGAGGAAGTGATAGTGGTCGTAATGCTGGGCGCCGAAGGTCTTCACCGCCTGCTCGACCAGCCGCTTGTGCGCCTCGATCTGCTCGGGCTTGGCCTCCAGCTCGTCGGCGCTGTCCGCCACCACGTCGAGCGTCACGCGCTCGCTCAGCGGGAACTTGCGATAATAGCGGCCGGCGATCACCGGCGAGTCCATCAGGATCTCGTAGCTGGTGGTTTCATAGGCATAGGTCGAGCCGGTCACCTTGGCGGGCACCGCGCCGGCGGCGGTCCAGCCCTCGGGATATTTCACCGTCGCCTGGATCGGGATGCGCCGGGTGAAATAGCCCGCCGGATAGAGGCTGAGCGAGTTGAACTGCACGCTCATCATCTCGGGCGTCATCACGATGCGGCCCTGGTTGCCGTCGGTCGCGGAGACGAACTGGAACTCGGCCTCGACCGTCTTGGCGCCGGTCGGCACGTCGACATGGAAGGCGAACACGTCGACGGTGTCGCGCGTCCAGGGGATGCGCTTGCCGTTCGCCTTGATCTGCAGGCCGGCCAGCTTCTCGATCTCGCCGCGGGGGCCGTGCTTGCCCGGCAGCCATTCGGGGAACAGCAGCGTCAGCCGGCCTGCCTTGGCGACGGGGATCGTCTCGCGCACCCGGAAGATGCCGCGCAGCGTATCGGTCGCGTCCACGTCGATCTTGAGCGTGCCGGGATAGGCCACGTCGCGCGCCGCCGGGATGGTGTCGACGATCGGCACCGGCTGCGGCATCGAATTCTGCGCGAACGCAGGCGCGGTGGTAGCCAGCAACAGGCTGGCGAACGAGAGTGCACGAACCATGAAGTGACGGCCCCTTTTGGATGATCTTCGCGAACGCGAAACGGCGCGGATCGGGCAATATTGTTGCTCGCGAATTTCCGCGAGGCAAGGGGGTTCAGGCGCGTCGGTCCTCGTAGATCGCCACCACGCGCGCGCCCTCGGCAGAGACCTTGCCGCGATACATGCCGGGCGTGGTGAAGCTCCAGTCGAGCTCGCCGGTGGGTGCAACCAGAATCACCCCGCCGACGCCGCCCATCGCCTTCACATCGGCCATCACCACGTCGGCCGCCTGCTTGGCCGTCTCGCCCTTGAACCGCATCCGCGCGCAGATCTCGTGCGCGACGCCCTCGCGGATGAAGAACTCGCCCGATCCGGTGGCGGAGACCGCGCAGGCGCGATCATCGGCATAGGTGCCCGCGCCGATCAGCGGCGAATCGCCCACCCGGCCCCAGCGCTTGCCGGTGAGCCCCCCGGTGGAAGTGGCGGCGGCGACATGCCCCTCGGCGTCCATCGCCACCGCGCCCACCGTGCCGTATTTCATGTCGACATCGAAGCCACCGCGAGCGGTGTCGCCCTTCATCGACTCGAGTTGCTGGCGGCGCTCCTCGGTACCGAACCAGCTGTTGTCGACCTGCTCCAGCGCCTGTTCGCGCGCGAACTGGTCCGCGCCCTCGCCCGCGAGCAGGACGTGGCGGCTCTTCTCCATCACCGCGCGGGCGAGCGCGACCGGGTGCCGCGTGGTGGTCGACCCCGCCACTGCGCCGGCGGCGCGGGTGCGCCCATCCATGATCGCCGCATCGAGCGTATGCCCGCCCTCCCAGGTGAACACCGATCCGCGCCCGGCGTTGAAATGGGGATCGTCCTCCAGCACCTGCACCGCCGCCTGCACCGCCTCGACCGCCGAGCCACCCGCGTCCAGCACCGCCGCACCGGCATCGAGCGCGGCGTTGAGCCCCGCCTCGGCGCCCGCTTCCTGCTCAGCCGGCAGTTCGCCGCGTCGCATGCTGCCGGCACCGCCATGGATCATCAGCGTCCAGCGGGGCGTGGGGGTGGCGGTGGACATGGCGACGGGCTCCTGCGGATGTGATTTGCGCCGCCCCCTAGCAGATCGGGCGGAGGGTCCAAGCTGCGGTTGCCCCCGAGTGTATCCTCCCCCGCCAGGGGGAGGTGGCGCGCGTCAGCGGGTCGGAGGGGGAGGAAGCACGACGGCTGCGAGGTTCTGGCATCCTCCCCCTCCGTCAGGCCTTCGGCCTGCCACCTCCCCCTGCCGGGGGAGGATACGCTTTGGAAATCAAGGGACAGCTTCCGCCCTAGCCCCGCCGCGCCGATGCGCCTATATGCGCCCCATGTCCGTACGACCCTGGCGCGATATCGTCCGGCGGCAAAGCCGTCAGATCATGGTGGGCAACGTGCCCGTTGGCGGCGACGCCCCGGTGACGGTGCAGACGATGACCAACACCGCGACGTCCGACGTGAAGGCGACGATCGACCAGATCCGCCGCTGCGAGGAAGCGGGTGCGGACATCATCCGCGTGTCCTGCCCCGACGTCGAAAGCACGACGGCGCTCAAGCAGATCGTCCGCGCCGCCCGCGTGCCGATCGTCGCGGACATCCATTTCCACTACAAGCGCGCGCTGGAAGCCGCCGATGCCGGCGCCGCCTGCCTGCGCATCAACCCCGGCAATATCGGTTCGGCGGAGCGCGTGAACGAGGTGGTCAACGCCGCCAAGGCCAATGGTGCCGCGATCCGCATCGGCGTCAACGCCGGCAGCCTCGAGAAGGACCTGCTGGAAAAGTACGGCGAGCCCTGCCCGGAGGCGCTGGTCGAATCCGCGCTCGATCACATCAAGCTGCTGCAGGACCGCGACTTCCACGAATTCAAGGTTGCGGTGAAGGCGAGCGACGTGTTCCTCGCGGTCGCCGCCTATCAGCAGTTGTCCGACGCGGTCGACTGCCCGCTGCACCTCGGCATCACCGAGGCGGGCGGCTTTGTCGGCGGTACGGTCAAGTCGGCGATCGGCATCGGTTCGCTGCTCTGGTTCGGGATCGGCGACACGATCCGCGTCAGCCTCTCGGCCGAGCCCGAGGAAGAGATCCGCGTCGGCTTCGAGATTCTCAAGTCGCTCGGCATCCGCAACCGCGGCGTCCGTGTCGTCTCCTGCCCCAGCTGCGCGCGCCAGGGCTTCGACGTGATCCGCACCGTGCAGGCGCTGGAGGAACGGCTCCAGCACATCCGCACGCCGCTGTCGCTCTCGGTGCTCGGCTGCGTGGTCAACGGCCCCGGCGAGGCGCGCGAAACCGATATCGGCCTCACCGGCGGCGGCAACGGCAAGCACATGGTCTATCTGTCGGGCCTGACCGACCACACGGTCGAGGATGCCGACATGCTCGATCACATCGTCCAGCTGGTCGAGGCCAAGGCGGCGGAGATCGAAGCCGCGATCGCGGAGCCGGCGCAGGCGGCGGAGTGAACCCCGAGCCCAATGCCGCGCTGATCGACGCGGGCGCGCTGGTGACGGCGCTGTTCGCCGCGCGGCTGGCGTTGCTTCAGTGGAACCGCGGGCCTGGCTGGCAAGGCTGGGCGGCGCGCTGGCTGCGCCGCGGTGTGTGGGTCGCGTTGCTTGTGCCGACGCTGCGCTTGGCGACGCTGACGGCAGCCGGCGGCGAGCGGGCCCCAGTGATGGTTGCGGCGATGGTGGCGCTGCTGGCGGCCGGGGCGTTGCTGACGCTGGTGGATGCGATCGTAGTGGCAGCGCTGGAAACGCGATCTCGCTCAAGCGCCGACGCTTGAGGCGTCCGACATGTTCGCGACCGAATAGCCCTTTCGGATATGGCAATGCCGCATCACGGCGCTAAATCGTAACAGCATCGAGCGCAGTGTTGACCTTTAACGGGAAGCCGCTCCAGAACGGCCGCGTTCAAGGGGGGATCACATGCGAGCATTTCAGGCGATCGGCGCGTCGGCTCTTTTTGCACTGCTACTGGCGGGCTGCAGCGGTAGCGGCGGCTCGAATGCGACACCCACACCGACGCCGGCACCATCGCCGGCGCAGCGGCCGCCATCGTTCAGTTCAGGCACCGCCACCAGCGTCGTGGAGAACGTAACCGGCGCCGTCTATCAGGCAGCGGCGAGTGATCCTGAAGGCGATCCGATCACCTATTCCATTGCCGGCGGCGCCGATGCAGCCCGCTTCGCTATTTCCGGCGCCGGTCAACTGTCGTTCGTCGCCCCCCCCAATTACGATCTCCCCGTCGATGCAGATCGCAATAACGTCTATGAGGTGCAGATCGGCGCGAGCGACGGCAAAGCAACGACCACGTTGGCGCTTGCGGTCACGGTGACCAATTCGAAGGAAGGTATCGCCGTCCGCCGCGTGGCCAGCGGCTTTGTCGACCCGGTAGCGATCGCTCCGATCAGTGCGAGCCTATTGCTCGTCGCGGAGAAAGCCGGCGCCGTCTACCAGGTAAACCCGCAGACCGCACAAAAGTCGCTGCTGGTGCGAATAGCGAATGTCGGCGGGGTGGGGGTCGTCGCCATTGCCGCTGCGCCGGATTATGCCACTAGCGGGACCTTCTTTGCGATGTATGCGTCGGAAAGTGGCGCGCTTGTCGTCCATCGCTTCCTCCGCAACCCGGCGGGGCCGATCGTCCCGGACAATTACGGCCCGATATTCGTAGCTTGGACGAGCCAATATGCGGGGGGCGGCTGGCTCGGCTTTGATGCCGCCGGAACCTTGCTTGCCGCCACCGGTGACGCAGGGGGGACCAGCGATCCCGCGGGGAGTGCGCAAGACGGTGCCTCCCTGCTTGGCAAACTGGTCAGGATCACCCCCAATCCAGATCCCTATGCAGGTGCTGCCCCGCGCTTCTTCCTGGTTTCCACTGTAGCGAAGGGCTTGCACCGACCGAACGGCGGCAGTCTGCTGGGCAACAGCCTGTTGATCGCCGATCGGGGGCAGGATCTTGCCGAGGAAATCAACCTCTTCGCCACCGGCGCAACCGCCGTCAACTTCGGCTGGCCGTTCAAGGAGGGTACGCGCGCCGCCATTGCCAACCCACCGTCGGGTCTCACCGACCCGGTACTGGAATATTATCGGAGTACGGGCCTGCGCACCGGCCAGGCGGTGATCGGTGGCGGCATGGGGCCGAGCGGCGTGGCGTCGCTACGCGGCCAATATGTATTTGGCGATGCCGGCGGGGCGATTTTCACAATCAACGCGAACCTACTAGCCCCGGGTACGACTGGTACCGCCGAGATGGTCGAGCGCCGGGACGCCGACTTTGCGCCGGATGTGGGATCGCTCACCCGTCCACTCGCAATCACTCCCGGGCCCGGCGCGACGCTTTTCATCCTCGACGCCGGGGGGGACATATTCCGAGTGGACGGTAGTTGACCGAGGAAGACCCGCGGTAACTCCCGTCCGGCGGTCACCGCGTCGGCACGGGCTCCGCACCTGTGTAATCATAGAAGCCGCGCTTGGTCTTGCGGCCATACCAGCCCGCTTCGACGTACTTCACCAGCAGCGGCGCCGGGCGGAACTTGGGGTCGCCGGTGCCTTCGAACAGCACGCGGGTGATCTCCAGGCAGGTATCCAGCCCGATGAAGTCGGCCAGCGTGAACGGGCCCATCGGGTGGTTGAGGCCGAGCTGGCAGGCCGCATCGATGTCCGGGATCGTCGCCACGCCTTCGCCCAGCGCGAAGCACGCCTCGTTGAGCATCGGCATCAGCACGCGGTTGACGATGAAGCCCGGCGCGTCGTTGGCATGGACGATCCGCTTGCCCAGCGACTGGCCGAACGCCTCCACCGCAGCGACGGTCGCGTCGCTGGTGGCGAGGCCGCGGATCAGCTCGATCAGGCCCATCACCGGCACCGGATTGAAGAAATGCACGCCCATGAAGCGCGCCGGATCGGGCGCCGCCTGGGCGAGCCGGGTGATCGGAATGGAGGAGGTGTTGCTGGCAAGGATCGCGTTGCCGCCCAGCGCCTTGCCCACCGTCTCGAAGATCTGGCGCTTGATTGCCTCCCGCTCGGTCGCGGCCTCGATCACGAGCTCGCAGGGCGCCATTGCGGCGAGGTCGCCAATGGGGGTGATCCGACCGAGCGCGGCCTCGGCGTCGGCGGCAGTGATCTTTTCCTTTTCGACGGCGCGCGCCAGCTGCTTGCCGATCCCCGCCTTGCCGGCTTCGGCGCGGGCCTGGTCGACGTCGGACAGCAGCACGGCATAGCCCGCCTGCGCCGACACCTGGGCGATTCCCGCCCCCATCTGGCCCGCACCGATCACGCCAACCGTCTTCATGTCCGTCTCCTGGAAATTTGTTGCGGCCCTCCTACCCGGTCGCGCCGGGGAGGGCCAGCGCCGGGATCACTCCTCGCCGTCGGGTTCGTCGCGCGGGGGATCGCGGCGGCGGCGGTCGGCGTCACTGCCGGGCACCGGGATCCGCACGTTGCGCGGGATCGCGTCGCGCGCCTCGCCCTCGGGCACCAGCTCGCGCACCCGGCCGAGATCGAGCTGCACGCCCTCGTCGTCGACCTGCACGCCGGCGCCGTTCAGCACCTCGTCCAGCCCCATCGCGTTCTCGTCGATCGCATTGTCTTCCTCGACCGGCGCCGGCGGCAAGGTGAGGCCGAGCGCGCGGACCATGAAGTCGCGCCAGATATGCGCCGGCAGCCCGCCGCCATAGGCGCCTGAAACCGGGCTGTTGTCATCATTGCCGATCCACACGCCGACGACGAGGTCGCCTGCCCAGCCGACGAACAGCGCGTCGCGCCCGTCCTGCGTGGTGCCGGTCTTGCCGAAGGCCGGCAAAGGCAGCGCCGCCGATCGCCCAGTGCCCGACTGGACCACCGTCCCGAGCATCGAGCGCAGGTCTTCGAGCAGCCGTTCGTCGAACCGGCTCGGCCCGCCTAGGCGGCGCGCCAGCCAGTCATCGGCCGATTCCTCCTCGTCGAGCCCGCGCGGGCGCACCGGATAGCTGCCGTTCGCCACCGCCGCATAGGCCGCGGTCAGCTCGAGCAGCGAGCCGGTCGAGGTGCCGAGCGCGATCGAGGCGTCGTTGCCGAGCGGGGTCGAGATGCCGAGGTCGCGCGCCGCCTGGGTCACCCGGCCGACGCCGAGCTTCTGGATCAGCCGCGCGGCGACCACGTTGCTCGATTTGGCCATCGCCTGGCGCAGCGTGATGCGGCCGGCATAGCGGCCATCGCTGTTCGAAGGCTTCCAGTCGCCGATCTGCACCGGCGTATCGTCGACCATCGTGTCTGGGGTCATCCCCGAGCGGAGCGCGGCCAGATACACGAACAGCTTGAACGCCGAACCCGGCTGGCGCCGCGCCTGGGTGGCGCGGTTGAACGGGCTGGCGGCATAGTTGCGCCCGCCGACCATCGCGACCACGCGCCCGTCCGGCCGCATCGCGACGAGTGCTACCTGCGCCTTGCCGAGGCCGGAGGATTTGATCACGCGCTCCGCCGCCGCCTGCAGCCGCGAATCGAGCGTGGTCGTCACGGTCTGCTCGGTGGCGACGCCACCGGCACGGTCGCGCGCTTCGGGGAGCACCCAGTCGGCGAAATAGGTGCCGTTGGGCAGGGTCTCGTCGCTGTCCTGGACGTGCAGCACCGCGGGCCGCACGCGGCGCGCCTCGGCCGCGGTGATGAACCCGGCCTCCTGCATCGCGCCGATCACCAGCCGCTGGCGCTCGCGGGCGCCGTCGAGATTGCCGGTCGGCGCCAGCCGACTCGGCGCCTTGACCAGACCGGCGAGCAGGGTCGCCTGGCTGAGCGTCAGATGCTCGGGCGTGGTCGAGAAATAATGCTGCGCGGCGGCGCGCAGGCCATAGACGTTGTCGCCGAAATAGACGTTCGAGAGGTAGCGCGAGAGGATCTCGTCCTTGCTCAGCCAGCCTTCGAGCCAGAAAGCGATCAGCACTTCCTGCGCCTTGCGCCCGAAGGTGCGGCGCGAGTTGAGGAAGGCGTTCTTGGCGAGCTGCTGGGTGATGGTGCTGCCACCCTGCGACCCGCCGCCCGAGCTGACATTGTGGAACGCCGCGCGCGCGATACCGCGGGGGTCGACGCCCCAATGGCTGTAGAAGCGTCGGTCTTCGATCGCGATGAACGCCTGCGCGACATGGTCGGGCAGCTTGGACACGTCGACCGGCTTGCCGATCACCGCGCCGCGTCGTGCGATCGGCGTGCCGTCGGCGGCGAGCAGGGTGATCGAGGGCGGCGCCGGCGGGCGTAGCGACTTGGAGAGCGGCGCGGTGATCGCCAGCCAGGCGACCGCGGCGATGAACAGCAGGATGCACACGGCAAGCCCGCGAACGATCCAGCGGCCCCAGCGGATGCGACGCTTGGCCGGCGCGGCGGGCGGCAGATCGTCGCCGCCGTCGAACCCGCCGCCTGCACCGCCATAGCCGCCGCGATAGGGCTCGTACGGCGCGGTGCTGTCGCTCGTGCCCATGCCGGGCCGCCAGATCGGCTCGCGCTTGTCGCGCCGGCCCTGCGGACGCCAGCCCTGCGGTTGCGCCACATCGTCGTCCGCGCCATCGCGCCGCAACGGGAATCGACTATCGGGAATGCCGGGCTCGCGCGCCATGGCCCCGCCTTAGCCGACTATCTGTGTTATCGCAATAACACACAAGGCATTTGGCGGGGCGCCGGGCATTTTCCATTCGCGCGGAGGCGCGAGGAAGAAGGAAGAGCATTTCGCGCAGAGGCGCAGAGAACGCAGAGAGCCCTCGCCAGCGCGAAGCGCAGGAAAGAGACGGATCGAGGTGACACAGCCTGCTTCGCAGGCCATCCACCTCTGCGCCCTCTGCGCCTCTGCGCGCAAAAACTTCTGTGTGCTGTCCGCTCAGGCCTCCAGCTCGATGTCCCAATAGAGCCAGTCGCGCCAGGTATCGTGGAGGTGGTTGGGCGGGAAGCGGCGGCCATGTTCCTGGAGCTGCCAGCTCGTCGGCCGGATCGGCTGGATGTAGAGCGGCATGCCGGCCTGCTGGGGGGTGCGGCCGCCCTTTTTCAGATTGCAGGGGGCGCAGGCGGTGGCGACATTTTCCCAGGTGGTGCGGCCGCCCTGGGCGCGGGGAATGACGTGGTCGAAGGTAAGATCCCGGTGCGATCCGCAATATTGGCAGGCGAACTTGTCGCGGAGGAAAAGATTGAACCGGGTGAAGGCGGGGAATTGCGAAGGCCGGACATATTGTTTGAGCGCGATGACCGAAGGAAGCTTCAGCACCGCGCTGGGACTTCGCACCTCGCGTTCATAATAGGAAACGACGTCGACGCGGTCGAGAAAGATCGCCTTGATCGCCGTCTGCCAGGGCCACACGCTCAGGGGATAATAACTCAGCGGCGTGTAGTCGGCGTTCAGCACGAGCGCCGGGCACCCATCCGGATGGCGGATCAGATCGGGATGGTACATGCAAGAACCTCACCCTCGATTTCGGTGCCTCGCCTCTTGCGCAGAAGCGTGACGCCCGCATGACAGCATATGCCGCGACTCACGGTCAAGAGCCACATTCATGAATATCCACACCCGATTTGCCCCCAGCCCCACCGGTCGACTCCATCTCGGCCACGCCTATTCCGCGCTGCAGGCGCACGACTTCGCGCGGGGCGCGGGCGGTCGTTTCACCCTGCGCATCGAGGATATCGACGGCACCCGCTCGCGGCCCGAACATGTCGCAGCGATCCTCGCCGATCTCGACTGGCTGGGGCTGCAATGGGACGAACCGCCGACCTTCCAGTCGCAGCGGCTGGGGCTGTACCAGGATGCGCTCGACCGGCTGCGCGGCATGGGGCTGCTCTACCCCTGTTTCTGCACCCGCGCCGATATCGCTGCGAGCCTTTCCGCGCCGCACGGGCCCGACGGCCCGCTCTATCCCGGCACCTGCCGTGGACTGGTCGATCCGGACCTCACGCGTCCGCATAGCTGGCGGCTGGACATAGCAAAGGCGGTTGCTTTAGCCGGGCCGCTCATCTGGAACGATGCCTATGCCGGCATCGTCCCCGCCAATCCCCTCAGCCACGGCGACGTGATCCTCGCCCGCAAGGACGCGCCCGCCAGCTATCACCTCGCCGTGACGGTGGACGATGCGGCGCAGGGCATCAGCCATGTCGTGCGCGGCGCCGACCTGTTCGCCGCCACCCATGTCCACCGCCTGCTCCAGGCGCTGCTCGACCTGCCGACGCCCGAATACCGCCACCACGCCCTGCTCGCCGGCCCGGACGGCCAGCGGCTCGCCAAGCGGAACGGCGCGCCCACGCTGGAATCGCTGCGGCTGGCGGGCGAGGACGGCCGCGCGCTTTCCGACAAACTGCGCAAAGGGGAAGTACCGATTGGCTTCGGCCAAATCGAGGCGTAGGGTCGGCGGATGTTGTTCCTCGCGATCCTGTTCCTCGCAGCGGTCCTGGCGACGCTGTTCTTCCTCATCAAGGGGTTGGTCAACATGGCCGGCACCACCACGCAGGACCTGGAAGGCGACGGCCCCAGCGAGCGTGCGCTGCGATCGAACAAGCTGATGCAGAAGCGCATCCTGTTCCAGGCAGTGGCGATCGGCGTCGCCGCGCTGATCCTGCTGATCGCCTCCGCCAAGAGCTGAGCGGGGGGCTTCAGCCTTTCCTCTCCATCGTCATCCCGGCGGAAGCCGGGATCCATTTGCCATCACGTTGGGGCTAGAGCCGATACGCTGAGGGCAATGGATCCCGGCTTTTGCCGGGATGACGCGATGGGGGATGAACCCTGAGCCTATTGCGCGCTGACCCGCCACACGGTGTTGCCGAGATCGTCCGCGATCAGCAGCGCGCCGGTCCTGTCGAGACCGAGGCCGACCGGGCGGCCATGCGCCTTCTCGCCCTCGACGAAGCCCGTCACCACGTCGACCGCCTTGCCCGACGGACGACCTTCGGCGAACGGCACGTAGATCACCTTGTAGCCGTTGAGATGGCCGCGATCCCAGCTGCCATGCTCGCCGATGAACGCGCCCGAGCGCCACTGCGGCGGGAGCGCGGCGGCGTTGGCGGCGAACACCATCCCCAGCGGCGCGACATGGCTGCTAAGACCATAGTCCGGCTTGATCGCCTTGGCGACCAGGTCCGGCCGCTGCGGCTTGACCCGCGGATCGACATGCTGGCCCCAATAGCTGTACGGCCAGCCATAGAAGCCGCCGTCGCGCACCGAGGTGAGGTAATCCGGCACCAGGTCCGGTCCCAGTTCGTCGCGTTCGTTGACGACGGTCCACAGCACGTTGGTGAGGGGCTCGAACTGCAGCCCGTTGGGGTTGCGCAGGCCGGTGCCGTAGAGCCGATAGGCCCCGCTCGCGCGATCGACTTCCCAGATTGCGGCGCGGCCGCGCTCGGCATCCATACCGTTCTCGGTGATGTTGCTGTTCGACCCCACGCCGACATAGAGCTTGGTGCCGTCGGGGCTGGCGACCAGGCTCTTGGTCCAGTGATGGTCGATCGGGCCGCCGGGCAGGTCGATCAGCTTGGTGCCCGCCGCGGTGATGCTGGTCTGGCCGGTCTGATAAGGGAAGCGCAGGATCGCGTCGGTATTGGCGACGTAGAGGTCGCCGCCGACCAGCGCGACGCCGAAGGGCGAGTTGAGCCCGGTGAGGAACTTGGTCTTGAGCTCGGGCACGCCGTCGCCGTTCGCGTCGCGGAGCAGGATGATGTCCATGCCCGCCTTGCCGCCGCCATGCGCCGCCGCCTGGATCAGGTTCATCACCACGTCCTTGGGGCGGTGGATCGGCTCGGACGGGCCGTCGGTCTCGACCACGAGCACGTCGCCATTGGGCAGGGTGTAGACCGTGCGCGGCTTGGCAAGCCCGGTGGCGAAGGCCTGGACCTTCATGCCCGCGGGCACCTTGGGCTTGGCCGAACCCCAGGGGGCGGGCGGCACCACGTGCATCGGCGGGATCAGATATTGCTGGATGTCCGGCAGCTTGGGATCGCCGCCGATCTGCTGGCTGGTATCGCCGCCCTTGCTGGCGCAACCGGCGAGCGCGAGCGTGGCGCCCGCGGCGAGAAGCAGTGCACGCATCAGCGAACCCTTCCGAACAGACTTTGCCGCAGCAGGATCGCGCCGAGCGCCGAGGCGCCGGTGAGCACGAGCACGGTCAGCACCGAAAGGATCAGCCCGGCGGGCATCGCGCCGTACGCGTCTCGGCTGTGAATGAAATTGTTGAGCAGCGCCAACACCATGGCGACGGCGTAGGCGATCGCGTACGGGGTCAGCAGCCGGTTCGCCCGCACCGCCGGTCGCAGCAGGTCGACGATGCCGACGATCGCGCCGAGCGCTCCCAGCACCATGCCGCCGGCAAGCAGCCAGTCGGCGAAATTCTTCCAGGCGATGTCGTAGGTGCGGACATAGGCGATGTCGGCGATCATCGCGGCGAGGAAGCAGATAAAGGGCAGGCCGAGCACGATCGGGTGCAGCGGCAGGCCATAGGATCGGGAGCGAAGCGGTACGGGATCGGGCATGGAGCGTCTCCCCAGACGAGGCAGGCCCTTCGAACGGTCGCGCTTTCAAGGGGTTCCGCCGCAGCGAGCCTAACCCTCCCCTTGGCGGGGGAGGAAACGTTGGGCCCTGTCCCTCGGCCCTCTAGCCCCGGCCGCGCATCCGCCGTACCTTCCCTCCCCATGGTCAAGCTCAACAAGATCTACACCCGCACCGGCGACGCCGGCACCACGGGGCTGGCGGACGGCTCGCGCGTTTCCAAGGCATCGGCCCGGATGGAGACGATCGGCGATGTCGACGAGGCGAACAGCGCGATCGGCGTCGCGCGCACCACGCTCGTGGCCGGCGATCCGCTCGACGCGACGCTCGCCCGCATCCAGAACGACCTGTTCGATCTCGGCGCCGATCTCGCCACGCCGGGCGAGCGGGAGGGCGCGCTGCGCATCACGCCAGAGCAGATCCAGTGGCTGGAAGCCGCGATCGACGGGCTCAACGAAAACCTCGAACCGCTCAACAGCTTCGTCCTGCCCGGCGGCAGCCAGGCGGCGGCGGCGATCCACCTCGCCCGCGCGATCACCCGCCGTGCCGAACGCGCCGCAGTGGCCGCCAACGACCAAGGCGGGCTCAGCGGCAATGCCCTCATCTACCTCAATAGACTGTCGGATTTTTTGTTCGTTGCGGCACGGGCCATGAACCAAAACGGCGCCACTGACGTTTTGTGGATCCCAGGGGGGCCGCGTAACCAATAGCCTGCCCTGCGCGCATCCCACCGTATGGGTTGCCCCCGCAACCGGCCTGCGGTAGGAGAACAGAATGCGAACGATGCCCGCCAATGCCGCCACCCCGGACGCCTTGGCGGCGCAGTTCGCGGGCGTTCGCGCGCTCAGCACGGCACTGGTGGCGCGGCTTTCCGATGCCGATGCGACGCTCCAGTCGATGGACGACGCATCGCCGGCCAAGTGGCATCTCGCGCACACGACCTGGTTCTTCGAGACCTTCGTGCTGCGCGACCACGTCCCCGACTATCGCCTGTTCGACGAACGCTGGCCCTTCCTGTTCAACAGCTATTACGAGGCCGAGGGGCAGCGCCACGCCCGTCCTCGCCGCGGCATGCTTTCGCGCCCGACGCTGGACGAGGTGCACGCCTATCGCGCCGCGGTGGATGCGGCGATCGTCGCGTCGATGCCGACGCTGCCGCCCGAGGCGCTGGCGCTGATCGCGCTCGGCTGCCAGCACGAGCAGCAGCATCAGGAACTGCTGCTCACCGATATCCTTCACCATTTCTCGGTCAATCCGCTCGAGCCGGCGATGTGGCCCGGGGATGCCAAGGTGCCCGTGGCGATGCCCGGACCGATCGGCTGGATCGAAGGCGCGACGGGTCAGGTCAGCGTGGGCACTGACGCTCCCGAAGATCTGGCGGATTTCGCGTTCGACTGCGAGACGCCGCGCCACCCCACCCTTCTGCACCCGCACGCGCTGGCCGACCGCACCGTCACCAATGGCGAATGGGCGGCCTTCATCGCCGATGGCGGCTATGCCGATCCACGCCACTGGCTGTCGGACGGCTGGGCCTGGGTGCAGGCAAGCCGGATCGAAGCACCGCTCTACTGGCAGCGGATCGACGGCGTGTGGACCCGCTTCGGGCTCGACGGCCGCCGCCCGATCGATCCCGCCGCGCCGGTGACGCATGTCAGCTTCTTCGAGGCCGATGCCTATGCAAGCTGGGCCGGTGCCCGGCTGCCGACCGAGTTCGAGTGGGAAGCCGCGGCGGCGAATGCCGATCCGCTCGGCGGCAACCAGCTCGATGCCGCCGGCCCGGTCGAGCCGCGCCCGTCCACCGGCGGCCCGGCCTGGTTCGGCGACGTCTGGGAATGGACCGGCAGCGCCTATCGGCCCTATCCCGGCTTCCGCACGGCGCAAGGTGCGGTCGGCGAATATAACGGCAAGTTCATGAGCGGGCAGTTCGTGCTGCGCGGCGGCAGCTGCTCTACCCCGCGCGGCCATGTGCGTGCCAGCTACCGCAATTTCTTCTATCCCCACCAGCGCTGGCAGTTCACCGGCGTGCGTCTGGCGAAGGACCTCTGATGCTCAAGCAGGAACTCGAAGACGGCCAGGCGAGCCTTGCCGACCCCCATTTCCGCGCCGACGTGCTGACCGGCCTCGCCGCCAGCCCGCGCGCGATTCCCGCCCGCTGGTTCTACGACCGCCGCGGCTCGGAGCTGTTCGAGGAGATCACCGAGCTCCCCGAATATTATCCGACCCGCACCGAGACGGCGCTGCTCGAATCGATCGCCGGGGACCTGGGCGACCTTGCCGCCCCCAATGCGGCGGTAGTGGAATTCGGCTCGGGCTCGTCGGTGAAGACGCCGCGGCTGCTCCGCGCGATCGAGCCGGCCGCCTATGTGCCGATCGACATTTCGGGCGAGTTCCTGCGCCACTCGGCCGCGCAGCTCTCCCAGGCGTTTCCGGGCCTGCCGGTCTATCCGGTCGAGGCGGACTTCCTCCGCCCGGTGCCGTTGCCCGAACAGGTGGCGAAGATGCCCAAGCTCGGCTTTTTCCCCGGCTCGACGATCGGCAACATGAACGCGTGGCACGCGGTCGACCTGCTGCGCGCGATGCGCGAATGGCTGGGCGAAGGCGCGCGGCTGCTGATCGGCATGGACCGGGTGAAGTCGCCCGAGATCCTGGTCCCCGCCTATGACGATGCGGCCGGCGTGACCGCGGCGTTCAACCTCAACCTGCTCGAGCGGATCAACCGCGAGCTGGACGGCACGATCCCGGTCGACGCCTTCCGCCACCGCGCGATCTGGAACGCCGATTATGCCCGCATCGAAATGCATCTGGAGGCGCAGCGCGATGTCGACTTCACCGTCGACGGCCGCCCCTTCGCGATGGCGGCGGGCGAGACGATCCACACCGAGAACAGCCACAAATACGGCCCCAATGGCGCGCGCCAGCTGCTCCGCGCGGGCGGCTGGACGCCGATCGAGCAATGGACCGACGACAAGGACTGGTTCGCGCTGATCCTCTGCGAAGCCCAGCCACTGCGCCGCGCGCCGTAATATTTTCGTTTCATGCGAGGCCGCGAAGGCACGACGAAGGCTTTTTGCGCGCAGAGGCGCAGAGAACGCGGAGAGAAGGGGGCGCTTTGCGCCTTGGGATGATTGCCCGAAGCAAGCTGGGCCTCCACCCCCCACAAACTCGCGCGCTCTCTGCGTTCTCTGCGCCTCTGCGCGAACAAAAAGCCTTCTTCTCTTCGCGACTTCGCGCCTCCGCGTGAAATAACGATCCCCGGAACCAGCCAGTTGACCCTTGCCGGAGGAACCCGCAAGGACCTGGCCATGCGCTTCTTTTCGGACAATGCCGCCGCAGTCTGCTCGCCCGTGCTCCAGGCGCTGGTCGACGCCAACACGCTCGACACCGCCTATGACGGCGATGCCTGGTCCAAGCGGCTCGACGGCGCCTTCTCCGACCTGTTCGGCACCCAGGTACGCGCGCTGTGGGTGCCGACCGGCACCGCGGCCAACTGCCTGGCGCTGACTGCGCTGTGCCCGCCGCATGGGGGCATCGTCTGCCACCGCGACGCGCACATCAATTGCGACGAGGGCGGCGCGCCCGAATTCTACACGCACGGCGCCAAGCTGCTCACCGCCACCGGTCCGGGCGCCAAGCTGACGCCCGAGGCGATCCACGCGGTGATCGATCCGATCCGCAACGACGTGCACCAGGTGCAGCCGCACGCGATCTCGATCACCAACGCCACCGAATATGGCCTGGTCTATGCCCCCGACGAGGTGGCGGCGATCGGCGACCTCGCCAAGGCCCGCAAGCTCGGGCTCCACATGGACGGGGCACGCTTCGCCAATGCGGTCGCGCATCTCGGCTGCCATCCGGGCGACGTCACCTGGCGGGCGGGTGTCGATGCGCTGAGCTTCGGCTTCGTCAAGAATGGCGGGATGAGCGCCGAGGCGCTGGTGTTCTTCCGGCCCGAGCTGGCGGATGTGACGCTCTACCGCCGCAAGCGCGCCGGACTGCTCTTTTCCAAGGGCCGTTATCTCGCCGCGCAGCTGCTGGCGATGGTGGAGAACGAGGTGTGGCTGGCCAATGCCCGCGCCGCCAATGCCGGCGCGCGGCTGCTCGCCGAGGCGGCGGGCGATCGGCTGGTGCATCCGGTGCAGGCGAACGAAGTCTTCCTGAAGGCGACCCCGACGGAAGCCGAAGCCTTGCGCGCGCTCGGCTTCGACTTTTACGACTGGGCGGAGGGCGAAGTGCGCCTCGTCACCAGCTGGGACCAGACGGAAGACGCGATCCGGCCGCTGGCGCAAGCGATCGCGGCACTGTGAGAGTCCCCGGCCTGCATCCAAATCATCGTCATTCCCGCGAAGGCGGGAATCCATTCGCCTGTGCGCTAGGGGAAAGACCCAAGCCCTCCAGGGCAATGGATCCCCGCCTTCGCGGGGATGACGGGTTGGGTGAGGCGGCCCAGCGGCAGCTCGCAGACGCGCTGTGATCGGCGCCGACACCCCCCGCTCCGCCCGGCTGACGGTCCTGATCCCCTTCCTGCTGGTGACGTTGATCTGGGGCTCCACCTGGCTGGTCATCAAGGACCAGCTGGCGGTGGTCCCGCCCAGCTGGTCGGTGAGCTATCGTTTCCTCGTCGCGGGCGTGACAACGCTGCTCTGGGCGACGTTCCGGCGCGACCGGCTGCTGCTCGACGCGCGCGGTTTCGCCTTCGCCGCCTGCCTCGGGCTCGCCCAGTTCGTGCTCAACTTCAACTTCGTCTACCGCGCCGAATCCCACGTCACCTCGGGCGTGGTCGCGGTGGTCTATGCGCTGCTGCTGGTGCCCAATGCGATCCTGGCGCGGCTCTTCCTCGGCCAGAAGATGGGGCGGCAGCTGCTGATCGGCTCGGTCGTGGCGATGGCCGGCGTGGCGCTGCTGTTCCTCCACGAGGCGCGGCTCAACCCGGTCGGTCCGCACGAGGCGCTGCTCGGCATCGGCATCGCGCTGGCGGGCGTACTCTCCGCCTCGGTCGCCAACGTGATGCAGGCGACCGGCACCGCCAAGGCCTATCCGATGGCGACCACGCTCGGCTGGGCAATGCTGATCGGATCGGCGCTGGATGCGGGCTTCGCGCTCGCCACGGTCGGCCCACCGGTGATCGAGACGCGGCCGGCCTATCTGCTTGGCATCGTCTACCTCGGCGTGATCGGATCCTCGATCACCTTCACCATCTATTTCCAGCTGATCCGCACCATCGGCCCGGCCAAGGCGGCGTACACCAGCGTGCTGATCCCGGTGATCGCGATGCTCTTGTCGACGCTGTTCGAGGGCTATCGCTGGTCGCTGCTGGCGGTGGGCGGCGGTGTGCTGGTGCTGGTCGGGCTGGTGCTGGCCTTGAGGGCGCGCAGGCCCAACCGGTAATCGGCATAGCGCGGCCGCCAGCCGAGCAACCGCTTCGCCTTGCCGTTCGCCACCCGCCGGTTCTCGGCATAGAAGGCGCGCGAGGCGGCGCTGAGTTCGACCTCGTCGGGCGTCACCGCCGGGCCGGGGTCGATGCCCAGCAGTTCGGCGGCGTAGGCGAGCACCTCGGCCTGGGGTGCGGGGAGATCGTCGGCGAGGTTGTACGCGCCGGGCGGCCCCTCAAACGCCGCGACCACGCCCGCGACCAGATCATCGACATGCACCCGGCTGAACACCTGGCCGGGGAAATAGACGCGCGTCGCCCCCGCCGCCATCCGCTCCAGCGCGGAACGCTCGGGCCCATAGATGCCCGGCAGGCGGAAGACATGCGCATTGGGAAGCGCGCCCCAGCCGAGATCTGCGTCCACCCGGCCGCCGCGGCGCCCCCGGAGCGGTGCGCTCTCGTCCACCCAGCCGCCGCCGGTATCGCCATAGACGCCGGTGGAGGAGAGATAGCCGAGCCACTTGTCGCTCGCCGCGAGATCGGCGCCATAGGCGGCGAGCACCGGATCGGCCTCGCCTGGCGGGATGCTGGAAAGGATGTGCGTCGCCGCCGCGATTTCCACGCGGGTGCGCGCCTGGTCGGCGAAGGTGGCGCGGGTGACGGTGGCGACCTCGCCGCCACGCGCCTGCACCGCCGCCATCAGCCGCGAGGCGGTATAGCCGGGGCCGAACACGAGCAGTCGCATATCAACGGTCACCCTCACCCTTCCCACCGCCTGCGGCGGCGGGTCCCTTCCCTCTCCCATTGGGAGAGGGAAGGAGCGGCGGAGCCGCGGAAGGGTGAGGGTGATTGGACGTCACTGCCCGCCTCCGAACAGCGCACCGAAAAAGTCGCCCTGGTTCCAGCTGGGCGGCGCGTCGCTATCGGCAAGCGCCCGCACCGTCGCCAGCCCGACATGCTTGTACTTCACCGCCGAGTTCCAGTCGAACGGCAGGTCGATCTGGTCCGAGGGCTTGTGGTAATTCTCGTCGAGGAACTTGCGCGCCGCCACCGCGCCGGTGCCGCCGGGGCCGGTATCGATCGACACCGCCGGGATCCCCGCCTGCACGAAGCTGTAATGGTCCGAGCGGACGAAGAACATTTCCTCCGGCTCGGGATCGGGCACCACGCCCAGCCCTTCCGCCTTGGCCGCCGCGGCAACCACGGTGCCGATGCTCGACCGCTCGCCGCCCAGCACGACGAGGTCGACCAGCGGATAGGTGAGGATCGGCATGTCGAAATTGACGTCGGCGACGATCGAGCCCCCGGGCACCGTCGGGAAATGCGCGAAATAGTCGGAGCCGATCAGCCCCTTCTCCTCGGCGGTCAACGCCACGAACAGCAGCGATCGGCGCGGTCGCTTGCCGCTTTCCTGGATGGCCTTGGCGATTTCCAGCAGCATCGACACGCCGATCGCATTGTCCATCGCGCCGTTGTAGATCGTGTCGCCCTTCACCGGCTCGCCGACGCCGACATGGTCGAGATGCGCCGACAGCACCACCGTCTGCGCCTTGAGCATAGGGTCGCTACCTTCGATCCTGCCCACGACATTATGGCTGTCGCGCGTCGACAGGCGCGTCTTGCTCGCCACCGCAAGCGTGCCCGTCAGCGGCCCGGTCGGCATGCGGGTTCCGCGCGTCTGCGCGGCGAGCACGTCGCTCCAGCGGATGCGCGCGCCCTCGAACAGCTTGGCCGCACCGGCCTGGCTCACCTGGCCGACGACCGGCGCCTGGGGCGACACGGCGTTGGCGACGCCGTCGGGCCCCGCCCAGCCGGTGCGCGGATAGGCATAATAGGGCGCGAACTTCTCGACGCTGAAATCCTTGGCGCGCGCGATCGTCTCGACGATCAGCACCGCCCTGGCGCCGCGCGCCGCCGCCAGCCGCGCCTTCTGCCCGTCGTCGCCGAAATGCGCGTTCACTTCGTTCGGCAGGCCTTTGGGCGTGCCGTCGAGGATCGCGACGATCTTGCCGCGGACGTCGAGGCCCTTGTAGTCGTCCCGCTTCCCCTGCGGGTAGACGATGCCATAGCCCGCGAAGACCAGCTCGCCTTCCGCCTTGAAGTCGGGCGACGAGGGCACCGGCTCGTTGACGAAATCCTTGCCGAAGACGAACGGCACGTCCTTGCCGCCCCGCTTCAGCACCCAGGTCGCCTTCTCGGCCGGACGATAGGTGGTGAGCTTGACCGGCTGGAACCAGCCGCCATTCGCACCCGGCTGGAGGCCCATCGCGAGCATCCGCGCGGCGACATATTCGGCCGCCACGTCATAGTCCCGCGTCCCCGCCTCGCGCCCGCGCAGCGCGTCCGAGGCGAGGAACTGGACATGCGCCTTGATCGCCGCCTGTTCGGGCGTGAGCGGCCGCGCCTGCTGCGCCAGCGCGGGGCTTGCGAGCAGGAGCAGGGCAAGCAGCGAACGCTTCACCGGGCTTACTTCGCGCCGGGACCGTCATAGGTGACGCCGAAGAAATCACCCTTGTTCCACACAGGCCGTTCGTCGCCGTTCGCGATCGCATTGGCGATGCGGAAGTTCACGTCGACGAAGCGCACGCCCGACTGCCAGTTGATCGCCGGCTGCTGGTCGATCTGGTCCGAGGGCTGGTGATAGTGGTTCTTCATGAAATGGTCGATCGCCGCGCGACCCGGACCGCCCGCCCCCGGCCACAGGAACACCGAGGGCACGCCCTTGCGCACGAAATTATAGTGATCCGAACGCACGAAGATATTCTCGCCCGGCAGCGGGTCGTCGGACATCTTCACGCCGATCTCGGCCGCCGCCTTGGCGACGATCGGCCCCAGCGTCGAATGGTTGGCGCCGTAGACCACGATATCCTCGAACGGATAGGTGATGATCGGCATGTCGAGGTTCACATCCGCGACGATCCTGTTCTTGATCGTCGGGTTGTTGGCGAAATAGTCAGAGCCGACCAGGCCCTTCTCCTCGGCGGTCACCGCCAGGAACAGGATCGAGCGGCGCGGCTTGGTGCCCGCCGCCTTGAAGCGCTTGGCCTCCTCGATCAGCGAGGCGGTGCCGATCGCGTCGTCGAGCGCGCCGTTGTTGATCGTGTCGCCCTTCGAATCCGGACGGCCGACGCCGATATGGTCGAGATGTGCGGAGAGCACGACAACCTCGCCGGCCAGCTTGGGATCGCTGCCCTCGATCAGCCCGGCGACGTTGAAGCTCGGCATCGGCGTCAGCGCGGTCTTGGCCGCGACCGTCAGCGTGGCCGGTAGCTGGAACGCCTTGAAGGTCGCCCCGTCGACCGCGGCCGCCTTGGCGATCGCCGCCCAAGGCGTCTTCGCACCCGCGAACAGCTTCTCGGCCCCCGCAAGGCTGAGCAGCCCCAGACCCGGCGTGCCCGGCGCGGCGATATGGCCGGTGCCGTCGGGATTGCCCCAGCTGACGCGGGGCCGGTTGGCATAGGCGGCGTACATCGCGAACGGCCGCGTCTTGGCGGTAAGCGGCGATTCGAGCGTGATATACCCGATCGCGCCGTGCTTCTTCGCAATCTCGGCCTTGGCGGCGGGGTTCTGGAAGTGCGCGCCTTCCTCGCCCGGGAAGCTCGACGGCGCGCCGCCGAAGAAGGCGACGATCTTGCCCTTCACGTCGACGCCCTTGTAGTCGTCGCGGCCCAGCCCGACGATGCCGTAGCCGACGAACACCACCGGCGCGGTGACGCTGTATTCGGGCTTTTCCGGGTTGGCGCCGGCGATGAAGTCCTTGCCTGCTTCGAGCGCGACCGGCGCGCCCTTGCCGCGGCCGATCGACATCGCGCCGCTGCCGTCCAGCTTGTAGCTGACCAGCGGCACCTTCTGCAGATAGCCGCCGTCATCGCCCGCCGGCTTGAGCCCTGCGGCGTAGAATTGCGACGCCACGTAATTGGCCGCGATCTCGAACTCCGGCGTGCCCGCCTCACGGCCCTTCAGCGCGTCCGACGCGAGGAACATCACATGGCTCTTGAGCGCCGCCTGTTCGGCCGGCAGCGGCGCGGTGATGACGGCATTCCGCTCGGTGGCGGTCTGGGCGAGTGCGGGCGACGCCGCGACGAGGAGAAGGGCAAGCGGCGCGGTCGGTCGAAGCATCGAGTTTCCCTGTGGATCGCAAGAATATTTCAAGCCTAGCAGGGATGCTCGGGCGGTCAATTCCCACACACGGCGCGGTCGCGACATTTCGATGCCGTAACGTCACAGCCAAGCATGGACGACGTTTCCGCTGAAGCTAATCGAGAGAATAGAGTAGCAGCCGGGGCGGCTTGTCCTATATCGAACCGGTATGAGTGACGCCCGCATCGCCGCCGCAGCTCCCCAGGCCATTCGCCGTGAGGACTATCGTCAACCCGATTGGCTGGTGCCCGAGATCGCGCTCGATTTCGATCTGGACCCCGCTGCGACCCGGGTGCGGTCGACGCTCCACGTCACCCGCAACGGCGCGCATGATCGCGCGCTGGTGCTGAACGGCGACGGGCTCGAAGCCGCTGCGGTGAAGGTCGACGGCGTTGCCGCGCAGAACTGGCGGATGGACGGGCAGGATCTGGTGATCCCGCTCACCGGCGATGCCCATGTGATCGAAACCGACGTGGTGATCGCGCCCGAGCGCAACACCCAGCTCCAGGGCCTCTATGCCTCGTCGGGCATGCTCTGCACCCAGTGCGAGGCCGAGGGCTTCCGCCGCATCACCTTCTTCCCCGATCGCCCGGACGTGCTCTCGAAGTACAAGGTCCGCATGACCGCGGACAAGGCGCGCTTCCCCGTGCTGCTCGCCAATGGCGACCCGATCGCGCAGGGCGATGCCGAGGGCGGCCGCCACTGGGCGGAGTGGCATGATCCCTTCCCCAAGCCGAGCTATCTGTTCGCGCTGGTCGCCGGCGATCTGGTCGCCAACACCGGCACCTTTACCACCATGTCGGGCCGTGAAGTGCAGCTGGGCATCTATGTCCGCGCACCCGACCTGCCCAAGACCGACCACGCGCTCCATGCCCTCAAGCTCAGCATGAAGTGGGACGAGGACGTCTATGGCCGCGAATATGACCTCGACGTGTTCAACATCGTTGCGGTGGACGATTTCAATTTCGGCGCGATGGAGAACAAGGGGCTGAACGTCTTCAACAGCCGCTACATCCTCGCCGACCCCGACACCGCCACCGACTGGGACTATGACGCGATCGCGGCGGTGGTCGCGCACGAATATTTCCACAACTGGTCGGGCAACCGCGTCACCTGCCGCGACTGGTTCCAGCTGAGCCTGAAGGAAGGCTTCACCGTCTTCCGCGACCAGAGCTTCTCGGCCGACCAGGGCTCGGCCGCGGTCAAGCGTATCGAGGACGTGCGCTCGCTTCGCGCCAGCCAGTTCCCCGAGGATGCCGGTCCGCTCGCGCACCCCGTGCGCCCGGACGAATATATCGAGATCTCGAACTTCTACACGGCGACCATCTACAACAAGGGCGCCGAGCTGATCCGGATGATGGCCACCATCCTCGGGCCGCAGAAGTTCCGCGCCGCCACCGACCTCTATTTCGATCGCTTCGACGGTACGGCGGCCACCTGCGAGGATTTCGTCGCGAGCATGGAGGAGGCCGGCGGCGTCGATCTCGGCCAGTTCCGCCGCTGGTACAGCCAGGCGGGCACCCCGCGCGTCTCGGCCAACCTCGTCCAGGACGGCGCGACCACCCGGCTCGCGCTCGCCCAGACCGTGCCGCCGACGCCGGGCCAGCCGGTCAAGGAGCCGATGGTGCTCCCGCTCAAGATCCGCCTGTTCGGCGAGAAGAGCGGCGCCCCGCTGATCGACGAGCAATTGGTGCTGTTCGACAAGCCCGAGCAGGAACTGCGTTTCGAGAACCTGCCCGAGCGCGCGGTGCTGTCGATCAACCGCGGCTTCTCCGCGCCGGTGATTGTCGACGCCAACCGCAGCGCCGCGGACCTCGCCTTCCTCTCGGCGCATGACGACGATCCGTTCGCGCGCTACGAGGCGATGCAGCAGCTGATGCTCGATACGCTGGTCGCCGCGGTGACCACCGGCAAGGGCGAGCATGGCGCGCTGATCGACGCCGTGCGCAACACGCTGACCGACCCGTCGCTGGACCGTGCCTTCATCGCCGAGGCCGTGCTGCTCCCGTCGGACAGCTTCATCGGCGACCAGATGGCGGTGGTGGATCCCGACGCGATCTTCCGTGCGCGGGAAGCACTCCGCGCCGATCTCGGCAACCTGCTCGAGGCCGAATGGCGCGCCGCCTATGAGGGGGCGCGGGCCAACCGCTTCGAATATTCGCCGGCCGCCAAGGGCGCGCGGCGCCTGAAGAATGTCGCGCTCGGCTATATCGCCGCGAGCGGGGCGGCCGATGCGGCGGAGCTGGCCTTTGCGCAGTTCGACGCGGCCGACAACATGACCGATCGCCAGGGCGGCCTTGCCACGCTGGTCAACGGCACGTCCTCGCTGCGCGAAAAGGCGATTCAAGCCTTCTACCAGCGTTATGCCGGCAACGCGCTGGTGCTGGACAAGTGGTTCCAGACCCAGGCGCTCTCCTCGCGCGACGATACGCTCGCGGCGGTCGAGAAGCTGGCCAAGCACCCCGACTTCACGCTGGCCAATCCGAACCGGGCGCGGGCGCTGGTCGGCGCGTTCAGCATCAACCAGCGGGCGTTCCACGATCCTTCGGGTCGCGGCTATCGCTTCGTCGCGGACCAGCTGATCGCGCTCGACAAGCTCAACCCGCAGACCGCCGCCAAGCTGGTACCGCCGCTCGGCCGCTGGAAGCGCTTCGATGCCGAGCGCGCCGCCAAGATGCGCGGCGAGCTGGAGCGGATCGTCGCCAGCCCGGGCCTCAGCAAGGACATGTTCGAGCAGGCCACCAAGTCGCTCGACTGATGCTCCGGCTGCTCACCGCCACGGTGCGCGATTCCGCCCGCGTGCGGACCGTCGCGGCCGTGGCGGCGCGCTTCGGGCTGGGCGTGCTGCTGGAGAAGCTGGGCTTTGCGGGCGAAGCGGATGCCGCCGATCCCGAAACCGGCGCGCTGCCCCTGCCCCGCCGCACCCGGCTGGCGCTGGAGGCACTGGGGCCCACCTATGTGAAGATCGGCCAGATCCTCGCCACGCGCGGCGACCTGCTCCCGCCGGACTGGATCGCCGAGCTGGAACTGCTCCAGAGCGCCGCGCCGACGTTGCCCTTCGAGGATATCCGCGGCGAGGTGGAAGCGGCGCTCGGCATGCCGCCGGAAGAAGCCTTCGCCTGGTTCGATCCCACGCCGCTGGCCGCTGCCTCCATGGCGCAGGTCCATCGCGCGCGACTGACGGACGGCCGCGAGGTGGTGCTGAAGGTGCGCCGCCCCGGCATCCGCGCCGCAATGGAAGCGGACCTGCGGCTGATCGGCGAACTGGCCGCATTGGTCGCAAAGAGCAGCGCCGAGGCGCGGCGGTTCGAGCCGGTGGCACTCGCCCGCCAGCTTCGCCAGGCGCTGCTCGAAGAACTCGACTTCACCAACGAGGGCCGCAACGCCGATCTGCTGCGCGCCGACATGGCGAACACGCCGCGCGTCGTGGTGCCCGAGATCCACTGGCAATGGACCTCCGAGACGCTGCTGGTGATGGACTTCATCGCCGGCGTGAAGCCGGTCTCGGGCGAAGCGCTGCGTGGCGCCGGGATCGATCCCGAAGCCATTGCCGAGCTGGGCGCCGATACCGTGATTGCGATGGTGCTGGTCAACGGCCGCTTCCATGCCGATCCGCATCCCGGCAATCTGCTTTGCCTGCCCGGCGACAAGCTGGCGCTGCTCGACCTCGGCTCGATCGGCCATGTGGGCCCCAAGCGCCGCGACGAGTTCATCGCCTTCGTGCTGGCGCTGACCGGCGGCAATGCCAGCGCGCTCGCCGACACCCTGGCGCTTTGGAGCGACGGGTATGACGTCCCCCGCCGTACCATCGACCGCGCGGCTGAGGCGATCGTTCAGCGCCATGGCGGGGGCAAGCTGGTCCTCTCCGCGATGATGCCCGATTTCCTGCGGCTGCTCCGCGAGGAAGGGCTGGTGCTGCCGCCCGACCTACTGCTGGTGTTCAAGGCGATGGTGACGATGGACGGCGTACTCGACCGCATCGCGCCGGGCTTCGACCTGTCGGGTGCGATCGGCCGGGCGCAGGTGGCGCTGCTAGCGAACCGATTCGGGCCCGCGCGGATGGCGGCGAGTTCGGCGGCGCTGGCGCTGGCGCTGGTGGAGCTGGGCGAGGACGCGCCGCGCCTGCTGCGCGCGGCCGCGGCGCGGCTGGAGGCGCCAGCGGCGGATACCGGCGTGGCAGCGGCGATCACCAAGGTTGGCGGGTGGATCGCGGCGGCGCTGATAGCCGGCGCGGGCCTGATCGCCGCCGCACTCTGGCTGGGCTGAATTAGCGTATCCTCCCCCGCCAGGGGGAGGTGGCAGGCGTAGCCTGACGGAGGGGGAGGAAGCACGACGGCTTCCGTTCTGGCATCCTCCCCCTCCGTCGCCTGCGGCGCCACCTCCCCCTGGCGGGAGAGGATACGGTCTGGTTCTTTCGCTTCCTATTACGCCGCCATCACGTTCCGCCCCCGCGCCACGATTGCGGTATGGCCCACGCTCGCCTTGAGGCTGCGCTCCGCAACCGTGTCGACGAACACCCAGTCGTTGCGCGCCTCGTCGGGCGTCAGCGTCAGCGCCATGTACCCGCGGCGGCTGGTGTCGCACCATTTCAGCTCGGGGTTGGCCTTCACCATCGCGGCGGCGATCACCTTCGGATCGGTCTTGAGCGCGCTTTCGAAGCCCGGCGAGGTCACCGCTTGGCCGGCGAACTCGACGCCCGCCGCCTTGCCGTCCTGCGCGAGGTCGAACGCCCAGGCATTGTGGCTGTCGCCGCACACCACCAGCAGGTTGGCACCCATGCTCTGCGACGACTTGAGGAACCGCGCCCGCGCCGCGGGATAACCGCCCCAGCTGTCATAGCCGAGCGGCAGGCCAAGCTTGCCGGCCAGCACGCCGGCCTGGACATAGGCCTTGGCGCGCGGATCGGCGTCGGGCGACAGCCAGTCCATGGCCGCGGCCGGTGTCGACAGATTGCCCAGGATCGTGCCGAAGCCGACCACCTGCCAGCGCTGCCCGGCCTGCACCGAGCGGCGCATCGCATGGTCGAGCCACACTTCCTGCTCGCTGCCGAGCATCGTCACCGCCGGATCGTGCCACGGACCATCCCGGAACGCGGTGAGCGCCTTGACCGGATCGGCTTCCTTGAACAGCGGCGCGACATCGGGCTGCTGGCTGCGCGCGAGCAGGCGGCTCTCGGTGCGGAAGAAGGTCGCCAGCGTGCCGATCTCATAGGTGCCCCAGGGCGTCTCGGAGACCGGCATCCATTCGCGGAACACCTGCATCGCCGCCGCCTTGCGCGCGCTCCAGTCGCCCTCTTGGTCGGGCTGGTGGTTCTCGGCGCCGCCCTCCCAGCTGTCGTTCGCGCTTTCATGGTCGTCCCACTGGACGAGCATCGGCTTGGCGGCATGCAGCGCCTGCAGGTCCGGATCGGCGCGGTAGCTGGCGTAGCGCAGGCGATAGTCGGCGAGGTGGATCATCTCACCGACCGGCTCGGGCAGACGCCCGCCGATCGCGCCGCCGGCCGGCGCATAGCCCCCCTTGGCATATTCGTAGAGATAATCGCCGAGATGCACCCAAAGGTCGATGTCCTCCCGGGCAGCGGCATGGCCATAGGCATTGAAATAGCCAAACGGCAGGTTCGAGCAGGAGAAGATCGCGATGCCGAAGCGGCGCGCGTCACCCAGCGGCAACGTCTTGGTGCGGCCGATCGGTGAGAAGCTGCCGTCGGGCGCCACGAAGCGGTAGAAATAGCGCGTGTCGGGCGCGAGGCCCGCCACGGTCACCTTGGCGGTATGGTCGCGCCAGGGGCCGGTGATTTGCTCGCCTTCGGCGACGATGCGGGTGAAGTCGGCGCTGGTGGCGATCTGCGCGCGCAGCTTGACCGCGCCGCCATCGGCGGGGACGTAGCGCGTCCAGAGCAGCATCGTGTCCGGCCCCGGCTCGCCGCTCGCCACCGAATGGGTGAAGCCGCGCGCAGTCGCTTGCGCAAGCGCAATGCCGGGAAGTGCCAGCGCGCCGATGCCGAGCGTTCCGGTGAGCAGCAGCGATCGGCGGTCGAGTCGAAGAGTCATTTTGTCGCGTCCCTTGTTCGGTCGAGCGCTCCCTGCCGCCGCCAGGTGTCGTGTTCGTGACAGCGGCGCAAAGCTGGGCTAGGCAATTTGGCGAATCGGGTTTTGGGGCGTGACAAACTGGGGGAACGCACCCTGCCGAGCGGGAATACCGCCGGCGGCACGGAGACGAAGGCGCACGTGAACGCATTCCCAACCGCGCCGGGCATTGCCCGGTCGCCTCGCCGCACCGGCGCGGCACCAGCGGTCGGCAACGCCGGCTGATGGCGACACAGATTGAAAGGTTCGGCCAAGCCGAACCGAGGACCGGGCTGGCCGCGGCCGCGGCGGCGGTTCCCCGCTGGCTGCTGCTGCTCGCCACGGCGGTGGCCGTGCGTGCGGTCACCTTCGGCAATCCGCTGGTCGCGGTGGACGAGCAATTCTACTGGGTCACCGCCGAGCGCATGCTGCACGGCGCCCTCCCCTTCGTCGACATCTGGGATCGCAAGCCGGTCGGCCTGTTCCTGCTGTACCTCCCCGCCGCGGCGCTGGGCATGCCCTGGGGCATCCTTGCCTATCAGCTGATGGCGCTCGCCTGCGTCGTCCTCACTGCCGGCCTGATCGCGCGGATCGCCGATCGCGTCGGCTGGGGCGCGGGTGCGCTGCCGGCGGCGCTGCTGTACATCCTGATGCTCAACACCGCGGACGGCCAAGGCGGGCAGGCTCCGGTCTTCTACAACCTGCTGACCATCGGCGCCGTCGCGTTGCTGCTGCCGCGTGTGCGCGACCGGGACGGCGATCCGGCGCGCGTCGGCCGCAACCTGCTGGCGATGCTGCTGATCGGGCTGGCGCTGCAGGTGAAGTACACGGTGCTGTTCGAAGGCCTGTTCTTCGGTCTCTGGCTGCTCCGCCGCGAGGCGGTGCTGGGGACAAGCCTGGTCCATCTCGCGCGACGCGGCCTCGGCTATGCGGCGATGGCGATGCTGCCGACCCTGCTTGCCGCCGTCGTCTATGCCTGGCTCGGCCATTTCGATGCCTGGGCCTATGCCAATTTCGGCTCGATCCTCGATCGCCGCAGCGATCCGTTCATCGACCTGGTCGGCGCCTTTTTCGAAGTGTCGGTGCCGCTTGCCCCGCTGCTGGTGCTGAGCTGCCTGGCCTGGCTCGGCATGCGTCGCAGCCGCACGCTGCGGCCGGGCCAGGCGCTGCTGTTCGGCTGGCTGATCGCCGCGCTGGTCGGCCTGATCGTGTTCGGCTCCTGGTATCCGCACTATGCGCTGCCGACGATGATGCCGGCGAGCCTGTGCTGCGCCGCCTTCTTCGCGCGCGAGCGCCCGGGCCGCCGTATCGTTGCGCCGACCTTGCTGGCGGTCGCCTTCATCGCCGGTACGCTCTCGGTGCTGATCGTCCAGGCGAAGCGCGGGAACGCCGCCCAGCTGGCGACGATCGCCGACGCCATCGGCCATGGCGACGGCTGCCTCTATGTCCATTCGGGCAATGCGATGCTCTACGGCGCGACGGATCGCTGCGCGCTGAGCCCCTGGCTGTTCCCCGATCACCTGTCGCGCGAGCGGGAAGACGGCGCGCTGGGCGTCGACCAGCTTGCCGAGGTCGATCGCATCTTCGCCGGCCGCCCGGCGGTGGTGGTGATGCGCACCCCGTTCCGCGGCGAGCGAGCGGCGGTGCGCGCGCGCGTGGAGCGCTATCTGCATCGGCTCGGCTATTCGGCGCGCGGCACCTATTGGATGGGTACCGTGCCGACCACCGTCTATGCCGCGCCGGAGATTTCCTCGGCCGCCCCCCCGCGCCGGGCCGCCAGCAAGCCCGCATAATAGTCCATCAGCGCGGCGGCGTGATCGGCGTCGCTGCGCACCTTGGCGGCGCCCACCCGCGCGGCATGGCGCAGGATCGTCTGGTCCCGCGCGAACAGCCGGCGGATCGCATCGGCGGCCGAGAGCGTATCGCGCGCGGCATAGGTCTCGGCGAAAGGCGGCTCGGCGATCTCGGCGAACCCGCCCTCGTCCGGACCGATCAGCGGCAGGCCGGAAGCCAGCGCTTCCCAGGCGACCAAGCCGAAGGGCTCCGCATCGGATCCGTGGATCAGCGCATCGCAGCTGGCGATGATCCGCGACAGCCGCAACCTGTCATAGACGGGGCGGAAGATGCGGATATGCGGGCTGTCGGCGATCAGCGCCTCGAGCTGGTGGCGCTGCGGCCCGTCGCCGAGCAGCATCAGCCCCACCGGCAGATCGTTCGCCGCCGCTTCCACCGCCTCGATCACCAGCGGCCAGCGCTTTTCCTTGTGCTGGCGCCCGAGCCCGAGCAGCAGATGCCCCTCGGGCGGCAGGCCCAATTGGGCGAGCAGCGACACCCGCAGCTTCTCGTCACGCAAATCGGGGGAGAACCAGCCGCGGTCGATGCCCAGCGGCACCGACGCATCGACCTTGAGCCCCCGCCGCTCGAAGCGCTTGGCGAGCGCGGGGCCGTTGGTCACGAACGCATCATATTGCGCCAGGAAGCGGGCCATGTAGCGCGTGTACCAGCCGAAGGCCTGCTCGACCTGGAGCGGCGTCGCGACGGTGTCGAGCCAGCGCTGGGGATAGGTGCCCACCAGGTCGCCATGCGCGAAATAGACCTTGAGCGCGTCGCCCTGCCATCGCCCCACCGTCCAGGCGGGCAGCCAGGGCGAGCTGTTCTCTACGATGTCCGGCTTGAGGCGATCGAGCGCGGCCCAGACCGGCTCGTCCTTGACGAAGATGCGATAGTTGCGATCGAGCAGCAGCGGCGGGGCCTTGATCCAGTGGATCGCGCCGCCGCCGGGGCGTTCCTCCACCGCATTCTCGGCGCCCGGCGCGACGACGATCAGCTCGTGCCCCAGATCGGCCATTAGTCCCATCTTGCGATCCAGATAGGTGCGCACGCCGCCGCCGGTGGGCGAGTAGAACTCGTTGACGTCGACGATCCGCATGCCGTTCCTCACTCGAGCGGGCTGAACCCTCCCAGTCCGCGCAGATACTGCGCCCGAATGTTCACGGTGGTCACTCCGTTCCCGACGCGCACCATCGCCTGACGCAATTTGGGACGGCTGCGGCCCAGGCGCTGGTTCGAGGGGAAACCGGCGCCGTCCGACCAGAAGTTGAACTTGTTCTTGCCATCGCGGTCATGGGTGAACAGCACCGCATATTCGCCGGGCGCCGGCACGCGGATGCACATGATAACCGCGCCGGAAGGCGGCGTGTTTGCCCAGATGCGGCGGAAGGTCTTGCCTTCCTTGATCAGGTCGCGGTCGTCCTTGAGGAAATCCTCCTCGGTCGCCGGATACAGCTCCAGCTTAAGCCGCCCGCTGCGGTCCTTGAGGCCGGTGATCTCGGCCTGGATGGCAGGCCCGTGCCCGCCGGTGCAGGCGCCGGCATCCTCGCCCAGCGTCTGCGCCGACGCTGGCTGCACGGCGGCAGCAGCGGCGAGCAGCGTGGCGGCCAGAAGGTCGGTGCGCTTCATGCGGTTTTCCTCGTAAGCAATGCATACAGGCCGAAGCCTGCGATCAGGACGATGTGCGCGGCCAGCGAAAGGCCGGCGATGAGCGCCATCAGTTCGGACAAAGCCTCGCCCTGGCCGATGATCATGATCGCGAAGCTGGCGAACAACAGTTCCTTGTTGGGCACGAGCGGCAGGCGCCAGGCGAGCAGGCGCCCGGCGGACAGCAGCAGCCAGATGCCGAGCGAAACCTGCGGCATCGCGAAGTGCCAGGCGAAGGCGACCAGCACCGAGCTGGTGATGATGCGGATGCAGTGCACGCCGAACACCCACCAGAGCTCACCGCGCGGTAGCGAGAAGACACGC
This sequence comes from Sphingomonas trueperi, assembly GCF_040545665.1. Classification (GTDB taxonomy): domain Bacteria; phylum Pseudomonadota; class Alphaproteobacteria; order Sphingomonadales; family Sphingomonadaceae; genus Sphingomonas; species Sphingomonas trueperi_B. The sequence goes on along the minus strand of NZ_JBEPMH010000010.1, from coordinate 28,977 downwards.
TTGGAAAAGATCAGGAAGGGCAGCGACATCGCGAAAATGACCGCGATCGAGCCCATCAGCGTGTTGAACTCGGCGGGCTTCAGCAGGTCGATACCGAAGGGCAGCGCCATCGCGACCACCGCCAGCGTCATCGCGTTGCCGGCGATCGCGGAGAGGATCGTGACGTCCTTCACCGCGCCGAACGGCGCCGCGATCATCTGGGTGCGCTGGCGGGCCCAGGCGTAGAAATAGGCCTCGCCCGAATAGCCGAGCAGCACTTCGTTCGCGATCCGCTTCTTGTTGAGCGCGATCATCCCGTCGATCGGGATCCGCCACAGCTTGCGGAAGATGATGAAATCGAAGGTCGGCGAGGTGAGGTAGTAGAGCACAAAGACCAGGTAGAAGAGCGGGTTGGTGGGCAATGCCCGCGCCAGCCCGGTCAGCCCGCCGCCGAACAGCTCGCGGCCCAGGCCCACCACCATCAGCAGCGTGAGGCCTGCGCCGAGCCACATCGGCCAGCGACGCCTGATCTTCTCGACGGGCTCGAGCCCCCCGAGATCGGGTGCAGCCGGAAGCGCAGCCTCGGCCATGCGCGTGTTCACCGAAGCCTCCCCCGCCTGCCTGTTCAATCGATTCAAAAGCGCCACCGAAAAGACCGCAACAATCGCAACTATCCCGCGTCCTGGCGTCTCCCCGGTCGTCCGGCGCGTCGCGCGATAGTGGCGCTATCCTACCACATTGCGGTTTATTCCGGCAGCGATTTGGGCACTAGAAAGGCAAATCGCAAGTAGATGCTGCTGCGGCCGCCTGCGCCTCCCGTCAGCGCATGGCGTAGCGCAGGCCGATCCACAGGGTGCGCGGGGTAGCGCGCTCGATGACGTTGCCGCCGCTGATGCCTGCCTGCACCTCTGCATCGAACAGGTTCTCGGCGCGTCCCTCGATGCGAAGCGTGCGGGTGACCGGCACGCCGAGCGTCGCATCGACGGTCCAGGCCGGATCGAGCCGCGCGCTGTTCTGGTCGTCCTCGAACCGCGCGCCGGCATAGCGGGCGGTCACCGAGGCATTGGCCAGCGCCGAACGCCAGGCGAGCGTCGCCGATCCCTGGAAGCGCGGGGTCTGTGCCGGACGCAGCCCGTCGAGCGACACCGCAGCACCGGACGCGTGGACGCGGCTATCGGCATAGGCCCAGGATCCGGCAAGGCTCCAGGCGCCGAGCGTCCATTGGCCGTCGAGTTCGACGCCCTTGGCCTCTACGGCATCCAAATTCTGGCGTTGGCGATAGGCTCCCGCCGCCGAGACGAAGCCGACACCGGGGAAGGTTCCCGGCCCGCGTGCGAGGGTGACATTCGCGATCGCGCCGTCCAACCGGTTCCAATAGCCGGTCGCGCGGAAGACGAGGTCGGGCACCGGCCGCAGGTCGACGCCGACCTCGCCGCCCCACAGCCGTTCGGGATCGAGACCAGGGTTCGCCGCGGTAGCATCGGCACCTGCGCGGAACGGTCGGTAGAGTTCGTTGAGCGTCGGAAGCCGCCAGCCGCGATAGCCAGCCGCGCGCAGCGTCACCGGGCCCATCGCATAGGCCGCGCCCAGCCGTCCGGTCGGTTCCCAGCCATGACGGTTGGCGTAGCGGGTGTCGGTCAGCACCGGGCCGGCGGCGAGCGGCGCCTCGAACAGGCTGCCGTCATAGATCGTCCAATGGTCGAGCCGCCCCCCGGCATCGAGCGTCCAGTCGCCGCTGGTGTAGCTGGCGTTGGCAAAACCGCCGGTGGTGAGGCTTGCGCCGCCGGCGATGCGTCGCCGCGTCGGGTTGGTGCCGACAAAGGTGTAGAGCTCGCGCGTCTCGCCCGAGACGCGGCGCAGGTCGCCGCCTAGGCGCAGCGTGACGCCGCCGCCCACGGGCGGGGCGACTTCGATCCGGCCGCCGATGCCCGTTGCGGGGACTTCCTGCTGCACGACCGGGCTCACCGTGTCGCGCGCGGCGGAGATGCTGGCGAAACCGCTCTCGAACTGGCGCACCTGAAGGTAGGCGAGCGCGGACCAGCCCCATTCGCCCTTTTGCCCGTTGCCGCGGTGGACGAGGCGCACGCTGGCGTCCGCGCCCTTGCTCAGAACGTCGGTGAAGGCGGTGCCGCGGTCGCGCTGATCGGTGAAGCCGGACAGGTTGGTCTGGAGCTCGGTGCCGCCCCCGACATCCGTCACGCCGCGCACCGCGACGCTCGCCTGCTCATAGGGCGCGGCGCGATCGACGCGGCCGGGGTTCACGATCGGCACGAAGCCGTCGCTGCGGCCATATTGCCCGGCGACGGTGAAGAAGCCGCCGCGGACCGGCACCGCCGCCACCGCATTCGCGTCGACGCTGTCGCGGCTGCCATAGAAGGCCCCGACGTTCAGCCTGCCGAGTTCCGCAGGGCTGCCGCTCTCCAACTCGACCGTGCCCGCCAGCGCACCCGGCCCGGCAAAGCCGCTGCCGCCGCCGCGCGTCACGCGGATGCCCGCCAGGCGACCCGGCATATAGGCCGGGAACGGCACCCAGCCGCCGAACGGATCGGTCTGCGGCACGCCGTCGAGCAGGAGCAGCGCGCGGCTCGAAGCATTGCCGCCCAGGCCGCGCAAGGTGATCCCCTGGCTGGTCGGATGCGCCGAGGTGGAGGTCGAGCGCCGAAACTGCGCGAGCCCCGCGACATCAGCCAGCACATCCTCGATCCGGTTGCTGGCAGTGTCGGCCAGCCGGGCGCGGTCGATCGTCACCACGTCATAGGCGGCATCGCCCGGCGGCACGTCGAGCCCGCGGCCGGTCACGACGATCTCGTCCTGCGCACGATCCTGCGCGACGGCAGGGGCCGCCACGCACAGCGCCGCGACGGCGCATCCCAGTTTTTCAAGCATGTGGTGCGACGGTATCCGGATGGGCGGCGACGAACGCCGGATGGGAAACGGCAGCCGCTTCGGCGCGGAGCAGCAGCGGATAGGCATCCAGCGGCACGGCGAAGCGCCGGGCGTTGAACAGTTGCGGGACCAGGAAACAGTCCGAGATGTCGGGTGCGGCACCCCCGAGGAACGGGCCGTCGCCGACCGAGTTGCGCACCATCGACTCCAGCGCCGAAAAACCCTCGGTCATCCAGTGCGCCGTCCAGGCCGAGCGCGTCGCTGCATCGGCGCCCATGCTATGCTCCAGATGGCGCATCACGCGCAGATTGTTGATCGGGTGGACGTCCATCCCGATCACCATCGCCCGCGCCAGCGCATCGGCCCGTGCATCGGGATCGGCGGGGATCAGCCGCGGCTCTGGGTAGCGCGCGTCGAGCCAGTCGAGGATCGCCAGGCTCTGGGTGAGGATGCGCCCGTCCGCTTCCAGCGCGGGCACCAGCCCCTGGGGATTGCGGGCAAGATGCTCGGGGCTGCGCTGGGCGTTCTCGAGCAGCGGAATCTCGTGCCGCACATGCTCCACCCCCTTCAGGGCGAGCGCAATCCGCACTCGATACCCCGCCGAGGAGCGGAAATAGTCGTGCAGCACGAGCACGGGCTCAGTCCTTCTCGGCGTCGTCGTCGCTCTTCGGCTTCTTGCCGTTGAGCCGCGCGTTGCTCTCCAGCGCGACCTTGATCATCGCCACCATCGGATCGGCCAGCGCCAGCCCGAGCACGCCGAACAGCGTGCCCGACAGGATCTGGGAGGACAGCGTCAGCGCCGGCGGCAGGTCGACGGTGCGCTTGGCGACCATCGGGATCACCACATAGCCGTCGAAATTCTGCACGGCGAAATAGATGACGATCGCCCAGATGCCGGTTTCCTGGCCCGCGCTGAAGCCCACCGCGGCCATCAGCACGCCCGAGATGATCGCGCCGACATTGGGGATGAAGGCCAGCACGCCGGTGATGATGCCGAGCAGCAGCGCCATCGGCACGCCCGCGACGCTGAGGCAGATCCAGGTCAGCACGCCTTCGAACAGCATGCCGAGCAGGCGCCCGGCGAGCAGCCGCCGCATCGTCGTCGCCATGCCGCCCAGCATGTGGGCGAAGGCATGGCGCTGGTCGAGCGGCACCATCCATTGCAGCCCGCGCTCGTAGATGCGCGGCTCCAGCGCGATGAACAGGCCGAGGATCAGGATCATGATCATGCTGGTCACCGCGCCGATCGCGGTGCCGACGGCCGTGGTCAGCTTGCCGACGGAACCCAGCGCCTCGCGCAGCATGCCGTTGATGTCCGAGCGGCCGGGCATCAGCCCCATGTCGGAGGCCCAGCGCGCGACCCGATTGGCCTGCGCCTCCAGCGTGGTGCGCAGCTGCTCGGCCTGGTCGGCGATCTGCATGCCGGTGCGGTAGAAGACGAGACCGAAGAACGCGAAGACCAGCAGCAGCACCAGGCCGATGCGAAGCCCCCGCGGGATCGGCAGCACCTTGCCGAGCAGCCGGGCGCCGCCATCGAGCATCGAGGCAAAGACGAGACCGGCGAAGATGATCAGCAGCGGCTGGATCAGCAGCACGATCAGCGCGATGCCCACCGCCATGCCCAGCCAGACTGCGGCCTTCTTGAATTCGGCGCGGGTGGCGGGGTCGCGAAACTCGTTCGGGCCCGGTTCGCGCACGACGCGGACGTGCGCGGATTCCAGCGGATCGTTGCTCATTTATCCTCGTGGGTAGGGTGCAGCGAAATGCCGAACCGATCCCCACGGAAACCCGTGAACCAGGTCAGCGGGTTCCATGTCGACGAGCCGTCGCGCGAAAAAGTGATGAACTCGGCGCGGCCGCCGATATTTTCCCACGGCACTGGGCCGCCGAGGCCACCCTGTTCGAGGCTGAACCGGCTGTCGGCGCTGTTGTCGCGATTGTCGCCCATCAGGAAAACATGGTTCTTGGGCACCACGGTCGGCGGAAAATTGTCACCGGCGGAGTCGCCGAGGTCGGCGACGTCGTAGCTGGCGCCGTTCGGCAGCGTCTCGCGGAACAGCGTCAAGCTGCAATAGGCCTTGCCCTGATGGACGACGCGGCGGCCTTCGTAGAAGATCGATCCGCCGCGCTCGGGATCGGGATCGCAGCGGGTGTTGCCGTCGATCGGCACCAGCCGCTCGCCCAGCGGCTCGCGCGCCACCTGCTTGCCGTTGAGCCAGACGATCCCGTCGCGCACGGCAATGGTGTCGCCGGGCAGGCCGATCACGCGCTTGATATAGTCGGTGCTGTGCTGCGGCGGGGTGACGATGACGATGTCGCCGCGCGCGGGCAGCCGGCCGAGGATGCGCCCGGGGATCGGCGGCAGCAAATGGAAGGTCGGCGTGACGAAGGAATAGCCGTAGGGATATTTGCTGACGATCAGCTGGTCGCCCACTCGCAGATTGGGCAGCATCGATTCCGAGGGGATGTAGAAGGGCTTGGCGATCAGGCTGTGGAAGGCGAGCACGCCCAGCACCAGCCAGACGAGGCCGCGCAGTTCGGCCCACCAATCGGTACCCTGGCGTGTGGCGCTCTGGCGTCGCTCGCTCCGCTTGCTGCTCAACGCCAGTTCGTCCGCCCCCATCACATATCCTTTTCCGCCGGCACGGCCTCGATCATCACCATCGCGAACGCCCAGGGCATGTCGTCCGTGAGCGTCAGGTGCACCTTGGCCACGTGTCCCGGTGGCGTCATGGCGTCAAGTCTCGCCTTGGCCCCGCCGGTCAGCGCGAGCGTGGGTGCGCCAGACGGTGCATTAACCACGCCGATATCCTTCATGAACACGCCCCGGCTGAACCCGGTTCCGACCGCCTTGGAAAATGCCTCCTTCGCCGCAAAGCGCTTGGCGAGCGTCGGCGCGTAATTGTGCGGGCGCTTGGCGGCCTTGGCGAGCTCGACTTCGGTGAACACGCGCTGCTCGAACCGCGTACCGTAGCGATCGAGCGAATTGCGGATCCGCTCGATGTTGCACAGGTCCGATCCCAACCCGAGGATCATATTTCCCTCTCCCGCCTGCGGGAGAGGGAGGGAGCCGCCGCAGGCGGCGGAAGGGTGAGGGTGTGTGGGGTTCGCGAAATGGTCGACCTTGAGGCGCCCGACTCACCCTCACCCCGGCCCTCTCCCGCAGGCGGGAGAGGGAGAAGGCAGGCAAGCCTCACCGGGCGGAGTCCATCAGCGCGCGCATCCGCTGCACCACGGGGCCGAGGCCGTCGAAGATCGCCTCGCCGATCAGGAAATGGCCGATGTTGAGTTCCATCACCTGCGGGATCGCGGCGATCGGCACGACATTGTCGAAGGTCAGCCCGTGGCCGGCATGCGGCTCGATGCCGTTGCGCGCGGCCAGCGCCGCTGCGTCGGACAGCCGCTTCAGCTCTACCGCGAGATCGTCACCGGAAAGCTCGGCATAGCGGCCGGTATGCAGCTCGACGACCGGCGCGCCGAGCCGGATCGCCGCGTCGATCTGGCGCGCCTCGGGCTCGATGAACAGCGACACGCGGCTGCCATTGTCGCGCAGCCTGCCGACCATCGGTGCCAGCAGGTCGAACATGCCCGCCGCGTCGAGCCCGCCCTCGGTGGTCCGCTCCTCGCGCTTCTCCGGCACGATGCACACGGCGTGCGGACGATGCTTCAGCGCGATCGCCAGCATTTCCTCGGTCGCCGCCATTTCCAGGTTCAGCGGCACCGTCAGTTCAGCCGAGAGCCGGGCAATGTCGGCATCGGTGATGTGCCGGCGATCTTCGCGCAGATGCGCGGTGATGCCGTCCGCCCCCGCCTCTGCGGCCAGCAGCGCCGCGCGCACGGGATCCGGATAGCCGCTGCCGCGCGCGTTCCGCACGGTGGCGACATGGTCGATATTGACCCCGAGGCGCAGCTTGCCGGTCATGCCGTGATCGCCCGGCTCCCGGGCTTGATCGCCGGGATCGCCGCCAGCTCGGGCGGGAGCTGGTCCGCCGGGTAGGCCGGCACGTCGAGCTTGGTCAGCGCGATCAGCGGCACGCCGACATCGGCCTTGCCGTTGGAGCGATCGACGATGCACGCAGCACCCACCAGCGTGCCGGGGTGCTTGCGGATCGCGGCGATGCACTCGCGCGAGGAAAGCCCGGTGGTGACGATGTCCTCGACCATCACGACACGTGCACCTTCGGGAATCTCGAAGCTGCGGCGCAGCTGGAACTCGCCGTCCTCGCGCTCGACGAACACCGCCTTGCAGCCGAGCGCGCGCGCCGTTTCATAGCCGGGGATGATGCCGCCGATCGCCGGGGAGACGACGATGTCGACCTCGCCGAACGTCTCGCGAATCAGCTTGCCCAGCGCGCCGCACACCCGCTCGGTGCGGACCGGATCTTCGAAAATACGCATCTTCTGGAGAAATACGGGAGAGCGCAAACCCGAAGACAGGATAAAATGCCCCTCAAGCAACGCGCCTGCGTCGCGAAATTCGTCGAGGATGGCGTCTCCGGTCAATGTCTGGGCTCCTGAAGTCAACGGTGGAACGATCCTTTAAGTGGCGGGGGCTGCTACCGCAACCGCACGCGAAAAAGGTTGAGCATGGCCTTTTCCCAGCTATACCTTTGGTACAAAGGGCCGCTAGGATGCCCCGGTTGTGCGTTCCTGGAGAGGGGTGACAACACCTTATGCGCAGTTTCTTGGTACCGTCGATCTTGCTGGCCGCTGGTCTGGCCTTCGCTTCACCGGGATCGGCGCAACCCGCCGCCCCGGCCCCTGCCGCATCGCCGGCCGCCGCTGCAGCGCCTGCCGCACCCGCCGCCAAGGTTGCCGACCCGACGCTCGATGCCGCGGGCAAGCCGTTGCACACCGCCGTTCCCGGTGTCGGCGAGCCGATCGACAAGGCCTTTTCGCTCCAGCAACAGGTGACCCCCACCGGCCAGGAAGCGCACTGGTTCCACAATGTTATCCTGCTGCCGCTGATCACGATCATCTCGATCTTCGTGCTGCTGCTGCTGGTGTGGGTGATCATCCGCTATCGCCGTGCCGCCAACCCGACGCCGTCGCGCACCAGCCACAACACCGCGATCGAGATCGTCTGGACGCTCGCGCCGGTGCTGATCCTGGTGGCGATCGCGATCCCCTCGATCAAGCTGCTCGCCGCGCAGTTCAAGCCGGCACCCAAGGGGGCGGTGACGCTGAAGGCGATCGGCAACCAGTGGTTCTGGTCGTACGAATATCCGGATAACGGCAACATCCAGCTAACCGCCAACATGCTCAAGGAAGAGGGGCAGGTCGGCAAGGATCAGCGCTATCGCACCGATGCCGACGGCCCCCGCCTGCTCGCTACCGACCAGCGCGTGGTGCTGCCGGTCGGCGTGCCGATCCGGCTCGTCACCACCGCGACCGACGTGATCCACAGCTGGGCGATGCCCGCCTTCTGGATCAAGTTGGATGCCATCCCCGGACGCCTCAACGAGACGAGCTTCATCATCCAGAAGGAAGGCGTCTATTTCGGCCAGTGCTCCGAACTGTGCGGTGCGCGCCACGCCTATATGCCGATCGCTGTCGAGGCGGTGAGCCCGGCCAAGTTCGCGCAGTGGGTCGCCTCGAAGGGCGGCACCATGCCGGGCACCAAGGCCGAGCCGGCGAGCACCACCGCGATGGGCAATGACGCGACCGACGCCACTGCCAACGGCTCGACGGATGCCGAACCCACCGTCAATGCCACCGCCACCGCGGCACCGTCCAACCAGCCTGCGACCGCGAATCCCGCCGGCGCCGGCAACACGGGCAACTGAGCCATGACCGATACCGCGCTCCCCTACTCCGCCGCGCACGATCATGCGCATGGCGACCACGACGCCGATCACAAGCCGAGCTTCTTCGCGCGCTGGTTCATGTCGACCAACCACAAGGACATCGGCACGCTCTACCTGATCTTCGCGATCTTCGCGGGGATCATCGGCGGCGCGATCTCGGGCATCATGCGTGCCGAGCTGATGCAGCCGGGCATCCAGTATCTGCCCTGGTGGGTCGCCAAACTGCACGGCGAAGGCACGTTCGACGAGGCGATGCACTTCTGGAACGTCCTGATCACCGCGCACGGCCTGATCATGGTGTTCTTCATGGTGATGCCGGCAATGATCGGCGGGTTCGGCAACTGGTTCGTGCCGATCATGATCGGCGCGCCCGACATGGCCTTCCCGCGGATGAACAACATCTCGTTCTGGCTGACCGTGGCGGGCTTCGTGCTGCTGATGCTCTCGCCCTTTGTCGGGGTGGGCGCCGGCACCGGCTGGACCGTCTATGCGCCGCTCTCCACCTATGGCGAGCCGGGGCCATCGGTCGATTTCGCGATCTTCTCGCTCCACCTGGCGGGCGCGGCGTCGATCCTCGGCGCGATCAACTTCATCACCACGATCTTCAACATGCGCGCGCCGGGCATGACGCTGCACAAGATGCCGCTGTTCGCCTGGTCGGTGCTGGTCACCGCCTTCCTGCTGCTGCTCGCGCTGCCGGTGCTCGCCGCGGCGATCACCATGCTGATCACCGATCGCAACTTCGGCACCGCCTTCTACGATCCGCAGTACGGTGGCGATCCGGTGCTCTACCAGCACCTGTTCTGGTTCTTCGGCCACCCCGAAGTGTACATCATGATCCTGCCGGGCTTCGGCATCATCAGCCACATCATCGCGACGTTCAGCCGCAAGCCGGTGTTCGGCTATCTCGGCATGGCCTATGCGATGGTGGCGATCGGCCTGGTCGGCTTCGTCGTCTGGGCGCACCACATGTTCACCACCGGCCTGCCGGTGCAGGTGAAGATGTACTTCACCGCCGCCACCATGGTGATCGCGGTGCCGACCGGCGTGAAGATATTCTCCTGGATCGCGACGATGTGGGGCGGCTCGATCAGCTTCAAGACCCCGATGGTCTGGGCGATCGGCTTCATCTTCATGTTCACCGTCGGCGGCGTGACCGGCGTCGTCCTCGCCAATGGTGGCGTCGACGACTATATGCAGGACACCTATTACGTCGTCGCCCACTTCCACTATGTGCTGTCGCTGGGCGCGGTGTTCAGTCTGTTCGCGGGCTTCTACTACTGGTTCCCGAAGATGACGGGCAAGATGTACAGCGAGCTGCTCGGCCAGATCCACTTCTGGGTGTTCTTCGCCGGCGTGAACCTGCTGTTCTTCCCGATGCACTTCCTGGGCCTGCAGGGCATGCCGCGCCGCATTCCCGACTATACGGACCAGTATGCATTCTGGAACCACACCGCCACGGTCGGCTACATGATCATGGCGGCGGGCATGGCGGTGTTCTTCGTCAACGTGATCTACTCGCTGCTCGCCGGCAAGAAGGCGGAGGCTAATCCCTGGGGCGAAGGCGCGACCACGCTCGAATGGACGCTGTCGAGCCCCCCGCCCTTCCACCAGTTCGAGACGCTGCCCAAGATCGACTGATCCGGCCGCAGCCGAACGACAAAGCCCCGGGGGGAAACCTCCGGGGCTTTTTCTATGCCGCCGTCGTCTATCCCAGTCGTCGCGGCGCTGCCGTCACAACCAGCGCACCCCGTGCGAATGGCTCACATACAGATCGGCATGATGGTCGAGGCACCATTGGGTGAGCTCCGCGTGGAGCGCCGGCCAGAGCGCCCGCGCCCAGTCCGGTGCCGTTTCCGCCCACGCGGCCGCACTCGGCAGATTGGCCGACAAGACGCCCATCGGCAGATCGAGCTCGAACGCGCCGCCGGGACCGGTCACTACCAGCCGTTCCTTCCACGCGGGCTGAAACTGGAACACGCTTGCCATCCTCGGTCCTCGCTACGGGGTCAGCGCGGGGCGCGCTAGAACCGCGTCGACGCCGTCACGCGGAAGCTGCGCGGCGTGCCGGGCGTGGTCCACACATTGGCGTAGGAACTGGCGATGTAATAGGCATCGAACAGGTTATCGACGTCCGCCCGCAGGGTGAAATGGTCGTTCACCGCCACGCTCAGATTGGCGCGGGCGATCGTATAGGCCGGCAGCCGATAGCTGGTCCCGAACGGATCGCCCGCCCGCGCACCGACATGCGTCACCCCGCCGCCCAGCGCCACCGGGCCGAGCGTCTTCTGCACGAACAGGCTGCCCATGTCGCTCGGCACGTTGCTCAGCGAGGTGCCGATCAGCGCGGCATTGGCATCGTTGCGGACCTTGGCATCGAGATGGGTATAGGTGCCGGTGACGAGCAGGCCGTTCGCCGCCTTCCAGTTGAGCTCCAGCTCGCCCCCGCGCGAGCGCTGCCGCCCGATCTGCGTTCGCACGAACGGGTCGACCGCATTGGGATTGAGCACGTTCCGCTTGATCATGTCGAACAGCGCCGCCTGGCCGGTCAGCCGCTGCCCGAACAGCGCGAACTTCACGCCGCCCTCGATCGACTGGCTGCGCTCGCCGTCGAAGCTGGTCGTCCCGTCCGACGGGTTGAGCCGCAGCGATTCGCCCCAGCTGGCGTAAAGCGCGATCGCCTTGCTAGCCCGCCAGGTCAGCGCGGCACGCGGCGTCACGCCCTTGTCGACCGTCTCGAAGCGGCGGTTGGTCAGCCGGTTGATCACCGTCTCGCGGAAGCTGTTCCACCGCGCGCCGAGCAGCAGCGTGAACGGCCCCGCCCCGATCAGGTCCTGCGCATAGGCGCTCTCGCTGCGGAACCGGCTGTCGCGGCTGGCAAAGGGCGGCGGCACCGGCAGCGCGGTGGTGGTATAGACCGGATCGAACAGGTCGATCGGCAGCAGCGGCCGGGTCGGCGTGCCGCGCGCGCGGTCGAGCACGAAGTCCATGTGGTAGCGGACGCGGTCGGCACCGACTCGCAGATCATGCGTCATGCCGAACAGCGTGGCCTTGGCGGCCAGCTCGGCGCGCAGCGACAGATCGTTCCAGGCGAAGTCGTGATAGCGGCGGTCGCGCCCGGCGGTGCGCCCGTCCGGCTGCAGCCCGCGCGGGCCGAAATCGACCATCGTTCCGAAACCGCGCAGCGATCCGTCGCGCTGGCTGGCGCCGAGCTCGAGCCGGACGTCCCTGGAGAGATCGGCGAACAGGCTGCCCTGCTGCCAGAACCCGTTCTGCACGATATGGCCATCGCCGGGCTCGCCGAGGAAGGCGCGCCGATCCATCGCCCGCGCATTGCCGCCCACCGCGACGATGCCGCGATCCAGCACGCTGGTATTGCGCATGTATTCCGCCTGATAGAGCAGCCGCAGCCCCTCCGCCGGCACCCAGGCGAGCGACGGCGCGATCAGCCGGCGCGAGCCGTCGACATGGTCGCGGAAGCTGTCATGCCCCTCCGCCACGCCGATCAGCCGGGCGGAGAGCCCCTGGGCGAGCGGCCCCGTCACGTCGGCGCTCGTCCGCCAGCTGTTCCAGCTGCCCGCGCTCAGATCGGCGCTGGCCTGGAAGCGATCGAGCGGCGCCTTGGTGACGATGTTGATCGCCCCGCCCGGCTCACCGATACCCGACAGCGCCGCGGTGGCGCCCTTGAGCACCTCGACGCGCTCGATCGTCGCCGCGTCGATCGGTGCGTTGAAGCCGAAATTGCTGCTGAAGCGGTTGATCCGGATGTCCGGCCCGGCATTCTCGTCGCCGGCAAAGCCGCGGATCGACACCTTGTCCCACAGCCCGCCGAAATCATTCTGCCGCGCGATGCCGCCCGCCAGATCGAACAGGTCGCCGAGTCGCGTGGGGTTCACCACGTCGATCAGCTCGCGATCGAGCACCCGAACCGATTGCGGATAGGTGAAGGCGGGCACGTCGGCGCCGAGGATGCTCGCATTGGCGGAGCGTCCGGTGACGACGATATCGTCCTCCTGCAGCGCCTGCGCCGCCGCGGGCATGGCGACGCCGCTGGCCAGCGCGGCCAACAGGATGCCGTGCCGGCGTAGGGAGGATAGATTCATGGATGCGCCCCGATGCAGATGTTCTGATTTTGGTGGGCGCATAGGCGTACTAATAATCAGTTGCAATAGCATCACCCACCGCAGCCGGTGGATCGCGCCGAATAGGCTGGTCTCGCCGCCGCGATGGGCGCATCAGCGGATTCGGTAACTTCTCTCCGCTATCCTGCGCGACGCCCCCGGACGCGTCGCTCGCGCGTTCTCTCGTTGGTCCGGTCGTATTTTTGGAGACGTCGATGCGCAGCCCCTATGCCGACTGGATGAAGATCGGCCTCGACAGCTGGATGCTGGGCATCGAAGCCTCGACCGTGATCGGGATGCGGCTGACAAAGCTCGCCGCCGGCGGCCCCGGCGCCACGGCCGAGGCGCAGCGCATGGTGGCGGAGAAGATGCAGGCCGCCTGGGAGCTCCAGGTCGCCGCCGCTACCGGCCGGCTGGGCAGCACGCCCGAGGCGCAAGCGAGCAAGACTCTGCGACATTATCGCCGCAAGGTGCGGGCTAACGCCAAGCGACTCGGCTGACCTCTTTCGCCCGCGCGGGCTGCGCCGTATATCGGGAACGATGATGTCCGTGACCAACGCCAATCCCGCCATGCCCGCCGATTGGCGCGATTTCCTTGCCCTCACCAAGCCCCGGGTGATGACGCTGGTCGTCTTCACCGGGCTGTGCGGCATGCTCGCCGCCCCGGTGCCGATCCACCCGGTGCTCGGCTTCACCGCGATCCTGTGCATCGCGCTGGGTGCGGGCGCGGCGGGCGCGCTCAACCAATGGTATGAGTCCGATCTCGACGCCAAGATGAAGCGCACCCAGGGCCGCCCGCTGCCCGCCGGCCGGATGGACCGGCAGTCGGCGCTGCATTTCGGCGTGGGGCTGGCGGTGTTCAGCCTCGTGCTGATGTATGTCGCGATCAATCTCGTCGCGACGCTGATCCTGGCGGTCTCGATCCTGTTCTACGTGTTCGTCTACACGATCTGGCTCAAGCGCCGGACGCCGCAGAACATCGTGATCGGCGGCGCGGCCGGGGCCTTTCCCCCGCTGATCGGCTGGGCGGCAGCCACGGGCAATGTCGCGACGCTGCCGCTGCTGCTGTTCGCGCTGATCTTCCTGTGGACACCGCCGCATTTCTGGGCGCTCGCGCTGTTCGTGAAGACCGATTACGCCAATGCCGGCGTGCCGATGCTCCCGGTCGTCGCGGGCGAGCGAACCACGCGCATCCAGATCGGGCTGTACACGCTGCCGATGATCGCCGCCGCCGCCGCGCCCTGGCCGCTGGGGCTGAGCGGCATGGTCTACGGCCTCACCGCCGCGGCGATGTCCGGCATCTTCCTCGCCATGGCGATCCAGGTCGCCACCCGCCGCACCGAACCCGAGGACCGTATGATCCCGGAAAAGCGGCTGTTCAAATTCTCGATATTGTATCTGTTCGTGCTATTCGGTGCGCTCGTGATCGACAGGTGGATCGGATGAACGATTCCCGCGGAGAGGATGTGATACGGATGCCCGCATCGGAACTGGAACTGATCCGCGCGCGCCAGCGATCGCGCGCCCGGGTGATGGCGCTGCTGCTCGGCGGGTTCGTCGTGCTGGTGTTCGCGATTTCGATCGTGAAGATGCAGCTCGGCCATAGCGGATGAGGATCAGCCGCAACCTGCGCGTCGGCCTGATGGGTGCCGTGCTGGTGTGCGGCATGACCGGGCTCGGCTTTGCCGCGGTGCCGCTCTACCGCATCTTCTGCGAGGCGACCGGGCTCAACGGCACCACCCAGCGCGGGCTGCGCGCGCCGGGCGCGACCGGCCAGAAGATCACGGTGGCGTTCGACAGCAATGTCAGCCCCAAGCTGCCCTGGAAGTTCGCGCCCGAGCGCCGCGCGGACACGATCGACATCGGCGGCCGCGACATGGCGTTCTTCACCGCCACCAACACCTCCAGCCGCCCGATCACCGGCACCGCGACGTTCAACGTCACGCCCGCGCAGGTCGGCAAATATTTCACCAAGATCCAGTGCTTCTGCTTCACCCAGCAGACGCTGCAGCCGGGCGAGACCGTCCGTATGCCGGTGATCTTCTTCGTCGACCCGAAAATTCTGAACGATCCCGACGCGCGCGACGTCGAGGAGATCACCTTGTCCTATACATTTTATCCAGTGGATTCGCCGAAGACACCAAGCTAGCATCGCGCAAAATAGAGAGAGGATTGGGATACGCCCATGGCTGGAGCAAAGAACCACCAGTATCATATCCTGCCGCCGAGCATCTGGCCGCTGCTGGGATCCATCGGGGCCGTGATCCTCGCCTCGGGCGCCGTGATGTGGATGCACAAATATGCCAACGGCACGCTGGTGCTCACCACCGGCTTCGCGCTGGTGCTGCTCACCATGTTCGGCTGGTGGGGCAAGGTGATCCAGGAGGCGCATGCCGGCGATCACACGCCGATCGTCCAGCTCCATCTGCGCTACGGCATGATCCTGTTCATCGCTTCCGAAGTGATGTTCTTCGTCGGCTGGTTCTGGGCCTGGTTCGACTTCTCGCTCTTCCCCTCCACGGTCGAGGCGGTCGGCGGCACCTGGCCGCCCAAGGGCATGGAAGTGCTCGACGCCTGGCAGTTCCCGCTGCTCAACACGCTGATCCTGCTCTGCTCGGGCTGCACCGTCACCTGGGCGCATCACGGCCTGATCCACAACGAGCGCGGCGGCGAGCTGCGCGGGATCTGGGGCCTGATCGGCGTGGGCGAAAACGACACGGTGAAGAAGGGCCTGTGGCTCACCGTGATCCTGGGCGCGATCTTCAGCTGCCTGCAGGCGTATGAGTATATGGAGGCGCCCTTCCCTTTCAAGGCGGCGAGCGAAGGCGGCTCGAGCTATGGCGGCGCCTTCTTCATGGCGACGGGTTTCCACGGCTTCCACGTGATCGTCGGCACGATCTTCCTGATCGTGAACCTGGTGCGCGCCTATCGCGGCGACTTCACCCCGCGCCAGCATTTCGGCTTCGAGGCGGCGGCCTGGTACTGGCACTTCGTCGACGTCGTCTGGCTGTTCCTGTTCGCGTCGATCTATGTCTGGGGCGGTTGGGGCGCGCCGGTCCACGCCGGCTGACGTGGTCAATCCGAAACCTGATCCCAAAGGGGGCGGCAGCGCTGCGTTGCCGCCCCCGATCGCATCCGGTCTCCAGGGCTGCTGCCCGCGCTGCGGCGCCAAGACGCTGTTCCGCAGCTTCACCGCCTTTGCCGAGCGCTGTTCGGCCTGCGGGCTGGACTTCACCAAGTTCAACGTCGGCGACGGGCCGGTCGTGTTCCTCACCCTCGGCATCGGCGCGCTGGTGACGATTCTGGCGCTATGGCTGGAGTTCAGCCTCTCCCCGCCCTTCTGGGTCCATCTGCTGCTCTGGCCGCCGGTCACGCTGGCGATGGTGGTGGGATCGCTGCGGGTGGCCAAGGGACTGCTGCTCGCGCTGGAATATCGCAACCGGGCCCATGAGGGCCGGATCGCCGGGGACTGAGATGCGCCGCGTGCCCCTGGTCCCCACCCTGCTCGTCGGCCTCGCGGTGGCAGCGATGATCGCGCTCGGTTTCTGGCAGCTCGACCGGAAGACGCAGAAGGAGGCGGCGCTCGCGATATTCGCGGCCAACACGCTGCAGCCGACGATCACGATCGAGAGCGGCGCGGCCGATGCCTCGCTGCTCTTCCGCCATGCCCGCTCGGCGTGCCAGGCGGTGACCGGCTGGGCGCGCCAGGGCGGTCGCGGGGTGCAGGGCCTGCAGGGCTGGCGGCAGATCGCCACCTGCCGCACCCATGCCGACGCGACGCTGCTGGTCGACATGGGGGTGACCCGCGACCCGATGTTCCGACCGCACTGGCCCGGCGGGATCGTCAGCGGCACGCTTACCCGCGCACCCGATCACCGTCCGCTGATCGCCGGCATCTTCGATTCCGCGCCGCAGCCGCTGATGCTGGTTTCCGACCAGGGCGCGCCGGGGCTCCAGCCCAGCGCGCCGCCCGACATCGCGAGCGTGCCCAACAACCACCTCGCCTATGCGGTCCAGTGGTTCCTGTTCGCCGGGGTGGCGATCATCATCTACGGCCTCGCGCTGCGCCTACGCGCCCGAGGAGCGCCCGAGCCCCGGATCCGCTGACCCCCTGCCCCTCCCGTACCGCCGCGCAGATGGGTGGACGCGGCCGCACCGCGCGCTAAGGGTGGGGCAAGGCAAGCGAACCTTGGAGCGGCACGCATGAACGATCAGGTTTCCCAGGGCTATGGCGCGGTCGCCGCGACCGCCGAGACCGGATGGCTGACCACCTCCTTCGTCCTCATCGCGCTCGGCGCGGCGCTGGCGGTGTTCATCCTGGTCTGGGGTGCCCGCCTGGCGATCCGCCGCCGCAAGGCGCGCGAGGAGCTGGACCAGCGCGGCGAGCTCGAGGTCGTCGATCCGGCCAAGCCGATCGAACCGGCATCGGAGATCCCGAGCGCGCCCGAAGCGCCGGCCCCCACGCCCGAGCCCGGCCCCCTTGCCGACGAGCCGATCGCGGCCACAGCGCCGGTCGCCGCCCCGTCGGCGGCGCTTGCTGCGGACACCAATGCCGAGCCGGCGCCCGTCGAAACCGCCACGCCCGCTGCGGGCGGCGACGATCTCACCCGGCTGAAGGGCGTCGGCCCCAAGCTGGCGGCACGGCTCAACGAACTCGGCATCACCCGCTTCGCCCAGCTCGCCGCGCTCGACGAGGCCAGCGCCAGGACGCTCGATGCGCAGCTCGGCAGCTTCCAGGGCCGCATGACCCGCGACCGCTGGACTGACCAAGCCCGCTTCCTCGCCGCCGGCGATACGGCGGGCTACGAGGCGGTGTTCGGCAAACTTTGAGCGCTAGATAGTCCTCCCCCGCCAGGGGGAGGTTGGGCCGCGTAGCGGCTCGGAGGGGGAGGATGCCAGACCCTCTCGACCGGCATGAGTCCTCCCCCTCCGTCGCCTTCGGCGCCACCTCCCCCTGGCGGGGGAGGATCGAGGGCGCCGCTACCGCTTCAAAATATCCAGCGCCGCCGCGGTCAGCGCCTCGGTTGCGGTGCTGACCACCGCCTCGGCATCGGGCGCCCATTCGGCGCTGTGGAGCGAGGGCAGCATCGCCTTGCCGCCCTGCGCGGCTTCCCACTTTGCCTGGGGCACGCCGCCCACCCAGAAGATCGTGCTCTGGATGCTCTTGTCGGCGAGCCAGTAGCGGCTGAAATCCTCGCCGCCCATCACCGCCTTGGTCTCCACCACCCGCTCCTTCCCGAAGCGCGCGGCGAACAGCCCCTGCAGCCGCCCGGCGAGCGGCTGGGTGTTGAAGGTCGCCGGGGTATATTCGTCCTTCACCGACACCACCGGCATCCGGTCCTCGGGCACGCCGGCCGCGATCGCCTCGCCCTTGGCGATGCGCGCGATGCCGCCGAGCAGCTGCTGGCGCGATTCGGGTGTGAAGCTGCGCACGGTGAGCAGCATCGTCACGTCGTTGCCGATGATGTTGTGCTTCGATCCGCCATGGATCGCACCCACCGTCACCACCGCGGGCTGCTGCGGGTCCATCTCGCGGCTGACCAGCGTCTGCAGCGTCGTGACGATCCGCGCGGCGAGCACGATCGGGTCGCGCGTCGTGTGCGGATAGGCGCCGTGCCCGCCCACTCCCTTCACCACGATGTCGACCGAATCGACATTGGCCAGCGCATAGCCCGGCGTAACGCCGATCTGCCCGGCGGGCAGGCTGGCGCTGTCGTGGAAGGCGATCGCATAGCCGGGCTTGGGGAAGCGGGTGAACAGCCCGTCATCGAGCATCGCCTTGGCCCCGCGCCCGCGCTCTTCGGCGGGCTGGGCGATCATCACCACGGTGCCGTGCCAGCGATCCTTCATCGCCACGAGGTTGCGCAGCGTACCGACCCAGCTCGCCATGTGCGTGTCGTGCCCGCAGGCGTGCATCACGCCGCTCTCGATCCCCTCGTCCGTCGTCGCGCGGACCTTGGAGGCGAAGGGCAGTCCGGTATTCTCGACGACCGGCAGCCCGTCCATGTCGGCGCGGATCAGCACCACCGGCCCCGCGCCGTTGCGCAGCACCGCGACCACGCCGGTACCGCCGACCTTCTCGGTCACCTCATAGCCCGCCTCGCGCGCGGCGGCGGCGAGCTTGGCGGCGGTCTGCACCTCGTGCAGGCTGAGTTCGGGATGAGCGTGGAGGTCGCGGTACAGCGCCATCAGCTGCGGCATCGCCCTGGCCGTGGCATCGCGCACCGGATCGGCGGCAGCGGCAGACGTGCCGAGGCTCATTGCCCCGGCCAGCAGGAAAGACGTGAACATCGGGCCCCCTTTGCGATCATGGGCCCGAGTGTCACGCCTGCCTGCCCGCCTGTCAAACGGCCGGCACGATCTCGATCACATCGACCTTCGATTCGAATGCCGGATAGGGCAGCACGAGCCGCCAGCGCTTGTCGCCGATCCGCTCGCCATAGCCGATCAGGTCGCGCTTGTTGTCGAGCCCGTAGCGGAGCGGTGCGCTGTCGTCCCCCACCTCCAGCGTGCCGAGAAAGGTCACGCGGGCGACCGCATCCGGAAAGAAATTGCCGTCGGGCCGCTGCACGCCACCCTCGATCCGGAAGTGGCGCAGGTCGCCCTCCGCGGTGATCGGGCAGGGCCGCCAGTCATAGCTGACGATCGCGGTCACCGCGGTGCCGCCGCCGCCAAGCTTGAAGGTGCGGCAGCGATAGGCGCCGGCCGGCGGCATCGCGGTTTCCAGCGCCCGATCGGGATCGAACAGCGCGGGATCGCCTTCGATCAGCTTCACATCGGCGGCGCGCGCGAGCGGCAGCGCCTCGCTCCACGCCGTGCGCCAGTTGCGCAGCTTGGTGCGATCGGTATCGGTGGCGATCCGGCGCCAGGGAAGGCGCGTGTCCATCCCCGGCGAGGTTGCCTCGTGATAGGCGGTGCAGCCGGCCAGCGCCGCGCCCAGCCCCAAGGCGACCAAAGTGCGCAGCATCATTCGGCAGTCCAGCCGCCGTCGATCGAATAGTTCGAGCCGGTGATCTGCGCGGCTTCGTCGCGGCACAGGAACACGACCAGCGCCGCCACCTGCTCGGGCAGCACGAACTGCTTGGTCGGCTGGGCATCGAGCAGCACGTCGTTGATCACCTGCTCGCGGGTCAGCCCGCGCGTCTTCATCGTGTCGGGGATCTGGTTCTCGACCAGCGGGGTCCAGACATAGCCCGGCGAGATGCAGTTCACCGTGATGCCGTGCGTCGCCACTTCCAGCGCCGCCGTCTTGGTGAGCCCGGCCAGGCCGTGCTTGGCGGTGACATAGGCGGACTTGTTGGGGCTCGCCACCAGGCTGTGCGCGCTGGCGGTGGAGATGATCCGGCCCCATTTGCGCGCCTTCATGCCCGGAATCGCCGCGCGCATCAGGTGGAAGGTCGAGCTGAGGTTGATCGCGAGGATCGCGTCCCACTTGTCGATCGGGAATTCGTCGATCGGCGCGACATGCTGGATGCCGGCATTGGCGATCGCGATGTCGACCGCGCCGAATTCGGCCTCGGCGCGCGCGACCATCGCCGCGATCTGGTCCGGCTTGGTCATGTCGGCGGCGTCGTACAGCGCCTTGCCGCCGCTGGTCTCGGCCAGCGCGGCGCGTTCCTTCTCGATGGCGGCGGCGTCGCCGAAGCCGTTGATCAGCACATTGGCACCCTCGGCGGCGAGCGCCTTGGCATAGGCCAGGCCAATGCCCGAGGTGGAACCGGTGATGATCGCGGACTTGCCCTTGAGGAACATCGGCATACTCCTTTGAATCTTTTAGCGGGAGGTGAGGTCGAACGCGGCGGTGTCGCCGTCAAGGATGTTCTGCGCAATGAGGCGCGAATTCGCCATGGTCTTGGCCACCGCGATGCGGCCGGCCTCCCAATGCTCGCGCATCGTGCGGGTCGAGAATTCGTAATCGCGCGAATCGCCTTCCCACAGCTTGGCGCGGTAGATCAGCTGGACGATGTTGACCGGATATTCGGTCACCAGCTCGCGCACCGCCTTCACTTCGGGTTCGTCGGCGATGTGGTCGGGCAGCTTCTCGAGCAGGCGCCGCACCGTCTCGCGCGCGTTGCGCAGCCGCAGCCGCTCGTCGGAGATCGCGCGCGTGCGGCTGGAATAGCGGATTTCCTTCTCGCGGCCGAGCACGTCGGTCATCGTCCGCGGCAGCTCGTTGGCGGCGGGGAAGAGATCGACCTGGAAGACGAGCATCTCGGCCTCCTGCCGATCGAGGACATGGGTGAGCGGGGTATTGGAGACGAGACCCCCGTCCCAATACCAGCAGCCGTCGATCTCGACCGGCGGCAGCCCCGGCGGCAACGCACCAGAGGCCATGATGTGCCGTGCGTCGATGCGTTCGTCGCGCGTATCGAAATAGCGGAAATTGCCGCTCTGGATGTTGACCGCGCCCACCGACAGCCGGACCGGCCCGTTGTTGAGCAGGTCCCAGTCGACCAGCCGGTCCAGCGTCTCGCGCAGCGGCGTGGTATCGTAATAGCTCAGCGCGCCGGGCGTGCCCGGTGCGGCGAAGATCGGTGGGATCGGGCGCGGGCGGAAAAAGCCGGGTACCCCGCCCAGCATGACCGCCCCGGCCGACCAGGCATGAGCAAACTCGCGCGCCTGATCGTTCAGCGACGGCAGGAATTCGGGCAGCGCCGAGGTCACCTGGTCCCAGAAGGCGTGGATCGCCTCCAGTCGCCGCTGCGGCGGGTTGCCGGCGAACAAGGCGGCGTTGACCGCGCCGATCGAGATGCCCGCCACCCAATCGACCTCGATCTCGGCCGCGGCAAGCTCCTCGATGACGCCGGCCTGGAAGCTGCCGAGCGCGCCGCCTCCCTGCAAGACGAGGGCGACGGTGTCGGGCAGCGGCATCCCGGGTGCGGCATGGCGGCGACGACGGGGCGGGCGGGACTCAGCATCAGCCATGCACCGGGTCTGACCCAAAGCATGCTGCGGAGCAATACGAGTGCCGTTAGTGGCGTGGCTAACCGCGTGAGAAGCACGTGCAACGCACGGCCGACTGAAGCATTGTGACGGCAATCGAACAAAAGGGGAGGCCCGATGCGGCTCGACGATCTGGATCCGACCGACAATGCGCAGGACCTGGGTTCCGGCGGCGGTGGCGGCGGCGGCTTTCCGCTGCTGGGGTTGCTGCCGATGTTCCTCGGCCGCGGCATGGGTTGCGGCGGCATCGTGCTGATCGGCATCATCGCGCTGGTGATGTTCGGCCTGGGCGGCGGCGGCGGCATGCTGGGGCAGAGCGGCGGCGGCAGCGCCGGGCGCTCGCCCACCGCGGGCCAGTCCGGCCAACAGGTGTGCCGGGTGAACGAGCGCCGGCTGGAAGCATGCCGGGTGATGCGCAGCACCGACGATACCTGGGGCAAGATCTTCCAGGAGATGGGCCGCAACGACTATCGCCCCGCCACCATCAAGTTCTTCCAGGGCGGCGCGAACACCGGCTGCGGCGCGGCGACCTCGGCGGTCGGCCCCTTCTACTGCCCGAGCGACGACGGCGTGTACATCGACACGAGCTTTTTCGACGAGTTGCAGAATCGCTTCGGCGCCAAGGGCGACTTCGCCCGCGACTATGTGATCGCGCACGAGATGGGCCACCACATTCAGGACCTGCTCGGCACCTCGACCGAAGTCTCGCAGGCCCAGGCCCGCGCCTCCAAGACCGAGGGCAACCGCCTGTCGGTGAAGCTGGAACTGCAGGCGGACTGCTATGCCGGCGTCTGGGCCGCCCGCAACCGCGATCGGCTGGAGCCGGGCGACATCGAGGAAGGCATGACCGCCGCCAACGCGATCGGCGACGACACCCTGCAGAAGGAAGCGCAGGGCAGCGTGGTGCCGGACAGCTTCACCCACGGCACCTCGGCGCAGCGCATGGCCTGGCTCAAGCGCGGCATCGAGACCGGCGATCCGCGCCAGTGCGACACCTTCAACAGCGCGCTCTGACCGCGACGAGATGGTTACTTGACGTCAACCCTTGGCCGCTATTGGGTAGCGACCAAGGGGGATCGACCGGTGGATACGCGCGTCTGGCATTATGACGGCCGAACCCAGCAACGGCGAATGCCGACGCTGGTACCGAGCGCCGACGAGACGTACTTCACCCTGGAGGGCGACGGCGCGGCCCCCGGCCCTTATGCCTTTGCCGATCTCCAGCCCGAGGGGCATTCGCATCACGAGCGCGCCTTCGGGCTGAAGGGCCGGCCTGGATGGCGGATCACCTTCCTCGAATTCCCGCCGTCGGAGATCGCCGTCCGCCTACCCAAGCCGCGCCGCGATCGCCCCTGGCTGTCGCGCGCAAGGCTGGGTTGGGTAGCGGCGGTGCTGGTCGTGTTCGCCCTGTTCGTGCTCGGCCTCACGCTGAAGCTGCCGCCTCTGCTCGCCCGGCTCATTCCGCAGGCGACCCAGCAGCGGATGGGCCGGCTCGTCGTCGCGAATCTCGGCGCCTATGCATGCTCGAATCCGCAGGGCGAGGCAGCGCTCAAGGTGCTCGCCGCCCGCCTGCGCCAGGGCGACGACGTCACCATCCGCGTCGTCCACGCGCCGATGATCAACGCCGCGGCGTTCCCGGGCGGCGAGGTGGTGTTGTTCGACGGGCTGATCCAGAGCGCGGAATCGCCGGACGAGATCGCCGGCGTTCTCGCGCACGAACTCGGTCATGTCGCGCATCGCGACGGGATGGAAGCGCTGATCCGCGACTATGGGCTTGACCTGCTGTTCGGCGGGTTCGAACGCAACGTCAGCGGCTATAGCAGCGCGCTGCTCCATGCCCGCCATTCGTACAAGGCCGAGGCCGGCGCGGACGGCTATGCGATCGGCCGCCTGCAATTTGCGAGGATTTCGCCGCTTCCCACCGCCGCGCTGCTCGCCCGGCTGGCGCAACAGGACGAGTCCCCGGAGAATGCGGGCAAGCTGCTGACCTATGTCTCGTCGCACCCGCTGTCGAAATCGCGCGAACGCGCCTTCCAAGCAAGCGCCGACCCGAGCGTACGCTACGAGCCTGCGCTCGATGCCGCGCAGTGGCAGGCGCTGCGCCGCATGTGCGGCGGCGCGGCGGGCGCTTAGGCGAGCGCGCCGATCAGCTTGCCGGCGAGGACCGACAGGCCCGATACGGCAATCGCCGCGCCGAAGACGAGCTGGCTGCTGGGGACGAACCGGCGGACCGGCAGGGCGATGGCTTTCTCGACTTTGCTCATGACGCCTATGTGCTCCTTGCCTGGGCCTATGTCCTACGATCAATCCCGATGGCAGTGATCGGTTCCGTCGCTGGCGGCGAAAGGCGCGAGCGGCTACACCGCCGGCCATGACCATGCTCGCCCATCACCACACGCCCGGCGCCGCCCCCACCATCGTCTTTCTGCCCGGTTACCGCTCCGACATGCAGGGATCGAAGGTGCTCGCGATGGAGGCCTGGGCACAGGCGCGCGGTCAGGCGTTCCTCCGCTTCGACTATGCCGGCTGCGGCGAAAGCCCCGGCGACTTCGAGGATCAGACGCTGGCGAGCTGGCGCGACGATGCGCTGCGGATGATCGACACTCTGGTGGATGGGCCGGTGGTGCTGGTCGGCTCGTCGATGGGCGGGTGGCTGATGCTGCTGGTGGCGCAGGCGCGGCTCGAGCGCGTGGTCGGCATGGTAGGCATCGCCGCCGCGCCCGATTTCACCCGCTGGGGCTTCACCGATGCGGAGAAGGCGACGCTCGCCAGGGAAGGCCGGCTGGAGCAGCCGAGCGACTATGGCCCCGAGCCGATGGTCACCACCCTCCCCTTCTGGACCTCCGGCGAGGCGAACCTGGTGCTGGAGGCGCCGATCGCCTTCGACGGGCCCGTTCGCCTGCTCCAGGGCCAGCGCGATGCCGAGGTACCCTGGGAGCTGGCGCTGCGGCTTGCCGACACGCTTCGTTCAGACGATGTGCAGGTGACTTTGGTCAAGGGCGGAGACCACCGCCTGTCGCGCGACGCCGACATCCGCCTGCTGCTCCGCGCCACCGAGGACGTACTGATCGCATGCTCTTCCCCCTCCTCCTGCTGATCGCCCAGCAGCAGCAGACTCCCGCCGCCATCGCGCCCAAGGCGGGCCCGGTGCTGCGCGATGCCGAGCGCGCCCGCGCCGCCGCCGCCAAGGCCGCCGCTCCTGCGCCCGCCGGCGAGCCGCCGCGCTTCACCAAGTGCATGGACCTCGCCACCGGCGATCCCGGCGCGGCGATCGACGAGGCGGTGAAATGGGGTGCCGAGAAGGGCGGCATGTTCGCCCGCCAGTGCCTCGCCGTCGCCTATAGCAACCAGGGCCGCTGGGATTCGGCCGCCGCTGCGTTCGAGGAAGCCGCCGGCGAAGCGGAGACTGCGAAGGACGGCGCGCGCGCCGCGGTCTACTGGACCCAGGCGGGCAATGCCTGGCTCGCCGCCAAGAAGCCGCCCAAGGCGCGCGCCGCGATCAATGCCGCGCTGGCCAGCGGGCAGCTGAAGGGGCTGGCGCTGGGCGAGGCCTATCTCGATCGCGCCCGCGCCGCCGTCGCATCGGGCGAGAATGTCGGCGCGCGCGCCGATATCGACGTGGCGATCGCCAAGGCCGGGGACGATCCGCTCGCCTGGCTGCTCTCGGCGACGCTCGCGCGGCGGATGAACGACCTGCCGCGTGCGCAGAAGGACATCGCCGAGGCGGTGAAGCGCGCCGGGGATGACGCGGCCGTCCAGCTCGAAGCGGGCAACATCGCCGCCGCAAGCGGGGACGAGGCGGGCGCCAAGGCGGCATGGAACAAGGTGGTCACCGCCGCCCCGAGCAGCCCGCAGGCGACCGCCGCGCGCGCCGCGCTTGCCCAGTTCGAGGCCGCACCGGCCAAGTAGCGGGTGGCACGGGGCATCCCACGCCCCTATCTGGCGGGAAACGCCAATGCAGGGAGTGCCCCGTGAAGTTCCTCCACACCATGATCCGCGTCACCGATCCGGACGCGACGATCCGCTTCTTCGAGCTGCTGGGCCTGAAGGAGACCCACCGCATCACCAGCGAGAAGGGCCGCTTCACGCTGATCTACCTCGCCAGCGAGGCGGACATCGATCCCGAAACCGGTCGCGGCACCGCCGAGGTGGAGCTCACCCACAACTGGGATCCCGAGGACTATACCGGCGGCCGCAATTTCGGCCACCTCGCCTTCCAGGTCGACGATATCTACGAGACCTGCCAGCGGCTGCAAGATGCCGGGGTGACGATCAACCGCCCGCCGCGCGACGGCCACATGGCCTTTGTCCGCACGCCCGACAAGATCTCGATCGAGCTGCTCCAGAACGGCAGCCTGCCGCCGCAGGAGCCCTGGGCGTCGATGCCGAACACTGGCGAGTGGTGAGGCCATGACCGCGCTCCGGATCGTCCGCGTCCCCGCCTTTACCGACAATTACATCTGGCTAGTCCACGATCCCGTGTCGGCGGAGACGATCGTGGTCGATCCAGGCGACGCGGCGCCGGTGCTGGCGGCGCTGGCCGAACGGGGCTGGCAGCTCTCGGCGATCTGGAACACCCATTGGCATCCCGATCACACCGGCGGCAACGCGGCGCTCAAGACGGCGACCGGCTGCACCGTGATCGCGCCGACGGCCGAAGCCGCGAAGATCCCCACTGCCGATCGGCTGGTCGGCGAGGGCGATACGGTCGCGATCGGCGGGCATGTCGCGACGGTGCTGGAAGTACCGGCGCATACGGCGGGCCACATCGCCTATCACTTCGCCGAAGACGCGCTGGCGTTCGTCGGCGACACGCTGTTCGCGATGGGTTGCGGGCGGCTGTTCGAAGGCACGGCCGAGCAGATGTTCGCCGCCATGCAGCGCTTCGCCGCGATGCCCGACGACACCATCGTCTATTGCGCGCACGAATATACACTGTCGAACGGCCGCTACGCGCTGGTGGCGGAGCCCGACAACGCCGCGATCCGCGAGCGCATGGGCGAAGTCGAGCGGCTGCGCGCTGCGGGCAAGGCGACCGTGCCGACCACGATCGCCGCCGAGCGCGCGACCAACCCCTTCCTCCGCGCCGCCGATGCGCGCATGCTCGCCGAACGCCGCGCCGCGAAGGATAGTTTTGCCGGCTGAGTCGTAGGTGCGGCGAGGAGAGAGACGATGCGCTTCGCCATCACCACGATTATCGGCGCGCTTGCGCTCGCCGGTTGCGCCCAGAATGCCGAGTACCAGGCCCAGCGCGACGCCCAGGCGCGGCGCGAGCTGGCCAGCGCGCTGGGCGACCGGGTGCCAGGCAAGCCGCAGGACTGCATCAACCCCGGCTTCACCGACGGTCCGCAGATCATCGATACGCGCACCCTCGTCTACCGCCAGGGCGCACGGCGGTATCGCAACGATCTGGTTTCCGAATGCCCGTCGCTGGCGCCGCTGAGCACCGTGATTGTCGAGATGCGGGGCAGCCAGCTCTGCCGCAATGACCAGTTTCGGGTGCTTACGCCCGGAATGAGCATCCCCAGCGCCTATTGCCGGCTGGGGAAGTTCACGCCGTATACGTCGGCGAAGGGGGGCTGAATCAAACCTAAGCCCCTCCTCCTTGGAGGAGGGGTTGGGGGTGGAGGGATCCCAGAACGCCGTTGGTCTCTGCGAGACACAGCCCCACCCCAACGCCGCATCAGGTGAACAGCGCCCCGCGCTGTTCAGGCCATGCCGGGGGCATGGCCGACCTGATGCGCCCAAAGGGGAGGGGCTTAGGAGGCGCGTTACAGCACGTAGCGGCTCAGATCGGTATTCCGCGCCACGCTGGCCAGCTGCTGGTCGACATAGGCCGCGTCGATCACCACCGCGCTGCCGCTGCGATCCTCGGCCTCGAAGCTGACTTCCTCGAGCAGCTTCTCCATCACCGTCTGGAGGCGACGGGCACCGATATTTTCCACCTCGGCATTCACCTCGGCAGCAATCTTCGCCACCGCGCGGATGCCATCCTCGGTGAAGTCGATCGAGACGCCCTCGGTGCCGAGAAGCGCGGCGTATTGCCGCACCAGGCTCGCCTTGGTGTCGGAGAGGATCGCGACGAAATCCTCCTCGGTCAGCGCCTTGAGCTCTACCCGGATCGGCAGGCGGCCCTGCAGCTCGGGCAGCAGGTCGCTGGGCTTGGCGACATGGAAGGCGCCGGACGCGATGAACAGGATATGGTCCGTCTTCATCGGGCCGTATTTCGTGGCGACCGTGGTGCCCTCGATCAGCGGCAGCAGGTCGCGCTGCACGCCCTCGCGGCTCACCGAACCGCCGCGCACGTCGGACACCGCGATCTTGTCGATCTCGTCGAGGAAGACGATCCCGTTCGCCTCCGCGTCCGCCAGCGCCACGCGGCTAACCTCGTCCTGGTCGAGCCGCTTGTCGGCCTCTTCCTCGACGAGCTTTTCCCAGGCGGAGCGGACGTTCAATTTGCGGCGCTTGAGCGGCGTGCCGGTCAGGCCCTTCATCATCTCCGACAGGTTGATCATCTGCGGCGCGCCGCCGGGGATGTCGAACGGCATCTGCGGCGCCTGCTCCACCTCGATCTCGATCTCGGTGTTGTCGAGCAGGCCTTCGTTGAAGCGCTGCTTGAACGCCTCGCGGGTCGCGGTGCTCGAATCCTTGCCGGTCAGCGCGTCGAGCAGGCGGCCCATCGCCGCTTCCTCGGCCTTGTCCTTGACGGCGGAGCGGCGGCGCTCCTTCTCCAGCCGGATCGCCTCTTCGACCAGGTCGCGGGCGATCTGCTCGACGTCGCGGCCGACATAGCCGACCTCGGTGAACTTGGTCGCTTCCACCTTCACGAAGGGCGCGTCGGCCAGCTTGGCGAGGCGGCGGCTGATCTCGGTCTTGCCGCAACCGGTGGGCCCGATCATCAGGATATTCTTCGGCGTCACTTCGTCGCGGAGGTCGGCCGAGAGCTGCTGCCGCCGCCAGCGGTTGCGCAACGCGACGGCCACGGCCTTCTTGGCGTCCTTCTGGCCGATGATGTGCGCGTCGAGCGCGGCGACGATCGTCTTGGGGGTGAGATTCTGGTTCATGTTTCTCTCGAATTCTGAAAGCCCCTCCCCTTCAGGGGAGGGGTTGGGGTGGGGCAGAGTCTCACCGAGACCAACATCGGGTCTGGCATGCCCCCCCCCCCCACCCCCCCCCCCCCCCCCCCCGGCGGCGAAGAAGTTAAAAAGCCCCGCCACCCGATCAACCGGCCGCCCCGCCGG
>NZ_JBEPMH010000009.1:0-90594 GCF_040545665.1 Sphingomonas trueperi | reverse complement strand
TCATAACCTGAAGGCCGCAGGTTCAAATCCTGCCCCCGCAACCAAACACCGACATACCAAACCGCTTCAGGAAATCCTGAGGCGGTTTTTTTATGCCTAGTTTCTGTGGCTTATCTCCGAGTCGCCTCGTCTCAGGCAGCCTCTCTGGACTCCACTGAACGCCAAGACGTCGATTTGCATTTGGGGGTATTTTCCAGGGTAATCGTCGCACCCCCAGCCGAGTACCCCCAGATGGCGCTCAAGGAACTCGAAGTCCGCTACGCGACCAAGCCACAGAAGGACTACAAGCTCGCCGACGGCGAGGGCCTGTACCTGCTCGTCCGGCCCAATGGCTCGAAGCTCTGGCGGATGAAGTACCGGTTCGACGGCAAGGAGAAGCTGCTCTCTTTCGGCCGCTATCCTGCCCTCAGCCTTGCAGAGGCGCGGCTGCGCCGCGCCGAGGCCAGGGTAGCGCTGGGGCAGGGCAGAGGCCCCGGCGCCAGCAACAAATCGCCGGTCGGCAAGACATTCGAGCAGGCGGCGCGTGCGTGGAATGAGAACCGCGAGGGCAACCTCGAAGAAGGTCATGCCACGCGGCTGATGGCTCGGCTCGAGCATGATGCCTGGTTTCAAAACGTGCCCCCTTGCGCCGTCCCCACGCGTTGTGGCCAGATGCCAATAACGATTGAGACCCTGCAGCGGCAGATGGACGAGGCGGTGGCTGCGCTCGACTTCGAGACCGCGGGGCGGTGCCGCGACATGATCAACGCCATGCGCGGCGGGGCTACTGCAGCCGAGGCCGAGGCTGCCGATTTCGCGGGGTTGATACGCCAGGAGCCCGGCGCGATGGGCTTGGGGAC
Organism: Sphingomonas trueperi; assembly: GCF_040545665.1. Lineage (GTDB taxonomy): Bacteria > Pseudomonadota > Alphaproteobacteria > Sphingomonadales > Sphingomonadaceae > Sphingomonas > Sphingomonas trueperi_B. Next base: position 89,755 of record NZ_JBEPMH010000009.1, on the reverse strand, counting down.
GAGCCAGCAGAAGCGGACCCCGCCCGCCGGATGGCGTGCCCCGCCCAAGCCCGATCCGATGACGGCCGGCCGCTCCAAGCGCGGCCGCGCTACCAAATCCTGAGCAAAAGGCCCGGAACATACGCACCGGGTTCGACGCAGAGCGAGCGCTGCCGCCCTGCTGCCGGTATTACTCGACCCAGTCGAGCCCGATCTCGCGGTAGAGGCCGCGATCCTCTTCCCACTTCGGATTGACCTTGACGTGCAGGTACAGATGCACGGGTACCCCGAGCAGCTTCGCGAGCTCGGCGCGGGCGCGGCTGCCGATTTCCTTGAGCCGCTGGCCGCCCTTGCCGAGCACGATCGCACGCTGGGTGTCGCGCGCGACGAGGATCTGCTGGTGGATCTCGACCGATCCGTCCTCGCGCTCGCTATACTTCTCAGTCTCGACCGCGCTGGCATAGGGCAGCTCGGCATGGAGCTGGAGGTAGAGCTGCTCGCGCGTTACCTCGGCCGCGAGCATGCGATCGGTCGCGTCCGAAACCTGGTCTTCGGGGAAATGCCATTCGCCCTGCGGCATCGCACCGGCGAGCGCCGCCTTGAGCTCTGGCACGCCGTCGCCGGTCTGGGCGGAGACGAAATAGGTCTCGTCGAACGCCAGCGCCTCGTTGAGCTTGGCGGCGTGGCCGAGCAGGCGCGGCTTGTCGGCGATGTCGACCTTGTTGAGGATCAGGATCTTGCGCCCCTTGCGGCCGCGCAGGCTGTCGATGACCGCATGGACCTTGGGGCCGATGCCGCCCTTACCGTCGACCACCAGCGCGACGAGGTCGGCACCGTCGGTGCCGTCCCAGGCCGCGGCGACCATCGCGCGATCGAGCCGGCGCTCGGGTTCGAAGATGCCGGGGGTGTCGACCAGGATGATCTGGGTATCGCCCTCGATGGCGATGCCCATCACCCGGGCGCGGGTGGTCTGCGCCTTGGGACTGACGATGGCGACCTTCTGGCCGACCAGGGCATTGACCAGCGTCGACTTGCCGGCATTCGGCGCGCCTAGGATCGCGACGACGCCGCAGGATTGTTGGGTGGTGGGTTCGGTCATGGGTTCCGGTTGTACTGGGGAATGGGGATGGGGGCGAGGGGGGGTATCGCCATGCTTAAGCCCCCCCTTCAGGGGAGGGGTTGGGGTGGGGCAGTGTCTCACAGAGGCCGACAGATGTTCTAGAATCCCTCCACCCCAACCCCTCCTCCGAGGAGGAGGGGCTTAAGATGGTTCAGCCGCCCAGCTTCGCCAGCAGCGCTGCCGCCGCGGCAGTTTCGGCTTCCTGCTTGTTGCTGCCCTCGGCGCTAGCTTCCGCGAGCTTGCCGATCGACACCTTCACCGTGAAGCGCGGCGCGTGGTTCGGCCCGGAGCGATCGACGATCTCATATTCGGGCGGACGGCGGTTGCGCGCGGCGGCCCATTCCTGGAGCGCCGACTTCGGATGCTTGGGCGCCTTGGCGTGCTCGTCGATCCGGTTGCCCCATGCCTTGCGCACGAAGGCACGCGCGGCATCCAGCCCGGCCTCGCGATACCAGGCGCCGATCAGCGCCTCCATCACGTCGCCCAGCACATTGTCGCTGTCCGCCGCACCGTCGTCGCGCGCCTGCTTGCCGAGCCGGAGATGCGGCACCACGCCCAGCTCGCGCGCGACATCGGCGCAGACCGGGCCGGTCACCAGCGAGTTGAGCCGGCGCGAGAGCGCACCCTCGGGCTCTTCCGGAAACCGCTCGAACAGCCATTCGGCGACGATCAGCCCCAGTACCCGGTCGCCGAGGAATTCGAGCCGCTGGTAGTTGCCGGCGGCCTGGCTGCCATGGGTCAGCGCGCGCTGGAAGGCGGGCAGGTCCTTGGCGGGGCGGCCGAAGGTCTTTGCGACCCAGCCGCCCAGATCGGGCACGCTCAGAAGCCTTCTCCGATCCGGCTCCACCGGGCCGCGGTGAACCAGGTCCAGGGCAGCAGCCAGTTGGCGCCGCCATCGGTCGACCAGAAGTTCACCACCGCCTTGCCCTCGATATTCTCGATCGGCACGAAGCCGATGCCCGAGCCATAGGGCGGCTGCTGGAAGCGGCTGTCGGTGGAGTTGTCGCGGTTGTCGCCCATCAGGAAGACATGGCCTGCGGGGACGGTGAACACCTGCGTGTTGTCCTGCGGCAAATTGTCCTGGTCGAGCACGTTATACTGCTTGCCGTTGGGCAGCGTCTCGCGAAACTGCGGGATGCGGCAGATCGGCGCACCCTTGGCGTCGGCGGTCTGGAACTGCGTCGGGCAATGGGTGAAGTTCGGGGTGATCGGCAGCACGAAATCGGCGACGCGCTGCTTCGGCACCGGCTTGCCGTTGAGGATCACCTGGCCATTCACCATCTCGATCGTGTCGCCCGGCAGGCCGATCACGCGCTTGATCCAGTCCTCGCCATTATGGTTCGGCGCCTTGAACACCACCACGTCGCCGCGGGCGGGGTCGCGCGGGAGGATACGGCCCGGGATCAGCGGCACGCTCCACGGCAGCGAGTGCTTGGAGTAGCCATAGTTCCACTTGGTGATGAACAGATAGTCGCCGATCAGCAGCCGCGGCAGCATCGACTCGCTCGGAATGCTGAACGGCGAGAAGATGAAGCTGCGCACGACGAACACGATCAGCGCCAGCTTGAGCAGGAAGGTGGCGAGGTCCCGCCACTCCGACTTCGGCTTTTCCGGCTTCGCGACAGGCGCTTGCACGTTTTCGGGCCGCGAGGCGACGGGTTCGGTGGAGGCGGGCGTTTCCATGGGCACTGCTCTGCTAGGGCGCGGCGGGGAGGTCAAGCGGCGGAATGAGGCTGGAATGGGCCGGTGCGGGACGATAGGGGAGCCCTGCCACCAAGGAGATGAACATGGCCTTGCCCGACTGGACGCCCATCCAAGCCCTTCCCCAGACCAAGCTGACCGACCTGTTCGCTGCCGACGCCGAGCGGCTGTCGCGGCTGAGCGTCGATGTCGCCGGCATCCATTTCGACTGGTCCAAGACCCATCTGACTCCGGAGGCGGTGTCGGCATTCACGGCACTCGCGCAGCAGATGGATTTCGCGGGCAAGCGCGACGCGCTGTTCGCGGGCGAGGTGGTCAACGTCACCGAAGGCCGCGCCGCCGAGCATACCGCCGAGCGCTATGAAGGCGCCCCTGATAGCGTCGCCCGCGCCCGCAGCCAGCATGCGCGGATGCGCGCGCTGATCGACGCGATCGAGGCCGAGGCGCTGGGCCCGATCCGCCACATCCTGCACATCGGCATCGGTGGTTCCGCGCTGGGCCCGGACCTGCTGGTCGACGCGCTGGGCCGCGACATGGACCGCTACGACGTGGCGATCGTTTCCAATGTCGACGGCGTGGCGCTGGAAGACGCGATGGACGCGTTCGATCCGCAGGCAACGCTGCTGGTGATCGCCAGCAAGACCTTCACCACCACCGAGACGATGCTGAACGCGCAGAGCGCGCTCGCGTGGATGGCCGAAGGCGGCGTCGAGGATCCCTATGGCCAGGTGGTGGCGCTCACCGCCTCGCCCGACAAGGCAGTGGAATGGGGCGTCGACGAGACCCGCGTGCTGCCCTTCTTCGAGAGCGTCGGCGGCCGCTATTCGCTCTGGTCGTCGATCGGCTTCCCGGCGGCGCTGGCGCTGGGCTGGGACGCGTTCGAGGAACTGCTCGAAGGCGCGGCCGAGATGGACCGGCACTTCCGCCTGACCGATCTGTTGCAGAATGCCCCCGCGCTCGCGGCGTTCGCCGACCTCTATTACACCCAGGCGCGCGGTTGCGAGACCCGCGCGACCTTCGCCTATGACGAGCGGCTGAAGCTCCTGCCGAGCTATCTCCAGCAGCTGGAGATGGAGTCGAACGGCAAGCGCGTCACCGCCGAGGGCGAGGTGGTGACCTACCCGACCGCCGCGATCACCTGGGGCGGCGTCGGCACCGATGCGCAGCACGCGGTGTTCCAGCTGCTCCACCAGGGCACGCATCTGGTGCCGCTCGAGTTCGTCGGCGTGATCGAGGCGGGTGATGCGCTCGCGCCCGAGCATCACCGCCAGCTGCTGCTCAACATGTTCGCGCAGGGTGCGGCGCTGATGGCCGGCAAGGGCCATGAAGACCCCGCGCGCAGCTACCCGGGCGACCGGCCGTCGTCGACGCTGCTGCTCGACGCCGTCGACCCGCGCACGCTGGGCGCGCTGATCGCCTTCTACGAGCACCGCGTGTTCGTGAACGCGGTGCTGCTCGGCATCAACCCGTTCGACCAGTTCGGCGTCGAGCTCGGCAAGGAAATGGCCAAGGCGGCGGACAAGGGCGGGCTCGATTTCGACCCCTCCACCAACGATCTGATCAAAAGGGCGTTTGGGGCATGAGCGACGACGAGTATGTGTTTGACGAGGCGAGCGGGGAGTGGATCCCCGCCGCCGAGGCCGCTGCCAAGGCCGCGGCGGCCGACAAGGTGGAAGTGCGCGACTCGGTCGGCAACCTGCTCCAGGACGGCGACCAGGTGACGCTGATCAAGGACCTGACCGTGAAGGGCGCCGGCCAGACGCTCAAGCGAGGCACGCTGATCAAGTCGATCCGCCTGACCGGCGACGCGCAGGAGATCGACTGCAAGTTCGACGGCATCAAGGGGCTGGTGCTGCGCGCGGAATTCGTCCGCAAGCGGTGAGCCACACACGGCGCCCTTGTTTTCGGGCGCCGCACCCTATCTTTCCCTCGACCCCTTCTTCCGGCCTTCCCTGCCGGCACACCTCCGGAGTGACCCATGTCCGACTATGACTTCGACCTGTTCGTGATCGGCGCAGGCTCCGGTGGGACGCGCGCCTCGCGCATGTCGGCGGCGTACGGCGCCAAGGTCGCGGTGGCCGAGGAGTATCGCGTCGGCGGGACCTGTGTGATCCGCGGCTGCGTGCCCAAGAAGCTGCTCATCTTCGGCGCGCACTTCGCCGAGGATCTCAAGGACGCGCGCCGATTCGGCTGGGACGTGCCCGACTGCCATTTCCACTGGCCGACGCTGCGCGACAACGTGCTGGCGGACGTCGACCGGCTCAACGGGCTCTACACCCAGGGGCTCGAGAATAACGGCGTCGAGATCTTCCACGAGCGCGCCACCATCACCGGCCCGAACGAGGTGACGCTGGCGAGCGGCAAAGTGGTCAGCGCCAAGACGATCCTGATTGCCACCGGCGCGCATCCGCATGTTCCGAGCTTCCCCGGAAGCGAGCATGGCATCACCTCGAACGAGGTCTTCCATCTGGAAACGCTCCCCAAGCGCGTGCTGATCGCGGGCGGCGGCTATATCGCCAACGAGTTCGCCGGCATCTTCAACGAGTTCGGGTCGAAGGTGACGCTGGTCAACCGCACCGACGTGATCCTGCGCGGCTATGATGCACAGGTCCGCGACCGGCTGCTCCAGATTTCGATGACCAAGGGCATCGAGTTCCGCTTCTTCGCCGAGTTCGAGAAGATCGAGAAGCAGGCGGACGGCAGCCTGCTGGTTTCGATGAGCGGGCATGACCCGATCGAAGTCGATTGCGTGCTGTTCGCCACCGGACGTGTGCCCAACACCAAGGGGCTGGGCCTCGAGACGGTCGGCGTCGAACTGAACGGACGCGGTGCGGTCAAGGTCGATGCCGACAATCGCAGCACGGTCGAGAGCATCTATGCGGTGGGCGACGTGACCGATCGCGTGCAACTGACCCCGGTGGCGATCCGCGAGGGCCAGGCCTTTGCCGACACGCTGTTCGGCGGCAAGCCGCACCAGGTCGATTATCACTGCATCCCGAGCGCGGTGTTCAGCCACCCGCCGATCGCATCGGTGGGCATGACCGAGGGCGAAGCGCGCAATTCGCTTGGTTCGGTGAAGGTCTATACCTCGGACTTCCGGGCGATGAAGAACGTGCTGGCGGGGCGGCACGAGCGATCGCTGTACAAGATGATCTGCGACGGCGTGACCGGCAAGGTCGTCGGCCTGCACATGATCGGGCCGGACGCGCCGGAAATCCTGCAGGCCGCCGCGGTGGCGGTGAAGGCCGGGCTGACCAAGGACGCGTTCGACGCCACCGTCGCGCTGCACCCGACCATGGCCGAGGAATTGGTGCTGCTGAAGTAAGGACAGGGCGCCTCCCACTGGGGAGGCGCTCGCCTCTCAGGCCTCGTGGCGCAGGATCGCGTCGCCCGAGCCCTGCTGCGCGCCTGCCTTGCGCGACAGCCAGATTGTCGTGGCCAGATCCCAGGTAACGTTGCCGACCGTGCGCATGATGTCCGGCAGCGTCTCGACGGCGACGAGCAGCCCCAGCGGGGTGATCGGCGCGCCGATGGTGGCGGCGACCGGCGAGATCGCACTGACATAGCTGACCGTGCCGGGCAGGGAGACAGAGCCCAGCGACGTGAGGGTCGCGACCACCGCGCCGACCAGCAACGTCGCAGGGTGCAGCGGCACGCCGAACCATTCGGCGACGTAGATCGCGACCGCGAAGTTCATCGCTGGACCCGTCGAGCGGAAGATCGCCACCGCCAGCGGCATGGTCACGCCCGAGACGGCGACCGGCACGCCGACCTCCTCGGCGCCCTCGATCATCACCGGCAGTGTTGCCAGCGACGACTGGGTGCTGAGCGCCACCGCCTGGCTGGGCAGTGCCGCGCGGAACATGCGGCCGAGGCCGATGCGGCCACCGAGCACGGCGGCCGGATAGGCGAACAGCGTGATGACCAGCCCCACCGCCGATACGATCAGGATATAGTGGAGCAGCGCGCCGAACGCGCCCGTGCCCGCCTTGGCGCCGACGACCAGCGCCAGCGCGAACACGCCGACCGGGCCGATCCACAGCACCCAGTCGATCACCACCAGCATCACGTCGCGCACCGCGACGAAGAAGTTGGTGAGCAACGCGCGCGACTCCGCCGCCACCCGGGTGATCGCGAAGGCAAACACCAGCGAGAAGATGATCAGCGACAGGAAGGCGTTCTCCGCCGCCGCCTTGACGATGTTGGCGGGGATGATCGCGGCGAGAAACTCGCCCAGCGGTGGCACGGGCCCGATCTTCTCGGCACCGCTCAGCGCAGCGCGCAGGCTCGCGGCCGATTCCTGCGGCAGCGGTGCGATCTGGAGGAACAGCGGGGTCAACAGCGCGGCGAGCAGCGCCGAGCAGAACAGCAGCACGACGTAGAGCGCGATCGCCCGGCCGGCGAGGCGACCGGCAGCGGCGGCCTCGGCCGTTGCGGTCACGCCGGTGATCAGCAGCGCCACGACCAGCGGCACGATCGTCATCTGCAGGCCGTTGAGCCATGCCTGGCCGACCGGCTGCGCCCAGCCGGCGATGGTCAGTCCCCATTGCGGGGAGAAAGCCGCCAGCGCGGCGCCGACCGCGAGCCCGGCCAGCAGGGAAAGAAGAATACGGGTAGGTTGCGACATGCTCGCCCTTTGGATTTTTCGCCGCTATCACAGCACGCACACAACGCCACAAGGGCGCGAGAACGAGACGCATGGCAAGAAAATATTTCGGCACGGACGGCATTCGCGGCGCCACCAACCTCGCACCGATGACGGCGGCGATGGCGATGAAGGTCGGCATGGCCGCCGGCGCGCACTTCCGCCGCGGGGATCACCGCCACCGGGTGGTGATCGGCAAGGACACGCGTCTGTCCGGCTATATGCTGGAAAATGCGATGGTTGCCGGCTTCACCAGCGTCGGCATGGACGTGGTACTGGTCGGCCCGATGCCGACGCCGGCGGTGGCGATGCTTACCCATTCGATGCGCGCCGATCTCGGCGTGATGATCTCGGCGAGCCATAACCCCTATGCCGACAACGGCATCAAGCTGTTCGGCCCCGACGGGTTCAAGCTCTCCGATGCCGATGAAGAGGCGATCGAGGCGCTGATCGACGGCGAGGTGCCGCTCGCGGCCTCGGCCGATATCGGCCGCGCCCGCCGTGTCGAGGACGCGCGCGGCCGCTATATCCACTTCGCCAAGTCGACCTTCCCGTCGGACCTGACGCTCGATGGCCTCAAGGTGGTCGTCGATTGCGCCAATGGCGCGGCCTATCAGGTCGCCCCCTCGGCGCTATGGGAGCTGGGGGCGGAGGTCGTCTCGATCGGCGTTTCTCCCAATGGCAAGAACATTAACGACGGCGTAGGCTCCACCGCGCCGCAGGTCCTGAGCGAGACGGTGGTCGGTTCGGGTGCGGCGCTGGGTGTCGCGCTCGACGGCGATGCCGACCGGCTGATCGTGGTCGACGAGACCGGCACGGTGATCGACGGCGACCAGCTGATGGCGCTGATCGCCACGGGCTGGGCGCGGCAGGGCAAGCTCGCTGGGGGCGGGCTGGTCGCCACCGTCATGTCGAATCTGGGGCTGGAGCGGCACCTCGCCGCGCAGGGACTGGGGCTGGTGCGCACCAAGGTGGGCGACCGCTATGTGCTCGAGAAGATGCGCGGCTCGGGCTACAATGTCGGCGGCGAGCAGAGCGGGCACATCATCCTCTCCGACTATGCGACCACCGGCGACGGGCTGGTCGCGGCGTTGCAGGTACTCGCCGAGATCGTCCGCGCAGGCGCGCCGGCGAGCGAGGTGCTCCACCGTTTCGAGCCGCTGCCCCAGTTGCTCAAGAATGTCCGCTTCGCCGGGGGCAAGCCGCTGGAGGACCCGCGCGTGCAGGACGTGATCGCTGTCGCCGAAGCCGAGCTTAAGGGCCGCGGCCGCCTGGTGATCCGCGCCTCTGGTACCGAGCCGGTGATCCGCGTCATGGCCGAAGGCGATGACAAGGCGCAGGTGGAAGCGGTGGTCGACCGCGTATGTGATGCGGTGCGCGTTGCCGCAGGGTGATCGGCCATGCGTCGCCGAAGGGTAGCTTCATGGATCGCTCTCCGCACATATTGGGCGCTGCGTCGAATCTGCTCGGTATCGCGCTGCTCATCATCACCGGCCTCAAGCTTACCAAGGTTGCCGATCAGACGATGGCCGACGAGGTGGCCCTGGGCGCGTGCCTCTGCTTCGCCATCAGCTGCCTGCTCTCCTATCTCGCGATCCGCTCGCCCGAGGCGACGCGGACCGAGGACATCGCCGACAAGGCTTTTCTGTGCGGCCTTGGGGCGCTGTTGATCGCGGTACTGATCGTCGCCTTCAATCCGCCGCACTGAGCGGCGCTTGCCTCCCGCGGCAAGGTGACTAGAAGGTTGCCCGATGCTGGAAATGCGGCCCGATTGCGAACGCTGCGGCGTCGACCTCCCCGCCGATGCCGGCGGCGCGTTCATCTGCTCGTTCGAATGCACCTTCTGCGCCGAATGCGCCGATGACATGGACGAGCGCTGCCCCAATTGCGGCGGCGAACTGCTCGATCGCCCCGCCCGCGTCGGCGACGCGCTGCGGCGACATCCGGCATCCACCGAGCGCAAGCACAAGGGATAAGGCCATGGGCGCACGCGTGCTGATCATTGCAGGCTCGGATTCCGGCGGCGGCGCGGGGATCCAGGCCGACATCAAGACCGTCACCATGCTCGGCGGCCATGCCATGACCGCGATCACCGCGATCACGGCGCAGAACACGGTGGGCGTGCAGGCGGTGCACCCGGTGCCGACCGACATGGTGATCGCGCAAATCGACTCGGTGGTGCGCGACATCGGTGTGGATGCAGTGAAGATCGGGATGATCGGTTCCGCCCGCACCGCGCTCGCAGTTGCCGAGCGGCTGGCCGAGCTTCCGGGTGTGCCGGTGGTGTTCGATCCGGTGATGGTTGCGACCAGCGGCGCCCGGCTGGCGGACGAGGCGACCGTCGCCGCGTTCGAACGGCTGATGGACCGCGCGACAGTGGTGACGCCGAACCTGCCCGAACTGGAGGCGCTGGGCCGCGATCCGCAGGAGATCGTCGCGGCGCATGGCTGCGCGGTGCTGGTGAAGGGGGGGCACGGCGAAGGGCCCGAGGTGGTCGATACGCTCTATTCCGCCGATCCCGAGGACCCGCCGCAGATCGAATGGCGCGACCCCAAGATCGATACCGAAAACGACCATGGCACTGGCTGCACGCTCGCCTCGGCCATCGCCTGCGGCCTCGCCTGCGAATGGGACCTGCCCGAGGCGGTCAGCCGGGCACGCCGCTTCGTCCGGATTGCGATGCGCGAGGCCGAGGGGCTGGGCCGCGGCCATGGGCCCATGGCGCAGCAGGCGGTGCGGCTCGACCTCAACATGAGCTTCTTCGAGCCGATGCTGAACCAGGTGACGGTACCGGCGCAGGACCTTGCGGCCAGCGAGCGCTTCTACCGGCTGCTCGGGCTGCGGCAGGTGGTGCGGGCCTCTCCTCGCTACGCCCGGTTCGAGACCGAGGGCGGCGCGACCTTCTCGATCGCCACCGACGAGGCCTATACCGCGCCCGTCGTCTATTTCGAATGCGGCGACCTCGACGTGACGGTCGCCTATCTCCAGCAGCAGGGCTTCCGCTTCGAGCAGGAGCCCAGGGACGAGAAATGGGGCTGGCGCGAGGCGCGGTTGCGCGATCCTGCCGGCAATGCGGTTCGTCTCTATCAGGCTGGCGAGATGCGCCGCTTTCCGCCATGGCGTATCGAGGACGATGCCTGACCTTTCCTACGAGACCCGTTATTTCCAGCTTCATGCCGGCCCGGTTGCCGGGGTGGACGAGGCCGGGCGTGGTCCGCTCGCCGGGCCGGTGGTAGCCGCCGCGGTGGTGCTGGACCCGAATTGCATCCCTGAGGGCATCAACGATTCCAAGGCGCTGACCGCCGCCAAGCGCGCGCGGCTGTGCGAGGAACTGCTTGCCTGCGCGAAAGTGGGGGTGGGGATCGCCAGCGTCGAGGAGATCGACCGGCTCAACATCCTCTGGGCGACGATGCTGGCAATGACGCGCGCGGTGGAGGCGCTGGGCTTCCCGCCCGCCTTCGTGCTGGTCGACGGCAATCGCTGCCCCAAATGGGAGCACCGCAGCGAGGCGGTGATCAGCGGCGACGCGCTGTGCCTGTCGATCGCGGCCGCCTCTATCGTCGCGAAGCACCAGCGCGACTGCATGATGGTGGAACTCGACGCGCAGTTCCCCGGCTATGGCTGGGCATCGAACAAGGGCTATGGCGGCAAGGCGCACCAGGAGTCGCTGCGGTCGCTGGGCCCGACCCCGCACCACCGCCGCAGCTTCGCGCCGGTGGCGCAGGCACATCTCGATTTCGGGCAAATCGCGGCGGAGTAAGCTCCTGGACCGTCGTTTCCTTACCTCCGTCATCCCGGCGAAAGCCGGATCCATTCGCCTCTTCGCTGCAGCAAGAGCCGCGCCGTAGGCCCCAATGGATCCCGGCTTTCGCCGGGATGACGGCTGGAGGAGCGCGCGCCACCTATGCCCCTCACCCGGCAAATTTTGCCTAGTGCGCCCGCAGGTGCCGCCGCCGTCCTATGATGTTGGGATAGCAGCGGGAGGAGCGGGCATGGCGTATATGGGCAGTTTGATACGGGGGACGACCGGCGGGTTTCAGCCGGCAACGCGCTATGACCCGGTGCTGGCCGAGCTGCTCCGCGAGGCGATCATCGGCCCGGCGAGCTTCCATGAGATGGCGGCGATGGTGCGCTACGCCGAATCGCGCGGGCTGGGGGCGATCCGCTTCCGCTTCGACGACGATGCCGCGCTGACCGACCCCACCCATCCGTTGCACGTCGCCTTTCTCGAGACGCTGCGCGATCCCGTGCTGGCCATCGACTATGCCGATCCCGGCGAAATCGCACCGTGGCGCGAACGCGCGTTGGCGGTGCGTCTGCCTTCGGACATGCTGAGCGCGCGGGCGAGCCGCAAGGCGGTCCGGGCCGCGATCCTGGCGCAGGGGACCTCGTGGGAGGTTCGCGTGGCGCTGTGTGTCGCTGCCCGCATCCGATTCGGCGGCGAGGCCGAATGGTTCGGTCGCGAGGCGCAGGCGCTGTACGAAATGGGGCTGTTCACCCAGGCCCGCGCAAGGCTTGCGGCAAGCGTCGTGAGCGGCGGCGAAGCCATCGCCATCGGTTGAATCGTTTGCGGAACGTTCCAGCTTATCCACAGGCCGGGAAAATTTTCGCGGGCCAGGAACTGAGTCTTTTAGGCCACACCCACCAGCGCTTGGGCCTGTGGATAACTTCTTGACTCAAGATATGGCGGGTGCCGAAATGTTCCGCCTCGCCAAGCACCTGCTTCGGGTCACCACCCGGCGATCCCCCCTCTTGACGGAGGAGTCGCTCGGCCCCGAATAGGGGGGCCTTTTGAGCGAAGGGGCAATGATTCATGGGCGTGCTGGAGAAGGTCAAACGGGCGGGTGTGCGCGTCGCGAAGCAGGCGCCGGCCGTGCTGCCGCTGGACACGATCCTGCGCCAGGATTGCATCGAGGCGATGCGCGGGCTGCCCGACAAGTCGATCGACATGATCTTCGCGGATCCGCCGTACAATCTGCAGCTGGGCGGCGATCTCAATCGCCCCGACGGCAGCCATGTCGACGCGGTGACCGACGAGTGGGACAAGTTCGACAGCCTCGCCGCCTATGACAAGTTCACCCGCGAGTGGCTGGCGCAGGCCCGCCGCATCCTGAAGGACGACGGCACGATCTGGGTGATCGGCAGCTATCACAACATCTTCAAGGTGGGCTCGGCGATCCAGGATCTGGGCTTCTGGATCCTCAACGACATCATCTGGCGCAAGGCCAACCCGATGCCCAACTTCAAGGGCACGCGGTTCACCAACGCGCACGAAACGCTGATCTGGGCGTCGAAGGGCGAGAAGTCGCGCTACACGTTCAACTATCGTTCGATGAAGACGCTCAACGACGAACTGCAGATGCGCAGCGATTGGGAATTCCCGATCTGCAGCGGGCAGGAGCGGCTGAAGAAGAACGGCACCAAGGTCCACCCGACGCAGAAGCCCGAGGCGCTGCTGTACCGCGTGCTGCTGTCCTGCACCAAGCCAGGCGACGTGGTGCTCGATCCCTTCTTCGGCACCGGCACCACCGGCGCGGTGGCCAAGCGCCTCGGCCGGCGCTGGATCGGCATCGATCGCGAGGGCGTCTATGTCGAGGCGGCGCTGGAACGCATCGCCGCCGCCCTGCCGCTCGACGAAAGCGCATTGCAGACGATGCAGGCCCCCAAGGCCGCGCCGCGCGTGGCGTTCGGTCAGCTGGTCGAGAATGGCTATCTGGCGCCCGGCACCGTGCTCAGCGACCACAAGTCCCGCTGGCGGGCGACGGTGGGCGCGGACGGCTCGCTGAGCTGCGACGGGCAGGCGGGCTCGATCCACAAGCTGGGCGCGACGCTGCAGGGCGCGCCGAGCTGCAACGGCTGGACCTTCTGGCATTACGAGGACCAGGGCGGCCTCAAGCCGATCGATGCACTGCGCCAGACCTACCTGCTCGCGACGCAGCCGTAAGTTCCCCTCCCGCTTGCGGGAGGGGCTAGGGGAGGGTGCGAGGTGGAGGTTTTTTCTTCACCGACGCAGCCTGCTTCCCGCGCGCACCCTCCCCCGACCCCTCCCGCGAGCGGGAGGGGAGCGAAGGTTGCGAGGGTTGCGCTTTTATTGCCGGCGTTGCGTCGGTAGCACGGCGCCATGCTCGATCTTCCTTCCGCCGCGCGCCTCTACCTCCGCCCTATCCAGTTCGTCGACACCCCGGTCGGCCGCGACGGCGAGGTCGCGCGGCTGGCCGGCGGGCTGCTGTGGTTCTCCGCCTATGAACTGATCGCCGTGGAGAATGGTCGGCGCGTTCTCCAGCGTGCCATTTCCGTCGCGGAGGCCGAGGCCGATCCCCGTCTTGGCCCCATTTCCGCGCGCATCACCGCGCCCCGTCCGCCGCTGACTCTGGGGCCGCGCACGCTGCGCTTCGACCAGCCGCAGGTGATGGCGATCCTCAACATGACGCCCGACAGCTTTTCCGACGGCGGCAAGCACCTAGGCGACCCTGCGGCGGCCGCGCAGTCCGGCGTCGACATGAGTATTGCCGGTGCCGCGATTCTCGACGTCGGCGGCGAGTCCACCCGCCCGGGCGCGGAGACGGTGTGGGAAGGCGACGAGATCGCCCGCGTCGTGCCGGTGATCGAGCGGTTGGCGGCGAGCGGCGCGGCGATCTCGATCGACACGCGCAAGGCCGCAGTGATGGAGGCGGCGCTCGCGGCCGGCGCGCATATCGTCAACGATGTGTCGGCCTTGCTATACGACGATCGCGCGCTCGAGGTGGTCGCCCGGGCCGGCTGCCCGGTGGTGCTGATGCATGCCGCCGACCCCAAGCACGGTGCCAAGGGGAAGGGCGCCTACACCGACGTGCTGGTCGAGGTCTATGACTGGCTGGAGGCGCGGGTGGAGGCAGCGGTTGCCGCTGGTGTCGATCGGTCGCGCATCGTCGTGGATCCCGGCATCGGCTTCGGCAAGACGCTGGCCGACAATCTCGCGCTGATGAACGGCCTCGCGCTGTTCCACGGCTTGGGCTGCCCGATCCTGCTGGGGGCCAGCCGCAAGCGCATCGTCGGTGCGCTCGCCAACGAGGCGCCGGCCGAGCAGCGGCTGGGCGGATCGCTCGCGCTCGCGCTCAAGGGCGCCGCGCTGGGGGTGCAACTGCTGCGCGTCCACGACGTGTTCGAAAGCGTCCAGGCGCTGCGGGTTTGGCGCGGCATGCAGGATGCCGCGCTCACCGCGCCTCACGCTGCGGTCTGATCGATCCCCAGCTCGCCGAGCTTGCGGTAGAGCGTCGAGCGGCCGATGCCGAGGCGGCGGGCGACTTCGGTCATCCGGCCGCGATAATGGCCGATCGCCAGCCGGATCACGTCCGCCTCGATCTCGTCGAGCGGGCGTAGATTGCCGTCCGGGCGGAACAGCGTGATGCCGCCCATGCCCGCGTTGTTCGCCACTGGCCCGGACGTCATCGGCTTGCCCTGCGCGATCTGGGCGATCTGCGGGAAGTCGTCGCGGGTCAGCCCTTCCTCGTCGCAGAGCACCGCCGCGCGGAACAGCGCGTTCTGCAGCTGGCGGACATTGCCCGGCCAGTCATAGGCGGTGAGCAGCTGCAGCGCGTCCTCGCTGATGCCGAGCTGGCGGAGGCCCGGCTGCTCGGCGATGCGCGCGAGGAGATGGCGGACGAGCGCCGGGATGTCGCCGGCGCGCTCGCGCAAGGGCGGGATCGTCACCTGGACGACGTTGAGCCGGTAATAGAGGTCTTCGCGGAAGCGGCCGGCTTCCACCTCGGCCAGCAGCGGCACGTTGCTGGCGGCGACGACGCGGACATCGACCTCGCGCGGATGGCGGGCGCCGAGCGGCTGGATCTCGCCGGTCTGCAGCATGCGCAGCAACTTGACCTGCGCCTCGAGCGGCATCTCGCTCACTTCGTCGAGGAAGATCGTGCTGCCGTCGGCATCCTGGAGGCGGCCGACCTTGCGCTCGAACGCGCCGGTAAAGGCGCCTTCCTCATGGCCGAACAGTTCCGATTCGACCTGGTTGGCGGGGATCGAGCCGCAATTGACGCAGATGAGTTCCTTGCGCGCGCGGGGCGAGGCGCCATGGATCGCTTCCGCGACGACATGCTTGCCGACGCCGCTCTCGCCTTCGATCAGCACCGGCACGCGGGCGCGGGCGGCCTTGGCGGCGACCGCCAGCGCGGCGCGGAATTGCGGGGCCGAGCCGACGATCTCGGCGAAGCCGAGATTGGCAGTAAGCTTCTCGGTGAGCGGGCGGAGTTCGCCGGCGCTGCTGCCGCCCATCGCGCTCTCCAGCGCGGCGAGCAGGCGTTCCGACGCGATCGGCTTGACCAGGAAGTCGCTGGCACCGGCGCGCATCGCACCGACCGCGGCGGCGACCGAGCCGTTGGCGGCGAGCACCAGGATCGGCATGTGCGGCCGGCGCGCGCGCAGCTCGGCGATCAGGATCGCGGCATCGGCGTCCGAGGCGGGATGATCGAGCAGGATCGCGTCGACCGCCAGGCCGTCGGGCGTCCCAAGCGTCGCCAGCGCGCTCTCCGCATCGTCGGCGAAGATCGTCCGCCAGCCACGGCGCGAAGCGATCGCGGCCACCAGACGCCGCTGCGCCGGTTCCGAATCGATCAGCAACAGAAGACGTTGCCCGTTGCGCGTCATGCCGACTCCAGTCCCAAATGTCCCGTTTCGAGCCGCATCGGTTAGACCAGATGCGTAAAGTTCGGCTTAAGCAGGGCCGAAACAGTTCTTTGTGGGGCGGGGTTGAGGCACGCCGGACCAGCGGTATAAGACATCGAGCACCTAGGAGAGGAGCGCATCAATGGCTGAAACAGGTGAAAACGCCGGCGAGATCCAATCGCATGTCGAAACCTTCAATGGTTTCACGGCTTTGATGAAGTGGGGCACGGTGGCGGTTTTCCTCATCGCTGCGTTCGTCGTCTTCCTGATCGCCCGCTGACGTGAAGATCGCAGTACTCAAGGAAGCGGCGATTGCCGAACGACGTGTCGCGGCTACGCCCGAAACCGTCAAGAAATTCATTAATTTGAAGGCTTCGGTCGCGGTCGAGTCCGACGCGGGACTTGCCGCCTCCTACAGCGACGCCGCCTTTCGCGAGGCCGGCGCGACCACGGGGACGCGGGCGGACGTGCTCGCCGATGCCGACATCGTGCTCGCCGTGCAGGGCCCGGACCCCGACAGCCTCGCCGGCCTCAAGCCGGGCGCGTGGCTTGTCGCCGGGCTCAATCCGTTCGGCGAGCGCGGGCGAATCGACCGCTATGCGGCGCTCGGGCTGGAGGCGCTGGCGATGGAGTTCATGCCGCGCATCACCCGCGCGCAATCGATGGACATCCTGTCCTCGCAGTCGAACCTCGCCGGCTACAAGGCGGTGGTCGACGCGGCCGCGGAATATGACCGCGCCTTCCCGATGATGATGACCGCGGCGGGCACGGTGAGCGCCGCCAAGGTGTTCGTGATGGGTGTCGGCGTCGCCGGCCTCCAGGCGATCGCCACCGCGCGGCGGCTCGGCGCGCAGGTCTCCGCCACCGATGTGCGCTCGGCGACCAAGGAGCAGATCCTGTCGCTCGGCGCCAAGCCGATCTTCGTCGAGAATGTCGCCGGGATCGAGGGCGAAGGCTCGGGCGGTTATGCCACCGAGATGAGCGACGCCTACAAGGCCGCGCAGGCCGAACTGGTCTCCGCGCACATCGCCAAGCAGGACATCGTCATCACTACCGCGCTGATCCCCGGCCGGGCGGCACCCCGGCTGATCAGCGAAGCGCAGGTCGCGACGATGCGCCCGGGCAGCGTGATCGTCGACCTGGCGGTGGAGCAGGGCGGCAATGTCGAGGGCTCGGTCGTCGGCGAGGTGATCGAGCGCCACGGCGTGAAGATCGTCGGCCATCGCAACGTGCCCAGCCGGCTGGCGACGGACAGCTCGGCGCTGTTCGCGCGCAACCTGTTCAACTTCCTTTCGGCCTTCTGGGACAAGGAGGCGGGCAAGCCCGTGCTCGACGAGGAGATCGGCACCGCCGTGCGGGTGACGCAGGGCGGCAAGGTGGTGCACGAGAGGCTGCTGCAATGACGCCAGGGGCGCTCCCCGATCCTCCCCGGCACGGGGAGGGGGACCGCGCGCAGCGCGGTGGAGGGGGAGCGAAGCGGGCGATCCGGCCCGAAGTCGCGATGGCGCGGCGGCAGCGGCGGAAGCTCAGCCTGCCGGAAGTGCTGTTGTGGCAGCGCCTGCGTCGAAATGCCTTGGGGACGCGGGTCCGCAACCAGCATCCTATCGGTGCCTATGTCGTGGACTTCTACCTCGCCGCCTTGCGTCTCGTGATCGAAGTCGATGGTCAGGTGCATGCGTCGCCTGCGGCTATTGCGCACGACCGCCGCAAGGATCAGTTTCTGGCCGGTAACGGCTACCGAGTTCTGCGTATCGACGCGGCGGAGATCCTGCAGGACGCGGACGCAGTAGCGTCCTCGATTGCGTCGCTTGCCGGGCTCCCCCTCCACCAGCCTGCGGCTGGTCCCCCTCCCCGTTCCGGGGAGGATCTTTCCGCGCCTCCGAGCGCGGATCAGGAGTAGATCATGGACTTCATCTCGATCCTCTCGGTTTTCGTGCTCGCCTGCTTCGTCGGCTATTACGTCGTCTGGTCGGTCACGCCGGCCCTGCACACGCCGCTGATGGCGGTGACCAACGCCATTTCCTCGGTGATCATCGTCGGCGCGCTGATCGCCGCCGCGGCCGGTAGCCTGGGCGGCGCGGGCGAAACCTCGAAATGGCTCGGCCTGCTCGCCGTGGTGCTGGCCAGCATCAACATCTTCGGAGGGTTCGCGGTGACCGCGCGGATGCTCGCCATGTACAAGAAGAAGGTTCGCTGAGCATGGAGAGCATCGCGCAAAACCCCTGGGCGGCACTCGCCTATCTCGTCGCGGGCGTCTGCTTCATCCTGGCACTGCGCGGGCTGTCGAGCCCCGCCACCAGCCAGCGCGGCAACCGCGCCGGCATGATCGGCATGACGATCGCCGTCGTGACCACGCTCGCCACCCATGTCCCGCGCATCGCGCCGCACTGCCCGACGGGGGCGATCTGCGAGAATTACGGCACGCCGGTGCTCGACACGCTGACACTGGTCGAACTGCTCGCCGCGATCGGTATCGGTGCCGCGATCGGCATCGTCACTGCGCGGCGGATCGCGATGACCGCGATGCCCCAGCTCGTCGCCGCCTTCCACTCGCTGGTCGGCCTGGCCGCGGTGCTGGTCGCGGGCGCGGCCTTCCTAAATCCCGGCGCCTTCGGCATCGCCAGCGACGGCGTGATCTTCCTCCAGAGCCGGATAGAGATGGGGCTGGGCGTGGCCATCGGCGCGATCACCTTCTCGGGATCGGTGATCGCCTTCCTCAAGCTCAACGGCAATATGGGCGGCAAGCCGATCCTGCTGCCCGGCCGCCATGTGATCAACCTGGGCATGCTCGCCGCGATTCTCGGCCTGATCGCCTATTTCACCCAGGACCAGAGCCCCTGGATCTTCTGGACGGTGACGGCGCTGAGCTTCGCCATCGGCTTCCTGCTGATCATCCCCATCGGCGGGGCGGACATGCCGGTGGTGGTGTCGATGCTCAACAGCTATTCGGGCTGGGCGGCGGCGGCGATGGGCTTCACGCTGCACAACTCCGCGATGATCATCACCGGCGCGCTGGTCGGCAGCTCGGGCGCGATCCTCAGCTACATCATGTGCCGGGCGATGAACCGCAGCTTCCTCAGCGTGATCGCGGGCGGCTTCGGCGGCGACGCGGGCGGCGGCGCCAGCGGCGCGGCGGCGGTCGACCGGCCGTGGAAGCGCGGCTCGGCCGAGGACGCGGCCTTCCTCATGTCCCAGGCCGAGCAGGTGATCATCGTCCCCGGCTATGGCATGGCGGTGGCGCAGGCCCAGCATGTGCTTCGCGAGATGGCCGACAAGCTCAAGGCCCACGGCGTGCGGGTGAAGTACGCGATCCACCCGGTCGCCGGCCGCATGCCGGGGCATATGAACGTGCTGCTCGCCGAGGCCAACGTGCCCTATGACGAGGTGTTCGAGCTGGAGGACATCAACTCCGAGTTCGCCCAGACCGACGTCGCCTTCGTCATCGGCGCCAACGACGTGACCAACCCGGCGGCCAAGACCGACAAGTCCTCGCCGATCTACGGCATGCCGATCCTCGACGTGGAGAAGGCCAAGACCGTGCTGTTCATCAAGCGCAGCATGGGCGGCGTCGGCTATGCCGGCGTCGACAACGAGGTTTTCTACCGCGACAACACAATGATGCTGCTCGCCGATGCTAAAAAGATGGTGGAAGAAATCGTCAAGTCGCTGGACTGATCGGGGGATGGGGTGGTCGGATCGATTCTGGGCGGCGCGTTCCGCCTGTTGCGGCAGCATCCGCTTTCGGTGCTGGTCTGGGCGATCCTCTACCTTATCGGCATCTTCGCGATCGGGCTGCTGCGGATCCTGATCGCGCCCGCCGACCCGGCGAACATCGCGGGCGCGATCGGTGCGGCGCTGGGCAGCCAGGGGCTGGCGCTGGCCCTGGTCGCGGTGCTGATCACCGCGGCGACCCGCGCGACGCTGCACCCCTATAAGCGCGGCGCCTGCTATCTGCGGCTCGGTGCCAACGAGCTGCGCGTGTTCGCGCTGCTGGTGCTCTTGACGATCGCCACCATGGTCGCGACCTTCCTGCTGACGCTCGCCAACGGCTTCCTGCTGGGGCTGGCGGGCTGGCTGCTCCCTGCGGTCGCGACCGGGTGGGTGGGCGCGGCGCTGCTGCTCGCCGAGCTGGCGGGGCTGCTCTTCGTGCAGGTGCGCCTGTCGATCGCGCTGCCGCTCACCTATCTCTACGAGGCGATCACGGTCGACGAGGCCTGGGCGCAGTCACGCGGGCATTTCTGGTCGATCTTCGGTGCCTTCGCGGTGCTGACAATGCTGATCGCGGCAGCGGGGCTGGCGCTGCTCGCCCTCTTCTTCCTGCCGATCCTCGCCACGCTGGTGCAGACCGGCGCCAACGCGCAGGCATTGATGGAAACGTTGCTAATGATCGTGCTCGCCGCAAAGAACTTGCCGGCGGCCTCGCAGGTGCTGCTGGTTTCCGCCATGCTCGTGCTGGCTGCGTTGAGCTTCGTTCTGATGACCGCGACTCTCGCCAGTGCCGCGCGGACCATGCTCGGATTGCAGGACGGGCAGATCGAGGATTTGCGCCGTAAACACCGTTAGTTCCAACTTCTTTGCTCCAATTTGGAGAAACCGTATAAACGCTCTGCCAAATCGCTCCGATTTGGAGTAGAACAGACTCCGCCATTTCGGAGCCATACGGCATTTGTTGGGGAACAGATGTCGAACCATGGGGGCGGACATGTACGAGGCAATTGGGGCCGGGGGGCTCGAAAGCATTTCCTACGACATCGCGGTCGATGTCGCGCAGATCGTCGCCGGGTCGCCGGGGGGCGCGGCGGCCGCGAAACGGATCGTCGCGGCGGCCGGCCTTCGGGCCCGCCAGCCTCTGGACGCCGCGAGCGCATTGCATGCCGAGACGCTGTTGGACGGCGTACAGCTGTTGTTGCTCGAAGCCGAAGGCGTGCCGCCGGATCTGCTCGAGCCGCTGCTGATCCGGCTTGGCGCGATGGCGGAGGCACGCGGCATTCCGCTGCTCGCCACAGTGACGCCCGGGCAGATCGACGCCGCGATCGGCCTGCTGCCGCACTCGGCGGTGGTGCAATGTGCCCCGGGCGATGTCGATCGGCTCGGCGCGATTCTGTCGCTTCTCAGGGAGCCGGTAGCGCGGCTGCACGACGGCATTCGCGACCAGGAGAAGATGCGGATGCGGCGCTTCCACGAGGAAGTGGCGCGCATCGCCGACTCGCTGTCGCGCCTCACCCGCAGCGAACTGCCCGAGCGCGGCGCGAGCGTTCGCAACGAGGCCATGGCGTTCCGCATGGACGGCGGCAGCGAGACCGTCGAGACCGACGCGGCGGAGATCCGCCGGGTGATCCGCGCGCGGCGGATGCGGGCGGAGTTCTTCGAGGGCGACCTGTTCGCCGATCCCGCCTGGGACATGCTGCTCGACCTCTATGCGGCGGAACTCGAGCATCGCCAGATTTCGGTCTCCAGCCTGTGCATCGCAGCAGCCGTGCCGCCGACGACCGCGCTGCGCTGGATCGGCACGCTCAACGAAGCCGGGTTGTTCGACCGCAAGGCCGATCCCAGCGACCGCCGCCGGGCGTACATCGCGCTGAGCGAATCTGCGCGGCGCGGCATGGAGCGCTATATCGCGGCGGTGAAGCGGGCGGGACTTTCGCTAGTTTGAGGCTTGCCCTTCGCGCGCGGCTTTGGCATCGGCGTCCAACGCGGACGCCTTGGGCGCGCGCGGGCGGTTAGCTCAGTTGGTAGAGCATCTCGTTTACACCGAGAGGGTCGGCGGTTCGAGCCCGTCACCGCCCACCATGTTCCTTCATCGATAGTGCAGGCGAGTCCATTGCGCACCGCGCGGACTTTCCCTCTCCCGCTTGCGGGAGAGGGAGGGAGCCGCCGTCAGGCGGCGGAAGGGTGAGGGTGTGTGGGGCGAAGGCTGGTCCGTCCCTCGGCCCGACTCACCCTCACCCTCTCCCTCTCCCGCAAGCGGGAGAGGGAGAGGGAGAGGGAGAAGCTGACGCATTCCTCCCTAGTCGCGATGTTCCGCCAGCCGCGCCGTCAGGTTGCTCTGCGCGTCGCCGTGGAGCGGCACCGCGGCGGGCTGCACCAGCACGCTGTGCGGGGGCACGTCGTCGAGCAGCCAGACATTGCCGCCGATCGTGCTGCCGCGGCCGATCGTCACCCGGCCGAGGATCGTGGCACCCGCATAGACGATCACGTCGTCCTCGATGATCGGATGGCGGGCATAGCGGCTGCGCGGGCCCGCCGGCGCCAGTCCCAGCGGGCTGCGCGCGCCGAGCGTGACGTGCTGGTACAGCCGCACGTTGCGGCCGATGATCGTCGTCTCGCCGATCACCACGCCGGTGCCGTGGTCGATGAAGAAGCTGGGGCCGATCGTCGCGGCCGGGTGGATGTCGATGCCAGTGCGGGCATTGGCGAGCTCGGAGAGGATCCGCGCGACGATCACCGCGCCCAGCCCATGCAGTTGGTGGGCGATGCGATAGTGCAGGATCGCGTGCGCGCCGGGATAGCTGATCAGGATCTCGTCGACGCTGCGCGCGGCGGGGTCGCCGACGAACGCCGCGTCGACATCGGCGTCGAGCAGGGTGCGGATCTCGGGCAGCGCGGCGGCGAACAGGCGGACGAGCAGGTCGGGCTGGTCGCTGTCGAACGGGGTGGCGCTGTGCAGCTGCCAATAGTCGAACTCGGCGGCGAGCTGTTCGCGCAGGATGGCGAAGGCCTGGCCCAACTGCTCGGCGACGAAATCGTCCTCGCGCGCGATGCCGCCGCGGAAGCCGCCGAGCCGGGTGGGGAACAGCGCCGCCGCGACATGCTCGACGAAGCGGGCGAGGTCGGCCGGCGCGGGAAAGCGCGAGAGGCCGCGATGCTCGGCGCGACGCTCGCGCCAGGCCGAGCGGACGGTGTTGAGCGCCGAGACCGCATCGGCAATCTCGCCGGCAAAGGCGTGGTCGGAGAAAATGGCGGTCGCCATCGGCTCAGGCCGTCGCCGTGCGCGCCGGGGTGCCGAGCGCGTCGGGCGCGAGCAGGCCGCTCTGGCGCGCGACGATCGTCGGCACCAGCGCCTGGCCGGCGACGTTCACCGCGGTGCGGCCCATGTCGAGGATCGGATCGATCGCCAGCAGCAGCCCCGCGCCTTCGAGCGGCAGTCCCAGCGTCGAGAGGGTGAGGGTGAGCATCACCGTCGCGCCGGTGAGCCCCGCGGTCGCGGCCGAGCCGACCACCGCCACGAAGGCGATCAGGCCATAGTCGGCCAGGTGCAGCGGCACGCCGAAGAATTGCGCGACGAAGATCGCCGAGACGGCGGGGTAGATCGCCGCGCAGCCGTCCATCTTGGTGGTCGCGCCCAGCGGCACCGCGAAGGCGGCATAGGCCGAGGGCACGCCCAGCCGCTCGACCACCTCCTCCGTCACCGGCAGCGTGCCGACCGAGGAGCGCGAGACGAAGCCGAGCTGGATCGCGGGCCAGGCGGTGGCGAAGAAGCGCAGCGGGTTGAGGCCGTTGGCGAGCAGCAGCGCCGGGTAGACGACGAGCAGCACCAGCGCGAGCCCGATATAGATGGCGACGGCATAGGCTCCGAGCGCCGACAGCGCGTCCCAGCCATAGCGGATCACCGCATCGCCGATCAGCGCGGCGGTGCCGATCGGCGTCAGCGCGATCACCCAGCGCAGCAGCCGGCGGAAGATCGCGAGCGCCGAGGCGTTGAACTGGAGGAAGGCGCTCCCCGCCTCGCCGACGCGCACCGCCGCCGCACCGATCGCGATCGCCGCGACGATGATCTGGAGCACGTTGAACGACAGGCCGGTGGTCGCGCCGCCGTCCTTGAGGGTGGTGGCGGCGGTCAGACCGAGGAAATTGGCGGGGACGACACCTTTCAGGAAATCGAGCCAGGAGCCGGTGCTCGACGGCGCCTTGACCGCGCTCGCCGCGACACCGGCGTGCAGGCCGGGCTGGAGCAGCAGGCCCAGCGCGATGCCGATCAGCACCGCGATCAGCGCGGTGGCGGCGAACCAGAACAGGGTGCGCGCGACGAGCCGAGCGGCATTGTCGAGGTCGCGCAGCGCCGCGATCGAGGCGACGATGGCGGTGAACACCAAGGGCGGCACCAGCGCCTTGAGCAGCTGGACGAAGATCTGCCCGGTGGTGTGGAGCGCCTCGCCCAGCCCGGCCTGCCCGGTCGCGCGGACGGCAAAGCCCAGCGCCAGGCCGGCGGCCATGCCGAGGAGCACCTGAAGGGCGAAATTGGGGCGGATACGGGCGGGGACGGCATTGGCCATGCGTGGCGGCTCCTTTCGGCCCGCCACGATATCCTACTCAGCGACTAGGAGAACATAGATTTGCTTTTAGCCCGACGCGGCGGGCTTGTGGGCCGGGCGACCGCCGCGAGTCGCCCGGCGCATGGATCAGTTCGCCTTGAAGGTCGGCTTCTCGCCGGTGAAAGCGACGGTGACATAGCTGTTGTCGCACAGGTTGATGTTCGGCCAGACCGCGTTGGTCTTGTCCTCGAAGGTGGCGCGCACGTCGAATTTGCAGGCGCTCGCCGCCTTGTCGAAATGCACCGTGGTCTTGCCATTCGGCTTGACCTTGCCGTCCTTGTTGAGCTCGGCATCGACCTTGTTGTCGACCCAGGTGCCGCTGCCCGCGGGGGCGACTTCGATCTTGGTGATCAGCTTGCCGGTAGCGTTGGTGAGCATGAAATCCCACTCGTCGGCCAGCGCGGGGCCGGCCGCGGCAAGGAATGCTGCGGATGCAATGAGCGCCAGTTTCTTCATGGTCTTCTTCCCTCCTGTTGCGCAGCATGTTGCGCCCAACAGGTGCAGCGAGCAAGGGCGTAACAATGCTTATAGCGTGCGCACCAGCCGCACCGCGACGGCGATCCAGGCGGGGTCCGTCACCACCTGCTGGCGGCCCCCCGCGCCGGGGGGGAGCAGCTGCAGCCGGGTGCCGTCGCGGCCGATCAGCCGGCCGAACAGGAAGCGGCCGGCGGGGCGGGGCACCAGCACGTCGCGGTTGAGCGCGGGGCCGAAGTCGGCGGGGGCCAGCCGCTCGCACCAGATCGCGTCGCCGCTGCGATAGTCGCCGATGCTCGCCTCGACGGCGATGGCGATGGTGCCGGCCTCGGGGCGGGGCGGGACCAGCGTGGCGGGTCGGCGCGGAGCATGTGCGCCGTCGGCCTCCAGCACCGCGGCCACGGGCACGTCGGGGCGATCGGGAAGCTGGACCAGATCGGCGGCATCCACCTCCAGTGCGGCGGCGATCCGGTTGAGCCAGGCGACCGAGACGGTGCGGGTGCCGGTCTCCAGCCTGCCGATCGTCTGCGCGGTGGTGGGCGGCTGGCAGCGGCGGGCGACGTCGTCAAGGGTCAGCCCCTTGGCCCGGCGGACTTCGCGTATCGCGGTGATCATGGCCTGCTCCTAACCAAATCGGTTTTTCTCTTTCCTACAGATACGCCGCGACGGCAAGAGGGGCGAATCGGAACAAAGGGAGATCACGGCATGCGCGAGCTGGTGGAGCGGTCGACGGGCAAGGGCCGCAGCGTGACGGTGAACCTGGGCGAGTCGCCGCTCGACTGGCTGCGCGCGCGCGGCCATGTCGATGCCCGGCAATATGAAGCGGGCGAGCGGTTGCGCGGCGATTACGAGACGGCGTCGCTGGGCCCGAGCGTGACGATGCGCTGGGATCCCGCGCCGCGCGAGGGCGGGCGGCGATCGGCACCCGAGCCGCTCGATCCGACGCTGGCGCAGATCGCCGCCAAGCGCCGCTTCGACGCGGCGATCGCGGCGGTGGGCGGCGGGCTCTCCGACATCCTCTGGCGTGTGGTCTGCGCGGGCGAGGGGCTGGGCGCGGCCGAAAAGGGCCTGGGCTGGCCGAGTCGGGCGGGCAAGCTGGTGCTGTGCCTCGCGCTCGACCGCGTCGCGGACCATTATCGACTCAGGTGACGGGCGGGGCCTCGGGCGCGGCGGCGGGGCGGGCGAGGAAGCGGCTATAGGCCCAGCCGATCGCGATCAGCGCCACGCCGAGCCCGAGGAAGGAGAGGATGCGCAGCAACCCGTCCAGCGCGGCGGCGTCGACCAGGAACACCTTGCAGGTGGTGAGGGTCAGCAGCCCCAGTCCGGCGAGCCGCAGGTCGTGCCGCCCCGTCGCGATGCCGCGCCACAGCCAGGCGAGCGCGAGCAGCAGCAGCGCCGCCGAATAGCCGCCATTCTCCAGGCTGCCGATCGATCCGGTGAGCAGCGTGCCGTGCGCCGCCCACCGGATCGCGGCGAGCGCGGCGGCGATGCTGAGCAGCGCGGCGGGAATGCGCAGGCGCGGCAGCGTCCAGCACCAGAAGGCGGCAAGGGCGAGATGGGCGGCGAGCAGCGGCCCGGCTTGCTGCGCCACGAGGGCGGGGTTGAGCAGCAGCAGGTCGAACCAGACCAGCCTGACGAAGCCGAGCAACAGCAGCGCCTTGGCCTGCCCGGGCAGTCGCCCGGCGCGGAACAGCGCCCAGCCGGCGGCGAGCGCGGCCTGGGTGAACAGCGCGCGCTCGATGAAGCCCCAGGCGAGGAACCGCTCGGGCGTGGCGATCGCCAGCGGTTGCTTGGCGAGCGTGTAGAGCAGCAGCACGGCGTTCGTGCCCGCCAGGATCGCAGCGGCGCGCCGGGCGCGGCCGAAGGCGCGCGGGTCGACGAACAGGAAAGCCAGCGCCGCGGCGATCGGCAGCGCGAGGACGCGCAGCAGATCGGCGAAGACCGGCAGCTCCTTGTAGGGCAGGCGGTCGCCGGTCAGCGAGACGAAGATCGCCGAGGCGACATCGAGCAGGGGCAGCGCCGCCGCGACCAGCGCGGCGAGCAGCCACAGCATCGGCAGCACGAAGAGGGTGAGCGCGCGCACCTGTCGTGCCCAGACGGCAAGCCCGCCCAGCACCAAGGCGATCGGCAGCGACAGCCAGCCATGCGGCAGCGGCTGGGCCAGCGCCACGGTCAGCAGCAGCGCGGTCGCCAGCGTCGCGACGCTGAGCGCGGGATCGTCGGTTTCGCTGCGCAGCATCCAGGCGAGCCGCGCGCAGGCGAGCGCGGCGGCGAGTTCAAGCAGGCCCCAGCCGAGCGGGGGCAGCAGCGCCGGGGCCAGCGCATGCGCCACCAGCACGGGTCCGCCCGCGCCGAGCAGCGCGAGCAGAATCCATTGCCGCCCGCGTGCCGCGAGCGCCTGGCCGGCGCCGGTGAACAGCAGCGCCGCGACGAGCGCGCCCACCGGCGTGACGCCGCGATGCACGGCGGTGAGCCCCAGGCTCTCCAGCGCCAGCACCAGCGCCATCGCGGCGAGCGCGCCGGGGAGATAGACGGCGTCACGCCAGGCAAGCACCAGCGTCGCGGCGGCGAGGACGAGGTAGAAGCTCCAGGCGAGCGGCCCGAAATCGAGCCCCGGCGCGATCGCCACAAGCTGCAGCAGGCCGACCAGCAGCGGCGCCAGCCGCAGCCAGCGGTTGCGCAGGCCCGCCGCGGGCAGCGCGGCACTCGCCCCGCCCGCGAGCAGCATGGTGTAGAGGCCGATCGCGGACAGGTTGCCGCGTCCGTCGAGCACCGCGATCAGGAACTGGGTCCAGCCCAGCCCTGCGACGCTCGCGGCGAGTGCCAGCCAGCCCCAGCGGCGATGCACCGCCAGCCCGAACAGCGCGGCGACGAACAGCCCGAGATAGACGAGCAGCGGGGCGATCCCCGCGGCGTTGAACCCGGCGACCAAAGGCGCGAGGAAGCCGCCCGCCAGCGCCATGATCGCGGTCGGCGGGCCGTGGCGCAGCGACAGCCCCATCGCGCCCAGCGTCACCAGCACCACCGCGCCGAAGGCGGTGAGCGGGGCGATCAGGTGATACAGTGCCGCCGCCATGTAGAGCGTGCCGTAGAGGCTGGCGATGCCCGCCCCGGCGAATACCTGGCCCAGCCGGGCATCGTCGCGGGTGGCGGGCAGGCGGCGCACCGCTTCGCTCGCCGCGACCAAGGCGAGGCCGAACAGCGCGGCGATGAAGGTGCGCGCAGCGGGGCCCAGCAGCCCCTGCTCGATCGAGTAGCGCACCAGGAAGAAGCCGGCGAGCACCAGCGCGACGCCGCCGATCCAGATCGGCAGGCGGCCGCCGACCAGCGTCTCGAAGCTGAGGCGGGGCAGGGTGAAGGCGGGGCTCGGCGCCGGCGGCGGTGCCTCGACCGGCGCGGGCGTGGGTACCGGCGGGATGGCGGTTCCGTCGTCGGTCTCGTCCGCGGGTATGCGCGGGCCTTGGACGGTGGCGGTCTGCACGCGCGCCCCGGGACGCGGCGCCGGTGCCTGCTCGCGGCCGTCCAGCCGCGCGAGCCGCACCTCCAGCGTCTGCAGGTCGCGTTCCAGCCGGTCGATGCGCCGCTTCAGCACGGCGAAGGCGGTTGCGGCGGCGATGGCGAGCAGCAGGAAGGCATAGGCGTTCATCGCGCCGGGCTTCGCACGTTCAGGCGGCGATGTCGCGCACGGGGCACGCGACAGGGCGCAAAATCGGCTATGCTGCAGGCCATAAAGGAGAGGAACGCCGATGATCGTCTATGGTTCGACGCTGTCGCCCTATGTCCGCAAATGCATGGTGTTCGGGGCGGAGAAGGGCTTGGATCTGCAGCTGAAATTCGCCGCGCCGGGCAGCCCGGACCCCGAGTTTCGCGCGATCAGCCCGTTCGGCAAGATGCCCGGCTTTCGCGACGGCGACTTCACCATCGCCGATTCGAGCGCGATCGTGACCTATCTCGAGGCGAAATACCCCGAACCCAACCTGATCCCGCTGGCGCCCGAAGCGCGCGCGCGGGCGATCTGGTTCGACGAACTGGCCGACACGATCATGATGGCGGCGGGCGGCGCCATCTTCGGGAACCGGTTCGTCCGGCCGCGGGTGATGCAGCTGCCCTGCGACCATGCCGCCGCCGACCAGGCCGAGAACGAGCAGCTGCCGCCGATCTTCGCCTATCTGGAACAGACCATCCGCGACAGCGGGTTTCTCGTCGAGGACCGGCTGACCCTCGCCGATATCGCCATCGCCAGCCCGCTCGCGACGCTCGGCTGCATCGGCGTGTGCGTCGATGCCGGCCGCTACCCGCGTACCGCCGCCTATGTCGAGGCGATCCACGCCCGGCCGAGCTTCGCCGCGATCCTCGCCCGCGACAAGGCGCAGGTGGAAGCGATGGGCGGCGCAGTAGCCAAGGCGGCGGCCGCCGCCTAGATGGGCGGCATGCGTATCACCTTCACCAAGTGCCATGGCTCGGGCAACGACTTCCCGCTGATCGACGCGCGGGCGTTGACGCTGTCCGAGGCCGATTGGGCGACGCTCGCCCGCCTGCTCGCCAATCGTGCCGGGCCGGTGGGCGGCGACGGCCTGCTCGCGCTGGTGCCCGGCGACGATACCCACGCCTTCGGCATGCGGATGTGGAATTCGGACGGCTCCGAGGCCGAGACCTGCCTCAACGGGCTGCGCTGCACCGCGCGGTTCGGCTTCGACCTGCTGGGGCTGGACGCCGCGCAGGTAAAGCTCAAGACCAGCGCGGCCAACGTTTCGCGCGATCCGGAGATCGCGCCCGGCGTCGCGACGATCCGCACGCTGGTGGGCCCCAATTCGACCCGCGCCGCCGATGTCGGGCTGGTCGGCGCGCCCGGGCAGGTGCGCGATGCGCCGATCGACGGTCTGCCCAGCGCGCGCGCCTTCACCGCCGTGGCGATGCCCAACCCGCATCTGGTGACCTTTGTCGACCGGGTCGACGAGGCCGAGCTGGTGGCGCTGGGGGAATGGTGCGAAAGCCGCCCGGCGCTATTGCCCGCACGCGCCAATGTGTCCTTCGTCGAGGTCCGCGGGCCCACCCGCCTGTTCGTCCGCACCTTCGAGCGCGGCGTCGGGCTGACCGACAGCTGCGGCAGCGCGATGGCCGCCTCGGTGCTGGGCGCCGCGCTCACCGGGCGCGTCGCCTTCGGCACGCCGATCGGGGTGTTCAACCGCGGCGGCATGGTTCGCGGCCAGGCCGAGGCGGACACGCGGGTGATGCTGAGCGGCAACGCGACGTTCGAGGCGGAGCGGACGGTAGAGGTGGATTTCGCCGCCGGCACCCTGGGTGCGGTGGAGACGCTGCGCGATCGCGGTGAGGAACGCGCGGCATGGGAGGCGATGGTCGCCGGACTGGCGGGCTGAGCGCCGAGAAGCGCCCAGCCCGACCCGTTCAGGCGCGCGCGAGAACCCGCGTCTTGCGGCGCATCGCCGCGCCGACCATGCCGAAGCCGGTGATCAGGATCGCCCAGCTCGCGGGTTCGGGCACCGGGGAGATGGTGAAGCTGCCCAGGGTGAACTGGTACACGATCTTGTGGTCGGGCCAGGGCTCGTCGCCGGTGTAGCCTGCCGGCGGCGTCGCCTGCCAGCTCACCTCGGCTTCGTTGTAGCCAAGATAGCTTCCGTCGTTGCCGAGCGAGAAATCGAGAATGTTCTTCTTGCTGGTGTCGAGCGGCGCGTAGGTATCGAGGAACAGCGCCCCCGCGACGTCCGGCCGCGTCGTCGACGTGATGGGTCCGAGCGTGCAAGCGCCATAGGGCTGATACCCGGTATTGCAGAGATCCGTGATCGTGGGCTTGGCAATCTGCACCGTCGATGGCAGCGACAGGGTGTTGAAGCCGACCTGGAGGACCTTCTCGTAGCTGGGATATCCGAAGTCGAGATTGGGGAT
The DNA here is from genome assembly GCF_040545665.1 of Sphingomonas trueperi. Classification (GTDB taxonomy): domain Bacteria; phylum Pseudomonadota; class Alphaproteobacteria; order Sphingomonadales; family Sphingomonadaceae; genus Sphingomonas; species Sphingomonas trueperi_B. The sequence continues at coordinate 58,971 of NZ_JBEPMH010000009.1, read as the reverse complement.
CGTGGCCCAGCCCAAGGTCAGGTCCATGAAGGACTTCGCAGCGGTAACCCCGTCGACTTTCGTGTCGAACATCGCGGCGAAACGCGTCGTGGAGGAGACGATATCGATACCCACTTGCCCTGGCGAGGTGGTGGTGACGACCTGCGGGTCGTTTATGATCGCCTGGAAGGACATGGTGCCGCTCTTCGGCGTCCCCGGCGTGTAGAGCGTGTCGTAGTACGCGTTCATCGTGATCTTGTACGGCGTCGCTTCGGCATTGGTGGCGAGCAGCAGCGCGGCAGCAATCAGCGCAGTTCGTATCATGGTTCCCACCTGTTCGATTTTGAGCAGTCGATCGTTCCGACCGGCGCAGTGCCCGCTGCGCCGGTGAACATGCTTGCGTTGCCTTGAGGCGGCTGGATGCGCGCATCGGCGCCGCCAGCCCAACCCGTTCAGGCCCGCGCGAGGACCCGCGTCTTCCGGCGCATCGCCGCGCCGACCATGCCGAAGCCGGTGATCAGGATCGCCCAGCTCGCCGGTTCGGGCACCGGGGAGATGGTAAAGTCGCTGACGTTGAAATCGATTACGCCGATACCTTGAAGCACCGGGTCCGGTCCGTCGTAGCCTGCCGGTGCGGTGATCTGCCAGCCGATCTCGGAATATACGCAGCAAGGGTTGATGTTGCTGTCATTCCCCAGCGAGAAATTCAGCACATCCTTCGTAGCGTCATCCTTACCGAGATAGGTGTCGATGCCGATGAGCTCGGAATAGGGAGCGACGACGAGGGTCGATGTCACCTCCTTGGAGGCGCAGTCCCCGGCGGGCTGATAGGCACTTTGGCAGAGCTCGTCGATCGGCGGCGTCGCGATCTGCGTCATCGCGGGAATCGACGCATTGTTCAGACCCACCTTCAGAATCTTGTGAATGCTCAGCCCGCCGGTCTCGTACGTCTTCCACGTGTCCCACGACAGCGTCAGATCCATGAACGACTTGGTCGCTGAGGCACCATCGACCTTGGTGTCGAAATAGGTGGCGATCCTCGTCGTCGACTTGAAAAAGTCGAAGCCGTAGATCGGATCGCCGCCGGGCGTGAACGTCGTCACGACCTGGGGATCGTTGACGATCGCCTGGAACGTCATGGTGCCAAGTTTCGAGCCACCGGGAAGGAAGTTGGTGTAATAGCCCGCCGTCATCGTGACCTTGTAGGGCGTTGCCTCGGCGGCGGTGCCGAGCAGCAGCGCGGCAGCGATCAGCGCAATTCGTATCATGGTTCCCACCTGTTCGATTTTGGAGATCGGGACGATAGTGGGTAATCGCGTGTAGGCAACATGGTTAACGTTTGAATATCCGCTGGTTACTGCAGGTATATCAGCTTTCTCCCGGAGCAATTTGATCTCTTCGGCGCACGGTTCTGAGTGTCTCGTTTCCGAGCAACGCCGACCGAGCAAGCGAAGGTTGATGGCCGTCGCACGTCTGCACCACGATAACCTCCTCACTCTCGCGTTTAACCAAATGGGATAATCGCGCTTGACATCGTCACGCTGATATGGCACAAAAGGGGAACATTGAAGAAATGTGAGTCGCCGGGCGCGGCTCGAAGGAACGGGCCGGGCACGGGGTGCTTCCGGCCCGTTTGTATTTTCGGGAGAGAGCGGATGGCACTGACGATCGCTTCGGGGAACCAGCGGCGGCGGCAGGTCCGCACGGTCGCGGCCGGCGGCTGGACCCGTGAAAAACGACAGACCTTCCTCGACACGCTGGCGGTGACCTGCAACGTCGGTATCGCCTGTGGCCAGGCGGGCATGTCGACGACAGGCGCGTACCGGCTTCGCCAGCGCGACCCGGAGTTCGCCGCGCTTTGGCGCGACGCGCTGCTGATGGGGTATGACCGGCTGGAGGAACGGCTGCTGCGCCGCGCGGGCGCCGGCGTGAACGACGTCGAATTCGGCACCGGCGACGTTCCGGAGGAACCGCTCGACGCCGAACTGGCGCTCAATCTGCTGCGCAACCACCGGCCCACGGTGGACGGCCGGCGCAAGCGCCCCGGCGGGCAGGTGCACCGGATCAGCCGCGAGGAGGCGCAGGCGGCGCTGGCCAAGCGGCTGGATGCGCTGGAGAAGCGGCTCAAGGCAGAGCAGGGCAAATGAGCGATCCGCTGGAGCGGCTCGCGCTGCTGCCGCGCAAGGAGCGCGATCGGATGCTGGAGCGCATGTCCGACGCCGAGATCCGCGTGTTCAACGAATGGTGGGAACGCTGGGCGCATGAGGGCCAGTTCTGGCCCGAGGGCGACTGGCGGGTGTGGCTGATCCGCGCCGGGCGCGGCTTCGGCAAGACGCGGGCGGGTGCCGAATGGGTTAGCCAGATGGCGCGCGACATGCCCGGTGCCCGGATCGCGCTGGTCGGCGCGACGCTGGAAGATGCACGGCGGGTGATGGTGGAGGGCCCTGCCGGACTGCTCGCGCTGGGGCTGGAGGGCGAGAGGTTCGACTGGCGGGCAACCGCGGGGGAGCTGGTGTTCGGGTCGGGCGCCCGCGCGCTGGTCTATTCGGCCGAGGCGCCGGAGAAACTGCGCGGGCCCGAGCATGACTTCGCCTGGGCGGACGAGCTGGCTAAATGGTCCGCGAGCACCGCCGACGCGACCTGGGACAATCTGATGATGGGGATGCGCCGCGGCGAGAAGCCGCGGGTGGTGGTGACGACGACGCCGCGCCCGGTGAAGCTGATGCGGCGGGTGATGGCGATCCCGCGCCCGGCGCTGCACGAGACGCGGGGGCGGACGCGGGACAATATCCATCTGCCCCGCAGCTTCGTGGAGGCGATGTTCGCTGAATATGCTGGAACGCGGCTGGGGCGGCAGGAGCTGGACGGCGAGATGATCGACGATGTCGCGGGCGCGCTGTGGCCGCGCGTGCTGATCGAGCGGCAGCGCCGCGAGGTCGAAGTGCCGCTGGTACGGGTGGTGGTCGGCGTCGATCCGCCCGCCGGGACCGAGGGCGATGCTTGCGGGATCGTCGCGATCGGGCTGGGCGAGGACAAGCACGGCTATGTGCTCGCCGATGCAAGCGTCGCGGGGCTCAGCCCGGAAGGCTGGGCGGCGGCGGTGGCGGATTGCGCCGCGCGGTTCGAGGCCGAATGCGTGGTGGCGGAGAAGAACCAGGGCGGCGCGATGGTGCGAAGCGTGCTCCAGGCTGCGGACAGCACGCTGCCGCTCCGGCTGGTCCATGCCAGCCGCGGCAAGTCCGCGCGCGCCGAGCCGGTGGCGCTGCTCTACGAGCGCGGGCTGGTGTGGCACGCGGGCGTGTTCGCCGGGCTGGAGGCGGAGCTGGCCGGGCTGCAGGTGAGCGGCGGGTATCAAGGGCCGGGGCGTTCGCCCGACCGGGCGGATGCGCTGGTCTGGGCGGTGACCGAGCTGATGCTGGGGCGCCGCGGCAAGGCCGCGGTGCGCGTGGTGTGACCGCTTGATCCTCCCCCGCCAGGGCAGGGCTATCGCATTTGTGCTGAAGTCCCCCTCACCCTTCCGCGCCTTCGGCGCTCCCTCCCTCTCCCACAAGGGGAGAGGGAGCAGACTACCGTAACTCCCTCTCCCCTTGTGGGAGAGGGAAGGGGCCCGCCGCCGCAGGCGGTGGGAAGGGTGAGGGGGACAGGGTGCCAAATGCGATAGCCCTACCCGCCAGGAGGAGGATGAGGTTGCCTTCCGATCCTCCCCGGAACGGGGAGGGGGACCACGCGGCGCAGCCGCGTGGTGGAGGGGCCGCGCCGTAAGGCGCGGTGTGCCCAAGCCGCCCGAAACCGCCGCGTGCCGCGGCGGCCCCTCCACCATTCGCTGGCGCGAATAGTCCCCCTCCCCGTGCCGGGGAGGATTTGGACAACAGGAGAAACGCAATGCGAAACTGCATGGCTGCAGGGCTGCTCGCCCTGCTGACGAGCGCGTGCGCGCTCAATGCGCAGACGGGACTTGCGGTGGGCGCGGGCGTCACCGTGGCGGTGAACGACCGCGACCGTGACGGCATGCTCGATGCCGCCGAGGTGCAGGCGCTGGTCGCCAAGGTGTTCCCGCCGGAGAAATTCCCCGGCGGCTTCTGGGACGGCATGCGCGCCAGCCTCACCGCCGCCTATTGGGCGCGCGACCTGGACAAGGACGGCAAGCTCAGCGTCGCGGAGCTGGCGCGATGAAGTGGTTCGGGCGCAAGGCCGCGCGTGAAGGCCAGCGGCCGGCGCTGGCGCGCGGCGGCTGGGGCAGCGTCGGCGACTGGCCGCGCAGCTACGAGGTGCAGCTGCGCGAGGGCTATTGCCAGAATCCGGTGGCGCAGCGCGCGGTGCGGCTGGTGGCCGAGGGCGTCGGCGGCGCGCCGCTGACCGGCACCGATCCGGCGCTGGTGGCGCTGGTCTCCGCGCCGTCGGGCGGGCAGCGGCTGCTCGAGACGCTGGCGGCGCAGCTGCTGCTCCATGGCAATGCCTATGTCCAGCTGCTCACCGACGAAGCGGGCACGCTGCAGACGCTCTATGCGCTGCGGCCCGAGCGGGTGACGGTGGAGCCCGATGCGGCCGGCTGGCCGGTCGCCTATCGCTACCGGGTCGGCGAGCATGTCACCCGGCTGGCGGCGGACGATGGCGGGCGGCCGCAGATCCTGCATCTGCGCGCCTTCCATCCGGCGGACGACCATTATGGCCTGGGCTGCCTCGATGCGGCGGCGGGCGCGATCGCGATCCACAATGCGGCGACGCGGTGGAACAAGGCGCTGCTCGACAATGCCGCGCGGCCGAGCGGGGCGCTGGTCTATGATCCGGGCGACGGCTCCGCGCTGGCACCCGACCAGTTCGCCCGGCTGAAGGACGAGATGGAGGCCGGGTTCGCCGGCGCCGCCAATGCCGGGCGGCCGATGCTGCTCGAGGGCGGGCTCAAATGGCAGGCGATGAGCCTGACCCCCGCCGACATGGATTTCGTGGGGCTGAAGGCGGCGGCGGCGCGCGAGATCGCGCTGGCCTTCGGGGTGCCGCCGATGCTGCTCGGGCTGCCCGGCGACGCGGCCTATGCCAATTACCGCGAGGCCAATCGCGCGCTGTGGCGGCTCGCGATCCTGCCGGTGGCCGAGCATCTGCTCGGCGGGCTGGCGCAGGGACTGGGCGCGTGGTTTCCGGGTGCCAGCCTCGTGGTCGATCCCGATCGGGTGACGGCGCTGGCCGAGGAGCGCGAGCTGCTGTGGCGGCAGGTCTCGGGCGCCGACTTCCTGACGAGCGAAGAGAAACGCAAGATGGTGGGGTTGCCATGACCGATGGAACGATGCTGGGCCAGCTGATCGCGCAGGCCGAGGACGAAGGCGCCGAGCTGACCACGCTCCGCGCCATTGCCGAAGAGGCGGGCACCGTGGGCGCGAACCGCGCGCTCGCCCGGCTGGGGCTGGAGGATAGCGGCGCGGCCAAGGACATGGCCGAGCTGCGCGAGCTGCTGAGCGCGTGGCGCGACGCCAAGAAGTCGATGATCAAGGCGGTGATGCAGTGGCTGGGCCGCACGCTGGCCGCGCTGGTGCTGGTGCTGCTGGCGCTGCGGATGGGCTTTCCGGGCTGGCTGAAATGAGCGTGCGCTTCGCCGGCTATGCGGCGGTGTTCGATCGCGAGGACCGCGGCGGCGACGTGGTGCGGCCGGGGGCGTTCGGCGCCGTCGGGCCCGTGCCCTTGCTCTGGCAGCATCGCGGCGCGCCGGTCGGCACGATCGAGGCGATCGGCGAGGATGCGCGCGGCCTGCGGGTGATCGGCCGGGTCGAGGATCCGCGGCTGGCGGCGCTGGTCGCCGAGGGCGCCGTTGCGGGGCTGTCCTTCGGCTACCGCGTGGCCGCCGCCCGGCGCGGCCGGGTGCGCGAGCTGACGGCGCTCAAGCTGATCGAGGTGAGCCTGGTGGCCGAACCGATGCAGCCGCTCGCGCGGGTGCACGCGGTCGGCTGAGTTTTTCAATCTTTCTTGAGCGGGAGAAGACCATGGATGCGATGGAAACGAGCTTCGAACAGGTGACGCTGCCGCCGGTGCGGCCGATGCTGGCGGGCGGGCGGCCGGTGTCGAGCGCGGCGTTCGACGGCTATCTGCGCGGCGGCGTGGAAACCAAGGCGCTGTCGGGCAATAGCGGCGGCGAGGGCGGCTATGCGGTGCCGCGCGAGATCGACGCGCAGATCGACGTGACGCTGCAGGCGATCTCGCCGATCCGGGCGATCGCCAACGTCGTCAAGGTGGGGTCGAGCGGCTATCGCAAGCTGGTGGCGAGCGGCGGCTTCGACAGCGGCTGGGCCGCGGAGACCGCCGCCCGCCCGATCACCGCGACGCCGACCTTCAACGAAGTCGCCCCGCCCTTCGGCGAACTCTATGCCAATCCGGCGGCGAGCCAGGCGATGCTCGACGACGCGATGTTCGACGTGGAAAGCTGGCTGGCCGGCGAGATCGCGCGCGAGTTCGCCCAGGCCGAGGGGACCGCGTTCGTGAACGGCAGCGGCACCAACCAGCCCAAGGGCTTCCTCGCGGTGCCGACCTCGACCGCGGCGGATGCGGCGCGCGCCTTCGGCACGCTGCAATATCTCGCCACCGGCGCGGCGGGCGCCTTCGCCGCGAACCCGGAGGAGAAGCTGATCGACCTGGTCCAGTCGCTGCGTGCGCCCTATCGCCAGGGGGCGAGCTGGGTGATGAATTCGGCGACGCTCGCGCGGATCCGCAAGTTCAAGACCAGCGACGGCCAGATGCTCTGGCAGCCCGGCATCGCCGCGGGCCAGCCGGCGACGCTGCTCGGCTATCCGGTGGTCGAGGCCGAGGACATGCCAGACATCGCCGCCAACGCCTTCTCGGTCGCCTTCGGCAATTTCCAGGCCGGCTATCTGATCGCCGAGCGCGGCGACACCCAGCTGCTCCGCGATCCCTATTCGAACAAGCCCTTCGTCCATTTCTACGCGACCAAGCGGCTGGGCGGCATGGTGAGCAATTCGGAGGCGATCAAGCTCCTCAAGTTCGCCGCGAACTGAGCCGGAGGAGGAACCAATGGCAGACAGTTTCGCGAACCGCGCCGACCATGTCGCGGCCCCGGCGACCTCCGCGATTCCCGTGGTGCCGAGCGACACCGTGGCGCTGACCGACATTCCCAAGGCGCTCTATGTCGGCACCGGCGGCACGGTGACGATGCGCGGGGTCAACGGCAGCGTCGACACGGTGTGGAAGAATGTCGCGAACGGCACGATCCTGCCGTTCCGCGCGCGCTATGTGCGGGCGACCGGCACCAGCGCCGCCGATATGCTGGCGCTCTACTGATGGATGGGCTTTCGCTATCCATCCCGGCGGTGGCGCGCAGACGCGTGCCCCCGCCGGCGGGGGCCGGTCTCTCGACGCGGGTCGACCGCACCACCAGCACCGTGGATTCCACGCTGCGCAGCACCGACAGGAGCTGAGCATGGCCAAGCAGAGCATCAATGTCGGGTCCGTCGCCAATGACGGCACCGGCGATACCGAGCGTGCCGCCTGGATCAAGGCGAACGCCAATTTCGACGAACTCTATGACGGCGCCGCGCGGGCGCCCAAGATCGAGAAGACCGCCGCCTATACGGCGTCGAGCGACGATTGCGGCAGCTCGATCCGCGCCGATGCGAGCGGCGGCGGCTTCGCGGTCACCCTGCCGGCGAGCGCGGTGCGCGACGGCGACTTCCTCCGCGTCCACAAGGGCGACGCCAGCAGCAACCGGGTGACGGTGCGCAATGCCGCGGCAAGCGACCTCGCCTGGCTGTCGGCGCAGGGCGACGCGGTGTGGTTCGTCTGGTGGAAGGGCGCGTGGGAGGCGTTCGACTGGCGGATCGCCCCGCTGCGGATCGTCTATGCCAGTTCGGGCACCAGCACCCGGCCGCCGCTGGCGAGCGGGCTGGAGGTGACGGCGATCGGCGGCGGCGGGGGCGGCGGCTCCGGCCGCTGCGGCGCCAGCGCCTCGATCCGCACCGGGGGCGGCGGCGGGGGCGGCGGCATGGTGCAGCAGCTGCGCTTCGCCGCCGCCGCGCACGGCGCAACCGAATCGGTGACCGTGGGGGCAGGCGGTAGCGGGGGCCCCTCGCCGGGTACCGCTGCCGCCAACGGCACCGCCGGCGGCACGGGCGGGGCAAGCCTGCTGGGCGCGCTGGTCCGTGCCGATGGCGGCAATGGCGGCGGTGCGGGCCAGGCTGCGAATGCCGGCGGCGGCGCCGCGCTGGCGATCGGCACCTTCGGCGCGCTCGGCGGCGGCGGGGCAAGCGCTTCGAGCACCACCGCGGGGGTCGGCGGCAACGGCGCGACCGGAGGCGGTGCCGGGGGCGCCAGCATCGATGCGGGCAATGTCGCACGGCTCGCTGCAGCCGGGGGATCGGGATCGAACCACGCCGGTTCGCCGCTCGCGGGTGGGGCTGCGGGCACGGCGAGCAGCGCTGCGGGCGGGGCCGGGGCTGCCGCTGATCCTGCGCTGCATTCCGGCGGCGCGGGCGGTGGCGGCGGCTATTCCGGAAATCTGACCGGCAATGGCGGCCCGGGCGGCACCGGCGGTGCGCCCGGCGGCGGCGGCGGCGGGGGAGGCGCCTGTGACGCCGGCTTCGCCCCCGGCGCGGGCGGCAATGGCGGGCGCGGCGAAGTGCGCGTCACCTGGACCTTTGGCTGAGGCGCGGGCGATGGCAGTCTATCGGGTGATCGAGGCGGGCGCGGTGGTCAACCGGATCGAGTGGGACGGCACGTCCCCCTACGACCCTGGGGAGAACCGGACGCTGGAGGCCGAGGCGGAACCCTCCGCTTAAGCCGGGCGCAAACCAACAGAGGGAGAAGAACCATGGACGCACCGCCCTTTCCGGCGGCGGCGATCGCGAGCGCGTGCGCGGCGGTGAAGGACTATCTGCGCATGGCGAACGGCACCGACGATGCCGCCGTCACCGCCGCAGTCCAGACCGCGCTGGCGCTGGGCGAGGCCTTTACCGGCACCGCCTGGATCGCGCGGCAATGGCAGGCCTGGCTCGGCCGCTCGCCCGATTGGCAGCGGCTGCCGGTGGCGCCGGTCACCGCGATCGGCGCGGTCGAGACGGTCGATGCCGCGGGCGCGGCGACGGCGATGCCGGTGGCGGCCTACACCATCGATCTGGATGCGCGCGGCGAGGGCTGGGTGCGGCTGGCGCCGCCGACGCTGCCGACGCGGGTGCGCGTGACCTTCGTGGCGGGCACTGCGCCGGGCTGGGAGAACCTGCCGCCGCCGCTCGCGCAAGGCGTGGTGCTGCTCGCGGCGCATCTTCTCGAGGCGCGCGGCGACGCATCGGTGCCGCCGGCGGCGGTGGTGGCATTCTGGCGGCCGTGGCGGCGGCTGCAGCTGATGGCGGGGGCGCGGCGGCAATGCTGGACCAGCTGAAGGCGCGCGCCGAAGCCACCGGTCGCGCGGCGGCCACGGATGCGGCCGGGCGGCTGGCCGAACGCGTCCGCGACGCGGTGCCGGGCGTGTCGGTGGCGGTCGAGGGCAGCGCGGTCACGCTGTCTGGGCGGGGGCTGTGGCGGCGCTGGCTCGCCGATCCGGCGCTGCGCTGGCTGGGAGGGCTGTTGCGATGAGCCCGCAGGAAGCGATCACCGCGGCACTGCGCACGGCGCTGGCCGCCACGGGTGCCTTGTCGACGCCGGTCAACGGCGTGTTCGACGCACCGCCGCAGCGCGCGGTTCGGCCCTATCTGCTCGTCGACGAGGCGATGCTGACCGACTGGAGCACCAAGGACCAGGACGGCCGCGAGGTGCGCACCGCGGTGCTGGTGCGCGATTCCGGCGCGACGCGGCAGCGGGTGCGGGCGCTGGCGGCGGACGTCGAGACGGCGATCGCGGCGATGCCCGCGGCGCTCGGCGGCGGCTGGCGCATCGTCAGCCGAGCGCTGGTCCGCACGCGGTTGGTGGACGAGGGCGCGAGCGGGGTGACCGCGGTGGTCGAGCACCGGGTGCGGATGCTGCGGGGCGTGTGAGGGCCCCCTCCACCACGCCGCTGGCGCGGCGCGGTCCCCCTCCCCCGCTTCGCGGTGGAGGAGACGCTATCCGCATACGGGTTTCCTCTCCCGCGAAGCGGGGGAGGGGGACCGCCGCCGAAGGCGGTGGTGGAGGGGGCAACCCCCCAACAACAACAGGAGACGAACATGGCAGCGGAAAAAGGCAGCGCCTTCCTGCTCAAGGTGGGCAATGGCGCGACGCCGGTGGTGTATGCCACCGTGGCGGGGCTGCGGACGACGCAGCTTTCGGTGAACGGCGAGGCGGTGGCGATCACCAGCAAGGATTCGGGCGGCTGGCGCGAGCTGCTGTCCGGCGCCGGGGTGCGATCGGTGAGCGTGTCCGCCGCGGGCGTGTTCACCGGATCTACCGCCGAGGTACGGGTCAAGGCCAATGCCCTGGCCGGCACGCTCGACGATTATCGGCTGAGCTTCGAAAGCGGCGAGACGATGACGGGCAAGTTTCTCGTCACCAGGCTAGACTATGCCGGCGATTTCAACGGCGAGCGCAGCTACACGCTGAGCCTGGAAAGCTCCGGGCCGATGGTGAGCGCGTGACCGGCGCGGCCAACCCGGTGCGCGGCGAGGCGATGCTGCGGGTGGGCGGCGTGCCGCTCGTCCTGCGGCCGAGCTTCGAGGCGCTGGTCGCCGCCGAGGCCGAACTGGGCCCGCTGTTCGCGCTCGTCGAGCGCGCGGCGGCCGGGCGGCTCGCGCTGGGCGAGATGGTCGCGTTGTTCTGGCATTGCCTCAAGGCGGTGCCCGAGGGGCTGACGCGCGAGGCGTTTTCGGAGGGCGTGGCCCAGGCCGGGCTGGTGGCGGCGACGCCGGCGCTGAAGGCGCTGATCGGCCAGATCCTGGCGGGGCGATGACGTCCTTCGCCGAGGCCGCCGGGCGGCTGGCCGGGCTGGCGGGGCTCGCCTTTGGCTGGAGCCCCGATCGGTTCTGGCGGGCGACACCCGCCGAACTCGCCGCGCTGCTGGCGGCGGCCGCGCCCGAGGCGGGGGAACCGCCGAGCGCCGACCTGATCGCAAGATTGCAGGAGCAATTTCCCGATGGATGAGGAAATCGAACGGCTGGTGGTGTCGGTGCGTGCCGATACCGCCGGCTTCGCGCGCGACGTCGACGCGATGCGCGGCACGCTGGAAGGGCCGCTGGCGACCGGCGTCGACAAAGCAGGCAAGACGATCGAGACGACGCTGCTGCGCGCGGTGCAGACCGGCAAGCTCGGCTTCGACGATCTCGCCAAGATTGCGATCCGGGCGCTGGAAGAGATCGCCAAGTCGGCGATGGGCGTCGGCTTTCCCTCCAGCCGCGGGGCAGGCGCCGAGGGCGGTGGCGGCGTGCTCTCGCTGCTCGGCGGGCTGCTGGGGCTGCCCGGCCGCGCGACCGGCGGGCCGGTGAGTCCCGGCAGGCCGTATTGGGTCGGCGAGCGCGGGCCCGAGCTGTTCGTGCCGACCAGCGCGGGGCAGGTCGCGCCCACCGGCGGGCAAAGCGGCGGGCGCGACGTGCGCGTGTCGATCGCCGTCAACGCCGCCGCCGATGCCGCGCCCAGGGCGCTGGCGCAATCGAGCCGGCAGGTGGCGCGGGCGGTGCGCTCGGCGCTGGCGGGGCTCGACTGATGGGCTGGTGGCTCGCCGCGCGGCGGCGCGACCAGGCGACCGGCGTGATCAGCCGCTTCGATCCGGCCTATTGGACGGTCAACTTCCCCCGTCCGATGATGGCGAGCGTGGTGACGACGGCACCCGATGCGCTGCGCGTCGACCTGGTGTTCCAGCGGCGCGGCGATCTGGCCGGGCTGATCTGGGAGGCGGAGGACCGCTGGGACCATCCGCTGCTTGCGTACGCGACCGATCGCGATTTCCGCGGCTGCACGCTGCGGTTCCGCTGGCGGTCCTCGGGGGTGATCGCGCTCGACGCGGTCAACGGCCCGGTGCTGACGATCGAGGGGCGCGACGAAGGTGGTGCGCCGCGATCCTGGTATGTCCGGCTGTGGAACTATGCCAGCGGGTCGCCCGGCGATGCCGAGGTGGTGCTGGATTTCTCCAAGGTGGCGGGGGGCTTCCTGCTGCCGGGCGAGGCGGATCCGGTATGGGCCGGCGATATCGACCGGATGTTCGTCTCGCTGGTGCCGCCGGGCTATGTCGCGGGGGATACCACGGCGCTGGCGGCGGCGAGCGAGGGCTGGGTCGAGCTGACCGACATCGCCAGCGACGGGCCGGGATCGGTGCTGGCGATCGGCGACGTGGTGGTGCCCGAGCACGGCCTGTCGATCGCGACCGGCTATGACGACGGCTACAACCAGACGCCGGCGCGGCTGCTGCGGAACATCCTGCAGCTCGGCTATCGCGGCGACATTCTCCATTATGTCGGCATGAGCCATTATTTCCGGCTCGAGCCCGCCTCCGGGGGCTTCTATGCGAGCCTGGCCGGCGGAGCGCTCAACCGGGCCTGCGCGGCCTGGCATGCGGACTTTGCCGCGCGGGCGAAGGCGCTCGGCTACGGCGTGATCTGGTCGCTGAGCTACGAGCTGCTCGACCAGCATTGCTGGGGCGACTGGAAGCAGCGCGCCGCCGACGGCAGCCCGGCGCTGACCGGCTGGAGCCCAGCCTCGACGCTGCTCTCGCCTGCCCATGGCGGGGCCATGGCCTATCTGAGTTCGGTGGCGCTGGCGTTCGTCGGAATCGCGCAAGCTGCGGGGCTGCCGGTCAAGTTTCAGGTCGGCGAGCCCTGGTGGTGGGTGATGGCCGATGGCCGGTTGTGCATCCACGACGCCGCGGCGCAGGCGGCGCTGGGTAATCCCGCGCCGCAGAACCTCAAGGGCGCGGTGAATACGGCGGTGCTCGATGCGGCGGGGACGTTGCTGGCGGCGTCGACGCTGGCGTTGCGCGACGCGGTGAAGGCCGCCGCGCCGGGGGCGCAGCTGCTGCTGCTCGCCTATCTGCCGACCGTGCTCGATCCCGCGATGCCCGAGGCGAAGCGCGCCAATATGCCGCTCGGCTGGGCCTCGCCCGCCTTCGATGTGCTCCAGCTCGAGGATTATGACTGGGCGGCGGCGGGCAATGCGGCGGCCTCGGAGCGGGCGGTCGCGGCGGCGCAGGCGCGGCTCGGCTATCCGGCGGCGCGGCAGCACAATCTCGCCGGTTTCGTGCTGCGCGCCGAAGACCGGCGCCAGTGGCGCGCGATCGCCGAGGCGGCCGAGCGCGGCCGCGCGCGCGAGGTCGCGGCGACCTTCGTCTGGGCGCTGCCGCAGGTGGCGCGCGACGGTTTCACCCATTTCGACCAGGAGGCGGAATTGACGCCCTTCGACGACGTGTCCTTTCCGATCGCGCTCGGCCGCGAGGCGGAAGTGATCCCCGAGTTGTCGACCGCGATCGTCACCAGCGCGGGCGGCGCCGAGCGGCGCAACGCCGCCTGGGCGCAGGCGCGGACCCGCTACGATGTCGGGCCCGGCGTGCGCGCCGAGGCGGACATCGCCGCGCTGCTCGGCTTCTACCGCGCGCGGATGGGCCCGGCGCGCGGGTTCCGTCTGCGCGATCCGTTCGACTATGACGCCAAGGACCAGGTGATCGACACCGGCGACGGCCAGACCGCGCGCTTCCAGCTGGTCAAGAGCTATGGCGACACGGTGCGGCGGATCACCAGGCCGGTGGCGGGCACGGTGGCGCTCAATCTGAACGGCGTCGCGACCGCGGCCTTCACCCTGGGCGAGGGCGGGGTGGTGACGCTCGACGTCGCCCCTGCCGCGGGCGTGAAACTCACCGCCTCCTTCCTGTTCGACGTGCCGGTTCGCTTCGCCGAGGACCAGTTGCGCGTCAGCCGCGCGACTTTCCTCGCCGGCGCTGCCGCCTCGGTGCCCCTGGTGGAGATCCGCGAATGAGCTGGCTCGAAGGCACGCTGACCACCGTCACCCTGTGCTGGCGAATCGAGCGGCGCGACGGGGTGACGATCGGCCTCACCGCGCACGACCGCGACCTGCTGATCGACGGCGTGCTCTACCGCGCCGCGCCGGGGATGACCCCCAGCGCGGTCGAGCGCAGCGCGACGCTGGAGGCGGACAGCATGGACGTGCACGGCATGCTCTCCGGCGACGCGATCTCGGAGACGGACCTGCTCGCCGGACGCTGGGATTTCGCCCGCGTCGCGCTGTTCGCCACCGACTGGACCGCGCCGGGCGAAACCGTGGCGCTGGGCGAGGGCACGATCGGCGCGATCGAGACCCGCGACGGCGCGATCACCGCCGAGATGCGCGGGCTCACCGCCGCGTTCGACGCGCCGGTGGCCGAGGCGACCTCGCCGGATTGCCGCGCCGCGCTGGGCGACGCGCGCTGCCGGGTGGCGATGGCCGGGCGGCGACGTTTCGCGCGGGTGACGGCGGTGGCGGACGCCGTGGTGACGCTGGACGCCGTGGAACCTACCGCCAATGCCTATGGCAATGGCCGGCTGCGCTGGTTCGGCGGAGCGAACGGCGGGCTGGAGGATGCGATCGCCGCGTCCGAGGGCAATCGCGTCACCCTACGCCGCCCGCCGCGCTTCGACGGGGTCGGCGCGCTGGTGCAGCTGATTGAGGGCTGCGACGGCCGGTTCGAGACCTGCTCGGGCCGCTTCGCCAACGCCGCCAATTTCCGCGGCGAGCCCTTCCTGCCGGGCACCGACCTGCTCACCCGGTATCCGGGCGCATGAGTGGCGTAGCGGTGGTCGCGGCGGCGCGGGCGGCGCTCGGCGCACCCTTTCGGCTGCACGGACGCGACGTGGCGACGGGGCTCGACTGCGTCGGGTTGGCGGCAGTGGCGCTCGGGCGCGGCGCACCTGCCGACTACCGACTGCGCACTGGCGATGCGGTTGGGGCCGCGGCGCAGCTGCGGGCTGCGGGGCTCCTTGCGGTCACGGAGGCGCAACCCGGCGACCTGCTGCTGTGCCGCAGCGGCCCCGGGCAGCTGCACCTCGCGATCCGCTGCGAGGACGGAATCATCCATGCCGATGCGATCGCGCGCCGCGTGGTCGAGCGGCCCGGCCCGGTGCCCTGGCCGGTGCTGAGCTGCTGGCGTCTGGGGGAGGAAGGCTGATGGCGACGGTAGTGCTGACGGTGGCGGGCGGGCTGATCGGCGGCCCTTTCGGGGCGAGCCTGGGCGGGCTGATCGGCGGTGCGATCGATCGCCAGCTGCTGTTCAAGCAGGGCCCGCGCGAGGGGCCGCGGCTCGCCGATCTCCGCGTCCAGACCTCTAGCTACGGCACCGCGGTCCCGCAGCTGTTCGGGACGATCCGCGTCGCCGGCAGCGTGATCTGGGCGACCGACCTGATCGAGCATCGCGCGACCGAAGGCGGCGGCAAGGGGCGGCCCTCGACCACCTCGTACAGCTACACCGCGTCCTTCGCGGTGGCGCTGTCGACACGGCCGATCCAGGACGTGGGGCGGATCTGGGCAGATGGCCAGCTGCTCCGCGGCGCGGCCGGGGACTTCAAGGTGCGCACCGGCTACCGCCTCTATACCGGCGCGGAGGATCAGCCGGTCGACCCGCTGATCGCGTCGATCGAAGGCATGGCCACGGCGCCCGCGCATCGCGGCACCGCCTATGCGGTGTTCGAGGACCTCGAACTCGCCACCTTCGGCAACCGCATCCCCCAGCTGAGCTTCGAGGTAATCGCCGATGCGGAACCGGTGCCGGCCGGCAGCGTCGCCCAGGCGCTGGGGGTGGCGGCGGAGGGCCTGGCCATGCCGCTGGGCGGCTTCTCCGCGCAGGATTCGCTGCGGACCACGCTGGATGCGCTGTGCGCGGCGACCGGTGCCTGGGTGCAGAGCGACGGCGCTGCCCTGACTCTGCGGACCGGCACGGGGGCGGCGCGGGCGATGTCCGATGGCGGAGTCGGCGCCGATGCCCAGCCCACCGGCCGCGGTGTCCGCGCAATCGCGGCGGCGGATGCAGCCCCGCGCCGGCTGAGCATCGGCTACTATGATCCCGCCCGCGAGTATCAGGCGGGCGTGCAGCAGGCCTCGCGCCAGGGCATCGGCACGCGCGAGACGCGGATCGACCTGCCTGCCGTGCTCGATGCCGGCGCGGCCAAGGCGATGGCGGCCGGCGCGCTGGCGCGGACCGATCTGTCCCGAGAGCGCCGCACGCTGACCGTCGGCTGGGAGGCCCTGACGCTCGCCCCCGGCGCGCGTATCACCATCGACGGCGCGCCCGGACAATGGCGGGTGGATCGCTGGTCGCTCGAGAACATGGTGGTGAAGCTCGAATGTGTGCCGATCGCCGAGGCACCGCTATCGGGCGCGGCGAGCCCGGGCCGTTCGGTCACCGCACCCGACGCGCAACGGGGCAGCACGCTCCTGCGCCCGTTCGAGCTGCCGCCGCTCGACGAGGTCGCGGCAACGACGCCGAACCTGGTTGTCGCCGCCGCCGGCACCGGCAGCGGCTGGCGCCGCGCCGCGCTGCTGGCGAGCACCGATGGCGGCGCGCGCTGGGCGCCGGCAGGGGACACCGCCTATCCGGCGATCCTCGGCACGGTGCGGGTGCCGCCGGGCCCGGCGCGTGCGGCGCTGATCGATCGCGCGAGCTATGCCGAGGTGGAGCTCGCCCGCGCCGACATGGCGCTGGCCAATGCGGACCTGGCGGCGCTCGATGCCGGCGCGAACCTGGCGATGCTGGGCGACGAACTGCTCCAGTTCGGCCAGGCGGAAAGCCTTGGCGGCACGCGCTGGCGCCTGTCCCGGCTGTGGCGCGGGCGGCGCGGCACCGAGGCCGCGATCGGTACCCAGCAGGGCGGCGACCGCTTCGTGCTGGTGACGCGCTACACGCTGAAGGCGCTCGACCTTCGCGTTGCGATCGGCGGAACCGTCCAGTTGCTCGCACAGGGGCCCGACGACCCCGTCGATGCGCCGGCGGCCACCGCGAGCGTGACCGGCATTTCGCTGCTGCCGCCCTCGCCGGTGCAGCTTCGTGCGAGTCGACAGGGGCAGACCACGCAGATCGGCTGGGCCCGGCGCAGCCGGCTCGGCTGGGCGTGGCGCGACGGCGTTGACGTGCCGCTCGGCGAGGAAAGCGAGCGCTACCAGGTGGAGATCGTGCGCGGCGGGGAACGCAGCGTGCTGACGCTGGATGCGCCCGGGCTCACGCTCTCCGCCGCCGACCGCGCGCTGCCGCTCACCCTGTCGGTGCGGCAGATCGGTACGCACGGCCTGTCCCCCGCCGCCCAGCTTTCGCTTCTCAGCCTTGGAGACGACCAATGACCGTATCGCCGACGCCGCGCCTGGCGCTGCCGCTGCTCGAACCCGGGCAGGCGCAAAAGGAGATGTTCCACAACGAAGCCCTTGCGCTGCTCGACATCGCGACGCAGGCGGCCGTCGTCGCGGCGATGGTCGACGTGCCGCCCACGGCGCCGACGATAGGCCAATGCTGGATCATCGGTGCTGCACCGCAAGGTGCGTGGGCCGGGCAGACACGCAAACTAACAGGTTGGACCGAAGGCGGCTGGCGGTTCGTTCCGCCGCGCGACGGGATGCGCGTGTGGGTTGAAGCGGATCAGGCGCTTGCGTTCTACAGCGGCGGAGAATGGTACCAAGGGCGTACCTATGGAAGACTTTTTATAGAGGGCCAACAGGTAGTTGGGCCTCGGCAGCCGAATGTGGTGGAACCGACGGGGGGCACGACGGTTGACGCAGAGGCGAGAAGGGCGATCTCTGCGGTCGTGCAAATGTTGCGCCAACACGGGTTGATCGGAGTCGATTAACATGTGACGTTTGTGCAACAGTCCGCGGGTTTGTGCGCTTGCGCCGAAACTTTGGTTTGAGTAGTGAGTTTGGCCTGTCCGTTAGGACGACCATGAAAGGGGATTATGATGCGGAAGCTTGCCGTCACTTTGGCGCTCGCCACGACCGCGCTCAGCACGCCCGCCTTTGCCCGCGACGACGCGTGGTATGTGGGTGTTGAAGGTGGCGCGATGCTCGTCGAGGATATTCACTTCGACGTCGGCGCCAGCCAGGATGCTGTGACGCAGAACAACCATGTCGGCTACGACGTCGGCGGCGAAATCGGCTACGATTTCGGTCCGTTCCGTGCGGAAGCCGAAGTCAGCTATCGCCGCTCGCGCGTCGACAGCGCACGTAGCGCCGTTGCGCTTGCGACCAGCGCCTTCCCGGCGCCTGCAGGCAACTTTGATCAGGCGAGCGGCAACACGTCGGCTCTCTCGTTCATGGTGAACGGCCTGCTCGACTTCGGTGACGACAACGGCCTGCAGGGCTTCGTCGGCGGCGGTGCGGGCGTTGCTCGCATCAAGGATCGCCTGCGCGTTTCCGGCCCGGCCGACACGCTGAACGATTCGGACACCGTGTTCGCTTGGCAGGCGCTGGCCGGCGTTCGCGCGCCGATCAACAAGAACGTCGACGTGTCGCTGAAGTACCGCTTCTTCAACGCGCCGGACGTCAAGCTGGTCGACATCGGTGGCAACCAGTGGAAGGGTCGCTATCGCTCGCACAGCCTGCTCGTCGGCCTGACCTACAACTTCGGTGCGCCGGAAGAGCCCGTCGCTCCGCCGCCGCCGCCGCCGCCGCCGCCGGTTGCTGAGCCGGCTCCGCCGCCTCCGCCGCCCCCGGCTCCGGAAGCCAAGGTCTGCACGCCTGGGCCGTACATCGTGTTCTTCGACTGGAACAAGTCGGACATCACGCCGGAAGCAGCGAGCATCCTGGACAATGCGATCAGCAACTACGCCGATTGCAGCAACACCAAGGTTGTCATCGCCGGCTACACCGACCGTTCGGGTTCGGCGAGCTACAACGTTGGTCTGTCGCAGCGTCGCGCTGACACGGTCCGCAGCTACATGGGTGGCAAGGGTATCCCCGACGCCGCAATGTCGGCTCAGGGCTTCGGCGAGAGCAACCCGCGCGTTCCGACCGCCGACGGCGTTCGCGAACTCCAGAACCGTCGCGTGGAAATCACCTACGGTCCGGGTTCGGGCATGTAATTGCCGCCTTCCCGCAAGGGATGGAAGCAAAGAGGGGAGACCGGGCAACCGGTCTCCCTTTCTTTTATGTGCGGCGCGGGTGGTGGACGCTTCGCATCCTCGGGTAGCATCCTGATTCAGGGTGAAGAGGGCGCGCCGTCCTTCCCTTGCGTCATCCCGGCGGAAGCCGGGATCCATTTGCCTCTCGGTATCGGCACGTGCGGCGACAGAGCCCCAACGAATCTCGGCTTACGCCGGGATGACGGCGTGGTGGTGGGCGGCCGAGCGCAACGCCGCCGTCAGTCTTCCGCCGCTAGCGCCGCCGCGAGCCATTCCGGCACCAGCGCGTCGCCGAGCGCTTCGACGCGGCGCAGTTCAACCATCTTGCCCAGCTCGGGATAGGTGGCGCGGGTGCGATCGCCCGGTTCGCCGAGCGGCGCGACGACCAGCCGGCGGTTGACCTTGGCGCGGTAGTGCATCCGCGCGGTGTTCTCCTGGCCGACATAGCAGCCCTTGGTGTAGCTGACGCCGTGCAGCTCCTCGGCATTGCATTCGAGCCACAGCGTCTTGTCGCTGCTGAGTTCGTCCATGCCTTCGGTGATCCCCAGCGCCAGGCGATGCGTCCGCCAGGCGAGCGCGGCGCTATCCCCCGTGGCATCGCCGAGCCAGCGATAGCCGAGCGCCGCCAGCCGCGGATCGGCAACCGCACCGGGCTGCGTCGAAGGCGACCAATGGACGCCGCCCTCGATCGGCTCGATCGTGATCGCGCGGCGCAGGCGATACATGGTCAGCCGGCGGGCAAGGGCATCCCGCGCAGTGGCCTCGCAGTCGATCAGGATCGCGTCGCCGTCCGCCCAGAGGAGAAAATCGAACAGCGCCTTGCCCTGGGGGGTGAGCAGCCCGGCCCATTGCGGCGTCTGCGGCGTGACGCTGGCGAGGTCCTGCGGCAGCAGTCCCTGCAGAAAGCCGCGAACATCGTCGCCGGTGAGGCGCAGGAGCGCGCGATCGTCGAGCCAGGTGCTGGTATCGTCCATGCCGAACAGGTAGGACGCGGCAAACGCTGACGAAAGAGGCAAGCCATGGCGAATGTCGAACTCAAGCTGCGCGGCGGCCGCGTGCATCTCCCGAGCGGACCGGCGGAGGTGGATGTCGGCGTCTCCGGCGGCAAGATCGTCGCGATCGGCACTGTCGGCGATGCGGGCGAGACGATCGACTGCTTCGGGCTCGACGTCCTGCCCGGCGTGATCGACAGCCAGGTCCATTTCCGCGAGCCGGGGCTCGAATATAAGGAGGACCTGGAAAGCGGCAGCCGCTCGGCGGTGCTGGGCGGGGTGACCGCGGTGTTCGAGATGCCGAACACCAAGCCCAATACCGACAGCGCCGACGCGGTGGCCGACAAGCTCCGCCGCGCGCACCACCGCATGTGGTGCGACCACGCCTTCTATGTCGGCGCGACCAACAACAATGCCGAGCATCTGGCGGAGCTGGAGCGGCTGCCGGGCACCGCGGGGGTGAAGATCTTCATGGGCGCCTCGACCGGGGACCTGCTGGTGTCCGACGATGCGAACCTGGCGCGGGTGCTCGCCTCGGGCCATCGCCGCGTGGCGATCCATGCCGAGGACGAGTTCCGCATGCAGGAACGGCTCGGCGAGCGCGTCCCCGGCGATCCCGCCTCGCACCCGGTATGGCGCGACGACGAGAGCGCGATCCTCGCCACCCGCCGCATCCTGCGGCTGGCGCGCGAAGCCCGGCGGCGGATCCACGTCCTCCACGTGACGACGCCGGCCGAGCTGGAACTGCTCGGCCAGAACAAGGACATCGCGACCTGCGAAGTCACGCCGCAGCATCTGACGTTGGCGGGCGAGGAGGCCTATCCCGCGATCGGCACCTACGCGCAGATGAACCCGCCGATCCGCTCGGGCGCGCATCGCGACGGGCTGTGGCACTGGCTGCGCCAGGGCGTGCCCGACGTGCTCGGCTCGGACCATGCACCGCACACGCTGGAGGAGAAGGCCAAGCCCTATCCCGACAGCCCCAGCGGCATGCCCGGCGTGCAGACGCTGCTGCCGCTGATGCTCAACCATGTCGCGGAGGGCCGGTTGACGCTGCAGCGGCTGATCGACCTGACCAGCGCGGGGCCGCAGCGGATCTTCGGGCTGGTCGGCAAGGGCCGGATCGTGCCGGGCTACGACGCCGACTTTACGGTGGTCGACCTCAAGTCCCGCTGGACGGTGGACGCGGCTTGGCTCGCCTCGCGCTGCGGCTGGTCGCCCTTCACGGGCATGGAACTCACCGGCCGCCCGGTCGGCACGATCATCCGCGGCAACCGGGTGATGTGGGAAGGCCAGCTCGCCAACCAGGCGATCGGCGAACCGGTGAAGTTCGAGGCGGTCGAATTCGGTTGAGGGCAGGGGCGGGGCTGCGTGTGCGGCCCCGCCCCCTATCCGATCAGAAGGGCAGCCAGCGCTGCTTTTCGCTGAATTTCATATAGCCGGCATTGACGCCCAGCCGCCAGCCGACGCCCAGCCGCACCGGGATCAGCACCACGTCGCCGCGCCGCAGGTAGGAAGCCGAAAAGCCGCCGACCAGATAGGCATGGCCCTCGCCCTGCGGGAAGCGCTTGTAGATCTCCTGGCTGTCGTAGAGGTTGTAGACCAGCACGAACACCTTGTTGGCGTCGCCGCCCAGGTCGAAGCCGATCGACGGGCCGGTCCAGTAGATCGGGCGCTGCCCCTCCACCTTGTGGAACATCTGCCCCTTGCCGTAGCGCAGGCCGACGCCGATCGCGCCCGAGGCCTCGCTGCCCGCGATATAGGCGTTGGGCTTGCCCTGGTCCTTCAGAATGTCCTCAAGCAGCTTGGCGAGGCCCGAGGCGCCCTTGCCGAACGTGCCCTCTGCCGCGGCGAGCAGGTCGTCCTTCTCGAACGTGTCGGTCGCCGCCTGGCGCGCGGTGGTTGCCGAGGGATCGGCGGCGGCGGGGCTGGCGGGCGCGTTCTGTACCGGCGGCGGGGCGCTGTCGACGGGCGGCGCCGCGGTATCCGCCGGGGGATAGGATTCCTGCATCTGCGTCGTCGCGGGTGGCGGCGCGCTCTGCTGCGGCGGTTGCTGCTGTTGCGGCGACTTCAGGTCCGAATCGATCGCGGTATTGGGGTCGATCGTCGTCATCTGCGCGGACGCGGGCACGCTGCCCAGTCCGGTGACGGCAACTGCCAGAAGCGTGAACCAACCCGATCGCATCATCAAAATTTCCCGAACCCTGCTGCTTTTGCAGCCGCCATCCTAGGGGCGCGGGGCTGTCGCGGCAATGAATGGGCGCTCGATCGACTCGATTTCACGTTCATGTGGTTATCCCCGTTGATTGCGGGCGAAGGGCTCGTTATAGGGCTCGACCTCGGCGCATCCGGAGACGTGGGTGAGTGGCTGAAACCAGCGGTTTGCTAAACCGCCGTACGGGGATTACTCGTACCGAGGGTTCGAATCCCTCCGTCTCCGCCATTACGACCGCTGCCGCGGCTTACTCCGACAATTGACGCGATCCGCACTCCGTGGTTGAACCGCGCCCGCGCGGCCCCTAAGTCGCGCCTGCGGCTTGTTACCGCTAACCTGCATTTTCAGAATCATCCTCGTCGATCGGAGAGAGAGCTCATCATGGCGCTGACCGGAGAATTGTTCATCGCATCGAAGCGCGTCGCCCGCGACGCCGGCTTCCGCGCTGTTGCCGCCGCTACCGGCAGCGAGATCGAACCCAGCTTCAGCACGGCGACGCTGGAAGACGTCGACGCCGCCTGCGCCGCCGCCGAGGCCGCGTTCCTGCCCTATTCGAGCCTGTCGCGCGAGGACCGCGCCAAGTTCCTCGAAGCCATCGCCGAGGAGATCGAGGCGCTGGGCGACGAACTGATCGAGCGCGCGATGCAGGAAACCGGCCTGCCCCAGGCCCGTCTGCAGGGCGAGCGCGGCCGCACCGCCGGCCAGCTGCGCCTGTTCGCCAAGGAACTGCGCCTGGGCGATTATCTGCGCGTCCGCATCGACCATGCGATTCCCGATCGCGCGCCGCTGCCCAAGCCGGACCTGCGCCTGCGCATGGTGCCGCTGGGCCCGGTGGCGGTGTTCGGCGCGTCGAACTTCCCGCTCGCCTTCTCGACCGCGGGCGGCGACACCGCCTCGGCGCTCGCCGCCGGTTGCCCGGTGGTGGTGAAGGGCCATCCGGCGCATCCGGGCACGGCCGAGCTGGTCGCGACCGCGATCACCCGCGCGGCGGAGAAGACCGGCATGCCCGCAGGCGTGTTCTCGATGGTTGCCGGCACCGCCAACGAGCTGGGCAGCGCGCTGGTCAGCGATCCGCGCATCAAGGCGGTGGGCTTCACCGGCTCGCGCGGCGGTGGCCTGGCACTGGTTCGCATCGCGCAGAGCCGCCCGGTGCCGATCCCCGTCTATGCCGAGATGAGCAGCATCAATCCCGTCTTCCTGCTGCCGGCGGCGCTGGAAGCCCGCGCCGAGGCGCTGGGCAAGGGCTATGTCGCCTCGGTGACGATGGGTGCCGGCCAGTTCTGCACCAACCCCGGCCTCGTGCTGGCGCTGGAAGGCCCGGCGCTCGAGCGCTTCCTGGGGGCCGCAAGCGAAGCGATGCTGGGCGCGCCGGCGCAGGTGATGCTCACCCCGAACATCCACAAGGCTTATGAGAGCGGCGTCTCGAAGCTGTCGTCGGTGCCGACCGTCGAGCAGATCGCCCAGGGCGTCGAGCCGCAGGGCCCGACCTGCGCGCGCGGTGCGCTGTTCACGATGCAGGGCGCGGACTTCATCGCCGATCCGAGCCATGCCGAGGAAATCTTCGGCGCGACCTCGCTGCTGGTGCGCTGCGCCAGCGTCGAGGAGCTGAAGAAGGTCGTCTCGCTGCTCGAAGGCCAGCTGACCACCACGCTGCACATGGACGAGGGCGATGTCGCCGTCGCGCAGGAGCTGCTGCCGTCGCTGGAGCGCCTCGCCGGCCGCATCCTCGCCAATGGCTGGCCGACCGGCGTCGAAGTGACCGACGCGATGGTGCATGGCGGACCGTTCCCGTCGACCTCGGACGGCCGCAGCACCTCGGTGGGCACGCTGGCGATCGACCGCTATCTGCGCCCGGTGTCGTACCAGGACCTGCCGGAAGCCCTGCTTCCGGCGGACGTGCGCGACGGCGCCGGCGTACCGGCGCGCGTGGACGGCAAGCCCACCGTCTGAGGCTGATCGCACCTTTAGGCCCTCCCGCAAGCGGGAGGGCCTAAAGAACGGTAGCAATCATCTAGGCACGGCGGAGTTGGATAGGGAAGATTGGGATTCCGTGCGGAAATTCCAGTACGTTCGCATTCGGGGTATAGCTCAAAAGCAGGAATGCGCGGTCGATTGTTTCGACGCTAACTGACAACTTGCTGATCGTTAGTCGTGCGAGATCAATATCTATGGCCGGCTCATCAGTGTATGCTATAACAAAAAGCTCATCAAAGTTCGAGCGTTTGAAAGATAGCTTTTTATCCTTGCGTATGACGCATTTGGATAGCGCTTCTTCTAGAAGCGATTCATTCCAAGTTGCCCAGTGGTATGGATATGACTGTCCAAGGGCCTTCTTGTGGCGATGCCACTTCACCATCTTCTCATCGACGATTTCCGTTACTTCGACTCCAATTTGCCTGCCGTCTGTTGATGAAAGCAGGGCGTCGGGAGGATCGTCTGAGATTGGTATAATAGACGTCCAAGAAGCGCCCTCAGCTCCTATGAGGTAGTCGGCCAAGGCTTGGACGACCCCCGCTTCAGCAAGCTGTCGGTCTGGCGCCCACTCCCAATTTGACGCGTACCCGCGGCTCATGGAGCGGGCTTCCCTCATCTCCGCAACGATCTTTTCCCAGTCAGGGTCTTCGTCTCGAGCTCCGGCCATTCTATCTCTCGGGCTTCCGAAGTCTTGTTTGAGCCCGGCGTGCAGCGAATTTCGCTTCCACAGCCTCATTGCTCGCCCCTTCACCGCGCCGAATGGACTCACGCGAAAGCTCGACCTTCCGCGTTAGGAAGGCCAGATAGCTGTCGGGGCTGCCCTCAGAACTTCGCCTCGCCATAGACCCGCGTGATATCCCCATGCCAGTCGCCATGATACCGATCGAGTAGCACTTGCGCAGGCACCTTGCCGGTGCGCACGATCTCGCGCAGCGGATCTAGGAAGCCGGACTCGTTGTCGCCCGAGCCGTTGAGCCGGCCGCGCGCCTTGAGCCCCGCGCCGGCGATCTCCAGCACCTCGCCAGCGATGTCCGCCAGCTTGCCGCCGCCCGGCAGCGGTGCGTCGAGCGCGAGCTTGGGCACCGCGCTGCGTAGCGCCTCGCGGCCCTCCATCGACCAGCCCTTCACCAGATCCCAGGCGGCATCGAGCGCGCCCGAATCGTATAGCAGGCCCACCCACAGCGCTGGCAGCGCGCAGATGCGGCCCCAGCGGCCGCCATCGGCGCCGCGCATCTCGAGGAACTGCTTCATCCGTACTTCGGGGAAGGCAGTGGAGAGATGGTCGGCCCAGTCGTCCATCGTCGGCAGCTCGCCGGGCAGGACCGACAGCTCGCCCTTCAGGAAGTCGCGGAAGCTGAGGCCGGCTGCATCGATATATTTGCCGTCGCGGTAGACGAAGTACATCGGCACATCGAGCGCATAGTCGGCATAGCGCTCATAGCCGAAGCCCTCCTCGAACACGAAGGGCAGCATGCCGGTGCGCGCCGGATCGGTGTCCGACCAGATATGGCTGCGATAGGAAAGATAGCCGTTGGGCTTGCCCTCGGTGAAGGGCGAGTTGGCGAACAAGGCGGTCGCCAGCGGCTGCAGCGCCAGGCCGACGCGGAACTTCTTGGCCATGTCGGCTTCGCTGGCATAGTCCAGGTTCACCTGGATCGTGCAGGTGCGCAGCATCATGTCGAGGCCCATGCTGCCCACGCGCGGCATGTGGCGCAGCATGATCTCGTAGCGGCCCTTGGGCATGATCGGCAGCTCGGCGCGGGTCTTGTCCGGCCACATGCCCATGCCGAGGAAGCCGATGCCGAGCCGGTCGCCGACGGCCTTGACCTGCTTGAGGTGGCGGCCGGTTTCGGCGCAGGTATCGTGCAGGTTTTCCAGCGGCGCGCCGGAGAGCTCGAACTGGCCGGCGGGCTCCAGGCTGATCGCGCCGTCGGGGCCGGACAGGGCGATGACGTGCTCGCCCTCGTAGATCGGCTTCCAGCCGAATTCGGTGAGGCCGATCAGCAGCGCATGGATGCCGCCGCGCTCTTCGTAGCTGGGCGCGCGATGGCTGCCGTCCATCCAGTAGACGAACTTCTCGTGCTCGGTGCCGATGCGCCAGCGCTCGGCCGGCTTCTCGCCCTTGGCGAAATATTCCACCAGCTGGGCGCGATCCTCGATGACCGCCGCGGTCTTGGTCGAAACGGTCTTGGTGCTCATTTTCGCGCCTCTAGCGGTGCCGGCGAAACCACGCCAGCGGATTTTTGTACCGTTCGGTTACCAGTCGCCCGCGGCCCCCATCCACAGGCTCACCGCCGCCGCCGCCGCGGTCTCGGCGCGCAGGATGCGGGGGCCGAGCGCGATGCCGATGGCTTGCGGAACGGCGCGGATCGATTCGCGTTCCTCGGCGTCGAATCCGCCCTCGGGTCCGACCAGGATCGCGGCGGGGCCGGGGTGGGCGCGCATCGCCTCCAGCGCGGGCACGCCGCCGGTCTCGTCGGCGAAGAACAGCGCGCGCTCCGCCGGCCAGTCGCGGAGGAGGGCGGGGAGCTTCACCGGCTCGACCAGTTCGGGCAGGGCGGTGCGGCCGCATTGCTCGGCGGCCTCGATCATGTGGGAGCGGAGGCGATCGAGGTTGAGCCGGTCGATCACCGTGCGGCGGGTGAGGACGGGCACCAGCCGCGCGACGCCCAATTCACACGCTTTTTCTGCCACCCAGTCGATCCGGCCCTTCTTGATCGGCGCGGCGCAGAGCCACAGGTCCGGCACCGCCTCGTGCGGGCGCAGCTGCTCGGTGATCTCCAGCGTCAGGTCACGCTTGCCGACATCGCGGGCGATGCCGAGCCATTCGCCGCTGGTGCCGTCGAACAGCTTCACCGCTTCGCCGGGCTTCAGCCGCATTACCGATCCCAGATAATGCGCCTGGGGGCCGTCGATCCGGCGCATGCCCGGCTCGAGCGGGCCTTCGACGAACAGGCGGGGGGCGGATTGCGGCGGCCAGGCGGGGGTTGCGGGCATGGGCGTTGCTGTAGCCGCGCCATGCCCCTCTCGTCCATCCGGGCGCGGGGTCACTGCCCCTGGTAGCGGATCTTCCACAGCTTGTAGGGCGAGCCGTCGGGGAGCTGCACGGGCTCCAGCCAGTCCGGCACCTGGCCCTTGGCGAGCTGGGCGTAGAAGCCGACGGGGTTGTGCGAGCGGTACACGGTCGTCTCGGCCATGTTGGGGCAGAGCAGCAGGTACGCCGCTTTGTGGCGCGCCGCGATCGGGCGGAAGCCGTCGGCGGTGCCGGTAAAGGCGTGGTGGACGTCGAGGATCGCCTGGCCGTTGCGGTGATAGGGCCCGGCGACGGCATTGTGGTGCGTCACCACGATCAGCCGCGGCCCGAGATCGACCTGGGTGAACATGGTCGTCGCGGGGATCGCGTCCAGCGTGCGCAGCTGCGAGGTGCGGGTACAGGCGATGTTCGCCTGGCGCACCTTGTCGCTGCCGGGCTTAGACGCGGCCTTGTTCGCCCAGGGCATCTTCACCCCGCTGGCGATCACGCCGACGCCGACAAAGGCGAGCACCGCCACGCCGATCCGCACCCAGAGCGGCCCGCGCCGGACGAGTAGCGGCACCAGGATCCAGATCAGCGCCGTGATGCCGGGCACCGCGAGCAGCTGCGCGCCCGGCGCCGCGCGCATCTGCCAGAGCAGCATCGCCGCAGCGAAGGCGGTGAACAGCGCGACGGCGACCCAGCCGACCAGCTTGGGGCCACGCCGTGCGGTCCACACCGCGAGCAGCGCGCCCAGCAGGCCCAGCCCCGCGACGATCGCGACAGGAACGGCGACGTCCGCCGGGTGGCGATAGATCGGCCGTGCCTCGCGGACGTTCGACAGCCAGGTCTTGTAGAGCTCGTCCGAGACCTGCTCGGGGCGGCCCAGGCATTGCGGGAAGAAATGGACGAAGCCCGCGACGATCAGCCCGCCGGCGATCACCGCCAGCGCCAGCCGCACCCAGCGCGACGCGGGGTTGGCCAGCGTCAGCGCCACCAGCAGCGCGCCCGCGGCGACCAGCACGCTCAGCCACACCGGCGTCAGCGCATCGCAGCGCATCGCCTGGTTGGCGTAGGAGGCAAAGGCCGCGAAGCCGATCGCCGAGCCGCCGCCCAGGGTAAGGCCATAGACCATCAGCCGGGACCGCTCGGCGGCGTCCCATACCCATCGCAGCGCGAGGATCGCGCCCGCCATCGCGCAGAAGGGCAGCAGTTCCAGCCCGATCGACAGCGAGAAGGCGCTCGCCAGACCGACAACCGCACCGCCGCGCGCGCCGCGGGGATCGGCGATGCCTGTGACGGTCATCGCCAGCGCGGCAAGCTGCCAGCCATGATGGTCGATCCGCAGCGGCGCGTACATCGGCAGCGTCGTGGTGCAGACGCTCACCAGCAGGATCAGCGCGATCGGCCAGGCGAAATTCGAGACCAGCCGGCGCACGGTCAGCGCGAGCCCCGTCATCGTGATCGACAACGGCAGCAGCGGCGCGAGCCCGCACGCCCATTTCTCCGCCGTCGCCATGCCGACAAAGGGCTCGAGCAGCAGGATCAGTCCCGCAATCGGCAGGTCGACGATCCGCGACCAGTGGATGTCGAATCCGCCCAGCGCCGGATCCATCCGGTACTGGCGCAGATCGTACCAGCCCTGGCCCGCCAGCAGCGCGCGGACCTGCATCAGCCGCATGTTGTCGTCGGTGTCGCCGAGGGTCAGCCAATAGATGTTGCCCTGGCGCTGGGTGATGAACCAAACCGTCACGCAGGCCCAGGCGACCAGCGTCCAGAGCAGCCAGTGGCGGTCGAATTCGTCTCGAAGGCGGAAAAGCCGCTGGATGTTGGGCGTCAAAATCGCTTTCCTCGGATGCTGCAGCGCATTAGGGCGAGCGCCGGTCGGAGGGCAAGCGAGATGACGGCAGTATTGCAACGCGTTGAGGCATTGCGGGCCAGCGGGGTGCTGGGCCAGTTGATCCGCTTCGTGATCGTCGGCGGGCTTTCGACAGTGGTCTATGCCGCCGTCTACTGGCCGCTCGCCACCTATGTCATCAACCCGGTGGTCGCTTCCGTGGCGGGCTTCCTCGTCGCGGTGGTGTTCGGCTATTTCATGCACAGCCGCTGGAGCTTCCAGGGGCACGGCGCCGAAGAGAATGCGGCGCTGAAGGTGAAATTCTTCGTCGTGCAGGCGACGGGCATGCTGCTCAATGCCGGCTTCACCTGGCTGCTGACCGGTCCCTGGGTCCATGGGCCCACCTGGTGGCCGCTGGTGCCGGCGGTGCTCGTCACGCCCTTCGCGACCTTCGCACTCAATCGCTTGTGGGTTTTCGGCTGAATGGACCGTATCGTTTACGACCGCATGGCGGCGCATGATTCCACGCACTGGTGGTATCGCGCCCGCCGCGACATCCTCGCCGATTATCTGGCGCGCTACGGCGCGGTGCCCAAGGACGCCAGGATCCTCGAGATCGGTTGCGGCACCGGCCACAACCTGCCGATGCTGGGCGCGTTCGGCGAGGTCGACGCGATCGAGATCGATCCGGCGGCGCGCGAAATTGCCAGCGCGCGGCTGGGCAAGCCGGTCGGCGCCTCGCCGCTGCCGGACCTGACCGGCGTCGCGCCCGGCAGCTATGATCTGGTCGCGGTGCTCGACGTGGTCGAGCATATCGAGGACGATGTTGGCGCCCTGAAGGCGATGGCGCGGGTGCTCAAGCCCGGCGGCAAGATCCTGATCACCGTGCCCGCGCATCAGTGGATGTGGAGCGCGCACGACGTGGTGAACCACCACAAGCGCCGCTATTCCAAGGGCACGCTGCTCGCCGCGCTGGAAAAGGCCGGGCTGAAATGGCGCAAGCTGCGCTGGTTCAACTCGCTGCTGTTCCCGGTGGCGGTGGCGGCGCGCTTCGCCGGCAAGCTGATGGGCAAGGACGACAGCGACGATTCGCCGCCGCCCGCCGTGCTCAACAAGGCGTTCGAGACGATCTTCGGGCTGGAGCGGCATCTGCTCGGCCGCCTGCCGATGCCGCCGGGACTGTCGATCATCGTGATCGCCGAGCCGAAGGGCTGAGGGCCATCAAGGATGGGTGGGCCACCCTCACCCTTCCGCCGCTTCGCGGCTCCCTCCCTCTCCCAAAGGGAGAGGGACTTTAACCCCTCTCCCTTTGGGAGAGGGAGTGGCCCATCGCGCAGCGATGGGAGGGTGAGGGTGGTTGCCGCAGTTACTCCGCCGCGTCGTTATGCCGCGCCTGCGGTGACACGCTGATCGCGCCCGAATCCTGGTGGCGATAGCCGAGCGAGGCATGGCCCTGCACCGGCCCTGCGACATCGGCGATCAGGTACAAAGGCCGCCGCTTCGATTCGACATAGAGCCGGCCGAGATACTCCCCGATCATCCCCAGCACGAACATCTGCACCGCGCCGAGAATCACCACGACCAGCATCGTCGAGGTCCAGCCCTGGATCGCATGGCCCATCGCCCAGGCGATGAGGATGTAGAGGATCAGCAGCACCGAAGCGCCGGTCAGCAGCAGCCCGACATGGCTGGCGAAGCGCAAGGGTGCCGTCGAGAAGCCGGTAATCGCGTCGAGCGCGAAGCGGATCATCTTGCCCAGCGGA
The DNA here is from genome assembly GCF_040545665.1 of Sphingomonas trueperi. Lineage (GTDB taxonomy): Bacteria > Pseudomonadota > Alphaproteobacteria > Sphingomonadales > Sphingomonadaceae > Sphingomonas > Sphingomonas trueperi_B. The sequence goes on along the minus strand of NZ_JBEPMH010000009.1, from coordinate 28,221 downwards.
TATTTGGTCTCGCCGGCATGGCGCTCGTGCCGGTCGTAGACGAAGGGCACCTGGCGGAAGCCGATCCACGCCACCATGCCGCGGATGAAGCGCGCCTGCTCGGGCAGCGACAGCAGCGCATCGAGCGCGCGGCGGCTCATCAGGCGGAAGTCGCCGGTGTCGAGCGGGATCGGCGTGTCGGTGATGCGATCCAGCATGCGGTAGAAGATCGCCGCCGTCGCCTTCTTGAACAGGCTCTCGCCCTCGCGCTTGCGGCGGACGGCATAGACCACGTCGGCGCCCTGGGCGGCCATGGTTTCGCGCATCTCGGTCAGCAGCTCGGGTGGGTCCTGCAGATCGGCGTCGATGATCAGGATCTGCTCGCCGGCGCAGAGGTCGAGGCCCGCGGTGAGCGCAAGCTGGTGGCCGTGGTTGCGCGACAGGTTGATCGCGACGAGGTGCGGGTCCGCGGCGGACAGGCGCTGCATCACCTCCCAGCTGCGGTCGCGCGACCCGTCGTTGACGAAGACGATCTCGTACGACTCGCCCACCGCGGCGCGCGCGGCGGCGCTGACGCGGCCGTGGAGCATGTCGAGACATGCTTCTTCGTTGTAGCAGGGGACGACGACGGAAAGCTGGGGACGTTTCATCACGCGCGCTCTGTAGCGCTGCCGGAACGGCCCGTCGAGCGGGCGCGCATCAGGCGAACAGGCTCGTAACGAGCCACACATTGGCGCCGGTGATGCCGGCGAAGAGCAGCCAGCCGATCGCCTGCAGCCAGATCGGGCTAGCGAAGCGGCCCATCAGCTTGCGGTCGGCGGTGAGCAGCAGCAGCGGCGCCATCGCGAAAGGCAGCCCGGCGGAGAGCACCACCTGGGTCAGCACCAGCAGCCGCCCCACCGCGCCGTCGCCGAGCAGCAGCACGCCGGCCAGCGCCGGGACCAGCGCCAGCCCCCGCGTGATCAGGCGGCGGACCCAGCAGGGGATCTTGAGATCGAGGAAACCCTCCAGGATCACCTGCCCGGCGATGGTGCCGGTGAAGGTCGCGCTCTGGCCCGAGGCGAGCAGGGCGATGCCGAACAAGGGCGCGGCGATCGCGGCACCGGTGGCGGGGGTGAGCAGGCGATAGGCATCCTCGATCTCGCGCACGCCGGTATTGCCGTTGGCGTTGAAGGCAGAGGCGGCGACGATCAGGATCGCGGCGTTGACGAAGGTGGCGGCAAGCAGCGCGGCGATGATGTCGAACTGGGCATAGCGCACCGCCTCGCGTTTCGCCGGTTCGTCGGGTCCCGAGACGCGGGTCTGCACGATCGAGCTGTGCAAATAGAGATTGTGCGGCATCACCGTCGCGCCCAGGATGCCGATCGCTAGGTACAGCGCGTGCGGATTGGCGAGCCGAGTGGGGTCCGGGATCATCCCCGCCAGCACCGCCGTGCCGTCCGGGGGCGAGAGGAACAGCTGCACCACGAAGCATGCCGCCACCGTGCCGACCAGCCCGAGCATGATCGCCTCCATCTGCCGGAAGCCCTGGCCCTTGAGGCTGAGCACGATCACCACGTCGAGCGCGGTGATCAGCACCCCGATCCATAGCGGGATGCCGAGCAGCAGCTGGAAGGCGAGCGCGCTGCCCAGCACTTCGGCGATGTCGGTGGCGATGATTGCGAGTTCGGCGAACACCCAGAGGAACCTGGCGACCCCCGGCGAATAGCGGTCGCGGACCAGCCGGGCGAGGTCGCGCCCGGTGGCGATGCCCAACCGCGCGCACAGCGATTGCAGCACCATCGCCGCCGCGCTGGAGGCAAGGATGACGAACAGCAGGCCATAGCCGTAGCGCGAGCCCGCCTCGATGTCGGTCGCCCAGTTGCCCGGGTCGATATAGCCAACCGAAACCAGCAGCCCCGGACCCATATAGCGCAGCAGCTTGGCCAGCGGCGAAAGCCCCGCGGGCACGCTCACGCTGCCGCGGACCTCGGAGGGACAGAAGGGCGCGGTGGCGGTGCGGGGGAGTTTGAACATGGCGGGCTCACGGACACGGGAAGGGCAACCGCCCTTGTGGCGGCCGGTTCCGGTCGCCGCAACCATACTCGGGCTGAGGCGCGGGCGGGAAGGTCCTGGCCCTGGAAGGTAGGGCTATCGCGTCTGTGCTGAAGTCCCCCTCACCCTTCCGCGCCTTCGGCGCTCCCTCCCTCTCCCACGGGGGGGAGAGGGCGCGGGGCTCGAAACTCCCTCTCCCCCTGTGGGAGAGGGAAGGGGCCCGCCGCCGCAGGCGGTGGGAGGGGTGAGGGGGACTAGGGCCAAAGGCGATAGCGCTCCCTCGGGGGAGGATCTTGCGAAGCTCAGGCCATCGCCTTGGCGCGTTCCTCGACCAGTCGTTCGAACATGGTGAGCGGCATCGCGCCCAACCGGATAACCTCATGGAACTGCTGGAGATCGAACTTGTTGCCGGCGATCTTCTGCGCGTTGGCGCGGGCGCGGGTCCAGGCGATGTGGCCGAGCTTGTACGCGCAGGCCTGGCCCGGCATCGTGCAATAGCGCTCCACCTCGCGCTGCGAGCGCGGCCGGGCGAAGCCGGTGTTCTGGACGATATAGTCGGTCGCCTGGTCGCGGGTCCATTTCTGGGTGTGGATTCCGGTATCGACCACCAGCCGCACCGCGCGGAACAGGAAGGACTGGAGATAGCCCGCGCGCTCCAGCGGCCCGTGATAGGCGCCGAGCTCGTCCGCCAACTGCTCGGCATAGAGCGCCCAGCCTTCGGTGTAGGCGCTGAAGAAGCCGAACTTGCGGATCAGCGGCCCTTCCGCCGCCTGCGCGGTGCTGATCTGAAGATGGTGCCCGGGCAGGCCTTCGTGGAAGGTGAGCGCGGGCAGCGAATATTTCGGCCAGTCGTTCACGCTCTTCAGGTTGATCCAGTAGATGGCCGGCCGCGATCCATCGAGTGCAGCGCGGGTGTAATAGCCGTTCGAGGCGCCGTCCTGGATCTCCACCGGCACGGCGCGGATCTCCAGCGGCGCCTTGTTGGGGTTGAGGAACGCCTTGGGCAGCAGCGTCGCGACATTCTGGATGCCGGCGTTGAGCCCGGCGATCAGCGCAGCGCGCCCCTCCGCGGTATCGGGGTAGAGCTGGTCGGGGCGCTCGTTGAGCGCGGTCAGCCGTGCGCCGACGCTGCCCTGGGTCATGCCCTGTGCCTTCAGCAGCGTATCGAGCTTGGCGCTGATCTCCGCCACCTGCTCTAGGCCCATCTTGTGGACCTGATCGGGGGTGAAGCTGGTGGTGGTCCATTGCTCCAGCGCCGCGGCGTAGATTTCCTGGCCGCGTGGTACGTCCCACAGGCCGGCCGACGGGCGGCCCTTGGCGTGGAGGTCCTTGATCAGCGCGTACTGGCGATCGAGCGCGGGATAGACCTTCTCGCCGACGATCTTCGCGGCGCGGCCCTGCCAGTCGCCCTGGAGCTGCTTGGCGGCGGCGCGGCGGACCACCGACTGGGTGAGCGTGTTCGCCGCCGGATCGGGCTGCCGCAGCTTGGCCATCTGGGCAAGGGTGAGCTCGAGGCAGAAGCCCGGCGCGACGAGGCCGCGCCCGGCGGCTTCCTTCTGGTCGGCGGTATCCTGGTCGAGCGCGCCGGCGAACGCGTCGAGGCGATCGAGATAGGCCTCGGCATCGTCCTGGGTGACGATCGTGTGGCTGGAGTTGAGGAAATCGGGCGTCGAGAAATAGGCGCCGCCCTGCTGGGTGATCGGGAAGGGGCGGCCGACCGAATCGATCTGGAACTTGTCCTGCGAGACAGTGGCGCTGCGCAGCGAGTAGAGCACCACTTCGCGGTCGAGCCGCGCGCCTTCGGACAGGCTGGCGGGATCGAATGCCTCGATTTTCGCGATCGCGGCCTTGGTATCGGCAAGGTTGCGCACCTTGGCCGCGGCGCTGCCGTCGCTCAGCTTGTGCTTGAGCGCGGCATTCGGGCCCTTGTCGAAGCCGAGCGAGGTGGCGAACTCGGGGGAGCGCTGGATGCGTTCGGCGACGATCTGGTTGTAGACGGCGTTGATCTCGGCATCGCGGGTGCCGGCCATGGCGGCGCGGGCAGCGGCGGGGAGCAAAGCGGCCAGCGCGGCGGTGCTCGATGAGGCGAGGAAGGTACGACGATCCAAGGCTTTTCCCCAACTGATGTATTTGGTTGGAGGCAGCGTACCGCGAATTTGGGCAAGGTCCACAGCGTTTCCTCCCCCGCCAGGGGGAGGTGGCCCGCGTCAGCGGGTCGGAGGGGGAGGATGCCAGGACCTCTCAAGCCTGCGTGCTTCCTCCCCCTCCGTCGCCTTCGGCGCCACCTCCCCCTGGCGGGGGAGGAAACGGCAGTCCGTCACACCCGTTCGGCCGAACTCACCGCATCCGCCGCGCGCAGGGCCGCGAGCAGCTTCATCAGGTGTGCGGCGTTGCGCACTTCCAGGTCGATCGTGTTGGTGTGAAAGGTCGTGTCGCGATTATCCAGCCGCAGCCCCAGGATATTGGCCTTGTGCTGGCCGATCAGCGTCGCGACCGTGCCCAGCGCGCCGGGCTCGTTCTTCAGCGTCACCGCGATCTCGGCGACGCCGCCATCGGCCTTGTCGCCCCAGGTGAGGTCGACCCAGTCGGCTTCCTCGACATCGGCGAGGCTGGGGCAATCGATGCGGTGGACGACGATCGGCTGGTCGGGCTTGCGCACGCCCAGGATTCGATCGCCCGGCACCGGACAGCAATCCTCGGCATAGGTGAAGGCGACGCCGGGGGTGAGGCCCTTGATGTCGATGGCGTGATGCTGCGGCGGCAGCTGATCGTCCTCGCCGCTGGCCGAGCCGGGCATCACCGCTTCCATCACCTGCCGGTCGGTAAGGCTGCGGCGGGCGATCGCCTCCATCAGCGATTCCGCATCGGGGAGCTTGAGCCGCTTGAGCGCCTCGCCCAGCGCGCCTTCGCCAGGGGGGGCGGGCAGCCGCGCGACGATGTCCTCGTAGAGCTTGCGGCCCAGCCGGATCGTCTCGTCGCGCTCCTTGTGGCGCAGGTGCCGGCGGATCGCCGCGCGCGCCTTGCCGGTGATCGCGAAGTTGAGCCAGTTGGGCTGCGGCTCCTGCGCCTTGGAGCGCAGGATCTGCACCTGGTCGCCCTGCTCGATCTCGGTGCGCAGCGGCACCACCTTGCCGTTGACCTTGGCGCCGACCGCCTGGTCGCCGAGATCGGTGTGCACCGCATAGGCGAAGTCGATCGGCGTCGCGCCCTTGGGCAGCTGGATCAGCTCGCCCTTGGGGGTGAAGGCGAAGATGCGATCCTGGTACATCGCCATGCGCGTGTGCTCGAGCAGCTCTTCCGGGCTCTCGGCATGTTCGAGGATCTCGATCAGGTCGCGGATCCAGCTGACCTGGGTGTCGGGGCGGACCGCGCTCTGCTTGTATGCCCAGTGCGCGGCGAGGCCGAATTCGGCCTGGGCGTGCATGTCGCGGGTGCGGATCTGCACTTCGACGCGGGTGTCGCCGGCGTGCATGATCGTGGTGTGGAGCGAGCGATAGCCGTTGCGCTTCGGCGTCGAGATGTAATCCTTGAACCGCCCCGGCACCATCGGCCAGCGGCGGTGGATCACGCCCAGCGCGCGATAACACTCCTCCTCGGTATCGACGATCGCGCGGAAGGCCATGATGTCGGACAGCTGCTCGAGGCTGACATGGCGCTCGGACATCTTCTTCCAGATCGAATAGGGGTGCTTCTCGCGCCCCGTGATCTCGGCATTGATGCCGCCGCGGCCGAGCAGCAGCTTGAGGCCGGAGGCGATCTTGAGCACCCGGTCCTCGCCCTCGACGCGGAAGCTGTCCAGCCGCCGGGTGATCGATTCATAGGCTTCGGGTTCGAGCTGGCGGAAGGCGAGCGTCTGCATCTCCTTCATGAACTCGTACATGCCGATCCGCTCGGCGAGCGGGGCATAGATGTCCATCGTCTCGCGGGCGATGCGGCGGCGCTTCTCCTCCTTCTTGATGAAGTGGAGCGTGCGCATGTTGTGGAGACGATCGGCGAGCTTCACCAGCAGCACGCGGATGTCGTCGGACATCGCGAGCAGGAACTTGCGGAGGTTTTCCGCCGCGCGCTCGCTTTCTGTCTGCGCCTCGATCTTGGAGAGCTTGGTGACGCCGTCGACCATGCGGGCGACGTTGGGGCCGAACAGCCGCTGGATCTCCTCCGGCGTCGCGACCGTGTCCTCGATCGTGTCGTGGAGGATCGCGGTGGCGATCGTCTCGTCGTCGAGATGCAGGTCGGTCAGGATGCCGGCCACCTCGATCGGGTGGCTGAAATAGGGGTCGCCCGAGGCCCGTTTCTGGGTTCCATGGGCATTGACCGAGAAGACATAGGCCCGGTTGAGCAATGCCTCATCGGCTTCGGGGTCGTAGGAGAGGACCCGGTCTACAAGTTCATACTGACGCAGCACGCCTGCTAGATGGCGTCACTGGCCCGCTTTTTGCAACCGATTTGAAGGTGCATTCGCGGCTTGACGGCACCGCTGTGGCCGAAGTGCCGCGCCGGGCCGGTTTCCCACCCCCCTTTTTTACGATAGGGTGCCCGCATGGGTGGAGCCGTTCGAGAGACGCTGCGGGCCATGGCGCGGGAATGCAGCCTGCCGGCCGCGCTGGAGGCGATGGGCGAACGCTGGTCGTTCCTGATCCTGCGCGGCGCGTTCAACGGTCTGCGCCATTTCGAGGAATTCCAGAGCGAGCTGGGCATCGCCCGCAACATCCTCGCCAACCGGCTGGCGCGGCTGGTCGAGCATGGCATCCTCGCGCGGGTCCCGTGCGCCGACGATCGCCGCAAGGTGGAATATCGGCTGACCGACAAGGGGCATGCGTTGCTGCCGACGATGGTGGCGTTGCGCCAATGGGGCGAGCGCTGGGAGACGGGCGTGCCCGCCTCGCCGATCCTGGTGGATGCGCGCGACGGGAAGCCGATCGCGCCGGTGACGGTGCAGGCGCAGGATGGCCGGGTGCTGGGCAAGGGCGACCTGCTCTGGGCGCTGCCCGAGGATGCCGAAGCGGCGCGTGCGGCCGAGTAACGTTGGGGCCGCTCCGCCACTGAAGCGTAAATGCTTCTATAATGGCGTGTGCATCAGGGAAATTTGCGCATGACGTTCGGCATTTCGACGGTGGGGATCAACGGCGTGGGAGGCGTGGCGCGAGCCGCCGCGACCCATGGCAGCACGAGCGGCCCTGTCGACGAGACCGCCGAAGCCTTTCTCCGCGAAGCCCGCAAGAGCCCGGCCGAGCGCACCAAGGAAGCCGTGCTCAAGCGCTACAATCTGACGCAGGAGCAGTTCGACCAGCTCGCCCCCGAAAAGCAGGCGGCGATCCGGCGGGAGATCGAGGAAGAAATGAAGCGCAAGCTGGGCCGGGCCCAGGGCGGCGCCTTCGCCGACGTGGTGGTCTAGCCGCCGATTGCTTCCAGTGCGGCGCGGACCGAGTCCGGGATGGGCTTGGGGCGGCGCGTGTCGAGGTCCAGGTGGACGCTTACCAATTCCACCTCGGCATGGAGTTCGCCGGTTTCCGCATGGCAGAGGTCGGCGCGCATCGTCATGCTGGTGTTGCCCAGCCGTTCGACACGGACGAACACCTCCACCAGGTCGTCGAAGCGGAACGGCCGCTTATATTCCACCTGCGCGCGGACGACGTTGAACTCCGCCTCCATCCATTCCGGCCCGAGCGCGGCGAAATCGGCCCAGCGCCAGAACTCGGTGAGCCCGACATCGGCATATTCGAGATAGCGCGAGTTGAAGACGATCTTCTGCCCGTCGATCTCGGAATAGCGGACGCGGAAGCGGGTGGAGAAGGGGAAGCCGGGTCGTGACATGGTCGCGGGCTTTGCCCCGAGCGGGGCAAGGTCCGCAAGTGCGGGGTGCGCATGCGGGCGTGCTGTCTTTGAACAGGATTGTCATCCCGGCGGAAGCCGGGATCCATTTGCCAGAACGCCGGGGATGGAGCCTAGCGGGAGGCCTCAATGGATCCCGGCTTTCGCCGGGATGACGGTTGTGGTGCGCGGGGCCCCGCTTTTGCAGCCGCAGGGCCTCACCAGGGCATTTTGCTGAGACGGCCATTTGGCCGCCGCCATCACCCCGCGTTCGCGGCTGGCGTGTTGACCCCCATCGACTGGAGATACTTCTTCACATTGCGCGCGGCCTGGCGGAGGCGCTGTTCGTTCTCCACCATCGCGATGCGGACGAAGCCTTCGCCATTCTCGCCGTACCCGACGCCCGGCGCCACCGCGACCTTGGCATGGGTGAGCAGCTGCTTGGAAAACTCCAGGCTGCCGAGATGCGCGAGTGCCGGCGGCAGCGGGGCCCAGGCGAACATCGATGCGCGGGGGGAGGGGATTTCCCAGCCGGCACGCGCGAAGCTCTCGACCATCACGTCGCGGCGCTTGTGGTAGAGCAGGCGGTTCTTCTCGACGATGTCCTGCGGACCGTTGAGTGCGGCGCAGGCCGCGGCCTGGATCGGCGTGAAGGCGCCGTAATCGAGATACGACTTCACCCGCGACATCGCCGCGATCAGCTGCTTGTTGCCCACCGCGAAGCCGATCCGCCAGCCCGCCATCGAATAGGTCTTGCTCAGCGAGGTGAACTCGACCGCGACGTCCTTGGCGCCCTTGACCTGCAGGATCGACGGGGTCGGCTTGCCATCGAAATACAGCTCCGAATAGGCGAGGTCGGAGAGAATCCACACCTTGTTCTCGCGCGCCCAGGCGACGAGGCGCTCGTAAAAGGCGAGGTCCACCGTCTCCGCGGTCGGATTCGACGGATAGTTGACGACGAGGATGGAGGGACGCGGCACGGTGAAGTTCATCGCGCGCTCGAGGCTCTCGAAATAGGCGTCGTCGGGCGTGGTCGGCACCGCGCGGATCGTCGCGCCGGCGATGATGAAGCCGAAGGTGTGGATCGGATAGCTCGGGTTCGGCGCCAGCACCACGTCGCCCGGCGCGGTAATCGCGGTAGCGAGGCTGGCCAGGCCCTCCTTCGAGCCCATCGTCACCACCACTTCGGTCTCGGGATCGAGCTCGACGCCGAAGCGGCGACCATAATAATTGGCCTGGGCGCGGCGCAGGCCCGGAATGCCCTTGGACTGCGAATAGCCATGCGCATCGGGCTTGCGTGCGACCTCACACAGCTTCTCGATCACATGGTCGGGCGGCGGCAGGTCCGGGTTGCCCATCCCGAGATCGATAATGTCCTCTCCACCCGCCCGCGCGGCCGCCCGCATCGCGTTCACTTCGGCGATGACATAGGGGGGCAAGCGCTTGATGCGGTAGAATTCTTCGGACATTTCCTCGACTTTCAAGGGTTCTGGCATGCGACACAAAATTGTGTCGTGCGGTCGTTCTACGCCATAATAACCAAGTCGGGAATGACGCATTGCATTGCCTGCGCTAAGGCGGGGCAAAGGAGAGGATCGAATGCCCGACACGCTCACGCCGACCCTGCCGCGCCTCGAAGACCTGCAGCACTGGACCTGGGTGCTGGGCCGGGCGCAGCAGATGATGCTGGAGCATGGGCTGGACCTGATGGAGCATGTGCCTGCCGCGCCGCCCTTCGGCATGCTGCTCGATCCTACCCCGGCGATGCGCGCCAGCGCCGATTTCTGGGCGGATACGATGCAGCTGTGGCAGCGCTTCCTCGACCCCGCCCACGCCGAACCCTTTGTCGAGACGCCCGAACAGGCGCGCGACAAGCGCTTCAAGGCACCGCAATGGCGCGAAGAGCCGATCTTCGACTTCCTTCGCCAGAGCTATTTCGTCATTGCCGATCACCTGCTCAAGAATGTCGAGGCGCTCGAGCATGTCGACGTCCGGCAGAAGGACCAGATTCGCTTCGCCACCCAGGGCTTCATCGATGCGATCAGCCCCACCAACTTCCCCGCGACCAACCCGCAGGTGATCGAGAAGATCGTCGAGACCAAGGGGGAAAGCCTGCTGAAAGGCCTGCAGCACATGCTGCAGGACATGGCCAAGGGCCAGATGACGCAGACCGCGGCGGGCGCGTTCGAGCTTGGCCGCAACCTGGCGATGACGCCGGGCAAGGTGGTGAAGCGCACCCCACTCTACGAGCTGATCCAATATTCGCCGACCACCGACGCGGTGCTGGAAACCCCGCTGATCATCTTCCCGCCCTGGATCAACCGCTTCTACATCCTCGACCTGACGCCCGAGAAGAGCTTCATCCGCTGGGCGGTGGAGCAGGGGATCACCGTATTCGTCGTCTCGTGGCGCTCGGCCGATGCGACGATGAAGGACGTGGTGTGGGACGATTATGTCGAGCGCGGCCAGATCGACGCGATCGACACGGTGCGCGAGCTGCTCGGCGTCGAGAGCGTCCATACCATCGGCTATTGCGTCGCCGGGACGACCCTGGCGGCGACGCTGGCGGTGCTTGCCGCGCGCGGGGAGGCGGCGAAGGTGGCGAGTGCTACCTTCTTCACCGCGCAGGTCGACTTCACCGAGGCGGGGGACCTGCGCGTGTTCGTCGATGACGAGCAGCTGGCGATGATCCGCAGCCTCAGCGCCGACGGCTTCCTCGACGGGCGCTACATGGCGGCGACCTTCAACCTGCTGCGCGGCCGCGATTTGATCTGGAACTACGTCACCAACAACTATCTGATGGGGCAGGAATATGCCCCCTTCGACCTGCTCCACTGGAACTCGGACGTCACCAACCTGCCCGCCGCCTGGCACCTAAGCTATCTGACCGACCTGTACCGGGACAACAAGCTGATCTCCCCCGGCGCGCTGAGCATCGGCGGCACCCCGGTCGACCTCTCCAGGGTTGCCACGCCCAGCTACATTCAGGCGGGCCGCGAAGATCACATTGCGCCAGCCAAAAGTGTGTGGAAGTTGACCGAGCATTTTCGCGGACCGCACAAGTTCGTGCTCGCCGGTTCCGGCCATATCGCAGGTGTAATAAACCCACCATCGGCAAAGAAATACCAATACTGGACCAATCAAGATCCCGCCGATTCGCTCGAATCCTTCCTTGAACATGCGACGGAACATGCCGGAAGCTGGTGGCCGGACTGGCTCGACTGGCTGCGTGCGGTGAACGGTGCCAAAGTTGCGGCAGACGGCGCGCGTGTGCCAGGGGGTGGAAACCTTTGTGCGGTTGCGGAAGCCCCTGGCGATTATGTTAAAATGCGCTGAGAAAATATTGTTAGATTGAGGCATTTGTAACTTTTTGTGCACTGCACAATGACGCCTTGCAAATCTGACGCCATCTCGTTATATGCTGCGGTGCAGCAATAGGCAGGGAAGCTAGTCACATGGCCAGCAAGGGACCCAAGACGACGGCCAAACCGGCCGCCAAGACGGCGGCTCGCGGCGCTCCCAAGCCCGCGATTCTGGCCGATGCTGCCGCGGTGACGCCGCCGCCCGTACCCCCGCTGGCCGAGACGATCGTCCCGGCTGCGGCCCTGGTACCGGCGCCGGTCGAAACCGCTGCACCGCAGGAAGTGAAGACCCACGTTGAAGAGACGATCGCCGCCCCCGCGGAAACGGCCAAGGCCGTCGCCGAACCGGTGATCGAAGCCGCAGAGACCGTCGCGCCGGCGGTCACCACCAGCACCGCGAAGGAAATTTCGATCATGGCTACCACCTACGAGAACGCGACCACCCAGGCCCACACCGCTTTCGCCGATTTCAACGAGCGCACCAAGGCTGCCGTCGAGAAGTCGACCAAGCTGGTCGAGGAAGCCAATGAGTTCGCCAAGGGCAACATCGAGGCGCTGGTCGAGTCGGGTCGTATCGCCGCCAAGGGTTTCGAGACCCTGGGCCAGGAAGCCGCCGACTATAGCCGCCGCTCGTTCGAGAGCGCGACTGCGGCGCTGAAGAACCTGTCGTCGGTCAAGACCCCGACCGACTTCTTCAAGCTGCAGAGCGACTATCTGCGCGGCGCGTTCGACTCCTATGTCGCCGAAGCCTCGAAGCATACCGAAGCCGTGATCAAGCTCGCCGGCGACGCCGCGCAGCCGATCTCGAACCGCTTCGCGGTTGCGGTCGAGAAGGTGAAGACCACCGCCTGATCGGCCCTGCCGATCCGGAAGGAAACGATTTGGGGGCGGTCGCTGCGGCGACTGCCCCTTTTTCATGGCCACAAAATGCGCCCCCGGCCCCGCGACGCCTTGCCCTTGGGGGCAGTGCGACATATTTTGCGACGTCTATGGTCGAGCTTCGTACAACACAGATTCGGATGGCCGAGGACGGCGACCAGGATGATCGCGGCAACGACAACGCGGTCGGCATCGCCACGCGTACCCGCACCCGCACCAAGAAGCCGACGCCCTACCGGGTGCTGATGCTCAACGACGATTATACCCCGATGGAGTTCGTCGTGCTGGTGCTCCAGCGCTTCTTCCGGATGAATATCGAGGAAGCGACCCAGGTGATGCTCCACGTCCACCAGCGCGGCGTGGGCGTGTGCGGGGTGTTCAGCTACGAAGTCGCCGAGACCAAGGTTTCGCAGGTGATCGACTTCGCCCGGCAGAACCAGCACCCGCTGCAGTGCACGCTGGAGAAGGCGTAGGCGCTTTCGCCTACCTCCTCCGTGGTTATCCCCGCGAAGGCGGGGATCCATTGGCGCTGAATCCTCAGTTCTTTCCGCGAGCGTCCTGGCAAATGGATTCCCGCCTGCGCGGGAATGACGATCGAGGGGGGATACCTCCCGCGGCTTACCGCGCCGGCGGCAGCCAGCGCAGGTCGAGCCCTTCATAGCGATTGACGTAGTTCGCCGCGCCCGCCAGCGCGCCGCGATCGAGCAGCGTCACCCGGCCGCCCTCGCGCGCGATCATGCCTTCTTCCTCGAGCTGGCGGAGCATGCGGTTGACGTGCACCGCGGTGAGCCCCGTCGCGTCGCCGATCTCCTCCTGGGTCAGCCCAAGCGGGAAGGCACGGTCGATCGACTTGTCGGTCGCGCGCAGCCGGTTGCGCAGGTCGAGCAGCAGCGCGGCCACGCGTGCCTTGGCGCTGGTGCGCCCGAGCGCGGCGAGCCGATCGGTAAGCGCCACCCGCTCGATCTGGCTGTAGACGAGGATCATCGCCGAAAGCCGGGGGTGTTCCTGCATGATTCCGGACAAGGTCGCGCGGTCGAACGGGCAGACCACTGTGTCCGATAGGGCACACAACGTCTCCGGCGCTTCGTGATAAATCGCCGAGGAGATGCCGAGCATGTCGCCCGGGAACAGGAATCGGAGGATCTGGCGGCTGCCGTCGTCGAGCAGCACATAGCTCATCATCAGGCCCTTGCGGAGTATGAACAACTCCCCGCAAGGTTCGTTCTCACGCTGTAAAATTGCCCCGCGGCGCACATGGCGCTGGCGCAGCTCGAGCGCATCCAGCGCCTCGCGCTCCTTCGGCGTGAGGTGGATGAACTCGCTCAAAACATCGGCAAAACAACTGGATGACACGCTCTGCACTTTCCCCCGGTCCGCCCTGCAAAGCAGCGCAACGGAATCAGCGCATTAAAATCGATCAAGCCGGCCGGCAGCCCACCGCTTGCGCGGGCGCGCAGAGCGGCTAGAAGCTCGCCATGGACCGTATCCTCATCCGTGGCGGCAATCGACTTGCCGGCAAGATCGCGATTTCCGGGGCGAAGAACGCCGCCCTTACCCTGATGCCGTGTGCGCTGCTCACTGACGAGCCGCTAACGCTGCGGAACCTGCCACGTCTGGCAGATGTCGACAGCTTCGGACATCTACTGAATGAACTCGGCGCTTCCACCTCGGTAGAGGGCACGCGCCCGAACGAATTCGGCCGGGTGCTCTCGGTGCGCGCCAGCCGGCTGACCTCGACGGTCGCCCCCTATGACATCGTGCGGAAGATGCGCGCCTCGATCCTGGTGCTCGGCCCGCTGCTCGCCCGCGAAGGCGAGGCGACGGTGTCGCTGCCCGGCGGCTGCGCGATCGGCAACCGCCCGATCGACCTCCACCTCAAGGCGCTCGAAGCGATGGGCGCCGAGATCGAGATCAGCGCCGGCTATGTGAAGGCGACCGCGCCCGGCGGCCGCATTTCGGGCGGCCGCTTCCGCTTCCCCGTCGTCTCGGTCGGCGCGACCGAGAATGCGCTGATGGCGGCGGCGACGGCGCGCGGCACCACGGTGCTGGAGAATGCGGCGCGCGAGCCCGAGATCGTCGACCTGTGCAACCTGCTCGTCGCGATGGGCGCGGTGATCCGCGGCATCGGTACCGAGACGCTGGAGATCAACGGCCGCGACCGGCTGCACGGCGCCACCTATGCGGTGATGCCCGATCGGATCGAGGCGGGCAGCTATGCCTGCGCGGCGGCGATTACCGGCGGCGATGTCGAGCTGGTCGGCGCCTCGGCCGAGGACATGCGCGCGACGCTGGATGCGCTGGTCGAGGCCGGGATCACCGTCGAGGAAACCGCGAACGGCGTGCGCATCGCCGCCGACAACGGCATTCGCCCGCTGACGCTCAACACCGCGCCCTTCCCGGGCTTCGCAACCGACATGCAGGCGCAGTTCATGGCGATGCTGTGCAAGGCGGACGGGGCGAGCACGCTCACCGAGACGATCTTCGAAAATCGCTACATGCACGTGCCCGAGCTGGCCCGCATGGGCGCGGACATCGAGGTGCATGGCCGCACCGCGATCGTGCGCGGGGTGAAGAAGCTCACCGGCGCGCCGGTGATGGCCACCGACCTGCGCGCCTCGATGAGCCTGATCCTCGCCGGCCTCGCAGCGGAAGGCGAGACCCAGGTCAATCGGGTGTACCATCTCGATCGCGGTTACGAGCGGCTGGAAGAGAAGCTGCAGGCGGTCGGCGCGGATATCGAGCGCCTCGGCGACGGGTGAGCCGTCCCGGCCTAGTGGAAGTTGGTCGTCATCCCGGCGAAAGCCGGGATCCATTCGCCTCTCGCGTTCGGCAAGCGCCTCGACGTTGTCCCCAATGGATCCCAGCTTTCGCCGGGATGACGGCTTGCGGGGAGGGCTGAATCCACAACGTCAGCGTGCGGCGGGAACGGACATCGAAAACGGCCGGCCCGTTACCGGCACCACCGCGCGGTTCGGCGTAGCCTGCATTGCGAAGCGCAGCTCGCCGCCGCGCATCACTTCGTCATGGGTGATGTACGCGCGGTCGAGCTTGCGTCCATTGAGCGTCACGCTCCCGACATAGCGGTTCGCCTCCGACAACCCCGGGGCGCTCACGGTGAACCGCTTGCCGCCCGGCAGCGTCAGCGTCGCGCGCTCGAGGAACGGGCGGCCCAGCACATATTGGTTGGACCCCGGCGCGACCGGGTAAAAGCCCAGCATCGTGAACACCAGCCAGGCCGACATTTGGCCGAGATCGTCGTTGCCGGCGAGCCCGTCCGGGGTCGGCTTGTACTGGCTGTCGACGATCTGCTTCAGCCGCTCCTGCGTCCGCCAGGGCTGGCCGGCATAGCTGTACAGATAGGCGACATGGTGGCTCGGCTCGTTGCCGTGGATATACTGGCCGATGAGGCCGGCAATGTCCTCGGCATGGCTGTAGTCGATCTTCGAATTGTCGAAATCGAACATCGCGTCCAGCTTGCGCACCACCGCGGCATCGCCCCCCATCAGGCGGAACAGCCCGGCCTGATCCTGCGGCACGAACCACGAATATTGCCAGGCATTGCCCTCGGTATAGTCCGATCCATAGTTGATCGCGGTGGGATCGAAGGGGGTGCGATAGGCGCCGTCGCTCTTGCGGGCGCGCAGGAAGCCGGTCTTCACGTCGAAGCTGTTGCGCCAGTTGCCCGCGCGCTTCTCGAACGTCGCAGCGAGATCGTCGCGGCCCAGCGCACGCGCCATGCGGGCGATGGTCCAGTCGTCATAGGCATATTCGACGGTCTTGGAGGCGGCTTCCGGCTCCTTGTCGATCGGCACGTAGCCGAGCTTCTGGTACCAGTCGAGCCCGCCATAGGGGCCGTAGGTCGCGCTGGCGACCATCGCGTCGAGCGCCGCCTTGCCGTCGAAGCCGCGCAGGCCCTTGAGGTACGCGTCGGCGATCACCGGCACGGCGTGATAGCCGATCATCGTCCAGGTCTCGCGGCCCTGGAACTGCCAGACCGGCAGGATGCCGAACGGGCTGTTCTGCCGGCTGGCGATCAGCGACTGGATGATGTCGCGGTTGCGCGCCTCGGGCTGGACGAGCAGCAGCAGCGGATGCTCGGCGCGGAAGGTATCCCAGAGCGAGAAGGTGGAGTGGAAGGTGAAGCCCTCGGCCTGGTGGACCTGATCGTCGGGCCCGCGATAGCGGCCGTCGGCGTCGGAGAAGACGCTGGGGGCCATCAGCGTGTGGTAGAAGGCCGAGTAGAAGTTGCGCAGCGCCGTGTCGCTGCCCTGCGCCTCGATCGCGCCGAGCGCCTGCTTCCAGGCAGCCGTGGTGCGGGCGCGGACGGTATCGAAGTCGCCGGCTTCGGTGGCGAGATTGGCGAGCGCGGCATCCTCGTCGACGCTCGACAGCGCGACGCGGAGTTCCAGCGGCCGGTCGAGCGCCCCGAAGTCGAGCCGTGCGACGATCGAACGGCCCTGGAGCTGGGCCACGCCATCGGCGCCGCGGCCGGGGCCCTGGAAGCCGCGGTACGGCACCTTGCCCTCGGTATCCACAAACGCATGGCTCTTGAGCTGGGCGGAGGGGCGGATCGCGAAGAACAGCTTGCGCGCGGGCGCCCAGCCGCGCGTCTCGCGCGCGCCGGTGATCGTGCCGTCCGGACGCACGCGGACCGAGGACCAGAGGATCTTGCCGGGATAATTGTACAACGAGCTGCGCAGGTCGAGCACCAGGTGCGCCGCCTTGCCGGCCGGGAAGGCATAGCGCTCCACCGCCACGCGGGTGCCCGCGGTCATCTCGGCGCGGACGGCCTGGTCCTTCAGCGTTACCGCATAGTAGCCCGGTCGCGCGACTTCGTCGGCATGGGCAAAGCGCGAACGATAGCCTGAGCCCGGCTTCTTGGGGTCGCCCGGCTCCAGCGGCACGGTATCGCCCGCCACCGGCGCGATCAGGAAGTCGCCCAGGTCCGAATGGCCGGCGCCGGAGAAATGCGTCAGCGAGAAGCCCTGGATGGTCGGGTCGCCGTACCGATAGCCCGCGGCGTGGCCATAGCATTCGCGGATCGCGCAGCCGGTATCGGTATCCGGGCTCAACTGCACCATGCCGAAGGGCGCGACGGCGCCGGGGAAGGTATGGCCCTCGCCGCCGGTGCCGACCAGCGGATCGGCATGCTCATAGCCGGTCTGGGCGGCGAGCGGCGCCGCGAGAAGCGACGTGGCGGCGAGTGCGAGCGCGGCGCGCTGAAAGGTCCCCTGCATTGCCAAGGCTTAACCGAGCAAAGCTGAGGACGGAAGCCCGCCTGCGATCACTCCGCGGCAAGCGGCAGCATCGGCGTTTCACGGCTGGGGGCGGCGACCACGCGGTTCCGCCCGCCCTCCTTGGCCTGGTAGAGTGCCGCATCGGCCATCCCGAGCAGGTCGGCGACCGAGCGGGTGCTTTCGGGAATGGACGCCACGCCGAACGAGGCGGAGATCTTGGCGTCGTGCGTGGCGGAGAGCGCCTCGATCCGCTCGCGCAGGATCTCGGCCTTCGCCACCGCCTCGCTCAGCCCGCATTCGGGGAGGATCACCAGCAGTTCCTCGCCACCATAGCGGCAGGCAACGTCGGAGGTGCGCAGCGCGCCCATGATCTGCGCCGCGGTCTCGCGCAGCACCGAATCACCCAGCGCATGGCCGAATTCGTCGTTGAGCTTCTTGAAATGATCGAGATCGATCATGATCGCCGAGAGGTGCGCGCCTGTCCGCTCCGCCAGGCTGGCATGGCGTTTCAGCGCATCCTCCATGTAGCGACGGTTGTAGAGCCCGGTCAGCGGGTCGCGGAGCGCCTGGGTACGCAGCTTCTCGCGCAGCGCGATATTCGATACCGCCAGCGACATCGCGTCGGCGATGGCGGTGGCGAGCGGCTGAATCCGCTCGAGCTGCGCGGCGGCATCGGGCAGGGTGGTCGCCACCTTGAGCATGCCCTGGATCTCGCCATGCGCAGTCATCGGCAGTTCGAGCACAGTGGCACAGCCGAGATGATGCTCGCAGCGCAGCGCCCCGCGCGTATCGGCATTCATGTGCGGTTTGCCGCGCTTGAGCGCCCAGCATTGCGAGGGCGTGAGCATCGGCCGCAGCGTATCGGCCTCGGGCCAGTGCCAGCTGGCGGACAGCTCCAGCCGGTCGCGCGAATTGTTGAACACGTAGAGCGCGCCGCCGAACCCGGCGAGCAGCGAATCGATCGTCGCGCCCAGCACCGCATTGGCATCGGCATAGCCGTTGGCGCTCTGCAGCATCTCGGTCATGCGGAACAGGTGGTTGACCTGCTTGCGCTCGGCATGGGCGCGTTCGGCGTCCTGGCGGCGCTCGCGCAACACCCGCAGCGTCTGCGGCCCACCGACCAGCAGCAGGAACAAGGCGAGTGCGGCGCTGCCGAACTCGAGTACCGCGTCGACCAGCTGGGTATCGCGGCCGTGCGCGAGCGGGTGCAGCAGGTGCGCCACCACCATCACCATCACCGCCGCCGACGCCGCGATCACCCGCCGCTGCATCGAGCGCTCGAGTGGATCGTTGCGGGGCACGACGGGCTGATTGAAATCCACCAATTCCATCCCTGGGCCGGGGCGGGATCGTCACGGCCCAGGGACATTATAGCGGTCGACGACGCTGCTCTCGTCTCGTGGAAGCGTCCCTAGGTAGTTTACCGCATCGACCCTGTATCGAGGAAGCGCTGGTGCCAGGCGAGCGCTTCGCCGGGCAGCATCGGCGTCTGCTTGCCGTAGCTGCCGGCCAGCGCGCGCTCGTAATAGTCGCGCAGCATCGGTCTGTAGGTCGGATGGGCGCAGCGTTCGATCACCTGCTCGGCGCGCTTGCGCGGGGCGAGCCCGCGCAGATCCGCGAGGCCTTGCTCGGTCACCACGATCTGCACGTCCTGCGCGATGTGATCGACATGGCAGACGTGCGGCACGATCGACGAAATGGCCCCGCCCTTGGCGGTGGAGGGCGACATGAAGATCGAGATATAGGCGTTGCGCGCGAAGTCGCCCGATCCGCCGATGCCGTTCTGGATGCGCGAGCCCATGATGTGGGTGGAATTGACGTTGCCGTACAGATCCGCCTCGATCATCCCGTTCATCGCCAGGCAGCCGAGGCGGCGCACGACTTCGGGGTGGTTGCTGATCTCCTGCGAGCGCAGCAGGATGCGATCGCGGAACTGGTCGAGATCCTGGTTGAGCCGCTCGGCCGCGCCGGGGCTCAGCGAGAAGGCGGTGCAGCTCGCCATGCGCAGCTTGCCCGCCGCCAGCAGGTCGAGCATCCCGTCCTGCAGCACCTCGGTATAGGCGGTGAGGTTCTCGAACGGCGCGGTCAGCAGGCCTGCGAGCACGGCATTGGCGATGTTGCCTACGCCCGATTGCAGCGGCAGCAGCGACGGCGGCAGGCGACCCTTGCCGACTTCGTGGCGGAAGAACTCGATCAGGTGCTGGGCGATGGCGAGCGCGCTCGCATCGGGTGCTGCGAAGGGCAGGTTGCGATCGGGCGCGTTGGTCTCGACCACCGCGATCACCTTGTGCGGATCGCAGCGCAGCGTCGGCTGGCCGATGCGCTGGTCGGGCGCGGTGAGCGGGATCGGCACGCGGTTGGGCGGCAGCGCGGTGCCGTAATAGATGTCGTGCATCCCCTCCAGCGCCGGGTTCTGCCAGCTGTTAACTTCCAGGATCACGCGCTTGGCGACGTCGAGCCAGGTCTTGTTGTTGCCGACCGAGGAGGAGGGGATCAGCGATCCGTCCTCCCGGATGCCGGCAACCTCGATCACCGCGACGTCGAGCTGCCCGAGGAACCCTTCCCAAGCGAGCGGGGCAACCTGGCTGAGGTGCAGGTCGACATAGTCCATCTCGCCGGCGTTGATCTTCTCGCGGGCGATCGGGTCCGAGTTATAGGGCAGCCGCGCGGCGATGCCGTCGACGCGGGCGAGCGCGCCGTCGAGCTCCGGACCGGTCGAGGCGCCGGTCCACACCTTGAGGCGCATCGGCTTGCCGGCGGCATGTTCCGCCTCGATCTGCGCGGCAAGCGCGATCGGCACCGCCTTGGGATAGCCGGAGCCGGTGAAGCCGCTCATCCCCACCGTCATGCCGTCGGCGATGAACGAGGCGGCGTGTTCGGCGGTGGTGACCTTGGCGGCCAGTCCGGGATGGGCAATACGCGACATGGATCCTCTCAGAGCTGCATCTTCGGCGGCGATGCAGCCCTACCGAGCCGCGTGCAATTGTTGCAATTACCTACTTGGTATGGGTGGATGCACCTGGCGCATGCGTTGCCGTGACGGTCTGCCCCTCCGGTTCGCATTCGTGGCCCGACATGACAGTTCGGCGACTGCCAAGTGATTGATCTGGTTGAATCGATCGGAACTCCCCTCTTCGGCCGGGGGTTTAGGCGGCCAAGCAGGAGAGAGAATTCCCCATGGCAACGCTCGCGCGCGACTTCGCGCCACGCATTCGTTCGCAGTTTTTGACCGACAGCTTCCAGCGCGGCCTCGCCCACTGGAACCGCGAGCGGCTCGAACCCGGCTTTCCTTCCGACGACTGGCAGCGCCGGTTCGAGCGCGACATGCGCATGGAGCGTCTGCAGGGCGCGTTCCTCGAAGAGCTGCGTGCCGAGGTGATCGACGAGGCGGCCGAAGCGCCGACCGATGTCGACGGCTTCATCGACTGGTTCGAGGAGCTGCAGGCAACCGGCCCGGGGCAGGGCGACCCGCTCTTTCCCTGGCTCGCCGAGCAGGCGGACCGAGACCAGCTTCGATGGTTCTTCGAGCAGGAAGCCGCCGGCGAGGCGGGGTTCGACGATCTCGTCGCGATGACCCAGGTCAAGCTGCCGACCCGGCCCAAGCTCGAACTCGCCCGCAATTACTGGGACGAGATGGGGCATGGCACCGAGAAGGGCATGCACGGGCCGATGCTCGACGCGCTGGTCGATACGCTGGCGGTGACGCCGGTGATCGAGAACACCGTGTGGGAAAGCCTGTGCCTTGCCAATGCGATGACCGCGATGGCGAGCAGCCGGCGGTACGCGTGGCATTCGGTGGGCGCGCTGGGCGCGATCGAGCTGACCGCGCCGGGTCGCTCGGCGGCGACCGCAGAAGGGCTGAAGCGCGTCGGGCTCAGCCCCAAGGAAGCGCGCTACTTCACGCTGCATGCCGTGCTCGACATCAAGCATAGCGAGGACTGGAACCGCGAGGCGATCCGCCCCGCCGTGGAAGATGATCCGCGTCGCGCGACGGCGATGGCCGAAGGCGCGCTGATCCGCCTGCGTTGCGGTGCGCGCTGCTTCGAGGCCTATCGCGAGCGGCTCTGGGGCTGACGCCGTCGGGGCGGGTTGTTAGGCTGCCACCATGCTTCGCCTAGCCTTGCCCGCCGCGCTGCTGCTTGCGCCCATCGAAACCCCGGTGCCGCTGCATGCGGGCGGGCGCGTAACTGCCGATGGGCGGTTCGGCTGGCCGGGCGTCTATTTCGAAGGGCGGTTCAAGGGGACGGCGGTGACGGTCGCGGTTGAGGCCGACACCGATCATCTGGCCATCCTGATCGACGGCGTCGAGCGCACCGTGCTCAAGAAGCCGGGTCGCGTTTCGCGGCGCCTCGACGGGCTTCCCGACGGCGAGCACGTCGTCCGCGTCGAGAAACTCACCGAGACCCAAAGCGGCTACAGCCGGATGATCGGCATCACCACCAACGGCACGCCGCTCGCGCCGCCCGTGCATGCGCGCCGGGTAGAGTTCATCGGCGATTCGCACAGCGTCGGCTATGGCGACACCGCCACGACGCGCACCTGCAGCCCCGAGGAAGTGCACGACACGACCAACACCGCGCGCGCCTTCGGCCCGTTGCTCGCGAAGAAATGGAATGCAGATTATCGCGTCATCGCGTTTTCGGGCCGCGGCGTCGTTCGTAACTATGCCGGCGGCAATCCCGGCGAGACGCTGCCGGTGCTCTATCCGCGCGCCATTCCCGGCGAGCCGACCCCGGCCGCGAAGGATGGCTGGAAGCCGCAGCTGATCGTGATCAACCTCGGCACAAATGATTTCTCGACGCCGGTCCAAGCCGGCGAGGCGTGGAAGGACGACGCGGCGCTGCATGCGGATTACCGCGCGAAATACGTTGCCTTCGTGCGGCAGCTGCAGGGGGCGAACCCGGCCGCGCGCTTCCTGCTGATGGGTGCGCCCGCCTTCATCGCGGACGTGCGCACGGTAGCGGCGGCGACGGGCGCGACGCCGGTGGCGGTGCCACAGCTGGAATTCACCGCCTGCAATTTCCACCCCTCGCTGAAGGATCAGCAGCGGATGGCGGATCTGGTAGAGCAAGCGGCGGGCACGCCGAAGTAAGCGTTCCCCTCCCGCAAGCGGGAGGGGAACGAAAGCTCACACCGCCTTCAGCGCATTCTCGAAGTCGGCGATCAGGTCGTCGGCATCCTCGACGCCGATCGAGATGCGAACGAGATTGTCGGTGATCCCCAGCGCCTGCTTGCGCTCCTCCGCGACCGACAGGTGCGTCATGCCTGCAGGGTGGCTTGCCAGCGTCTCGGTGCCGCCCAGGCTCACCGCCAGCTTGGCGATCTTGAGCGCGTCGAGGAAGGCGAACGCCTCCTTCTCGCCGCCCTTGAGGTAGAGCGAGAAGGTCGAGCCGGCGCCGGTGCAGTGGCGGCGATAGATGTCGGCCTGGCGCTTGTCCTCGCCGCGCTCGAGGAAGCCGAGATAGCCGACCTTCTCCACCTTCGGATGGCTGGCGAGGAATTCGCACACCTTGGCGGCGTTCTCGCCCGCGCGGCTCATCCGCAGCTCCAGCGTCTCGAGTGAGCGGAGCAGCATCCAGGCGGTGTTGGGATCGCAGATCGTGCCGATCGTGTTGCGCATCAGCCGGATGGTGTTGATGTGCGCCTTGGTGCCCAGCACGCCGCCGGCCACTAGGTCGGAATGGCCGCCGGCATATTTGGTCAGCGAATAGACGACGATGTCCGCACCTTGGCGGAGCGGCTGCGCCCAAAGCGGGCCTAGGAAGGTGTTGTCGATCGCGATCGGCGGCTTGTTGTCGCCCGTGAAGATCGCGTCGCGGCTGGCGGCGACGGCTTCGACGTCGACCAGCGCGTTGGTCGGGTTGGCCGGGCTCTCAAGATAGATCAGTGCGACATTGCCGCTCGCCGCCTTGCTCAGCACCGTGTCGATCTCCTCGCGGGTGGCACCTGCCGGGAAGTCGAGCCACTGGACGCCGAACCGCCCCAGGATGCGCGAGATCAGCGTCTCGGTGGCGGCATAGAGCGGGCCCGAATGGACGATCGTGTCGCCCGGCTTGACCATCGACAGGAACAGCGTGGCGATCGCCGACATGCCCGAGGAGAAGGCCAGCGCGTCCTCCGCCTCTTCCCACACGGCCAACCGGTCTTCGAGAATCTCCTGATTCGGGCCGTTGAAGCGCGAATAGACGAGGCCTTCGGCGCCGCCCGGGCGCTTGCCGGTCACGCCTTCGAAGTGGCGCTTGCCCGCCGCTGCGTTGGGGAAGACGAAGGTGGAGGTGAGGAAGATCGGCGGCTTGAGCGCGCCTTCCGAGAGCATCGGATCATAGCCGTGCCCCATCATCATCGTCGCCGGCTTCAGCTTGCGATCCCCGATCTTCTCGACCTCGCCTTCGGGGCGGGGGCGTGGGGTGCCGCCGGTCAGATCGGCTTCGGTGGCGTCGGTCATGTGCAGGCTCTCCGGTTCTCTATTCTGCGGTTGGTTGCGAGTGTAACCGCTTGCGGCCGGCAAACCAGCCAAGTCCGTAACCGCCATCGCGCAACATCGTTTCGTCTGCGCGAGGTGGAAGACCCCTATCCGTTCGGATATACTGACATGAGCGGCGGGATCGATCAGTGTGCCCGGACTTATCCATTTCATCGATCGCTTTGGCCGTGCGAGGCTTTGCTCGAGACCACAGCCCGAACCGCAAGGAGATGCCGAATGAACGCCGAATCCCAGTGCCCGATGCATGGGGGCAAGATGGAGGGTAACGCCGTCCTGTTCGAGATGACGAACCGGACTTGGTGGCCCAACCAGCTCGACCTTACCGTGCTGCACCAGAACCCGCCCGCGGGCGATCCGATGGGTGCGGACTTCGATTATGCCGCGGAGTTTCAGAAGCTCGATCTGGCGGCGGTGAAGGCCGATATCTTCGCGCTGATGACCGACTCGCAGGACTGGTGGCCGGCCGATTTCGGCCATTACGGCCCGCTGTTCGTCCGCATGGCCTGGCACAGCTCGGGCACCTATCGGATCGGCGACGGCCGCGGCGGCTCTGGCTCGGGTTCGCAGCGTTTTGCGCCGCTCAACAGCTGGCCGGACAATGCCAATCTCGACAAGGCGCGCATGCTGCTGTGGCCGATCAAGCAGAAGTACGGCCGCGCGCTGTCCTGGGCCGATCTGCTGATCCTCACCGGCAATTGCGCGCTCGAATCGATGGGCTTCAAGACCGTCGGCTTCGGCGGCGGCCGCGCCGACATCTGGGAGCCCGAGCGCGACATCAACTGGGGCCCGGAGCGCGAATGGCTGCAGACCAGCGACAAGCCGGGCGGCCGCTATTCGGGCGAGCGCGACCTCGCCAACCCGCTGGCCGCGGTGCAGATGGGCCTCATCTACGTCAATCCGGAGGGCCCCGACGGCAACCCCGATCCGCTGCTCGCCGCGCGCGACATCCGCGAGACCTTCGCGCGCATGGCGATGAACGACGAGGAGACCGTCGCGCTGATCGCCGGCGGCCATACCTTCGGCAAGACGCACGGCGCCGCCGATCCCAGCCAGTATGTCGGGCCGGAACCGGCCGGTGCGGGCGTCGAGATGCAGGGGCTCGGCTGGGCGAGCAGCTACGGCAAGGGCAATGCCGGGGACACGATCACCAGCGGCCTCGAAGTCACCTGGACCGAGACGCCGACCCAATGGGGCATGGGCTTCTTCAAGAACCTGCTCGACTATGAGTATGAACTCACCAAGAGCCCGGCCGGCGCGCACCAGTGGGTGGCGAAGGACGCGGGCGAGGTGATCCCCGACGCGCATGATCCGTCCAAGAAGCATCGCCCGACGATGCTGACCACCGATCTCGCACTGCGGGCAGACCCTGCCTATGAGGCGATCTCGCGGCGCTTCTACGCGAATCCGGACCAGTTCGCCCATGCCTTTGCAGAGGCCTGGTACAAGCTGACCCACCGCGACAGCGGGCCGCATGGTCGCCTGCTCGGGCCGGAAGTCCCCGCGGAGCCGCGCTTGTGGCAGGATCCGGTGCCGGCGGTGGACCACCCGCTGATCGATGCCGCCGATATCGCCGCCCTCAAGGCCAAGATCCTCGGTTCTGGCCTGTCGATTTCGCGGCTGGTGAAGACCGCCTGGGCCTCGGCCAGCACCTATCGCGGCACCGATCGCCGCGGCGGCGCCAACGGCGCGCGCATCCGGCTCGCGCCGCAAAAGGACTGGGCGGTGAACGAGCCGGCCGAACTCACCAAGGCGCTCGGCGTGCTGGAGGGCATCCAGGCGAAGTTCAACGGCGCGCAGGCCGGCGGCAAGAGGGTGTCGCTTGCCGACCTCATCGTGCTCGGCGGCACCGCGGCGGTGGAAGCGGCGGCGAAGAAGGCCGGGCACGAGCTGGCACTGCCCTTCGTCCCGGGCCGCACCGACGCGACCCAGGAACAGACCGATGCGCACAGCTTCGAGCCGCTCGAGCCCAAGACCGACGGCTTCCGCAACTATGCCGGCCAGTCGACCGGCTATTCGGAAGAGGAACTGCTGGTCGATCGCGCCGCGCTGCTGACGCTCACCGCGCCTGAGATGACGGTGCTGGTCGGCGGCCTGCGCGTGCTCGGCGCCAACCATGGCGATTCGAAGCACGGCGTGTTCACCGATCGTCCGGAAACGCTGACCAACGACTTCTTCCGCAACCTGCTGTCGACCAGCTTCACCGCGAAATGGGCAGCGCAGGGCGACGGCAGCTTCGTCGCGACCGATCGCAAGACCGGCGAGGCGAAGTGGACCGGCACCCGCGTCGACCTGATCTTCGGCTCGAACGCGCAGCTGCGCGCGCTGGCCGAAGCCTATGCGACGGACGATGCCGAGGCGGCGTTCGTGACCGCGTTCGGCAAGGCCTGGACCAAGGTGATGCACGCCGACCGCGTCGACCTGTGATCGGGTGAAGGGCCGCTCGGCACTGCCGGATGGCCCTTTTTCTGGCGTATCCTCCCCCGCAAGGGGGAGTTGGCGCCGAAGGCGACGGAGGGGGAGGATGCCAGAACCTCTCGGACCGGCGTGCTTCCTCCCCCTCCGTCAGGCTGCGCCTGCCAAATCCCCCTGGCGGGGGAGGAAACGGCGAGGCCGCGTCGACCTTTCACCCGTGAAAAAGGGGCCGCCCGGTATCGCCGGACGGCCCCTTCGTCGCTTCATTGGACCTTAGTAGGTGCCCTTGAAGCTCGCGTTCAGGTTGCCGGTGGTGTTCCAGTCCTGCGAGCGCTCGCCCGTGCCGGTCTGGCCAGTGGTTGTCGCGGTCGACTTGGACTTGTCCTTGTCCTCGCCGAACATGGCGCCCGACTGCTCTTCGTCGCGCCAATGGTTCTTGGCTTCGTCCGCGGTCTTGCGCAGCGTCACCTTGTCGTCGACGGTCTGGATCCAGCGCGACGGGATCGAGTGGTGGCGACCCTCGGCATCCGTGTCGTTCTTGGTCAGGATGATGCGATCGCCGCGCACCTTGTCCACCGTGCCGACATGGCTGCCGTCCGAACCCAGCACCTCCATGTGCTCGGTCACGCGACGCAGCGAATCGCGCTGGCCGGTGCGCTCCGTACGGAAGGTCTCGAACTCGCTGTGGAAACGCTGGGCGTTTTCGCGGCGATATTCGTCATAGTCGCGGTCGAACTCCTGGAGCCGGCTGCGGCGCCATTCGCCATAATGGCTGTCCGACGCGCCCTCGTTGCGGGCCTGCTGCTCGTCATAGCGCTGGTCCTGGCGGCGGCGGCGTTCCGCTTCCTCGTCGCCGAACCACGAGCGGACCTCGTCGCCGGCGCGGTCGAGGAAGCCGCGGTCGCGATCATAGCCGCGCAGGTCTTCGCCGCGGTTGCGGTCATAGCCATAGGCGCTGCGGCCCTGGTCCTGTCGGCCGTAGCGCGA
This sequence comes from Sphingomonas trueperi, assembly GCF_040545665.1. Classification (GTDB taxonomy): domain Bacteria; phylum Pseudomonadota; class Alphaproteobacteria; order Sphingomonadales; family Sphingomonadaceae; genus Sphingomonas; species Sphingomonas trueperi_B. The sequence goes on along the minus strand of NZ_JBEPMH010000009.1, from coordinate 1,036 downwards.
GCGATCCTGATCCTGCTGGCCGTAGCTGCGCGCGAACGAATCGCGGCTGCCCCAGTCGCTGTTGCCATAATTGCGCTGGCCATAGTCGCGGTCGCGATCCTGGGCCGAATTGCCACCATAGTTGCTGTAGCTGCGCGAGCCGGTGTCGCTCCAGTCGTTGTTGCTGCCATCCCAGCCGCTGCGCTCCTGGCTACGCTGGCCATAGCCCTGCGCGCCATAGCTTGAGCGATCCTGGTTGCGCCCGCGATTCCAGTCGTCGCGCTGATTGCGATCGCGTCCACGGCCATATTCGCCGGCGGCGGCATAGTCGCGCGCGCTGCTATAGGTGTAATCGCGGCCGGAACCGTAATCCCGACCATAGTCGCCGGGGGTGCCACTGTCGTTGTAACCGGTGGGGCCATAGGGGCCGTAGCGATTGTTGCGGTCGTCCATCGTATCTCTCCTGCTGAGATTTCGGCGGCTGCGGCATGCTTGCCGTCACGCATCGTCCAAGCGAGCAGAGGGGCGGATGGGTTCCCCGAATTTTAACCTGTGTCACAGGCACTTCGTCGCCAGCGATACGAATCCGAGCGCAAGATGCGACAAGCCAGTTGCATCGCCCGTTTCGGCTCGCTAAGGGGAGCGCCTCCCGGGTCAGCCTGGGACCAAGGCGGCGGGGCTGTAGCTCAGATGGGAGAGCGCTGCAATCGCACTGCAGAGGTCAGGGGTTCGATTCCCCTCAGCTCCACCAGCCGCCCTAAGCCACGGAAAAGCGGCTGAAGCCCGGAAAACCAAGGCTTCTTACAAGCGCCTGTCACGTTGTAATCCGGACGTAGCCATGTGCGCCTGTGCCGCCGGCCGATCTACCTATTGTCCCGCCGCGTCGTGCCAGCCATCCTTCACCCGAACACATCGTGGGCGCTCAGGCACGCAAACGGTGCGATCACTCGCCTGAGGCCCTAGGGGCAACTGTGATGGTCACTCGAGCGCGATAGACTGCCTTTTACGGATCATGGCGTTGAGGATGACGAGAAGTTGTCTGGCGACAGCGATGAGG
>NZ_JBEPMH010000008.1:0-171117 GCF_040545665.1 Sphingomonas trueperi | reverse complement strand
AGGGACCCTTGCTCCCTATCGGGCTCCAGACCCTCGGGGGGGACGGGCTCCCTTCCGCAACCTCTTCATACCACCATCCCATCAGACAGGGGGGGGGCAGGGGCACCAGGCAGCAGCGCGCCCACTTTCGGACATTCAGCGCCCGGAACGCCGTTCCTGGAAGCGGACATTCCTTCGCGCCTGCCTCGTAGGTCCGACAGAAAACTCTGCAATAAGACGCTGGTCTCGAGGGCTTAGGTTCGGTCTTCGGCGCCGGTAAGCGCGGAGGCAAATCCACCTCCGCGCTCCAAATCAGCTGTTTCGGAGACTATCTGGTACGACACCGCCATTGGCGGCTAGCTTGGCCATCACCGCTCTGTGTAGTGCAATGTTCTGTTCCGCGCTTCCGTCCGCTCCCGCGTGTACATTTAGCTCCTCAGCAAGCTCTTTTCGTGCCGCCAAGCTTGAATCCAGGTCTAAGAGCTTGAGCAGATCCACGATCGATTGCTGGTAATTGCCGCCCCCGTCTCTCATTGACGCCATCTCTGAGAGAACGGCGCCAACGTCAACGCTAGCGTTAGCTCCAGGCGCAGACGGGGCGGCCACGGGGGGCGTGGCGGGGGCGGGGGCTTGCGCCGCAGAAGGGCTCGGAGCCGCCTGGCTGGACGGTGTTTGGGCTCCAGTAGGTTTGTGGCCGAAGATCCGGTCCCGGATGCTGCTGAAAATACTCATACTTTCTCCTCGCGAGGCTCGTGCGCCCAAACACATAACGCTCTGCGCAACCCCAGGTTCGGCGGAACGGCGTGTTCTTGCCCGCGTTCCCCTCGTTGCCTGCTCAAGTCAGGCCGGAGATGGAGAGAAGAATGCACGCTGTACGCTGGACAATGCTGGGCATCGCGGCAGTCGCACTTGCCGGCTGTGGGTCGAAGACGGAAACCCATACGTCCGACACGGTGATCGCCACCGGCAATGCGGATGCGGGCACCGAAGCCGCCGCCAATAGCAGCGTTTCGGCACCAGCGCCGGCGGGCAAAGCCTTCGCCAACGCGGCGGCGGCCAGCGACGCGTTCGAGATTGCGAGCTCTCGTCTCGCGCAGAAACAGGCGAGCAGCCCCGCCGTCAAGAAGTTTGCGGACGGCATGATCAAGGCTCACACCGAGTCCACGGCGAAGCTCAAGTCGGCGGCCGCAGCCGCAAGCCCGGCGATCACGCCGGATCCCGCTTTAACGGCGGCGCAGCAGCAGAAGCTGGATGAGCTGAAGGCGGCAGACGGTACGGCCTTTGACAAAGCGTACGCAGCAGCTCAGGTCGAAGCGCATCAGCAAACGCTTGATGCCCTAAAGGCAAATGCTTCTAACCAAGAGGTGCCCCAGCCGCTGCGTAACTTCGCGACCCAGCTGATCCCAACTGTCACTGCGCACCTCAACATGGCTAACTCGCTGGCGAAATGACGTTTATTGGGCGGCATTCAATGCCGCCCTAACCCTCCCCCTGGTGTCGAGATAGAGCATCCCAGCACCTACCAGCGCGGCTTCTACGAGCCTTGATCGTAGAAGCCGTAGCGCCGACGAAGGTCACTCGAGGCAGGAGATGCAAGCTTCCTCTTTAATCACAGCTGCTGGACGCAACTGCAGCTTCGAAGGCCCTTGATGTCTTCTTGACCTAGCCCACCCATCCGGTGCGCTGTATGCCCGGCTAATGTGGAAGCAAGCGAATGAATGGGCGAGCCGGATGGCGAGCCGCACGGCGAACCTGTCAGGCTCGCCTCTCGCGATCCTCCTGGTGGCTATTTTCTGTGCCGTCTGGTTCTTGCGCGCCGGACAGGCCGGTGAGAATACGCTGACGCTAATCCTTTCAGTCGCCTCGATCACGCTCACGCAGATGGTGTTAAATGGCCAGCGGCGTAGCGAGCAGGCGTTACATCTCAAGATGGATGAGCTCGTCTACGCAATCCGGGGTGCTCGCAATGAGATCGCCGGCATCGAGACAAAGACTGAGGAGGAGCTTGAAGCCTTGAGGTGTACTGGTGATGCTGCTGAGGAAGAGTTGCGCGAAAGAGGTGCGGAGTGAACCGATCTTATCGGATGTGTTGAGCGGCGCTGCTTCAGCGTGTTGAAAGGCGACGTTAGCGGCACGTTTCCTCCCGGAGTCGGGCAGGTTTACATCGGCGGGTGCGCAGGTTCTGACATTGAGGCGGCTGACCTCGACGAACATATTCGGACGTGCCGGAACTGGTCGGGCGGAAGCTTCGTAGTTACTGCAAATGGGCTTGTCGACTACCTGGCGCTAATCGCCACGCGACGTCGAGCTTCGATGGCTATCAAGTCAGCGATTGAGGCCATGCCGAGCGAAAACGCATGCTTTTTGAATAATCTGAGGTCTTCGTCTGACGTATCCTGGAAGATGATCCTTGCCGCAGCCCAAACGGCGCTCTCCGGCAGCGCGGTGCTCAGCCGGCGGAGCGTGGCATTCCCGACACCGACGGACTCGCCTTCGGAGTTAGGCACAAGCATCTTCACCTCACCCATGCACGCGACCCCAGATCCATCGAGTGCACAAGATACAGTTATCATCCTGATAACCGGTAAACAGAGGCAGACCCGGGCGCGCAGGGCCGCCAGCGTATAGGAGCAGTCACTGCATCAGCGCAGCGGGAGCGTCTAAGGCGGACTGGTAGTCCGGTCCAAACTGATCCACGGCAGCAACGTGCGACAGCCGATTGTGCGGAAGTGCAGCATCGGCGAGGATAGATGCCTTGCTAGCGCGAGCCTGCGGCCGCTTTGAAGCGGGCCGACCAGCCTCGGTCATAATGGTAAAGCGCGGGTCTGCGGCGGCGATACCGGCGATCGCCTTGGCAGCGCGCTTCGTGATTTGCCGAACGCGTTCTGCGGTCACACCCGTCTCGGCGGCGAGTTGCTCGAGGCTGGTGCCGCTGAAAAGGCGACCCTCGACGATCTCGCGCTCCCGCGCGATTGTTGCTTCCAGCTTCTCGAGTTCCGCCGCAGCGATGCCGTTCACGCGGAGGCGCGGCAGCTCCTTGCGAAGGGCAGCCTCCTTACGCTTGGGCAGCGGGCGGCGGGCGAGTGCCTCCATTCCCACCGTGCGCAGGTGATCGACATAGGCATCGATCAGAGACGCCTTTGCTCCGTCTGCCAGATATTCCGAAGCGGCGGATTCCGTTGTCTCGACGGCAAACTCATCCTCGAGGGCGTCCAGAAACGAACCCATCTCACCGTCGCTGTCCATGATAGCGTTGAGAGAAACCGTCGTGGCGGCAACCCTCTTCGCGGACGGCCGCTGATCGGTCATCACGCGGAACCGTAGGCTCTGGAGCTCGCCTCGGATCTGCCAGTTCACGAACGTCGTGAACTGCGCCTTCTCTGGCTCATACGCTTCGACCGCGCGATGCACGGCGATGGCGCAGCACTGTTCAGCATCTTCGAAATAATTGATAAGCCCGTACTGCCGCACGAAGTGGCGAACACGGGGTGCGATGAGCTTCATGATCTGCGCATGAGCGCGGTCCACGTTGACACGCTGCCGGTTGGTCGGCCTTGCACCGTCCTTGGGACGGTTCTCGAGGATGATTGCAACTGCCGCTTCGAGCGCGAGCGTGGTCTTGGACGTCATGATCTTCCCCTGGTTCGCGGCCAGACGTCGTGACGCCCGGGCACCAGGGAAAAATGCCGTTAACCAGTTAACGAAGTGGTAAACGTCAGTTTAGGTGGAAACGCGTATCGGCTTGCGGCGGGCATCGCAGCTCCCAGAAGCGCAACGCCTTCAGCACTACCGGTGAGCCAAATCAGTGGCGAGGCATCGGCGCGTGGCCCAGAGGTATATGGTGCATCACGGAAAGGTCGTCGCGGCGGTCGACTGCTTGTCCGCACATGGGGCAGACCTCAAAATGACGCAGTTCGTCTACGGCACGACCCCGGCTGAGCTCTCGAGAAGAGCGCTCTCCGGGGAGAGGGACGGCTACGAAATTCATCATCGACAGGCTCGCTGTTAGCGTTTCCTTTACCATATAGAGGGTAGCGCTTGGAATCGGGCTAAATGGGTGAAAAATTTTGAGCGCGGAGCAGCCCACGGATTAGGTTTAGCCTGGCCTCCACTCTCCAATCGGTGACATCGTGAGCGCGGCTGGCGACCTTGGCCCGCATGAAAGATTATTTTTCCCGCAAACTCTCACGCTCTCACGGACATCGTCGGCAAATTCACCAAGCTCGAGGCGTGCCTCCAAGGCGCTGAGCAACGGCTTGCTCGATTTCGTTTAGCTCCGCTTGGCTGAGCACCCCAGCGACGTGCATCTTCCGCATCAGCTCCTCAACCAGGGCGGCGAGGAAGTGCAATTCCGCTCGTTCAGATCTGATGTCCTCTTCCGTAGTGCTAGCGCTCATTCCAATCTCCTCCTCACCACCGCATTGCCCGCAATTTTGCATAAGGGGCGGTAACAAAGAAGGATAACGAAGCGCGATTTTCCCACACGACGGGCAGTTGGCGGCTGCGCGCCCAAAGTCGGACATCCAAGGAGGCGATTGACCTCCCCAAAAGCGGACGCAGCCGTACAGACCCTCGATGAGCCCGGTCGGCGGCGGAAATTGGTGGATTGCGGACATCGGCGCAGCGAGTCAGGATAGCCCTATGCCAACCTACATACCTATCGAGACGGGCGTTCACCTTAGAGCGGTAGCCAGCGACATTCTTGCCTTCGAATGGAAGACGAACGGAATAGCCGCTGACTTTATCCTGCCAGACGACGCAGCGCACGCACTCCGTGTGAGTTTCGATCGCCCATGCATCGTAAGACTTTCAGATGAGATGGCTATCAGCACCGAAGAGGAAGACACGCCGAATGAAGGTTTAGTTCCTAACCACTTTGCTTACCGCTTGGAGGGTGCTCGATTTAGCCGCGATCAGTCAGAAGTGTGGAAGGATGTCAGCGGGCCTGTGACCCAATACCAGTTCGTGACAGGGTGGGGGTGCATGGATGTGTTAACCGGTGGCTCGCCGTCGTTCTCGGTTGTTCGCCGCGCCCTTTGACGTCCGGAACTGGGCGGGAGCGGACCGGCAGCTTTTTCGGGCAGAGCTGCCGTCGCGCTGCCTACGGCCCCCTTACGGTGCCGCGTTGGTGGCGGGCTCGTCGGCGTTAACGCGGCGAATTCGCTTCAGCTTGGGCGTGCACAGCGTACGGCGATCGATCTTTGGTTCGGTCGGAGGGGGAGGGGCAAAAATGCCGACCGACCGTGAGTCTCGCGCTGGCGCATTGTTGTTCCTCTGCCGATGATGAGGCGTCACGGCTTGGATTGCCGCCGCCATGGCGAGCGCAGCGCCTAGCCGCTTGTTCTCGACGATCTCTGCCTGGTTGACCCGCTGCATCTTGTCGTAGACGCGGTAGGGCAGGACCACTTCTCCGTGCCGCACCTCAATGCGGCCGTCGGGAAATTCGCATACGTGGACACGCTTGCGGGCCAGCGTGCGCGCCAGCGGCGTCGGCTCCAGGATGAACATTGCCTTGTTGTAATGCAGTCAGGGCGCCAGTGACGGAGCGCTCGATGCGCCAGACCATCTCGGCTTCCACATTCTCGTGCGGAGCGAGGGGCCGATGAACGTCCCGAGGGTCCGCAGGTGGGCAGGCGAACTGAGCATTGTGGCGCAGGAGGTAAGAGGGGAGGAAGGTGTTGGCCTCTTCGATGGAGGAGATGCCTTCGAGCCGCATCGCTTTGACGAGGCGGTTCTGGCGCGCAAATTGGCCGAGCTGTGCGGGCAGGCGGTTTGAGCCTCGTGGCTGCGGGCATCGCGTACGGACGCGATCAGATCACCCAGTCCGGCTGCGCGCCGAAGCTTTCGATGGCTTCGAGCAACGCGTCGGCCGCCTTGCTGCGGTAGCGCTCCTTCTGTCGCAGCCCGTGGAAAAGCCGCGGAGGCAAGGCAAGCGGCAAGGCGAACAGCGCGCGCGCTTCCAGCAGCGGCGCAACAACGAGTTGCGACAACAGCGCCGCGCCCACTCCAGCCCGCACCGCAGCGAGGACGGACTCGTTGGAGGGCAGGGTGAGCACGACGTTGAGGTTACGCGGGTCCAGACCGCGGTCCCGGATCGCCGCCTCGAAGGTCGAGCGGGTGCCGGAGCCGGGTTCGCGCATCACCCAGGGCGCGTCCGTCAGCCAGGCGTTGGTGATGGCCTCGGCGGGCGTGCTGCTCACCAGCAGCATGCGGTCCTCGCCGACCTTCCAGTGGGCGAGCGCCGGATCGTCGACCGCGCCCTCGACGAAGCCGAGCTCGGCCTCGCCGTCGCGGACTTGGCGGGCAGCGCCTTCGGTGTTGGCGATCGCCACCGACAGCTCGATCTCCGGATAACGGCGGTGAAAGGCGGCCAGCCGCGCCGGCAGCCAATAGGCCGCGATGGTCTGGCTGGCGACGAGCCGCAGATGCCCGCGCTTCAGCCCGGCATAGTCGCCCAGCGCCAGCTCCGCTTCGGCCGCCCGCGCAAGGACCGCGCGCGCCTCGCCGAGGAAGAAGCGGCCGGCTTCGGTCAGCTCGATGCCGCGGCCGACACGATGGAACAGCTTGATGGCGTGCCGCGCCTCCAGCGTGGCGATGGCGGCCGACGCGGCGGACTGGGTAACGCCAACCGCCTCGGCCGCGCGGGTCATGTGCTCGCGTTCGGCAACGGCGACAAAAATTCGAAGCTGTTCGAGGGTCATGTCGGAAGCGTAGCGTTTTCCTCGGCTTTGTCATCGTTAGCTGTCGGCGGGGCCGGGGGGCGGCGGTGCCCGGTGGTCATGCTCCGCAGCACGCCGTCGCGCCGCACCAGCCCGTGCATCAGCGCTGCGGCGAGGTGCAGCAGGATCAGCGCGAAGAATGCCAGCGCTATCGCGGTGTGCGCCGCGCGCAGCACCGCATAGAGCGCGAGGTCATGCGGCAGGATCGGCGGCAACACGATGCCGCTGCAGAGGCGCACCGGATATCCGCCGGCGGAGAGCATGCCCCAGCCGATCAGCGGCAGGGTGACCAGCGTGGCGTAGAGCAGCACATGCGATCCCCAGGCGATCTGCTTCTGCGCCGGCGCCAGATCCTCCGGTAGAGCGGGCGCACCGGTGGCGAGGCGGAGCGGCAGGCGCAGCAGCACCAGCGCGAGGATGGCAATGCCGATCGGACGGTGCAGGCCGAGCAGGGTCACATAGGCCGGGCCGCTGGTGGAAACCATGAACACGCCGATGAACAGCATCGCTAGCACCAGCGCTGCCATCAGCCAGTGCAGCAGGCGCAGGGCCGGGTGGAAATCGGGGGATGCGCGGCTCATTGCTGCTTCTCCTTGGCGAGATCCTCGCCGACGGCGCTGGGGTGCGGCCCTTCGCCGGCGCGCCGCGTGAACGAGGAGGAATAGGCTTTGGAACGCGCGGCGAGCAGCGGATCGTCCGAGACCGCGATTCCTGCGGGCAGAATCGTCGGATCGAAGTTGAGGTCGCGGCACGCCCCGGTTTCTTCGGGCCGGACGGCGCGGATGGTCAGTGTACCGGCATCGATCGACCGGTGCGGCCCCTGCCACGCGGCAGTTGCCCGATCGGTCACGTCGCCCGGGTTCGCTTCCACCAGCTGCAGGTGCCAGTGCGAGGGCGCCTTGGCGGTCCGGGCCAGCATCTCCTGGAACAGCGCGTCGCGAGGAAGTTGGTCGAGATGCTGCTTGTCCAGGCCGGCGAGCGGCGCCTCGGGCACGAACTGCCAGCGTACGAAGCGGGTTGCGCCGGCGGCATCGGTGAAGCGGAAGGCGTTGATGCTGTAATAGGTCGCGTTGGCGAAGCTGCTCGGCAGCACCGCCTTGGCCATATAGGCCTGGAACGCCTTCACCTCCGGATGCGCGGCCAGGAAGGGCTGCAGCACCGCCGGATCGGGCTTGCCGGTTTTGGGATCGGGGGTAGTCGCGCGCTGGAGGGCGAGGAAGGCGGGTACGTCGGCGACCGGGAAGATCGGGGTATGGTCCAGCGCCATCCGCCATTCTTGGCCATCGGGCGTCTTCAGCAGCAGCGCCATCGAGTGGAACACGTTGCGACCATCGCCTGCGAGCGGGTTACCGCCGCCCAGCGAGAAGCGTCCGAGCACCGGATAGGTGCCGCTGCGTAACGCGCTCGCCGTGCTCAGGGAACTACCCCTGCCGTTCGCGGCGAAGTCGCCGGTAAAGCACAGGCCCTTGGCATGGGCGCGGCGATAGCCGGGCTCCACGCCGCCGTTGTTGGCCTCCAGCGCGGCGGTGATGTCGCCGCCGCTGGTGCGGCCGGTGCCGAGCCAGCCTGCTGCCCAGCCGAAGCCGGCAAGCAGCACTACGACGATGGCACCGATCAGTGCGAAGGCGCCGAGTGCGGCACGATTTGCGAGGGACATGGCGGTTCCGATCCAAGCTGGAGTCGCAGGCATGCGGGATGCGATCGCCGACATAACGCGAGGGCACGCCGCACCATATCAGACGATGGCATAGTCGCGCACATGCGCCCATCGTCGGCGCGATGGCATGCCGACGTGCCTTGCCGGATGCTACGGGGCTGGAGAGGCCAGCGCGACCTATGCGTCGGTAGAGGGTCGGATTTGCGCCATTTGATTGCCGATAGTGGTCCGGCGGCCTAGGGTGCGAGCATGCACGAGACCTGCTATATCTTCGGCCGCCAGCGATTTCTGGCCGGGCGCAGGATGTTGGTGGGTGCCGACGGGCAGCAGCAGCTCAACCCGCATCTGAGCCTGCTGTTGCTGGCCCTGCTGGAGCGGTCGGGCAGCGTCGTACCCCATGAGGAGCTGGCCCGGAAGCTATGGCCCGGCGCGGCCGTCCCAGGCGTCAAGCTGACCGCGCAGGTGCAGGAGCTGATCGCGGCGGTTTTCGGCAGCGAAGGGTCGGAGGCGACCATCCATGCCGACGACACCGGCGCCTGGATCAGCGGCCCGATCGCCCGGACGCTCGTCGCCTATGAAGACGAGGCGGAGGGGGAGGGGATCCCGTCCAACCTGCCCCTGCTCCGGACCCGGCTGATCGGTCGGTCGGCACTGGTCGATGGCGTGCTGGCGCAGATGCAGTCGAGCCCGTTGGTGACCCTGGTCGGGCCGGGCGGGGTGGGCAAGACCAGCGTCGCGATCTCGGCGGCGTCGAGCTGGGAGAGGCTGACCGGCCGCGGCGCCGTGTTCATGGATTTCGCCCGCATCTCCGATCCCGCGCTGCTCTGGACGACAATGCTCGCCGCGCTCTCGGCCGCGCCACAGGGGCACCCGCGCGAGACGCTGATCGCCCAGTTCAAGGCGAACCCGACGCTGATCATCTTCGACAATTGCGAGCATATCGCCGAGGAGGTGGCGGCGGCGACCGCAGAGCTTCTCGACCGGTGCCGCGGCGTGCGAATCCTGGCGACCAGCCGCGAAGCGTTGCGCCTGCCTGCGGAGCAGGTCGTCCCGGTGCTGCCGCTCGCCGTTCCCGCCGAGGAGGAGGGCACCGATGCCGCGACCATCGCGGCAAATCCTGCGGTGGAGCTGTTCTTCGAGCGCCTGCGCGAAGCAGGGGCGGCCGGCGCTCCCGGCCCGGAGGATTATGCCGCCGCCGGGCAGCTGTGCCGCCGGCTAGACGGGATGCCCCTGTCGATCGAATTCGCCGCTGCCCGGGTGGGCGCCGGCGGCATCGGCGCGGTGCTTGACCAGCTCGAACGCCGGTTTGAACTGCTCAAGGACGCGCGGCGGGGAACGGGCGATCGCCATGCCGGTTTGCTGACCGTGCTCGACTGGAGCTACGGCCTGCTCACCTTCGCCGAGCAGAAATGCCTTCGCATTCTTTCGGTGTTCCCCGCCGAATTCTCGCTGCACGACGTCGTGGCGGTGTCGGCGCATGACGGGCCCGTCGGCGTCGTGCAGGCGGCGCTACGCTCGCTTCTCGCCAAGTCGATGCTCGTGGCTCGCCGGGACGAGGGCGGCGAGACCTATCGCCTGCTCGAGAGCACGCGCGACTACGCGCTGTCCAAGCTGGCCGCGGCGGGAGAGAAGGCGCGCACCTTCGACGCCTTTGTCGCGCATGTGCTGGCGCAACTGCAGACGGCGGACCATCGCGATCCGGAATCGACGCTCGCGCTCTGGAACCTGCAGCGCAGCAACGTCGCCGCGGCGCTGGAATGGACGTTTCGCGGTGGCGGCGAGAAGTGCGTGGGCGTCGATATCGTCGCCGCCGCCGTGCCGACCTGGCTACTGCTCTCGGAGATCAGCCGCTACAGCGACGTGCTGGCGCAGGCGATGGATGCGGTTGCCGAGGTAATGCCCGAGCGGCGCGATCTGGCGCAGCAATTCGCGTTCAGCCGTTCGGTGTCGCTCTACTTCGCGATGGGGCCGAACGCGTCGGGGATCGGGGCTGGCGAGCGTGCCCTCGCACTGGCCGACGCACTGGGCGACAAGCGCCGGATGCTCGATTCCGCCTGGAATCTCCATGCGCAATCCTCGCACCTCGGGGCCTATGCGGAATCGCTGCATTATGGGCGGCGCTTCCTGCGCATCGCGCGCGAGATCGGCAATGCCGACGCCATCTATCAGGGCTGGCGGCTGATCGCCTGGGGCTATGACGGCCTGGGGTATCATCGCCGTGCCGAGCGCGTGTTCAGCACCTTTGTCGAGCAGGCCAACTGGGTGAACGTCAAGCCCGAGACCGCCTGGGCGCCCGATGCCAGGGTGATCCGTGCCTGCATGCGCGCGCGGTTCGACTGGTTCGCGGGCCGGCGAGCGGCGGCGCAGGCGGCGATCGAGGAAGCGATCCTGCAGGGCCAGGCGGAGGAACGCGGACATACCTTCTGCACCTTGCTGGCGCACATCATCGTGCCCATCGCGGTGTGGAACGGCGATCTGGAGCTGGCCTCGGGCTATGTCGCGATCCTGCGCGACCGGGCACGGCGGAACTTCGACAACTTCACCAAATGGGCCGATCTGCTGTCGGACGGTATCGAGGTGTGCGGCGGCGGCAAGGTGACGCCGTCGCTGCGCGCGCGGATCGAGGCGAGCTGGCCGTTCCGCCAGGAAGTGTTCGCGACGCTGCATCCGGCGCTCGCCGCCGACGCCATGCTCGACCTGCGGCGGGCGCCGCCGCAATCCTGGAGTCGACCCGAACTGCTGCGGCTGATCGGCAACCGGGCACTGGTCGCGGGCGACAAGGCGGCTGCGCGCGCGCTGTTCGAGGAGGGGCTTGCGCTGGCCCGGGCCCGCGGCAGCGTACCGTTCGCGGAGGCACTCGAAACCGCGATCGCGGAACTAGCCTAGAGCGACCTCTCTTCCGTCGCGACGGGAAGTTCGAAGGCGAAGCGGGCGCCGCCCAGCGGCGAGGCATTGTCGGCAATTATCGTCCCGTCATGCGCGTCGATGATCGAGCGACACAGCGCCAGCCCCAGCCCCATGCCGTCCGGCTTGGTCGAGACGAAGCGCTGGAAGACGCTTTCCATCCGGCCGGCGGGCAGGCCCGGTCCGCTGTCGGAGATCGCGCAGCCGACCATCTCGCCCCGGTCGAAGATCTCGATCGCGACGCGACGCTCGGCGGGCGCATGGCTGTCGATCACCTGCATTGCGTTGACCACGATATTGACGATCACCTGTTCGATCTGCGTCCGATCCACCGAGATCTGCCGCGCGGAACTGCGATCGGAGACCGATATCTCGATGCGCATCGCGCGCGCCTGCGCCTCGACCAGCGGCATTGCGCCGGTGACGAGGTCCGCAAGCCGCGTTTCGGAGAGCACCGGCGCGCGTCCCGATGCCATGCCGCGGACGCGCGTGATGATCTCCTTGGCCCGCAGCGCATAGGATGAGACGCGCTCCAGGGCAGTCGCCGCCGCCTCCAGATCGGGCTCGGGCTTGGCGAGCGACTGCCGGCCGGTCTGGCTGCTGGTCGCGATCGCGGTGAGCGGCTGGCTGATTTCGTGCGCGATCGATGCCGAAAGCTCGCCCAGCAGCGAGATTCGTGCGGAATGGGCGAACTCGGCGCGCAGGCTGTCCAGCGCCGCCTGCGCCGAAAGCCGGTCGCCGATGTCGAGCATGCTGATGACGGAGCGACGATGACCGCCTTGCCGGATGCTGACGCAGGTGAAGATGACGTCGTGCACCTGGCCTTTGCGATCGACGATCTGGGTCTGCTCCTCCATGCTGCTGCGGCGGATCCCGGCGATGATCGTACGGATGAAAGTGTCCGGACGCTTCGTCCAGCTGAAGTCCACCGACTGGCCGATGATCTCGGCGGGGTCGTCGAGGGCGAGCAGCTTCACGGCGTGCGCGTTGGCCTCCTCGATATAGACCATGCGCTGGATCGCCTCTGCAATCTCCGGTCGTTGGGCGAAATACGCCTCCAGGTCGATCTGCGCGTCGAGCCCCGCCTCGGCGTAGAAGCTGTCGAGCGCGTCGCAGTTGATCACGCACAGCCCGACCGGCATCTGTTCGAACAACACCTTGAACTTCTCGCGCCCCTCCTCGACGCGGGCGTTGGCGACACGGATGTCGGTGGTGTCGACGATGCCGATCATCACGCGGCCTTCGCCGATCAGCCCCGCATCCAGACACATGGTGAACACCCCGAACAGCCGTTCCCCGGTCAGGCGGCGAAGCTGCACTTCGCGAATGAGACGGCGTTCGTCTCGCCCCCTGGCCAAAAGCATGTCGACGAAGACGTCGTTGCTTTCCGCTGTCCAGAACGGGCGCAGCGTGTCGGGGAAGGGGGTACCGCGGGCGCCCAGTATATCGACCGATCGATCGTTCATCTCGACGATCCGGACATGGTCGAGCAGGTCCTGGACGAGCGCGGGGTTGGCGAGCAGATGCGCGCGCGGCTCGCCCTGGGCCGCGGCCAGGAGCGGCGCCAGCCGCTCGAGCGCGCGCGACAGGTCGACTTCCATGCAGGCGGCGGTCACCGCCTGGAACAGCGTACGATAGCGCTGCTCGTTCGAGCGGAGCGCCTGCTGGCTCGCCCGCTCTTCGGTGACGTCACGTGCGGTTTCCACCACATAGTCGAGGCGGCCGTCGGGGGTGAAATGGGGCGTGTAGGTGGCCTCGACCAGGACCAGGCGCTGATCCGATGCGACGCGGGTCACGTCTATCGTGCGGCGCTCCGGAGAAAGCTGGTCGAGCTTTAGACGTGGCCGGCTCGCCAGCAACGCATCGACATTGGCGCCGAGCACCTCTTCGCGCCGCCAGCCATAGAGTGCGGCGGAGGCGGCGTTCCACACCAATGCGCCGCCCTCCGCATCGCGGATGATGATGCTTTCGGCGCTGAGATCGAGGAGATCGGCAGCGGCGAAACGCTGCATCAAGTCCATGTTGAACTCGCAACGGGCAAGGGTATTTGGTTCGGAACGGGCGCCATTTCGCTCGAACTTTAAGCGGGCGCCGCGCCGGACACGTCCTATACGGGGGTAGAATATTGCCGCGGCGCGGGACTGTCCTACCGATTTGGCAATGGCCGGAGCGGCCGTCTTTCAGAAATGCTGTCCGCACATCGGAAACTTCGTCGCGACGGCGCGCCGGGTGCGATCGGGGGAGTTCGAAATGCGTCGACCGCTGTATCGCTGCTTGCCCATCGCCATGATGACCCCGGCGCTTGCCGCTCCCGTGATCGCGCACGCCCAGGAGCAAGCGACGCCCGGCGACATCGTCGTGACGGCTTCCAAGCTCGGCGCCGATCCGGAGGCGGACGCGGGTTCGATCCAGACGCTGGATGCCGGCACGCTTGCCGCCACCGGAATCACGCGCCCGAGCGACCTCTCGAAGCTCGTCCCAGGCTTTACCTACACGCGTTCCAGCTACGGCAATCCGGTCTTCACGCTACGCGGCATCGGCTTTTACGATAACAGCCTGACGGCGCCGCCTGCCGTCAGCCTCTATGTCGACGAAGCGCCGCTCTCCTATCCGGCGCTGGCGAGCGGTGCGATGCTCGACCTCGAGCGCGTGGAAATCGCCAAGGGACCGCAGGGCACGTTGTTCGGCCAGAACGGCACCGGCGGCGCGATCAACTTCGTCACGGCCAAGCCGACGACCGCGCTCGCTTCGGGCATGGATGCCAGCATCGACAATTTCGGCGCGGTCCGCGGCGAAGGCTTTATCAGCGGTCCGCTCTCCGACACGCTGGGGCTGCGCGTCGCCGCACGCTACGAAGGCGGCGGCGACTGGCAGCGGAGCGACACCCGCGACGCCACGCGCGGCGGCGCGGACTTCCTGGCGGGGCGCGTCATCGCGCAGTGGTCGCCGTCGTCGAGGGCGACGCTGCTCCTGAACGTCAATTTCTGGCGCGATCGTTCGGACAGCGCGGCCGGGCAGTTGCTGGCGATCCGCACGAACAGCCCGGCGCTTCCGCCCACGCTCTTCACCCACCCGCTGGGCCTCCGCGGCAATCGGGCCGCCGACTGGACGCCCGGCATGCCGTTCAAGAAGCATGGCGACTTCCAACAGATCGTCCTGCGCGGCACGTATGAGCTGGGCATGGCGACGATCACGTCGATCAGCTCGTGGCAGCATCTGAAGCGCGACGACGCGATGGATGCGGACGGCACCGACCTGGAGCTGTTCGACGTGCGCACGCCGGGAAAGGTCTCGATCCTCGCGCAGGAGCTGCGCGCGAGCGGGAGTGCGGGCGCGGTGCACTGGCTGGTGGGCGGCAATTACCAGCACGAGCGGACGCGCGACGGGCTGGACATCCGCTTCGCGCAGAGCAGCTACCCGTTCGACGGCGTCGACCAGCAGGGGCGCCAGACGATGGAATCCTGGGCGCTGTTCGCGAATACCGATGTCGCGCTGTCGCACTCTCTCACAATCGAGGCGGGGCTGCGCTACACCGACGAGGATCGCAGCTTCTCCGGCTGCACCCATGACGATGGCGACGGCACCGGGGCGGCCTATCTCTCGCGAATCGCCTCGGCGCTGACGGGATCGCGGGTGAGCATCCCGGCAGGTGCGTGCGCGACCTTGTCGGCGCAGTTCCTGCCCGCGGAGGTGCACGGCGCCTTCACCGATCGCAACTGGGCATGGCGCGGCGGCCTCCAATGGACGCCGCGGGAGGGGCTGATGGGCTATGCGACGGTCAGCCGCGGCCGAAAGAGCGGCGCATTCCCCACGCTCGCCGCGACTTCGGCGCGGCAGTTCGCGCCCGCACGGCCGGAATCGGTCGTCGCCTATGAGGCGGGGCTCAAGATCGCGAGCCGCGACGGTCTGCTGCACCTCGCCGCCGCGGGCTTCTATTACGACTATCGCGACAAGCAGCTGCGCGGCAAGACGATCGACCCAGGTATCGGCGCGATCGGGGCGCTGGTGAACGTGCCGAAATCGCATGTCTGGGGCGGGGAAATCGAACTCCGCGCCACGCCCGCGCGTGGCTTCTCGCTGACGGGCGGCGCGAGCTACACCCGTTCCCGGATCGACGGGCCCTTCGTCAACTATGACGGGCTCGGGCGGCTGAAGAATCTCGCGGGCGAGCGCTTCCCGCTCTCGCCGACATGGCATCTGGTCGGCGAGGCGGAATATCGCTGGGCCGCTGGACGTGGACGCGAGGCCTATGTCGCGGTGAATAGCAGCTTCCAGTCGCCCTCCAACGCCGATCTCGGCGACATTCCCGTGCTGCGGATCGCGCCCTATGCCGTGGTCGATGCGCGCGCGGGCATGACGTTCGCGCGCGGCTGGACGGCGGAACTGTTCGTCCGCAACCTCACGGATCAGCGCTATGCCAGCTTCATCAGCACTGCCGCGCCGGACGTGATCGTGCGCTTCCCCGGGCGGCCACGCAGCTTCGGGCTTCGGCTGGCACATCGGCTATAGGCACGGCTCGCGGGTCGCGATGCGGCGCACTGTTTCGATCGCGCGGGTCAGCCTGCCGCCGCTGCCACCTCGCGCAGCAGGATCGCCGGATCGAAAGGCTTCTCCAGCACGACGCGCACGCCCAGCCGCTTGGCCCGCAGTCGCACGGCATCGCTTGCGAAAGCGGTGATCAGCAGCATCGGTGTGTCCACGCCCCGCGCGTGTAGCTCCCGAGCGAGTTCCAGCCCGCTCAGCCCGGCCATCTGGAGGTCGCTGACGATGACGGAGATCGCGCGCGCCTCGATTCGCCCGAGGAATTGCTCGGCGCTTACGAAGCACTCCACCCCGTAGCCGTTGCTGGTGAACATCGCAGCGAGCGCCTGACGAATATCCTCGTCGTCGTCGATGACGGCAACAATCAAGCGCTCTGACACTCAAGCTTCCTTATCTGACGTTCGGCTGGTCAGTGCGGCCTGAGACTAGGTTCTTTATGAACGCCTTAACAGGCATACGACCGTATATACGACCTTTCGGGACAGGCGCTGCCGCCCTTCAAAGCGCAGCGGTCGCAGCGAGAAACCGGACACTTGCCGGGTTTCGTCGTGATCCGCGGCGGCCTGGGATCAACGGTTCGTATCACCGCGCGGCTGGAACTGGAGGTTCAGCAGCGCGCTGGTCACGCCATTCGTCCAGCCGAAGCCGTCCTGCAGCGGATATTCGCCGCCGCCGCCGGGCACCTGCGCCTCAACATCGTATTTCTCGAGCATCTTGCCGGTCGCGCGATAGGCGCGGTCAACCGTCGCCAGCCAGCGCCCGGCAATGTCCTTCGCCAGATCGCGCTGACCATAGCCGGCGAGCCCGTCGATCGCCACCCATTGCAGCGGCGCCCAGCCATTGGGCGTATCCCACTGCTGGCCGGTGCGGTTGCCGGTGGTGCGCAGGCCGCCGGGGGCCACCAGTTTGCCGCGGACGGTGGCGGCGACGGCGCTCGCCTGCTCGATGCTCGCCGCGCCGACGAACAGCGGGAACAGGGTCGCGGCGGAGAGCACCGGGGTCGCCTGCTGCCGCCGCCAATCATAATCGGCGTAGCGTTGCTCGGGCGCCAACCAGAGATAGGTGTCGATCGCCTTGCGCCGCTGGTCTGCCCGGCGGGTGAAATCCGCCGCGCAGTCCGCATCGGCGAGCGTGGCGCAGCGCTGCGCGATCCCGCGTTCCATCGCCCAGAGCAGGCTGTTGAGGTCAATCGGCACGATATCGGTCGTATGCACGGTGGCCAGCGTCTTCCCGTCGGCCAGCCAGCGCGAGCTATAGTCCCAGCCGCTTTCCGCACCAGCGCGGAGGTCACGATAGACCGCCGTCAGCGGGCGGCCCGCCGCCGCCTTGGCGGTATGCACGTCCTCACGATAGCTCTCGTCGCGCGGCGTCTCGCGCGCGTCCCAATAGCGGTTGAGCAGGCTGCCGTCCGCCATCCGCACGACATGCTCGCACGCCGGCTGCGCCGCCGTGATGCAGCCTTGCCCGCGCATCCAATAGCCATATTCGTCGCGCAGCGCCGCAAGGCGGGTACGCAGCACCGCCGGATCGCGTGCGTCCGAAAGGTCGAGCATCAGCGCGAAGAAGGGTGGCTGCGAGCGGCTTAGATAATAGCTGCGGGTGCCGTTGGGGATATGGCCGTAGCGCTGGATCAGGCTCACGAAATCGTCGAGCATGTGCTCGACCATCGCCTGCTGGCCGTCCACCTTCAGGCCCAGCATGGTGAAATAGCTGTCCCAGTAATAGATCTCGCGGAAGCGCCCGCCGGGCACGACATAGGGCGCCGGCAGCGACAGCGCCGAGCTGCCCGGCTCGGGCGCCAGCGCCGGACGCGACAGCACCGGCCACAGCGCTTGGACATGCGCGCGCAGGCCGAGCTTTTCCTGCGGCGCCGGCGCGCCATTGCCGGAGGCAGGCAAGGTAAAATGCGCCTCGACGAACGCCTTCAGCGCCTCGCGCGTCTTCGGCTTCGCCTTGCGGTACGCCGCCAGGATCGCCGCCGGATCCTCCTTCGGCACCGCATCGACGAAGGTCTTTCCGTCGGGAAACACCTGCGCCATCTGCACCGCATCGAACAGCGGCCCGAAAAGCTGGGCGGGGCTTTGCGGCTCGGGATCGGTCGCGGCGACGCACAGCAGGGCGGCGAGCGGGAGCAGGCGGCGGATCATCGGGGGTTCCTCATCGGGCGCACAACGCACGAGGCCGGCCGAGCGCTGCGCCCGGCCGGCCCCTCGGGGGTGTTCAGAAATGGTAGGACGCGCTGAGCAATGCCGATCGGCCCAGGATCGGCCGTGCCAGGATCACCCCGCTGCCCTGCGATCCGATGGTGCGCGGGTTGCCTTCGGTCAGCCCGATCGTGTCGGTGATGTTGTCGACCGAGGCCTGCAGCGTGATCCGCTTGGTGACGTCCACGGTGAGCCCCGCGTCCCACTTGTAGTAGTTTGGCAGCAGCTGGGCGTTCTGCACGTCGGAAAAGCGGTCGCCGATATAGGTGACCGAAGTGAACAACGTCGCCTTGCTCTCCGATCCGAACTCCACCGAATAGGCCGGCGAAACGCGCCACTGCCACTTGGGCTGGCGCTGCACGCGATTGCCGGTGAGATTGGTGCGGCCATTGTCGGTGAAGAAGTCGCGATACTTGCTGTCGAGATAGGTGCCCGAAAAGCCGATGGTGAAGTTGCGCACCGGCCGCAACTCGCCTTCCAGCTCGACGCCGGTCGCGCGCGCGCCACCGATCGAGGCGATCGGCGCGCCGCTGGTGATCACGGTCGTGGCGAGGCCGTTGAAGTCGTTGTGGAATACGGTGAGATAAGCGCTCGCCAGATCGGTCGATACCTTGAGCCCGCCCTCATAGGTATCGACGCGGGGCGCCACGGTGATGCCGTCGCGCAGATTGTCGAAGAAGGGGAAGCTGTTGCCCCGACTGTAGCGCAGGAACAGCCCGATCGAGCGGGTGAAGTCGTAGTTGGCACCCGCTGTCCACGACCATTTCTCGCCGCGATAGCGGATCGTCGAGAAGGTGCCGTTCAGCACCGCGTCGTTGTTGTCGTAGAGCGTGTTCGGATTGCCATCGAGCCCGCCGGCCGGCGCGGCGCCGTTATTCTCCAGCGTGCCGTCGACCGAATGATGCTGGTAGCGCAGGCCCGCATCGAGACGGAGCTGGTCGTTCACCTGCAGCTCGTCCACCGCATAGACCGCCGCATCCTTGCCGTCATAATCGGCATTCACGTTGAAGGTCGAGCCGCTGGTGAAGCCGTTGCGGGTGACGATGCGACCATCGGCGAGCGTGAGGTTGAGGCGCCGCGCATTGGGTTCGGCGGTGAGCAGCTGGCTGTTGCCGAGGTTCCACAGGTCGCGCGACGAATAGGCTGCGTAGTAGACCCCGGCGGTGAAGCTGTTGCCGCCCTTCTTCCATTCGAGCGCGAGGTCGTTGGAGAAATTCTCGATGCTTTTCTGCACGCGCCACAGCCCGGCCTCGACCACCTGGGTGGTGCCGGGCACCGCCTGGCCGCCGTTGACGAAGCTGAGGCTGCCGATCGTGCCGCCCTTGCTCGCGGCATAGGCCGATGCGCTCTGCGGCGGGGTGCCGCCGGGGACGAGGCCGGTGGTGTTGGCATCGCCCTTCAGCCAGCTCAGGCGATCGCGCAGCTTGAAGCCGTCGCCCAGACGGTATTCGAAATTGCCGCCGAGATTGACCACGTCCGCCCCGCGTCCGTCGGCGAGGTCAACCCGCGTGCCGTCGTTGAGCACGCCCAGCCGGGTCTCGCCGCCCGCGAGCGTGCCGCTGCCGGCATCGAAATTGCCGTATTGGCTGATCTTCTTGCCGTTTTGCACCACCGGGATCGGCAGCAGCCACTGGCCGCGATCGTTGAGGTAGCGGCCGAACACCAGCACCGAGCCATTGTCGAAATCATGCCGGACATTGGCGGTGATCTGCCCGCCCTTTTCGGCGGTGAAGCGCGGATTGCGCACGCCGTTGCCCGCCGAATAATAGCCGCCGACCATGTAGGTCGTGCCCGCACCGATCGGCCCGGAGAGATAGCCGTCGGCGCGCACGTCGCCATAGCTGGCGACGCCGAGCTTGAGCAGATTGTCGGGCGTCGACCCGCCCTCGCGCTGGACGAAGTTGATCGTCAGCCCCGGCTGGCCCGAGGAGAACAGCGCACCGGTGCCGCCGCGCACGGCCTCCACCCGCTTGAGCGTGGAGTCGATACGGATCAGCTGCGAGTTTTCGAGGAAGGACAGCGTCGGCGGCGAGAAGATCGGCACGCCTTCGGACTGGATCGTCACATATTCGGCGTCGCCGCCCGACGGGTAGCCGCGCACGAAGATGTTGGCGCCGTTTTTGCCGCCCGAACTCTCCACGCTGATGCCGGGCACGACACGCAGCACTTCGGCGGTGCTCGCCGGTGCCAGCCGTTCGATCGCGGCATCGTTGATCGTGGTGACGGCGAAGGACGCATCCTGGCGACGCGTGCCGGCGCCGGCGGTCCCGGTCACGACGATTTCGGGGTCGTTGGCGGCGGGCGCTTCCTGCGGGTCTGCCGCGGCGGCCTGCGCTTGCCTGGCCCGTACGGCGGGTGCCGCCGCCGCTCCCTCGGTGCCGCCGCCTTCGACGACGAAGGTGCCGCTGGCGGTGGTGCGATAGCGCAGGCCGCTGCCGGCGAGCAGCATCGCCAGCGCGCGGTCGACGCCGTAGCGGCCGCGCAGCTCGGGCGCGCGCTTGCCGCGCACCAGGTCGGGGGCGAACAGGATCTGGCGGCCGCTCTGGCGGGCGAATTCGGTGAGCGCGGCGCCGAGATCGCGGCTGCCGATCGCCAGGCTCACGGTGGCATCGGGCGCAGGGGCAGCGAGCGCGGGCGTGAGGGCGCAGGCGGCGACACCGGCGAGCGCCAGGCTGCGGACGAGCGTGGAAAGGGTACGCGGCATCAGGATCCTCCCAAATCGGTTCACGAGGCGCCGTCTGGTGCAGCGCTTCTACTGGCCATGACGCAGCCGATCCGAAAACCCGAACCTGCCCCCGCGAAAAATTTCAGCGTCGGCTGGAAAGCTCAATCGTCCCGTCGCTGCGG
This sequence comes from Sphingomonas trueperi, assembly GCF_040545665.1. GTDB lineage: Bacteria > Pseudomonadota > Alphaproteobacteria > Sphingomonadales > Sphingomonadaceae > Sphingomonas > Sphingomonas trueperi_B. The sequence continues at coordinate 150,265 of NZ_JBEPMH010000008.1, read as the reverse complement.
GTCACCGCCTGCACGGGGAAGCTCGTCTCCAGCGCCTCGGCGAAGGTCGCGCTCTCGCCGGTGCGGAAGGCGCCGCTGATCCGCAGCGCGCCCGCACGGCTATCCTTCACCACCAGCGCGTGCGGTGCGTAGCGGTTGAGTTCGGCCACGGCCTCGGCGAGCGGCGTGTCGGCGAACACCACCAGCCCTTCGCGCCATGCCTCGATCTGACGCGCGTCGCCGCCGTGGCGGAGCGTCATGCTGGTTCCGCGGGCGACCAGAAGATCGTTGGGCACCATCGCGACGGTGCCAACGGTGACCTTGCCCTCGACCAGCAGCACGGTGGTTCGATCCGCATCGAGCCGCACGTCGAAGGCGGTGCCGTGCGCGATCACGTCGTGCGCACCGGCGGTGACGCGGAACGGCCGCGGCTGCCCCTTGGCGACTTCGAACCAGGCCTGGCCGCGCTCCAGGATCAGGTGGCGCTCGGTCGGCGTATAGGCGACGCGCACCGACGTGGCGGTGTTGAGCGTCAGCCGCGAGCCGTCATCGAGCATCATCGACAGGCGCTGGCCGACGCCGGTGCTGAACAGCCGGGTTTGGGCGACTTCGGTGCCGGCGGGGCTGCGATGCTCGGCAGCATACCAGCCGGCCAGCGGCAGCGCGACCAGCGCTAGTGCCGCGAGCGCCGCCCCGGCCTTCTGCTTGCGCGCCGCCGAGCGCGCGCGATGCACCGCGACGCGGGTTGCCGTCGCCTGCCGGAGCGCCAGCAGTTCGGGATGTGCGGCAAGGGAACGAGCGCAATCATGCGCGGCCTCGACCTGCGCGAATGCCTCGGCATGGGCGGGGTCCGCCGCCCGCCAACGCTCGAACGCCTCGGGTAGGGCGGCGTCGGGATCGCGCGCCAGCCGCTCGTGCCACAGCGCCGCCTCGGTCGCGATCGTCGTCGTGGCGGTCCCGTCAGTCTTCACGCCACGCCTCCAATGCCGTGGTCACATGCGCCATCGCACGCGCCACATGTTTCTCCGTTGCCCGGGTCGAGATGCCGACCAGCCGGGCGATATCGGCGATCTTCAGCCCCTCCAGCACCCGCAACACGAAGATGTCGCGGGTGCGTTCGGGCAGTTCGAGCAGGGAATCGCGGAGCCGGAGCACCGCTTCCCTACCCTCCAAGACGCGCTGGGGCGAGAAATCCGAACCGGGATGTGCCTCGTCGTCCCAGCTTTCATGGACGGCGCCGCCCCGCGCCGCCTCGCGACGGGCGCGATCCTTCAAAGCATTGGCGGCGGTGACGAAGAGGAAGCGATCCGGCTGATCGATCGCGCCGGGATCGGGCATCCGGCTGAGCTTGAGGAACACGTCCTGCACCAGATCGGGCACGTCGTCGCGCACCGCCACGCGCCGCTCGAAGAAGCGCGCCAGCGGCCGCGCATAGCGGCGCGCGAGCTGATCCAGCAACGCGCCGCGTTCGCCTTCTGCCCCTCTCACCCGCCGCGGCCGCATCGTTCACGTGCTCCTTGGTCGCCGGTTTTGCGCGGATGCGGCGGGGGACACAAGAGGCTCATCAGGGCGGCTCGGAGACCTATTCGGGGCGCGGTGGACGTTGTGTTGCGGGCCCCGCCGTTCAGGCCTTCTTCGCATGCGCAAGCAGTCGCCGGATCCCCAGCAGGCGGGCTGCTGGGGAGGCATTGCGTCGGGCGTTCAGGCGGTCGCGAGGGGCTTGGCGCGCGGCTTGCGTGCGGACTTGGGCGCGGGCGCATCGGCACCGACGGTGCGTGCCGCCCGTCCCTTGGCACCAAGGCCAATCTTGTGCGCCATGGCGCGGCGCTGTTCCGAATAGGTCGGCGCCACCATCGGATAATCCGGCTTGAGATTGTAGCGGTCGCGATATTCTTCGGGCGTCAGGCCATGCGTGCTCAGATGCCGACGCAATGTCCGGTACGGCTTACCATCGATCATCGAGATGATATGGTCTTTCGAGGCAAGCGACTTGCGAACGGAAACCGCGGGCGTGAACGCTCCGGCGGCTGTTTCGTCGCTCGCATCTTCGGACTGCCCAGGGGCACCTGAAAGCGCGATCACATCAGCATGCATCTTCCGAAGAAACGTAGAGACATCCTCCAACGTCGCCCGATTATTCTGATTCGAGAGCCAGGCGATAGTGAGATCGCTCGCGAGTTCAACGGGATCGGGGTGGATCTGATCAGACATGTTGCGTCCCTCTTCATTGTTACACGGCTTGTGGCCGTGCACTTGTTTATAGTGGTGGATCTCGCGCGTCTGCTAAAATATGTTGGAAGCAGCAGAACAATGTTCATATTGCACCTTATTGCGCATTGAGCTGCAAGCTACTCAATATGATAAGAGCGGCCTTAAAAGCTGTTTGCTGCAGAAATCGAGAGCTTTGGCAGGTTGCCGACAATAGCGTTTAGCTTTGGGCATCCAGCGCGCGAAGCAGCGTTTCTCGTGCGCGTTCGACTTGCTCGGGTGTAGGCTTGCCGAGAACACCGCGTACCGCCTCGGGAATATGTGCCGCTGGATCACCGTGGAGCTGGAACACCAGGTGGTCGAACATTGCCCGCCATGCGAGCCGCTGGTCCTCGGGGAGCAGCCGCAACGAGAAGAGCGCGTGATACAACGCGTCGTGCGGGTTGAGGATGGCGCGCTGCGGGTGCGTCCACCAGTAATTGGCGAACAGGTTTACCGGATCGAGCGAGTCCACGGCGTGCCACCATTGGAACGGGATGTAGATCGCGTCGCCCGGCTCCAGCACCGCCGCCTGCGCGTGGCGCGCCGCCTCGGCATAGCGGGGAAAGCGGGCGAGATCGGGCGCGGCGATGTCGACGAAGCTGGTCGGCGTCCCCGCCGGGGTGAATTCGAGCGGGCCCATATAGAGGTTGGAAACCTGATCCGGCGGGAACAGCGTAAAGCGCCGCCGCCCGGCGACGACCACACCAATATTCTCCATCAGGTCGTAATGCGGCGCGACGCGCAGCTGGTTCCCCAGCCAAAGCCGCGGCACGACCTCCTCGCCGACAAGATCGATTGCGTTCTCTGCGGTGAAGCCGGGAAGCAGTTCGGGTGCGAGGGTCGACTGGATCGCCATCGCATAGCCGGTGGGGCGCTCCAGTTCGCGAAGCAGCCGGTCGAGGAATGGATCGAGCGGCGACACGCCGCGGACGAAGTTCATGCCGGTGAAGTCGTCGTTGTAGAAGAACCGGCCATCGATCGCCGGCTCGCCGACGATCGCGCTCACCGCGCGGTCATGGCTGAAGCGCTTGCAATAGGCGACAATCCCCTCGGCGCCTGCGCGCCCGGCGTGCACCGCCGGCCAATCGGCGGCAAGTCCGCGCAGCACCACCGGTTCGCGCGCTGGCCGGATCTCTGCATCGAACCGTTCGCGGCCGATCGTGCCCAGTTCGCGGATCGGACGTGGCGCGGGCAGGTCGCTCACGATGCTTGCCGGAGCGGGGGCAGCGCGCAGCCGATCTGGCGGAGATAATCGTCCTGCAGCGGCATGGCGTTGGCCGTTTCGTCAATCACTTGCGCGATGTGGTTGAGGCGTTCGAGCGTCTCCGCATCGGATAGCAGATCGGCAACCGGATGATAGCCCGCCGGAAGGATTCCCTGGCCGTTCATCACCGTGAGCCAGCTTGCGTCCTGGAACAGCTCGTGTTGCTCGCGAAGGATGCGGCCGTTTCGACGAAACAGCGCGATCCGCGCAGTCAGGCTGTCCGGCGGCGTCATGTCGCGGCAGCGGCGCCAGAAGGCGGTGTCGTCGCGCTCGGTCGCCTTGTAGTGGAGGATCAGGAAGTCGCGAATATCGGCATATTCCTGCGCGGTCTCGCGATTGAAGCGCTCGATCTCCGGCGCGTCGAACTGCCTGCTGGGGAACAGCGCCATCAGCCGCCCGATGCCCGACTGGATCAGGTGGATGCTGGTCGATTCAAGCGGCTCCAGGAAGCCGCCGGCGAGCCCCAGCGCCACGACATTGCCGATCCAGGCACGGTCCCGGTGCCCGGCGCGGAAGCGCAGCGCGCGCGGTTCGGACAACGCCGGCCCGTCGAGGTTCGCGAGCAGCGTCGCCGTCGCCTCGTCGTCGGAGAGATGATCGCCGGCATAGACATAGCCGTTGCCGGTGCGGTGCTGGAGCGGGATCCGCCACTGCCAGCCCGCGGCCCGCGCTGTCGCCCGCGTCAGCGGCAGGCGGTCCCCGCCTGGCGCGCAGGGGACCGCGACGGCGCGATCGCAGGGAAGCCAATGGGTCCAGTCGCAGAAGTGTGCGCCCATCGTCTGCTCGATCAGCAGCCCGCGAAAGCCCGAGCAATCGACGAAAAGGTCGCCCGCAATTTCTGCCCCTGATTCGAGCCGGACGGCAGCGACATGGCCGGTCTCGCCGTCGCGGCGGACCTCGACGATCCTGCCCTCGGTGCGGCGCACCCCCAGCCCCTCGGCGAGCCGCCGGAGAAAGCCGGCATAGAGCCCGGCATCGAACTGGAACGCGTAGCCCAGCCGGGCGAGCGGCGAATTGGGCTGGTCCGGGCGGGGATGCGCGAAGCGCCCGCGCCGGGCCGCGGCGATGCCGATCGAATAGGCGTCGAGCGGGGCTGCATCGCCCAGCGTGCGCGCTTTCAGCCAGAAATGGTGAAACTCCACCCCCAGCATGTCGAGCCCGTAGACCCCAAAGGGGTGGACATAGCGCGTGCCGATCCGCTGCCAGTCGACGAACTCGATGCCCAGCTTGTAGGTCGCGCAGGTCTCGCGGACGAATGCGGCCTCGTCGATGCCGAGCATCCGGTTGAACAGGTTGATGTGCGGAATCGTCGCCTCGCCAACCCCGACGGTGCCGATCGCGTCTGATTCAACGAGTTCGATCTGCAATCCCGGCAGGGTGCCGACCAGCTTGCCCAGCGCGGCCGCGGCCATCCACCCGGCGGTGCCGCCGCCGACGATCACGATACGCCGGATCTGATCGTCTCTCACACCGGCGATCCGGGTGCTGCAAACGGGGCATCCTGCGCGAAGGAGAAGACCGGCAGCGGCTCGGCGGCGGGCGCCGCCGGGGCTGGCGGCTGGGGGGCGATGCGCGCGAGGAACTCGGCATGGCTCGGCATCTTCTGCGCGGTTTCCCAATAGCCTTGGCGCATCTGCTCCAGAGCCTTTGCGACAAGAGTCTCGTCCAGCGCATCGGCGGCGGGCTCGTGCTCGCGCGGCACGATGTGCTGGCCCAGGCATACCGCCACCCAGCTCGTGTTGGTGAACAGCTCGGTGCCTTCGCGGAACAGCCGCCCCTTGCTCTGGAACAGCGCGATCCGGTTCGCGAGGCTTTCGGGGATGTCCATCGTGCGGACGCGATTCCAGAAGGGCGTGTCGCTGCGCGTCGTCGCCTTGTAGTGGAGGATGATGAAGTCGCGAATGTCCTCATAGAGGTCGCGCATCTGGCGGTTATATTCCTGCCGCTCGATCGGATCGAAGCGCTTGTCCGGGAACAGCGCGATCAGCCGGGCGATGCCGCTCTGGATCAGGTGGATGCTGGTCGATTCGAGCGGTTCGAGGAAGCCGCTCGACAGTCCCAGGGCGACGACGTTGCGGGACCAGCTCTCCCGCCGCCGCCCGGTGGTGAAACGCAGCCGCCGCGGATCGGCGAGCGCCGGCCCTTCCAGCGAGGCCATCAGCTGCCGCTCGGCGGTGTCGTCGTCGAGGAACTCGCTGCAATAGACATGGCCGTTGCCCATCCGGTGCTGGAGCGGAATCCGCCATTGCCAGCCGGCGGCGCGCGCGGTGGAACGGGTGAAGGGATCGGGATCGCGGACATTGGCGCAGGGCACCGCCACCGCACGGTCGCAGGGCAGCCAGTGCCGCCAGTCCTCATATCCTGCCTGCAGCGCCTCCTCGATCAGCAGCCCGCGGAAGCCCGAGCAGTCGATGAACAGGTCGCCCGCCACGGTCCGGCCGCCCTCCAGCGTCACCGACTGGACGAAGCCGTCATCGGGTCGCAGCGTCACGTCGGTGATCTTGCCTTCGATGCGGGTGATGCCGCGCGATTCCGACAATCGGCGAAGCAGCCGAGCATAGAGGCCGGCGTCGAAGTGGAAGGCGTAGAACAGCTCGCGCACGGGGGTCTGTGCGGTAGGCGAGGGGCGGCCGAACTTGCCCATCGACGCCGCGACCGCGCTCATCGACCATTCGGCGATGTCCGGCATCGGTCGCTGCGCCCGCGCGCGCAGATAAAGCTGGTGGAAATGCACCCCCTGCAGATCCTGCGCGTAATTGCCGAAGGGGTGGAAATAACGCTCGCCCAGTCCGCCCCAGTCGACGAACTCGATGCCCAGCTTGAAGGTGCCGCCGGTCGCCGCAAGAAACTCGTTCTCGTCCAGCCCGATCATCTGGTTGAAGCGCAGGATCGGCGGGATCGTCGCCTCGCCGACGCCGACCGTGCCGATCTCGTCGGATTCGATCAGGGTGATGCGGGTATAGCCGTTGTTGAGAAAGCGCGAAAACGCCGCGGCGGCCATCCAGCCGGCGGTGCCGCCGCCGACGATGACGACGTCGCGGATGCTATGCTCGTTCATGCAAATGCCTCGATTGCGCGGCGCGATAGGCGACAAGGGTGGGGAGGGGGCGAACCGCCTGGGCGATCCGATCCCGATGGCGGACCATGGCCTCGGCGGCGCGGGCGGGCGGCACCGCATCGGCAAGCGTATCGATCCGGCGCGGCAGCACGCCTTGGCCGAACAGCACCGAGAGCCAGCCGTCGCGATCGAAGGTCTCCTCCTCGTAGAAGGGCAGGCGACCGCGTTGACGGAACAGGCGCAGCGTATGGGCGAGCGAGTCCGGGGGCTCGGCGCTGGTGACGTCGTGCCAGAACCCGCCAGCACGACGCGCCGTGACATAGTGCAGCAGCACGAAATCGCGGACCCGCCGCGCCTCCGCCAGCGCCTGGCGATTATATTCGGCGGCTTCCAGCGGGTGCGGCGCACCGGCGGGCAGCATCGATATCAGCCGGTCGATCGCGCTGTGCGCGAGATGGAGATTGCCCCATTCGAGCGGCTCGATCGTCACCGCCGCATCGCCGATCGCGACGACATTGTGCCGCCAGGGTTCGAGCGTCGCACCCGCCTCGAAGCGGATCGCCGCATCCTCGCGATGACTGTGTGCGGCGCTATAGACGGCGCCCTGCTGGGTGGCGCTCATCCAGCGCCAGCCCTGTGCGGTGGCGGTCACGCACTCCATCGGCGCCGCGTCCTCGGCCGGCGTCGCTTCCTCCAGAAGCAACCGGTCGCAGGGAAGCCAGCCCTGCCAGCTTTCGCGCGCGCTTCCCGTCACGCCGTGGACGCGGGCGGCGGGGCCGCTGCAATCGCAGTACAGATCCGCGGTCACCCGGATCCCGTCGGTCAGCACCACCCCCGCGACGCTGCCATCGGCCGCACGCTCGACCGCCTCCAAGGCGCCGTCGAGCGTGCGGACGCCGACATGCCGGGCGAACGCCTGGAGCATGCCAAGATAGCGGGGCACGTCGAGCGCGAGGCCGAAGCTATGCGCGCCCAGGATGCCGCCCTCGGCCGGCAGCACGAAGCGTCCTTCGCGCGCCATTGCCGCGGCAGCGGAAAAGGCATCGAACGGCGCCACGACGTCGTCCCGTGCCGCGCGCGCCCAGAGATGGTGGAAGGAGACGCCGTCGACGGGCTCGCCATGCGGTCCATGGGCGTGAACATAGTCCGGCAGACCCTCCACCCAGTCGCGATACAGCGTGCCGAGGCGATAGATGCTGCCGGTGCGCACGACGCCGTCGCCGAGCCCGATGCCGAGATCGGCGTGGAAGCCGAGGATCGAAGGCAGGGTGGTGGCGATGCGGTCCGCCAGCGCATCGCCCGGGGGCGCGAGCGGCAGGATCGACACCGAAAGCGTCGGGACCCGCCGCTTGAGCGCGGCGGCGGTCGACCAGCCGGTCAGCCCGCCGCCGACGACGAGGACCTGGGCTAGGCTCATGCCGCCGCCGCCATCGCGCAATAGCGATCGATATAGCGGAGGTGCTCGGGCACCCGCGCGACGGCCGCGGCGATCTCCGCCTCCAGCGCGCGCATGCCCTGCAGCAGCGCCGTCGGATCGGCAGTGTCGGCGCGGGGATCATAGCCTTCGGGCAGGATGCTCTGGCCGACATAGACGGCGATCCAACTCGCATCGAGGAACACGCCCTCGCGATACTTCACCACCCGGCCGGCGCGGCGGAACAGCTCGATCTTTTCGGCCAGGCTGTCCGGCACGGTCATGGTGCGGACGTACTGCCAGAAGTCCGTGTCGGTGCGCGTGGTGGCGTGATAGTGGAGGATCAGGAAATCGCGGATGCGATCATATTCCAGGTCGATCAGCCGGTTGAACTCGTCGCGCTCGATCGGCGCTTCGGGCGCTTCGGGAAACAGCTCGATCAGCGCGGTGATGGCCTGCTGGACCAGATAGATGCTGGTCGATTCAAGTGGCTCGAGAAAGCCGCTCGCCAGCCCGATCGCGACGCAATTCTTCACCCAGCTGCGCCGCCGGCGCCCCGCGCGGAAGCGAAGCACGCGCGGATCGGCGAGCGCTGCGCCCTCCACCGCGCCGGTCAGCGTCTGCGCCGCCGCCTCGTCCGAGGTGAAGGCGCTGGCATAGACATAGCCGTTGCCGGTGCGGTGTTGCAGCGGGATGCGCCAGCGCCAGCCCGCGGGCATCGCGATCGCGCTGGTATAGGGCGTCACCGAAGTCGCGGTGCGGCAGGGCATCGCCACGGCGCGATCGGCGGGAAGCCAGTGGTTCCAGTCCTCGAACGGCTCCGCCAGCGCCTCGCCGAGCAGCAGCGAGCGAAAGCCCGAGCAGTCGACGAACAGGTCGCCTTCGATCACTTGGCTGTCGTCCAGCCGGACGGCGGTGATGTTGCCGCTTGCGCCGTCGCGCAGCACCTCCACCACCTTGCCCTCGCTGCGCCGCGCGCCCAGCCCCTCGGCAATGCCGCGCAGATAGGGGGCGAACAGCAGCGCGTCGAACTGATAGGCATAGCCATAGGTGGAGGCGATCTGTGCGGGGTCGGTCGCAGGCAGGTCGAACCGGTTTCCACGGGCGAGCATGCAGCCATAGGAAAATCGCTCGAGCGGCGGCACGTCGACGCCCGCCAGTCGCAGCCGCGTCCAGTAATGGTGGAAATCGACCTCGCCCGTGCCGCGGCCGAACGTGCCGAACGGGTGGACATAGCTGTCGCCGATCTTTCCCCAGTCGCGAAATTCGATACCCAATTTGAACGTACCGCGCGTCCAGGCCATGAAATCGGCCTCGCGGATGCCGAGCTTTTCGACGAACCCGCGGATGTGCGGCAGCGTCGCCTCGCCGACGCCGATGACGCCGATCGCCTCGGACTCGATGAGGTGCACGCTGCAACGTCCTGGCAACAAACGGGCAAGCGCCGCTGCGGTCATCCAGCCCGACGTTCCCCCTCCGACGATCACGACGCGTAGACTCGGCTGCCCGGTCATCGCTGCATCCCCTCCCGCTTTTGCGCGATTACCGGCAATTTTCGCCGCTATGTCAAACGTTCCTTCGCGCTTGCCCCAGAGGACATGTGGCCGAGCGTTGCATCCAGGTTACAGTGTTTGCGAAAACATTTCCAAAAATGGTAGCGGTCGCATTGCCAAGCGCTTGGCGATCTGTTGTACATACTGACAACATTGTCGTGGCCAACGAGCCACCAAAAAGTCGGAGGAGGGGATCATGCGGTCGTCATCGCGTGCGCGTCTGCGCAATATCAACAAAATCGGATCTTTCTTACGTGGTGCGTCGGTCACCGCGCTGTGCGTCGCCGGGATGATGGGCGCCGCCCATGCCCAGACCGCGACCGATGATCAGCAGGCCGGCGCGACGCAGGTCGACGAGGCGCAGCAGGACCAGATCGTCGTCACCGGCATCCGCGCCAGTCTTGCCACCGCCCAGTCGATCAAGCGCGACTCGGATACGGTGGTCGACGCGATCACCTCGCAGGACATCGGCTCGCTCCCGGATCGCTCGGTCACCGAAGCGCTGCAGCGCGTGCCGGGCGTGTCGATCAACCGCTTCGCCGGTTCGAACGACCCCGATCACTTCTCGGTCGAAGGCTCGGGCGTCGCGGTGCGCGGCCTCACCTTCGTGCGCTCGGAGTTCAACGGCCGCACCGCCTTCGCAGCGGGCGTCGGCGGCCAGGCGCTCAACTTTGCCGACGTGCCTTCCGAACTGCTCGGCTCGGTGATCGTCGCGAAGAACACCACCGCCGACATGATCGAAGGCGGGCTCGCCGGCACGGTGAACCTCAACACCCGCAAGCCGTTCGATCGCACCGGCCTCCATGCCGCCATGAGCCTCGAGGCGAATTATGGCGACATGCGCAAGAAGTGGACGCCGACGATCTCGGGGCTGATCTCGAACACCTGGGATACCGGTATCGGTCGCTTCGGCCTGCTCGCCAGCGGCGCCTTTTCGCAGATCAAGAGCCGATCGGACGGCATCCAGGTCGCAAATTACCAGACGCGTGACAACACGCTGGTCAATGCGGCCAACACCGACGGCACGCTCGTCTGCCGCAACCCGCTACCCTCGTCGGCCAACACCACCACGCTGCCCGCAACCAACGCGCCCTGCGGCACCGCCGGCGGTGCGGGTGCGGACGGCTTCGCCGATTTCGCCGGGTCGCGGGTGGCCCCGGCGGGCGGGCAGTTCCGCACGCAGGAATTCAATCGCAAGCGCGACGGCATGTCGCTCGCAGCGCAGTTCGAATCGATCGATCACCGCACTACACTGACCGCCGAATATGTCCGCTCGCACACCACGCAGGAATGGAGCGAGTACACGTTCGAAACCGCGCCCGATCTCGCCGAATACACCACCTATCCGAAAGGCTGTCTCCAGAACTCGAACGGCCCGAACACCATTCCGGCGGATGGCAGCGCCGGCGCGGCAACCTCGCGCGCCGAATGTCCGGTCGGCCAGTTCCAGGACTTCCAGTACGACGCCAACGGGCTGTTCCAGTCGGGCTATATCGTCAACACCAGCAATGGCTGGCGCGGCGATCCGAGCACCTCGCCCTATGTGCCGATCGGCGGCCTGCAGCAGTCGCTGGCACGCCGCCAGTCGCGCGAAGAGACGCTGAACCAGGACTGGAGCCTCCGGCTCAAGACCGACCTGACCGATCGTCTGACGGTCACGCTCGATGGCCAGGTCGCCACGTCGCATCGGCAGCATCTCGACTTTTCGGTGTTCGGGTCGAGCTTCGCCGACCAGGAGCTCGACATTTCGGGCAAGATCCCGTCGGTGACCCCGCACAAGCCGCAATATCTCGGTTATAACTGGTCGACGCCGAACGCCGCGCTCGCCAGCGCGACCGATGCGCAATATTTCAACGACCCCCGCTTCCAGTTCTGGCGCGCGGCGATGGACCATTTCGAGGACAGCACCGGTACGCAATATGCGTTCCAGGGCGACCTGGAGTACAAGTTCGACGAGGACTCGTTCCTGCGCCGCGTGAAGTTCGGAGCGCGCTACCAGGATCGTGATCAGACCGTCCGTTACTCCACCTATAACTGGGGCATGCTGAGCGAGACCTGGTCGGGTTCGCGGCCGGTGAATTTCTCGGACACGCCGGCGAGCATGATGACTCGCTACAACTTCCCGAACTTCTTCCGCGGCCAGACCGCGGCCCCGCCGGGCGCCTTCTATTATGGCGGCGACCTGATCCGTGGCTATGACCAAGCAGTGAAGGACTTCCAGGCGGTGCAGGCGATCGCCACCGGCCTCGGCGCGTCGCCGACCTGGGTGCCGGCCTCCGGGCGCGCGCGTGCCGTTGCCGGCACGCCCTACCTGCCCTCGGAGATCCAGCCGGTCAGCCAGCTGGACACGGCCGCCTATGGCATGGCCAGCTTCGGGTCGGACACGCTGTTCGGCCGGATCCGCTTCTCGGGCAATGTGGGTCTGCGCTGGGTGCGCACCAACCTTCGCTCGGAAGGCCGGATCGGCGTGCCGAGCCAGGCGGAGCTCAACATCCTCGAGCCGTATGCCGATCGTTGTGCGCTGCAAGTGCCGCCGAACGCACCGCCGGGAACCCTGCCGCAACCGCAAGGCGGCGTGTGCACGCTCGGGCCGTCGGGCTATGCGCAGTTGCAGCAGTTCGCCGGCGCCGGGTTCGACACGTTCAACGCCGCCAAGAGCAGCTACAGCTACTTCCTGCCCAGCCTGAACTTGAAGTTCGGCCTGTCGGACCAGCTGCTGCTCCGCTTCGCGGGTTCGAAGGTGCTGACCCGCCCGGACAACGCCAACATCCGCAACTTCCTGACGATCGGCCTCGGCACGAGCGGCGAGCTGACGGCGACCGCGGGCAACCCCTATCTGCGTCCGGCCACTGCTTGGCAGTTCGACGCCAGCCTCGAATGGTATTTCGCCCGGGTCGGTTCGCTCACCCTCAACGGGTTCTACAAGGCGATCGACGGCTTCTTCTACCAGCAGGTCACCAACCGCACGCTTACCAGCAACGACGTGACCAAGAACGTGTTCGTCCGCGGTCCGGCGAACTATGAAGGAACGGGCAAGATCAAGGGGTTCGAGCTTGCCTATCAGCAGACCTACGACTTCCTGCCCGGTCCGCTGAAGGGGCTCGGCATCTCCGCCAACTACACGTTCATCGACAGCTCGGGCCTGCCCAACAGCTTCCTGAACGGCGGTTCGCCCTCGAACGTTTCCACGGTGACCCCGTCGGGCAACCTGCCGCTCGAGCAGCTGTCCAAGCACAACGTCAACGCGGCGGTATTCTATGAACTGGGCGGCATCTCGGTGCGCGCGGCCTATAACTGGCGCTCGCGCTTCCTGCTGACCGCATCGGACGTGATCTTCCCCTATTTCTCGATCTTCAACGAGCCGGTGGGGACGCTCGACGCTTCGCTGTTCGTCAACCTGACCAACAATGTGAAGCTTGGCGTGCAGGGCGTGAACCTGACGAACACGATCACCAAGACCACCCAGGCCTATACGGGCGATCCGAAGGACCTGGCGCCGCGCTCCTACTTCATGAACGATCGTCGCTTCTCGTTCATCCTGCGCGGCAGCTTCTAAGTGGCAAGAGGGGCTCGGCAACCGCCGGGCCCCTTTAGCGGCACTCAGCGGCGGCCCGTATCCGCCGGCTGATCGCGCCAGATCCAGCGCAATATCTCGGGCAGCAACGCGCCGCCCTCGGCGTCCGAATGGCCGCCCGCGGTCCATGCATGGCGCACGTCGTAGCGCGGGCCGGGCCGCTTCTCCGCATCGGCATGCGCATTGGCCCATTCGAGGCTCTTGAGCATCTGCTGGTTGGCGAGGAACCAGTTGCCATGCTCGTTGTCGAGATCCTCGCGGCCGTCCTGCAGGAAGACGCGCAGCGGCCGGATCGCGCTCTTGCGGATCAGCCCCGGGTAGATATCGCCGCCATAGGTGCGCGGCTGCCCGTCGGCGTCGAGCGCTAGGCCGATCGAGGTGTAGCTGCCGATACAGCTGATCACGTTGCCGAACGCCTCGGGGTGACGCCAGGCCAGTGTCCAGGATGCGATCGCTCCGCTGGAGGTACCGCCGACCGCGCGCCGCTTCGGATCGGCCGAGAAGCGCCAGCGCCGCGTGACTTCGGGGAGCAGCTCGTCGAGCGTCATCCGGGCATAGGCGTCGGACAGCGCGTCATATTCTTCGACCCGGTGGTCCGGGTTCTGCATGCCGAGCGTGTCGGGATAGTGCGCCGATCGGTTGCCTGGGGTGACGAACACGCCGAGCGTCTGGGGAATGGCACCCTGCGCGATCAGCGCGTCGAGCACCGCGGGGACCTTGAGCGAGCCATTGGGGTTGGTCGCGCGCTGACCGTCCTGGAACAGCAGCAGATTGGGTGGCCGCGCAGGGTCATAGCCGGCGGGGACATAGACCCAGTAGCGCCGCACCGTGCCGGGATAGACGCGGGACCGGAGCTCGAACGGCCCCTCCAGCCGGCCGTGGAGCGGGGCATCCACGGTCTCTTGCGGGGGCTTGGCTATCGAGGCGGGTGCCGCCATCGCCGACAGCGCCGCCGCGACGAGGAGAGTCGAACGGATCATCCTTGGTCTCCTGCGACATGCGCCGCCGCCGCTGCCCGAACGGCGAGCCAGCGATCGCGTTCTTCCAAGGCATCGGCAAGCGCGCGGTGGGCGGGCTGGTCGCGATCCTGCATCTCGGCGTGCACCAGAAGGTCCTTCACCGTCGCATCGAGCAGCGCGGGCGGCACATGCGGTTCCAGCACCGCGCGTGCCGCCTCGCGCCATGCGGCCTCGGTGTCGCGCAGCCGCAGGCTGTGGCGGGGCAGCCCGGCGGCGCGGAGCAGGGTGCTCAGCCACTTGCCGTCCCAGCTCGGCGCGCTGGCCAGCAGATCGTGGCCGGTCAGCACCTCGACCATCCGCTGCGCCACCGTGTCGTGTGCTTCCCCTTCTGCCAGCAAGGTCGCGCGGGGAATGTGGTGGATCGCCTCGGCGGCAGGATCCCAGTCGTCCCAGTCGGGGGCGGGGCGGAGGAGATGCGCTTCCGACCGGCCGTCCTCAAACACCCACGCCACCTCGATCGGGTAGCTGCGCTTGCCCAGCGACGAGGCCTCGAAGTCCAGAAACACCAGCATGCCCATGATAACGACAGCGAAGCGGCTGGACTGCAAGGCCTTTCCGCGGATCACCGCAGCCGGATCGTCAGCTCGACCTCGTCGTTGAACGGCATCGACATATAGCCGCCCGCGACCTTGCCCACCCGTTCGAGATAGTCGGGGCAATGATCGACATTGTCGGCGATCAGAATCGCGCCGGGGCGGAGGCGCGGCTCGAGCAGGTCGAGAATGTCGGCATAGAGCGCCTTGGCGCCGTCGAGCAGCACCAGGTCGATCGTCTCGGGCAGGTCCACTGCCAGCGTCTGCAGTGCATCGCCTTCGCGGAAGTCGACGAGATCCGACAGCCCCGCTTCGGCGAGGTTCGCCTTGGCGCGGGCGATCTTGGATGGTTCGAACTCGGTGGCGATCAGCCGGCCGCCGCCATTGTCGCGCAGCGCTGCGGCGAGGTGGAGCGTCGAGATGCCGAACGAGGTGCCGAACTCGACGATGTTGCGTGCCTCGGTGGCGCGGCCCAGCATGTAGAGCAAGGTGCCGACGGCGGGCGAGACGGGCAGGGCAAAGTCGCCGAGCCGGGCGTAGAACTCGGTATAGGCCGTCTTGCTGCGCATCAGGCGACGCTGCTCTTCCGCGCCGATCCCCGCAAAGGCAGGCGCGAGCGCGGGTCGGTGCGCATCGGCCTCGGCAAACAGGCGCGCGATGAGGGGCGCCACGGGGGCGCTGGTAAGCGTATTCGTCATGGGGTGCTCCGGTGGCCGGCGGGAACTTGCCGGCACCGCCAAAATACGACTAATCCGTCAGCTTCGCCTATTCGCATTGCCGAGGACCCCCATGGCCGCTGCCCGAACCCCGCCGATTCACGCGCGGAAAAGCCCCAAGCAGCAGCGCGCGACCCAGTTGATCGAGGCGGTGCTCGAGGCCGCTGTTCAGGTTTTGATGGCCGAGGGCGCGGGGCGTTTCACCACCGCGCGAGTCGCCGAGCGGGCGGGGGTGAGCGTCGGCTCGCTCTACCAATATTTCCCCAACAAGGCGGCAATCCTGTTCCGGCTGCAGGTCGACGAATGGCGCCGTACGACCGCGCTCCTCTCCGGAATCCTCCAGCAACGCGACGTGCCGCCGCCGGCGCGGATGCGGCAGTTGGTCCATGCCTTCGTTCGCTCCGAATGCGAGGAGGCGGCGGTCCGCACCGCGCTGGCGGACGCCGCCCCGCTCTATCGCGACGCCCCCGAGGCCGTAGCCGCCAAGGGAGAGGCGGCGCGGATCTACCGCACGTTCGTCGAGGAAGCCTTGCCTGACGTGCCCGAGGCAGCACGGAACTGCGCGGGCGACCTGATCAAGATGACGCTGAGCCAGGTCGGCGCCAGCTTCTCCGCCAGCCCACGCAGCGAGGCGGAGATCGTCGTCTGGTCCGATGCGATGGCGGACATGTTCCTCGCATATCTCAGCGCGCTTCGCGGCAAAACCGATTAGGGTGGCGCGAATGAGCGATCCGCACGACCTCGACCGATTCGTCGCCGCGCAGGAGGGGAGCTTCGACACGGCGCTCGCCGAGATCCGCCGCGGCGCCAAGCGCAGCCACTGGATGTGGTTCATCTTCCCGCAGATCGCCGGGCTGGGCAGAAGCGCCATGGCGCAGCGCTACGCCATTGCCTCGCTGGCGGAGGCGCGCGCCTATCTTGAGCACCCGGTGCTGGGCACCCGGCTGCGCGACAGCGTCTCGGCGCTGCAGGACCTGACCAGCGGCACCGCCGAGGCGGTGTTCGGCGAGGTCGACGCGATCAAGCTGCGCTCGTCGCTGACCCTGTTCGAGGCCGCGGGCGCCGGCCCGCTGTTCGCCGCCGCGCTCGACCGCTGGTTCGGCGGCACGCGCGACCCGGCGACGCTGGCGATCCTTGAACGGGACCCCGGCTAGACCTTCAGAAGCGGCAGCAGGATCGTCTCGATCGCCTGGGCGACGCCATCGGCATCGTTGCCACCGGTCACGTGCATCGCCGCCCGTCGCACGTCCTCCGGCCCCTGGCCCATCGCGATCGACAGTCCGGCCCGGCGGAACATCGGCAGGTCGTTATACTGGTCGCCGATCACCGCGACGTCGCACAGCGGCACGTCCAGCGTCGCGGCCAGCGCGGCGATGCCGTCGCCCTTGTTCGCGCTTGGCGCGGTCACGTCGAGATAATAAGGCTGCGAGCGCGCGACCTCTGCCCCGTCGCCCAGCGCCGCCGCGACGTCCGCCTCCAGCCCGGCGAGCATCTCGTGATCGGAAGACACCGCGACGATCTTGTCGATCGCATCGAGCAGCGGGCCGAAATCGCTGCATACCACCGGATCCTGCGCGGAGGTGACGCACTCGCGCGGGGTATAATGGTCGTCGAGCCGATCGGCATGCCATTGCCCCTTGGCGAACACCCAGCGGATCACGTCCGGCCGTTCGACCAGCGCGAGCGTGCGTGCGGCGACCGCCGGATCGAGATGCGTCGCCGACAGCACCGTGCCGTCGGGCCGCACGATCGTGCCGCCGTTGAACGCGCCGATCGGGGTGGTGAGCCCTAGCCGCTCGGCGATCCAGAGCAGCCCGCTCGGCGGGCGCGCGCTGATGATCGAGACCGGAACCCCCGCTGCTACCAGCCGCTGGATCGCGGCCACCACCGGGGCGCCCAGGCTCTTGTCGGGCCGTACCAGCGTACCGTCAACGTCGGAGAGAAACAGGCGAAGGTTCATGCGATCTCGTGCCAGCTGCGGCCGTCGCGTTCAAGAAGCGCGTCGGCGGATTGGGGGCCGGTGCTTCCGGCGGTATAGTCGTCGGGTTCGCCGCTGCGCCAGGCGTCGAGCAGCGGCTGCACCGCACGCCAGCCGCCCTCGATCTGGTCGGCGCGCTGGAACAGGCTCTGATCGCCGATCAGCACGTCGTAGAGCAGCGTCTCATAGCCGGTATGGGGGCCGATATCGAACGCATCGGCATAGGCGAAGGCGAGGCTTGCCGGCACCATCTTCACCAGCGGCCCGGGCTGCTTCACCGCCATTTCCAGCGTCAGCGCCTCGCCCGGCTGGATCTGGAGGATCATCCGGTTGGGCGGCAGCTCGGTGTTGGGCGTATTGCGGAACAGCGTGCGCGGGACCTCGCGGAAATGGATGACGATCTCGGTATCGCGCGCGGTCATCGCCTTGCCGGTGCGGAGGTAGAAGGGGACGCCGTGCCAGCGCCAGGTTTCCACCGCGACCTTGAGCGCCACATAGGTCTCGGTGCGGCTGTCCGGGGCAACGTCGGGCGTGTCGCGATAGGCCGGTACCGGCTTGCCGCCCGCCTCGCCCGCCAGATAACGGCCGCGCACCGCATCTTCCGGCGGGATCGGCGTGACCGCGGCGATCACCTTGGCCTTTTCCGAGCGCACCGCCTCGGCATCGAAGCTGTTCGGCGGCTCCATCGCCACGAGTGCGAGCAGCTGGAAGAGATGGTTCGGCACCATGTCGCGCAGCGCGCCGGTCTCGTCGTAGAACTTGCCCCGGCTGCCGACCGCCACCGTTTCCGCCGCGGTGATCTCGACATGGTCGACATAGCGGTTGTTCCACACCGCTTCGGTCAGCGCGTTGCCGAAGCGGGCGACGGTGATGTTCTGCACCGTCTCCTTGCCGAGGAAATGGTCGATCCGGTAGATCTGGGTCTCGTCGGCATGAGAGAGCAGCTGCGCGTTGAGCGCTTGCGCCGATTCCAGATCGGTGCCGAACGGCTTCTCGACGACGAGCCGGCGGAAGCCGTCCGCCTCGTCGAGCAGCCCGCTGGAGCCGAGCTTCTCGCCGATCAGGCCGAAGAAGCGCGGCGCGGTGGCGAGGTAGAACACCGCGTTGCCCTGCAGCTTCTCCCGCAGCGTGTCGTACAGCGCATCGTCGGCGAAGTCGCCGCGCAAGTACGCGATCCGGTCCCGCCAGCTGCCCCAGGCCTCCTCGTCGCCCTCAATGAACGCGCCGAGCTTGTCGCGCAGCGCGTCGTCATCGCCCTCGCCATGGCTGATGCCGAGCAAGGTCGTGTCGCCGTCGAGCAGCCCGTCGCGTTCCAGATGGACCAGCGCCGGCATCAACAGGCGACCGGCGAGATCGCCCATCGCCCCGAAGATCACCAGTGTCGCGGCGGGTGCCGGCGGCGCGTCGCTCATTGCGGCATCTCGACATGCCCGCCAAAGCCGAAGCGCATTGCCGACAGCAGCTTGTCGCCGAAGGTGTTCTCGACGCGGCTGCGATAGCGCGCGAACAGCGCGGCGGAGAGGACATAGACCGGCACGGCTTCTTCCATCGCCGCGTCGATCGTCCAGCGCCCTTCACCCGAATCGGCGACCTTGCCGCTGAAGGCGTCGAGGGCATGGTCCTTGGCCAGCGCCGAGGCGGAGAGGTCGAGCAGCCAGGACGAGATCACCGAACCGCGCCGCCAGACCTCGGCGATGTCGGTCAGGTGCAGGTCGAAGCGCTCGTCTTCCGGAAGATTCTCCGAGGCCTTGCTGCGCAGCACGTCGAAGCCTTCGGCATAGGCCTGCATCAGGCCATATTCGATGCCGTTGTGCACCATCTTGACGAAGTGACCGGCCCCGGCCGGGCCGCAATGGATATAGCCCTTTTCGGCCCGCGGATCGCAGTCCTCACGGCCGACCCGCTCGGGCGTGCGCGCGATCGTACCGATGCCCGGCGCGAGCGCGTCGAAGATCGGATTGAGCAGCTCGACCGCGTCCTTTTCGCCGCCGATCATCATGCAGAAGCCGCGCTGCAGCCCCCACACGCCGCCCGAGGTCCCGACATCGACATAATGGAGCTGGCGCTCGGCGGCGACCTTGGCGCGGCGGATGTCGTCCTTGTAGAAGCTGTTGCCGCCGTCGATGATGATGTCGCCGGGCTCGGCGGCGGCCATCAGCGCTTCCACCGTGCTCTCGGTCGGCTCGCCGGCGGGGAGCATCACCCAGAAGATGCGCGGTGCGCTCATCTTGGCAACCACGTCCTCGAGCGAGCCGGCGGGCGTAGCACCGTCCTTGGCCATCGCCTCCACCGCATCGGTGCTCCGGTCGAACGCCACGATCTCATGGCCGTGCTCCATCAGCCGCCGTCCGATCCCCGCACCCATGCGGCCGAGGCCGATCATTGCAAGACGCATCCGCTGTATTCCTTCCGTTATCTTCAGAGAGCCGCAAGCACGGCCGATACCAGGGCCTGTAGCCCGCCGCCGCCCCGTTTCAAATGCACGCGCAGCACGCGGCGGCCGCGTTCGGCGAGCACGTCGGTATCGCCGCGTGCCTGGGCGATCTGGACCGTGCCGAAGCTTGCCTTGCGGCCCGGCACGGCGAGGTCCGGATCGGGCTCGCGCGTGATGGTAAGAAACACGCCGCCCGCCGGGCCGCCCTTGTAGGCCTGTCCGGTCGAGTGGAGAAAGCGCGGGCCGAAGCCGGCGACGGTCGCCACCCGCTTCGCATCGCGCACCGCAATGCGCATGGCGGTGAGCGCCGCCGTGTCGGCATCGTTGCGCTCGATATAGGCGAGGAAGCCGGCATAGTCGCCGGGGACCAGCGCAGCGAAATGGTCGCGGAGCAGGCTGGCGGGGCTGCCGGAGAGCGACTGGCCCTTGCTCGCATAGAGCGCGAAGTCCGCAGTCTCGGCGATCGGCTGTTCGGGATCGAGCGTGCCCGAGGCCTCATAGGCGTCGACCAGCGTGCGCGTCGCGACCTTGGCGTCCTCGACATCGGGCTGGTCGAAGGGATCGATGCCGATCACCGCGCCGGCGATGGCGGTCGCGATTTCCCAGCGGAAGAACTCCTGCCCGATCAGCCGCGGGGTATCGAGCGTGACCCGCACGACCGGATGCCCAGCGGCGGCGAGCGCATCGAGCGCGGCGGACTCGGTACCGCTCGCGGCCCCGGCGAGCGCGAACTGCACGAACACGCGGTCGTTGCCGTAGGATTCAGGCGCGCCCAGCGGCTCGAGGTCGACAGGCACGATCCCCTTGCCCTGCTTGCCCGTGGATTCGGCGAGCAGCTGCTCGAGCCAGGCGCCGAGCGGGACGAGCGGCGATTCGGCGAGGATGGTCAGCTTGTCGCGCCCGGCCTTGGCTGCCTCGCCGAGCAGCACGCCGAGGCGGATGCCCGGGTTGGCGGCCGGCGGCACGTCGGCGCCGCAGGAAAAGACCATCGGCTGCGTGGCCTCGAAGAAGCCGGCCACGTCGAGGCCCATTGCCGCGGCGGGCACCATGCCGAAGACGGACAGCACCGAATAGCGACCGCCGATCGCAGGGTCACCGGGGAAGGTGGCGTGGAAGCCGTCCGTCTTGGCCGTCGCTTCCAGCTTCGAACCCGGATCGGTGACCGCGACGAAATGGTCGCCCTTGCGGCCGCTCGCCTCGAAGAAATAGGCGCGCAGCAGCTCGGGTTCGAGCGTCGAGCCGGACTTGGAGGAGACGATGAACAGCGTCTCGGCGGGATCGATCTGCGCCTGGACGCTGGCGATCTGGTCGGGATCGGTGGTGTCGAGCACGTGCAGCCTGGGGCTGCCCGAGGCATTGCCGAGGATCTGGGCGAGCACCTCCGGCCCGAGGCTCGATCCGCCCATGCCGAGCAGCACGACGTTTCGGAAATGCTTGGCCTGCTCCGCCAGCTGCCGGAGTGCCGCCATGTCGACCTGCTCGCCGCGCGCGGCGGGAAGCCAGCCGAGCCACTCGGCTTCGTCGCCGCCGGTCCACAGCGTGGCGTCGCCCGCCCAGAGCCGGCGCGACCAGGCGTCGGCACGGGCCGTCGCCAGCCGGTCCTCGACGGCCTTTTCCAACGCGTCGGGCAGTTGCGCCTCGAAGCCATTCAGCCGCTTGCCGAGATGCGCGGTGCGCTTTGCGGCGACGGCACCGAGCAGCGCATCGGCGGCGTCGCCGAACTGCTGCACGCCGTCGAGCACCAGCGCACGGGTGATGTCGTCGAGGCCGAGGCCCAGCCGATCGGCTTCCGCCAAGACGTGGCGGGCTTTGTCGAGGCCGTCGGTCAGCGTCTCGGCGACGGTGCCATGGTTGCGGAACGCATCCATCGTCTTGGGCGGCATGGTGTTGACCGTGTCCGGCCCGATCAGCGTGTCGATGTACAGCGTGTCGGGATAGGCGGGATCCTTGACGCCGGTCGAGGCCCAGAGCAGCCGCTGCGGCATCGCGCCCTTGGCGGCCAGCGCCTGCCAGCGCGGGCTGGCGATCATCGCCTGATACCAAGCATAGGCCAGCTTGGCATTGGCGATGGCGACCTTGCCGCGCAGCGCCTCGAGTGCGGCGCTTTCCGGATCGCCCTCGGCGACCCGCGCATCGATCTTCTTGTCGATCTGGATGTCGATCCGGCTGACGAAGAAACTGGCAACGCTCGCGATCCGGTCAATCGGTTGCCCTGCGGCTACCCGCGCCTCCAATCCTGCGAGATACGCCTCGGCGACTGCCTGATAACTCTCCTGCGAGAACAGCAGCGTGACGTTGATGTTGATCCCGTCCTCGATCAGCTGGCGGATCGCGGGAGCGCCCGCCTCGGTGCCCGGCACCTTCACCATCAGGTTGGGCTCGTCGACATGTTGCCAGAGCCGCCGCGCTTCCTCGATCGTCGTCTCGGTGCCGTTGGCGAGATAGGGCGAGACTTCCAGGCTGACATAGCCGTCGCGCCCGCCCAGCCGGTCATAGACCGGACGCAGATCGGCGGCGGCGGCCTTGATATCGGCGATCGCCTGGCTTTCGTACACATCGGCCACGCTGGCGTCGCCGTTGCCGAGGAAGCGCGTGAAGCCCGCGTCATAGGCCTCGCCATGCCCCATCGCCTTTTCGAAGATCGACGGGTTGGAGGTGACGCCGGTCAGGCCGTCCTGCTCGATCAGCTTGCGCAGGCCGCCATCCTGAAGAAAACTGCGGTCGACGAAATCGAGCCACGCCGCCTGGCCGGCATCGTGCAGCTGCTTCAGCTTGCTGTCGGCGCTCATTTGACCTTCTCCATCACGTCGCGCGCGACCTTCACGATGTTGTCAACGGTGAAGCCGTATTTCTCCTGGAGCTTGGCGAGCGGCGCGGAGGCGCCGAAGGTCGACATGGTGACCGTCGCGCCGTTGCTGGTGACATAGCGGTCCCAGCCCATCGACCCGGCTTGCTCGACCGCAACACGCGCCATCACCTCCGGCGGCAGCACGGACTCGCGATAGGCGCGGTCCTGCTTCTCGAACAGATACCAGCTCGGCAGCGAGACGACGCGCGAGCGCACGCCCTCGGCGGTGAGCCGCTCGTGCGCGTCGACCACCATCGGCAGTTCGGAGCCGGTGCCGATCAGGATCACCTCCGGATCGCCGCCCTCGACATCGGCGAGCACATAGCCGCCGCGCGCAAGGCCCTCGGCCGAGGCATATTTGCTGCGGTCGAGCGTCGGGATCGCCTGGCGCGAGAGGATCAGCGCGGTCGGCTCCTGGCTGTGTTCGAGCGCCACCTTCCAGGCGGCGACGACTTCGTTGGCATCGCCGGGGCGGATCGTGTCGAGGCCGGGGATCGCGCGCAGCGTGGCGAGATGCTCGATCGGCTGGTGCGTCGGCCCGTCCTCGCCGACGCCGATCGAGTCGTGGGTGAAGACGAACACCACCGGCAGCTCCATGATCGCCGCCAGCCGGATCGGCGCGCGCATGTAATCGGCGAAGACCAGGAAGGTCGCGGTGTAGGGGCGCAGGTAGCTCAGCGCCATGCCGTTGGCGATCGAGCCCATCGCATGTTCGCGCACGCCGAAATGCAGGTTCTTGCCGCCGTAATTATGGGCCTCGAACGAGTCCGCGCCCTTGATGTCGGTCTTGGTCGAGGGCGACAGGTCCGCCGCGCCGCCGAGCAGGGCCGGGAGGTGCGGGGCGACCGCGTTGATCACCTTGCCGCTGCTGTCGCGCGAGGCGAGGCCCTTGGCATCGGCGTCGAAGCTCGGGATCGCCTGCTGCCAGCCATTGTGGAGCTTGCCGCGGCGCAATTCGTCGATCTCGGCGGCTTCCTGGGGGAAGGCCTCGCGGTAGCGGGCGAACAGCTGCTCCCATGCCTCGCGCGCCGGCTTGCCGCGATCCGCGACCGCTCCGCCGAAGCGCTCGGCGACGCCCTCGGGAACGAGGAACTGCGCGTCCTCGGGCCAGCCATAGGCCTTCTTCGTCGCGCGGACATTGTCCTCGCCCAGCGCCTCGCCATGCGCCTTTTCGCTACCGGCGCGGGGCGAGCCCCAGCCGATCACCGAGTGGACGACGATGAAGGTCGGCGCGTCGCTGGTCGCGCGGAAGGTGGCGATCGCCTCGGCGAGCGCTGCGGTGTCGTTGGCGTCGTCGACATGGAGGACGTTCCAGCCATAGGCCTGGAAACGCTGGCCGACATCCTCGTCAAAGGCGAGATCGGTGCTGCCCTCGATCGAGATATGGTTGCTGTCATAGATCCAGCAGAGGTTCGAGAGCTTGAGATGCCCGGCGATCGAGGCGGCTTCGCCCGAGACGCCCTCCATCATGTCGCCGTCGCCGCACAGGACATAGACGTCATGGTCGAACAGGTCGAAGCCGTCGCGATTGTACCGCGCGGCCAGCGCGCGCTCGGCGATCGCCATGCCCACCGAATTGCCGCAGCCCTGGCCGAGCGGACCGGTGGTGGTCTCGACGCCGGTGGTCATCCGATATTCGGGATGGCCGGGGGTCTTGGAGGAGAGCTGGCGGAACTGCTTGATGTCGTCGAGGCTCACCGCGGGCTTGCCGGTCGGCTGGCCGTCGGCGTCGATCTCGCGGACGCCGGCGAGGTGCAGCACCGAATAGAGCAGCATCGAGGCATGGCCGACCGACAGCACGAAGCGGTCGCGATTGGGCCAGTCGGGTGCGGCGGGATCGTAGCGGAGGAACTGGCTCCACAGCGTGTGCACCACCGGCGCCAGCGCCATCGGCGTGCCGGGGTGGCCGCTGTTCGCCTTCTGCACCGCGTCCATGCTGAGCGTGCGGATGGTGTCGATCGCGAGGCGATCGGGCGAGCCGTCTTCGTGGGTGTTCTGGTCGAGGTCGGACATGGATCAGGCAACTCCGTTCGTCGCGATGCAACGGGTGGGTTCGCAAATGGCTGCAATCTCATTCATCTATCGGGCGCTCCTGGCGGCTCACTCCGTCGCTACCGGCGACGTAGAGCGCGTCGATCTCGGTGAGGAACAGGCCGTGGCCGAGCGCGCCGGGGATGGCCGAGAGGGCGCGGGCGAGGGCGGTGGCATCGGTGATGTTCGGAAACTGTGCGTCGAGAATGTGATGCCCCCAGTCGGTCACCCACGGGGCCCCGTCGCGCAGGCGCAGATCGGCGGCGCCGCCGAGGCGCGCAATTTCCGCAGCGACGAGCCCCCGCGCGGCCGGCAATATCTCGATCGGGACCGCACGGCCGCCCAGCCGCTCGACCCGCTTCGAGCCATCGGCAATGGCGATGTTGCGGCGGGCGAGCGTGGCGACGATCTTCTCGAGCAGCATCGCGCCCCCGCCGCCCTTGATCGCGCGGAGCCGGGAGTCGATCTCGTCGACGCCGTCGATGCACAGGTCGATCGCGCCGAGCGCGTCCGGGGTCACCAAGCGAATGCCGACGGCGCGTGCGGCAGCGTCGGTGGCGCGCGAGGTCGCCACGGCGGTGATGTCGAGCCCGGCCGCCACCCGCGGCGCGAGCAGCTGCACGACATGCGCCGCGGTGCTGCCGGTGCCGAGGCCGACGACCATGCCGTCCTGCACTTCCTCCACCGCAGCGGCAGCGGCGGCGCGCTTCAGGCGCTCGGCATCGGTGGGGGAGACCATGATGGCCGAACGGTACAGCGCCGCGGGCGTTCCGGCTGCTATACACGCGTCTAGGCGCAACGTGGAGGCTGGTCATCCGCGTCCGCCGCGATATGGTAGCGCTACCGAAGGTCGGCGCGGGCTGCCCCTCGGTCGGAAAGTCGATGCCGCCGAAGCGGATGCGAGGGGATGCTATGAAGATTTCGAGGATCGCCGCTGCCGCGGTGCTGATGGGCGCGAGCGCGATGCCCGCCTTCGCCCAGTCGCCCGCCCGGTTCAGCGACTTCCGCTATTCGGGTCATGCGATGGAAGCCGCGAAGCCGGGCCCCGGCGAATATCGCAACCCGATCCTGTCGGGCTATTACCCGGACCCCTCGGTCACCCGCGTCGGCGAGGACTATTATCTCGTCCTTTCGTCCTTCGCCCATTATCCCGGGCTGCCGATCTTCCATTCGAAGGATCTGGTCCACTGGACCCAGATCGCCAACGCGATCGACCGGCCGGGCCAGCTCGATTTCACCGGCATGCGCACCTCGCAGGCGGTGTTCGCGCCAGATATTTCCTATCACGCCGGCACCTTCTACATCGTCAACACCTGCGTGAGCTGCAAAGGCAATTTCGTGATCACCGCCAAGGACCCGCGCGGGCCCTGGTCCGATCCGATCTGGCTGCCGTTCGAAGGCATCGATCCCTCGATCACTTGGGAAGGCGACAAGGCCTATATCGTCAACAACCGCGCCCCCGACGAGACGCCCCGCTACGAGGGCCACCGCGCGATCTGGATCCAGGAATATGACTGGCGCGCAGGCAAGATGGTCGGCCCCAGCACCCAGCTGATCAACGGCGGGGTGGACATCACCAAGAAGCCGGTGTGGATCGAGGGGCCGCACATCTTCAGGAAGGACGGCTGGTACTATCTGACCGCCGCCGAGGGCGGGACCAGCGTCAACCACTCGCAGGTGGTGTTTCGCTCCAGGGACCTGCTCGGCCCCTATGTGCCCTTCACGGACAATCCGATCCTGACCCAGCGCGACCTCGATCCCAACCGCCCGAACCCGGTCACCTCCACCGGTCACGCGACGCTGGTGCAGACCCAGAAGGGTGACTGGTGGGCGACCTTCCTCGGCGTGCGGCCCTATGCCGACGACTTCTACAACACGGGGCGGGAGACCTTCCTGCTGCCGGTCACCTGGACCGACGGCTGGCCGATGATCCTGCCGCACGGCAAGCCGGTGCCGATGGTGGCCAGGGCACCCAACCTGCCCGCGCAGGCCGCGCCCGCACTGCCGACCAGCGGCGGCTTCAGCTATGTCGACCGCTTCGCCGGCAACACCCTGTCGATGCAATGGATCGGCATCCGCACCCCCAAGACGCCTTTCTACAAGGTCGAGCGCGGCGAACTGGTGATCACAAGGCCCGCACGGCTCGGCGATCTCAACCAGGTGCCCGGCTTTGTCGGTCGCCGCCAGCAGCATGCCAACGCCACCGTCAGCGTGACGGTGCGCTATGCCCCGACCAAGCCCGACGAGCGTGCGGGCCTCGCAGCGGTGCAGAGCGACCTCCACTATCTCTTCTACGGCCTCACCAACAGCGGCGGCACGCGGACGCTGGCGCTCTACACCCGCGCCAAGGGCGACGAGCAGATGGTCGCCTCGACCCCGTTGCCCGGCACCGCGCCGGTCACGCTGACGCTGCGGATCACCGGCGGCACCATGGCGTTCGATTATGCGAGCGGCGCGACAAAAGGCACGCTCAAGCGCGATCTCGACGTCCGCTTCCTCAGCACCCACGAGGCGGGCGGGTTCGTCGGCACGATCATCGGGCCGATGGCGCAGTGATGCGGGGCGCACTTATCGCGGCAGCCCTGCTGCTGCCCGCCATGGCTTCCGCCCAGGTCTGGCGCTCGGACCAGGGCGACGGGACCTATCGCAACCCGCCGCTCAACGCGGATTATCCCGATCCCGACATCATCCGGGTGGGCAAGGACTTCTATTTCGCCAGCACTACCTTCGCCAATGTGCCGGGCCTCACCATCCTCCATTCGCGCGACCTGGTGAACTGGGACATCCTCAGCCATGTCCTCCCGAAGCTGACCGGCGCCGCCGAGTTCGACCTCAAGGATGGCGGTTCCTATCGCGCCGGCGTCTATGCGCCGAGCCTGCGCTACCATGCCGGCATCTACTATCTGGCGGTGACCCCGATCCGACAGCATACGCGGATCTACCGCGCGCGGGATCCCCGCGGCCCCTGGACCTATGCCGAGCTCGACCGCGCCGCGTTCGATCCGGCGCTGTTCTTTGACGACGATGGCCAGGTGTATCTTGCGACCTCGATCGGCACCAACGGCACGATCACGCTGCACACGCTCGACAAGACCGCCTCGAAGATCACCTCCAGCCGCGAGATCTATTACAACAAAGGCGCCGAGGGATCGAAGCTGCTCAAGCGGAACGGCTGGTATTATCTGTTCAATTCGATCCCCAACAAGCTGGCGCTCACCGTCTCCCGCGCCCGCAGCCTCGACGGCCCGTGGGAGACCAAGCCGCAGATCGACGACACGACGGGCGGGCATCAGGGCGCGCTGGTCGATCTGGCGGATGGCACGGATGTCGGCTTCGTGATGCGCGACTCCGGGCCGATCGGCCGGGTCACCAACATCAGCCCGGTCTTCTGGCAGGACGGCTGGCCGGTCTGGGGCACGCCTGAGCAGCCCGGCCGCGTGCCCGATCGGGCGCGCAAGCCGATCCCGGGCGGCCGTTTCACCGAGCCGCCCGCCTCGGACGACTTCACCGCGCCGACGCTCGGCCGGCAATGGCAGTGGAACCACAATCCGCTCGATCCCTATTGGTCGCTCACCGCTCGGCGCGGCTGGCTGCGGCTGCGCGCGGTGCCGGCCGACCAGCTCTGGTGGGCGCGCAACACGCTGGTCCAGAAGGGGCAGGCGCCACGCTCGCGCGCAGAGGTCCAAGTCGATCCCGCGGGCATCCGGCCGGGCGACGTGTGTGGCTTCGGCACCTTCGGCAAGTACAGCGCGGCGATCGCCGTGGTCGGCCAGCCCGACGGCAGCCGCGCGCTGTCGATGCGGGTGACCGAGTCCACCACCGCGGGACCGAAGACCGAGATCCGCGTCGCCGCGATCCCCACCAAGGTACCGCGGCTGTGGCTGCGTACCGAGATGGACTTCACCGCGGCAACCGCGCTGCTCTCGTACAGCGAGGACGGCCGCAGCTTCACGCCCCTCGGGGGCACGGTGCCTTTGGTATATGACTGGCGGACCGGCACCTTCCAGGGCGTGCAATTCGCGCTGTCCTGCTTCAACCCAGGCACCGCCGGCGGGGCGCTCGACGTGGACCGGTTCACCCTCTCGCGCTTCTGATCGCCGCCGTCACCTCCGTTCGTCGCACCCCCGCTTGCGCCGCGCTCCGATCGCGGCAAGGGAATGATACAGTGTATCATGCAAGGGCAAGAAGATGGTGGCGCAGGCGAGATTGGCGTTGGACGTTCCGGGCCAGGAGGCGGTTGCCCCGGCGCTTGCCATCGAACGGTGCGAGCCCGCCGTGCTGGCAACCGCCGCGCAGCCCTATGTGCATCTCGCCGTCTGGCATCGGCGCTTCCCTGAGGCGCTCGACTGGCTGGGCAGCCTCGACTGGAGCGCAATCGACGATTGCGAGCTCACCAGTCGCGTCGAGGTGCTGTCGGTGACCATCGCCGATGCACTGGCAGCTGCGGGCTATCCCTATGGCGCGCGGGGCACCGCGTTGTGCGACGAGATCGTCGGCCTGGCGCGGCATTTCGCAGGCGCGCTGACGCTCGATGCGGTGACGGTGCGGCTGGAGGTGATCGAGACCGACGCCTGCCGCAAGTTCCACGCCGACTATGTCGCGGCGCGGCTGCTCTGCACGCTGGTCGGGCAGGGCACCCAGTGGCGCTATGGTCCCGACGTGGCGGACACGCCGATCCGCCAGTTGCAGACCGGCGATGTCGCCATCTTCAAGGGGCGCCTTGCGACCGACACACCGGCGATCCTCCACCGCTCGCCGCCGATCCTGGGGACGGGCGAAACCCGGCTGCTGCTCGCGATCGATCCGGCCTGAGCGCGGTCAGCCGGCACGGGGCACCAGCCGTACCTCGGTCGGTCCCGCGCCGAGCGGCAGCGTGGTGGCGCCCCGCGCCGGCGTGCCGCCTTCGACGCGGTAGCCGCGGCCGCCGATGGTCTTCTCCACCCGCACCAGCGCCTGCGGCGTCATCGCGCTGCGCGGGTCGAGGGTGAGCGTCATCACGCCGGTCGCGGGCACATAGCGTGCCTGGGCGATCTTGCCCGCCTCGAGCGTGATCCACAGGCCGGCGGGCGCGACGAACAGCCGGCTGCGCGCACCGTCCCTGGGCGCAACCGTCACCGCGTCGGCGGCGACGCGGACATTGCCGCCATAGCCGAGCCAGCCGAATACCGGGTCCTTCACCAGATAGGTCGCGGCGCCGTACGCATGGGCGAAATAGCCCGAGCCATAGTCGCCGCTATACGGATCCCACGCCATCCGGTCCGGCCAGCTGTGGAACGCCGCCGAGCCGAAGCCGTCGCGATCGATATTGGTGATGCCGCCCATCAGTCCGCCATAGGCGACGCGCAGCAGGTGCAGGTCGGCAGGGTTGGCACGGAATGCCTCGAACAGCGGCAGCGCGTTGTTGGTCGAGCCGTAATGGTGGATCTGGCGCTCGATCCGCGGATATTTGCCGCCATAGAGGAAGTCCCAATAGCGCCGGGCATTGCCGTTATAGCCCCAGTGCGGGATCAGCGGATCATAGCCGAGGATCACTTCCACCGTCTCGGCGGCCTGCTTGGGATGGCCGAAATAGCGCATCCAGGAATAGACCTCGGGCTGGCCGGTCGAATCCCACGCCATCTCGCTGCCGAAGGGATAGGCGAGGCTCGCCCAGTGATCGGCGCGGCTCTTCATCAGCGCCTCGATCTGCGCGGCGCCGTCGGCGATCCCCTCGCGCTGGAGATCCTCGAGGATGTCGACGAAGACCTCGCCCTCCATCTGCCCGAACTGGGTGTAATAGGGCGCATCGCGCATCATCGCGACGATCGTCATCCGGGCATGGTCGAGATACCAGCGCCAGTCATGATGGGTGACCAGCCCCGGATGGTTGCGCGCCAGCCGATACAGCGTCCAATAGCCGAGCGCGACATGCGGGTAGTTGAACGAGCGCCCGAGATCGTCGGCATCCTTCTTCGACCAGCTCGTCCAGGTCTTCCAGTTCGCAGCGGGGTCGTAAAAGCCGGGGAAGGCGGCGGGGTCGTAGTAGAACAGGCTCTTCTTGACCCCCCCGATATGCTCGCCGCTGGCGATCTGCAGCTTGCCGAAGATCGTCTTGTCGACCAGCGTCTCCAGCTTCTCGACCTCGGCCGGGTCTGGATTGTCGAGCTGCTTCATGATCGCCGCGATCCAGCCGCCGGCGCCGCCCTCGTCGCTCATGCCGGCGATCCAGACGCGCGGCTCCTGGGTGAGGATCTTGCCCGCTTCATGGTCGTAGCTGAGGATCGCGGGGGCACGGCCGAACGGGTCCTTGGGATCGTCGAACCATTGCTGCGTCGTGGCGAAGCGGCCAAGATCGGCCATGGTCTGCTCGAGCGGCTTGGTCACGAAATACTGGACCGTCTGCACGCTGCCATCGGCATAGGTGATGGTGACGCGCGCACGGCCCCAGCCGGTGCTCCGTACCGCATAGCGCCGCCAGCCGCTCACGACGCCCGCCGCCGTCACCGTCATCGCCCCGGCAGGGGAGACGTCCAGTTTGGCGACAGGCTGGGCGTATTTCAGAAAGAGCGACGCTTCGAGGTCGTTCGGCACGACATAGCCGGGCACGCCCAGCGCCACCGGCCTTCCCTGCGCGACGAGGGTGGACTGGATGCCGCGGATCGACGGCGCCTGCACCAGCCGCACGCCCACGTCGCGGGCTTCACCCGGCGCGAGGGTGAAGCTGGTCGGCGGGTTCCACTGCTCGCCCGCCTTGCGCCATTCCTGCTCGACGAACCCCTTGGAGGCGACCGTCCAGTCGTAAAAGCCTTCTGAGACCTGGCTGCGCGGGCTCTTGTCGGTGAAGATCGCGCCGGGCTCGTTCGGGTTCTTGAGCGGGGCGTAATTCTCCAGCGGCGTGCGTCCGTCGGGGAGCACCAGCAGCGCCGGGCCCTTGCCGTTCAGCCTTGTGACCTGAAGATAGCCGGCATCGCGGCCGATATAGGGATCGACGAAACTCGCCTGGGCGTGCGCGGTCTCCAGCGTACGGTCGCGAATGGTGTTGTCGAACACCATCGGCATGCCGAGCCCGCCGATCTCAACTGGCGCGGCGGAGGTGTTGACGATGCGGAAGCGCAGCACCGGCACACCGGCGGAATCCACCCAGCGCCGCTCGATGCGCAGCGGCAGCCCCTCGCCCATGCTCGCGGTGATGTCCGCCGCGGCAAAAACGCCGGGGGTGAGGGGGAGGGGTTTGATCGGCTTGCGGGCGCGCGACGAGGCGAAGTCCTGCCATGCGCCGCCCGCGGTGCGCAGGCGAAGGTTGAGATCGCCGATATGGTTGAAGCCATCGCCCTGCCGCTCCGCCTCGCGGCCGCCGGGGACGAAGTCGAACGCCGGATCGGCGGCGGGCGACAGCCGGGCGAGCGTGCCGGTGTCGCTGCGCAGTTCGAGCAGGAAGGCGCCTACCCGCACCGGCGTGGTGCGGATCGGCGGATAGACGGGTTTCGCCGCCCTTTCCTGCGCAAGCAGCGGGGCGGCGAAGGGCAGGCTGCTCACCCCGGCGAGCGCGGCGGCGGCGAGGAGCAGATGGGGGGCACGCATCGGGGACCTCATTTCTCGGGACGCAGCAGCGGCAGCTGTTCGCGCCAGGCAGGCGTGTCGAAACCGATATCGGCGGGGGGCGCCTCGCCGAGCAGGTGCTGCACGAAATAGTCGCGGAACTTGCGCCAGAAGAAGGGCTGGTAGACCGCATGGGTGGTGTTGGGCAGCACCACCATGTCTACATCGCGGCCCGCCCAGATCAGCGCGGTGGCGAGCTGGAAGCTTTCGGTCACCGGCACATTGTCGTCGATGTCGCCGTGGATCAGCAGCAGGTGGCTGCCGAGATTGGGGGCGGCGACCATGTTCGAGTTGCGCGCCCAGTCATTGGTGCTGGCGGCGCCCATGGTGGTCTCGGGCCACCAGGCCTTGTCTAGCCGCAGGTCGTGGTTGCCCGAGGAGGCGACGCCGACCTTGAAGAAGCCGGGGCGGCGGATCACGAACCGCGCGGCGTCATAGCCGCCGGCAGAACCGCCGAACACGCCGACGCGCGACAGGTCGAATTCTGGGTAGCGCTCGGCCATCTGGCGGATCAGCGCGATATGGTCGTCGAGCCCGACCTCGCCCAGATTCTGATAGGCGTGCATGCGGAAGGCGCGCCCCCGCCGCGAGGTGCCGCGGCCGTCGATCATCACCACGATCGCGCCGAGCTGGGCGACGCTGGAGCCTGCCGCGCCCACCGTAGCGGTCCAGCTGGTCGGCACCTGGGTGGTCGTCGGGCCGGTATAGACATTGTCGATCACCGGGTAGCGGCGGTTCGGGTCGAAGCGCGCGGGGCGGTAGATCATGCCGTAGATCGGCGTCTTGCCGTCCGCCGCGACGCCCTGGAACGGCTCGGGCATGCGATAGCCGCTGGCGAGCAGCGCCGTGGGATCGGCATGGCCGAGCTCGGCGAGGATGCGGCCGTCGGTCGCGCTGCGCAGCACGGTGCGGCTCGGCTGCGTGGGCGTCGAGAGCACGTCGAGGAAGGTCTTGCCGTCCGGCGCCACCTGCACGTCATGCTGCATCGGCTCGGGCGTCAGCAGCAGCGGCTGCTCGCCGTGCGTGCCGATCCGGTAGAGTGCGGTATAATAGGGATTGCGATCGGGCTCGCGGCCGACCCCGCGCACCAGGATCGCGCCCGCCGCCGCATCGACATGGTCGACGCCGATCACGTCCCACTCGCCGCGGGTGAGCGGGATGCCGCCCTCGGGCGCATCGGGGCGGACGAGATAGAGCTGCGCCCAGCCGCTGCGTTCGGAGACGACGAGCTCGCCGCCCAGCTCGGGCGCGGGCTGGAGCGAGCTCGACACCACCGAGACACTGGGCGTCAGCGCCTCGCGGGCGACCACCGTCGCCGCGCCTGTTTCGGGATCGGCCTTGTAGACGACGAGCTGCTTGTAGCCGCG
This sequence comes from Sphingomonas trueperi, assembly GCF_040545665.1. Lineage (GTDB taxonomy): Bacteria > Pseudomonadota > Alphaproteobacteria > Sphingomonadales > Sphingomonadaceae > Sphingomonas > Sphingomonas trueperi_B. Next base: position 116,669 of record NZ_JBEPMH010000008.1, on the reverse strand, counting down.
CTCGGTCCATTGCGCGCGTACCTGGCCGTTCACCCAGGCCATGTCCGGATCATAGGGGTAGAGCAGCGACTCGCTGGGGACAGCGAGAGGGACCAGCCGCGCCTTGCGACGACGCAGCGCCTGCTCGACGTCGATCACCAGCCGGGTCGCCTGGGGCAGCTTCTCGGCGCCGGCAAGCGGATAGATGTAGCGGAAGGTGCGCGGGTAGAGGCTGCCCGGCGGCGTCGCCTGGACGATGCCCAGCCGGATCACGTCGCGCGCGTCGAGCCGCCAGGTCAGGATGCGCTTGCTGTCCGGCGACCAGCGGACCGAGACCGGCATGGTCGGGTCCTCGGTCCCCTGGGCGAGGATGTCGGCGAGCACGGGGATGCCGCGGCCATAGGGCTGGTCGCGGGTGCCGTCCTTGGTCAGCGCGACTTCGCGGCCGCTCGCCAACTCGACGGCGTAGAGGTTGAAGTCGCGCGAGACGATGCGGAAGCGGCCGTCTGGCGAGAGCGCGTCCTCGCCGTCCGCCGCACCCTTTGCGGCGGGCGCGAGCGTGCCGTCGGCGGCCCAGGTCCAGCGCTTGTCGAACGCGCTGAACTGCAGCGCGCCGCCCTCGAGCTTCGCGTCCTCGATCGGCAGCGCGGCGGGCTTGACCGGCTTGTCGAGCGCCTTGGCGAGCGCCGCGGCAATCGCCGCTTCCGGGGCGATCGGGCGCGACTGGCTGGTGGCGAGGTCGTAATAGGCAACGGTCCGCGCGCCTTCTGGACCATGGCGATAGACGATCCCGGCGCTGTCGGTGGTGAAGCCCGCACGCAGGCTGCGATCGACGATCAGCTTGGCGAGCCCGTCACCCAGATAGCGGTCGGCTGCGGCATAGCGGGCCTCGATCGGCGCGTCGGTCTGCGCCGCTGCCAGGCAAGGCGCGAGCAGCGCCCATGCTGCCAAGGCGCTGGTCCTGCCGAGCCGAGCTGGTACAAGCATTCGGTATTCCCCCTTGCGCGTGGGTAGACCATGCCGCGGCAATCGGGTCAAGAATGTTATACGGTATATGATGCCGTAGCGCTAAGCGCTTGACCCGCTGACCATGCCTCCGTAGATCGTATACGATTACTGAGGGGAACGAGCGATGCGGCGTACGCGACGGGAAATGCTGGCAGGTGCCGGAAGCGCCTTGCTCGTGGCGGGCGCAGGTGCCGCCCCAGCTGTTGCGCGCGCGGCGGAGGCGGCCGCGCTACCGCAGAAACTCGACCCGCTGCCGCTTACCGCGATCAAGCTGGCACCCTCCGACTATGCCACGGCGGTGCAGGTCAACCAGCGCTATCTGCTCCGGCTCGATCCCGATCGCCTGCTCCACAATTTCCGCCTCTATGCCGGGCTGCAGCCCAAGGGCGCACTCTATGGCGGATGGGAGAGCGACACGATCGCCGGCCATACGCTCGGCCATTATCTCTCGGCGCTGGTGCTCAGCTGGCAGCAGACCGGCGAACCCGAACTCCGCCGCCGCGCCGACTATATCGTCGCCGAGCTGGCCGAGGCGCAGGCGAAACGCGGCACCGGCTATGTCGGCGCGCTCGGGCGCAAGCGCGACGGCAAGATCAGCGACGGCGAAGTGATCTTCCAGGAGATCATGCGCGGCGAGATCAAGTCGGGCGGGTTCGATCTCAACGGCTCCTGGTCGCCGCTCTACACGGTGCACAAGCTGTTCGCCGGGTTGCTCGACGTCCATGCCGGCTGGAACAATGCCCAGGCGCTGCAGGTAACGCTCGGGCTGGCCGGCTATTTCGAGAAGGTGTTCGCAGCACTGAACGACGCGCAGATGCATCAGATGCTGGGCTGCGAATATGGTGGGCTCAACGAGAGTTTCGCCGAGCTCTATGCCCGCACCCGCGACGCGCGCTGGATGGTGGTGGCCAAGCGGCTCTACGACGATCGCGTGCTCGATCCGCTCAAGGCGGGCGAGGACAAGCTCGCCAATTTCCACGCCAACACCCAGGTGCCCAAGCTGATCGGGCTGGCGCGCATCCACGAGCTGACCGGCGATGCGGGGGATGCCAAGGCCGCGCGCTTCTTCTGGGAACGGGTGACGCAGCATCACAGCTACGTCATCGGCGGCAATGCCGATCGCGAATATTTCGCGGCACCCGACAGCATCGCCCAGCACATCACCGAGCAGACCTGCGAGCATTGCAACACCTACAACATGCTCAAGCTGACCAGCCATCTCTATGCCTGGCAGCCCGACGGCGCGCTGTTCGACTTCTACGAGCGCGCGCACCTCAACCACGTGATGGCGCAGCAGGACCCGAAGACCGGCGGCTTCACGTACATGACCCCGCTGATGAGCGGCACCAAGCGCGAGTTCGCCGGGCCCGAGGCCGAGGAATTCTGGTGCTGTGTCGGCTCGGGAATGGAGAGCCATGCCAAGCATGGCGAGGCGGCGTTCTGGCAGGGCGAAGGCGCCTTCCTGGTCAACCTCTACATCCCCGCGACGATCGACTGGAAGGCGAAGGGCGCGCAGTTCGTGCTCGATACCGCCTATCCGTTCGAGGGAACCGCGACGCTGAAGCTCGCACGGCTGGCGCGGGCCGGGCGCTTCACCGTGGCGCTGCGCGTGCCGGGCTGGGCGGCGGGCAAGGCGATCGTCACCGTAAACGGCGCGCCCGCCGGTGCCCGGTTCGAGCGCGGCTATGCGCTGGTGTCGCGCAGCTGGAAGGCGGGCGACACGCTGGCGATCACGCTGCCGATGGACCTGCGCCTCGAAGCCACGCCGGGCGACGACAGCGTCGTCGCGGTGCTGCGCGGCCCGATCGTGCTGGCGGGCGACCTTGGCGCCGCGGCGACGCCGTGGACGGGTGCCGATCCGGCGCTGGTCGGGCAGGACCTACTCGCGAGCTTCGCGCCGACCGCCGAGTCGGCGATCTTCCAGACGCGCGGCGTGGTGCGTCCCGGCGACCTGCGCTTCGTGCCCTTCTATCGCCAATATGATCGCCGCAGCGCGGTCTATTTCAAGCGCTTCAGCGAGGCGCAGTGGAAGGACGAGGAAGCCGCCTTCCTCGCCGAACAGGCGCGACTGAAGGACGTCGCCGCCCGCTCGGTCGACGTGATGCATCTCGGCGAGATGCAGCCCGAGCGCGACCATGACCTGCGCACCGAGGGCGCGTCGTATCCGGTCGCCTATCGCGGGCGACAGGGGCGCGACGCGCGTACCGGCAGCTGGTTCGACTTCACGATGAAGGTGAAGGACGGCCCGCTGCTCCTCCAGGCGACCTATTGGGGCGGCGAGCGCGATCGCGACTTCGATATCCTCGTCGACGGCCAGAAGATCGCGACCCAGCACCTCGGCGAGAAGGATGCGCCGGGCAAGTTCTTCGACGTTACCTACAAGCTCCCCGAGGCGCTGACCAAGGGCAAGAAGAGCGTCCGCGTCCGCTTCGTGCCGCACGACGGCAACACCGCCGGCCCCGTGTTCGGCGTCGTGCTGCTCACCGCCAAGCCGTGAGCGACGTCGCGCTGACGCTGGACGAGGTGCGCGCGCTCGCCCGCCGGGTGTTGCGCGCCGCGGGCCTCGCCGAGGATCATGCCGCTGCGGTCGCCGAGACGATGGTCGCGGGCGAGCGCGACGGCTGCGCCTCGCACGGCATCTACCGGCTGCTCGTCGCGGCCAACACCATCGCCAAGGGCAAGGTGGTGCGCGATGCGGTGCCGCTGCTCTCCGAGCCTGCCCGGGCGCTGGCGCGGGTCGACGGCGGGGGCGGGTTCGCGCAGCTGGCGTTCGCGGTCGGCAAGCCCGCGCTGATCGCCAAGGCGCGCGCCTTTGGCATCGCCGCACTGGCGCTCAACAATGTCGTCCATTTCGCCGCGCTCTGGCCCGAGGTGGAGGCGCTGGCCGAAGAGGGACTTGTCGCGCTGGCGTTCACCCCCAGCCATGCCTGGGTCGCCCCTGCCGGCGGCACGCGCCCGGTATTCGGCACCAACCCCATCGCGTTCGGCTGGCCGCGCCCGGCGCCCGCGCCGCCCTTCGTCTTCGACTTTGCCACCAGCATGGTCGCGCGCGGCGAGATTGAGCTCCATCGCCGCGCCGGCAAGGCCGTGCCCGAGGATTGGGGCATCGACGCCGAGGGCCGCCCGACCAGCGATCCCGCCGCGATCCTCGACGGGGCGATGCGCACCTTCGGCGGACACAAGGGATCGGCGCTGGCGGCGATGGTCGAGCTCGTTGCCGGGCCGCTGATCGGCGACCTGACCAGCGCGGAATCGATCGCCGCGGACGGTGGCGCCGGGGCCTCCCCGCTCGGCGGCGAGCTGATCGTCGCGATCGATCCGGCGGGTTTCCTGGGCGATGCGGTGCTCGAGCATCTCGCCCGCGCCGAGACGATGTTCGACAGTATCGCGGCGCAAGGCGCGCGGCTGCCCTCGTCGCGCCGCTATGCCGCCCGCACCCGCAGCCTTGCCGAGGGGGTACGCATCCCCGACAAGCTCTATGCCGACATTCTAGCGCTGGAAGCGAGCCTTACGTCATGAAGCCCATCCTCCTCCTCACCGCCGCCCTGCTCGCTACCGCTGCCGTACCCGCGCCCAAGCCGGTCGGCGCCGATGCCCGGCTCAAGGCGCTGATCGACAGCGAGTACAAATGGCGGGTCGACCAGCAGGGCCCGGGCGAGGACAGTCCGGCGGCAAAGGGGGGCCTGCCCGATGTCGGCCCGGCGGCGCAGGCGGCGCGGCTGGCGCGCTGGACCGCGACCGCGCAGGCGCTCGCCGCGATCGATCCGGCGAAGCTCAGCGCCAAGGGGCGGATCGACTATCTGGTCTACAAGGGGCAGATCGACGCACTGCTCGCCGCCCAGCGCTTTCGCGACTATGAGAAGCCGCTCAACTCGGACAGCAGCTTCTGGAGCGACATCGCCGGTTCGGCGCGCGATGCCTTCGTCCGCGAGGACCAGTACCGCGCCTACATCAAGACGCTGCGCGACATGCCGCGCTATTTCGACCAGAACATCGCCAACATGCGCGCCGGCCTCGCGCGCGGCTTCACCCCGCCCAAGGTGACGCTGACCGGCCGCGACATCGGCGTGGCGCAGGTGGTCGACGCGCCGTTCGAAGAGAATCTATTCTACACGCCGTTTAAGAAGTTTCCGGGTGCCATCCCCGCGGCGGTACAGGCCGAACTGCGCCGCGAAGGTGCCGCGGCGATCCGCGAGGCGGTGGTGCCCGCGCACCAGAAGCTGCTCACCTTCCTCCGCACCGAGTACATCCCCGGCGCCCGCACCGAGCTGGCGGCGACGACGCTACCCGACGGTCAGGCCTATTACCGCTCGAAGATCCGCGAATATGTGACGCGCGACATGACGGCCGAGCAGGTCCACGCCGTCGGCCTGCGCGAAGTGGCCAAGATCCGCGCCGAGATGATGACGGTGAAAGCCGAGGCCAAGTTCAATGGCGACCTGCCGGCCTTCCTGAACTTCCTGCGCACCGATCCGCAATTCTACGCCAAGACCCCACGCGAGCTGCTCTACCACGCCGCCTGGGCGGCCAAGCAGTTCGACGGCAAGGCCGGGCAATATTTCGGTCACCTGCCGCGCCGCCGCTTCGCGATCATTCCGGTACCCGACGATCTCGCGCCCTTCTACACCGGCGGCCGCGGGGGCCCGGGCGTCTATCTGGTCAACACCTATGATCTCAAGTCGCGGCCCTTCTACCAGCTCACCGCGTTGACCCTGCACGAAAGCGCGCCGGGCCACGCCTTCCAGATGCCGCTGGCCAACGAGAACAAGGCGCTGCCGCCCTTCCGCCGCGACACGTACCTGTCGGCCTATGGCGAGGGCTGGGCGCTCTATTCGGAGAAGCTCGGCGTCGAGATGGGGATGTACGAGACGCCGTTCGACCAGTTCGGCATGCTCAGCTACCAGATGTGGCGCGCCGCGCGGCTGGTGGTCGATACCGGCATCCACGCGATGGGCTGGACCCGCGAACAGGCCCAGGCGTTCCTGCGCGACAACACCGCGCTCAGCAACCACGAGATCGAGACCGAGGTGGATCGCTACATCGCCTGGCCGGGCCAGGCGCTGAGCTATTATATGGGCGAGTTGGCCTTTCTTGATGCGCGCGCGCGGGCGGAAAAGGCGCTGGGCCCGAAGTTCAACATCCGCGCCTGGCACGATGCGATGCTGCAGCTCGGATCGGTGCCGCTGACCGTGATCGACCAGCGCACCGACCAGTTCATCCAGGAAGGCGGCAAGGGCCCCTACCCGGACGAGGAGCGGTAACGCGCGTTCTGCGCAGAGCCACTGCCCCCCGCGTCATCCCGGCGAAAGCCGGGATCCATTGGGGTCACCTGCGAGGCTTTTGCCACGACGTAGAGGCGAATGGATCCCGGCTTCCGCCGGGATGACGGACGTTGGCGGGCGTTGTGCGCCTCCCTCCGTGCTTCAGGGCTTGAACAGCGCCAGCGGCCCGCGCCCGGCGCTGCTCCAGGTCGACCAGTTGGGGAAGACATAGGGCAGGTCGGCATCGGCGACGCCGTGCCAGCGGGCGATCGCGCCGAGATATTCCTCCTGCGCCACGCCGGGCACGAAGCGGCCTTCCTTGGTGATGTCGTCCGCGCCGCCCAGCACCGGATCGGGATAGCTGCCGAGCACCGCGCCGGGCGCGACGTCGCCGCCCATCACCAGATGGTTGCTGCCCCAGGCATGGTCGGTGCCGCCCTGGCCGTTGCCTAGATAGGTGCGGCCGAAGTCGCTCATCGTGAAGCTGGTGACGTTGCCCGCCAGTCCCAGCGAGCCCATCGCCTTGTGGAAGCCCGCCATGGCCATGGCGAGGTCGCCGAGCAGCCCGGCATGGAGGCCGGCGGCGGTATTGCCGGTCTGCACCTGGCCGGCATGGGTGTCGAACCCGCCCTGGCTGACGAGGAAATTCTGCCGCGTATGGCCCAGCGTGCCGCGCGCCGCGATCATCCGCGCGACCACCATCAGCTGCCGCGCGACATCGCTGGTCAGCGCGGCGCCGGTCGTCGGGTTGACGAAGTAGGCGTCGGTCGGCGCGGTGCCGACGAGGATGCCGTTCGCCGTCGCCGCCTGGTCATAGTTGCGTGTCAGCGTCTGGGCGACGCCGTCGAGGATCGCGCTGCCGTCGCCATTGCTGCCCAGCGCGGTGATCGCGCTGTTCTTGGCGCTGCTGCCGGCGGTGAAGCCGCTGCGGCCGGGCAGACCGCCGGTGCTCGGCAGGATCAGCGGGGTGGTCTGGCGGCCGAGCACCGCGACGGTCGAGCCCGCCACCGACATGACCGGCGGCAGCGAGCCCGCCGGCATCTTGTCGGCAATGCGGCCGAGGAAGCCGTCGCGGCTGGTCTCCTTCGCGCGCAGCCCCTGCCAATGGTCCTGCTCGTCGGCATGGCTCATCAGGTTGGCGGGGCGGAGGTCGGTGCGCGACTGGTAGGTCGCCTTGGTCAGCGGCGCGAACAGCGTACCGGCGTTGAGCACCAGCCCCAGCGAGCCTTCGTCCCACACCGGCCGCAGCGCGGCCATGGCGGGGTGGAGCGCATAGGCGCTGTTGGTCAGCGGGGTCAGCGCGGAACGCGCGATGCCGACGCTGCCGCGCGACGCCAGATAGGTGCTGTGCCGGGCATCGGTGGGGATCACCATGTTCCAGCCGTCATTGCCGCCGAACAGGAAGATGCCGACCATGGCGCGGTAGCTGCCGGTGGGCGCGGCGATGGCGGCGGTGCGGCCGAACTGGCCGAGTGCTGCGAGCGCGCCGGTGCCGGCAGTGAGGCGAACGAAATCGCGACGGGAAAGCGTCATCGGGAAATTCCTCAGCGATCGACCAGGAACATCGGGCTGGTGGCCGCGATGTAGAGCATCATCTGTGCCCGCTTGCGGGCCTGCAGCTTGGGATCGGCATTGGTGATCGCCGTGCCCGCCGCCTTCAGCGCGTCGCGCTGGGTCTTGCTCAGGCCTTTGGCGAACAGCAGCAGGTCGATGCGGTCCGCGATCGCGTCGACATTGTCGCCAAGCGCTTCCCAATCGGCCCAGACCGGGGCGGTGCCCGAGGTGCCGGCAATCGTCGTCACCGCGGCATATTCGCTGCGGCCGGCGTCGCCGCTCACCGTCCAGTCATAGACCAGATTGTGCAGCCGCAGCTGGTTGGCGCTGGTCAGCAGCTTCGAGGCAGGGCTGCGCAGCGTCGCGCTGCCGGGCAGCGGGAAGTCGTCCGGGTAGAAGTTGAACACCGAGGGCGCGCGCATCACCGGCTGGCCGAAAGTGCCGTCGCGAACCTGGAAGACATAGCCGTCGGTGGTGAAGCCGATCGCGCGGGCGAGGCTGGTCATCGCCAGTACCGGCTCCTTGAGCTTGCCCGGCGTGGAGAGCTGCGGCCCGCGTGCCTCGGCATCGGTCAGGATCGCGCGGACCACGGCCTTCAGGTCCCCGCGCACGCCGCTGCCGTTGTTGGCGAACACCGCCGCAATCCGGCCGATATAGGCAGGCGAGGGGTTGGGCGTGACGAGATGGGTGATCAGGTGCCGCGCCACGAAGGGCGGCGTAGAGGCGTTGTTGAACGCGGCGTCGACCACCGCCGTCACGCTAGCCTGCTGCGAGGCACCTGCGGGCACGACCGTGCCGAGGAAGCGCTTCTCCGCGCTGTCATAGCGGGCGGGCGCCGGGATCATCGGCTGGGCATAGGCGACCGCCTGGCCGTCGTTTGCCGCGGCGCTGCCGACCCTGGCATAGGTCCAGCCGGTCAGCGCGCGGGCGATGTCGCGGATATCGTCGGCGGTGTAGTTGGGGATCGGCCCGCCGCTCGCGTCGCGCTGGATGCTGCCGTCCATGTCCAGCCGGTCCGGCCCCATGGTGAACAGCTGGAGGAACTCGCGGGCGTAATTCTCGGACGGCGTGCCCTTGCGGCTGTCCGCCATGTCGAGATAGTCGCCCATATAGGCGTTGAGCGTCACCCCGAGCAGCAGGTCGCGATAATTGCCGAAGGCGCCAGTGAGGAACAGCTGGTTGAAGGCGGCGATGCCTGCGGTCGAGCGCACGCCCGCTTCCGAGGCGACGATCATCTGCGAGAGCGCGAAGGCGACGCGCTGACGCAGCTGGTCCGGCGCGGTGATCGCATCGGCATAGAAGCGCATCGCCACCGGCGTGCGGGTGAAGCGCTGGGTCGAGCAGGCGGTGTCGCCCGAGGCGCAGGAATCGGCGCGGACGTCGACCGCGAGGTCGCTATAGGTACTGCCGGTCGCGGCAAACTGCTCGTCGAGCCAGGCGTTGATGCCGAGCGCGCGGATGCGATCGACCAGCGCGACTGTCGGGCCGAAGCTTGCCTGCTGGGCAAGGCGCACCGAATCGTCGAGCGCGGTGGACACCACCGGCGCCGGTGCCGGGCTGGGCGGGGCGGAGACCAGTCCGCCGGAAGAACCGCCGCTGCCACCGCCGCCGTCGCAGGCGGCCAGCATGGCCATCGCCATGGCGGCACCTGCCGCCATGGCTCGTTTCGTTACGCTTGACACGCCCCCCGCTCCTTCGATCGCGCACTGGGAATGTCTTGGTTATTAAGGAGATAAGGTTAATCGCCGGCTCGCGATTATGGTTAACCGGAGGTTAGCGACGGCAGGCGGCGACGATCGCTGCGGCGCTCCTGGCGTCGAGCGCTTCGGCGTGGGCGGCGCAGATCTGCGCATCGCGATCGAGGGCGAGGCTGAACGGCAGCCCCGCGCTGCGACGGGCCACTTCGGCCGTCAGGCGGCGCTGGGTGCCGCGATCGGGCTGCCAGCGTTGCGCAAGCGGCACCCGCTCCAGCATCGCGCGGGTGGCGCGGCTGTCGTCGAACGGCACCACCAGCACGCGAAAGGGTTGCGCCCCGCGGCCGATCGCGTCGAGTCGGGCCAGCTCGCCATGACAAGGCGCACACCAGGAAGCGACGAACAGCAAAATGCTTTCGGGCGGTCCGAACGGCACCGGCGCGGCGCCGAATAGAAGCGGCAAGCATGCGATCCTGCCAAGTTGCCGGATCAATACACGCATCTTGCTCGACAATCCCGCCGCATCATGATTGGAATACAACACCTATGGGGGAGGGGTAGCATAATGGCTTCGGTGATTCTCGCGCTTTTGCTGGTTGGCGGGCAGCAGGCAGCACCACAACCATCCAGTGCCGCGCCGACACTGCAGCAACTGTTCGACCAGGCGACCAAGGCGGGCGCCGAAGGCCAGTGCGCGGACGCGGTGAAGACGTTCGAGGAGATCGAGAAGAACGCCAAGGCGATGGCCAACCCCACCGTCCGCGCGGCGGTGGACGTCCGCAAGGGCTATTGCCTGGCACAGCTCGAGCGCGCCGAGGAAGGCGAGGCGGCAATCCGTCGCGGCCTGCCGGTGCTCGCCACCAAGGGCGCCGGGTTTGCCGAAGAGGTGCGCCAGGCGCATCTCGCGCTCGGCCAGGTGGCGATGCTGCGCTTCGACTATGGCGGCGCGGCCGCCGAATACCGGCTGGCGCGGGATTCGTCCGCAGGTGCCGACCGGATCAGGCCGCTGATGGCGCTCAGCCAGGTGACGATGTTCGACCAGGACGGCGAGGCGCTGCGCTACGCGAGCGAGGCGCGCAGTATCGCGCTGGCCGATGCGAGTTTCGATAAAAAGGCGCGGGCGTCGGTGCAGACCCAATATGCTCGTGCGCTGCTAAACGCCGGCCGGGCGCCCGAAGCCTATGCCGAGCTCAAGGACAGCCTGCGCAAGCAGGGCGGGCTGACGATGAAGGTCGGCGTCTCCGACCTGGCGACGCGTTCGGACCTGGCGATCGCCGCCTGGCTCAATCGGGACGCGGAATCGGCGCGCAACTATCTCGCCTATACCGGTGCGGGGCGCTTCGAGAAGTCGCCCTTCGAACGCGCCCGCGACATGACGCTGCCCGCCTGCGGCCCGGAAACCGGGCTCAAGCCCGACGACATGGCGATCATCCAATTCTCGCTCGCCGAGGACGGGCATGTCGCCGGCGTGCTGCCGATCTATGCGCCGGCGGGTCGCACCGCGGCGATCGCCTTTGCCCGCGAAGTGAGCGGCTGGTCCTGGGCGCCCGAAGAAGCGCGGGCCATACCGCTGCTGTTCCGCCTGACCACCCGCATCGAGATGCGCTGCACCAATGCCGGCGAGCGGCCCGACCTGACCCAGCCGCTCGCCGCCGCCGCCGAGGAATGGCTGGAGAGCAAGGGCGTCGCGGATGCCGGCTGGAAGACGCTGCCCGATGCCAAGGCGGCACCGCTCGAGCGCGCCGCGCTCGCCGCTGCCAGGGCGAAGGACGATCGTCCCGGCATGACCGCGGCAGCGCTCGCCTTGGTCGAGAACAGCGTGGTGCCCGAAGCCGAGCGGAAGACGCTGGCGGTCGAGGCCGCCGCATGGGGCGAGGCGCTGGGCGCACCGCCTGCGGCACGCGCCTATCTGGAACTGCAGAAGAGCGACCTGGCGGCCGGCCATCGCGGGCGCACGGCGGGGCGGCGCGCCCTGCTGGCACGGCCCGAATTCCAGAACGATCCCCTGGCCGCGGCGACGCTGCGCCTGCTGATCTCCATGCCCGGTTTCCGCACGTCGGCGCCGTCCGATGCCGACGCGCTGCTCGCAGCGGTGGTCGCGGCGCCCGGCTTGCCCGAACGCCACCCGCTCAAGGTGGCCGCGCAGCTCCAGCGCGCGAACCTCGCGGCGAAGAACGGGGATCTCGCCGCCGCCCAGCATGCCTTCGAGCAGACCGGCCTCACCAGTCGCCAATGTGCGCTGCTGGGGCTCAAGCCCGCGGTCCGCAGCACCGGCGACCTCAGCAATGCCTTCCCCGATACGGCCCAGCGCCTCGGCTTCGAAGGCTGGGTACGCACCGAGTTCGACGTCGCCACCGACGGCAAGACGATCGCCCCGCGGGTGGTGAGTTCCTACCCTGCCTTCGTGTTCGACGCCGCCGCCAGCAACATGGCGAAAGGCCTGCGCTACACCAGCAGCTACCGGCCGGAAGACGGCGTTGCCTGCGCCGCGCAGGATGCGCCGATCATCTTCCGCTTGAACCACTGAGGATCCGCACGGCCCGGCGGCTCACACCGCGCCGGTGCCGCCGTTCGCGCCGAACACGCTGCCGTCGGTATAGCTGAACTCGTTCGAGGCGAGCGCGACGTAGAGCGGCGCAAGCTCGGCCGGCTGGCCCGCGCGGCCGAGCGGCGTGTCCTGACCGAACTTGCCCATCTCGCCCGGCAGCTGGCCGCCGGCGACCTGCAGCGGGGTCCAGATCGGCCCCGGCGCGACGGCGTTCACGCGGATGCCCTTCTTGGCCATCTGCTTGGCCAGCGCCTTGGTGAAGATCGCGATGCCGCCCTTGGTGGTGGCATAGTCGAGCAGCTCCTTTTCGGGCGCGAAGCTGTTGACCGAGGCGGTGTTGATGATTGCCGAACCCGGCTGCATCAGCGGCAGCGCGGTCTTGGTGATCCAGAACATCGCGTAGAGATTGGTCTTCATCGTCCGGTCGAACTGCTCGAAGCTGATCTCGTCGATCGACGCCTTCGACTGCTGATAGGCGGCGTTGTTGACCAGGATGTCGAGCCCGCCGAGCTGGCGGTGGGCGCGGCCGACGAGATCGACGCAAAAGCCCTGGTCGGTGAGGTCGCCCGGCAGCAGCACCACCTTGCGGCCCTCGGCGCGGAGCAGCTTGGCGACGTCCTGCGCGTCCGGCTCCTCGGTGGGGAAATAGTTGATCGCGACGTCGGCGCCCTCCCGTGCAAAGGCGATCGCGGCGGCGCGGCCGATGCCGGAATCGCCACCGGTGACCAGCGCCTTGCGCCCCGCGAGCTTGCCCGATCCGCGATAGCTGCGCTCGCCGCAATCTGGCACCGGGTGCATCTCGCGCTGGAGCGCCGGCCATTTCTGGCGCTGCTCGGGGAAGGGCCTGTCGGTATATTTGGTCTGCGGATCGGGGGCCGGTCCGCCGTTCGCGGCTTGCGCGAAGGCCGGTCCGGCGGCAGTAGCGGCACCGGCGGCAGCGGCACCTTTCAGAAGATCGCGGCGGCTTGGGTCTTCGGTCATGACGCAGCTCCCTGTTGCATCGGGTTCAGCGCGCAAGACCGGCGAAGGTTCAGCGTTGACGGCAAAGAAACCGAAAGGCTTCAATAGGATATGACTATCTCCGCATTTCCGCTGACGCGCCGTGCGCTGGTCGGCGCCACAATGGCGCTCGGCGCCTGCCCGACCGCGCTGCTCGCCCGCACCAGCGGCGGGCTGATCGCCGGCACCTATGTCAACGAGGGCGGGCCCGGACTGATGCCGCTGACGCACGGCGCGCAAGGCTGGCAGCTCGGCGCCCCGGTGGCGGCGATCCGCAACGCCTCGTTCGGCGTCCGCTCGGCCACCACGGGCATGCGCTACCTGCTCGACGAGCAGACCCAGGGCGCGGTCGGCGTGTACACGGCCGGTCTCGCCAAGCTGGGCACCGCCTCGACGCTAGGCGCTGACCCGTGCCACGCCGCGCTTTCCGCCGATGGCCGCCACCTTGCCGTCGCCAATTATTCGAGCGGCAGCGTCGCGCTGTTCGATCTCGACCGCACCGGCCGCCTAGCGGGCGACGCGCGCCGCATCCAGCATGAGGGCAGCGGCCCCAATCGCGAGCGGCAGGCCGGCCCGCACGCGCATTGGGTGGGCTTCTCTGGCGCCAATCAGCTGCACTCGGTCGATCTCGGTGCCGACGCGGTGTTCCTGCACCGGCTGGGCGCGGGCGGCGCGGTCGACACCAGCATCGCCTATCGCACCGAAGCGGGTGCGGGTCCGCGCCATATCGCCCGCCATCCGAAGCTGCCGATCGCCTATCTCGTTACCGAGCTGGCCAACACGGTGACGGTGCTGCGCGCTCTCCCCGATGGCCGCTTCACCGCGCTGGCGACGCTGTCGACGCTGCCCAAGGGCTTCACGGGCGCCTCGGCCGCCGCGCACATCGCGGTGAACGCCGCCGGCACGCGGCTGTACATTTCCAATCGCGGGCATGACAGCATCGCGGTGTTCGCGATCCAGCGCGACGGCGGGCTGACCCCGCTCCAGCACGCGGGCAGCGGCGGGCATTGGCCGCGGCTTTTCCTGCTCCGCGAAGGCGAGCGCGAGATGCTCGTCGCCAACGAGCGTTCGGGCAATATCGCCCGGCTGGCGATCGGCGCGGACGGGAAACTCGGCACCGCTGCCAAGGGTGTGGCCTTACCGGGCGTGGTGTTCCTCTCCGCCTGAGCCGGGGCTGGCGAGGCGCACGGTTGCCGTGCCCTCGGCCCAGACCGGCAGGTACAGCCCCCGTCCCGAGGCCTGCAGCGTGCCGGTGCGGGTGCGCTCCAGCCTGGCATCGATGCGCAGGACGCCTTCGCGCCGGCTGGAGATCGCGCGGCTGACCTTGCCGAGCAGCTCGCCATAATCGCGCTCGAAATTCTGGCTGAGCGCGGCGGCGATGAAGCTGCTCATGCCGGGCGCGTTCATCAGCTGTAGGATCAGGTCGCCGCCGGTCATGTCGGTGGTGCCGCTGACGCCGAGATTCTGGAAGTCGACCTTGCGCGAATTGGGCAGGTTGACCGGCGTGGCGGTCAGCCACACGGTGCCGCGCGTCCGGCCGATCTTCCCGCCCACGTCTTCCGCCGCGAACAACAGGCCCACCGCCATCTGCCCGCCCTTGGTACCGTAGATCGTCGCCTTCTCGAACTGCGCGCGCACCGGGCCGACGCCGGGCACGTCGAAGGGCCGCGCCTGGCGCTTGACCAGCGCCTTCATCAGCACCGGCTCCAGCTCGCGATAATCGGCGATCACCGGCAGGAACAGCGAGACCTTGCCGATCGACCCCTGCAGCGGCTGCATCGGCGGCAGCGGCGTGGGGGCGGGATCCGCAGGCTTCTGGCCGACGAAGGTCTCCGTGATCGCCTCCATGCCGAGCCGCAGCTCGAGCCGCCGTCCGGTGATGGCATAGCCGCCATAGCGCAGCTGCTTGGGCGTCACCCGCATCCATACCGGCGGATTCTCGCGGTTCAGAGACAGCGTGGTGAAGGCCGAGCGCCAGGCATCGTCGATCTTCTGGCGCACGCCGAGCTTCTGCAGCTCGCCCGGCAGTTCGCGCTCCAGCTTGGCGATCACCGGCGCCAGCTTCTGGTCGGCCTTGTCGGTGAACTCGATCCGCTGGCCGAGGATGTCGACATGAGGGACGTTGGCCCAGTCATAGTCGATGTCGATCTTGCCGCGCGGGTTCCAGTCGGGGCCGAGCGACAGCGTGATCACCGCGTGCGCCATCGCATCTGCCGTCGCGGTTTCGCGCTTGAGCACGCCGCCGATGTCTTCGGCGCGGACCACGGCGTGGAGCGGCATCGCCAGCCGGATCACCTGGCCCTGGCCGCCGATCGTCATCCGCCCGCGCGTCACCTCGCCGACGATGCGGCACTTGATCGTCGGCGTCTTCACCTTGGCGATGCCGAGATCGAGCTTCTTGGGGCGCACGCAGGGCTGGTCGGGCTTGTCGATCGCCCAGAGCTGCCGCGGCACCGCCCGCTCCAGCGTGGCGGCGAGGTCGTCGAGATTGGCCTCCAGCGGCAAAGTGAGGGTGGAGAGTTCGGGCTTTACCTCGATCCGGTCCTTGGCGTGGGGCGGCGCGCCGCCGCCGCGATTGCCGGAACAACCGGCCAGCGCGAGCAGCAGCAGCGCCGAATAAACCTGCCCGCGCATCCGCTTCCCCTTGTTGCCCAACCGGAACAAGGGAGCAAAACCGCGGAACCGCCGATGCGTTCCGAAGGAGCCCGGTGCGCGATGGCATGCCCCGCGGGTGACATCTGTCACTGGGCCCGTCCCCCGCGACAGGGCAGGTTCGCCGCGTTCTTGAAAGGGGTTTCGACCGATGATCGACGATCTCGCCGCCGTCGCGCGGCTGTCCGGCGTATCGAAGCGGCTGGGCGGGCGGGCAGTGCTCGATCGCCTCGACCTGACGATCCGCGCCGGCGAAGTGACCGCGCTGCTGGGGCCCAACGGGGCGGGGAAAACGACCTCGGTCGCGCTGCTCACCGGCCGACTGGCGCCCGATGCGGGCACCGCGCAGTTGTTCGGGCTCGATCCGCGCCGTCCCGCCGCGCGCCGCCGTCTGGGCGTGATGCTGCAGAGCGCGGGGCTGCCCGACGTGCTGACCATCCGCGAGCTGGTGACGTTGCACGCCGGCTACTACCCCGATCCGCGCCCGATCGACGAAGTGCTGGCGCTGGCCGGGATCGCCGACCTCGCCGATCGCCGCTGCGGCGCGCTGTCGGGCGGGCAGGCGCGGCGGGTGCAATATGCGCTGGCGATCTGCGGCCGCGCCGACCTGCTGGTGCTCGACGAACCTACCGCGGCGATGGACCGAGGTTCGGCCCGCACCTTGTGGGGCACGGTCCGCGATCTTGCCGACGACGGTGCCGCGGTGCTGCTGACCAGCCACGATCTTGCCGAGGCCGATGCGCTGGCCGACCGCGTGCTGGTGATGGACGCCGGCCGGGTCGTCGCCGACGACACCCCGGCGGCGCTGCGGGCGCGGGCAGGGGGCTCGGTGATCCGCTGCCGCACGAGGTTGATCCCCGCGGCCGCCGCGCTGCTGCCTGCCGCGCGCGATGCCGAGATGGAGGGCGCGGACTTGCGCATCGTCAGCGCCGATGCCGCCGCTACCGTCCGCGCGCTGCTCGATGCCGATCCGGCGCTCACCGCGCTGCGGATCGCCGACGCAACGCTCGAAGACGCCATCGCGACCTTGCTCGCGCCCGTCCAGGAAAGGATCGCCGCATGACCGCCCTTGCCCTCCCGCACGGCGTCTGGCGTCGCGAGGCGCTTACCGAAGTGAAGCGCAGCCTGCGCCTGCCGCAATTCCTGCTGCCGACGGTGCTGACACCCGCCGGCTTCTACGGCCTGTTCACCCTCGCGCTGTCGCATGATCCCGCGCCCGGATTCGCCGCGGCGACGCTGGCGGGGTACGGCGTGTTCGCCGCGACCGGCCCGGCGCTGTTCGGCTTCGGTGCCGGCGTGGCGGTGGAGCGCGAACAGGGGCTGATCGAGCTCAAGCGCGTCTCGCCCATGCCCGCCGGCGCCTATGTCGCCGCGAAGCTGACCGCCGCCGTGGCGATGACTGCGCTGGCGCTGGTGCTGATCGACGCGTTGTCGATCGTCGCGGGCGTGCGGCTCTCCGCGGGCACCTGGGCGCTGCTTACGTTGCTCCACCTCGCCTCCGCCATACCTTTCGCACTGATCGGCTTCGGCATGGGGATGCGGATGAGCGCCAAGGGGGCGGTGGCGGTGGCCAACGCGCTGTTCCTCGGCTGCTCGGTGCTGGGCGGGCTTTGGATCCCGAGCCGGCTGCTGCCCGGCTGGATGCAGACGATCGGCGCTTGGACGCCATCCTACCACCTCGGCCAGCTCGCACGCGGAATCGTCGGCGCGGACACCATCGGCAGCCCCTGGATGCATGCCGCCGCCATCCTCGCGATGACGCTCGCCGACGCCGCCTGGGCCTGGACCGGCTGGCGGCGGAGCCCGGCTTGACCGCGCACCCCGTCCTCCGCGAGGCTGGCACGATGCAGAGCGAGACGTCCTATCAGCGGTTGCGGGGGAATGGCTGGCCCTGGCTCGCCTATCTGATCTTCGTGCCCTTCCCCTGGCTCTGGGCCAAGCCGGACGCCACCACCATGCTCGTGGCGGCAGTGGCGATCGGCCTGTTCCTGCCGCTCTATCTGGCCTCGACCCGGGTTCCGGACCGCGCGCTGATCCCCATCGCGCTGGCCATGCTGGCGCTCGGCATCGCGGTCGCGGGCCTGCCGCTGGGCTGGACGACCTTCTGCATCTATGCAGGGGTGACGGCCGCCCGGCTGCGGTCGCGCCGGCGTGCCGGCATCGGCATCGGCGCCATCGCTGCGGTCACTGCGGTGACCGGCCTTGCCTGGCACCAGCCGATCCTGTGGTTCGCGCCCGGCGTGCTTTTCGTGGTGATGAGCGGCGTCGCCACCATGTCGAGCTTCGCCTTTTACGAGCGCACCCAGGCGCTGCTCGCGAGCCAGGAAGAGGTCCGCCGCCTCGCCGGCACCGCCGAGCGCGAGCGGATCACCCGCGACCTGCACGACGTGGTCGGGCGCACGCTGACGCTGGTCGCGCTCAAGGCGGACCTCGCGGCGCGGCTGGTCGACCGTGATGCCGCTGCCGCCCGGGAAGAGCTGGCAGCGATCGCGGCGGCGGCCCGCTCGGGCCTTGCGGAAGTGCGGGCGGCGCTGACCGGGCAATTGGGCGGCTCGCTCGCGACCGAGGCCAGCGCCTCGCTGGCCGCGCTCGAGACCGCGGGGATCGAGCCCGTCGTCACCGGCGATCCCACGGCGGTGCCCGCCGATGCCGGGGCGATCCTGGCGATGACGCTGCGCGAGGCGGTGACCAACGTGATCCGCCATGCCGGGGCGCGACGCTGCGCGATCGGCTTCGAGTCCGCCGAGGGAGACGCCCGGCTGGTGGTGGAGGACGACGGCGTCGGGCTCTCCTTCCGCGAGGGCAATGGCCTGCGCGGCATGCGCCAGCGGCTGGTCGCGGCGGGCGGGCGGCTGGAGCTGCAGGCGCTCCAGCCCGGCACCCGGCTGGAAGCGAGCGTGCCGGCATGACCATCCGCATCGTCATCGCCGAGGACCAGGGGCTGGTGCTCGGCGCCATCGCCGCGCTGCTGGCGCTGGAGAGCGACTTCGAGATCGTCGGCCGCGCAGCCGATGGGGATGCGGCGCTTGCGCTGGTCCGCGCGCACACGCCCGACATTCTGCTCACCGATATCGAGATGCCCGGACGCACCGGGCTCGACTGCGCGCAGGTCCTCGCGGCCGAGAAGGCGCGCACGGCGGTGGTGATCGTCACCACCTTCGCGCGCCCCGGCTATCTCGCCCGCGCACGGGCGGCGGGGGTGCGCGGCTATCTGCTCAAGGACGCGCCGGTCGACACGCTGGTCGCCGCGATCCGCACCGTCGCCGCCGGCGGGCGGGTGATTCCGCCCGAACTCGCCGCGGCCGCCTGGGAAGCGGGCAGCGACCCGCTCACCGATCGCGAGCGCGACGCGCTGCGGCTCGCCGAGGAGGGGCTGTCGAACAAGGACATCGCGCGCCGCCTGGGCCTCTCGCCCGGCACGGTGCGCAACTACCTGTCCGAAGCCGCGGGCAAGCTCGGTGCGGCCAACCGGATCGAGGCTGGCCGCACCGCGCGGGCGAATGGCTGGCTCTAGCGCTGCGAAGGGCCTGCCGCGTCGATTTCCGCGCCCCAGGGATCGCGCCCCGCCACCGCCTTGCCGTCGGGGGTGAAGTCGAGGATCGTGTCGTCCTTGGCCGTGAAGCGCGGCCAGGCCGGCAGCCCGGCGCCGTTCGGATCGCCCTTCCTTGCGAAGTTGGCGAGATAGGCGCTGATCGTCCTGCCCATCTGCACGTCCCGCGGCGTCGTCGCCGCGCCATATTTGATCGCGGCATTGTCGAAGAAGAAGGGGATGTCGGTGGCGTGGCCGGCGCCGGGCTTGCCGACCGAGTCCGCCACATAGGAGAAGCGATATTCCCACACCGGCACCTTCTGCGCGGCGATGCGGGCGCTGGCCTCGCGCGCGCCGGCGATCATGAAGCCGGTTTTGCCGCCCATGTCCGCGCTAGTCGCGCCGATCAGCATCGGCACCTTCGCGAACTTGCCGCTGGCATAGGCCTGTTCCTGGTCGACCAGCAGCGTCCCGTCGCGCATCGGCCCGCCATAGGTACGCGGGCCGGGCTTGGGCTGGAACAGCTCGATCATGCTGAGCCCGTCGGTCACCTGCTCGGCGCTCAGTGCGCGGAGCTTGTCGAGCGCATCGGGCGCGGCGGGATCGATGCCATGAGCCCGCGCGAGATTCTCGCCGATCGCCTCGGCCTCCTTGAGGGTCGCGCTCGTCGCGGTCCGGGCATTGCCGCCCGACATCACCACCGCCTTGTGGAACAGCCCGCGCGCGAGCGGCGAGGTGACCAGCGTGTGGACGGACATCCCGCCCGCGCTCTCGCCGATGATCGTCACGTTCGCCGGGTCGCCGCCGAACGCGGCGATGTTCTGCTGCACCCATTTGAGCGCGGCGATCTGGTCCATGAAATTGTAGTTGCCGAACAGCCCGTCGGGATTCGCGGCGCTGAGCTGGGGCAGCGCGAAGCTGCCGAACCGGCCGACGCGGTAGTTGAAGCTGACGAACAGCACGCCCTGCTTCGCCATGTTGGCGCCGGCATAGGTGGGCGGCGACGAGCCGCCGTTGACGAAGCCGCCGCCATAGATCCACACCATCACCGGCAGCTTGGCCTTTGCCGCCGCGGGCTTCCAGACGTTGAGATAGAGGCAATCCTCGGCGGGCGCGGTGCCGAGCGGCGCGGCATCGCTGGGGAAGGGCTTCTGCATGCAGTCATGGCTGTATTCGGTCGCCGGGCGGATGCCGCTCCATGCTGCGACGGGCTGGGGCGCGCGCCAGCGCAACGGACCGACCGGCGGCGCGGCGAAGGGGATTCCCTTCCAGCTTACTACGCTGTCCTCGATCGCGCCCTGCACCTGGCCGCTCTGCGTCGCGACCACCGGGCCGCCTGCCTGCGCCAGCGCGGCACCGGGCAGCATCCATGCCGCCATGCCGCCGATCAACGCTGCTTTCCATGCCTTCATGCGCCTCGCTCCCACGCGGTTGTTCCCGCCTAGCTAGCCCAAAACCTCCCGGGCTTCTCCACAAACTTGACCTGCAAGCCCCTGCTCGGACAAACTTTGTAACTGGGAGAGGGGCGAACGTGCGGCTAGCGCCGCCGTTTCGTGAAATGGGGGATAGATGCGGCTCTGGATCACCACCGCGGCGACGCTCGCCGCCGCAACGCCGGCCTGCGCGCAAGAGGTCGCCATCAAGCCGCTGATCGAGGCGCGTACCCGCTACGAGCATCTCGACCAGGCCGAATTCGCCGACGCCTCCGATGCCGTGACGATCCGCGTCCGCGCCGGCGCCGAGATGACCCGCGGCCGCTGGGTCGCGCTGGGCGAGGCGCAGGGCAATCTCGCGGTGATCGGCGACTATTATGACGGGCTGCACGGCCCGGCCAATCGCCCGACGATCGGCGATCCCGAGAATGTCGCGATCTACCGCGCGCAGCTGCAATATCGCTCGGCGCCGCTCACGGTCACCGCCGGGCGCCAGCGGATCACGCTCGACGACGAGCGCTTCGTCGGCGGCGCGCAGATCCGCAACAACGCCCAGACCTTCGATGCCGTCCGCACCGAGATCGTGCCGGTAAAGGGCCTCAAGCTCGACCTCACCTATGCCTGGGACGTGCGGACCATCTGGGGCACCGAGGGGCGGGGAGCGCGCCAGCGCGGGGTGGGCGGCCACAATGTCTTCGCCAATCTCGGCGCCGCGACCCCGCTCGGCACGCTGACCGGCTTCGCCTATCTGATCGACCAGGACGAGGCCGAGGTGCAGGGCTTCCGCCTGTCCAGCCAGAGCTATGGCGTGCGGCTGGCCGGCAGCCGCGCGCTCGCCCCGCAGGCCAAGCTGCGCTACCAGCTGAGCTGGGCGCGCCAGTCCGACTATCACCACAACCCGACCCGATATCGGGCGGACTATTGGCTCGCCGATGCGGCGCTGGACGTGCGCGGCTGGACGCTCAACACCGGCTATGAAGTGCTAGGCGCCGATGGCGGGCAGCCGCTCGCCAGCTTCCAGACCCCGCTCGGCAGCGTGTTCAAGTTTCAGGGCTGGGCCGACAAGCTGACGGTCACCCCGCCCAACGGCGTGCGCGATTTCTATGCGGGTGGTGGCTATGGCTGGAAGAAGCTGGGGCGGATCGATGCGCTGTCGCTGCAGGCGGTGTGGCACCGCTACCAGAGCGACCGGCTGAACCAGCATTATGGCGACGAGTGGAACCTGCTCGCCACCGCCAAGCTGCGCAAGACCCAGCTCTCGGTCCGCTACGCCCGCTACGAGGCGGACCGCTTCGCTACCGACACCAGCCGCTTCTGGCTGCAGATGGACTGGGCTTATTGACGGAAGACGCGTCGCCAAACTGCAATGGAATTGACCTAGGCGAGAAACGCCAACGTTTCCGCACGAAGGACGCCTCCGATCGCGACGCTCGCCACCGAAGGCCGGATGCTGGCCTATGCCGCCGGCAATTTCGGCAAGGCGCTGCTGTTCAGCGGTGCCGACCTGACGATCCTGTTCCTGCTCACCGATGTGCTGGGGCTGGACGGCGCGCGGGCGGCGGGGCTGATGCTGTTCGCGCTGCTCGGCGACCTGGTGTTCGACCTGCTCGCCGCGCGGCTGGTGCTGCGCTGGCGGGCGGCAGGGCGTGGCTATCGCTGGGCGGTGGGCTTTGCCGCGATCCCGTGCGGCGCCGCCTTCGCGCTGATCTATGCGGTGCCCGCGCTGGGGCTGCATCGCGGCTGGATGCTGGCGGCGGCGATCCTGGTGTTTCGCGGTGCCTATGCGGTGGTCGACGTGCCGCACAACGCGCTGATGGCGCAGGTAAGCCGCGACAGCCGCGCGCGTGGGCGAGTCTCCGGCTACCGGCTGTTCTTCAGCACCGCGAGCGCGCTGGCGATCGCCGGTGTGCTCACGCCGCTGGTGCAGCAGGCGGGACATGCGCGTCAGTTCGGCGCGTTGGCGCTCACCGGCATCGGCGCGGGGCTTACCTTCGCGCTGACGATGCTGCTCTGCGTCTGGGCGTGTGGCGGGCAGCGCGGCGCTGCGCCGGCACTCTGCGGCGACCGGATCGCGGTGCCGCTGCGCGACCCGATGGTGCTGGGGATGGGCGCGCTGGCGCTGATCACCGGCTTCGCGATGCCCTGTTTCGGCCGGATGCTGATGTATCTGGGGACCTATGTGCTCGCGCGGCCGGGCGCGGTGACGCTGCTGCTCGGCGCGATGACCGTCGGGCAATTCGGCGGCGTGCTCGCCTGGACCGCGCTGACCCATCGCTTCGGCAAGAGCCGCCTGCTCGCCGCCGGACACGGCGTGAGTGCCGCCGGCCTGCTGGTCTTCGCGCTCTGCACCGCCTGGCCCTCGGGACAGATGGCCGGTGCCGTGCTGATCGGCTTCGGTTTCGCGAGCGTGTTTATGCTGCCCTGGGGACTGCTCGCCGACGCGGTGGACGTCGTAGAGTGGCGGCACGGACGGCGCTACGAAACCGGGCTGTTCGCCTTCTACCTGGTGCTGGTGAAGGCGAGCGGCGCCGCCTCGACCGCGATGATCGGCTGGGTGCTGGGCGGGCTCGGCTATATTCCCGGTGCGATCCAACCGGCGGGCGTCCGCCTCGGCATGCTGGGCCTGGGCCTCGGCGTGCCGCTGGCGGGCGCACTGCTGGCGTTGCTGCTGCTCCGCCGCTTCACGCTCGGCCATGCCCAGCACGCACGGCTGCTGCGCGCGCTGGCCCGGCGTCAGGCGGGTGCCGAGCCGGTTTCGGGATCGAACTTGGGGTTGGAGAAGTCGAGCGGCGACGGCGTCACCTTGGCAGGCGGCCGCGCACTCTCTGCCCAGGCACGGCAGAGCATGTCGCGCAGCATCGCCGCCCCCGCCGCGGTCCGTTCATAGACCAGCGCGCGCACGTCCTGGTCGGCGGCGTTGGCGAAGCCGTCGCGCTTCTCGAGCTGGTAGACGCGCTCCATCCGGTCGCCCGACTGGTCGAGAAAGCCGAGCACGGCGGTGAACATGTCGCCCTGCTGGTGCGCGGGGGCGGCGATCCGCGAGGCGATATCGGCCGGGGTCAGCCCGATCGCATCGACGAAGCGGCTCTCGAAGCGGCCATGGATGCTGCGGTCGCGGGTATAGTTGTTGGGGTTGGGCCCGAGCCAGCCGTCCGAGTTGATTGAGTCGTGGAGCGGCTGCGCGCCGTCGCCGATATAATGGCCAAGCCGGATCACGTCGAAAGCGCAGTGCTGCTCAGGCACCGCGGCATCGCCGCCGCTCGCCTGCGCCGCGCGGATCGCGCGCATGCAGACGATTACCCGCTCATAGGCCTCCATCGCCGCATAGGGCAGCGTGCCGGTCCAGCGGACATTGGTCCGCGCGGCAGTGGCGGGATCGCTGTCCTTGATCGTCTCATAGTGTTTGTAGAGCGCGATCACGAAGGCATAGCGCGAACGCGGGATCGGCTTGAGGAAGGCGAACTGCTCGCGGAACCAGCCATGGTTGGGATCCTCCTCGATCTTCGAGAAGCCTTCGGAATCGCCGCGCCAGCTGTCGGGCAGCGTCGCAGAGGTCGCGATATAGTCGGCATAGCGGCGCAGGAAGGTCGGGCCGCCCTCGGGAATCGCCTGGATCGCCGCGCGGTCGATCACCGCATGCGCGGTATGCCCCCAGGCATGGGCGACGGCGGGGGCGAGCAGCAAGGCGGCGGCCAGGGCGAAGCGGCGCATGGCGGGTTCTTTCAGGGGTCGAGGGGATCGCGCGGGTCGACGCGCTCAGACGCGCGCGACGGGCGGAACACGAGTTCGGTGGGCGAGACGCGGCGGACGACCTTGCCGGGCTGGTAGCCGAGCTCGGCGGCGTTGCGCTCGGTGAACCGGGCGCTTTCGATATAGCCGCTTTGCAGCGGGTTGCAGACGATCACCGTCTCCATCGCCAGCGGTGCGCCCATGGCGGCGAGAAGTCGGCTGGCGTTGCGCAGGTTGGTGGTGGTGTGGCGGGCATAGGGCTCGCTGACGATGGCGTCAGCGGGGATGCCGTAGCGCTCGATCAGTGCCTTGCGCATCTCGTCGGCCTCGGTGAACGGCGTCGCGCGCGGGTGGGCCCGGCCGCCGGTGACGAGAACAAAGGCGATGTCGCCGCGTGCGAACCGCTGCGCGGCAAGGCGGAGATGGTATTTGCCGAAGGGGCTGAGCGGCTCGCCCTCGATCTCCGGGCCAACACCGGTGACGATCATCGCGCTGTAGCGATAGCGCTTCCAATCCAGCTTCTTTGCCCGCGCCATCGGCGCGGCGTTGGCGCCGCCGGTCAGCGGTTCATGGCCGATCGCATCGGTGCGGTCGCTCGCATCGAGCAGCGCGAGGACATAGTCGATGCTGGGGTCGAGCCGCTGCACCGATCCGTCGCGCGGCGTCTCGGCAAGCCAGTCGGCTGCCTGGAGCCGGGCGGCGAGGTCCTTGGGTGCGATCGGGCCGGGGCCGTCGATCGGCGTCGCCGGGGCGGCACCGAGCGCATAGACGCGCACGATCCCGTTGATGCCGGCGATCTCGCGGTCGAGCTGCGCGGCGCGCCCGTCCTCGGCCGCGGGGAGGCGGGCCTCGCCCGCCACCGCAGTGCGCAGCGCCGCCGCCTCAATCTCGCTCCACAGCAGCGCCTGCGCACGGCAGGCCAGATCCTGCCCGCACGCAGCGCGACGCTCCCGCCGCGCGCGCAGCACGCCCTCCATCCCCGGCGCCTTGGCGATCCGATCGAGCGCCGCCGGGTCGTGCCCGGCGGCGTCGAGGGTGGGGAACAGCCGTGCCGACAGCGCCGCCATCACCGCATCGTCCGACGCCCATGCCGGGACGGCGAACACGGTCACCGCCAGCGCCGCGGTGGCGAGCATTGCCCGCATCACCAGCTGCGGCTGACGATGAAGCGGAAGTTGCGGCCGAACAGCGGGCGGCCGTAGATCGCCTGGCTCGAGCCCTGGCCGGCGAACTGGTCGGTGCGGGTATTGCCCTCGGTCAGGCCGTGCGCGTTGAACAGATTGTCGCCGACCACCTGGAAGTGCCACGCGCCCCAGTCGAGCGAGGCACCGCCGCCGATCGTCTGGTAGCCCGGCATCGCGGTGCGGTTGAACAGGTCGACATAGCGCTTGCCGACCCATTCGTAGCGGCCGAAGATCGAGACCTTCTGCTCGCCCAGCGCGAAATCGACGCTCGGGCGCAGATTGCCGAAGAACTTGGCCTCGCGGATGATCTGGTTGCCGTTGACCGCGCTCGGATCCGCACCGGAGGTGTTCTGGAGATTGGCATATTCGGGGTTCTGCCAGGTCACCGAGCCATCAAGTGCAAACCAGCGGATCGGCGAGACGCGGCCGTCGACCTCGACGCCCTTGACCGAGGCCTCGCCGATGAACGGCAGCGTCTGGTCGTTGCGGCCGGTCAGCGGGTTGAACGCCGCGAACGAGGCGTTGAACGGGTTGAACTTGGTGTAGAAGCCGGTGGCATAGAGATAGTTGGGGCCGAAGCTCGCCTTGAGGCCGACTTCATACTGGCGCGCCTTGGTCTTGAGGATCGTGGCGTTGATGCCGGTCACCACGCCGAGCTGCGGCGGCACTTCCAGGTTCGAGATGCGGCCATAGGCGCCGAAATGGCCGTTGAGGTCGTAGTTGACGCCGACCGTCCAGTTGGTCGCCTTGGGCTTCAGGCGCTGGTCAAGCACCTGGCCGGTGAAGGCGCGGGTGGTGTCGTCGGCCAGCGTGGTAGCGTCGCCCAGGTTCACCTGCGTCGTAGGCAGCGCGATGCCCTTGTAGTCGTACATCTCGGTGCGGATGCCGCCATCGACGCGGAGGCCCCGGGTGATCTCCCAGGTGTCGTTGGCGTAGAAGGCGATCATCTGCGCGTCGCCTTCGCCCTGGTTGAGCGTGGTGGTGTAGCGCAGCACGCCGTTCTGGGTGACCGAGCCCAGCACCTGGCCGGTCGCCGAATAGGCGAGCAGGTCAAGCGTGCGCGGCTGGCTGCGCACTTCGATCAGCATGTCCTGATAGGCCTGGAGCAGCGTGTTGCCGTAGAAGGCGCTGTACACGCCGACGCGCACGTCGTGGCTGCCCAGGCCGGTCTCGAACTTGCGGGTGACGCTGAGGTCGCCCTGGACCGAGTAGAAGTCCGATTCCGAGGCGCGATACTGGCCGGACATGACGAGGCCCGAGGCGGTCGACGGATCGTAGACCGACGCGCCGTTTGTCCCCGCGAACGCATAGCCGAGCCGCGCGACATTGGGGCCGAAGGCGGTGCGCGCGGCGGTCAGATAGCCGGCGGCGAAGGTCGCCGCATCGGCCGGGTTGGTGGTCGAGTAGAAGGCGTCGAAGCTCGACTTGCCCTTGGTCCCGCCGATCTTGGCCGAGACCTGCCAGCCGTTGAAGTCCGCATCATAGTCGATCGCCGCGTTGAAGAAGCGCATGTGGCGGCCGTTGGAGAGGTCGCGGGTCATGCTCTGCAGCGCACCCGAACCGTCGCGATACTTGATGTTGACGTTGCGCAGCGACGGCGAGTTCAGCGTGCCTTCGAAATAGTCGATATAGTTGTTGAGCGACACCGACGGATTGCGCGGATCGTTGGTCGGGATCGGCAGATAGAAGACGTTGTGGTCGTTGACGTACTCGGCCGAGACCTTGAGCGTGCCGTTGCTCAGCTGGCGCTTGAGGTTGGCGCGGATCTGGCCGCCCTTGTCGCTCGGGAAGCCACCATAGCGATAGCCGTCATGCTGGCGGATAAAGCCGCCGATCGCGTAGGTGGTGTTGTCGCTGAGCGGGCCCGACTGCATCGCGTCGAGCCGGTAGAGGCCGGTATCGCCCAGCGTCAGCTGCGCCTTGCCGCGTGCCTGCTGGGTGCCCGAGACGGTGATGTTGTTGGCGATCGCCGCAGCGCTGCTCGCATAGATCGGCGCCGGGCCGCCGCGGACGATCTCGACCCGCTCGGTCATCAGGTCGTAGCGGTTCATGCCTTCGCCGGAGTTGAAGAACACACCGTCGATCTCGTGGTAGAGCGGCAGGCCGTCCTGCTGGAAGATCAGATAGCCGCGATCGGTCGGGATGCCGCGGATGCGGGTGATGTTCTGCACCTCGCCGCCGGTCGCCTCGACCTGGATGCCGGGGACGGTGCCGAGCAGATCGGCGAAGCTCTTCGGCGCGATCTTCTGGACGTCAGCCTGGCTCAGCGAGTTGATCGCATAGGAGACGTCGAAGCGGCGCTGCGCGCGGGCTGAGCCGGTGACGATGATGTCGCCGCCGGTATCCGCATCGGCCTGGGCCGGATCGGCGGCGGGCGCGTCGCTGGTCTGCGCGAAGGCGGGTACGGCGGCGAGGCTGAGCGCGAGCACGGCGCAGCCGGTGGCGAAATGGTGCTTCTTCATCGGATCGTTCCCCCGAGTTGTTCTGAACTTGGATGCGCCGATGCGCGGGGTCGATGACAGATTTATTTATTCCTGGGAAAATTAATCACCAATCGTTATCCGCGTACCTATCATGAGATATCCGCCGGTCTCGCTGCTCGACGAGGAGAAGCGCCTGCTTTGGCAGCTGCGCACCCATGGCCCCCAGTCTCGCTCGGACCTGGCGAATGTGCTGCAGATCAGCAACGCGGCGATCTCGAAGCTGACCAAGGCGCTGATCGGGCAGGCGCTGATCGAGGAACTGCCTGCCGCGCCGCTGGCCGGGCGCGGACGGCCGACGGTGCCGCTGCGCATCTCCCCCTCGGGTGGCTATGCCGTGGGCCTGGCGCTCTATGCAGGCATATTGGAGATCGCCGTGGTCGACTATGCTGGCGGCACCATCGCGCTCACGTCCGAGAAGATCGCGCCGCTCGATCCGCAGGGGTTCGCGCGCCATGTCGACCGCCGCATCCACGATCTCGCGCTCGAGCATCGCCTGCTCGGCCGCCGACTCTATGGCATCGGCTTCGCCGCGCCCGGACCGGCGCTGTCGCGCGACGGCAATCGCTGGCACATCGTCCGCAACCTGCCCGGCTGGAAGGACGCGCCGCTGCGCGACCTGTTCGAGGAAACGCTGCGCCTGCCGGTGTGGATCGAGAACGACGCGACCGCGGCTGCGCTCGCCGAATATTATCTGGGCGGGCTCATCCAGCGCTGCACCACCGCCGTTGTAATTCTGCTCGGCCACGGCGTCGGGGCGGGGATCGTCCATGAAGGGCGGCTGATGCGTGGCGAGTCAGGCGGGGCAGGGGAGATCGGCATGTTCTACCCCGGCGACCGGCCGCGCCCGACCACGCTCGACCTGATCGCGACGCTGCAGGCGGCGGGCTGCCCGGTGGAGTCGCTCGCGGATTTCGAGGAGGCGATCCCCGGCTATGAGGCGATCGTCGAAGGCTGGCAGGAGCGCGCCGCCGACCAGCTGCTCCAGACGATCAACTCGGCGCTGGCGTGGCTCGATCCCGGCGCGATCCGGCTGATGAGCCCGCTGCCCGCGCCGATCATGCACGGCCTGGCCGAGCGGCTGAACCGCCGCGCGATCGCCTGGGGCGACCATGTCTCGACAAGCGAGCGCGGGCGCTACCCGATCGAAATCTCGCAGCTGGGCGGCGCGGGATCGGCCTTGGGTGCCGCGCTGCTGCCGATCCATGCCTCGATCGCGCGGATCTGAGTCCCGCAGCAACGAATTAGATGACAAATGCGACGCAGTGCCTATCCTCGGCCGCACAAGAGGAGAGGGATTGCAATGATCACGCGGCGCGGACTGATGGCTTCGTCTCTGGCGACCTGGGCGCTGTCTGCCGTGCCCGCCTGCTCGGCGCCCGCCGGTCGGCTCAAGCAGTCGGTGAGCCGCTGGTGCTATCAGGACATTCCGCTCGACACGCTGTGCGCGGCCGCTGCGAAGATGGGCCTGCAGGGCATCGATCTGCTCGAACCCGCCGACTATGAGACGCCGCGCCGCTACGGCCTGCGCTGCACCATGGGCTATGCCGCCCCGGGGATGACGATCGCCCACGGCCTCAACCGGCGCGAGCATCACGCCGCGTTCGAGCAGGCATTCCGCACCGGCATCCCGCAGGCGGCCAAGGCCGGCGTGCCCAACGTCATCGCCTTTTCCGGCAATCGCCAGGGCATGTCCGATGCCGAGGGGGCGGAGAACACCATTGCCGGGCTCAAGCGGCTCGCGCCGATCGCCGAGGATCACGGCGTGACGATCTGCGTCGAGTTGCTCAACAGCAAGCGCGACCATCACGATTACATGGCCGACCACACCGCCTGGGGGGTGCAGGTCGCCAAGGAAGTCGGCTCGCCGCGGGTGAAGCTGCTCTACGACATCTACCATATGCAGATCATGGAGGGCGACCTGATCGCCACGATCCGCGAGAGCCTGCCGTGGATCGGCCATTTCCACACCGGCGGCGTGCCCGGCCGCCACAATCTCGACGACAGCCAGGAAGTCGACTGGCACGCGGTGGCGAAGAGCATCGCCGATCTCGGCTTCCAAGGCTATTTCGCGCACGAGTTCATGCCGACCGGCGACCCGCTGACCGCGCTCGCCCAGGCGGTACGCACCTGCACCGTCTGAGCCCAGCCGACTAGCGGGGCGGGGCGGTCGCTGCGACCTGCGGCTTCTCGCCGAGTACGCGGTCGAGCCAATCCCCCACCAGCGCCACCAGCCGGGGCGATCCCGCATTGGGGCCCAGTTTCGCAACCTCCTCCTCGCCGCCGGTGACCGCGCCCTCCTGGAACCAGTGGCTCAGCCCGCCGAGCACCACCACCGACGCCTGCGGATTCGCGGCGAGCGCCTTGCGCGCGTCCGCCGCTTCGATCGACGCCACCACCAGCGGATCCTTTTCGGCGAAGACGGCGAGTACCGGCATCTGCAGCGCCTTGAGATCGGACGCGGAGCGGAGCTTGTCCGCCCGCCAGACTTCCTCGGTATCGATCCTCGCGAGCGCGCCTTCGGCCAGCGGCCGGGGAAAGCCCGCCGCCTCGAACCGCGCGATCACCTCTGCGCGGCGCTGCGCGATCGTGGCCGCATCCTTGCGGTCGACCCGCGCCTGGAGCAGCGCCAGGGCGGCGTCCGCCGCAGGCTCGGCGACCGCCTGGGGCCGACCGGCGGCGCGCATCTGACTGAGCATTGCCTGGCGGAGATAGGGCAGGCCGTCGCCGACCGAGCCCGCAAGCGTGACGACCGCGGCAATCGTCGGGTCGGCAGCGGCGACGGCAGGCGCGATCACACCGCCCTGGCTGTGGCCGACCAGTGCGATGCGGCGGCCGTCGATTGCCGGATTGCGGCGCATCGTCGCCACCGCGGCCCTGGCGTCGGCCGTCAGCCTTTCGACATCCTCCTGGAAGATGCCCGTCGACTGGCCGATGCCGCGCTTGTCATATTCCAGTGCCGCGATGCCGTGCGCCGTCAGGCGGCGGATGATTTCCGTGTACCCGCCGCGACCATTGGGCCCATGCCCCTGAAGCACGATCGCAAGCGGGTAGGGCGCATGGCCGGTCCCGACGGGCAGGTGGAGTGTGCCTGCCAGCGTCACGCCGGGCTCGGAGACGATGCGTATGTCGGTCGCCACCTCGGACGGGCGGAAGGCGGCGAAGGCGCGCGCGACGGCGGCCTTGCTCGGCGTGCCGCGGAGGAAGGCGACGGGCCCCAGCTCGACGGCCGCACCGGTTTCCCCGAGCGGTACAGACAGGGATTGGGAGTTCGCGGCAAAGGTCGGCGGCGCCGTGCCGCGAACAGAGACCGACTGCCAGCGTGAGGTCAAGCGGAGGTCGGCGCTTCCGAACCGGGTATAGCCCGGAGCCCCGCCTTGCAGCGCGATCGTCATTAGAATCGGTCGCGCCGCTCGCGCCCAGAACACCGCCGTCACCTGCTCTCCCGCAGCGATTGCGGAGGGGATCGGCATGGTTGCCCCGCTCGACCAGGCGACCTTCGGGTACGCGTCGGGCTGCGGGACAACGATGCCGTGGCCCGGCACCGCAGTGTCGCGCTGGTGGCGATAGGCTGCTCCCCAGATCGCCCAGTCGCTGGCGCCGAGCGTCAGGTCCTGCGGCTGCGCGCTCGCCGGCCAGGGTGCCAGCAAGACCGTCGCGACCATCGCCAGCGATCGCGCCCGAACGTTCGACAAGGCTGCCTTTACACGCGTCATCCACCCCTCCATCTGATCGGGGGTCAGTGCCCCTCTTGCAAAACATCGCGTGCCCCCAGCCCCTGCGATGCGTGCCCAGACTGCCCACCGCCAGCGCCGGGATCCATCGGGAGAGAAGGCGGATCATGCCGCGGACCGCACGCCGCCCCGGCTCTGCGCATTCGCGTGCCAACGCCACACGTCGCGGTCAGTCGATAGGCATGCCGGGGCGTTCGCCCCGGCTGCTCGGGCGAACGCCACTCCACCTCGACCAAAACCTGACCGGCCATCCGCATCAGCAGGGGATAGACAATGCCCGAAAGCAGGGCGGTTACCTTCGCCAACTCATAGCTATGCCACCCAAGGGGCGAACGTTCATCGAGCGCCGCCAGCAGCGTCAGCATCTACAGGGATGGGCACGAGTCCGCGACATATGTCGTTTTCAACATATATAGATTTAATCGTCAAGACCGCGCGCGCTATCCGCCGACGGCTTCGACGGCTTTGCGCAGCCGTACCGGAATCGACTTGTACGAAGGCGTGCCGCTGCGCCCGTCAAAGTCCGCCAGCGGCAACAGGCAATTGGCCTCGGGATAATAAGCCGCGAGCGACCCGCGCGCGATCGCATGGGCGAGGACGGTCTGGCCGGCGAGCACCCGGTCGCCCGCTACCAGGTCCACCCGGTCGCCATGCGCCAGGCCATGGGCCGCCAGATCCTCGGCATTGGCGAACACCACGTCCCGCCGCCCGGTCACGCCGCGATAGCGGTCGTTGAGGCTGTAGATCGTCGTGTTGTACTGGTCATGGCTGCGGATCGTGGTGAGCGTCA
The DNA here is from genome assembly GCF_040545665.1 of Sphingomonas trueperi. Taxonomy (GTDB): domain Bacteria; phylum Pseudomonadota; class Alphaproteobacteria; order Sphingomonadales; family Sphingomonadaceae; genus Sphingomonas; species Sphingomonas trueperi_B. The sequence continues at coordinate 84,095 of NZ_JBEPMH010000008.1, read as the reverse complement.
GCTGGTCGTCGGCGGCGTCGGGATCTTCCTGGGTGGACGGATAGACCAGGAAATGCGCCTTGCCATCGGGGGTGTCCCACTCGCGCGCCGATGCGCCTACCCGCAGCCGGAACCCGCCTTTCACCTGGATCCGCGCGTTGAAATCGGCGAAGTCTGGGAACACCGCCTCGATCGCCTCGCGGATGCGGGCATAGTCGCCGACCAGCGCATCCCAATCGATCGGCGCCGCCGGCACCGCGGCCTTGGCGAGCCCGGCGATGATCGCCGGTTCCGAGCGAAGCTGGTCCGAGACGGGCTTCAGGAAGCCGCGCGACGCGTGCACCATCGACATCGAATCCTCGACGGTGATCCGTTGCTCGCCAGCGGCCTGCACGTCGCTTTCGGTCCGTCCGAGGCAGGGCAGGATGATGCTCTCGCGCCCCGTCAGCAGGCAGGTGCGGTTGAGCTTGGTGCAGATCTGGACGTTGAGGTCCAGCTTGCGGAACGCCGCGAAGGTCGTCTGCGGATCGCTCATCGCGACCGCGAAATTGCCGCCGAGCCCGATGAACGCCTTTGCGCGCCCCGCCTGCATCGCCGCCACCGCTTCGACCGCATTGTGGCCATGCGCGCGCGGGCTGGTGATGCCGAAGTGCGCATCGAGGCGGGCCAGGAACGGCTCGGCCGGGATTTCGGTGATGCCCACCGTCCGGTCGCCCTGGACGTTGGAATGGCCGCGCAAGGGGCAGATCCCGGCGCCCTCGCGCCCGATATTGCCGCGCAGCAACAGCAGATTGGCCATCTGCTGGACGGTTTCGGTGCCATGCCGGTGCTGGGTGATGCCCATGCCGTAGCAGAGGATCACCCGGTCGGCGCGGGCATAGACCTCGGCGATGCTCTCCATCGCGGCCTGGGTGAGCCCGGACCGCCGCTCCAGCGCGGGCCAGGCCTGCCGGTCCAGGTCCTCGACCAGATCGGTGAAGCCTGCGGTATGCGCCGCGATGAATGCATGGTCGAATACCGCCGGGCCGCCTTCCGCCTGCTGCGCCCGATCCTTGGCGAGCAGCGCCTTCATCACGCCCTTCAGCAGCGCGACGTCGCCGCCCACCTTCACCAGGTGATAGGCCGAGGCCAGCGGGGTCGAGCCGTTGGTGAGCATCTGGAGCGGCGCCTGCGGGTCCTGGAAACGCTCCAGCCCGCGCTCGCGCATCGGGTTGATGACGATGATCGGCACGCCGCGCCGCGAGGCCTCGCGCAGCGTCCCCAGCATGCGCGGATGGTTGGTACCGGGATTGTGCCCCATGCAGAAGATCGCGTCGGCATGCTCGAAATCGTCGAGCGTGACGGTGCCCTTGCCCACCCCGATCGACTGGGGGAGGCCAACGCTGGTGGCCTCGTGGCACATGTTGGAGCAATCGGGAAAATTGTTGGTCCCGAACGCGCGGACGAACAGCTGGTATAGGAACGCCGCCTCGTTCGAGGCGCGGCCGGAGGTGTAGAATTCCGCCTCGTTCGGATCGTCCAGCCCGCGCAGCACCGCGCCGGCGCGCCCGAAGGCTTCCTCCCATGCGATGGGCACGAAATGGTCGGTCGCCGCGTCGTAGCGCAAGGGGTGGACCAGCCGCCCGGCCTGTTCCAGCGCGTGATCGGACCAGTCCCAAAGCTCGGACACCGTGTGCGAGGCGAAGAAATCCGCATCGACGCGCTTCTCGGTCGCTTCCCAGGTGACGGCCTTGGCGCCGTTCTCGCAGAACTCGAAGGAAGAGGTGTGCTTGGGGTCGGGCCAGGCGCAGCCGGGGCAGTCAAAGCCTTCGGGTTGGTTGACCTCGAGCAACGCCCGCGCCCGCGCGCTGGCACCCATCTCGTTCTTCACGGCCAGGGCCACGGCGCGCAGGGCGCCCCAGCCGCCGGCCGGCCCACCATAGGGGGCGACGCCGTCCACGGGCTTGTCCGAACCGGCCATCTTCTTCTCCACCATCGACTGCCCAACTTGGCGCGCAAGGAGACGGCGCGGAAATCATACGGCAGTTTAGGTGTGGTGCGCGGGGGCGGCGAACGCAACGAGGCATAGCATCGATAATACATCTTATGTAAAGCCAGTGCGGGCCCGGGTGCGGGCGGACACCACCGCCCGCACCCACGCACAGGCCTTACCAGTTCACGCCGAGCCGGGCATAGAGATAGCGCCCGTTGAACCCGAACGGCGAATAATAGGGAAAGCCCACCACGCCGGTCGAATTGTTCGCCGGGATCGTCCGGTCGGGATACACGTCGAACAGGTTGCTCGCGCCCAGCGCGATCTGGGCGCCCTTGCGGGGCTGGAAGCGCAGTTCGAGGTCGCTGATCAGGTGCTGGCCCGTATGGATGTCGGCCGCCGGCGTCGTGCCCGGCTGGTTGACGTCGCCATAATAGGTGCCGCGCAGCGTCAGCCCGATCGGGCCCTTCGCCCAGTCGATCGTGCCGGTCACCTTCTCGCCGGGGGTGCCCTGCTCGATCGTCAGCACGCGGCTGCGCGCGAACAGCACCGGCGCCGGGTTCACCGTCGCGGTGTTGGTCGGCACGCGGGTCACCACGATCTCGTTGACGTTGCCCGCCAGCGTGAAGTCGAACGCGCCCGCCGGATCGGCGGCGTTGCCCAGCCGGTAATGCGCCACCGCATCGATGCCACGGGTACGCGAGCGCAGGCCGTTGATGAAGAAGCGCGCCGACGGCACGTTGAACGGATTGAGGATCGCCGCCACCTGCGGGCTGAAGCTCGCCTGGATGTTCTCGGACAGGCCAAGCTGGTCGCGCAGCCGGATCTCATAGGCGTCGACGCTGAGGTCGAAGCCGCCCGCACGGATCACCGTACCGACCGAGAAATTGGTCGACTTCTCCGGCTGGAGCGGCTTGCCGCCCAAGGCAGCGGCGACGGGCGCAGTGGACGGGAAGGTGCCGGTGAGGATCGGGGTGCCGTTCTGGACGACCTGCGCGATCGAGGTGAAATATTGCTGCTGCAGGCTCGGCGCGCGGAAGCCGGTCGAGACGGTGCCGCGCAATGCGAACCAGGGCGCCACGTCGTAGCGCGCCGAGAGCTTGCCGTTGGCGGTGTCACCGAAGTCCGAATAATGCTCGCCGCGCACCGCGACGTCGACGAGGAAGGCCTGGGTCACCTGCGCCTCGAGGTCGAGATAGCCCGAGACGCTGCGCCGCGACCGCTCGACCGCGTTGACCGGCGCGAAGCCGCCAAAGCCCTGCGCGCCCGGCGACGCACCGGCGACCGCGCCGGTAGCCGGCGCACCATAGGACGCCGCCTCGCCCGGCGTGATCTTGTAGCCCTCGCGCCGCCCCTCGGCGCCGAAGGCGAGGTTGAGCGACTGCAGCACGTCGAACTTGCGTCGCACGTCGAGCCCCGCCACCCACTGGTCGAAGATCAGCGCGCCGTCGTAGAAATTCTTCGGCGTCGCCGCGCCATAGGCATAGTTCGCCGAATTGGCCGTGCGATAGGCGATCTTGTTGCGGCCATAGCCGGCGTGCAGGTCGATACCCCAGTCGCCGAGATCGCCCTTCACGCCGACCGCGCCGACGGCGTTGGTCGACTTGGTGTTGATGATCGGCAGGAAGCCGTCCGGGTACCCTGCCAGCGCGGTGGCGGCGCTGGCCAGTCGCGGGAAGGCGGCGCTGCGGGTGTCGCGATCCTGGTAGCTGCCCCAGCCATAGAGGCTCCAGCCGCCGCCGATGCCCTTCCCGGCATTGACCGTGCCGGTGTACTGCTCGACCTGCGGATCGCCGAAGCGGCCGGTGACGCGGGTGGGCGTGACGCGCGGGTCGAAGTCGGCGCGATTGGTCGCCTGGCGGCTCACATACTCACCGGTGACCGTGACGAACCCGTCCTCGCCGAGGCCGAAACCCTGCCAGACCGAGGCGGTCAAGGCCGGCTCGCCGGTGGTGCTGCGGCTGCCGCGCGCCGTGTCGATATCGGTGCGATAGACGCCGTAGGTGGCCGAGGCCGCGCCGCCCGAGCGCGCCTCACGCAGCCGCAGGTTGATCACGCCGGCGATCGCATCCGAGCCATATTGCGCCGACGCCCCGTCGCGCAGCACCTCGATCCGCTCCAGCGCTGCGGTCGGGATGGTGTTGAGGTCGACCGCCGCCGAGCCGCGCCCGACCGAGCCGTTGATGTTGAGCAGCGCGGAGCTGTTCACCCGCACCCCGTTGACCAGCACCAGCACCTGGTCGGGCGAGAGACCGCGCAGCGTCGCCGGGCGGATCGCATCGGTGCCGTCGGTGGCGGAGGGACGCGGGAAGTCGATCGACGGCGCGACTGCGGCCACCGCGGCGCCAAGCTCGGTCGTGCCCTGGCGGCCCAGTGCCTCGCTGCTCAGCACGTCGACCGGCGAGGCCGTGTCGAGTCGCGAGCGGCCCTGGCTGCGCGTACCGGTGACGACGATCTCGTCGCCGCCACCATTGCCCGCGGCGCCCGCCTGCGCCGGCTCGGCGCTCGTCTGCTGTGCCTGCGCGGTGCCGGAGGCCAATGCCGCGGTGGAGGCTGCGATCAGCAGCGCGTGGCGAATGGTACGCATGGTCAACCCCTTGATCTCGTTCTTGTCTGCAGGTGATTTCCCATCTTCCGGCTGGGAATGCAGGAAAGAAAAGATTGGGGGGCGGAAACGCAGCGCGGAGCGCCTTATCGCAGCTCGAGACCGTCCTCGAACTGCGCATTGGCGCGATGCTGGAATGCCTCTGCCCGCCTGCGAAAGGCGGCGGCAACGACCGGGTTCCCGCACGATGCGGCGCGGGCGCGCTCTTCCTGGGCACGGCGTTCGAAGAAGGAACGGGAACTTGGCATGGGCGCATCTCCCGGGACGACGGCACGTCCCACAGGGGCGGAGGTAGTCGCTTCAACCGATGCCGCGCGCCTTTCGTTCCTCGGCGTTCGCTCAGGCGAGCGTGAGGTAGAGCTCGGCCTCGATCATCCAGGCGCCGCCGATCTCGCGCCACTTGGCGGTGTAGCCGCCGCTGGCTTGCACCGCCCCGTCTGCGGCCGACACGCCCTGCCAATAGCCATGCTCGAAGGCGATCGGGGCAACGGGTGAGACGAGCACCGTTTCCGGGACCCGGCTGTAGATGCTGCGCTCGCGCGCGGCGAACTCATGCTTCCACGCCTGGAGCTGCGCCTTGCGGCCGGTGATCACCGCGCTGTCGGTGCCGGCGACCAGCACCACGTCCGGCGCGAGCAAGGGTCCGATCGCGGCCAGGTCAGCCGCCGCCAGCGCGCGGTTGAAGGCGGCGCGGGCCATGCGGATGGCGAGTTCGGGCGAGGTCTGCATCGCCGCCTGCTCTACCGCCGCCCGCACGATCGGCAAGCCCGTCCCCTGCGCCCAACCGCCAATTTCCCGCGACGGATTGCCAGCCGCCCGCCACTGTGTAGACTAGGCTTAATTGTCGGCTAACCGACTGATTTGGAGACTTTCCTTGGCGCTGAAGCACGTCCTCCTGGCCTCTACCCTGTCGATCGCGGCGCTGGCCGCCCCCGCGCTCAGCCGCAAGCCGCAACAGACCGCCCCCGCCGCGCCCAGCGCAGAAGCGACTCGCTATGGCAGCTGGGGCTTCGACCTGTCGGGCATGGATCGCAGCGTGAAGCCGGGCGACGACTGGTACCGCTTCGTCAACGGCGCCTGGATCGATCGCACCAAGATCCCCGACGACCGCTCCTCCTTCGGCGCGTTCATCGTGCTGCGCGACCTCTCCGAGATGCGGCTGCGCGGGCTGATCGAAGGCTATAGCCCCACCGACGCCGCCAACCCCGATCGCCGGAAGGCCGCGACGCTCTACCGCGGCTATATGGACGAGGCGACGATCGAGAAGCTCGATGCCCAGCCGCTCACCCAGCGCCTCGCGCCGGTCAAGGCGGCGACGACCAAGGCGGCGCTCGCCGCGCAGATGGGCGCCTCGATGGGCGGGTTCGGCGCGAGCTTCTTCGGCGTCGGCGTGAGCGACGATGCCAAGCAGCCCGACACCTATGCGCTGTACCTGCGCCAGGGCGGCTTGGGGCTGGGCGACCGCGACCTGTATCTCGATCCCAAGTTCGCGCCGCAAGTCGCGCGTTACCGCCAATATGTCGCGCAGCTGCTCGGCATGGCGGGCTGGCCCGATGCGGCAGCGGCAGCCGACAAGGTCGTCGCGATGGAGACGCGCATTGCCGAGGCGCACTGGACGCGCGCGCAGAGCCGCGACCGCGACAAGACCTACAACCCCGTCAGCGTCGCCGAGCTCAAGGCGCAGGCGCCGGGCTTCGCCTGGGATCCGTTCTGGCAGGCGGCCGGGCTCACCAAGGCGAGCCGGGTGATCGTCGCGCAGAACAGCGCGGTGCCGAAGATCGCGCAGGTCTTCGCCGATACCGACCTGGAAACGCTCAAGGCGTGGCAGGCCTTCCGCATCGCCGACGACATTTCGCCGCTGCTCTCGAAGCGCTTCGCCGACGCGCAGTTCGACTTCCGCTCGCGCTTCCTCAACGGCCAGCCCCAGCAGCGCGAGCGCTGGAAGCGCGCGGTCTCGTTCACCGAGCGCGGGATCGGCGAAGGCGTCGGCCGCGACTATGTCGCGCTCTACTTCCCGCCCGAGAGCAAGGCGAAGATGGACGTGCTGGTCGGCAATCTGCGCGTGGCGCTCGCCGGCCGCATCAAGAACCTCGCCTGGATGAGCCCGGCGACCAAGGAGCAGGCGCTCGCCAAGCTGCAGGGCTTCACCGTCAAGGTCGGCTATCCGAGCAAGTGGCGCGATTACACTGCGCTGGAGGTCCGCCCGGGCGATCTGGTCGGCAATGCCGAGCGCGCCGGCAAGTTCGAATGGGACTATCGCCGCAACCGGCTGGGCGGCCCGGTCGACAAGGCCGAGTGGGGCATGACGCCGCAGACGGTCAACGCATACTACAACTCGGTCAAGAACGAGATCGTGTTCCCGGCGGCGATCCTGCAGCCGCCCTTCTTCGATCCCAAGGCCGACGACGCGGTCAATTATGGCGGCATCGGCGGGGTGATCGGCCACGAGATCAGCCACGGCTTCGACGACCAGGGCCGTAAGTCCGACGGCAACGGCGTGCTGCGCGACTGGTGGACCGCCGAGGATGCGACCAAGTTCGAGGCGCAGGCGGTGCGTCTGGGTGCGCAGTACGAGGCGTACAGCTTCGAGGGGCTGCCGGGCCTCCACATCAACGGCCGCGCCTCGATGGGCGAGAATATCGGCGATCTCGGCGGCGTGATGATCGCGCTCGATGCCTATCACGCCTCGCTCGGCGGCAAGCCGGCGCCGGTGCTCGACGGCTTTACCGGTGACCAGCGCTTCTTCCTCGGCTGGGGCCAGGTGTGGCGCACGCTGTTCCGTAACGAGGCGCTGCGCCAGCAGCTGGTCAGCGATCCGCACTCGCCCGGGCAGATCCGCGCGGTGAACCCACTGCGCAACGTCGATGCCTGGTATGCGGCGTGGAACATCGATCCCAGCCAGAAGCAATATGTCGCGCCCGCGGATCGCGTGCGGATCTGGTAAGCCCGTAAAATCCTCCCCCGCCAGGGGGAGGATTGGTCGGCTTCAGAAGTCGATCCGCACCGAGGTGCTGATCGTGCGACCGTTGATCGAGCGCGCCCGGACGATGCCGTTGGCCGGGATCGCCCCCTCCTCCGCCTCGGTGAAGCCACGCACGTTGAACAGGTTGTTGGCGTTCAGGGACACCAGCAGCTTCGGGATCGGCCGGAACTGGGCGAAGGCGTTGACCTGGGTATAGCCCGGCAGCTTGAGCTGATTGTTGTCCTGCGCATAGCTGCTGGTCGTGCCGATCACATTGGCGCCGATCGAGGCGCGGCCCAGTTCCACCTGCGGCGTCGCCTGGAAGATCAGGCTCGCCTGGCGCCGCGGGGTGTTGCCGACGGATGCGGGCGTGAGCGCATCGGCGACGATCCGGGAATGGGTCCAGGTCGCACCCGCGGTCAGGCTGAACGGCCCCTGCCGCACCGCGCCGTCAAATTCGAGGCCATAGGCACGGTAGGTGCGATCGATGAACACCTGGCGCGTCGCCTCGTAATTCTGCTCCTCGGTGCGCGCCCAGAAGCCGGTGAGGTTGAGCGTCAGCGGACCCTCGCGATACTTCACGCCGAGCTCGGCCTGGTTGACGAAGTCCACCGCCGCCGCCGAGCTCACCAGATGGCCGTCGGTGGTGCTCACCGCCGGACCGAACAGCAGCCGATCGGCATTGGCGCGGCCGCCGCGGCTGTAGCGGGCGAAGACCGACATATAATCGACGAAGCGATAGTTGATGCCCGCCGAATAGCTCCAATAGTTATAGCTGTAGTTGACCGGCGCGGGGCTGGTCAGCGGGATCACCGCGACGCGCGTCTCGGCATCGGAAATCACGCCGTCGCCGTTGATGTCGCGGCTGGTGGTGCCGACCCGGCCGCCGCCGAGATCGGCACCAGCGATCGAGCCGCTCGCATCGCCGAAATCATAGCGCACGCTGCCGCCGATCGAGACCTTGCCGACCTGGTAGTTGAGCGAGGCGAAGGGCGCGTTGACGTTATAGTCGACATTGTAGCTGCGCCGGCAGCACCCGCCGAAATAGGCGGCGCTGTAGCCGTAGAAGCCGTCCTGGGTGACCGCCGTCCCGTTGGCGCGGCGGACATTGACCAGCGCCGCGTCGCCACCGCCGCGCACGTCGGTGAGGATCGAGGTCCACAGCCAATCGGTGTCGATCGTCTGGCGCGACTTGTAGAAGCCGGCGGTGGCGGTGAGCTTGCCGGTGCCGACATCGAACGCCCGGCTCGCGCGCAGGTCGTTGGTGATGTTGTCGAGGCTGTTGAGCTTGGTGTCGAACACCACGATCTGTGCGAGCAGCCCGTTGCCGTTGAGCCCGGCGAGATTGGTGATCGCCTTGCCCGCGCTCGGGCCGCTGGCATAGGCGAGCGTCGCCCCTGCCCCGCCCATCGAGGTGGCGATGGTGCTGGCGCTGTCCACCGCGGCCGGGAAGTTCGAGATGAACCGGCCGGAAATGTCCGAATAGCGGAAGCGGTCGGTGACCGTCCAGCCGGCGAGCGTCGTCTCCGCCTCGAAGCCGATCGACTTGACCAGCGGGTGCTGGCCGTCGCGGAGATCGTCGGTCACCAGGTTGTTGTTGCCGTCCAGCGTCACGTTGCGCGTGAAGTTGGGCGTCAGCAGCTGGTCACGGTTGGAGCGAAAATTGGGAAGGTCCTGATAGCTCGGGTTGGCGTTGGTGCCGGTCACCCGCACCGGCATCGGCAGATAGCCGACCGCGCGATCGTCGAGGAACTTGCCGTACAGGCGGATATGGCCGCCCTCGAAGTCCTTGGTGACGTTGAACTTGAACTGGCCGCCCTTGTTGCCGTCATAGCCGATGCGGCGCGGGCCGGTGCCCTGGCGGTAGAAGCCGCCCATGTGAAAGCGCAGGCTATCGCTCAGCTTGGCGCCGTAATCGAAGTCGAGGCGATAGTCCTTGTAATCGAGCCCGGTGCTCGCCTGCACCGCGCCGCCTTCCGTGTCGCCGGTCTTGGAGATCATGTTGATCACGCCGCCGGGCGAGTTCGACGCGAAGGTCGAGGCCGAGCCGCCGCGGATCGACTCCACCTGCGCCAGGTTGAGGTCGGCGCGCAGGAAGATGTCGGCATTGCCGAAGGTGATGTCGCCGAATTCGAGCACCGGCAGCCCGTCTTCCTGCAACTGCAGGAACTTGGCGCCGCCCGAGGCGATCGGCAGGCCGCGGATCGAGATATTGGCATTGCCCTCGCCGCCCGAGCTTTCCGAGCGGATGCCCGGCAGGCTGCGGAAGATTTCCGCCACCGAGCGCGGCGCCGCCTTCTGGATGTCGTCGGCCTTGAGCGAGCTGGTCGACACGGCGGTGTCGAGCCGGTCACGGCCGCGGGCCACGGCAGTGACGACGATTTCGGTATAGTTGGACGCTTCCACTTCCTGCGGCGGGATCGCGTCCTGCGCGAAGGCGGGGACGCTGGGGATCGCCAGCATGCTGCCGATCAGCAGCAGACGACGCAATTGGTTCGCGCGCACAGACATGGCCATGAGCCTCTCTCCCTGATCCGGGCTCTCCTTGCTGGGAACCCTTCACAAATCCGTATATCCCCTATTGCAATCGATTGCAACAAGCCCCGTATTTGTCCGGAGCGGCGCGATCTTGCGGTTTCCCGCCAATCCGGCCACACCTTGGTCGTGAGCCAAGATGCACCGCCTTCCGATCGGCCGGCCCGCACGCTGGCCGATATCGCGCGCCTTGCCGGGGTTTCGACCGGCACCGTCTCGCGCGCGCTGGCGGGCAGCAGCCTGGTCAATGCGGAGACGCGCGAGCGGATCCAGGCGCTTGCCGCCGCGCACGACTTCCGGGTCAACCAGATGGCGAGGCGGCTGCGCACGCAGAAGACCGGCGTGATCGGCGTCGTCGTGCCGTTGGGGCATGAACGCCGCCAGCATCTCTCCGACCCGTTCTTCATGACCATCCTCGGCCATCTCGCCGACGCACTGACCGAGAATGGCTATGACGTGATGCTCTCGCGCGTCATTCCCGACGCCGCGGACTGGCTGGAGCGGATCGTCGATTCCGGCATGCTCGACGGCGTATTGCTGATCGGCCAGTCGGACCAGATGGAGGCGATCGAGCGGGTCGCGCGGCGCTATCGCCCGCTGGTCGCCTGGGGCAGCAGCCTGCCCGGGCAGGTGCATTGCGCGGTCGGCACCGAGAATGTCGCCGGCGGCCGGATCGCCGCCGAGCATCTGATCGCGCGTGGCGTGCGGCGGATCGCGTTTCTCGGCGAACTGCGCGCACCTGAAATCCGCGCGCGCTTCGAGGGCGTGTGCGCCGCGGCGGCCGCGGCAGGGCTGCCCGCGCCGCTCCAGCTCGACACCCATCTCGCTTCCGAGATGATGGAGCAGGAGATCGCCGCCCACCTCACCCGCCACCTCGACCGGATCGACGGCATTGCCGCCGGATCGGACATGATCGCGATGACGACGCTGCGCGCGCTCGCCGACCAGGGCATGGCGGTGCCGAGTGACGTGCCGGTGATCGGCTATGACGACCTGCCGCTCGGCCTGCAGACCGTACCGCGCCTCACTACGGTGCGGCAGGACATCGCGAGAGGCGCCCGCGCGATGGTCGAGCGGCTGTTCGCGCGGATCGCCGGGCAGGATGCGCCGTCGCTGGTGATGGCGCCCGAACTGGTGGTGCGGGACTCGGCTTAAGGCGCGATCGTTACCCGGTCGCCGTCGAAGGCCAGGCGGAAGAACGGTGCGGCCACCCCGCCGAAGATGCGGCGACGCTGGGCGGGATCGGCGAGCAGCGCCGCGTCCGCGGGCGCCACCCCGGGATAGTCGACGAAGCTGAGCACCTCGCCCTCCCCCGTCACCCACCAGCAATAGGCCTGGGTCGGCGCCTCGGGCGGATTGCCGGCGACGAGGCCGGTGCCGTTGACCGGGCACCATGGACCCGCCATCCCCTCGGCGACCATCGCGTACAGCCCCGTAGGCGCGGCGAGGCCCTCGGCAAAGCGGCGCGCCTGGGTGCTCCAGAACAGATAATAGAGTCCGTCGCGGACGACGATGTGCGGCCGTTCGAGCTCGCTACTGACGTCAATCGCCGAGAGCAGCGGCGCCTGAAGGCTCCAGCCATCCCCCGCGCGGCGCGCGATGCCGATCACGCCGTTGACTCGGGCGTCGCTCCAGGCGGCATTGGCGGTGAACAGGACATAGTCCGCGCCATCGGCGGGATCGCGAAAATAGCCGGGGTCGCGAAAGCCCTGGATGCCGTGCGCCGGGGCAACCGTCTCGTCCGCGACCGTGTACAGCACGCCATCGGCCGCGACGATCTCCTGCGGCGCAGTCCAGTCCTCGATCCGCGGGGACTCGCCGTCGAGCACGAACCGGCCCTGGCTTACGAACAGCCGCTGCTCATAGCTGGTCGCTTGGCCGCGGCGGCCCGCGGCGGTGAAATAGTGTGTCAGCGTAACCCCATCCGCCGCCAGCACCGCCGAGCCGGACCATTCACGCGAGCCCGGCGTGAAGCCATCGGGGAAGGCGTCGCCATGGTCTCGCCAGCCATCGTCGCCATGGCTGGTAAGCCGGATGCGGGCGACGTCGTGCCGGCCTTCGGGATCGTCGAGCCGGGGCGCGGCGAGGAAGAACCACCAGCTACGCCCGCCGCGCAGCACCGTGCGGCCCTCGGGATCGGCGATTGGCCACATGTCCCACAGGTCCATGCCCGGCACCGGCGATTTCCCACCCGGCGCGAGCAGCGGCAATGCCGCGCCGGCCTGCGTAGCGACTCCGGCAACCGCCGCACGCGTCCATTCGGCGGTTGCGTTCATGCTGTTTTGCGCTCGCGTACGGTCCACACCGCGAGCGCGGCGCAGAACAGCAGCAGCCCGCACAGGCGCAGCACGTTGCGCGCGTCGCCGCCCAGCAGCGGCCCGTAGAGGAACGGCAGGGTGACGGAGAACAGCAGCATCGGAATCACGATCATCATGTTGAAAATGCCCATATAGACCCCGGTCCGCGCGGGCGGGATCGATCCGGCGAGGATCACGTACGGATTGCCCATCATGCTCGCCCAGCCGAGGCCGAGGCCGATCGCGGGGACGAACAGCAGCGCCTTGTCCTGCACCTGGGGCAGCCAGAACATGCCGATCCCGGCGCAGACCAGGCAGGCGGCATGGAGCCGCGCGGCGCCGATCCGACGCGCGATCGGCACCATCGCGAAGGCGGCGACGAAGGCGACGGCGTTGTAGAAGGCGGCGATCTCGCCATTGGTGAGAACGGCGGAACGGAAACCCGGCGCGGTGGAATCCGCCGTGCCATAGACCGATCGGGCGATGGCCAGGATGACATAGGTCCAGTACGCCATCATCGCGTACCACTGAAACAGGCTCATCAGCGCGAGCTTGCGCATCGCCGGCGGCATGTCGCGGATCGCGCCGCCGATCTCGGCAAGGGTGGCGCCCAGCGACTTGGGCTGTGCGGCGATATGCGCACGCTCGGCCGGGGTCAGCGGCAACTCCGGCACGCGCAGCACCGACCAGAGGATCGTGCCCAGCGCCAGCACCGCGCCGACCATGAAGGCGACCCGCGCCGTATAGGGGATGTGATGCGCATCGACCCAGTCCTGGCTCATCCCCGCCCAGACGAGCAGCGAGGGCGTGAGGAAGGCGAGCATCTGCGCGAGGCCGGTAAACGCGCTCTGGGTGAGGAAGCCCAGCCCGTGCTGGCTGGGGTCAAGCCGATCGGACACATAGGCGCGATACGGCTCCATCGTGATGTTGTTGCCGGCATCGAGCAGCCAGAGCAGCGACACCGCCATCACGATCGAACTGCTGAGCGGCATCCAGAACAGCCCCGCCGAGCACAGCACCGCGCCGGCCAGGAAATAGGGAGTGCGGCGGCCCCAGCGGCTGTCGGTACGGTCGCTCATCGCGCCGATCAACGGCTGGACGAGCAGCCCGGTCATCGGTCCCGCCAGCTGGAGCAACGGCAGCGAGGCTTCGGAGGCGCCGAGATAGGAATAGATCGGCGCCATGTTGCCCTGCTGCAGCCCGAAACTGAACTGCAGGCCCAGGAAGCCAAGGTTCATCTCCAGGATGCGCCACAGCGAAAGGCGCGGCTTCGCGCTAGCAGGGTTCATCGTCGCGCCTCTCCACCGGGCCCGTTTGTTCTAGCCTTCCTTTATGGAAGGTTTAGCGACACGGAGCAACAATCGATTGCAATCGAAGTGGAGCAAAAGGCGCAAACGCAAAAGGGCGCCCGCAATTGCGAGCGCCCTTCGCTAGGGCCCGCCGCCTGCGTGGGAACGGCGGGAACCCGGACCGGAAAGCTTCCGGAATTACATCCCGTTGTGCAGGTTGGTGTCTGCGTCGTGGGTGCGCATGTCCTTGGCCTTGGCGTCGCCCTCGGCGCGCACGGCATCGGCCTTGTTCTCAAGATTGTCCTGCGCCGCATCGGTCGTGGCGTTGCTGGCCATCGCCTCGATGTTGTCAGCGCGCGCTTCGGCGTTCGCTTCGATGTTGTCGGCCGCCTGCTCCCGCGGGGTGTTGTTGCACGCCGAGAGCGCGATCAGGCCGGCAGCGGCACCGAGCACGAGCATCTTCTTCATCATCATTACCCTTTTACGTTGGTACAGTCGAAAATCGTTGGCTGCGAAAATCAACGACGCGGCACTTTGTTCCGAGAGCGTACCGCGGACGCGACGAGCCGAGTGCGCGGGCAGAACCGCCAAGAAACCGGCGGATACGACAATCCGCCGTGCTTCCCGTGACTTAGATCCTGCAGCAACATCCTGCATGGAGGCTTTTCGCATGACGACCACTTCTTCGCCCACGATCCTGCTCGTCCATGGCGCCTGGGCCGACGGATCGAGCTGGCAGCGCGTGATCCCGATCCTGCTGGGCGCCGGCCACAAGGTGGTCGCGGTGCAGAACCCCACCCAGTCGCTCGCGGGCGACGTCGCCGCGACCCGCCAGGCGCTCGACGCGGTCGAGGGGCCGGTGGTGCTGGTCGGCCATAGCTGGGGCGGGGCGGTGATTACCGAGGCCGGCACCGATCCCAAGGTGAAGGCGCTGGTCTATGTCGCCGCCTTCGCACCCGCCGCCGGCGAGGCGCTGGGCCCGCTGGTCGGCAAATATCCGAACCCGCCCGCGCTCGGCAAGATTCAGGACGACGGCAAGGGCAACCTCACCCTCAGCACCGAAGGCTGGGTGGAGGACGTCGCGAACGATCTGCCCGAGGCCGAGGCGCGCGTGCTGGCGGTGCTCCAGCCGCCGCTCCCCGCCAGCACGTTCGGCGACGTCATCAGCCAGGCGGCGTGGGAAACGGTGCCGAGCTGGTACATCGTCTCCACCGAGGACCGGGTGGTGAGCGTAGAGCTGGAGCGCGAATTCGCCGCGCGGATGAAAGCGACGACGACCGAACTCGCCGCAGGTCACCTTTCGCTGCTCTCGCAGCCGGAGGCGGTGGCGAAGGTCATCCTGGAAGCGGCGGCCTCGGTCGCCTGAGGCGCGGTCAGCGACGGGCCAGCGCGTGTGCGAGCGCGTCGGCCCCGTCGAACCGCTCCTCGCCGAGGAAGATCACCGGGGTGGTGGCGACGCCGAACTCGTCCTTCACCGCCTCCACCTCGTCACGGGTGCGCAGCACGCGGTCGTCGATGTCATAGCCGCGCTCGAGCAGCAGCTCGCGGGCGCGGACGCCGAAGGGGCAGACATGGTCGGGCAGGACCATGCGGTAAAGGGTCGCTTGCTTGTCGTCGGCCATCGCGTTTCTCCTTGGCAGACAAATGCTTGGGGGACACGCCGGTTGCAGCGCATCAGCTGCGCAGGAAGAGATTGCGGAACCACACCGGGCCGCTGCGCGCGGCCGCGGCGCGCCAGTCGTCCACCGAGTCGTCGGGATCATAGCGGCGCGGGTCGAACAGCTTGAGCCGCACGCCGCGATAGGCGGCGGCGTCATAGGTGACCAGCGTCAGCGCATGTTCGAGCGCGGTGGCGGCGACCAGCGCATGCCGGTCGCTCGCCAGCGCCACCTGCCCGCGCCGCCGCGCCACCGCGGTATCGACCGGCAGCAGATGCGCGCCGAACGCGGGAACGAGCTGGTCGTCGATCCAGCGTCGCAGCGCATTTGCATCGTCGCCGCGGGGTGCGCGCGCCGCCTGCGCCTCGATCTCGGCCAGCACCAGCACCGAGGCGAACAGCTGCTCGCGCGGCACGGCGACCGCCCATGCCGCCAGGCGCGGATCGGCGGTGCCGGCGCGCGCGTGGCGGAGGTCGAGCAGCACCGCGGTGTCGAGCAGGTACATTCACCAGCGCCCGGGTTCGACGTCGAACGGCTCGGCCGCCGCCAGCGCGTCGACGATGCTCTCGCGCTCGCCGGTAAAGGCGCGAAAGCTGGCGATGCTCATCAGCACATGGGTGGGCTTGCCCCGGTCGGTGATGAAGACCGGCTCGGTGCGAGCGAATCGCTTCGCTGCGCTGACGTCCTGGTTGAAGTCGCGGCTGGTGATCACCTTCATCGCGCACCCTGTCCCTGCCACTGTCTAGGCACCATTCTGTAGGTACGTACCTACCTTGTGGACCCGCGGCAACAGTCGGCCCCAGGCCGCCGGAAAAATGAAGGTCACGGGCAGATCGGCTCTTGCCGAGCGCGTTTGCGCGGGGTTCCTAAGGCCTTGCGCCGACGCGGGAGATGTCGGGCGCAAGAGGGGATCCAGATGAACGAGCTGCTGACCGGCGCCTGGCATGCGCTGACCGACGTCCTCAATCCGCACGGCCCGGCGGTGCACGCCGCCAAGACCTTTGCGCCCGGCGATTTCAGCATCCACTTCTTCCTGCAGCTCGCGATCATCCTGCTCGCCTGCCGCGTGGTCGGCTGGGCGGGGCAGAAATTCCTCAAGCAGCCCCAGGTGGTCGGCGAGATGATCGCGGGCGTGGTGCTCGGGCCGTCGCTGCTCGGGCTGGTCGCGCCCGATCTGCAGCTGGCGATCTTCCCCAAGGAAACGCGCAACGTGCTCTATGCGGGCGCGCAGCTCGGCGTCGGGCTCTACATGTTCATGGTCGGGCTGACGCTTCGGCTGGACCATTTCCAGTCCAAGGCCAAGAGCGCCGCGGGCGTCTCCGCCGCCGGGATCGCCGCGCCCTTCCTGCTCGCCGCGCTGATCACGCCGAGCCTGCTCACCGTGCCGGGGCTGTTCACGCCGGGCATCAGCCAGGCCAATGCGACGCTGTTCATGGGCGCCTGCATCGCGCTGACCGCCTTCCCGATGCTCGCCCGGATCATCAACGAGCGCGGCCTCGCCAATTCGGCGCTCGGCACGCTGTCGCTGACCGCCGGCGCGTTCGACGATGCCGCCTCCTGGTGCGTGCTTGCGCTGGTGCTGGCGACCTTCGGCGCGGGCCCCGGCGTGGCGGTGCTCGCGATCGGCGGCGCGGTGCTCTACGCCGGCTTCATGCTGGTCTTCGGCCGCCGCCTGCTCGCGCCGCTCGGCCGGATCGTCGAGGCGCGCGGCGAAATGACGAGCGGCGTGCTTGCCGTCACCATGATGCTGTTCTGCCTGTCGGCCTTCGTCATGGACGCAATAGGCATCCACGCGATCTTCGGCGGCTTCCTGATGGGCGTGTGCATGCCGCGCGGGCTGTTCGTCGCCGAGCTCAAGCGCAAGGTGGAGCCGCTCGCCGTGGTGCTGCTGCTGCCGATGTTCTTCACCTATTCGGGGCTCAACACCCGGATGGACATGGTCAACTCGGTGCCGCTGCTGCTGATCGCGCTCGGCATCCTGGCAGTGTCGGTGCTCGCCAAGTTCGGCGCCTGCTGGGCGGCGGCGCGGCTCGCCGGCGAGGACAACCGCACCGCGCTCGGCATCGGCGCGCTGATGAACTCGCGTGGGCTGATGGAACTGATCATCATCAATATCGGGCTGCAAAAGGGCATCATCGGCCCGACTTTGTTCTCGATGCTCGTGCTGATGGCGATCGTGACGACCGTGATGGCCACTCCGCTGTTCGAGGCGGTCTACGGCCGCAAGGCGCGGGCGAGCGGCGAGCTCGACGCGATCGACGGGCAGCTGGCGACGGTTTGAGCCTCTGAGAGTTTTGTTTCGCGCAGAGGCGCAGAGAGCGCAGAGGGAGATTGCCCGCTCCGGCGGACTGTCTTCCTCCGCGCTCAAGTCTCGCTGCGCCCTTTCGGTTTCCAGCGCTTCGCGCGCGGGACCAACACCTCTGCGCTCTATGCGCCTCTGCGCGAAATCACTTATTCTCGCCGTGCCCCCGTTCGGACGAAAGCCCGCCGCCGCTACTCCGCGAGCTGCCGGATCAGCTCGCGATGCGCGGGCAGGTCCGCCACAGCCTGTTCGCCGAAGCCGCGGATGCGGGCGAACTGGCGCGCGGCGGCCTCGGCATGCGGGAAGCCGTCGCGCGCGCCGGAGAGGTCGGTGCGGAAGTCCATCCCGTAGAGGATGTACTGATAGTTGAAGAAGGCGAAGCTCTCGACGTCGAGCAGGAAATCGAACCGGCTCGGCGGGCGGTGGCGCCACTGCTCCAGCAGCATCCGCAGCGTGTCGGGAATGGTCGCCGGATCGCGATTGTCGCGCCAGAACGGCTCCTCGCGGCGGCTGAGGCAATAATGGAGCTTGAGGAAATCGGCGATCCGCTCGTAGCGCGCGGTCATCAGCGCGTTGAACCGCGCGGCCGGCGCGTCGATCGGGCCGGCATGCGGAAACAGCTCGGCGATCATCGCCGCGGCGGCTTCGATCAGCACCACGCCCGTCGCCTCGAGCGGCTCGAGGAATCCGCCCGATAGCCCGACGGCAACGCAGTTCTTCACCCAGGGCGCGCGGCGATAGCCGGGCTCGAAGCGGATCAGCCGCGCCTCGTGCGGTGCACCGCCGAGATGCGCGTCGAGGATCTCCGCCGCGCGGTCGTCGTCCAGATGCGCCGAGGAATAGACGCAGCCGATGCCCCGCGCATGCTGGAGGCCGATGTCCCAGGTCCAGCCGCCCTCGTGCGCCGCGGCGACGGTGGTGGTGGCGATCGGCGCGTCGGGATCGGCATAGGGCAGCTTGCAGGCCAGCGCGCGGTCGGTGAACAGCTGGTGGCGCACCGACGTGAAGGGCGAACCCAGCGCCTTGCCGATCAGCGCCGCCTCGAAACCCGAGCAGTCGATATAGAGATCGGCGGTCAGGCTGCCATGCTCGCGCGTCTCGATCCGGTCGATCGCCCCTTCGGCATCGGTGTGGGCGGAGAAGACTTCGCCCTCCAGATGCGTCACGCCGAGTTCGATCGCCCGGTCGCGGAGCAGCTGCGCCAGCCGCACCGCGTCGAAATGATAGGCATAGGTGAGCGGCCCGCCGAACCCCGCCTCCTCGGCGCGCTTGGGCGCCCGGCCCTGCGCCGCGACGCGGTTCTGGATCGTCATCGCCTCGGCGAAGGGCGCCCGGCGCGCCTCGGGCTGGAGCAGCCAATACGGCACCAGCCCCGCCCCCTCGGTGTGGAACGGCGCCTCGAACGGATGGAGGAAGTGGTGGCGGGTGCCGTCGGGCTGGGGCGCGTGCAACCAGTCGTCGAAGCGGATGCCCTGCTTGAAGGTGGCGCTGGCCTGGCGGACGAAGCTGCGCTCGTCGATGCCGAGGAACTGCAGCGTCTCGCGGATGGTCGGGAAGCCCCCCTCGCCCACGCCGACGATCCCCAGCGCAGGGGATTCGAGCAGCGTGATCGCGAAGCGGCGCTGGTGGGCGATGTCGAGATAGCGGGCGAGATAGGCGGCGGTGAGCCAGCCCGCGGTGCCGCCGCCCAGGATCAGGATCCGCCGCATGGGGTTCATCGGCCCACGCTACGGCGCGGCGGCGGGCCGGGCAATGGTCGTAGAGCGGCGGAAAGCATTTGCCTCGCCCCCGACGCTCCGGTTAGTCCGACAAATAAACAGGGGGAGAAGACGCATGGCGATCAGGACGTTGGCGGGCATGGCGATCGCACTGCTGGCATCGGCGAGCGTGCAGGCCGCGCCGCGCGACCCGCTCGCCCCCACCGGCCGCTGGTCCGCCAACACCGATGGCCGCGCCGCCACGCCGCCGATGGGCTGGAACAGCTGGAACGCCTTCGCCACCGATGTCGACGAGGAGAAGGTGCTCGCCTCGGCGCAGAAGATCGTCGACACCGGACTCGCGGCCAAGGGCTATCGCTATATCAACCTCGACGAAGGCTGGTGGGACCATCGCCGCGCCGATGGTCGCATGCTGGTGCGCGCGGACAAGTTCCCCTCCGCCCGTACCGCCGACGGCGCTACTTCGTTCAAGCCGTTCACCGATCGGCTGCACGCCATGGGCCTCAAGGCCGGCATCTACACCGATCTGGGCCGCAACACCTGCGCCCAGGCCTATGGCCCCAACGAGCCCCAGTTGCCGCGCGGCAGCGTGCTTGAGCGCGAGGTCGGGCTCTACGGCCATATCGACCAGGACATCGCGCTCTATTTCGGCGAATGGGGCTTCGACTATATCAAGATCGACGGCTGCGGGCTGCGCGCCTTTGGCGAGGACAGCCCGCTGGTCCGCGCCGGCCGCCACCGCGCCCTCGCCCCGATCCTCGACCTGGACAGCGTCAACCGCTCGAACATCCCGGCAGTGCGGGCGATGTTCGCGCAGGTGAAGGCCGCGCTGGTCCGCGCCGATCCGGACGAGGACTATCTCCTGTCGCTGTGCATCTGGGGCTCGGCGGACGTGCGCAGCTGGGCCAAGGATGTCGGCAACATCTCGCGCACCAGCGACGACATCACCCCGCACTGGACGCGGCTGCTCACCAATTTCGACACGGCCGCGCGCCGGCCGCTCTATGCGCATCCCGGATCGTGGAACGATCCCGACATGCTGTTCATCGGCAAGGGCGAGTTCGACGCCGAGCATCTGACCGAGGCGCGCGCCCATTTCGCGCTCTGGGCGATGGTCTCCGCGCCGCTGCTGATCGGCGCCGACCTGCGCACCACCCCGCAAGCGCTGATGGACATTTTCGGCAATGCCGCGCTGATCGCGATCGACCAGGACCCCGCCGGCAACCAGGCGGTCCTCGCCTTCGACAGCGACGACTTCCAGATCCTCGTCAAGACGCTGGCGGACGGCGACAAGGCGGTCGCGCTGTTCAACCGCAGCGCCGCGCCGACCGAGGCGATCCTCACCGCGCAGCACCTCAAGCTGCGCGACGATGCGCCCATTGCGCTGACCGATCTTTGGACCGGCGCCGCCTCCAGCTTCAGCAAGGAAACCAAGTTCAAGCTCGCCCCGCACGAAACCCTGGTGTTCCGCGCCAAGGGCACGCGGCTGCTCGCCGACGGGCTGTATTTGTCCGAAATGCCCGGCAGCGTGAACCCGGCGGTGGACGGCGTCACCGCGCCGATGGCCGATCCGATGATCCACCGCGCGGTGGTCTCCTGGAGCGGCACGCGCGGCGCGGGACAGCGCCCGCTCTACGCCGGCTGGGGCGGCGCGCAGGCGGACTCGACACCCTATGGCCGCGAGCTCGCCGTAGCCGGCAAACACTTCAACGCCGGGCTGGGCGTGCTCGCCAATTCACGACTGGAGGTACGCAACGCCGGCTATCGCCAGCTCAGCGTCTCGGTCGGCGTCGACGATTCGGCGACCGATGCGGCGCATGCCGTCACCTTCCAGCTCTATGGCGATGGCCGGCTGCTCGCCACCTCTGCCCCCATTCGCCGCGGCACGGCTGCCAAGCCGCTCACCGTCAATGTCGCGGGCGTGAAGCTGGTCGAGCTGGTGGCGCGCTCTGCCGGTGCCGTGAATGAGCGACTGCCGATCGTATGGGGTGACGCTGCCTTCCGCCGATAGTCGGAACACCTGCGAAATCAAATCGCTAGCGACCACCGGCCCTTTGTCTCGGGTTGTTTCGTGCCTGAATCGTGCCTATCCTGGATCAGTTTCCGGGACAGGTCGTTCTGCTTCCCACCGAGGCCCAGCAGACATGACCCAGCAACTTCCCCCCGCGCTCCGCGACTATTTCGAGAGCTCGCCCGTCGCCCTTTCGCTCGGCGAGGCGGCCGGCGACCATCCGCTGCTGCTCACCAACCAGCGGTTCCGCGACCTTACCGGCTATGCCTCGAACGAAATCGCCGGAAAGAATTGCCGCTTTCTCCAGGGTGACAGCGACAACCGGGAAGCACGCACCCGCATCCACGCCTTTCTCGACGACGACGCGCAGACCAGCGTGCGCACTGCGATCGTCAATTTCCGCAAGGACGGCACCCCCTTCGTGAACCTGCTCTACATGTCGAAGCTGCGCGCGCTGACCGGTGAGACGCGCTATATCTTCGCCTCGCAGTTCGACGTCAGCCGCACCCAGCCCGAACGGCTCGCGGACTATGACCAAGCGCTGGGGCAAACGATTGCGCGACTCGCGCCGGTGGTCGCCGAAAGCGGCATCGCGGTAGAGGGCACGCTGATCACCATTGCCAACACCGCGGCGACGATCGCGCAGGCGAAGATGACGCTCTCCGACCTCGATACGAGCAGCTATCTGTGAACGCGCCCTTCGACGCCAAGACCACCACGCTGCCGGTCGTAGGTATCGGCGCTTCGGCCGGCGGGCTGGAAGCGCTGCGCGAGATGCTCGCGCCCGCGCGTGCGCCGACCGGCATGGCGTTCGTGATCGTCCAGCATCTCGATCCCAACCATGAGAGCATGCTGGCGCAGCTGCTCGACCGGCAGACCAATCTCGAAGTGCTCCAGTGCGAAGGCGGCGAGCGGATCGAGGCGGACAAGGTCTACATCATCCCGCCCGGCCACGGGCTCGTCATCCGCGGCGGCACGCTCGAGCTGACCGATTTCGCCCAGCCGCGCGGGCTGCGCCGCCCGATCGACGATTTCTTCCTCTCGCTCGCCGCCGACCAGCAGGGCAATGCCGCTTGCGTGATCCTCTCGGGCACCGGCGCCGACGGCACGATCGGGCTGCGCGCGGTGAAGGAACATGGCGGCGTCTGCCTGGTGCAGGAGCCGGAAAGCGCGCGTTATGACGGCATGCCGCTGTCGGCGGTGGGCACCGGCCTTGTCGATTTCGTCAAGGCGCCGGGCCAGATGCTCGACTGCCTCCACGCCTTCTTCCACCGCAGCGGCGGCGAGGAGCAGAAGGAAGAGGCGTCGCTCGTCGCCGACCATGTCGACGAATTGTGCAAGGTGCTGCGCACCGCCGTCGGCCATGATTTCTCGGGCTACAAGCGCACCACGCTGATCCGCCGGATCGAGCGGCGGATGCACGTGCTCGGCATCACCAGCGGGCGCGCCTATCTCGCCCGCGCCAAGTCCGACGCGGACGAATGCGAGGCGCTGTTCCGCGACCTGCTGATCAACGTCACCCGCTTCTTCCGCGACGCCGACCTGTTCGACCGCCTGCGCACCCAGGTGATCGAGCCGCTGATGCGCAGCTGGACCGGCGAGGAGGACATCCGCGTCTGGATCCCCGGCTGCTCCTCGGGCGAGGAGGCCTACAGCATCGCGATGCTGTTCGCCGAGGCGGCGCGCAAGCTCGCGCTGTCCTCCACCGGCGTGCAGATCTTCGCGACCGATATCGACGAGCAGATGCTGCAGATCGCCCGCAACGGCGTCTATCCGACCTCGGCGATGATCGACCTGCCGCCGGCGATGCGCGAGCGCTACACGCTGCCGCACAGCGACCGCTTCCAGATCGTGCCGCAGATCCGCGACATGATCCGCTTTTCCAACCACAGCCTGGTCAAGGATCCGCCCTTTTCGCGGATCGATCTGGTCTCGTGCCGCAACCTTCTGATCTATTTCGACGATCGCCTGCAGCAATCGGTGATGCCGCTGCTCCACTATGCGATCCGGCCCGAGGGCTATCTGTTCCTCGGGCCTTCCGAGACGATCGGCCGGTTCGAGCATCTGTTCCCGGCGATCGATGGCCAGGCGCGCATCTTCCAGCGTTCGCCGGGTGCGCCCAACTATCCGATCGACCTCCCCGGCAGCTCCCGCGCCCGCAGCCCGCGCGAAGACCGGCACGAGCGCCAGTCCGGCCGGGTCGGCGCCGAGGAAACCGCGGCGGTCCGCCGGCTGATCGATCGCTATGCGCCCGCCAGCCTGGTGCTCGACCAGGAAGGCGTGATCATCGCCGCCTATGGCCGGCTCGGCCGCTATTTCGACTTTCCCGTCACCCGCACCGGCGGATCGAGCGCGATCGGCCTCGCCCGCCCGGGCCTGCGCAACGTGCTGGGCCCGCTGCTCCGCGCCGGTCGCGATCGGCGCAAGCGGGTGGTCGCGCGCGACGTCACCGTCGAGTCCGAATATGGCAGCCAGACGATTGACGTGGTCTGCGATCCGATGCCCGACGGCACGCTGCTCTTCGTGTTCCGCGAAACCGCGCCCTTCCGCCCCGCACTCGACGAGGATGTCGCCGAGCTCGATGCAGGCGACGACCATCTCGATGCGCTGGAAGACGAGCTGCGCGTCACCCGCCACCGCCTGCGCACCACCGTCGAGGAACTGGAGACCGCGAACGAGGAGCTGAAGAGCTCCAACGAAGAAATGATGTCGATGAACGAGGAGCTTCAGTCGACCAACGAGGAGCTGTCCACGGTCAACGACGAGCTGAAGGGGAAGGTCGACCAGCTCACCGTCGCCAATTCGGATCTGCGCAATTTCTTCGAATCGACCGATCTCGCGGTGGTGGTGCTCGATGCCGAGATGCGCATCCGCAGCTTCACCGAAGCCGCCACCGCGCTGTTCCCGCTCCAGCCGAGCGACCGCGGCCGTCCGCTGGCGGACGTCGCCAGCCGTCTGGCGGGCAACGACTATCTGACGGATGCCCGCGCGGTGATCGCCGGCGAGGGCCCGCTCCAGCGCCGGGTGACCACCCAGGACGGCAGCCGCACGCTGTCGATGCGCACCCTGCCCTATCGCGCGCAGAACGGCGCTACCGACGGCGCGACGCTGGTGCTGACCGACATCACCGACGCGCTGTCGCTCGAACGCGCGCTGGCGGCCGAGCGCGAGCGGCTCGACATGGCGATCCGTGCCGGCGGCATCGCGGTGTGGGAATATCGCGTCGATACCGGCGAAACCGTGGTCGACGATTATGCCCGCGACGTGCTCGGCATCCCCGCCGGGGTGGCGCTCAACGACCCCGAAGCGCGGCTTGACCGGATGCACCCGGAGGACCGTCCGGTCTTCGAAGCCAGGCTGGCGCGCGTCGTCGACGAGGGTGGCGATCTCGAGATCAGCTATCGCATTCTCTCCGACGATAAAGTTCGCCGGATCAAGACCTTCGGCCGGCTGGTGGACGATGCCGGGCCGCGTCGGCTGGTAGGGGTGTCTATCGACGTCACCCCCGAATATCAGCTCGCCGAAACTCGCGAGCTGATGCTCCGCGAGATGAACCACCGGGTGAAGAACCTGTTCGCGATCGTCAGCGGGATGATCTCGGCCGGTGCGCGCAGCCATGACGACGTGATCCGCTTCGCCAACGACATGCGCGAGCGGATCGCCGCACTCGGCCGCGCCCATTCGCTCGCGGCGCCGGCCGGTGCGGTGCAGTCGATCGACCTCGCTGAGCTGGTCGAAGCGACGCTCGCTCCCTACCGGAATCATGCCAGCATCGAAATAAATGGCCCGGCCGTGCAGATTCACCGGACCTGTTTGTCGCCGCTTGCGTTGATGCTGCACGAATGGGCGACCAACGCTGTCAAATATGGGGCACTCGGTGCGAGCGGCGGGGAACTCTCCGTGCGCTGGGAACGCGTGCCCGACGGGGTTCGGCTCGACTGGCGCGAGACCGGAGACCGACCCGTTTCGGTGGAATCGGGCACCGGCTTCGGCACAATTCTGGTACAAACCTCGTCGCGCCAACTGGGCGTGGCGGTCACCCGATTGGCGGAGGACCATGTCTTCGCCATCCAGATCCATCTGCCTGCGAAAGTGCTTGCGAATGACGAAGACGGTGATGCTCATCGAGGATGAGCTTTTCGTAGCGCTGGACGTGCAGGACGTGGTGGAAGAAGCGGGCTTCGCGGTGGAAGGCCCCTATGTCTCGGTCGCCGAGGCGCTGGAGGCGGTGGCGAGCCACCTGCCCGGCTGCGCGATCCTCGACGTCCGGCTGACCGACGGCGAGGTGTTTCCCGCCGCCGACGTGCTGCGCGACGCGGGCGTGCCGATCATCTTCCATTCGGGCCATGCCGACGCAACCTCGCTGCGCGACCGCTATCCGCAGGCGGTGGTATGCTCCAAGCCCTGCTCGCCGAGCGCGCTGCGGGCAGCAGTGGAGAATGTGTTCGCGGCGTGAGCGTCTTACCCTAACTCGGCGCGCAGCAGTGCCGCGACCGCGACACGCCCGGGTTCGAAGCGCTCGATTTTGCCATTGGCGATCATCGGTTCCAGGCCGTCCAGGAAGCGATTGGGGTCCGTCGGATCCAGTTCGGCAAAGTCCGCATATTTATAGTCCCACCAGCGGCTCGCGCGGAGCCGCGCGACGGTAACGTCGTCAAAGCGCTGGCGGATGACCTTGGCGGGAACGCCGCCGACGATCGCATAGGGCGGCACGTCCTTGCTGACCACCGATCCCGCCGCGACGATCGCCCCGTCGCCGATCGTGATGCCGGGCTTGATCAACACATCCTGCCCGATCCACACGTCGTTGCCGATCCGCACGGGTCCCAGATCGCTCTGAAAAGGCTGTATCGGCACGTCGCGCCCGAACGCCCTTTGCGACAGCGCGTTCATGTGCCAGCGCCACGGCCAGAAATGGGTCGACACCCAATCGGTTGGATGCGCCGGGCCCATCACCCGCGTGCCGAGCGCGATCGAACAATAGCGTCCGGCTTCGAACGGCAGCACCAGCCCCGGCGACTGGCAATAGGTGAAGGCGCCGAAATTCGCGCAGCCGCCACGCGGCATCGATGCGAAGCGTTCCGGGCGCCACGCGCCGGGGATGCGCACGGTTTCGCCATAGGCGAACACGCCCTCTACCCGCCATTCGTGTGCGAGGTAGATATGCTCGCGCTGCAGAATGACCTCGGCGGCAGGGGACCAGATGAGCGCGAGATCGGGCTGCCCGGCCGCGTCCGTCGCTGCCAGGCCGATCAGGTGCTGGCGCGCGCCGGCGAGCAATGCGCTCGGCCGTTGCGCCGCGCACCGGTTGATCTCCTGCACGCCTGCTGCCGCCTGCCCCAGCGCGCCATGGCAGAGCGCGAGCACTACCGTCAGCGCCGCTACCGCGCGCGGTTCGCGCTCGACTTTCAGGCGCAACGCGACGGGGCTGATCAGGTCGGGAAAATGATCGAGGAATTGCGGGAATACCGGCCAGAGCTCCGGATGGTCGCGCTCATCCGACAGGTCCTCAATTAGGATGTCGATGATCCGCTGATATTCTTCCGAGGAGAAACCAGCCTGCGCCACCACAGGCGCGTCGCAAACCACCGTCATGTTCGACCCCCGTACCTATACGTAGGTCATTATAGAGCCGAGGAGCGGATGGGATGGGGCGGGGATACCTACCGATGTAAGAGGGACAGTGTTCAACCGTCCGCCTAAGCAGGATAATGCGCTCCAGCCTCAGCGGGCACCACCGGGCGCAGTCCGCACCCGCCAGCGCACCAGCAGCGTCGCGAAGAACCAGGCGACCAGCGCGACGCCGGCGCCGAGGATCAGGTCGATCAAATAATGCGTGCCCTCCACCGGGGTCGACAGCAGCATCGCGCAGGGGATCGCGGTCAGCCACCAGCGCAACGGCCCGCAGCGCTGGGCAGCGGCGATGTAGAGCGTGGCGGATGCCGCATGGAAGCTTGGCGCCGAGACCAGCCCGCGCAGCTGGCCGACATCCACCAAGGTCAGGCTATGGTCGCGCAGCGCCGGGATCAGGTCCGGCTGCCAAAGCTCGCTCACCGGCATGTAAGGGATCGGCCCGTGCCACAGGTACGAGAAGGGCCCCACCGCCGGCATCTGGCTGTAGATCGTCAGCGTCAGCACCGCGGCGATCGCGAAGGCGGCGAGAAATCGGTGTGCCTCCCGCCGCTGCCCCATCAGCGCGAACCAGCCGAGCAGCAGCGCCGGCGTGAGGAAGATGCTCTGATAGGCGGCGATGCCGAGCAGCTGGAGCGCGCGGTGCGCCGCAACCAGACGGTACCAGGCGAGCCAGTCGAACTGGAGCAGCTCGTCGACGCGCTGCAATCCGGCATCGGCAAAGCCCTGGCTCATCGCCGCAATCGGGTAGGAGCTCACCGCCCCGATCAGCGCGAGTGCCATGAACAGCGCGTAATATTCGATCACCTGGGCAAGCACCACGCTCCAGCGGCGGCCGTCGCGCAGGCACCACAGCCGCAGCAGGGGCGCGGTGGCGAGAATCGCATAATAGGGGATGTTGCTGCGCGCGAATGGGTCGATGTGAAGCCCCGCCGCCCAAAGCAACGCCGTGCACGCGGCCACCGCAGCGATCATCGCGCCAACTACCTGACCGCCCGAAAAGCCGATGCTCGCCCGCGGATCGGTCAAAGGCGTCAGAAGCACCGTGGTGGTGACGAGAAGGGCGGAGGCGGGATGCGGATCGTTCAAGGGCATAGCTCGTCGGGAGGGCGGAGCGACCCGCCTGCCATTGCTGTCCGCGCGTCGTGGCCGACCCTATCGCGCCGATGCGCCTGCGCCTAGCCCTTGGGCGCCTGTCGCGGGTGGCACTTTACCGCCGGGTAAAGTGCCACGGCCGGCGGTTTCCCGCGCGCGGCAAAGTGCCATGGCTGGTCCAAGTGCAGGCGGGTGCACGGAAGGGATTCACAGGCGAATCGCGATGTGCTTAGATTCCTGCTATGTTCCAGCCCGATCTCTTCGCCGCCGCCCCCCGCGTTCGGCCGGACGCGGCCTCCCCCACCGCCATGGACCTGCCCGCGGTGCTCGACCGGCTGAGCGCCACCTGCGAGCGGCCCCGCTACAGCTTCATGGTGCTCCAGCTGATCGCCCAGGCAAGCGACCGCACCGGCTGGGCCGGCCCGTGGATCGAACGCGACGGCCGCCGCCTCTCGGTGCGCGACTGGCTGAGCGAGGCGCTGTCGCCGGTCGCCCGCCGCGATCCGCGCCGGCTCGGGCTGACCGCGCGGGCCAGGGCCGAGCTGGAGAAGGCGGGCACCCTTCCCGCCGATCCCGAAGCCGCGCAGGCGGCGATCGAGGCGGAGGTGCAGCATCGCATCCGCCTCTCGGGCCGCACAAATGTAAGCCGGGCGGTGTCCGAACTGGTCCGCGCCGGGCTCGTGCGGCGGCACTATCAGGGCTTCCGGGTGGACCACCATAATCGCGGCGCCCAGCGCCACGCGGTCTATGCGGTGACCGACGAAGCCCGCCGGGCGCTCCACCCCGGCGGCTGAAGTCAGAGGAAATAGACGATCACGCCCGCCGCAAGCCCGAGCAGCAGCGCGATCACGAACTCGACTAGGTTGCGGACGATCCCCCCGCCCTTCTGCCGCCGCTGGAAGGTCGAGCGCGGCGCCGGCTGGGCATGGGCCACCTCGAGATAGCCGACCGCGCCGCCCGCGCCTGCGGTGAAGAGCAACGTGACCAGCGCACCGGGCACGGTCTCCATCGCGATCGCCACCGGCAGCAGCATGCCGAGCGGCGCCGCCAGCGCCATTGCCGCGAGCAGCTTGGCGACATCGAGATCGTCCTTCTCGACCGGCGCCACCTTGAGCAGGTCTGGCGCATCCTCGGCCGAAGCGGCGAGCCAGGCGAGGCTCGACACCAGCTGCCCGGCGATCACCACGCTGGTGAAGGCGAGCGTCGGCGCCATCGGCAGCGAACCGCTGTCGCGAAAGGCGACCAGCAGGATCGGCGCGAGATAGACGATGCGCAGCAGCACCTGGAAGATCAGCGCGGGATCGCGCAGCAGCAGCCGCAGCTCCTTGGCGAAGATCGTCGCGAAAAGCCCGCGGTGGAACTGGCGGGCGATCCCGCCCTTGGCCGCGCGCTTCGCTGCCGGTCGCGCGCCGCCCGCGCGGTAGCTGCGCAGGAACGCGTGCCGCATTCCCCAACCCGCCAGCGCGAACAACGCCAGCGCGGCCCCGAGCAGCAACGCCATCGCCAGCGGCTCGCCGAACGCAGCGCGGCCGGGCAGGCTGCTCAGCCCGCTTTTGCCGAAGCCGTGCTTGCGCAGCGCATCGAACAGCAGCACCGTGCCGGACTCGCGGCGATCGTCGTGCTGGTTGAGGAGCTGGCTGGCGAGGAACACGCTCGCGCCGGTCAGCGCCGCCAGAATCTGCCCGAGTGTCCGCGCCGCCCGCGGCCCGACGGTGCGCGCGAGCAGCAGCGTCACCCCCAGCCCGAGGCACGCCGCCGTCAGGGCGAGCGCCACCAGCAGCGCCAGTGCACCGAGCAGCTCGGGATGGCCGAGCAGCGCCACCGGTAGCAGGATCGGCAGCAGGAAGATCGAGAAGGTGAGCATCACCCCGCCGGCGATGCCGAGCAGCTTGGCCAAGACCACGGTGCGCGGATCCAGCGGGGCGGAGAAGAGCAGGTCGAGATCGCCCGCCTCGTACAGGGTCCGCTGGCTGGCGAGCAGCGCCTGGGTGGTCATGAAGGTGAAGAGCAGGATCGAAGCGATCAGCGCGATCAGCCAGGCGAGCGGCCCCGCCTGCCAATGCTCGTCGGCCAGCAGCAGCCCGAGGCCGACGCCCAGACCGGTATAGCCGAGCAGCACCAGCGCGAGCACCACCTGCCCCAGCCTGCTGCGGCCGGTGGCGCGGAGGTTGCCGCGCAGCTCGTGCAGCGTCAGCCAGGCGAGGCTGCCGGGCGGCAATCGCCGCATTGCCCAGCCGATCACGGGCGGCTCGTCAGGCGGATGAACGTGTCTTCGAGCGTCGCCTCATCCGATCCTGCGAGCGCGCGCAATTCCTCCAGCGTACCCTCGGCGAGCAGCTTGCCGCCGGCGATGATCCCGATCCTATCGGCCAGCCGTTCGGCGACTTCGAGGATATGGGTGGTCACGATCACCGTCTTGCCTTGGTCGACCGCGGCGCGCAGCGCGTCCTTCACCGATCGCGCCATCGCCGCGTCGAGCCCGGTCAGCGGCTCGTCGAGGATGAGCAGCTGGGGATCGTGGATCAGCGCGCCGGCGAGCGCCACCTTCTGCTGCATGCCGCGCGAGAAGCCCTCGCAGCGGGTGTCGCGCACCTCCCACAGCTCCAGCCAGCGCAGCAGCCGCTCGGCCTCTGGCGCGGCGCGATCGGGCGGGATCCGCCAGAGGCCGGCGACGAAGCCGAGATATTCGGCCGGGGTCAGCTTGTCATAGAGCATCGGCTCGTCGGGCAGCCAGGCGGTGATCGCCTTGGCCGCCTGCGGATCGCGCCGCGCATCGACGCCGAAGATCTCGATGCTGCCGGCATCGGGCTCGGTGAGCCCCACCGCCATGCGCAGCGTCGTCGTCTTGCCGGCGCCGTTGGGCCCGAGCAAGGCGTAAAGCTGGCCCGCCCCGACAGTAAGGTCGAGGCCAGTGATGACGGGCTTGCCGAAAGACTTTTGCAGGCCGGCGATGCGGAGCGCGGGAGAGGACATCGGCGCCGATCCTAGCGGCCGCGCGGTTCGTCGCAAGCGCGCCGTTATGGACCTTTTTCCGCGTTCATTCGTCCCCAGCTTCCGCCAGTACCGGGAGGGGTGAGGATGTTCGCAATGCCAAGTACGATCGCACCGGAAGTGATCGCCTGTATCGCCGAAGGGCGCCAGCCGACCCCGCACGAGCTGGAGCGCGTGGCCCGGCGCGTGCGCGCCGATCTGGGCAATGCTCGCCCCGCCTTTGCCTGGGGCGACGCCGATGCCTCCGCCGCCGACCAGCTGAGCCTGCGTGTCGCCGAACTCGCGCTGATCGGCAGCCGCCGCTAGGCAGCAGCGTCAGGCGGCCGCCGGCACCTTTGCCGCCGCGTAGCGGGCAATGAACTCGGCATGGCCCGGCAGCTTGGCGAGCTGCGCCGCGATTCCGGCGCGCAGGTCGCCCAGCGCGCGCGCCAGGTCCTCGGTCGGGATCTGCGCGGGCATATGGTGGTGGTCGCGCGGGCGCACCCCCTGCCCCAGCATCACCGCGTTCCAGCTGTCGATGCGGAACAGGTCGGTGCCTTCCTGATAGGTCGACGCGCCTTCCTCGAACAAGGCGATCCGCGCCGCCAGGCTGTCCGGCACCGCACGCGCGGCATGGTCCCGCCAGAAGGGTTCGGGGCGGTCGTTGAGCTTGTAGTGGAGGATGATGAAGTCGCGGATATGCTCCGATTCCGCGCGCGACTGGGCGTTGAACCGCGCCGATAGCGCCGCCATGTCGCGACGAAACGGGAAATTCTGCAGCAGTCGCGTCACCGCGATCATCACCAGATGGATACTGGTCGATTCCAGCGGCTCGATGAACCCGCTCGACAGGCCCAGCGCCACGCAATTGCGGTTCCACGCCTGCTTCCGCATGCCGGTAGTGAAGCGGATCAGCCGAGGATCGAACAGCGCCCGCCCCGGCACCGCCGCCAGCAGCTGCGCCTTGGCCTCCTCGTCCGACAGATAGTCGCTCGCATAGACGAAGCCGTTGCCCATCCGGTGCTGCAGCGGAATCCGCCAGCGCCAGCCGGCTCCGTGCGCGATCGCGCGGGTATAGGGGACCGGCGCCTCGGTCGTCTCGGACTGCACCGCGAAGGCGCGGTTGGTCGGCAGCCAATGGCTCCAGTCGTCAAAGCCGGTCTTGAGCGTCTCCTCGATCAGCAGCGCGCGGAAGCCGGTGCAGTCGATGAAGAAGTCGCCCTCAATGCGCAGTCCGCCTTCCAGCACCAGCGCGGCGATGTCGCCGTCCGCCCCCTGCTCGACCTCGGTGATGCGCCCCTCGACGCGGCGAACCCCGGCGGGTTCGGCCAGGCCGCGCAGGAAGGCAGCATAGGCGGTCGCATCGAGATGATAGGCATAGGCCAGCGGCATCGGATCGCCGGTGGCGAACTTCTCTGAGAGCGCGGCCTGGGTCTCCAGGGAATAATCGCCGAGCGCACCGCCGAAGCCACGGGCTTGCGCCTCCAGCCAGAAATGCTGGAAGTCGCACAAGGGCAGCGCCCGTCCGACCGAGCCGAAAGGATGGAAATAGCGCTCGCCCTCGCGCAGCCAGTTCTCGAACGAGATGCCGAGCTTGAAGGTCGCGTTGGTCTCGCGGAGGAAGACCTGCTCGTTGATGCCGAGCAGCTTGTGGAAGGTCCAGGCGGTGGGAATGGTGGACTCGCCCACGCCCACCGTGCCGATCGCATCGGATTCGACCAGCGTGATGTCGAGGTTCGGCCCGAGATGCCGCACCAGCGCCGCCGCCGCGACCCAGCCCGCCGTGCCGCCGCCGGCAATCACCACCCGAAACTTCTGTCCGTCCATTGCCGATCCCCTCCCCAATTTCTGTCGTTCTGCCCTCAGCCTTCGCGGCGTTCCTTGCGCGCGATCAGACGCGGCAGGTTGCCGAGCGAGGAAAGCTGCCACACCGCGCAGCGCAGGAAGTCCTGGGCGTGGAGCGCTGCCAATGTCTCTGCTCCGAGCGCGGCGAATCGGCTGCCCTCGATCACCCAGCAATCGGGCACCTTGTAGCGCCGGCCGCTGGTGAGTTCGATGTCGAAGGTGACGGGTTCGAGCAGCCCGGCCGCCTCGAACGCGGCGAACATCGGCGCCGAGAGCTGGTCGCCGACATAGATGGCCTGCAGCGTCGCCGCGATCCGGTCGAGATAGGGCGCGTTGCCGCCCTGCTCGAGGAACAACGGCGCGCCCTCGCTGGTCGAGACGCGCGGGTGATCGGTGTCGATATGGATCATCGGCTCGCCAGCCTCGCCGGGCCGCGGCAGGCCGATCGAGAAGGGGCCGATCTCCATCAGCGCAGGGACTTGGTCGGCATCCCATCGGTCGCCGTCGAGGTAGAGATTCTCGTCGACATCGAGGCCGAGCAACACCGTCGAGCGCCAGCTGCCGTCGTCGTCGCGACGAAAGATCAGCACGTACTCGCGCTGGAGCGCTTCGAATTCGGTGGGGAACACCGTCATCTGGTTCACCGCGTCACCGAGCGCGGCGCCACGGTTCAGCCGGATCCGCAGATCGGCATGGTCGATATTGTTGAGCACGGCGCGGGGCATGATGTGCGAACCTTAAACGAGAAAGGCCGCCCGAAGCGAGCGGCCTTTCCTTGAGTTGTACAGGCGGGCTTCAGAAGCGGAAGCGCGCGCCGGCCAGATACCGGGCCGAGCCTTCGGACTCGTACCAGGTGTTGATGTAATCGCGGCTGTAGCTGCGAACGCCTTCCTCGAGGAGGTTGATGCCTTCGAAGCTGAGCGAGATGTTCTTGGTCAGGTCGTAGTTGATGCTGAGATCGACCTGGCCGTACGGATCGTTGAACGCCGGGTTGTGCGCCGCGCCGCGGTTGGTTTCGGCGAGGAACTTGCCGCGCCAGTTGTACGACAGGCGGGCGGAGATGCCGTGCTTGTCATAGATCAGCGTGGCGTTGGCCGTGTCGCTCAGACCCACCAGCGCGAACTGGTCGGCCGTCGGATCCGCCGTGATGTTGAAGCCGATGTTACCGCGCACCAGCGTGTAGCTCGCGGCGATACCGAGGCCGGTATTGCCGAGGAAATACTGGCCGGCGATTTCGACGCCGTAGATCTCGGCGTCCTTGTTGTTGATCGGCGTGTTCACCGCGAAGTTGAGCAGCGGATCGGCCGAGGTCGGCTTCACGTCGATCGCGGCCAGCGTGTTGCTGATATAGCCGGAATCGAAGGTCCGCGTCGACGGCACATAGTTGGCCTGCAGCTCGGCGGTTGCCGCAGCGACGTTGCCGCCGTACTTCTGCAGGATCGCGGTGCTGGTGAACAGGTTGACGTTGCTGATGTCGCCGCCGAGACCGGTGACGATCGCGCGCCCCGCCTGCGCCAGCGGACCCGCGGTTGGGTCGCGCAGGCCGAACAGGTTACGCTGCACCACCGAGTTGCCGATGAAGTTGTGCACCCGCTTGTCGAAGAATCCGACCGAGAGATACACGTCGCGGCGCGGATACCATTCGAGCGACACGTCGAAGTTATCCGAATCCAGCGGCTTCAGCGCCGGGTTGTTCTGGTTGCCGGTCGCAACGCCGCCCAGCGAGGTCGGGTTGTTGAGGGCGCCGGCGCCGGTCGAGGCGAAGAGGTTGCCGTACGGTGCCCGCGAGAT
Organism: Sphingomonas trueperi; assembly: GCF_040545665.1. Lineage (GTDB taxonomy): Bacteria > Pseudomonadota > Alphaproteobacteria > Sphingomonadales > Sphingomonadaceae > Sphingomonas > Sphingomonas trueperi_B. The sequence goes on along the minus strand of NZ_JBEPMH010000008.1, from coordinate 49,435 downwards.
CGTCTTGCTGTACGAAACGCGGCCGATCAGGTTCTTCGCGGCTTCGATCTGGAAATCGACCTGCGGCAGCAGATTGTCGTAGCTGCCGCGGCCGGTCACCGCCTGCTGGTCCACCGAGTTGAGCACCGAGAAGTCGTTGTCGGCTTCCCACACCACCGCGAGCGGGATCGTCTGGAGCGACGTCGCCTTCACCTTGGTATGCTCGTAGCGGATGCCCGCGACCAGGGTCGCGTTGCGGCCGCCCACTTCGCCCTTCCAGGTCAGCTGGCCATAGGCTGCCCAGATGTCTTCCTTGACGCGATTGTTGTTGTTGGCATCGATGATGTTCTGATGGTTGATGCCATCGTTGGTGATGCCGACATAGTGGTTGTACAGCGCGTTGTAGAGCTTGGTCGGATCCTCGGCACGCCACGCAACCTTGCCCACAGCGTCGGCGGTCGCGTTGTTGTGGTGGAACTGGCAGACCAGGCAATATTGCTGCACCGTGCCGGGCGCGAAGGCCGCGACGTCGGGCGGCAGCGCGTTGTTCCAGTCACCCAGCACCTGGCGGGTGTTGTACTGGGTCTGGCGGGTGTCGGTGGTACGGAAGTCGCCGCCGAAATCGAAGCGGCTGCCGCCGCCGAGATCCCAGCCCGCGTCGATCCGCGCTTCCTTGATCTTCTGCGACTGAGTGGACGCGAACTGGCGCTGCACCGCCGCCGACAGATCGCCGGCATCGAACACGCCGTTGCAGTTGCCGTTCTTGAACGGAACCTTGTTCGGCGTCTGTTGCGAATAGCAGTCGTTGATCGTCAGCGTCTGGGTCGGGAAGCCTTCATTATCCCAGTTAAGGCCGTGCGACGTGACGATGTTGCCGTTGAAGGCGACGGTGGTCGAGGTCTGGCCGTTGGGGTTGTCGGGCAGGCTCTCCGCCTTGCCGATATGCCCGTCGAAGTTCAGCGTGAAATTGTCGGCCAGCTCCCACTTCAGGTTGCCGCCGATATCCCACAGCCGGTTCTTCTGCGCACGATACGCGTTCTCGAAGCCCTCGTCCTTCACGCCGTTGAGCGTCTCGTGAAGATACTTGGTCGTCGCGATGCCATTGCTCGAATCGTCGAAGGTGACTTCATCGAACGGCTTGCTGAACCAGTTGGACTGCGACGAGCGGCGCTCGGACGAACGCAGCTGCGCGAACAGGCCGTCGACCGTGAAGGTCATGCTGTCCGTCGGACGATACTGCACCACGGCCTGGCCGTTGATGCGCTCGCGGCTCGCTTCCGAGAAGTGGTGGCGATAATCGTCGGGCACCGCGACCAGCGTGTTGGGGTCGGTCGGGCGATTGTTGATCTTGGTGCCGGCGGTGATGTAGCCCTTCGACGGATCAAGGAAGTCCGACAGGCGCGGCATGTTCCAATAATTGTTCGCCTGGCTCGGGAAGCTGAAGTTGCGCTTCTGGTAGCTGCCGAACAGGCTGACGCCGAAGCGCTGCTCCTGGTCGCTCCAGCTGGCGATGCCCGAGAATTCCGGCGTCACATGGCTGCCGCAGCTGATGCAGTCGTCGGCCGAGGTGTCGTAGCTCGCCTTGGCGCCGACCGAGCCGGTAAAGCCGGCCTTGCCGTCGAGCGGACGCACGCCGACGATGTTGATGGTGGCACCGATGCCGCCCGACGGGATCGCGGCGCGGCCGGTCTTGTAGACCTCCAGCGTCTTGACGCCTTCCGAGGCGAGGTTGGCGAAGTCGAACGAACGGCCGAAACCGCCGGCGCCGTCACCGCCCTGGTCGCCGCCCACCGCGACGATGTTCGAGGCCGCGAGCTGGCGGCCGTTCAGCGTCACCATGTTGTACTGCGCGCCGAAGCCGCGGACCGTCACGGTCGAGCCTTCGCCGTTGACGCGGTCGATCGACACGCCGGTGATGCGCTGCAGCGATTCAGCGAGGTTGGTGTTGGCGAACTTGCCAATGTCTTCAGCGGAGATCGCGTCGACGATGCCGGTCGAATCGCGCTTCAGCGCGATCGAGCGCTCCAGCGAGGCGCGGATGCCGGTGACGACGATTTCGCCATTGTCCTGGCCTGCATCCTGCGCTGCGCTGGTGTCGGCGGCGGCCGAGTCCGTCGCGCTGCTGGTCTGGGCCGCGGCGATGCCGGGCATGGCGAGTGCCGTCGCGACGGCGAGCATGGATACCGCGCGGACGCGCGATGACGAACGAATACGCATTGGGTTTCTTCCCCTCCTGAACGGGCCGTTAGGCCCTGATGGTCCGCTGAGTACCGACAATGGTCGGCGACAACGTTGTCTTACTTTTCTTCACACTTTCCCCTTTCGTTATGTTTTCATTTACGAATCGCACCGGCGGGCACCTCTACTTCGCGAATCATCGTCGCGGAAGCGGAATCCTGCCCCACTGCCAGCCGATACTTGCCGGCCGGGATTACCCAGTGCCCGTCCCTCCAGCGCGCGAGTGCATGCGGGTCGGCGGCGAGCGTCACCTGCGCGGCCTCGCCCGGCTTGAGCATCTGGCGCTTCCACGCCGCCAGCCGGGGCGCGCCGCCCTCGGGTCCGGTGACGTAGAGCTGCGGGACCACGGCACCTGCGCGCGACCCCTGGTTGCGGACGGTAACCGTAACCGAAGGCGTCGGACCGCCGGTGAAGCGCGCATCGGTGAGGGCGAAGCGGGTGTAGCTGAGGCCATAGCCGAACGGGAACAGCGGCTGCGTGCCCTTGGCAGCATACCAGCGATAGCCGACATTGGCGCCTTCGGTGTAGGTCACGTCCCAGCTCGGCAGCGCGCTGCCGTCGCCGGCGCCGGCATCGCTCGCGGCGTTGGAGTTGAGCCCCTCGGGCACGACGGGCTTCGGCCGGGGCAACTGGTCGGCGCGCTTCGGGAAGCTGATCGGCAGGCGGCCCGAGGGATTGACGTCGCCGAACAGGATGCCGGCGATCGCCTCGCCGCCGCGCTGGCCGGGATACCAGGCCTGGAGCACCGCAGGCACCTGCTCCAGCCACGGCATCAGCACCGGCCCGCCGGTCTCGAGCACCACCACCGTCTTCGGGTTCGCCTTGGCGACCGCGGCGATCAGGGAATCCTGATTGTCAGGGAGCGCGAGCGAGTCGACGTCCTGCGCCTCGGTCGCCCACTGCGTCGCGAACAGCACGACCATGTCGGCCGTACGCGCCGCGGCCGCGGCGGCGGCGGGATCGCTACCGTCGACATAGGTCACCTGCGCCTGCGGGGCCTTGGCGCGGATCGCCTGGAGCGGCGACGAGGCATGCCAGGTGATGCGCGCGAACGAGGCGGCAGCCCCGCTGGTCAGGGGAATCTCGACCGGTGCACCGCCGACCGAGCGCACCTGGCTCGATCCACCGCCCGACAGCACGCCGACATCGGCATGGCCGCCGATCAGCACGATCTTCTTGGCCGACTTTGCCAGCGGCAGCAGGTCGCCCTGGTTGCGCAGCAGCACCATGCCTGCCTCGGCGACGCGCTGCGCGACATGGGCATGCGCGGCATAGTCGATCGGCTGGGCGGTGGTCGGCGTCGGATGGTCATAGAGGCCGCTGGCGATCACCCCGGTGAGGATGCGCGTGACCATCTGGTCGATCCGCGCCTCGGTGATCTGGCCGGCCTTGATCGCCGCGTCGATCGTCTCAGGCGCGAAGTAGATTGCGTGGTCGAGTTCCTGGCCCGATTCCTGGTCGAGCCCCGACATCGCCGCCTTGACGGTGGAGTGCACCGCACCCCAGTCGCTCATCACCCAGCCGGTATAGCCCCAGTCGCGGCGCAGCACGTCGGTGAGCATGCGCGCGCTTTCGCAGGCATAATCGCCCTCGATGCGGTTATAGGCGCACATCACCGAGCCGGGCTTGCCGGCCGCAATCGCGATCTCGAAGGCGAGCAGGTCGCTCTCGCGCAACGCCGCCTCGTCGATCCGCGCGTTGAGCACGGTGCGGCCGGTCTCCTGCGCGTTCAGGATGAAATGCTTGATCGTCGAGACGATGTGGTTCGACTGAACGCCGTCGATCGCGGCGCCCGCCAGCGTGCCGGCAAGGATCGGGTCTTCGCCGAGATATTCGAAGTTGCGGCCGTTCCACGCGTCCCGAGTCAGGTTCACCCCGCCGGCGAGCAGGACGTTGAAGGTCTTGGCGCGCGCCTCGGCGCCGATCATCGCGCCGCCCGCGCGGGCAAGCTCGGCGTCGAAGGTCGCCGCGGTAGCAAGGCCCGAGGGCAACGCCGTCGCGACATCGCCCTTGCGCTGCTCAACCTGGTTGGCGACGCCGAGGCTGGCGTCGCTCTCGCGCAGCGTCGGGATGCCGAGCCGGGGGATGCCCGGCACATAGCCGGCCGAGGGAATCATGTCCGCCGGCGCGGGCTGCGCGCGCGGCGGGAACAGCCCGTGGATCAGCTGCAGCTTCTCGGCATGCGTCATCGCGCGGACCAGCGCGGCGGCGCGGGCTTCGGGCGCGAGCGTGCTGTCCTGCCAGGCCGGCGGCGCGCTCTGCGCACAGGATACCGCAGGCGCGGTGCCGGCCAGGAGAAGCAAGGCAAGGGCGCGGGCAGCGTTCATCGGCGCGGGAGTTCCTGATGCTGAGGGAGGGGTGCGGTCCGAAAAATGCGGCCGCCGTCCATCGGGGCGGACGACGGCCGCAGGTAATCCGCCCTTGAGGAGGGGGCCGGAACCGGAAAGCGCATAGCGGTGGAGAGGCGCGTCGGCGCAGTCGCGCGGCGAACGGCAGCAATGCCCGGCATGTCCTCTCCCCCATTTCGACCCGCATTATTGCGGGATATTTTCTGACAGCGATGTCTGGAGACATCTGACATCGATGTCAAGCGCAAAGCCGATCCGCATTGCCTGGCGCGCGGCGGGCGCTAAGGTCCGGGCGTGGCATCCACTCCCCTCCCCTCCTCGGCATCGGACATGGTCGCGCGGCTGTTTCGCCGGTCGATCGGCATCTTCTTCATGGGCGGCTTCGTCACCGCGCTGGTCGGCCTCTTGGTGCCGCGGCTGACGCTGATCGACCGGCTCGACTATACCCGCGCGGCACTCGTGCAGTTCGCCTTCCATTCGAGCTACCTGCTGTTCGCGCTGCCGATCACCGCGCTGCTGGTCCGCATCGGCTATATGCGCGCCATCGCCGCGGGACTAGCGGTGATGGCCTGCGCCTGCGTGGCGCTGGGCGGCGCGGCGTGGATCGGCAGCTATCCCCTGCTGCTGCTGGCGCTGCTGAGCCTGTCGACCGGCATCACCTTTCTCCAGATCGCCGCCAATGTCGTGCAGCCCTTGGTCGCGACCGAAGGCGGCGGCGCGGCGCGGCTGACCCTGCTCCAGGGGTTCAACTCGGTCGGCACCGTGCTGGCGCCGCTGATCGGCGCGGGCTTCCTGCTCCAGCTCGGCGCGATGGGCCGGGTGCCGCTGGCGCTGCCGTTCCTCGCCTGCGCGGCGGTGCTGGGTGGGCTGTGCCTCGTCTTCTGGCGCGCGCGCGACCTGCTGGCTTCCCACCCCGCCCCGGAGCGGCTGCCGCTGGCGGCGCTGGGCCGGGTGCTGCGCGAACGGCGGCTGGCCTGGGGGAGTCTCGCGATGTTCGGCTATGTCGGTGCGGAAGTGACGATCGGCAGCCTGCTCGCCAATTATCTCGCGCTGCCGACGATCCTCGCCATCGATCCGGCGAGCGCGGGGCGGCTGGTCAGCCTCTATTGGGGCGGGGCGATGCTCGGCCGCTTCGCCGGCGCGCTCGGGCTGGCGCGGATCGCCCCGGCGCGGCTGCTCGCGATCGTGGCGCTGGGAGCGGTGCTGCTGGTCGGCATCGCGAGCGGGGCGCATGGCATCATCGGCGCGGCTGCGCTGATCGCGGTGGGGCTGTGCAACGCCATCATGTATCCGACGATCTTCGCGCTGGCGCTGCCCGAGGATCGCGGCCTCGCCGCCTATGCCTCGATGATCCTGTGCATGGCGGTGGTCGGCGGCGCGGTGGTGCCGCTCGCCACCGGCGCGCTGGCCGACCAGGTCGGGCTCGCCGCCGCGCTGGGGCTGCCGCTGCTGTGCTATCTGGGGATCGCGGCCTTCGCATGCATGATAGCGCTATCGCCCGCGAAACGATAAGACCGTGCACGCATGAAGCCGCTCACTCTCAAGGACGTCGCCCGGCAGGCGGGCGTTTCGCCCAAGACCGTCTCGCGCGTGATCAACGGCGAGGCCTATGTCCGGCCCGAGGTGCGCGCGGCGGTGCAGAAGGTGGTCGACGCGCTCGGCTATCGTCCCAACGCCTTCGCGCGCGAGCTATCCAGCGCCCGTTCCTTCCTGCTCGGCCTCTATTTCGATGACCCCGCCTCGGCCTATGCCGCCGACGTCCAACGCGGTGCGCTCGCCCGCTGCCGGGCGCTCGGCTACCACCTCGTCGTCGAGCAGGTTACGCGCGATCGTACCGGTTGGCTGGAGGAGTGCGAAGCGTCGCTGCGGTCGATGCGGCTGGGCGGTGCGATCCTCACGCCCCCCTTGTGCGACTGGCCCGAACTGCTCGATCTGTTCGCGCGGATGGACGTCGCCGTGGTGCGGATCTCGCCGGGCGACGTGGACGCGCGCGCCGCCGCGGTCGAGATGGACGAGCGCGGCGCCGCGCGCGAACTGACCGAGGCGCTGATCGCGCTCGGCCACCGCGACATCGGCTTCATCCAGGGCAATCCCGAACACCATGCCGCAGCCCGCCGGCAGGAAGGCTTCGAGGCGGCGATGGCGGCGGCGGGCCTGGCGCTGCACCCCGAGCGGACGCTGCCGGGCGACTTCACCTTCCGCGCAGGGCTCGCCGCGGGTGAACGGTTGCTGTCGGGCCGGGACCGGCCGAGCGCGATCTTCGCCGCCAATGACGAGATGGCGCTGGGCGTCCTGGTCGCGGCGATGCGCGCCGGGATCGCGGTGCCCGACCAGCTCTCGATCGCCGGCTTCGACGATGCCACGATCGCCCGCATGGCCTGGCCGCCGCTCAGCACCGTCCACCAGCCGCATGTCGAGATGGCGGCAGCGGCGGTGGAGCTGCTCACCCGACCGGCGGGGGAGCAGAAGGCAACACCGTCGCTGCGCCTGCCCTATACGCTGACGCTGCGCGACAGCACCGGCCCCGCCCCCGCGTCAGAAACCCAGCGATAGCGCTAGCGTGACCGCCCGGCGCGCATGCTCGGCGCCGCGGTAGAAATCGGTGCCCGGCGCGCCCCCGCTCCAGGCGAGCTGGGCGTCGATCCGCCCGAAGCGCTTGGCCACGCCCAGGCTGTAATCGAACTGCGTCCGATCCGAACTGTAGCGCGGCACCGTCCCCAGGAACTGCATCGCGCCGCCATGGGCAAGCAGCCGCCAGCCGGGGGCCGGGCGCACGACGCCGTCGAGCGTGGCGTAGAGCGTCGAGGTGTCGCGCCACAGATAGTCGGGGGAATAATGGAGCCGCACCGAAAGGCTGCGGCCGCCGATGCCGAGATAGGCTTCGGTATAGCCCGCCCCGCGCGGCATGGTGGCGCCGCTGCGGAACTCGCGCCGCGTCACGCCGAGGTCGAGCACGCGCCCGCCGGGCAAGCGCCAGGCATAGCCGGCATCCACCCCCGCCGAGACCAGGGCAGCCCCCTCGGGCAACGCCGCCGCGGTGGCCGACGCATCGGCATAGACGCCCGAGCGGTCGTCATAGCCGAGCGACAGCGTCGCGGCGGGCCGCCCCGCGCTGATGCTGCGCCCGCGCCAGCGTTCGTCGTTGGTGACCGAAACCTGCCCGCTCCACTGCGCCCGCGCCGGCACCGCGCTCAGCAAGCCGAGCGCCAGCAGCGCCTCAGGGACGCAGACCCGCGCATTTCGCCTTCCCCACCACGCTCGCACAGGCATCGATCTCTCCGCCGCCGGGTCTAGCAGAAACGAGCGCGGTTCGTCTGCCGGGTGTCGCATGCGCCTCGCGGATCAGCGCGACCAGCCCGCTCACCTCGGCGGCAGCATAGGAGGAACCGCTTGCCAGATACCAGCGGCCGCCGGGCTGCGTCGTAGGAATGTCGCGACCGGGCGCGGCATAGGGGCCGCCCGCCTGCCCCACCGCCGTTTCCGCAACCGCAACTACACCGGGCATCGAGGCCGGAAAGCCGCCGCCGGGCAGCTTGGGATCATAGGCCGCGACCACCGTCGCGCCGCGCGTGACGCCGATCCGCAGCAGCGTCTCGATCAGTCGACTCGGCGGTCCGGCGAGGCTGAGGTTGATCACGTCGGCGCGCTGCTCGACCGCGAAGCTCACCGCACGGGCGAGGCTGAGGCTGTCGCACAGCGTCGCGGCGCCGGCGCCGCCCCCCTGCTCCGCACAGGCGCGCAGCGCGAGCAGCCGAGCGCCCGGCGCGATCCCGACGATGCCCACGCCATTGTCCGGCCGCGCCGCGATCACCCCGGCGATACCGGTGCCGTGGCGCTCCGCCGCGACGCCCGCACCGTCGACGAAGTTGCGCTCGATCGCGACCTGCCCCGCCAGATCCGGGTGCCGCGCGTCGACCTGGCTGTCGATCACCGCGATCCGCGCGCCGTGGCCGGTGGCGGTACGGTGGAGCATCGCGAGATGCCAGGCGCGCGCGACGGGCTGGGCCGGGTAGAGCGGATCATTGGGCGTCGGATCGCCCTTCGCCTCGAACGTCTCGATCGGCTCCGACCATTCGACCGCTGCATCGCGTGCGACCTGCGCGGCCGCCTCGGCCGGGGCGCGGCCCTTGGGGACGGTCAGGATGAAACAGTCGATCCCGATGATCGGCATCGGCCAGTTGCCTGCGAGGCGCAGGCCGTTGCGCTTGGCCACTGCCGCCGCGATCCGTCGCCGCGCCGCCGCCGACTGGTCCTCGCCGTATCCGCCGCCATAACCGCTGCCCGCGCGGAAATGCGCGGGTGCGAGGCGGAGCATCATCAGGATGCGCGGCGCGTCGTCCTCGGCGGCATGCGCCCGCACCGGCGCGGCGGCGAGCAGCAGGAACAACAGCGCCGTGCAGAGCCGGGTCATGGCGCGGCGTCGACCGGCTGGGCCAGCGTCACGCCCGGCTGTGCGCGCAGCCGGGCCAGCGCCGCCGCACGCTCGCCGGGCGCAATAGCGAGCAGATAGGCACCCGCCGCGGTCGGTCCGTCGACCAGCCGTGCGCCCGAGGCCTCGATCGCCTTGCGCAGCGCCGGCTCGCGCGTATCGGGCGCGAACATCACCAGGATGTTGCCCGCCTGCCCCTGCTCCGGCGACCCCAGCGCATGATAGGATTGCGGGCCAGCGACCGACGGCGCCTGGCGCTGGAGGTGCAGCACCACGCCGACGCCGAGCACCAGCACCGCCGCCTGTGCCGCCAGCATCCAGCCGGCGCGGCGGAGGAAGCTTCGTGGCAGCTGCGTTGGGGCCTCAGGCTGGGCAAGCTCGGCGACCATGCGATCCCAGCCGGCGGCGCTGGGTGCGGGCAGGTCCGCCACGGCGCCGCGCAACCGGCGCTCGGCGGCGAGCTCGTCACGGCACTCGGCGCAGTCGGCGAGATGCGCGTCGACCAGCAGCCGGTCGCACGGTTCGATCGCCCCGGTCACATACCAGGGCAGCAGCAGCATCGTCGCCTCGTGCGGATCGCCGCGCAAATGGAGTAGGTCGCCCATCGTCTAGATCCAGTCCGCCAATTCGCCCGCCATCGCACGCCGCAGCTGGCGGCGGGCATGGAACATCCGCGTCTTCACCGTATCGACCGGACATCCCAGAATCTCGGCAATCTCGCGATAGCCGATCTCGTGAAAATAGGTGAGGTCCACCACCGCGCGGTGCTCGGCCGAGAGCACTCCCATCGCCCGTTGCAGCGCCTGGCGGGTACGATCGCGCGACAGGCCCGCATCCGCGCTGCTGTCATCCGCGACCTCGGCAAGCACCACCGCATCCTCTGCCGCGGCGAGCGGCTCGCGGGCCCGGGCGCGCACCGCCTTGCGATAGGCAATGGCGAACAGCCAGGTCGACAGCCGGCTGGCGCCGGTGAAGTCGCTCGCCTTCTGCCACAGCACCATCAGCGTGTCGTTGACCACTTCCTCGACCAGCCCCGGAGAGCGGAGCAGCGTGCCAACGAAGCGGGTGAGCCGCGGCTGGTAGCGGCGGTAGAGCTGCTCGAACGCCCGCAGGTCGCGCGCGCGCACCGCCGCGACGAGGCCCATTTCCTCGTCGTCCTGCCGTGCGGTCGATTGCCGCGCCTGATGGTCGTTCTCTGTCACGCACCTGCCTTCGCTCCCACTGTAGTGGCGTTGCGGGGAGCGAAGGTTCAATCGGTGCGACCCGAGGTGCAAATTTTCGCCGGCCGGGTGGTTTTCCGGGCCCGGCCGGCGTCGGGAGGTCAGGCGAGCGCCGGGGTCGCGTGGCGGCGGCGGCGATAGCGGAGCATGCCGCCCGCGGCGCCGGCGCCGAGCATCAGCATTGCCCAGCTCGCGGGCTCGGGGACCGCGGCGGCAAGCGTCGCGTTCTCGGGCGCGAAGTCGCTGATCTGGGCATTGCCGCCGAAGCCGGTGCGCGGCCACAGGTTGAAGCCGTACTTGCCCGGCGCGAAGCCGGTGCTCGGCAGCAGCGACAGCGGCACCTTCACCGTCAGGATGTTGCCGGCGATCGCGATCCAGTTCGAATCGAGCGCGGTGCCGCCGATCGCGCCGGTGCCGTCCTTCTGCACCACGATCGCCTGGTCGAAGATCACATTGCCCTGGCCGATCCCGCCGAACGGCCGGATCGCGCCCTTGCCGGTGTTGACGCCGAACACATAGAAGCCGGCGGTGCCCGGGGTGATCGCGCCGGCAAAGGTGGTGCCGAGCGTGAACAGCTTGTCGGCGGAATCATAGCTCACCGAGAAGCTGGTGACGTCGAGATCGGCGAGCTTCGGGCCGGTATAGCCCGCGAGGAAATCCCCGGTCGCGTCGGTAACGGTCTGGGTCTGGGCCAGCGCGGGTGCGGCGGCGAGCGAGACGAGCGCGGCGGCGCCCAACAAGATACGCATCGATTGGTTCTCCCTTGATTGGTCCGATCCGGTGCACAGGGGCGGACACCGGATCGGACACGCACGTCGGCCTCGGCCGCACACAGGGGGAACGCCGCGGCCGGAAGCGTTCGCCTCCGTCAGTGCCGGGCGCGGCGGGAATGGTTCAAAGCGGATTAAGTTTTTTGCGGCTGCCCGATGCCGCAGCCGATGCAACGTACGCCATCCGCCATGGTTGATGCCTTCGACCGGAAGGCCCGGTCGTGTGGAAGGATGCATCATGGCGGAAATGACGTTGGAAGACCTTTCGAAGAAGATGGGCAAGATCGACTTCGGCATGCTCTCCACCCGGACCGACGGGGGCGCCATCGCGAGCCGCCCGATGAGCAACAATGGCGAGGTCGAATATCGCGGCGACAGCTATTTCTTCAGCTATGACAGCGCGCGGACCATCGCCGACATCGAGGCCGAACCGAAGGTGGGCCTCACCTTCACCGGCGCGGCCGGCCTGCTCGGCGGACCGCCGCTGTTCATCGCGGTCGAGGGCGATGCCGATCTGGTGCGTGACAAGACGCAGTTCGCCGCGCACTGGACCAAGGATCTCGACCGCTGGTTCGAGCAGGGCATCGACACGCCGGGCGTGGTGATGATCCACGTCCGCGCGCGCCGGCTGCATTATTGGAACGGTAGCGACGAGGGCGAGATCGCCCTCTGAGGATTGCCCCGGCGCCGCCACCCTCGTGGCAGCGGCGCCAGCGTGCGGGTCTTCAGGCCTGCTGCTGCCAGCCGCCGCCGAGCGCGCGGAACAGGTTGACCTGCGCCTCGGCGATCGCCGCATCCGCGGTCGCCAGCGATGCCTGGGCGTCGGCGAAAGTGCGTTCGGCATCCAGCAGGTCGAGCGAGTTGATGTCGCCCTCGGTCTGGCGCGCGCGGGCGATGCGCACCGCTGCCTCGGCTTCGTTGAGCGCCGCCTGCAGCGCGGTGCGCCGTTCGAGCGCGCGGCCATAGTTGGACAGTGCGGTCTCGGTCTCCTGCAGCGCGGTGAGTACCGTGCCGTCGAAGGTCGCGAGCGCGGCGCGGCTGTCGGCCTCCGCCGCGGCGATTCGCGCGCGCGCCGGGGCCGGGTTCACCGTCCAGTTGATCAGTCCGCCGACCAGCCAGCGCAGCGGCCCCGCCCCGAAGATGTTGCCGAAGTCGTTGCCGGTGGATCCGCCCGACCCGCCCAGCGAGATGCGCGGATAGAGGTCGGCGGTGGCGACACCGATCCGCGCCGTCGACGCGGCAAGTCGGCGCTCGGCTGCGCGCACGTCCGGCCGCCGAGCGAGCAGCGCCGCGCCGTCGCCGACCGGGATCGGCTGGTCGAGCCGCAGCGTGGTGTGGCGCTCGCGCGCCTCGGCGGGCAGCTCGGCGGGGGTCTTGCCGATCAACGTGGCGAGGCGGAACAACGCCGCGTCGCGCTGCGCGGCGAGTGCGGGGACGTCCGCCTGGCGCTGGTTGCGCAGCGCGGCGATGCGGGCGACGTCGAGCCGGGTCGCCAGCCCGACATTGCGGCGGCGCTGGGTCAGATCGATCGACTGGTCGAGCAGCGCGACGATGCGCTCCGCCACCGCCAGCCGCTCGGCCGAGGAGACCGCGTCGGCATAGGCGCGCGCGGTATCCGCGGCGACGATCACGCGAACGGCGTCGGCGTTCGCTTCCGCCGCGGCGACATCGCCCCGCGCCGCCTCGACATTGCGCGAGATGCGGCCGAACAGGTCGACCTCGTAGGAAACGTTGAGGCCGACATCGACCTGCCAGTCTTCCTGGCCGAAGCCGATCGGTCGCTGCGCTTGCGAGAGGCGGCCGTAGTTGGCGCTGGCGCTCGCGGTCGCCTGGGGCAGTCGGTCCGAAGTTGCGCCGCGCAACGTGGCGCGGGCGCGCTCGATCCGGGCGACCGCGACGCGGATGTCGGTGTTGGCCGCGAGCGCCTCCGTCACCAGCCGGTCGAGCACCGGATCGTTGTAGAGCCGCCACCAGCCCTCCTGCACCGGCGCGGTCGAGACCGCCGGAGTGGTGGATAGGAACGCGCCCGCGGCGCTCTGCGGCCGGGCGGGTGCCTTGTAGTTCGGGCCGGCGGCGCAGGCGGAAAGCGCCAGCGCCGAGACTGCGGCCATGATCGAAGCCATGCGTTGCATGCGAAATCTCCTGGGCGAACTCGCGGTGAGCCCGCCGGTTGGTTCACTCGAACCGGGTTCGTGTAGAAGGCCCACCGCCCCCCTGATCCGTCATCCCGGCCGAAGCCGGGATCCATTCGCCACTCGGCATCGGCGCGAGCCGGACCGGCGACCCCAATGGATTCCGGCTTTCGCCGGAATGACGGCCGGGAGGGGTGGCAACCACTTGCCTTTACTCGGCCGGCTGGAGCTGCTGGTGATCGCCACCCTGCCCGCGCCGCCGGGCGAGCCGCGCACCCAGCGCGCGGCACACCACGTAGAAGGTCGGCGTGAACAGCAGGCCGAAGCCGGTGACGCCCATCATCCCGAAGAACACCGCGGTACCCAGCGCCTGGCGGAGCTCGGAGCCCGCACCGCTCGCGATCAGCAGCGGCACCGCGCCGAGGATGAAGGCGAAGCTGGTCATCAGGATCGGCCGCAACCGGTCCTGCGCCGCCCGTACCGCGGCTTCCACCGGCGACAGGCCGTCGCGGACTTCCGCCTGGTGGGCGAACTCGACCACGAGGATCGCGTTCTTGGCGGCGAGCGCGATCAGCACGACGAGCCCGATCTGCGTCAGCACATTATTGTCCATGCCGCGCAGGTTCACGCCCGCCATCGCCGCCAGCAGACACATCGGCACGATCAGGATGATCGCCAGCGGCAGCGTCAGGCTCTCATATTGCGCCGCCAGCACCAGGAAGACGAACAGCACCGCCAGCGCGAACACCAGGCCCGCCGTGCTGCCCGCCATCTTCTGCTGATAGGCGATGCCGGTCCACTCGCCCGCATAGCCCGCAGGCAGCTCGGCCGAGAGCTTCTCCATCGCGTCGAGCGAGGCGCCCGAGCTGTAGCCCGGCGCGGTATCGCCATCGACTTCCACCGCCGGGAACAGGTTGTAGCGCGTCACGCGATACGGGCCCGTCTTGTTCTCGAAGGTCGCGACCGATCCGATCGGCACCATGCCGCCGGCATCCGAGCGCGTCTTGAGATTGGCGATGTCGGCCTCGGTCGCCCGGAAGGGCGCGTCGGCCTGCGCGGTCACGCGGTAGGTGCGGCCGAGCATGTTGAAGTCGTTGACGAAGGCAGAGCCGAGATAGACGTTGAGCGCTTCGAACACCCGCTCCGGCGGCACGCCGAGGATCTCGGCCTTGCGGCGGTCGATATCGGCAAAGACGCGCGGCGTCGCGGTGTTGTAGAAGGTGTAGATCTGAGCGAGCCCCGGCGTCTTGTTGGCCTGGCCGATCAGGCCGAAGGCGGTGTTGCCCAATGCCTGATAGCCATGTTCCGCGCGGTCCTCGACCATCAGGCGGTAGCCGCCGGCCGAACCGATGCCCTGGATGAGCGGCGGTGGGACCACGAGCAGCATCGCCTCGTTGATGTCCGCGGTGCGCTTGCGTGCCTCGGCCATGATGCCGGCGATGTTGACGCCGAGCTTCTTGCGCTCCTCGAAGCTCTGGAGCGGCACGTACGCGGCGGCGCTGTTCGGGGCGAGCGTCTGCGAAGGTCCGTCGAAGCCCGCGAGCATGACGGAGCCCTTCACCCCCGGGATCGGCAGGATGCGCGCGACGACCTTGCGCATCACTTCATCGGTGCGCTCGAGCGACGAGCCCGGCGGCAGCTGGATGACCGTGAGGAAGTATCCCTGGTCCTGCGCCGGGATGAAGCCGACCGGCGTCACCCAGAAGGTCGCGACCGTCGCGGCGATCAGGCCGAGATAGGCGACCATCATCCGCTTGGGCCGGGTGACCAGCTTGTGGGTGAGGCGGGCATAGCCGTTGCTCATCCGCTCGAAGCCGCGGTTGAAGGCATCCGCCGCGCGGCCGAACACGCGGCCGATCCGGCCCTTGGCCTCGCCCTCGTGATGCTTGAGCAGCACCGCGGCGAGCGCCGGGGAGAGCGTCAGCGAGACGAGCAGCGAGATGGCGGTGGCGACCGAGATCGTGACGGCGAACTGCTTGTAGAAAGCGCCCGAAAGCCCATTCAAGAACAGCGTCGGCAGGAACACCGCGAACAGCACCAGCACGATGGCGACCAGCGCGCCCGACACTTCGTCCATCGAGGTACGCGCCGCCTGGAGCGGGGTCATGCCCTGCGCCAGGTTGCGCTCGACATTCTCGACCACGACGATCGCGTCGTCGACAACGATGCCGATGGCGAGCACCAGTCCGAACAGCGAGAGGTTGTTGAGCGAATAGCCGAGCGGCAGCAGCACCGCCATGGTGCCGATCAGCGAGACGGGAATCGCCACCACCGGGATGATCGCCGCCCGCCACTTCTGGAGGAACACGATCACGACGAGGACGACGAGGATCACCGCTTCGCCGAGCGTATGGTACACCGCGTCGATCGACTGGGCGATGAACTCGGTGGGGTTGTAGATCACGCGATATTCGAGACCCTTGGGGAAGGTCTTCGAGATCGTGTCCATCTCCGCCTTGATCCGCAGCGCGGCGGCGAGCGCGTTGGAGCCCGGGCGCTGGAAGGCGGCCAGGATCACGGTCGGCTGGTTCGAGAGGTAGGTGTTGGAGGAATAGTCGGCGGCACCGAGCTCGACGCGGGCGACGTCGCTCACGCGGACCTGGCGGCCCTCGCTATCGGTGCGGATGACGACGCGGCCGAATTCGGCCGGGGTCTTCAAGCGGCCCTGCGTCTCGACATTGAGCTGGAAGGCGTTGCCGCTGCGCTGCGAGCCCGGCTGGCCGAGCGAGCCCGCCGCGACCTGGATGTTCTGCCCGCGCAGCGCCTGGACGATGTCGCCCGCGGTGAGGTTCAGCGCGGCGGCCCGGCCGGGATCGATCCACACCCGCATCGCATAGTCGCGCGCACCGAACATGCGCACGTCGCCCACGCCTTCGAGCCGCGCGAGGCGGTCCTTCACCTGGGTCAGCGCATAGTTGGAAATGTAGCTGCGATCGATCGAGTTGTCGGGCGAGATCAGGTTGACGACCATCAGGAAGTCGGGGCTGGTCTTGCGGGTGACGACGCCGAGCCGCTGCACCTCCTCGGGTAGGCGCGGGATCGCGACCGCGACGCGGTTCTGCACCAGCACCTGCGCGGCATCGAGGTTGGTGCCGGTCTTGAAGGTGACGGTAATGGTCACGTTGCCGTCGCCGGTCGACTGCGACGACTGGTAGAGCATGTCGTCGACGCCGTTGATTTCCTGCTCGATCGGCGCGGCGACGGTTTCCGCCACGGTCTCGGCAGAAGCGCCGGGATAGCTGGCCGTCACCGTGACCGTCGGCGGCACGATGTCGGGATATTGCGAGATGGGCAGCGCGAAATAGGCGATGCCGCCCAGGATCGTGATGATGATCGCGATCACCGCCGCGAAGATCGGGCGGGTGATGAAGAAGCGTGAGAGGCGCATGGCCTTCTCCTTTTCCTAGCGGACGCGCGTGCTCGCGCCCGCGTGCGATCACGCGGACGGGCATGCGGAAACTACCTGCCGCCGGGCATCTGGGGTGTGCCCGGCGGCAGTTCGGTCAGCGGGCGAAGGTCGCCTGGCCCGTGACCGGAGCGGGGACGACGGACGCGTCGGTCGCGGCCGCCGGCGCGATGGTGCCGGCCTTGGGCTGCACCTTGCCGCCGGGCTGGGCGAACTGGGTGCCGGCGATCACCACCTTGTCCCGGGGCGCGAGGCCCGAACGGACGATGCGGAGGCCGTCGACCACCGGGCCGAGCACCACCGGCTTGGGCACCACGGTGCCGTCGGCGCCGACGGTGAGCACCAGCTTGCGCGCCTGGTCGGTCTGGATCGCGGCGTCGGGCACCAGCAGCGCCTGCGCCTTGCCGCCCGCGGCGAGGCGCATGTTGCCGAACATGCCCGGCGTCAGGAACATGTCCTTGTTCGACAGCACCGCGCGACCGCGGATCGTGCCGGACTTGGGATCGAGCCCGTTGTCGGTGAAGTCGATCTGGCCCTTCCAGCGATAATCGCCCTCGTCCTGCAACCGGATCTCGACCGGGCTGGCGGACGAGCCCGCGGCGCGCTTGGCCTTGAGGAACAGGGCCTCCGAACCGTCGAAGGTGAAGTAGATCGGATCCAGCGCGTTGATCGTGGTGAGGAGCGTACCCCCCTGCCCTTCCCCGGCGGCTACCAAATTGCCGGGATCGACCTTGCGATCGGAGATGCGGCCCGAAATCGGCGCACGCACCTGGGTGAACTCGACGTCGAGCGCGCGAGCACGGACCCGGGCCTCCGCCGCGGCGACAGCGGCAGTGGCCGCGCGGACGCGGGCCTGGAGACGTTCGACATCGCTCTTCGACACGGCCTCGACGCTGACCAGCCGCTGGGCGCGGTCGAGGTCGGAGCGGGCGAGTGCCAGATCGCTCTGCGCGCTCGCTACGCCGGCCTTGGCCTCGGCCAGGGCGGCGGCGAACGGGCGCGGATCGATGGTGAAGAGGAGCTGACCCTGCTGCACCACCATGCCGTCCTTGAAGTGGATCGCGGTGACGGCGCCCGAGACGCGCGGCCGCACCTCGACGGTGCGGCTAGCCTCGAAGCGGCCGACATATTCGTCCCACTCGTTGACTTCGCGCGACAGCGGCGTCGCGACGGTGACGACGGGTGCGGCCGGCGCAGCCACGGCAGGCGCATTGCGCCCGCTCAGGCTGAAGCCGGCGGCGACCACGCCCACCGGCACGACGACCAAGGCCGCCTTCTGCCAGGTGCGCAGACGCTTGGGGCGGCGTTCTGCCACCGCTTCGCCCTCAATGGGCGCGTGCATGTTCATGATGGTTCCCCTGATTCATCGCCGCGCGACCACGGCTGATGCTGGTGAGCAGCGTCTCCAGCTGACCGGGCGTGTAGCCGGCTTCGTGGAAGCGCTGGATTTCGGACTGGGGCACGCGGAAGCCGCGGTGCCACGAGAGGACGGCGATGCGGCGCAGCGCCTCGAGCTTGGGATCGGCCAGCCGCGGATTGCCCCGCTCGCCGCCGAAGATGACGCCGAACGCGATCGAGAGGCGGCTCGGCGCCTCCAGCGAGGACATGCGATCGCGCTGGGCGATCGCGACGACCTGCCATTCGAGCGCGCTCAGCTTGGTTTCCTCGCGCGGGGTGGCGAGGAAGGCGGGGAGCACGGCGGCGTTGCCAGCCATGTCGGTGAGATCGAGATATGCCATGTCATTCTCCCTCGGTTGCGCCGGCGGGGAGCAAGGCTCCGCCCTCCCGAAAAGCGCCTCTTGCCGCTCCGGGTGCCGGGTTGAATTCTTCTGGTCGTGCGCCATGGATCGCAGCGATAGTGCACCCCGTCCATCTGCCGTGAGGCAGCGCCCGTTACTACGTGGGTATGAGTGGATAGAGCCTAGGGCTCACCCCGTTTCTTGCGTGCAAGCTGGCGCATGTCCGCGTCTCCGTCTGCCCCGCAACCCCGTGGGGGCGGCGGATCACTTTCTATACCAGTCGGTATATAAGTCGCGCTGCGGTGCGTCAACAGGCTTTTTATACCGGCCGGTATTTTTCTTCGCAAGTCCGTTTTGCGGGTGCGAAACGTTTTCTTTTCAAACCGCTGCCGCCGCGGCTACCGCTCGGTTTGCCATCCCTTGGGACGGCGGCTACACGGCCATTGCCCAGGCGTTCCAAACGTCTGCATCGTCGTACCCAGGAGACTTGCCCGATGCGCCGTGCCGTTCTCGTTGCCGCCGTTCTGCTCGCCGCTTGCGGATCCAAGGAAAAGTCCACGACGATCGCCGGCACCACCTACAAGACCGACGAGAGCGCCGGAACGTCCTCGATCACCACGGCGAACGGCAGCATCAAGACGACCCAGGGTGCCGCCGCGGCCGCGGTGGCGATGCCCGCCTATGCGCCGGTCTATCCGGGCGCGACCGTCGACGGGGTGATGGAAACCGAGTCGGGCGGCCGCAAGACCAAGATGGTGACGCTCGCGACCCAGGATCCGGTCGCCAAGGTTGGCGATTTCTATAAGGCCGCGCTCGCCAAGCAGGGATGGAAGCTGCCCCAGTCTATGCTGATGGCGGACGCGGCGATGATCACCGGCGAGAAGGACGGCAAGCAGGTGTCGGTGATGGTCTCGAAGCAGGAAGACAAGACCGGGATCGTGCTGACCGTTCCCAATGACTGAGCGCGGGCCGCGCTAGCGAAGGTCCGGCCTCAGCGCGCCGGCCACATCGACAGGCTGGTCTGGACGAGCCGCTCGAGATCGGCGCAGCTGGTGCCCGCCCCGCCCTGCAGCGCGATGCCCTGGATCAGCGCGATGAGATAGGAGGTCAGCCCCTCCGGATCGGCGTGCGGCGGAAGATCGTCTTCGGCCTTGGCGCGCTCGAACCGCTCGACGATCGCCCGTTTGGCCGCCTCGCCGCGCTTGAGCACTTCCTCGCGGATCGACTCGGCCTCGGCACCGCACGCCACCGAATTGATCACGCCCATGCAGCCCTTGGGATCGCTGGTGTCACGCTGCCGCTCCAGTGCGCCCCGCAGCAGCGCTTCCGCCACGCCGCGCGCGGTCGGCGCTTCCAGCGCTCGGCCGATATAGCACATCTTCTCGCGCTCGTAGAGCTCCAGCGCCTTGCAGAACAAGGATTCCTTGTTGCCGAATGCCGCGTAGAGGCTGGGGCGGGTGATGCCCATCGCCTCGGTCAGGTCGGTCAGCGAGGCACCTTCATAGCCCTTGGTCCAGAAGATGCGGAGCGCCGCCGTCAACGCCTCTTCGACGTCGAACTCACGGGGGCGACCCTTGGCTACGGTACAGGCAGCGGTTTTCATAACGAGCGGTATATAACCCCTGCGCCGGCGGATTGCCAGTACGCGTATTTCCGCACGGCGCGATGCGTGCAAGCCCCGGATGGCGGCACATTCGCCGCCATCCGGCATTGGGTTACGGGCGAACGCCGCGTACGCCGTTCAGCACCGCCAGCGCGGCGATGCCGAGGAACGCGGCGCTGGTCCAGGGACGTGCCTTGGCGAAGCTCTTGGCCTTTTCGGTGATGGGAGCATCGCCCGAGAAATGGGCGCGGATGTCGTCGGTGAGAGCGGTCTTGCCGTTCGACACGGTCTTGGCGGCTTCCTGGGTGGCTTCGGTCATGCTTCGTCTCCGTTGCTCGGGGCGCAGCGTTGCGCACCCGCCGTCAACGCCCACCACCGCCGGGGTTTCCGCACAAAACAAAGGTCCCGGTCTTGCGACCGGGACCAGGAGATCGTCGGGGGGACGAAAGGATCAGAAGTTCAGGCGCACGCCGATGCGATAGGTGCGGCCGATCGTGTCGTAGAGCGCCGGGTTCACGTCGAGACCGGTATTGGTCTGCGGCGCGGGGACGGGATCGACGTTGAACAGATTGTCGACCTTGAAATAGCCCTCCAGCCCGCGGGTGACCTTGTAGGAGCCGCCGACGTCCACATAGAAGGCGCCAGGCATGAAGTTGCGGCTGATCGTCGGGTTGTTGCCGGTCGAGACCGGGCAGCCGCTCTGGCATTCGACATACTGGTTGCCGAAATTGCCGTCGGAGAACCAGCGCTCCTGCACCAGCAGGCTGAACTTGTCGGTGTCGTAGGTCTGGATCGCCAGCCACTTCCAGTCGGGCGTCGCGCCGTTGTTGGCGCCGGCATTGTCCACCGTCGCCACCCCGGCGATGCCGGCGCGGACGAGGAACTCCTGCACATGCGTGCCCAGCGCGCGGACGGTGAAGTTGCCCGGCAGGCCCAGCGGGCGCTGCCAGCGATAGCTCGCCTCGATGTCGAAGCCGCTGGTCTTCCAGCTCGCCAGGTTGAACGGCTGGACGTTGATGAAATTGCCGCCCTGGACCGGGCTGTTGAGCACGAAGCCGCCGCAGAAGGTCTGGTTGCCCTCGAAGCAGAAGCGGACGATCTGGTCGGGCGACAGCGTCGACACGACCCCGCTCAGCTTGATCGTGTAATAGTCGAACGACAGGCTGAGGCCCGGCAGCCAGGTCGGGTTGGCCAGCGTGATGCCGACTTCGGTGTTGCGCGCGATTTCGGGCTTGAGGTTGGGGTTGCCCACCGTGTTCTGGAACGCCTGCACCGCGACGTTGCGGAACGGATCGTTGAAGTTGGGCAGCGTGGTGACGGTAGGGGCGGCGAACAGCTCGGAGAGGTTCGGCGCGCGCACGTCGCGGGAGGTGACCGCGCGCAGGCGGATGCCGTCGATCGGGGTCGACCAGGTGCCGCCGACCTTCCACGCCCAGACCGAGCCCGAGGTGCTGTAATGAGTGTAGCGCGCGGCGGCGTTCAGGTTGGCGCGGCCGAGTCTCTCGCTGTCGAGCAGCGGCAGGTTGGTTTCCGCCGAGAACTCGTAGACATTGTACTTGCCGCCGCCGTTCTTGTAGTTGCCCGCCGCCCAATTGCTGCCCAGCGTCTGGTTGAGCAGCGGGTCCACGGGATAGGCGGCGCTGTTCGGGCTGGTCGCGCCGGCGCCGTAGGGATCGGCGTTCACCCGGTAGAATTCGCGGCGATATTCGCCGCCGATCGCCAGGCTGAGCGGGCCTGCCCAGAGGTCGAACAGATTGCCCGAGATATTGGCGCTCACCACGTCCTGGGTCAGCTTGGTGTGCTGGAACGGGCCGTTGGCCGGGGTGACATAGGCCAGCGCCGAGGCCGAGGGCGCGAAACCGCCGAAGATATTGATCGGCTGGCAGCCCGCCGCGCGCGCCACCGGATCGGCGCAGACGATCGCGCCGTTGAGCGCAATCGCGTTGGTCGCGGCGACATAGCGGTTCTGCAGCACGATGTCCTGGACGTTGATGTCCGCGATGGTGACGCCATGCTCGTAATAGGCGTCATAGTTCCACTCGCCTCCGGCCGCCGAGAACTTGCCCTTGGCGCCGAGCACGCCGCGATACTGGCGACGATCGGTATAGACCTGGGGATCGGGGAAGGCACCGTTGCTGGTGCCGAAGTTGAACGAGGTGATCCCTGCCGTCGCGCAGCGATCGCGCACCAGCTGCGGCAGATAGGGGTTGGAACACTGCACGGTCAGGTTCGGGCGGTTATAGCCCGGGCTCGGCTGGTTGTTGGTCTTGACCTGGCCGATGTTGAGCGTGCCGTAGAATTCGTTGCCCGGCGCGAAATCATAGCCGATCCGCGTATAGCCGACGACGCGCTGCAGCTTGGAGACCAGCGACGCGCCCGAACCCGGCGCGCCGGTGAGGTCGCCGCCGACGCAGAAACTGTTGCCCGGATAGCAGTTGCTCACCCGGCCATTGCCGAGCGGCTGGCCGTTCGAGCCATATTGGAAATTGTACGGGTTGCCGTTGACGTCGAACGCGATGCCCTGGAGCGGGCCGTTGTTGATCAGGCCGTAGCGCGCATATTGATAGGGCTGGGCATAATCGCTGTAGACGAACTGCGGCGATCCGCCGGTGGTGACGCCGGTGTTGAGCAGCGTCGTCGCCTTGTACCAGTCGCGGCTGCGGGCGAGATCGGTGCCGAAGTCGCCGGGGCCGACGCCGCCGTCATGGGCATATTCGCCGCTGACGATCAGGTGCAGCTTGTCACCCGCGAACGAGCCGCCCCAGGCACCCTGCGCGAGGATCTGCTTGTTGTCGCCGTACGTGGTGATGCCGCCCTGCACATTGGCCTTGAAGCCGGTGAAGCGGGTGTTGGTGATGAAGTTGACCACGCCGCCGACCGCATCCGAGCCATAGGTCGCCGAGGCGCCGCCATTGACCACGTCGACGCGCTGGACCAGCAGCTGCGGGAACAGGCTGATGTCCGGCACGCCGCTGACGTTCGCGGCGGCGACGCGCTGGCCGTCGAGCAGGGTCAGCGTGCGGATCGGCTGCAGGCCGCGCAGCGAGAAGGAGCTGAGCCCCTGGGTGCCGCTCGAGGTGCTGAAGGTGCCGGTCGCCGCACCCGTCGAGCCCTGGAGCGAAGGCAGCTGGGCGATGGTGTTGAACAGGTTGGGCTGCGCATTGGCGGCGATCTGCTCGGCACCGATTACCGTGGTAGGCGTGGGCGCGGTGAAGCCGCTGGCGATGATGCGCGAACCGGTGACGACGATCTGGTCGTTCTGGTCCGTCTGCGCGGCGGTGTCCGCCTGCGGCAGTTCGGCTGCGGGTACCGGCTCGGTCGTGCTGGTCTGGGCATGCGCCGCACTCGCCCATCCCATGGCCGCGAGCGCGATCAGGCTCGCGCCGCCAAGGCGCAGCTGCGACGTGAGAATGGCTTTCATGCGACGAACCCCTCCAATGTTTTCCGGGCGTTATCCGACCCGTGGCGATACTGTTTCAACGCTAGACCTGCCGGGGCCCGCAGGCATCTACGACATAGGTGGTAGACGCCGCGGGCCGGCCGCTCAGGGCCGGGTGGCGTACAGCGCGTGGTGGGTGAGGATGAACAGCGTGCGCTTGTCCGCCCCGCCGAACAGGATCTGCAGCGGCCGCTCGGGCACGTCGATCCGTCCGACTTCCTTGCCGTCGGCGCCGTAGACGAACACCTGCCCGTTCGCGACATAGACGCGCCCGTCCGGGGCCACCGCGACGCTCTCGCCGCCGCGATTGGCGAAGGGTTTGAGGTTGGTGAGGGTGCCCGCCGGCCCCACGGTGCCGGTATAGGTGATATTCTCCGATCCGTTGGTGACGAACAGCCGCTCACCCTGCTTGCCGCCGATCAGGCCGTTGGCGTTGAGCGCGTGCGACCAGCGCCAGCCGACATGGTCGATCGGTCCCTGCTGCCACACCCGGAAGGCGGGCAGCGCGACGCTGCCATCGGGCGAGACATAGGCCTGGGTCTTGGGCTCCATCGCCTCCTTGGCGAACAGCTCGGCCATGGTGGTGAACTGGTAGGTCTGCTGGTTCAGCTGGTCGCGGAATTCGCCGTTCGCCCACCAGTTGACCGGCAGCAGCGTCTTCGCGCTCGGCCCCGCGGCGATCGGCGTCGGCTCGATGCGGGTGAGCTGGTCGCGCGGGCCGTCCGGATCGATCGAATAGACCGCACCCTTAGGCCCCAGCGACGACAGCACCAGCAGATGCCCCGAGGCATCCACCGCGAGGTTTACCGGATCGAGCGCATGGTCGCGGAGGATCTCCAGCCCCTTGGCCTCGGTCCAGCGCTGGATTCGCTGGAAGCGGCGATCGATGAAGTAGAGCCGGCCTTGCCCATCTACGGTCGCGCCCGAGATCGAGTAGAAGCCGTCCTCCAGCTTCTCGACCTTGCCCGTCAGCGGCTTCTCCGCCACCTGTCGCTCGGTCGCGCCCACATCGAGCCGGGCGAACTCGCGCTCGCGGACCAGTTTCTTTCCAGTCACGTCCTCGATCGCATTGTCGAACGGATATTTGCTGACGCGCAGGAAGGTGCCGCAGCCCTCGTCGTCGCACGCCGCGAAGCCGCTCTCGGCGTTCACATGGACGTTGCGGAAGCGGATATCCGAGGAATTGAACAGCTTCACCGCGCTCTTCGCCGGATGGTAGCTGCGGGTGACGCGATAGCCGTGATAGTTGGCGAACAGCAGGTTGCGCGAGTTGCGGATCTCCAGGGAGACCGCATCGGGCCCGTCGCCCACCTCCTGCTCGGTCTGCGGCGCGAGAAATTCCCAGTTGGCCACGTTATCGAGCACGAACTCGTTGCGGACATGATGCTCGACCGACATCTCGTAGACATGGCCCGGCGTGCTGGTGTTGGTGACGTAGAAGCCGGCCTGGGCGAAGGTGTTGGGGCTCCAAACATCGGTGAAGGTGCCGCCGCCATTGTCGGTCACCCAGATGCTCGGATATTGCGCGTCCCATCGGCCTTCGGCGACGGGATCGCCGGTGCGGCCCTGCAGGCTGCCGAGCGGCTTGCCGTCGGCGGTGGGGGTGCCGCCCCCGCCCATGATCTTGACGTCCTGCATCAGGCTGTTCGCCCCCGAGCGCCACAGCACCGCCGAGGCGCGCGGATTGACCCGCCCGGTGAACAGGCCCAGGCCCGAGAGGATGTTGTCGCCGCCCTGCGGCGTTTCCAGGATCGGGATGACGGTGCCGAGCCCGCGATGCGCGGGATTGTCGTCGGGGATGTAGAGCTGCGTGGTGGCCGGATGCAGCCCGATCAGCACGCTGTCGGGGCGCAGCTTCAGCCGGTCGGTCACCTTGTAGAAGCCGATCGGCAGATACAGCACGCGGTTGCCGTCGATCGCCTTTTGCAGCGCGGTGGTGTCGTCGGTGGTGCCGTCGCCCTTCACCCCCAGCTTGCGGACATTGACCCATTCAGACATCGGCGGCAGCGCGCGGACCGCAAGTTCCCGGCGCGCCGGCACGCTCGCCAGCGGCTGGATTTCCGCCTGCAGGTCGGTCTTCCCCATCTCGCCGAGCTTGGGCACCTTGAGGCCATAGGAGAAGGCGCCGACGCGGTACGCCCTGCCCTTCCCCGCCACCGTCTTGCCGCTGTCGCGGAAGCGGGCGAAGACCGGGCTGTCGATCGCCACCGCATTGTCGAAGCCGATCTGGGTGAAGGCGCTGTCCTCGTTGGAGATCACCACGCCCGCCCTGGAGACGCGCTCGAACCGCACGTCCTTGCCGTAGAGCGAATCCGAATAGCCGCGATCGATCTCGATCCCCACCGGCGTGTCGCGGATCGCGACGTTGACCAGCGTCAGGTCCACCTCATGCTCGCGGATCGCCGCCTCGCGCTGGCCGTCGAACTGCGAATCGATCAGCGTGAACTGCCAGGCGGGCGAGGTCTTTTCGGTGACGATGCCGTAGCGCCCGCCCTTGAACGCCACCTTCTCAATCACGTTGCCGGCCTGGTAGACCCCGGCAAAGGCGCTGCCGAGGCGAAACTCCATGTGGCTGAGGAACGCGTGCTGCGCCATGCGGAAGCGCACGCCCGCCGCGCCGGGATTCCCTTCCGCGATCTCGATGTCGACATTGCTCATCGACGAATAGAAGGTCCCCGAATTGGCATCGCGGACGATCTTGTCGCGCGGCACGACGTTGGGGACCGGCACCGGCACCTTGCCGACCGCATATTGGTCGTCGCCACCGAACACGATCATCGTCGAGACGCCCTGCTGGAACCCCGGCGTGCTCGCGCCGAGCAGGATGGTCGGCCGCGTGCGTCCCACGCCGTAGACGCGCACCCCGGCGGGCACGACCAGCGTGCGGCTGATCCGGTAGCGGCCCGAGGGCAGGAAGACGATGCCGTGGCGGCTGGCGTCGCGCGCCTCGTCGAGCGCCTTCTGGATCGCCGCCGTATCATCGGCCTTGCCGTTGCCGCGCGCCTTCACCGTCACCGCGCGCGGTTCGTCCGGGGCGGTGGGGAACACCGAGGTATGTTGCGCCACCGCCGGCGCGGTGAGCGAGGTCGCGACGAGCAGACCGGCCAGAAAGCAGCGCATATCCATCCCCATTCTCAGCTTAGTTCTTGATTGCATGGGCTAACCCGTTGAAGGGCGAGCGGCATCTGCGACCAAGGTCGTAGTTTTCAGCATCGCTGCAGCCTTTCACAAGCGAGGCTGCCTTCTTTCCGGAGCCTGCCCATGTCCGACCTGCCTGCCCGATCGCCTGCCGCTGCGGCCGTGATCGTGATGGGGGTCAGCGGCTCCGGCAAGTCGACGCTCGGTGCACTGCTCGCCGAGGCGCGGGGCTGCGTGTTCCTGGAGGGCGACGCCTTTCACTCGGCCGAAGCGGTGGTGAAGATGCGCGACGGCACCCCGCTGACCGATGCCGATCGCTGGCCCTGGCTCGATCGGATCGCCGCGGCGGCGGCGGCATCGATCGACACCTGCGGGGTTGCGGTCGCCGCCTGCTCGGCGCTGCGGCGGGCCTATCGCGACCGGCTGCGCGCCGAGATCCCCGGTGCGGTGCAGTTCGTGCTGCTGGAAGCGGACCGCGCGCAGCTCCTCACCCGCATGTCGTCGCGGCCGGGGCATTTCATGCCGACGAGCCTGCTCGACAGCCAGCTGGCGACGCTGGAGCGCCCCCAGCCCGACGAAGGCGTGCTGATCCTGCCCGCGAATCTGCCGCCTGCGGTGCTGCGCGACCGCGTCCTCGCCTATCTGGAGCAGCCCGCGCTCAGGGCATGAGCCGCCTGCGCCCCTCCCCCAGGTGCCAGCGCATCGCCAGCGCGGCGCGCTCGGGATCCTGGGCGCGGATCGAATCGACGATCACCTCATGTTCGTGGAGCATCACCGCGATCACGTCGGCCGAGCGCGACCGCGAGATGTCGACGCCCGCCTGCATCACCTTCTCCACGTCCGGCCAGAGCGCGTCGAACGCCTGCTGGAAGGCGAGATTGCCGGTCGCATCCGCGATCGCGCGGTGGAGTTCGCGGTCCTCGACATGGGCGGGCGCGCTGGACAGGAGCGCGGTGCGCAGCGCGTCGAGCGCAGCGTCCAGCACCGCCATCTGATCGGCGGTGCGCCGGACGGCCGCGAGCCGCGCGGCTTCGGTCTCCAGCACGAAGCGGACCTCGTAGCTGCCCAGCGTGGCGGGCAATTCGGCCAGCGGCATGAACGCCGCCAGCCGCTCCGACGGCCGCCCCTTCACGAACGAGCCGGCGCCGCGCCGCACCTCGGTGATCCCGTCCGAGCCGAGCCGCACCAGCGCCTCGCGGACGATCGCGCGCGAGACGCCGCACATCTCGGCCAGCCGCGCCTCAGAGGGCAGCCGTGCGCCGACCTCGAGATCCTCCGCCTTGATGAGTTCGACGATCGCCGCATAGGCGTGATCGGATAGTCGCGGCTGGTTCACCGCTCCGCGCGCCGGGCTGCTGCTGCTGCCATGCCCCTCCCCATGGGCCGCTGGATGTCAGCGGTAACTTATCGGACAGGTTCTACGCATAGCCGGGCGAAATTGCCAGCCGAAACGATCGATTGCGTGCTCTCGCGCAAATTTCCACTTGAACCTGTCCTACAAGTTCGCCTACGTTAACGTTAACGAATCTGGAGGCCTGGCCTCGTAAAACGGATCGGTTGGGAGGATGGGCATGCAAGCCGCGACTCAAGCACAGCAGGTTGAACGCATCGGCGCCGAGCCTTTGGCACCCCCGCGCCTCACGCCCACGCAGATGCAGGTGCTGCGCTGCGTCCATTCGGGGCTGCTCAACAAGCAGATTGCCTATGAACTCGGCATGGCCGAGGCGACGGTGAAGGTCCACATGACCGCAGTGATGCGCAAGCTCAACGTCCGCAACCGCACCCAGGCCGCGATCGCCGCGGGCCAGTTCGGCTGGTCGCACGGCTGAGCGCGGCTCAGGCCGAGAGCAGGCGGCGCTCCAGCAGCGCCTGGAAGTCACGGCGCCCGTCGGCGATCAGGAACACGAACACGTGGTCGACGATCACGCGGTAGATCAGTCGATAGGGCGGCGCCACGAGCTGCCGGAACTCGCGGATGCCCAGCGCATCGAGTTCGACCGGCACGCTGCCGCGATCGGGGAAGGCTTCGAGGCTGTCCACCTTCGCCAACATCGCATCGAGAAACGCCTCAGCCTGTTCGGGCGAACGGTTGGCGGCGATCCAGCCATGGATCTCCGCCAGATCGGTTTCCGCGCCATCGGTGAGGTAGACCGTATAGCGTCCGCTCATGCGGCGCTGTCGGCCTTGCCCTTGCGCAGGCGGGCGATGGCATCGCGCGCAGGCGTGAAGCGGCCTGCTTCCACATCCCGGGTGCCCAGCGCCATCAGCTTGAGCATCGCCAGCGTTTCCTGCGTCGCCTGATAGCTTGCCACGTCCTGCAGCACGGCGCGCGCCTCGCCATTCTGGGTGATCACCAACGGCGCCCCGCCTTCCGCCAGCCCGCGCAACACGTCGGCAGCATTGGCTTTCAAGTAGCTGACAGGCTTGACCTGTTCGGTGTAGCGCATCTCGGTCTCCGACCCTTATTCGTATGATTTCAGACCATTATCGGTCCGAATATAGTCTTCATACCAGGCGATAACAATCGCGTGACCCTATAGTTGCGCCGTTCTGGTGCCAAGCTTGTCGGTTTGAACGAAATATGAGATATCTCTTATAACTCTCATTCAACCGCGCGGGGCGAGGCAGGAATGCATTCAGACATTGAGCGGATCAGCGAGCTTGCCGATGCCGGCGAACGCATGATCGAACGATTGCGCCGCAAGGCCTTTCTACCGGAAAGCCGCAAGGGACTCCATGTCCGTTTCGGCATTGCCGAGGCAGCACAGCTGCTGGGCTGCTCCACCAACCGCATTCGGATGGCGGAGGACGATGGCCGCCTCCCCCCGCCCCCGCCGAGCGAGAACGGACGCCGGCCGGGCTATACCGTCGAGGAGCTGCTCAACATGCGGCAGGTGCTCGGCGCCTCCCCTGCCCGCGCGCCGCTCGACGTGCCGGCGATCATCGCGGTGCAGAACTTCAAGGGCGGCGTCGGCAAGTCGACGGTCACCACCCATCTCGCCCATTATTTCGCGGTGGAAGGCTACCGCGTGCTCGTGGTCGATTGCGACAGCCAAGCGACCACCACCACGCTGTTCGGCTTCAACCCGCATTTCAACATCACCCGCGAAGAGACGCTCTACCCCTATCTCTCGATCGACCCGACCCAAGCCGACCTGCTCTACGCAGTCAAGAAAACGCCGTGGCCAAACGTCGACCTGATCCCGTCCAATCTCGAGCTGTTCGACGTCGAGTATGAGCTCGCCGCGGCTGGTGCCGATGGCGGCTCGATCCTCGCGACGCGCTTCCGCAAGCTCAAGGCGGGCTTGAACGATCTCGCCCGCGACTATGACGTGGTGATCCTCGATCCCCCGCCGGCGCTCGGCACGATCAGCCTGGCGGTGATGCAGGCGGCGAACGCGCTGCTGGTGCCGCTGGCGGCGACCACCCCGGACTTCTGCTCCACCGTCCAGTTCCTCTCGATGATGGACCAGGTGCTCCACCAGCTGACCGAGGCGGGCATCGACGTCCGTTATGATTTTGTCCGGCTGATCTGCTCGAAGTTCGACGGCAACGATCCCAGCCATGCAATGGTCCGCCAGATCATGGAACAGGCCTTCGGGCCGGCGCTGCTGCCGGTGCCGATCCTCGAATCCGCCGAGATCAGCCATGCGGCGATGCGGATGATGACGATCTACGAGCTGGATCGCCCGATCGGCACCGCGCGCACCCACAAGCGCTGCAAGGCCAATCTCGACGAGGCGCTCGGCCAGGTCGAGGCGCTGGTCCGCCGCAACTGGGGCCGGGTCACCCCCGCCAGCGAAGAGGATGTCGTCAATGAAGCGGCCTGAGCGCACCGCTGCAACCGGGCAGAAGGGCTGAACCGTGGCACGTACCCAGAAAGACTATCTCGCCGATCTGCTCGCCGAGGAAGCCGCCGCGGAAACGGCGCCCCCCGCGCCCTCGGCCCCTGCCCCCCTCCCCTCCCCGGCAGCCGAGCCCGAGCTGCCGCCCCGGCTCGCCCGCACGCGCGGCACCACGCTGCTCGGGCGCGAGTCCGCGCTGGCGCGGGTCGCGTCGGGCGAGGTGCGCCAGGTCACCCAGTTGCTGCTCGATCCCGCGCGCGTGCGGATCTGGCCGGGCAATGCGCGCGTCTATGCCGATCTCAACGAGGAGAATGTCCGCGAGCTGATCGATTCGATCGTCGCCGAGAACGGCCAGAAGGTCCCTGCCGTGGTGCGGCGGATCGAGGGCGATCCCGAGCATGACTATGAGGTGATCGCCGGCACGCGGCGGCACTTCGCGATCTCGTGGCTGCGCGCGCACAGCTATCCGGACATGCAGTTCGTGGCCCAGGTCGCCCAGCTGGACGACGAGGCCGCCTTCCGCCTTGCCGATCTCGAGAACCGCGCGCGCAAGGACGTGTCCGACCTCGAGCGCGCGCGCAACTATGCCGAGGCGCTCAAGGCGCATTACGGCAACCACCTCACCCGCATGGCCGAGCGGCTCAAGCTCTCCAAGGGCTGGCTGTCGAAGATGGTCAAGGTGGCGGGCATCCCCGACGCCGTGATCGCCGCCTTCGCCTCCCCGGCCGACGTGCTGCTCAAACCCGCCTATCCGCTCGCCCAGGCGCTGGATGACAAGGCCGCGGCCAAGGCGATCCTTGCGGAGGCAAAGGCGCTTTCCCGCGAGCAGGGCGACCGCCGCGCGAGCGGACATGCGCCGATCGCCGCCGCCGATGTGCTGCGCCGGTTGCTCTCGGCACCGTCTGGTCCGCAGGCGCCCGACGAACTCTACGCTTGGGCGATGCCCAGCGGACGCACCGCGCTAAGCGTGCTGTCGGTGAACCGCCAAGGCGTGACTGTGCGCCTCCATGCCGGGTCGGGCGCCAGCCGCGACCATCTCGTCAACGCCTTCCGCGACGCGCTCGACCAGCTCGAGCGCGAAGGCCGCGGGTTGCAGCCATGAGCGCGTTTCCCCGGGGAAACGACGGCGCCGGACCCGGCGGCCGTTTCCCCGGGGAAACACCCTCCCCGCTTCACGCCGCCTGGCGTCCGCGCCCGTTCGCGATTCCGGAATCGCCTTCCGTTTCCCCGGGGAAACGCCCCTCCCCTACCCTGCTCCCAGAGGCTTCATGACCCAGGCCGATCGCCAGTCGATCCCCGAACAGTTCGACTTGTTCCTCCCCTATCTCGCGGACATGCCGCTGCGCGATCAGCGCGAGATGATGGAGCGACCCTTCTTCAGCCTGGCCAAGACCAAGCGGATGAAGCCGATCGACTACAAGAGTCCGGACGGCAAGCTGTGGGTCCATGTCTCGGCCAACCCCGACTACGGCATGGCGACGATCTGGGATGCCGACATCCTGATCTACTGCGCCAGCGTGCTTGCCGACATGGCGCGGCGCGGTCGCAACGACATCCCACGCAAGCTCCATCTGATGCCCTATGACCTGCTCCGCGCGATCGGCCGCCCGACCACGGGGCGCGCCTATGAGCTGCTCGGCCAGTCGCTCGACCGGCTGGTGGCGACCACGATCAAGACCAACATCCGCGCCGAGAACCGCCGCGAGGCAACGTTCAGCTGGCTCGACGGCTGGACCCAGCTGGTCGACGAACGCACCGAACGCTCGCGCGGCATGACGATCGAACTGTCGAGCTGGTTCTACGAAGGCGTGCTGATGACCGGCGGCGTGCTGTCGATCGACCGCGCCTATTTCGATCTGACCGGCGGCCGCGAGCGCTGGCTCTACAAGGTCGCGCGCAAGCATGCCGGCGGGGCAGGGGAGGCGGGTTTCGCGATCTCGATGCCGACGCTGTTCGAGAAATCGGGCGCCGAGGGCCAGTATCGCCGCTTCAAGTTCGAGATCGCCAAGATCGTCGAGCGCGACGAGCTGCCGGGATACACGCTCTCGCTCGAGACGCCGGCAGGCAAGCGCGAGCCGAGCCTGCGGATGCGGCGGCGTGGCGAGGGCGAGATGCGATCCGCGCCACCGCTCGCCCCTGCCGATCCCTCCGCGCCGGACCCGCGCCCGGCCCCCCGCCCGGCGAAGCAGCCGGTCGCCGAGGAGACGCCGCCGCTCGGCGCCGAGGCACGCGCGCTGCTGCGGCGGACGGTGACCAGCCTGGCCACGCGCGGCACCAGCGGCATGCTCACCGATGCGACGCTGGAGCAGGTACGGCGCGAATGCCCCGGCTGGGACTATCAGGACCTGCACCGCCAGTTCCGCGAATGGGTGGAAGCCGATCCGGCGCGGACGCCCGCCAACTATCAGAACGCGTTTCTCGGCTTTGCGCGCCAATGGCATGCGCGCAACAAGCATCAGCTACGGTGACGGGCGGGAGGTTGCGGGCCGTTCCCGAAGTGTCGGGCGCATAGGGCGGTTCAACAACAATGGTCCCGTTCGGCATGCCGGTTTGAACCTCTTTACACCCCGAGTTCCCACAACTGATTCAACTTCGCGGCCCGGCTTCCACAAATGCGCCGAAATTCCCGCATTTCGCGCAAGGCCTCGACCCTTCAGGAACGCCCTTCGACCCTTCCGGAACCATCTGTCGACCTTTCGGGAACGGCCTTATCGATCTTTCGGGAACCGATCCTCGACACAATGGGAACACGGGCGCCGACGCGAATCGTGGAACCTCCGCGATTCGCGCCAGCGAGCGGGACGCTTAACTCCGTAACAATTCAAGAAACCCTCTAACCCCAGGTGAGTTCTCTTCTTTTGAAAGAGCTAGAGAGAAAAGGGACTGGCGATACCCGTCCTGCAGCTAGGAGCGACATCGCGCTCGAAGCCACCGCGGCCCGCACGCAACAATAATATACATCAACCGTCAGCAACTTGTTGAAGGCACACGCATTATCCCCGCATGCCCGCCTATCGCTTCCGCCTGTGCACGCCGGATCACCACCCCCACGTCCCTGAACGTCGCGAACTGCCCGATCTGCGCCAGGCATTGATCGCCGGTCACAGCCTCGCCCGCGCCTTGCTTCGGCACCGCAAGGGCCCCACCCCGGTTCGCGGTAGCCTCGACATCGAGGACGACGGCGACCAGCCCGTCGCACGCATCCTGCTGGCGGATCTGGCCCGGCAGCTTTCCTAAATCGAACGGATCGCCTTGCCCGACCCATGCGGGCGTGGTTGAAGAACCCCTCAGGAAAGGGGTTCCCGTGACCGATCTGTCTTGCTTCTCGCGTGTTGCCGCTGCGCTTCTGCTGACCACGGCCGCAATCCTGCCCGCCGCCGCCCAGCGTCTCTCGACTGCGGAAACGGCAATGACGCGCACCGTCGATGCCGAATATGATCGCTCGGTCGCGCTGCTGGAAACCCTGGTCAACCAGAACAGCGGCACCCTCAACCTCGCCGGCGTCGCCAAGGTTGGGGAGATGATGCGGGCCGAGCTGGCGCCGCTGGGCTTCGCGGTCAGTTGGAAGCCGATGAACGCGGTCGAGCGTGCCGGTCACCTCATCGCGGTCCATCGTGGCAAGCCGGGGACCAAGCGCCTGCTGCTGATCGGGCATCTCGATACGGTCTTCGAGCCCGACTCGCTCTTCCAGAAATTCGTTCGCAAGGGCGATCGGGCGGAAGGGCCCGGGGCAGGGGACGACAAGGGCGGCATGGTGGTGATGCTGGCGGCGCTGCGGGCGATGCAGGCAGCGGGCACGCTCCGGGCCGCCAATATCGAGATCGTCCTGACCGGCGACGAGGAAAAGTCGGGCAGCCCGCACAGCATCGCCCGCGCCGACCTGATTGCCGCCGGCAAGCGCGCCGATGTCGCGCTCGATTTCGAGGGGCTAGTGATCGACGGCGGGCGCGACATGGGCTCGATCGCGCGGCGCTCGGCAATCGACTGGCGGATCACCGCCACCGGCAAGACCGGGCACAGCTCGCTGATCTTCGGCGCTGACTTCGGCGACGGGGCGATCAACGAACTGTCGCGCATCCTCGCTGCGTTCCGCAAGGAACTGCCCGAACCCAATCTCACCTTCAACACGGGGGTGATCGCCGGCGGCGCCCGCGCCACGATCGACGAAAGCGGCAATGCGACCGCGGCGGGCAAGACCAACATCATCCCCGCCACCGCGATCGCCACCGGCGACTTCCGCACGCTAAGCCCCGAGCAGACCGCGCGGGTGAAGGCCAAGATGGAAGCGATCGTCGCCACGCATGCGCCGGGCACCGATGCCACGATCAGCTTCGGCGAGGGCTATCCGGCGATGGCGCCGACCGAGGGCAACCGCGCGCTGCTCGCCGCGCTCAACTCCGTCAATCGCGACCTTGGGCTGCCGGAGATGCCGGCGCTCGATCCGCTTAAGCGCGGGGCAGGGGACATCTCCTTCGTCGCGGCCGATGTCGACAGCCTGGCGGGGCTGGGCGCCTACAGCACCGGCGACCATGCACCCGGCGAGACGGTGGACCTCGCCAGCATCCGCCGCCAGGCCAAGCGCGCGGCGCTCCTGATGTCGCGGCTGAGCGCGGAGCGATCCGCACGATGAACCGCCTGCTGCGGGCCCTGCTGGCGCTTGCTGCGCTGCTGCTGCCGGCGGTGGGCCGGGCCGATCCGCAGTTTACGCTGCTGGTGATCGCAGCGCCCAGCAAATATCATTACGAGTATATCCCCGTCGCGCGCGAGAGCCTCGAAAAGCTCGGCCGTCTCCACGCCTTTGCCGTCGACTGGCACAAGGACGGCGCGCCGCTCGACGGCGACCTCGCGCGCTATGCGGCGATCCTGCTGCTCAACACGCCTGCCGACGACTTCTCCCCCACCCAGCGCGTCGGGCTGGAGCACTATCTGCAGGGCGGCGGCAATGCGGTGGTGGTGCATCGCGCGGCGATCCTACCGACGGGGGTTTGGCCTTGGTATGAGAAGCTGGTCGGACGGACCTTCATCAACCACCCGATGATCCAGACCGCCGTCGTGAACGTGCTCGACAAGGGCTTTCCGGCGGCGTTCGGGCTGCCGGACCATTGGCTGTGGAGCGACGAGTTCTACGTCACCAGCAACCCATTCGACATCGCGATCCACCGCGTGCTCGGCGTCGACGAGGCGAGCTACGATCCCACCCGCATCTGGCCGGGGCAGGTTGGGCACCGGATGGGCAAGGACCATCCCGAGGCCTGGTTCCACCGCTACGAGAAAGGGCGGGTGTTCGTCACCCTGCTCGGCCACGAGGCGGAGATGTACCGCGACGACCGCTATCTCCAGCATCTGCTGGGCGGCATATATTGGGCGGCGACGGGGCTCGGCGAGCAGCGCTGAGCCGGGTCAATCGGCCCGAGCCATCCGCCGCGACGCCAGCACCAGGTTGATCCGACTCGTCGAGCGATCCTCGACGCAGTCCTTCAGCACGCGCCGCGAGGGCACCCCGTCCGCGACGCACTGCTCGGCGACGCCGCAGGGGATCGCATCGAGATCGCTATGCCCCGAGCCGCGGAGAATACGGCAACTGCGCAGATGCAGGCCACCCTCGCGCTTGTCGGTCTTCAGGTCGACCTTGATCATGCGCAGTTGGCGCGAGACGACGATGATCTCCTCCTCGGCGTTGAACGCCGGGCTGGTCTGGAGCATCATCAGCAGGATGGGCAGAATCATGGCGCCATTCCTCTCCGGGTTTTGTTTTCTTCGGCGAGCCTAGGCCGGGGGAGGGGACAGCACAATGCGTCAATCGCCCGCCATCGTCTCCAGCAGCGTTTCGATCCGGGCCAGCCGCGCGGCGGGATCGTCGATCCGTTCGGCGAGCAGCAGCCGGTCGCCCTTCGCGGTGAGGCCCGCCACGTCCGCATCCCCGGTGAAATCGGGGCGCGGGGTGAACGCGATCGCGGCAGGACCGGCGTCGATCCGGGCAATGCCCAGCGCCAATGCCTGGGCGCGCACGCGGGCGACCGCGAGCAAGGTGGTGGCAGCGTCGGGCAGGGCGCCGAACCGATCTTCCAGCTCGGCCTCCAGTGCGTCGACGATGCCGCCATCCTCGGCACGGGCGAGACGGACGTAGAAGCCGACCCGCAGTTCCTCGTCGGGAATCCACGCCTCGGGGAGACAGCCCTGCAGCCCCAGATGCAGCTCGGGCGTCCAGCGTTCGACCATTTCGCCGCGTGCAGTGCGCAGCGCGCCCTCGAGCAGATGCTGGTAGAGATCGACGCCGATCAGCTTCATATGCCCCGCCTGCGCCTCGCCGAGCAGGTCGCCGGCACCCCGCATGTCGAGATCCTGCGCGCTGATCGCGAAGCCCGCGCCGAGCCGGTCGAACGCCTCCAGCGTGCGGAGCCTCTTCAGGGTACGCGCGCCGATCGGCTTGTCGGATTCGGTGAGCAGCAGCACCTGCCCGCGCCGGCTGCCGCGCCCCACCCGGCCGCGCAGCTGGTGGAGCTGGCTGAGGCCGAAACGGTCGGCGCGGTAGAGTATCATGGTGTTGGCGCGCGGCACGTCGAGCCCGGCCTCGATGATGTTGGTCGCGAGCAGCACGTCGCCGTCGCCGCGGCCGAAGCGCACCATCGCCTCGTCGATCTCGGCGGCGGGCATCTTGCCATGCGCCTGGAGCAGCTCCAGCTCGGGCACCAGCCGCGCGATCCTGGCAGCGAGCGGGCCCATGTCCTCGATCCGCGGCACGACGACGAAGCTCTGGCCGCCCCGGCTGCGCTCGCGGAGCAGCGCCGCGCGCACCATGGCCTCGTCGAACATGCCGACGGCGGTGCGGATCGGCTGGCGGCGGGCAGGGGGCGTCGCGATCACCGAGAGGTGCTGGATGCCGACCAGCGCGGCCTGCAGCGTGCGGGGGATCGGCGTCGCGCTCAGGGTCAGCACATGCCCCGCGCCGAGCGCACGCAGCTTCGCCTTGTCCGCGGCGCCGAAGCGCTGCTCCTCGTCGATGATGACGAGCGCGAGCTTGTCGTACGCCACGCCCTTGCCGGCCACCGCGCCAGTGCCGATCACCACCTGGATCGATCCGTCGGCGAGGCCCGCCTTGACCCGCTTCTTCTCGGCCGCGCTCGACAGCCGCGAAAGTCCGGCGACTGCGATGCCGGTGCCCTCGAAGCGTTCGGTGAAGGTCTCGAGATGCTGGCGGGCGAGGACGGTCGTGGGGGCGGCGACCGCGACCTGATGGCCGGCGAGCGCCGCCAGGGCGGCGGCCCGCAGCGCGACTTCGGTCTTCCCGAAGCCGACATCGCCGATCACGAGCCGATCCATCGGCGCGCCGGCCGCAAGGTCGCTGCGTACCGCCTCGATCGCACGCGCCTGATCGCGCGTTTCGGTATAGGCAAATCCTGCGACGAACCGCTCATATGTCGATATATCGGGAGAAAGAACCGGAGCGGTTCGCGCCATCCGTTCTTCGGCGAGGGCGATCATCCCCCGCGCGGTCTCTGCGATGGCGAGGTCGATCGCGCCGCGCCGCTTCTGCCAGCTGGAGCCGTCGAGCTTGTCGAGCGCCACCGCATCGGCATCGCCGCCATAGCGCCACAGCCGATCGGCCTCGGCAACGGGCACCAGCCGCACGCCGCCATTGGCATAGGTGAGCGCGATCGCATCGCCGCCCGCCTCGGCTTCTCCCGGCATCGGCGCGAGGCCGGTGACTTCGGCGATGCCATGATCCTCGTGGACGACGAGGTCGCCGAGCCGGATCTCGGTCTGGCCGAACAGCGTGGGATCGGTCGCGCCGGTCTGCGCGGTTTCGCGCTCGGCACGGCTGCC
This sequence comes from Sphingomonas trueperi, assembly GCF_040545665.1. Classification (GTDB taxonomy): domain Bacteria; phylum Pseudomonadota; class Alphaproteobacteria; order Sphingomonadales; family Sphingomonadaceae; genus Sphingomonas; species Sphingomonas trueperi_B. Next base: position 11,325 of record NZ_JBEPMH010000008.1, on the reverse strand, counting down.
GAGCAGGTCGGCGGCGGCGACGGCGAGGATGCCCTCGCGCCGGAACCCGCGGTCGACGGGCGCTTCCAGCAGCGCGATGGTGCCCGCTGGCGCACCTTGCAGCGCTGCCCAGCTCGGGACGTCCTGCAACGCGGTCTTCAGCACGCCCGCGATGCGGCTGCGCAGGAAGCGCAGATCGCGGGCGCTGCCGAGCACGACCAGCCGGTCCTCCGCCGCAATGCAATCGCGCGCGGCACGGGCGAAGGCGCGGAGCGGCGCGCGGCCCTCGATGAAGCGGGGCGGGGGATCGCCGACGGCGGCGAGCGCCAGCGGCGGATGCTCCTTCGCCGCGGCACGCCACGGCTTGTCGTCCAGCACGTCGCGCAGCGCGCGGCTCGGCCGGCGGCGCTGCGAGTCCGCGGCGAGCGCGAGGAAGCGCTTGCGCCGGTCCTCCGCCGCGGGCTCGATCGCCAGCAGCGCGTGCGGAAGATGCGCGGTGAGCGGCACGGCATCCTTGCCGAGCGGCGGCTCGGAAACGCGGCCCAGTTCCTGCGCCGCGCAGTCGCCGGTGGTGCGCTGGGTGCCGGGATCATAGCTGCGCAGCGACAGGACCACGCCGTCGGCGACTTCGATCCGGCGCGGTTCCTCTGCATCGGCGGGATAGACGTCGAGTACCTGGCCGCGCAGCGCGACTTCGCCCGGCTCGTCGACGCGCTCATCCTCGACATAGCCTGCCTCGACCAGCGTTTCGAACAACGCGGCCAGATCGATTGGCGCGCCGGTCGCGATTCGCGGCGGGGCGGCTTCGAAGGCCTGCGGCGGGGGGTAGAGGCGGGCCAGCGCCTCGCCGGTGGTGATGCAGGCGATCCGCGGTCGCTCGGGCTCGGCCTGGGCGAGGCGCAGGCGGCGGAGCGCAGCGACGCGCTCGCCGACATTGGCGGGGGAGGCGGGGGCGGCATCACCGGGCAGCGCGTCGCTGCCGGGGCAGAAGACCACGCACGCCTCGGGCGCCAGCGCGGCCAGCGCATGTGCGACCGCGATGGCGCGGGGTTCGTCGGCGGCGGCGAAGAACAGGTCGGCCGAGGCGAGGGCCTCCGCCAGCAGCGCGGCGGTCTCGCCGGTCGCGAGGGCAGGGGCGGCCTTGCTGGGCGCGATCGCGCGGGCAACGGGATCGCGGGAAGAAGCCATGCGGGAAAAGCCTTTGGAACGAGCGAGCTACCGCTAACGAGCAGGCAACGCCGCCGTTCCAGAAGGCAGGGGTGGGGCCGGTGGAGGAACGCCGGCCCCGGGGAGAGCTCAGAAGGTCAGCGTCGCGCCCATGAACAGGGTGCGGCCCATCGGATCGTACACGCCCGGATAGGTATTGCCGTTGCCGAAGCTCGCCAGCACGCCCGAGGCGATCGCCGGCGGCGACTTGTCGGTCAGGTTGTTGATGCCCATGCGGAACTGCAGCTGCTTGGCGGGCACCACGGTCGCGGCAAGGTCGAAATACTCATAGGCCGGGATCGTCGCGTTGATGATGCTGATCGGGCCTGCCTGCGACAGGAAGGCGTTCGACGACGAGGTCGACAGCGCGGTCTTGGCGAAGTGGCGCCAGGCGAGCGACAGTGTCGCCTTCTCGCTGGGGACGGTCCAGGTCAGGCGCGCGACATGGCGCCAGGTCGGGTTGGGCTGGCCGCAGCTATAGCCGTAATAGCCCTTGCAATCGTAGCTGCCCAGGCCGGGCAACGGCTCCTTGACCTGCTTTTCGAGCCAGGTCCCGACGATGTTGGCGTCGAGCTTGCCCAGCTGGCCGATCCGCGTCGCATACGCCGCGGCGACGTCGATACCTGCGGTGAGCAGATAGCCGGTGTTGAGCGTACTGCCGACGACATAGCCGTTGGTGCCGAACAGCGCGCCCGAGCGCGGATCGCGGTGGAACAACCCGCAATAATAGGGATCGCCGGTGCTGGTGCACTGGCTGACCACGAGCGACGGGTCGATCGAGCTGATATAGCCCTTCACCTTGATGTGGTAGTAATCGACAGAGAGCGAGAAGCCGCGCAGCTGCTTGGGCGTCAGCACCACGCCGAAGGTGTAGGTATCGCCCACCTCGGGCTTCACCGCCGGATTGCCGCCATAGGATTGCGAGCAGGTATCCGCCGGGCACTGGATGATGTGGCCGTATTGCGCGTCGCTGACGCCGGTCAGCTTGCAGGCAGCGAGAGAAGCGTCGGGCGTGGCGCCGGCGCAAGGGTCGGTCAGCGAGACGTTGCCGATGCCGCGCGCGCCGAACAGCTCGCTGATGTTGGGGGCGCGGATCGCGCGGTTGTAGCTGGCGCGGAAGCGGGCGCCGTCGATCGGCGACCAGGTCAGCTCCGCCTTGTAGGTCCAGGCCTTGTAGTGCGATTCGGTCGCCGTCGATCCCTGGCGGTTGGTATAGTCCGAATAGCGCAGGCCGCCGTTCACCGTCAGGTCGTGGATGAAGGGCACGTTCTCGACCAGCGGCAGTTCCAGCTCGCCGTACGCTTCGTTGACGGTGATCGAGCCGTCGGCATCGGCGCTGCCGCCCTGCTTGGCGACGTCGTCGGCGGTGAAGTTGAGCGTCTCGCGGCGGCGTTCGACGCCGACGGCTAGGCCCGCACCGCGCGTCGCCCAGGGGCTCTGGATGCCGAAGGTGCCGAGGTCGCCGTTGACCGAGCCCGAAAACACCTCGAGCGTGTTGCGCGAGGCGGTGCTCGACGGGCTGAACAGGTAGCGCGCCTGATCGGTGGTGATGCCGTCGGCGCGGAAGATGTCGATCGGCACGCAGGCCGGATCGTTGCCATCGATCTTCGAGCGGCAGGTCGGCGTGCCGTTCACCGACACGACGTCGAGCGCGCGCTGCGCCTTCACATTGTCGACGTTGTTGAGATAGGTCTCGTTGTAGCGCGACAGCGAATAGAGATAGCCCACGTCGTAGCTGAAGCCGTGGCCGAGATCGCCCTTCACGCCGCCGTTATAGCGATAATCCTGATGGCGCAGATCGTCGCGGCGCGAATAGGCGCCGTTGAGGCGGTAGCCGATCAGCGAATCGATCGTCGCGGACGTGCCGGCGGCCGGGCCGCAGAGCGCCGCCTGCTGGCCCGCGCTCATCAGCGGGTTGTTGCAGGGCAGGGTGAAGGTGGTGCCGAGGAACAGCGCGGAGGGCGCGACCTGCGAGAAGGTGTGGTCCTTCATCCACATGAAGCTGCCATAGAGCTTCGCCGCCGGCGCGATCTCGAACGAGGCGGTGCCGCCGCCGGTATAGCGCTCGTCAGAGCGCTGGATGTAGTTGGTCGGCGAATAGTTGTACGCGTAGCTGGCGTCGTAGGGCACCCAGCTCTTGGAGCCGTCGCGCGCGTTGGTGAGGTAGCCCAGGTCCTTGCTCGGGCCGTCCAGCGGCGCGAAGGTGCCATAGGTGGTGTTGGACGATCCGCCGCATACCAGCGCGCTGGCACCGTTGGCATTGAGCGCGCAGGACGAATAGTCGCGCGTCGCCTGCAGCACCGGGTCGGTGTGGCGATAGCCGCCATAGACGGTGACGTTGCCGCGGCCGTCCGCGAAATTCTTGCCGAACGCGCCGTTGATGTCCTGCTTGGCGCCGTCGAACACGTTGCGCGGGGCGAGCTGGTAGCCCTTGTCCGAGACGAGGCCGCGGACATAGGCATTGTCGTTGGTGTGCTGCGCGACGCTGGTCTGCGCATCGAGCCGCAGCCCGTCGAGATGGTCGCGCAGGATGAAGTTGACCACGCCCGACATTGCATCCGAGCCATAGACCGCAGAGGCGCCGCCGGTGACGACGTCGACGCGCTCGATCAGCGCGGTCGGCACGAAGTTGATGTCGGTCGCCTGCGAGGAGAGGATGCGCTGGCCGTTGATCAGCGTCAGCACCCGGTTCGAGCCGAGGTTGCGCAGGTTGATCTGCGCCGATCCGTCCGATCCGTTGGAGACATTCTCGTTGCCGTCGGCGGTGAATTGCGGCAGCCGCGCGAGCATCGTCTCGGCATTGACCGCGCCTTGGTAGCGCACTTCCTGCGCATCGACGCTGGTCAGCGGGCTGTTGCTCTCCAGGTCGGGGCGCCGGATGCGCGTGCCGGTGACGGTGATTTCCGTACGATCGCTGTCGCCCCCCGCCGTACCGCCTTCCGTCTCCTGCGCATATGCCGCGCTGGAAACCAATGCCATGGCAAGCGCACCAAGCGCCGCCCCCGTCCGAATTGTAAGAAAATTACGCATGCGCCGCGCACCCCGTTTTTTGAGTCGCACATATGCAACATGAGAAGCATGATTCAGTCAAATAAATTATACGATATCGTAACGCTTCGTTTCGGCGCGCGGTTACCCCTTTCGGGAATCGCGAAATTATGCGTTGGTGCATGGCAGCCTTGCGCATCCGCCGCATACGGTATACGAAATCGACCAACCCAGTGGAGGATCGTGTTCTTATGACTGCAGCCAAGACGCTCTGGACCGGCGTCTATCCCGCGGCGACGACCCAGTTCGCCGAGGATCTCTCGATCGATCTCGACGCCACCCAGCGCACCCAGACCGCGCTGGTCGATGACGGCGTCGACGGCCTTATCCTGCTCGGCACCTGCGGCGAGAACAATTCGCTCGAGGCGGACGAGAAGCGCGTCGTGCTCCAGGCCGGCGTCGAGGCGGTGGGCGGCCGCGTGCCGCTGGTCGCCGGCGTGTCCGAATTCACCACCGCGCGCGCGATCCAGTACGCCCGTGATGCCGAGAAGGTCGGCGTCGACGCGCTGATGCTGCTGCCGGCGATGGTCTATGTGCCGACCGCCGAGGAGCTCGAGGCCCATTTTCGCGCGGTGGCCGAGGCGACCTCGCTGCCGATCATGCTCTACAACAACCCGCCAGCCTATCGCGTGTCGATCGACACCGCGACGCTGGATCGCCTCACGGATGTGAAGAACATCGTGGCGGTCAAGGAAAGCGCGCCCGATCCGCGCCGCTTCACCGATCTCTTCAACCGCTATGGCGATCGCTACACACTGATGGCGGGCCTGGACGATGTCGCGCTGGAAGGCATGTTCCTCGGCGCCTCGGGCTGGGTCTCGGGCCTGACCAGCGCCTTCCCGGAGGAGTCGGTGCGGCTGATCGCGGCGTTCAACGAAGGTCGCTACGACGAGGCCCGCGAGATCTATCGCTGGTTCATGCCGCTGCTCCATCTCGATGCCGAGCATGACCTGGTCCAGTCGATCAAGCTCGCCGAGCAGATCATGGGCCGCGGCAGCGAGCGCGTCCGCATGCCGCGCCTGCCGCTCTCGGGTGCCCGCCGCGCCCAGGTGATCGCCTGGGTCGAGGAAGCCGCCGCGACCCGCCCGAGCCAGCGCGCCGTCAAGGCAGCCTGAGGAAAACCCATGCGCCACACCTTCTTCTGCATCGACGGCCACACCGCGGGAAACCCGGTGCGGCTGGTCGCGGGCGGCGCACCGCTGCTCCGCGGCGGCGACATGCTGGCGCGGCGCGCGGACTTTCTCGAGCGGTTCGACTGGATCCGCACCGGCCTCTGCTTCGAGCCGCGCGGGCACGACATGATGTCGGGCGGGTTCCTCTACCCGCCCACCCGCGACGATAGTGATTGCGGCATCCTGTTCATCGAGACCTCGGGCTGCCTGCCGATGTGCGGGCACGGCACGATCGGCATGGTGACCTTCGGGCTCGAACATGGCCTGATCACCCCGCGCATGCCGGGGCAGCTGCGCATCGAAGTGCCGGCGGGGGTGATCGACATCACCTATGAGATGACGGGCGACCGGGTGCGCTGGGTGCGCATCCGCAACGTGCCCGCCTATGTCGCCGCGCGCGGCATCGAGATCGAGGTGCCGGGCTTCGGCCCGCTCCGCATCGATGTCTCCTATGGCGGCAATTACTATGCGATCATCGAACCGCAGGGGCCGTACACCGGCCTCGACGATCTCGGCGCCTCGCGCATCGTCGAACTGAGCCGCACGATCCGCGAGCTGGTGCGCGCGCAAGTAGAGCCGGTCCACCCGCTCGACGATCGCATCCGCGGCGTCAGCCACGTCCTTTGGGCGGACAAGCCCAAGGGGGAGGGGGCCGACGGCCGCAACGCCGTGTTCTACGGCGAGCGCGCGATCGATCGCAGCCCGTGCGGCACCGGCACCTCGGCGCGGCTCGCGCATCTGGAGCAGCAGGGCCGCTTGAGCGTCGGCGACCGCTTCGTCCATGAAAGCTATATCGGCAGCCGGTTCATCGGTCGGGTCGAGGAAGCGGTGATGGTGGGCGATCGCCCCGGCATCATCCCCTCGATCGAAGGCTCGGCGATCGCCACCGGCTTCAACACCATCTGGATCGACCGCGAGGACCCGTTCTGGGCCGGCTTCTCGGTCGTCTGAACACAATACGAAAGCATCGGGGGTTGCATGGGATTTTGGGGACCGATCAAGCCGATCGAACGCAGCACGGCTCCTAGCGCGCATCGGCTGCGCCCCACGCTTTCCTGGCCGCACCTGATCGCACTCGGGGTCGGCGCGATCGTCGGCACCGGCATCTATACGTTGACCGGCGTCGGCGCCGAGCGGGCAGGGCCCGCGGTGATCCTCGCCTTCGTCATCGCCGGCGCGGTGTGCGCCTGCGCCGCGCTCGCCTATGCCGAACTCGCGACGATGATCCCGGCGGCGGGCAGCGCCTATACCTACAGCTATTCGGTGCTGGGCGAGACGATCGCCTGGGTGGTCGGCTGGAGCCTGATCCTCGAATATTCGCTTGCCTGCTCGGCGGTGGCGGTGGGCTGGTCGGGCTATCTGGTCGGCTGGCTGCAATCGGCGGGCATCCATCTGCCCGCAGTGCTGCTCCAGGGACCGCATGCTGGAGGCATCGTCAACCTGCCGGCGGTGCTCGTGTCCTTCGCGATCGCCGGCATGCTGATGCTCGGCACCCGCGAGAGCGCGACGCTCAACATCGTGCTGGTGGTGATCAAGCTGGTGGCGCTCGCGGTGTTCGTGGCCTTGGCGCTGCCCGGCTTCGATGCGGCCAACTTCCATCCCTTCATGCCCTATGGCTTCGCAAGCCACGCAGACGGCAGCAGCACCCGCGGCGTGATGGCGGCCGCCGCGATCGTGTTCTTCGCCTTTTACGGCTTCGACGCCGTCGCCACCTCGGCCGAGGAAGCCAAGAACCCGGGTCGCGATCTGACCATCGGCATCGTCGGGTCGATGGCCTTGTGCACCACCATCTACATCCTCGTCGCGGTCGCGGCGGTCGGCGCGATGTCCTACACCACGCTCGGCAATTCACCCGAGCCGCTGGCGCTGGTGCTGCGCACGCTCGGCCATCCCTTCGCCGCCTGGGCGATCGCCGCCGCGGCGCTGATCGCGCTCCCGTCGGTGATCCTGGTGATGATGTACGGGCAGAGCCGCATCTTCTTCGTGATGGCGCGCGACGGGCTGCTGCCACGCGGCCTCGCCAAGGTTTCGCCGCGCACCGGCGCGCCGGTGCTGGTGACCGGCATCACCGGGCTGTTCGTCGCGGCCGTCGCGGGCTTCCTGCGGCTCGACGAGATTGCCGAGCTGGCCAATGCCGGCACGCTGATCGCGTTCATCGCGGTGGGCGTCTGCATGATGCTGCTCCGCCGCCGCGCGCCCGATGCGCCGCGCATCTTCCGTTGCCCGCAACCCTATTTGGTCGGCACGCTGGCGGTACTGGGCTGCCTCTACCTGCTCTTCTCGCTGCCCGAGAAGACGCTGGTGCGCTTCCTGATCTGGAACGTCGCCGGGCTCGCCGTCTATTTCCTCTACGGCCGCGCGCGCAGCGTGCTGGCGCGCGGCTGAGGCTCAGCCGTTCAGCTGGCGGCGGAGATCGGTAAGCGTGCCCTCGATATGCGCGCGGGCCAGCGCGCGGGTGCGATCGGCATCGCCGCTCTCCCACGCCGTCATCAGCTCGGCATGTTCGAGATGCGCGCGATCCTCGCGCCCGGCGGGTTCGAGATGCTTGTGGACATAGCGCTCGGCGAGGATCTGGAGCCGTTCGACCAGCTGCGTGGTGAGCAGCCGCCCGCCGGGGCGGACCATCGCGATGTGGAACTCACGGTTGTGCGCGGCGACCTCGTCGAGATGCTCGGCCGCTGCCACGTCGAGCGCCGCCAGCGCCTCGCGCGCCGCGGCGCGATCGGCATCGGTGGCGGAAAGCGCGCCGGCGGCGACCGCATCGGGCTCGATCGCCAAGCGGAGCGCGAAGATCTCCTCCGCCTCGCCAGACGACATCGCGCGGACGAAATAGCCGCGGTTCGCCTGGCCGACGAGCAGTCCTTCCTGCTCCAGCCGGGCCAGCGCCTCGCGCAAAGGGATCTTGCTCACGCCCAGCTGGTTGGCCAGCGCATCCTGGCGGATCGCCTGCTCTACCGGCAGCTTGCCGGAGACGATCTGCTCACGGACGATCGTGAAGATCTGTTCCGACAGCGTGCGGACGACGATACTCATGTCTTCGGTCTTTCCCTGGAATACCTGCCGCCGACACCAGGATTTCCCCGTCCTGAGGGCGCGGCTTGTGGCAGGCGAAACGCACAAATACGGTATACCTCTACCCTAAAATCGGCAAGGCGAAGTTGATGCAGCGCAATATCGTAGTGATCGGTGGGGGTGTCGTCGGGCTGTCGAGCGCGATCGCTCTAGCGCACGCGGGCTGGTCGGTGCGGCTGGTCGACGCCGATCCCGATCGCCGCGCGGCCTCCTGGGGCAATGCCGGCCACATCGCGATCGAGCAGGTCGCGCCGCTCGCCTCCTGGGCGACGGTGCGCAGCCTGCCGCGCCGGCGCTTCGGGGCAGGGGGGGCGGTGTCCTTGCCACCCTCGGCCTGGCGACACTGGCTGCCCTTCGGGCTGCGGCTGCTCGGCGCGGCGCGGCCGAGCGTCTTCGCGCGCGGGCAAGCGGCGCTGGGCGGGTTGCTCGCCGAGGCGATGCCCGCCTGGCAGCGGCTGAGCGCGAGCCTCGACACCCCCGATCTGCTGCGCGAGCAGGGGCATATCGTCGCCTGGAGCAGCCCCGCGTCGGTCGAGGCGGGGCGGCGCGCCTGGGCATCGGCGGACATCGGCACCGCTGCCTTTCGCGACGCGACCCCCGCCGAGCTGCTCCAGCTGCCGGGCAGGGCGATGGCGGGCGCGATTCGCTTCACCAACACCGCGCAGATCAATGATCTCGACGCGCTCGACCGAGCGTTGCGGGCGGCGCTGGCCGCCGCGGGCGGCACGATCTTGCAGGGGAGGGCGACGCTGAGCCTTGCGGGCGGCGAGGCGCGGCTGGCGATCGACGGTGCCCCCGTACCCGATGCGGACCAGCTGCTGGTCGCCGCCGGCGTCGCCTCGGGCCGGGTGCTGGCGCCGCTCGGCCACCGCGTGCCGATCATCGCCGAGCGCGGCTATCATCTCCGCGCGACCGACCATGACTGGCCCGCCGATCTGCCGCCCCTCGTGTTCGAGGATCACTCGATGATCGTCACCCGCTATGCCGGTTGCGTACAGGCGGCGAGCTTCGTCGAGTTCGCCGGCATCGACACGCCCCCCGACCCCGCGAAATGGTCGCGGCTCGAGGCGCATATCGCCGCGCTCGGCCTGCCGCTGCGCCCGCCCTTCACCCGCTGGACCGGCGCGCGTCCGACCCTGCCCGACTATCTCCCGGCGATCGGCCGCAGCCGCAAGGCGGGCAATCTGCTCTATGCCTTCGGCCATCAGCATCTCGGCCTCACCCTGGCGGCGATCACCGGCGAACGCGTCGCCGCGCTGGCAGAGGGCAGGGCGGCCGGCCTCGCCCCCTTCGATCTTCACCGCTTCCACGTATAAGGACGTCTCTCCATGACCATCGGCGGATCCACCGCGGAAAACGAACTCGCCGCGCTCGCGCCCTGGGCCGATCGCGCGCCGGCCATCACCCTTGCCGAGCGCCGCGACCGCCTCGCGCGCGTGCGCGACCGTATGGAAGCGATGGGCGCGCAGGCGCTGCTGGTGAATGCCGGCATGTCGCTGCGCTATTTCGCCGGCGTCCCCTGGGGCGCCACCGAGCGGCTCGTCGCAATGCTGCTGCCGCTCCACGGCGAGCCGATCATGATCTGCCCGCGCTTCGAACTCGGCTCGCTCACCGCCGACATGGCATATGATGCGGACATGCGGCTGTGGGAGGAGGACGAGGATCCCTTCGCGCTGGTCGCGGATGCGCTGGGCGGCGTCACCACGCTTGCGATCGATCCTGCGCTCCCCTTCCAGATGGCCGAACGCCTCCGCCGTGCCGCGCCGAGCGTGACCCTGGTCGACGGCGCGCCCGCGATCGACGGCTGCCGCATGCGCAAGTCGCCCGCCGAGATCGCGCTGATGCAGCAGGCGAAGAATATGACGCTGGCGGTCCACCACGCCGCTGCGCGCATCCTGGCGCCCGGCATCACCACCGGCGCGGTCAAGCGCTTCATCGACCAGGCGCATCGTGCGCTCGGTGCAGCGGGCTCGAGCTTCTGCATCGTCCAGTTCGGCCACGCGACCGCCTTCCCGCACGGCCTGCCCGGCGAACAGGCACTGGAGGAGGGCCAGCTCGTGCTGATCGACACCGGCTGCACCGTCGAAGGCTATCATTCCGACATCACCCGCACCTATGCCTTCGGCCGGGTGTCGGACGAGGAGCAGGCGATCTGGTCGCTGGAGAAGGAAGCCCAGGCCGCCGCCTTCGCCGCCGCGCAACCAGGGGTACCGTGCGAGCAGGTAGACGCAGCCGCGCGGGTGGTACTGGAGAAAGCAGGGCTGGGGCCGGACTATCGCCTGCCGGGACTGCCGCATCGCACCGGCCACGGCATCGGTCTGTCGATCCACGAGCCCGCCTATCTGGTGCGCGGGGACAGGACGCCGCTCGACACGGGCATGTGCTTCTCGAACGAACCGATGATCGTCATGCCCGATCGCTTCGGCATCCGCCTCGAGGACCATTTCTACATGGCGGAGTCGGGGCCGCGCTGGTTCACCGAGCCGCAAAAGGCGATCGACCGGCTCTCCTGAGCCCCGATTCTCGCATCGGGGGGCGTGATTCGGCCGCGATTCGGGGTGATTCGGCGCGCAAAGGTCATCAAATGGTCATGCCCGCCGGATTTTCCGACGCCCGAAAGTGGCGGTTTTCCGAGGGTTTTCGCAGTTCAAACAGGTCAACCGCCACAAAAGTGCAAAACGGTGTTGACGGGTGGGAACCTCCCGCATAGAAGCCACTCCACCGACGCGGTGCTCTTCAACGGAACGGCGCTTCGGTCACCGAAATTCAGGCGCAGCGGCCGCCCCGAGAAAAAGGGGAAAGGCGCAGCGTCGATTTTTGTCGCTCTTTGACATTGTTGGTTTAGATG
>NZ_JBEPMH010000007.1:0-239607 GCF_040545665.1 Sphingomonas trueperi | reverse complement strand
CTCATCGCTGTCGCCAGACAACTTCTCGTCATCCTCAACGCCATGATCCGTAAAAGGCAGCCTATCGCGCTCGAGTGACCATCACAGTTGCCCCCGCTTGCGGGAGGGTGCGTGAGGGTGGCAGGCGATCCGCTGTCGGAATATGCCGACTGCGACGACCTTCGTTCGTATAGCGCTTCTGCGTGTGCAGGATTCGCTTCCAGCACTCACCCTCCCCTAACCCCTCCCGCAGGCGGGAGGGGAACTGCGGGCGGCAACGTTATTCCCGCCCGACCCAGTGCAGGCTTGCCCCATGCTTGCGCAGCCAGTGCCGGTGCGGGGTCGGATCGGCGCCGTAGAGCTGCTCGACCAGCGCGTGGAAGTCGGGCCCGTGATTCATATGGACCCGGTGCGCGACTTCATGCGCCACCGTCGCCCGGCGGACCTCGCTCGGCGCGAGGATCAGCCGCCAGCTATAGCGGATCACCCCCGTCGAGGCGCAACTCCCCCAGCGACTCCGCGCGTCACCGATCGCCACCTTGGTAACCCGCACCCCGGCCAGCGCGGCATAGTGCGCGGTCTCTTCGCTCAGCACCCGCAGTGCCTCGGCGCGCAGCCAGCGTTCGACGCGGCGGCTCAGGCCTTCCTCGGTCCCGCCGCAGCGCAGCTGGTCGCCCTCGCGCCGCACCCGGCGCACCCCCGCGACCGGCCAGACGATCGTCAGCTCGCCATCGCCGAACGGAACGCGCGACCCCGGCACGAACGGGCGACCGCCCGGCAGCCGCTCGCGCTGCGCATCGATCCAGCCCTGCTGCTCGCCCACCCATTGCATCGCCTTGGCGAGGCTGGCGCGCGGGGGGATGGTCAGCCGCACCTTGCCGTCGCGGGGGTCGATCGCGAGCCGCATCCGCCGTGCGCGGGGATGGCGGATCACTTCGAGCCCCTCGATCAAAGGCGGCGGTCCGTCATGTGGTGTTCGAGGTCGCCGGCATCGTCCTCGGAGATCGTCCAGCCGCGGGTCGACTCGCCCGCCTGATGCACTGCCTCACGATCGCCCGAGACGAGATAGTGCCAGTCGGGCAGCTTCTCGCCGTTCGCACGCAGGCGATAGGCGCAGGTGGTGGGCAGCCATTCAATGTCGCGGACGTTGCGCGTCGTCAGCCGCACGCATTCGGGCACATAGGCGCGGCGGTGCTTATAGTCCTTGCAGAGGCCCATCCGGCGATCGAGCAGCTTGCAGGCGACGTTGGTCGCGAACAGCTCGCCGGTCTCCTCGTCCTCCAGCTTGTGCAGGCAGCACTTGCCGCAGCCGTCGCACAGGGATTCCCATTGCGCGCGGTCCAGGGCCTCCAGCGGCAGATCTTCCCAGAATTTGATGGTCAACGCACCCAATGCTCAAGCTCGGCGACGATCGCCTGGGGATCCTTTTCCAGCGGCAGGCTGGTGATCGGCTTGCCGTCCGGACCCATCAGATAGGCCACTTCCGTATGGCCCATCAGATAGCCCGACGGCGTCGGTTCCTTCATATAGGCGATCGCATAGGCCTTCGCCACCTGCGCGATCGCTTGCGGCGCGCCGGTGAGCCCCACCAGCCGCGGGTGGAAATTGGCGACATATTGCTTGAGCTGGGCGGGTGTGTCGCGCTCGGGATCGACGGTGATGAACAGCGGCACGATCTTCTGCGCGGTGCGCGGCGCCTGCTTGTCGAGCGTACGCAGCGCCGCGCCGATCTTGGTCAGATCGGTCGGGCAGACGTCCGGGCAATAGGTGTAGCCGAAATAGACGATGCGGTATTTGCCCGCGAAATCGGCATCGGTGACGGTCTTGCCATTCTGGTCGGTAAGAGTGAACGGCCCGCCGACCCGCGCGCCTGCGAGGGGCGGCGGCTCGGTGCCAGCCGTGCCGCAGGCCGCCAACGGCAACATTGCGGAAGCTATCAACGCGCGAAACATCCAGTTCATGGTATCCACCGCCAGTCTTTGCTAGGAACGCCCTTGCATCCGTCGCCAGTATCGAAGGTACCGATCCAGCAATGACGTTCCGTCTCGCCTCTGCCGCCGCCGCGGCGCTTCTCCTCCTGCCGCTTCCGGCGCTCGCCCAGGGCATGGGCCAGCCGCGCGAGAGCATCCAGTTCCTCGACGCGATCCGTAAGGCGGATGGGAACAAGGTCAACGAGTTCCTGCGCGACAAGGCGGCCTCGATGATCAACGTCAAGGACCCGTACGGCACTGGGGAGTCGGCGCTGCACATCGTCGTCAAGCGCCAGGACCCGACCTACCTCACCGTGCTGATCAACCAGCCCGGCATCAACGTGAACATCCAGGATCGCGACGGCAACACGCCGCTGATCTTCGCCGCCGGCCTCGGCTGGGCGCCGGGCGTCGACGCGCTGCTCGCCAAGAAGGCCAACGTCAACCTGGCGAACAATGGCGGCGTCACCCCGCTGATCCGCGCGGTACTGGCGCACGACGCCGAGGTCGCGAAGAAGCTGCTCGACGCCGGGGCGGACCCGGACCGCAGCGATTTCGGCGGCGGCCTGTCGGCGCGCGAATATGCGAAGCGCGAGACCCGCTATCCCTCGATCGCCAAGCTGCTCGCCGACGCGCCCAAGGTCGGCCGCCCCGCTGCGGCGGCAGGCCCCAAGCTCTAAGCCGCGCTCAGAACCCGTCGGCGACGTCGGGGTCGAGCATCCCCAGCAGCCTTCGTCCCGCCCGGCGGGCGAAGGCGAGCGTGGCCTTGCGGCGGGCAGGCGCCGCCAGCGGAACCGTCGCCGCCTCGCGCGCCACCGCAGCATCATAGCGATCGGCGACGATCAGCCCCGTGCGCTCGGGCAGGAAATGCGGCTGATCGAGCGGGCGCAGGTCGAATCCCTGCGGCACCGCCCAGAAGAAGCGGTCGCAATGCTCGAGATATTCGGGCCACTTCGCATCGCCGAGCAGATCGGCCCGCGACACCTTGATCTCGACGATGACGATGTTGCCGCGCGCATCCAGCGCCATCAGGTCCACGCGGCGCCCGCCTTCCAGCGGCACCTCGCCGATCGCCACGCAATCGTGGCGCAGCAGCATCCGGCACACGCCCCGCACCACGTCGACAGCGACCAGCGCTTCGGCTTCAGGGGTCAGGGCAGGGGGAAGGGGGGCGTGCGCGTTCATCGTCGGAACATAGAACATTCAGCGAACACAGAAAAGCCGCCGAATCGCTTCGGCGGCTTTTCAAGCGCGAACGGGAAGCTCCCGATCAGCGATAGAAGATGTGGTTCCCCACGGTCGCGACCGTGGCACGGCCCTGGGCGCCATTGACGTAGCGCGCGTGAAAATAGAGCGCGTCGCCGGCCGGGCTTTCCCACAGATTCTTGCGGGCGACCTGGGCGACGGCAAGCGCGCGGCGCCAGTGCGCATTCGACGGCGGCGTCGGCAGCTTGCCGCCGCGGACGAACGAGAACTGGCCCTTCTGGGTCACCACCGAGCAGACCGAACCGGGGAACCGGCCCGAGGTGCTGCGGTTCAGGATCACGTCGGCGACCGCCAGCTGGCCCGACAGCGGCTCGCTGCGGGCTTCGAAATAGACGCCGGTGGCAAGGCAGCGGAGTTCGCGATCCTCTTCAAGCGCGGCGACATCTTCCTGCGCGGCGACCGCGTCGGAAAGGGTGGCGTATTCCGGGGTGGCATCGTCCTCGGCATCGGTCCCCTGCTGCTCGACCGCGGCCTGGGGCGCGGGAACCTGCTGGGAAGCAAGGACGTTGGAAACCTGTGCCGGTGCGGGCTGCACCGTCGCCTGAGTCTTCGCTTCCTGGGGGAGCGGGCTCAGGTTGAGCGTGGCTGCATTCGCAAGTGCGCCAGCGCAAAAAGTCACAGCTGCGAAAGTCGCAGCCCGTGGCAGAAACTTCATTTCAAATCTGTATTGTGCGGTTGGCGTGCGATCGGCCGCTGCTCCGGAGGAGACTGGACCGTCGGACTTACCCCCCGACTGCGTAACCGATCGACTTCACACCCCGAACGGCACAACGCGAATTGACGTGGTGAACCCTTTCGCGGGCGAGGGCCGGACTGTCAACAAAGGTTCATCGTTTCAGCGGCGAACCGTTCGGCGCCTGCGATATCCAGTTCGACGACCCATAGATCGCGGTCCCGTTCCCGCCGCCGCCGCCAATAAGCGCTGGCCTCCGCCTCGTCGGCCAGTTCCCTGGGTCCCGCGGGGAGGAGCGTCGGCGTCCCATCGGGGCCGATGCCCCGCTCGACGAAGCGCGGGTTCGCGCCGCGCTCCAGCAGCAACAGCAGGATCGCACCCGAAGTCGCATCTCCCTTGGCCAGCACCATCGCCGATCCGCCCGCGGCATCGGCTCGCCGTACCAAGCCGCTCACCAGCACCGTGCTGGTCAGCCGCGGCGTCATGCGGTGCGATAGCCGGGCAGGGTGGCGAGCGAGATCCGCGAGCGCATGAAGGTGCCGGTACCGCGCGCCGCTTCCTCGCCATGCGCGTCGATCAGCCGTGCCTCGGCGACGAACACCCGGCGCTGGCCGCTCACCCAGCGACCCTCGGCGATCACCGGTCCCTCGGGCAGCGGCCTGGTCAGCAGCAGATTGAAGGCGGTGGTCAGCAGGAAGCGATCGGTGACCAGGCTGTTCGCCGCATAGAAGGCGGCATCGTCGAGCATCTTGAAATAGCTGGTGCCATGGGTCGCCCCGGCGGCGTGGAAGTAGCGCGAATCCACGTCGAAGCGAATCCGCGCGACTCCCGCCTCGGGAATCTCGAGCACCGAGGGAAAGAGCTGGTTGATGGGGGCCGCGGCGTAGAGCGATTCGAGCGCCCGGTAATGCGCCTCGGCACCCGTCGGTGCCGATTCAGGCGGCGTCACGCGCCTCGACTCCGGTGAGCAGCACGTAGAGCGCGTCCTTCGATCCCGCGCCGCGCAGCTTCTCGGCGAACGGCCGCTCGCGCAGCCGCCGCGAGACCGAGGCCAGCGCCTTGAGATGCTCGGCCCCGGCGTTGGTCGGCGAGAGCAGCATGAACACCAGGTCCACCGGCAGATCGTCGACCGCGCCGAAATCGAGCGGCTGCTCCAGCCGGGCGAATACGCCGCACACGCGCGGCAGGTCGTCGAGGCGGGCGTGCGGAATCGCGATGCCGCCGCCGAAGCCGGTCGAGCCCAGCCGCTCGCGCTCGGCCAGCCGCTCGGCAACCAGCTTGGCGTCGACCCCGTAGGTCGCCGCCGCACTGGCACCAAGCTGCTGGAACAGCGCCTTCTTGTTACCCGCCGTTACGCCGGCGAGCACCGCCTCCGGCACGAGCAAATCGCTCAGATCAGTCATGAAATCGTTCCAAAGAAGCGGTGCTGCCCGTGGGGCAGGCCGGCCTTACGCCGGTGCGCGGTTGGGCTCAACCCAGCCAATCGTCCCGTCGCCGCGGCGATAGACCATATTATAGGCGCCCGTGCCGCTGTTGCGGAACAACAATGCGTTGGTATTGCGCAAGTCGAGCATCATCACCGCGTCCGAAACCGTGGCCTCGGGCACATCGACGCGCGTTTCCGCGATCACCAGCGGCGCATCGGCGACTTCCTCTTCCTCACGCGCTTCCTGGAACAGGGTATAGCCGGCATTGTCGAAGCCGTTGTCATAGGCGCCGCCTTCGGCCAGCGCGATCACTTCGGTCGGGCGTCGATCCTTCAGGCGTCGGACATAGCGTCGCAGCTGCTTGTCGATCCGGTCCGCCGCGCCGTCGAAGGCGCCATGCGCTTCCATGCCGCTGTTGGTCGCCTTGAGCACCAGCCCCTGCGTCACGTGCATGACGATGTCGCAGGTGAAACCGTTGTCGTGCGGGCCCTTGCCGAAGGTGATCTGCGAGGAGATGGCGCGGGAGAAGTATTTGTCGGCGATACCCTGGACCCGATCCGTCACCTGCGTCTTGAGCGCTGCGCCCGTATCGACCTGATGCCCCGAGATCCGGATATCCATAATGTACCTCCACTTCGCAATTAGGGACGAGCGACCTAGGGCTGCGCCGGAACCGCGTCGATTGTGGGAACACCCCATAGCGGCTCGTCCAGGGACTTCAGAAACGCTGCGTGCCGTTCAAGTTCCACCGCACTCGCGGTGAACCGCCGCGCCGGTCGGATATGTACCCGAGTCGGCGCCTCTGCGACGGTCTCGGGCATCACCGGCACTTCTTCTGCCAGGCCCAGCGTGATCTGGCGCCCGCCGGTCAGCTCGACATAGACCTGCGCCAGCAGCTGCGCGTCGAGCAGCGCGCCGTGCAGCGTACGCGCGCTGAGATCGATGCCGTAGCGGCTGCACAGCGCATCGAGCGTGTGCTTGGCGCCGGGATGGCGGGTGCGGGCGAGCACCAGCGTGTCGACCATCCGGCTCAGGTTGACGATGGGACGGCTGCAGCGGCCCAGCTCGCCGTTGAGGAAGCTGAAGTCGAACCCGGCATTGTGCGCGACCATCGGCGCGTCGCCGATGAACGCCAGCAGATCCTCGACCACGTCCTCGAACACCGGCTTGTCGGAGAGAAATCGCTCGGACAGGCCGTGGACGTTGAACGCTTCCACCGGCATCGGCCGCTGCGGATTGATATAGGCGTGGAAGTGGTTGCCGGTGGCAACCCGGTTCACCAGCTCGACACAGCCGATTTCGACGAGGCGGTCTCCGCCTGAGAAGCTGAGTCCCGTCGTTTCGGTGTCAAACACGATTTCCCGCATGGAGCGCTTATCCACCCGCATGCGGCGCGAGGCAAGCGATGACCTTGCGTACGCAATCTTCCGTAACCTGCAGGCCTTCACCGGTCGGGATCACGAAATCGGCGTGGGCCCGCTTTTCCGCGTCGGGCATCTGGCGGGCGAGAATGGCGTCGAAGCGCGCCGCGGTCATGCCGGGGCGGGCGAGGACCCGCTCGCGCTGCACCTCGGGGGGCGCGGAGACGACGGCGATCTTGTCGACATGCCGCCAGCCACCTGCTTCGAACAGCAACGGTACGTCAAGAACGACCAGCGGTGACTCGGCATGCGCGGCGAGGAACGACTCGCGCGCTTCGGCGACGGCGGGGTGAAGAATCGCTTCGAGTCGGGCGAAGGCGGCGGGGTCCGCCATCACCGCTTCGCGCAACAGCGTGCGATTCACGCCGAGATCGGTGGTCGTGTCCGGAAACTCGGCCTCGATCGCCGCCACCGCCGCGCCGTTGGGCCCCTGGAGCTGGTGGACGGTCGCGTCGGCATCGAACACCGGCACGCCGTCGGCGGCGAACATCGCCGCGACGGTCGACTTGCCCATGCCGATCGAGCCGGTGAGGCCCAGCACGACCGGCCGCCTGCTCATGCGGTGAGCAGTGCGCGCAGTTCCTCGTCGCGGTCGCGCGGGGGCTCGGCGCCGAAGAAGAGCTCGAAGGCGAGCGCGGCCTGGCCGACCAGCATCTCGAGTCCGTCGACCGTGTCCAGATCGCGGTCGCGCGCCTGGGCGAGCAGCGGCGTCTCGAGCGGGGCGTAGACGATATCGTACACCACTGCATGCTCGGGCAGGGGCGCGAGATCGAGGTCGAGCGGCGGCTGACCGTCCATGCCGAGCGGGCTGGCGTTCACCAGCAGATCCGTAGCGGGCAGAGGCGCGCCGATCGGCAGCGCGTCGCCCTTCACCCCGAAGCTGGAGAGCAGGGCGGCGGCCTTGAGCACGTTACGGTTGAGGATCGTCACCCGGCCGATCCCCACCCGCGACAAGGCGAACAGCACGGCACGCGCCCCGCCTCCGGCGCCGATCACCACCGCATGGCGCCCTTCCAGCTCCAGCCCGGCGATGGGGGAGAAGAAGCCGCCGGCATCGGTGTTGGTGCCGATCAAGCCACCGTCCTCGCCGCGGATCACGGTGTTCATCGCGCCGATCGTGTTCCGCACGCCCCCGGGATCGCCGACCAGGTCCATCACCGCCAGCTTGTGCGGGATGGTGACGTTGCAGCCGCGCCAGTCGGCATCGTCCTTCGCGCGGGCGAAATAGCCGGCGAGATCGTCGCCCAGCACATGGTTGCGGCGATAGTCGCCCTCGATGCCCAGCGCATCGAGCCAGAACTTGTGGATGATCGGCGATTTCGAATGGGCGATCGGATCGCCGATCACCTCGGCATAGCGAGTCACTTGGGCATCATTCCCCGGGTGCGCAGATAGTCGAGAATCGGCAGCAGCGGCATGCCGAGGATGGTGAAATGGCTTCCCTCGGTGCGGTGGAACAGCTGCACGCCGGGGCCTTCGATGCGGAAGCAGCCGACACAGCCGGCAATGGCGGGCCATTCGAGGTCGAGATAGGATTCGATGAACGTCTCGCTCAACGGGCGGACGTGCAGCCGCGCGCGATCGACATGCCGCCACACCGGGCGGCCGCCCTCGGCAATCACCGCGGCGCTGTAGAGGTCGTGGGTCTTGCCCGACATGCGCTGGAGATGGTCGCGCGCCTGCTCCCGGCTCTCCGGCTTGTCGAGCAGGCTGCCATCGTCGAGCGCGACCAGCGAATCGCCCCCCAGTACCAGTGCCTGCGGCGCCATGCGCGAGACCTTAAGCGCCTTGAGCTCGGCGAGCGCATCGGCAAGGTCGCGGGGGGAAGTCCCCTCGGCGAGGAGCGATTCCTTCGCGCTCGCTTCGTCGACCAGCGCCGGCAGCGCCTCGTGCACCACGCCCGCGGCATCGAGCATCGCCCGGCGCGATGCGCTCTGGGAGGCAAGAACGAGAGTCGGCATTATCGGCGGTCCATTTCACGGTCGTTGCACAGCTGGATGATCGCAGCCGCGGTTTCCTCGATCGAGCGGCGGGTGACGTCGATCACGGGCCAGCCATTGTCGGCGAACATCCGCCTAGCAAAGGCGATCTCGCGCTGCACCGCTTCCTGATCGACATAGTCGGTCTCGGGCGCCTGGTTGAGCGAGAGCAGCCGGTTGCGGCGGATCTGCACCAGCCGGTCGGCGCTGGTGGTGAGCCCGACGATCAGCGGACGCTTGAGCTCGAACAACTTGGCCGGTGGGGGGGACTCCACCACGATCGGGATGTTCGACACCTTGTAGCCGCGATTGGCGAGATAGATCGAGGTCGGCGTCTTCGACGAGCGCGACACGCCGGCGAGCAGGATGTCGCTCTCTTCCCAATCCTCCCAGCCGATGCCGTCGTCATGCGCGATGGTGAACTGGATCGCGTCGACGCGGGCGAAATAAGCCGCGTCGAGCATGTGCTGGCGCCCCGGCCGCGCCTTGGCCTCCTGGCCGAGCAGGTTGGACAGCGCATGGCTCACCTGGTCGAGCGGCGCGATCGCCGGCAGTCCCAGCGCGCGGCAGCGCGTCTCGAGCATGCGGCGGATGTCGCGATTGACCAGCGTGTAGATCACCAGCCCGGGGTTCTGCGCGATCTCCTGCAGGATGCGCTCCAGATGCGCTTCGCTGCGCACCATCGGCCAGAAGTGGCGCAGCGGCTCGACATCGTCGAACTGCGCCAGCGCCGCCTTGGCGATGTTTTCCAGGGTCTCGCCGGTGGAGTCCGAGAGCAGGTGCAGGTGCAGCCGCATCAGGCTGGGGACCGATCTGTGCATAACATGGCGAACAAGCGGTAGCGTAACCGCGGCATCCGGCCAACCCGCCCGATTCCGCGATTCAGCTGGTGATTCGTCCACAGCCGCATCCCCAGCTTGTGCTTTTCATTCACAGGGTGTGAGTCTTGTGGACAGATTTCCCGAATCCGAGCGAATCCGTATGGCCGCAGGAGTCAAATTGTTGGCAACTGACTCACATCGCCATAAGCCCCGGCATTCACTGACCAACAGACTCCAACATCCTGAGAATCGAATCTTCTAGTAGTGGGATCCCGGCTCTGACTCTTCGCGCTTCCAAGCCGCTGCTCGCGACCCTGAGGGGCACCCGCCAGCCCGTTCCGCCCGTCTGGCTCATGCGCCAGGCCGGCCGATACCTGCCCGAATATCGTGCGCTCCGTGCCGAGAAGGGCGGGTTCCTCGCGCTCGCGATGGATTCCGACGCGGCGGCCGAGGTGACGCTGCAGCCGATCCGCCGCTTTGGCATGGACGGCGCCATCCTGTTTTCCGACATCCTGGTGGTGCCGATGGCGCTCGGCCAGCAGCTCTGGTTCGAGACCGGCGAGGGCCCCAGACTCGCCCCGACAGTGACCGCGCGGGATGTGCTCGACGGCTTCGATGCCGATTCCAGCGTCCTGGAGCCCATCTACGGCACGATTCGGCGGGTGAAGGCGTCCCTGGACCCCTCGACCACCTTCCTGGGCTTTGCGGGCTCTCCCTGGACCGTGGCGACGTACATGATCGCCGGGCAGGGCAGCCGCGAGCAGGCCGAGGCACGCCGCCTCGCCTATCGCGACGAGGGCCTGATGCAGGCGCTGGTCGATCGCATCGCCGACCAGACCATCGCCTATCTGCGCGCCCAGGCCGAAGCGGGCGTGGAGGCGGTGCAGCTGTTCGACAGCTGGTCGGGCAGTCTCAGCCCCGCCCAGTTCGAACGCTGGGTGATCGCCCCCAACGCCCGGATCGCGGCCGCCGTCCGGGATCTGGTGCCCGTGATTGGATTCCCAAAGGGGGCAGGGGGCAAGCTCGCCGCCTATGCCCGCGAAACCGCTGTCGATGCGATCGGACTCGACGAGACGGTGGACCCCGCCTGGGCGAACGCCGTGCTCCCGGAGGGGCTGCCGGTACAGGGCAATCTCGATCCGCTGGCGCTGATCACCGGCGGCGCGGCGCTGGACAGCGCGATCGACCGGATCCTCGCGGCCTTTCCGGAGCGGCCGCACGTGTTCAACCTGGGCCATGGCATCCTGCCCGACACGCCGATCGCGCATGTCGAGCAGCTGCTGGCCCGCGTGCGGGGGGCGGCTTCATGATCGGCTGGCTGGGCAGTGCCTATCTCTGGGTGAAGGCCTTCCACGTCATCTTCGTGGTGTTCTGGATGGCGGGACTGTTCCTGTTCCCGCGCTACCTGATCCATCACCAGGAGGCGCTGGGGACGCCAGAGGCTGCGGTCTGGGCGAAGCGCGAGGCGCTGTTGAAGCGGATGATCCTCACGCCTTCGATGGTCATCGTGTGGGTGCTGGGGCTGGCGCTTTCCGCCAATATCGGGCTGTTCGACGGGCAGGCGGGGATCGGCTGGCTCCACGCTAAGCTGCTGCTCGTCGTGCTGCTCAGCGGCTATCATGGCTGGGCGGTGGGCTATGCGCGGAAGCTGGGCCGCGGCGATGCGCCGATCGCGACGCGGACGCTGCGCTTCCTCAACGAAGTCCCAGCGCTGGCGCTGGTCTTCATCGTCATTCTCGCCGAGGTGAAGCCGTTCTGAGAATCACTGCGATTCGGTGAGGTAATCTGCGCCGAATCGCAGTTGACTTAGGGGAAGCCGCTACCTAATTTTGTAAGGTGTACCGAACCCCGGTGCATCCTTCCTCCAAGCATCGACTCCTGCGCGTACCTATCGCCGATCGACGCTCTCCCCCTTAGAATTTCCGGACCTTCCATGCATCTCAAGGACCTCAAGAAAACCGCCCCCGCCGAGCTGGTCACCATGGCCGAGGCACTGGGCGTCGAGAGCGCGTCGACGCTGCGCAAGCAGGACCTGCTCTTCGCCATCCTCAAGGCCCAGGCCGAGCAGGGCGACCAGATCATGGGCGAAGGCACGATCGAAGTGCTGCCCGACGGCTTCGGCTTCCTGCGCTCGCCCGAGGCGAACTATCTCGCCGGCCCCGACGACATCTATGTCAGCCCCAACCAGGTCCGGAAGTTCGGCCTGCGCACCGGCGACACGGTCGAAGGCGAGATCCGCGGCCCCAAGGACGGCGAACGCTATTTCGCGCTTACCAAGCTGGTGAAGGTCAATTTCGACGATCCGGATGCGGTGCGTCACCGCGTCAACTTCGACAACCTGACCCCGCTCTATCCCGAGCAGAAGCTGCGCCTCGACACCCTCGACCCCACGGTCAAGGACAAGTCGGCCCGCGTGATCGACATCGTCGCACCGCAGGGCAAGGGCCAGCGCGCGCTGATCGTCGCCCCGCCGCGCGTCGGTAAAACGGTGCTGCTGCAGAACATCGCCAAGGCGATTACCGACAACCATCCCGAAGTCTTCCTGATCGTGCTGCTCATCGACGAGCGCCCGGAAGAAGTCACCGACATGCAGCGTTCGGTGAAGGGCGAAGTGATCAGCTCGACCTTCGACGAGCCGGCGACGCGCCACGTGCAGGTCGCGGAGATGGTGATCGAAAAGGCCAAGCGCCTGGTCGAGCACAAGAAGGACGTGGTGATCCTGCTCGACTCGATCACCCGCCTTGGCCGCGCCTACAACACCGTGGTGCCGAGCTCGGGCAAGGTGCTGACCGGCGGTGTCGACGCCAACGCCCTGCAGCGCCCGAAGCGCTTCTTCGGCGCCGCGCGCAACATCGAGGAAGGCGGCTCGCTCTCGATCATCGCCACCGCGCTGATCGATACCGGCAGCCGCATGGACGAAGTGATCTTCGAAGAGTTCAAGGGCACCGGCAACTCGGAAATCGTCCTCGACCGCAAGGTGGCGGACAAGCGCATCTTCCCGGCGCTGGACGTCGGCAAGTCGGGCACCCGCAAGGAAGAGCTGCTGGTCGAAAAGGCCAAGCTCACCAAGATGTGGGTGCTGCGCCGCATCCTGATGCAGATGGGCACCATCGACGCGATGGAATTCCTGCTCGACAAGATGAAGGATTCGAAGACCAACGAAGACTTCTTCGACAGCATGAACCAGTAACGCGAGCCGTCGTTCTCGTGATTTCGGCAAGGCCGGGCCCGGGTGCCCGGCCTTTTTGCGTCTGGCGGCAGGGAACGTCTCGCGCCGGGCAAGCGTAGGCGTTGCGTGCGCCGATGGGGGCGCTAGGGTTTTGGCATGATCGATCTTCTTCTCAGCGCCGCGGCAGGCGGCATCGGCTCGCCGCTCGACATCTGGCAGCACATCGTCGCCGATTTCTCCAATCTCGGCGATCCCGCGGCGCTTGCCGCGTTCGGCTCGGTGCTGATGATCGACCTGGTGCTGGCGGGCGACAATGCGATCGTCGTCGGAGCGCTGGCGGCCGGCTTGCCGGCGGACCAGCGCAAGAAGGTGATCCTGATCGGCATCGGCGCGGCGCTGATCCTGCGGATTGCCTTCGCGCTGATCGTCAGCTGGCTGATGGGGATCGTCGGGCTGATCTTCGCGGGCGGGCTGCTGCTGCTCTGGGTCAGCTGGAAATTCTGGCGCGAGATCCGCCACGGCGGCGAGAGCGCCGGATCGGAGGAGATCGAGGGCGACGAGCGCTCGGGCGTGCGCGCTGCGCGGAGTTTTGCGGGCGCTGCCTGGGCGGTTGCCGTCGCCGACGTCTCGATGAGCCTCGACAATGTGCTGGCGGTCGCCGGCGCGGCGCGCGAGCACCCGGGGATCCTGGTGGTCGGTCTGCTGCTGTCGGTCGCGCTGATGGGGCTGGCGGCGAACCTGATCGCCAAGCTGATCGATCGCCACCGCTGGATCGCCTATTTCGGCCTGGCGGTGATCGTGTTCGTCGCGTTCAAGATGATCTACGAAGGTTGGGTGGGTACGCCTGGCACCGCAGGCATCACCAGTCTGTTCTGAGCCCCAGACCCCTCCCTGCGCGGCAGGGAGGGGAGGGCGGAGCCTCAGCCCAGGTTCGCGGCGAAGAAGTCTGCGGTGCGCTTGTCAGCCAGCTGTGCGGCCTCTTCCGAGCGCCGCTTGCCGAGTTCGGCCGCGAAGCCATGGTCCTCGCCCGGATAGTCGAACAGCGTGACCTTGGGGTGGTCGTCCAGCCCCTCGTGCATCTTGGCCTGCACTTCGGGCGAAACGAAGTGATCAGCCACCGGAATGTGGAGCATCAGCGGCTTGGCGATCGCATGCTTCTCACCGAGCAGCCCGTCGATGCCCACCGCATAATAGCCGACGCTCGCATCGATGTCGGTCCGCGCCGCGGTCATGTAGGCGAGGCGGCCGCCCAGGCAGAAGCCCACTGCGCCCACCTTGCCGCCGCCCAGCTCGGCGCGCGCCACCTGGATGGTCGACTCGATGTCGGCAATGCCCTTGTCCTGGTCGAACTTGCCGAACAGGTCGAAGGCCTGCTGCATCTCCTCGGGCACGTCGGCGTCGAGCTCGATGCCCGGCTTCAGGCGCCAGAACAGGTCGGGCGCGATCGCGAGATAGCCGTCTTGCGCGAAGTCCTCGCATTTCTGGCGGATGCCTTCGTTCACGCCGAAGATTTCCTGGATCACGATGATCGCGGCGCGCGGGGTGCCTTCGGGGCGCGCGACATAGGCGGAGAAGCTGCCGGTCTCGTCCAGGGCGTCGATCGTCAGGGTGCTCATAGCAGATAGTCTCCGGTTAAGCGCCGCTCATGATCGAGCAGCCAGGATTTTGTGGTCGGCCCTTGCCCGGCCGAATAGGCGCCGAGCCCGCCGCCCCGGTTCAACACGCGGTGGCAGGGCACGACGAGCGGAAACGGGTTTCGTGCGCATAGCTGACCGATCGCACGGGCGCTTGAACCCAATGCGCGTGAAAGGTCGCCATAGCTGATGGTCCGGCCGAACGGCACCGCGATCAGGCCATCGCGCAGGCTTGCACCGCGCGGTGTCGATGGAGGGGCTAACGCAACGTCGAAATCGCGCCGTTCGCCGGCGAACCATTGTTCGAGCTGGTCCGCCGCCGCGCGAACCGCAGTGGCACTGCCGTGAGCAACCGGACCTTCCGCGCCGATGGTGATGCGCTCCAGATACCCCTCCTTGCCTTCGATCCGGATCGGGCCGATGGGCGTTGCGATCAGGGCATGGTCGCGCGCATACATGGGCATGGCCTAGCAGGCGGCCGGGGATGCGCTCAAGCGCGGAAGGGATCACATGAAGATCAACGTCGAAGTCGAGTGCACGCCGGAAGAAGCGCGCCGCGCTATGGGACTGCCCGACCTCACGCCCGTCCATGATCGCTATGTGAAGCTGATGGTGCAGGCGATCGAGAACCACGGCACGCCCGAAGGCTTCGAGCAGATGATGCGCAGCTGGGCGCCGATGGGCGAGGCGGGGATGAACTTCTGGCGCGGCATGTTCGATGCCGCGACCAAGAAGCCCGGGAGCTGACGACCACCCGCATGGACACGATCTTCGCGGTTTCGAGTGGGGCGCCGCCCGCGGCGATCGCGGTGCTGCGCATCAGCGGCGATGCTGCGTTCGCTGCAGTGCAGCAGTTGGCGGGCGATGTTCCTGCACCAAGGCGTGCTGCGCTGCGGACGTTGCGCGATGCGGCGGGCGAGCCGCTCGACCAGGCGCTGGTGCTGTGCTTCCCCGGGCCGCGCTCGGCGACCGGCGAGGATCTCGCCGAGCTGCACCTGCATGGCGGCCGCGCGGTGGTGCGGGCAGTTGAGGCGGCGTTGGCGCAACTTCCCGAACTTCGCGCAGCGGAGGCAGGGGAGTTCACCCGGCGGGCACTGCTCCACGGCCGGCTGGACCTGAGCGAGGCCGAGGGGCTGGGCGACCTGCTGATGGCGGAAACGGAGGCGCAGCGGCGCGCGGCGATCCGCAGTGCGGGCGGGGCGGTGCGGCGCCATGCCCAGGATTGGACGAACCGATTGTTGGGCCTTGCCGCGCGCATCGAAGCCGAACTCGATCATGGCGACGAGGATGACGTCGCCGGTGCCGACCCGCTGCCGGCCCTGCGATCGGGGGCGGCGGCGCTGGGTAGCGACATCGCGGCCATCGCCGCACGGCCCCCGGTGGAGCGGCTGCGCGACGGCTTGCGCGTGGCCTTGGGCGGTCCGCCGAATGCCGGCAAGTCGACCCTGTTCAACGCCCTTGCCGAGCGCGATGCCGCGATCGTCTCGCCGATCGCGGGCACCACGCGCGATCGCATCGAAGTGCCCGTGGTCCGTGAAGGCATTGCCTGGCTGCTGATCGACACCGCGGGGCTGGCGGAGAACACCAAGGACCCCATCGAAGCGATCGGCGTGGCGCGCGCCCGCGATGCGCTTTCCGAAGCCGATCTGCTGCTGTGGCTGGGCGACGATCCGCCACCGCCGCACGCCTGCGCCCTGTGGGTGCATGCCCGCGCCGATGCCGAAGGCCGCGCGTCCGCGCAGCCCGGTCAGCTGGTCGTGTCGGTGCGTGAGGGTAGGGGCGTCGACGCGCTCTGGCAGCGCATGGCGGAGCTCGCATCCGATCTGCTACCCCCGCCCGATCTTGTAACGCTCAATGCCCGCCAGCGCGGCTGGTGCATCGCCGCGGCTGACGCATTGGCGCGCGCGTCGCTGCTCGACGACCCGCTGCTCTTCGCCGAGGAGCTGCGGGCGGCCCGCCGCGCGATCGATGCGATCACGGGTCGGGCCGGGGTCGAGGACGTGCTCGATGCCCTGTTCGGGAAATTCTGCATCGGTAAATAAAGTGTTCCACGTGGAACACGGACGGGGCGTTCCGCCGCACCCCTCTGGACAAGCGCGCCGCGAAGGCGTTTAGCGATGCCATGCAATTCGACGTGATCGTGATCGGCGGCGGCCATGCCGGTACCGAGGCAGCGGCTGCGGCCGCGCGCCGCGGTGCCCGCACCGCGCTGCTCAGCTTCGATCTGGAAAAGCTCGGCGCGATGTCGTGCAACCCCGCAATCGGCGGGCTCGGCAAGGGCCATCTGGTCCGCGAGATCGACGCGCTCGACGGGCTGATGGCGCGCGCGGCCGACGCCGCCGGCATCCACTATCGCATGCTCAACCGCTCCAAGGGCACCGCGGTGCAGGGCCCGCGGGTGCAGGCGGACCGCACGCGCTACGCCGCCGCCGTCCAGGCAATGCTGCGGGCACAGGAGAAGCTGACGCTCGTCGAAGGCGAGGCGGAAGCGCTGATCCTGGAGGGCGGCCGGGTCGCCGGCGTGCAGCTCCGTGACGGCACCAGCCTGATCGCGCCCGCCGTGGTGCTCGCCACCGGCACCTTCCTTGGCGGGCGACTGTTCCGCGGCGAGGAGCGGTTCGAAGGCGGGCGGGTAGGGGAGGCATCCGCGCTCCGCCTCGCTGCGCAGCTGCGTGAGCTGGCGCTGCCGATGGGCCGCCTCAAGACCGGGACCCCGCCACGGCTCGACGGCCGCACGATCGACTGGGCGCGCACCGAGGAGCAGGCCTCGGACGCCGAGCCCTGGACGATGTCGCCGATGAACGCGACGCGGCTGCTGCCCCAGCTCCACTGCGCCGTCACGCGCACGACGCAGGCGACGCATGACGCGATCCGCGGCGGGCTCGATCGCTCGCCGTTGTTCACCGGCGCGATCGAGGCGCAGGGCCCGCGCTACTGCCCGTCGATCGAGGACAAGGTGCATCGCTTCGGCGATCGCGACGGGCACCAGGTGTTCCTCGAGCCCGAGGCGCTCGATCATCACTGGATCTACCCCAACGGGCTTTCCACGTCGCTGCCCGTCGATGTGCAGGCGGCAATGATCGCCTCCATTCCGGGGCTGGAGCACGCCGTCATCACCGTGCCCGGCTATGCGGTGGAGTATGACTATATCGATCCGCGCGCGCTGGAATCGACCTTGGCGCTGCCGCAGATCCCCGGGCTTTTCTTCGCCGGTCAGATCAACGGCACGACGGGTTATGAGGAAGCAGGCGGGCAGGGGCTCGCCGCCGGTGCCAATGCGGCGGCACTGGCGCTGGGTATCGCGCCGTTGGTGCTCGATCGCGCCACCTCCTATCTGGGCGTGATGATCGACGACTTGGTGCTGCAGGGCGTGACCGAGCCCTATCGCATGCTCACCGCGCGTGCCGAGTTCCGGCTGCGCCTGCGCGCGGACAATGCCGAGACGCGGCTGGGTCCGATCGGCGAGGCGCTGGGACTGCTCGGCTTGGAACGCCAGGCGCGGCTCGACCGTAGCCGGGAAGGCAGGGGGCAGCTCGACGCAATCTTCGCGGTCGAGCGCACCGCGCACCAGCTTGCCACCCGCGGCGCGCCCGTGGCGCAGGACGGCGCCAAGCGGCCGGCGCGGGAGTGGCTGCGCTTCCCCGGTGTCGCGCTTGAGCATGTCCTGGATGAAGCGCCGGAGACGGACGTAGCGCTCCTGGCGGAGTATGTAGAGGATGCGCGCTACGCGCCCTATCTCGAACGGCAGGATGCCGAAGTCGCCCAGCTGCGCGCCAACGATGCCGTGCGGCTGCGGGTTGACATGGACTATGCCGCCATCCCCGGCTTGTCGAACGAGATGGTCGAGCGCCTGACCGTCGCTGGGCCGGAGACTCTGGGCGCAGCAGCGCGCATCCGCGGCATTACCCCCGCCGCGCTCTCCGCCATATTGTTGCACGCGCGAAAGGCCGTGGCATGAACGAAGACGAAGCCAGAAGCTGGATGCGAGACCGCTTCGGTGTTTCACGTGAAACACTCGTCGCCAGATTCGGTGACATCATCGTCGCCGAGGCGGCGCATCAGAACCTGATCGCCCGCTCGACTCTGGACAGCCTTTGGGGCCGCCATCTCACCGACTCCGCCCAGCTGGTTCCGCTGGCGGAAACGGCTGGGGAGGGGGCATGGCTCGATGTCGGCAGCGGCGCGGGGCTGCCAGGCATCGTGGTGGGGCTGCTCACCGATCGGCCGGTGGTTCTGGTCGAGCCGCGGACCAAGCGCGTCCAGTTCCTGCGCGATGCGGCAGACCAGCTGGGCATCGGCGATCGGGTGACGGTGATCGGCAGCAAGGTGGAATCCTATCGTCCAGACTCGCCCGTGGCGGTGGTGTCCGCTCGCGCCGTCGCCGAGCTGTCCGCACTGATGTTATCCACAGTCCACTGCACAGATTCGTCCACAGTCTGGTTGCTGCCAAAGGGGCGGAGTGCGCAATCGGAGGTGGATGCCGCGCGCGCGAAATGGCAAGGTCAGTTTCACGTGGAACCCAGCATCACGCAGCCGGACTCGGGCATCGTGGTCGCAACACAGATAGGCGCCAGATGATCACCATCACGATCGCCAATCAGAAGGGCGGGGTGGGCAAGACCACGACCGCCATCAATGTCGGCACTGCCCTTGCTGCCACCGGCAAGCGGGTGCTGCTGATCGATTTCGATCCGCAGGGCAATGCGTCGACCGGGCTCGGCATCGGACGCGGGGATCGCGAGCATTCTAGCTACGACCTGCTTGTCTCCGATGCCGATCTGGAAGAAGTGGCAGTACCCACCAACGTGCCGGGTCTCGACGTGGTGCCGGCAACGCAGGACCTGTCGGGTGCCGAGATCGAGCTGATCGAATTCGATGCGCGCACCCACCGCCTCGACGCCGCGATCAAGCGCCACCAGGCCGAGCGCTGGGATGTGATCCTGGTCGATTGCCCACCATCGCTGGGGCTGCTGACGGTCAATGCGATGGTTGCTGCGCACGCGCTGCTGGTGCCGCTGCAGTGCGAGTTCTTCGCGCTGGAGGGGCTTAGCCAGCTGCTCAACACCGTCGAGCGGATCCGCACCCGATTCAACCCGGGGCTGTCGATCCTCGGCGTCGCGCTGACCATGTATGATCGCCGCAACCGGCTGACCGACCAGGTTTCGGACGATGTCCGCGCGGTGCTGGGCCGGGTGGTGTTCGATACCGTCATCCCGCGCAACGTCCGCCTGTCCGAAGCGCCGAGCCATGGCGTGCCTGCGCTGATCTACGATCATCGCTGCGCCGGCTCCGAAGCCTATATCGCGCTCGCCCGCGAAGTGATCGACCGCCTTCCCAAATTGCAGAAAGCCGCATGACCGATTCCCCTGCCGCCGCCCGCAAGCCCCGCCCCGGTCTCGGCCGCGGGCTTTCCGCGTTGCTGGGCGACAGCCTCCCCGAAGAGCCGATCAAGGGCAATCCGACCAGCGCCTCGGGCGTGCGGATGCTGCCGATCAGCTCGCTGGTCGCCGATCCCAACCAGCCGCGCCGTCATTTCGACGAGGAGGCGCTGGACACGCTGGCGGAGTCGATCCGCACCCGCGGGCTGATCCAGCCGATCTTCGTGCGGCCGCACGGCCAGAGCTTCCAGATCGTCGCTGGCGAGCGCCGCTGGCGCGCGGCGCAGCGGGCGCGGCTCCATGAGGTGCCGGTGATTGTCCGCGAGCTGAACGATGCCGAGACGCTCGAAATCGCGCTGATCGAGAACATTCAGCGCCAGGACCTCAACGCGATCGAAGAAGCCGAGGGCTATGCCCGGCTGATCCGCGAGTTCGGCCATACCCAGGAGGCGCTGGGCAAGATCGTCCACAAGTCGCGCAGCCATATCGCCAACCTGCTGCGCCTGCTCGATCTGCCGGTGCCGGTGCGCGAGATGGTGGTCGATCGCTCGCTGGAGATGGGGCATGCCCGCGCGCTGATTGGTTCGCCCGATCCCGAGAAGCTGGCGCGCGAAGTCGTCGCCAAGGGGCTGTCGGTGCGCGATACCGAGAAGCTGGCGCGCACCGCCAAGCCCGCCCCTAAGCGCAAGGCGAGCGAGAGCCGCAGCGAAGGCGATCCCGATATCGTTGCGCTGGAGCGGCATCTGGGCGATGTGCTCGGCCTCAACGTCCGCATTGCACATGGCGAGAAGGGCGGTACGCTGTCGGTCAGCTATTCGACGCTCGACCAGCTCGACATGGTCTGCCAGCGGCTTAGCGGCGAACGTATCTGAGAAGGGTTCCGCTGCCCTTTGTGGCAGGGTTGACCTTGGTGGGGGTCATGGCAGCCTGTCGCCATGCTGCTCTCCCCGTCCGGCCATGGGCCGATCCTGTCCTTCGACTTCCCGCTCTCGCGGAGCGCGGCGTTGGCGCGTCTTGCGGCCTTTCTGCCGCACGCGGGAGAGGCCTATGCCCGGCATCGCAACGAGGAGCGGGGGCAAGGGCAGCATCACGCCGTGTCGCGGCTCTCGGCTGCCTTGCGGCGGCGGCTGATCAGCGAGGCCGAGGTGGCCGATGCGGTCTTGCGCATGCACGGCGGGCTGGCGGCCAAGTTCATCGGCGAACTGTACTGGCGGACCTATTGGAAGGGCTGGCTCGAGCAACATCCGTCCATCTGGGAGGATTGGCGGGCGGCGTGCGACCGCTGGGTGGAGCAGGGGCTGCCGGAGGGTTACAGCGCTGCAGTCGAAGGCCGCACGGGGATCGACGCCTTCGACGCCTGGGCACGCGAGCTGCGCGAGACTGGCTATCTGCACAATTGGGCGCGGATGCAGTTCGCGTCGATATGGATCTTCACGCTCCGCCTACCCTGGGAGCTTGGAGCGGCCTTCACCTTCCGCCACTTCGTCGATGCGGACCCCGCGTCTAACACGCTGTCGTGGCGGTGGGTCGCCGGTCTGCACACGTCCGGAAAGGCGTATCTCGCCGACGCGGAGCGAACTCGGGTGCAGACGGACGGGCGCTTCGATCCCAGGGGGCTTGCGGTCACCGCGGATGTTCCACGTGAAACATGCAAGGCGGAGCTCGGCCGAATCCGAACGCCGACGGCGCCCGACCCGCATCTACCCTCGCTGCTGCTGCTGACGCCCGAAGATCTGTCGCTGGAGACGGAAGCAACACTGAAGGCACTGGATGTCCGGCGCGTGGTGGCGTGTCGCGCGCATTGCAGCGGCGCGGCCGACCTTGCCGCCGTTGCCGATGGCTTGCAGCGCGGGTCGACACATTGGGGGGTACGCGCGCTCTGGGTGGATGACATGGAAGCGGTACTGGCAGTCGCGCAGGACGAGGGCGTAGCGCAGATCGTCACCGGCTATGCGCCGGTGGGGCCGGTCGCGGACTCGCTGGCCGCGTACCGCGAAGGGGCGCGCATCGCCGAACATCGCCGCGCCTGGGACGTGGAGGCATGGCCCTATTGCGGCAAGGGCTATTTCGCGCTGGCCCAGCATATTCCGGCGCTGCTCGGAAGCGCGGCGCTGGAATCATTGCCCGCGTAACCAAGAAGCGCTGGATCATGGTAAAGAAATGGTGAACACTTTGCCGCACTGCAGCGTTAGCGCAGGGGTGAAGGGTGAGGCATGATCGAGCAGTTGCACGACGATCAATGGCGTGGGCATGGCTCGGATGCGTTGCGCCCTACTTGGCACGATGCAGCCCGCGACGCGATCCGGCATCGGCTCGCGTCGCCCCCGAAGCGGTCTCAGCGCTGGTTCGGAAAGACCAGGTTCTTGCTGAAGAAGGGCAGGACGTAGTTTTGGAACCGGTCCGCCACCGCGCTGGTGTGGTCGCCGGGGTAGATGGTGAAGCTGTTGGGCACGCCGTAGCGGTCCAGCGTTTCGTGCAAGGTCTGGGCATCGCCGCGTAGGCCGTCCTTGTCGCCGACATCGATCGCGATCGCCCGGTAGCGGCGCAGCTCCCCGATATATTGGTCGACGAACGCCAGCGGGGCGTTGGCGGCCCATTTCGCCAGCACCTCGGGCCGCTGCTTGCCGTTCTCGATCGGCAGGTCGAGATAGAGCGGCGGCGCCTTGGGATCGGGCGACCAGGCCGCCGCCGCCGCCAGCGTCGCGCGCAGCCCCCAGGAAAGTTTGGTCGCGTCCTCGCGGGTCTTGATCGCGGCGATCTGCGCGAGCCCATTGGCATCGAGCAGGCCGGCGTCGCGGGCCGAGAGGCAGCAGGGGCTCATCATGTAGACCGCGCCGAACACATCGGCATGCTTCATCCCGATGCGGCTGGCGCCGTAGCCGCCCATCGAATGGCCGACCACGCCGCGGCTCTCGCGCGTCGGAATCGTGCGGTAATGCGCGTCGATATAGGCGACGAGGTCGTGCGCCACGAAGCGCTCGAAATCGCCCGTGGTCGGCGAACTCGAATATATCGATCCGTTGTGCAGCGTCTTGCTGTCCGGCAGCACCAGGATCACCGGCCTGGCACCGAGCGCATAGGCGCCCTCGACGACCTGGGGGACATGGATCTCCTTGATCCACTGCTCGGCACCGATCGAATAGCCGTGGAGCGCATAGACCACCGGATACCGCTTGCGGGGCGCGCGGGCATAGTCGGGCGGCAGCACCACGATCACGTCGCGGTCGGCGCTCTCGCCCTCGAGATTGCCCTGAATCGCGGGCGAGTGGACCTTGATCCGCTGCACCGTCACCGGCTTGGCGCCGGCAACCACCGGCGGGATCTGCGTCTGTACCTGCGCCATCGCCGGTGGGCCGCAGAGGCTCGCCAGCAGCGCTGCGCGCATCACCCAAGTCCGTTTGCCCATCGCTCTCTCTCCCATGCAAGGCCGGCTCGGCCCCTATTCTTGTCGGCGCAGTTCCGCTGCCGCAAAGCGGCGCACTTTACCAAGTAAAGCCGCCAACACCCCGATATACGGTAGCGTTAACATCTTCCTTCGGATACAACAGCTCCGAGTAAATAAAAAGAGGGAGAGGAATATGGCGCGGTTGCGCACCGGCATGTCTGCCTTGTTGTTCGCGTGCACCATTTCGCCGGCGGGCGCACAGGCCCTGCAGGCGACGATCGATGCGGGCCGCACATCGGCACCCGTCACCCAATATGAATATGGCATGTTCATCGAGCCGATCGGCGGGCTGGTCGCGCGGACCTTGTGGGCGGAGATGCTCGACGACCGCAAATTCTACTATGCGGTGGTACCCGCCGCGCGCGACGTGCCGCCGCCGCCCAATGCCGAGGGACGGCCAGGGGTCGCCTATCGCAAATGGCGCCCGATCGGCGGCGACGACGCCGTCACCATGGACACGCACGACCCCTATGTCGGCACGCAGAGTCCCAGCGTCGCGCTCGATGCGGCGACCCCGCGCGGCCTCTCGCAGGACGGCATCGGCATCGCCAAGGGCAAGCGTTATGTCGGTTCGCTGTGGCTGAATGGCGATGGGGGCGCACGGGTGCAGGTGCGGGTCGCCTGGGGGCAGGGGGGCGCCGAGAGCCAGACCGTGGCGCTCCCCACGCCCGCCCCGGGCTGGCAACGGGTGACCTTCGCCTTCACCCCCAAGGCAGACAGCAAGGATGCCCGCTTCGAGATCACCGGCACGGGCAGCGGCCGCTTCCGCGTGGCGGCGGTTTCGCTGATGCCCGACGACAATATCGACGGCTGGCGGGCGGACACCACCGCGCTTGCCAGGACGCTCAACTCGGGCTTCTGGCGGCTGCCCGGCGGCAACTTCCTCTCCGACTGGGACTGGCACGCGGCGATCGGCCCGCGCGACAGGCGTCCGCCGATGTTCGACCATGCCTGGAGCGCGATGCAGACCAACGACCAAGGCATGGACGAGTGGATGGCGCTGGCCAAGCTGGTCGGCGTCGAACCCTATGTCACGGTCAACGCCGGGCTGGGGGATGCTAACTCTGCGGCCGAGGAGGTCGAGTATCTCAACGGCCCGGCGACCAGCGAATGGGGTGCCAAACGCGCTGCCAACGGCCATGCCGAGCCCTACGGCGTGCGCTTCTGGAACATCGGCAACGAGCCCTATGGCTGGTGGCAGATCGGCCGCACCACGCTCGATTATTTCATGATCAAGCACAACGAATTCGCCCGGGCGATGCGCGCCAAGGATCTCGGCATCGTGCTGATCGGATCGGGCGCGATGCCCGACCAGATGCACCCCAAGGGCACCAAGGAGAACCCGACGCTCGCCAGCATCCAGCACAAGTTCGGCACAGACGAGGATTGGACCGGCGGGCTGTTCGCCCAGGCCTGGGGCAATTTCGCCGGGGTAAGCGAGCATTGGTACGACCGCGCCGAGCAGCGCCCCGATGCCCCCGCCGATGCCGAACTGCTCGAATATGTCCGCTCGCCCTCCAACCAGGTGCGGATGAAGGCGGAGGAGTGGAAGATCTACGAGCAGCGCTTCCCGGCGCTGCGCCGCGACAAGATCTTCCTGTCGATCGACGAATATGCCTATTTCGGGCCGCCGACGCTCAAGAACGCGCTCGCCTATTCGATGGTGCTGCAGGAAATGCTGCGCCACACCGATTTCCTGACGATGAGCGCCTTCACCACCGGCGCCTCGACGATGGACATCACGCCCACCGCCTCGACGCTCAACGCCACCGGCATGGTGTTCAAGCTCTATGGCGCGCATTTCGGTGCCGGCACGGTACCGATCGCGCTCGACGGCAATGTACCGCAGCCGGATCCCAAGTTCGTCGTCGGCTACAGCCACCCGCAGGTAAAGGCGGGCAGCGCGACCTGGCCGCTCGACATGATCGCCGCGCTGAGCGCCGACGGGCGGACGCTCAAGATCGCCATCGTCAACGCGACGGTGAAGCCGCAGACGGTCGCCATCGCGCTGCAGGGGTTGCGGACGCGAGGGGCCGGACGGCGCTGGATGCTCAGCGGCGCGTCGCTCGCGGCGGAGAACAAGGTGGGTGCTGCGCCCGGCGTGACGATCGGCGAGGCGCGGGTGCCGGCGCTGGGCCGTTCGCTCACCGTGCCGGCGACCGCCACCACGGTGTACGAATTCCCCGTGGTTCGCTGATCGCGTGCACCGCCGGCTTGCTTGCCGGCGGTGCATCGCGCACCACCCGGCCATGGCCGAACCTCAACTCGAGGGGCTGACGATCGTCGCCCATCCGCTGGTCCAGCACCGCCTCACCCGGCTGCGCGACCGGACCACGCCGCCCGAGCGCTTCCGCGCCGAATTGCGCGCGGTGGCGACGCTGCTGGGGGCGGCGGCGCTGGCCGACCTGCCGCTGGCCCCTCTGGCGATCGAGACGCCGGTCGCGGCGATGGAATCACCCGTGCTGGGCTGCGCGCCCCCGGTGGTGGTGCCGGTGCTGCGCGCCGGGCTC
Source organism: Sphingomonas trueperi (assembly GCF_040545665.1). Classification (GTDB taxonomy): domain Bacteria; phylum Pseudomonadota; class Alphaproteobacteria; order Sphingomonadales; family Sphingomonadaceae; genus Sphingomonas; species Sphingomonas trueperi_B. The sequence continues at coordinate 213,935 of NZ_JBEPMH010000007.1, read as the reverse complement.
GCCATGGCGGAGGGGCTGCTCGATCTGCTGCCCGAGGCGGCGGTGGCGCATCTCGGCCTCTATCGCGATCCGCAGACGCTCGAGGCGATCGAGTATTATTTCAAGGCGCCTGCCGATGTCGCGGCGCGGCCGGTGCTGATGGTCGATCCGATGCTGGCGACCGGCAACAGCGGGGTGGCCGCGCTCGATCGGCTGAAGGCGGCGGGCGCGCGCGACCTGCGCTTCGTCTGCCTGCTCGCGGCGCAGCCGGGGGTAGCGGCGGTGCGCGCGGCGCACCCCGATGTGCCGATCTGGACGGCAGGGCTCGATGCCGAGCTCAACGCACACAGCTATATCGTGCCGGGCCTGGGCGACGCGGGCGACCGCGCCTTCGGCACCGAGCATCGCTGAGCGTCAGCCGCCGCGCAGCAACTGCATCACGAAGGCGCGGACCCGCCCGCGATTCTCGCGGCTGTCGGCGAGGATGCCGTGGCGCTCGGGCGGCAGATGCGCGAGCGGGTGGCCGTTCGGGCGGAAGGCATAATGGTCGAAAAAGGCGCGCCACGCCGCGCGCTCGGCTGGGGGGCGCTCGGCCAGCGTCGTCATCGCCAGCAGCAGCGCGGTGTAGGGAGAGTCGGGGCCGCTGGCGAAATCGTCCCACCAATAGTTCATCAGCAGGTTGAACGGCGCGGTCGCCTCGACCTGATGCCACCAGAGCTTGGGCAGATAGAGCGCGTCGCCCGGGCGGAGAGTCACTGTCAGCGCCCGCGCCCGGGCGGCGGCGAAGCGGGGATAGCGGGGATCGTCCGGGCCTGCGGAGGCGGCGAGGCTGACCGGCTGGCCCGCCATCGTGTGGTCGATCGGGCCGATATAGAGATCGCCGATCGCATCGGGCGGGTAGAGCGTGAAGCGCCGCTCGCCCGCGATCACGCAGGCGAGATTGTCGAACCGGTCATAATGGCAGGCAATCGTCGAGGCATTGCCGATCCACAGGCGCGGCAGCACGCCTTCTGGCACCAACGGCAGGGGATTGGCCTCGGCGAAGCCGGGAAGATGATCCTCGGTGGGGAGCGAGCCGCAATAGACGCTGGGCTGGTCGGGCTCGGCGGCGGCGCGGGTGATGCGGTCCAGCGCCGCACCCAGGCCGAGCGTCTCGCGGGCGAAATTGAAGCCGTCGGGCCTGTCGCCATAGGCATAGCGCCCGCCGATCGCGGGATCGCCGACAAAGGCCTGCGCCGTGCGTCCGCTGTCGAAGCCGCGCAGATAGGCGCACAGGCCCTCGATACTGGCTGCCGCCTGCGTGACGGGACAGTCCGCCGCCGCGCACCGCAGCACGATCGGCTCGCAGGCGCGGCGTGCCTCGGCGAAGTCGGCAGGTGCGATGTCGGCGGCGACCTCGCGGAGCATCGTCAGGCCGCGAGCCGGCGGTTGCGCCGCGCCGCGAGCACCGCGATCTGCCGCAGCGAGCCCGCCAGCGCATAGGCGAGCTGGAGATACCCGGCGCGGAACAGCGTGAGCACCGCGCCGTCGTCGAGTGCGTGGAGCGTATCCAGGCTCACCGTGTAGAGCCCCGTCAGGTCGAGCGAGGTGCCGTCGTCGAAGCGCAGCGTGACGTCGATCGGCTCAAGCAGCTTGTGGGCGAGCAGCGCGTCGACAAAGGCCTGGGTCTCTTCCACGCCGCGGTGCAACTGGGCCAGCGTCTGCTGGATGCCGCGGAGCGCCGGGGCGGGGGCGCCATCGTCGCCGAACAGCGGCTCGCCGTCCTGGCCGGCGAAGCGCACATCCTGCGGATCGATCGCGATCGAATCGCCGGCGATGAAGAAGCCCTGGCGCTCGACATGGAGGGGCCAAAAGCCTTCGCCGGCGCGAAGCTCGACCAGCGATTCCCCCGGCTGGAATCCCAGCATCGCGCCGACATAGAAGCGCCCGGTCTCGGCATCCTTGGTGAGCAGCACCGGGCAGGCGGCGGCGGCGGCGGCGAACTCGGCGGCCACCACCGGCACGAAATAGGGCAGGGGGCCGGTGGCGGGACGGACCCGCAGATCGCGGTGCTCCACCGAATCGAGCAACGTCACGCCTTCAGCCATTCCTGTCCTCTCCCATCGCCGCGCGTGCTGCGCCCCCAGTCTGCATATCGGCTCACGCCGCTGGCGCCAATGGCCTGACTAAAGGACAAGAATACGCCGACAAAAACCTGTTGATAGCGCTAACGCCAATCGCTACAGTTACGAACAGATTCGCAGAAGAAGAATGAATCGGGGAGGATGCTGTGCCGCTATTTGTGCGGGTGCGAAGGCTTGCGCCTATTCTCCGAGCATATGTCGCGTTGCACTGCGGTGTAGCGCGTGCGGGTCTGTATCGATCCCAACAATAAACACGGAGGGGGTAAGCACATGCCGAACATCATCGGAATGGGTTCATCGCAGCGGCGCGCGCGTCTTGCGCGGCACGTATTGGCGGGGGCCACGAGCGTGATGGCGCTGAGCCTGATCACGCCGGCAGGGGCGCAGACGACGGCGCCGTCGACCAGCCAGGCGCAGGACGAAGAGATCATCGTCACCGGTATTCGCGGTTCGCTGCAACGCAATCTGGATGCGAAACGCAATGCCTCCGGCGTGATCGAGCAGATCTCGTCCGAGGATATCGGCAAGTTCCCGGATTCGAACGTCGCGGCCTCGCTGCAGCGCCTGCCGGGCATCTCGATCCAGCGCGACGGGCCGCGCGGCGAGCCCAACGGCGTCACCGTGCGCGGCTTCGGCGGCGACTTCAACGAGACGCTGGTCGATGGCCGGCGCCTCTCGACCGCGACCGGCGGCCGCTCGATCGACTTCTCGACCGTGGGCTCGGACTTCGTCGGCGGGCTGACCGTGCTCAAGACGCCCGACGTGTCGCTGTCGTCGAGCTCGATTGGTGCGACGATCAACGTGTCCTACCCCAAGCCGTTCGACCGGCCGGGCTTCCACCTCGCCGTCTCGGCCTCGGGCTCGATCCAGGACGATGCCGGCAAGGTGGTGCCGACCGGCGGCGTGCTGATCAGCAAGACCTTCGCCGACGACACCTTCGGCATCCTCGCCAACGCGATCTACACGCGGCACGATACCCAGACCAACAACGTGTTCGTCCATGGCTGGCCGGGCGGCCGCTATGCGCCGTGTCAGCTGGCCGGCAGCACCGCGACGAGCTGCAACCCGACCAGCGACACCACCTCCGCGGCCTATGCCACGCCCAGCAACCGCCAGACCGTGGTCGGCTGGTTCGAGCAGCAGTTCGGTGCGACCCAGAACTATACGCGGGACGAGCGCATCGACGGGCGGATCGCGCTGCAGTGGAAGCCGGCGGACGGCGTGCTGCTGACGCTGGACAACAATTATTCGGACCAGCGGATCAACACCGATAATTTCGGCTTCGGCATCTGGTTCAACCAGGGCAGCCTGCGCAACGTCAAGCTCGACAAAAACGGCACGACGACGGACTTCACCCAGGCCAACTCGCAGACCGACTTCACCGCGGGCACCGACAGCAACCTGCGCCGCACCAACCAGACCGGCCTCAACGTCAAATGGGATGCGACCGAGAATCTGCAGGTCGAGGCCGATGGCAGCTGGTCGAAAAGCTGGCTGAACCCCGACGGGCGGATCAGCTCCAAGGGCGCGGACGTGGGCTATGGCTTCGGCATCGGGCCTTCGCTGGGCATTGCGATCAACGGCGACAGCAAGGACGTGATCCCGGTCCTCCACGATTACGGCGTCAACGGCACGGGCAGCCGCTGGGCCGACCTGGCGGCGATCGGCAGCCACGTCACCGTCAACATCGCCAACAAGAATACCGACGAGATCAAGCAGGCCCGGCTGGGGCTCAAGTGGCAGCAGGACGACCTGACGCTGCGCTTCGGCGGCTCCTATCTCGACGACAAGTTCCGGTTCCGCAGCGCCAACACCTTCGCGAACAATTTCTGGCAGGCCTATTCGGGCTATGGCCCCGCCTCGGGCACCAATGGCGGCGTCGCGCTGCCGGCGAGCCTGTTCAAGGGCACGGTGAGCACGAGCAACTTCCTGCCGGGCTATACGGGCGCGCTGCCGCCGGTGCTGCTCAACTTCACGGCGGCCGATTACCAAGCCTATCTGACCGGTCTCGGCAACCCGCAGACCAAGACGATCCCCGGCTACAACACCAGCTGTTGCAACAACGCGTTCAACGGCCAGTTCGCGGTGGCGGACGATGTCGGCAGCACGCGCGACATCGGCGAGCGGACCTGGGCGCTCTACGTCTCGGCAAACTTCAAGAGCGAAATCGCCGGCATGCCGTTCTTCTTCAACGCCGGCGTGCGCGAGGAAGTAACCCATGTCTCCTCGACCGGCATCGGCCGCCTGCCGACCTCGATCACGCCGAGCACCACCGACCCGACGCTGCTGACGGTCAATTTCGGAAACCAGCAGGCGATCACCACCAAGTCGAGCTATTCCTACCTGCTGCCCTCGATGGACCTGAAGCTCGAGCTCACCGATGCGCTGCACCTGCGCCTCGACGCCTCGCGCACGCTGACCCGGCCGACGCTCAACCTGCTGACCCCGGCGCTCAACATCGGCGTGGGCCAACGCATCGGCGCGCTGACCGCGGACGGCGGCAATCCCACGCTGCAGCCGTACTTGGCGGACAATTTCGATGCGGCGCTCGAATGGTATTACCAGCGCAACTCCTACGCTGCTGTGAACTTCTTCCTGAAGGACGTGCGCAACTTCATCGTCCAGGGCGTGCAGCGGCAGTCGATCAACGGCGTGGTCGATCCGTCGACCGGCACGCTGGCGCAGTTCGCGGTGTCGCAGCGGGTCAACGGCCCCAAGGCGACGGTGAAGGGCGTCGAGCTCGCCTGGCAGAACACCTTCGGCAACAGCGGCTTCGGCTTCATCGCCAACGCCACCTTCGTCGAGACCAACCGGCCCTATGATCCGAGCGACATCAGCCAGAGCGGTTTCGCGGTGACCGGCCTCGCCAATTCGGCCAACTTCGTCGGCTTCTACGACAAGAACGGCATCGAATTCCGCGCGGCGGCCAACTGGCGCGACAAATATCTGCTCCAGTTCGGCCAAGCCCAGAATACCGGATCGTTCGGTGCCGAGCCGACCTTCGTCAATTCCAGCCTGCAGATCGATCTGAGCGCGAGCTACCAGATCACCGAGGCGATCAACATCTTCGGCGAAGCGCTCAACATCACCGACGAGGTGCAGAGCACCCATGGCCGCTTCTCGAACCAGCTGCTCGACGTGTTCGCCTATGGCCGGCGCTTCACGGCGGGCGTGCGCTATCGCTTCTAAACTCTCTTCCCACGACTGGGGATGTCGGTATCGTCCGGCATCCCCTTCTTTTTCCACGGGTCGGCGCGCGTGAAACGGGTCCAGAACATCGTCATCGTCGGCGGCGGCACCGCCGGTTGGCTCACCGCGGGGGTGATCGCCGCGCGGCACCAGAGCCGGATGCCTGGCGGCTTCACCGTCACCCTGGTCGAATCCCCCAACACCCCGATCATCGGGGTGGGCGAGGGGACCTGGCCGACGCTGCGGACGACGCTCGCCAAGATCGGCGTCTCCGAAACCGATTTCTTCCGCGAGTGCGACGCAGCCTTCAAGCAAGGCGCGCTGTTCGCCCGCTGGACCACCGGCGCCGAGGACGACGCCTATTACCACCCGCTGATGCTGCCCCAGGCCTTCCACCAGCTGAGCCTGGTGCCGCACTGGATCACGGACGCGAAGGGCCGCAGCTTCTGCGACACGGTCACCCCGCAAGGGCGGATCTGCGACGCCGGGCTCGCCCCCAAGACGATCGCCACGCCCGAATATGACGGGCAGGCCAACTATGCCTATCACCTCGACGCGGGCAAGTTCGCGCCCTTCCTGACGCGCCACTGCACCACCAAGCTCGGCGTCCGCCACGTCCTCGCCGATGTCCGCACGGTCGCGCTGGCCGAGAATGGCGACGTGGCCGCGATCGACACCGAACAGGCCGGGCGGATCGAAGGCGATCTGTTCGTAGACTCCACCGGTTTCCGCTCGCTGCTGCTCGGCGAGGCGATGGGGGTGAAGTTCAAGGATTGCGGCGACGTATTGTTCTGCGACGCCGCGCTCGCCGCGCAGATTCCTTACCCGGAAGAGAACGCCCCGATCGCCACGCATACCCTCTCCACTGCGCAGGATGCCGGCTGGATCTGGGACATCGGCCTGCCGACTCGGCGCGGCACCGGCTATGTCTATTCCACCGCCCACACCAGCGACGACCAGGCCGAGGCGACGCTGCGCGCCTATCTCGGCCCGGCCGGCGCCGACGTGGCCGTCCGCCGCATCCCGATCCGATCGGGCCATCGCGAGCTCTTCTGGAAGAACAATGTCGTCGCGGTCGGCCTCGCCGCCGGCTTCCTCGAGCCGCTGGAAGCCTCGGCGATCGTGCTGATCGAGCTTTCCGCCAAGCTGATCGCCGAGCAGATGCCGGCGGTGCGCGAGGTGATGGACGTGGTCGCCAAGCGCTTCAACGCCACCACGCTCTATCGCTGGGGCCGGATCATCGACTTCCTCAAGCTCCACTATGTCCTGACCAAGCGGACGGACACGGCCTTCTGGCGCGACAATCTGCTGCCCGAGACGATCCCCGAGCGGCTCCAGGAGCTGCTCACCTTGTGGCGCTACCAGCCGCCCTGGTTCCATGACGAGTTCGACCGGGTGGAGGAGGTCTTCCCGCCCGCCAGCTACCAATATGTCCTGTACGGCATGGGCTTCCGCAGCGAAGTCGAACCGCAAGCGCTGTCGGGCGACCAACGGCTCGCCGAGCGGGCGATGCGCGAGAATGCCGCGCAGACCGAGCGGCTCTGCGCCGGCCTGCCGCGCCACCGCGACCTGATCCGCAAGATTCACGAACACGGGCTGCAACCGGTCTGACGGACCGCAGAGGGGAACACCACATGAAACGCACCATCCGCGCCGCGCTGCTGGCCGCCGCGCTTATGCCGCTGCCCGCGCTCGCTCAGAGTACCGCCGATCCGCGCGCCGAGGCCGATGCCAAGGCGGCGGCGATCGTGGCGCAGCTCACCCCGGAGGAGAAGTTCGCCCAGCTGCTCAACGTCGCGCCGGCGATCCCGCGGCTCAACATCCCGCGCTACAATTGGTGGACCGAATCGCTCCACGGCGCGCTCGGCACGCTGCCGACCACCAACTTCCCCGAGCCCGTCGCGCTCGCCGCCAGCTTCGATGCGCCGCTGGTCCACGACGTCGCCGCCGCGATCAGCAGCGAGGTGCAAGGCCTCCACGCGCTGGCCCGCGAGACCGGCCGGATGGGCCGGATCGGCACCGGGCTCGATACCTGGTCGCCCAACATCAACATCTTCCGCGATCCGCGCTGGGGGCGGGGGCAGGAGACGTACGGCGAGGATCCGTTCCTCACCGCAAAGATCGGCGTCGCCTTCATCCAGGGCATGCAGGGCCCGAACCCGGACCTGCCCAACGTGATCGCCACGCCCAAGCATTTCGCCGTCCACAGCGGCCCGGAATCGACCCGCCACGAAGCCAATGTGTTCGTCTCGCGCCACGATCTGGAGGACACCTATCTGCCCGCGTTCCGCGCCGCGATCGTCGAGGGCAAGGCGGGATCGGTGATGTGCGCCTATAACCGCATCGACGGCCAGCCCGCCTGCGCAAGCGACGAACTGCTCAAGGAGCATCTGCGCGGCGCCTGGGGCTTCAAGGGCTATGTCGTTTCCGATTGCGACGCGGTGAAGGACATCAGCGACAACCACCACTATGCGCCGGACGGCCCCGCCGCGGTGGCGGCGGCGATCCGCGCGGGCGTCGACAACGAATGCAACGGCGCCACGCTCACCGACACGGCGGGGCTGGGCGACCGCTATCGCGACGCGCTGGCCAAGGGACTGATCACGCAAGGCGAGATCGACGCCACGCTGGTGCGGCTCTTCTCCGCGCGGCTGCGCAATGGCGACCTGCCGGGGATCCGCAGCACCAGCGGCAAGCCCAGCGATGTCGGCGCGCCGGCGCACCGCGCGCTGGCCCTGGATGCGGCCGAGAAGAGCCTGGTGCTGCTCAAAAATGATGGGCTGCTGCCGCTCAAGCGCGGTAGCCGCATTGCCGTGATCGGTCCGCTGGGCGACGCGACGCGGGTGCTGCGCGGCAATTATTCCTCCTCGCTGTCGGGTCCGCCGGTCTCGGTGGTGGAGGGCCTGCGCCGTGCCTTCCCCCGCGCAAACGTGTCCTATGCGCCCTTTGGTGCCTCGGTGACCGATGGCGACCGCGTGCCCGGTTCGGCACTGCGCACCCCCAGCGGCAAGCCGGGCCTGCTCGCGCGCTACTTCAATCCCGTGACCCCAGCGCCCACCGCGTTCGCGCCCGGCACCTTCCGCGACGCGGTCGCCAAGATGCAGTTCGCCGACACGCCGGTGGTCACCCGCGTCGAGACCGATGTCTCGGCGCGCAGCCTCGACCTGCCCACCGTCTCCGAGCATCATCGCACGATCTGGACCGGCTTCCTCGTGCCCCCCGAGACCGGCACCTACCGGCTGGGCCTGACCGGCTTCGGCGGGGCGATGAGCTTCGAGGGCAAGCCCTTCGTCGACCTGACCAAGTCCGGCTGGGGCAGCCTGCCGACGATGCGCGAGGTGCAGCTGGTCAAGGGCAAGCGCTACCCGATCGAGGTGCGAACCGACGAGCATGTGCTCTCCGGCATCGATCTCGTCTGGAAGCGGATCAGCGCCGATCCCGTCGCCGCGATGAAGGCGGCCGCCGCGAAGGCCGATGTGCTGGTGGCGGTGGTGGGGATCACCTCCGATCTCGAAGCCGAGGAATCGCCGATCCAGATCCCCGGCTTCAAGGGCGGCGACAAGACCAGCCTCGACCTGCTGCCCGATCAGCAGGCGCTGCTCGACGCCGCCAGGGCGACCGGCAAGCCGTTGGTGGTCGTCGCGATGAACGGCAGCCCGATCAACCTCAGCTGGGCCAAGGACAATGCCGCCGCGATCCTGGAGGCCTGGTATCCGGGCGAGGTGGGCGGCACCGCGATCGCCAATGTCCTCTCGGGCAAGACCAGCCCCTCGGGCCGCCTGCCGCTGACCTTCTACCGCAGCGTCGACGACCTGCCGCCCTTCGGCGACTACGGCATGCAGGGGCGGACCTATCGCTACTTCACCGGCACGCCGGTCTATCCGTTCGGGTACGGCCTCAGCTACACCAGCTTTGCGTACGCGGCGCCGGTGGTGGAGAAGGCGGAAGGGGCGGGGCTGACCGTAACCGCCGAGCTGCGCAACACCGGCGCGCGGGCAGGGGACGAGGTGGCGCAGCTCTACCTCAACTTCCCCGAGGATCCCGGCGCGCCCAAGGTGGCACTGCGCGGCTTCCAGCGCGTGTCGCTCAAGCCAAGCGAGGCGCGAAAAGTCACGTACACCCTCTCGCCGCGCGACCTGAGCACGGTGACGGTGGAAGGGCAGCATCGCGTCCTTGCCGGCACCTATCGTGCGACGGTCGGCGGCGGCCAGCCGGGCAGCGGCGCGGCGGGGGCGTCGGTGCAGTTCAAGATCGAGAAGGCCATCGACCTGCCGAATTGAGGCGGAGCCTCAGCCATCCGCGTGCATTTCCGCTTCATCTCGGCTAGCCCGGGCGAAACATGAGGGGGATTTGATGGCGGGTGGCCTGGTCGCATTGCTGGACGATATCGCGGCGCTGGCGAAACTGGCGGCGGCGTCGCTGGACGATGTCGGCGCTGCCGCAGGACGCGCGGGGGTGAAGGCCGCGGGCGTGGTGATCGACGATACCGCGGTCACGCCGCGCTATGTCGTGGGGCTCACCCCCGATCGCGAGCTGCCGATCATCGGCAAGATCGCGCTGGGTTCGATCGCCAACAAGCTGGTCGTGATCCTGCCGCTGGCGCTGCTGCTCAGTGCCTTCGCGCCCTGGGCGCTGACGCCGATCCTGATGCTGGGCGGCACCTATCTGAGCTTCGAGGCCGCCGAGAAGATCCTCGAGGCGCTGACCGGCACGCACGATTCCGATGCGGTCGCCGAGATCACCGACGCCAAGGCGCTGGAGAAGCGCCAGGTGCTCGGCGCGATCCGCACCGACCTGATCCTCTCGGCCGAGATCATGGTGATTTCGCTCGCGCAGCTGCCCGCCGACATGTCGTTCGTGACGCGCGCGGGGGCGCTGGTGCTGGTGGCGTTCGCGATCACCATCGGGGTGTACGGCGTCGTCGCGCTGATCGTGAAGATGGACGATATCGGCCTGCACCTCAGCCGCGGCGGCGCCACGGGCGCGGTGGCGGGGTTCGGGCGCGGGCTGGTGACGGCGATGCCGGTGCTGCTCACCGCGCTGTCGCATATCGGCGTGGCGGCGATGGCCTGGGTCGGCGGCGGCATCCTGCTCCACGGACTGGAGGAGTTCGGCGTCGGTGCGATTCCGCATGCGCTGCACCATTGGTCCGAGGTGGCCGGCGCCGCGACGGGCGCGCTGGGCGGCGTGGTCGCATGGCTGGTCTATGCGCTGGGCTCGGCGGTTGCGGGGCTGATCGTGGGCGCGGTCGTGGCCGGGCTGCTCCACCTGATCCCGCGCAAGGGGCATTGAGCAGCTCTCGTTAACCTAATTCGGGACCGATCCCGACAGCTGCGCGTTCGCCCCCCTGACAAGGGAGGCCGCGCATGCCCATCACCATCAACGGCGCCGAGTACGAACTCGACGTCGATCCCCGTACCAGTCTGCTCGATTTTCTCCGCCGCGATGCCGGCCTCACCGGCACCAAGAAGGGGTGCGATCACGGCCAGTGCGGCGCCTGCACGGTGCTGCTCAACGGCCAGCGGATCAACAGCTGCCTCACCCTTGCGGTGATGCACGACGGCGACAGCGTCACCACGATCGAGGGCCTTGGCACGCCCGATGCGCCGCACCCGCTCCAGGCGGCGTTCGTGCGGCACGACGGCTATCAGTGCGGCTATTGCACGCCCGGCCAGATTTGCTCCGCCAAGGCGATGCTCGACGAGATCGCGGCGGGTTGGACCAGCACGGTCAGCGACGACGTTGCCGGCACCCCGACGCTCAGCGAGGAAGAGATCCGCGAGCGGATGAGCGGCAATCTCTGCCGCTGCGGCGCCTATTCGAACATCGTCGCGGCGATCGTCGAAGTGGCGGAGGCGCAGGCATGAAACCCTTCGACTATCAGCGCGCCCATGGCCTGGGCGATGCGGGCCAGCTGCTCGTCGCCGAGGGTGCCAAGCCGATCGCCGGCGGCACCAACCTGCTCGACCTGATGAAGCTGGAGGTGGAAACCCCCACTGCGCTGGTCGACGTCAACCGCCTGCCGCTCGGCGGGATCACGCCGCACGGCGAGGGGCTGCATATCGGCGCGCTGGTCTCGAACAGCGCCTGCGCCGCCGATCCGCGCATCCGTGCCGACTATCCGGTGCTCGCCCGCGCAATCCTGGCAGGGGCGACCTTCCAGCTGCGCAACAAGGCGACGACCGGGGGCAATCTCTGCCAGCGGACGCGCTGTTACTATTTCACCGACCTCGCCCAGGCCTGCAACAAGCGCGAACCCGGCACCGGCTGCGCGGCGATCGGCGGGTTCAACCGGATCCACGCGATCCTGGGCGCCAGCGACGCCTGCATCGCCACCTATCCGGGCGACATGGCGGTGGCGCTTTCGGCGCTCGACGCGACGGTGGAGATCCACAGCGCCAAGGGCGACAAGCGCATGGTGCCGGTGCGCGACTTCCATCGCCTCCCCGGCGACACGCCCGAGCGCGACAATGTGCTCGAACCCGGCGACGTGATCACCGGCGTGCTGCTGCCGGCACCCGCCGGCGGGACCCAGCTCTACCGCAAGGTCCGCGACCGGGCCTCCTATGCCTTCGCGCTGGTCTCGGTGGCGGCGGTGATTCACGTCGAGGACGGCAAGATCGCCAAGGCGCGGCTCGCCTTTGGCGGGCTGGCGCACAAGCCGTGGCACGATGCCCGCGTCGAGGCGCTGCTCGAAGGCGAGGCGCCGTCGGATGCGCTGTTCGACCACGCCGCCGCGCTGCTGCTCGAGGAAGCCCGCGGGCAGGGCAGCAACGATTTCAAGATGCCGCTCACCCGCCGCACGCTCAAGGCCGTGCTGCGCGAAGCGACGGGAGGTACGCTGTGACTCGCCTGTACACGATGGACAAGCCGGACGACCGTAACCGGCTCGATGCGATGGCGCAGGGCATCATCGGCCGCTCGCTCGATCGCCCCGACGGCAGCGCCAAGACCAGCGGCGTCGCCCCCTATGCCGCCGAATACAAGATCGCGGACTGCGCGGAGGGCGTCCTCGTCCTCGCCACGATCAGCCGCGGCGAGGTCGTGGAGATCGAATCGGAGCCCGTGCTTGCCATGCCCGGCGTGCTGGCCGTGATCGCCGATCCGCGGATGATCACCCGCTCGGCACAGGGCGGCGCCGGCAAGTCGCCGGTGCGCGAGATCCAGAAGGTCGACTATTTCGGCCAGCCGGTCGCCCTCGTCGTCGCCGAGACGTTCGAGCAGGCGCGCGATGCCGCCACGCGGCTGCGCATCGCCTATCGCGCCGACGATCCCGCCAAGGTCCCGCTCGATTCGGAGGATGGTCATGCCGCCCATGAGTCGTTCGGCGAGCCGGTGCAGCAGGGTAATCTCGACGCCGCGATGCGCGATGCCGTCCATGCGGTCGACGTCACCTATACGACCGAGGGCCATGCCAGCGCCGCGATGGAGCCGCATGCCAGCATCGCCGAATGGGACGGCACCACGCTCACCGCCCATTCGAGCCTGCAGATGCTCAAGTACAACCAGAAGGAGCTGGCCGACGCGCTGGGCATCAAGCCCGAGCAGGTGCGGCTGATCGCGCCCTATGTCGGCGGCGGCTTCGGCTCCAAGCTGGGCATCAGCGCGGAGCTGACCGCGGCGGCCGTCGCGGCGATCGAGCTCGGCCGGCCTGTGCGGGTGGTGATGAGCCGCCCGCAGGTCTTCCAGACCGTGATGCGTCGCTCCGAGACACGCCAACGCATCCGCCTCGCCGCCGATGCCGAGGGACGGCTGGACGGCTTCGGCCATGAGGCCTGGGTCTCCAACCTGCCCGGCGAGAAGTTCGCCGAGCCGGTCACGCAGGCGAGCGAGTTCCTCTATCGCGGCGAACATCGCACGCTGCGCATTGACCTCGCCCGCATCCACCGGATGACCGCAGGCTCGGTGCGCGCACCGGGCGAGGCGGTGGGGATGCAGTGCCTCGAAGCGGCGATGGACGAGCTGGCACTGGCCAGCGGCATCGATCCCGTCGAGCTGCGGCTGCGCAACATCCCCGAGCAGCATCCGAGCCAGGGCCTGCCCTATAGCTCGCGGCGGCTGGCGGAATGCCTCAAGGTCGGCGCCGAGCGCTTCGGCTGGGACGGCAGCGACCGCCGCCCGCTCCAGCGGCGCGAGGGCGAATGGTGGATCGGAACCGGCATGGCCAGCGCCACCCGCGTCCACAATCTCAACGAAGCCCAGGCCAAGGTGACGCTGTCGACCGACGGCACCGCGATCGTCGAAAGCGACATGACCGATATCGGCACCGGCACCTATGCCATTCTCGGCCAGATCGCGGGCGAGATGCTCGGCCTGCCGCCGGAGAAGGTGCTCGTCCAGCTCGGTGACACCCGCTATCCGCCGGGCTCGGGGTCGGGCGGCAGCTGGGGGGCCGCGTCGACCGGTTCGGCGGTGCTGGTTGCCTGCGAGGCGATCCGCGAGCAGCTCGCCGAGCAGCTCGGCGTCGAGGAAGCCTACCTTACGCTCAAGGACGGCGAGGCGATTGCCGGCAACCGCCGCATCCCCTTCACCGAGCTGCTCAAGACCGACCTCACCGAGACCGGCCATTTCAAGAATGGCGGGATCGACGAGCAGTTCGCCATCGCAATGTACGGCGCCTTCTTCGTCGAGGTCGGCGTCAACGCCTATACCGGCGAGACCCGCGTTCGGCGGATGACCGGCGCGTTCGGTCTGGGCCGCGCGCTGAACGCGAAGACCGCCACCTCGCAGTGCCTGGGCGGCATGGTGTGGGGCATCGGCAGCGCGCTGACCGAGGAACTCGTCTTCGATCCGCGCGACGGCCACCTCGTCAACCACGACCTCGCCGAGTACCATGTGCCGGTGCATGCCGACGTGCCCGCGCTCGACGTGGTGCTGGTCGACGAGCGCGATCCCGCGGGCAGCCCGCTCCAGGCCAAGGGCGTCGGCGAACTCGGCATCTGCGGCGCGGCAGGGGCGATCGCCAATGCCATCCATCATGCCTGCGGCGTGCGGGTGCGTAGCTTCCCGATCACGCCGGACAAGCTGCTGGAGCAGCTGCCGGAGGTGTGAGGGCAGATGCCTTGGTTTCACGGATAAAAAGACAAACCTTATAACAGGTTAATTCGAATACCCCTTAGGTTGGAATTGTCAGTGCGGCACCCGCCCGCTAGGCATTGTTTCGCGAGCGGTGCGGCCCCGTGCACGGGGCTGCCCCTCCATTCGCTGGCGTTCTGCCGGCGAGGACACATCCAGGACAGGGGAGCATCTGGGGTGCCGAACTACCCGTTGACGCGATTCCACGAACAGGCGTCGCTCACGCAAGCGGAAGCCGAAGCCTTGCGCGGCATGGGCGATCCGGAGATCGTCGTGCGTCGGGGCGGCACGATCCGCCGCGAGCGCGATCCGGTGCAATCGATCTATCTGCTGCACGAAGGCTGGGCCACCGCGGCGATCCGGCTGCCGGCCGGCCAGCGCCAGATCGTAAAGATCCACATCACCGGCGACATGATGAGCACGCCCAGCATGGTGCTGGATACCGCTGCCGATACGCTGACGGCGGTGACCGAGTGCCGGGTCGCGGCGGTACCGCTGGAGCGGCTCCGCGACGTGCTGATCGCCTATCCGCGACTGGGGCCGTTGCTGCTGATGTCGGTCCAGGTCGAGCGGCTGGCGCTGATGGATAGCGTCGCGGCGATGGGCAAGTCGTCGGCGCGTGAGCGCATGGTTCGGCTGCTGCTCGACCTGCACGATCGGCTGGCCAAGATCGGCGCGGCGGAGGAGGGCCGCTTCGACCTGCCGCTGACCCAGGAATTGCTGGGCGATGTGCTCGGGCTGACCGCGGTACACGTCAACCGCACGATGCGGCTGCTCGAGCGCGAGGGGCTGATCGCCCGCCATGGCCAGCGCGTCGTGCTCGGCGACATCGAGGCGCTGCGCAAGATCTCGCCGGTGCCGCCGCGCCGCATCCGCTTCGATCCCGCCTGGCTGCCCGGCCCCGGCGAGATGTGACGGCGGTTCAGCCGAGCAGCGCGTCCACCGCCTCGAGCAGCTCGCGCTCGCGGAACGGCTTGCGCAGCTGGGGCACGTCGCCCGGCAGGTCCTCCGCCGCATCGGTATAGCCGGTGAGCAGCAGGAAGGGCTGGGGGAGCCCAGCATCGCGGGCGCGGGTGATGAACTCGCCGCCGGTGCCGCCCGGCATCATGTAATCGGTGATGACCAAAGCGGTGTCCGGCGCATGGCTGAGCGCGGCCATGCCCTGGCTCAGCGACTCCGCCTCGGCGACCAGATGGCCATGGGCGCGCAAAACCTCCGCGGCCGCCTCGCGCACGGCGGGATCGTCGTCGACCAGCAGGATTTCGGCGGTGCGGGTCGGCCGCGCGCGGGCGGCATCGAGCGCGGGAGCCGGGGCGTCGGTCGCGGGAAGGATCAACGTTGCGCTGGTGCCCTGGCCCGGCGCGCTTTCCAGCAGCAGCCGTCCGGCGGATTGCTCGGCAAAGCCATGGACCATAGACAGGCCGAGCCCCGTCCCGCGATCGCCCGCCTTGGTGGTGAAGAAGGGCTCCATAGCCCGGCGCAGCGTGGCGGCGTCCATGCCGCAGCCATCGTCGTGCACCGCCAGCGCGAGATAGTCGCCGCGGGTAAGGCCGCGCGCCTCGTCGCGTCGGGGCAGGCGGGTCTCGACGACGATCGTGCCGCTGACACGGCCGTCGGTCTGGATCGCGTCGCGCGCGTTGATCACCAGGTTGAGCACCGCCAGTTCGAGCTGGTTGCGATCGGCGCGGACGGCGGGCAGGTCCGGCGCGCTGCGGAGCGTGCAGGCGATGGTCGGGCCTGCCGAGCGCTGGAGCAGCTCGTGGAGGTCGGCGAGCAGCGCGCCGACGTCGATCGCCTCGGGGGTGAGTGCCTGGCGCTTGGCATAGGCGAGCAGCCGCGCGACCAGCGTGCGGGCACGCTCGGCGCTGCTCGTCGCGCTGTCGATATAGCGGAGCGCCTTGGCATCCTCGCCGATCCGCGTGCGCAGCAGGTCCAGCCCGCCGAGGATCGGGGTCAGCAGGTTGTTGAGATCGTGCGCGACGCCGCCGGTCAGCCGACCCAGCGCTTCGAGCCGCTGCGCCTGTAGCGTCGCCGCCTGGCGCTGGCGGAAGCGGCGGAGCTCGATCATGAGCGCGAAGGTCAGGGCGGCGAACAGCGCCAGCGCGACGATGCTGCCGCCGATCAGCACGATCTGCGCCTGGCGGGTGAGCGCGGCGAAGCTGCCCCGGGGGACTGCCACTTCCACCTGCCAGCCGGACTCGGGCACCGCCGTCACCGCCGATCGCATCGCCTCGGGCGCTGCCGATCCCGACTGGGCGATCACCGCGCCGCGCTTGTCGAAGATCCGCAGCCGCCAGCCGGGGGGGATTTCCTCGGCGAACAGCAGGTGCTGCATCGCCGTGATCGGAACGATCGCGGAGACGACATAGGGGGCCGCGCCACGATTCAGCACGGGCGCGCGCACCGCAAAGGCCGTCAGTCCCGGCCCCCGGATGACATGCCCGACCTGCGGCTGGCGGGTGCGTACTGCCCGGGCGAGGCTGACCGGATCGATCACCTTGCCCAGCTTGCCGCCGATCGGCTCCGGCAGGTCGAGCAGGCGATTGCCCGCGGAATCGGCCACGCTCAGCGTCGCCCAATCGGGATGGTCCGCCAGCAGCCGACGGGCGAGTTCGGTGAAGCGGGGACGATCGATGCCGCCGTCAAGCGCCGGGGAGCGGCTGATCATCTTCACCGCGTCCACCGTTGCGGCGATCTCGCGTCCCACCAGCCGCGCGGTCGATCGGCTGGCGAGCGCCGCCTGGCGATCGAGCGCGGCGCGCTGCTCGCGAAGGGTCACCGCACCATAGGCCGAGCCGAGGACGACGATCGGCAGCAGGCCGGTAAGACCCATGAGGATCAGCGAGCGTCGCAAAGTGACCTGCCCCCGTTATCCGGGCCGATCATGCCCGTTTCGGATCAGACATGTATTTCAAGGGCAAAGTCAAACCCATATCCTGGATCAATACCTAGCCCGTAACGATCCGGGACCGTCATTGCGCCCCCTTGGGCAGGGCATAGGCGACGATCGAATCACCCCGCTTGGTGCCCAACGATCCATGACCGCCGGCTGCGATGACAACGAACTGCCGCCCGCTCTTCGCAGACCAGTAGCTCATCGGCGTCGCCTGGCCGCCGGCGGGCAGGCGGCCGCGCCACAGCACCTTGCCGGTCGTCACGTCATAGGCGCGGAGATAGTAATCGAGCGCCGAGCCCATGAATGCCACGCCGCCCGCGGTCAGCATCGGGCCGCCCAGCGAGGGTACGCCCAGCTTGAACGGCAGCGGCACGGGCGTCTGGTCGCGCGAGGTGCCGTTGCGGTGCTGCCACACGGTCTTGCCGCTCACCAGGTCGATCCCGGCGACATAGCCCCAGGGCGGCGCCTGGCAGGGCAGGCCCAGCGCGGAGAGGAAGGGATTGAGCGCCACCGCGAAGGGCGCACCGGTATTCGGATTGAATCCCTTGATGTCCGATCCGCTGAAGTCCGAGCCGCCGGCGGGTCCGCGCTGCCCGCGCGGCGCGGCGTCGGATTCGGGGCGCGGCACGAGCCGGTCGACGAACGCCATGTAGTTGGGGTGGGCGAAGGCGATCATGCGGACGGGATCGATCGCCATGCCGCCCCAGTCCATCACCCCGAAATTGCCCGGGAAGACCAATGTGCCCTGCTGGGAGGGCGGGGTGAACGGCCCCTCGTAGCGCAGCCGCTTGAACTTAATGCGGCAGGCGAGCTGGTCGAACATCGTCGCGCCCCACATATCGGCATCGGTGACGCGCTTCTTCTGCATCAGGCTCAGCGCGGATTCGGGCTGGGTGGGCGAGGTGCGGTCGCCCGGCGCGGCGCCTTGCGGCACCGGGATCTCGCGGACCGGCACCACCGGCTGGCCGGTGCGACGGTCGAGCACGAAGATATTGCCGGTCTTGGTCGACTGGATCAGCGCGGGCACCCGGCCCTTGCCGGGCAGGTTGAGATCGACCAGCGCGGGCTGGGCGGGGACGTCCATGTCCCACAGGTCGTGATGGACGGTCTGGAAGGTCCAGCGGACCTTGCCGGTGGCGGCCTCGAGCGCGATCACTGAAGTGGCGAAGCGCTCGGTCTCGGGCGTGCGGCGGCCGCCCCATTGGTCGATCGCGGCCATGCCGGTGGGGATGTAGACCAGGCCGAGCGCCGGATCGGCCGCCGCGATCGTCCAGCTGTTCGGGCTGGAGGGGGTATAGCGGCCGGTGCCGGGTGCCTTGGGGGTGGTGTCGTTGGGATTGGCGGGATCGAACGCCCAGACCGCGCGGCCGGTGGTCACGTCATAGGCGCGGACCACGCCCGAGGGCATGAAGGTCGTCTTGTTGTCATAGACCGCGCCGCCGAACACCGCGAGATTGCCGATGATGACGGGCGGCGAGGTGATCTGCCACCAGCCGCGCTGCTGGCCGGGCAGGCCGGGCCACACATCGACCTGGCCGCCCGTGCCGAAGCCGGGGCAGGGGCGGCCGCTCGCCGCGTCGAGCGCGATCAGCCGGGCGTCGTTGGTGCCCATGATCAGCCGGTTGTCGCACATGCCCCCGGTGCCGGGCGCGGCGCCGTTGCTGTGATAGGAGACGCCGCGGCAGGTGAGGTGCTGCATCTCCTGTGAGGCGCGGATTTGCGGGTCGTAGCGCCAGACCTGCTGGCCGCTCTCGGCATCGAGCGCGAACACGATGTTGTGCGGCGAGCAGAGATAGACGAGGTTGCCGACCTTGATCGGCGTGACCTCATAGGTGAACTCGTCCGGATCGGCGCCCGTCTTGAGGTCGCCGGTGTGGAATTCCCAGGCCTTTTCCAGCTTGGCGGCATTGGCGGGCGTGATCTGGTCAATCGGCGACCAGCGATCGCCACGCGACGAGCGGCCATAGGCGTTCCAGTCTTCCTTGGGGGTGCCGCCGAGCACGCTTGCCGGGGCGATACCGCGGGCGCCCGGCAATTCGCCGGCGAGATCGTGCGGGTTGGTGAAGGCAGTGGCGAGCAGCACGAGGGCGGCGATGCCGAGGCTGCCGATCAGCGGCCAGGCCCGGCCCGGCCAGCGCGGCGAGCCCAGCCGCCGGGTGACGAAGGGCAGCGCCAGCACGATGCCGAGCGGCACGAGGATGTCGCCGCGCGGGGCGAGCGCCCAGAAGTCCCACCCGGCCTCGGCCACCGCCCAGACCATCGTCGCGACCAGCAGCACTGCGTAGAGCGTCAGCGCCGTCGCGCGCCGCCGACACAGCAGCCAGGCGGTGGCGAGCAGCGCCAGCCCGGCGAGCAGATAGTAGATCGATCCCCCCAGCACCGCGAGCCACAGGCCGCCGCCGCCGATCGCCAGCCCCACCAGCGCCAGGATCACAGCCAGCACGGTGAGCACGCGCGAGGATCGTTGCGGGTCGGCCATGGCGTGCTCCGAGATCGGATCGAGGGAGATGCCCGCCCAACCTGCATGCGGCCCCGCGGTTCCGGCGGCGTCTCGCACTAGGCAAGATTTTCCTAGCGTCGCCCCGGCTCGGCTGCGGCCGTTCCTATAAGAGACACAATGGGGCGTGTTGGCCCTGAGAGTTCGTAACGGAGCAGGCATTGGCAGCATCCTCGTTGTCCGACGCGCGGAACGCTGCCGGGGAGTGCGGCGCGTGAAGCACGCCCTGATCGCACCGGTGGCCGAGGACACCCCCGTGCCCGCGCTCGCCTGGGCCGGCGAGGTCATCGCCGCCGAACGCCGTGCGCTCCAGGCGTTCGAGGCCGCCCTGCCGTCTTCGCTCGCCGACGCCGTCAGGGTCATCGCTGGCCAGTCGAGCCCGCTCACCTGCTTGGGCATGGGCAAGTCCGGGCTGATCGCCGCCAAGGTCGCGGCGACCTTTTCCAGCCTCGGCACCCCGGCCTTCCCGCTCAACGCGGGCGAGGCGGCGCATGGCGATCTCGGCGCGGTGCAGGACGGCAATGTCGTGCTGCTCTTCTCGAACAGCGGCACCACCGACGAAATCCTGCGCATCCTGCCGGTGTTGAAGGGCCGCGCCTGCGTGCTGATCGGAGTGATCGGCCGGCCCGATTCACCGCTCGGCCGCGCGGTCGACATCCTGATCCCGGCCTGCACCGCCTGCGAGGCCGATCACATCGGCATGGCGCCCACCTGCAGCACGACGTTGCAGCTGGCGATCGGCGATGCGCTGGCGGTGGCGGTCAGCCGCAGCCGCGGCTTCACCCGCGCCGATTTCCTCCGCCACCATCCTGCCGGGCTGCTCGGTCGCCAGTCGCTGCCGCTGCGCACGCTGATGCGCACCGGCGACGAGCTGCCGGTCGTAGGGCCCAATGCGCCGGTCGCCGATCTGCTCGCCACCATGTCGCGCGGGCGGATGGGGGCGGCGTGCGTGGTGGGGGAAGACGGCACGCTGCTCGGCCTGGTCGTCGACGGGGACATCCGTCGGCACTTCCAGTCGCGTCGCGACGTCTACGACACCCCCGCCAGCGCGCTGATGCAGCCGCGCCCGTGCGTGATCGACGTTGCCGCTACGCTCGGCGATGCGCTGCTGCTGCTGCGCGAGCGCGACGGCGGCTATTCGGTCCTGCCCGTGGTCGACGGTGCGGGCCATCTGCACGGCATGCTGCATGCCAAGGACATGTTGAATGGCTAAGCCCCTGAAGATCGTTGCCTTCGTTCCCGCCAAGGGCAGCAGCGAGCGCGTTTCGGACAAGAACACCCGCATCCTCGACGGCGAACATCTGTTCCGCCGCAAGCTGCTCCAGGCGCTCGATTGCCCGGCGATCGGCGAAGTCTGCCTCGATACCGAGAGCGCGGCGATGGCCGAGCTGGCGAGCGACCTGCCGGTCACCTGGCTCCAGCGCCCGGCCGAGCTCGCCACCAACGCCACCGACGGCCACGGCATGTTCGCCTGGGAATGTTCGCAGCGCCCCGATGCCGACATCTGGGTCCAGCTGCTCTGCACCGCCCCCTTTGTCAGCGCCGACACGATCGGCCGGGCGATCGAGCGGCTGCTCGCCGATCCGGAGGCGGACAGCCTGGTCGCGGTCACTCGCGCCAAGCAATATTGCTGGGACGGGCAGGTGCCCGCCTATGGCACCGGCCGCATCCCCAACAGCGTCGAGCTGCCGGAGACGATCGTCGAGGCGATGAGCCTCTATATCGTCCGCCGCACCGGCGAGGGCCCGGCGACCCGCCGCTTCGGCACCCGCCCGATCCTGTTCGATCTCGATCCGATCGAGCAGATCGACATCAACCATCACCACGACCTGGTGATCGCCGAAACAGTGGCGGCGGGCTTTCGCCAGGCCGAAGTCTCGCGCTTCCGCACGATGCTGCCGCATCTTTCCTCGCCGCTGTTGTCCGACATCCTCAAGGAGCGCGGCCACCGGGTGGTGCTGCCCAAGGCGCTGCGGCCGACCACCGGCGGCAAGTTCCTCGGCCGTGCCAAGACGCTCGAGCTCGCCGCATTGCCCAACCGGCCCGATCGCGCGCCCGGCGGCGCGTGGAACGGCATCTACGGCGCATTGCAATCCTATCGTTTCGTGCGCCCCGGCGACGTGATCATGGTCGCGACCGAGCTGCCCGACTTCGCCTATTTCGGCGATCTCAACGCCAACCTCGCGATCCGCTCCGGCGCGGTGGGCGCGGTGATCGACGGCGCGACGCGGGATACCGCGGACGTGCGCGCGCTGGGCCTGCCGGTCTATGCCCGCGGCCAGACCTGCGACGACATCAAGTACGAAGGCACGGTCAAGGCGATGAACCGCCCGATCGTCATGGGGGACGTGCGCATCGCCAATGGCGACGTCATCTTCGCCGACCATGACGGTATCGTCGCGGTGCCGAGGGCGCTATGGCCCGAGATCGAAGCCGCGGCATGGGACCTGCTGTCCAGCGAAGCCACCATCCGTATGCAGGCCGCGCGCGGCCGCGACGTGGATACCATACTTGCCGATTGCGGCACGTTCTGAGGGATTTGGGAATGAAGACGGTCAAGGTCGGTGCCCTGGAGATCGCCAATGACAAGCCGTTCGTGCTCGTCGCGGGCCCGTGCGCGATGGAGAGCCGCGACCACGCCTTCTTCATGGCCGAGGCGCTGACCAGCCTCTGCGCCGAGCTCGGCATCGGCTTCATCTACAAGACGTCGTTCGACAAGGGGAACCGCACCTCGATCGACGCGCCGCGCGGCATCGGGATGGACGCGGCGCTCAAGGTGTTCGCCGATCTCAAGGCGCAGTTCGGCTGCCCGGTGCTGACCGACGTGCATGATGCCGGCCAGTGCGCGCCGGTGGCAGAGGTGGTCGACGTGCTGCAGATCCCCGCCTTCCTGAGCCGGCAGACCGACCTGCTGCTCGCCGCCGCGCAGACCGGCCGCGCGGTGAACGTGAAGAAGGGCCAGTTCCTCGCGCCCTGGGACATGAAAAATGTCGCGAAGAAGCTCGCGTCCACGGGCAACGACAACATCATCCTGTGCGAGCGCGGGGCGAGCTTCGGCTACAACACGCTGGTGAGCGACATGCGCGCGCTGCCGATCATGGCGGAGACCGGCTATCCGGTGATGTTCGACGCCACCCATTCGGTGCAGCAGCCGGGCGGCCAGGGCACCAGCTCGGGCGGCCAGCGCGAGTTCGTGCCGGTGCTCGCCCGCGCGGCGGTGGCGGTCGGCGTGGCGGCGGTGTTCATCGAGACGCACCAGGCGCCCGACACCGCCCCCAGCGACGGCCCCAACATGGTGCCGCTCGATCAGATGCGCGGCCTGCTCACCCGCCTCAAGGCGTTCGACGGCCTCGCCAAGGCGGGTTGAGCCGCCCGCCGCTCAGCGGCCGAGCTGTTCCTTCAGCGCATCGATCCGCTTCGAGGCCTCGGCCTTGTTGAGATCGCCCTCGACCGGCGGCTCGCCCGCTTCCTCGAGCAGCGTGGTGAGGTAGGACGCCTGCGCGCCGGTCATCGGATCGTCGCCCGAGACCCAGTCGTCGGGATCCTTCTCGGTGTTCGAGCCGGGATGTTCGTCGAGCTTCGGGTTTTGCAGCGATTCGGTCATGATGGCCTCGCAATCGTTCTTGGTATGTTCGATAACGGGCGAGGCTAGGCGCGGGTTCCGGGCCGAGCATCGTGAAGACGGGAGGGTGCGCCGACCCTCCCGCCCGCACCGTCATTGCTGCCAGACGGTGACGTTGGAATTGCCGACGCTGCCAAAGCCTTCGGTCGCCAGTACCTGATAGTTCATCGTACCCAGATTCATGCCGACATTGGCCCAGGCGTTCACATGGTTGCGGAAGGTGATCGTCTGGTTGACGCCGGTGGCGCGCTTGGCGGTGCGCACGCTCCAATATTGGTAGAAGGTCGCGTTGCCGATGATCGATGGCGCGTTGACCCGCTGGGTGCGGTAGATGCGGTAGGTGCCGCCGTCGCTGTTCACCGTGCCGAGCTGCTGCGCATTGCCCGGCGGGGTGAAGTTGCCCCAGTTGTCGACGACATAATATTCGACCAGCGGATTGGTCGACCAGCCGTACAGCGTCAGATACCCGTTGTTGCCGGGTACGAACACGCCCGCATTATAGCCGACGACGCGGTTGATCGATCCCGTCGCCCAGCCCTTGCCGACAACGAGATTGCCGCTGCCGCCAAGGCTCCAATTGACGCTATAGTTGCCGCCGCTGCCGAGTGTCATGCACCCCGAGCCCGAATCGCGGAAGAATGTGTAGAAAAAGCCGTTGTTGGTACCGGTCTGGTTCGAGCAGATCGTCTGCGCATGTGCGCTGCCGATCGATGTCGCTACCGCGAGCAGCAATGGTAGCGCTATCATTTTCAGAGCCTTGGCGATCATGATTCCTCCTCCTTCGACGGTCGTTACCGAACATTGTCACATATCTACGTCGTGACGAGCAGCAACATGATCGATGCGGAGGCGAGTCGTCAATGTGCCCTAAAGATACTTTGATTCACTTGGGAAGAGCTACGCGCGCCACAGCATCCGGTGCGTCGTGGAGCCGCAGATAGAGCACGCTCCCCGTCGGCGCGGGCAGCGCGATCGTGCTGCCGACGAAGCCGAGCGGCACCGGGGTCGTGCGCGCGAAATCGGCCGAATCGCTCAATGCCGCGACGACGAACAGATCCTGGCCGGCCAGCATGCAGGGCGCGCCGTCACCCGGACAGGTCAGCGCGGACAGCACCGGCAGCCGCGCGAGGGTGACCAGCGTCTGCCAGTCGCCCGGCGTGCCGTCCTGCACCAGCCGATAGCGCAGCGGTCCGGCGATCCCGACGCCGAGCAGCGCGCGCGGGGCGAAATGCGCGACCACCACGTCGGCGCCCACCCGCTGCAGCGCGCCGTCCCGGAAGCCGAGGCGGGCACTCGGCCCCTCGGCACCGGCGATCTCGACCGCGCCGCCATCGCCGAGCGCCCCGCGGGTGACCTTGAACGAGAAGTCGATCGCGGCATCGGCCGGCAGCACGCCGTCGGGCAGGGTGATCGGCAGCGCGCCGGTGGCGGGCTTGCCGCTCGCTGCGCGGCTGAGCAGGGTCGCCGCAGGGCGGGGGGCGGTCGCGCGGACCGCCAGCTTGACGCTGCGCCCGTCGCGGAGCCGCACCACCGCCTCGCCGTCGCCGGCGGGGATCGGGGCCGGGGCGGTCATCACCAGCCGGTCGCCTTCGCCACCGCGCGACAGGGCGCCGGGCGCGAAGCGCAGCCCGTGCCAGTCGAGCCCCGCGACCTGGTCCAGCCGTGCGCCTTCCAGCACGCCCTCGGCATCGCCTTCGTGCGCCACGAAGCGATCGAGCCGGCTCGCCTCCAGCCGGGCGACCAGCGGGATCGTGTCCGGCGGCGCGCTGCCGAAGCGGGCGACGTTCAGCGTCAGCGCACCGGGCTTGGCGTCCTTGAGCGGCAGCGTCATGGTCAGCTCGTCCTGGCCTGTGACCTTGAACGGCACCGGTGTACGCGTGCCGGCCGCGTCGCTCAGCGCGATCTGGCTGACGCAGAAGGCCGCGCCGCCGCGCAGCACCAGCGGATGCTCGCGCCCGACCACGACATTGCTGTCCGGCACCGCGCGCCACGCGCCCATCTTGTCCAGCTGCACCGGCAGCCGCGGGCCGGTGAAGGTGTCGAAGCCCCAGCGGCCCTGCAGCACCGCGTTGGATACGGTGCCCAAGTCCGCGGGCACCGCGCCGTCCAGCTTCACGCCGCCCTTCTCGACATCGGGCAGCACGGCGAAGTCGCGGGTCGCGCCTTCGTTGCTGGTCACCCGCACCGACAGCGAGCGCCCGAAATCGGTAGCGTAGAGCAAGGGCGCGTCCTCCAGCGGCAGCACCAGATCGGGCTTGGCGAGGCACACCGGCGTCGGCCCGCCCGCCTGCCAGATCGGCGGGGTGGCGGGTCCGATCGGCGGCAGCGGCGCGGCGAGCACCGAGCGCGGGCTCTGGAACGAGGGCGCGGCGTTGAGCAGCAGCTTCAGCGTGTCGCCGCGACCGAGGGCCAGCGCCGGCAGATACTGATATTGCGGGCTGCGGAACGCGCCGAACAGCTTGGCCACGTCGCGCGCCAGCCCGATATACGAGCTGTAATAGCCGCCGCCCGCCTGGGGCGTCGCGGCGATGCTGTAGGCGAGGTCGGCGGGAGTGCCGGTCAGCGTCTCGGCCAGCGTGGTGCCGCGCTGGGTCTGCAGCACCAGCGAATCGCGATTCTGCGTGAGGCAGGCCGCCTGCAGCCCGCGCGGCCGCGACAGGCATTCGGCGTTGAGCTTGATCCGCAGCGCATTGGCGAGCACCGGCGCGGCGGTGGCGAGCCGCTCGGGCGCGGTATCGCCAATTCGCGCGATGGCGGTGACGAACGCATCGAGCCGCGCGCGGTCGAGCGAGGCCTGGAACAGGTCCTGCGCCACCCGCACGAACACGCCGGGGCGACCGCGCACCGCGTCACGCACCGCATCGAACCCGCCGCCGGTATCGGGCGCGAGCAGCAGCACCGCCTGTTCGGCGCCCTCCGGGACGGTGAGTTCGAGCTTGTTCTTCTTTTTGCGCCAGGTTTCGGCGACGAAGAACCAGTCCTTGGGCGGCGGGTTGGTCGCGCCGCGCAGGAAGGCGACGACCAGCAGATAATGCGCGGCCTGGTCGGGGGGCAGCGCCGCCTCCGCGGTCACCTTGTCGCCCGGCTGGAGCGAGGGCACCGCGCCGATCGGCAGCGTCGTGCTCCCGCGCGTGACGCTCAGCTTCAGGTCCGGCCCGACCAGGTCGAAGGCGTTCTGCTGGGCCTGGGCGGGGAGCGCGGCGCAGAGCAGCGCCAGCAGCAGCGGGATCAGGGGAAGGCGAGGCATCGCGCCGCTATAGGGGAAGCGGGCGGGGAAGGGCCACCGCCCGCGCGACGAGCCGTTGCCGGATGTCACTCGGCGACGTTGTCCGCCACCCAGGCGCGACGCTGGCCGAGCGGCTGGGGCGCGCCGGTGGTGGTGTCGTGCGTGGTCTGGTGCTCGAGCTCGGCGTTCAGCTCGGCGCCGAACAGCAGGATATAGGCGGAGATGTACAGCCAGGTGAGCAGCGCGACGATCGTGCCGAGCGCGCCGTAGGTCGCGTCATAGCGCCCGATATAGCGGACATAGGCGCCGAAGCCGAGCGTCAGCCCCAACCATGCCAGCGCCGCGAACAGCGATCCCGGCGTGATCCAAGCCCAGCGCGGCTGCGCCCGCGAGGGACCGAAGCGATAGAGCGCCGCCGCGCCTGCCACGCCTGCCACCATCAGCAGCGCGTGGCTCACCACCTTGCCGACGACGAGCAGCGCACCGGGGGCGAAGGGCAGCAGCCTGTCGAGCGCACCTAGCGCGGTCATCGCCACCGCTGCGAGCACCGCCGCCAGCACCGCGCCCAGCGTGATCGCCAGCGCGGTGAGGTTCACCCAGAGGAAGTTGCGCTTTTCCTTCTCCTCATAGGCGATGTTGAGCGCGGCGATGATCGCCCCGGCGCCGTTGCGCGCGCCGAACAGCGCGATGCCCAGCGCGATCAGGATGCCGAAGCCCTTCTGGCCATCCGGGCTGTGGACCAGGCCGAGCAGCTGGTCGCCCACCACCGCGGCGATGTCGTGCGGCAGGATGGTGGAAAGCGCGCGCACGTCGTGCAGCACGGTCACCGGATCGGCGATCAGCCCATAGCTGAGCACCACCGCGCCGAGCAGCGGCACCAGCGCGAGGAAGCCGTAGAAGGCCACGCCGGCGGCGATCAGCCCGATATTGTCGTCGCTCGACTCGTTCCAGCTGCGCCACAGCACGGACTTCCAGCCGGCCCAGGGCATTGCCCATGGGCTGCGCGCGTCGCGCCCCTTCGGATCCATCCTGCTTCCCCTGTTCGTTGTGGCAGGAAAGCGCGCGACCGGCAGACCGGGTTCCTTGCGCCCGAAGGTGCAGGGTGTTGAAATTGCGCCGGTTACGCGATGTCGGCATGACCGAACAAGGGAAGCGGTTCGGCCAGCCCGCGCTCGAAATTGGAGACGGTCACCCCCACCAGCCTGATGCCCTTGGGCGTCGGCAGCACCGATCGCAGAAGTGCGATGCTCGCGGCGTGGAGCTGCTCGCGGCTGGTGATCGGCGCGGTGTGGCTGCGGCTGCGGGTGATGATCTGGAAATCGGCATATTTGATCTTCACAGTGGCGGTGCGGCCGAAGCCCTGGGTGCGCTCGCACCATTCCCAAACATCGTCGGCCTGGCCCAGCACCGCTGCCTCGATCTCGGCATCCTCTGTCAGGTCGCGGCTGAAAGTGGTCTCCGAGCCCGAGGACTTGCGCTCGCGATTGGGGTTCACCGGCCGCTCGTCGATGCCGCGGACGATCTGGTGATACCATTCGGCGCTGCTGCCGAAATGCTGCTGGAGGAAGTCGAGCGATTTGGCGCGCAGGTCCGCGCCGGTCTCGATTCCCAGCCGCTGCATCTTGGCGGCGGTGACCGGCCCCACGCCGTGGAAGCGCGAGACGGGCAGCGTCTCCACCCAGGCGGCGCCCATCTCGGGCGTCACCGCGAACTGGCCGTTGGGCTTGCGATGGTCCGAGGCGAGCTTGGCGAGGAACTTGTTGTACGAGACTCCGGCCGAGGCGGTGAGCCCGGTCTCCGCCAGGATCCGCGCGCGGATCTCCTTGGCGGTCGCCCAGGCGGTGCCGAGCCCGCGGCGATCCTCGGTCACGTCGAGATAGGCTTCGTCGAGCGACAGCGGCTGGATGAGGTCGGTATAGTCGGCGAAGATCGCATGGATCTGCTGCGACACCGCCTTGTAGACCTCGAAGCGCGGGCGGACGAAGATCAGGTCGGGGCAGCGCCGCAGCGCGGTGACCGAGGGCAGGGCTGAGCGCACCCCGAAGGTCCGCGCCTCGTAGCTCGCCGCCGCCACCACGCCGCGCGCCGCCGCCGATCCCACCGCCACCGGCTTGCCGCGCAAGCTCGGATCGTCACGCTGCTCGACCGAGGCGTAGAACGCATCCATGTCGATGTGCAGGATCTTCCGGGTGGGCGGGGCGGCCATGGCGCGGATATACCGCCGGATGAACGAATAGGGAACAGCGTTTGCGGTGCAAGTCATTGTGAAAGAGGCGGGCGGGCGGGTAAGGAGGACGATATGCTGACCTTTGCCCGCCGCTTCGCCCTCGCGCTCGCCTGTCTCCTGTGGACGCTGCCCGCGGCGGCGAAGACGATCCTGTTCGTCGGCAACAGCTTCACCTTCGGCGCCAATTCGCCGGTGATGCGCTATCGACCGGACCGGGTGATGGACCTCAACCGCGAGGGCATCGGCGGCGTGCCCGCGCTGTTCCGCACCTTCGCGATCGAATCCGGGCTCGACTGGCAGGTGAGCCTGGAGACCTCGCCCGGCAAGGATCTTGCCTGGCACCTCGCCAACCGCCGTGCGCTGATCGACCGACGCTGGGACGTGGTGGTGCTGCAGGGCTTCAGCACGCTGGATGCCGAGCGGCCGGGCGATCCCACCCGGCATCTCGCGGCGGCGCGCGAACTGGCAGCGCTGTTCCACGCCCGCAACCCGGCGGCGCAGGTGGACCTCGTCGCGACCTGGTCGCGCGCCGACCAGACCTATCGGCCGGGCGGCCATTGGCACGGGTCCTCGATCTACCGGATGGCGGAAGACCTGCTCGCGGCCAACCGGCTGGGGCTAGCGCCCGGCACTGGCATTCACGGCGTGCTGCCGATCGGCACCGCCTGGAACCGCGCGATCCGCGACGGATTCGCCGATGCCAATCCCTATGACGGCATTGCCTGGGGCCAGTTCAGCCTGTGGACCTGGGATCAGTATCACGCCAGCGCCGAGGGCTATTATCTGGAGGCGCTGGTCGAGTTCGGCGCGATCACCGGCCGCGATCCGCGCAGCCTGGGCCCGCGCGAACGCGCCGCCGAGGATCTGGGGATCAACCCCGAGGTCGCCCGGCGGCTGCGCGACGTCGCCGCCGCCGAACTGGCGGCTCAGCGGGTCGGCGGCGCGCCGTAATAATCGGGGGCGCCGTCGAGGCGCACGTCGATCCGGTCGAGCAGGAAGCCCGGGTCCATCGCGAACACCTCGATCCGGTGCGCACCGGCGGCGAGCAGGCCGAGCTTGAGCGTGCGGACCGCGGTGTTGGAGAGGACGTTGGCCTTCCATTCGTCGCTGCGGCCATGGGTCTCGTAATCGAGCACGGTGATCGCGCCGCCATCCACCCGCACGCCGATCCGCAGCTTGTTCGCGGCGGTGAGGGCATGGACCGGCAGCGCGACGATCTTGAGCTCGGCATCGCCCTTGTTGCCGAGCACGAAGGGCAGGGCGAGCGGGGCGGCGGCATCGGGCTTGTCGGTGGAAGGCAGGTCGAGCTTGCTGCGCAGTACCGCGCCGCGCGAGCCCAGTTCGGCGATTCGCTCCCAGGGCGTGCCGGCCAGTTTCAGGTCGGCAGGGGTTAGGGAAATGATGTGGTTTACCTCGGGCGTCGCGTCGCCGGCGGGGAAGGGCTGGAGCACCGGCTCGAGATAGACCATCGCGCCGTTGCAGCGGATCTTGCCCGCCGCGATCGGCCCCTCGCCGTCATACTTCACCGAGACACGCATCTCGTAGCCGTTGCTCGTGTCGAGCCTCCCTGCGCGGGCGGAAAGCTCGACGCCTTCCAGCCCCTCGACGGTCCAGTCGCTCACCGCGCCATTGCCATAGACGGTCATATACCGGGTCTCGGCCTTGCCGGGGGCAAAGGCGAGCGCGCGGGCATCGGCGCCGCACGGGGCGACCGGTGCGAGATCGATCTTGGGATAGGGCGGCTCGGCGAACACCGCGAGCTGGCGCGGGGCCATATCCATGATGCCGCGCCACTTGCCGCCGCTCTGGGCATTATAGGCAGCGGTATCGGCGACGATCGTCGCGTGCGCGGCGCGGGCCTGGTCGGCAAGCGCGTTGGCGCTGGCCCGGCCCTGGCGGGCATAGAGCGCGGCGAGATCGAGCTTGAGGTTGCGCTCGTTGAGCTTGGCCGCCCCGCGCACCGGGTAGAGCACCAGCTGGAAGAAGGCATCGCGGCGGTCGGCGGGCATGGTAGCCGCCAGCGCCTCGGCCTTGTCGAGCAGCGCCTGATAGCGGGCGATCCGCGCCTGCGCCTCGGCCTTGTCGAGCAGCGCCTGATAGCGGGCGATCCGCGCCTGCGCCTCGTCGCCGCCGGTGCGCACATAGTCGCCGATGCGGATCGGGGTTTCGGGCTCGACGGTGCTGAAGCCCATGAACTCGGGCTTCCGCTCCCAGGCGAGGTCGTAATAGTCCATCAGCACGTCGCCGACGGCCGGTCCCTGCGCGCCGAATTGCGTGGTCGCCCAGTCGTACAGCTGCGCGCGCACCGGCTTGTCCAGCAGCTTGGCGTCGAAGGCGACATCGAGGAAGTAGCTCGTCAGCACCTCGCCCGGCTTGATGTCGCCGACATTGACGACCCAGAGTTTCCGCGTGCCGGTCTGCCAGGCGCGATCGAGCTGTTCGCGGATCAGCGCCGGATGGGTGGTCGCCAGCCACAGATAGTCGTGCGGCCTGCCCCAATAGCTGATGTGGTAGTAAAGGCCCGATCCGCCCTTGCGCGCCCGCTCGGCGGCGGTGGGTAGCTGGCCGAGATAGCCGTAATTGTCCTCGGGCCAGACGAGCGTCACGTCCTCGGGCACCTTGAGCCCGCTGCGATAGACGTCGAGCACTTCCTTGTAGAGGGTGAGCACCTGCGGCACCTGGTCCGCGGGCTTGCCCTGCGCGGTGGCGAGCAGCCCGCGCTGCAGGTCGATCGCCTGGGTGGTGGCGGCGAGCGCCTGTTCGGGGCTCCTGGCGCCCTCCAGGGCGGAGTCGTGCTTGCCGCGCAGGCCGATGGTGTAGACGTTTTCGAAGCCCTTCACTTCGTCCACCCGGCGCCGCCAATAGTCGACCATCAGGTCGCGGTTGGTGAAGAAGTTGAACGGACCCTCGGCCTTCTCGTCCCACTCGCGGACGTTGTTGCGCATCATCGGTTCGGCATGCGAGGTGCCGACGACGATGGCATAATTTTTGGCCATCTCGGCATTGCCGGGGATCTGGTAGAAGGGTTTGGTGCTTTCGTGCATCGCCGGCCAGATCATGTTGGCCTTCAAGCGCCACATCAGCTCGAACACGCGCGCATAGGTCTTGGGGCCGATATCGCCGGTTTCGGGCTCATAGGTCTTGGCCGCCCAGGGCTGGAGGCCCCAATCCTCGTCGTTGAGGAAGATGCCGCGATACTGGACCGACGGCGCGTCGGAGAGCAGGCGGCGGCCGTCGACGACCAGCCGGTCGGCATGGCGCGGGGCCACGTCGGCCCACCATTCCCAGGCCGAAATGCCGATCGCGCGGCTGAGGTCCACCGTCCCCCAGATCGCGCCGCGCGGGTCGGAGCCGGCGATCAGCAGATAGGCGTGGCCGGGATGCTGCTTCGAGGGCGCGAGAACGCGGATATAGCGTTCCCACTGGCCGTTCAGCGCGGTGAGATCGACCTTCGCATCCGCGGCGACTGCGCGGACCAGTGCGGAGTCCTTCTGGCCGATGACGACGCAGAGTTTGCTGCAGGCGGCGAGGTCGCTCGCCACGAGCGGGGTCTTGCCCGCGCGCTTGCCGATGTCGCGGGCGAGCAGCTCGCCGGCGAGCTTCGCAGAGGTCGCCTCGTCATGGACGATGGTCGCGGTGGAGCGGCCGTCGAACAGCACGGCCTGCTGGGCATGGGCGGTGATGGGGAGGACGAGCAGGGCGGGCAGGGCGAGATGACGCATGCTGGGGCTTGAAGCATGCCGGGCGTCGGAAGGGAATCCCTAGATCCTCCCCGGAACGGGGAGGGGGACCGCCGCCGCAGGCGGTGGTGGAGGGGGATCTCCACAAGGGACGTCCTTCGCTGCGCTCCCCCTCCACCAAGCCGCTGCGCGTCTTGGTCCCCCTCCCCGTTCCGGGGAGGATCTTTTCAGCCCTTCGCTCTTGCAGCGGCCCGGGCGATCGCCACGCATTCCACTTCCGCCAGCAATTCCCCCGCGCTGCCCGAGGACATCATCGCCCGCTCGGCGGTCCGCACCCGCTCGATCGCGCGGGCGATCTGCGGAGCCCCCCAGCGGCGGAGCGCGCGGCCGGTGGCGGGGCGTTCCTTGAAGAACACGCGGTGGCGCTCCATCGCGTCGTCGACGCTGGCGCCCTGGTCCATCTCGGCGCGGAGTTCCGCCAGCGTCATCAGCCGGCGGACCAGCTGGCGCATCAGCGGAATCGCCGAGCCGCCGCCTTCGCCGAGCTTGGCCAGTTCCTCGCCGACTTCGGCCACGCGGCCGTCGAGAATCGCCTCGATCGCGCCGAACAGCTCGCCTTCGCCGAGATCCGCACCGATCGCGTCGAGCGCCGCGCCGTCGGCATCGCGGGGATGCTCGGAATCGGCATCGAGGAACAGCGCCAGCTTCTCGATTTCGCGGGTGAGGATCGCCCGGTCGCCATTGGCGGCCGCCGCCATCCGGTGCGGCACGTCGCCGGTGAGGCGCAGGCCATGCTCGCGCGCGATCGTGCCGGCGAGCTGCGCGGCACCCGCGCCCTCGGGGACATAGCAGGCAAAGGCCATCGCGGTCGGCGCGGCGATCGCTGCCTTGACCAGCTTGCCGCTCGCCTTGAGATTCGGGCCGATCGCCACCACCGGGTTGCCCGCGCGCTCTGCGCCGAGCAGCAGCGCGATCGCCTCGGCCGCGCCTTCCTCGATGTTGGAAACGCGGATGTAGCGTGCGCCCCCGAACAGCGAGAGCGATGCCGCCTCGTCGGCGAGCAGCCCGGGCTGGTCGCGCAGCATCTTCATGTCGATGTCGATGCGCTCCACATCCGGCCCCAGCGCCTTGCCGAGCCGCTGGGCGAGATCGGCAGCGCCCGCTTCGTCGGGGCCGTGGAGCAGGTAGAGCCGGGTATCGGGCCGGGGCGCTTCTACCGCCGCCCGGATCTGGCCCGCATTGGCCTTCACTGGGGCCGCGCGCCGCCCTCGCGCACCGTCCGCGCCAGCCGCGCGACGATCTGGTCGGCGACGATGCCCGAGAGTCGTTCGAGCGCCGATTTCTCCGCCGCGATCGTCGCATATTCGGAGCCGACCACGTCGATGCCCGCATCCGATCCGGCGGTGGCGTCGAGCACCACCTGGCCATTGCGCAGGTCGATCAGCTGGTAGCGCGCGCGCAGCGTCCGCCGCTCGCGCGAGACCGAGTCGTCGCGCCGCACGCCCAGGCCGATGATCTGGTCGTCCAGCTTCACTTCGAGCCGATAGGCCGCCGCGCCGCCATTGTTCGCGAGCCGGTCCTTGAGCGCGTTGGACATCAGCCAGCCCGACTGGCCTTCGATCGGCGCGACCTCGACCGCCGAGAGCGTCGTCGCGACCGCGCCGCCGCTGCCCCCCTGGTACATCGGATGCAGCCCGCACGCGGACAGCGCGAGGGCGAGGGGGGCGAGCAGGGCGACGGTCTTGTTCATGCGACGATGTTCACCAATCGATCGGGCACCACGATGATCTTGCGCGGTGCGTTGCCTTCGAGCAGCCGAACGATCTTGTCCGACGCAAGTGCCGCGGCCTCGACCACGTCCTTGGCCGCGCCCTTCGGCATCACCAGCGTGTCGCGCAGCTTGCCGTTGACCTGCACCGCGATCGTCACTTCGTCATCGACCAGCAGCGCCGGATCGACCGCAGGCCATTCGGCATCGGCGATCATGCCGGCTTCGCCCATCGCGGCCCAGGCCTCTTCGGCGATGTGCGGCACCATCGGCGCCACGACGCGGACCAGCGCGCGGATCGCGGCGGTGCGCGAGGCGGAGGGCTTGGCCTTCTCGATCGCCGCGGTCAGCTCGTAGAGCTTGGCGACGGCCTTGTTGAAGGTCAGCGCCTCGATATCCTCGGCGACGCCGGCGATGGTGCGATGTAGCTTGCGGTCGAGGTCCTTGTCCTCGCCTTCCGCGTTCTCCAGCCCGTCGAACAGGCGCCACAGCCGGTTGACGAAGCGCCACGCGCCTTCGATGCCGCTTTCGCTCCACTCCAGGTCGCGCTCGGGCGGGCTGTCGGAGAGCACGAACCAGCGGGTCGCGTCGGCGCCGTACTGGTCGACGATCTCGGTCGGGTCGACGGTGTTCTTCTTCGACTTCGACATCTTCTCGACGCGGCCGACGGTAATCTCGGCGCCGGTGTCGGTCAGATAGGCGGAGCCATCGGCGCGGAACGAGACCTGGGTCGGCTCGAAATACACCTTCCGCTCCAGCCCCTCATGCTCTTCGAGCTGATAATAGCTGGCGTGCGTGACCATGCCCTGGGTGAACAGGCCAGCGAAGGGCTCGGCAACGTCGATGCGACCGATATGGCGCAGCGCGCGGGTAAAGAAGCGGGCGTAGAGCAGGTGCAGGATCGCATGCTCGACGCCGCCGATATACTGGCCGACCGGCAGCCACTGCTCGGCCACCGCCTTGTCGAACGGCTTGTCCGCAGGCTGGCTGGCGAAGCGCAGGAAATACCAGCTCGAATCGACGAAGGTGTCGAGCGTGTCGGTCTCGCGCCGCGCGGGCTTGCCGCAGGTCGGGCAGTCGACATGCTTCCACGTCGGGTGGCGGTCCAGCGGGTTGCCGGGAACGTCGAACGAGACGTCCTCGGGGAGCGAGACCGGCAGCTGGTCCTTGGGCACGCCGACGGGGCCGCAATCCTCGCAATGGATGATCGGGATCGGGGTGCCCCAATAGCGCTGGCGGCTCACGCCCCAGTCGCGCAGGCGCCACACGGTGCTGCCGGTGCCCCAGCCGCCATCCTCGGCGCGGCGGATGACTTCGCGCTTGGCATCGACGACGTCGAGGCCGTCGAGGAAGTGCGAATTCACCAGCGTGCCGGGGCCAGTATAGGCCTCGGTGCCATCGAACGCAGGCGCGGTCTTGTCGCCTTCGGAGACAACGCGGCGGATCGGCAG
Source organism: Sphingomonas trueperi (assembly GCF_040545665.1). GTDB lineage: Bacteria > Pseudomonadota > Alphaproteobacteria > Sphingomonadales > Sphingomonadaceae > Sphingomonas > Sphingomonas trueperi_B. The sequence goes on along the minus strand of NZ_JBEPMH010000007.1, from coordinate 178,202 downwards.
GTCGTACTTGGTCGCGAATTCGAAGTCGCGCTGGTCATGCGCCGGCACGCCGAACACGGCGCCGGTGCCATAGTCCATCAGCACGAAGTTCGCGATATAGACCGGCACCTGCCAGTCCGCGTCGAACGGATGCTGCGCGGTGAGCCCGGTGTTCCAGCCGAGCTTTTCCTGCGTCTCCAGCTCGGCCGCGGTGGTGCCGCCCTGTTTGCAGCGCTCGATGAACGCCTGCACCTCGGGGTTGCCCGCGGCGAGGGCTTGCGCGATCGGATGGTCCGCCGCGATCGCGACGAAGCTCGCGCCGAAGATCGTGTCGGGCCGCGTGGTGTAGACGGTCAGCCCTTCGCCGTTGGACAACTCCCACGTAAACTGCAGGCCTTCCGACTTGCCGATCCAGTTTTCCTGCATCAGCTTCACCTTGTCCGGCCAATGCTCGAGGCCCTTCAGCCCTTCGAGCAGGTCGTCGGCGAAATCGGTGATCTTGAGGAACCACTGGTTGAGCTTGCGCCGCTCGACCAGCGCGCCCGAGCGCCAGCCGCGTCCGTCGATCACCTGCTCGTTGGCGAGCACGGTCATGTCGACCGGGTCCCAGTTGACCGCGCTTTCCTTGCGATAGACCAGCCCGGCCTCATAGAGGTCGAGGAACAGCGCCTGTTCCTGGCCGTAATAGTCGGGCTCGCAGGTGGCGATCTCGCGCGTCCAGTCGAGCGCGAAGCCCAGGCGCTTGAGCTGCGCCTTCATCGTCGCGATGTTCTGGCGGGTCCAGGCGCCCGGATGGACATTCTTTTCCATCGCGGCATTTTCGGCGGGCATCCCGAAGGCGTCCCAGCCCATCGGATGGAGCACTTCCATGCCCTTCATCCGGCGGAAGCGCGCCAGCACGTCGCCCATCGTGTAGTTGCGCACATGGCCCATATGGATGCGCCCCGAGGGATAGGGGAACATCTCGAGCACATAGGACTTGGGCTTGGGCGAATCGTCGCGGGCGGCGAAGGTGCGGTTTTCCTCCCACGCCTTCTGCCACGCCGCGTCCGCCTTCAAGGGATTGAAGCGTGACGCCATTATGGGATTCCGATTAGTTGGTCGCGACGGCCGCGCGGCGCAGGTCGCGTGCACGGGTCAGGATGATGTCCTCGAGCTTCTGGACGGTGGCGGCCTGCACGGGTGCCGAGACCCAGGCGCCGTTGCGGTTGACTTCGCGCAGCGCCGCGACCCGCAGCGCATCGGCGCGCAGATCCTGGTCGAGCACGGTCACCGTCACCTTCATCCGCTCGGTGGGGACGTTGGGGTTCACATACCAGTCGGTGACGATCACGCCGCCGTTCGAATCGGTCTGGAGCAGCGGCATGAAGCTCAGCGTGTCCAGCGTGGCGCGCCACAGATAGGCGTTGACGCCGATCGTCGTCACCTTCGACGCCGCCAGATCCGCGTTCACGCCCTTCTTGTGATGGCTGCAGGCGGAGGCGGAAACAGCGAGCGACCCCAGGATCGCAAAGCGCAACAGGCGGTTCATGGACGTCGTACTTCCTACCGGCAAGGGAATGAGTGCCTGCATCTATAGGGCGGGATGTGGCGGGAGCAAGGCCGACGCGCTGGTATCCGATTGGTCGCAGCTGGTACGATTCTGTGGGTTGCGTGCAACACTCCGGGAAAATTGCTGCCACCGGTGGAACGTCGCTTTGATTCCATGGTAGGGGCAACCATTAGAGAGGTATGCAAATGCGCTTGGTACGTTGGATGTCGGGACTTGGGCTGGGGGCGCTCTGCGCTGCCGGGCTCCTCGTCGCGCCCACGCTCCAGGCACAGGAACGAGACCGCGCTTTGAAGGCGGCCGTTCGCCCCGCACCCCTGGCGCAGGTCGCCGGCGGGTTCACGCCTGCATCCGCCGATCCCAAGCTCGCCGCCATGCTGGCGCGCAGCGGGATGAACGGCGCGGGCTTCCGCTTCACCCCGGCCGAGTCGCGCACCGGCTCGACCCGCGGCGTCAACGTCGCGGTCCGTGCCAGCACGAACCGTGCGGTGGAACTGGCGAGCCGTACCGCCACCGCCAAGCCGGCATCGGTCAGCCTCGCGCCGATCGCCTATAATCTGGGCGTCGCGGTGGGCTGGCGTCGCTTCGCCGTCTCGGGTGACGTGACCCATATCGACATGGCGAACACCCAGCCCGGCAGCCGCGACCGCTCCGAAGTGGCACTCAGCTATGCCGGCAAGCGCCTGAGCGGCCGGATCGCCGCGAGCGAGGATCGTCCGCTGGCGGGTACCCCGGTGCTGATCGGCGACAAGCCTAGCTATTCGTTCGATCTCGGCGGCTCCTATGCCGTGTCGCGTCGCCTCGATGTGACCGCGGGCGTGCGCTACAAGAGCGAGCGGGATCGCCTGACGCAGTTCAACGAGGACACGCGTCGCGACAGCCAGTCGATCTATATCGGCACGGCCTTCCACTTCTGATCCTTTGGGCCCGGCTAACGGGTCCAGGCATCGATCGCCGCCCAGCCGTGGATGCCTAGCAGCTTGAGACGCCTGGCGTTGTGCGCGTCCATGCCGCCGAGGGCGATGATCGGCACCTTCAGCCCCCGAACCAGCAAGCCTAATCGCGCCGGGCCAAGTACCGGTGCGCCGGGATGCGAGCGGGTCTGGAAGACGGGCGAGACCAGCAGTGCATCGGCGCCCGCGCGGATCGCGGCGATCGCTTCGCACCGCGAATGTACCGGCCAGGTGGTCAGCCCGCACCCGCGCCGTCCATGGGTGCCGATCTCGCCTCGCATCGGCTCGGCACCCGCGCGCAGCAACACCAGCCCACGCCGCCGCGCCACCTTGGCGATGCGGGCGAACAGTGCGCGCCGCTCGGTAACCGGAAGCTGGTAATGCCGGAAGATCACCCCGCTACCGCGCGGCAGCCGCGCCAGCGCCGTCCATAGCGCATCGCCCAGCCGCGGGTCGGTCATCAGCCACAGGCGCGGGATTGGGGGGTGGCGGGTCGGCATCGCCATGCCTATAGCGCGGCCCATGCTTCAAGACGATGCCAGCCAGCGGCTCGCCGCGGTGCAGACCGCGATCGCCCGCGCCGCCAATATCGCCGGCCGCAAGCCCGCCGACATCACCCTGATCGCGGTCTCCAAGACCCACGATGCCGCGACGATCCAGCCGCTGATCGACGCCGGCCAGCGCGTGTTCGGCGAGAACCGCGTCCAGGAAGCCCAGGGCAAATGGCCGCAGCTGCGCGAAGCGACGCCGGGTATCGAACTCCACCTGGTCGGCCAGCTCCAGTCGAACAAGGCCGACGAAGCCGTGGCACTGTTCGACGTGATCCACGGCGTCGACCGCCCTTCGCTGGTGACCGCGCTCGCCAAGGCGATGGACAAGGCCGATCGCCGCCCGGCCTGCTTCCTCCAGGTCAATATCGGCGACGAGCCGCAAAAGGGCGGCTGCCCGGTGGCCGAGCTGCCGGCGCTGCTCGCGGAGGCGCGAGCAGCCAATCTACCGGTTGCCGGGCTGATGTGCGTGCCGCCTGCGGGCCTAGAAGCCGCACCCTATTTCGCGCTGCTCGCCAAGCTGGCGCGCGACCATGGGCTGGAGGGTCTCAGCATGGGCATGTCGAGCGATTACGAGACCGCGGTGACGCTCGGCGCCACCCATATCCGCGTCGGCACGGCGCTGTTTGGAGACCGCGGATGAACGCGATGACGGGCTTGCCCACCACGATCCCGGTGCGCTTCGCCGGCATACTCTTCGACTTCGACGGCGTGCTGCTGGAGAGCGAATATGCCGGCAACAAGCAGATCGCCGACTATCTGACCAGCATCGGCCACCCGACCACGCCCGAACATTCGATGGCAAACTTCATGGGGCTGGCCGGCGCCGATTTCCTGGCGGCGATCGAACACTGGATCGGCCGACCCGTGCCGGAGGGGTTTCACGAGGCCCGGGCCGAGGAAGATGCGCGTGCGCTGTCCGAAGGGCTGCCGGCGGTCGCGGGCGCGCTCCGCTTCCTGGAGAGCCTGCCTGCCGACCTGCCCAAGGCGATCGCCTCGTCCAGCCCGACCCATTGGCTCGACATCCATCTCCGCCATCTCGGCGTCCGCGACCTGTTCGGCGACAAGCTGTTCAGCGGTCGCGAGCATGTCGCCAACGGCAAGCCCGCACCGGACCTCTACCTCCACGCCGCCGCGGCGCTGGGCGTTCCGATCGCGGATTGCGTGATCCTGGAGGATTCGCCGGTGGGGGTGAAGGGCGCGGTCGCCTCGGGCGCGACGGTGATCGGGCTGTGCGCCGGGTCGCACTGTGCGGCCGATCACGGCGAGCGGCTCAAGGCGCTGGGCGTGCAGCACATCGCGCAGGATTTCGACGAGGTCGCCGGGCTGATCGGCTGACGCGCACGGCAATTGGCGGCGCCGCTCCGGCGTGGCAGAATATCGCCCATGGACGAGCTGTTCCGCTTTCCGGGCGTGCGCAGGCACGATCCTGCGGTTGAGGCCTGGTTCGCGCAGGGGGATCCTTTGCGTGGGGTCCTGCAACCATGGCGCGAACGGCTATATGCGTGCGGCAATGATGTGGGCGCGCTGATCCACGATGGCCGCCCCACCTTCTGCGGCCAAGATGCGGCGTTCGCCTATGTCGACGCCTATGCGGCGCACGCCAGTATCGGCTTTTTCTTCGGCGCGAACCTGCCCGATCCCGCCGGCTTGCTGCAGGGGAACGGCAAACGCGTGCGGCACGTCAAGCTGCTGCCGATCCGGACACCCGACGAGGCGGCGCTCGCCGCGCTGATACGCGCCTCCTATGCCGACATTCGGCGGCGTCTCCACGCCGCGAACTAACGAAGGAGCGACGACATGTATGTCTGCGGCCTTGTCATTCCGGTGCCTGAGAATGCCTATGAGGCATATCGCCAATGGGCGGAGAGCAGCGCCGCCTTCTTCCGAGAATATGGCTGTATGGAGATCGTGGAGAGCTGGGAGGATTTCATTCCCGACGGCAGCGTCACCGATTTCCGCAAGGCAGTCGCCGCGCGCGCGGGGGAGCGGATCGTCCTTGCCTGGCAGGTGTGGCCGGACAAGGCGATGTTCGAGGAAGCGGAGCAGCGGATGCACGAGGACCCGCGGATGGACTCCGCCGGCACGCCGCCCTTCGACGCCAAGCGCCTGATCCTCGGCTGTTTTCAGCCCTTGCTGGTGATGGGGCGCTCCCCGGCGGTACCTTAGAACTCGTGCCCGGTCCGATCCCGCTTGGTCGCCAGATACCGTGCATTGTGCGGGTTCGCCGGCAGCACGTGCGGCACGCGCTCCAGCACGTCGACGCCCGCGGCGCGCAGCGTCTCCACCTTTTGCGGATTGTTGGTGAGCAGCCGGATGCGCGGCTGGCCGAGCAGGTCCAGCATCCGCGCCGCCACCCGGAAGTTGCGTGCATCGATCGCGAAGCCGAGCCGGGTGTTGGCGTCGACCGTGTCGAAGCCCTGGTCCTGCAGCGCATAGGCGCGCAGCTTGTTGATCAGGCCGATCCCGCGCCCTTCCTGGCGCAGATAGAGCAGGATGCCCCAGCCGTTCTTGGAAATCTCCGCGATCGCCGCCTTGAGCTGCGGCCCGCAATCGCATTTGAGGCTGCCGAGCATGTCGCCGGTCAGGCATTCGCTGTGGAGCCGCACCAGCGGTGCCTCGCCATTGGGCTGGCCGATCAGCAGCGCGATATGCTCGCCGGGCATCTCGTCGGTGCGGAAGGCGACGATCTCAGCATCCTCGGCGGCCTCTACCGGCAGCCGCGCGCGGCCGACGATGCGCAGGCGATCGGCATCCTCGTGCGCGTCGATATCGGCGAGGGTGATCGCGTGCTGGGCGTCGCCTTCGAGCACGAAGAAGGCAGGGAGCAGCCCGGCGATCCGCGCCAATCGCAGCGCCGCCGTCGCGGCATCGGGCTGCACCACCGGAATCGCGCGGAAGGGGCCCTTGAGCGGCGTTGCCAGATCGAACTGCGGGTCGGCCAGCGCCGTCGCCGCATCGAAATCGAGCCAATCGACCCGCTCGACCAGCACCGGCGCGTCGGGCGTCGCCGCGTCGCGCTGGTTGGCGAGCTTGAGCGTCGTGGCGCGGCCGGCCGATAGCAGCACGGGCGCGGTGCCGGCGGGATCGAACGCCGCGAGCCGCGCGCCGTCGCCGGTCTCGATCGCCAGCAGCTGGAGCGTGCCTTCCGCGCCCCGAATCGCGATCGGCCAGCCGCGACGCAGCGCATCGACGGCTTCGGCGGCGGCGCGGGCGTTGCTCAAAAGTCGAACTCCGTCACGATCGGCACATGGTCCGAGGGCTTGAGCCAGGAGCGGCACGGTTCGCATACCTTGTGCGCCACCGCCTTGTCCGCAACCTCGGGGCTGGCCCACATATGGTCGAGCCGCCGCCCCCGATCGGAGGCGGCCCAGTCCTTGGCGCGGTAACTCCACCAGCTGTAATAGCGGGCGGGCGCGGGGATGAACTTGCGGCCCAGGTCGACCCAGCCATGCGCCGCCTGCAGCCGCCCGAGCGCCGCCACCTCTATGGGCGTGTGGCTGACGACGTCGAGCAGCTGCTTGTGGCTCCACACGTCCGATTCGAGCGGGGCGATGTTGAAGTCGCCGGTGAGGATCGTCGGCACGGCCAGCGCCTCGGACCATTCGGTCATCCGCTGGACGAAATCTAGCTTCTGGCCGAACTTGGGGTTCACCTCCCGATCGGGCACGTCGCCGCCGGCGGGGACGTAGACATTTTCGAGCCGGACGCCGTTCGGCAGCCGCACGCCGACATGCCGCGCTTCCTGGTTGGCCTGCCAGTCGAGCCGGTCATCCTCAACCAGCGGTACGCGAGAGACGATCGCGACGCCGTGGTGCATCCGCTGGCCGTGCTTGATAACGTGGGCGTAGCCCAGCGCGTGGAACGGCGCCTCTGGGAAGTCGCCGTCGATCACCTTGGTCTCCTGGAGACACAGGATGTCGGGGGCTTCCTCGCGCAGAAACTGCTCGACGATGGCGATGCGGAAGCGGACGGAGTTGATGTTCCAGGAGGCGATCTTCACGCGCGCCGATGTAGCGATTCTTCGGAAGAGCGCCAGACCACCCTATACCGGAAAAGGAAAGGCCCCCGCTCCGGGGGCAATGGAGCGAGGGCCGACCTAGCGTTCGTCACGCAGGCGGGAAGGGGTACCAGGCCCGGGCAACAGGGGGAAAAATCCCGGGCAAAAACCCCATCCGCACTACGCTCTTAGACTCGCGAACCTGTCGCTTGGATGAACGATTGCACAGAAAACGAAATTAGTGCGTGCGGCCCTGGGGACGCGGATCGGTCCAGCGGAAGCTCGAATCGGCCACGGGCGCGTTGAAGCGCTGGTTGCTCAGCCGGATCGTAGTGCGGTTGTTCTGCGCGTCGAGCGCGACCCAGCCCTGCAGCTTGAGGCCCGCCGGCGCCGCCGCGTCCTTCTGGAAGACGAGGGTGATGCGGCCATATTCGGGATGCTTGTTGTCGTGCACCTCGACCGAGACGATGCGCGGATCGGCGGTGGGCTTCACGCTCGCATAGCCGGTAATGTCGCGGTTCGGATCGAGCAGCACGCGCAGCGGCGAGTTGCCGATCGGCCAGCGCTGCACCTGGCGCACCTGATAGTCGATGAAATAGAGGCTGCTGCCGTCGGCGACGATCAGCTGCGGCACGCCCTTCTCATACTGGAAGCGAATCTTGCCCGGGCGCTTGAGCGTCATCGTGCCCGCCACGACACGGCCGTTGCGGTCCTCCTGGGTGAAGTCCGCAGTCATGCTGGTGACCGCCTTGAGATGCTGCTGGACCTGATCCAGCTCGGGCGCCGGCGCGGCGGCCACGAGCAGCGGCGCAGCGAGCAGCGACAGGGCCATGGAACGGGAAAACACGGGAAAAGTCTCCGAATTGCTGGTCGCCCGGGTAGCGGGCGGGGCTTGAACGGGCTGTGAACCCGTACCCCACCCGATTCGATCCCGTTACGGATCCCCTTAGAGCGGCCGCCCGTCGGTATCCATCAGCACCTCGCGGCGGCCGACATGGTCGGGCTTGGAGACGAGATTCTCGCGCTCCATCCGCTCGATCAGCCGCGCCGCCGAGTTGTAGCCGACGCGCAGCTGGCGCTGCAGCCACGAGGTCGAGGCCTTCTGGCTCTCCGCCACCAGCTGCACCGCGCGGCGATAGGTCTGCTCCTCGGGGCTGTCCTCCCCGTCGGGCGCGCCTTCGAGGGTGAAGCCGCCGTCCTCGGGTTCCTCGGTGACCGCCGAGATGTAATCGGGGGCGCCCTGCGCGCGCCAGAAATCGGTGACAGCCTGCACCTCGTCGTCGCTGACGAAGGGACCGTGGACGCGGGTGATGCCCTTGCCGCCGGACATGTAGAGCATGTCGCCCTTGCCCAGCAGCTGCTCGGCGCCCTGTTCGCCGAGGATGGTGCGCGAATCGATCTTCGAGGTGACGTGGAAGCTGATCCGCGTCGGCAAATTGGCCTTGATCACGCCGGTGATGACGTCGACCGAGGGGCGCTGCGTCGCCATGATCAGGTGGATGCCCGCCGCGCGCGCCTTCTGCGCCAGCCGCTGGATCAGGAATTCGACTTCCTTCCCCGCGGTCATCATCAGGTCGGCGAGCTCGTCGACGATGACGACGATTAGCGGCAGCACCTGCAGGTCGAGCGTCTCTTCCTCGTAGATCGGCTTGCCGGTCTCCGGATCGTAGCCGACCTGCACCTTGCGGCCGAGCGTCTGGCCCTTGGCCTTGGCGGTGCGGACCTTGTCGTTGTAGCTCGCCAGGCTGCGGACGTTGACCGAGGCCATCATCCGGTAGCGATCCTCCATCTGCTCCACCGCCCATTTGAGCGCGCGCACCGCCTTGGGCGGATCGGTCACCACATCGGCGAGGAGGTGGGGGATGTCCTTGTACATGCTGAGTTCCAGCATCTTCGGATCGATCATGATCAGCCGGCACTGCTCGGGCGTCAGCCGGTAGAGCAGCGACAGGATCATGCAGTTCAGCCCCACCGACTTGCCCGAGCCGGTGGTACCCGCGACGAGCAGGTGCGGCATCGGCGCGAGGTCGGCGATCACCGGCTCGCCGGCGATGTTCTTGCCGAGCACCACCGGCAGGGTAGCGCCCTGTTCCTCGAACTGCTGGCTGCCGATCAGCTCGTGCAGGCTCACGCCTTCGCGCGTCGCATTGGGCAGCTCGATGCCCATCACGGTGCGGCCGGGGATGGTGGCGACGCGGGCGGAGATCGCGCTCATGTTGCGGGCGATGTCGTCGGCCAGCTGGATCACGCGGCTGGCCTTGATGCCGCTCGCCGGCTCCAGCTCGTACATGGTGACGACGGGCCCGGGGCGGACCTCGACGATCTCGCCCTTCACATGGAAGTCCTCAAGCACGCTTTCGAGCAGCCGGGCGTTGCGCTCCAGCGCGGCCTTATCGACCGTGGCGGTGCGGTTGGCCGGGGGCGGGGTCAGCAGGTCGAGCGGGGGCAGCTGGTAGCTGTCCTTGAAGTCGAGCGCGGCCTGCACCGGCGGCTTGGCGCGGGCCGGCGCGGTGGAGATGGTGCGGTCGGCGATCACCGGGCCGGGGCGATTGTCCGGCACCACCACGCGGCGCGGTTCCGCGGCGCGGGGCGGGTCGCGATCGAAGGGCAGGTCGTCGTCCGCGTCCGGATCTTCGTCGAATGCCGCCGCGGTCTGCGGGCGGGCGCGGAAGCCCGTGGCTTCGGGGGCGGTGACGATTCGATCCTTGCCGGTCGAGCGGGTGAAGCGCGGCATGCGGAACAGGCGCAGGGGCGAGGTGAACTCCAGCCGCATCCACCACAGCCACAGCCCGCCGAGCAGCAGCAGCAGGCCGATGCCGCGGCCGACCCAGAAGGACACCGCGGGATCGCCCGCCAACCCGATCAGCCAGTCGACGCCGCCCGCGATCGACAGCCCGATCATGCCCCCCATGCCGGCGGGCAGCCGCCAGTCGAGCGGCAGCGACCAGTCGAAATGCAGCAGCCCGAGCCCGATCGCGGCGAGCGCGGCGGCCGCGAGCGCGCTGCCTATCATCCGGCGCGGGCGTTCGATCGGACGGTCGATCATCATCCGGTGCGCCGCGAGCAGGCCAACGGGGGCGAGCAGCAGCACCGGCAGGCCGACCAGCGTGTAGAGGATGTCGGCGATCCACGCGCCGACCGGGCCCAGCCAGTTGCGGGCAGGGCCCGCCGCGGCGGTGTTCAGCGCCGGATCGGAGGCATGGTAGCTGAGCAGCGCCAGCACGAGCGCGACGGTCAGCACGAACAGCGCCGTGCCCGCCAGGACGAACCCGCCGCGACGGACGCCCGCCTTCATCGTGTCGCGCCAATGCGGCGCCTCTGCGCGGGACGCCATCGCCCAGCCTCCGGATCTGTAAGGAAAAACTTGGCGGAATCATCGCGCCTGCGGACTCCGCCGTCAAGGCGCGGCGCTTTACGGCACGCGTACCATCGCATCCGGGACTCGTCCCGTCGAACATTTTGCAGCGCAGCAAGTTCTTCCCTGCTATGCCGTTAACGAATTGCGCACCGGAATCGATGCGCCTGTGGAACGTATTCGCGGTCGCTGCTTTTGGTGGAAATCGCGAGCATTATCAGCAACGGGGCTGGGATTCCCGGCTTCAGTGCATTGCGCGGCAACGATGTTGGGGGATTCGGTAGTGGACACACGTTGGGCGATTTTTGGCACCGGCGGGATTTCGGCGAAGTTCGTCTCGGGTCTTCCTCATGCGCGCGGTGCGAAGCCGCACCTGGTGGTTTCGCGCAGCGCGGACTCGGGCCGACGCTTCGCCCAAGCCTTCGGCATTCCGGAGGTGGCCGAGGGCTATGACAGCGTCACCGCGGCGTCGCCCTTCGATGTCGCCTATATCGCTACGCCGCCCTCCGAACATGCGCGGCACGCGATCGCCTGTATCGAGGCGGGCAAGGCGGTGCTGATCGAGAAGCCGTTCGCCTCTTCGGTGGCGGAGGCACGCCGGATCGCCGATGCGGCCCGCGCGCACGGCGTGTTCTGCATGGAAGCGATGTGGACCCGCTTCAATCCCGCCGCCCGCCGCCTGCGCGACCTCGTCCGCGAAGGCGCGATCGGCGAGGTGCGGCAGGCGCAGGGCGCCTTCTGCTTCACCAACGAGCCGGACGCTGCGAACACCAGCTTCGATCCGCAGCGCGGGGGCGGGGCGCTCGCCCAACTCGGCGTCTATCCGATCTCGCTGCTCCACTGGCTGTTCGGCGCGCCCGAGGGCGTGGCGGCGTTCGGCCGGATCGGCGACACCGGCGTCGAGGAGGACGCGGCGATCAGCCTGCGCTTCGCCGCCGGGGTGGTGGCGACGGTCAACACCAGCCTGCGCGCGCTCGGCGACAACGGGCTGCGGATCGGCGGCACCCATGGCAGCGTCGCGTTCGAGGGCCCGATCTTTCGGCCTTATGGCGTGCGGCTCCAGCGGATGACCCCGCGGCGGAAGGGCAGCGACACCGGGCTCGGCCGCAAGGCGCTGCTCCGCGAACAGGGGCTGCCGCAGAAATTGTCGCAGCTCCACGGCCTGCTCACGCGCAGGGGCAAGGTCGACCGCCAGCTGTTCGCCGGCAACGGCTATCACTATCAGGTCGAGGAAGTCGGCCGCTGCCTAGCTGCTGGGCTCAAGGAGAGTCCGGAGATGACCTTGGACGACAGCATCGCGGTGATGGAAATCATGGACACAGTGCGCGAACGGATCGGGGGACAGGGCAAATGAAGATGCAGGGCGAAAGCACGGGCAAGACGGGCGTGGCCATCATCGGCTGCGGCTATGTGTTCGACCATTACATGACCACCGCCTGGGCGCACCCGGAAATCGACGTGCGCGGCGTGTACGACATCGACCTGGCGCGCTCGGCCAAGGTGTCCGACTATTACGGCTTCTCGGTCTATCCCGATCTCCAGGCGATCCTCGACGATCCCGCGGTGACGCTGGTGCTCAACCTCACCAGCATCGAGGCCCATTTCGAGCTGACCCGCGCGCTGCTCGAAGCGGGCAAGAACGTCTATTCGGAAAAGCCGCTCACCACCGATCTGGAAGAGGCGCGCACGCTGTTCCGCATCGCCGAGGAGCGCGGGCTCGTCCTGTCGAGCGCGCCGTGCAACTTCCTCAGCGACAGCGTCCAGACGATGTGGAAGGCGGTGCGCGACGGCGCGATCGGCAAGCCGCTGCTGATCTATGCCGAGTTCGACGACAACCCCATCTACCTGATGAAGCCCGAGACCTGGCGCAGCCGCACCGGCGCGCCCTGGCCCTATATCCACGAATATGAGATGGGCTGCACCTTCGAGCATGTCGGCTACCATCTCGTGTGGATGCTGGCGATGTTCGGCCCGGTGCGTTCGGTCACCGCCTTCTCCAAGGTGGTGGTGCCGCACAAGACCGACCAGCCGATGCACCCGGCGGACACGCCCGATTTCTCGGTAGCGACGCTCGATTTCGTCAGCGGCGTCACCGCGCGCGTCACCTGCAGTATCGCTGCGCCGGCAGACCACCGCATGCGCGTGATCGGCGACGAGGGCGAGCTGAGCACCGATACCTATCGGCACTACCAGTCGCCGGTGTTCCTCGAGCGCTTTTCGCAGCTCAGCCTCAACGCCCGCAAGGCACGCAGCCTGCGGCTCCAGCCGCTGTTCGGCCGCGGCTTCGGTGTCGGCGGGCGGGTGCTGCCCTTCGTGCGCCACTGGAAGTCGTTCGCGACGATGCGCGCCAATGCCGCGGGCAAGACCTCGTTCTTCAAGAAGCTGGTCGCCGGCGCCAAGCGCCGCGAGGTCGGCGCGCAGGACAAGATGCTCGGGGTGGCGGAAACGGCGCGCGCGCTGCGGATGGGCGAGCCGTGCCCGATCCCGCCCGATTTCATCCTGCACGTGACGGAACTGACGCTGGCGATCCAGGGCGCGGGCACGATGGGCAGCGCGGTCGCGCTGACCACGAGCTTCGTACCCTTCGAGCCGATGGCCTCGACCAGGGCCGATCCGCGCAACTATCGCGACAGCTATTCGCCGGGCTTCCTCGCCAAGCGGATGGACGGCTTCATCGAGCGGCTGCACCAGCATTGAGGTCGCGCAGGTGCAGGGGTTCGGCGCCCCTGCACCTGTTGACGGCTGGCAGGCGCGTGCGAACCTGCTAGGGCAGGGCCATGGACCAGGCGGACATTCTCATCCTCGGCGGCGGGCTGGTCGGCAGCGCGCTGGCGGTTGCGCTCGACGCGCATGGCATCAGCTCGATCGTGATCGATCCGGCGGACCCTGAAACCATTCTCGGCGCGAGCTTCGACGGCCGCGCCTCGGCGATCGCGAGCGCGCCGATGCGGATGTTCGAGGCGATCGGCGTCGCCGGGCGGCTGGCGGGGAAGGGGTGTCCGATCGAGGGCATCCGCGTCTCCGACGGTCTGGCGCCGGGCAAGCTCGATTTCGCGCCGGAGGACGATGACGGGGCGCTCGGGCATATGTTCGAGAACCGCGTGTTGCGGACCGCGCTGTTCGAGGCGGCGCAGGCAGCCCCCTTGGCTGATGTGCGGATGCAGACCCGCTCAGTTTCGGTGGAGCGCGGCCCGCACGGCGTGGTCGCGACCCTCGATTCGGGCGCGACTGTGCGCGCGCAGCTGCTGATCGCGGCGGAGGGGCGCAACTCCCCCACCCGCGATTCGGCCGGCTTCAAGGTCGCGCGCTGGACCTATGACCATGCCGCGATGATCGCGACGCTCAATCATGAGCGCAGCCACGAGAACATCGCCTACGAGATCTTCTACCCGCAGGGCCCGTTCGCGATCCTGCCGCTGCTCGACGACGAACGCGGCCATCGTTCGGCGGTGGTGTGGACGGTCCACGCCCGCGACGCGGCGGCGATGCACAAGATCTCCGACCGCGCCTATCTGGCCGAAGCGGAGAAGAAGATGGGCGGTTTCCTGGGGAAACTCGGGCCGCTCTCGTCGCGCTCCTCCTATCCGCTCGGCTTCCACCACGCCGCCTGGATCACCGCCGAGCGGCTGGCGCTGGTCGGCGATGCGGCGCATGGCATCCATCCGATCGCCGGGCAGGGCGTCAACGTCGGCTTCCGCGACGTGGCGACGCTGGTCGAGGTGCTGGTCGACGGCAAGCGCCTCGGGCTCGACATGGGCGATCCCGAGCTGCTCGCGCGCTACCAGCGCTGGCGCGGGCTCGACACCTTCATGGTCGCGCTGGCGACCGACGGGCTGACGCGGCTTTTCGGCATCCCCGGCGCGCTGCCCCATGCGGCGCGGCGCTTCGGCCTTGCGGCCGTGGACAAGCTCCCGCCGCTCAAGAACTGGTTCATGGGCGAGGCGCGCGGCGAAAGCGGCGACGTGCCCAAGCTGCTCCAGGGGATTACGGCGTAGGGCCACCCGCCGCGTCGAGGATGGTGCGGGCGGCGGCGAGGTCCTCGTCGTCGACCATCACCCGCACCGGGATCAGCAGGTAGCTGCCGTCGGCGATGCTGGCGCCGGCGTCGAACACGAAGCTGGGGATGTCGTCATCCTCCAGCCGGCCCTGGACGATGAAGGCTTCCTGCCGATTGAACCGGCCGAGTTCGACAAGGGCCATGGCGGCCTCCGATGATTGACGCGCATGGGGCATGCGCATAGCTTATCCGCATGAAGCACGATCCGATCGCGTCCGGCAAGCGCAAGGCGGTGAACCTGTCGCTCGACACGGGCGTGGTGGCAGCAGGGCGCGAAGTAGGTTTGAATCTCTCCCAGGTTTGCGAAGCCGCGATCCGCGCCGCCGCCAAGGCAGAGCGCGATCGGCGTTGGCAGGAAGAGAATCGCGAATGGGCGGAAGCCCATAACCGCTGGGTCGAAGAGAACGGGCTGCCGCTCGAACGTTATCGCCTGTTCTAAATGGCGCAGTTCGACGTGCATCGACTGGCGGGTGGCGGCTTGGTGATCGATTGCCAGGCCGATGACCTGGCAACCATCGGTACGCGCTTCGTCATCCCGCTTGCGAAGCCGGGCGAAAGCGCGCCGACAACGCCGCGCTTGCATCCGCAATTCGACGTGAACGGCGAGACGTTGGTCCTGATGACGGAATTCGCCGCGGCGATCCGAACCGCCGAACTCCGCGAGCGGGTCGCATCGCTCGGCGAGGAGCGTTTCCGCATCCTCGGCGCAATCGACGTGCTTACCGGCAGCGGCTGATCACGCCGCCGTCCCGCCTACCGTTAGCCCTTCCACCAGCAATGTCGGCTGGCCGACGCCCGCCGGCACCGACTGGCCGCCCTTGCCGCACATGCCGATACCCTCGTCGAGCGCGAAGTCGTTGCCGATGCCGGTGACGCGGTGGAGCACGGTCGGCCCGTCGCCGATCAGCGTCGCGCCCTTGATCGGCGCGCCCAGCTTGCCGTTCTCGATCAGATAGGCCTCGGTGCACGAGAAGACGAACTTGCCCGAGACGATGTCGACCTGGCCGCCGCCGAAGCTCTTGGCGTAGATACCCTTCTTCACGCGGGCGAGCAGCTCGGCGGGATCGTCCTTGCCGCCCTTCATGAAGGTGTTGGTCATCCGCGGCATCGGCGCGTGCTGGAAGGATTCGCGGCGGCCGTTGCCGGTCGGCTCGACGCCCATCAGCCGGGCGTTGAGGCGATCCTGCATATAGCCCCTGAGGATGCCGTCCTCGATTAGCACCGTCTCGCGGGTCGGCGTGCCCTCGTCGTCGATCGACAGCGAGCCGCGGCGATCGTGGAGCGAGCCGTCGTCGACCACCGTCACCCCCGGCGCCGCGACGCGCTCGCCGATCCGGCCCGAAAAGGCGCTGGTGCCCTTGCGGTTGAAGTCGCCCTCGAGGCCATGGCCCACCGCCTCGTGCAGCAGCACGCCCGGCCAGCCGGGGCCGCACAGCACGGTCATGTCGCCCGCAGGTGCCGCGACCGCATCGAGGTTGACCAGCGCCTGCGCCAGTGCCTCGTCGATCGCGCGGTTCCAGGTCTCGGGCTGGAACAGCCGGTCATAGACCACCCGCCCGCCGGTGCCGAAGCTGCCCGTTTCGCGGCGGCCGTTCTGCTCGACCACCACCGAGACGTTGAGCCGCACCAGCGGCCGCACATCGGTGGCGACGAAGCCGTCGGCGCGGACCACCTCGACCACGCTCCACTGGCCGGTAAGGCTCACCGAAACCTGCTTCACGCGCGGATCGCGGGCCCGCGCGGCGGCGTCGATCGTCTGGCACAGATTCACCTTGTCGGCGAAGGGCACCAGGTCGAGCGGGTCGGCATCGGTGTAGAGGTGGCGGTTGTTGCCCTGGGGCGGGGGCGCCTTGCCCTGCTTGGCAGGATCGATCAGCGCCATCGTCTCGGCGGCGCGACGGATCGCGGCGGCGCTGATCTCGTTGGCGTGCGCGAACGCGGTCGTCTCGCCCGAGACCGCGCGCAGGCCGAAGCCCGATTGCGTGTCATAGGCGGCGGTCTTCAACCGGCCGTCATCGAAGCCGAACGCCTCGGACTTGCGATATTGCAGATAGAGTTCGCCATCCTCGGCCTGTCCCAGCGCATCGGCGGTCAGGCGAACGGCAGCGTCGGGATCGAGCCCGTCGCGATAGAGGAAGGCGCGGGGATCGGTGGGAATGCTCATCCTACCGATATAGGAGGCGCGTGCGCAGAGTCACGCGCTCCCGCGGCGATCAGAGGCTGGAACCCGCCGGGTGATCGGGCAGCTGGCTCTGGTCGGCGCCGTCGGCGGGGCCGCCGATCAGCACGAAGCGGCGGTCGCAATAGCCGCAATCGACATAGCCGGTCTCGTCGATCTGCAGATAGACGCGCGGATGACCGAGCGCGGCGGGCAGGCCGGGGCCGGTGCCGTCGCAGGCAACGCGGGCATGGGCGGTACGGATGACTTCGGGCGGGGCGATCATGTCCCGCGCCTTAGCAAAGCGCGCGGGGGCTCGCAATCGGATGCGCGGGGTCTTAAAGCTGCGGCCCATGACCCAGGCAGCGATCGCGATCGACACTCTGTGCAAGACCTATCAGGGCGGCAAGCGCGCGCTGGACGGGGTGACATTCGACGTGCCGCGCGGGCAGATCTTCGGCCTGCTCGGGCCCAACGGCGCGGGCAAGTCGACGCTGATCAACATTCTCGCCGGGCTGGTCAACAAGACCGACGGCAAGGTCTCGATCTGGGGCTTCGACATCGACGCGCACCCGCGCAACGCCAAGGCGAGCATAGGCATCGTCAACCAGGAGATCCTGTTCGACCCCTTCTTCACGCCGAAGGAGACGCTGGAGATCCAGGCCGGGCTGTACGGCGTGGCGAAGGACAAGTTCGACGCAATGGCGCTGCTCCGCGCGGTGCACCTGGAGGACAAGGCCGATGCCTATTCGCGCACGCTGTCGGGCGGCATGAAGCGGCGGCTGATGGTCGCCAAGGCGATGGTGCATTCGCCGCCGATCATCGTGCTCGACGAGCCGACCGCGGGCGTCGACGTCGAACTGCGCCAGCAGCTCTGGGCCTATGTGAAGCAGCTCAACCAGCGTGGCGTGACGGTGGTGCTGACGACGCACTATCTCGAAGAGGCCGAGGAGCTGTGCGACCGCATCGCGATCATCAACCACGGCCAGCTGATCGCCAACAAGCCCACGCGCGAGCTGGTCGGCATGGCGCAGGAAAAGGTGGTCGAGGTGACGGTGGACCGCGACATCGCGAGCGCGCCGGACAATGCCTGTTTCCAGAAGGTGGAACTGAAGGGCGAGCGGGTGCTGGTGATCACCTACCGCAAGGACCAGGCGAACGCGGGCGAGGTGCTGGGCGCAGTGCAGGCGGCGGGGCTGGGGATCGTCGACGTGTCGACCCGCGAGGCGGACCTGGAGGATGTGTTCCTGAATTTGACGCGGGCGGCGTAAGAGGCGATCTGTCTCGGCGGCTTCTATGAGTTCGTCTTCTGGAAGATGGCCGTAACGTCGCTGCATGGATTGTTATGGAACGGGGCAGACTTGTCCCAGTAGCTTTGCGGGCCGCCTTGGAAGATGATCAGACGAGTGTTCGAGGCCCATTCAATTCGGGCTTGCTGGTCTTGATAATGCGACGCCGCGACACAGCCCGTCAGATACCAGTCTGGCTCCCAGGATCGCCGGACGAGGATGACGATCGAAGGCTCGCCGCCAACGACGACACGTTCCACTTGGGCAACGCGCTTCCCGTCGGGAGACCACGAACGTGAAATGACCGAGCGCTCGGAATCGAGGAAAACGGCAGGGCCCATGCCCCAATAGGGCAGGGTCAGGATCAGGAGCGCGACGATCCCCGCGATACTGAGAAGGATTGCTCTCGATCGCTTCACGCCAGACAGCGTGTCATGCGCAAGAAGCTATCGCAAGCTCTGCCGTCGTCCGGTCGAAAGCTGTGGCCTCTCGCGTTCTTGCCGAGGTGGTGCAGCGGGCGTTCAATCCACCAGCGGCGATGAAAGCGGATCGCTCGCCCTGTAAGTGATGCTTGCTCCCGTCGCAGAGGGCAGCTGCTTGGAAACATGCGCTTTCGACGCATGGGCGACGGCCAGCTTGCCAGGAGCGATCCAGACGACATTCGTCCAGATTGCGCCACCGCCAGCATCATCTGCGGCACCATGGTCGCTGTCGGCGACAAAAACCTCGGTGGCGGCTTTTGACGATTCCGCCGTGTGACCGATCAAGATCGCCGTCACATACCCCGTCGTCGCCCCACAGTCTCTGACGATCGTAGCAGCGAAACGATCGCTCCCCGGGTCACGCGCGACCTGCAACGTTTTTGAAGAACACATCGAATCCGCGCCGCATCCGACAAGAAGGAACAGCACACCACAAAGAAGCGGCCATTTCGTCATCGAGCCGTCACCGCCGATGTCTTCCAAAGAACGCCCACATCGCCTCGTTGTCCGCCACCCAGACATGGCCGGCGCCGTGCTTCACCCGACCGGCCACGTCCGCGGCGCCCGAGCAGCGGCTGAAGCGCTCCTCTTTCACCTCCGGCGGAATCACGCGTTCCACCGGCCCCGCGCGGCATCCGTTGAGATCCGCCCAGCGGACCAGCGCGGTGTGCATCGTGTACTGCCAATAGCCCGCGCCGCCGCCATGGATCGGATTGGTAGTGTCGGCATCGCCCGCGAATGCCAGTACCGGCATTGGGCGCGTGGGCGTGCAGGTCGCCGGATCGGGGACGCGCGGCGTTTCTTTCAGCGGATTGCCCGCGCGCAGGCCCACCACCGGGGCGATCGCGGCGAAGCGGTCCGCCGCGACGCAGCCGAGCCACGAGGTCAGCCGCCCGCCGCCCGAATAGCCGGTGGCGTAGACGCGCGACCGGTCCACGCAGCCCTTGGCGGCCAACTGGTCGATCGCAGTCTTCACGAAGGCGACGTCGTCGGCATCGTCGGGGCCGGGCACCTTGCCGGTCACCGTCGGCACGCCGGGGATGTTCCAGACGAAGCCGCCTTCCGCCGGGATGCCGCCGTCGGGGGCGGCGAGGAGGAAGCCGTGGCGGTCCGCGGTCGCCTCCAGCTTGGACTGGGCGAGGATGTCGGAGCCCTTGCCGGTGCTGCCGTGGAACACGAACACCAGCGGCAGCCGCGCGGCGCTGCGACCGGCCGGCACATGCACCAGCATCGAGCGCCCGGTGCCTTCGATCGCCACCGGCACCGTCGTTCCCGCTGGCCCGAGCCGGCACGTCGCCGCCTGCGCCGAGCCGCTGCCGAACAGCGCCGCCACTCCGATCCACCAGCCCAGCCGCATGCATCTCTCCTATTCGCTAACCCCTTATGCCCACGGGTAGGGATTGCGGAACCCCGCCCATGCGCGCTTTAAGCGCCGCAAAGGAGTGCCTCTTTGTCCGACACCAATCACCAAAGCGATGTCCTGGTCCTCGGTTCCGGCGCGGCGGGGCTCACCACCGCGCTGCATCTGGCGGACAAGTTCAAGGTGACGGTGCTGGCCAAGGGCGGCTTTGCCGAGGGCTCGACCGCCTGGGCGCAGGGTGGGATCGCCGCAGTGCTAGAGGACGGCGACACCTTCGAGAGCCATATCGAGGACACGATGGTCGCCGGCGCCGGCCTCAACGACCGCGCGACGGTGGAGATGGTGGTCGAGAACGCCCCCGCCGCGATCGAGCGGCTGGTCCAGCTCGGCGTGCCGTTCAATACCGAGGGCAATGCGCTGCACCTCACCCGCGAGGGCGGCCACAGCCACCGGCGTATCGCGCATGTCGACGATGCCACGGGCCTCGCCGTGCAGACGGCTTTGCTCCGCGCGGCGCAGGCGCATCCGAACATCACGCTGGTGCCCGACATGGTGGTGATCGACCTCGCCACCAGCCGGCACGAACTCCGCTATTCGGGCGCGGGCAATGTCTGGGGCGTTTATGCCTTCAACCGAGGCACCAACCGGGTCGAGCTGTTCACCGCCCGCGCGACCGTGCTGGCGACGGGCGGGGCGGGGCGCACCTATCTCTTCTCCACCGCCCCGCGCGGCGCGACCGGGGACGGGATCGCGATGGCGTGGCGCGCGGGCTGCCGCATCTCGAACATGGAGATGATGCAATTCCACCCGACCTGCCTCTACAATCTCGACGTCAAGAACTTCCTGATCACGGAAGCCGTACGCGGCGAGGGCGGGCATCTGCTGCTGCCCCCCGAGGCCGGCGACGAGGCGGGCCACCGCTTCATGCCCGATTTCGATTCCCGGCTGGAGCTGGCGCCCCGCGATATCGTGGCGCGCGCGATCGACCATGAGATCAAGCGGCTCGGTCTCGACTATGTCCACCTCGACATCAGCCATATGGGCGCCGAGTTCGTCCAGCATCACTTCCCGACCATCTACCACCGGCTGCTCGACCTCGACATCGACATGACCAAGGCGCCGATCCCGGTGGTCCCCGCCCAGCATTACACCTGCGGCGGCGTGATGATCGATCGCGACGGGCGGACCGACCTGCCGGGGCTCTATGCCGCGGGCGAGGTCAGCCAGTCGGGGCTGCACGGCGCAAATCGCCTGGCCTCCAACTCGCTGCTCGAATGCTTCGTGTTCGGCGAGGCGGTGGCGAATCACATCACCGCGCATTGGGGCGACCTGCCGCCGCCGCCGGCGATCCGCCACTGGGACGAGAGCCGGGTGACCGATTCCGACGAGGAAGTCGTGATCAAGCAGAACTGGACCGAGATCCGCCGCTTCATGTGGAACTATGTCGGCATCGTCCGCACCACCAAGCGGCTGGAGCGCGCCGCGCACCGCATTAAGCTGCTGCGCGAGGAAGTCGCCGACTATTACGGCCATTTCCGCGTCACCCCCGATTTGATCGAGCTGCGCAACCTGCTGGAGAGCGCCGACCTGATCGTCCGCTCGGCGCTGCACCGCAAGGAAAGCCGCGGGCTGCACTATACGCTCGACTATCCGGACACGCTGCCGGACGCGGTCGACACGGTGCTGGTGCCTTGATCGGGTTGCGGACGCGCCCACGCCTCGTCGCTCCACCGACTCGCTTCGTCGCATTGCGGGAATCCCTTGCTTTGCCGCCTCTAGGGGCAGACGCATGATGGAAGTGGGCAAGAGGTTGGTTGCGGTGCGTAAAATCCGGTTTTCGAAAGTCGAGCGTGCACTGACCGTGGCGGGGCTTGGGCCCGCGGTGTTGCTGGGCTGCGCCGTCCACGAACATCCCGAACTCGCCGCCTATCTGCCCGCGCCCAATTACGGCGTGCTGATGCCGATCCCGCGCGCGCAGGCAGCACCCCGCGCGGAAGTGCCGCCGCCCGCGGGCCTGGTGAATCGACTCTCGGATCTCGCGCAGAATTTCAACGGTGTAGTCGGCATCGCCGTGACCAGCGTCGACCGCAACTGGACCGCCTCGCAGGGCGGCGCGCGCAAGCTGCCGCAACAGAGCGTCTCCAAGCTGTGGGTCGCGATGACCGTGCTCGACCAGGTCGACCAGGGCCGTATCCACCTGAACGACCCGCTCGTCATCACCCGCGCCGATTTCACGCTGTTCCACCAGCCGGTCGCCTCGCTGGTCAAGGGCGACCAGGGCTATCAGAGCACCGTCGGCGAGATCCTGCGCCGCGCGCTGACGATGAGCGACAATACCTGCAACGACAAGCTGCTCCGCCTGGTCGGCGGGCCGCCGGCGGTGCGCTCGTTCATCGCCCGCAACGCGCTCGGTTCGATCCGCTTCGGTCCGGGCGAGAAGCTGCTCCAGCTCGGTACCTCGGGGCTGACGGCGTGGAAGCCCGAATATTCGTTGGGCAACAGCTTCGCCGTCGCCCGCGCCCAGCTGCCGCGCGAGACCCGCGTCGCCGCCTATCAGCGCTATGTCGCCGATCCGCCCGACGGTGCGGCGCCGCTCGCCATCGCCGGCGCGCTCGCGCGGCTGAAGCGCGGCGAACTGCTTTCGCCTGTTTCCACCCAGTGGCTGATCGCGACGATGCAAGCCTCGCACACCGGCAAGTACCGCCTGCGCGGCGCGCTGCCGCCGGGCTGGCAGCTCGCGCACAAGACCGGCACCGGCCAAGACCTGTTCGGCCGCACCGCGGGGTATAACGACGTGGCGCTGCTCACCGCGCCGGACGGCCGTTCCTATGCGCTGGCGGTGATGATCGGCGACACGCCGCGGCCGATCAACGAGCGCCAGCTGCTGATGCAGGGCGTGGTCCGCGCGATCGTCGCCGAGCATCAGCTGGGCGCCTGAAAACCAGGGGCTAAAACAGGGGCATCGGCGGGATGACGGCGGCGCGGCGCGCTGCTATCTCCCGCCCCATGCCCCATCTCTATCTCGTCGACGGCTCCAGCTACATCTTCCGCGCCTATCACCGGCTGCCGCCGCTGACGAACAAGCATGGCGAGCCGGTGGGGGCGGTGTACGGCTACACCTCGATGCTGTGGAAGCTGGTCGACGAACTGCACAAGGCCGACGGGCCGACGCACATGGCGGTGATCCTCGACAAGTCCGAGCATACCTTCCGCAACGATCTCTACGACCAGTACAAGGCGCACCGCCCGCCGGCGCCCGAGGATCTGGTCCCCCAGTTCCCGATGATCCGCGACGCGACCCGCGCCTTCAGCCTGCCCTGCATCGAGGAGCTGGGCTGGGAGGCCGACGACCTGATCGCCAGCTATACCAAGGCGGCGCTGGCGCAGGGCTGGTCGGTGACGATCGTCAGCTCCGACAAGGACCTGATGCAGCTGATGACCGATCCGTCGGTCGACATGCTCGACACGATGAACAACCGGCGCATGGGGCCCGACGACACCCGCGAGAAGTTCGGCGTCGGCCCGGAGAAGCTCGGCGAAGTGCTGGCGCTGATGGGCGACAGCGTCGACAACGTCCCCGGCGTCCCCGGGGTCGGCCCCAAGACCGCCGCCAAGCTGATCCTCGAACATGGCGATCTCGAATCGGTGCTCGCCGCCGCGCCGGAGATGAAGAAGGGCAAGCTGCGCGACAATCTGATCGAGCATGCCGAACTCGCGCGGCTGAGCCACAAGCTCGTCACGCTCGCCTGCGACGTGCCGCTGCCGGAGCCGCTGGAAGCCATGGAGCTGCAGGGCATCCCCGACGCGCCGCTTCGCGCGTTCCTCGAGCATCACGGCTTCAAGACGCTGCTGTCGCGCCTGTCCTCGGTCGCCGATGCGCCGGTGGAGGTGCACGAGGCGCCCGGCGTCGAGGAAGACCCGCCCTGCGCGCACGATGACTATGAGACCGTCACCGACCTCGATGCCCTCGACCGCTGGATCACCGTCTCGCGGCACCAGGGCTGGGTGGCGATCGATACCGAGACGACCGGGCTCGATGCGACCCAGGCCGATCTGGTCGGGGTCAGCATGGCGCTGGCGCCCAACCTCGCCTGTTATATCCCGCTCGGCCATGGCGGGACGGACATGTTCGCCGAGAAGCCGGTGCAGCTCGACCGCGCCGAGGCGATCGCCCGGTTGAAGCCGCTGCTGGAGGACCCCGCCGTCCTCAAGATCGGCCACAACCTGAAGTACGACATGATCGTGCTCGGCCGCGCCGGTATCCGCGTCGCGCCCTATGACGACACGATCGTGATGAGCTTCGATCTCGATGCCGGCCTGCACGGCCACGGCATGGACGAACTCGCCGCCACCCATCTCGCGCACAGCTGCATCGCCTACAAGGACGTGGTCGGCACCGGGAAGAGCCAGCTGAGCTTCGGTCAGGTCGATCTCAAGGCGGCGACCCGCTACGCCGCCGAGGATGCCGATGTCACGCTGCGACTGTGGCGCCGCCTCAAGCCGCGGCTCGCCTATGAGAGCGTCACCCGCGTCTACGAGAGCGTCGATCGCCCGCTCGTCGCGGTGCTGGCCGAAATGGAGAGCACGGGCATCAAGGTCGATGCCGGGGTGCTGTCGAAGCTCTCGTCCGATTTCGCGCAGCAGATCGCGACACTGGAGGAAGAAATCCACGCGATCGCCGGGTTCAAGTTCACCATCGGCAGCCCCAAGCAGCTCGGCGACGTGCTGTTCGACAAGATGGGGATCAAGGGCGGCCGGAAGGGCAAGTCGGGCGTCTATTCCACCGACGTCAACGAGCTGGAGCGCATCGCCGCCGACAAGGATTCGCCCGGCCGCGAAATGGTGCTGAAGGTGCTCGACTGGCGCCAGCTGTCCAAGCTCAAGTCGACCTATACCGATGCGCTGCAGGCGCAGATCAACCCGCATACCGGCCGGGTCCACACCAGCTACAGCTTGACGGGCGCGCAGACCGGGCGGCTCTCCTCGACCGATCCGAACCTGCAGAACATTCCGGTGCGCACCGAGACCGGCCGCCAGATCCGCGACGCCTTCGTGGCGGAGCCGGGCAACGTCATCCTCTCGGCGGACTATTCGCAGATCGAGCTGCGGCTGGCCGCGCACATCGCCGACGTGCCGGCGCTGCGCACCGCGTTCGAGAATGGCGACGACATCCACAGCATGACCGCGATGGAGCTGTTCGGCGAAGTGAACCGCGACACCCGCGGCCGCGCCAAGACGATCAACTTCGCGATCCTCTACGGCATCTCGCGCTGGGGCCTGGCCGGTCGGCTCGACGTGACGCCGGACGAGGCGCAGGCGATGATCAGCCGCTATTTCGAGCGGTTCCCGGGCATCAATCGCTACATCGCCGACACGCTGCGCGAGGCGAAGGAGCGCGGCTATACGACGACGCTGTTCGGCCGGAAGACGCACTTCCCGCGGCTCAAGGCCTCCAACCCCAACGAGCGCGCGGGCAGCGAGCGCGCCGCGATCAACGCGCCGATCCAGGGCACCAGCGCCGACATCATCAAGCGCGCCATGGCCCGCATGGTCCCGGCGCTGCGCGAGGCGGGGCTGGATAAGGTTCGCATGCTGCTCCAGGTACACGACGAACTGGTGTTCGAACTGCCCGAGGGCGACGTCGAGGCCGCGCGCCCGATCATCGAGCGGGTGATGGCCACCGCCGCCGAACCCGCGATCCAGCTCACCGTGCCGCTGGGCGTGGAGATCGGTGTCGGTCCCAGCTGGGGCGCCGCGCATTGAGCCAGGCGGAAGCGTCCAAGGATATCAATGCGCTCGCCAAGGGCGGGCGGACGAACATGCTGGGCTTCATCATCCGGCTGGTCGCTCGGCTGCCGTTCCTGTTCATTGCCGGGCGCTCCTATGGCCCGGAGATCGTCGGGCGGTACGCCATCGCGGTGCTGGTCATCGAGTTCGTGGCCCTCGTCGCGACGCTCGGACTCAAGCGGGGGCTGGCGCAGGCGCTGGCGCGCACGGAGCGGCCGCACAGCCATGTCGTGTGGGACGCGATGGTTGTCGCCTTCGTCGCGGCGCTGATCGCGAGCGGTATCCTGGCCCTGTTCCCGCAGGCCCTGTTTCCCAACAGCCCGGTGATGGGGCTGGAACGCTTCCTGTCGATCGCGGTGATCGCGATCGCGCTTTCGGACGTGTCGCTGTCCGCGCTCGCCTATCGGCACAATATCGGCGCGGCGGTGACAGCCCGGGCGATCATCGAGCCGTGGACGATCAGCATTGCCGCATACGTCTTCTCCTTCGTCTCAGCGCGCGACGGGTTGCTGATGGCCTATGTGCTGTCGATGAGCGCAGCCTTGGTCGCCTCGATCGTGCCGTTCGTGCGCGAATATGGCCTGCCGGTCGACTGGCGGCCGCAGCTGGCGGAGATCTGGGGACTTGCCCGGCTCAACGCGCCGCTGGCCGGCGCCGACGCGATCGAATGGGCGACGCGCAACGTCGATCGCTTTATCCTCGGCCTGCTGTTCGCGCCGTCGGTGGTCGGTATCTATTACATGGCGCAGCAGGTCGCCTCGGTGCCGCAGCGGCTGAAATCGAGCTTCGACCCGATTCTCGGGCCGGTGATCACGCAGAGCCTCGCTGCGGGCGATCGCCCGGCGGTGGCGAATCAGGTCCGGCAGGTGGGCTTCTGGATCCTCTGCGCGCAGGCGGGACTCGCCGTGATGTTCTCGATCCCCGCCGAGGGGGTGATGGGGCTGCTCGGCCGCGAGTTCGTGATCGGCTCGGCGGTGCTGTGCATCCTGCTCTTCGCCGAGGTGCTCGCCTCGCCCGGCGCGGTGTGCGAGACGGCGCTGATCTACATCGCTCGGCACACCAACCTGGCGATCTCGGTCTGCGTGCTGATGCTGCAGATCGCCTTGAGCTTCGCGCTGATCTTCCTCGCGCGCGGGCAGGGTTTGCCGGTGCCGGTGCAGTCGGCAGCCCCCGCGGTGGCGCTGGCGCTCTCGCTGACCATCGGCTCCATCGCCAAGGGCCTGCTGCTCCAGTCCAAGCTCGGCGCACCGGTGGTGAGCATCCGCCCGAGCTTCTTCGCGGCGATGGCGATCGCGGGGCTGGTCGGCGCGGCCTTCACCTCGCTGCCGCATCGCTTCGAATGGGCGGAGATGAGCCTGGGCATGCCGGCGATCCTGATCACCTTCCTGTTCGTGATCATCCGCTTCGGCTTCGGCCCCGAGGACCGCGCGCTGTTCCGCAAGGTGCCGCGCGTTGATGTCAGGACCAGCGAGACCGCCTGAGCATTTCCTCCCTCGGCAAAGCCGGGGGAGGGGGACCGCCGCCGCAGGCGGTGGTGGAGGGGCGCCCTCCGGCACCATTCCGCGAAGGCGGGAAACCATTCGCCTGAACGTCCTGGGAAAGAACCGCAGCTCCAGCGCCAATGGACTCCCGCCTTCGCGGGGGTGACGGGTGGTGTGTCGCAACGCCGCGCCCCCACCGGAGGCGCGGCGCGCTGGTCTCAATGCCGGAAGTGGCGCATCCCCGTGAACACCATCGCCAGCCCGGCCTCGTCGGCCGCCGCGATGACTTCGTCGTCGCGGATCGAGCCGCCCGGCTGGATCACCGCGGTCGCGCCCGCTTCCACCGCCGCCAGCAGGCCGTCGGCGAAGGGGAAGAAGGCGTCCGACGCCACCGCCGAACCGATCGTGCGCGGAGTGGCCCAGCCGGCCTTGTCGGCGGCGTCCTTTGCCTTCCACGCGGCGATGCGGGCGCTTTCCAGGCGGTTCATCTGGCCGGCGCCGACGCCTGCCGTGCTGCCGTCCTTGGCATAGACGATCGCGTTCGACTTGACGTGCTTGGCCACCGTCCAGGCGAACAGGCAGTCGGCCAGTTCCTGCTCGGTCGGCTGGCGCTGGGTGACGACCTTGAGCTGGTCGCGCGTGACGATGCCGTTGTCGCGGCCCTGGACCAGCCAGCCGCCGGCGATCGACTTGGCGAACAGGCCCGCACGCGCCGGATCGGGCAGCTCGCCGGTGAGCAGCAGGCGGAGATTCTTCTTCGCCGCGAACAGCGCCAGCGCTTCCTCGTCGGCGTCGGGTGCCACCACCACTTCGGTGAAGATGCCGGTGATCTGCTCGGCCGTCGCGCGGTCAAGCGGGCGGTTCACCGCGATGATGCCGCCGAACGCCGAAACGGTGTCGCAGGCGAATGCCGCCGCATAGGCCTCGGCGAGAGTCGCGCCGCTCGCCACGCCGCACGGATTGGCGTGCTTGACGATCACCGCGGTTGGCGGACCGTCGCGGAACTCGCTGACCAGCTCGAGCGCCGCATCGGCGTCGTTGTAATTGTTGTAGCTCAGCTCCTTGCCCTGCAGCTGGCGAGCCTGGCCGATGCCGCGCGCGGCCGGGCCGGTCGCGGCGTAGAAGGCCGCCTGCTGGTGTGGATTCTCGCCATAGCGCAGCGCCTGGCCACGCTTCAGCGAGATGTTGAGCGTTTCCGGGAAGGCCTCGCCCTGATCGGCAAAGGCGAACCAGCTGGAGATCATCGCGTCGTACGCCGCGGTGGCGGCATAGGCCTTGGCGGCGAACTTGCGGCGCTGCTCGAGGGTCGTGGTGCCGCCCATCACCAGCGCGTAATCGGCCGGATCGGTGACGATCGCCACCGACTCATGGTTCTTCGCCGCCGAGCGTACCATCGACGGGCCGCCGATATCGATATTCTCGATGATCTCGTCGCGGTCCGCACCCTTGGCGACGGTCTGGGCGAAGGGATAGAGGTTGACCACGACGAGGTCGATCGGCGCGATCTGGTGCTCGGCCATCGAGGCCTGGTGCTCGGGATTGTCGCGCACCGAGAGCAGGCCGCCATGCACCTTGGGGTGCAGCGTCTTCACCCGCCCGTCCATCATCTCCGGGAAGCCGGTGAGGTCGGAGATGTCGCGGACCTCCAGGCCTGCATTGCGGAGCGCCGTGGCGGTGCCGCCGGTCGAGACGAGCTCGACGCCCTGGGCGGCCAGCGCCTGACCGAGTTCGACGATCCCGGTCTTGTCGGAGACCGAGAGGAGCGCGCGGGTGATCTTGATGTCCATGGCCCGCCCCTCTCTCCAATCGGGGGCGCCGGGGCAAGCCCTATTTAGACCGGTGGAACGCCCAGCTGAGGCTGGCGCCGCCCGCGGGCGTCTCGCCGTGGAGCACCAGCTGCTGGGTGGCGTGCGGGCGGCCGCGCGCATCGATCCACAGGCTTTCCTCGATCGCCAGCGCGCCGCCCTTGGCGCGGAACTGCCAGAGGATGCCCGAGGCGGTGCGCAGGATAGCACCGTGGCCGTCGGCGGTGGGGGAAGCCTCGACATGGGGGGCGAGGTGGAAGCGCACGGCGAACGGCTTGGAGTCGATGCGGCGCTTGCCGGCGGGCAGCAGCAGATCCTCGCCGCGCAGGTCGCGCCCGTCGTGCGAGAGGGTGAGTTCGCGGCGGTGGAGCAGCCCGAAGCGGCGGACATAGCCGTCCTGCGCGGCCTCGATCCGGCTGGCATGTTCGGTCTCGTGGCGGACCAGCTCGACTTCGCTCACCCCGCGGCCGAGCGTGCCGTTGGCATGGATCGCGGTCGAGTTGCTGTCGTCGAGCGTCAGCGTCGAGTGCGCGGCGGTGGTGCGCAGGCCCTGGACCAGTTCGGCGGGCAGGCGCGCATCGGCGGCACGGCTGCCGCCGCAATTGACGACGATCCGGTCCGTGCCGTCCGAAAGCTCGAAGGCAAGGGTGGAGGCGCAGCCGGTCTGCGCCACCCGGGCGTCGGGCGGCGGGGCGGCGTCGAGGATCAGCACGGTGCCGGCGCAGGACAGGCGCTGGTAGCCCCACTCCCGCGCCTGCTTGAGCGGGCGGGTGCGCACGCCGGTCGCCTCGATCGCCTGCTCGATCCACTCGCCGCCGATCGGCGCGCAGCCCTGCCAGCTGGAGAGCCCGCCATCGCCGTGGCAGACGCCGAGCAGCGCCGCGACCATCCGGTTGAGCGCACCGAGCACGAAGGCGGGGGGCTCGATGCGGCGGGCGGCATAGGTCTCGCAGAGCAGGGTGATCAGCTGGATCGCGTCGAGCTGGCCGTCGGGCGAGCGGCCGACGGTGCCGCCATCCTCATAGACCGAGGCGGTGATCGCGCGGTTCAGCCCGGCTTCGGCAAAGGCGCGGCGTGGGTCGCCGCCGGGCAGGACCAGCCCCGCCACGGTCAGGCCGGCCCAAGCCGCCAGGCGCGGCACGCCGACCGGCACCTTGTCGGCGCTGCGGTCGAGATGCCGGGCGCCGCGGGCCAGCGCGTGCATCACGCCCGAGCGATAGACCTGGTCGGTCGAGGACAGGATCAGCGGCGCGTGCGCCACCCAGGCGAGGATCCGCCGGCCGACCAGATCGGGCCGCCAGGCGGGGTCGGCCACCTGCTCGCCATGCACCTTGAGCCAGCGGCGCATCACGTCTTCGGCGATCGGCGCGCCCTGCTGGCGGGTGGCGACGCTGGACAGGTCGCGCAGCCAGCCAAAGCCCTGGAGATGCTGGGTGAAGGCGGGCGACCAATCGGGCTTAGCGAAGTCGAGGCTTTCGATTGCGCGGACCTCGCCGCACAGCCGCACTTCGCCGTCGAGCAGGGCGTTGCCACGCTGGGGATCGCCGAAAAACGGATCGTCGGCGGCGGTGAGCAGCTTGAGCGGGTGCCGGCCCTTCAGCCGCATCGCGTAGAAGGGCGAGCGCCAGGCAAGGCGCTGAAAACGGTCGGCGATGCGGTCGGCGAGCGACAGGCCGCGGTCGCCGCCCACCCGGATCAGCCGCTTGCCTTCCTCGACTCCGTCGGCGGCGGAGTCCGGCGTCGGATCGGTCAAGCCCCGCGCAGTGCCGCGATATTGGCGGCATACTGGCTCGGCCCACCGGTGAAGGTGGCGGTGCCGGCGACCAGCGCATTGGCACCGGCGGCGATCGCCTTGGGCGCGGTCTCGCGGTCGATCCCGCCGTCCACTTCCAGGTCGATGGCGCGCCCGCTCGCCTCGATGCGGCGGCGAAGCTCGGTGATCTTGGGCAGCTGGCTCTCGAGGAACTTCTGCCCGCCGAAGCCGGGGTTGACGCTCATCACCAGGATCAGGTCGACCAGGTCCATGACATAGTCGACCGCGTCGACCGGGGTCGACGGGTTGAGCACCACGCCGGCGCGCTTGCCCAGCGCCTTGATCGTCTGGAGCGTGCGGTGGAGGTGCGGGCCCGCCTCGGGATGGACCGAGATCGTGTCTGCGCCGGCCTCGGCGAAGGCGGCTAGCATGGGGTCGACCGGCGTGATCATCAGGTGCACGTCGAAATTCTTGGCCGAGTGCGGGCGCAGCGCCTTCACCACCGCGGGGCCGATGGTGATGTTGGGCACGAAATGCCCGTCCATCACGTCGACATGGATCCAGTCGGCGCCGGCGGCGTCGATGGCGCGGACTTCCTCGCCGAGCCGCGCGAAATCGGCCGAGAGGATCGAAGGTGCGATGCGGACGGACATGGTCGTCTCCTAGGGAAGGGGCGAGTCGGGCGCAACCGGAGGGGGCGGGTGCCCACCGGTTGCGCACCGCTTCTCCACAGACTTATCCACAGCTGACTGCGCAACCGGGACGAAGGGCCCCGGACGTGCGATCAGCGGCGGCGGAAGCGGGCGATGAAGAAGCCGTCGAGCCCGCCTTGCTCCGCCAGCATGCCCGGCAGGACACGTACCGAGCCGTCCTCGCGCGGCGCAATGCCGGCGGGGAGTTCGTCCGCGGTTGCGGGCACCAGCGCGAACTCGGGATGCGCGGCGAGGAAGGGGGCGAGATGGGCCTCGCCTTCCTTGGGCTCCAGCGAGCAGGTGGCGAAGACCAAGGTGCCGCCCGGCTTCACCCATGCCGCGGCGCGGTCGAGCAGCTTGGCCTGGAGCTCGGCCATCTCGGCGATCAGCGAGGGGCGGACGCGGTGGAGCACGTCCGGATGGCGGCGGAAGATGCCGGTGGCGCTGCACGGCGCGTCGAGCAGCACCGCATCGGCGGGGGCAGCGGGGTTCCAGGTCAGCAGGTCGGCCGTGACGATCTGTGCCGAAAGGCCGGTGCGTTCCAGATTCTCGCGGAGGCGGGCGAGGCGGTTCTCGGCGACGTCGACCGCGGTCACCTGCCAGCCAGCGGCGGCGAGCTGGAGCGTCTTGCCGCCGGGGGCGGCGCACAGGTCCAGCACGGTGCCGGTGCCCGCGCCGATCAGCCTTGCGGGGATCGAGGCGGCGAGGTCCTGCACCCACCAGTCGCCCTCGGCAAAACCGGGGAGGTCGGGCACGCTGGTGCCGGGTTCGAGCCGGGCGTGGCGCGGGGCGAGGCTGGTCGCGCCTTCCACCGTCACGCCGTCGGTCTTCAGGCTGAGATCGAGCGGGGGCGGGGTCGCGATGGCCTCGCACGCCGCCTGCACCACCGCATCGCCCCATTGCGCCTGCCAGCGCAGAGCCACCGGATCGGGGAGCATCGGCACGTCGGGCAGCGTCGCGTTGCCGCGCATCAGCGTGCCGAATACGCCATGGACCAGCTTGCGCGGGCCGCCGTCGACCAGCGGCAGCACCGTCGAGATCGCGGCATGGCCGGGGGTGCCGAGCGCGATGGCCTGGACCAGCGCGATGCGGAGCGCGAAGCGGGCCTTGGCGTCATCGGGCAGGCGCTGGCGGGTGGCGGAGTCGATCAGCGCGTCGAGATCGGGCAGGCGGCGCAGCGCCTCGGCGGCGATGGCATGGGCCAGCCCGCGGTCGTTGGGCGCCAGGCCCTGTGCGGCGGAGTCGAGCGCCTGTTCGAGCGCGAGGCCACGGCGCAGCACCGCGTCGAGCAGCTTGAGCGCGGCGCGGCGGGCGGGGACGCCGGGTGCGTCGGGCTCGCGTTCGGCGGGACGGCGGGTGGTCGGGCGGGCCATGGTCAGCGCGCTCCCATCGAAAGTTCTGCTCGTTCGTGCGCTACCCAAGGGTTCACTTGACCATGCTCCTTTGGGCGCCGACATGGGCCGGGCAACCAAGGAAGGCAATCCCGATGGGCAAGCGACCCGACCATGTGCAGCCCCCGGCCTATCTCTCGAAGAGCCCGCCGGTGCCCAAGCCCGAACCGATGCAGCGGCCGGATAAGGACCCGCTGGAGAAGGATCCCGTCCGCTACGGCGACTGGGAGCTGAAGGGCATCGCGATCGATTTCTGAGGGCGGGGCGGGGCCGAAGTTCACACGCGTGGCGCGCGGCGTGATCCGAACGGCGGGAATGTGTCGTGCTATTCGCACCTCGTCATCCCGGCGAAAGCCGGGATCCATTCGCCACTCCGGATCGGAAAGAGCCGCCGCGTAGGCCCCAATGGATCCCGGCTTTCGCCGGGATGACGATGCGGTTCGCGACAGCGCCGTGAACCGCACACTTCAAAAAGCCTGTAGGGCAGCCGCCTGCTCAGTGCGCCAGTTGGGGGTAGGTCGAGCGGAACGCGGCGACCTTGGGCTGGTCCCAGCGCATGATGTACGGGTGCGTCGGGTGCCGCCAGAAGAAGTCCTGATGGTATTCCTCGGCCGGGTAGAAGCCGCCGGTTTCCAGCTTGGTCGTGATCGGCCTGGCGAACGCCTTGGCCTGGGTCAGCTGGGCGATATAGGCGGTGGCGACGCGACGCTGCTCGGCCGACTGCGGGAAGATCGCGCTACGATAGCTGGGACCGCGATCGGGGCCCTGGCCGCCCTTCTGGGTGGGATCGTGCGCGACAGAGAAGAACACACGGAGCAGCGTGCCGTAGCTGACCCGCGTCGGATCATAGACGACCTTTACCGCCTCGGCATGGCCGGTCTTCTCGGTCGAAACCTGGTCATAGGTGGCGGTGTTCGCCGCGCCCCCGGCATAGCCGTTGGTGACCGAGTGGACGCCCTTGACCGACTGGAACACCGCCTCCATGCCCCAGAAGCAGCCGCCGGCGAATATCGCGGTCTGCGGCTTCTTCGCCTTGGCGACGTCGACGGCGGGCGGCGGCACCGCGACCGCCTTCACCTTCTCGATCGGGATGCCACCTGCCGCGACCAGCAGCAGGGCGCCGCCGGCAAGGGCGGCAAGGGAGAGCGGGAGCTTCAGCGTGCGTCGGGTCATGATACCCCCATATAGGGACGAGGAAGCCCCCGCGTTACAGGTCCCTCAGCGCAGGCCGGCGCAGGCCGCCTGGATGCGGGTGCAGGCTTCGCGGAGCAGCGCCTCCGAGGTCGCATAGCTGATCCGCATCGCCGGCGACAGGCCGAACGCCGCGCCGTGCACCGCCGCGACGCGGGCGTCGTCGAGGAAATAGCCGATCATGTCCTCGTCGGTAGCGATCACCTTGCCTTTGGGCGTGGTCTTGCCGATCAGCGCGCTGAACTCCGGATAGACGTAGAAGGCGCCTTCCGGGGTCGGGCAGTGCATGCCGTCGATCTCGTTCAGCATGCCGACGACGAGGTCGCGGCGCGTCTGGAAGGCGGCGGCGCGGTCCTTGAGGAAGCCCTGGTCGCCGGTCAGCGCTGCGACGGCCGCCGCCTGCGCGATCGAGCACGGGTTCGAGGTCGACTGCGACTGGAGCTTGGCGATTGCCTTGATCAGCGGCGCCGGGCCGCCGGCGAAGCCGATCCGCCAGCCGGTCATCGCATAGGCCTTGGAGCAGCCGTTGACCGTCAGCGTGCGGTCGTAGAGCGACGGGCAGACCTGCGCGATCGTGGCGAATTCGAAGCCGTCGTACAGGATGTGCTCGTACATGTCGTCGGCGAACACCCAGACATGCGGGTGGCGCTCGATCACCTCGCCCAGCGCCTTGAGCTCGGCGGCCGAATAGGCGGCGCCGGTGGGGTTGGACGGCGAGTTGAGGATCACCCACTTGGTCTTGGGCGTGATCGCCGCTTCGAGCTGGGCGGGCGTGATCTTGTAGCCCTGGTCGGCGCCGGCGGCGATGAACACCGGCGTGCCGCCCGCGAACTGGATTACGTCAGGATAGCTGACCCAATACGGCGCGGGAACGATCACCTCGTCGCCGGCTTCCACGGTAGCTACGATCGCGTTGAACAGCGTATGCTTGCCGCCGACGTTGATCGTCACCTGCTGCGCGGTGTAGTCCAAGCCGTTGTCGCGCTTGAACTTTTGGATCACCGCATCCTTCAGCTCGGGCGTGCCGTCGACATTGGTGTACTTGGTCTTGCCGTCGCGGATCGCCTGGATCGCGGCTTCCTTGACGAATTCGGGCGTGTCGAAATCGGGCTCGCCGGCGCCCAGGCCGATCACGTCGACGCCGGCACGCTTCAGCTCGAACACGCGGCTGGTCATGGCGAGCGTGGCGGAGGGCTGGATGCGCTGGAGCGCGGCGGAGGTCTGCATGGGTCTAGACGCCTTTTCCGGGGAAGATGCGCGCCTATAGGTCCGCTTCGGCGCCTTCCGCAACTGTAACGGCTGCAACCAGTCCGCGTAGCGCATTGCCGAGCAGGAATCCGCCCGCGAGATCCTCGGGGCGTAGATCGCCCTCCACCGCGCGGCCGGTGGCGAGCAGCTCGGCGCGGAGCACGCCGGGGAGCAGGCCGCGGGAGAGGGGCGGGGTCACCAGCACGCCGTCGCGCTCGACGAACAGCGCGGTGAAGCTGCCCTCGGTCAGATAGCCCTCGGCATCGGTGAAGACCACTTCCCAGGTGCCGGCGGCGCGGCGGGGTTCATCGTAGAGCTTCCGCCGCGTGGTCTTGTGGCCGAGGCGGAAATCGTCGCGCGGCACCGAATGGGGTACGATCCGGACCTTTACTGGCCCGTGCGGCGGGGCGGGGGGCGGGGAGATGCCGATCGCCACCGCGCCCGAGGGGCCGAGCAGCAGCCGCACCTTGGCGGCGTCGCGTAGCCGGAAGGTCGCGGCCTGCAGCTCGTTGCGGACGACATGGCGGTCGAAGGGGAAGCCGAAGGTCGCGGCGCTGTCGCGGATCCGCTCGAGATGGCGCTCGAGCAGCAGGATGCCGTCCTCGGGATCGAAGCGCATCGTCTCGATCAGGTCGAAGCCGGGTTCGTCCTTGGTCACAAACGCCCCCTTGGCGCGGCACTCCGCCCATTCGCTGTCAGCGTACGAGTCGGCGACGACGCCCGAGCCGAGGCCGAGGCTGGCGCGACCAGCCGAATCGATGGCCAGCGTGCGGATCGCGACGTTGAATTCGGCCCCACCATCGGCATCGATCCTCCCTATCGAACCGGTATAGACGCGGCGCGCGCTGGGTTCGACTTCGGCGATCACCTGCATTGCACGGATCTTCGGCGCGCCGGTCACCGATCCGCAGGGGAACAACGCTGCAAGGGCGTCGACGGCTCCGAGTCCTTGGTCGAGCCGTGCGGTGATCGTCGAGGTCATCTGGTGGACGGTGGGATAGGTCTCGACGTGGAAGAGCTGCGGCACCGCGACGCTGCCGGGACGGGCCACACGGCCGAGATCGTTGCGCATCAGGTCGACGATCATCAGGTTCTCGGCGCGCTGCTTGGGATCCTCGGCGAGGTCGCGGGCGAGGGCGGCGTCGATAGCGGGATCGGCGTCCCGTCGCGTCGTTCCCTTCATCGGGCGGGCGGTGAGGGTGCCATTCTCCAGCGTGAAGAAGAGTTCGGGCGAGAGGCTGAGCAGCCACTGCTCGCCGGTCGCGACCAGCGCGCCGTGGCCGGCGGCGGCGCGGGCGCGAAGCAACGCGTAGAGCGCGGCGGGGTGGCCGGCGACCGGCACCTCGGCGCGGAAGGTGAGGTTGGCCTGATAGATGTCGCCGGCTTCTATATAGCCGAGCACGCGCGCGAGGGCGGCATCATAGGCGGCGCGGTCGAGCAGCGGGCGGGGGCGCCCGGCCCAGGCCCCGGCGGGGTCGGGCAGCAGCGCGGGGACCTCTCCAGCGCGCAGTCGCTGGTGGCCGCGGAACAGGCCGAACCAGAGCAGCGGACCTTCCATCTCGCGCGCGGGCGCGGCGGGTTCGAGCGCGGCGCCGGCTTCATAGGCAAGCCAGCCGGCGGCATCGAGCCCGTCCGCCGTGGCGCCGCGCAGCCGGTCCAGCGCCGGCGTGACGTCTTCCAGGCGGTGCGCGACGACGATTTCGACGGGATTCACATAGAGCCGCGCGCCGCGGCCATCGGCACGCGCGTCGTCGAGCAGGACGAAGGGGGGACGCAAAACCATGCGCCCGCTGGAATGCAGAGCCGCGCCGCGAAGGGCAAGCCTTGGTTGCCGCGCGCGCGCCTGCGGGGTAGCTGGGGGGCATGGCTTCCGATCCCAACGCCGCCCAGCCGCCGCTTCGTGCGGCGATCGTGCCCGTCACGCCGCTCCAGCAGAACTGCACCCTGCTCTGGTGTACGAAGACGATGCGCGGCGCGTTCGTCGATCCGGGCGGCGATCTCGACCGGCTGCGCGCGGCAGCGACCCAGCACGGCGTCACGATCGAGAAGCTGCTGATCACCCATGGCCATATCGACCATTGCGGCTCGGCCGGCATCTTCGCCGAGGAACTGGGCGTGCCGATCGAAGGCCCGCACGAGGCCGATCGCTACTGGATCGCGCGGCTGGAGGATGACGGCCGCGCCTATGGCATGCCCGGCAAGCCGTTCGAGCCGAATCGCTGGCTGGAGCAGGGCGAGCAGGTCACCGTGGGCGAACTGGTGCTCGACGTCTATCACTGTCCCGGCCACACGCCGGGGCACGTGGTGTTCCACCATCCCGAATCGCAGCTGGCGATCGTCGGCGACGTGCTGTTCCAGGGATCGATCGGTCGGACCGATTTCCCCTTGGGCAACCACCAGGACCTGATCGACGCGATCACCACCCGGCTGTGGCCGCTGGGGGACGAAACCGTGTTTGTCCCCGGGCACGGTCAGCCGAGCAATTTCGGCCAGGAGCGGCGCACCAACCCATTCGTCGCCGATTCGGTGCTGGCGCGGGCGTAAGTCCCTACAACGCCCCCGTCATCCCGGCGAAAGCCGCGATCCATTCGCCACTCGGGCGCGGCAAGAACCGCAGCGGCGACCCCAATGGATCCCGGCTTTCGCCGGGATGACGGTTGAGGTGGAGATCAATGCAGCGGGTTGGCGCCCGTGTAGCCGAGCCACGCGGCATAGAGGCCGAGCCCGGCGACGATCAGGAAGGTGATCCCCGCACCGATCTCGCGGCCGCGCCGCCAGCCGTCCATGCCGATCCCGTGCACCACGCGGCCGAGCAGATACACCGCGGCCACCACCCAGAGGTACAGGCTGGTGCCCTGCGCCAGCTCGATCAGGCCGATCAGGATCAGCACGAAGGGCGTATATTCGACGAAGTTCATCTGCGCGCGCATGCGCGCGAGGAGGCGGGGGCTGCCGCCGTCGCCGGTCAGGATTCGCTCGGCATGGCGAATCTGGATGACGCGAATCGCCAGCCAAAGGTTGAGGAGCGCCGCAGCGCCCGCGCTGGTGAGTGTAACCGGCAGAAAAAACATGCGCGTCCCCCTGAATCCAAGGCGCGCAGCCCTGCCACGTGCGGCTTCTGCTTGCAACGCGGACGAGAATCGCTATACGCGCGGGCTCGCTTCGTGACCTGTCCGCTGGTCCGGCGAGCGGCCGGCCTAGCCGTCGCTTGCCTGAATTACCCTGTGGGCGTATCGCGACTTATTGATTCTATAGCTTGTTGAAGGTGCCGACATGGCCGTCCCTAAGAGAAAGACCTCGCCGTCGAAGCGCGGCATGCGTCGGTCGCACGATTCGCTGACCGTCGAATCGTTCCAGGAGTGCCCGAACTGCGGCGAACTCAAGCGTCCGCACAACCTGTGCAACGCGTGCGGCCACTATAACGGCCGCGAAATCGTTTCGGTCGAGGGCTGAACGACGTTTAGCAACGAGGGCCGCAACGGGGGGTTGCCGGTATGACTGTTCCCTCGCGGATCGCCGTCGATGCAATGGGCGGCGATGAGGGGGTCGCCGTCATGCTCGCCGGCGCCGCACGTGCACGTCGCCGCTTCGAGGGGATGGAATTCCTCCTCGTCGGCGACGAGTCGCGCATTCGCGACGGCCTGAAGGCGCATCCGAATTTGGCAGCCGCGTCGGAGATCGTCCACGCGGCCGAGATTGTTGCGTCCGATGCCAAGCCGAGCCAGGCGATCCGCCGCGCCAAGACCACCTCGATGGGCATTGCCATCGATCTGGTGAAGCAGGGGCGTGCGGGTGCCGCGGTCTCCTCGGGCAATACCGGCGCGTTGATGGCGATGGCCAAGCTGTCGCTCCGCACCATGGCGGGGATCGACCGGCCGGCGCTTGCCGCGCTGCTGCCGTCGCTCGGCGCCAACGATACGGTGATGCTCGATCTCGGCGCCAATACCGAGGTGGACGAGCGCAACCTCGTCCAGTTCGCGGTGATGGGCGCGGCGTACGCGCGCACCGCGCTGGATCTCGCGCGCCCGCGCGTGGCGCTGCTCAACATCGGCACCGAAGAGATGAAGGGCACCGACAGCATCCGCGATGCTGCCGCCCAGCTGCGCGCGGCCAAGCACTTGCCCCTCGACTTCACCGGCTTCATCGAAGGCAACCGGCTGTCACGCGGCGATGTCGACGTGATCGTCTGCGACGGTTTCTCGGGCAATATCGCGCTCAAGACGGCGGAGGGCACCGCGCGCTTCGTCGCGGACCTGCTGCGCCGCGCGTTCAGCTCCTCGCTCCGCTCGAAGCTCGGCTTCCTGATCTCGAAGCCGGCGACCGAGCTGCTGCGCCACCATCTCGACCCGAACAATCATAATGGTGCCGTTTTCCTCGGGCTGAACGGCATCGTTGTGAAGAGCCATGGTGGTGCGAACGAGGTCGGGGTGGATACCGCGATCGGCTTTGCCGCCAAGATGGTGCGCGACGAACTGACCCGGCGTATTGCCGAGGATCTGGGGAACTTCGAGGCCAAGGCCGCGTAAGTAGACGGGATAAGAAGGGGTCGCATGACCGTACGTTCGGTGATTCTCGGTACGGGTTCCGCCCTGCCGGCGCAGCGTGTTTCCAACGCGGAGCTGGCGGAGCGCGTCGATACCAGCGACGAATGGATCGTCGAGCGGACCGGCATCCGCTTCCGCCACATCGCCGGGCCGGAGGAGACCACCGGAACGCTGGCCGCCGATGCGGCGCGCGCCGCGCTGGAATCGGCGGGCGTCGAGGCCTCCTCGATCGACCTGATCGTGCTGGCCACCGCCACCCCGGACCAGACCTTCCCCGCCACCGCGACGCGCGTGCAGAACGCGCTCGGCATCCTCGACTGCGTCGCGTTCGACGTGGCGGCAGTGTGTTCGGGCTTCCTCTATGCGGTGCAGGTCGCCGATTCGATGCTGCGCGCGGGCGTGCATCGCCGTGCGCTGGTGATCGGCGCCGAGACCTTCAGCCGCCTGCTCGACTGGGAAGACCGCACCACCTGCGTTCTGTTCGGCGACGGCGCCGGCGCGATCGTGCTCGAGGCGCAGGATACGGACGGCGAGGCGCCGCAGGGCATTCTCTCCACCAAGCTTCACGCCGATGGCCGCTACAACGACCTGCTCTATGTCGATGGCGGCGTGTCGACCACCGGCACCGTCGGCAAGCTGCGGATGAAGGGGCGCGAGGTGTTTCGCCACGCCGTTGTAAACCTTGCGTCCGTTATGAATGAATCGCTCGCGATGGCCGGCCTGCAGGCCGGGGACGTCGACTGGGTGGTGCCGCATCAGGCCAATGCCCGCATCCTGGACGCCACCGCTCGCAAGCTCGACCTCGCGCCCGAAAAGGTGATCGTCACCGTCGATCGCCACGCCAATACCTCGGCCGCGTCGGTCCCGCTCGCGCTCGATACGGCGGTGCGCGACGGGCGCATCCAGCGCGGCGACCTACTCGTTTTGGAAGCGATGGGCGGCGGGTTCACCTGGGGTGCAGCCGTCGTCCGCTTCTAGGTGGTACAGGGCGGTATCCCCATTTTGGACGAATTACGTGTTTTTCCAGAATATGTCTGAGGCGTTACCAGCGCTTCAAGATCATTCTTGATAGCGCGTAACAATCTGATACGGGTACCCTAGTACACGAAAGGAATTGCTGGAATGAATGCTGCGGGAACGCTGACCAGGGCAGACTTGGCCGAGTCGCTGCATCGCGAAGTGGGGCTGTCGCGCGCCGACGCCTCGCGGATTGTCGAGCAGATCCTCAAGCACATGTGCGAGGCGCTCGCGAAGGGCGAGAACGTGAAGATCTCGGGCTTCGGCAGCTTCGTGCTGCGCGACAAGGGCGAGCGCATCGGCCGCAATCCCAAGACCGGGGTTGAGGTGCCGATCGCGCCGCGCCGCGTGCTCACCTTCCGTGCCAGCCAGATGATGCGCGACCGCATCGTCTCAGCCCGCTGAGGCCCGCGATGCCGGCGTCCGAGAAGGCCGCCGGTGCGTTGCGGACCATAGGTGAGCTCGCCGCTGAAATCGGCAGGCCGCAGCATATCTTGCGCTATTGGGAAACGCGGTTTCCCCAGCTGAAGCCACTCACCCGTGCGGGCAACCGCCGGTATTATCGACCCGATGACGTGGCGCTCGTGCGCCGCATCCACCAGCTCCTCAGCGAGGAGGGCTACACCATCCGCGGCGTGCAGAAGCTGCTGGCGGAAGAGAAGGCGGCACGCGGCCGAAGCAAGGCCGCCGAGCTGCAGGCGATCCGGGACTCGCTGTCCGACGCCCTGGAAGAAGACCGCTGATATCGGGGGTGCGTCGATGGCGGCGCACCCTTTTCCTTATTTTGCGCGACTGCGGGCAAAGCCGGCCAGTTCCTCAGCCATCGGGCCCGAGGCTGGGATCGAGATCGCGCGGACGCACGAATCGGACGAGTTCGGCGTCCGCGCGGGACGCCTCCGCCCAATGCGCGATATCGAAGCGTAGTTCGGCGAGCGTCGCGGTGGGGTATTTCTGCTCGACTTCGTCGCGCAACGGACCCGACGCGGACACGCGATCGAGCACCAGCTCCTCCAGCCCGGGGTTGTGCCCGGAAAGCAGCACCACATCGGCGGTATCGGGCAGCGCCTCGATCGCGTCGAGCAACGTGCCGAGCGAGGCGAGATACAGCCTTTTGTCCCAGGCGGGCACGATCGTCTCGCCATAGCCGTTGGAGACCTGCGCCAGCGTCTCCTCCACCCGCACCGCCGGCGAGGCGATGGCATGGTCGAAGCGCAGGCCCTGCTCGCGCAGGTATCGGCCCATCGCCACCGCGGCGCGCTGGCCCTTGGGATTGAGCGGCCGATCGAAATCGCGCGCGACCGGATCGTCCCAACCGGACTTGGCGTGGCGGAGGACGAGAAGGGTCTTCATGCTTCCCCGATGTGGACGCTGGCGGCTTCGCCCGCCTCATGCCGCAACGTGGGCCCCAAGGAAAGCCGAACCCGCTCGACCGCCGCATCCAGCGTCGTGCGGGTGATCCGCGTGCCCGGCGGAAAGGCGTCGAGCAGCCGCGACGGGGTGGCGGCGGAGAGGAGCACGAAGGCGCCGCGATCGTCGGCGCGTCGGATCAGCCGGCCGAACGCCTGGGCAAGGCGCGCGC
The DNA here is from genome assembly GCF_040545665.1 of Sphingomonas trueperi. Lineage (GTDB taxonomy): Bacteria > Pseudomonadota > Alphaproteobacteria > Sphingomonadales > Sphingomonadaceae > Sphingomonas > Sphingomonas trueperi_B. The sequence continues at coordinate 135,984 of NZ_JBEPMH010000007.1, read as the reverse complement.
GGACGATGCGGTCGTCATAGGCCGAGCCCCCGCCGGCCAGCCGTCGGGCTGCGTGCAGCACGCTCGGCTTGGGCCAGGGCACGCCCTCCATCACCACCAGCCGCAGCGAATCGCCCGGCACGTCCACGCCGTCTCGCAGCGCATCGGTGCCGATCAGCGATGCGCGCGGATCGTCGCGGAAGATGTCGACGAGCGTACCGGTGTCGATCGGGTCGACATGCTGGGCGAGCAGCGGCAGCCCATCGCGGGCCAGCCGGTCGGCGATACGGGCATGGACCGCACGCAGGCGGCGGATGGCGGTGAACAGCCCGAGCGTGCCGCCCCCCGCCGCGGCGATCAGCCGGGCATAGGCGTTGGCGAGCGCCGCCATGTCGCCGCGCTTGACGTCGGTGACGATCAGCACCTCGGCCTGGTTGGGATAGTCGAAGGGGCTCTTCGCCTCGAAGCGCTGGGCGGGGCGCAGCAGGTGGACGCTGCCCGAGCGTGCCTCGGCGACGTCCCAATCGCCCCCGGCGCGGAGCGTCGCCGAGGTGACGAGCACGCCGTGCGCGGGCTCCAGCACCGTCTTGGCGAGCGGCTTGGCGGGATCGAGCCAGTGGCGGTGGAGGCCGATGTCGAACTCGCGGCCCTCGACCCGGTCGACCGCCAGCCAGTCGACGAATTCGGGATCGGCCGGGCCGCCGATCCGGGCGATCAGCGCCAGCCAGGCGCCGACCGTATCCACCCGCCAGCCGAGCGAGGCGATCGCGCCTTCGATGCGGGCGCGTGCCGGGCCGTCCATCCAGTCGGGCGCCTCGGCGAGCACCGCCTCGAGCCGGCGGCCGAGCACCACCATCGGGCGGAGCAGCGCGTCGAGCGCCGCCGTGGCGTTGCCGGCGGCCTCGACCAGCGCCGCATCGGGCTCGGTGAGTTCGGTCTCCAGCCCATAGCCGGCATCCGCCGAGCCATTGGCGTCGCGGGCATAGACCAGCCCCCGCACGGCGGCGAGCAGCGCCTCGATCGGTCCGAAGGGCTCGCCTTCGTTGAGGCGTTGCAGCCAGCCGTCGCTGGGCAGCGCGCGGGCGGCATCGACGGCCTCGGAGATCGCCCGGCCACCGGCATCGTCATAGCTGGCGACGTCGGAGAGGCGCGCGGCGAGGCCCCGGCGGCGTCCGCGCGAGCCGGATTCGGGGCCGGTCAGCCAGCGGCGCAGCTCGATCGATTCCTGGCCCGTCAGCGCGACCGAGAACATCGCGTCGGCGGCATCGAACAGGTGGTGGCCCTCGTCGAACACGTAGCGGGTAGGGCGGGTCTGGTTCTCGCGCCCCCGCGCCGCGTTGACCATCACCAGCGCATGGTTGGCGATGACGATATCGGCATCGGCGCTGGCCCGGGCGGCGCGCTCGATGAAGCATTTCCGGTAGTGCGGGCAGCCGGCATAGATGCACTCGCCGCGACGATCGGTGAGCGCGGTGGAGCCGTTGCGGCGGAACAGGGTGGGGAGCCAGCCGGGCAAATCGCCGCCGATCATGTCGCCGTCCGCGGTATAGGCGGCCCAGCGCGCGACCAGCTGCGCGAGGATCGCCGCGCGCCCGGCGAACCCGCCCTGCAGCGCATCCTCCAGGTTGAGCAGGCAGACATAATTCTCGCGGCCCTTGCGGGTGACGATCCGCGCGCGGCGCTGCTCGGCATCGGGGAACAGCCGCTCGCCTTCGTTGCCGAGCTGGCGCTGCAGCGCCTTGGTGAAGGTCGACACCCACACCGGCCCGCCCGACTGCTCCGCCCAGAGCGAGGCGGGGGCGAGATAGCCGAGCGTCTTGCCGATGCCGGTGCCCGCCTCGGCCAGCACTAGGTTGGGCGTGTCGGGCACGCTGCGCGGGGCGAAGGCCTGGGCGGCGGCCTCGGCATAGTCGCGCTGGCCCTGGCGGCGCTCGGCGGTGGCGCCGGTCAGGCGGGCGAGCCGCTCGGCGACCTCCGTGGGATCGAGCGTGATGGTACGCGGGGCGGGGCGGGGGGCGCCTTCCTCCCATTCGGGCAGCTTGGAGAAGAGCCAGCGCTCGGCGCGCTCGGGCTTGGCGATCCGCTGGCCGAGCGCCGCGCTCCACGGCCAGCGCAGGCGGCCGAGCGACTGCAGCCCGTGCCACGCACCCTCGCGCTCGGGCCAGTCGCCCTCGGCGAGTGCGAGCAGGCTCGCGGCGGCGTCGCGCAGGAAGGCGGCGACCTGCGCGTCGTTCCTGGGCGGCTCCAGCCCACAGGCGCGGGCGAGGCCCTTGGGCGTCGGCACCATGAAGCGGGCGGGGCGGAGAAAGGCGAACAGCTCGAGCAGGTCGAGCCCGTTCAGCTCCGGATGCCCCAGCCGCTGCCCGACGAGCGGCGCGTTGAGCAGCAGCACCGGCGTATCGGCGGCGATGCGGATCGCCTCGCCGCGGCTCAGCCCGCGCGTGCCCTCGGCCGTGGCGAGCCACACGCCCGAATGGCTGGCGTGGAGGGCGGGATAGGGAAGCGGCGGCAGCATCGGTCTGCCGCCGTTGTACACGATGCGTTCCGCTTTGACAGCGGGAACCGTGTCAGTTCGTCGCCAGCGCCGGGCGAGCCCCCTGCCGGCGGCGCATCCGCCAGCCGAGCAGCGCGAAGCCGGCGAGCAGCAGGCCCCAGGCCGAAGGCTCGGGCACCGCGCTGGGGGCGGTGTCGAGCAGGCCGAACTTGTGCTCCATGTCGTTGAGGATCGCCTGGTGGGCGGCGGCGGTGGGATGGTCGCCGTCGAAGAACAGATAATGCGAGCAATCCGGCTGCGCCCCCGCTGCGCGGCACGGCGTCACCGTGTCGAGCCCCGCGGGCAGGCCCAGCTTGGTGGGATCGGCGGCGGCCTGCTGGAAGAAGTCGAGAATGTCGTAGCTGTAGAGATGCGTGCCTTCGGGCAGCGCCAGCTTGGCGAGATCGGCGGTCAGCAGGTCCTGCAGTTCGTACGAGGTCTTGGTGTCGAGATAGAGGAAGCCGGTGAACAGGATGTTGCGCGCGCCCAAGTCCGCCAGCGTCTGGATGCCCGCGGCATAGCTGCCCGCGATCGCCGCCAGCGCTTCCTCACGCGTGCCGAAGCCGCCGAGATCGCCATTGTCGATCGCGCCGACGTCGTTGTCGCCGAAGGTGATCGAGACGAGCGTGTGGCTGTCCAGCTTGCCGCCGGTCGCGGCGAGATGCTGTTGGTACTGGGCGATCTGCGCGGCGAAATCGGGATAGCCGCCGCCGAGCACGCGCGCGCCGCCAAAGGCATAGTTGGTGCCGCCGGCAAGCGAGGCGACGGTCGCCGTACCGGTGATCTGCTGGCTCAGCAGGTCGGTATAGTCATAGCCGTTGGTGTTGCGCCCCTCGAAGAAGCCGCCCGCCGCATCGGGATAGGTGCCGCCGCTGGTGATGTAATAGTTGCCGGGATCGACCAGGCTGTCGCCGAATTCGACGGTGCTGGTGAACCGCGGGGCGTCCGCGGCCAGGCTGGGGGCGGCGGACACCGCCTGCAGGGAAAAGCCTACGGCCAGCAAGGCAAGGCGCTTCGACCAGGATGACACCACGAACTACTCCTCTACGCGACGGGGAACCCTGCGCCCCAACCGAGCCGGAGGCGCGTTCGCCCGCTGCCGTATACGATTCGTTCACCATGTTCCTCCCAGCCCCGGGTAGGGGTTGGCAGCGGCGACTGTGCCGGATCAGGCCGGATCTTCGGGCGTTTCGCGCCGCGCCTGGTCGAGCGTGCGGAGCTTGCGCTCGGCCTCCATCGCGTCGCGCGCCTTTTCCGCCTTGGTGCGGCCGAAGCGGGCGCGGTTGGCCTCGGCTTCGGCCTTGGCCGTCGCTTTCGCTCTCGCTTTTCTCGCTTTGTTCAGGTTAAGGATGTCGGCCATAGCGGATTCTTTCTAGCGCCCCTTCGCGCGGGCGCACCATCGTATATCGGAGTTTTTGCGGCATGGCGGGCAGCGTCAACAAGGTGATCCTCGTCGGCAATCTGGGGCGCGACCCCGAGAGCCGGGCGTTCCAGAATGGCGGCAAGGTGGTCGAGCTGCGCATCGCCACCTCGGAAAGCTGGAAGGATCGCAACAGCGGCGAGCGCAAGGAAAAGACCGAGTGGCACACGGTGAAGATCTTCTCCGAAGGTCTCGCCAACGTCGCCGAGCGCTATCTGCGCAAGGGCAGCAAGGTCTATCTCGAAGGCCAGCTGCAGACCCGCAAGTGGCAGGACCAGAGCGGCGCCGACCGCTATTCGACCGAGATCGTGCTGCAGGGCTTCAACGCGCAGATGGTGCTGCTCGACGGCCCGGGCGGCGGCCAGGGCGCCGGGCGTAGCAGCGGCGGCGGCGGCGACGACTGGGGTGCGGACGAGTCGTTCGGCGGCGGCGGTGGTGGTGGCGGCTTCGGCGGTGGTGCGTCGGCTGGCCGCGGCGGCGGCAACTTCAACGGCGGCGGCCAGCGCAGCGGCGGTGCCGGTGCCGGCGCGAGCGGCGGCGGCTTCGGCGGCGGCTTCCCGGACGATCTGGACGACGACGTGCCGTTCTGATCATGCGCCTGCCCGGGAACCTCGATGCACTGCGGCACCTCGAGGTTCCCGGGCAATAATGGATACGCGGCGTCAGGCGTTCATGGGCTGCTTCGCGTCGATGTGATACAACTCGGCCAGGCTCTCCATATAGGAAGGCAGCGGAAAGGCCTGACCACCTTCGGCGACATATGTTTTGCCCAAGTCACCATTGGCATAGGGCATGTCGAGGTAGGTGGGGTAGGATGTCGGACAGTCTGCGCGCGGCTCGGCTTGGCCGAACTGATCCAGGATCGTGGCGAGGCTAGGTGCCTGCCCGTCGCGGTGGGTGAGCGGATCGAGGCGCGCACAATCTTCGATGAACTTCAGGATCGACGTATTCTGATATTGCCCCTTGGCAATGCCGGGGCGCAGCCAGGGCGAGATCAGCAATGCGGGAATCCGCGGCCCGAGCACACTGAAGTCGAAGTTTACCTCAAGCTTACGATACGCGTCCCAGTTCCAGCCGACTTCGTTATCGGGCGGGACGGCTTGCGGGGGTGCCACATGGTCGTAGATTCCGCCGCTTTCGTCGAAGGTGACCACCAACAGCGTCTCTTCCCAGGACGGGCTGTTGCGGAGCGCGGCATAGACCGACGCCAGCAAATTCTCTCCCGCCCGGGGATCCGCCGTCGGATGCATGCTCGTGTCGTGCTGATAGGTGCCTGCCGGAAGCCAGCACATCAGGAAGCTGTAGAAGGGCAAGTTCCCCGCTTGCGCGTCGGCCGCAAATTGCGTGATCGGAATCCGCGTGTTCGGGCTCATCTGAATCGTCGAATTCAGAAATCGCGTGTCGGTCTGTTGGTTGCGGACGATGGTACCGTCGCGCGCGGCATCGGGTGCGTACATCTTCCATGACAGGCCTGCCGCGTCCAGCCGATCGAAAATCGTCGGCGCGTTGAGGCTCCCGCCTTGATCGTCGCCGATAAAGCCGCCGGTTTGCGCGGCGTGCATGAAATACCGGTTCAGCAGCGTGTCACCGGGGATGTCGCAGAACCAGTTGTCGCACAGCACGAAATCGGCCGCCATCTTGTGCAGTACCTGCAACGAGCCATGCCTGTAGTAGGACAGTGCCAAGGCGCCGTTGATCACCGAGCCGTCTGACGCGACGTTGAAGGCTTTCGTGGAGTAGAAACCGCTGTTGACCTCAGGCCAGAGCATCCCCGGTGCAGGGGTCGGGGCCCCTTGCGTGACGCCCGTGGCATTTGGGCCGAATAGCGACGTCAGCATGCCGCTGCCGAAATTGTGATTGAAATCGTGAAGGAGCGGCACGTCCGGTGTGATCTCGATCGGTAGCTGCTTGGGGTTGTTCTGGCTCGGCGGACTGGTGGGATCTGGCAGATTATAGATATCGGGTTTCAGGGTTCCGTCTTCCGCGAGAACTCCATCCGCGCCCGGGAATGCGCCGAACAAGTGATCGAAAGATCTATTCTCGAACATCAGGACGACGATACGCTTCGGTGTTGTGGCAGAAGTAGACACGTTGTGATCTCCCCCAAAAGCCGCTTCTCCGAAGGTATCGCATCTCGCCGGTATAATAAACAGATTCGGCGAAAGCGGAGGTCATGGCACCTGGCAATGATGCGGATTTCTTATCCCGTGACGTCGTAAGGCGACGTTGGCGAACGTTGCGTCATGGGTAGAGCGACTTACGACGGCGTTTGGTTTGCTTCGCCCGGCATGGATGCTGCGCAGGGGCGCCAGAGTTCGAGTGTCCGCTCTTGCCACCAGAAGGTCATGGGCGGCAGCGGCGTACGGCAATAGCGGGCGCGGTGCGCGGCGAACCACCGCGCGGGGGCGGTGGGGCCGAACAGCGGCAGCACCGGGGCGACGAACCAGGCGTGCGCTCGCTCGTCTTCCGTCAGTCGGGACCACACCACGTCGGGCCAGGTGGCCGTCGCCGGATTGAGCCAGAGCAGGACCGGCGCCTTTGCTCCCAGGGCGGCGGCGACACCGGGGCCGGTGCCGGACAGGTCGACCAGCAGCGCACCGGTCGCCTTGTTCCGGGCACCCTGCAGGAAATCGGCGGTTTCCTCGTCGACCAGCAGCGGGGTGCCGGTGAGCGGGTGGCGCACCGGAATCGTCTGCGCGAAGATCGAGTCCGGCAGGCTATAGGGCGCAATTGCGGCGGCGAGCAGCAGTAGCGGCGGCGCGACAAGGCTCAGCAGCGTCGCGGCGGCCCGGCGCCAGCGCAGGGGATCGTCCCCGGCGAGGCGGAACAGCGCGAGCAGCGGGAAAACCATGCTGAAATCGAGCTGCGCCCATTGGTTGTTGAAGGTGCCCAGCGCGACGGCAAAGGGCGCCACCAGCAGCAGCGCCAGCAGCAGTCCGTCGCGGCGCGCAACCAGTGCGGCATAGCCGGTCGCGATCAGCAGCAGCGCCAATCCCGGGAATTCGGGGATGCCGCCGTCGAGCGTGTCGGGGATCGTTGTCGCCAGATACAGCAAGCCGAACGCCATCGCGGCATGACCGAGCCAGCCGCCCGCGCGGGTGCGTCGCAACGCCAGCGCGCCGAGTGCGGCGAGCGCCGCTGCCGAGAGCAGCGGCGGCACCGCGGCCCAGTCGCCGAGCACCTTGATCGGCAGGTGTGTCGGGGTGTTGGGCAGTGCGAGGATGTGCTGGCTCGCCGCAATCCGTGCGAGCAGGCCGGGCACGCGGGACAGCGGCAGGAACAGCGCGATCAGCAGCACGGCCAGCGCCATTGCGCCGAGCAGCGCGATGCTCCGCCCACGACTTCGCCCGAACGGCCATGCGGCCAGGGCGACGACCAGTACGCTGCCCAAAGCGAAGAGCGGCGGCTTGGCGAAGGCGGCAGCGCAGAGCCCGCAGGCGATCGCCAGGCTTGCGGCGGCGCGCGCGGGAATATCGCCGGTGCGCAGAAGTGTCGCCACCCCCGCCAGCACCAGCATCGCACCGACGTTGGCGGCGGAATTGTAGCTCGGCGTGACGATCCACGGGAAATAGATGACCAGCGCCGCTGCGGCGCCGAACGTCGCGAAGAGGAGGCGCCGTGCGCCTTCGGGGGCGATCTGCCGGCCGAGCAGCGCCCCCGCCGCTGCGGTGATCGCGAATCCTGCCAGCCGGTACCGCGCCACGTCGCCGCCGAGCAGCGCATAGAGCGGGTGGAGCAGATAGCCGAAGGGCTGGTAGAGCAGCGCATAGGCCTCGGGGTCGCGCGCCCAGACCAGGTAGAAGATCTCGTCGGTCAGGTCGATGCCGCGGCCGGCGCCATAGACCAGCAGTCCGCCGCAGAAGAACAATGCGAGCGCGGCACCGGCCAGCGCCAGCCCGGCGGACGACAATCGAACCATGTGCGCGGCAATCCCCCCATGGGCCCTGTCGGCCCATCCGCATCGCTAGCAGCGCCGATCCGCCGCACCAAGGGGCGGGAGCAAAGCGCGTGCCGGGCCGTTCCTAGCCACAGTACCGGCGCGAGGTCGACCGGGCGGAAAAGGGGCCAGGATGCATCGCCATCACATCATCGCGCGCGCCGTGCTGTTCGGGGCTTTCGTGCTGCTCGCCGGCTGCGGCCGCGGCGGCCCGCAGACCACCGACGATCCGGTGGCGCAGAATGTCGCGTCCGCCGCAGCGGCGGGGGTGCCGGCCAACGTCTCGGCGGCGATCGATTGCAGCAACAAGCCCGATTTCGTGCCGGTCTATGCCAATGCGACGATTCTCAGCTGCACCGCGGCGCCCGACGGGCTGCCTGGGCGGCACGTGAGCGGCAATCTGGTCTACGAGACCGATGCGCCGGAGAAGGAAGTGCTGGGCTGGTCGCGCGCTCAGGCCAATGCCTCGGGCCTCAAATATCGCCGCGAGACGGGCTTCAGCTATGAAGCGGGCGAGGAAAGCGAACGCAGTCTGCGGGTGGTGGTGGAAAGCCATCTGGGCCGCACCCGCGTGTCGATCAACTGGGGCCAGAAGGCCAAGTGAGCCGTATCAGGCGGCGCGGCTTTCCAGGCCGCGCAGCCAGGCGCGGGCGGCCTTCTGCGCTTCGATGATCTCGCGCGCGGTCATGTCCTCGGCGATGTCGGCGCGGCAGGCCTGCGCCTCGACGCTGCCGGTCATCGCGGCGATGTTGAACCATTTGTGCGCTTCGACCAAGTCGATCGTCACGCCCTCGGCCCCGCTCGAATAGACGACGCCAAGATCGAAACAGGCATCGGCACTGCCGCGCGCGGCATCGCGCAGCCGGCTTTCGATCAGAAATCGCGCGCTTTTTTCACTATTCGCCATTGTCGTTCCGCCCCAGATTCGGTGCCCTTGTCGACTCCGAATTTGGGGGGGTAAGGACAATAAAAGGTTAAACGGCTTAACCGTATTAGTTCATAGTACGGGGATATTGTCGATCAGCCGGGTCCCGCCGATCCGGGCGGCGGCGAGCAGCCGCATCGGCCGGCCGTCGATCGGCGCGGCGAGCGACTCGGCATCGACCAGCGCGACATAATCGACCTCGAACCCGGCGGCGGCCAGCGAGTCCTGCGCCTGGGCGAGCGCCGCCTCGCGGTCGCCGCCCTCGCCGATCGTCTTGGCGGCGGCGCCGAGCGCGCGCGGCAGCGCCACCGCGCGGGCGCGATCCTCGGGCATCAGATAGGCGTTGCGCGAGGAGAGGGCGAGGCCGTCATCCTCGCGCTGGGTCGGCACGCCCTGGATCTCGACTGTCATGTCGAGGTCGGTGACCATGCGGCGGATCACCTGGAGCTGCTGCCAGTCCTTCTCGCCGAACAGCGCGACATGCGGCTGCACCTGGTGGAACAGCTTGTTGACCACGGTGGCGACGCCGTCGAAATGGCCAGGGCGATGCGCGCCGTCGAGCGGCTCGCTCACGCCGGCCACGCGCACGCTGGTGGCGAAGCCCTCCGGGTACATGATCTCGGGCGTCGGCATCCACAGCAGGTCGACCCCGGCATTGGCGAGCAGCCGCGAATCGGCCTGTTCACGTCGCGGATACTTTGCCAAGTCCTCATTTGGTCCGAACTGGATCGGATTGACGAAGATCGACACGATCACGCGGCTGCCGGCGCGCTTGGCCGCTTCGACCAGCGCCATATGCCCGTCATGCAGCGCGCCCATGGTGGGAACGAAGGCCAGCCGGGCGCCTTCGCTGCGGAAGGCGTCCAGCGCCTGGCGAAGATCGTCGATCTGGCGAACGGTTTGCACGCTTGGGCACTTTCGATATGAACGGAAGCGGGGCCTTCTATGGGGGGGAGGCCGCCCGATCAAGTGAAGGAATAGCTGCGTTGAATCAGCCCGCTAAACGACTGCATGTGCTGGTTTTTGCCAATGAAAAGGGCGGCACGGGCAAGTCGACCACCGCGGTGCACGCGGCGATCGCGCTCGCGTCCAAGGGCGCGCGCGTCGCTTGTTTCGACCTCGATCACCGCCAGCGGACGATGGGGCGCTATCTCGACAATCGCCGCGCGACGATGCGCCGGGTGGGCCGCGAGCTGCCGATGCCGGTCTACGAGACGCATGACGGCGAGAGCATGGACTTCTTTACCGACACGCTCGATCGACTCGGCGAAGGCGCCGACTTCCTGGTGATCGACACCCCCGGCCGCGACGACAAGTTCGCCCGCATCTCGGTCACCAACGCCGATACCCTGGTCACCCCGATGAACGACAGCTTCGTCGACTTCGACCTGATCGGCCAGGTCGACCCGGACAGCTTTCGGGTGACGCGACCCAGCTTCTATTCGGAGATGATCTGGGAATCGCGCAAGCGCCGCGCCAAGGCGGACGGCGAGACGATCGACTGGGTGGTGCTGCGCAACCGCATGCAGCATATCGAGGCGCGCAACATGAAGCGCGTGTCCGAGGCGATCGACCAGCTGTCCAAGCGCGTCGGCTTCCGGGTGATCTCGGGCCTTTCCGAACGCGTGATCTATCGCGAGCTGTTCCCCCAGGGGCTGACCATGCTCGACTCGCGCGAGTTCGGCGAGATGGGGCTCAGCCATGTCGCGGCGCGGCAGGAACTGCGCGAGATGATGGCAGGCCTGGCCCTGCCCGACGTCAACGCGCCGCTGTTCGCCTGATGGCGAAGCTCCTCATCGCGGCGGCACTGCTCTATATTCTGTGGCGCTGGCTGCAGCCGAAGAAGACGCTGCCTGCCGCACCGCCGCCCCGCTTGGGCGAGAGCGAGGCACGGGCGATCCTCGGCGTCGATGCGGCGGCGGGACCCGACGAGATCCGTGCGGCGCACCGCCGGCTCGTCTCGGCGCTGCACCCCGACAAGGGCGGCTCGGCCGAACTGACGCGCCGGATCAATCTGGCCCGCGACACGTTGCTGCGGGGCTGAGGTCCGTCCTCGTCACGTAACATTTGCCTGCGACGATGTTGCAGTGCAAAATATTAACCTATTCGTGCCTCGCGCGGCTTGAAACTTCGTTTCGAGTCGCGGAAGAGGCGCGCATCTTCACCTTCGGGAGGGCTTACATGACGCACCGTTTCGATCCTACGTCGCTGCGCGAATACGACATCCGTGGAATCGTGGGCAAGACGCTGGGTCCGGACGACGCCCGCGCCATCGGCCGCGGCTTCGCGACGCTGCTGCGCCGCGCCGGCGGCCGCCGGGTGGCGGTGGGCCGCGACGGCCGCATCTCCTCGCCGATGCTGGAAGCCGCGCTGATCGAGGGCCTGACCGCGTCGGGCTGCGACGTGGTGCGCACCGGCATGGGGCCGACCCCGATGCTATATTATGCCGAGGCAACGCTGGAGGTGGATGGCGGCATCCAGATTACCGGCAGCCATAATCCCGGCAACTATAACGGCTTCAAGATGGTGTTCCAGCACCGCTCGTTCTTCGGGCAGGACATCCAGACGCTGGGCAAGATGGCGGCGGAAGGCGATTGGGACGAAGGCGACGGCACCGAGACGGTGACCGATGCCGACATCGAGGATCTCTATGTCAGCCGCCTGATCGCGGGCTATGCCGGCGGTTCGTACAAGATCGGTTGGGACGCGGGCAACGGCGCCGCCGGCCCGGTGATCGAGAAGCTCGTCAAGCTGCTGCCGGGTGAGCACCATACGCTGTTCACCGATGTGGACGGTAATTTCCCCAACCATCATCCCGATCCTACCGAAGAGAAGAACCTCGCCGATCTCAAGAAGCTCGTCGCCGAGAAGAACCTCGATTTTGGTCTCGCTTTCGACGGCGACGGCGATCGCCTGGGCGCGATCGATGGCCAGGGCCGGGTGGTGTGGGGCGACCAGCTGCTCGCCATCCTCGCCGAGCCGGTGCTGCGCATCGATCCGGGTGCGACGATCATTGCCGACGTCAAGGCCAGCCAGGCGCTCTACGACCGGATCGCCGAGCTGGGCGGCAAGCCGGTGATGTGGAAGACCGGCCACAGCCTGATCAAGACCAAGATGAAGGAAACCGGCGCCCCGCTCGCGGGCGAGATGAGCGGCCACATCTTCTTCGCGCAGGACTATTACGGCTTCGACGACGCCCAGTACGCCGCGATCCGCCTGATCCAGGCGGTGCACGTGATCGGCAAGTCGCTCACCCAGATCAAGGACGAGATGCCGGCGATGGTCAACACGCCGGAGATGCGCTTCCAGGTCGACGAGAGCCGCAAGTTCCCGGTCGTCGAGGAAGTGCTCGACCGGCTGGAGGCGGACGGCGCGCAGGTCGACCGCACTGACGGCGCGCGGGTCAACACCGACGACGGCTGGTGGCTGCTGCGCGCGTCGAACACCCAGGACGTGCTCGTCGCCCGCGCCGAAGCGAAGAACCAGGCGGGCCTGGATCGCCTGATGGCGCAGATCGACGACCAGTTGGCCAAGAGCGGCATCGTCCGCGGCGAGCAGGCGGCGCATTGAGGTGAGGGGGCCGCTCGTCGCAACGTGCGAAGGGCGGCTCCTCCTCTTTTGTCATCCCGACGAAAGTCGGGATCCAGACGCCACGCGGTTGTGGCTCCTGCTGCGACGGCGGCCCCAATGGATTCCGGCTTTCGCCGGAATGACGGCTTAGAGGGCGGGGCTACGCCTCACCCCGCCACGATCTCCGCCACGCCGAATGCCCCGCGCTGATAATCGGCATAGGCCTGGTGGATTTCCTGCACGCTGTTCATCACGAACGGGCCGTGCGCCACCACCGGCTCGGGGATCGGCGCGGCATGGCCGAACAGGACCAGCGCGGGTGCGTCGGCGGTGAGCGTCAGCGTGTCGCCCGCCGACAGGCTGGCGAGGTGCCAGTTCGGCAGCGCGCGGTCGCCCAACGTCACGCTCCCGCGCACGGCGTAGAGGAACAGGTCGCGGCCCGCGAGCCCGTCGAAGGTCAGCGTCGCGCCCGCCGCCAGTTCGGCCCAGCACAGGAACACCCCGGTAAGCGACTCGATCGGCCCCGTCCGGCCGTCGAAATTGCCCGAGACCAGGTGCACCGTCGCGCCGTCTCCTGCCGCCACGCCCGGAAACACATCGCCCTGCAGCCCGACATAGCGCGGCGCGGTCATCTTGAGCTTGCTCGGCAGGTTCACCCACAGCTGGAGGATCTCCATCGGGCCGCCGGCCTGCTTGAACTCGGCGGGCGAGACCTCGGCATGGACGATGCCGCGCCCCGCGGTCATCCACTGCACGCCGCCGGCGCGGATGATGCTCTCATGCCCCGCCGAATCGGTGTGCGCGAGCGAGCCCTCGAGGATGAAGGTCACCGTCTCGAAGCCGCGATGCGGGTGCGGGCCAAACGGCAGGCCGCGATTGCCGGGCGCGTAGGTCTGCGGCCCGTGATGGTTGAGGAACAGGAAGGCGCCGATCTGCTCCAGCCCCGGGCCCGGCACCGGGCGGCGGGTGACGAGGTCGCCGATGTCGTCGCGATAGGCCGCGTGGGTGGATAGCAGGGTAATGTCGATCATCGATCGTGCCTCAACAGGAAGACGGCGTGTTCCGCCAATAGGTTAGCCATGCCCGATCCGGTCTGCTGGTCGCCCGAAAGGAACCAGGCGCCCTCGATGGCGATGCCGCGCTCCTTCACCAGCGCGCGGAAATCGTCGACGGTGACGTGGTGGATGTTGGGCGTCGCGTACCAGGCAATCGGCAGCAGCCGGGTCACCGGCATCCGCCCGCCGAACAGCAGCGAGGCGCGCACCCGCCAATGGGCAAAGTTGGGGAAGGAGACGAAGGCGTGGCGGCCGATCCGCAGCAACTGCTCCAGCACCCAGTCGGGCCGCCTTGTGGTCTGCAGCGTCTGGCTGAGGATGGCATAGTCGAAGCTGTCGTCGGGATAGTCGGCAAGGTCGGTATCGGCGTCGCCCTGGATCACCGACAGGCCGCGCCCCACCGCGGCGGCGACGTTGGTCGGCTCCAGCTCCAGTCCGCGCGCGTCGCAGCCGCGGTCGTCGCGCAGCGCCGCCATCAGCGCGCCATCGCCGCAGCCGACGTCGAGGATGCGCGCGCCGCGATCCACGTGGCTCGCGATGATCGCCAGGTCGGGCCGGAGGCTCATGCGCGGTCTCCCGCGGCAAGGAAGCCGCCGATCACGCGGTCGAGCTCGGGGCTTTCCAGCAGGAAGGCGTCGTGGCCGAAGGGGGAGCTGAGTTCGACGAAGCTTGCCGGCGCGCCGGCCGCGTTGAGTGCATGGGCGATCGTCCGCGACTCCGCCGTCGGGTAGAGCCAGTCGGTATCGAAGCTCACCACGCAGAATCGCGCCTGCGACTGGCGGAAGGCGTTGGCGAGCAGCCCGCCATGCTCCTCGGCCAAGTCGAAGTAATCCAAGGCTCGCGTAATGTAGAGATAGGAGTTGGCGTCGAACCGGTCGACGAAGGCCAGTCCCTGGTGGCGCAGATAGCTCTCGACCTGGAAATCGGCGTCGAAGCCGAAGGTCTTCGCCTCGCGGCCCTGGAGCTTGCGGCCGAACTTGGCGGTGAGCCCCGCCTCCGACAGATAGGTGATGTGCGCCGCCATCCGGGCGACGGCGAGGCCCGCAGCGGGCGGATCCTGCGCTTCGTAATAGGCGCCGCCGCGCCACTTGGGGTCGGCCATGATCGCCTGGCGGCCGACTTCGTGGAAGGCGATGTTCTGCGCCGAGTGGCGCGCGGCCGATGCGATTACCACTGCGGCGCGCACCCGCTCGGGGAAGGTCGCCGCCCAGCTCAGCGCCTGCATGCCGCCCATCGATCCGCCGACCACCGCGAACAGCCGATCCACGCCGAGATGGTCGAGGAGCATGGCCTGCGCGCGCACCATGTCGCGGATGGTGATGACCGGAAACTGCATGCCCCAGGGCTGGCCGGTCGCGGGGTTGATCGTCGCGGGTCCGGAGGAGCCGAGGCAGCTGCCCAGCACGTTCGAGCAGATCACGAACCAGCGGTTCGTATCGATCGGCTTGCCCGGGCCGACCATGCGTGCCCACCAGCCGGGCTTGCCGGTGACGGGGTGCTCGGAGGCGAGATGCTGGTCGCCGGTCAGCGCATGGCAGACGAGGATGGCGTTGCTCGCGTCGCCGTTCAGCGTGCCATAGGTCTCGTAGGCGATGTCGACCGGCGAGAACAGCACGCCGCCGTCGAGGCGCAGCGGCCCCGGCAGCGTTACCGAGCGGCGAAGGCCGAAACGCGGATCATCGGACATGTCCGGCGGTTAGGCCGGGGAAGGCCGGTGTTCAAGCGTCCCATTCCTCCCCGGTACGGGGAGGGGGACCATCGGCGTCAGCCGATGGTGGAGGGGCCGCCGCGGCACGCGGCGGTGTCCGGCGCTTTCATCGAGCCCGGCGCCTTGCGGCGCGGTCCCTCCACCACGTGGCGTTACCGCGCGGTCCCCCTCCCCGTGCCGGGGAGGAACGAAGGGGCTGCTTGCCAATCGGCTGCCATTCCGCCAATCCCCGGCCCCATGAACGCACCCGTCCCCAAGCCCTGGGTGATGGCCATCGCCCCCTATGTCCCGGGCCGCGCCACCACCGATTCGGGCAAGCCCGCCGCCAAGCTCTCGTCGAACGAGAATCCCTTCGGCACGCCCCAGGCCGCGCGCGACGCCTATGCCGCCGCCGCGACCGAGCTGGAGCGCTATCCCGATGCCGGCGCGGTCGCGCTGCGCGGGGCGCTGGGCGCGCATTACGGCGTGGAGCCCGAGCGGATCGTCTATGGCACCGGCTCGGACGAGGTACTGCATCTGGCGGCAGGCGCGTTCGCGGGCGTTGGCGACGAGATCATCTATGTCCGCTACGGTTTCGCGGTGTACGACATCGCCGCAAGGCGGGTCGGCGCGACGCCGGTAGTGGCGCCCGATCGCGACTATGCAACCGATGTCGACGCGATCCTCGCCTGCGTGACCGAGAAGACCAAGCTCGTCTTCCTCGCCAATCCGAACAACCCGACCGGCACCTACACGGCGCGTGAAGAGATCGCCCGCCTCCATGCCGCGCTGCCCAAGAGCGTGCTGCTGGTGCTCGACCAAGCCTATACCGAGTATCTCGAGCCCGGGGACGACGATGGCGGGCTCGAGCTCGCCCGCACCCAGCCCAACGTGCTGGTGACGCGCACCTTCTCCAAGATCTTCGGCCTCGCTTCGGAGCGGGTCGGCTGGGGCTATGCCCATCCCGACATCATCGCCGCGATGCACCGCATCCGCGCGCCCTTCGCGTTCAGCATCGGCGCGGGGCGCGCGGCGATCGCGGCGCTGGGCGACAAGGATTTCGTCGAACACAGCCGCGCGCACAATGCGCAGTGGCGCCAGTGGTTCGCCGACGAAATCGCCGGCATGGGCAACAAGGGCGTCCGCGCGGTGCCGTCCAAGGCGAACTTCCAGCTCGTCCTGTTCGAGGGCGAGGTGACCGGCGAGCAGGCCTACAAGCAGCTGATGGAGGACGGCTATATCGTCCGCTGGCTGCCCGGCCAGGGTCTGCCGCACGGGCTGCGCATCACCATCGGCACCGAGGAAGAGATCAAGGGCGTGGCCGCCTCGCTGCGCCGCTTGCTCGGCGCCTGATGCTGCCCTTCGCGCGCGTCACCATCCTCGGCCTCGGGCTGATCGGCTCGTCGATCGCCCGCGGCATCCGCCAGCACATGCCGAGCGTGCGAGTGACCGGCTATGACGCCGATCCGGCCGTGCGCGAGACGGCGGTGGTGATCGACCTGTGCGACGACGTGGCGGACAGCGCTGGAACCTCGGTGATCGATGCCGATCTGGTGATCCTTTGCGTGCCGGTGGGTGCGATGGGCGCGGTGGCGGCGGAGTTCGCCGCCGACCTACCCGCCGACGCGATCGTCAGCGATGTCGGCTCGTCCAAGCTGAGCGTGATCGAGGCGGTGCGCGAGGCCCTGCCGAACGCGACCTTCATCCCGGCGCACCCGGTAGCGGGCACCGAGAATAGCGGGCCGACCGCCGGCTTCGCCTCGCTGTTCCACCATCGCTGGTGCATCGTCACGCCCCCCGAGGGCAGCGATCCGCTGGCGGTGGAGCGGGTGAGCGAATTCTGGCGGCGGCTCGGGGCGAATGTCGAGACGATGGAGCCGGGGCATCACGACCGCGTGCTGGCGGTGACCAGCCATCTGCCCCACCTGATCGCCTACACGATCGTCGGCACCGCCTCGGACCTGGAAGAAGTCACCCAGTCCGAGGTGATCAAATATTCGGCCGGCGGCTTCCGCGACTTCACCCGCATCGCGGCGTCCGACCCGACGATGTGGCGCGACGTGTTCCTGAGCAACCGCGAGGCGGTGCTCGACATGCTCCAGCGCTTCACCGAGGACCTGACCGCGCTCCAGCGCGCGATCCGCTGGGGCAAGGGCGACGAGCTGTTCGAGCTGTTCAGCCGCACCCGCGCGATCCGCCGTTCGATCATCGACCAGGGGCAGGACGATGCCCGGCCGGACTTCGGGCGCTCGCACGAGTAAATTCAGCCACACATCTAAGCCGTCATTCCGGCGAAAGCCGGAATCCATTCGCCTCTACGCTTCAGCAAGAGCCGTGCCGGAGACCCCAATGGATCCCGGCTTTCGCCGGGATGACGGTTCCGGGGTGCGGTTCAGCCCCCGGTGACCGGCCGCTGCGGTTCGCGCGATACCAGCCGCTCACTCTGCCGCTGGCAGGCGGCCTGCACGACGGGATAGTCGACATCCGTCGCGCGACGAAGTGCGGACTCCATGGCTTCCTGGCAGGCGACCTGCGACGTATAGCGGGCGGGTTCCAGGCGGACCTGGCGGCAGGCCTGCGCATCGTCGCTGCAGCCCATGATCGCCAGCACGTAAAGCAGTTGGTCCATGATCGTGACCTCCTGCCCGATTCAACGGACGGACCTCCGGGCTGTTCCCGTGGTTGCGTCATGCCCGCCTGCGTCCCAGATTAGGGCGGATGCCTCCCGAAACCTCGTCCTCCACGCTCGACCGGCCCATGTTAGGCACGATGAAGCGCTTTCTGCCGTATTTGTGGCCGCGCCATGCGCCGGGGCTGCGGATTCGGATCGTGCTCGCGCTGCTGCTCGTGCTCTGCTCGAAGCTGGTGCAGGTCTATGGCGCGCCGTTCGCGCTGCAGGGCGCGATCGACCGGATGGCTTCGGGCCCGCGCGACGCGGTGTGGCTGATCGTCGCGCTCGTCACCGGCTATGCCGCGGCGCGGCTGGGCACGGTGCTGTTCGACAACCTCCGCAATGCGGTGTTCGAGCGGGTGGGCCAGGATGCGACCCGTCGGCTCGCCTCGGACGTGTTCCGCCATCTCCACCAGTTGTCCCTGCGCTTCCACCTCAACCGCCGCACCGGCGCGGTGACCAAGGTGGTCGAGCGCGGCACCAAGAGCATCGACACGATGCTCTATTTTCTGCTGTTCAACATCGCGCCGACCATCCTCGAACTCGGCATGGTGCTCGGCATCTTCGGCACGCGCTTCGGCTGGTGGCTGGTCGCCGGCACGCTAGCGATGGTGGTGATCTACATCGCCTTCACCCGCTGGGTGACCGACTGGCGTTCCAAGCTGCGCGAGCAGATGAACGACCTCGATACCGGCGCCGTCGCCCACGCCGTTGATTCGCTGCTCAACTTCGAGACGGTCAAATATTTCAACGCCGAAGCCCGTGAAAGCGCGCGCTACGACAAGGCGATGACGGCCTACATGAACGCCGCCGTCACCAGCGAGAATTCGCTCGCCTGGCTCAATATCGGCCAAGCGGTGATCACCAACCTGATGCTCGCCGCCGGCATGGCGCTGGTGGTGTTCGGCTGGGCGAGCGGGCGCTTCACCCCCGGCGACGTGGTGCTGGTGTCGACGTTGCTCAGCCAGCTGTTCCGCCCGCTCGACATGCTCGGCTGGGTCTATCGCACGATCCGCCAGGGCGTGATCGACATGGGCGCTATGTTCGACCTGCTCGATACCGGCGCCGAGGTGAAGGACGCCGCGGACGCCCAGCCGCTCGCCGTCCAGCAGGGGCATGTGCGCTTCGAGGGCGTGCAGTTCGGCTATGACGCGGATCGCCAGATCCTGAAGGGCATCGATCTCGACATCCCGGCGGGCGCGACCGTCGCGGTCGTCGGTCCCTCGGGGGCGGGCAAGTCGACGCTCGCGCGGCTGATGTACCGCTTCTACGACGTGACCGGCGGCCGCATCACCATCGACGGGCAGGACATCCGCGAGGTGACCCAGACGAGCCTCCGCGCCGCGATCGGCATCGTCCCCCAGGATACGGTGCTGTTCAACGAGACGATCGGCTACAACATCGCCTATGGCCGCGAGGGCGCGACCGAGGCGGAGATCGCCGATGCGGTGCGCGGCGCGTCGATCGCCAACTTCATCCAGGCGCTGCCCGACGGGCTCGACACGCGGGTGGGCGAGCGCGGCCTCAAGCTCTCCGGCGGCGAGAAGCAGCGCGTGGCGATCGCTCGCACGCTGGTGAAGAATCCGCCGATTCTGATCCTCGACGAAGCGACCAGTGCGCTCGACAGCCGCACCGAGGCGGACATCCAGGCGACGCTCGAGTCGATCGAGCAGGGCCGCACCACGATCGTCATCGCCCACCGGCTGTCGACGGTGGTGCATGCGGACCGGATCGTCGTGCTGGAGGCGGGCCGGGTGGTCGAGCAGGGCACCCATGCCGAGCTGCTGCGCGAAGGCGGGATCTACGCCGAAATGTGGGCGCGGCAGGCGCAGGAGCGCGAGGAAGGCGAAGCGCCGGTCGCGGAGTGACCGCGCGCCGTGCTCACCGTTAGGGTGGCGGAACTTCCTGCGCGTCCGGCGCGATAGCTGCTAGCATCTCCCAAACGCGGAGGTGGGCGCATGGGGAAGAATCGATCGATGCGGATAGCGTTCGGATTGGCAGGCGTGGGCGTGCTCGGGCTGGCCGGATGGTCGGCCTGGGCGGGGCGCAAGGCCGAGGCGATGGTGCCGGCGGACGGCCGCTTCGTCGATGTTGACGGCGCAACGCTGCACATCGTCGAGCTGGGGCCGCAGGATGCGGCCGGGCCGGCGATCGTGATGATCCATGGCATCATGGCGCAACTGCGCAACTTCAGCCACTCGCTCGCCGGACGGCTGGCCAAGGACCATCGCGTGATCCTGGTCGATCGCCCAGGCTGGGGCCATTCGCGGCTCACGGGTCCGCGGCCCGATCTCGCGCGGCAGGGGCGGATGATCGCGGAGGCGATCGAGACACTGAGCCTGCAGAAGCCGCTGGTGGTTGGCCATTCGATGGGCGGGGCGGTGGCGCTGGCGCTTGCCACCGAGCGACCCGAGGTGCCCGGCGCGCTCGCGCTGATCGCGCCGCTGACTCAGATGGTCGAGCAGCCGCCGGCGGTGTTCCGCGGCCTGATGGCGCCGCCGGGCCTCCGCGAGGTGCTCGCCTGGACGATCGCGGTGCCGATGGCCGTGGCGTTTGGGAAGCAGGGGGCGGAGGCGGTGTTCGCGCCCGATCCGGTGCCGGCGGACTTCGCCACGGCGGGCGGCGGGGCGCTGTCGGCGCGCGCGTCCGCCTATCAGATGGGCAGCTTCGAGATCCGCATGGCGCAGCAGGCGATGCCGCCGCTGATCGCGCGATACGGCGAGATCCGGGTGCCGGTGTCGATCCTGTACGGCCGGCAGGATGCGCTGCTCGATCCGGCGCTGCACGGCGAGCGGACGGCAGCGGAGATCGCCGGGGGCAGGGTCACGCTGGTCGATGGCGGGCACATGCTGCCGCTGACGCACCCCGACGCGACGGAGGCATGGTTACGCGAGGTGTTGGCTAGTTTGTGATACTCCCCCGGCTCGCTGGGGAGGAATGGCTTACGTCGCCTCGGCGATCAGCTTGGCGGCGGCGTCGCCCGCCCAGTCGAACTCGCCGGAGACGCGCCACACTTCCTTGCCGGCCGAATCGTACAGGATCGTCGTCGGCAGGTTGACGCCGAGCTGGACGCTGAACGCCGTGTCGGTATCCAGATACGGCTTGAGGTGCTGGTACCCATTCTTCTGGAAGAAGGGGCCGACGACCTCCATCCCCTTGAGGTCCTGACTCAACGGCAGCACAACAAGCGTGTCCCCCATCTTGCCCGCCAGCGTATCGAGCGTGGGCATCTCCTTGATGCACGGCACGCACCAAGTCGCCCACAGGTTGAGCAGCACCGGCTTGCCCTTGAGGGCCGCCAGCGTGGCCTTCTTGCCCGCCGCATCGGTGAACGGAATCGTCGGCGCCGCCTCGCCCTTGTGGCTGCGGTCGACCGCGCCGCCCGGCGCGGGCACGCTTGCATTGGCGGGCGCCGTTACGTTCGCTTGCTGAGAAGGCTGCGATTGCTTATCGCACCCCGCAACTGCGAGGGCGCCCAGAAGGAGAAGACCGATCACCGAGCGCAAGGACAGCTCCAATTCCATGTGGGGAGGGCGCTTCGCCGAAGGCCCGTCCGCGGTGATGCGCGAGATAAACGCCTCCATTCCCTTCGACAAGCGAATGTGGCGGCAGGATCTGCGCGGATCGAAGGCGCATGTCGCGATGCTGGGCCAGCAGGGGATCGTCGGCGCCGAAGACGCAGCGACGATCGGCGCGGGCCTTGACCAGGTTGCCGAGGAGTTCGCCGCGAACGGCGTGCCCGAGGATCTCGCGCTCGAAGACATCCACATGCTCTCCGAAAGCCGGCTGGCGGAAAAGATCGGCCCCGTGGCGGGCCGCCTCCACACCGCGCGCTCGCGCAACGACCAGGTCGCGACCGACTTCCGCCTCTGGGTGCGCGATGCGATCGACCAGGCCGATGCGGCGCTGGGCGCGCTGCAGGACGCGCTGCTGGCGCGGGCCGAGCAGCATGCCGACAGCGTGATGCCGGGCTTCACCCACCTCCAGGTCGCGCAGCCGGTGACGCTGGGCCACCATCTGATGGCCTATTTCGAGATGTTCGCGCGCGACCGCTCGCGGTTGCACGATGCTCGCGCGCGGATGAACCTGTGCCCGCTGGGCTCGGCGGCGCTGGCCGGCACCGGCTTCAACCTCGATCGCGAGGCCACCGCCAAGGCGCTGGGCTTTGACGGTCCGACCCGCAACTCGCTCGATTCGGTATCGGATCGCGACTTCGCGCTCGATTACCTGACGGCGGCGGCGCAGTGCAGCCTCCACCTCAGCCGGCTGGCCGAGGAATTTGTGATCTGGGCCAGCCAGCCCTTCGGCTTCGTCGCGCTGTCCGACCAATGGTCGACCGGCAGCTCGATCATGCCGCAGAAGCGCAATCCCGACGCGGCCGAGCTGGTGCGCGGGCATTCCGGCCGGATCAGCGGCGCGCTGTTCAGCCTGATGATGACGATGAAGGGGCTGCCGCTCGCCTATTCGAAGGACATGCAGGACGACAAGCCGCCGGTGTTCGAGGCGCACGACCTGCTCGGCCTCAGCATCGCGGCGATGACCGGCATGGTCGAGAGCGCGACCTTCCGGCTGGAGCGGATGCGCGCGGCTGCAGAGGCCGGTTTCTCGACCGCCACCGACCTCGCCGACTGGCTGGTGCGCGAGGGCGGCATCCCGTTCCGCGAGGCGCACCACATCACCGGCCGCGCGGTGGCGAAGGCCGAAGCCGACGGCATCCGGCTCGACCAGTTGCCGATCGCAGCGCTCCAGGAAATCGATGCACGGATCGATGAACGCGTGTACGGCGTTCTCAGCGTCGACGCATCGGTGAACAGCCGGACCAGCTTCGGCGGCACGGCACCGTCGCGCGTTCGCGCGGCGATAGCGGCGGCTCGCAAGGGCCGTGAGGAGGAAGCATGAGGAAGCGACTGCTGCTCGTCGTACCGGCCCTGGGCTTGGCACTGAGCGGCTGCGGCGTGCGCGAGGCCCTGGCCCCGCCGCCGGGGGCATCGCTGCCGGTGGCGCCGTACGGCGCCGCGGCGACGCCCACGCCTCCCGACCTTCTCAAAGCGCCCGCCCAGACTCGCCCCTCGCGCAGCGACGACCTGATCCAGGCGTCCGAAGCGCGGCGGAGCGACGAGTTCGACCTGCCACCCAACTGATTTTGGCGGCCCCGAGAGCATCTTGCTCTAACGCCGCACCCAGAGGCCCATGACCGATTTCTCGATGATCGACGGCGAACTGCACGTCGAATCGCTGCCCCTCGCGCGCATCGCCGCCGAGGTGGGTACGCCCGTCTATGTCTATTCCACCGAACGCTTCCAGGCCAATGCCCGCGCCTTTCGTGACGCGCTGAAGCCGCTGGGGCGCATCCACCTCGCCTTCGCGATCAAGGCCAATCCCAATCTCGCGGTGCTCAAGCTGCTGGCGAACGAGGGCTTCGGCGCCGACGTCGTCTCGGGCGGCGAGATGGCGCGCGCGCTGGCGGCGGGCGTGGCGCCCAAGGACATCGTCTTCTCGGGCGTCGGCAAGACCCGCCGCGAGCTGGTCAAGGGGCTGGAGGCCGGGATCGGCCAGTTCAACCTCGAGCTGGTCGAGGAAGGCGAAGTGCTGGCGGCACTCGCAGCCGAGCGCGGGCTGACCGCGCGGGCAGCGCTGCGCGTCAATCCGGACGTTGATGCCGGCACGCACGAGAAGATCTCGACCGGCAAGGCGGAGAACAAGTTCGGCCTGCCGATCGGCGAGGCGCCGGCGATCTTCGATCGGCTCGGCAACCTCCCCGGCCTCGATCTGCACGGCATCGCGGTGCATATCGGCAGCCAGCTGCTCGGGTTGGCCCCACTGGAGGCCGCGTTCGAGCGCGTCGGCCGGCTGCTCGCCGAGCTGCGCGCGAACGGCCATACCATCACGCATGTCGATCTCGGCGGCGGGCTGGGCGTCGCCTATCGCCCCGGCGAGGTACCGCCGACGCCGGAAGCCTATGCCGAGATGGTCGCGCGAGTGACCAAGGACTGGGATGTCGAACTGATGTTCGAGCCCGGCCGCACCATCGCCGGCAGCGCGGGCGTGCTGGTCACCGAAGTGCTGTGGGTGAAGCCGGGACAGGTGCATCCCTGGGTGGTGGTCGACGCGGCGATGAACGATCTCGCGCGCGTCGCGCTGTACGATGCCTATCACGGCTTCGCGGCGGTGAAGCCCAATGGCGAGCGCTTCGTCGCCAATGTCGCCGGTCCGGTGTGCGAAAGCACCGACGTGTTCGTGAAGGCGCGCGAGATCGACGCGGTCAAGGCCGGCGACCTCGCCGTGCTGGAGACCGCGGGTGCGTACGGCGCGACCATGGCCAGCACGTACAACAGCCGCCCGCTGGTGCCCGAGGTGCTGGTCTCGGGCGACCGTTACGCCATCGTCGCCGGCCGCATCTCCGCCGAGGAGATCATGGCCGCCGAGCAGGTGCCGGACTGGCTGAAGTGACGCTCGCCGCGCTGCCCCTGTTCGTGAAGCTGGCGGGGCGGCCGGTGATTCTGGTCGGCGAAGGCGAGCCGGCGGATGCCAAGCGCCGCCTGCTCGATCGTGCGGGCGCGCAGGTGGTGGGCGAGGGCGATGCCGCTGCGCTCGCCATCGTCGCGCTGGAGGAGCCCGAGGACGTGGTCGCGCGGCTCAAGGCGCGGGGCGTGCTGGTCAATTGCGTCGACCGGCCTGAATTGTGCGACTTCACCCTGCCGGCGATCGTCGACCGCGATCCGGTGCTGATCGCGATCGGCACGGGCGGGGTTTCCGCCGGGCTGGCGGCGGCGCTGCGGCAGCGGCTGGAGGCATTGCTGCCGGCGAGCCTCGGCACGCTCGCCAAAGGTCTGGGCCGTAGCCGTGCGATGATGAAGGTGCGCTGGCCCGATGCCGGGGCGAGGCGTCGCGCACTGGCCGATGCGCTGGGGGAGGGCGGCATGCTCGACCTGCTCGCGAGCGAAGGCGATGTCGATCGCTGGCTGGCCGAAGGCGCAGCACCCCAGGCCCAGCTCGTGTCACTGCGGCTGACCTCTCCCGATCCCGAGGACCTCACGCTGCGCAACGCGCGGCTGCTTGCGCAGGCGGACCGGCTTTTCCATCTAGGCGACGTGCCAGACGCCATCCTCAACCGCGCGCGTGCCGATGCCGCGCGCATTCTCGCCCGTCCGCCCGCCGATCTCGGCGAAGGCCTGTCGCTCTGGCTGGAGATGGCGGGTTGAGCGGCTTCGCCTATGTCGTGAAGGACGGGAAGGTCGAGCAGCCGACGATGCGCGCGGCGCTCGGGCAGAATGGCGGGCTCACCTGGATCCACCTCACCACCAATGACGAGCGCGCCCAGCTCTGGCTCGGCGGCGAGGCCAAGCTGTCGCCCTATGTCATCGATTCGCTGACCGCGACCGAGACCCGGCCGCGTTGCGACGCGGTGGGCGACGGCGCGGTGATCAATTTGCGCGGGCTTTCGAGCGAGGCAACGACCGCCTCCGATCCGCTCGCCTCGGTGCGAATCTACGCGATGGGCGGCTGCGTCTTCTCAGTGACGCGCAAGCATCTGAACGCGCTGCAATCGGTGCGCGAGGAACTCGAATCGCACAAGATCCTCGATCCGGGCGACCTGATCGCCGCCTTCGCCCAGGCGATCACCGAGGAACTCGATCCCGTCGTCGCCCAACTCGGCGATTCGCTCGACGATTGCGAAGAGCAGATCTCCGGCCACCGGGCCTTCGAGCTGCGGCGGATGGTCAACAAGGTGCGGGTGCAGGCGATCGGTTATCGCCGCTTCCTCAATCCGCAGCGCGCGGCGATCGAGAAGCTGGCGGGGCTGCCCGGCGACTGGCTGCGCGAGGACGACCGGCTCCACCTCTCCGCCGCTGCGGACCGCGCCGCGCGCATGGCGGAGGAAGTGGAGAGCATCCGTGAACGTGCCGCGCTGACCCACGAGACGCTCACCGACCTGCGCGGCGAACTGCTCGACCAGCGCTCGCTGGTGATCGCCATCGTCGCGATGGTGTTCCTGCCGCTGACCTTCCTCACCGGCCTGCTCGGCATGAACGTCGACGGCATCCCCTATGCGCACGAGCCCTGGGCGTTCTGGGGCGTGGTGGCGGTGTGCCTAACGATGGCACTGGGCATCACCGGCTATTTCCTCCGCCGGCATTGGTTCGAGTAACCGGCCCCTAGCCGTCATCCCGGCTTTCGCCGGAATGACGGAAGAGGGCGTCAGCGCTTCAAGAAGTCGAAGATCTGCCCGACCATCACGTCGAGCGACCCCTGGCAGTGCGACTCCACGTCCGGCGTCTCCACCGTGTTGACCGCGATCCCCATCGGTGTCGGCCAGCCGCGCAGCGCGTGGGTGATGGTGCGCAGCGCCTGCAACGTCGAGACCGACGCCTGCCAGCCCGCGGCGGTGGCGATCAGGCCCACCGGCATGCTGTCGAAATAGACGCGGTCGTCGCGGCTGAGCAGCTCGACATAGTCGAGCGCAGTCTTCACCAGCCCGGAGAGCGTGCCGTGATAGCCGGGCGAACCGATGATCACCGCGTCGGCGCTGCGCAGGGTCTCGACGAAGCGGATCACCTTGGCGTCGGTATCGCCATGTTCGGGTTCGAAATGGGGGAAGACGATGTCGGGCCCGGTGAGCAGCGTGGTGCGCGCGCCGCGCGCCTCCGCGCGGGTGAGCGCGGCGGTGAGCAGCCGGCTGGTGCTCGATTGCGCGCGAAGCGTGCCGCCGAGCGCGACGATATGGGGGGTGGTCATGCTACCTCGTTCGATCATTCGGGCTTGCCGCCCGGCTTCCATTCCGGCTTAGCGTCGCTGTTGGCCAGCGCATGCAGCGGCTCGACCAGCGACTGGATCGCCTTGGTCATGAAGGCGATGTCGATATTGGCGACGGTGTCGTCCTTGCTGTGATAGGTCGGCACCACCGCCCAGCCCGAGATGGTGTGGGCGACGACGCCCTTCCTCGCGAGCGAATAATTGTCCGAGCGCTGGAAGAAGTTCTGCTCCGGATAGGGATCGCTGGCGACCAGCGCGCCGTGGCTCTTGAGCGTCTCGCCCAGCGTCGAGCGCTCGAACCCGGTCATCATCATCGTGCCGGGGGGCAGCTTCGGATCCTGCGCGCCGATCATCTCGACCTCGACATTGGCGACGATCTGGTCGAGCGACACCGGCGGGTGTGCCCCGAAATAGGTCGAACCGTAGCCGCCGATCTCTTCCGATCCATAGGCGACGAACAGGATGCCGCGCTTGGTCTTGCCCTTGGCCGCAAGCGTGCGGGCGAGTTCGAGTACCGCGGTGGTGCCCGAAGCGTCGTCATTCGCGCCGTGCATGATCGTGCCGTCGGACTGGACGCCAAGATGATCTAGATGGGCGCTCAGCAGCAACACGCCGGCCTTGGGGTCGGTCCCCGGCAGCCAGCCGATCGCGTTGGTGGTGGTCGTGACCTTCTCTTCCACCGGCACGGTGAGCGATACCTTGGGATTCTGCTGTGCCGCCAGCGCATCGAAGGCGGCGGCCGGCAGCACGACGATCGAGGGCGCGGGTTCGCGCGGTTCATTGCGCAGCCCGGCGGGCAGGCGCGGTTCGCCGTGGAGGCCCTTGATCATTGCCTGGGTATCGGCGCTCTCGCGGACCAGTAGCAGCCGCGGCGTCTTGAACGACCGTGCCAGCCGGTAGAGCTGCATGACGGGCATCTCGCCGGTGATCAGCATCACCGGCGCGGGTGCCATGCGCGACATTGCCTTGGCGGGGGTGAGCCGGGCCACGCCCTCGCTGCCTGTGCCGTCGCCGACGAGCAGCACCGCGCCCGGCACCGGTGCGCCGTTGGCGGTGAGCGTGATCGGCGCCTTGAGCTTCAGCCGGACGATCTCGGCCTTCTGGAGATAGCCGTCCATCCCCGGCGCGGGCTGGAGGCCGAAGCCGCGGAACTGCGCGGCGACATAGGCGGCGGCGATCGCCTCGTCGGGCGTCGCGCTGCCGCGGCCGCGCAGCTCGTCGCCGGCGAGGAAGGTCTCGTGCGCGCGGACCCAGTCGGCGCTGACCTGTGCCTGTGCCGGCACCACCAGCACGCTCGCGGCGGCCCATGCCGCCAGCAGCAACCCACGCTTCATTCGCCATCCCCCGTTCGGTTCGTGCCGGGTGATGGGCCAAGCGGGCGCGGCGCGCAACCGGCGCCGCGCCGCAGGACCGTCAGAAGAACAGCTTGCGGATGCTCAGCGTTACCGCCCGGCCGGTGGGATCGAGCAGATCGGGCTGGTAGTTGAGCGGCACCGCGCCGGTCTGGTCGGTCACGCGCTGGCGGCTGTTGAGGAGGTTGGTCACCCCCAGGCTCACCCGCGTGCCGCGCAGCCAGGGATGCGCGCGCACCAGCTTGAACTGGCGTCCCAGGTCCGCGAACACGCGCAGGTTGAACGTGCCGAGATCGCCGAAGTTGAGCTGGTTGGTGTTGTTCAGACCGGTAAACACGCTGGTGCTGCTCTGCCATTTGAAGCCGAGCCGCATGCCGACGCCGTCCTTGGTGAAGCCCGCCTGCGCATCGATCTGGTGCGCCGGCTGGCCGCCCGCGTTGCCCGCGGCGTCGCCGTGCAGCAAATCGAGGATCGGCACGCCGTCGCGGATCTTGATCTGATTCTTGAAATACCAGGTGTGGTAGAGGCTGAACTGCAGCCGGCCGGCGAGTGCGCCGTTCGGCCCGCCGAAGCCGCCACGACCGCGTCCGCCACCGCCGCCGCCCGGGCCACCGCCGCCCGGTGCCGCGCCCGCGGGCGGTGCCGGGGGCGGGCCGAACAGGCTGCCGCCGAACGGCGGACGCTGGCCGTTCTGGCCCTGGCCGAACAGCCGCGCCTGGCCTTCCGCCGGCAGCGGCTTGCCCGCGGCAATGGCGTCGGCGCGTTCCTTCTCGCGCTGGGCGCGCATGGCGGCGATCTTCTTTTCCAGCGAGGACTTGATCGGCACCGAGAGGTTGAAGCCCCAGCGCAGCTGCTGGGTGTTGTTCTCGGCGAAGTTCACCGCGCGATTGTCGATGCTCACCAGGTCGCCGTCGGGATCGCGGACGAAGCGATCTGGGAACGCCGCCTCGATCGCTGCGGTGGCGGCGGGGAAGGTGGCGATGTCGTTGCGGATGCGGCTGGTGACATAATCGGCGCGGAGGGAGAGGTCGGTCTTCTCCGACGGCCGCAGTTCGAGCCCCAGCTTCATCACATGGCGCTTTTCCGATTGCAGCGCCGGGTTGCCGCCGGTGATCGTCGTGATCGTCACCGTCTGGCCGGTGCGATAGTCGAACACGCGGGTGTTGGGGCTGGTGATCAGCGGGCCGCCGAGCTGGGTGGTGGTCGGCGCGTCTTCGGCGTCGGTCCAGGAGGCGAGCAGCCGCACCGGCTTGAAGGGCGACCAGTTCACCCCGTAGCCGGTGGTGGTCAGTGTGCCGAAGTCCGATAGATGTTGGACGGCGACGTTGCCGTTGATGGTCAGGTCGCCGAGCGGCTGGAGCACGTCGCGTCGGCGACTGGCGATCGGCAGGTCGATGTTGAGCTGGGTGCTGGCGATGTTGCGGGTGAGCGCCGTCGGCTGCTGCGCGATTCCATTGCGGACCGACGTGCCGTTGAAGTCGCTGAGGCTGCCGCCGATCCGCAGCGAGGTCGAGACGTCGCCCGCCGGCAGCTTGAACAGCGGTCCACGCAGGAGCGCGTCGACCGTGCCGACGTTCGATGTCGAATTGCCGCGATCGGCCGGGCGCACGCCGCCGAGCGAATCGAAGCCGCGATCGGTGATCGTCTTGCTCTCGACGCGATCGTAATTGCCGGTGAGCGACCAGCTCCAGCTGTTGCTCCACGGCAGCCCGTCGCCGTTGAGCGTGGTGCCGAGATGCGCGGTGATGGTGCGGCTGCTCGCGGTCAGTGGGCTTGGCTCGCCCGACAGCGCCAGCGGCGCGGCGACCTGCGACAGCGCCAGGCCGCGCAGTGCCTCGCTCTGCTGCACCTCCAGCGTGCCGTTGACCGTCGCGCCGACCTTCTCGCTCAGGTTGCGCGCATAGCTGCCGTTGATGTTGAGGTCCTGGCTCGGCGCGACCAGCGTGCGATAGGGCGCCTGGTTGACGCCGCTGCCGTCGTTGAAGGTCGGCAGCACGTTGCGCTCGCTTTCCAGCAGGCCCGTCGTGCCCTGGTACTTCACGTCGAGATTGACGCGGCGATCGCGGTTGATCTTGAGGATGTCCGCCTGCACCTGCTGGGTGCTGTTGCCACCCTCGGTCGGCACGCCGCCCTGCAGTTCGGTGGTCAGCGCGCGGAAGCGCTCGCGCAGCACGAAGTTCACCACGCGCTGGTCGGCCGAATAGCCGAACTTGAGCGCGACTTCCTCGGGCAGGATGTCGACGCGCTCGATCGCCTCGGTCGGCAGGTCGCGGATTTCGGCGAAGCTGGAGATGCGGCGGCCGTTGAGCAGCACCACCGGCATGCCGCTGCCGCGCCCGCTGCCGGTCTGCGGTGCGAGCTGGGTGAGCAGGTCGGAGACGGAGGACACCGCATAGGCGCGGATATCGGCCTGGTTGAGCTGGATCTCGGGCGGGATGTCGCCCTTCACCGCGCCGCGCGGCTCGCTGGCGGTGACGACGATCTCGTCGGTATAGGGGTCTTCCTGGGCCGGCGCGGCGGCCTGGGCCTGGGTAGGGCGGCTGCCCGGCTGCTGCGTCGTCGGCGTCGTCGTCTGTGCCTGCGCCGCCAGCGGCGATACGCCCGCCAACAGTCCTGCCAGGGTGGTCCCCAGTCGCTTCATCGTTGTTCCGTCCCTTGTTCCGAATCAGAAGCGGGCCCGCAGGCCCGCTCGTCCATCAACCGGGTACGACGCACATGTCGCAAAACTGTGCCGGATTATCGGATAAATTGTCGCGCATGTTGCGCAGATGCGAAAATGGGGGCCGAAGCCCCCATCGTCTGTATTCATGGTGCGGTCGAGAAGACTCGAACTTCCACGGCCTTTCGGCCACAACGACCTCAACGTTGCGCGTCTACCAGTTCCGCCACGACCGCACGTGAATTTCCGCCGGCATTTCCATACCAGCGGCTGGTAAGGCAGCGGCCCCTAGCAAAGCGAAATGGGGCTGGCAACCCGCTTTGTGCGGGTTTCTTGCGTTGGCGCTTCCGCCTATGCCCCGCTCCATGTCCGTTGCCACGCCGCTCGCCGCCGAAACGCGCCGCCTCCTCGCGCTGGCCTGGCCGGTGATGCTGACCGGACTGAACTGGACGATCCTCCACGTCACCGACGTGGTGGTGGTGGGCCTGGCCGGCACCCATCAGGTTGCAGCCCTGGGGGCGAGCCGGACGATTACCTTCCCGGGAATTGTGATGGGCCTGGGGGCGCTGACCGGCATCCTCGTCCATGTGTCGCGCGCCGACGGCGCGGGCGAGCTGCGCCAGACAGGCCGCGTGCTCCACGAAGGCCTGCTGCTCGCGCTGCTGCTCGGCCTGGCGAGCATGGCCATCCTGTTCGGCTTCGCCGCGCCGCTGCTCGCGGGCGTCGGCGTCGCGCCCGACCTGGTCGCGGCGAGCACGCCGGTGGTGCAGGTGATGGCGCTGGCCTATCCCTTCCAGCTGCTCAACATCGCGACGAGTTTCTTCCTCGAAGGGGTCAGCCGGCCGGCACGGGTGACGGTGGTCAACCTTGCGGTGCTGCCGATCAACGCGCTGCTCGCCTGGCTGCTGGCGACGGGCGCCTGGGGGCTGCCGGCACTCGGCGCGGTGGGGGCGGCGGCGGCCACCGCCATCGCCTCGGCGCTCGGTGCGATCGGCATGCTCGTTGCCGCCTGGACGCTGCCGCGCGCCGAGCCGCGCGGCGTGCGGCTGCTCGGTGACTGGGGGCGGGCGGAGACGTGGCGCGGCGCCTGGGCGCTCGCCCGATTCGGCGTGGTGCCCGCGGTGGCGTCGGGGCTGGAGCTGGTCGGCTTCTCGATCCTGATCGCGCTCTCCACCCAATTGGGCGAGACCACCGCGCATGCCTTCCAAATCGTCTTCTCGATCCACAACGTCACCTTCGCGGTGGCGCTTGGGCTGGGATCGGCGGCGGGGGTCCGCGTCGGCAATGCGGTGGGCGAGGGCGTGCCGCAGGCGGCGGCGGGACGGGCGGGGATCGCCGCGCTGCTCGCCGCGCTTGCCACCGGGCTGCTCGCGGCGTGCCTGATGCTCGTGCCGATGCTGGTCGTGGCGCGCTTTCCCGCGCCGGGCGAGGTCCACGCGATGGCGGCGACGATGTTGCTGCTCTGGGCGCCGTTCATCCTGTTCGACGGCGTCCAGGTCGTGTTCGTCTATGCGCTGCGCTCGCTCGGCGACCAGGTCGCGGCGGGCGTGAACGGCATCCTCGCCTTCTTCCTGGTGACCGGCGGCCTGGGGCTTTGGCTGGTCCAGGCGGGGTTCGGCGCAAAGGCGCTGGTGCTCGCCTCGGGGCTCGGCATGGTAGCGGCGGCGCTGCTCGACGGCGGCCGCCTGCTCGTGGTCACCCGTCGAATTCGCTCACGAAGCTGAGCTTCACCGATTTCGCGCCGCTCGGCACGTCGACCTTGGCGCCGTTGAAGTCGAAGCCGGCCTGCGGCTCCAGCGTGCGGACCGGCGGGGTGATCCGCCAGCTATAGACTTCGCGGCGCTCGCCATCGAGCAGCTGGATGCGGATGTCCGGCACATGCTGGGAGGCGCCGCTGTCGTTGAGCACCTTGCCCGAGACGATGAACAGCTTGCTGCCGTCGGCGCGCGCCTGGAGGGCCACGTTCTTCTCGCTGAACACCAGCTGCGCATTGGCCCCGCCGATCGGCAGACCGAGCTGGGTCAGCACCTGCGGTGCCTTCCAGTAGAGCAGGGCCGCACCGCCGAGCAGCACCGAAACGAGCGCGACCAGCGCCGCGATCGTCCAGCGGATGCCACCGCGCTTCTTCGGCGCGGGTTCGTCGAACGGATCGTAGCTCGGCTCCGGCGCGGCCTCCGCGGCGGCGAAGCTGCGCGGGGAAAGCGGCGCGGGTTCGGGCTCCGGCGTGGGGGCTGCCACCGGGGCAGGGGCAGGCGCGGTCAGCTCGAGCGGCGCGCCCGACTGGAACCAGCTATGCTTGCAATTGGCGCAGCGCACCGTGCGGCCGTCCGGGCCGATCGCCGAATCCGGCACCTCGTAGCGCGATCCGCACTGGCTGCACTCCAAGATCATGCCCACACCCCCTGGTACCTGCCCGAAACGCGGCAGGACGTGTGAGTCTAGCGGGGCCGATTCGGGCCAGCAAGCGGCTTAGGACGGACGGCGGCTTGAGCGGCATCCGGGGCTGTGCGATGGCGACCGGAGACCACCGCGAACAGGAGGCCGGGCCGCACGGCGCATGGGCAATATCGTGCACTTCGAAAATGTCGGCCTGCGCTATGGGACCGGACCGGAGACGCTCTCGGACGTCAGCTTCACGCTCGCGACGGGCGGCTTCTATTTCCTCACCGGCGCGTCCGGCGCCGGCAAGACCTCGCTGCTCAAGCTGCTCTACCTCGCCCAGCGGCCGACGCGCGGCGCGGTGCGGCTGTTCGGCGAGGATGCGGGATCGCTGCCGCGCGCACGCCTGCCCGGCTTTCGCCGCCGGATCGGCGTGGTGTTCCAGGACTTCCGGCTGCTCCCCCAGCTTTCCGCCTATGACAATGTCGCGCTCCCCCTGCGCGTCGCCGGCGTGCGCGAGAGCGAGATAGAGGCGCCGGTGATGGAGATGCTCGCTTGGGTGGGGCTGAGCGCGCGCGTCACCGCCAAGCCGCCGACGCTGTCGGGCGGCGAGCAGCAGCGCATCGCCATCGCCCGCGCGGTGATCGCCCGGCCCGAGATCCTCGTCGCCGACGAACCCACCGGCAACGTCGATCCCGAGATGGCAGACCGGCTGCTGCATCTGTTCGAGGCACTCAACCGGTTGGGCACCACCATCGTCGTCGCGACGCACGATATGCATTTGATCAGCCGCATTCCGCGCGCGCAGTTGATGCGCGTCGAGAAGGGCAAGCTGGTCGATCCCAGCGGCCTGCTTCGCCATCCGCCGGGGGGCGCATGAACGGCTTCCGGCACCGCGCCGCGATCGACCTGCGGCTGCTTGGGCAGGGCCAGCGCGGCTGGGTGATGGCGGGCATCATGGGGATCATGCTGTTCCTCACCGTGCTGGCGGGGGCGCTGGGATTGGGCGTAGCGCGTTCGGCCGTAGGGCTCGATCGCCAGCTCGCCGGGCAGCTGACCGTGCAGCTGGTCGAACCCGATGCCGGCCTGCGGGACGTGCGCGCGCGGGCGCTGGTCGCGGCGATCGCCAAGGTGCCCGGCGTCACCCGCGTGCGCGAGGCCGATCGTGCCGAGCTGGCGGCGCTGCTCAAGCCCTGGCTCGGCGATGTCGGGCTCGATCCCGAGCTGCCGATGCCGGTGCTGATCGACGTGACCGCGACCGAAGGATCGGCTGCGCAGGTGGCAGCTGCCGCCCGCCGCGTGGCGCCGCAGGCGCGGGTGGACAGCAGCGCGCGCTGGCTCTCCCCGGTGCGCGGGCTGCTCGGCGCGCTGGGGCTGGTCGCGATCGGGCTGGTGCTGGTGATCGCAGCGGCGACGGCTGGCGTCGCGCTGCTCGTTGCGCGCGCGGGGCTGGACACGCACCGCGATACGATCGACGTGCTCCACATGCTCGGATCGACCGACCTCCAGGTAGCGCGCCTCCTCCAGCGCCGAATCGCGCGCGACACGCTGCTCGGCGGCGCGATCGGGACGCTGGCGGCGCTGGCGCTGGTCGCCTTGTTCCAGACCAAGCTGGCGCTCACCGGATCGGAAGTGCTGGGCGGCGCGACGCTGGCGCCGGTCGACTGGACCTTGCTTCTGCTGCTGCCGATCGGCTTCGCATTGCTCGCGACGGTGGCGACGCGGCTCACCGTGCTCCAGACGCTGGGGCGCAAGCTGTGATCCGGCGGCTGTTCTTCCTGCTGGTGCTGCTGGCGCTCGCCTGGGGCGCGGGCTTCGCGCTGTTCCTGTTCAGCCTCGGCAAGCCGCTCGGCGCGCACCGCACCGACGCGGTGGTGGTGCTGACCGGCGGGCCGGGGCGCATCCAGCGCGGGCTTGATGCGCTGCGCCGCGAGGATGCCAGGCGGATGCTGGTCAGCGGGGTGAACCCGGACGTGCGGCCGCGCGAGCTGGCCGCCCAATTCCCCGCCGATCGCGCGCTGTTCCGCTGCTGCGTCGACCTCGGCCACGAGGCGGTCGACACCCGCTCCAACGCCGACGAGACCGGGCGCTGGGCGCGCGATCATGGCTATCGCAGCATCAGGCTGGTCACCTCGGACTGGCATATGGCGCGCGCCCGGCTGGAGCTGCGCCATGTGCTGCAGGGCGTGAGCATCGTCGGCGACGGCGTGCCGAGCCGTCCCGGCTGGCGGATGCTGCTGCGCGAATATCACAAATATCTGGTGCGCCGGGGGGCGCTGCTGCTGGGGGTCGATTGATGGACGCGCTGCGTACTCTTCTCTTTCGCATCGTCTTCTACGGGGTGTCGCTCCTGCTGGTGCTGTGCGTGCCGATCGCGGCGCTGTTCGGCAGCCGGTTCCTGCGCGCCTATTCGAACTTCTGGGCGTGGCTGCTGCAGGGGATGGTGCGTACGATCGTCGGCGCGCGGGTGCGGATCGAAGGGCAGGTGCCCGAGGGGCAGCTGCTGTTCGCCGGCAAGCATGAAAGCTATTTCGAGGCGCTGGAGCTGACCCGGATGCTCGGCAGCCCGGCGACGGTGATGAAGCGCGAGCTGGCCAGGATCCCGCTATGGGGCTGGGCGGCGCAGCGCTACGGCACGATCGTCGTCGATCGCGAGGCAAATGCGACCGCGCTGCGGGCGATGATGCGCGCGGCGCAGGCGGCGCGCGCGACCGGGCGTTCGGTACTGATCTTCCCGGAGGGGACGCGGGTGCCGCCGGGCGAGGCGCCGCCGCTCCGATCGGGCTTTGCGGGACTCTACCGCGCGCTCGACCTGCCGGTGGTGCCGGTGGCGGTGCGCAGCGGGAATGTCTGGCCGCGCAAGGGGCTGATGCGCCGTGGCGAGATCGTCTTCCGCTTCGGCGAACCGATCCCGCCCGGGCTGCCCCGTCGCGAAATCGAGGCGCGGGTGCATGCGGCGATCAACGCGCTGAACGCGGGGTAGGCCAAGGAGGCCTGCCATCGCCGTCATCCCGGCGAAAGCCGGGATCCATTGGGGCTGAGGCCAAGGCTCCAGCTGCTAGCGAGAGGCGACTGGATCCCGGCTTTCGCCGGGATGACGCTTGTGGAGGCGGCGCCCCTGAAGCGTCTAAACGCGGAGCACGCTCAGCGCGGCTGGGTCCACAGCCCTGCCGGACGCGGCGTCGGCGCGCGACGTTTCGCCTGGCCCCACGCCTTCACGATCGCGCCGAGCTTCTCGCCGCCGGAGGTCGTAGTGCGGCTGTCCCAGGCCTGCGGCCCACGCAGGCGCACCTTCCGCGCGATCCCGCCATAGATGTCGGCCGCCGCCAGCACTGCCCAGGCCGAGCGGAACGGCAGCGCCGCAGCACCCCCG
Organism: Sphingomonas trueperi; assembly: GCF_040545665.1. Taxonomy (GTDB): domain Bacteria; phylum Pseudomonadota; class Alphaproteobacteria; order Sphingomonadales; family Sphingomonadaceae; genus Sphingomonas; species Sphingomonas trueperi_B. The sequence continues at coordinate 99,690 of NZ_JBEPMH010000007.1, read as the reverse complement.
CGCGCGCTGATCTCATAGCCTTCCGCGCGGTCTGCAAGGCGTGTGCTAAGGATCGCGAGCGCGTCCCGGTCGGCCATCGGATCGGCTGCGGTCAGCCCCACTTCGGCAAGCCAGTCGGCCGGCAGATAGCAGCGCCCCGCCTCGGCATCCTCGCCGATGTCGCGGGCGATGTTGGCGAGCTGGAAGGCAAGGCCGAGGTCGCAGGCGCGGTCGAGGACCGCCTCGTCGTCGGGCGCGACGCCCATCACCACCGCCATCATGCAGCCGACCACGCCGGCGACATGGTAGCAATAGCGCAGCAGGTCGTCCTCGGTGTGCGGGCGCCAGTCCTCGGCGTCGAGCGCGAAGCCGTCGATCAGGTCCCAGGCGAAGCGGTGCGGCATGTGCGTCTCGGCCGCGACGATGCGCAGCGCGTCGAACGCCGAATCGCCGACCCAATGGCCGGCCAGCGCTGCGGCGGTGCGCGCGCGGACCTCGGCCAGCCGCGCGGCCGGGTCGGCGACGCGGGTCATGCCATGGCCATGGTCCTGCCCGTCGACGATGTCGTCGCAGCGGCGGCACCAGGCGTAGAGCAGCCAAGCGCGCTCGCGGGTCTCGGGGTCGAAGAGCTTGCTGGCCGCGGCAAAGCTGCGCGAGCCGCGTGCGATCGATTCGCCCGCAGTCGCGACGATCGCATCGCGGCCGGGAAAGCGCATTACAGCTGTTCGCGGCGCAGCTGCGCGATCGGCACCACCGGTTGGGCCGCGGCCATCTTGGTCAGCAGGCCGTCGATGGTGGAATCGACCAGCAGCAGGCCCTGGTGCTGGGGCCGGACGAAGCCGACGGTGCCCATATGCTCCCAGAATTCGACGAGCTTGTCGTAATAGCCGGCGATGTTGAGCAGACCGATCGGATCGGCATGGTAGCCGAGCTGCGCCCAGCTCATCGCTTCCCACAATTCGTCCATCGTGCCGGTGCCGCCGGGCAGGTTGACGAAGCCGTCGGCCAGCTCGGTGAAGCGCGCCTTGCGCTCGTGCATCGTCTCGCAGACTTCGAGGCTGGTGAGCCCGCGATGCGCGACCTCGGCATTGACCAGCAGCGTCGGGATTACGCCGATCACCTCGCCGCCGGCCTCCAGCGCCGCATCGGCGACCGCGCCCATCAGCCCGAGGCGGCCACCGCCATAGACGACGCCGATGCCGCGCTCGGCAAGCGTGCGGCCCAGGGTACGGGCAGCTTCGATATAGACCGGATCGGCCGGGCTGGCCGAGCCGCAATAGACGGCGATACGCTTCATTTCATGCTCCTGTGGCGGGGCTGATAGCGTGTTTTGGCGGGGAGGGAGAGCCTCTTCTTCTTAGCCCCTCCTCCTCGGAGGAGGGGTTGGGGGTGGAGGGATGCCAGACCAAAAGTTGGTCTCGGTGAGACACGGCCCCACCCCAACCCCTCCCCTGAAGGGGAGGGGCTTGAGTCCGGAGGATCCCTCGTTTCCCCTACGCCCCGATCTCGCCCAGCATCAGCTCGGCGGTGGCCTTGGCACTCCCGACCACGCCCGGAATGCCCGCGCCGGGGTGCGTACCCGCGCCGACGAAATACAGGTTGGAGATCGCGTCGTCGCGGTTGTGCACGCGGAACCAGGCGCTCTGCGTCAGGATCGGCTCGAGGCTGAAGCCCGAGCCGTGGTGCGCGGCGAGATCGTCGCGGAAGTCGGTCGGCGCATAGTGGAACTTGGTGACGATCCGCTCGGCCAGATCGGGGATCAGCCGGCGCTGCACCTCCGCCAGGATCCGCGATTCGAGGATCGGGCCCACCTCGTTCCAGTCCGCCGGGAACTTGCCGAGATGCGGCACCGGCGCCAGCGCGTAGAAGGTCGAATGGCCCTCGGGCGCCATGCTCGGGTCCGAGGCGCTCGGGTGGTGGAGGTAGAGCGAGAAGTCTTCGCTCACCACGCCGTGGGTGTAGATGTCGTCGAGCAGCCCCTTATAGCGCGGGCCGAAAAGGATCATGTGGTGCGGGATGTCGGGGAAGGTGCCGCGCAGCCCGAAATGCACCACGAATAGCGAGGGCGAGAAGCGCTTGTTGACCAGCCGGTTGGCCGTCCGCCGCGCGCTTCGCGAGTTGCGCAGCAGGTCGCGGTAGCTGTGGACGATGTCCGCGTTGCTCGCCACCGCATCGGCCTCGACCTCGAAGCCGCTGTGCGTGCGTACCCCGACGACGCGGTCGCCCAGCGTCAGGATCTCGTCGACCGGATCGCCGATCCGCACCGTGCCGCCCAGCCGCTCGAAATGCGTGATCATGCCCGCGATCAGCCGGTTGGTGCCGCCCTCGGCCCACCACACCCCACCGTCGCGCTCCAGCTTGTGGATCAGCGCGTAGATGCTGCTGGTCGCCATCGGGTTGCCGCCGACGAGCAGCGTGTGAAACGACAGCGCCTCGCGCAGCTTCTCGTTCTTCACATAGCCGGCGACGACCGAATAGACCGAGCGCCAGGCCTGGTTCTGCAGCAGCGCCGGTGCCGCCTTGAGCATCGACTTGAAGTCGAGGAACGCCTTGGCGCCCAGCTTCACATAGCCTTCCTGATACACCCGCTCGGAATATTCCAGGAACTTGCGATAGCCGGCGATGTCGCTGGCATCGAGCTTGGCGATCTCGCCCGCCAAAACGGCGTCGTCGTTGGTATAGTCGAAGGTCGTCCCGTCGGGCCAGGACAGGCGGTAGAAGGGCGTGACCGGCTTGAGGTTCACGTCCTCGGAAATGTCGTGGCCCGACAGGCGCCACAGTTCCTTGAGCGCGTCCGGATCGGTGATCACCGTCGGGCCGCCGTCGAAGGTGAAGCCGTCCCGCTCCCAATAATAGGCCCGGCCGCCCGGCTTGTCGCGGGCTTCGATCACGGTGGTGTCGACCCCCGCCGACTGGAGGCGGATGGCTAGGGCGAGGCCGCCGAACCCGGCGCCGATCACGACTGCGCGGCGCATCAGCGGCCCCAGATCGCGGAAAGCGCGCGGCCCACCGGCACCGGCGGCTTGCCCGAAAGCACGCGGACACGATCGCCGAAGGTCGATTGCGCGGCGTAGAAGCGCTGGATCAATCCTGCATCCAGACGGTAAAATCGTTCCAGCACGCGATAGCGCTCCTCGGGTTCGGCCGCCTTGAACAACATCGCGGCAAGCATGCGATAGAAGCCGCGCTTGCGCCATAGCGCGCGCGAATAGCCATACAGCATTTGGTGCAGCGCCTCGCCCGAATAGTCGCGGGCCTCGGCGATCAGCGCGGCGGTGCGGATCGCGTCGGGGAAGGAATAGCCGGTCATCGGATGAAACAGGCCCGCCTTCATCCCCGCCTTGGCGATTCCGCGGCCGCCGGCGGCCCAATAGGCGGCATGGTCGCCGCCCATCGCCACCGGCAGGCTGCCCACTTCCTCGCGCAGCACGCGATCGACCCGCCAGCCCGCGGCATCGGCATAGGCCTCGATCCGGTCGCCGGTGGCGAGCACGTCGATCGACGGCGTGTCGCTGTAATAGGTGTCCTCGACGAACATCCGGGTCGGGCTGAACGGCAGGCAATAGACGAAGCGATAGCCGTCGATCTGCGGCACCGTCGCATCCATGATCACCGGCCGCGTCACGTCGTGCAGATCGCTCAGCACCAGTTCGGCGCCATGGAATTTCTGCCAGCCGAGCTGGAGCGCGCTGGTATCGCCGACGCCGCGGCAATCGATCACGCCCTCGGCCTCGACGAGGTCGCCGTCCGCCAGCGCGACTGCGGTGGGGGTGATGTCCGCCGCCTCGCGTTCGAGCAGCAGGCTCTTCTCGCCCAGCTCGGCGCGCACCACGCGATCGAAATGCTCGGACTCGACCGAGTAATAGCGCGACGGCAGGCTGCGGAAATGGCCGGGAAAGGCGACGTCATAGCCGTTCCAGCCATGGCCGATCAGCGGCGCCGAGAGCCAGCGATGCTCGGGCGCGACATCGTCCGCGAAGAACGACCAGAGGTGATTGCCGCCGATCCGCGCCGAGCCTTCGATCAGCCGGACGGTGCAATCGGGTTTCTTCTTCCGGATTGCCAGCGCGATAAGCCCGCCGGCAAGGCCGCCGCCGACAATGGCGACGTCACAACTGATGGTTGAAGGCATCGCCGTCGCCTAGCCCAAGCCCGGGGGTGTGGGAACCCCGGCATTGGGGAAGCGGCGCGAAACGGTCGCTGGCCGGGGGCGCCCCGGCGCAGACCCAAGTGGTTCATTTTATTTTAACTATCGTCACATGGCTTGCACACTTGGCCCCTAGTGCCGGGGAACCGCGCTGGCGGTTTGTGAAATAGGGGAACCAAAGCAATGCAGAAGAAGCTTTTTGGCGCGACGATGGTCGCCGCCACGCTGCTCGGCGCGCCCGTCGCGCAGGCCCAGGTCGCGCTGACGACCAAGACCTACACCCAGAATTTCGACACGCTGGCAACCAGCGGCACCAGCAAGGCGCTGCCCACCGGCTGGAAGCTCGACGAGCGCGGCAGCAGCACCGCCGGCTCGGACGACGCCTATGCGACGAGCAACGCCAATACCGGCACCGCCTATGCCTTCGGCACCGGCAGCGAGCGGGCGCTGGGCAGCGTCACCTCGGGCAGCGCGACGCCGATCCTGTTCGGCGCCTTCTTCACCAACGCGCTGGGCGGCGCGATCGAATCGATCACGCTCGGCTATTTCGGCGAGCAGTGGCGCCTCGGCACCGCGAGCAGCGATCGCCTCAGCTTCGAATATTCGCTTGATGCCACCTCGCTGTCGAACGGCAGCTGGACCAGCTTCAACGCGCTCGATTTCGCCAGCATCAAGAACGGCACGGGCTCGGGCAGCGCGAGCAGCGCGCTCGACGGCAATGCCGCGGGCAATCGCACGGCAATCAGCGCGACGATCGGCAACCTGCTGATCGCCAATGGCGGCGGCTTCGCGATCCGCTGGACCGATCGCGACGTCGGCGGCTCGGACCATGGCCTGGCGATCGACGACCTGACGCTCACCGCGACGCTGGCGCAGAGCGCGGTGCCCGAGCCGGCCGCCTGGGCGATGCTGATCGGTGGCTTCGGCTTCGCCGGCGCGGCGCTGCGCCGCCGGGCGAAGAAGGCAGTGCTGGCCTGAAGACAGCGGAGGCGCCGGACGGACCGGCGCCTCCGCCTGCGATCAGAAGTCGAGCTTGGCCGAAAGCGAGACGGTGCGGCCGTTGATCGAGCGGCCCCAGCCGATCCCGTTCGCCGGCACTTCGCTCTGGTTGAACTCGAAGAAGCCGGCCTTGTCGAACAGGTTGCTGGCGTTGAGCATCACCCGCACCCGATCGATCGGCTTCACCACCAGGAAGGCGTTGACCACCGTGAAGCCCGGCATCTTGAGCAGGTTGCTGTCCTGCGCAAAGCTGCTGGTGATCGTCACCACGTTGGTGCCGAAGGTAACGTTGCGCAGCTCGATCTGCGGGGTGGCTTCCAGCGTCCAGGCGGGCTGGTGGCGCGGTTCCTTGCCGGTCAGCGTCGGATCGAGGAAATCCTTGGTGATCTTGGCGGTGGTGTAGGTGGCGCCCGCGGTAATGCTGAAGATGCCGCGGCGATAGCCGCCTTCCATCTCCACGCCGGTCGCGCGGTAGCTGCGGATGGTCTGGTTGGCCGAGCCGTTGAGAACATTATGGTCGTCGGCAGTGGCGCGGAACGCGGTGACGTTGAGCGTCGCGCCCGCCTTACGGAACTTGAACCCGCCTTCGAGCTGTCGGACCTGGTCATATTTGTCCGCTGCATTGGGAACGCTGCCGTCGATCGCGCTCACCGCGGGGGTGAACAGGATCTTGTCGGCATTGGCGCGGGCGCCGCGGCTGTAGCGGGCGAAGACCGAGAAGGGCTCCGCGACGCGGTAGTTGATGCCGCTCGAATAGCTCCAATAGCCGTAATTGTAGTTCACCGGCGCAGGGGTATCGAGCGGCAGGAAGGCGACGCGCTTCTCCGGCGCGGAGATCACGCCGTTGCCGTTGATGTCGTAGCTGATCAGGCCCACCCGGCCGCCGCCCAGGTCGGCACCGATCAGCGAGCCGCGCACGCGGCCGCGATCATAGCGGACGCTGCCGCCGATCGAGAGCTTGCCGACATGGTAGTTCACCGAGCCATAGGGGGCGAGAATGTCGTACGACACGTCGAAGATGCGGCGGAATTTGCTGCCGTTGCGGCTGAAGGTGTAATAGCCGTTCTGGGTCTGCGCGACGCCGCCGGCACTTGTGATATCGACCATCGCGGTCTGGCCGTTGCCGGCGACGTCGGTGTCGATGCCCGAGTGGAGCCACTGGGCATAGAGCTTCTGGTTCGCCTTGTAGAGACCGCCGGTCATGGTCAGGTCGCCCTGGCCGAGCTTCCACACCTTGGTCGCGCGGATGTCGTTGGTGAAGTTGTCGAGCGAACGCGCGCGGGTCTGCGCCATATAGTTGAACGAGAGCAGGCCGTTGCCGTTCGCATCGGCGGGCACCAGCTTGCCGATGTTGGGGCCGCTGGCATAGGTCGCCACCGCGCCGGCGCCCGCCTGCGAGGCGGCGATCGTCGAAATCGGGCCGACGGCGGAGGGGAAGACGCGCAGGAAGTCGCCCGAATTGGCGGAGTAGCGCGCGCGCTCGCTGATCGTGATCCCGGCGACGTCGAACTGCGCCTCCAGGCCGATTGTCTTGCTCTTGGCGTGCATGCCGTTGGCGACGTCGTAGCGGGCGAGCTTGTTGTCGCCGTCGAGCGTCGTCACCGGGCCGATGAACGGGGAAAGCAGCGAATCCTTGCGGATGTCGAAATTGCCGGCGCTGCTGATCACCGGCTTGTCGTTCGTGCCGGTGATCTTGATCGGATAGGGCGCGAAGGTGGGCGAGCGGTCGTCCAGCCACTTGCCGCTGACGCGTACATAGCCGGTCGCGAACTGCTTGGTGACGTTGAAGCGGATCTGGCCGCCCTTGTAGCCGGTGAAGCCGATGTCGCGGGGGCCTTCGCCCGAGCGGTAATAGCCGCCGACATGGAAGCGCCAGCCATCGCCGAGCGGCTGGCCGTAATTTATGTCCACGCGCTTTTCGCCATAGTCGAGGCCGACGGTGGCCTGCACGGCGCCGCCGCGCGTCTCGCCGGTCTTGGAGATCAGGTTGATCAGCCCGCCGGGCGCGTTGGACGAGAAGGTGGAGCCGGAGCCGCCGCGAATCGACTCGATCGCCGCGACGTTGAAGTCGGCGCGCATGAACACGTCGACGCCGACGTTGAAGATGTCGCCGAACTCCAGCACCGGCAGCCCGTCTTCCTGGAACTGCATGTATTTGGAGCCGCCCGCCGCGAGCGGCAAGCCGCGCACGGTATAGTTGGCGTTGCCCTCGCCGATGCCGCTCTCGACGCGGAGGCCGGGCATGGTGCGGAGTACGTCGCCCAAGGGGCGCGGCCCGAGCTTCTCGAACTCGCTGGCGCGGAAGGCGCTGGTCGACGTCGCGCTGTCCAGCCGGTCGCGGCCCTTGGCGACGCCGGTCGAGAAGACTTCCTTTTCAGGCACTTGCGCGGCTTTCGCCGGCTTGGGCGCATCATCCGTCGACTGGGCGAGTGCAGGATGAACGACGACGCTCGAGCAGAAAGCGAGCAGCAGATACCGCAGTTTCACGACAAACTCTCCCGACCCATTGCATATTGTTCTTTGGGCACGGTGGTATGGCGCGAACTTTATTTACATTTTGGCGAGCACCGTCTGCGTGAAACTACGAGTGTTACAGACCGGCAACAGTTTTCGCCGACGAACAATCGGGGTTGCGCCGCATTGCCGCTGGCGGCGCGACGGGGTAGCAGCGGGAGACATGGACATTGCCCTTGCCATCCTCGCCTCCGCGATCGCCATGACGGTGATCGTGGGCGTGCGCTACGTCGCCGCCTCGGCGGGGTTCGCGCTGGCGACTCGGCTGCGCCACCCCGGCCTCTATGCCGGCCAGGCCAGGCAGATCCGCATGGAGATCGGCTGGAGCCTCGCCTCGGCAGCGATCTACGGCATTCCCGCCGGCATCGTCGCCTGGGGGTGGAAGGCGCAAGGCTGGACGCGGATCTATGCCGATGTCCACGCGCTGCCGCTCTGGTATGTGCCGGTGTCGGTGTTCCTGTACCTGTTCCTGCACGATACCTGGTTCTACTGGACGCACCGGGCGATGCACGTGCCCGCGCTGTTCCGCCGTTATCACGCCGTCCACCATGCCAGCCGCCCGCCCACCGCGTGGGCGGCGATGAGCTTCCATTGGGGCGAGGCGCTTTCGGGCGCGATCGTGATTCCGCTGCTGGTCTTCGTAATTCCCATTCAGGTCGGCGCGCTCGGCTTGGTCCTGACGATCATGACGGTTATGGGGGTCACCAATCATATGGGCTGGGAAATCTTCCCGGCCTGGATGTGGCGGGGGCCGTTGGGTGCGTGGCTGATCACGGCGAGCCATCACCAGCGGCATCATGAGCGGTATGGGTGCAACTATGGACTATATTTCCGGTTCTGGGACCGGCTGTGCGGGACCGACCAGGGGCTGGGCCGGTTCGACCCTGCGGCGCGGCGCCTGGGCGCTCGTCGCTCTTCCGCTGCTGACCAGCGCCGCGCCGTTGGCGACGCTGGAGCTTGATTTCACCAAGCTGCGCTCGACCCGCGGGCTGCTGCAGATCTGCATCGCCCCCGCCGCCAGCCAGTTTCCCGATTGCCGCGACGGGCACGGCGCGATCAAGCGGACCATTCCCGCCGCCGAAGGCAAGCTGCGCCTGAGCGGGCTCGCCCCCGGCGACTATGCGGTGGCGGTGATCCACGACGCCAACGGCAATGGCAAGCTCGACACCTTCATGGGCATCCCCCGCGAAGGCTTCGGCTTTTCGCGCAACCCGGTGATCGGCTTCGGCCCGCCGCGTTTCTCCGCGGCGCAATTTCCGCTCGAGGCCGGCAGCGATCGGCAGGAAGTGAAGCTGCGCTACCTGCTCTAGAGCGAGACGACACCACGGGCCAAAATCGGCCCGCCGCTTCGCGATGCTCCTAGCCGACGAACGGCGCAGGCCAATCGCGGTGGGTCAAAATCACCTCATCTCGCTCCAGGAACTGCGTGAGCGTGCAGGCGTTTCCCGGGTTCTGATCCTCACGATCCTGTTCCCCGGAGTACCCGCATGCCTTTCCTGCGCCCCGCGACGCGCGCCGCGCTCGTCTCGCTCCCCCTGCTCGCGGCGGCACCTGCCTTTGCCCAGCAGAGTACGGACTCGCCGCCCGACCTGACCCGCGACACCGTGACGCTCGGCGTAGGCGCGGCAACGGTGCCGAGCTATGACGGTTCGGACAAGAACGTCGTCACCGCCGTGCCGCTGGTCCGCGGTCGTGTCTCGGGCATCAACTTCGTCGTGCTCGGCAGCCGCGCCTGGGCGGATGTGATCGCCGACAACAACGGCCCGGGCTGGGATTTCCAGGCCGGCCCGGTGGTCAACGTCAACCTCAACCGCACCTCGCGGATCGACGACCGGCAGGTTGCAGCCCTTGGCAAGGTGGATACCGCGATCGAGGCAGGCGGTTTCGTCGGCATCGGCAAGCAGGGGCTGATCACCAGCGACTATGACAAGCTGACCGCCAGCTTCTCCTACGTCCACGACGTCGGCAGCGTACACAAGAGCTATGTGATGTCCCCGTTGGTCAGCTACGGCACGCCGCTCAGCCGCAAGAGCTATGTGCTGCTGAATGCGTCGGCCAATTACATGGGCAACGGCTATGCCCAGACCTATTTCGGCGTGACGCCGGGCGGCAGCGCGCGCAGTGGCCTGCCGGTCTATTACGCCCGCAAGGGCTGGAAGGACTGGACGCTCGGTGCGATGGGCACTGTCGCGCTCACCGGCGACCTCACCCGTGGTCTGTCGATGGTCGGCGGTGTTGCCTATCGGCGGATGCTTGACGATGCGGCGGACTCGCCGGTGGTCCGCATCGCCGGCTCTCGCAACCAGTGGTTCGGCGCGCTGGGGCTTGCCTATACCTTCTGAGCGTTGTCCGATAATTGCGACGAACGGCCGAGTTTTTAACTACTTACAAATTGCCGCGGCGAGTCTTGGGAGGTAGCCTGACCTTCCGAGACTCGCGTTCTATGCGGTCTCGGGGCAACATCAGGGGGAGGTGTATGAAACTTGCGGCACTCATTGGCGGCTTGGGCGTGCTGGGCGCGACGATTGCGGCGCCAGCCGCGGCGTCCGGCATCGATACCAGTGGTAGCTATGCGTCGAAGATCGATTATTTCGGCGCGCGCTACACGCCGACCTATGGACAGACCTTCACCGTCGGCAGCGACAATGCGCTGAACGGCTTCACCTTTTATCTCGGCGGCGGCGCGGCCAGGGTGCGCGCCTTTGTCTATGCCTGGGGGAACTCGGGTCCGCTCGGTGCGGCACTGTACGCGAGCGACGCGCGCAGCTTCGACGGCACCGCGGGCGACGCCTTCGAGGCGCTGCGCTTCGATATCGGCGCGCTCGATCTGCGCGCGGGCCAGCGCTATGTCGCCTTCCTCACCACCGCGGGGCTGGGCCAGCCGCAGGGCGGCGAGATGAGCTGGATGCCCACCGCGGGCAGCTTCGGCAGCAATGCCTATGCGGGCGGCGACTTCGTCTACACCAATGCCGGCAGCAGCCTCGACGCGATCGCAGGAGCACAGTGGGACGACACGCACGGCGCCTTGGGCGACGTACAGTTCAAGGCCGATTTCAGCCCCGGCGCCACTGCCGGCGCGGGCGTGCCGGAGCCGGCTGCATGGGCGATGCTGATCGGCGGTTTCGGCCTGGCCGGGGGCGCGCTGCGCCGCCGCCGCGCGCGGACGGCCGTGCGCTTCGCCTGATCTTCCTAACCCTTGGTAGGATGGCGGCGCGCCGGGATTGCCGGGCGCGCCGCATGCCTGTACACGACGAACCATTCCCCGGGGGACCGCTGGCGCAGCGGTTGAGAGGAAGGCCGCAGCCTTCGACCCGCTGAACCTGATCCGGTTGACACCGGCGTAGGGAGGGAGGGTCTTGTTCCCCGAGGTCCGTCTGCTCCCCGCGTACCGCCCAAGGAGTAGACGAGCATGGCCGACATTCCCGCCAAGACCGAAATCGGCGTCACCACCGGCCCGATCCGCGGCAGCCGCAAGATCCATGTCGGCAAGCACCGCGTCGCGATGCGCGAGATCCATCTCGAGCCCGGCAGCGGCGAGGCGCCGGTGCGCGTCTACGACACCTCGGGCCCCTACACCGATCCCGATGCCCGCATCGACATCATGGCCGGCCTGCCGGCGATTCGCCGCGACTGGATCCTCGGCCGCGGCGACGTCGAGGCCTATGACGGCCGCCAGGTGAAGCCCGAGGACAACGGCCTGAAGGGCCCGGACCGCTCGGCCGGCGTGCCGCAGTTCCCGAACGTGGTGCAGCGCCCGCTGCGCGCCAAGCCGGGCATGAACGTGTCCCAGATGCACTATGCCAAGCGCGGCATCATCACGCCCGAGATGGAATATGTCGCCGAGCGCGAGAATCTCGGCCGCGAACGGCTCGCCGAATATGTCCGCGACGGGCAGGACTGGGGCGCCGCGATCCCCGATTACGTGACCCCCGAATTCGTCCGCGAGGAGGTCGCGCGCGGGCGGGCGATCATCCCGAACAACATCAACCACCCGGAAAGCGAGCCGATGGCGATCGGTCGCAATTTCCTGGTCAAGATCAACGCCAATATCGGCAATTCGGCGGTCGCCAGCGACGTGGCGAACGAGGTCGACAAGATGGTCTGGTCGATCCGCTGGGGCGCGGACACGGTGATGGACCTCTCCACCGGCCGCAACATCCACGACACCCGCGAGTGGATCCTGCGCAACTCGCCCGTGCCGATCGGCACCGTGCCGATCTACCAGGCGCTGGAGAAGGTCGGCGGCATCGCCGAGGAGCTGACCTGGGAGATCTTCCGCGACACGCTGATCGAGCAGGCCGAGCAGGGCGTCGACTATTTCACCATCCATGCCGGCGTGCGGCTGCCGTACATCCCGATGACCGCCAAGCGCGTCACCGGCATCGTCTCGCGCGGCGGCTCGATCATGGCCAAGTGGTGCCTCGCGCATCACCGCGAATCCTTCCTCTACGAGCGGTTCGACGAGATCACCGAGATCATGAAGGCCTATGACATCGCCTATTCGCTGGGCGACGGTCTCCGCCCCGGCTCGATCGCCGACGCCAATGACGAGGCGCAGTTCGCCGAGCTTTACACGCTGGGCGAGCTGACCAAGCGCGCCTGGGAGCAGGACGTGCAGGTGATGATCGAGGGCCCCGGCCATGTGCCGATGCACAAGATCAAGCAGAACATGGAAAAGCAGCTCGAAGCGTGCGGCGAGGCGCCCTTCTACACGCTCGGGCCGCTGACCACCGACATCGCGCCGGGCTATGACCATATCACCAGCGGCATCGGTGCGGCGATGATCGGCTGGTACGGCACGGCGATGCTCTGCTACGTCACGCCGAAGGAGCATCTGGGCCTTCCCGACCGCGACGACGTGAAGGTGGGCGTGGTCACCTACAAGCTGGCGGCGCACGCGGCGGATCTCGCCAAGGGCCATCCGGCGGCGAAGGTGCGCGACGATGCGCTGAGCCGCGCGCGCTTCGAGTTCCGCTGGCGCGACCAGTTCAACCTGTCGCTCGATCCGGACACCGCCGAGCAGTATCACGACCAGACGCTGCCGGCCGAAGGTGCGAAGACCGCGCATTTCTGCTCGATGTGCGGCCCGAAATTCTGCTCGATGAAGATCACGCAGGAAGTGCGCGACTTCGCGGCGAAGCAGAACCAGGCGGCGGACAGCTTCCTCGCGGCGACGCCGGCGGCCGCGCCTGCCGACGCCGAGGCGGGCATGGCCGAGATGAGCAAGGTGTTCCGCGAAACCGGCAGCGAGCTCTACATGGGCGCGGGTGATCGCGAGCACGATTGATCCGACTGGCGCGTGTTCGGCTTCGGCAAGCGCAAGAACCCCACTGCCATCGACCGACTTCGAGCCGGTCGGTGGCAGTGCGCTACCTGTGATGTCGAGCATGGATGGCCGTTTGATCTGGCTGCCCGGGCGCCAGACCCCTGGCCGCACGAGACCGTGTACGAACCCAACAGCGCGCTCCGCCTCGAGGGCGACTTCCTGTCCGAGGACTTTTGCGTTCTCGGCGGACATTATTTCTTCGTGCGGGCAGTGCTGGAGATTCCGGTGCAGGGGTTGGAGCAGCCTTTTGGCTTCGGGTGTTGGTCCACGCTGTCGCGCACCAATTTCGAAAGATATGTCGAGGGCTTTGACGCGGGCGATTACCCTGAAGGCGAGCAGTGGACAGGCTGGCTCTGCAACCAGTTGCTCGACTATGTCGGCGATGCGCCGATAGGAGTTTGGGTGCAATTACGCACCGGTCGCCAACGCCCTTTGTTGTGGGTTGCCGAGGATGACGAGCCTCTGGCTGCTCGTCAGCAAGAAGGCATGTCTCCCGAAGAGATGCTGGGTCTGTTAAACCACTATGGCCATGGCCCGTGAGGCTGACCGCTACCGATACACCTCGCGGCGGTGGCCGACACGCACAACGAGGATGACCACCCGCCCATCCTCGATCCGCGCGATCACGCGATAGTTGCCGATTCGCCACCGCCAATAGCCGGTCAGCGAGGCGCCGGGCAATCGGGGATCTTCCAGTGTCGCGATCCGCTCTTCCAGCGTCTGGACGATGCGCCCGGCCTCCTGCTTGCCGAGCTTGCGCACCGGTCCCTCAATAATGGTACCGGCAGCTAAGCACTTCCAGCGCCTGCGTGTCGCCCGATCCGCTCACCCGGTAGACTAGCCGGTGCTCGCCGCTGATCCGGCGCGACCACCAGCCGGCGAGATTGCGCCGCAGCGGTTCGGGCTTGCCGGTGCCGGTGAACGGATGGCGCCGGCATTCCTCGATCAGCGCGTTGATGCGCTCGGAGAGCTTTGGGTCTTCGCGCTGCCACTCGACATATTCCGCCCAGGCATCGCGATCGAACGCGACTTTCACGGCTGGATCAGCTCGTGCTCCTCGCCTTCACCGGCATCGAACCGTGCGATGCGCTCCATGAGCCGCCGCGCATTCTCCGGCGATGACAGCAGATGCATCGTCTCCAGCATCCCCTCCCACTCGCTTTCGGAGACCAGCACCACGCCTTCGCCCTTGGGGCGCACGATCTGGATCGGCGCCTTGTCGGCGACGACGCGGTCGAGCACGGCCTTCAGATTGGCGCGGGTTTCCGAGACGGTCAGGGTCTGCATGACGGGTCTTGTACATCAATCTGTACAAAACTTCAATCTAGCAGCGGCGGCAACGCCCAATCGATCGGCTTCTGCCCTACGCTCTCGAGAAACGCGTTTGCCTTGCTGAAATGCCGGCTGCCGAAAAACCCCGAATGCGCCGAAAGCGGCGAGGGGTGGGGGGCCTTGAGGACCAGATGGCGCCCGCCCTTGTCGATCGAGTCGACGAACGCCGCCTTTTTCTGCGCGTGGCTGCCCCAGAGCAGGAACACCACCGGCTCCGTCTTCGCGTTGACCAGCCGGATCACCGCGTCGGTAAAGCGCTCCCAGCCGCGGCCCTGGTGGGCGGCGGCGCGGCCCATTTCCACGGTCAGCACTGCGTTGAGCAGCAGCACGCCCTGCTTCGCCCAATGCTCAAGGAAGCCGTGCTGCGCGCGCGGGATGCCGAGGTCGGTCTCCATCTCCTTGTAGATGTTGACCAGGCTCGGCGGCGTGCGCACGCCGGGCTGCACCGAGAAGCACAGGCCGTGCGCCTGACCCTCGCCATGGTACGGATCCTGCCCGAGGATCACGACGCGCACCTGCTCCAGCGGGGTCAGGTCGAGCGCGCGGAACCAGTTGCTGCCTGCCGGGAAGATGCGCTTCCCCGCCGCCTTCTCGGCGCGAAGATAGTCGCGGAGCGAGGCCATATAGGGCTGGGCGAATTCCTCCTCGAGCGGGGCCAGCCAGCTCGGGTGCAGCTTGATCGTCGACATGGGCCCTCTGTCCGGCCCCGGGGCAGGGCTGTCAATTGTCGGCTATTGACAGCGTTGACGCCAGCGATAGCCTGCCGCGTAACGAAAACAAAAAGAGGAGGGGTGCCATGAAAGCATGGCCGTGCATGGTTGCGCTGTGTCTGTCTGCCGTCGCGCTGCCCGCGTTCGCGCAGGCGCAGCCCGATATTTCCAAGCAGATCATCAACGCGCCGACGCCGGAGACGTTCACCGTCTATGGCCTCGCCGCCAAGCCTGCCGTGGTGAAGGACAAGAACGTCCAGGGCGGCCGGGCGCTCCGCGTGCCGATCGCCGCGGCATCGGACCAGCCGTGGAGCGTCGGCCTGATCTCGGCGATCAATCAGCCGGTGAAGAAGGGCGACAAGCTGGTGATCGTGGTCTGGGCGCGCGCGGAAAAGCTGCCGGAGGGTGCGAGCAGCGCCCGGATTTCCACCATCCAGGTCGGCCTTGCCAAGGAGCCCTACACTACGGTGTTCAAGGGCGAGGGCGAAGTGGGCAGCGACTGGAAGATGGTCCATGTCGTCGGCACCGCCGATCGCGACTATGCGGTGGGCGAGATTTCCGTCTCGCTCCACCTCGCGACCGCCAAGCAGGTGCTCGATATCGGGCCCGTGCTGCTGCTCGATCTCGCCAGATAAGCGGTGCCGTCGTCCGTCGCTCAGGCCCGCACCGCGGTGACCAGATAGTTGAGCGCGTCGTGTTCGTTCACCACGAAGCCGCGGGTGGGCGAGAAGGTCAGGCCCTGGCGGTCGATCACCTTCATGCCGGCATCGGCCAGCAGCGCCTCCAGTTCCTCGGGCTTGAGGAAGCGGCTCCAGTCGTGGGTGCCCTTGGGGATGGCGCCGGTGCCCTCGGCCAGCGTGATCATCGCGAGGCGAGAGAGCGGGGTGCGGTTGGGCGTCGACAGCACCATCAGCCCGCCCTCGGCGAGCGCGCCGGCCAGCCCGCGCACGAAGGCGGCGGGATCGCTGACATGCTCGATCACTTCCATCGAGGTGACGAGATCGAAGCTGCGGCCCGCCAGATCCTCGATGCCGCCATGGACATAGTCGATCGGCAGCCCGGACATCTCGGCATGCGCGCGCGCGGCGCCGATATTCTCGCCCGCCGCGTCCACACCCGTCACTCGCGCGCCGAGCCGGGCGAGCGGCTCGCACAGCAGCCCGGCGCCGCAGCCGACGTCGATCGCGGTCTTGCCGGTCAGCGGCATGAAATCGGCCGAATCGCCCGCCCAATGCGCGTCGATCGCGTGGCGGATATAGCCCAGCCGCGCAGGATTCAGTCTGTGGAGCATGGCCGAAGAACCCTTTGGATTCCACCAATCGGCGGCCAGACGACCGAAATGTTCCGCTTCACGGGGGTCAATTGTAGCTATTGTTGCGTTCGGCATCGCTGGCTCCTATCAGGCACGCCCATCTCTCCCAAGGCCAGGAAACAAGCAACCAGCCATGGCGCGTATCGTAATGAAGTTCGGCGGCACATCGATGGCCGGGATCGAGCGTATCCGCAGCGTCGCCGCCCGCGTCAAACGCGAATGGGAGGCGGGCAACCAGGTCGCCGTCGTCGTCTCGGCGATGGCGGGCGAGACCGATCGGCTGGTCGGCTTCTGCCGCGAGGCCTCGTCGCTCTACGATCCCAAGGAATATGACGTCGTCGTCTCCGCCGGCGAGCAGATCACCAGCGGCCTGCTGGCGATCGCGCTGCAGGCGATCGGCGTGCCGGCGCGCTCCTGGCTCGGCTGGCAGCTGCCGGTGCAGACCTCGGACGCCTTCGCCAAGGCCCGCATCGAGGACATCGGCACCGATGCGCTGCTCGCCAGCATGGGCGCGGGCGAAGTCGCGGTGGTCCCCGGCTTCCAGGGTATGCACGAGGGCCGGATCACCACGCTGGGCCGTGGCGGCTCGGATACCTCGGCGGTGGCGGTGGCGGCGGCGGTGAAGGCCGATCGCTGCGACATCTACACCGATGTCGACGGCGTCTACACGACCGACCCGCGCATCGTGCCCCGCGCGCGCAAGCTGAAACGCGTGACCTATGAGGAAATGCTCGAACTCGCCAGCGTCGGCGCCAAGGTGCTCCAGACCCGTTCGGTCGGCCTGGCGATGAAGGAAGGGGTTCGCGTGCAGGTGCTCTCGTCCTTCACGGGCGACGACGCGCCGATGGCAGATACATTGCCCGGGACGATGATCGTGGGCGAAGAGGAGATTCAGGACGTGGAACGCCAGCTCATCACCGGCATCGCGCACGACAAGAACGAGGCCAAGATCACCCTGACCGCGGTGCCGGACAAGCCGGGCGCGGTGGCATCGATCTTCACCCCGCTCGCCGATGCCAGCATCAATGTCGACATGATCATCCAGAACATCGCGCACCAGAGCGCCGGCAGCGCGAGTGCGACCGACGTGACCTTCACGGTGCCGGCGGCGGACCTCGCCCGCTCGCTGGAGATCCTGGCGCAGCAGAAGGAAGCGATCGGCTTCACCGGCATCAGCCACGACACGCGCGTCGCCAAGGTCTCGGTGGTCGGCGTCGGTATGCGCAGCCATGCGGGTGTTGCCGCGACGATGTTCCAGACGCTGGGCGCGCGCGGCATCAACATCCAGGCGATCACGACGTCGGAGATCAAGGTCTCGGTGCTGATCGAAGAGGATTACACCGAGCTGGCGGTGCGCGTGCTGCACACCGCCTATGGCCTCGACGCGGACGACGTCGCCGCCTGATCCCCGCGCGGGGGCGTGGCCGGTCCGGCTACGCCCCCGTCGTCACGACCAGGCGCTGCAGGACGACATTGTCGTCGATGCGCCAGACCTTCACGACATGCCGGCCAGCGGCCACCGCGGGAAAGCGCGCGACGAGCGTGCGGCCATTTTCCTCGACTGCCTTGTTCCAGTCGCGCTGGGCCTGGGTCTTGGTGTCGTTGGGGGCGGGAACGAGCGTGTCGGTGAGAATCTGCACCGGGCCGTCGTTCACCGATACGCCGATGCGCTGCTGGTTGCGCCCGGTGGTGTCGAGCGTCGGCACCAGCTCCAGTGCGACGGTCAGCGGGCCACCCTTGGGTAGCGCCACTGCATAGTCGACATGGACGCCGTCCGCCGCAGCGGTTGCCGGGCGCCCCTGCGGGAAGGTCGTCACTGCGCCCCGGGTGCGGCCGAGATGCGGCACGCGGCGCCAGTTCAGCCCCTTGCCGCCGCTGGCCGTAGTGAAGTCCGGCGCCTCGATCACGATCTGCTCGGCGGGTGGCGTCGGCGCGACGAAGACGATCGGGCCGGCCTTGCCCGCGACCCGGCGCACCGCCGGCATCACCTGCTGCTTGGGCTCCTGCCAGCTGGTATAGCCGATATGGGTCTGGGCCATCATCCCGTCCCACTTGCCGCCGTTCAGCGCGTGATAGGCGGCGGTGATCTCCGTATCGCGGGCAAAGGCGCGCTCGGCCTGCTCGGCGAACGTATTGGCGCGGGCATCGCCAGCAGCGGCCAGGCGGCGATTCCAGGCGACGGCGTAGTAGAGCCGGTAGACGTTCGCGACGGCGAGGATCGGGTGTTCGACCAGCTGGAACCATGCATCGCGCGCATCGGCGGCGACGCGGGGCTTCACCGCCGCTATGTCGCGCTCCAGCGTCTCCCATTCGGCGACCACGCGCCCGAAGTCACCCCCATCCAGCTTGCCGTCGCCGCGCACCGGCCCCAGCGCGAAGCTGTCGGCATCGAGCAGCTCCGGCTTTCGCCGCGCGGCGAGCTGGCCGTAGCGGGTGAGCAGCGCACCGACCTTCTCGGCCAAGGCAGGGCCAAACGCCGCGCCCGCCCAGCGCGCCGGATAGGCGGTCATCGCCTCCAGCGTCATCGCCTCGGGGTTCCACGCCTGCTCCAGGAAAAAGCTGAGCGGATATTCCATCGGCTTGAGGTCGCCGACATTGA
This sequence comes from Sphingomonas trueperi, assembly GCF_040545665.1. Classification (GTDB taxonomy): domain Bacteria; phylum Pseudomonadota; class Alphaproteobacteria; order Sphingomonadales; family Sphingomonadaceae; genus Sphingomonas; species Sphingomonas trueperi_B. The sequence continues at coordinate 80,772 of NZ_JBEPMH010000007.1, read as the reverse complement.
CGATCCAGATCGTCCGCGCGCCCCGCTGCCAGGCGAGGTCCATCTGCTGCCACGTCTTCTCGATCTGGTTGGTGTTCAGCCACTTGTAGTTGCGCGGCGCACCCACATAATCGAAGTGGTAATAGACGCCATAGCCGCCCTTGCGGTTGAGGTCGGCGGTCGCGAGCCGGCGAATCTGGCCCCAATTGTCGTCGGCGAACAGCAGCGTGACGTCGTCCGGCACGCGCATGCCGTGGTCGTAATAATCCTGCACTTCCTTGTAGAGCGCCCACATCTGCGGCGTCGCCTGGGCCGGGCGCCTGGTCACGTCCGCCAGGATGCTGCGTTGGTCCGCCACGATCTTCTCGAGCAGCCCGGTCGCGGTGCCTTCCGCCATCGCCTCGTCGCCGTCGCCGCGCATGCCGACGGTCACCAGGCAGTCATAGCCCTTGCCGTCGCCCTTCGACATCATCCGCTCGATGCCCCCGCGCCAGAAGCGGCGGAGATTCTCGGCGTTGGTCGCATAATCCCATTTGCCGCCGGTGACGCCCTGGTCGGTGTTGCGGTGCCATTCCTCCTGCGCGCGGGTCATCGGCTCGTGGTGCGAGGTGCCCATCACCACGCCCATCGCGTCGGCCAGCACCATGTTGTGCGGATCGTCGTCGTTGAATGCCTTGCCCCACATCGCCGGCCACAGATAATTGCCCTTCAGCCGCAACAGCAGCTCGAAGACATGCGCGTACATCGCGGCGTTGATCCCGCCGAAATGCTGCTTGGCCCAGCCGCTGAAGCAGGGATCCTCGTCGTTGATGAAGAAGCCGCGATAGCGCACCCGCGGCTGGTCGCGGCGGCTGCCGGGGGCCAGCGTCACGTCGGCGCGGCGGCGCACCGGCACGTCGGCGAACCAGTGCCAAGGCGACACGCCGATCCGCTGCGAGAGGTCATAGGTGCCATAGACGGCGCCGCGCCGATCCGACCCCACGATCACCAGCGCCTGGGGGATGCCGGGGGCAGGGTGATCGAGCACGACCTGGCGATAGGCTTCCCATTCGCCCTCCAGGTCGCGCGGGTCGACCCGACCCTGCCGCACCAGCGTGTCGAGCATCGGCGAGTGACCGAGCTGGGCGATCAGCACCACCGGCCCCTTCGCCTCCTCCAGCCGCTGCACGCGCTTGGGCGCGGTGCCGCCGACACGCGCGAGATCCTGGGCGAAGGCATCCGCGACATGGGTGAGCGCCGGGTCGGCACCTGCATCCACCACCAGCGTCGCAGGGACGCCGCCGCGGATCAGCTGGAAGCCGACTCCCTTGCCTTCGACCAAGGCGAGCGGCTCCGGCGCCGTGCCGGCACGCGCGCTCCCGGCGGCCAGCGTCGCAGCAGCGGCCGAAGCGTGCAACAGCGTGCGGCGATCGACCGCAAGGATGGGATCAACGGGGGAGGACATCGCAACTCCTGGATTTTCTTATCATTGATAGCGCTATCATGGCGGGCGCGCGCAAACCGGGCAAGCGCCAAAGCGGCACGCGTCCGTGCTTGCGGCCCCTTGCAGAGTCTGCCTCCGCAGCGCTAGGCGCCCCGCATGACCAGCACCTCTTCGATCGGCGCCGAGCGCCTGGCCCGCCGCATGGCGCGCGGCTGCGAGTTCCTGGGCAGCGAGGTCGCCATTCTCGGCGGCGCGATGTCCTGGGTGTCCGAGCGTAACCTCGTCGCCGCCATCTCCAACGCGGGCGGCTTCGGCGTGATCGCATGCGGTGCGATGAGCCCCGAACTGCTCGACGCCGAGATCGCCGCGACCAAGGCGCTGACCAGCAAGCCCTTCGGCGTCAACCTGATCACCATGCACCCGCAGCTGTTCGAGCTGATCGACGTGTGCGGGAAGCACGGCGTCGGCCATGTCGTGCTCGCGGGCGGGCTGCCGCCGGCGGGGTCGCTTGATGCGATCAAGGGGCATGGCGCCAAGCTGATCTGCTTCGCGCCGGCGCTGAGCCTCGCCAAGAAGCTGATCCGCTCGGGCGTCGACGCGCTCGTCGTCGAGGGCATGGAAGCCGGCGGCCATATCGGCCCGGTCTCGACCAGCGTGCTGGCGCAGGAGATCCTGCCCGAAGTGGCCGCCCAAGTCCCCGTGTTCGTTGCCGGCGGCATCGGGCGCGGCGAGGCGATCGCCGGCTATCTCGACATGGGCGCGGCAGGCGTCCAGCTCGGCACCCGCTTCGCGGCGGCGACCGAGAGCATCGCGCACGCCAATTTCAAGAAGGCGTTCATCCGCGCCTCCGCCCGCGACGCGATCGCCAGCGTGCAGATCGATCCACGCCTGCCGGTGATCCCCGTGCGCGCGCTCAAGAATGCCGGCGGCGAGCTGTTCACCGCCAAGCAGCGCGAAGTCGCGCAGGCGCTGGACCAGGGCGGCATCGAAATGGCCGAGGCGCAGCTGCAGATCGAGCATTACTGGGCGGGCGCGCTGCGCCGCGCGGTGATCGACGGCGATATCGAGCATGGCAGCGTGATGGCGGGCCAGTCGGTCGGCATGGTCACCAAGGAAGAGCCGGTCGCGACCATCATCGAAACGCTGATGGCCGAGGCCGCCCACGCGCTGGAGAAGCGCGCGGCGTAAGAGGCCGCGCTTCCCACGAACCCATCGTCATCCCCGCGGAGGCGGGGATCCATTGGCGCTGAACCCGCGGTTCTTGCCCCTAGCGTCCTGGCAAATGGATTCCCGCCTTCGCGGGAATGACGATGGTGGTTTGGCTATCATTCCGCGCCTGCCGCAGCGTCGACGACGCGGGCTATTGCGCTTTTGCTGCGCACCCGGCTTGGCGCGGGTGCGCACAATCTGTTACCGCTGATACATGGCCTTGACCGCAGCCGCCTCCGCCCGGGAAATCCTCACCCGCCTGCACGACCTGATGGCGAAACGGCTGCCGGTCCAGTCGAAGCTCAACGCCGTCGCCAATATCATCGGCGAGGCGCTGCACAGCGAGGTCTGCTCGATCTACCTGCTCCGCGAGGGCGTGCTCGAGCTGTTCGCCACGCGCGGGCTGGCGCAGGAGGCGGTGCACGTCACCAAGCTGGGGCTGGGCGAGGGGCTGGTCGGCACGATCGCCGCGCATGTCGAGACGCTCAACCTCGACGAGGCGACCAGCCACCCCAATTTCGTCCACAATCCGGAAACGGGCGAAGACCGTTTCCACAGCTTCGCGGGCGTACCGATCATCCGGCGCGAGCGGGCGGTAGGCGTGCTCGCCGTGCAGCATGTCGATCCGCGGCGCTATGCCGATATCGAGATCGAGGCGCTGCAGACCGTGGCGATGGTGCTTTCCGAGCTGATCGCCAATGCCGAGCTGATCGACGCGACGGGCGGCACCTCCACCCGGCTGCAGCCGACCGCGGCGGGCACGATTCGCGGCTTCCGGCTGGTCGAGGGCATGGCGCGCGGCGTGGCGGTGTTCCACCAGCCGCGCATCTTCATCGAGCACACCGTCGCCGAGGATACCGAGGCCGAGCGCCACCGCGTCTATGCCGCGTTCGACAAGATGCGCGAGCAGATCGACCGCATGACCAGCCAGGCCGAGTTCGGCGTCGGCGGCGAGCATGAGGAGATCCTCGCCACCTACAAGATGTTCGCCTATGACGAGGGCTGGAGCCGCCGCATCAACGAGGCGATCGATTCCGGCCTGACCGCCGAGGCGGCGATCGAGCGCGTCCAGCAGCGGACCCGCCAGCGCATGCGCGAGATCGACGATCCGCTGCTCCGCGACCGGATGCACGATCTGGAGGACCTGTCCAACCGGCTGCTGCGCATCGTCTCGGGTCAGCTCGGCACCGCCGCGCAGCTGGGGCTGCGGCAGGATTCGATCCTGATCGCGCGCAACCTCGGCCCGGCCGAGCTGCTCGAATATGACCGGCGGCGGCTCAAGGGCGTGGTGCTCGAGGAAGGCTCGCTGACCGCGCACGTCACCATCGTCGCCCGGGCGATGGGCGTGCCGGTGCTCGGCCGCGCCCGCGAAATCCGCCGCGAGGTGGCCGAGGGCGACCTGCTGCTGCTCGACGTGGGCGAGGAAAGCGTGTTCGTCCGCCCCTCGCTGGCGATGGAGGAGGCGTTCGAGGCCAAGCTGGCGCTCAGCCAGAAGCGCCGCGCGGCCTTCGCGCAGCTCAAGAGCGTGCCGCCGGTGACCAAGGACGGGCACCGGGTGACGCTGATGGTCAATGCCGGGCTGCGCGACGACGTGTCCGCGCTCGACCTGACCGGGGCCGACGGCATCGGCCTGTTCCGCACCGAGTTCCAGTTCCTCGTCTCGGCGACCTTGCCGCAGCGCGAGGCGCAGCGGCGGCTCTACCGCGACGTGCTGGAAGCGGCGGGCGACCGGCCGGTGGTGTTCCGCACCGTCGACATCGGCGGCGACAAGGCGTTGCCCTATCTCAACCATGACGAGGATGGCGAGGAAGAGAACCCCGCCATGGGCTGGCGCGCGCTGCGCCTCGCGCTCGATCGCGACGGCCTGATGAAGGCGCAGGCCCGGGCGCTGATCGAGGCGGCGGCGGGGCGGACGCTCAACGTGATGTTCCCGATGGTCTCCGAGCCGTGGGAGTTCGACGAGGCGCGGGCGCTGTTCGAGGCGCAGCATGCCTGGCTCGCGGCGCGCGGGCGCAAGATGCCGGCCGAGATCCGCTACGGCGCGATGCTGGAGGTGCCGGCGCTCGCCGAGGTGCTCGACCTGCTGCTCCCCAAGCTGCAGTTCCTGTCGATCGGCACCAACGACCTCACCCAGTTCCTGTTTGCCGCCGATCGCGCGCATCCCAAGCTGGCGCTGCGCTACGACTGGCTGAGCCCGGCGATCCTGCGCTTCCTCAAGCGGGTGAGCGACGCGGCGCGCGCGGCCAATGTCCCGGTAGCAGTGTGCGGCGAGATGGGCGGGCGGCCGCTGGAGGCGCTGGCGCTGATCGGGCTGGGCATCGATCGGCTGTCGATCACGCCGGCCGCGGTGGGACCGATCAAGGCGATGCTGCGCTCGCTCGATCGCGGTGCGGTGATGGCGGCGATGGACGAGATGCTGCGGCACCCCGAGGCGCCCTTGCGCGACGTGCTGACCGGCTGGGCAGAGGCACAGGGCGTCGAACTGGCCTGACCATCCACCGGAATGATTTCCTCCCGGCGTTGACAGCAACACGGCCGGGAGGGCATCCCCTGCAGCATAAGGCGGACGGTCAAGGGTCTAACGCGTTCGCCGGAGGACAGAATGCAAGGCGACATGCCCGAAGAATCCACCCCGTCCACCGTGCGTCCCGGCGAGCGTCTGCGCGCCGCGCGCGAAGCCATGGGGCTGGATTTGCCCGAGATCGCCGCGCGCACCCGCATTCCGCAGCGCCACCTCGAAGCGATCGAGCAGGGCACCTATTCGGGGCTGCCGTCGATCACCTATGCCAGCGGCTTCGCCAAGGCCTATGCCCGCGCGGTCAACGTAGACGAAGTGTCGATCGCGCACGATGTCCGCGCCGAGCTCGGCCAGATCGAGCGGCCCGCCATCACCCCCGAATATCCACTGCAGGAGCCGTCGCGCGCCGCGCCCGGCGGGATCGTCTGGCTGGGCGTGATCGTCGCGCTGGTCATCGTCGCCGGCATCGGCATCTGGTACGGCACCGACTGGTTCCGCGGCGGCAGCGCCTCGCAGGGCGACAGCCTCGTCCAGCAGCTCGAACCGACCCCCAGCCCCACGGCCGCCGCCCTCGCGCCGACCCCGACGCCGACCGTCCCCGCGGTCGAGCACGTGACCCTCGTCGCGCGCGGGCCCGCCTGGATCCGCATCACCGACGCGACCGGCAAGAAGCTCGCCGAGAAGGAACTGGCCGCCGGCGAGCGCTACGAGGTGCCCGACGATGCCGACCATCCGCGCATCCGCACCGGCCGCCCGGACCAGCTCCAGGTGCTGCTCAACGGCAGCGAAGTCGCGCCGCTCGGCACCGAGGTGAAGGTGGTTGAGGCCGAGCTGACCTCGTCGGCGCTGCGGGCGCGTGGCCAGCCGGGTGCTACCCCGTCGCCGACGCCGGACGCGACCGCCGCCGCGACGACGCAGCGCGACCGCCCGCTGCGTCGCCGCAGCACGCCGCGCACCGACGGCACCGACACGACCGCCGCGCCTGCGGCTACCCCGCCCGCAGGCGACACGCCCAACCCCTGAGGGGGTGGCGCAAGCGGGCGCCGCTTGGCTATAGCGGCGCCACGCCTCCGTTCCCCGGGAGGCGCGTAAGGATTGATCGACGATGCGTATTGCTCTCGCAGCGGCACTCGCCTTTGCCGCATTCGGCTTCAACGGCACCGCGATGGCGCAGGCCCAGGACGGCAATGTCGGCCCGCGCGTCGACAAGCTGGAGCGCGAGATGCGCGCGGTGCAGCGCAAGGTGTTTCCCGGCGGCGCGGGCATGACCGTCGAGCCGCAGATCACCCAGCAGGTCGACAACACGCCGCCCGGTGTGCCCGCGACCACGCCGCTTGCCGACCTGACCCAGCGCGTCGCTGCGCTGGAGAGCCAGTTGCAGACGATGACCGGCCAGATCGAGCAGAACCAGTATCGCATGCGCCAGCTGGAAGAGGCGTTCGGCGCGTACAAGGCCGCCACAGATGCGCGGGTGAAGGCGCTCGAGACGCCGCCGCAGCCGGTGGCCGACGCGATGCCGACCGACGGCGCCGTCGCGGCTTCGGGCGATTCCGCCGCTGCCCCGGCGCAGCCTTCGGGCGATCGTGCCGCCAAGGTCGCGGCGGTGGGCAAGCCGAGCACCGGCGATGCGGGCGAGGACCTGTATCTCTACGGCTTCCGCCTGTGGCAGGCGAAGCTCTATCCGGAAGCTGCCAAGGCGCTGGAGCAGTACAAGGCCAAATATCCGACCGGCAAGCGCGCCAGCTTCGCGCGCAACCTGCTCGGGCGCGCCTATCTCGACGACAACAAGCCCAGCCTCGCCGCGGTCGCGCTGTACGAGAACTACACCAAGGATCCCAATGGCGAGCGCGCGCCGGACAGCCTCTATTACCTGGCCCAGGCGCTGGTGAAGCTGAACAAGCCGTCGGGCGAGGTATGCAAGGTCTATGACGAGCTGAACAAGGTCTATGGCCCCGGGCTCTCGGCCGAAATGCGCGCGGGCGTCGCCAAGGGCCGTGCGGATCAGCGCTGCAAGTGACGCGTCGCTGATCGACGCGATCGCGGGCGCGACCGTCGCCCGCTTCCTCGCCGACTGGCGCGCGACAGCCGGGCAGACGCCCAGTGCCGAGGCGCCGGTCGGCGTTGCCGTTTCGGGGGGCACGGACAGCCTGGCGCTGCTGCTCCTCGCCCGCGCTGCGTTTCCCGGTGCCGTGGTCGCCGCCACGGTCGATCATGGCCTTCGCGCGGAATCGGCGGACGAAGCGGCGTTCGTCGGCATGCTCTGCACGCGCATCGGCGTACCCCATGCCGTCCTGCCGCCGCGCCCGGACATGCTGGCGGGCGGCAACCTTCAGGATCGTGCGCGGGCGATGCGCTATCGCTGCCTTGCCGACTGGGCCACGGCCGCCGGTGCGCCCTGGGTCGCGGTGGCCCACCAGCAGGACGATCTGGCCGAGACCTTCCTCCTCCGCGCCCGGCGCGGGGCAGGGCTGGGCGGGCTCGCCGCGATGCTGCCCCGCCGGCGGCTGCGCACGGGCGCGCCGACCTTGCTGGTCCGCCCGCTGCTCGGCTGGTCGCGCGCCGAGCTGGCTGCCCTGGTGGATGCCGCCGGCATCCAACCCGTTGACGATCCGTCCAACCGCCACCCCCGCTTCGACCGCAGCCGGGTCCGCCGCCTGCTCGCCGAAACCCCCGAGCTGCCGCCTTCGCGGCTCGCCCTCGCCGCCGCCAACCTGCGCGATGCCGCGGCCGCGCTGGACTGGGTGATCGATCGCGAATGGCTAGCGCGTGCCGAAATTCAAGGCAGCAAGGTCGCGCTCGACCTCGCCGAACTTCCCGGCGAACTCCGCCGCCGCCTCGTTGTCCGCGCGCTCAAAACCGTGGCCGACGCCCCGCCCCCGCGCGGTTCCGGGCTTGACCGGCTGATCGCCGCGGTGGATGCCGGGAAGGTGGCGACCTTGGCCGGAGTCGTGGTGCGACCGGGGCCCCGCTGGCGCTTCGCGCCGGCGCCCCCGCATCGATCACCATGATCGACGTTGTTCCATTGTCATTGACGCCGCCGCGCCTATCTTAGGGCTTGAAAGGTACCGGGTACACGATGAGCGATAACGGCAAGCAGCAGGGTCCGGAAAACGGGGGCAACAACCCCTGGATGAAGAGCCTGCTCATCTGGGTGGGTATTCTCGCAGCCCTGGCGCTGTTCGTCACCTTGTTCGACACCCGCACCGCGCAGCCCACGGGCAACGCGATTCCCTATTCGACCTTCCTCGACAAGGTACAGTCGGGCGATGTCAAGGATGTCAACATCGCGGTCGGCTCCGGGGTAATCACCGGCAGCACCAGCGAGGGCAAGTTCCGCACGAACAACCCGGGCGATCCCAAGCTGGTCGAGACGCTGCGCACGAAGGGCGTGGTGATCAACGCGCGTCCCGAGGACAGCCCGTCGATCTGGCAATATATCCTCGTCCAGTCGCTGCCCTTCCTGCTCTTCCTCGGCATCGCCTTCTTCGTGCTGCGCCAGATGCAGAAGAATTCGGGCTCCGGCGCGATGGGCTTCGGCAAGAGCCGTGCCCGCCTGCTGACGCAGAAGGAAGGCAAGGTCACCTTCGACGACGTCGCCGGCATCGACGAGGCGCGCGAGGAGCTGCAGGAGATCGTCGAGTTCCTCAAGGACCCGTCGAAGTTCGCACGCCTGGGCGGCAAGATTCCCAAGGGCGCGCTGCTGGTCGGCTCGCCCGGTACCGGCAAGACGCTGCTCGCCCGCGCGATCGCCGGCGAGGCGGGCGTGCCCTTCTTCACCATTTCGGGTTCGGACTTCGTCGAGATGTTCGTCGGCGTCGGCGCGAGCCGCGTCCGCGACATGTTCGAGCAGGCCAAGAAATCGGCGCCGTGCATCGTCTTCATCGACGAAATCGACGCGGTCGGCCGGTCGCGCGGCGCGGGTCTGGGCAACCAGAATGACGAGCGCGAGCAGACGCTGAACCAGCTGCTGGTCGAGATGGACGGCTTCGAGGCGAACGAAGGCATCATCATCGTCGCCGCGACCAACCGCCCCGACGTGCTCGATCCGGCGCTGCTGCGTCCGGGCCGCTTCGACCGCCAGGTGCAGGTGCCGCGCCCCGATATCGAGGGCCGCGTAAAGATCCTGCAGGTCCATATGAAGAAGGTGCCGATCGCACCCGACGTCGATGCCCGCGTCATCGCGCGCGGCACGCCGGGCTTCTCGGGTGCCGATCTCGCCAACCTCGTCAACGAGGCGGCGCTGCTCGCGGCCCGTCGCGGCAAGCGGCTGGTGGCGGCGCAGGAATTCGACGACGCCCGCGACAAGGTGCTGATGGGTGCCGAGCGCCGCAGCATGGTGATGACCGACGACGAGAAGCGGATGACCGCCTATCACGAAGCCGGCCACGCCCTGGTGTTCGCGCACGAGCCCACCGCCGATCCGATCCACAAGGCGACGATCATCCCGCGCGGCTTTGCCCTCGGCATGGTGCAGCCGCTGCCGGAGCGCGATTCGTACAGCTATCATCGCGACAAGATGCATGCCGATATCGCCGTGGCGTTCGGCGGTCGCGTCGCCGAGGAACTGATCTTCGGCTATGACAAGGTGAGCTCGGGCGCCTCGAACGACATCATGCAGGCGACCCGTCTCGCCCGCGCGATGGTCACCAAATGGGGCCTGTCGGACAATCTCGGCCCGCTCGACTTCTCGGAGAGCGAGGACAGCTTCACCGGCTATTCGGTGCAGCGTTCCAAGCCGATGTCGGACGAGACCGCGCGGCTGATCGACGCAGAGGTCAAGGCCTTTGTCGAGAAGGGCCTCAACCGCGCGCGGCAGATCCTGGGCGACCATACCGACCAGCTCCACACCATCGCGCTGGCGCTGCTCGAGTACGAGACGCTGACCGGCGAGGAGATCAAGAAGCTGATCGCCGGCGAGACGCTGGATCGCGGCGACCCCACCGGCACGCCGGGCATGCCGGCAGTGGGCGGCACCTCGATCCCCAAGACGCGCAAGCTCAAGGATCCGTTCGGCAACCCGGCACCGCAGGGGGCCTGAGCGGTCTGGCATTGCCAGGTTCCGCTTCGCACCTTTACAGAACGCTCCCGGGAACCTCTCCCGGGAGCGTTTTTCGTATGCGACGACTGTTTCTGGCGGCCGGTGGACTGATGCTCGTGGCGGTGCCCGCCCAGGCGATGAGCGTCGCCGAGTTCCTCGCCAAGGTGAACGCGCTCAAGGCCAAGGGCGCGATGGCGATGTTCTCCTCGGATATCGGGGTGCTGAAGCAGGAGATCGAAGGCGCCTCGACCGCCTATCGCGGCGATCTCGCCGCACAGGCAGCCGCGGGCAAGAAGCCGAGCAGCTGCCCGCCGCCCAAGGGGCAGGCGAAGATGCGCAGCGACGATCTGATCGCCGCGTTCGAGAAGATACCGCCGGCGCAGCGGAGCATCAGCGTGAAGGCCGCCTTCGCCGCGATGATGACGCAGCGCTTCCCGTGCAAGTGAGCACGTAGACACGGGAGATCGCGGCGACGTCTCTCCCCCTTCCGCAAACGGGAGGGGGACAAAGAAGGCAGGGGCGGTTGCGCCCCTATTCCCCCTTGGTCGTCGCGTTCGGGTTCGGCCCGCCTTCGTAGTTGACATGGCTCTGCCCGCCATGGCCCATCAGATGGCCGGGCCCCTCCTTCTTTGCCTTGTCCGGATAGGGGTTCGGATAGGCGCCGCCTTCGCTTTCGCCCTGCGAGCGGCCATGGGTATCGACATCGGAGACGCCGTCCGGCCCGCCCTTGTGGGCACCCCCGCCGCTCGCCTGCATCGGCTGTTTGTCGCTCATTCGCCAAGCTCCTGATTTTTGTGTCGCTGTGGCAAGTCAACGAAGCGGCGCGCACGGCCGTTCCGCTGATCGGCCAAGTCGTTCAGCGCTGCCCCGCCAGCCATGTTGAAGAAGCCGGAACGATCCGCATAGTTGCGTGCGAAAACTGTCCGAATTGATGCAAGTTATGATGAAAATCGGTCGGCAAAAGCCAAAGTATATGAACCATGTGGAAGCCCATCCGCTCTGTCCTTGTACCCATCCAAGGAGAGACGGCATGTTCATGCACAACAAGCGCCTGCAATATACCGTGCGTGTAGCCGAGCCGAACCCGGTGCTCGCCTCGCTGATGCTCGAACAATTCGGCGGTCCCGATGGCGAGCTGGCGGCGGCGATGCGCTACTTCACCCAGGGGCTCGGCGAGGACGATGCCGGCCGCAAGGATCTGCTGCTCGACATCGCGACGGAGGAGCTGAGCCACCTGGAGGTGATCGGCTCGATCGTCGCGATGCTCAACAAGGGCGTGAAGGCGCATGTCTCCGAAGGCGACATGGAAGAGGCCGAGCTCTACATGTCGCTGACGCAAGGCGGCAACAGCCACACCCAGGCGATCCTCTATGGCGGCGGCCCGTCGCTGACCAACTCGTCGGGCGTGCCCTGGACCTCGGCCTATATCGACAGCCGCGGCGACCCGACCTGCGACCTGCGCTCGAACATCGCCGCGGAGAGCCGCGCCAAGATCGTCTATGAGCGGCTGATCAATCTCACCGACGATGCCGGCATCCAGGATGCGCTCAAGTTCCTGATGACGCGCGAGGTGGCGCACCAGAAGTCGTTCGAGAAGGCGCTCTACGCGATCGAGGACAATTTCCCGTCGGGCAAGCTGCCGGGCGTGCCGGAATATGCGAGCATGTACGTCAACACCTCGCAGGGCGAGGGCGACATGCTCGGGCCGTGGAACGACGGGCCGGAATGGGACCGGGTCGACGATCTGCAGCAGGTCCTGCCCGTTGACGATGGCGACGGCACGCCGACGGTGACGCTTGGCTCGGCGGATACCGCCGCGCTGTCGCAACTGGCGGCGCGGACCAAATCCGATCCCGAGACCAATCCGACCACTGGTGCCGATCTGGCGGCCGGCCCGGGCGCGGGGCGGACCAAGACCGACGTCGATGCCTGAACCTCTTCCCGGCCGGGCGCTTGCTCGGCCGGGCCTGGTCCTTCAGCCGAGCACCTTGTCCAGATAGGCGTTCGACTGGTCGCGCATCGCCTCGATTCGCCCGCCGATCGCCGCATCGAGCGGCACGTCGAGGATCGCGCCCAGGTCGATCCGCGCGCCGGGCACCAGCAGGTGCCGTTCGGCGCCGAGCAGCTCGGCCAGGTCGCGCACCTTGTTCATCCGGTCCAGCGCGGGCGCACAGGCGAAGGGTGTTTCGTTGAGCAGCGCGAACACGCAGCCATGGAAGAAGTTGGTCAGCACCGCCTGCGCGCCCGCCATCGCCGCGGCGAAATCGTGCGGGCCGGCGTCGAGCCATTGTTCGTCGGCCCAGTCGTTGCGATAGCCGATGCTGATCAGCCGGATTCCCCGCGCAGTTGCCCAGCTGCGGGCCGCCGCCGCAAAATCCTCTGGCATGTCCATGCCATAGACCAGCGCGTAGCGACCCTCCGGCACTGGCGTCGCCGCATCGGGCTGGGGCGGGAATTGCAGGCAGGGATCGAGCACCACGGTCGGCGCCTTGCCGATCGCTTCCGCCACCAGCGTCCGGCTGTTGACGTCGCGCACCGCGATGCTGTCGAACCGGCGCAGCTGGTCCTGCCAATAGGGATCGAGCCCGGCTTCGGCGTCATAGCTGCCGAAGCTGGCGGCATAGGCGGCGACGCATTCGGCGTTGAGCCCCTGGCCGAAGAAGATCGAGGCGCCGCCATACCAGGGGTGGCGCAGGTTCCAAACCTCGTCGCTTCCGACCAGCACGGTATCGACATGCGGCATCTCGATCGGGTCGACCAGGTCGAAGCCGGGCGACAGCGGCAGCGCATCGACCGCGCATAGGAACTTGCGGAGCTTGGCACCGTAGCGGCGGCGATCCTCGGCACTGGCAAGCGCCGGCAGCATCGGCTGCAGCGCCCTCCGCCACTCCGCGCGGGTGACGCGGGGGGACTCATGATCGAGCAGCATCACCCGGTGGCCGCGCGCATGCACGCCTTCGGCCAGGCAGCGAGCCTGCCAATAGGAGCCGTAATTGATGCAGCGGTGGAAGGTGAGGATGCCGACGCTGCGCGTATCGCTGCGCAGGTCGTAGAGAAGCGTCGAAGAATCGTCGGACCCCGGAAGTTTCATGCGCGCGCGCACCCGGTGCCGAAAACGGCCGAAGCCATGTGCTGTCCTCCCTCTGGTTTTGCCTTGAACGAGGGGGAGGGCGTGCGGTTGCGCGTTAAGCCTAAAAATTGAAGGTTAACGCCGCCGCTGACTTGTGCGCGGCGCCTAGCCGCATCTAGTGGCCAACGCGCAGCTAGGCTCAAGCGAACTCGGTCTCCTTTCGGTCGACGCGTCGTGCTGGACATTTCTCCTGTAGCACCGCCCGCGGCCACTCGGTGCCCAAGAGCCTTCTAGCGCGCGGGTCGGCGGCGATCGCTAAATCGCGTCGGCGCACACGATCGGCCGGATCATGAAGGGGCGCTTACCACCAGCGCCTCGGTTCGGCGGGCTTCGCAGCCCATGGCGCGGGGGTTGCGCTACGATCGATATGCCGCACAACCTCCCGCGTCGATGGAAACCTATACCCATCGAAAGGTTGGCCGGTGCGTGTCCAATGCGGGTTATAGAAGGGGTCTTCGAACAACGCCGCTCCCCAACGGCGATGAACGACACCGAGCTCTTCGAGATCCCAAGCGACTTGACCCTGCGTCACATTCAAGCCGCGGCTTTTGGATTCGTGGTGGATCAAGCGTATGTCGCCGGTCTGCACGATACGGTGTCCCAGTGCCCGCAGTCGCAGACAAAGATCGACGTCATTGAAGGCAATCGCCAAGTGCGATTCATCAAATCCGCCGACTGCATCAAACGCACTGCTCCTCACGGCAAGAAACGCGCCGGTCACCGCAGCTGCGCATCGCGTGCGATGCCAGCGCCCTCCGGGGCCAGCCTGGTCGGCATGATGTCCCACGCCCTCGTGCACCGGCCCCCCAGCGCCCATCCCGAAAACCATGCCGGCATGCTGAATCGTGCCGTCCGGGTAGGACAGCAGCGCGCCGACTGCCGCGACCCCCGGATCGTCGAAAAGGCGATGCAGGACCGCGTCCCACCCGGGGGTCAACATGGTCGTATCGTTGTTGAGGAATACCAGAATGGGAGCACTTCGTTCTGCTACGGCAAGATTGTTAGCCCGTGACCAGTTGAAGGGTTCGTCCAGGTTCAACGTACGGGCGATACCGGCCGTCGAATAGCGACGGAGCAGTCGCGCCGTTTGCGGCAGGATGCTGCGATTGTCGACGATAGTGATGTCCAGCAGATCGCGACGTCGCGCCTGTCGGCGAATACTGGCGACCGCGTCGCGCAGCAATGCCGGCTGGTCCCGCGTCTGCACGACGACATGGATGCGGTCCTGCGGAACAGGCGAACTTGTCGCCACCGCCGGGCTGGAAGCACTCTGTGTCCTGGCATCCGGTAGCGCGTTTCGTGCTTCTCGTGCCATCTCGCGGACGGAAGCCAACAGATGGGGAATGTGCGCTGCACCGAGCTTCGCCGCTGCGGCAAGCAAGCGACGTTCGCCGCCGATCTCAACGGGAAGGCGTGCCGCATCGATCAGCAGCAGCGCAGGCGCGGTATTCGGATCAGCAAACCAATCTGGATCGAACATGGGCTGGAAGCTGGGCATGGAATACTGCCGCCCGGTGCGCCAATCATCGATGCAGCTATCATGATCAGCATAAGCGAGGGCGCACCCGGTACGCGCTGCTGCAAAGCCGAACCAACCGATCGCCTGCCGCTCTAGAACCAGTCCCGCGCGCGCTAACAAGACATGGCCGTGGTCAATCTTTTGCGGCGGAGTCGCCACGAAGGCAATACGGGTATCGATCGCGGTGATGCCCGCCACGGGATGGCAACAGGTTTGTGCGTCGGCAAGCACCGTCGCCTTCCAGCCGGGATCTGCGGAGTCCCGCAAGCTGCTGAGCGTTACTCGAATATCGACCGGCAGAGCTCCACGCGCATCGATCAGAACATGGATCGGTGCGACGAGCCGCGGCTCGGGCGGCGGCGGCTGGATCATCAGGCACTTGCGATAGGCGTCGTAGCGAGCGGGCGCATAGACCTCGCCGCGCTGCCTCTCGATAACCTCGTCGAGCCACGAAGGTTGATCGTTCATGTCTACGGTTGGGTCGGGGGCGTGCAAATCGGCAGAAAGGCCTTCGGGCAAGCGGTCGCGCCCACCCAGCGCGAGCAGTTCGGCTATCGCCGGGGCAAAGCCGGGGTCGACCGCTACCGCGCGGGCGCAGCTGTCGAGTGCTTTTGCACGCTCCCCCAATCGTCGTTGGACACCCGCAAGGTGCAGCAGCGTGTCGGGGACGTCGGGGGCGAGGGCCAGAGCCCGCTCATAGGCCGAGCGGGCGCTAGTCAGTTCGCCCAACGCCTTTTGAACATGGCCATATTGCACCCACGCGGCTATCGCGTTGGGTCTGGCCTTCAAAAAGGCAGCATAGTGATCCGCGGCGATCGACCATGCGGCATTGCGGGCAGCCTGGCGGGCGGCGCGCAGATGCCGATGGGCGAACATCCAGTGAATTAACGAACGCATCGCGCATCACCACGTACGGGCGGCTCTATCTGGTGGCGGCATCTCATTTGCGCTATCCCTAGCGACGATTCGGTGCCAACGCCAAGACGATTGCACGGAACGCGTTTTTGGGAGCATGTTTGGTTTTAGTGCTGGTTGCTCGATTGCTAAGATCCGCCAGACTGGCACTAAAGCGCGCATTCCCAGATGCCAGAATGCGGGGCGATGCTGCGCGTGCGCGCGGTGATTGGGCGGCAGCAGCACGCGAATATGGACGCCATTGCGCGCGCCGCCCACGCGACGCGGCGATTGCTGTGCAATGGGGGCATGCCCTCAAACAGTCGCAGCAGTTCGATGCTGCGCTGGCGGCATATCGACACGCGCTCCTGCACCGTCCGGAGGATGCAGACCTGCTGCTTAGCATCGGTCACCTGCATAAGCTGCGCGGCGACCGCGAACGCGCCTTCGATTTCTATCGCCAAAGCGCCGCGCGCGACGGTAACCGCCATGCAATGCTGGAGATCGACGCGCTCCAGCAGGCCGGCGTGGCGTATGAGGAGACCTCCGATGAGGCGACCCTCGTAGGATTTTTCCAAGCCCATATGCACGCGTTGCACGTCGAGGCGGTAAAAGGGATCTCGCTGATCGACCATCCTGGCGGCCGGATCGAAACGCGGTCAGGGGCGGCGCGCGTGATTGCTTCTCCTGCGCATGGTACCGCGCGCTCGGCTCGGCTCGGCATGCTGACGATCGATGTCCAGCCTTTCGACCCGGCGCATCGCCCTCGTGGGATCGTGATGCTCGACTATGGCGCTGGCTTCGACGAACGGTTCGCCATCGTTTTCACCGTGACGTCAGATCCGGTCCTCGTTCCGATCGTCAGGCCCGATCTGCTCGTCGCCATCGCGTGGACGCCAGATCGCAAGGCCAACGTTCTGCATCCGCCTACCATCGTTTTTCACGCGGAGGCCACCCTTGACGCGCCATCCGGAACCGAGACGATCGCTGCAGAAGATGCTGCGCGCGCTAGTTGGGAAATGATGCCGCCCGATCCGCACATCGGCAGCGACTACCGCAGCTGGTCGGCGAGGTTCGAACTCCCTGCGTTCGAGGACCGGGAGGCTATCATGCACATGATCGAGGAGATGTCCTATCGGCCGACATTCTCGTTCGTCATGCCAACCTACAATACCCCGATCCCCTTGTTGCGGGCTTGTATCGATTCAATGCTCGCACAATCCTATCCAGATTTCGAGATCTGCATTGCCGACGATGCTTCACCCAATACCGAGGTGATGGCGACGCTCGAGGCATACAGCGCGGGAGATCCGCGGGTAAGAATCATTCGACGTAGCACAAATGGACATATTTCGGAGGCTAGCAATAGTGCCCTCGAGCTGGCACGCGGCGCGTTTGTTGTGCTGGTTGATCACGACGACCTACTTCCTGATTATGCACTCGCCGTCGTTGCTTCGTATTTGAATCGCTATCCCGATGCCGACATCTTGTATTCCGACGAGGACAAGATCGATCGCCACGGCTTGCGCTCGGCACCGTATTTCAAAGGCCGTTGGAACCGCTTTTTGATGTACGGGCACAATATGGTCAGCCACCTCGGCGTCTATCGGCGAACCTTGGTCGAAGCGGTCGGCGGATTTCGGGTCGGGTTCGAAGGCAGCCAGGATTATGATCTGCTGCTGCGGTGTTACGAGCGCAGTTCAGATGACCGTGTGATCCATATTCCACATGTGCTGTATCACTGGCGGATGATCCCGGGTTCGACGTCTGTGTCGGCCGACCAGAAGGATTATGCGTGCCTTGCGGCACAACGTGCGCTCAACGAGCATTTCGCCAGATGTGCCCTGCCGATGCGATCGGTTCCAGGGTTCGCGGCCGGATTGACGGGCGTCACGCCGCATGCCGTTCCGCCCGCCAACGTGACGATCGTCATCCCCACCCGGAACGGTCTTGCCTCGCTCAGGCGGTGTATCGACGCGATCCAGGCGACCGAGCGCGAGGCGACGAATATCGTAGTGGTCGACAACGATAGTGACGATCCGGCGACGCTTTCCTATCTCGAAACGCTTGTCGCAAAAGGTGTGGCAAGCGTTGTGCGTGATCCGCTGCCGTTCAACTTTTCTCGCGTCTGCAATATCGGCGCTGCAGCGGCGCGGGGCGACATCCTGTGCTTCCTCAACAACGATACCGAAGTTCTGGCGGCGGATTGGATCGTTCGCGCGCGCATGTTGCTGGCGCTTCCGGATGTCGGGATCGTTGGCGCACGCCTGCTTTACCCGGATCGAACGCTGCAGCACTTCGGAATCGTGCTTGGCATGGGGGCACATGGCATTGCCGGGACGCCGCACGGCGGCATTGCCGAAGATGCCCCAGGCTACTTCGGAAAAGCTCGCCTGATGCAGGAATTCTCCGCCGTAACTGCCGCGTGCCTGTTCATTCGGAAGACGGATTTTGAAGCGGTAGGCGGTTTCGACACAGAGTTTGCGATCGCCTATAATGATGTCGATCTATGCCTGCGGATTGCTGCGCGCGGTTTGAAGATCGTAGGCGACCCTGGCATTCTGCTGCTACACGCCGAAAGCACGACCCGTGGCGACGATGTCATGGGGGCAAAGGCAGCTAGGCTCGCGCAGGATGCGGAGCAGATGCGGGAACGCTGGGGTAACCAGCTGAACAACGATCCATATTATTCGCCCAACCTAACACTCGAACGTTCCGACTTCAGCTTGGCTGTGCCTCCGCGTGTCGCGTTTCCGTGGCAGGCTGCGACGCATTAGGCATAGATGATAGGTACATGATTGATTTCGAAGATCCGACATACGTAAGTTGTGCTGCCCAGGCGCTGTATGGAGACCGCCTTCCCCCGGAATTGCTTACCGCCGAGGATCCGCGAGCCTATGGTGTCGAGGTCGTCGGTCAACTGTTCGCTAAGACGCAATACCGGTGGCAATTTCCTTCGGACGGTTTCGTCATCGCGGATGATTTTACGGCGCAGCTTGCAACCTTTTACGAGTCGATGGCGGAAAAGCCCTGTCCGCCATCGGTGCTCGTTCGGCTTCGCGATGTCACCTTGTTCAAAACAGTGCTGCATTGCGCGAGTACCGCGGAACATGCACTATTGTACGAAACCTATCGTCCCGGAGATCGGGCGTCCGACGCAATGCCCAGCATGGCCCAATGGAGGGATGCCGATACCACGCACTTCGCTGGGCGACGGTGGCAGAATCTGTTCATCGGGTCGATCGGCACACCCAATTACGGACATTGGCTGATCGACGATCTGCCAAGATTAAAGGCAGCATTGCAGCTTCGATTGACCGATCGTCGTCCGATCCGAATTCTTCTCAGCCAGTTCCACAGCCGGATCGACAACATCCGTGTCGAGGCGATCCGGATGTTACTAGGCGATGAGGTTCGGATCGAGTTCCTCGATTTCAATCGGGCCTATCGTTTCGATGAGCTTTATTATGCCACCCCGGTCAGCGAACATCCCGTGCAGAAGTCACCGCTTGCGATGGCCTTCATGAGTCGCAAGGTCTGCGAGGGGGCGCTTGTCGACGTTGAAAATGACGGGGGCGGTGCTCGGCTGTTTGTGAATCGTGCTGTAAACCGAGGCAGGGTGCTGTCGAACCAGTCAGAGGTCACCGAGCTTGTCACATCACACGGGTTTCAAATCGTCGATACCGAAAGACTGAGCTTCGGCGAACAGGTCAGGCTATTCGCCGGCGCCTCTACCGTTATCGGTCAGATGGGCGCCGCGATGACCAACACCGTGTTTTGTCCGCCTGCCTCAACGATCGTGTATTTGGCGCCATGGGGATGGATCGAGCCATTTTATTGGGATCTCGCAGCTGTACGTGGCCATCGCTACAAGGTTCTATATGGGGCGGTGGCCGACCATTCTGTCCCAGCGCACGAACGCGCGTTCACGATCGACGTGGATGCGCTCGCTAGGGCGCTCGTGGGGTTGTAGGCGGCTGGCCGAGGGGACTGATCAGTGGCTTTCCGCGCCCCTAGACCCTTAGGCGTTGGCGGCTGCTGAAGTGGGGGGGGGCGGCACAACTGCCAGGCACAGTCGACCGCGGCCGTGCAACGCGGCAACCGGGGGTCAGATGCGGCAATGTTGGACGGGATGAAACGTGTGCTGATCATCGCCAGCACGATTCACCCCGTCAACAACATCAGCCCATACACCCGACCCTCAGCGCGCAAACGCCGGCGCGCTTAGCGAGCGTAACTAGATGTTTCAGTGTCAATCTACGCACTATCTGGCAATCTGCCTCGCAAGTACGAACGGTGCGAACAGCTGATTGATGACGTTTACAAGCTTGGCTGGTTGGTTGGCCGATGCATTTGCAATATAGATTACATCCTTGTCTTGCATAGCCACGTGCTGCGACAGGAAATAGCTTTCGGGTTTGAGCAGATTTAATCGATAGATCACCGGCTCCTCGCTTCCCGTTTGTGGTTGGACTGCATATCGGAACAGGAAGATCGCCGACGGGTCGGCGGTCGCATCGTTCGGACCACCGGAGCGGGCCAGCGCTTCGGCGAGCGAGACCTGACCGGTTTCGAACGCGACCTGGGAAATCTTAGAGACTGCGCCGAAGACCGTGTAGGTTCTGGGCGATCGGATTAGTTCGATACGGTCCCCAGGGTTCAGCACAACGTCATCGGGCATATTGGCGCGAATCGTCGCTAGTCGCTGCTCTACGACATTGGAACCGCGCACGAAACGCACAACCGTGTCTTCCGAAGTATTCGCACTCCCGCCGGCGTTCGCGATAGCGTCGAGCAGGCGTTCGCGCGCGAGAGACAGCGGCTGGCGTCCGGGGCGATTGACGGCGCCCGACACGAACACCGTGTTGGAGACGTTTTGCTTGATCGAAACCAGCGCTCGAGCGTCCTGGGATTTGCCGCGCAGGGCCGCGGCTATCCTGCCCTGTGCTTCCGCTGCGGTCATGTTGGCCACCGGAATGGTGCCTAGATAGGGCAACGTGATGGCCCCGCTCGCATCGACCACCGTATCCGGGAAATTCTGAGCCCGGGCAGACGGGTCGAACCCTACAGCATCCCGCCCGCTGCCGCCGAACAGCGACACGCCCACTTCGAAAATCGAGATCGACAGTACATCGCCCGGGCCAATCAGATCCGCCCGGCGGTCTTGCGCGAGCGTTGCGATCGATCCAGGCGTATCGGTGCCGGGCTGCTTGACACCATTCAACTCGTTGACCGTTGTGAGGTCCAGATCAACGATCCTGAATTTGACGCTCCCGTTGGCACCATTCGCCTGGCGCAAAACGGCGCGCGCGGTTGGCCCGTTCGATGGCAAGGCAGCGCAGGCTGACAATGTCAACATCAACGTCAACGTCGCCAAACGCGTTTTGGTCTGCCTACAATGCAGTGCGGACGAGCTTCCCGCGATTTTCATATCTGGTCCTGATTTTCTGGTCATCAAAGCTGCAGCAACCGGCATGGGTCGGGCGTGATCTATAGATTGCGAGATTGTAAATGGTGATGTACCAAACAGGCCTCGTCGATCGTGTCGTATTGAACCAGCGCGCCGCCATACAGGACCGCGCCGCGTCGACAATAGGATCGCAATGTATTTTGATCGTGTGAGATCATAATCAGCGTCGCATTATCGCGCCGGGCGATCAGCGCCTCCTCGGATCGCCGTCGAAAGCGCTCGTCTCCTGCTGCCGTTACTTCGTCTATCAGGTAACAATCAAATTCGATGGCAAGACTGATGCCGAAGGCAAGTCGTGCACTCATCCCGGCAGAATAGGTGTTGACTGGCTGATGCAGATATGGGCCGAGTTGCGCGAAGTCTTCGACGAAATCGAGTAGCTCCTGCTCGGGACGGTTGTATATTCGTGATACGAACCGAGCGTTGTCCGCACCCGTAAGCGTGGATTGAAAGGAGTTTCCGTAACCGATCGGCCAAGAGGTGGACATGTTCCGAGTTATTTTACCGCTGGTCGGTTGCTCGACTCCAGCCAGCAACCGCATCAACGTCGATTTCCCAGCGCCATTGGCGCCACAGATGCCGATCGAGTCGCCCTTTTCGATCGTAAAATTGAGATCGGCGAAGACCAATTTCTCGAATTTACGAATGTGATACGATTTGGAGACGTGTTCGAAGCGGATCATCGATTTTCTCGGCAATGGCCAGCCATCTGGCAAAATGAGAGAGAATACACAATAGGGTTTGCCTCTCGATTCGGAACCTATCTGGAAGGCGGAGATACCCGGTGGTGCGCGGCAGGACCCTGAACGAAATGCCGATTTGCGTAGACGGCCGGATGCTAGGAAACGGTGGTACCGGGGTCGCCACATACGCCCGAGCGCTGGCAGGGGCGATCCCTCTGTTGACTACACGACCGTATATCTTGCACGCTACCCCGCGAAATCCGGCTTTGCGGGCGCTTCGGGCGCTGTTGCCGATTGCGCAGGCGATTCGATCGCCGGCGCGCGGCGGGAATGGCACCCTGCTGGGACCCGACATGTTCCGCACCGCGCACGTGCATTTCAACCTCAGACGTCGCCTGTACCGCCTCCGCAGCAACCTTGCTCCGGGGATCATGCATTGGAGCTATCCGGTTCCAATCATGCTGGAGGGCTGGACCAATATCTATACGGTGCACGACACGATCCCGCTGGACCGGCCCGATCTATCCCCGATCGAACCGAGGCGCCACCGTGCGGTACTGAACGCAATTGCCGAACATGGCGACCGCATCATTACCGTTTCAGACGATGCTCGGGCGTCGATCGTCCATGCGCTAGCGTGTCGGCCCGACTTTGTCGCCGATGCTGGCCAATCAGTCGAGCTTTCCGAGGACCTAAGCGGGGATACCCTAAGCGGCTTGCCGGAGGGGGTGCTGGCCGGGTCCTATTTGTTGTGTGTGGGATCGATCGAACCCCGCAAGAACCTGTCCGCCATTCTTGCCGCATACCAGCGAAGCGGAGTGTCCATGCCGCTCCTCATTGCCGGACCCGACGGCTGGTGCGCAGAGCCGATCCTTGCCGAGATCGCGCAAACCGCGGGGGCCGTGCGGCTTCCCTATCAATCCCGCGCAGCCTTGCTGCATCTGATCGCGAATGCTCGAGCGCTGATCTTCCCGACCCTAGCCGAGGGATTCGGGCTTCCGGTGATCGAGGCAATGGCGTTAGGGACGCCTGTACTTACGAGCGATCGTGGCGCGCTTGCCGAAGTGGCGGGGAATGCGGCGTTGACTGTCGATCCGACCGATCTTGCGGCGATGTCGGCTGCGTTCCACCGCATCACGACAGATGACGAATTGGCGCTCGGGCTTGCCCAGAAGGGCAGGATCCGCGCGCAGGCTTTCTCAAAGGCTCGGTTTGTCGATCGCTTGGCGGCGATCTACGACGAAACATTGTCCAATTCGCTCGGGGTGTCTAACGCTCGCCGACGATGATATTCTTCTTGGTAGAGCACCCGTGCGCATCGCGATAGACGGCTATAATTTCGCGCTGCCGAACGGGACAGGCATTAGCTCCTATGGGATGGCACTGGCCCATACGCTGCGGTCGATGGGGCATGCGGTCGAGGGTGTGTTCGGCATTGATGTGGCAGGCCCCGCGGCGCATCGCGAGGCGTTGTTCTACGATCGGCTGGCCCGGCCGGCGCGGCGCCCGAAGGGGCTCAAGCGTTGGCTTTCCGCCACGCGACTGGCGACAGGCGCAGCCTCGTTTCGTGTCTCGTCCGGCGGCGTGGATGCGCGTTCACTGGCGCACCGTCTACCGCACTTTGATGCGCTATGGAGCAGCCCCGATCTGTTCGAGCGCGCGCAGGACTATTTTCGTCTGACCGGCCGGTTCACAGAACTGCAAATTGCCTCACCTCCCGACATCATGCACTGGACTTACCCCGTGCCCGTGCGGGTGAAGGGTGCACGCAACATTTACACGCTGCATGATCTGGTCCCCTTGCGGCTCCCTTTTGCAACGCTGGACGAAAAACGCCTTTATCGTGCCCTTGTCGGTACCTGCGTTGCGCAGGGCGATCATATCTGCACGGTCTCAGAAGCAAGCCGGGCGGACATTATCGAGTTGCTCCATGCAGATCCGGGAAAGGTTTCCAATACCTATCAGGTATCGACCATCGATCCCGCTGTAATCGCAGAAGATGCGGCGGTATCTGCCGAAACGATTTCCGCGCTTTTCGGTCTCGCGCCACAAGGATACTATCTTTTCTATGGCGCAATCGAGCCTAAGAAAAATCTAGGACGGCTGATCGAGGCGTATCTTTCCTTACGGCTTAAGGCCCCCCTGGTAATCGTGGCAGCAAAATCGTGGCAGAGTTCGGCTGAGGTGGTGTTGTTGCCTCGCGAAGACGATCCGTCCGGACTGCGTCACGAGCATCTGCGCGATCGAGTCGTGCAAATCGACTATTTGCCGCGGCACTTGCTGCTGCGCCTGTTGCGCGGCGCGCGCGCGCTCGTTTTTCCCTCGCTGTACGAAGGTTTCGGATTGCCTGTGCTGGAGGCAATGTCGCTTGGCGTGCCTGTGCTATCATCCACCACGGCCGCTATTCGGGAAATAGCGGGTGAGGCAGCAATCCTAGTTGATCCCTACGTGGTGGCAGAGATTGCGGACGCCCTTGCTCGTGTCGATGCCGATGCAGCGTTGCGGCAAAGCTTGGCGACGCGTGGCATTGCCCGGGCAGCGGCGTTTAGCGAAAGCGCCTATCAGCGCGCTCTTGCCGAGATGTACAGCAAAGTTTTAGGTGAAACGTCATGAGTATCGATACCATTCCTACCGGTCTCAAGCAGAGCGGTGAATGGGAACGCGACCGATATCTTCCGCTGCCCATCGATCCGTTCGGTGCCACCCCGCATTTCGCGAGCCGCCTCACCGGTCTGGGTGGGGATCGGCCACCGCCCAATCCTGCTTATGTGTTGGAAACCAACCCAGTACGTGCTGCGGTGGGGCCGATCGTATTCACCGTGGAAATAGATCAGCTGCGCGCTACGGCCGGAACGTTGGTGTTGCACGTCCTTGCGCGACCGGCGCACTTGAAGACGGATCTGACGCCGGTTGCAACGATCGCGGTCTCGATGGCGGACTTGATAGCGCATAATGGAGTGGCCTGCATCGGCACGATCGGCCGCCGCAATATGCTCTATTCGGTCACGGCAGAACTCTCGGACGAAAGCGATGCCACCGCTAGCGCGATCCGCGTCTCGCTCAATCGCCGGGAGGAGTCGGATCCTGACTGGCAGCCACGCGATGTGGCTTCGAAACTTGCATCCCTTCCGCAACGTGGACCCGCCTTACGGGACAAGCCGGAACTGATCTCAATGCAGTCGCCCCTGCTTATGAGCCCGGTGTCGCAAGTCATGACTGCACGCCAGTTCGCCGAGCCGGTGTTTGCCGCACGCATGGCTGACCTGGACCAGCAGGGTGGTCGCGGTGAGCTGCAGGCTTGGGAGGATGCCATCATCCTTCAAGCCCTACGATACTATGGCGCCCTGTCTTCAGGTGCCCCGCGCGGCTTGTGCTTCGACCGCGCGGCTCGGGCGCTGCCGGCCTATGTCGCCAGTCAAGGCGGGTCCATGACGGTGATACGCGATGGGCTTGGTTCCCAGGCTGGTGACGATAGTGGGGATGGCCTTGGCCCATTGCACCGACCGTCGGTGTGCACGCCGAAAGTGTTCGAAAGCTCGGTTCATCTCGCAACGGCCGCCACGCTGGCGCGGGGTGAGGAAGTCGCCGACTATGATTTCCTCTGGTCGAGGAACATCAGCGATACGGTGGAGAGCAAAGCGGCCTTTCCGCACTTTTTGCTCGATAGCATGCGCTATCTGCGGTTCGGAGGCATTGCCATTCACCTGCTTCGATATGGCACCTCGCAACAAGCCAATCCGGCGGCGGGTGGCGGACCGATTCATTTCTCGCGCCCGGAAATCGAGCGGCTGGCACTGTCGTTGGTTGCGCAAGCCCAGGAAGTCGCCCAGCTGAAATTCGCGATCCAGGAAATCGGCGCGTCCGAGCTGAACGCGCCGATTCCCTTTGCTATCCTGGCACGGCGAACGTGCTAAATCAGGCAGCGTGCTCGCGAACGCCTGCTACGATCAGCCAGCCGATTCCGTAGATGAGCAATAAGGCGAGGAACACTGTCAGCACGATCCGTCCGCGCTCGGGGTATAGCGGCGTGACCGCTTTGTTCGCGTCCACGACGCGGACGAGATAGAGTTGCTGCCGCTGGGCTCGTTCGCGCGCTTGCTCGAAATTGGCGGCCGCAGCCTCATAGCGCTTCCCGACAAATTCCTGGCGCAGGCGGAGATCCTCATATCCGCCAAGATCCGTTGCAATCGAAGGATCGGCTGGAGCATCGCCGGTCAGACGACCGGCTTGCGCAGCGACTTGGCTGCGCAGCGACTGCACCTGGCGCGACATAGCGATATACTGCGGGCTCGACCGGCTGATAAAGGCTCCCATCGTGTCCAGCTGCGATTGTGCGGCGGCTAACTGGCCGCGCAGGGTCGAGACGAGGCCGATTTGCGCCTTGCCGGAGCCCTCAGGATCGATATCCTGGCGACGCTGACGAAAACTCGTCATCTGCTCCTGGATCTTCGCCAGCGCCGTTTCGGCTTCTGACAACTGTCGGCGCGCAAGCCCGACCGCATCGTTATACCCGCGCGCATTCAGCTGGTTCACGCGCTGCTCGCCAAGCGTCATCAGGCGCTGGATAATGGCATAAGCGTCGTCGGGGCGAAACGCGTGAACCGAAAGCGTGGTAATCCCGGTGTCGCGGTTGAAATTCACCGCGACCTTGCCCTTGTAATATTTCAACAGCCTTTCCGGCGTGAGCTGGTCGCTACGCAACCGGCTGAAGGCATCGGCTTCGGGTCGTTGAAAGCGTCCGATCAGCCCAATGTCGCGATCCAGCGTCGCGACCGCTTCGTGCGAAACGAGGTAGTCCGAGACGCTCAGCGCTTCACCTTGCGATTGCGTCATGCCGCCCGCGAGGCCGAGCAGCGATCCAAAGCTCGATGGCATTGCCGCCGGAGTGTCAGAGGAGCGGATGATGAAATGCGCTTCAGACACGTACTGGTCGGCTGCAATCAGGTAATAATACCCAGCAACCAGCGCTGTAGGCAGAAATACAACCAGCATTATCGCGCGGCGCCGCCGGAGCCACCCGAGCACTTTGGAGGCTAAGGTAGGAGCGTGATGCGGCGTTTCGTCGATTACCGGGGCAAAGATGCCGTGCATGTTCATTGATAGAGCTCTTGAGATAAGATGCTGATGGCTAGCTGCGTCGTCAGCTCAGATGGATGCGTCGCTTTACCGCACGAACTGCTAGCAAGCCGAGGAAGTTCAGCACGAGCGTCCAAGCGGTGATGTATGTGAAATTAACATATTCCAGTGTCGCAGTCTCGAATTGGCCGTAGCGAACCAGTTCGAACATCTGCGGGAAGGGGTTGTACAGCAGCCAATCTCGGTACGGCTGCGGGACCCAGATAACCTGGTAAAAAGCGCCTGACAGCGGAATCATGAAATAGGTGAACGGATGGACCATGCGCTCAAGCAGTCTATTATCATGCGTGCCACCCACGATGATCAGCGAAATGCCAAAGGAGAAAAAGAAAATATAGGCTATGCCTGCAATTAAGAGCAGCGGCCGATAAGGATATGTCGCATAGCCGATCGAGATGATCAGGCTTAAAAGTATCATGAATGCCATCATGGTGCCGGCAAGTTCAAGCACGGCTCGGGAAAAGGCGAGGTCAAATACGCCAACCATTTTATGATACATGAGCGGCAAGTTCGCGTGCAGCGTGCCTTCCGCGCGATTGACAATGCCGCGGAACATGATGAAGATCGTGTAGCCGACGACGGTAATCGCCACCGGATTTATTTCTCCTTCATGGGAGGTCTGACCGCTATGCATCAGCGAGATGATGCTGCCCAACATCAATGGTTCCAACACCAGCCACAAATAGCCGATATTTTCCCGACCGTAACGAGTGTGTAGCTCGCGCATTAGCAGCGCGCCGATCACCCGCATCTGAATGGCCAGCGCCTGCCCGAGGGATGGCTGTGAGACTTTCGATGGTGGGTTGGGCATATAATCTTCGACCTTGATGATCGCTTCCCATAGGACGAGAATGGACGCCTGCCAACTTGTTAGCGCGCGCCTCAAACGCCTGCGCACGATGGGCGGGACGATGAATCCCGGACTGCGCTGCTCCAGCGTCGACTGGCGGCCCCCGGGGGCGCGGGGTCTCTTGGGTTCAGCCTTCGCAGAAAATCCGACGCGGGATTCTAATGGCGATCCTGTTGCAGGCGGATTCGAGCGCAAGGCGGTTGCATCGTGCCGCGCCGATATTAAAGAGGCGCTTCGTTGGGAAACGCGCAGGCGTTACGTGCACACGCGCTAAGGGTGGTCTTGATATGAAAGTAGTCTTGCTGGCTGGTGGGCTTGGGACCAGATTATCTGAGGAAACCTCAGTGCGGCCAAAGCCGATGGTTGAAGTAGGCGGCCTGCCGATGCTTTGGCATATCATGAAGATCTACTCAGCGGCGGGCTTTAATGATTTCATTATTTGCTTGGGCTATAAGGGGTACTTTGTAAAAGAGTATTTTGCGAACTACTTCCTGCACATGGCGGACGTGACGATCGATCTTGGCCGCAACGGCATGGATATTCATCATTCTCGGGCCGAAAAGTGGCGCATCACGCTCGTCGATACGGGCGCCGAAACGATGACCGGCGGCCGGCTCAAGCGTGTCGCGGATCATATTGGCGACGAAACCTTCTGCATGACCTATGGCGACGGCGTAGCGAATATCGACGTGCGCAAGCTGGTCGACTTTCATGTCGCTGACGGTCGCGACGCCACGGTAACGGCGGTGCGGCCTCCGGGGCGGTTCGGTGCGCTCGACATCGACAGCAATCGTGTGCGCGGCTTTATTGAAAAGCCTCAAGGCGACGGCAGCTGGATCAATGGCGGCTTTTTCGTTTTGTCGCCGCGTGTCATTGATCGGATCGCGGACGATACAACGACGTGGGAACGCGAACCGTTGGAAGGCTTGGCGCGCGACGGGCAATTGTCCGCGTACCATCACGAAGGCTTCTGGCAGCCGATGGATACGCTGCGCGACAAACATTACCTTGAGGATTTATGGCAGAGCGGCAATGCGCCGTGGAAAATCTGGTGACGCGGGTGCCATTTCCAGCGCCAGCTTTCTGGCGTGGCAAGCGCGTGCTGGTCACCGGACATACCGGATTCAAGGGTAGTTGGGCCGCGCTGTGGCTTGAGCTGCTTGGAGCCGATGTTTACGGCCTCGCCCTGCCGCCGGCGGAGGTTGCGGGCGGCGAGCCGTTGTGGGACGCGATCGGGCGGCCAGGTTCGCGCGGCGTGCTCGCTGACATCCGCGATGCGGCCGCGGTCGAGGCGGCATTCGCACAGGCGCGACCGGATGTGGTGCTCCACATGGCCGCGCAAGCACTGGTGCATCCGTCTTACGACGATCCGGTGACGACGTTTGAAACCAATGTCATGGGCTTGGTCAACGTGTTCGAGGCGGCGCGCCGCAGCCCGGGTCTGCGGGCGATCGTGAACGTCACCAGCGATAAGTGCTACGAAAACACGGAGCAGGTCTGGCCGTATCGCGAAACCGAGCCGATGGGTGGATCCGATCCCTACAGCGCCAGCAAGGGTTGTGCGGAACTCGTCACGGCTTCGTATCGCCGCTCCTTCTTCAAGCAATCCGATCGTGCATTGCTCGCGTCTGGGCGTGCAGGCAACGTGATTGGCGGCGGCGACTGGTCAGCGGATCGCCTCGTTCCCGATGCGATTCGTGCATTTGCAAGCGGAACCGACGTGCTGATCCGCAATCCCCTGTCCACCCGCCCTTGGCAACATGTGCTGGAGCCGATTGCCGGGTATCTCATGCTCGCCCAGGCGTTGACCGATCACGGCGAGGGGGCCGCGCAGGGTTGGAACTTTGGTCCCCCCGACGACGACGCGTGGCCGGTAGGTAGAATTGTCGACGCGCTGGTGCAGGCATGGGGACCTGGTGCCGGTTGGGCCCGCGACAGCGCCGTGCATCCTCATGAAGCGATGCTGCTGCGGGTAGATGCCAGCAAGGCACGGGTTGGTCTGGGCTGGCGCCCGCGACTGCCAATCACTGCCGGGCTGACCTGGACCGTCGACTGGTACAAGGCCGTTGCGGCCGGCCAGTCCGCACGCGACGTAACGATTGATCAGATCAAGGCCTACGAATCCCTTGCCGGAGCTAATTGATGAACCCGACCTGCCGTTTCTGTAATGCGCCGCTGGAAGTATCGTTCGCCGACCTCGGCATGTCTCCGATTTCCAACGACTATGTTGCCCCTGAACACTACGCTGCGATGGAGCCTTTCTACCCGCTGCATGCGTATGTCTGTGGCAACTGCTGGCTGGTGCAGCTAGTCGATTTCGAAAAAGCCGAGAACATGTTCTCGGATGAGTACGCTTATTTCTCGTCTTACTCCCAGTCGTGGTTGGCGCATGCCGAGCGATATGCGAGCAAGATGATCGCTGCAGAGGCGCTCGATGCGAACAGCCTTGTCATCGAGGTTGCGTCGAATGACGGCTATCTGCTGCAATATTTCAAGCAAGCTGGTGTGCCCGTTCTTGGAATCGAGCCAACCGCCAACACGGCCAAAGTTGCGTTCGACGAACGTGGAGTTGAGAGTGAAGTCGCCTTCTTCGGCCGCGCGACGGCCGAGCGTCTGCGGGACCGCGGGATTCAGGCGGATGTGATGGCGGCCAACAACGTTCTGGCGCATGTCCCGGATATCAACGACTTCATTGCCGGCTACCCCATCCTGTTGAAGCAAGGTGGCGTTGCCAATATCGAATTCCCGCACCTGATGCGCCTGATCGAACAGCGGCAGTTCGACACGATCTACCACGAACATTTCAGCTATCTGTCGTTCACCGTCGTGCGCCGCATGTTCGCCGATCACGGCATGCGGGTCTATGACGTCGAGGAATTGCCGACACATGGCGGATCGCTCCGCGTGTATATCGCGCATCAGAACGATACTACCCGCCCGGACACCGCCGCTGTCGCTGCAATGCTGGAAGCGGAACGGGCAGCCGGCTTGTCGGACCTCGCGACCTATCAGCGTTTTTCCGATGCGGTTGTCGATACCAAGCTCGCGTTGCTGGAATTCCTTGTCGCCGCGAAGCGCGAGGGCAAGACCGTGGCGGCCTATGGTGCGCCGGCCAAGGGCAACACGCTGCTCAATTATTGCGGTGTAAAGACCGATCTCGTCGCGTTCACGGTCGATCGTAGCCCGCACAAGGCTGGCAAGTTTCTGCCGGGAACCCGCATTCCGATCTATTCGCCGGACCGGATCGACAGCGAGAAGCCGGACTATCTCCTCATCCTGCCGTGGAACCTGAAGGACGAGATCATGGCGCAGATGGCCCATGTCCGGGAATGGGGGTGCGCATTCGTGACGCCAATCCCGACCGTGCAAATCCACCCATGATCTTCACGCCTCTGTCGATTGCGGGCGTGTGGCGCGTCGCCTTGTCGCCCGTTTCAGACGATCGCGGCTTCTTTGCCCGGAGCTTTTGCGCGGCGGAATTCGCCGCGCAGGGGCTGCCGGCGGTGTTCGAGCAATCGAGCCTGTCGCGTAACACGCGCGCGGGCACGTTGCGGGGCCTTCACTATCAGGACGCGCCGCACGCGGAGGCAAAGTTCGTGCGCTGCGTGCGCGGTGCGCTGATGGACGTGGTCGTCGATCTGCGGCCCGGATCTGCGACCCGCGGAAAGTGGATTGGCGAACGGCTGTCAGCGGATGAAGGCACGGGTCTATATATTGCTCCCGGCCTGGCGCACGGTTTCCAGACGCTCGTTGACGACACGGACATGCTGTATCAAATCACACCCGCCTTCCGCCCCGGCTTCGGGGCGGGTGTACGGTGGAACGATCCGGCGTTCGGGATTGAATGGCCTCTCCCGAATCCCATTCTGTCGGAGCGTGACGCCCAATATCCAGATTGGTCGGCATGAGGGTTCTTGTCACCGGCTCCAGTGGTTTCGTCGGGCGTCACGTCATCGACCAGCTCGTCGCGCGGGGCGTCAATGTAGTCGCTTCCAGCCGCAGCCCGATGGGACGTCACGATGTTGATCATGTGGCCGCGGATCTCACACAGCCCGGGGCGGCTACCGCGCTGATCGAGAAAGTTCAGCCAACCCATCTGCTGCATCTTGCATGGAATGCGGTACCGGGTCAGTTCTGGAACGCGGCGGATAATCTCGATTGGTGTGCAGCGAGTTTGGCCCTGCTCCGCAGCTTTCACGCAGTTGGCGGCAAACGCGCGGTGGTGGCGGGAAGCTGCGCTGAATATGACTGGACGGGTGCGGGGCAGCTCGACGAGGCGCTCTCGCCCATCAATCCGGCAACCTTGTACGGCGTGGCCAAAGACGCGCTTCGACGGATGGTGCTGCGCGACGCCGAACAGCACGGACATTCGGTCGCCTGGGGGCGGATCTTCTGGCTGTACGGTCCGGGCGAAGCGCCGGGGCGGCTGGTATCGGATGTTGCCGTGGCCCTGCGTGACGGCCGTACCGCCGCAGTCAGCGCAGGAACGCAACGCCGCGACTTTCTGCACGTATCCGATGTCGCCGGCGCCTTCGTCGCTGCCCTGCACAGCGAGTATCGCGGCATTTTCAACGTAAGCTCTGGTACGCCTGTTTCGATACGTGACGTCGTTGGCTGCCTGTCAGAAGCGATGGAGCGACCGGAAGGCGTGCACTACGGCGCGCGGCCGACCCAGCCGGGCGAGCCTCCGTTGCTGTATGGCACTGTCGATCGGTTGCAGCGCGAGATCGGATTTCGCCCGATCTTCGGATTGCGTGACGGCCTAGCGGAAACGGCGCGGTGGTGGCGTCAAAGCTGCGACGCACTATGAACGAATTTTGGGCTTCTACGGCAAGCCACGTGAAATCTTTTTGGGGGAAAATGGATGTGGGTTCGTCGGGCGCGGAAGCGGATCATCCGCCAGGTACAGCGTCTTGCGAAGAGTTCGAACAAGGTGGGGGCGACACCCTTGTTCGACTCCATTTGGTATACGGCGGCCTATGGGGCGACGATCCCATCCGGGATGACACCATATGATCATTATCTGAAGCATGGTGCGGCGCTTGGCTACGACCCGAACTGGCTCTTCAGCACCCGCTGGTATTTGCGGCATAATCCGGATGTCGCTGCGGCAGGCGTGAACCCGCTTCAGCATTATCTCGAATACGGCATCGCTGAAGGCCGCGAACCGGGCCCTCTATTCAACGCCGCCTGGTACTTGGAGCAATACCCTGATGTGGCCGCAGCCAACGTCGGTGCCTTGCAGCATTATCTCGAATATGGAGCAAGCGAAGGGCGGGATCCCAACGGGTGGTTCGATACGCGCTGGTATTTCGATCATAATCCCGATGTTGAAGCCGCTGGGGTCAACGGGTACGCACATTTTCTGGAACATGGCGCCAGCGAAGGACGCAACCCTAGTCCGCTGTTCCTCACGACATGGTATCTCGGCGACAATCCGGAGGTCGCGGCGGCGCGGATCAATCCGCTGGTTCACTTCCTGACGGACGGAATAGAGGCAGGGCGCGCGCCCAGCCCGTATTTCTCGGCCGAAAAGCTTGCCGATTATCATACGATCAAGCGGGCAGGTATCTTCGACCGCGAGTTCTACGCCGCGCGGTTTCCGGATGTGCTGCTATATGGCTATGACCCGCTCGTTCATTTCGTCCAGCGCGGGGCGATGGAGCGGCGCGACCCCCATCCCGCTTTCGGCATTAGCCGCTACGTTGCCAACCATCCGGACGCAGGATTGCCCGGCGTCAATCCATTTGTTCATTATATTCAGAACGGCAACAAAGAAGGCCTGTTGGTAGATCCGGCGCCTCGCTTCTCGCGCCATCAGGCGCTATGGATGCCGCCCCAAAACGAGGAATGGCGAGACAGCTTTGAAAAGCGTCTGGCCGAACGCCTGCTGGCGCGCGATGCGGATGGCGGCGAACGAGTGTTTGGCACGGCAGGTCCAACATTCTCGATCATCACGACCGTTTATGACACTCTGCCGGGCTTCCTGTATGACCTCGCCGACACCGTCGAGGCGCAGCTGTTCCAAGACTTCGAGTGGGTGATCCTAGACAATGGATCGACTGACCCGGAAACGCGCGCCGCTATTCGCGCGATCGCCGATCGCGACGCACGCTTCCGGTTGTTCACCGTCGATCGCAACCTCCACATCATTGGCGGTAACCGCTTCGTTTTCGAGCGTGCGATCGGCCACTATATCGTGCCGATCGACTCCGATGACGTGCTCTATCCGGATTCGCTGGCGCTTATCGCAGATGTCTTGCGTCGCGACCCGGAGAATCCGCCGGCGCTGATCTACAGCGACGAACAGAAAGTTGATCAACAGGGCAAGCCGCTGGAGCTGATCTGGCGTTGCGACTACTCCGTGGCGCAGGCGATGCAGACAGCACCTGCCGCGCATCTGCTGGTCTTTGCCAGAACGGCAGGTGAGCGCGCGGGCGTCTACACGGAAGATTACGCCCGCGGGTCGCACGACTGGGATACCACGCTTCGGTTGACTGAGAACGGGGCGAACGTTGCGCACGTCCCGGAGGTCCTCTATGGATGGCGCGTCCATGCGCAATCGACTGCGGGCAACGCAGCGGCCAAGGACTATATTGTCGATTCACAGCGTGAGGTGGTCCTTGCCAGCTTGCGACGGCGGGGCCTTTTGCAAGACTTCGCAGTCGTGCCGCTGTTCGACGATGTCCCAGGTTGGTATCGTACGACCCGCAATCACGCGAGCTTGCCATCGATCGCGATCGATTTCGTCGTGCCGTTCGATGCGGAGGATCTCGGGGCCACGGCGCATAATCTGAAGTTGCTGGCGGACACGCCGGCGTGGCGTCGGGTTGTCTACCCGGCTGCGCTGAAAAAGAATGTCGCCAGGTTTCGGGCAACCGCGGGCATCGAGCAGGCTATCGACGAGTGGGTCGCGGTCGAAACCGCTGCGGATATGATCACGCAGATCAATCAGGTCCGCGACGGCAGCTTCGCCAAGGCTATCATTGCGGCGGCTGTGGCGCTTGAGACGGCGGATGCCGTGATCGAAGCGGTCGGCGTTCTCGAACTCGATTCCCGAGCAGGCATCATCGGCGGCCCGCTGATCCACAAAGACGGCAGCGTCCAAAGTATCGGCCTGATGACCGGGATTGACGGTTTCGTCGGCACGCCGTTTTACGGGTGGCCGCTGGAAGCTTGTCCGCCGCATCTCATCAAGGTGCGCCGACCGGTGGCGGGATTTCCGGCCTTGGCTTTGTGTGTGCGGGCCGACCTCCTGCGTCGTGGTGCCCGACTTATCGGCATCGACCATGCCGATGCGGAGGCAGGACTCGATTTGTGTCTCAACGCCGAGCGGCTGGGCTATGGCGTTATCCTCGACAGTCAGTTTACCGGGCGGGTAGACCACGACCTGCGGCAGTTTATCGGTGCTGGAACGACCTGGCGCGGCAAGATGCTGGAAGCCAGGCCGGCGTTGGCGTCGCACAGAGGCTTCTCGAAACACCTGACCGCGATCGGCGCCCGTTTCGGCAGTCTCGCAGACCAGAGCGAAGCGGTGCCGCCGACGATTTTGGCGCTTAGTCCCGCGATCCCGCTCAACTTGCTAGTCAGTTCGCGGCTCAGCAGCACCCCCACGATCAACGTTCTTCTCCCGGCAGTCCGAAAGGAGAGCCTGTCGGGCGGGCCGAACACCGCGTTGAACATCGTTTATCGCTTGGCGGCATTGGGTCATCGGGTGCGAATCATCTCGACGGATATGCCGCCCGGGCTCGATCTCGATGTGGTATGGGATCTGATGCTGGAGCTGAGTGGCGAGACGGAGCGCTTCGCGCATGTCGAAATTGCCAATGGTTCCGATCGCAGCCGCCCCCTCGAAATCGGCCGAAACGATATCTTTCTCGCGACGGCATGGTGGACCGCGACGATGGCGCAGGCGGCTGCACCGCTGGTCGATGGTAAGCCGTTCGTTTATTTGATCCAGGATTTCGAGCCGATCTTCTATCCGGCATCGAGCCACTACGCGCTCGCGTTGGAAACCTATAATTTCCCGCATATTCCCGTAATCAATACTCATATCCTGCGCGACTTTTTGGTTGAGAACGCGATCGGCAGGTTTGCGCAACCCGATCATGCCGCCAGCGCCTTGGCGTTTGAACCGGCGCTCGACCGGTCGGTATTCCATCCACCCGAAGCATCGTCGACGCGGCCGACGTCGGGGAAGCGCAAATCTGCGATCGAAGCCAAGCCCCTTGCTCGGACGAAACGAAGGCTGCTGTTCTACGCACGCCCCTCGATCGGCACGCGCAATCTGTTCGAGATCGGACTGGCGGCGTTGAAAGCCGCGGTCGGCGAACATCTTTTCGACGGCGACACCTGGGAGATCGTCGGAATGGGTGAGAATTTCACGCCCCAGCCGCTCGGTCATGACGTCACCCTGGAATGCGCGCCGTGGCTTGGCTTCTCGGGGTATGCGCGGCAAATGCGGGAGTCTGACATCCTGCTGTCGCTGATGCTGTCACCGCACCCGAGCTACCCGCCACTGGAAATGGCGAGCTGTGGCGGCATCGTGGTCACCAACAGCTATGCCAATAAAACCGCCGCGCGACTCGCGGATATCTCCGCGAACATCATCGCGGCCGAACCGAGCGTGGCGGCAATCGTCGCAGCACTGCGGACTGCGGTGGCGCGGCTCGACGATATTGCCGCGCGCCACTGCGCGGCCAAACTTGATTTGCCGGCGAGCTGGGATGAAGCGTTCGCCGAGATCGTTCCCAACTTGTCGGATCGGCTGATTGCGGAGGGGGTGAATAAAGACCCGCACAACAGGAAGCCGACGGACGAACCCACCTCGCTGGCACTGCCAACAGCGGAGCCGGGCGGGACCTATGCTGCCTATCTTGCAGCTGCGGCGCATCGCCGCGCGCAGTCAACCGCGGGGGTTGCCGAAGCGGGGCTGTTTACCTTCATCACTACCGTGTGGAACACCGCACCGGCCTATTTGGACGTGTTGGCCAAAAGCCTGGAGCGCCAAGCCGGTGGGCCACGCTTCAAATGGTTCATTCTCGACAATGGCTCGACCCGTGCGGATACGCGGGCAATGCTCGACCGCATAGCGCGTCGAGATTACGTTCAGCTTGAGCGGGTAAACGAAAATCTCGGCATCATTGCCGGTATGCGCTATTGTCTTGAGCGCGCCGAAGGGCGGTACATCTTGCCGCTTGACTCGGACGATTATCTTTTTCCGGACTGTGTTCGTACGCTGGCATGGTATGTGCACAAGCACGACTATCCGGCTTTGTTGTACACTGACGAAGACAAGTTGATCGGTGAACGGCTGTCCATGCCGTTTCAAAAGCCTGCATTCGATCCTGTGCTGTTCTCCGTGCAGTGCTATATCGCGCATCTGTGCGTAATCGATCGTGCGCTGGCGATCGAACTGGGGTCCTATTCGGACCAAGGTCCAGAAGGCAGCCATGATTGGGATACGTTCACTCGGTTCCGCAATGCCGGTCATGTACCTGTACATGTCCCGCATATTCTCTACAGTTGGCGTCTCCACGCGCAGTCGACGGCCGGCGGGAATATGGAAACCAAGCCCGTGGTTTTTGACTCCCAGCGTGCCGTGCTCGAGCGGATGCGCGCGGGCAATCCTGCGGGACATCGGTTCTCGCTGGCGCCAAGCCCGCTGTTCGGGAACACGCCGGATTGGTGGTGGAAGCGCAAGCGCGTTGATGGGCAACCTGTCACAACGATCGTCATCGGTACCAGGCATGCCCGTTCCGCAACGGCTGATCCGCGTATCGCCAAGGGTGTCGACCATCGCATCGCACAGATGGATTTTGAGGATGGGCTCGGACGATTGCGGGATCTGGTGGCGGAAGCGGCCGCAGCGGAACGGCTGGTCCATTTGTTGTTTGCCGACGCGCAGCCAGATGACGACGAATGGGCATGGGAAGCGATCGGGCAATTTGATCTCTACACCGATGCCGTCGCCGTTGGTGGCCGACTGCACGACAAGGCGACGATCATCGACGGAGGTCAGTTCCTGGGGTTCGGCACGGGGTGTGATTCTCCCGATCGTGGCCGCGCGCTATCGGATCCAGGCTATGCCGCACAGATGTGGAAGCAGCGGTCGGTAAGCGCCGTCGCGATCCAACATGCTGTTTTCAAGCCCGAGTTTCTAAAGCAGGCAATCGAGCGCGCGCTACAGTTCGATGCCCCGATAGCGTATCTGTCCGCGTGGATTGGCGGCTTTGCCGCTCAAACCGGCAGCCGGATCATCTATTCGCCCTTTGTCAGTGCTTACACCAAGACCGATCTTGCCGATCAGGTGACGCCGCGAGACAAAGGCGTCTTCTTGTCGGCACATGCCCAATGGATGCCGCAACGGGATATCCGCTCGCCTGACATGGGCCTCCGGTTTGGCGAGGCATACGAACCCCGTCTTGCCCAGCCTTACCGTATGCCGGGGGAGGGGGTTGAACTTCCGTCCTATCCGGAATGGCTCGCTCGAGAATCCGATGCCGGCGTACCCGACGCACGCGAGGGCGGTGCACCGACCTTTTCGCTTCTGACAACGCTTTACGAAAAGACGGAGGCGCAGTTCTTTGAACGCACTGCGGCCAGCGTGATGGCGCAGACGTTTGCCGACTTCGAGTGGGTGATCCTTGCGCATGGTCCGACTCCGCCGGCCGTCGATCGCGTCCTGGAGACCTTGCAGGCAGACGACCGGGTGCGGGTGCTGCGCCTTGCGGAAAATCGCGGGATCGTTGGCGGCATGCGCTATGTCCTTGAGGCGGCGCGCGGCCGGTATACGGTGTCTCTCGACGGCGACGATCTTTTGACCAGCACCGCGCTTGCAGTCTTTGCGACCGCGATCAATGCCTCGGCCAAGGCTCCGGCTTTGCTATACAGTGACGAAGACATCGTCATTGATGCGGCACTTCAGCTACCCTATTGCAGGCCTGCCTGGGATCCGCTGCTCGATCTCGAGAATTCATGGATCTGGCACCTCGTGGCTATGGACCGCGTGATGGCGTTGGAGTTGGACGTCTATGGTGACGTGGGCGCCGAATATTGCCACGACTGGGACAGCGTCGATCGCTTTGCGGCTGCCGGCGCGAATATTGTTCATGTCCCGCGGGTGCTGTGTCATTGGCGCCACCATGCCAGCAGTACGTCCAATACGGACACGGCGAACACCGTTTCCTCAGCCTCGGTTCGGCATGTTCTCGCGCGCAAGATCGCCCGGCTGGGGATGACCAATAAGGCGGAACCCGCACCGTATCCGATCTGGCGCGGCGCCGAGGAATGGTGGATCAAACGGCTGCCGGTCGATCTGCCCCCGCTGGTTGCGCTTGCGACGCCTGCTGCGACAATCCCGGCTGGCTTTACCGCCATCGGCGTCACCGACATGAACGCCGCGGCGGAGCTTGCGGAGATCGCCTCAACGCTGCCGCCCGACGCGGTCGTGGGTATCCTTGCCGATGCAGTCATCTTTTCCGACCTTGCCGCGGGCGAGGCAGTGAAGATGTTCGAATTCGTTGAGGAATTGGCGGTTGTATGCGGTCCAATCGTCGCCAACGGCACGATCGTCGCTGCCGGGCTCGCGATCGACTCCGCAGGTGGGTTGATCGCCCCGCTAGAAGGCCAGGCCGAATCTTATCCGGGCCCTTACGCCTTAGCCATGAAGCCGCATTGTATCGCTGCTCCTCCAGGGGGAGCATTCTTTGCCCGCGCGTCCTTCCTCGTCGAGGCGATACAGGCGGCGCCGGCATTGACCGACAGGGGTGATCTCGGCCTTTGGCTTGGTGCCTACGCAGCTGCGACAGGACGACGGGTGGGGTACTCGCCGCTGCTTCGATCGCAGACAAGCGTTGGCGTGTCGGGTTGGGATCCACTTGCAACGCCATTGGCGTGGCGGTCGTTTTGTGCCCGGGCCGGCGCTGTGCCGACCGGCCCCCAGGCGTTCGGCGGGTACGAACCGATGCGATGGCGATAATTGCCATGGCGGGATGCGGCTGACCCGCGAGGCTGCTGCGGATGTCGCGGTAGCCTCGCGGAAAAGACGTTGTGCTGGCGCCCGCTCAACATTTCGAAGCAGCCCGCCGGCGATGCTGCGCATCGCTGGCGCCTTGCGGAGCTCCGCCCAGATCCAGTTCGGCCGCGAGGCCAATGGCCGCTCCACCCGTCGCGCCGACAGGACGTGCCGGCGCGGGCGTGTCGCCCGCAAATTGTAAGCGTCCGGACCAGACCGGCTAATCACCGTGACGTGCGCCCCTGAAATGTGACCGCGAGAAGGTAGAGTCCGACGCAAAGGAGTCGGACGGATATGAAGCGGAGCAGGTTCAGCGAAGAGCAGATCATCGCGATCTTGAAGGAGCAGGAGGCAGGCATGGCGACGGCGGACGTGTGCCGACGTCACGGCGTGAGCTCGGCGACATTCTACAAGTGGAAGTCGAAGTACGGCGGGCTGGAGGTATCCGAGGCCCGGCGGTTGCGGGCGCTCGAGGAGGAAAACGCTCGGTTGAAGAAGCTGCTGGCCGAGGCGATGCTGGACAACGTGGTGCTGAAGGATCTGGCGTCAAAAAAATGGTGACGCCCGGCGCGAAGCGGGAAGCTGTCGCCCATGCTCGTGCATGTCACGGCCTGAGCGCGCGTCGGGCGGAGCAGCCCAAGGTTCCGGCGATGCGTAGCATCGTTGGAAAGGCTGCGGAGGGGTGCAGTCTGGTCGGCGTAAGCCGGCGCGTAATCCGCTATCAGCCGACAGGGCTGATGATGCGCCCTTGCGGGCGCGACTGCGCGAGCTGGCGGCGGAACGCCGCCGGTTCGGCTATCGTCGCCTGGGTTATCTTCTGGCGCGGGAAGGTATAACGCCCAACCACAAGAAGCTGCGGCGCATCTACCGCGAGGAGAACTTGCGGGTCCGCCGTCGCGGCGGCCGCAAGCGGGCCTTGGGCACTCGGGCGCCGATGCTGTTGCCGGACGGGCCGAACCAGCGTTGGTCGCTGGACTTCGTTTCCGACACGCTGACGTGCAGCCGTCGCTTCCGCATCCTGTGCGTGGTCGACGATTACACGCGGGAATGCCTCGCGCTGGTAGCCGACACGTCGCTGTCGGGCGTTCGGGTTGCGCGCGAACTGACGCGGTTGATCGGGCTGCGCGGCAAGCCGCATACGGTGGTCAGCGACAATGGCACCGAGCTGACCTCATCGGCCATCCTGCGCTGGTCGCAGGAACGGCGCGTCGAATGGCACTACATCGCGCCGGGCAAGCCGATGCAGAACGGCTTCGTCGAAAGCTTCAACGGGCGGTTGCGCGACGAATGCCTCAACGAGACGCTGTTCACGTCGCTGGCGCACGCCTGCTTCGTGCTCGATGCCTGGCGGCATGACTACAACCACGTCAGGCCGCACTCGAAACTGGGCGGGAAGCCCCCCGCCGAGATCGCCGGCCAAGGTGTCCGGGGGCATGCCCCCGGACACCTTGGCATCCCATCAAGCAACCATCATGAAGGAGCGAGACTCTACCTCTGACTGGTAACAATCAGGGGCGCACGTCACTGCATTTCACCCTGCGCTGCTCGGCGACAGGCTTGCTCCTGATGTCCGCGATGCCGGCCGTCGCGGGGCCGGAGGGTTCCTCCGTCGGCCGGTCCACCTTCCTCGGAACCTGGGAGCTGGACCTCAGCCGGATGCCGGCCAACTATGGTCCGCCGCCCCGCCGGGTCCTCTACAGCTTTGAGGATGCCGGCGATGGTCAGTGGCGGACAAGCGTCGACATCACCGCGCCGGACGGCAGCGTGCGGCACATGACGGTGCGCTACGCACGCGACGGATCGGCGTCGGCAGGCGAGGGCGACCTGTCGGAAGCGGACAGCGCCGCGATCAACCAGCCCGTGCCCAATGTGCTGGTCATGAGCCTTTCGAAGAACAGGATGCTGGGCTCGGTACGGGTCTATGCGGTCTCGCCGGACGGCAGGGAAATGACAGAATCTGCCGCTGCGGCGGACTCAGGTGGAGCGCCCTTCGTCAGGAACTTCCATTTCCGTCGCCTGAGGTAAGCCAGCCGCGTCGGCAGGAAGGGGCATAAAGCCAGCCAGGCGGACCCGCGGCGGCTGCTCTGGGGCGCGATCGACGCCAACCTGACAGGAGAAGATCATGAAGTTGTTGCTGCTCCTCAGCGCCGCACTGCTGCCGGCTTGCGCCAGCGGCACTTCCGCGATGGCATTTCCGCCGAGCATGGCAGTCGCATATCGCGACTTGCGGCTCGATACGGCAGCCGATCGCGCCAGGTTGGTACGCCGGGTCGACCGTGCTGCTGGCGCCTTCTGCAAGGCGTACGACCCGATGGACCCGGATACGCGTTTCGATGCCCGGCTGGCGAGCGGGCGGCACTGTCCTGGCGCTGCCGCCATTCTGCTGGCGCAGCACATGCCTGCGAACGTCCGACGGGCGTATCGCGCAGGGCGTCGAGAGCAAGGTGGAAGCCGAATGCCCGCGATGCACAACCCAAGTTAGGCCAGCCTAGACCAAGTGCTGTCCAAAAACGGAAGCTGCCACGCCGATGCCGCCTGTCCGCTGTCGGTCGGGGGCTGAGCGTGTCAGACCTGCCGCACGCGACGCGCTCAGGGTTCGCCAAACTCCAAAGCTCGACGGCACGGACGCTAAGGATGAGGACTAGGCGGGGTGAGGCGCCGGACGGATCGTTCAGAACAACCCATCGTCGTCATCCTCCTGGTCCATGCTGGCTTGCGGGGAGGCGGGCGTGCCTGGCAGCGCGAAGCGGGTGTGGATCTCGCGCTCGCGCGCCATGGTGTAGCTGCGCGCCATGCCGTCGAGCAGCTCGGCCAGTGCCGCTGCCACCGCGCCCTCGGGCGCGGAGCAGGGCGTGCCGAACATCTTGAGCCGAAGTGCCACGCCGCGCAGCGCGTCGCCGAACGCGGCTTCGCAATCGACGTTGCTGGTCGTGGTTTCCAAGATCCGCGTCACCGCCGCCGCATCGTCGCTCAGCCCGGCCATGCCCTCGCGCATGCGCTGGGCGCCGTCGCGGATGCAGGCAAGCGATTCGGTGAGCGCCTCGGCTGCGTCACCGCCCTGCTCCGCCTCGGGGTCGCGCAACGCGGTGACCGCGCCGACCAGCCGCTCGACCGACTGGCGGATCTCGCCCGAGATCGTCGCCAGCGCGGTCGCGAAGCCGCGGATTTCGGACGCGACCATCGCCAGCGCCTTGCCCTCGTCGCCGAGCCGGTGGCAGCGCAGATCGGTGTTCCACGCCATCAGGTGCACGTCCTCGTTCACCCGGTGCACCACGCGCAGCCGCTCGGCGAGCCGCTCGGCACTGTCCGAGGTCGAGCCGCCCAGCGCCTGCGCCTTGGCGTCGGCATCGCGCAGCCGCGCGGTGACCTGGGCGACATCAGCGACGCTCTTTTCCAGCGCGCCAAGGAAGACGGCGTCGTCCCCGGTCTGCTGGCGGTCGCCCTCGGCCTTAATCTCCAGCAGTTGCGCCGCGCTCGGGGCGATGCCGCGCAGGCTTTCGGCTAACCGTTGCGATTCCTTGTGGAAGGCGTCGATCGTGTCCGAGGCCTGGGCGGCGAACAGCGCGACCATATGGCCGACCACGTCGATTGCCGTCGCCGGATCGGCGGAATCGCGCCAGGTGATCAGCGCCTGGATGCCGCTGGCGACATGCTCCAGCCGCTGGCGGGTGATGTCGCCGATCTGCATCGCGCCGATCGCGGTCGCGACCTTGCCATGGATTTCGCGGCCGACCGAGGCGATCCGCTTGGCGCGGGCGGCATCGGCGGCCTGGTGGCGCTGCAGCGCCTCGGCATCCTCGGCGAGCTTGCGCGGCACCTGCGGAATTACCTTGACGCATTCGGCGGCGAGCTGGCGATCGACTTCGATCAGCGCCGGGATGCTGGCGGTGAGCCGCTCGATCTCGATGCCGATCCCGCCGATCTCGATCTCGCCCACGTCGAGCCGTACGTTCATCGTGTCGGCGAAGTCGGCAAAGCCGTTGCGGCCGGCCGCCGCCACCTTGATGTTGAGCCCGCAGATACGGAGGAAGTCGAGCGTCCGCTTCACCTGGTTGATGTGATGCGCGAGCGGCCGCGCACCCGCCGCGATGCTCTCCAGCCCCGCCTGGCGCGCGGCCTGCACCGCGGGCAGCCGCTCCAGCCGGTCCGCCGTGGCGCGCATATTATCGACCGCCGCTTCCGCCGCGTCGCGGCCAAGCGCGTTGGTCACGCCTTCCAGCGCGCTGACCAGCCGCTCGACGATGCCATAGGCCTGGGCCAGCGCCTCGCCCGCCGACACGAACCGGGCGTCGAGCTTGCTCGCCACCTGGCTGATCGTCGCCTCGATCTCGGCGAGCGACAGTTCGGA
Source organism: Sphingomonas trueperi (assembly GCF_040545665.1). Lineage (GTDB taxonomy): Bacteria > Pseudomonadota > Alphaproteobacteria > Sphingomonadales > Sphingomonadaceae > Sphingomonas > Sphingomonas trueperi_B. The sequence continues at coordinate 36,559 of NZ_JBEPMH010000007.1, read as the reverse complement.
TTCGGGGTTGGGTTCAGGAATGGGTGCGGCGTACATGGCCGTCTCCTTGGCAAGCGGTCATCGTGCGGTGGCCGTGAGCAGTTCGCGGGCGATGTGCCCGAGGGGAATGATCTTGTCGGCGGCCTCGCGGGCGATCGCCTCCTTGGGCATGCCGAACACGACCGAGGTCGCCTCGTCCTGCGCGAAGGTGCGCGCGCCGGCCTGGCGCATCTCCAGCAGCCCGCGGGCGCCGTCGTCGCCCATGCCGGTCATGATGATACCGACCGCGTTCGATCCCGCCGCGCGGGCCGCCGAACGGAACAACACGTCGACGGAGGGGCGATGGCGCGAAACCAGCGGCCCGTCGCGGACCGAGACGTAATAGCGTGCGCCCTGGCGCTCGAGCATCGTGTGCTTGCCGCCCGGCGCGATCAGCACATGGCCGCGCAGCACGGGGTCGCCGTCCGCCGCTTCCTTGACGTCGACCTCGCACAGACCGTTGAGCCGCTGCGCGAAGGCGCGGGTGAAGTGCTCGGGCATGTGCTGGACGATGACGATGCCGGGGCTGTTCGCCGGCAGCGTTTCCAGCACCTCGCGCAGCGCCTCGGTACCGCCGGTCGAGGCGCCCATGCAGACCACCATCTCGGTGGTGCGGCTCATCGGCTTGCCGCTCGGCGGCGGCAGCACCGCGTCGGCGGTAAGCTTCTGGGCCGGCGGTTCGGTCCGCGGCATCGTCTTGCCCGGGCGGCCGCGCACCTTGGCGCGCGCCGCGGCCTTCACCACATCGCGGATCTGGAGGTGGTGCTCGGCGAGATGGTCCGCCACGCCCACCTTGGGCTTGAGGATCACGTCGACCGCGCCCGCCTCCATCGCCTGTAGCAAGGTCTCGGAGCCGTTCTCGGTCAGCGACGAGCACATCACCACCGGCAGCGGGCATTGCTGCATCAGCTTCCTGAGGAAGGTGATGCCGTCCATCCGCGGCATCTCTACGTCGAGCGTGATGACGTCGGGCACCTGTTCCTGGATGCGCTTGGCGGCGCTGAACGGATCGGCGGCGGTGCCGATCACCTCGATCGCCGGATCCTCGCCGAGGATCGACGCCATGGTCTGGCGGACGCTCGCCGAATCGTCGACGATCAGGACGCGGATCTTGGGCATCAGGCGCCGCGCCGGAACACGGTGTTGGCGACCTGTTCGAGCGGCAGGCCCAGCCCGGTGATCGATTCCGAATGGCCGAGGAACAGGTACCCGCCGGGCGCCAGGCAGTCATAGAGCTGCGAGACGACCTTCTTCTGCGTCGGCTTGTCGAAATAGATCAGCACGTTGCGGCAGAAGATCAGGTGCATCGCATCGCCCACCGGATAGCGATCGTCCATCAGGTTCAGCCGGCCGAAGCCGATCGCGCTGCGCAGCCGCGGCACCATCCGCACCTCGCGCCGGCGCGGATCGTTCGAGGTCATCACATATTTGCGGCGCAGCGCCGCGGGCACCGGATCGACCAGCTCTGCGGCGTAGATGCCGTTCCGCGCCGCCGCCAGCACCTCGGTATCAAGATCGGTGGCGAGGATGCCGTAATCCGGACCGCCCATCCGCTCGGCATAGTCGTCCAGCACCATCGCCATGGTATAGGGCTCGGGGCCGGTTGAGCAGGCGGCGCTCCAGGCGCGCAGCGTGCGCACCCCGCGTGCCTCCAGCGTGGGCAGCGCATGGGCGACCAGATAGTCGAAATGCGCCGGCTCGCGGAAAAAGTCGGTCTTGTTGGTGGTCACCGCATTGATCAGGTGCAGCCCTTCGGCCGCGAGGTGATCGCCGGTGAACAGAAAGTCGCAATAGCCGTCGAGCGTATCGATGCCCACCGCGCGAAGGCGGCGGCGCAGCCGGCCTTCGAGCATGGTCTTCTTGGTCTCCGGCATCTTGATGCCCGAAACCTCGTAAATATAGGCGGCGATCTGCGCGAAATGGCGCTTGCTCATCGTGTCGAGCCCGGACGGGGGCGACGGATCCAGCGCTAATGCTGCGGACAAAGTGCTGCTCCGTAGGCTCAGGCGGCGGCGCGGACGGCGAGCGCCCGCGCTTCTTCCGACGAGAAGATCTTCGCCATGTCGACTAGCACCACGAATCCTTCGGACCGCTTGATGACGCCGCCGATATAGTCGGACGACCAGCGCACCCCGATGTCGGGCGCGGCTTCCAGCTGGTCGGTGGTGACGCTGCACACCTCCAGCACGCGGTCGACCACCAGGCCCAGCATCAGCACCCGATCGGCGACCGGCACGTCGACCACCAGGATGCGGGTCGCCTGGGTCGGCTCGAAGGGCGAGAGGCCCAGCCGCTGGCGGAAGTCGATCGTCGGCACGCCCTGACCGCGCATGTCGGTCAGGCCGAGCAGATAGTCGGGGCCGTTGGGGATGCGGAAGGTCTCGCGATAGTCGAGGATCTCGCGGACCAGCGTCACCGGTACCGCGAAGATCTCCGCGCCCAGCCCGAAGGTGACGAGCTGGAGTTCGCTTGTGTCGCTCATGCTGCCTCCACGTCGAACGCGCTGTCTTGCGCGTCGGGGCCGCCGGTGGCGAGGTCGAGCGCGAAGCCGCTCACGCGCGCCTGCTGGTCGGCGACGCTGTTGGGCTTGTGCCGCGTCGTCGGCTTGGCGGCGGGCTTGGCTGCCGGACGGCGGGCCGGGGTGGGCACGCGGCCGCGCGGCTGCTGCTCGACGCGGAAATAGGCGATGCTGGCCTGGAGCTCCTCGGCCTGGGCGGCGAGTTCTTCCGACGTGGCGCTGATCTGCTCGGAGGCGCCCGCATTCTGCTGGGTGACCTGGTCGAGCTGCTGGATCGCATCGTTGATCTGCGAGGCGCCGATGTCCTGCTCGCGGCAGGCGGCGCTGATCTCGCTGACCAGTTCGGCGGTGCGGCGAATGTCCGGCACCAGGCGACCGAGCATGTCGCCGGCCTCTGCCGCTGCCTTCACCGTTTCGCTGGAGACCGAGCTGATCTCCGCGGCGGCACCCTGGCTGCGCTCGGCGAGCTTGCGCACTTCCGAGGCGACGACGGCGAAGCCACGGCCATGTTCGCCGGCGCGTGCTGCCTCGACGGCGGCGTTGAGCGCGAGCAGATCGGTCTGGCGGGCGATCTCCTGGACGATGCCGATCTTCTCGGCGATCGTGCGCATCGCGCCCACCGCGCGGTCCACCGCGACGCCGCTGGTCTCGGCATCCTTGGCGGACTGGCGTGCGATCTTCTCGGTCTGCGCAGCATTGTCGGCGTTCTGCTTGATGTTGGCGGCCATCTCTTCCATCGCCGCCGAGGCCTGCTCGGCCGCCGCCGCCTGCTCGGTCGCGCCCTGCGAGACCTGCTCGGAGCTCGACGACAGTTCCTGGCTGCCCGAGGAGACGTTGGTCGCGGCCACGGTCGCGTCCGACACCACGCCGCGCAGGCGATCGACCATCCGCACCAGCGCGTTGCCGAGCACGTCCTTCTCCGAGGCGGGCTTGTGGTGGACGGTCAGGTCGCCATCGGCGATCTTGTCGGCCAGCGTCGCGCTGACGCGCAGGTTGGCGACCATCGTGTTGACGGTGTCGACCAGGTCCTTGATCTCGTCGTTGCTGGTGACCTGCACGTCCTGGCTGAGATCGCCGATCGACACCGCGCTGACCGCGGTCGAGACACGGCGCAGGCCCTGCGAGACGATCCGCGAGATCCAGAAGGCACCGCCGACGGCGATCAGCAGCGCGATGCCGGCGACCACCCACAAGGTGGTTGCGGCGCTGGCATAGAGCGCGTTGGTATCCTGGTCGGCCTGGGTCATCTGCTGCTTGGACAGCGCCACCAGCTGATCGGCCACGTCGCTCATCGCGCTCGCGATCTCGCGCGACTTGGTAATCGAGATCGTGCCCGCCTCGGTGTTCCTGTTGGCGAGCGCCAGCGTGCGGACCTGATCGTTGACCGGCACGAATTCGTTGAACTTGGTGCTCAGCTGCAGCCACAGCGGCTTGCCCTGCGCGCTGGCGGTGGCGGTGCCCTTGGCGATCTGCGCCTGGACCTGCTCGCGTGCCTTCATCAGCTCGGCGTCGAACTTGCGGGTGAGCGCTTCGTCCTCGGTCAGCGCCATGTTCTTTTCCTGGCGCAGCACATAGCTGATCCCGCCGCTGACGCTCTGCGCGATCTCCTGGCGCTGGGCGGGGCCGGCGATGACGTCGCTGATCGCCTGGTTGAGCGTGGCGAGTCGCGAGTTGGCGACGCCGACCACGGCGAGCAGCAACAGGATGAGCACGCCGAAGGTGATGCCAAGTTTCAACTTGATCGTGGCACGCATGGGTTCGAGTCCTTGAACGGGAGAGGTGGCGGTCAGGCTGCGTGGACGCCGAAGGCGGCGTCTTCGGCGTCGGGGCCGCCATTGTTGAGATCGAGCGCGAAGCCGCTGATACGGGCCTGCTGATCGGCGACGCTGTTCGCCTTGGGCCGTGCCGCTGCCGAGCGCTTGGGCGCAGGAGCGGTGCGGGCGACCGGGCGGGCATGGCCGCTGCTGCGTTCGACGCGGAAATACGCGATACTGGCCTGGAGCTCCTCCGCCTGGGCGGCGAGTTCTTCGGACGTTGCACTGATCTGCTCGGAGGCGCCGGCATTCTGCTGGGTCACCTGGTCGAGCTGCTGGATGGCGTCGTTGATCTGGGCGGCGCCGATGTCCTGCTCGCGGCAGGCGGCGCTGATCTCGCTGACCAGCTCGGCGGTGCGTCGGATATCGGGGACGAGGCGCCCGAGCATCTCGCCGGCCTCGGCGGCGGCCTTTACCGTCTCGCCCGAGACCGAGCTGATCTCGGCAGCAGCACCCTGGCTGCGCTCGGCGAGCTTGCGCACTTCCGAGGCGACCACCGCGAAGCCGCGGCCATGCTCGCCCGCGCGCGCGGCTTCCACCGCGGCATTGAGCGCGAGCAGATCGGTCTGGCGGGCGATTTCCTGGACGATGCCGATCTTCTCGGCGATCGTCCGCATCGCACCGACTGCGCGGTCGACCGCGACGCCGCTGACTTCGGCGTCCTTGGCCGACTGGCGCGCGATCTTCTCGGTCTGGGCGGCGTTGTCGGCGTTCTGCTTGATGTTGGCGGCCATCTCTTCCATCGACGCGGAGGCCTGTTCGGCAGCCGCGGCCTGCTCGGTCGCGCCCTGCGAGACCTGCTCGGAGCTGGACGACAGTTCCTGGCTGCCGGTCGAGACGTTGGTCGCCGCGATGGTGGCATCGGAGACGACGCCGCGCAGCCGCTCGACCATCCGCACCAGCGCGTTGCCCAACGTGTCGCGCTCCGAGGCCGGCTTGTGCTGCACGGTCAGGTCGCCATCGGCGATCTTGTCCGCGACCGCGGCCGAGAGCCGCAGATTGCCGGTCATCCGGATCATCGCGTGGCCCAGCGTGTCCTTGTCCGACAGCGGCTTGTGGTCGACGCTGAGGTCGCCCGCGGCGATCCGGTCGGCCAGCGCGGCGCTGTCGCGCAGGTTGGCGGTCATCCGGTTGACGGTGTCGACCAGGTCCTTGATCTCGTCATTGGTGTTGACCGCGATGCGCTGGTCGAGATCGCCGATCGCCACGGCGTCGACTGCCTGCGCGATACGGCGGAGACCCGTCGAAACGATCCGCGCGATCCAGAAGGCGCCGCCGACGGCGAGCAGCAGCGCAAGCCCGGCCACCACGTAGAGCGTCGTCGCGGCGCTGGCGTAGAGTGCGCTGGTATCGCGATCGGCCTGCTCCATCTGCTGGCGCGACAGGGTAACGATCTGGCCGACCAGGTTGCTGATCGTCCCGGCCAGTTCGCGCGACCGGGTGATCGACAGCTTGCCCGCTTCGGCATTGCGGTTGGCCAGCGCCAGCGCGCGGACCTGGTCGTTCACCGGCACATATTCGGTGAACTTGGCCTCGACCTGCATCCACAGCGGCTTGCCGGTTTCGGTCGCGGTGCCGAGGCCCTTGGCGATCAGCGCCTGGGTTTCGCCGCGTGCCTTCATCAGATCGGCGTCGAACGCGCGGGTCTCCGCGGCGTCCTCGGTCAGCGCCATGTTCTTTTCCTGGCGCAGGATATAGCTGACCTTGGCGTCGACGCTCTGGGCGATCTCCAGCCGCTTGGCCGGGCCGGCGATCACGTCGCTAGTCGCCTGGTTGAGCAGGCCGAGGCGGCTGTTGGCAACGCCGACGACGGCGAGCAGCAGGGCGATCAGCACGGCGAAGGTGACGCCGAGCTTCATCTTGATGGTGGCACGCATGGGGTACTCCTGGAACGGGGCGGTCAGGCTGCCTGGACGCCGAAGGCGGCGTCATCGGCATCGGGGCCACCATTGCTCAGGTCGAGCGCGAAGCCGCTGACCCGGGCCTTCTGATCGGCAATGCTATTGGGCTTGGGCCGTGCCGTCGACTTGGCGGCGGGCTTGGGTGCCGGGCGGCGGGCAGGGGCCGCGCCGCGCGGCGCGGCGGTGCGCACCGAGTCGACCCGGAAATAGGCGATGCTGGCCTGGAGCTCTTCCGCCTGGGCGGCGAGTTCTTCGGACGTTGCACTGATCTGCTCGGAGGCGCCGGCATTCTGCTGGGTCACCTGGTCGAGCTGCTGGATGGCGTCGTTGATCTGGGCGGCGCCGATGTCCTGCTCGCGGCAGGCGGCGCTGATCTCGCTGACCAGCTCGGCGGTGCGTCGGATATCGGGGACGAGGCGCCCGAGCATCTCGCCGGCCTCGGCGGCGGCCTTTACCGTCTCGCCCGAGACCGAGCTGATCTCGGCAGCAGCACCCTGGCTGCGCTCGGCGAGCTTGCGCACTTCCGAGGCGACCACCGCGAAGCCGCGGCCATGCTCGCCCGCGCGCGCGGCTTCCACCGCGGCATTGAGCGCGAGCAGATCGGTCTGGCGGGCGATTTCCTGGACGATGCCGATCTTCTCGGCGATCGTGCGCATCGCACCCACGGCGCGATCGACCGCGACGCCGCTGACTTCGGCATCCTTGGCCGACTGGCGCGCGATCTTCTCGGTCTGCGCGGCGTTGTCGGCGTTCTGCTTGATGTTGGCCGCCATCTCTTCCATCGAGGCCGAGGCCTGTTCCGCGGCGGCGGCCTGCTCGGTCGCGCCCTGCGAGACCTGCTCGGCGCTGGACGACAGTTCCTGGCTGCCCGAGGAGACGTTGGTCGAGGCGACCGTCGCATCGGCGATCACGCCGCGCAGGCGATCGACCATGGCGTTCACCGTCTCGACCAGATCCTTGATCTCGTCGTTGCTCGTCACCTGCACGCGCTGGTTGAGGTCCCCCTCGGCCACCGCGGTGACTGCTGAGCCGACGCGGGCGAGGCCGGTCGAAACCGTGCGCGCGATCCACCAGGCGGCCGCAACGGCGATCAGCAGTGCCACGCCGGCGACGCTGAACAGTGCGGTATTGGCGCCGGCATAGACCGCCGCAGCTTCCTGCTCGGCGGTGCCCATCTGCTGCTTCGAGAGGCTGACGAGCTGGCCGACCGCCTGGCTCATCGCCAGCGCGAGCTCGCGCGACTTGCCCATCGACAGCGCGGCCGCCTCGGCATTCTTGTTCGCCAGGCCGAAGGTGCGCACCTGGTCGTTGGTCGGCACGAACTCGTCGAACTTGCTTTCCAGCTGCGCCCAGAGCGGGCGGCCCTGCTCCGTCGCGCCGGATACGCCCTTGGCGATCAGCTGCTGCAGCTCGCCGCGTGCCTTCATCAGGTCGGCATCGAACTTGCGCATCTGCGCGTCGTCGCTCGACATCGCCAGGTTCTTCTCCTGGCGGATGACGAAGCTCAGCTTCGCCTCGATCGTCTGGGCGAGTTCCAGCCGCTGGGCCGGGCCGCGGATCACGTCCGAGGTCGCCTGGTTGAGCACACCGAGCCGCGTGCTCGCCACGCCCACCACCACGATCAGCAGCGCGATCAACACGCCGAAGGTGATGCCCAGTTTCAGTTTGATGGTTGCGCGCATGGTCAACATTCCTCGAAGCGGGGGTGCATCGGCGACATCGGCCGTGCGGGCGGGGGGAGAAGGCGGCTCATGCCGCCGCCGCGATGGCGGCGTCGCCGAGATGGGCGGCGAAGATGGCATGTAGGTCCGGCAGGACGACGACGCCGTCGTCGCGGCGGACCAGGGTGCGGACGAACTGGCGGCGCCAGCGCATGCCGACCGCGGGTGGCTCCTCGCTCGCCGTCTCGGCGAGCGTCGCGACCTCGTGGACCTTGTCGGTGCGGATGCCGATCTGGAGCGGCTCGTCGCCGAGCGCGATCTCGATCACCACGATGCGGCTGTCGAGCGTCGTCGACTCGGCAGGTTCCATCGCGAAGGCCTGGCGCAGGTCGGCGATCGGGATGATCTTGCCGCGGAAATTGACCACGCTGTGGACCAAAGGCGCCGCGCCCGGCACGCGCGTCTCGGGCAGCAGGTCGAGGATCTCGCGGACCAGCACGGCCTCGAGCGCGAAGGTCTCGTCGCCGAGGTCGAAGGTGAGGACTTCGAGATGGCCGGTCTCGTCCCAGGGGACGGTTTGGGTGGTGCTATCCTGCATGGGCTCAACCGGCGGCACGCAGCCGCTCCTCCTGCTGCTGGCCGGCCAGCACGAGCTGGACGACGTCGAGGATCAATGCGACGCCGCCGTCGCCGAGGATGGTCGCGCCGGCAAAGGCGGCGACGTCTTGGTGCAGCGGCGACATCGACTTGATCACGGTCTGGTGGCTGCCGATGATCTGGTCGACGACCAGCCCGACGCGCTCGGCGCCGGTGGCGATGACGACGATCTTCTGGTGCGGATCGGGGCGGGTGCCGGTCTCGAACATCTCGCGCAGGCGCAGGAACGGCACCAGCCGATCGCGCAGCGTGATGAAGCTGCGGCCGCGCGAGCGCAGATCCTCCTCGAGGCTCAGCTCGAGGCATTCCTCGACCGCCGCCAGCGGGATCACGTAGCGGCCCTCGCCGACGCGGACGAGCAGGCCGTCGATGATTGCCAGCGTCAGCGGGATGCGCAGCACCACCTTGGAGCCCTCGCCGGGCGTGGAGGTGATGTCGATCGCGCCGCGCAGGCTCTCGATCGTGCGCTTGACCACGTCCATTCCGACGCCGCGGCCGGACAGGTTGGTCACCGCGGCCGCGGTCGAGAAGCCGGGGTGGAAGATCATCTGCAGCAGCTCGCTGTCGCTGAGCGCCTGCCCGGGCTGGATCAGCCCCTGCGATTCCGCCTTGGCGCGGACGCGCTCGCGGTTGATGCCGCGGCCGTCGTCCTGGATGGTGATCAGCACCTCGCCGCCGGCCTGGTGGGCCGAGAGGCGGACATGGCCGGTGGCGGGCTTGCCCGCGGCCACGCGCTCGTCCTCGGGCTCCAGCCCATGGTCGCAGGCGTTGCGGATCAGGTGGACCATCGGATCGGCCAATCGCTCGATCACGGTTTTGTCGACTTCGGTGGCCTCGCCCTCGGTGGAGAGCTCGATCGCCTTGCCGGTCTCGCGGGCGAGATCGTGGATCAGGCGGCGGAAGCGGCCGAACAGCGTGGCGACCGGCACCATGCGCAGCACCATCATCGTGTCGCGGAGTTCGCTGACCAGCCGTTCGATTTCCTCGGAGATCGAACGCAGCACCATGTCGCCGCCCTGGCCATTGGCGAGCTGCGAGAGGCGGCTGTGGACGATGACCAGCTCGCCCACCCGGTCCATCAGCTCGTCGAGCCGCTCGGCGGGGACGCGGACGCTCTCGCCGGTCTTGGTCGCGGCCTTGGCCGGGCCGCTGGCTTCGGGCGTGGCGACGGCAGCGGTGGCGACGGGCGCCTCGACGATCTCGGCGGGGGCTTCCGCTTCGCCGCCGATTTCCTCGATCACCAGCTCCATGTCGTCCATGACGAACAGGAACACGTCGTCGATATCGTCGCGCGACACGTCGCCGAACAGTTCGACGTCCCAGCCGACATGGCATTCGACCGGGTTGAGTTCGCCGAGCGGCGGCAGCCGGTCGGTGCGCGCGGTGATGGTGCACTCGCCCAGCTCGCGCAGCTCGTCGAGCAGCATCAGCGGGTTGGTGCCGTTGGCCATCGATTCGGGCGGCAGGTAGAAGGTCAGGCGCCAGCCCTTGCGCACGGGTGCCGAGGCGGCGGCGGGCGGCGCGCCGGCGGCGGCATCCACCTCGCGCTGCAGTTCGGCGAGGATCGCGGCGCCGGCGACCTCCAGCCCCGTGCCGTCGCCGTCGACCAGCGCGCGCATATGGTCCTTGGCCGAGAGGATCACTGCGACCAGCCCCTGCGTCGCGGGCGCGAGACCCTTGCGCACGCGGTCGAAGGCGGTCTCGCAGTGATGGGTGAAGCTGGCCAGCGCGTCGAACCCGAACATCGCGCCCGAGCCCTTGAGCGTGTGCAGGCCGCGGAACACCGCGTCGATCAGGTCGCGGTCGTCGAGCCGGTGGGTCAGGTCGAGCAGGCCCTGCTCGACCTGGTCGAGCAGGTCGCCGGCCTCGACCCGGAAGGCGGCGATCGGATCGCCGCCGCTCAACGGCCGAGCACCTTGCGCGACACCTTGAGCAGCTGCTCGGGGACGAAGGGCTTGACCAGCCAGCCGGTGGCGCCGGCGGCCTTGGCCTGCTGCTTCATCGCGTCATCGCTCTCGGTGGTGAGGAACAGGATCGGCGTGCCGCACTGGGAGGGATCCTTGCGCAGCTCGCGGATCATCGTCAGCCCGTCCATGTTGGGCATGTTGAGATCGGTGATGATCAGGTCGAACTTGGCGCCCTTAGCCTTGGCGAGGCCCTCGACGCCGTCGCCGGCCTCGGTGACGGCGTAGCCTGCGCCGGTCAGCGCGATCTTGATCGCCATGCGCAGGCTGGGCGAATCATCGACGGTGAGGATCGAGGCTGTCATTGGGCACGTTCTCCGTGAAACCAGAATTCGAGATCTAGGGGGGTGGGCGCGGCAAGGAAGCCGGCACGATCGAGCAGCGCGGCGACCGGCGCAGGGGCGGGGCTGCGCAGGCGAACCGCGCGACCGGCCTCCGCAGCGGCGGTGCGCAGCGCACAGAGGATCTGGACGAAGCTAAGATCAGCGTCCGTTACGTCTGCGATATCAATGGCGATCGTGCCTTCTTCTGCCAGTGCATCGATGCATTGCTGACGAAGATCGGCAGCATTCCGCATGACGGCGGAAGACGCGACGTGGAGTTCTATTTCCATTTATCCCCCGGTAAGATTTCTTAGCGCGAGCTTCATGGTCCGCACCGGCGGTCTTGGATCCAACCGCGACATGGGAATTATAGGCAAAATACCGGAGGAACGCTCTGTACCGGCGGCAAAAAATTCGCGACATCCTGCAGCCATCACGCGTCCAGTCCCTCGATATTGTCGAGAGGGGAGCACATTTTCACAGGTGAACTAGGTAGTTACACGGTGAAGGCAAAGGTTTGCAGCGCCCGCTTGTGGCGCCTCGCGATCGCTGGCGCAGGAGCGCCGAACTCGGTTGTGACCAGCATTTTCCTAGGGCTGCGACCGGCAAAAACCACATGATGCTGGCGGCAAGGTGGGAAGATCGCGGCGGTGCGATCGTAGCGCGTGGCGCGGCGTCGGCAGTCCTTGAGGCGGCACGATATACGCTCGATGGCGTTGCGTCCCTTATAGAGGCTCCGGCTGAAGCAGCTTTTACAGCGTCGATTGGCCTTGGGCGGGATGTGGGGAACAGCACCCTGCCGCTCGATGATGTCGCGGATGCGGTTGGTGTCATAGGCGCGACCGGCATGGACAATGCATCCGGCCGGCAGGCCATGCAGCAACGCCTCGTCTGCCCGACAGTCGGCTGTCTGACCCGGCGTCAGGCGAAAGGCGAGCGGCTTGCCTTGGGCGTCGTCGATGGCAGGAATCTTCGGGTTGCACCCGCCGCGGCTGATGCCGATTGCCTGGGCTAGGCCCCCTTTGCCGCCGCTGCCGTCCGATGGGCTTTCACACCTATGCTGTCGATCAGGAACTCAACCGGTCGTCTGCCGGCAGCGGCCAGTGCTTCGAACACCGGCTTCCAGACGCCCTTCTCCGACCAACGCTTATGCCGGTTGTACAGTGTCTTGTACGGACCCGAGGCGCTCGACGCGTCCTGCCAACGGCAGCCTGCCTGCAGCATGCGGACCATGCCGCTTATCACCCGACGATCGTCAACGCGCGGCACGCTTGTTTGATAACAGCGGCCGTAGTTGCTTCCACTGCTCGTCGTTCAGCCAGAACTCTCCCGGCAATTCACGCGCCGAGGGAATCCGCGTTATAGGTGCCAACCCTAAGCAAGCGGGGGAGCCCCCCGCCCAAACACTTCATGCGGCAACAAGCGCTGCCCGGCGGCGGCGAAGGATCGCACCGAACGTGCCGAAGCCGAGCAGGAACATCGCCCAGCTGGCCGGTTCCGGAACACCGGACGGCGGCGAAAAGCTGCTGGTGCCGTTATAGGTTCCGAGATGGATCTCGCCATTCAGTGTGAAGTTCCGCGCCACGATGGACCCTTCCAGGGCGCTGCTGTTCGAGACGTTCGCGTTGGGCGCCAGGATGCTGCCGTGAAAGCCCTTCAGGGACAGGCTTTCGGCCTGGTTGAAATTCCAGATCACGGATTGGTTGAGCAGCTTGCTGTTGACGTTGCCCTGCTCCACCAGGTTCGTCCCCAGGACGTTGATGATCGTGGTCATGCCGCCCGGCATGCCGTTGAACAGCAGGTCGAAATTGGCGTTCTGGTCCTCGAATGCCGCCTCCGTCATCGTGAAGACGGCGAAGCCGTTCTGCGCGCCCGAATAGTCGAGCGCATGTCCGGCCGACGTGATCGTGGCGAGCGAGGGCAAGGTCGCCAGCTGGCTCGACAAGGCCGTCAGGTTCGCCTGAAGCGCAAGCATCTGGGTCTGCAGCCCGGCGGCGACATCGTTCGCGCCACCCGCGGCGAGGCTGCTGTCCTTCACGGCGCCGTTCAGGCCGCTCACGGCCGTTCCGCCATACCGAACGACATTGTTGTTGATGTTGAACGTGCCGGTGAGGTTACCGCCGGCGAGCAGTGCCCCATTTACGCCCCCGGCGGTGTTGAAGTCGATCGACCGGACATTGCCGCCGACGCGTGCGGTCGTCCCGACGATTCCGTTGGCACCGTTCTGATAGCCAGCTTTGAGGCGGAAGGAGCCGCTCGTATTCCCGACGACGCTCAGCACGTCGAAGGACGACGTTGCCGCGCCCTGGGACGCGTTTCCGATCCCGAAATTGGTGAAGTTCGCAGCCGCGAGTTGGCCGACGAACGTCCGCCCTTCCACTTCCTGCCCGTTGGTGGTGAGGGTGTCGAACACCACTAGGTTCAACTCGCGCATCGCCTGAAGGCCCGCGGCCGGATCCGGCATCGCCAGAGCGGGAGACGCGACGAGAAGAGCCGCAATGGCGGCGACGGACAGCAGGCGCATTATACCCCCTCCTGGGACGAAAGCCGACGGGTCTGTTATGGGAGCCGGTCGCGCTTATTGACGACCTGCCGGTAGAGGAGCCTGCGAGGAAGAAGTACCCGATATTACGCGCGCTTAGGTCCCGCGATGAGACGCGCGGTACACTGCGCTTGAGGACGTGGTTGCGATCCAGCGAGATTGCCGTTCGTCGGCTGTCGCTAGTCGACCGGTGCGATGGCTACCTGAATCCACTGAAGCAGTTTGGCGGCAAGCGCGAGGATTCAGCTTGAGAAGCGACGGATGGTAGCGCGGAACAATGCGCGGTCGGCGCGCGAGAAATAGAGCCAGATTCGCCCGTCCTGCAGAACCACCGACGCGGCGAAGGCGATGTCTGTATCCATCCTATTTGGCGATGGGGGCGGCGCAATCAGCGGTTCGACGCAGCGGTCCGTGATGCGCGTATATTCCGAATCGAACGCGATCCATCCGATCCGCCAGCGAGCATCCTGGGTCGCGCCATTGTAGAACATTACCGGCTGTGCCTTGTCGTCGGTGAGCAGCGGGCCGGTGGAAAGATGGAAGTCGTCCCCTGCATCGCTGCGGGGTACGAACGGCTGTCGGTCATGATGCCAGGGGCCTTCGACGCCCGGCGCAGTGGCGAGGCCGATCAGCGAGGCATCGTGCGCGGCATATTCGTAGAACAGCCGCCATCCGCCTTGCTCGGTACGATCGACGGTCGCCTCCTTCACATTCCCCTACGACGGGGTGGAGCCCATGGCTACCCCACGCTTGTCCAGCCGATTCATGCTCGGCCCGGTGGCATAGAGCAGCTCGCCATGCGCATGCGGCGCGTCTACGCCCGTATAATAGACCACATAGCTGCCATCCGGCAGCGCGACGACCGTGGGGTCCTCGCAACCGCCGGCATCCTCGGCGGCCGGGCCCGGGACGAGCGCTGGCGTTTCGGTGGCGGTGTAGGTCAGGCCATCCTTGCTGGTGGCGTACCAGATCGTACCGGTGTTGCCTTCCTCGTCCATCTTCGGCACCGCGCGGACCATCATCGCATAGGGGTGCTGTCCGCGAATCTTCCAGACATAGGGGCTCATCAGGTCCCGCTGCGTCACCGCATCGGGTCCGTGCAGGACTACGGGTTCGATCTTTTCCACGTTGAAGTCGAGCTGCGCCATCTCAGGCCCCCAAGGCTTGTTCGAGGACCAGTCCGCCGTCGATGGTGACGATCGCACCCGTGAAATACTGGGCTTGCCTGGAGCACAGGTAGACAGCGAGATCGGCAACTTCGTCAGGGCGGCCGGCACGCCCCCAGGGGATGTGCTTCTCGGCCTCGGCGCGATACGACGGATCGCGCTTGGCCTTTGCGTTCATCGGCGTCAGGATCATGCCGGGCGCGATCGCATTCACGCCGATGCCGAGCGGCGCACATTCGATCGCCATTGTTCTGGTGAGATTGTCGAGCCCCGCCTTGGCGGCGCAATAGTCCGCACCGCCCTCCCGCACGGCAGTGGAATGAATGGAGCTGATATTGACGATGCGGCCCGGTTGCCCAGCGTCGCGCAACCCGCGTACCAATGCCCGAGAGGTGAGGAAGGCGCCGGTCAGATCGGTGCTGATAGTTTGGCGCCAATGGTCTAGATCCATGTCGACGACCGCGACGTACTGCATGTTCACGCCTGCAGAGTTCACGAGAAGGTCAACCAGGCCGAGCTCTTCCTCGACGCTGGCAAAGACGCCAGCTACCTGATCCTCGTTTCCCACATTGGCCTGAAAGGCGATCACGCGCCGACCCGCGGTCCGCACCGTGTCGCAAACGCCTTCCGCCGCCACTGCGTCCTGGTGGTACAAGATGGCGACATCCGCACGTGCCGCCGCCAGCGCTGTCGCGCACGCAGCGCCGATGCCCGACTCTCCACCCGTTACCAGCGCGACGCGGCCTTCAAGTACCTGCATGTGACCCTCCGATCAGATGCGTCAACGAGGATAGAGTCCAGAGGTTCACGCGGCGAATGCACGCGGCTTGCACCGCCCCATGCTTGGGGTTCGTGCCGCCACGCGCTAGGAATGCAGGCTGCAATATGTCATGAGGAAGAGGCCGCGATGTACGACAATCTGCTGAGCCGTCGGGCCTTGCTCGGGGGCGCCGCGATGACGGTGGCATCCGCTGCTCCCGTGCCTGCGTTTGCCGCGCGACGGGCCTCCGGGCGGACAGGCCTGGAGCATGGCACGATCCGCGCGATGGGCGTCGAGGCGGTGCAAACGGCCTATAAAGGCCGCGCCGCTCTGCGGGCCATCGCCTTGGAGGATGTCTCGGGTCCTGACCGACTGGTGATGCTGGACACGCCGGCCTTTGGCGACGGCGTCCTCGAAGCCTGGATCAGCGGCGCCCCCATGGCCGCGGCAAGTGCCACGGCGCGAGGGTTCGTCGGGCTGGCCTTCCGTGTGCAGGACGGAGCCAGGCTGGAAGCCATCTATCTGCGCCCGACCAACGGCAGGGCCGACGACCAGCTGCGCCGCAACCATGCCGTCCAGTACATCTCGCACCCCGGCTATCCGTGGGAGCGACTGCGCGCCGAAACCCCTGGCAAGTACGAGACCTATGTCGATCTCGAGCCGGGTCGGTGGACGCGGGTGCGTATCGTCGTGGCGGGAACCCATGCCCGTCTCTATGTCGATGGCGCAGAACAGCCGACCCTGATCGTCGACGATCTCAAGCACGGGGCCGGAGTGAAGGGCGCCGTGGCACTCTGGGTCGGTCCGGGGACGGAAGCGCATTTCAGCGAGGTGAAGGTCCGCGGATCAGCGGGCATTTGAAGGGGGCGAAAAGGGTCAGTAGCCGCCGCATGTGGAAGCGCGGCATACCAGACCGCGTATATCCTGCTGCTTACTGGCGTGCGGCCGCCGTGCCACGATTGACAGATCCTTCGGTTGCCCGCAGGCGCATCGTTCGGACACCGCTCCTGAACCGGCAAGCGCACCGCCGCCGCTGCCCGACGAGGAAGAAAAGCATGTCGCCGTCCGCTGCAACCCACATCACCTTCGGCCGTACCGCCCCCGGAATCTGCGTACGGGACCTCAAGGTCGCACACGACTTCTACGTGCGCGTGCTTGGCTTCACCAAGGTGTTCGAGAACGGAGATCCCGTCGGCTTCATGGTGCTGAAGAAAGATGCTGCCGAGATCCATCTCAGCCGGAAGCCCGATCACAAACCCTCGACGGTCAACGTGATGCACATGTTCGTCAGCGATGCCGCGGCTCTGTATGCATTGTGCGAAGCGGCGGGGGTGCGGATCATCAAGCGGTTGGCAGACAAGGCATATGGCCAGCGCGCCTTCGTCTTCGCCGACCCCGATGGAAACCGGATCGATGTTGGCGAACGCCTTGCCTGATCCTGCCTGGCGAGGCTGCCGCCTGGTGGGAAGTAGCGAAACCGCCTGCTGCTACGTGCCGAAGTCGATGATCATGCCGTCCAGCGGTAGCTGGCCGCTTCGAGGGCTACGTACGCCCGTCTTTGGATCCATCACGCTGTAGTGGTCGATGACATAGGGCAGCCCTTCGCCCGCCAAGGTTTCGCGCGCGTCGGTGACCTCCAGATGGACATGTGGCTCGCGAGCATCCCCGGATGCGCCGATCGCGCCGATCACCTGTCCCTTTCGCACGTGATCGCCCACCCGGACCCGGAAGCTGCCGGTCTTCAGATGGAAATAATGGGCATATTGCCCATCTCCCAGATCGAGCACGATCAGATTGCCACCCACATTGTCGATCGTGATCGGCTCGGCAGGGTGGAAGTCCGCGCCGTGCCCGGCAGGATTGTCGGGATGGCCGTCCTCGGCGCGCACCACCTTGGCGTCGCCCACCGCAAGCAGCGGTCGACCATAGGCAAAGTAGGAGGCGGCGGCGTGCGCGTCGCCGCTATAGGATTGGCCGTTCCTGATCACCTTCCAGTCGATCGCGAGGCGTCGCGAGTCGGTCAGCGATCCGTTGCTGATGAAGAGGCCGCGACGATGATGGTTGTCAGGGTCGCTGCCCGGGCCGTCCGCTGCGATCCAATCGCCCCCCGCGACTGGCCGCCCGAGTAGCTTCACGGCACGACGCACCGGGATCGCTGCCATGACGATCGTGCCGTCGCCGATCGAAATACGGTGGACGAGATGCCGGGGCACCGCCTGCCCTTCCCGAATCTTGACCTCGACGAAGACGATCTGGGTGCCCCCCGCGGGAATCGGCATCAGCGCCGCGCGATCTTCGTGACCAACCGTGCGCGTGAGCGCCGCCAGTGCCTCCGCAGAAAAGCTGGCAAGCGGCGCTGCCGCCGGGGCGTCGCCATTGATCACGTCGAGACGTCGCAATGGGATAGGCGACCCCGAGAAATTTGTCAGGTGCACCTCGTAGAACAGGTGTTGCGCGCCTTCGGACGGAAAAGCGCTGGGAGCGTGAGGTACCATCGCGCTGACTTGGATGGGCCATGGAGCAGCGCCTTCCAAAACGGTTCGCTGCGACATTGCCGACGGGCCGCCAAGCGTCGTAGCGGCTGTCAGGCAAGCAAGCCAGAACGCGAGTGAAGAGCGCAAACGAGACCTCCCGCATGTGTATTGTTCAAATAGCACACATGGGAGGTTCAACTTCAATTTCGTTCAGACTCCCCCGCTTCCACCTGCTCGCTGATCGTTCGATCACGCGCCTTCGCGCAAAATGCAGCCCAGTCGCGCATGAGCAGCCTTCGCTTGTCGAGGAAGTCTGTCCGGCGGTAGGCGGCCTAGACCTTGTTCGAGACCGTGTGGGCAAGCGGCGCTTCTGCGATCTCGCCCGAATAGTCCGTCTGCTCCGCCACCCAATCGCAAAAAGCCGAGCGGAACCCGTGCACGGTCACCGCGAGATCCATGTCCCGTAGGATCTTGAGGAGTGTCATGTCCGAGAGCGGCTTCTTCACGGTCTGACCGGGGAACACCAAGTCGCTAGCCCCAGCCTTGAACTTCTTGGCGCGCTCGAACACGGCCACCGCTTGGGGGGCGAGAGGCACAACGTGTACTCGCCCCATTTTCATCCGTTCGGCCGGGACCGTCCACAACGCTGCTTTCAGGTCGAGTTCCGACCAGGTTGCTCCCCGAATTTCGCCTGATCGCGCCGCTGTGAGGATCAGCGCCTCCAACGCGACGCGGCCCACCGATTCACGTGCGCCCACTTTCTCAATGAAATCCGGCACCGAGGCATAAGGAAGAGCCGCGAAATGGTTGTCTTTCTTGGGCTAGCGAGGCAGCCCCTTGGACAGCGAACGCATCGGCGCTTCGGTTGCGCGAAACCCGCGTGCATACGACCAGTCGAGAACCGTGCCGATGCGCTGCCGGACGCGGCGCGCAGTTTCCGGCTTCGAAAGCCAGATCGGCGCCAGCACATCCCGGATCAGCGGCCC
The DNA here is from genome assembly GCF_040545665.1 of Sphingomonas trueperi. Taxonomy (GTDB): domain Bacteria; phylum Pseudomonadota; class Alphaproteobacteria; order Sphingomonadales; family Sphingomonadaceae; genus Sphingomonas; species Sphingomonas trueperi_B. The sequence continues at coordinate 17,775 of NZ_JBEPMH010000007.1, read as the reverse complement.
TTCGATTTCGCTGACCAATCGGTCACCCATCTTGGGGAAGGCGTAAGTCTTCAGCGTCGCGATCCACTGGTTCTGATGCTTGCCATTCTTCCAAGCCTTCTCGTGTTCCTCATGGACCATTTCGGCAACTCGTCGGAACGTCGGAATGACCTGCCGCTGCTGCTTCCGTTCAGCGACAGGGTCGATGCCCTGCGCGATCTTCTGGCGAGTAGCGAAAGCGGCTTCCCGGGCCTCTTTGATAGAAACGACCTTCGAGGAGCCCAGCCCGATATCCTGGCGCTTCCCATTATTCTGGACCCGGAGGATCCAGCGGGCTGCTCCCTTGCCATTGATTTCGAGAAACAGGCCATCCCCGTCGGAATAGCGACCGGGTTCGGGCAGTGACCGGATCTTGAGCGCAGTGAGCTTTCCCATGCCACCTCCACCTCCACCTCATTCTTCCCCACACTTTTCCCCACACTTCGCGTGAGATCGTGTCGGATCGAGTGAAACGCAGCGGAACGAAAAAACCGCTGATTTCTGCGGATTTTTAGCAGTTTTAGGGGGGGTGGGGAGCCCCAAAAAGGGCGCAGGTGGCGGAGCGGGAGGGATTCGAACCCTCGATACGCTTTTGGCGTATACTCACTTTCCAGGCGAGCGCCTTCGACCACTCGGCCACCGCTCCGCAGGATACCTGGAAGGCGCGGCCCTACCGTTCCTTGGGCGGCTAGGCAAGCGTGCGTTGGCGTGCCAAGCTCCCACCATGGCAAAAACCCTGCTCGTCCTCGCCGCGACCCTCGCCGCCGCGCCGCTCGCCGCCCAGAATGCCCCGCAGACCGCAGCGCCGCCGCGTCCCGCCGCCTCGGCGGCCGAACCTGCCCCCGAAGACTGGCACGACATTCCCGACGACGAGATCCTGCTGATCCAGCTGGCCAGCGGCAAGCAGGTCGCGATCCGCCTCGCCGCGCGGTTCGCGCCCGCGCACGTCGCCAATATCCGCAAGCTCGCCGCGGCGCGCTGGTGGGACGGCGAGAGCGTCTACCGCGTGCAGGAGAACTGGGTCGCGCAATGGGGCGATCCGACCGAGAAGAAGCCGCTGCCGTCCGAGCTGATCACCCGCCCGCCCGCCGAGTTCGAGATCGGTGCTTTCACCCCCGCCCAGCGGCTCTCCAACCCTGATTCCTATGCGACCGCGACCGGCGTCACCGCCGACGGCTGGCCGATCGCCAGCGACGGCAAGGCGGCATGGCTCACCCATTGCTACGGCATGGTCGGCGTTGCGCGCGACCAGCTGCCCGATACCGGCACCGGATCGGAGCTGTTCACCCCGATCGGCCAGTCGGCGCGGCGGCTAGACCGCAATTACACGGTGGTCGGGCGCATCATCGAGGGGATGCAATATCTCTCGGCGCTGCCGCGCAGCGACGCGGCGATGGGCGTCTATGCGACCGCAGCCGAGCGTACCGGCATCGCCTGGGTGCGGCTCGCCAGCCAACTGCCGCCCGACGAGCGGCCCCACTTCCAGGTCCGCGCGACCGACAATCCGCGCTACGCGGCAATGCTGGCGCTCCGCGAGAACCCTGCCCCGCCGACGGTGGCGACGGGGCTCAACGTCTGCGACCTGCCGGCAGCCATTCGCCGCCGGCCCTGATCGCTTACTTGCCGACCCAGTCGGAGACTTCGGCGGCGACCTGGTTGGCGGCCTGGTTGAGTGCCGGGCCGATGGCGGCGGTGGTCACGGCGGTGATCGGCACGTGCGCCTCGAAGCGGCGACGCTCGAACGCCTGGGTGCCCTCGCGGCCGAGCGACGCGTCGAACACCACCACGGCTTCCATCTTGGTTGCATCGACGCCGAAGCTGCGCACGTCGCCGCCCAGGCTGGCGCTGGGCGTGCTCAGCGACTGGCGGCGGCTGAGCACGATGCGCCCGGTCCGCGCGGCGATGGTATCGGCGAGCAGGCGGCCGAACAGGCTGGCGGGCCCTTCGACCCACTGCGCATCCTTCACATAGGCGATCGTGGTGCCGCCGGGGCCCGAATGGACCGGCACCCGCGTCGTCGCCAGTTCCTGCGGCGCGTTGACCGGGCCGATCGACACGGCCTTGACCGTGCCCGACTGCTGGACCTCGCCCGCCGGCAGCACCGCCGCCGGCTGCAACGTGAGCAGCGAGGCGGGCGGCTTGGCGGCGAAGGAGATGCAGCCGGAAAGCGATGCGGCGGCGAGCAGCGCGGCGATGGCGGACTTGTTCATCCGGAACCTCACTTCTTCGGCTTGTAGGTGGGCAGCGCGGGCGCGCCGATCAGGCTGGAGGCTCCGCCCTGATCGAGCTTGTGCGCGACATTGGTGAGCGCGATCGACATCTCGCGCAGATCCTGCACGAGTTGGCCGACCTCGGGCATGGTCTTGTTGGAGAAGGCCTGGATCCCCGGCCGGGCATCACTGATCGTCGCATCCAATGTCTCGACGCTCTTGCGCGCCGAGGTGATGGTGGCGTTGAGATTGGCGATGGTCGGCTTGATGTCGCTCGTCACCAGGCCGTCGGTCGTGGCGGCGAGCTGGCCGATCTGCTGCGCAGCGGCGCCGGCCTGCTGGATCGCGATGCGGGTTTCGGCCAGCGTCGCGGCGATCTCCGGCCCGCGATCGGCGAGCGACTTGGTCAGCCGGTTGGTGTTGGCGAGGATGCCCGAGATCGAGGCCTGGTTCTTCTCGTCGAGCAGGTCGGAGACGCGCTCGGTGAGCGTGGTCAGCCGCTCGAGCAGCTTCGGCGCCGAGCTGAGCAGCGCGCCGAGGCCGCCGGCCTTGGTCGGGATCACCGGCACGCCCAGCGGGCAGGTCGCGCGCGGATTGTCCTTGGGGCATTCGATCGGCGGCTGGCCCTTCACCGCGCCGTCCAGCTGCACGGTGCTGGGGCCGGTAAAGCTGCCCTGGATCGTCGCGTTGGTGCCCTCGAGGATCGGCACGTCGGGCTGCACGCTGATGCGCACGCGCACAAGGCTGGGGTCCGGACGCCAGAACTGGATGTCCTTCACCGTGCCGGCGGGCACGCCCGAGAAGCTCACCGACGAACCGCGGCTGAGGCCGTCGACCGACTGTTTGAAGAAGATGTCGTACTGCCGCTCGTCGCCGCCGCCCAGCCGCGACAGCCAGACGATGAACAGGCACAGCACGGCGAGCAGGATCAGCACCACCGCGCCGACCAGCACATGATTGGAACGCGTTTCCATCAGCCCCTCTTATCCTCATGCACGCGCCGGTTCGGGCCCGCGACCGCAGCGCGGCCGCGCGGTCCGTTGAAATATTCCTGGATCCACGGATGGTCCAACGCCAGCAGTTCCGGAATCGTGCCCACCGCGATCACCCGCTTGTCCGCCAGCACCGCGACGCGGTCGCAGATCGCATAGAGTGTATCCAGATCATGGGTGATCAGGAACACGGTGAGCCCCAGCGTCTTCTGGAGCGACGCGGTCAGCTCGTCGAACGCCGCCGCGCCGATCGGATCGAGCCCGGCGGTCGGCTCGTCGAGGAACAGCAGCTCCGGATCGAGCGCCAGCGCGCGGGCCAGGCCTGCGCGCTTCTTCATGCCGCCCGAAAGCTCGGCCGGATATTTGGGACCGGCCTCGGCGGGCAGGCCGGTCATCACCACCTTGTAGGCGGCGATTTCCTCGAGCAGCGCCTGGTCGAGCCCCGGATAATATTCCTTGAGCGGCACCTGGACGTTTTCGGACACGGTGAGCGTCGAGAACAGCGCGCCGCCCTGGAACAGGATGCCCCAGCGCTTGCGGATGTCGATCGCGTCGGTTTCCTCGCGGCCGATCGTGTTCTCGCCGAACACCTCCACCGTGCCGTCCATCGGGGTCTGCAGGCCGATGATCGAGCGCATCAGCACCGACTTGCCGGTGCCCGAACCGCCGACCACGCCGAGGATCTCGCCCCGGCGCACATCGAGGTCGAGGCCGTCATGGACGATCTGCTCGCCGAAGCCGTTGCGCAGGCCGCGGACGCGGATGATGATTTCGCGGTCGTCGTCGCGTGCAGCGTCGGTCATGTCCAGCCCACATTGGTGAAGAACACCGCGAAGAAGGCGTCGAGCACGATCACCAGGAAGATCGCCTGGACCACCGCGGTGGTGGTGCGCTGGCCGACCTGCTCGGCATCGCCTTCCACCTGCATGCCGTGGAAGCAGCCGGCCATGGCGATGATCGCGCCGAACACCGGCGCCTTGACCAGCCCGACCCACAGATCGGTGAGCGGCACCACTTCGCGGATGCGCTGGATGAAGGTGACCGGCGTGATGCCGAGGTCCACCCAGCAGAGCAGCCCGCCGCCGAGGATCGAGATGATCGAGGCGTAGAAACCGAGCAGCGGCAGCATGAACACCACCGCGAAGACGCGCGGCAGCACCAGCGCCTCCATCGGCGAGACGCCGATCGTGCGCATCGCGTCGATCTCTTCGGTGAGCTTCATCGTGCCGATCTGCGCGGCGAAGGCCGATCCCGAACGGCCGGCGATCATGATCGCGGTCATCAGGATGCCGAGCTCGCGCAGCGTCAGCCGTCCGAGCAGGTTGATCGTGTAGATCTCGGCGCCGAACTGGCGCAGCTGCACCGATCCCTGCTGGGCGATGACGATGCCGATCAGGAAGCTCATTAGCCCGATGATGCCGAGCGCGCCGACGCCGACCACCTCGAAGCGCTGCACCGTCGCGTTGAAGCGGAAGCGGCGCGGATGGGTGATGACGTGCCAGAAGGCGAGCACCGTCGCGCCCATGAAGCCGAGCAGGCCGTAGAGCGTCCGGCCCGAGTTGATCACCGCCTTGCCGATCTCGTCGAGCGCGCGGGTGACCGACCCTTGCGGCGGCGGCGGCAGCTGGATGGGATGTTCGGCGGCGATCACCTGGTCGAGCAGATGCTGCTCGTCGGCGTTCAGCCCCTCGATCTTGGCGCCGCGATCGCGGGCGAAGCGGTGGACCACCCAGGCGCCGACCGTATCCATCCGGCCGACGTCGCTGAGGTCGAGGCGGGCGACGCCGCCCTCCACCGTTTCCAGCCGCGCGGGCAGGTCGCCCAGGCAGGCAAGCGAAAGATTGCCGGAGAAGCGGAGCACCGCCTCACCGTTGTCCTCGGACCGTTCAAAGTCGGCGGGTGCCCTCATCGAAACCCCCTTTCCGCGATTCTGGCTGGAACGGCAAGTTCCTCCGTGGCTAGAGAGCGCAATGCAACGCCTCGCCATCTACGACATGGACAAGACCATCACCGCGAAACCGACCTGGACGCGGTTCCTGCTGCACGTCGCGCGGACCCGCGCGCCGTGGCGGCTGGGGCTGTTCCCGGTGGTGGGGCTGGCCGGCCTCGCCTATCTCGCGCGCCGGATCGATCGCGCCGGGCTCAAGCGCCTGTCGCACCGGCTGCTGCTCGGCCGGGCGCTGCCGCCCGCCGAGATGACCGCGGTGGCCGAGGCGTTCGCCGATCTGGAGCTGCAGAAGGGCGTACTGCAAGGTGCCCGCGCGCAGATCGAAGCCGATCGCGCCGCCGGCTACCGGCTGGTGATGGCAACCGCCTCGCACCGCTACTATGCCGAGGCGATCGGCAAGAGGCTGGGCTTCGACGACGTGATCGCCACCAATGCGAAGCGGGACGGGCAAGGGCATATTCTCTCCGAACTCGAGGGCGAGAACTGTTACGGGCCCGTAAAGCTCCACATGATCGAAAATTGGTTGGCGGCAGAGGGTCTCCACCGAGCTAACTGTTACGTCCGCGCCTATTCCGACCATGTCTCGGATGCACCGCTGCTCGGCTGGGCGGACGAGGCGTTCGCGGTCAATGCGCATGGCCCCCTGGCGCAGCTTGCCCAAGCGCGCGGCTGGTCGCAACTGGACTGGCGGCGCCCCTGAAATTCCGTATGCTTCCAAAAGGTTCGCAACCGAAACGGCGTTTCGCGCATTTGTCTGGCGGGTTGCTGTGATCACGAGGAAGCCAGACGCGTGCAGAACGACGACGAGCATAAGCCCGCCGCGACCGGAGAATCGGCCGGCGACCTAAACGACTCGACCTCCTACAGCCCGACGGGCAACCATCCGACGCACCATTGGAAGCGCGCGGTCATCGGCACGCCCGGCCTCGGTGATCGCAGCACGGTATTCTTCGCGGCGCTGCAGATGACGCGCATGCCGATGACGCTCACCGATCCGAACCAGCCGGACAATCCGATCGTCTTCGCCAACAAGGCGTTCCTCGACCTCACCGGTTATGAGGAGCACGAAATCCTCGGTCGCAACTGCCGTTTCCTCCAGGGCGTCGAGACCGATCGCGACGCGGTGGCCGAGCTGCGCGCCGCGATCGACGCTAAGGAAGCGATCGCGCTGGAACTGATCAACTATCGCCGCGACGGCAGCTCGTTCTGGAACGCGGTGTTCATCGCGCCGGTGCTCGGGCCCGATGGCGAGCTGCTCTATTTCTTCGCCAGCCAGCTCGACGTGACGCGGCGCCGCGAATCCGAACAATCCTTCCGCCAGGCGCAGAAGATGGAGGCGATCGGCCAGCTCACCGCCGGTCTCGCGCACGATTTCAACAATCTGCTCCAGGTCGTGTCGGGCAATATCGACATCGTCGCCAGCCAGGTCGAGGACGACCGGCACCAGCGACTGCTCAACAACGCCGCACGCGCCGCCGATCGCGGATCGAAGCTCACCCGCCAGCTGCTCGCCTTCGCGCGCAAGACGCGGCTCGAGCCCAAGACCGTCGACATGAACCAGCTGATCCATGATTTCGGCGATCTGCTCGACAACACCGTCGGCGCGCAGATCCGGCTGGTGACGACGCTCGAACGGCGGCTGCCGGCGGTGCAGATCGATCCCACCCATCTGGAGATGGCGATCCTCAACGTGCTGCTCAACGCGCGCGACGCCATGCCCAAGGGCGGCACCGTCACCATCGCGACACGGCTGTGGAAGCTCAACGGCGACGCGCCGATGCACCAGCTGCCCGAGGGCGAATATGTCGTCCTCACCGTCCGCGACGAGGGCACCGGCATGCCCGACAATGTCCGCCGCCGCGCGATCGAGCCCTTCTTCACCACCAAGGGTGCTGAGCGCGGCACCGGTCTGGGCCTTGCGATGGTCCATGGTTTCGTCCAGCAATCGCTGGGGCGGCTGGAGATCGACAGCACGCCCGGCGAGGGGACCGAGATCCGCATGTTGTTCCCGGTTGCCAATGCCATGACCGGATCCGCGCCCGCTGCGCCGGCGCCGAAACAGGCGAGCGGCCAGGGCGCGACCGGCGGCAGCGAGACGATCCTGCTGGTCGAGGACAGCGACGATGTCCGCGCCCTGGCGCAGGAGCAGATCGCCGCGCTCGGCTACCGCGTCGTGCTCGCGGCGAGCGGCGAGGAGGCGCTGGAGCGGCTCAAGACCGAGACGATCGACCTGCTGTTCACCGATATCGTCATGCCCGGCGGCATGAGCGGGCTCGAGCTGGTCGAACAGTTCCGCAAGACCCATCCGGAAACGCCGGTGCTGATGACCACCGGCTATAACGAGGATCTGGTCGCCGACATTCCGCGCGGCTCCAACCTCGACGTGATCGGCAAGCCGTATCGCCGCGAACAGCTGGCCGACCGCATCCGCGCCGCGCTCGACCGGCGCACGCCCGGTCCCCGCCGCGACATCAATCCGATCGTGCCCGCCGAGGGATGAACCCGCCGGCGGGCCTGGATGCCCCCGGCGCGACACCGCTCGATCGTCTGATCGCAGCGCGGGGCTGGAGCGATTCGCCGCTCGGCCCGCCCGATAGCTGGCCGCGCAGCCTGCGCGACGCGCTGGCGCTGGTGCTGCCGTCGCACGCGCAGATCGCGATCTTCTGGGGGCCGGACTATGTCGCGCTCTACAACCCCGCTTATGCCCAGACGATCGGCAACAAGCATCCGGGCGCCCTGGGCAGCGCCGCCCAGCCCTATTGGGCCGAGACCTGGGACGAGCTGGGGCCGATGCTCGACTATGTGCGAACGACCGGCAAGACGCTCTCGGCGCGCGACCGCCGCTTTTACACCGAGCGCTATGGCTTCGGCGAAATCGTCTATTTCGACATCTCGATGTCGCCGGTGCGCGACGAAGACGGATCGGTCGGCGGGGTGATGTCGGTCGTCTCCGAGACGACCGAGCGGGTGAAGGCCGATCGTCGGCTGCGCGACAGCGAGGCGGCGCTGCGGGCGAGCGAGGGGCTCGCCCGCGAACAGGCCGACGAACTCGCGGTGATGTACGACAACTCGCCGGTGGGGCTCGCGGTGCTCGATACCGATCTGCGCTACCTGCGGATCAACCGCCAGCTCGCCGAATGGAACGGCCTTCCCGTCGCCGCGCATATCGGCCGCCATGTCAGCGAGATCGTCCCCGAACTGAGCGACCAGGTGGTGGCCGCGCTGCTCCGGGTGCTGGGCGGCGAGCCGCTGCTCGGCATCGAGATCACCGGCCCGACGCGCGGGCGGCCCGACGGCACCTCCACCTGGCGGCAGAATTGGGTGCCGATCTACGACTGGGAGGGCAAGGTCCACCAGATCGCGATCTCGTGCGAGGACGTCAGCGAGGAACGCCGCGCCCAGGCCGCGCTGGAGACGCTCAACCGCGTCGGCGCGGCGCTGTCGGCCGAGCATGATCTCGAACGGCTGGTGCAGATGCTCACCGATGCCGGGGTGGAACTCACCGGCGCGAGCGTCGGCGCTTTCTTCCACAACGTCATGGACGAGAGCGGCGAGCGGCTGCACCTGTTCACCCTCTCCGGCGAGGATCGCGCGCGCTTCGAATCGCTGGGCCGACCGCGCGCGACCGCCATTTTCAAGCCGATCTTCCACAATGTGGTGATGCGCTCCGACGACGTGACCCGCGAGGCCGATTATGGCCGCAACGCGCCGCATCACGGCATGCCGCCGGGCCATCCCGTGATCACCAGCTATCTCGCGGTGCCGGTGGTCTCGCGGGACCGTTCGGTGCTGGGCGGGCTGCTGTTCGGCCACCCGCTGCCCGGCCGCTTCACCGCGCGGCATGAGGAACTGGCGCGCAGCCTCGCCGCCCAGGCCGCGGTGGCGATCGACAATGCCGGGCTGCTCGCCGACGTCCGCGCTGCCAACGAGACGCTCGAACGCCGCGTCGAGGAACGCACCGCCGCGCTCCACGAGACCGAGGCGGCGCTGCGCCAGAGCCAGAAGATGGAGGCGATGGGCCAGCTGACCGGCGGCGTCGCGCACGACTTCAACAACCTGCTGACCCCGATCATTGGCAGCCTCGACCTGATCCTGCGCAAGCGCGGCGACGATCCGGTGCTCCATCGGCTGCTCGACGGCGCGATGCGGTCGGCCGAGCGGGCGAGCACGCTAGTACAGCGGCTGCTCGCCTTCGCCCGGCGCCAGCCGCTCCAGCCCGCGCCGGTGGACATGGCGGCGCTGGTCGAGGGCATGGTGCCGCTGCTCGCCAGCACGCTGGGCCCCAAGATCGCGCTGTCGGTCACCAAGCCCGAGGCGCTGCCGCCCGCTCGTGCCGATGCCAACCAGCTCGAAATGGCGCTGCTCAACCTCGCGGTGAATGCGCGCGACGCGATGCCCGAGGGTGGCGCGCTCGAAGTGCGGCTGGGGCTGGGCGACGCGGGCGACGCGCCGACGCCGCTCGCCGAGGGGCGTTATGTGCGGCTGGCGGTGCGCGACACCGGATCGGGGATGGACGCAGGCACGCTCGCCCGCGCGATCGAGCCCTTCTTCTCGACTAAGGGCGTCGGCCGCGGCACCGGGCTGGGCCTGTCGATGGTGCACGGCCTGGCGAGCCAGCTGGGCGGCACGATGGGGCTGTCGAGCCGCCTCGGCGAAGGCACCGAGGTCGAGCTATGGCTGCCGGTCAGCGCCGAGGCGCTTGCCGTCCACGAAGCCCCGCAGCGCCACGAGCCGCATGACGGCGCCGGCACGGTGCTGCTGGTCGACGACGAGGATATGGTGCGCGGCACTGCCGCCGAGATGCTGCGCGCGCTCGGCTATCAGGTGCAGCTGGCGGACTCCGCCGAGGCGGCGCTGGCGATGCTCGACAAGGGACTGGCGCCGGACCTGCTTGTCACCGATCATCTGATGCCGGGAATGACCGGCACCGAGCTGGCGCGCGAAGTGCAGGCGCGGCTAGGCAAGCTGCCGACGCTGATCGTCTCGGGCTATGCCGATGTCGAAGGGCTGGGGCGCGACTTCGCGCATCTCCCCAAACCCTTCCGCCAGGCCGATCTCGCCCGCGCGCTGACCCTGCTCGGCGTGCGCTGACTTTACCGCCCGAGGATGCGGCGGTAGAGCGCGATATAGGCGTCCGCCATCGCCTCCACCGAGAAGCGCGCCTCGATCGCGCGGCGGCAGGCGGCGCGGTCGATCGAGGCAACGCGCTCGACCGCCTCCACTCCCTCGTCGGCCGAACCGACGAGGATTCCGGTCGCGCCGTCATCGATCAGCTCTGGCATCGAGCCGCGGCGGACCGCAATGACGGGCGTGCCGCAGGCCATTGCCTCGATCACCGACAGGCCGAAGGGTTCGTCGAAGTTGATCAGGTGGAGCAGGGCGCGGGCATTGCCGAGCGCGCGGATGCGTTCCTCGCCGCCGACGGGGCCGTGATAGACGATACGGTCATCGAGATGCGGCTGCACCTCGCGCTCGAAATAGCCCTGGTCCTGAACGATGCCGTAGAGGTCGAGCCGGCGGCCGGTCGCCTGGGCGACGGCGATCGCTTCGGCCGCGCCCTTGTCCGGGTGCATGCGGCCGAAGAACAGCAGGTCGTCGCTGCCCTGCGCATCGAAGGCGAATTCGTCGAGCGGGATGCCGTGGTGGATCGTCGCGGCATAGCGCAGCGCCGGGTGCCGATCGGCATCCGAGATCGCGACATAGTGCACGCGCTCCTCGAACGGCTTGTACATCGGCAGGATGCGCTCGGAGGAGAAGCCGTGGATCGTCGTCACCATCGGGGTGTCGATCAGCGGCGCATAGGCGTGGGCGGGGAAATCTGCCTGGTTGTGGATCAGGTCGAATTCGCCCGCCCGGGCGAAGAGGTGCGACTGGTGGGCATATTCCCACACCTTCGCGTCGATCGCCGGGTCTTCCTCGTAGCCACGCGGCACCACTCCGGCGAGGCGGGCGGTGGTGACCGAATCCTGCGTGGCGAACAGCGTGACGTCGACGCCCTTGGCGACCAGCGCCTCCGTGAGCAGGCTCGTCACCAGCTCCCATGGGCCGTAATGCCGCGGCGGGGTGCGCCAGGCGATCGGCGCGAGCATGGCGATCTTCATGCGAGGGTGCCCCTTTTCCGCTCGTGCCCCTGCGAAAGCAGGGGCCCAGGGTAGGAGAGCGAATCGCTCGGGGCTCTAGGCCCCTGCTTTCGCAGGGGCACGGGGAGGGTGATCATGCGAGCAGGATGCCTTGGTTGGGGGCGAGGTAGAGGACAGCGCCATCCACAATCCCGCCGTCATCCCCGCGAAGGCGGGAATCCATTGGTTGGAACGCTTCGGCGCCATCCCCGGCCGCACTGGCAAATGGATCCCCGCCTCCGCGGGGATGACGGGTGGTGGGCGTAGTGAGCGCAGGCGTGAGCGTCCCGGCCCACTCCGGCAACGCCAGCGTCTGCGGCGCATTCGACAGGTTCAGTGCCACCAGCACGCGCGCGTCGCCATGCCGGCGCTCGTACGCCAGCACCGCGCCGTCGCTCGACACCGCATGCCAGCTCCCCACCGACAGCGCCGGATGCGCCCGCCGTAGCTGGAGCAGCGCGCGGGTGAAGGCCAGCATCGAGTCCGGCGCGTCACGCTGCGCCATCACGTTGCGTGTCGCCCAATCGGGATTGAGCGGCAGCCACGGCTCGACGCTGCTGAACCCGGCATGCGCGCTTGCATCCCAGGGCATCGGCGTACGGACTTCGTCGCGGTTGAAGGCGGTGTCGGGCTCGCGCAGCGCCTGTGGGTCGCGCACCCGGTCGGGCGGGATGGCGACATTGGACATGCCGAGCTCATCGCCCTGATACAGCGTCGGCGTGCCGCGCAGGGTGAGCAGGAGCATCATCGCCACCGCCGCCTGTTCGGGTCCCACCCGCGACGCGACCCGCGGCTTGTCATGGTTGCCGAGCACCCAGTTGGGCCAGCCATCGGCCGGCAGCGCGCCTTCATACTCCGCGATCAGCGTGGCCAGCGCCGCGGCGTCCCACCGCGCATCGAGCAGATGGAAGTTGAAGGGCAGGTGCACGCCGTTCCCGCCCGCGCCATAATAGGCGACGAGGCGGGGGATCGGCAGGTAGATCTCGCCGATCAGAACGCGCTCGGGATACTCCTCCGCCATGTCGCGCATCGCGGCGATGATCTCCACCATCTCGGGCTGGTCGGCGGAATGGGTCGGCAGCAGCCGCTCGATGTCCTGCATGCCCTCGCGCCAGTCCGGATTGGCGGGGTTGTCGGGAAAATCCGGATGCTTGATCGCCAGCCACAGCACGTCGATGCGGAAGCCGTCGACGCCGCGATCGAACCAGAAGCGCATGGCGTCCAGCATCGCCGCGCGTAGATCGGGGTTGCGCCAGTTGAGCTCGGGCTGCTCTTTCAGGAACTGGTGAAGATAATATTGGCCGGTGGCGTCGTCCCATTCCCAGGCGCTGCCGCCGAAATAGCTCTGCCAGTTGTTGGGCGGCCCACCATCGGGCGCGGGGTCGCGCCAGATATACCAGTCGCGCTTGGGGCTGGTGCGCGAGGACCGGCTTTCGAGGAACCAGGGATGTTCGCTCGAGCTGTGGTTGGGGACGAAATCGAGCAGCAGCTTCAGCCCGCGCGTGTGCGCCGCGTCGCGGAGCGTATCGAAGTCGGCGAGCGTGCCGAAGCGCGGATCGATCCCGCAATAGTCCGCCACGTCATAGCCGAAATCGGCCATCGGCGAGGGGAAGATCGGCGATAGCCACACCGCGTCGACGCCGAGATCGACGAAATAGTCGAGCCGGGCTGTGACTCCGGCCAGATCGCCGATGCCGTCGCCGTTCGAATCGGCGAAGGAGCGCGGATAGACCTGGTAGATCACGCCCTTTTGCCACCACAGCGGTTCGGTCATGGATGTCATCCTTGGATCCTCCCCGGAACGGGGAGGGGGACCGCGCGGTGCAGCCGCGTGGTGGAGGGGGAGCACGGCAAGGGCATCCGGTGCGGAAGCCCCCCTCCACCATGCTGCGCATGGTCCCCCTCCCCATTCCGGGGAGGATCTAGGGCGCACGTCACCGGAATCGCTCTTTGGGAATATGCGTGATCCGGCAGGCCAGATCCGCCTCGCCGCTCGCGACGATGTAGCGATCCCCCGCATCGACCAGCCCGGTGGTGAACACCACCGGCGTCGGGAGATAGAGCTGGTGCGCGATATCCGCGGTCAGCGCCGGATTGGCCTCCAGCAGCGGCACGGTGTCTTCCTGCCGCAGGAGCACGCTGGGATCGTCGCGGTCGAGCAGTGCCCAGAAGCTGCGATAGATGCCGACGGCGTCGCGCTTCTCCACCCCGTGGTAGATCAGCAGCCAGCCCGCATCGGTGAGCACCGGCTGGCTGCCGCCGCCGATCCGCTGGTTCGAGGTCGATCGCTTGCGCGCACGGATCCCCGGCTGGTCGAGGGGCTTCCAGTGCAGCCCGTCGGGCGAGCGGGCGAGGTTGATCGAGGGGCCACCCAGCCAGGGGGAATCGTCCGGATAGGCTAAATACACCTCGCCCAGCGGCCGGGTCAGCGCGTGGAAGAAGCCGCCGATCCGCCCCTCGAACAGCAGCATGTCCTTGTTCTGGTGGTCGAGCACGACGCCCAGCAGCTGCCACTCGAGCCCATCGGTCGAGCGATACATCGCGGTGCAGTGCCGTTCGGCGGAGACGCCGCACACCGTCATCCAATAGGTGCCGTCGATCCGCGTGATCCGCGCATCCTCGACGCCATAGTCCATGTAGGAGGCCGAGGGCGCGATCGCCTTGTCGTAATGCACCGCCACCACCGTGCGGGCATCGGCGTCGAGCTCCACCGGCAAAAGCCAGGACAGCGAGGTCAGCCCGAGCAGCCGGGGGTTGCGGTCCTTGAGCGCGAACTGGCGCGGGTCGGCCATGTCGAGCCCCGCCACCGGGTGGCGATCGAGCACATAGCCCGAGGGCGTCCAGCGAATCGCCCGCGCATGGCCGTCGACCACCGCATCGCGCAGCGCCTCAGCCACGCGCACCATCAGCAGCAGATTGCCGCTCGGCAGCCGCGCGAAGCCGGGGTTGAAGGCGCCCAGAACGTAGGTCGCCTCGTCCACCCCCTCGCGCAGCGGCGAGCGGGCCAGGTCGACATCGTCGGGCCGGAAGATCAGATAATCGTCGCTCAAGCGCTTGCCCCCATGGGTTTCACGCCCAGCAACGGAGTCAGGCCCCGGCGGTTCCGGGCGCGGTTCCGGCTTCTTGCGCCTGGCGATGGTGCCGGATCACCTCGTCGATGATGAAGCGCAGGAATTTCTCGGAAAATTCGGGGTCGAGATCGGCGTCCTGTGCCAGCGCGCGCAGCCGGGCGATCTGCGCTTCCTCGCGGCCGGGGTCGGCGGGCGGCAGCCCGGACTCGGCCTTGTAGCGTCCCACCGCCTGGGTCACCTTGAACCGCTCGGCGAGCATGAAGACGAGCGCCGCATCGATATTGTCGATGCTCTGGCGAAAGCGGGTCAGCGTCGCGTCGGTCATGGCAATCTCTTTTGCCGCTGCGGCACGGCCATGCAAGCACCTCTTGCCTTTGCAATGCACAAAGGCCAGAGGCTCGATGCATATGAGCGCAACCGTCCACCGCCTGGGCTCGCGAACCCAGCCTTCGCTCGATCCGATCATGGCGCTGGTCGCCCAGGACATGAACCTGGTCAACGCGGTGATCCTCGATCGCATGCAGTCCGAGATCCCGCTGATCCCCGAACTCGCCGGCCATCTGATCGCCGGCGGCGGCAAGCGGATGCGGCCGATGCTGACGCTCGCGAGCGCCCGGCTGCTCGGCTATTCGGGCACGCGGCACCACAAGCTGGCGGCCGCGGTGGAATTCATCCACACCGCGACGCTGCTCCATGACGACGTGGTCGACAGCTCGGACCTGCGCCGCGGCCGCCGCACCGCCAACATCATCTGGGGCAACCCCGCCAGCGTGCTGGTCGGCGACTTCCTGTTCAGCCGCTCGTTCGAGCTGATGGTCGAGGCGGAGAGCCTGAAGGCGCTCCACATCCTGTCGAACGCCAGCGCGGTGATCGCCGAGGGTGAAGTCAACCAGCTCACCGCGGTGCGCCGGATCGACCTGTCCGAGGATCGCTATCTCGACATCATCGGCGCCAAGACCGCGGCGCTGTTCGCCGCCGCTTGCCGCGTGGCGGGCGTGGTGGCCGAGCGTCCCGAGGCGGAGGAGCTCGCGCTCGACGCCTATGGCCGCAACCTCGGCATCGCCTTCCAGCTGGTCGACGACGCGATTGATTACGTCTCCGATGCGTCGACCATGGGCAAGGATGCCGGCGACGATTTCCGCGAAGGCAAGATGACCCTGCCAGTGATCCTCGCCTATGCGCGCGGCAACGAGGCGGAGCGCGGCTTCTGGAAGGAAGCGATTTCGGGCCGCCGTATCGCGGACGAGGATTTCGCCGAGGCGATCCGGCTGGTGCAGAGCTGCCGTGCAGTGGACGACACGCTCGCCCGTGCCCGCCACTATGGCCAGCGCGCGATCGACGCGCTGGGCGGCTTCCGCGCCTGCGAGGCGAAGGACGCGATGGTCGAGGCCGTGGAATTCGCGGTGGCGCGCGCCTACTGACGCGCGCCGACCGGATTTCGGGTTACTCTTCGGTCGACTTTTCCGCGCCGTCGTCCTCATCGACCTCGAGCGCGTCTTCCTCGTCCATGTCGAGCACCTCTTCGATGCTCTCGACGATCAGGTCGAGCTGCTCGTAGCTCGCCGTCATCTCGATGGTCTCGCCGTCCTCGTCTTCCAGATGCAGCGTGTAATCGCCGTCGCTGTCCGGGGTAATGGTGAACTGGGAAAGGATTCGTGCCATGTCGCGCTCCTCTGGCGGTGAGTCCGCCTAACCACGCTTGTCCCGAATGGTTGCAGCCGCATGACTCCCTCCCTGCCGATCCACGCTGTTTTGCCGGCGCTGCTCGAAGCGTTGCGGGAGGCGAGCAACGCGGTGCTGGTGGCGCCGCCCGGCGCTGGCAAGACCACGGCGGTGGCACCGGCGCTGCTCGGCGAGGCCTGGTGCACCGGCAAGATCCTGCTTCTCTCCCCGCGCCGGCTCGCGGCGCGCGCGGCGGCGGAGCGGATGGCGGCGCTGGCGGGGGAGGGCGTCGGCAAGACCTTCGGCTATGCCACGCGGATGGATACGAAGCGCTCGGCGGCGACGCGGGTGACGGTGGTCACCGAGGGCATCTTCGTCAATCGCATCCAGGCGGATCCCGAGCTGGCGGGCGTCTCCGCGGTGCTGTTCGACGAGGTGCATGAGCGCAGCCTCGACAGCGATTTCGGCCTGGCGCTGGCGCTCGATGCGCAGGGCGCGCTGCGGCCGGATCTGCGGCTGGTCGCGATGTCGGCGACGCTCGACGGCAGCCGCTTCTCGGGACTGATGGGCGATGCGCCGGTGGTGGAGAGCGAAGGGCGCAGCTTTCCGCTGACGCTGCGCCATCTCGGGCGCGCGGCGGAGGCGAGGATCGAGGATTCAGTGGCGGCAGCGGTGCGGCTGGCGCTGCGCGAGGAGGAAGGGGGCATCCTCGCCTTCCTGCCCGGCGTTGCGGAGATCGAGCGAACCGCCGAGCGGCTCGGTGACATCGGCGGCGCGGTGCTCCACCGGCTGCACGGCAGCCTGGAGCCCGCCGCCCAGCGCGCCGCGATCGCGCCCGATCCGGAGGGGCGGCGCAAGATCGTGCTGGCGACCTCGATCGCCGAGACCTCGCTGACGCTCGACGGCATCCGCGTGGTGGTCGACTCGGGGCTGGCCCGGCGGCCGCGCTACGATCGCGCGGCGGGGATGACGCGGCTGGTCACCGAGCGCGCCAGCCAGGCGGCGGTGACGCAGCGGGCAGGGCGTGCGGCGCGGCAGGGGCCGGGGAGCGCCTACCGCTTGTGGGAAGAGGCGGCGACGGCGGGGCTGCCGCGCTTCGATCCGCCCGAGATCCTCGAGGCCGACCTGTCGGCGCTGATGCTCGATTGCGCGCTGTGGGGGGTGACCGATCCCAGCCAGCTCGCCTGGCTCGATCCGCCGCCCGAGGCCGCCATCGCCGAGGCGCGGGCG
This sequence comes from Sphingomonas trueperi, assembly GCF_040545665.1. Classification (GTDB taxonomy): domain Bacteria; phylum Pseudomonadota; class Alphaproteobacteria; order Sphingomonadales; family Sphingomonadaceae; genus Sphingomonas; species Sphingomonas trueperi_B. Next base: position 525 of record NZ_JBEPMH010000007.1, on the reverse strand, counting down.
CGGCTGGGGGCGCTGGAGGCGATCGACGGCGACGGGCGGCCTACCGAGCATGGCAAGGCGATCGCCCGCCTACCGCTGCCGCCGAGGCTGGGGCACATGCTGGTGCGCGCGAGCGAACGCGGCATGGCGCGGACCGCGGCGGAGGTGGCGGTGCTGCTCGGCGAGCGCGGGCTGGGGGGCAATGACGCCGATCTCGAACTGCGCCTGCGTCGCTGGAAGGGCGAGCGCGGCCAGCGGGCGGAGAATGGGCGGCGCCTGGCCGAACGCTGGAGCCGGCTGATTCCCCCTCCCGCAAGCGGGAGGGGGCTAGGGGGTGGGCCCCCGCTCTCCACACTCGAGTCGGTCGCGGATGCCGGGGGGGCCCCCCCCCCCCCCCCCCCCCCCCCCCGGGGGGGGGGGGGGGCCCCCCCCGCCGCGGGGGGGGGGGGGGGGGGGGCCTCCACGAGGGACGCCGCCTGTGGCAACCCCCCTCCACCATCGGCTGGCGCCGATGGTCCCCCTCCCCGTGCCGGGGAGGATTGAATG
>NZ_JBEPMH010000006.1:0-362355 GCF_040545665.1 Sphingomonas trueperi | reverse complement strand
GGATGCGTGCCAAGGGCAAATCACCCAAGACCATCCTCATCGCTGTCGCCAGACAACTTCTCGTCATCCTCAACGCCATGATCCGTAAAAGGCAGCCTATCGCGCTCGAGTGACCATCACAGTTGCCCCCAGGGGAGGATCAAACGCTCAATGAAACGAAGCCGTCTCCGGGGGCGCGCATAGCAGCGCGCAAGGGCCTTCGCCGTCGAGCGGCAGGATCGCGGTGAGCGCGGCCTTGCCGCCGGCATGGTCCATCAGCCAGCCGGGCTCGGCGACGGCGGGGCGGGCGGGCGAGAAGGCGACACCGATGCCGTCGGTAATCACGCCCAGCCGGCGGGGCGGGGTGGGCCAGCGGCCGGAGAGGTAGGTGATGCAGGCAGCGGCCGCGTCCTGCAGCGCGCCTTCGTCGCTATCCTCGGGGCAGAAGCCCTCGGGGGTGGCGTCGATCTCGGCGACCAGGCGGAAATCGTCGCCGCGCCACCAGATCATCCGCAGCGAGCCATCGGTTTCCTGCTGCAGACCCAGAAAAAGCCGACCGCCGGCCGGGAGCAACGGCTGCGCGCAGCGCACCATTTCCTCGGCCAGTTCGGTCAGCTTGTAGTTCGACCGGGGTAGCATCTGCATCGCACCTCGGCCGATCGTCTGGGGGTTTCGGGGCATTGGTCGTTCCGGAGGAAGGTTACCCTTCCCTTATAGGACGCTTTTGCCCCGATCGGGCATCAATGCAGTGCTGCGCGGTTCGCAAGCGGGGCGGCGGCGATCGCAATCGCTTCCACGGTCTCGCGGTTCGCCTCGGCGGCAACCACCGTTTCGATGCTCGCGGCGTCGATCGCGACGACGCTGGACAGCAGGTTGTGCGGCTGGCTGGCGTCCGGCAGGATCGGCGTGGCGTTGCGGGCAGCGGCCGGCTGGCGGCGCTTGGCGGTGGCGGGCTCGCCATATTCGGCCATCACCGAGAAGCGCGGATCGGCGGCGGCGATCTCGGCGATCACCTTGGCGGCGCGCTTGGTGATCTGGCGGACGCGTTCCTTGGTCACGCCGGTCTCCATCGACAGGTCGTCGAGCGTGGCGGTCTGGAACACGCGGCGGGCGACGATCTCACGATCGCGCTCCAGCTTGGCTTCCAGCTTCTCCAGCTCGGCCGGATCGATGCCGTGGGTGGCGGTGCGGAGACGCGGGCCTTCGCGGCGAAGGGCTGCTTCTTCCCGCTTCGGGCGGGGACGGCGGCGGAGCTGCTCGATGCCCACCTTGCGGAGGTGATCGACATAGGCCTCGATCAGCGAGGCAATCGCGCCATCGGCGAGATAGTCCGACGCGGCGCTCTCGGTGCGCTCCAGCGCGTCCTCGTCCTCGATCATCGCTTCGGGCGACATTTCGTCGCCATCGGCGGAGCTGACCATGGCGGAGAGCGACACGGTGGTGGCTTCAACCTTCTTCGCCGAGGGGCGCTGATCGGTCATCAGGCGGAAGCGCAGGCTCTGCAGCTCACCGCGGATCTGCCAGTTGACGAAGGTGGTGAACTGGGCCTTTTCCGGCTCATAGGCCTGGATGGCGCGGTGCACGGCAATGGCGCAGCACTGCTCGGCGTCGTCCCAGTGCGCGGTCAGGCCGTACTGGCGGATGAAGTGACGGATGCGGGGGGCGATCAGCTTCAGGATGCGGGCAAAGGCGCGATCGATTTCAGCGCGCTGACGGTTGGTCTGCTTGCCGTCCTTCGGCGAGTTCTCGATGACGGTTTGGACTGCGGCCTCGAGAGCGATCGTGATCTTCGACATCTGTATTCCCCTGGTTCAGCGCCGGTCCGATCGTTTCGGCGCCGTCGACAGGAGACACATTTCGTCTGAAACCTTTAAAGGAGTGCTAATCCGGGGCTTAGGTAGTTTCCCGCACACGCACTCCCAATCTTTATAGCAACGCCGATTCGCTTGGCGAGCCAAGTGCCTGAAAAAATGATGGTTAACCGCTGTTTAGCGGGTTCGCTAACGACTGCGAAAACGGCCTAAGTGGCGGTTTTACGAGGCGAATTTGTCCGGCTGGACGTGGCGATCGATGAAATCGAGTAACCATTGCCGATGGGCACGGGTGGCATCGCCGGCATGGGCGATGCGCTGATCGGCCGCCGTTCCGCCCACCTGGGCGGCAAGTAACGTGCGGGCACGCTCTGCATCAATATTGCCGGCAAGAAACTTCTTTGCATCACCCAGCCCCAAATGGTGGCCGAGATAGGCCGCCTTGGCGAGGGTTTCCGAATCGGCGCGCACGTTGAGGCCCGCCGATTCGAAATGTTGCAGATTGTTCTTCGCCATGTCAGCGACGCTCAGGATCGACGCCTGCGGATCGTAGCGGAGCGCGAGCAGTTCGCTGCGGCGCGCCGGATCTACCTTGCCCTTCTCGGTAAGCCAGCCGCGTGCCTTGGCGACATCGTTCAGCCAGGTACCGCCCTGTTCGGCGAGCGTCTGCCAGGTGCCGCTGAGGAACTGGCCGAGCCCGGCCGCGCTCGAACGCGGGTTGCGCGACAGCGGGTTCCAGCTGCCGTCCTGCCCCTTGCCGGCTTCGGCATCGACGATCGCGGCGATCGCCGAGCGAGGGATGCCGCTGCGCGCCTCGGCGGCGGCGAGGGTGTCGGCGTAGCGGGCGTTGCTGCCGAGCGCGAGCGGGCCCGTGGCCTCGCCGCCCTTGGCAGATCCGCCCGTGGAAAGCGCACTGACGATCGAACCCGTGCCGGGCAGGGTGCCGCGGTCCACTGCGGCGGCCGCATGCGCGCCGGTCAGGGCACGCTTGGCGAGCGCGGCGATGTCGTCGGGCGCGTCCTCATCGTCATGGCACGAGCAGGAACACTGGCACTTGCACTTGCCCTTGGCCGATTTTGGCGCCTGGGTGCCGAGCAGCTCCAGCAGCGAATCCATCGCCATGTCCGATCCACCGCCCAGCGGCGAGCGGGTCTTGTCGTTGTCGCGGTCGCCATCGCCGATCGCGGCGCGCCACAGCCGGGTCGAGAGTTCGGACTGGGCCTGCGCGTAGATCACGTTGGCGCGCTGCGCCGGCGTGAGCGCGGCAAGGTCGGTACGGTGGATCATGCGGCCTTCACCAGCATCCGCTTGCGCTCGCGCAGGAAGCGCGCCGCGGCAATGTCATCGATCGCCGCCTGTTCGGCGGCTTCGGCTTCGCGCTCGGCATCGGCGCGGAAGCGTTCTGCGGCGCTTTCGATCGCGCGGAAGGTGCCATAGGCCTCGCGCGCCAGTTCCCGCAGGTTGAGCAGGCGGGCCTGCTCGGCGGTCACTTCCTCGGCGATCCGCGCCTGGGCGTGCTTGGCGGTGGCGAGCCATGCGTCCGAGGCAAAGGGCAGGGCGTGCGCCAGCACGCGCTCCTCACGGACGCGTGCGACGAGGTCGCGGCCCTGCTGCTCCAGTTCGGCGATGCGCTCGATCGCGGCGCCGATCTTGACCTTGAGGTCGTCGACGGTGCGCTGCTGCATGCGCAGCGCGGTATCGAAGGGTGTCTTCACGCGGCGAGACCCACGTCATGGCCGTGATCGGGATCGCCCGACGCTTCGCCGGACAGGATCGCGGCGAGCTCGGCGAACGCCGCCTCGGCATGGCCCTGGTCGTTCTTGCCCTGGTTGAGCAGCGCCTCGATGCGCGGCGCCAGCGCGACCGCGCGGTCGACGTCCGGCGAGGAGCCTGCCTTGTACGCGCCCAGCCGCACCATCTCCTCCATGTCGGCATAGGTCGACAGCAGCTTGCGCGCGGCGAGGCGGGTCTCGTTCTGCTCATGCTCCAGGCAATGGGGCAGGGTGCGCGAGACCGACTTGAGGATGTCGATCGCCGGATAGCGGCCGCGCTCGGCGATCGCGCGGCGCATCACGACGTGGCCGTCGAGGATGCCGCGCACCGCATCGGCGACCGGCTCGTTATGGTCGTCGCCGTCGACGAGGACGGTGAACAGCCCGGTGATCATGCCCGCGCCCGGTGCGCCGGGACCGGCGCGTTCCAGCAGGCGCGGCAGCTCGGCGAAGACGGTGGGGGTATAGCCCTTGGTCGCCGGCGGCTCGCCCGAGGCGAGGCCGATCTCGCGCTGCGCCATCGCGAAGCGGGTGACCGAGTCCATCAGGCACAGCACGTTGAGGCCCTGGTCGCGGAAATGCTCGGCGACGGCGAGGGTGGTCCAGGCGGCCTGGCGGCGCATCAGCGCCGGCTCGTCCGAGGTGGCGACGACGACGACCGAGCGGGCCATGCCTTCGGGCCCCAGATCGTCCTCGATGAATTCCTGCACTTCGCGGCCGCGTTCGCCGATCAGGCCGATCACCGCGACGTCGCACTGCGTCCAGCGCGCGAGCATCGAGAGCAGGACCGACTTGCCGACGCCCGAGCCGGCGAACAGGCCGAGCCGCTGGCCGCGGCAGAGCGGCACGAAGGTGTCGAGGCAGCGCACCCCGGTCTCGATCCGCTCGGCGACGCGCGAGCGGCCGGCGGCGGCGGGCGGCGAGGCCTTGATCGGCTGCGGGTCGGCGCCGTTGACCAGCGGGCCGAGCCCGTCGACCGGGCGGCCGAGGCCGTTGATCATGCGGCCGAGCCAGGCCTTGGAGGGGCGGACGGTGAACTGGCCGGCGCCGAGCTCGGCGACCGCGCCCAGGCCCACGCCCTGCGGGTCGACAAAGGGCAGGCACAAGGCGACGCCGCGATCGAGCGCGGTGACTTCGGCTTCCACCTTGCCGCTGGGGGACTGGATCTCGACGCGGCTGCCGATCTGGGCGACGCCGGTCAACCCCTCGACTTCGATGAGCGCGCCGCGCACCGCCACCACGCGCCCGAAGCGACGGTCGGGGACCATCTCCTTGATGGCGCGGGCGGCACTGGCGAGCGTCTGCATCGCGCGGGCTCCTTCAGGCGGCCTGCGTCGTGGCGGTGTCGGCCGCGGCGGCGTCTTCCATGGCGATCAGCTCGCGGGCGGCGGCGAGCGCCTTGTAATATTCGCTCTGGGCGAGATCGTTGGCGAAGCGGATGCACAGCTCGCGCGCCTCGGCGGTGGCCAGGCTGGCGAGCAGCAGGCTGAGCAGCTGGACCACCGCATCCTGGTGCGCGTTGCGCCCGGCCTCGTCGATATAGGCGAGCATCGTCGCGAAATAGAGCTGGCGGGCAGGGGTGGTCGCTTCCTCGGGCCGCATCACTTCGCGGCCGCGCAGGATCGATACCATATTCTCGACGACGATCTGGGTCCGGCCGACGGCGCGCAGCACCGCGCCGTTGACGATAGCCTTCTCACCGTCCCGGAGCGTAATGCGAAGCATGGCACAGGCCTTTCGATAAGCGTTCTTCAACTTATAGGCGCGTTCGGTGCGCAAATGGGCAAACACCCGGCAAATTTTGCCGCCTTACAACCGTAACCGGCAAAATCGCCCCTTTGATTTGGGTGGGGCCGCCAGCCCTCTACAATGAGGATGTCGCCGGCGTGGGGATCGCGCGGGCATTCGAGGAGTTTTGATCTTGAGCCTCTATTCCGCTCTTTACGCTGGCGTTTCCGGGCTGAGCGCGCAGTCGAGTGCCATGGCCACCGTCGCCGACAACATCACCAACATCAACACCGTCGCCTATAAGGGCGTCGAAGCCCAGTTCCGCACGCTGGTGACCGATGGTCGCACCTCGGCGAGCTACTCGGCAGGTGGTGTCGCGGCCGCGCCGCTCGCACAGGTTTCCAAGCAGGGCCTGCTCCAGGCCTCCGGCAGCAGCACCGATCTCGCGATCGACGGCGGCGGGTTCTTCATCACCCGCAATGGCCTGAACGCGAACGACCCGGTCGCCTATACCCGCGCGGGCTCGTTCAAGCCGGACGAGGAAGGCTATCTGCGCAATTCCTCCGGCCTGTATCTCTATGGCTGGCGCCTCGACGCGACCGGCGGCTACACCAACACCGGCAATCTCGACACGCTGACCCCGGTCCGCCTGACCGACCTGGTCGGCACCGCGGCGCCGACCAACAAGCTGCAGGCGCATATCAACCTGCAGTCGGACGCCACTGCCTATGCCGGCACGCCCGCCTACACCGCCGGCTCGATGGCAAGCGGCGCGGTCACGCCGAACTTCACCCGCTCCTTCACGGTCTATGACTCGCAGGGCGGCAGCCACGAAATGAAGATGTCGTTCCTCAAGACTGGTTCCAACCAGTGGGCGATGGAAACGTACATGAACCCGGCGTCCGACGTCGGCGCGCCGGCCGTCGGCGGCCTGGTGCGCAGCGGCACCGTCGCGTTCAACGGTGACGGCAGCCTGAACACGACGACGTCAACCGCCGGCCTGTTCGATCCGCTGACCGTCAACTACACCAATGGCGCCAGCTCGGTTCCGATCAACCTGGACCTGGGCAAGAACGGCGCCACCAACGGGCTCACCCAGTTCGGCCAGCCTTCGTCGCTGGTCTCGGGCGGCACCAATGGCGGCGTGCTCGGCAACATCGCGGCGACCGAAGTCTCGAAGGAAGGCATCGTCAGCGCGATCTTCGACGACGGCTCGAGCCGCCAGGTGTTCCAGCTGCCGATCGCGACCTTCCCGAACCCGAACGGCCTTACCCGCCTTTCCGGCAACGCCTATTCGTCGACCCGAGCCTCGGGCTCGATGACGATGAACCCGCCGGGCCAGCTCGGCGCGGGCAAGATCTCGTCGAACACGCTGGAGGCCTCCACGGTCGACCTGGCGGGCGAGTTCACCAACATGATCCGGTTCCAGCGCGCCTACAGCGCATCGTCGAAGATCATCACGACCGTCGACGACATGCTGCGCGAAGTCAGCGATCTGAAGCGCTGACGAGTACTGAGGCCGGGGGACGCACGACATGGCGCTGAACGATATCCTAGGAACCGCCGCTTCCGGCCTGGCTGCTGCCCAGGCCGGATTGAAGGCGGTATCGAACAACATCGCCAATGTCGGCGTCACCGGCTATGCCCGCGAAAAGGTCAATCTCTCGACCTCGGTGATGGGCGGCACCGTCACCGGTGTGAACGTCGGCGAGTTCGAGCGCGTGGCCGATCGCTTCCTGGAAGCGACCGTCTATCGCCGGGCCGGCGACTATGGGAAGGCCGAGGTGCAATCCAGCTACCTCGATCGTCTCCAGTCGCTGCTCGGGGAACCCGGTTCCAAGTCCGGCCTGCCGGCGCGCCTCGACGCGATCAATGCCTCGGCGATCGCGATGACGGGCTCGCAATCCTCCGCCCAGACTAGCGCCGTGTTCATCGGCAACGTCTCGGACGCGATCTCGTCGATGCAGCAGATCACCAAGGACGTCGAAGGGCTGCGCAGCGATGTCGAATCCGAAGTCAGCAATTCGATCGACAAAATCAACTCGCTGCTCCAGCGCATCTATGATCTGAACGGCACCGTGTCGCAGGCGACGGGGCTAGGCCGCAACGCCAGCGGCGCCGCCGACCAGCGGATGAGCGCGATCGAAGAACTGAGCGGCATGCTCTCGGTCAACGTCCGCGACCAGCCGGATGGCCGGGTGATCATCGAGACCACTTCGGGTCAGATGCTGCTCGATTCGCGGCTGCGCCAGCTCGACTATCCGAACAAGGGCAGCGGCGTCGGCAACGCCCAAGCAACCTATCCCGACATTTCGATCCGCTTCTCCGACAAGAACGGCAATCAGGGCGCGCTGACCGGCGAGAAGCTCGATTCGGCGGCCGTCGGTGGCAAGCTGGGCGGCCTGCTCGACCTGCGCGACCGCGCGCTGCCGTCCTTCTCCGAACAGCTGGGCGTCACGTTCAGCGGCCTGTCCGAAGCGCTCAACGCGGTTTCCAACGAAGGCACCACCGTGCCGCCGCCCGCCAGCCTCACCGGCCGGCAGAGCGGCCTGGTCGGCACCGATCGGCTGGGCTTCACCGGCAAGGCGACCTTTTCGGTCGCGAGCTCGTCCGGCACGATGGTCGCCAAGACCGAGATCGACTTCGACGCGCTCGGGCCGGGCGCCACCGTCAACGACATGGTCAATGCGATCAACGCCGGTCTGGGCGGTGCGGCGACCGCCAGCTTCACCAACGGCGTGCTGAGCTTCACCGCCGCGGGCGCGGGCAATGGCGTGGCGATCTCGCAATCGGCCACCACGCCGAGCAGCCGCGCCGGGATCGGCGTGTCGCAATATTTCGGCATGAACGACCTGATCCAGAGCGGCAGCAGCACCCTGGTGCCGACCGGCTTCACTGCTTCGGACCCGCACGGCTTCACCACCGGCCAGACCGCACAGGTGATCCTGCGCGACTCCTCGGGCCTGGCGCTGACCAGCTACACCCTGCAGCCGACCACCGGCGGCACGATGGGCGACATCATCACCGAGCTCAACGGCAGCGACCTGGGCAAGTTCGGTTCCTTCTCGCTCGACAGCCGCGGCCGCGTTCGCTTCGATCCGGCGAGCGGCCTGTCCGGCGCCACGCTGACCATGGCATCGGATTCCACCGATCGCCTCGGCAGCGGGCGGAGCTTCTCGTCGCTGTCGGGCCTGAGCGGCATCAACAGCGGCCTGGATGTCGCCAAGGTCCGCACTGACATCGCCAACAGCCCCACGAAGCTGCCGTTGGCACGCGTCGATACCAGCGCGGCGGTGGGCAGCAAGGCAATCGGTGCCGGCGATACCCGCGGCGCCACCGCCTTTGCCGACAAGCTGGCGAGCGCGATCGACCTGGGCAAGGACGGTGTTGTCACCGTCGGCCGATTCTCCACGGCACTGCTCGGCCGCGCGGGCCTGGAAGCCAGCCAGGCGCAGAACCGCTTCAACGATGCCGACGCGCGCAAGTCCGACGCGGTCAACCGCCGCGACAGCTATTCGGGCGTCAATATCGATGAGGAACTGTCGCAGATGGTCGTCCTGCAGAACAGCTATTCGGCCTCGGCACGGGTGATGAGCACCGCGTCGCAGATGTACGACACTCTTCTCCAGATGGTCCGTTAAGGGGAGCTGACCCATGACCCGTGTTGCCACCATTCCGCTCCAGCGCACCATGGCCAGCGCCATCTCGAGCGCACAGGAAAAGCTCGCGATCACGCAGAAGCAGCTGTCGACCGGCAAGAAGGCGACGGATTTCGCCTCGCTGGGCACCGAGGCAGTGCGCAACCTGTCGGCGCACACGCTGCTCGAGCAGCAAAAGGCGCAGTCCAACGTCGCCAAGCGCGTCGGCACCACCATGTCGCTGTACCAGGGCCATATCGAAGGCGTGCAGACCGCCAATACCGACCTGCGCAAGCAGATCCTGACGGCGATCGGCACCGGCCAGTCGGCGGGTCTGCAGCAGGCAATGGAAAGCGCTTTCTCCCAGATGCGTTCGTCGCTGAACGCGAGCGAAGGCGGCGTGCCGCTGTTCGGCGGATCGCAGACCGACGGCGCGCCCTTCTCGGTCGCGACGCTCGCCGATGCGGCGACGGTACCGGCGTCCCAGGCCTTCCATGACGACAATGTGCTCGCCACCGCCCGCGTCGCCGATGGGCTGGACGTGCAATATGGCGTCAACGCCAGCTCGTTCGGCTCCGGTCTGTACGACGCCTATCGCGCGATGGCGCAGATCGGCCCGATCGGCGACAAGCTCACCGACGCGCAGGTGACCGCGCTGCAGGGCGTCGTCACCAAGATGGATTCGGGCCTCAAGCAGCTCAGCGCCGTCAATGCCGACAATGGCCGCAAGCAGAGCCAGATCGAGGACCTGACCAAGCGCGGCGAAGATCGCTCGCTGCTGCTGCAGCAGGTGATCGAGGACAATGAGGACGCCGATCTCGGCCAGGTCGCGATCGATTTGTCGCAGCAGAAGACCGTGCTCGAGGCGAGCTATTCGGTGTTCTCGCAGCTCTCCAGCCTGAGCCTGGTCAAGTATCTCTGAGCGCGATCGCGCGCTCGAACACTGCGATCAGCATCGGTTCGGTCAGCCGGCCGATGCTCTGATTGTACCGCGACACGTGATAGCTATCGAGCACCGTCTGCCCTTTCGGCAGGCGGTGCTCTGCGCCGTGTGCGAAGCGGGCCTTGGGCAGCTTGCCGCCCAGCGCCTTCACCGCCGACTGGTGCGCGATCTCGCCCAGCGCGACGACGACCGGCGCGCGCAGCTGTCCGGCGAGGAATGGCCGGCAGGCGTGGATCTCGGCCGGGGTAGGGCGGTTCTCCGGCGGCAGGCAGCGCACCGCGTTGAGGATCTGCACCCCCTTGGGTTCGCCCGCTTGCGCCAGCCCCAGCTTCTCCAGCACCGCGAAAAGCAGCATGCCCGAATCGTCGCCGGTAAAGGCGCGGCCGGTGCGGTTCGCTCCCGTCCGCCCGGGCGCCAGACCAACGATCGCGATGGGTGCGTCCGGATCGCCGAGCATCGGCACCGGCGCGTTCCACCATTCGGGCTGCTCGGCGCGCAACTGGGTGCGCAGTGCCACGAGGCGGGGACAAAGCGGGCAGTCGCGATCGGGTTCTAGGCTTGGCGTGGACATGCAGCCGCGATAGGCGCGGGGGTGTGCCGGTAACAAGCTACATCATCGCCCTGGGATCGAACCGCCGCGGCCGCCACGGCGGGCCGCGCGCCGAGGTGCGGGCGGCGCTGGCGGCGATCGGCGGCGTCCTCGCCGTGTCCCGCATCCATGAAACGCCCCCGCTGGGGCCCTCGATCCGCCGCTTCGCCAATGCCGTAGCCGAGATCGAGACCGCCGAGAAGCCCGAGGCATTGCTGCGCCGGCTGAAGGGAATCGAGCGCGCCTTCGGCCGGCGCCGCGGGCAACGCTGGGGGGCGCGGGTGATCGACCTCGACATCCTGCTGTGGTCGGGCGGCTGCTGGGCCAGCCGAACGCTGACGATCCCGCATCCGCACTATCGCGCGCGTCGCTTCGTGCTGGCGCCGCTGGCGGAGGTGGCGCCGCAGTGGCGCGATCCGGTGACGGGGCGCACGACGCTTCCGTTGCTGCACGCGGTTGACCGGCGGCGCCCCTGCGCCTAGGTGGCGGGATGTGGGTCCGTAGCTCAGTCGGTAGAGCAAGCGACTTTTAATCGAGAGGTCCCGGGTTCGAATCCCGGCGGACCCACCACCGAAAGCTCTCGAAAGATTAAAGCCGTGGCGCTCGGCATCTCTTGGTTGCCGATGCTGGAGACGTGCCCGGCCCATATTGGCAACCCGACCGCCCCCTTCGTGCAAATCCGCGGCAGCGCACCATATTTTTCCTTGATACCATATATCATCCCCGATACATCCCCGCGTAACGCTCCCTTCAGAAAGTGGAATCTTGATGCGTCGCGTCCTTCTCCTGTCCTCCTCGCTCGTGCTGTTGCCGGTTTCGGCGTTCGCGGATCCCGATCGTGCAACGCCAGCACCCACCGAGACCGAGCAGGCGAAGGACCAGGCCGCGCAGCAGCCGCCGGCGATCATCGTCACCGCGCCCTATCGGCAGAGCGAGGCCGACGTGCTGTCCGGCACGTCGGTCGTCACCGGCGAGGAACTGACCCGCAACCTGCGACCGACGATCGGCGAGACGCTGGCGCGCCAGCCGGGCGTGTCGGCCAGTTCGTTCGGGCCGAACGCCTCGCGGCCGATCCTGCGCGGCTTCCAGGGCGAGCGGGTGCGCGTGCTGACCGACGGGATCGGCTCGATCGACGTGTCGAACACCTCGGCCGACCATGCGGTGATCATCGATCCGCTGCTCGCCGAGCGCGTCGAGGTGCTTCGCGGGCCCTCGGCGCTGCTGTTCGGCTCCTCGGCGATGGGCGGCGTGGTCAATGTGATCGACAGTCGCATCCCGCGCAGCGTGCCGGAAAAGGGCTATCGGCTGAGCGGCATCGGCACCTATGGCTCGGCCGCGGAGGAGCGTTCGGTCGGCGGGGCGGGGGATGTCGCCATCGGCAGCCATCTCGTGCTCCACGCCGACGGTTCCTATGCCAAGACCAGCGACCTGAAGATTGGCAGCTATGCGCTCACCGCCGAAAAGCGTCGCCAGGCGTTGGCGAGCGCCGCGTTGCCCGCCGATCCGGATGCGGAAGAGCCGATCGACTTCGCCGCCAATGCCGCGGTGAAGAACCGCCTGCCCAACAGCGCCGCCAAGACCTGGACGGCCGGTGCGGGTGCGGCGATCATCACCGACACCGGTACGCTCGGCATCGCCTACAGCCATTATGACAGCCTCTACGGCGTGCCGATCCGCTTCGCGACCCAGCCCGGCGAGGGGCAGGAAGCCCCGCGGCTGAGCGTCGTCCAGAACCGGCTCGATCTGCGCGCCGAGGCGGAAACCGGCGGCGGCTTCCTCCAGAAGGTGCGGCTGCGCGCGGGTTATGCCGCCTATCGCCATTTCGAGCTGGAGCCCGATGGCGGCGTCGGCACCGCCTTCTACAACAAGGGGCTGGAGGGCCGGCTCGAACTGGTCCAGGCCGATCACGGCGCCTGGAAAGGCGCGAGCGGCGTGCAATATTTCGCCCGCGACTTCGATGTGCAGGGCGACGAGGCCTTCCTCCCCAAGAACAAGACCCAGCAGACCGGCCTGTTCACGCTCCAGCAGCTCGACATGGGCGCGTTCAAGGCCGAGGCGGGTCTGCGCTACGAGTTCACTGACCTCTCCGCCAATCCGGTGCTGGACGATACCCGCTTCTTCAACGGCAAGCGCAGCTTCCAGGCGCTGTCGGGCTCGGTCGGCGCCTCCTACGGCGTCAGCCGCGACGTGCGGATCGGCCTGAACCTGTCGCACACCGAACGCGCGCCTTCGGCCGAGGAACTGTTCGCCAACGGCGCGCATGCCGGCACCGAGGCCTATGAGCTGGGCAGCCCCGATTTCCGGCTGGAGAAGAGCTGGGGGCTGGAAGCGACGCTGCACGCGCATGGCGAAGGCTACAGCTTCGACGCTTCGGCCTATTACAACTGGTTCTCCAACTATATCAGCGACAACCAGGCGCCGCAGGCGGTCTGCGAGGCGGCGGCCGCGCCTAGCGGACGCACCGTCGACCTGCCCTGCTTCCAGTTCACCCAGCGCGACGCGCGTTACTATGGCTTCGAGGCGGAAGGATCGGTGCGGCTGGCGCAACTCGGCGACTATACCGTCAACCTCGATGCGCTGGGCGATTACGTCCATGCCAACATCGTTGACGAGGGGCCCGCGCCGCGCATCCCGGCGCCGCGCGTGCTGGGTGGTATCGAGGCGCAGTCGGAGCGGATCACCGGCCGGGTCGAGGCCGAGCATGTCTTCGTGCAGAACCGCACCGCCGCGTTCGAGACCCGGACCGCGCCCTATACCATGGTCAACGCGACGCTCAGCCTGAAGCCGTTCCCGACCATGCCGGGGACCACGCTGACGCTGTCCGCCAACAACTTGTTCGACGTCGAGGCGCGCCGCGCGAGCAGCTATCTGAAGGACTATGCGCCGCTCGCAGGCCGCGACCTGCGCGCGACGCTGCGCTTCAGCCTGTAGTCGAGGTCGTCGCGTCCATCAGATCCCCGATCGCGCCCGTCGGGCTCGCTTCGGGGATCGCCGCCATCGCCGCGCTGATCCGCGCCGGGTCGACGGTCGGCGAGGGCTGGGTCAGCAGGTCGAACGCCTGGGCGCTCGGCAGCGCCTTGAACGCGGCGCCGTAGCGCGCGCGGAGCGCCTGCAGCTTGGCTTCCTGGTTGAGCATCGCCAGCGCCACCGCCTGGCGGAGCACGATTGCTTGATTGGGCGGGGACATCGCGCCGGGGGCGGGCAGGGTGGCCTCGTTCTCGGTGATGAACGAGCCCCAGTTGCGCGTGCGCCAGTGGATCTCGCTGCGCACGCCGCTGCCGCCTGGCACGCCGTCCAGCGCGGCCATCGCCGCGTCCTCGCGGCCCAGCTTGTACAGCGCCACCGCCTCGATCCGCTTGCGATCGAAGCGCATCGCGTCGGAATAGCTCGCCTGCTCGGTGGCATGGAGCGTGTCGAGCGCCTTCACCGGATCGCCGGAGAGGATGAACAGCGACGCCACCTTCACCGAGAGCGGGCCCTGCGCCACGTCCTGCCGGCGCTGCATCAGCTGGTACTGGAGCAGCTCGGCCGCGCGCGGATAGAGCCCGGCGTCCTGCAGCCGCTGAGCGAGGCGCAGCGCGAGCGCGTCGCCTTCGGCACCGGCGGGCCCCAGTTCCTTGTAATCCCAGTAGAGGCCGGCGGCCTCGGGCAGCGGCGTACCGCTGTCGGGCGCGAGCATCTCGGCGAGCCAGGTCTGGATCTGCTTGAGCATCGGGCCGGAATCGCCGTCCGGACGATAGAATCGGAACAGCGTGGCGGCGCTGCGCAGCGCGGCGCGGCGATTGTTGGTTTCCAGCGCCAGCTGATATTCGAGGCGGAGCGCGCCCGCCTCGATCTCGTCGCCGCGCCAGGCATAGCGCAGCGCCTCGAGTTGCTTGACGCCTTCGGCCGGATCGATGCGGTGGAGCTTCAGATCGCCTTCGATATGCGCGAGTTTGGCCTCCGCCTGGATCTCGGGCGAACCGCTCAGTTCGGCCCGCGAGAGGCGGAACAGCCCCTCGGCCGGGTCGCCCGAGGCGAGCAGCGCCTTGCCGCGCAGCAGATTGGCCTGCGGATCCTGTTCGCCGAACAGCTTGAGCCAGGCAATCGCCGGCTGGCCCTGGCCAATCGCGATTGCACCGCGGGCGGCGGCGAGGGTGAAGGGCTTGCGCTCCTGCGGCGTGCGGCCGTTGATCGCGGGGACGGCGCAATTGATCTGGCGGGCGGCGGCCTTGGCATCGCCGGTGCCGGCCAGCGCGCGGACCCGCCAGGCGCAGGCTTCGGCATTGCCTTCGAGTTCGGGCAGCGACAGCGCTTCCACCGCGTCGCGGTTATGGCCGATCATCACCAGCGCGGCGCCGGTGGCGAGTTGGAACGGCGCGACGAGGGCGAGATCCTCGTCGTCGGCCTCCATCGTCTCCAGCACGCCCAGCGCCTCGGCACCCATGCCGCGGCGGATCAGCGAGCCGACATAATGCCAGCGGGCGAGCTGGCGGGTTTCGGGCTTGGCATGGATGATCTCGTCCCACGCCGCTTCTTCGCTCAGCTCGGGCCAGTCGCGGCTGTCGGTGACGATCGGCATCTGCGCGAGGGTGGCAGCGAAGGGCGGCAGCACCGGGCGGCCGGCTGCAGGCGCTGCCGGCGCGGGGGCCTCGGCCGCGGGGGCCGCGGGGGCGGCACCATGCTCGGCCGGCGCGTGCGCGGGATCGCTGGGCGGGGCGGCGGCGGTACTCGCGAGCAGGGCGACGATCAGCAAACGGCGCATCAATGGGCTCCGGCCATGAGATAGGTGACGACCGCGCCGCCGATGATGCAGGCGATGATGAAGATTATGGCAGGCACGATCGGCAGTCCGCCCGCGGCGGCGGCTTCCGCCGGCCCGGCATGGCCGTTCTGCGTCTCGCTGGTGTCGACGGCATTGCCGCGGGCGCCCGCATCGGCGACGACGCGCATCCGGGCGGGGCGTTGATCGTGGCTCATTTGTAATCCGTTAAGTGCTTGTCCCTTATTTATAGGACGTGCGTGGCCGCAGCGGCCGCTGCACCCATACGATTAGCAGGAGAAATTTGGTGCTCGGCAAGCAGACGCTGGCGATGCTCGGACTGATGGCAATTGCGGTTTCGCCGCTGCCGGCGGGGCGTGCGCTGGCCTCGGGCGGCGGTGGCGAAGGCGAGGGGCTGCATTTGGTGAAGATGGAGCCGATCGCAGTGCCGATCGTCGATTCGGATCGCGTTGCCGGCACGCTCAACTTCCAGCTGGTGCTCGAAGTGCACGACGCCGCGACTGCCGAAAAGCTGACCGCGGCGATGCCCAACCTGCGCATGGCGGCGATTGCCGGCGGCGTGGAATTCGCGCGACTCGACGCCTCGGCGCTGCGCGCGGTGAACGTCGCCGATCTCGACAAAACGCTCACCGGCGCGCTCAAGACCGTTGCGCCGGACCTCGGCCGCGTGCTGATCGTCGAAGTGGGCGCCTCGCAGAACTGATTCCGCAGGGCGGACGCTTCCTGCCGCCTGCTGCCTATACGAAAACGCCGTCGTTCCGGTTCTAGCCGGGCCGACGGCGTTATTGCATTGAGAGGGTAGAGCCTCAGCCCGGCTTGCGCGCCGGGCCGGTGGGGCCGGCAACGGCCGGACCCGCCTGTGCCGCGGCCGGAGCCGCCATCGGTTTCGCCGCGCTCTTGCGCGCCAGCGCCATGCTGAGCGACGCCGCGCCCTTGGGCGACATCGCCGCGAGGATCGCCGCAGTGGAGGCAGGGCGCATGCGCTGCGCCACCTTCATCTGCACTTCCATGTCGAGCTGTTCGAACACCGCCGCTGCCTTGGCGGGCTTCATCGCCTGGTAGATGCGGGCGAGTTCGTCGAACTGCGCCTCGGCGGGCAAGGGGGTGCCGGGCGCGCCCGGCGTTCCCGCCGTCGCGTCCTTCTGCTGCGCCTCGACGCTCTGTGCCAGCCGCTGCTCGGCGGCCTTGGCCGCCCGCTCGCGCAGGTCAAGCGCGCGTTGGCGCTTGGCAGCTTCCTGGTCGCGCGCGCTCAGGTCGCGCTCGATCGAATTGCCCAGCCGGGTCTTGTTGGTGCCGTCCTGATCGCCGGTGGCGATGCTGGCGGCATTGGCCACCGCAGCGATCGCGGAGGCCGCCGCCATCAGCAGCAGCAGGGAGGGACGCGCCATTATGCGGCCTCTCGCGTGGCAGGCGTTTCGTCGGCTGAGGCTTCGGCTTCCGCTTCCTGGGCGGCGGCCTCCTCGCCGGCGACGCGCAGCGCATTGGCCAGGCTCACCGCCGAGACGATGCGCTCGCAGGCGCTGTCGGCGATGCCGATCATGTCCGAAAGCTCGTCGCGCAGGTCGCGGGCCTGCTCCACCAGCCGCGCATGGCGCGCGCAATCGGTGCCGAGCGTCGCTTTCATGTCGGAAAGCACCGAACGGGCTTGTACCGTCGCATGATCCAGCGCCTTCACCACATCGGTAAGGGCACCCTCTTTCACGGCGCGCAGGCTGCGCATCATGCGCATGCTCTGCACGAGCACGGCCACGCACAGGATGATCGTCAGTACATTGGCGAAAAGCGCGATACTCATGATACTTTCTTCCTCGTGCGGGAAACGTCGTTGACCAGGCGCACGGCGACGCGGCCGCTGCGCTGGCCGATCTGGGCCTGGGCGAGCTTGATGTCGCCGCAGGCCATGTCGAGCGCGTCGTCGGGACTCTTGTCGAAGGCGATGGTCTGGCCGACCTGCAGCTCTTCCAGGTCGGAGAGCGGCAGCGCCTTTTCGCCGAGCAGCACGTTGACGGTCACGTTGGTCTTGCGGATCTCGGAGGCCATGTGCGCCTCCCAGATGCTGTCGCGGCCGCTCTTCTCGCCCATGAAGCGCTGGAGCAGCTTGTGCCGCACCGGCTCGAGCGTGGCGTATGGAAACACCAGCGTGATGCAGCCGCCGCGGCCGTCCATGTCCACCCGGAAGGTGGCGATGGCGCAGATGTTCGAGGTGGCGGCGATCGCGGCGAAGCGCGGGTTGGTCTCGATGCGCTCCAGCCGCATGTTCACCGGCTCGATCGGCTCGAACGCGTCGGCGAAGTCGCGCAGCGCGGTTTCGAGCACGCGCGAGACCAGCGAGGTCTCGATCGGCGTGAAACCGCGGCCGTCGATCACGTTCGGCGTGTTGCTGCCGCGGCCGCCGAGCAGCGCGTCGACCACCGAATAGATCAGGCCGGATTCGACCGTGATCAGGCCGTAGCTTTCCCATTCCGCGATCTTGAACACGCCCACCATTGCCGGCAGCAGCACGCGGTTCATGAACTCGCCGAAGCGGGCCGAGGTCACTTCCTCGAGGCTCACGTCGATCGCGTCCGACGTCATGTTGCGCATCGAGCTGGCGAAGGAGCGGACCACGCGGTCGCACACCACTTCCAGCATCGGCAGCCGTTCGTGGCTGATGACCTTCGATTCCAGAACAGCGCGCAGGCCCTTCTTTTTCAGAACCGGTTCGCTGCCGCCGAACAGCGCGTCGATGTCCGCCTGGTCGAAGCGGATATCGTCGCCGCCCATCGGCGCGGCGGGGGGATCCGGAAGGTCGAAATCGTCTAGATCGATCATTGCTGGATCAGGTCCTGAATGAGAACTTCCTTGACCATGCCGGGGCCGAGCACGCGAGTGGCGCGCACCATCAGCTCTTCCTTCAGCCGGTACACTGCCGCCGAACCGCCGAGATCCTCGGGGCGCAGTTCGCGCAGGAAGGGCTGATAGGCGTCGAGCACCACCGGCAGCTTGTCCTTGAGCGCCGCGTCGGTCGTCTTGGGGCCGGGCACCAGCATCAGGTGCAGCTTGAGGAAGCGCGGGGCGCCGTCGGGCGAGCGCAGGTTGACCGAGACGGTGGGGACGTCGACGAACTTGCCCTTGCCTTCGCCTTCCTTGCCGCCTTCGCCTTCCTTGGCGTCGCCTTCACCATGGCCTTCGTCCGCGGCGGCGGCTTCCTCGCCATGCGCCTCGGTCTTGGCCGCGCTCTTGCCCCCCATGAAGAAGGCGGCACCGCCACCGCCCAGCGTCAGCGCGGCCACGGTGGCGGCGCCGATGATGATCAGCTTCTTCTTCTTGTTGGGCGCCGGGGCATCCTGCGCGCTCTTATCCTCGACGATCTCGGCCGACATAATAACCCTGGACCTTCCGATTTATCGGCCGCGGCGTCCGCACGTCCGATTTCCCTCTATTATAGAACCGTCACCCGGCAATTTCTGCCTAGTGACCATTTTTCGAAGGACGGTCCGGTGGACATCTCCTCTTACGTGCTCCTCAGCCAGGAGCAGGCGCTGCGGCGCCGGATGGATGTGGTGGCGAACAACATCGCCAACATGAATACGGTGGGCTTCAAGCGCGAGCAGCCGGTGTTCCGCGAATATGTGGAACAGACCGACGGCGCGGTGAAGGCAGCCGAGAAAACCTCGTTCGTGCTCGATTACGGCGCGGTCCACGATGCCTCGAACGGCGCGTTCCAGCCGACCGGCAACCCGCTCGACGTGATGATCGACGGGCCGGGCTATCTGGCGGTGCAGGCCGGCGACGGCACCACCGCCTATACGCGCGCGGGCTATGTGAAGGTGCTGGAGAGCGGCGAGCTCGCCACGTCCGGCGGCCAGGTCATCCTGGGCGAGGGCGGCAAGCCGATCAAGGTGCCGCCCGAGGAGGCCGGCAAGGTCAACGTCAACCCCGACGGCACGGTGATGGGCGAGAACGGCCCGCTCGGCCGCATCGCGGTGACGGTGTTCGACAGCGAGGCGGTGGTCGATCCGCGCGGCAACGACATGTTCACCGCGACCGGCGGCCGAGAACTGCCGGCGGCGCAGACCAAGCTGGTGAGCGGCGGCGTCGAGGGATCGAACGTCAACGCGATCGTCGAGACGACCGACATGATGCAGATCCTGCGCGCCTACCAGACCAGCCAGAGCCTCTCCAACTCGATGTCGGACCTGCGCAAGAGCGCGATCGACAAGCTCGGCCGCGTCAGCTGAATTTCACGAAGGGATAAACTCCATGCGTACGCTTTCCATCGCCGCGACCGGCATGCTGGCCCAGCAGACCAATGTCGACGTGATCTCGAACAACATCGCCAACATGAACACCACCGCGTTCAAGAAGCAGCGCGCCGAGTTCCAGGACCTGCTCTACCAGCAGGTCTCGCGCCCCGGCTCGTCGACCGGCGGCGACACCAAGGTGCCGGCCGGCATCCAGATCGGTTCGGGTGTGAAGACCGGCGGCGTCTATCGCATCAACCAGCAGGGCTCGCTGCAGCAGACCGACAATCCCTACGACATCGCGGTGCAGGGCAAGGGCTATTTCCAGGTGACGATGCCCGACGGCACCACCAGCTATACCCGCGACGGCTCGTTCCAGATCTCGGACCAGGGCGAACTGGTGACGCAGGACGGCTATCCGGTGCAGCCCGGCATCACCATTCCGCAGGGCGCGCTCGACGTCAGCATTTCGAAGACCGGCCTGGTCGAGGTTACCGTCGCCGGCAACACCCAGCCGCAGCAGCTCGGCCAGCTCCAGCTCGCCACCTTCATGAACGAGAACGGCCTCGAAGCGAAGGGCGGCAACCTGTTCCTCGAAACCGCCGCCTCGGGCCAGCCGACCGTCGGCTCGCCGGGCGATACCGGCATCGGCACGCTGACCCAGGGCTTCGTCGAAGGCTCGAACGTCAACCCGGTTTCCGAAATCACCTCGCTGATCACCGCGCAGCGTGCCTATGAGATGAACAGCCGCGTGCTCAAGACCGCCGACGAAATGCTGGCGACGACCAGCCAGCTGCGCTGATGTCCGCGCTGCTGGGCCTGTTGCTGCGCGTGGCGGTGCCTGCCGAGGACGTGCCGGTGGCGGTGGTCCAGCACGCGGTCGCGCGCGGCGAGCGGATCGAGATGGGCGACCTCTCGATCGAGACTCGTCCCGTGGCGAGCGCGCGCGGCGCGCTCCGCCCCGAAGACGCCGTGGGGATGGACGCGTCGCGCGCGCTCACCCCCGGCACACTGCTCCGCAGCGGCGACGTGATGAAGCCGCAGCTGGTGAAGCGCGGCGAACCGGTGACGGCCAGGATCGTCTCCGGCGCAATGGTCATCACCGCCGCCGGCCGTGCGCTGGGCAGCGGTGCCCAGGGCGATCCGGTGCGGATCGTCGTCACTGCCACCAACCGTACGCTCGACGGCGTCGTCGACGGATCGGGCACGGTGCGGATCTCCACTCCCTGAGGGACAAGTACATGCGTAAGATCATTCTCGCGCTGGCGCTCACCGCCACGCTCTCGGGCTGCGGTGCGGTCGGCCGGCTGAAATCCGTGGGCAAGGCGCCCAAGCTTTCGACGATGGACCCGGTCGATGCCCCCGATGTCGAGCCGTCGCTCGCGTCGCCGCTCGATCGCTCGAACCGGGTGCGTCCCGAGCAGCCGGCCAATGCGCCGACCGCGTCGCTGTTCCGCACCGGCGCCGGCGCCTTCTTCCGCGACCAGCGCGCGGGGCGGGTGGGCGACATCCTGACGATCAAAATCGCGATCGCCGACAAGGCCGATATCGGCAACAACACGTCGCGTACGCGTGGCGGATCGGAATCGGCGGGCGTTGCCAGCCTGCTGGGCTTGCAGACCCCGATCAGGAAGCTGACCAACAGCGATCCGTCCAAATTGGTGGATACCAACTCGGGCTCGAAATATTCGGGCGGCGGCACCACGGTCCGGTCGGAGACGATCAACATGACGATGGCCGCCATCGTCACCCAGGTGCTGCCCAACGGCAATCTGATGATCCGCGGCCGCCAGGAAGTGCGGGTGAACTTCGAGATGCGCGAGCTGATCGTCACCGGCATCATCCGCCCCGAGGACATCGCGCGCGACAATTCGATCCAGCATAGCCAGATCGCCGAGGCGCGCGTGATCTATGGCGGCAAGGGCCAGCTGACCGACGCGCAACAGGCGCGCTGGGGTCAGCAGATCTACGACGCACTGTTCCCGTTCTGACGCGCTGAAAACAGGCTAACGCGCAAGCAGGGGCTCGCCGGAAATCCCGGCGGGCCCCTTTCGCATTTACCGGATGTTTATCTTAATCTTCCAGTAACCATCAAAATTTTCAGGAGAATTTTGGTCGGTTCGATTTTCTTCCCACAATGGACGTGCAGGGCATTCACGCCCAGTCGCGGGTCGGCGGTTCCGACCCGGGTCGCAGAAGCGGCTCTATTTCCAAGAAGGAAATCATCATGGCTTTTTCGGTTAACACGAACGTCGGCGCAATGGCGGCTCTCCAGAGCCTGACTGCGACCCAGAAGGACCTGGCCACCACGCAGAGCCGCATCAACACCGGCCTGTCCGTGTCCTCGACCAAGGATGACTCGGCTTCCTACACGATCGCTGGTGGCCTGCGTGGCGACCTCGGCGGCCTGAAGGCGGTTTCGTCGTCGCTCAGCCGCGCCAAGAGCGTGACTGACGTCGCCGTTGCCGGCGCCGAGCAGATCAACGACATCGTCAACCAGATGCAGGCGAAGGCCAAGCAGGCTGCCGACAATGGTATCGACACCGCGACCCGCGACGCCCTGAACAAGGACTTCACCGCGCTTCGTGACCAGATCACCACGATCGTCAACGGCTCGGACTTCAACGGCACGAACCTGCTCAAGGCTTCGGGTGGTCAGGTGACCGCGCTGCAGTCGCTGCAGGACTCGGACACGTCGAGCACCAACTGGAACCCTGACTCGCTCACCGTGGCGAACCAGAGCCTCGACCTTGGCGGTTCGACGATCACCATCGCTTCGACCGGCCAGATCAACACCCAGGCCGCCGCGCAGACGATGGTCGACACGCTGAAGACCACTTCGGCCAACCTGAAGACCACGCTCAGCACGCTCGGCGCCGCTTCGCGCAAGATCGATGCTCAGCAGACCTTCACCAGCAAGCTCTCGGACGTGATCGAGGGCGGCATCGGCAACCTCGTCGACGCCGATCTGGCGAAGGAATCGGCTCGACTGCAGGCTCTGCAGGTCAAGCAGCAGCTCGGTGTTCAGGCTCTGTCGATCGCCAACCAGGCGCCGCAGACGATCACTTCGCTGTTCCGCTAATAGCCCAAGGCCCCAACCCTGGGGGGCCGAAGGCTTGCGGAGGGCCGGGATGGTACGCCATCCCGGCCCTCTTTTTTTTGCCCGCGTTCATCGCGGGTAATATGGTTTCCGCTTCTATAATGATGGGAAACTGGGAGATCGGCGTTGTTTCCGAGGATTCGCGAAATCACCGATGCCTTTGGCGGGCGCCTGCGCGTCAGCGTCGAAGAGCATCCCTCGGGCGCGCTGATCGTGGTCGAACGGCCCGACCTGGGCGGACGGCCGCGGATCCTGCTTGATGGCTACGGTGTGGACGTGCTCGCCGGCTACATCATGTCCGCACGGCTCTCCGTGCCGCAGGGCCTTCCCGACGAGCATGTCGACGGCATGTTCGCCACGCGCTTCCGGCTCGAACTTGATCCCAGCGCCGCGCTGGTGCTCAGCCAGGAAGGCGCCGCCAGCCTCGAGATCGCCGCGCCCTTCTGGGACCGCCTCTATGCCGAGCTGTGCATCGTCGCCGCGCATGCGCGCGAGCTGACCCGCCGCGCCGAGGCGCGCATCCACTGATCCCGTGGCCGGTCGTGCGTCCGCTGCGGCGGGACGACGGGCCATTTCCACCGGGTCTCGCCCTCGCCGCCAAGGCGGGGACTCATTGGCGCTGAAATCGTGGTTCGCTCCCCAAGCGTCGAAGCGAATGGATTCCTGCTTTCGCTGGAATGACCTTGGCCTTTCGCGGCGCTGCTGACCTTCCACCTTCAATGCGGCAGTCCGGCCGTCCGCGCGTCCGCGCAGCCTCGTCTCTGACCTAGCCGCCGGTAGTAGGTGCTGCAACCTGCCTATGCCTGCGCATGCCGCCCGGTGCTCCGCTACGCGGTTGCGGGGGAGCAGCGGCGATGTGGGGGAAACGTGCGTGACGCGGCAGGACCCTGCTCGGGGCGGTGCCGGCGATGGCCGACACGGATGCTGCGGTAGGGGAGGGCGCGCGATGCCCCCAAGATGCGAGCGGCAGGCCAGTTGGGGGGAACTGGCCTGCCGCTATGCCGAGCGGGGGGGCTCGGCAAATATGGAAGCGCGGGGATCGTGAGGGGATCGGAACGTCCTCGCTGCTTCTGATTTCGTTATATCGCAGAATCGGTTGGGAGAGAAACGAATCCCGCACTAATCAGGTACAGGATTTGTACTTAAGCCTCTCTCCCTAGGCAATGCTACGGAGGGCAACAGGTTATTTTGCGATCTTCAAGATCATGCTGGTGGGGTATTGGGCGCCATTGATGGATACCACCGGCGATCCATTGAGCATCTGGACGTCCTCCACCTTGCCCATCGCCGTGGCGGTGGTGCTGATCTTGGCGCCGGCAGCGGTCGTCCCGGAAAGTGTCAGCTGATACAGTCCGTCGGTGTACTTGGTCCCGCTCGTCGTGCTGCCGTCCCAGCTGAACTGGCCCGAGCTGCCCTTCACGTCGAGATCGAAGGTCTCGACCGTCTTGCCCTTGGCATCGGTGATCGTGGCCTTCAGCTTGTCGATCGCATTGGTCGAGTCCCACTGCCACTGCGCCGGGGTGGTGGCGCTGAGGCCGGCCTTGTCCGAACTCAGCTGCACGGGCTGGCCGATCATCGACGAACTCGTCGTCAGCGACGTCATGTTGAGGCTCGACAGGATCGTGTTCAGCGTCTTGTTCTGGGTGATCGACTGTTCGACCTGCGAATATTGCACCAGCTGCTGCGTATATTGCGAGCTGTCCATCGGATTGGTCGGATCCTGGTTCTGCAGCTGCGTGGTCAGCAGCTTGAGGAACAGGTTGTAGTCCGCCGTCAGCTTGGTGGACGATTCGTTCGTGGCGGATTGCCCCGTGGTGGCCGAAGAGACGAGAGTCATGGCGCTACTCCTGAGCGTTAGGCGATGAGGTCGACCTGGCCGTCGCCGCGGATCGGGCGATAGGCCGCGGTCTGGGGGTCGGGTTCGTCGTGGAACTGCTGGTTGCCGCCGCGCGACTGCTGCTGCGAGGCCTGCTGGCCGTTGCCGCCGCTGCCGGTACCGCCGTCGCGGCTTTCGAAGCGGAAGCTGCTCGCATCGCTGCGGATGCCCGCCTGATCGAGCGCACGGCCGAGATCGGGGGCTTCCTGGCGGAGCAGCTCGAGCGTGTGCTGGCTCTCGGCGCGCATCGTCGCCTGGACGCGGCCCTTGTCGTCGAAGGCGAGGGTGACTTCGACGCGGCCGAGCTCGGCCGGGTTCATGCGGACGCGCAGCATGTCCTCGCCGGCATCGACCTTGCGGGCGATCTCGACGCCGAGGCTGCGGCCCAGTTCGCCGGCGCGCGCGTTGAGCACCGGCTCCGCGGCAGGCGCGGCCGGCGCGGTATTGGCGGCCGGAGCGACATGGCCCGAGGCGCTGGGGAAGGGCACCGCGCCGGTGACGCCATGGCGGGTATCGGCGGCGGCGAGCTGCTGGCCGAAATTCTGCTGGCCATGGTCGCCGGCGGTGCCGCCATCGGCACCACCGCCATGGGGGCGTGCGGCGACGGCATCGGCAAGGTCGGCCATCTTGTCGTTGGTGGTCGGCGCGGGCGCGGCGTCGTTGCCGGTCATGGCGTCCGCCTTGGCATAGCGGGGACCGGTCACGGCGCCGGTCTTGCTCTGCGCGGCGGGTTGCTGCGCAGGCGTGGGCTGGGCGATCGGCTGCTGCTGGGCGACCGGCACGGCGACCGGCTGGACGACCACCGGGGTGGCCGCTGCCGGCGCGGGCAGCGGAGCGCCGGCGGGATCGAGGCCGTCCTTGTCGCCGCCGGCGCCGCGCGCAGGCTTGGCGATCTTGACGGTCGCTGCGGGACGCGCGGGCGCGGCGTCTTCGGTCGGCTTGGGTGCGGCTGCTTCCAGCAGTTCCGCGAGCGGATCGGCCGTCTCCGGCTTGGCGTCGACGGCGGTCGGCTTCGGCTTGGGCGCAGCGGTGTCGGGCTTCGCGGCTTCGCCGGGCGTCGCGGCGGCGTCCTCGGCGTTGCCGCGCGCGTCGGCGAGCGCCTTGGCGATGGCATCGGCGAGCGGGTTGCCGCCGGTCGCGACCGGCGGGGTGACGGCGCCCGGCGCGGCGGTGGCGAGCAGCTGGGTCATGCCCACCTGCGGCTTGTCGCCCGGCAGCGCGTTCGCATCGGGGGTAACCGGCAGTAGCGGTGCGCCGGTCTGCGCGCCGAGCAGCCCGGTGGCGCCCCCGCCGGCGAAGACGAGACCCTGCGCGCCCCACCCGGTCGGCCCACCCAGACCGCCCAGCAATCCGGCGAAGCCGGTGCCGGCGGCGGCATTCGCGGCGCCCTCCTGGCTGACGGGGGCGGCGAAGGGGGAGCCGATGTTCGTGACGTTCATGCAGTCGCCTCTTGCACGGCCGGAAAGAGGCCGTTCCAAACCATTATAGGACGATCGCCGGGGCGATCGTTGCGGGTCAGCCAATTACGCCGAGCGCACGGATGCGCGCCCGGGCGTGGATCTCGTTCTGCGACAGCACCACCGTCGCCGGGCGGACGCGTTCGATGATCGAGCGGACGAACGGGCGGATCGAGGGGCTGGTGAGCAGGCAGGGAATCTCGCCGTCCTGCGCCAGCCGGTCATAGGTCTCGCGCACCGCGCCGATGAACTGCTGGAGCGCCGACGGGGCCATCGCCAGCTGGCGGTCGTCGCCCGCGCCGAGGATGCTGTCGGCAAAGGCCTGGTCCCAATCGGCCGAGAGCGTCACCACCGGGATCGCGTCGCCGCGCGCCTGCGAGGCACTGATCTGGCGCGCCAGGCGGCTGCGGACATGCTCGGTGATCGTGGTGAGGTTGCTCGTGAGCGGCGCCGATTCCGCGATGCCTTCGAGGATCGTCGGGATGTCGCGGATCGAGATCTGCTCGGCGAGCAGGTTCTGCAGGATGCGCTGGACGCTCGACACCGAGACCTTGGACGGTATGATGTCCGCCACCAGCTTTTCCGATTCCTTGTGGACTTCGGTCAGCAGTTTCTGCGTCTCGGTGTAGGAGAGCAGATCGGCGATGTTTTCCTTCACCAGCTCGGTCAGGTGCGTGGCGATGATCGTGCCGCAATCGACCACGGTGAGGCCGCGGAAGCCGGCTTCGTCGCGCAGCTCGCGATCGATCCAGAGGGCAGGCAGGCCGAACACCGGTTCCTTGGTGACTTCGCCCGGCAGGCCGACCGAGCCGCCGCCGGGATTGATCAGCAGCAGCTTTTCCAGCCGGATGTCGCCGCGCGCCGCCTCGGTCTCTTTGATCGAGATGACGTACTCGTTGGGCTTGAGGCCCATATTGTCGATGATCCGCACCGACGGCAGCACGAAGCCATATTCGGTCGCCATTTGGCGGCGCAGCGCGCGCACTTGGTCGTCGAGCCGCGGTTCGCGGGTATCGTCGTTGATCATCGGCAGCAGCGCATAGCCGATCTCGATGCGCACCGCGTCGATCGCCAGCGTCTCGGAGATCGGCTGTTCGACGGCCTGCGACTGCGCGACTTCCTGCGCTGCGTGGATGCGCTCGCGCGCGGCCTTGGCGGTGGAGCGGCGCGACATCTCCCAGGCGGCCCAGCCCGACAGCGCCGAGAAGGCGGCGAAGGGGATGAAGGGCAGGCCCGGCATCAGCGCCAGCGCACCCATCAGGAACGACACCATGCCGAACGCCTTGGGGTAGCGGCCGAGCTGGTCGCCCAGCGCCGCGCCGGTCTTGCCGGCGACGCCGCCCTTGGAGACGAGCAGGCCCGCCGCGGTCGACACGATCAGCGCCGGGATCTGGCTGACCAGGCCGTCGCCCGCGGTGAGCACGGTATAGGTGCGGAACGCCTCGCCGATCGGCACGCCGTGCTCGATCACGCCGATGCCGAGACCCACGACGATGTTGATCGCGGTGATCAGCAGGCCGGCGACGGCATCGCCCTTCACGAACTTGGAGGCACCGTCCATCGCGCCGTAGAAGCCGCTTTCGGCCTCCACCTCGGCGCGGCGGGCCTTGGCCTGTTCCTCGTTGATCATGCCGGCGGAGAGATCGGCGTCGATCGCCATCTGCTTGCCGGGCATCGAATCGAGGCTGAAGCGCGCGGCGACTTCGGCGATACGGCCGGCGCCCTTGGTGATCACGACGAAGTTGATCACCACCAGGATCATGAAGATGGTGAGGCCGATGATGGTCTCGCCGCCCATCAGGAATTCGCCGAACGCCCCGATCACGCCGCCGGCGGCGTCCGGGCCCTCATGGCCATGGCCGAGGATCAGGCGCGTCGAGGCAAGGTTGAGGCCCAGCCGCAGCATCGTTGCGATCAGCAGGATCGTCGGGAAGGCGCTAAGCTCCAGCGGCTTCTCGATGAACAGCGCCGTCATCAGGATCATCACCGAGACGGTGATCGACAGGGCGAGGCCCATGTCGAGCATCCAGCCCGGCATCGGCAGGATCAGCATCGCGATGATCGCGATCACGCCGCCGGCAAGCGCCATGTCGCGGTTGGCGCCGATGCGATCGAGGAATTTCATGACGGCGGGAGGCATGGGCTGCTACCGGAAACTGGAGGTCAGGGCGCGGGCGAGACGGCGATGCCGGCGTCGATGAAGCTGCGCAGCTTGTTGCGCATCGTGCGAACCGAGATGCCGAGGATGTTCGAGGCCGAGGTGCGGTTGCCGTGGCAGCGCTCGAGCGTTTGCAGGATCAGCTCACGCTCCACCTCTTCGACCGTGCGGCCGACCAGGCTGTTGATATCCAGGGGATTGGTCTCTGTGTTGAGCTCGGCGAGCGGCGTGCCGTCGGCGCGCACCAGGTCGCCCGGCACGATCGCGGCGCCGCGGCCGAGCAGGATGGCGCGGTGCACCGTCTCGTCCAGCTCGCGGATGTTGCCCGGCCAGACATAGCGCTGGAGCAGCGCCAGTGCCTCGTCGGTGAAGGCGCGCGGGGGCAGGCCGTCGACTTCGGCGTGGCGCTTGGCGAAATAGCGGGCGAGGGCGATGATGTCCTCGCCGCGGGCGCGCAGCGGCGGCACCTCGACGCGCACCAGCCCCAGCCGCACCAGCAGATCAGCCCGGAACGTGCCGCTCTCCACCAGCGCGTCGAGGTTGAGGCTCGACGTGGCGATCAGCCGGCCGTGGAAGGGAATGGTCTCGTGCCCCGCCAGGCGGCGAAACTGCTGCTTCTGCAGCACGTCGTGCAGCTTGGCCTGCAATGCGGGCGACAGCATGCCGACCTCGCGGAGCAGCACCGTGCCGTGACCGGCCTTTTCGAGCCGGCCGATGCGACGGGCAACCGCGCCGGGAAACGCACCGGCCTCATGGCCGAACAATTCGGACTCGAGCACGTCGGGCGCGACGCCCGAGCATTCGGCGACCAGCATCGGCTGCGGGCGGCCCGAGGCGTCGTGCACCGCACGCGCCATCATTTCCTTGCCGCTGCCCTTTTCGCCGGTGATCAGCACCGGGGCGGCGCTCGGCGCCACGCCCGCGGCGAGCGACAGCGCGCGGGCGAGCGCGGGGTGGCCGCCGATCCAGGCCGGCGCCTTGCGCTCGACCACCGAGGCGATGGCGGCCGCGATCAGCTCGCGCTGCGGGGGGAGGGGGACGTAATCGCGCGCACCGGCGCGGATCGCCGCCACCGCGCGCTCGGCGGGCGCGTCGATGCCGCAGGCCAGCACGGCGATGGTGAAGCGCTCGGCGCGGATGCTCGCCATGAAGGCGGTGATGTCCGCCTCGACGTCGATCATCACCAGATCAGCACCGCCCTGGCGCAGCTCGACCAGCCCATCCTGGGGCGTGTCGGCCATCGCCACTTCGGCGCCGGCGCTGCGGGCGAGTTCGGCGGCGAGACGGAACTCGCTGCCGGGCGCGCCGATCAGGAGCATGCGGATCGGGTTTGCCATCAGCGATCGGGCCGCACGATTTCGGTGAGCGTCACGCCCAGCGCATTGTCGATCAGGACGACTTCGCCGCGGGCGATCAGCCGGTCATTGACGAAGATGTCCACTGGTTCGCCGACGCGGCGGTCGAGTTCGAGCACCGTGCCCGAGCTGAGCGCGAGCAGATCGCCGATCGGCATCCGCGCGCGGCCGAGCACCGCCTGCACCTTGACCGGCACGTCGTGCACGGCTTCGAGGCCGGCGCTGCCGCCATGGGCCTCGGGCGTGCTGCCCGGCAGTTCGAAATCCTGGAAATCGGGGGCGGGGGCGGGCTGGGGCTCGCTGCCGTCCGACGGGATGATGTCGTGGGGATCGATCGTCATCTGCTAAAATCCTATGCGTTCATCCACTGGCGGATCACCGAGGCGGCCTCGGGCGGGCTGGCCGCGATGGCCGATCCGATCCGCTTGAGGGCGGAGAGCTTGATCCGCCCATCCACCTGGGCGAGGGCGATTTCCTGATCGAGCAGCGCGGTCTCGCTGACCTGCATCTGCTCGAGCTTCTCGAGCGCGTCGGGGTCGCCGTCCGCAGCGAGGGCGGTCAGCGCCCGCATTTCCTCGGATTGCTGCTGCGCCTCGAGGATGTTCATCTCCGGCTCGATTGGCAGCGGCTCGGGCTTGGGCTTGAGCATGCGCAGGGCGAGCAGGCCGACACCGGCGATCAGGGCAAGCTGCAGGAAGGTCCAGATCCGGTCCATCGGCAGCTTGGAGAAGAGGCTCTCCTTGCCTTCGTCCACCGGCACCGCCGAGAAGGGCATGCTCTCGACGACGACGCTGTCGCCGCGCTGGGTATCGATGCCGACGGCATTTTCCACCAGGCGCTGCAGGCGCTGGACCTGATCGGCGGGCAGACCCTTGGGACCGCCATCGACCATCACCGCGACGGTGAGGCGGGTGACCTTGCCCGGCGAGCGCAGCGTGACCGTCTTGGTCGAGCTGTTCGAATAGGTGGTGTCTTCCGAGGTCTGGTTGCTGGCCGACTGGCGCGAGCTGCCCGGGGCGCCCGGATTGGCCTTGGCATCGGGCATCTGGTTGGCGACCGAGGCGGTCTGCGGCCCCGCATCGCTTTCCTTGTTCTGGTCGCCGGTCTCGACGCTCACCTGGCGGGCGACGACCTGCTTGTCCGGATCGTAGACGTTCGATTCCTCGCGCGTCTGGTCGCGGTCGATCTGGGCGGAGACTTCGGCGCGGACCTTGCCCTCGCCG
This sequence comes from Sphingomonas trueperi, assembly GCF_040545665.1. Lineage (GTDB taxonomy): Bacteria > Pseudomonadota > Alphaproteobacteria > Sphingomonadales > Sphingomonadaceae > Sphingomonas > Sphingomonas trueperi_B. Next base: position 331,741 of record NZ_JBEPMH010000006.1, on the reverse strand, counting down.
ACGATCGGCTGGAGCAGCGCCTCGATCTCGTCGCGCAGCTTGCCTTCGACGGCCTGCTGGCGCTCATCGGCATCGCCGGCGGCGGCAGTGTCCGGATCGCCCGCGCGGGCAAGCAGCGCGCCGGTCTGGTCGACGACCGAGACGGCGTCGGGCGACAGCTCCGGCACCGAGGAGGAGACGAGGTAGCGGATCGCCGCGACCTGTTCCGAGCCGATATGGCCCTTGGTCTTGATGGTGACGGCGGCGGTCGCCTTGCGGCTCTCGTTGGCGAACATCGCGCGCTCGGGCATCACGATATGGACGCGCGCGGCGGTGACGCTCTGGATCGTCTGGATCGACTTGGACAGCTCGCCTTCGATGGCGCGCGTCTCGTTCATCTTGGCGCGGCTGGCGGAAACGCCGAAGGGCTGCTCGCTGTCGAGCACCTCATAGCCGATCTTGCCGCCCAGCTTCTCGCTGGCCATGCTCATGCGCAGTTCTGCCAGCTTGTCCTCGGGCGCCATGATCGCGGTGCCGTCGGCGGAGAGCGTGTAGGGAACGTTCTGCGCCTTCAGCTTCTCGGTGATCGTCGAGGCCGCGGCGGGATCGAGATCGGTGTAGAGATAGCCCATGTTGGACTTGGAGCTGCTCATCGCCACGAACGTCAGCGCTGCGAGCAGGGCGAATGCCACGCCCCCCATCATCGCGAGCCGCTTGGTGCCGAGTTGCGCCACCAGATTCTTGATCGCTTCCAAAGCCGCCCCATGCAGTAGCTACGGGGCGCGGAGTGCCCCTTGTTAATGGTCTTATAGGAAGCGGGTGGAACGGCAGTTTCTGCCGGGTGGGAATTTTTTGCCTAGCTGTGGTTCGACCTAGGAGAACCTACGGAAGCATGGTTGCGCATGCTGGCGGCTGCGGCCAAGGGCAGGCCGAAGGATGGAGGCGACATGCAGGTGAACAGGCGGCATTTCGCGGCAGGGCTGGCGACGCTGGTGCTCGGCGCGCCGTGCGCGCGGGCCGCGGCGGGCGAAGGCGGGGCGCTCAGCCTGACCTATGACGACGGGCTGCCCTCGCATCTCGACGTGGCGGCGCCGGCGCTGGAGCGGCGGGGGCTGCGCGGCACCTTCTATGTCACCTGGGACAATATCGTCGACCGGGTGGGTGATTGGGAGAAGATGCCGGCGCGCGGCCACGAGCTCGGTGCGCATACCATGCACCACCCGTGCAACATCGGTCCGCTCAGCCCGCAGGCCTTTGCCGACAAGGAGTTCCTGCCGCTGGAGGCGTGGCTGGACAAGGTGGCGGGGCCGGCGCGACCGCACGACTTCGCCTATCCGTGCGACGTCACCGATCTCGGCCCCGGCAGCGCGAACGCAGAACGGGCGCGCTACGAGGCATTGCTCAAGCGGTTGGGCATGATCAGCGCGCGCAACAGCGAGGGGCCGCCCAACCCGGCGGACTGGGTGCGGCGGCACCCCTATCGTCTGCAGGCGCTGGCGGTGGGCTATGACGCGCAGCCGCTCGACGTGTTCAACTATCTCCAGCTGGCGCGGCACGAGCGGCGCTGGGCGATCCTGGTGTTCCACCAGGTCGGCGCAGGTCCGGAGAGCGACGGCGCGGTAACCGCAGCGCAGCACGAGGCGCTGCTCGACATGGTGCTCGCCAGCGGGCTCGCGGTGCGCACGGTGGGCGAGCAGATGCGGCGTCTCACTTCGGGCTGATCGCCCAGCACGCGCCCGCATCCCAAACGACGGCTGGGCGTTTGACGGCCGATGAACGGCCGCTCCAGCGCAGGTTCAGCCTGGAACGGGCAGAAGCTGCGCCAAGGGGGCGGGAAGTGAGGAGCTGTCATGTCCGATCTCTGGAAACGCCCCGCCATGCTTTCGGCGAGCCTGATCGCGCTGGCGCTGGCCGGCTGCAATCCGGCTAGCCCGGTGCAGCAGGCGGATAGCAACGCGGCAATGGGCAACATGGCAGGCGCGCTGCCAGCGCTGCCGGCGGCGGTGCCGCTGCAGGCCGGCGCCGCGACCTCGCTCGCTACGGCGCCGGCGGCCGAGGCCCTGCCTGCGACGCGGCGGGTGCGCGTGGCGCAGGTCGCGCGGCGCAGCGACGCCTATGCCTATCTCGATCGTGCCCAGGGCGTTGCCGATGCGATCGGCGACGCGCCGCCCGATTATGCGTATGACGACGGCCGGGTCTCGCCCTGGGTGTGGCAGACCAGCGTCGGCGACCGCCGCTATGCCGAGCCGGTCGATGGCGGCTATCGCTATTATTACTATCAGGCCGGGGCAGACCGGCCCTATCTCGTCCGCGATCCCGACTATAGCTATGCCTATTCGGGCGACGATCTCGTGGCGGTTTACGACGCGGGAGGCGACCTGCTGCCGGCCAACGCCTATTATGGCCGCGCCGACATCGCCTCGCGCTATTATGATCGCGCGGAATATCTCTATGAGCTCTCCGCCCAGCGCGAGCATCGCGGCGTGATCGCGGCCAATTGGGCGGCGCGGCGTGCGGAGATCGCGGCTGCCAATGCCCAATGGGCCGAGGCGCAGGCCCGGCAGGCCGGGTGGCAGGCCTATCGCCAGGCACATGCCGCGCAGGAACAGGCGGTCTGGCAGCAGGAGCGTCAACGCCGTGCGTACGCCGCGCAGCGCTTTGCCGCGTGGCAGAGCCAGGGCTTCCGTACCCCGGCGCCGCAGCCGGTCGCCTATGTGCCCCCGGCGCCGCCGCCGCAGCGCGGGTGGATGCCCAACTGGTTCGGCGGCGATCGCCAGGCGGAGGCGCGGCGCCGCGACCAGCAGATCCGCGCGCAGCAGCTCGCCCAGCAGCAGGCAGCGCAGCGCCAGGCTCAGCAGGCCGCGGCGCAGCGCCAGGCCCAGGCACAGGCCGAGCAGCGGCTCGCCTTCCAGCAGCAGGCGCAGCAGCGCGCGAACCTCCAGGCACAGCAGCGCCAGCTCGCCGAGCAGCAGGCCCGGCAGCGCCAAGCGCAGCAGCAGGTTGCCCAGCGGCAAGCGCAGCAGCGCAGCGTTCAGCAGCGCGCGCAACAGGCGGTCGAGCAGCGGAGGCAGCAACAGGCGGCGGCGCAGCAGCGCCTGGAACAAGCCGCCCAGCAGCGCAGGCAGCAGCAGGCTGCTGCGCAGCAGCGGATGCAGCAAGCTGCGGCGCAGCGCCGCGACCAGCAACACGCGCAGCAGTTGGCACGGGCGGCCGCAGCGCAGCACCAGCGTCAGGCCCAGCTGGTGCAGCGTCAGCAGGCGCAACAGCGCGCCCAGCAGCAGGCGGCCCAGCGTCAGCAGGCGCAACAGCAGGCCCGGCAGCAACAGGCCGGGCGTGCTCAGGCGGAGCAGCGGCAGGCGCAAGCCCGGGTGCAGCTGGCGCAGCAGCAGCGCGGCCAGGCCGCGGCGCGGGCGGGGCAGGCACGGCCGCGCCCGGAGCCGCAGCGTCCCGCCCGGCCGGAACGCCCGCGCGATCCGCACCAGAGCTGATCGCGCCGGGGGAGGGGCCGCCGCCGGGGCGGCCCATCCCGATCAGGCCTTGACGTTCAGCTCGTCGAGCGCGCGCGGTTCGTGCATCGGACAGCCATTGAACCGGCCGCGATACTCCGCGGAGAATTTGTAAGGCTCCTTGCGCGCGCGGTTGACGCCGCCGAGCGGCTGGTGGGCGGCGAGGCCGTGCCAGGGCGCGAAGGACAGCCGATCCTCGATCAGGTCGCTTTCGCCATAGACCCAGCCGGGCTGCGGCGCGACCTGCAGCGTCGCGACGGTGCGATAGGGGCTCTCGTCCTCATCCCAAGCGACCGAGGCATCCTCGACCGGCATTGTCTCGAGATCGGTGCACAGCTGCACGCGCAGCTCCCAGGTGCCGCCCTGTTCGGCCAGCAGTTCGTTCACCGCTTCGCGGATCGCATCCGGGCGGCCGGTGGCGTTGATCGTCTCGTCGGCAAAGTCCTGGATGCCCGACACCGGCACCAGCTGGAACTTGGCGATATGGTCGCCGTAGCGGTAGGGGGTCTGGCTGTAATAGGTGGCGCCTAGCGGATGCACCGGCCGTGCGCCGCCGAGGGTGCTGAGCAACGCAGACTTGCCGCCGACCGCCTCGAGGGCCGCCTCAAAGCTGCGCAGCACGGCGGAGAGCAGCTTCTTCGCGCCCTCGGCCTTGTCGGTGGTGCCGGCGAGTAGCTTGAGATTGCCGAGGAACTTCTTGGCGTCCGGCGCGGCGAAGGCGGGGGCGTTGACCATCACGAAGTCCTGCGTCGTGTCGCCCTCGCTGCCGGAAAGGCGTTCACCCTCCACGCCCAGCACCTTCAGCGCTACGCCGCGGGGCAGGCGGATCGAATCGTCGAGGATGTCCCCGGCATTGGTGGAGAAGCGCAGGATCGCCTCATGGCTGCCCGGGGTCGCGAACAGGCCCTGGGCGAGTTCCGGCGGCAGATTGTCCGCGATCGTGAAGGTGCCGCGCGCGAGGCCGTGCCCCTTGGCATGCACCGACCGAACGGCGTGCTGATAGTCCTCGGACGTGGTGTCGAGGATCTTCTGGAACTGTTCCTTCAGCCCGGCGATCGTTTCCGCCTCGTCGGGCTGCGGCTGTTCGACGGAGGGCGAAAAGCGGACGGGCTGCGGCATGGTTGTTTCCCTTCGATGATTCAAAGGGGCTCAACCGCCGGTCGGATTTGCCGTTCCGTTGGCGCGCGCTCAGTGGAGCAGCAGGCTTTCCAGCTCGGCGGTGATCGCCTCGCGGCGCGCTTGCGCGTTGAGCGCGAGCCCGCCTTCGTCCCAGTTGATCAGCGCATCGCCCATCGCCAGCGTCGCGTCGGGCGCGACGATGAGGCTCAGCTTGCGGCGGTCCTTGGACTGGCGATCGGCGATCTTGGCTTCGATGTCGTCGACCAGATCGGGGTGGACGCGCACCTGCAGTTCGGTGCCGCGCGCCACCTGGCCGAGCACGCGGCCGATCGCCGCGTCGATCGCATCGCCGGGGGCGCGTTCGATCGCGCGCGCGGCGATATGGTCGGCGGCGGCGAGGGCGACTTCGGTCGCCTCGCTGGTCACGCGCTCGGTGATTTCGGTGAACTGCGCGTCGATCACCTCGATGCCGGCGTGCAGCGCGTCGACCGCGCTGAGCAGCGCCACTTCGCGTTCGGCCCGCGCCTGGGCGAGGCCTGCCTCGAAGCCTTCGGCCCGCGCCTGATCGATCACCGCCTGCTGATCGGCCTTGAGCAGCGCGAGTTCGGCACGCAGCGCGGCCAGCTCGATCAGCGCGTCCTCGTTGACCAGTTTCTTGTCCGGGATCGGCGCCGAGAAGACGCGGTCGAAGGCGAAACGTTCGACATGGATGCTCATGCTGCCATGCTCCTCAGATAATCATCGCGTCGTCGGACTTGGGATCGACCAGCAGGATCTCGCCGCGATCGGCAAGGTCCTTGGCCAGGCGAACGAGGCTCGACTGCGCTTCTTCGCAATCGCGGGCACGTACCGGGCCCATGCCCGCCATGTCCTCGCGCATCAGCTTCGCGGCGCGTTCGGTCATCGCATTGAAGAACATCGTCTTCAGCTGTTCCGGGGCACCCTTCAGCGCCAGCGCCATCTCGCGCTTGTCGGCATTGCGGACGATCGAGGCGATCGCCGGCGGCAGCAGGTTGGCGAGATCCTCGAAGGTGAACATCAGCGCGCGGATGCGCTCGGCGCTTTCCGGCGCCTTGGCGTCGAGCGCGGTGAGCATCGCTTCCTCGGTCGAGCGGTCGAGCGAGTTGAACAGCTCGGCCATGCTCTCGTGCGGATCGCGCTTCTGCGAGCGCGAGAGGTTGGTCATGAACTCGGTCTTGAGCGTCTGCTCGACCTGGTTGATGACTTCCTTCTGCACCGTATCCATCCGCAGCATGCGCATGATCACGTCGACCGCGAACTCGCGCGGCAGCTCGGCCAGCACGCGTGCGGCATGGTCCGGGCGCAGCTTGGAGAGGATGACGGCGACGGTCTGCGGATATTCCTGCTTGAGCGCGCCGGCCAGCACGGTTTCGGAGACGTTGGACAGCTTGTCCCACATCGTCCGGCCCGAGGGACCACGGATATCCTCCATGATCTCCTTGACCTTCTCGTCCGGCAGGATGCCGCCGAGCAGGCGTTCGGTCGTCTCGTAGCTGCCGTGGAGCGAGGCCATGCTCGCCACTTCGCCGGTGAACTGGACGAGCAGATATTCGACGACGGCGCTGGGGATGCGCCCCAGGCTGGCGATCGTCGAGGAAAGTTCCTTGATCTCGTCGGTGGACAGCTGGTCCCAGATCGGCGCGCCATGTTCCTTGCCGAGCGCGAGCATCAGCGCAGCCGCGCGTTGCGGCCCCGAGAATTTCTTCAGTTCGGGCGGTTCACCCACCGTGGCGACAGAAGCCATGCTCATCCCTGCAGAAAATGGTCCGCGCGCACCCGCAAGGACGCGCTCTCCTCTATTATAGATTCAAATGGGGAAGGGACGGATCGGATCATGGTTAATTTATCCGCAAATCTTATCGGGCTGAGTTTGCTCACCGGGCAGGACGCGTTCGCCGCCGCCGCCGCCAGCTCTGCCCAGACCTTTGAGAGCAAGGCGGTGAAGATCGCCAAGGCGCAGTTTACCACCGCCGTCACCGCCCCGCCCTGGAAGGACAAGGATGGCAACGCCACCTCGTCCCAGCTCACCTCGATCCTCGCCTCTCGCTCGCTGGTCCAGCCGGCGACCGGCGATAGCAGCGGCAATCTCCTGCCCGACGACGTGAAGACCACCTTCACCGCGTTCAAGGCGCTGGACAAGCTGCGCGTGCTCGCCGAGGCTGCCGCCGACAAGACCACATCGGATGCGCAGCGCGCGCAATATCAGAAAGCTTTCGCCAAGGGGCTGGCCGACCTGCAAAACTACCTGGTCTCGTCGCCATCCGATAAGGTCAACCTCGCTTTCGGCAAGGCCAGCACGACCGTCAAGACCAGCGAACTGGCTGCGACGACCCTGTATGAGACCAACGGCAAGCCCTTGGTGAAGAAGGCGTCGGATCCGTTGCCAGGCCTTACCGGCAACGAAAAGTTCGTCGTCAACATCAAGCGCGGCACCCAGTCGCAGAGCTTCACCGTCGATCTGTCGACCGGGCCCCAGCCGCCGACGATCAACTCGGTCGCCGAGGCGCTCAATGCGCAGATCAGCTCGGTCAAGATGGTGAACAGCGACGGCACCGTGGTGACCGACAGCAAGGGCGAGCCGGTCAGCAAGTGGAACGCCCGCTTCGAGCCCGAGCTTGAGGACGGGATGTGGCGGCTCAACCTCGCAACCCCGGACGGCATCGAGCAGGTCAGCCTCGATCAGGTTGGCGCCAAGGATTCGCTGGTCGTCACCACCGGCCAAACGCCGCTGGACTCGCCCACCGCCACCCAGGTGTTCCGCCTCAACGATCCGACCGGCGACAACGTCAAGGTGAACCTGGGGACGATCGAGGCGCTGGATCGTCAGGGCACTGAACAGAACGTGGCGGCGGGCAAGACCACGAACGTCACCAAGGCGGTCGAAGACGCCGACGGCAAGCTCAAGCTCGAGACGACCAAGATCAGCGAGGTCTATGCGAGCACCACGGCGGCCGCGAGCGTTACCGACGCGCAGGGCTTCACCTATGTCGTTGGCACGACGAAGGGCGATCTGGGCGCCAACCTGTCCACCGGCGACGACAACCTGTTCCTCACCAAGATGGACAGTTCCGGCAAGGTCGTCTGGCAGCGCAACCTCGGTGCTTCCGGTACCGCGACGGGTGCCTCGGTATCGCTCGGTCAGGATGGCAGCGTGGTCGTTGCCGGCACGGTCACCGGCAGCTTCAACGGCGTTACCGCCGATGGCGACATGGCGGTGGCGAAATACGCAGCCAATGGCGACGAACAGTTTTCCACGCTCGTCGTCTCCAGCGGAACCGACACTGCCCGCGCCGTTACCGTCGGCGCCGACGGATCGGTCTTTGTTGCTGGTCGCGCCGCCAACGAGGATGGCGGCGATGCGATGGTGGTGCGGATCGACGCCAACGGCAAAATCGCCGAACGTCGCAAGATCAATAGTGGTGGCAGCGATACGATCACCAGCCTGGCGACGGACAAGGACGGCAATCTTCTCGCGCTCGTGTCCAGCAACGGCGCGGCGAGCGTGATGAAGCTGCAGTCGGATTCGCTGTCGACCACGCTGGGCAGCATCAGCCTCGGTACCGCCGACGCGCGCGCGCTGGCCGTAGGCGCGGATGGCAGCATCGCAGTGGGCGGCGCCACCGCCACTGCGATCGCCGGCACCCAGACGAACGCTATTAGCGGCGGTCGCGACGGCTTCGTCACGCGGATCGATTCGTCGCTCTCCAGCGCGACCACTACCTATGTCGGTACGGGCGAGGACGACCAGATCGACAGCGTCGCCTTCATGGGCGGAAAGATCTATGCGGGTGGCCGCACCACCGGCGACCTCGGCGCCACGCGGCGGGGCCCGGTCGACGGTTTCGTGACCCAGATCGACGCCACCACCGGATCCGTCGGCACCACGACCCAGTTCGGCCAGTCGCTGACGCGGACCGAGCCGGTGCGGGTATCGGCGGATGTCGGCGGCAGCACGGCGCTTTCGGCATTGGGTTTCGCCCGCGGCGTGCTCAACCCCACGGTGTCGGACAAGGTCACGACCCAGACGACGCTGCGCGAGGGAGACTTTTTCTCGATCAAGGCCGATAATCTCGCCGTCCGTCGCGTGACGATCGAGAAGGGCGACACGCTGAAGACCATCGCGGACCGCATGCAGGGCATGATCGGCGCGTCCAAGGGGACGGTGACCGCCACGACGGTGGACGGCGTACAGTATCTGCGGATCACGATGAAGCAGGGCCACGAGATGGAACTGCTCGCCGGCAGCGCGGACGCGGACGCGCTCTCGAAGCTGGGGATCGAGCCGCAGCGCATCGCCAACGCGGCTGCGACGCTGGGCACCGCGCCAAAGGTCAAGCCGGGCGGCGCCTACGGGCTCGAACTCTCGGAAGCGTTGAGCCTCGGCTCGGTGGACAATGCCAAGGCCGCGCTCGGCAAGATCAAAGATGCGATCTCGATGACCCAGACTGCCTACCGGTCTCTATATTGGGATGACAGCAAGGCGCAGTTCGTCGACGGTACCAAGTCGAGTGGCGGCAAGAAGGGCGGTTCGACCGCGATCGAGCAGGCTCAGCTGAAGAACTATCAGGCGGCGCTCTCGCGGTTGCAGTCTGGCCCGAGCACCGCCACCAGCCTTTTGGGATTCTGAACCATGTCCGAGATGCCGACCATCTTTTCCGCCATCCAGATGCGGATGCAGAATCTGTCGCAGCGCCAGCAGGTGATCGCGCAGAACCTCGCGAACAGCGAAACGCCCGGCTACAAGTCGCGCGACGTGTCCGAGCCCAATTTCGGCGACCTGCTGCAGGGCGCAGGCGGGATCAGCATCGCCAAGCCCCGCGTCGAGCTGACCGGCACGATGAAGAATCTGGGGGCGGTGCAGCCGATGGGCAGCGGCATCGTGTTCGACAAGGACGTGACCGAGACCAAGCCGGACGGCAACAACGTCACGCTGGAAGACCAGCTGCTCAAGATGGGCAAGGTGCAGGCCGACTTCAGCGCGATGACCAACATCTATCGCAAGCAGATGGTGCTGCTGAAGACCGCGCTGGGCAAGGGCGGCGGCTGACGCCGAACGCCCCGCCTGACGGGCAAGAAAAAGGGCCGCGAGCGGTTGCTCGCGGCCCTTTCCGTTTTCACGGCGAAGCGTGCGATCAGGCGATCGCGACGCGCTCGGTGCGGCGGCGACGGATCGCGCCACCCGCCATGCCGAAGCCCGCGATCATCAGGCCCCACGCGGCCGGCTCGGGAACCGGTGCGAAGTCGATCTGCGAGCTGTAGCCATAGTCCTTGGTCTTGGTGTTCTTCATCACGACCGTCAGCAGCTGCGGCGTGTTCGACGGAGTCACCGCGAACGAATAGACGTCGCCCTTGGTGAGGCCGGTCAGCGTCACGCCGCCGAACGACAGGCTCACCAGGTCCAGATAAAAGGACGAGATGCTGACGTGCAGAACACCCGGTGCGTTCAGCGAGAGCGCGAAGGACTGGGTCGCGGTCGTCTTCTTGGCGACCTTGACGTTGTTCCAGCCGCCGCCGAAGCCGTCGAAGCTGCAAACCGCTGCAGCGGAATCGACGCAAACGACCGTCGTCGCCTGCGCGGTGCCGGCCATGGTGAGTGCGCTAGCCGCCGTCGCAGCCGCGATCATCAGAGTCTTGAGCTTGTTCATCCACACCTCCCTAACGCTTACACAGCCGCAGGGAGCTGCCCGATGTGTTCAGGCAGAAAACACTCTTCTTCCCGTACGCGCTGTCCTTTTATTTATAGACGAACGCGCAGATTTTGCCAGATTATAGTTAAGGGAAAGTACACGATTTATAAACCGTGTATTTTCCATCACTTACGTCTTTATGCTGAGGCGTTTCGGTGTTTTTCCCGGCTGCAACGCGTCAGAAATATTCCGCGTTGCAGCGAAGGGAAGGACGAACCACGCGACTCAAAAATACCTTCACAAACGTGCATTTACGGAGATAGGTGCAGGTGCATCCATGCCGTACAGCCCGCCGCAAGCGCTGTAGGTCGTGCTACGACTGCCGGTAAGGCGTTGCGCCTCCGAGGCAATGGCCGCCATCATTTCCGAAGACAATTCGATCTGGCGAGAAAGTATCCGCGAGTTGACGACCGAAGCGTCGCGTAGTGCGCGGCTTGCTTCAGACAATTTCTCGCGAGCTTCCGGCTCCAGAGTCTCCAGCCAGTCTTCCGGGTTCTCGCGCTTCAGTCGGGCGACTTCCGCTTCGATCCGGCCGGCGAGCCGCAACTTGGCATCGGCGATTTCGCCGAGCTCCCGGATATAGGGCGTACGGGCCAAACGTTCGCTTTCCTCTTCCATCAGAGCGGTGAGGGAAAGCATCGCATCGACGAGCTGCGTGATCATTTCTGTCCTTGCTGAAGCTTGAGGATCTGGTCGAGGACGGCAGGCGCGAGGCCGATTCCGCCGCGGCGCGCCATGGCGACGCCGAGCTTCTCGGCAAGCATGCCGCGGAAGATCTCTTCGCCGTTGCCACCGCTAAACTGTTCGTCTTGTTGAACACTTTGCATCATGAGCTGGGTCATCTGGCCGAGGAACACGCTTTCGAAGTCCTCCGCGGTCTTGGCGTTCTTCGCGTCCACTTTGGGCATCGGCTTGGCCGGGGTGGTCGCCCCGGCAAGCGCCGCCTGGGGCAGCGGTGTCGTGTCGTTCATCACTGCACCTCGATTTCGGCCTGGAGCGCGCCGGCCGTCTTGATCGCCTGGAGGATGGTGATCAGGTCGCGCGGCGAGACGCCGAGCGTATTGAGCCCGCTCACCAGCGCCTTGAGCGACGAGCCGTTGATCACGGCGAGGCTGGCGCCGTTGCCGTCGTTCACCTGCACCTGGGTGCGCGGCACCACGGTGGTCTGCCCCTGCGAGAAGGGGCCGGGCTGCGAGACCTGCGGGGCCTCGGTGACCGAGATGGTCAGGCCGCCCTGCGCGATCGCCACCGGCGTGATCCGCACGTCGCTGTTCATCACCACCGTGCCCGAGGCTTCGTTGATCACTACCTTGGCCGGCTGGTCGACCTTCACTTCGAGGTCGCCGACCTGGGTGACGAGATCGATCACCGATCCGGCGAACTGGCCGGTCGGGCGCAGCTCCACCGTCGCCGGGTCGAGCATCTGCGCGGCGCCGGGATAGCGGCCGTTGATCGCGCGGGCGATGCGGTCGGCGGTCGAGAAATCGGGGTTCTTGAGTGCCAGCTTCAGACTGTTGGCCGAGCGGAGCTGATAGGGCACCTCGCGTTCGACGATCGCCCCGCCGGCGATCCGCGCCGACGTGGTCACGCCGCGGCTGACATTGGCGGCGGCACCCTGCGCCTTGAAGCCGGAAACCGCCACCGGGCCCTGGGCCACGGCATAGATCTCGCCGTCGAGGGCGCGCAGCGACGAGGCGATCAATGTGCCGCCCTGCAGGCTGGTCGCGTCGCCGAGCGCCGAGACCTGGACGTCGATCCGCGAGCCGGAGCGCGAGAAGGGCGGCATCGTCGCGGTGATCGAGACGGCGGCGACATTCTGCGTGCGCATCTGCGTGCCGCGAATGTTAACGCCCATCCGCTCGAGCATCGACTGCATCGATTCCTCGGTGAAGGGGGCGTTGCGGATACGATCGCCGGTGCCGGCGAGGCCGACCACGAGGCCATAGCCAACCAGCTGGTTTTCGCGGACATTCTCGACGTCGACAATGTCCTTGATCCGGGTCTGGGCCATCGCCTGGGGCGCGCCGAAACAGGCCAGCGCGAGCGCCAGGAACGATGCGGAGAGACGATACATAAACCTCTCGGGCCAAGTGGAAAATTAACGCTACTCGTCTTATAGGAAGAGGAGAGCCAAGACGGCTCGCGAGGACCTGATTTCGTGCGTATCGACAGCCTCTCACCGATGATGGCGCGCAACCTGCTGGCGGCGTTGCCCAAGTCTGTGCCCAGCCTGGCGAGCCGCTTGGAAGAACAGGTCGCCGCGGCGCCGCATCCGCAGCCGGTGCCGGGCACGGTGCCGGCCACCAGCGTGCAGATGCTGGTGGCGATCGCCGCCAACAATCCGATCGCAGAGCGCCGCCGCAAGCAGGCGCGCGACGTCGAGCGCGGCATCGACGCGCTTGATCGGCTGCACAAGGAGCTGGTCGCGGGGACGCCGAACGTCGCGCGGCTGCGCGAGATCGTGCAGTGGTCCGAGACGGTGCCGACGCCGGCCGAGCCCGAACTGGCGGCGCTGATGCGCGACATCGACGTGCGGGTGCGCGTCGAACTTGCAAAGCTCGACATTGAGGTCTGAGTTTCGCAGCCGCGAGCATCCTTCCTGCTCGTCAACTTTATTTGTTGCGGTGCAGTATAGTCTCTTTATCTGACTGAAATCCTGCCTGTTCTCCAAATGAACACCTTGGATAAACCGCGCTTGCGGGGTAAGGGGTGGTTAACAAGAGGGGATACGTCATGAAGGCTTTCACGCGAATTTTTGCGTTTGTCTCCCTGTGTCTGGCGCCCGTGGCGGCGCATGCGGGGCCGACTTATTCGGGACTCTATGTCTTCGGCGACAGTCTGGTCGATTCCGGCAATGCCTATCTCGCGACGAGCGGGGCGGTGGCGAGCCCCGAGGACGGCTATGTCGGCGGGCGCTTTTCCAACGGATTCAACTTCGCCGACTATCTCAGCCTGGCGATCACCGGCCATCCCGCGACGGCGCTCTATGCGGGCGGCCGCAACATCGCCTTCGGCGGCGCCACTGCCGAGAAGGTGCCCGGCGAGATCAGCCCCAGCTTCCTGACCCAGGTCGGCCTGTACTGGAACCAGGTCGGCACGCCGATCGACAGCAATGCGCTGGTGCTGCTCACCTTTGGCGGCAACGACGTCCGCGATACGATCCTGACCGGCGGTCCGGTCAACTTCGCCTCGGCGCTGACCGACTTCACCGATGCGGTCTCCGCCCTCTACGGCCTCGGCGCGCGCCATTTCGCGATCGTCGGTTCGCCGGACATCGGCCTGCTGCCGGCGTCGGTCGCCGCGGTGGGCGGGGTGCCCGGACGTCTGGACGAACTGACCGCGCGCTCGCAGCAGATCAGCATGGCATTGCGGAGCACGGCGCAGGGGCTCGACAGCTTGCCCGACGTCACGGCCGATTTCTTCGACCTGTTCGCGGTGGAGCATGACCTGCTTGCTTCGCCGTCGTCCTTCGGCCTGCCGAGCACGCTGAACACGACGACGCCGTGCCAGATCCTCGGCGGCGGGCCGGCACAGACGGCCAATTGCAGCAACTCGCTCTATTTCGACGCGATCCACCCGACCACCCAGGTCCACCGCGCCATCGCCGATACGCTGGTGCAGCAGCTGGGGATCAGCGCGGTGCCGGAGGGCGAGACCTGGGTGCTGCTGATCGTCGGCGTCGCCGGTATCGGGGCAGCGCTGCGGCGCCGGCGGGCCTCGATCGCCCTGGCGTGAGGGCAGGGGGCGCGGTCGCCGCTCAGCGCGGCGGCTGTACCTCGTTCAGCCAGGCCGAGAGCTCGGCATAGGGGATCATCTCGATGAAGGCGACGCCGGCGGAGTCGTCTTCGGCCCAGCGCACGGTGCAGCTGCGCGGGTTCAGGCCGGGAACCACCAGCGTCATCACCCGATCGAGATCGGGCTGGTTCGACAGGCGTACCCGGGCGCCGCTCTGCGAGATATTCTCCATCGCCACGCTGTGCGACACGCCGTTGCAGACGAGCCGGGCATTGCTGGCGATCGCGAAGCGCGGTGCGCGGGGAACGGCGCGGCGCAGGCGTGCGGCGGGCGAGCTGCCCTTGGCGCTGGCCAGCACCTCTTCCACATCGATCGCCTGGTGGAACTGCACGCCGGCGCGCCCCGCGCTGACCCATTTGATCTCGCCTTCCAGCACCGGGCCGCCGCGGAGTTCCACGACGATGCGGTCGGCTTCGCGCAAGGGGAAGGGGCTTTCCAGCATCATGCCGGTGGCGGAGATGTTGCGGACGCGGCAAAGCTGTTCGCCGGCGCCAGCGCAGATCAGCTTGCCCACCATCAGCGTCGTCACCGTGCGCGGGGCACGATCGGCCCAGGGGCCGGGATCGCTGCTGTTGTGGTCAAACTGATGTTCGGCTGCGCCCACGGCGTCCTTCTCCCCGCTGGGCCGCAACATCGCGGCCCCTACGCATATTATAGGATGAACGGACGTTCAGCTTCGGATCGGTAGTCGTACGAATGTCGCATATGACGATCAGGCAGGGTTGGCGTTGGTCACCGCGATCTTGCGCACGACCTTCGGGCCGAAGGCTTCGGTCGCCGAGGTATCGACGAGCTTCCGGAAACCTTCCAGGTTCGGCAACATGCCGTCGGGGCCCGCCGCCATGGGGGTGCGATAGGTGCGCATGTTGATGGCGTGCAGCAGCAGCGGCATGCGCTGGGTGACGAACTCGGCCTTCGCCTCGTCAACTTCCAGCTGCACTTCCATCGAGGCATAGCCGGCCAGATGCCCGTCCGGGAATACGAGCGGCACCAGCACCTTGCCGGTGGGCACGAACTTGCCGGGCTCTTCCTTCTCTTCGGCCTTGGCTTCCTGCTTGGCGGCGCCGATGCCGAGCATCTTCACCATCGCATAGGCGGTGCCGCCGCCGGCAGCGAGGCCGGCAAGCAGCGCGACGATGAGGAACAGCAGTTTCTTCACGGGCGGCCCTTCAGAACTTGAAGCTGGAGTCGCTCGGCAGCGCCGAGGTCTGGCCCTTGAGCACGATGCTGATCCGGCGGTTCTCGGCGCGGTTCGGCTGGTCCGGATAGACCGGCTGGGTGGCGCCCATCGCCACCACCTCGGCGAAGCGATCTGCCGTCACGCCGCCGGCGACGAGCGCCGAGCGGGCGGCGAGGGCGCGTTCGCCGGAAAGTGCCCAGTTGGCGTCGCTCTGGCCGCCGGCGCCATCGGTATGGCCCTCGATCGCGATCTGCGCGCCGACCGTGGCGATCTTCTTCGCCAGCTTGGTGAGCAGCATCCGCGCATAGGGATTGAGCTCGGCCGTGTTCGACTTGAACATCGGCTGCTGGTCGGTGTCCATCAGCGTGATGCGCAGGCCCTCCCGGTCCTGCTGGACGTCGACATTCTTCTTGCCTTGCGACTGCGGCGTCGCTTCCAGCGCCACCATCAGTTCGGAGGCCATGACGCGCATCGTCGCGGGCACGTCGGCGGTGCCGCCGCGCGCGGAGCCGGCGGTGGTCACCTCGAAGGTCGGCTGGCCCTTGGCGGCGCTGGGATCGGCCTCGGAACGGCGGGTCGGGCCGCCCGCGCCGGGGGCGGAGTTGACCACCGGCGTGGAGGGGCCGCTGTCGGCGACGGTCGGCGAGAAATATTTGGCGAGGCCCTTCAGCCGGTCCTTGTCCGGATTGGCGAGCAGCCACAGCAGCATGAAGAACGCCATCATCGCCGTCACGAAGTCGGCATAGGCCACTTTCCACGCGCCGCCGTGATGGCCGCCCGCGACCTTCTTGACCTTCTTGACGATGATCGGCCGAACGTCCCCCCCGCGGGCCATGTTACTGACCCTTCAGCGCGTTGCGCAGGCGATCCTGGACCGCGCCGAGACGGACATGGCTGATCGCCGAGAGCGAATCCTCGCCGCCCGCGATCCGCTCCAGCAGGTTCACGCACTCGTCGGCGTGCTGGATCAGATAGTCGAACGCCTGGAGCTGCTCGAGATAATTGGCGGCGAAATGCTCGTCGCAGACGAGCACTTCGGCCAGGCCTTCCAGCTTCTTGCTGATTTCGCGGATCTCGCCGGCCATCACGCTGTGCAGCACGCCCGCGAATGGGTCGTAGCCGGGCAGGGCTTGCGGGTTTGACGGTTCCGACATGGGCAGGCACGACATCAGAAAAGCTCCAATTCTCCGTCGGGGGCGGCAATGGGCAGGGGGGCGACCGGACGTTCCTGGACACGCTCCGCCACCTTGGTGCAGCGGCTCTTGCCCTCGTGCGGCAGGAACTCGACCTTGCGGGCGAGCGTGCCGCCGAGATCGCAATGCGCGATCGCGATACCTTCGGTCTCCATGAACCGGCGGGCAAAGGCCGCGTTCGACGCGCCGATGCCTCCCAGGCCGGAGATGATGTTGGCGCCACCGTACAGGTGGGCCTGCAGCCGCGGGCGCAGCGCGCCCTTGGCCATCATGCTGTTGATCAGCAGTTCCATCGCATGCACGCCGTAGCGTGCCATGTCCGAATTCGAGACCTTGTGGTCCGCGCCCGGCTCGCCGAGCAGGAAGTGGTTCATCCCTCCGACCTTGGCGACCGGGTCGTAGAGGCATGCGGCAACGCAGCTCCCGAGCAGGGTCGAAATCATGACATGGGGCTCCGCGATCACCGCGTTCTCGCCCTGTACGATGGAAACTCTGCGCATATCAGGTCAGCTCGCCGAAGACGCGTTCGATCTTTTCCTTCAGCGCCGCCGGCGCGAAAGGCTTGACGACATAGTTGTTCACACCCAGCGCCGCCGCCTTCTGGACGACCTCGCGGTCGGACGAGCCGGTGAGCATGATGAACACGGTCTTGCCGATCACCGGGTCGGCGCGAACCGCCTCCAGGAACTGCAGCCCGTCCATCTCGGGCATGTTGTAGTCGGAAATGACCAGGTGGACGCGGTCGCTCTTGATCGACGAAAGCGCTTCCGGCGCACTGGCCTTGTCGCGAACGTCCTTGAACCCCAGGTCCTGCAGCGCACGACGGATCATCGCCCGCATACTGGTCTGATCATCAACGACCATCACCTTGATTTGTGATGCAGCGGGCATTGTTATGCGCTCCCAACCTTAACCGTTTCTCGACAAGCTTTCAGGATGGCCTCCGGCATCGCCGACAGGCCGACCTCCTTCTCCACTGCACCCGCTTCCTTGGCGGCGCGGGGCATGCCCCAAACCACGCAGGTTTCCTTGGTCTGGCCAAGCGTGCGGGCACCGGCCCGACGCATTTCCAGCAGGCCCTGTGCGCCGTCGCTGCCCATCCCCGTGAGGATGACGCCGACGGCACCGGCACCCAGTTTGGAGACCGAACGGAACAGCACGTCCACCGAAGGACGATGGCCGGTCACCGGATTGCCCGGGCTCAGCTTGATCCGTCCATTGGCACCGCCCTGGAGTTCCATGTGTCGTTCGCCTCCAGGAGCAATATAGACGGTTCCCGGGGTCACCTGGGCACCATCCGTAGCTTCCACTACGTTGACCCGGCACTCGGCGTTCAGGCGCTGCGCGAAGCTGCGCGTGAAGGTCGCCGGCATGTGCTGCACGATCAGGATCGGCGGCGAATCTTCCGGCAGCGCCGGCAGCAGCGAGAACAGCGCTTCCACGCCGCCCGTCGACGAGCCGATCGCGATCAGCTGCGCCGCGGCACCGCCGCCGCCAGCCGAGGCGACGCTCGGCTGCGCGGGCAGGCGCTGCGGCCCGGCGCGGGCGACCGAGCGCGCCGCGCTCTTCACCTTCTCGCACAGCAGCCCGGCATCGCGCTCGATGTCGTCGGGCGAGCCGCTCGGCTTGGTGACATAATCGACCGCGCCGAGGCGCAACGCCTCGATCGTCACTTCCGCACCGCGGGCGGTGAGGGTGGAGCACATCACCACCGGCATCGGCCGGAGGCGCATGATGCGCTCGAGGAACGACAGGCCGTCCATCCCCGGCATTTCGACGTCCAGCGTCAGCACGTCGGGGTTGAGCGCCTTGATCATGTCGCGAGCCGCGAACGGCTCCGGCGCCATGCCGACCACTTCGATCTCGGGGTCGGCCGAGAGCATGCGCTTCAGCGTCGCGCGCATCGATGCGCTGTCGTCGACGATGAGCGTGCGGACTGGTTTCATGCCCATTACTCCGGCTTCTGGTAAATGGTGTGCCCGCACGAGCGCATCTTGCTCGCGGCCGGGCCGATCAGCCGTTCCGAATGACCGATATACAGGAAGCTTCCGCGGGCGAGCTGCTCGACAAAGCGATGCTCCAGCTCTTCCTTCGCGGGATCTCCGAAATAGATCATGACGTTACGGCAAAAAATGACATCATAGGCGGCCTTGAGGGGCCAGGGCTCGAACAGGTTCAATACTTTCGCGGTGACCATCTGCCGCGCTTCCTCGGCCATCACGAAGCCGCCTTGCGTCGGCTTCATCCAGGTCGAGCGATACGGCTCCGGCACACCCGCCGCGACATTCTCCGCATAGACCCCGCGCTGCACCGATTCGACCACGTGCGGGGCGATATCGGTAGCGAGCAGCCGGACGTCGGCATTACGCAACCACGAGGCGGTGCTGCGGCTGGGCCCCAGCAGGCACATCGCGATCGTGTAGACCTCCTCGCCCGACGAGCAGCCCGCCGACCAGATCCGGATCGGACCCTGTTTCCGCTGGAGCGTGGGGATCACGGTCTCGCGGAAATGGTCGAAATGGTGCGGCTCGCGGAAGAAGTGCGTGTGGTTGGTGGTGAGTGCCACCACCATCGCATGGCGTTCCTCCGCGTCGCTGTGCACCAGGTCGACATAGTCGCAGAAGCGGTTGAGGCCGAACTTGCGCAGCCGGCGCGCGAGGCGCGACTGCACGAGGGTGGTCTTCGCCTCGCTCAGCGAAATGCGGGCATCGTCGTACATGATCGCGGCGATGGCCTGGAAATCGCGCGGCGTAAGCTCCGCGTTCTGGCCTGGTGCCATCGCGTTACCGGCGCCGGCGGACGCCGCGGCGGCGCCCCCGGCGGGGCTCATGCTGCGAGATCCAGATGCTTGGTCAGGCTCAGCGCGTTGAGATCGAGCAGCAGGACCATGCTGCCATTCTCGTCACGCGTCCCGTCCTTGGCGCGGGTGGCGATGCGGACCAGCCCTGCGATCACGCTTTCCTCCAGCGCGGTCTCGACCGCCGGTGCCGGCTGGATCTCGCCCACGTTGATGCCCACGATGTCGTTGACCTCGTCGACCAGGAAGCCCGCCTGCTTGCCCATGATGTTGACGACCAGGATGCACGAGCGCGCATGCAGCTGGCTCGGCTCCCAGCCCAGGCGCTCGGCCAGGCCGACCACCGGGATCACGTTGCCGCGCAGGTTGGTCACGCCCTTGATGAAGCTGGGGACGTTGGGAAGCGGCGTCGGCTCGTCCCATTCGCGGATTTCGATGAGCGCGCTCATGTCGATCCCGAAGATCTGCTTGGCCAGCGAGAAGGTTACGATCTTGCGATCATTGGCGGTGTCGGGGGTGCTCATGCTGCCAGTCCTTTGGGCGTGAAACGGGTAGGCGAGGAAACCAGCGCCTCGATGTCGAGGATCAAGGCGATCGAGCCGTCGCCGAGGATGGTCGCGCCACCCAGGCCGCGGATCGGATGCAGGTTCTGATCCAGGCTCTTGATCACCACTTCGCGGCGGTCATCGATGGTGTCGACGACGAGGCCGACCTTGCCCGAGCTTTCGCTCTCGACGATCACCACCAGCGAGTCCTCGATGGCGCGGTCGTCGTTCAGGCCGAAGATCTCGGTCGCACGCTTCACCGGCAGATATTCGCCGCGCATGTCGATCACTTCGTGGTCGGGCGCCGTACGCTTCACCTGGCCGGGCTCGGGCTGGATCGTCTCCAGCACGTGCGTCAGCGGCAGGACGAAGCGCTGGCCGGCGAGCCGCACGATCATGCCGTCCAGAATGGCCAGCGTGAGCGGCAGGATCATCGTGAAGGTCGTGCCTTCGCCGGGCACCGAGTGGATCTCGACGCGGCCGCCCAGGGCTTCCACGTTGGAGCGCACCACGTCCATGCCGACGCCGCGACCCGAGATGTTCGAGATCTTCTCCGCGGTGGAGAAGCCGGGCGCGCAGATCAGCTGGTCGATTTCCTCGTTCGTCAGCACCGCATCGGCGCTGATGATGCCCTTTTCGACGGCCTTGGCACGGACGCGTTCGCGGTTGATGCCGCGGCCGTTGTCCGCGACGCGAACGAAGATCCGGGCGCCCTTCTGCTCGGCCGACAGCTTGATCGTGCCGGCGGGATCCTTGCCCGCCGCGATCCGCTCCTCGGCGCTTTCCAGGCCATGGTCCGCGGCGTTGCGGATCATGTGGGTCAGCGGATCGCCGATCTTCTCGATCACGCCCTTGTCGACTTCGGTCGTCTCACCGATCGTCTCGAGGTTGATCTGCTTGCCGGTCTCGACCGAAAGATCGCGGAGCATGCGCGGCACGCGGCTGAAGGCCTGCCGGATCGGCTGGGCGCGCAGCGACATGACGTTGTCTTGGATCTGCCGGGTGAGGCGGGCCAGTTCGGGCAGTTCGACGCGCTGGCGATCGGCCGGCGACAGCCGGTCGGCCAGGATCGAGTTGCGGATCACCAGCTCGCCGACCAGGTTGAGCAGCAGGTCGAGCTTGACGAGGTCCACGCGGATGGTCTGCGCGGCTTCGTTGACCGGCTTGGCCGGACCGCCGCCACCACCAGCACCGCCGCCGCCGCCGCCGCCGGGGCCACCGGGCGTGCCGCCACCGCCGGCCGGCGGGGTCGCCGCCGCGGCAGGGGCAGGGGCGGCTTCAGGCGCCGCCGCCACGGGTGCAGGTGCCGGAGCGGGCGCCGGCGCCGGGGCCGGAGCCGCCGGGGCAGGGCCCAGATCCATGAAGTCGTCGACCGTCGCGGTAACCGGCACGAACGGGATCTCGTCGCCGTCCATCTCGGTCTCGCCTGCGCCCTCGGGCAGGACCACGTCTTCGCTGTCGCGCTTGATCTCGATCACCGAATCCGGCGCGACGAAATCGAAGCAGTCGGAGAGGTCGCTTTCCGGCAGCTCGGCCGGGGCGTGCATCACCCAGGTGACGTAGCTGTCTTCCGGATCGATCTCGCGCAGCGCCGGCAGCGTGCTGAGGTCGACCGACACGACACGCGCGCCCAGGCCTTCCAGCTCGCGCACCGTCAGCAGCGGCTCGCCGGCATTGGCAAGCGCGGCGCGCGACGGCTTGAAGCGCACGGTCCAGCCGCCGGTGTCATCCGGGCCGTCCAGATCGTTGAGCGACACGCCCACCGGGCGGAAGCCGAACTCGTCTTCCTCTTCCTCCATCGCCGGCGCGGGCGCCGGGGCGGCGGGGGCGGGGGCTGCCGCGGCAGGCGCGGCCGCAGCCGGCGCGTCGCCGTCCGGCACGCCCTTGTTGGCGAGCACCTGTTCGAGCGCGCTCAGCGCGGCCCCGTCGTTCGGCCGGGACGCATTGCCCTTGGCGGCCTCGACATGGTCCGACAGCACGTCGAACGAGCTCAGCATCACCCGGATCACGCCGGGCGTGGGGACGATCTTCCCGGCACGCACTTCGTCGAGCACGTTCTCGAACTTGTGCGCGAAGGCGGTCAGGTCCGAATGGCCGAAGGCGCCGGCGCCACCCTTGATCGAGTGGATCGCGCGGAACACACCGGCAATGGTTTCGCCGGACAGATCGCCCGACTGCATCGCCGACAGCCCTTCTTCAGCCGTCGTGAGGCCTTCAGTGCACTCTTCGAAGAAGATTGCCTGGATATCGTCGAATTCGTCGCTCACGGGCAGACGCGGCGGATCGCCGCTCCCAGCTTGGTGGCCTCGAAGGGCTTGGTGATCCAGCCGGTGGCACCGGCGGAGCGGGCGCGCTGCTTCTTCTCGTCCGAGAATTCGGTCGAGAGCACCAGGATCGGCACGCCCTTGAATTCGGGAACCTGGCGCACGGCCTCGATCAGCTCGAACCCGTCCATCTTCGGCATGTTGATGTCGGTGATGAGCAGGTCGGGCTTGACCTCGTGCATGCGCTCCAGGCCATGCTGCCCGTCGTTCGCGCTCTCGATGCGAAAGCCCTGCGCGGTCAGCGACGTCTTGAGCAGCATGCGCATGCTCGCGGAGTCATCGACGGTAAGGATCAGCTTGGTCACAGAAGTTCTCCGGTATCAATGCCGACCGCCGCTGCGAGCTGGCAACGGTTCACACGATCGGTGAAGGCAGTGCTGGGGTTGAGGATGGTGAAGGCCTTGCCGAGCTTGTCGGCTTCGGCCTTGGCAGCGACGATCAGCTGCAGCACCGCCTGGCCGACGCTCTCGACCTGCGAGGCATCGATCTCGACCGGGCCATCGCCGTCGACCGCCTGGATGAGGCGGGTTTGAAGATCCGCGGCCGTCACGGTGGTTCCGTGCGCGGGGAGCGCTAGCGCGTTGTCCGCGCCGGCCTCAAGCGGTGGCAGGGGAAAGTCCATTTTTGGCCTCGTCGAGAGCGGTTTCGAGTTGCTGGAAGGTCGGCGCGTACGCGGAGGGCGTCATGCGACGGGCGATTTCGATCGCGACCTGCACCGGCTGGTTCTGGGCATAGGCAACGATGGCGGTCTTCACGATGGTGAAGGGCTTGGAGTCGGCTTCGATCGTCTCGAGCAGCTTGCCGGCAAGCGGCGCGACCACGCAGTAGGACAGAAGCACGCCGAGGAAGGTACCGACGAGCGCGCCGCCGATCATCGCACCCAGGATCTCGGTCGGCTGGTCGATCGAGCCCATGGTCTTGATGACGCCGAGCACCGCCGCGACGATGCCGATGGCGGGCAGGCCGTCGGCCATCAGCTGCAGCGAGTGCTGCGGATGGGTTTCCTCGTGGTGATGCTTCTCGATGTCCGCTTCCATCGCGGATTCCAGCTGGTGCGGATCCTCGAAGTTGACGGTCATCATCCGCAGATAGTCGCAGAGAAACTCGATCAGGTGATGATCCTTCAGCAGCCGCGGATAGGGCTTGAAGAGATCGCTCTCCTCCGGCTTGTCCAGGTGCGGTTCGATGCCCGTCGCGCCGCTCTTCTTGAACAGCGTCAGCAGGGTGAACATCAGCGTCAGAAGATCGGTATAGTCACTCGCCTTCCAGCGACCGCCCTTGAAGGCGCGCATGATGCCGGCGCCGGCCTTCTTCACCGTCGGCATCGAGTTGCCGACGATGAATGCGCCGATCGCGGCACCGCCGATCGCCATCAGCTCGTGCGGCAGCGCGTGCATGATGATCTCGAACTTGCCGCCCGAGATCATGAAGCTCCCGAACACGCACACGAGAATGATGACGAAACCAACGGCGTTCAGCATGATGAGCCCAAAATCTTTCCCTGGATCTTTCCAGAATTATAGGATGGTTTCCGGGGGTACCGGTCGCTTCGGGGATAATGCTTAGGTGCGGGTTCACCGCACGCCGGGTGCATGCACCGGCGATGGTTGCCGAACCGTTTCCGCAGGTGCGATTTCGCGGCGTGCGATGGGCCGGAACACCAGCGCCAGCATCATCGGCCGGTCGTCCGCACGGGGCGGGGGGGGCACCATCATGAACGAGAATTCGTCGGCGCAGTGGAACAGATGCGGCGCGACCTGCTGCATGCCCTCCAGAGACGGCTTGGCCTGAATCTCGTCGAGGCCCGGTCGCTGGAGTTCCGAAAGGAATCGCTCGACCGGCATGAACACCGCGCTTTCCACCTGCACCCAGTCGAACAGCTGGCCGAATTGCACGCCCACCGAGAAGCGGCAGTCGCCGATCGGAATCGCCGCCAGATAATAGCCGTCATGCGTCGGCGTGGCGGTGACGTTGCCGGTCGAGGCGTTGACGCCGTCGGCGACGATCAGCGGCAGCGAGACCGAGCTGTCGACGAAATCGGCATATTTGAATGGCATGCCGAAGCGTTTCTGGGTGAGCAGGGCAAGCTTGACGGGCATGCCTTCGCCGTTCAGCTCGGCCGGCAGGAACATGCGCTCGGAGCCCTTCATGTAGAACAGCCCGCGCTGTCGCAGCCCGCGCCGTGCGATCTCCGGGTCGAACAGCGCCACCGTATCGTCGACGCCTTCGTTGATGTCGTGCTCGAACTCGGCGAGCACCGCCAGTTCGTGCTTCAGCGGCATGTACATCAGGCGACCGAGCACCGCGGCCGCGGCGTGGCGCCACAATGGCATCTCGTCGAGCGGGGTGCCGCGCAGCCGGGCCGCGGCCTGCTCGCGCTCGAAGCGGAGCGTGCCCTCCTGGATGCGTTCGCGGGTCGCGCTCTGGCGGCCCTTGATGCTGTTGGCCTTGCGGATCGGGGTGCCGTCGGCTTCGAAATCGACGGTCGAGCCCTGCGCCGCGGTGCAGATCTGCTCGAGCACCGCGACGTTGGCGGCAAATGCCTCCAATGTGTGGCCGTCATAATCGGCCTCGCCGATCAGGCCCTTCTTGTCGAGGCCGGTGAGGAACTGTTCGCGCAGCAGCAGGTAGCGGCCGGCGACGTGTACGCCGAGGCGATCGCGCAGCAGCGTATCCACCGCATTCTGCACCGAACCGTTATAGCCGAGATCGACGAGCATCAGCGTGTCGCCCGGCTGCGGATCGACCGTGCCGCGAACATGCGCGATCAGCCGGTCGGCAAAGCCCCGGCCGGCCTTGATGATCTGCTTCACCCGCTGCGGCTTGCGGGTTTCGGCGAGGAAAGTGACGAGGCGCGACCGGTCCTTGGGCAGGCCGTTCAGCAGAAGCGTCGCCTCGTGCTTCGGGAGCAGCAGCTGGTGCGCGATCTTCTCCGGCGTGGAGCCGATGTCGAACTGCACATAGCGCTCGATCGCTTCCGCGTCGGTGAGCGACGCGGCGACCGCGGTGAAGCGGCTGATCTCGACGGCATGGCCTGGCTGGTCCGGCTGTGCGACCTGGTGGATCCGCATCGGCAGCAGGCCGTCGCGCATCATGAAGAGCCAGTGGACGGTGCCGCCGCGTTCCGCCTGCAGCGCCGCCGCCTCCTGCTGGAGCCAGCGCTCATAGGCGTGGAAGATCGGCCCCATCACCGAGAAGCCCAGCGCTTCCGCCGCATCGTCGATCCGCGGTTCACCCAGGGCGAGCGCGGCGCGGTGCGGCTGCTGCGCGGCGATCGTTTCCGGCAGGCGCGGATGCAGCAGGCCGCTGATCGAGGACTCGAGGCGCAGCCGCTGCTCGGTCGTCTCCGCGAACTGCTTGAGGTGCAGCGTCTGCACGCCGAACTTGGCCACCCCGTCGACGTCCGCCTTGAAGTTGTCGCCGATGTGCAGGATCGTTTCCGGCGCGCATTTCAGTGCCTTGAGCACGTCCGCATACAGGCCTTCGGACTTGGATTTGTGGTAGGTGGACGAGCAGAAGACGCGGTCGATCATGCCCGCCACCTCGGCGCCGGCAGCGCGCGCGATCAGTTCGCGCAGCTGCTTCGGATCGAGATAGGTGTCGGAGACGATGATCACGCCGATGCCGCGGCGCTTGGCCTCTTGAATCAGCTCGACGGTCGGCTGGAAGGCGAAACAATGCCGTGCCTCGGCGTCGAGCTCGTGCGCGACGGCGGCGGTGATCTCCGCCTTGCGCGCATTCGGGTACATCTCGCGATAG
Organism: Sphingomonas trueperi; assembly: GCF_040545665.1. Lineage (GTDB taxonomy): Bacteria > Pseudomonadota > Alphaproteobacteria > Sphingomonadales > Sphingomonadaceae > Sphingomonas > Sphingomonas trueperi_B. The sequence goes on along the minus strand of NZ_JBEPMH010000006.1, from coordinate 305,836 downwards.
ATCTGCTCGATCGTCACTTCCTTGTGGCGATGCTGGACCAGCGCGGCGGTGCGCGCCCGCGATTCCGCCCATTGCCGCTGCAGTACCGTCATCCCCGGCAGCGCCCCGAAAATGTCGATCGGCGCATGGCTGTCGCGCCAGAGCAGGGTGTCGAAGCAGTCGAGCGATAACAGCTTGACGTTCGCCCGCCCGTCGAACGCGGACGGCAAAGCATGCGGCAGGATGAAGTCGGTCACGGCACTGTCCCTGGAAAGCGCCCGCACCGAGGGGACGCAGGAATCTTATAGGAAGACGACGGACCAACCCGGCAAAATCTTCCTACAATGGCGGCAGGAGCAAAGGAGCGACAATGACGATCAATGCTTATCAGGCTGCCCGGAGCCGGGCCGAGACGCCGCGTGCTGCGGAACTGCGGCTGATGCGCGAGATCACCGGGGAAATGCATACGGCACATGAGGCCGGCCTGAAGGGCGCGCTGTTGATGCCGTCGCTGTACCGCAATCGCGAGATGTGGACCGCCTTCGTCACCGATTGCGGCGCCCGTGGCAATAACTTGCCGGTGGAACTGCGTGCGAAGATCATCTCGCTGGGCCTCTGGGTCGATCGCTTCACCAGCGATGTCGTCGCCGGGCGCGAATCGATCATGGAACTGATCCAGGTGAACCGCACGATCATGGAAGGCCTGGGCCTCCAGGATCGCGCGCCGGTGCCGCAGGCGACCGCCGCCGCCGCCTGATCCCTCGTCGCAGCGTGAACCGAAACGGCCCCGGGGTGATTCCCCGGGGCTTTTTCGTGCCTGGACAGGGCTGCAGGACCGTTGGAGGTTAAGCGCCCACCGTCATCCCTGAAGGCCGAACGCCATGCGCCCGTACGACGAAGGACGGGACCATCGCGGCTAGCCGCCATGGATTTCAGCGTGGCGCTATGCGAGCCGGCCTGGCGCAATGGGCGTGCAGGGCGAGATGCGCGTAGCTGGCCAAAGCGCCACGACGCGCCCTGCGAAGGCGGCAGGAGCCGTCACGCCTCGCACATTTGCCACGCGCCGCAGGTTCCCGGACAGGTGGTGAGGGCAGGGAGGTCCCAGATCCGGGCTGGCGGAAAGCCCGCCGAACGCAAAAATGGGCGCCGCGGCATGGCCGGGGCGCCCATCTTTGTGTCGGACCGACGTCAGGCGATCAGAACGAGGTCCACTCGTCCGCCCCTGCCGATGCGGTGGCCACCGGCGTCGCCATCGGCTTGACCGGCGAGACATAGCCGCTGCCTCCCGAGGACTTGGCCTTGCCCTTGGCACGGGCGGCGATCGACGGGCTGCCGCTCGCGGGCGCACGCGCGCCGACTGCCGCCTTGCCGATATTGAAGCGTTCGGCCTGCTCGGCCAGCGATGCCACCTCTGAGGTGAGGTTGCGGGCCGCGGCCGAGGTTTCCTCGACCATCGCCGCGTTCTGCTGGGTCGACTGGTCCATCGTGCCGATCGTGTCCGAAATCTCGGAGATCGCCGAGGACTGCGCCTGGTTGTCGCTGGCGATGCGGCCCAGCAACTGGTGCACCTCGCCCACGTCGTTCGAGATGTTGGACAGCGCGCCGTCCACCTTCTCTACCATGCCGACGGCGGTGCCGATGTCGGCCTGCGTCGCGGTCAGCTGATCGCGGGCGCGGCCGGCTTCTTCCTCGGCGCGCATCGCGAGCGCGGAGACGAGGTCGGCGACGACCGCGAAGCCGCGGCCCGCTTCGCCCGCGCGGCCGGCTTCGACCGCTGCGTTCATCGCGAGAACGCGCGTCTGGAAGGCGATCTTGTCGAGGCCCTCGATCACGCTGTCGATGCCCTTGGCGCTTTCCGAGACGCGAGTCATCGCCTGCACGGCTTCGTCGGCGGTGCTCCGGCCCGACGAGACGACGCTGATCGCCTGGTCGGCGCGCTGCACCGTGCTGCTGGCGGCGGTGGCCGTCGCCTTCAGGCGCTGGTCCATCTGGGTGACGGCGGCCGCGGTCTCTTCGAGCGCTGCGGCATTCGCTTCGGTGCGGCGGGCAAGGTCTTCGCTCGCCTGGGCGATTTCGCTCGAGCCGGTGCGGATGCGCTGGGTCGATGCGGTCACCGATCCGATGAGCTCACGCAGCGAGGCGAGCGCCTCGTTCAGGTTCGCCTTGAGTTCGGCATAGGCTGCCGGGAAGTCGGCCGAGACGTCGGCGGTGAGGTCGCCCTGTGCGACGCGCACCAGGCTGTCGCGAACGGTGTTGGTCACCATCTGCTGCTCGGCCGCGGCGCGTGCGTCGATCTGCGCGCGCTCCTGCGCCGAGAGGCGGAACTGCTCGACGGCGCGGGCGATCTCGCCCAGTTCGTCGCCGCGGCCCAGGCTCGGCACCGAGGCGGAGCCGCCCTCCGCAAGCGTCTTGGTGACGTGCGCGAGCGCCGCCATCGGCTGGGCGATGGTGCGGTTGATCACCAGCCACACCACGCCGAGCGCCGCGAGCGAGATCAGCGACAGGCCGATCGTCAGGATCAGCGCGGTGAAGGCAGAGGCGTTGCCGCGCGCATTGGCCTCCTCGGAGGCCTTGCGGAGCCCGTCCAGGATCTTCTGCGCCTGGTCTAGCGCGTCGTGCGACCGCTCCTTGCCCTCGCCCTTGATCAGCTTGACCCCGGCATCCTTGTCGACGACGTCGGCCGCGAAGATGCGGCGGTTGATGTCGTCCAGCTGGCCCTTGATCGTCGTCATCTTCGCGATGTCAGCGGCCATGGAGGGATCGGCGACGGCGGCGAACGCCTTGAGGTCCTTATCCAATTTTTCGGAGGCGGTATCCAGGCGCTTCTGCAGCTTGGCGCGCTCCTCGTCGGTCAGCGCATTGTAGTGGCTGTAGACGATGATCCGCATCTCTTTGATGTCGCTGATCACGTCGGTCATGTTCGACATGCCGGCGACGCTGACTTCGACATGCTTGCGGGCGATGCCGGTGAGGTCGCGATTGGAGACCCAGCCGTTGATCGCGAGGCCGACCAGCAGCAGGCCGAGAAAGCTGAAGGCCGCCAGCATCTTCTTGGTGAGGGGCCAATCGTCGAGAAATGCGAACATGTAGCGTTCCATCCGCAGGCTTCGCTCTTGCGTCGAAGCGGTTAGGGCGCGCCGCGAAAGCGACGTGGACCTTATTATAGGCGGGTTTTCGGGCGCCCCGGCTTTCGGCGATTACGGATGGACGGCCCGCTACTTCCGGAAAACTCCGGGTACGCACTCGCGCTCAGCAGGGAGCGAACCGCTTCTTCCTATAAGTGCAACAAATGAGGGGCGGCAGGAGCACGCAGGTGGACGGCATTCGGAATCGCGGAAATGCGTTGCGGAGCATCGGCTTCGCGCTGCTTCTTGTGTCGGGCACCGTGCACGCGCAGACCAAGCCGGCCGTGCCGGCGCCCGCGCCTGCCCCCGCCGGCCCCAAATTGAGTATCGAAGGCAGCGTCCGCGCGCGGATGGAAGGAATCGACGGCCAGTTTCGTCCCAAGGTCGACAACAGCATCGCCTTTGCGTCGCTGCGCACCCTGGTGGTCGCCAAGCTCGATTGGGGCGATTTGAATGTCACCGGCGAGTTGCTGGACGCCCGCGGCTATGGCGAAGGGCATAACAGCTCGGTCAAGGCCAGCGACGTCAACACGGTAGAGCCGCTCCAGGCATTCGTCAGCTACAAGCTGCACAACGTGCTGGGCAAGAAGGACAGCCTGACCGCACTCGCCGGTCGCTTCACCATGACCTTCGGCGCCCAGCGATTGATCGCGCGGGCGGACTTCGGCAACACTTTCCCCTCCTATCTGGGCGGGCGCGTCGAATATCGGACGAAGAACAAGGACGAGTTGGTCCTGTTTTGGACCCATCCCATCGACGCGTTGCCCAGCACGATGGACGGCATCTACGACAACAAGGTCGAGCTCGATCACGTCAACACCGGTACCGTATTCTACGGCGCCGACGGCAACCTGGCCGATATCGGCCACAAGCTGAGCGTGGGCGGCTATGTCTACCGCCTCGCCGAGCAGGACCGCCCGGGCTATCAGACCCGCGATCGCCGTCTGGTGACATTCGGTCTCCGCCTCCGCCGCGCGCCCGCCAAGGGGAAGTTCGACATCGAAGGCGAGGCCGCGCTCCAGCGCGGCGAAGCGCGCGTCACCAATGCGGTGACGGACCGCAAGGACCTGCCGGTCCGTGCCGGTTTCGTCCATATCGAGGGCGGGTATACGATCGCCAAGAAATGGGCGCCGCGCATTTCCGCCTTCTTCGACTATGCCAGCGGCGATGGCGCCAATCCCGCCTATGGTCGTTTCGACTCGCTCTACGGGGCCCGTCGCGCCGATTACGGTCCTGCGTCGCTGTTCGGCCCGGTTGGTCTGGCCAACCTCGTCTCCCCCGGCATCCGCATCGAAGCCAAGCCCTCCAAGCGGCTCGACTTGATGGGCGCGGTGCGCGGCCTGTGGCTTGCCGATCGTACCGATACCTTCGCTTTCACCAGCGTGCGCGACAAGACCGGCGCGTCGGGCCGCCATGCCGGCACCGAGGTGGAAGTGCGCGTGCGTCGCTCGCTGATCCCGGATCGTCTGCGCGCCGAAATCGGTGCGGCGTACCTTTCCAAGGGCCGCTTCCTCACCAGCGCCCCCAACGCCCCGCACAGCGGCGATGCCCGCTATGGCTATGCCGATCTGGTGTTCAAGTTCTGAACACGGTACCACCGGACCAAAGCGATACCTGTGGCTATCCGCCACAATCCGGAATATGGTTGGAAACAACTGCGTAACAAAGGCGTATGGTGATGGTGCTCAACATGCTGGTGATCCTGATGGTCCGCGAAGCCAGCCTGCGCAGCATGCTCGCCGCGCGCCTGGCGCTTTCCGGCATCGATGTGGTGAGCATGGAGCAGGTGGATGCGGGCCGGATCACCCGGCTGGGCGGCACTGCGCCGGTACTTGTCGCGGATGCGGCTGCCACCGAGGACCATCCCGGTGGCCTAGCGGCCCTTGTGGCGGACCCGCTGTGGCACCGGCTGATCATCCTGGGTGGTGACCAGGCGGTCATGGCGCCGCACCTGCACCATGTCACCGCCGAGGAACCTGCCGCCGCCATCGCCGCCTTGCTGCGCGATGGCGGGGCAGTGCACTAGAGCGAGATTACGTCAGCCCTTGGGGAACAGCCCCGCGGCAAAGGCAATGCGCAGCGCTTCGGACAGGCTGCGGACTTCCAGCTTCTCCATCAGATTGGCACGATAGATCTCCACCGTGCGCGGGCTGATGTCGAGCTCATAGGCGATGATCTTGTTCGATCGGCCCTCGATCAGCCCCTTCAGCACGTCGGTCTCGCGCGGCGAGAGCTTGGCGATCTTGGCTTCGGCGGTCGCGGTGCGCGCGGCGGCCTCGCCGTCCTCCTCGAGCTTCGAGAAGGCCTGGTCGATCACCTTGAGCAGGAATTCGGCCTCATAGGGCTTCTCGATGAAGTCGAGCGCGCCGGCCTTCATCGCCTGCACCGCCAGGCCGACATTTCCCTGACCGGTGAGAACGATCGGCACGAAGGTCGGCGAGCGATCGAGCTTGAGCAGCACGTCGAGCCCGCTCGAGCCCGGCATGTGGAAGTCGAGCAGCACCACGCCCGGATCGAGCTCGGCCTCCTGCTCCAGAAAAGCATCGCCCGAGCGATAGCCGCGCACGATCAGATCCGGACGAACCGAGAGCAGACTGTGCAGCGAAGCGCGGACGGCATCGTCGTCGTCGACGATGTAGATCGTTCGGGTCATTATTCTTCACCTTCTTCGATACCGGGCAAGGTAAAGCGGAACGACGCGCCACCCCCTGGCGCGTTTTCCGCACTCAGCATCCCCCCATGGCCTTCGATAATGCGTTTGCTGATCGAAAGTCCAATCCCCATTCCGCCTGCACCTCCCTTTGTCGTGCTGAACCGCGAAAAAAGAGTTTCCAAGACATGTTCGGGGAGGCCGGGTCCACTGTCCGTAACTGTGATCGCTATCATCTGGTCGGGCAGCTTCTCGGACGTGATCGTGATCTGTCGATCATCGGGCTCGACGAGTTTTAATGCCTGCACGGCATTGCGCAACAGGTTAACGAGGACTTGCTGCACCTGGATGCGGTCGGCCAGGATGAAACGTGCGGCGGGATCGAGATGGAAGCTCACCCGCAGGTTGAAATGCCCGGTGCCGACCAGCACCAGTTCCACCGCGTCGCGCACCGTGCGCTCCACCGATTCCACCCGCATCTCCACTTCGCCGCGGGCGACGAAGGCGCGCAGGCGGCGGATGATCTCGCCCGCGCGCTGGGTCTGTTCCGAACCCATGCGCAGCAGGTCGGTGACGCGGGGCCCGCCTTCGCCGCGCTCGATCAGCATGCGCGCCGCGGCCAGGAAATTGGCGGTGGCGCTCAGCGGCTGGTTGAGTTCGTGCGCGAGATCGGCGGCCATCTCGCTCATCGCGCTCTGGCGGGAAACGTGCGCGATCTCGTTGTTGAGCTCGCTGAGGCGCTGCTCGGTGGCGACCCTCTCGGTCAGGTCGCGGACGAAGACGGTGATCAGCAGGTGACCGTCGCTGCGCGCGGCGCCGGCGCGCATCTCGGCGGGGAAGCGGCGTCCATCGGCGGTCTGCGCGGTGCCGACCAGCACTTCGCCGACCAGCCCTTCGCCGGTCTGGACGAAGCGGTGCAGCACTTCCTGGTCGGTCTCGACCTCGTCGGCAGGGATCAGCATCGTGAAGTCGCGCCCGACGACTTCCGAGGCGCGATAGCCCCAAAGTTCCTCGGCGGCCGCGCTGAACTGGAGAATCGATCCGTCGCCCGAAAGGACGATCATCGCGTCCGGCACCGTCTCCAGCACCGTACGCAGCTGGGCCTCGCGCCGGCGAAGGGCGGCTTCGTGCTCGTCGCGCTCGGTGATGTCGAGCGCCGCGCCGACGACGCGGATGAGGTCGCCGGCGGAATTGTAGAAGCAGCGTGCCGAGCCCTCCAGCGTCCGCTCGGTGCCCTTGCAGCCGGTGAGGCGGTAGCGGAAGGAAAAGCGTTCGGCGCGCTCGGCAATCGCTTCGATCACGGTCGTGCGGAGGCTTTCCAGGTCTTCCGGCTCGATCAGCTGCTTCCAGGATTCGAAGCTGGAAAGCGACCCCAGTGGAAGCCCCAGCCGCTGCTCGGTGCCGGGCGACCAGTTGATGTGGTCGCTGCCGACATCCCAATCGAAAATACCGAGTTCGTGCGCGGCGGTGGCCTGGGCGAGCCTTTCCTCGCTGGCGCGCAGCGCGCGGAGGGCGGAGACGCGTTCGGAAATGTCGAGGATGCTGTGCACGACGATCGCGCCGCGGCTGGGCGTGGCGGAGCGCAGCAGCCTCTCTATGACATGCAGTTCGCTGCCGTCCTTGCGCTGCTCGATCAGTTCCTGCGCGCCGTCGGCGTCGGGCAGGGCGTAACTGCTGTTCCAGGTAGGGCATTGGGCGCGGAGCAGCATGTACAGGTTCTCGCCCAGCGTCTCGGCCTCGGTCCAGCCATAGAGCTGCTGGCAGCCGAGCGACCAGTGGATGATCCGGCCGCGCGCATCGGTCATCACGACGGTGGCGCCGTCGAGTGCCAGGCTCAGCTCGGCGCGGGCGACCTGCTCGCGCCCCACCCGGTTGACCGCCCAATAGGCGATCAGGCCGATCGCGAGGATGTTGAACAGGCCGAGGATCAGATGCCCCACGATCGGCTCTCCCTGCGCGCCGCGTTCCAGCAGCAGCTCGATCGTTGCGGGAAGGGCGGGCAGCAGGATCGCGCCGGCCACCACCGTCTTGATCGCGACGGGGTCGGAGCGCTCGATGCGGCTCGATTGTTGCGAATCCACGCGCCAATGCCCGAGGAGGATCGCCGCGGTCAGCGACAGTGCCATGATGGTGCCGGGAACCGAGGCCCGCAGGCTGAGGTTCACCGACGAGGGGTTGTCCGACAGCATCATCCCCGTCGCGGACGCAAGCGCCAGTGCCAGCGGCGCGATTGCCACCAGCGGGGCGACCTCGCGCAGCAGCCGCCATTTGCTGTGCGATGAGAAGGCCGCGATCGGCAACATCAGCAGGAAGACGATGGCGTTGACGCCTGGACGCCCGGCATGCTGCAGCGGCACCGCGGCGACGCGATCGGCGAAGACCAGTCGGCCAATGTCGAACCACGGTTCCAACAGGGGCTGGAGCGTGCCGACGATTCCCACCGCCATCGCCGCCAGGTAGAATGGAAGCGCCAGGCGTGGCCGTCGGGCCTGATCGAACAATACGCCCAGCGCCACGAAGATATAGCCGATCGCACCCACCGGCCACATCGGATAGGAATGGGGTAGAAAACGGGGCAGGATCGGGATGCCGAACGCCCAGCCTGCGAGCGTGGCGAGGCCGCACAACAACGCGATAGCGGCCAGAACAATGGCCGTGGTGACGTGCATGGACGGCGCGATTTGGTTCGCCGCGTATCTGTCTATTCTTCCAACGTGCAAACCACCTGCCCCTGCACAGGTCGAAGCCGAGGCCACGATGTGCTCAGCATCGGTTAATTCTACACGAAAAGCCATAGGGAGATGCACGGAATTCCGTCGATTCCGGCATCTGTTTCGCGCGGGTGCTTGCCAAAAGCCGTGGGCACGGCAATCAATTGCGCGGGGACCATCACAAGAACATCAGGGAGTCACGCTTGATCCGAAGCTTCGCCATGGCGGCCGCCTGCGTCGCCCTAACCGCCTGCGGGGGAAGCGGCGGCAAGCCCGCCAGCGCCTCCTCCACGCCCGCGCAGAAGGGGCCGGGCCTCGGCAAGGGGTATAGCCATGACCCCTATCCCTCCACCTATCGCCGCTATCCGGGCGTGCCGACGCTGCTGACCAACGTCACCATCCTCGATGGCGAGGGCGGCCGGATCGACAAGGGCGCGGTGCTGTTCCGCGACGGCAAGATCGTGGCGGTGGGCCAGACCCTCACCGCCGAGGCGGGCGTGACGGTGATCGACGGGCAGGGGAAATATGTCACCCCCGGCGTGATCGACATCCACAGCCATCTCGGCGACTATCCCTCGCCCGGCGTCGATGCGCTGTCCGACGGCAACGAGGCGACCGGACCGGTCACCGCCGATGTCTGGGCCGAGCACAGCGTCTGGCCGCAGGATCCTGGCTTCAGCCGCGCGCTGGCCAATGGCGGCGTGACGACGCTGCAGATCCTGCCGGGCTCGGCCAACCTGTTCGGCGGCCGCTCGGTGGTGCTCAAGAACGTGTACGCCCGCACCATGCAGGGCATGAAGTTCCCCGGCGCGCCCTATGGCCTGAAGATGGCGTGCGGCGAGAATCCCAAGCGCGTCTATGGCAGCCGCGGCCGCGAGCCCTCCACTCGGATGGGCAATATCGCCGTCGATCGCCAGACCTGGGCCAAGGCGGCCGAGTACAAGCGCCGCTGGGACAAGTACGAGAAGGACGGCGGCGAGGCACCGGGCAGGGATATCGCGATGGACACGCTGCGCGGCGTGCTCGAAGGCGAGATCCGCGTGCAGAACCACTGCTACCGCGCCGATGAAATGGCCAATGTCATGGATATGGCCAAGGAGTTCGGCTACCACGTCTCGGCATTTCACCATGCGGTGGAAGCTTATAAGATCGCCGATCTGCTGAAGGCGAACGCCACCTGCGCCGCCGTCTGGGCCGACTGGTACGGCTTCAAGATGGAATCCTACGACGCGGTACCCGAGAACCTCGCCATCCTCGAGAAGGAAGGCGCCTGCGGGATGATCCATTCGGACGACGCCAACGGTATCCAGCGGCTCAACCAGGAAGTCGCCAAGGCGCGCGCCTCGGCGATCCGTGGCGGCTTCGACGTGTCCGAGGCGACCGCCTGGAAGTGGCTGTCGATCAACCCGGCGATCGCGCTGGGCATTTCCGACCAGACCGGCAGCCTGCGCGCGGGCAAGATGGCGGACGTGGTGCTGTGGAACGGCAATCCGTTCAGCGTCTACACCCGGCCGGAAATGGTGTGGGTCGACGGAGCGCTGCTCTACGACGCCAAGGATCCCAAGCGCCGTCCGGTTTCCGATTTCGAGCTCGGCCAGCCGGGCGAGGGGGATGTGAAGTGAGCAAGACCCTGTTTCTCGCCGCGGCGGCCTGTGTGGCGCTCGCGGCCCCTGCGATGGCGCAGGATGTGGCGATCACCAACGCCAAGCTGGTGATCGGCGACGGTTCGGCCCCGCTCGAGGGCGGCACGGTGGTGGTGCGCGGCGGCAAGGTCGTCGCGGCGGGCCGCGGTGTTGCGGTGCCGGCGGGCGTGGCGGTGGTCGATGCCGCCGGGCGCTATGTGACGCCGGGCATCTTCGCGGGCTTCACCCGGATGGGCATCGTCGAGGTCGACGGCGTCGGCGTGACCAACGATGCCGCGGCGGGCAGCTCGCCGTTCAACGCCGCGCTGGACGTGACGCCCGCGGTCAACCCGCGCGCGACGCCGATCGCGATCAACCGGGCCGACGGCGTCACCCGCGCCGTGGTCGCGCCGGATGTCAGCAAGGGATCGATCTTCGCCGGCCAGGGCGCGGTGATCGATACCCGCAGCGATCTCCACGCCGTCGCCCGTCCGCGCGCCTTCCAGTTCATGGAATATGGCGAGAGCGGCGGCCGCGTCGCCGGAGGCAGCCGCCCCGCGGCGATCGCGATGCTCCGCAACGCGATGCTGGAGGCGCGCGACTATGCCCGCAATCCGGCAAGCTTCGCCGATCGCGGCAAGGACGCACTGCTCACCCGCGCCGATGCCGAGGCGCTGGCGGCGGTGGTGCAGGGCAAGGTGCCGCTGCTCGTCCATGTCGAACGCGCGTCGGACATCCTGGTGCTGCTCCAGCTCAAGCGCGAGACGCCGGGGCTGAAGCTGGTGCTGGTCGGCGCGACCGAGGGCTGGACGGTGGCAAGGGAGATCGCCGCCGCCGGGGTGCCGGTGCTCGCCAATGCGCTCAACGACCTGCCGGCGAGCTTCGAGCAGTTGGCCGCCACCCAGTCGAACATCGGCCGGATGCAGGCGGCGGGCGTGCTGGTCGGCGTCGGCACGATCAACGACGACGAGGCGCGCCAGGCACGGCTGGAGAAGCAGTTCGCCGGCAACCTGGTGGCGCTTACCCGCGTGCCCGGTGCCACGGGGCTCAGCTGGGACGCGGCCTTCGCGGCGATCAGCTCCAAGCCCGCCGAGGCGATGGGCATGGGCGAGGCCTACGGCTCGCTCAAGGCCGGCCGCGCCGGTGACGTGGTGGTGTGGGACGGCGATCCCCTGGAAATCGGCAGCCAGCCGGTGAAGCTGTATGTCGACGGGATCGAGCAGTCGCTCACCACCCGCCAGACCCGGCTGCGCGACCGCTACTGGAAGCCGGAGGAAGGCGCGCTGCCCAAGGCGTATCAACGCTGATCAGACGCGTTCAATACGGAACCTTCACGATCGCGGAAACTTTGGCGGTCAGGTGGAACGAGCCCGGCGCGGCAGGATGCGCGCGCCGGGCGATCAGGAGTATCGAACGATGCGGAAACATATCCTTCTCCCCACCCTCGCAGCGCTCGCGCTGGCGGCATGCCATCAGGGCGGCGAGGCGACCGGCAACGCCGCGGCGGACAATGCCGCCGAGGCGAACGCGGTGGTCGAGAACGGTGCGGTCGGCAACAATGTCGCGGCCGAGGTGATCGCGATGAACGATGCGCAGCGCAACGTCGTCTTCATCCGCGCGATCATGGACGCCGGGCTGAAGTGCGACCATGTCGAAAGCTCGCAGCGCCTGGACGACCAAGACGGCAACCCGATGTGGCGCGCCAATTGCAGCGGTGGCGTCGCCCACATGGTCACCATCACGCCTGACGGCACGGCCAAGATCGTCAGCCGCACCGACCGGTGACGCGGCAAGCGTCTGACGTTGACAAGCAAAAAGGGGAGGCCGTGGGGCCTCCCCTTTCTTTTTAGCCTGCCTCCGGCCTCAGAGGCCGACGACGCCGCCGTCATTCTTGGTGATCACCACTACCGCCGAGCGCGGACGCACCGTCGCCGCCACGGTGCCGCCGGCCTGGCTGTCCGGCCAGTGGCTGGTCGGCTGTGCCGGGTTGGTCGCGCCTTCGCCCGGGTGCTGGATGCCGACGAACAGCGTGCGGCCGTCCGGCGTCGAATCCACGCCGGTGATCTCGCACTCGACCGGGCCGACCAGGAAGCGGCGCAGGTTTGCCCCCGGCGCCGCGCCGATGCGGGTCGCCTGGGTGGCGGTCGCGCCGCCCGTGCCGGTGTTGGTGATCGTCCGCGCGCCGCCGTCGCCCACCGTGCCCGGCTGCGCGGCGAGCATCATGCAGTTGGTCACGTCGGTATAGGCGCCGTCGTCGGTCTGCAGCCACATCAGCGGCTTGCCCTGGCCGCCCGCATGGCTCGAGCGCGCGAACACCATGCCGTCGGGGCTGGAGAAGTCGTTGCTGTCGTCGAGCGACGAGAGGTTGATGTTGGTCTTGTCCAGATCCGCGCCGGCACCGAAGGCATAGATGTCCCAGGTGAAGCTGGTCGCCTCGGTGCTGGCTTCCTTCATGCGGATGACGTGGCCGTTGGGATTGCCATATTGTGCCGATTGGGACGTGCCCTTCGGATCGTTGTAATGGCGCGGATTGGCCGCGTCGGTGCCGTTCAGCGGCCGGCCGGCGGCGGTGTTGTTGGTGAGCGTGACATAGATTTCGCCGGTGACCGGGTTGACCGCGGTCCATTCCGGACGATCCATCGGCGTCGCACCGACCGCATCCGCGGCGAGGCGGGCGTTGACCAGCACGTCGGCCTGGTCGGCAAAGGCATAGGCGGCGTTGCTGCCGTCGATGCCGTTCTGGCCGAAGACCAGCGGCAGCCAGGTGCCGGTGCCGTCGGCGGCGAACTTGGCGACGTAGAGCGTGCCGGCGTCGAGATACTTGTCGCCCATCGCCAGACGATCGGCGGCGTTGGCATCGGCCGCGACCCAGGCGGTCGCCGAGACGAACTTGTAGATATATTCGCGGCGCGAATCGTCGCCCATGTACCAGGCCGGCTTCTTGCCGACGACGAACGCGCCGGGCCAGCAGCCTTCATGGCCCAGACGGCCGAGCGCGGTGCGCTTGCGCGGCGTCGAGGTCGGCGCATAGGGATCGATCTCGACCACCCAGCCGAACTGGTTCGGCTCGTTGCGGAAGTCGTCAGCGGCGGTGCCGGTGCCGGCGCGCGCGTCCCAGCGGCGGAACAGCGTGTTGGCCGCATCGCCGGCGACGACGGTCGCCCAGCCATAGTTGCCGCTGTTGCTGGTCACGCCATAGCGGCTGAGCGCGGTCTGCTCCTTGGTCGAGCGGTTGGCAGTGTCGCCGCTGCGCAGGAAATAGCCGGCCCAATTCTCTTCGCAGGTGATCGCGGTGCCCCAGGGCGTGGTGCCGTTGGCGCAGTTGTTGATCGTGCCGCGGCCCGCCACGCCGGTGGGCGAATAGACGGTCTTGAGCAGGTTCGACCCCTTGGCCGGGCCGCTGAACGCCATCGGCGTCGCCGGGGTGATGCGGCGGTTGTACGGCGAATCCTGCTTCACGCTCCACGCGCGGCCGGTGCCCTCGCTCAGTTCGGTGACCGAGACGCCGTGGCAGTCGATTTCCTTCTGCGCCTCGGCCTCGGGGCGAACGCCGCCGGGGGCGGTGGCGCCGCTCACGTGCAAATACTGCTGGTTGATGTTTTCGTGGTTCTGCACGAGCAGGCCGCGCGTCGAGCTGGTCGCGTCGCGGGCGGTGCCGTCGGCGCTCAGGCCGTACCACCAGAGCGCGTCACCATGGTCGCCGATGCGCTGGGCGAAATTGGTGTCGGTGCCGTCGTTCTTATAGGCAGGCACGCCTGCGGCGATCGGATCGCCAGTGCGGTTGATCACGCCCACGGTATAGCCGGCAGGCACGGTAACGACGTCGAGCTTGTTCTTGGCAACGGCGGTGAAGCCAAGCGCAGACGGGCTTACCGTGACGGTGGTGGTGGCGCTGTTGGTCTTGCCCGACGAATCCGTGGCGCTGAACTGGAAGGTCAGCACGGTATCTGCCGAGACGACCGGTGCGAGGAACGTGGGGTTGAGCGTGGTGGGGTTGTTGAGGGTGACGGTCGGGCCACCCGTCTGCGTCCAAGCCCTCGAGGCGACGCCCTTGTCGTCCGTCGCAAGCCCAGCCAGCGTTACGGTGCGGCCGGAGTTCGTCGTCGTGGCAGCTCCCGCGTTCACCGCCGGGGGCGTATCGCCGTCGCCGATTGCGGTGTTGTTGTCGCACGCCGCGAGCAGCGACCCGCCCATCGTCGCGGCGACGATCGCGCTCGAGCCGCGCAGCAGCGTGCGGCGCGAATAGCGCTGGTCGGCGAGTTCGTTGAGCGTTACGGCGTCGCTGCGATTGGTGTCCACATCGCCATCGCTATAGCCGAACGACGACTCGATCAGGTCGGTCATTGGATTCCCCTCTGTTGCCGGGCCTCCACATCCCGGTTGCAAGCTGCCCATGGGGGGCTCGCGTGAAACGGTGATGGATGTTGCGTTACTCGTTGGTGGCAAGTCGGCGGCGATCATGTGACACTTGCCAAGGTGGCATCCGAAGCTAAGCGCAGCCGGATGACCATGGACGCCGGACATAGCGATCCTTCGCCGCCGCCAAGCCTTGCCGCGCGTCTGGGCGGCTGGGCGCGCGACCGGCGTCGATTGCGGCGCAGGGCCGGTCCCGATGCTCCGGAAGGTACCGGTCGCCGCTGGGTGACCCCGGTACTGGCGGCGCTGATCACGGCAGGCCCGCTCGCCACGCTGGCGGGCGCCACCCTGCTGGCCCATGCCGAGGAGCGCGAGACGACGCGGTTGGAAGCGACGCTGGCGCCGCGCCGCATCACCGAGCAGCGACGCGAGGCGGCGCATGGGGTGCTTTCTGCCGCGATGCTGCGGCCCGGGCCGGCGGCGCTGCTCGACGGCGTGGCGGCCGCCCTGCCTGCCGATGCGGCGTTGGTCCGGGCCGAGCGCAGCGCCGACGGTGCGCTGGCGCTGGAAGTATCGGTCAGCGATCCCGACGCGCTGCGCAGCGCGCTGCGGCGGGTGCCTGCCCTGGCTGGCCTGCGCGACGTCCGGCAGCAGGAAGGCGAGGGGCGGACGCTGGTGCTGCTGCGACAGGTCGCGCCATGAGCCGTCGGCCGATCCTCTGGGGGGTGCTGATCGGGCTGCTGCTCGCCGCGCTGCTCGCACCTTGGACCGGGATCGCGCTCGGCCGTCTCGCCAAGGCGCGGGTGGCCCGGGCTTCGGCCGTTGCTGCGATGGCGGCGCCGGCATCGGGTGCGCCTGTTCTCAAGCCCGAGCTTGCCTTCGCGGCTGCAGACGCACCAGCGGCGATCCGCGCGCGCATTGAACGGCTGGCGCATGGCGGCGGGGTGCTGGTCGAAGCGATCGCGCCGACGGCCGCACCGGCGCCGCTCGTGATGGTGCAGCTGCGCGTGTCGGGCCCGGAAAAGGCGGTGCTCGCGCTTGCCGACGCGATCGAGCGCGAGCTGCCGCTGCTGCGCTTCCGCAGCTGGCGGATCGAGTCGGCGGAAGGCGGCGGCGTGCGCCTCTCCGGCCTATTGGTCGGAGCGGTGCGATGATCCCGCGCGCGCAGCTGCTGGCCATGGGTGCCGCGGCGCTGGTGGCCCTCGCGCTGCCGATCGCGCTGCTGCAGCCGGGCGCGACGCCGACTGTGCGGACGCCGCACGCACTGCCGCCGCTGACCGCAACCGCCGAACCGCCGCTCACCCACATCTTCGACCGGCCGCTCTTCGCCGCGCCCGTCACCGGGAGCGAAACGCTGCCAGCCGACGCGCCGCAGCTGACCGGCATCGTCGGCCGGCTGGGCAGCGATGCGGTGGCGCTGGTCCGCACCGCGCAGGGGAGCAGCCGCAGCCTCGCGATCGGCGACAGCGTCGACGGCTGGCGGCTGGAATCGCTGTCGATCGACGCGGCGCTGTTCAGCCGGGGCGGGCAGCGAGCGCGGGTGCCGCTGCCCGCCGCCGATCCCGAGCCGGCGGCTCAGTAGATCCCGTCGATCTCCACCTTCAGCCGCGCCGGCGGTGGCGCGAGCAGCAGGCTGTTGCGCTTGGCATTATCCAGCTCGTCGGCACGAAGGCGCGCATAGCGGTCCTTGGTCGCCGCGCTCGCATCGGCACCGTCGCGCAGGATCGTCGGCTTGAGGAAGATGAACAAGGTGCGCTTCTGGCGCTGTTCCCTGCGGCTCTTGAACAATTCGCCGATCAGCGGGATGTTGCCCAGGATCGGCACCTGCTGGCGGGTGTCCTGGTAATCGTCGGCGGTGAGGCCGCCCAGCACGATCGTCGAACCGTTGTCGGCGAGCACCGTGGTGTTGATCGCGCGCTTGTTGGTGATGATGTCGGACGCCTGCGACACCGTGGTGCTGGCGATCGCGGAGGCCTCCTGGTTCACCTGCAGGCGGATCGTGTCGCCGGCGTTGATCCGCGGCAGCACGCGCAGGGTAATGCCGACGTCCTTGCGCTCGATCGTGTTGTATGGCGTCGCCGAGCTGGAGTTGGTGAGGATCGAGCCGGTGACGAAGGGGACATTCTGGCCCGCGATGAACTCGCCCGCGACATTGTCCAGCACCGTGATCTGCGGCGTCGACAGCAGGTTCGCGCGGGTGGAGGTGCCCAGCGCCTGGAGCAGCACGGAGAAATCGTCGCCGATCTTGAAATTGGCGGTCAGGCCGCTGGCGCCCGTGCCGAGCAGCGATCCGGCAGGCACGCCCAGCGCGGTGAGGATCGCACCGAGCGACGCCCCTCCCGCGTTGAACGAGGTGCCGGCGCCGGTAACCTTGTCGAGCACCGCGCCGCTGGTGCCGAGCTGCACCGCCAGCGCCTCGGCATCGTCGCCGGTGATTTCGGCGATGGCCGCTTCGATCAGCACCTGCGGGCGGCGGACGTCGAGGTCGCGGATCAGCGGCTCGATCGAGGCGATCGCGCTCGGCGCGCCGCGGATGACGATGGCGTTGAGCTCGGGGGCGGGCTGCACCGTAAGGTCGGGGGTGGAGAAGCCCTTGGGCGTCTTCGGCGTGGTCGACTGCATCGTCGGCGTCGTGGTGCCGGTCGCGGCCTGCACGCCGGTGCCGCTGATGCCGTTCGTGCCGTTCGTCGCACCGGTGGCGCCGGCGAGACCGGCCATGCCCGCCGCGCCGGTGGACAGGCTGCTCTGCGAGGCAAGGCGCGAGAAGGGATTGCTGGTGCTGTTGGAGAGGCTGTTCGCCACCGGATTGTCGGTGCTGTCGCCCAGGCCCAGCACGCCGCGCAGCACGTCGGTCACCGTCTCGGCATCGGCGTAGTTGAGCCGGAACATGCGGGTGATCGGGGTGGAGCCGCCCGGCAGGTCGAGCGAGGCGACGATGCGGCGGCCTTCCGCCACCGAGGCGGGGGTGCCGCGCAGGATCACGGTGTTGCTGCGCTCGTCGGCCGCGACGCGGGTGCCGCCGCCCTGGTCGCCGCCCAGCACGTTCTGCACCGCCTGTGCGACCGCCGGCGCGCTGCCGTTCTTGAGCGCGATCGCCGCGAACGTCGCGCCGCCGCCGCCGTCGAGCTGGCGGATGATCGATTCGATCCGGCGGACATTGTCGGCATAGTCGGTGATGACGACGGCGTTGGGCGCGGTGATCGGCTCGACGCTGCCGAAGCTCGCCACCAGCGGACGGGCGATGCGCGCGGCATCGGCCGACGGCACGTTGGAGAGGCGGACCATCCGCGTCATCAGCTCCTGCCCGCCAATGCCGCGCGCCGGCAGCCCGCCGTCGCGCACCGCATTGGCGGCGGGCACCACGCGCCAGGCGCGGCCCGAGCGGACGGCGGCATAGCCGTTGGCGCGCAGCACCGACTGGAACAGGTCCCACACGCCGTTCGGCGTCAGCGGGCTCGACGAGGTGACGGTCACCACGCCCTTCACCGCCGGATCGAGGATAAGCGTACGGCCGGTGATGCGCGAGATCTGGTCGGCGACGTCGGCGATCTCCACCCCGCGCATGTTGATCACCACATCGGCGGCGTCCTGCGGCGCGGCGGCGGTCTGGGCGGCGACCAGCACCGGGTCCAGGAGCATCGGCGCAAGCGCGAGGCAGGCGAGGGCGGGGCGAATCTTCACGCGGTTTTCTCTCATCTAGCGCAGCGGGACGGTGAGCGAGATCCGCCGCCCGTCGCGCAATATCTGGATCTGGGCCGAGCCTGCGGCCTGCGCGGCGGCGAAGGCGGCATTGGCCGCCTGGGTATCGGTCATCTGGGTGCCGTTGACCGAGGTGATCACGTCGCCCGGCTGCATGCCCGGCGGCCCGTTGGCGCCGATGCGGAAGCCGTCGGCGGTCTGGGTGGCGCCGAGCTTCTGCAGCGCGGCGGCACTGTTGCCCGGCAGTTCGGGCGGCGGCTGGATGCCGGGGCCGGCACCCGGCGGTGGCGCCTGGCCCGCGGGCGCCGCGGCTGCTGCGGCCTGGCGCTGCTCGGGCGAGAGGCTGGGATCGGGGAAGGCGAGGAATTCGCGGCGGCCGCCATTGTCGAACAGCACGCGGTCGCGCTGGATCGCGGCGATGGTCGCACCCTCGATTTGCTGGCCGACGCGGAAGCCGGTGGCGGGCGCGCCGCTCACCGCGATGAAGGCGGTCGAAAGTTCGGCCGGGATCGCCGCGACGATGCCCTTCAGCTCCAGCGGCAGCGAGGTCGGCTGCGGCGCATCGACGACCATCGGCTTGCCGAACGGCGCCAGCGCGATGGCGGGCGCCATGTCCGGCGCGATAGCAGGGCCGCTGCGGCCCGAGGGCACGGTGATCGCGCCGGTGCCGGCATGGCCCGCGATCCGCCAGGTGAGCCCGGCGAGCGCGACGGCGACCGAAACGACCATCGCGCCGGTCAGCAGGTCGAGCGCGGTGCGGGTCTGGCGCGGGGTGAGGGCGAGGCGGGTCATCCCTTGCGTCCGTCCACGAAGCCGTCGAGCGATGCAAGCGGCGTCTTCTCGGCGAGCGGAAACACGTTGATGCGGACGCGCACGATTTCCGGATCCTGGGTGCTGCGCTTGTCGACCGCGATGCGCCAGCGTTCGCCCAGCATCTCCACCTGGCTGGCGCCCGCGATGCCGGCTTCCAGCTCGGCGAGCCGGTTCTCCGCCACCCACATCGCGGCGGCGCGACGCTCGACCCCGCGGGTCGAATCGATATGGGTCTGCACCGTGCGCATCAGCCCCACCGTGGCGATGGCGAGCACCGCCAGCGCGACCAGCGCTTCGATCAGCGAGAAGCCGCGGTCGTCGTTCATCGGGGTTTCGTCGGCACGGGCGTCGGGGCCGGGAGGGCGCTTGCGGTCAGCCCGTCGTAGCGGACCAGCCAGCGCTGGGTGCCATTGTCGATCGACGCCGCCATCGGCTTGCCCGATCCGTCGACGCCGAGCACCACCGGCGGGCGGGTGTCGAGCGTCAGGGTGATGCCGCCGGGCAGGGTATGCGGGGCGAGCGCGCCCTCGGTGCGCGCCGCCATCCGGCCGTTCGCACCGATCGTCGCAAAGCCATAGCCGT
Source organism: Sphingomonas trueperi (assembly GCF_040545665.1). Taxonomy (GTDB): domain Bacteria; phylum Pseudomonadota; class Alphaproteobacteria; order Sphingomonadales; family Sphingomonadaceae; genus Sphingomonas; species Sphingomonas trueperi_B. The sequence goes on along the minus strand of NZ_JBEPMH010000006.1, from coordinate 286,299 downwards.
GCTTTTCCGCGGTGAACGCGACCAGCCGATCGCCGAGCATCGCGTCGTCGGCGGCCGCCTGCAGCCGCGAGGCGAGGCGGCGGGCCTCCGATTCGACGCTCGGCTTGCGGGTGGCCGCGCCGATCCCCAGCGTCACCGCCCCGGCGGCGACGCCGATGATCGCGAGCACGATCAGCATCTCGATCAGCGTCATGCCGGTTTGGCCAGCAAGCCTGTCATCCCGGCGAAAGCCGGGATCCATTCGCCCCTCCGCCGGGGCAGGAGCGACGACGGCCATGGCAATGGATCCCGGCTTCCGCCGGGATGACGATGGATAGGAGAGGTCGATGTCTACCCCCCCGGCGAACATCAGCCCTTGCCTTCGATGTCGGCGTCGACGCCTTCCCCGCCGGGCTTGCCGTCCTTGCCGAACGAGCGGATCGTGAAGCCGCCGCCTTCGGACCTGTATTCGTACGGCTTGCCCCACGCGTCGAGCGGCGGCGCCGAGAGATAGCCGCCCTGCGCCCAGTTCGCCGGCACCGGCGGGATGGTGGGCTTTTCCACCAGCGCCTTCAGGCCCTGCTCGGTGGTGGGGTAATCGCCATTGTCGAGGCGGTACATCTTCAGCGCGCCTTCGATGCTGGAGATGTTGCCCTTGGTGGTGGTCACCCGCGCCTCGTCGGGGCGGTTGATCACATTGGCGGTGATGAGGCCCGCGACCACGGCGATGATCACGAGGACGATGAGCATCTCGATCAGCGTCAGCCCGGCTTCGTGCTCGCCGATCTGGCGGAGCTTGCGCGGGGCGCGCTGCGATGCGATGTCACAAAATGGTTTCAAACTTATGCGCATCCCTGCCTCATGCGTCCTACCCATGAAGCTTCTGTGACACACGGCGCCCGAACGCCGGACCTGCCGCCGCCGCACGCCGGGGGTGTGTGGACGCTGGCGGGCGACCGCCTGATCATAGTCTCCGCCGAGGGACCCGCAACCATCCTCGTGCCGACCGAGCGGGTGCGGCTGCTCGCCATCGACCTGCCGTTGCCGAATCGCGCTCGGCGACTGGCCGCGCTACCCTTCGCGATCGAGGATCAGGTCGCTGAGCCGATCGAATCGCTCCATCTTGCGCTCGGCGCGCGGACCGCGCCGGCCGAGGCGCCCCATCGCTATCTGGTCGGCGTCGTTCGTGCCGAGACGATGGCCGCGTGGGTCGCGCTGGCCGAGGCGAACGGGCTGGGTGCCGCGCCGATGGTCCCCGACGTGCTGCTGCTGCCGCGCCCGGTCGAGGGCTGGACGGTGGAGGTGCGCGATGGGCGCACACTGGTGCTGGCGGCGGACGGGACGGGCTTTGCGCTGCCGGCCGCGCTGCTCGGCTCGGCCTGGGAAGCGGCCGGGCGGCCGCGCATCCACCATCTGGGCGAACCGCTCGGCGGCGATGTCGAGGCGCATGCCACCACCCCCGATCTGCGTGATGACGACGCCCGCACCGAGATCGCGGTGGCCGAGCTCGACCTGCGCCAGGGGCTGTTTGCCGCACGGCGTGAGCGTGTCTCCCATGGCTGGCGACGGCTGGGCTGGATCTTTGGCATCGGTGCGGCGGCGCATGTCCTGATCGCGGGCGGGGACGCGCTGATGCTCCGCGTTATCGCCGATCGACGTGCGGCGGAGACGCGGGCGCTGGTCTCGGTGGCGGCGCCGGGCACCGATCTGACCGGCGATCTTAAGGCGAAGGTGACCGACCTGCTGCCGACCGGCGGGGCACGCGCGCCCGATCGCTTCGTGCCGCTGCTGGCGCGGCTGTCCTCCGCGCTCGACCCGCTCGCGGGCAGCATCGCGGTGCGCGCAGTGCGCTACGAAGGCAGCGTGCTGACGATGGAGTGCGACCCCGGCGCGCCCGATCTCGCCGCGCGGATCGCCGAGGCGCTGCGCGCCGGCCGCATCCAGGGGCAGGCGACGGCCTCGCCAGACGGCTCCATTCATATTACGGCGAGCGCGGCATGAGCGATTTCTTCCGCACCCAGCTGCCGACACTCGACGCCGGCCTGTCCCGCACCGGCAACTGGTGGCAGGCCCGCAGCCCGCGTGAGCGGGCGATGTTGGCCGGTCTTGCCGTCTTCCTCGCGGCGATCGTGCTGGTCTACGGCGTGGTGAAGCCGATCCAGGGCGCGCGGGCCTCGGCACTGGCCGACATCCGCACCTATGAGACGCTCAACGCCCGCATCCGCGCGGCCGGTTCGCTGAGTTCGGCCAAGCCCCAGCGTCGTACCGGTGCGCCGGAGGTGATCGCCACCCAGTCCGCCGGGGCCTTCGGCCTGGCGCTCACCACTGCACCCATCGCGGGCGGCGTGCGCGCGAGCGTGGCGGATGCGAGCTATGACTCGCTGGTCCACTGGCTGGCCGACGTGACCACAACCAGTGACTTGCGCATCCGCAGCGTCACCCTGCAGCGACTTGGGGCTCCGGGCCATGTCTCCGCCACCGTGGAGCTGAGCCAATGATCCTCGACGTGCCGACCTTGCCGTACAGCTTCGCCCGCCGCCACGGCGTGCTGCTGCGCGAGACGCCAGAGGGGATCGAGTGCGTCCACCGCGCCGACGCGCCGCTCGACGGGCTGCTGGAAGTCCAGCGGCTGGCCCCCGGCGCGCGCTTCGTGCGGCTGGAAGGTGCCGCCTTCGACACCGCGCTGGGCCAGGCCTATGGCGGGGCGGGGGGCGCTGCGGCGGACATCGATCTGGGCGACATGGACCTCGCCGCGCTGGCCGACAGTGCCGCCAGCGTCGACGATCTGCTCGACACCCGCGATGACGCGCCGGTGATCCGCCTGATCAACGCGCTGTTGATGGAGGCGGTGAAGGAAGGCGCGTCGGACGTGCATGTCGAGACGCAGGAGAAGCGCCTCGTCGTCCGCTTCCGTGTCGACGGCGTGCTGCGCGACATGATCGAGCCGCCGCGCGCGCTGGCGCCGTTGCTGGTCAGCCGCATCAAGGTGATGGCCAAGCTCGACATCGCCGAGCGCCGCGTGCCGCAGGACGGCCGCGTGACGCTCCGCATCGGCGGGCACGACGTCGACGCGCGCGTCTCGACCATCCCGACCCAGCATGGCGAGCGAGTGGTGCTGCGCCTGCTGGAGAAGGGCTCGCTCAAGCTCGACCTGTCCGGCCTGGGCATGAGCGAGCGCGACCAGGCGGTGTTCGGGCGACTGCTCGAGCGGCCGCACGGCATCCTGCTCGTCACCGGGCCGACCGGCTCGGGCAAGACGACGACGCTCTACACCGCGCTGACCCGGCTCAACGACCGCAAGCGCAACGTGATGACGGTCGAGGACCCGATCGAGTACGAGCTCCCGGGCGTCGCGCAGACCCAGGTCAACCCGCGCACCGACATGACCTTCGCCCGCGGGCTGCGCGCGATCCTGCGCCAGGATCCGGACGTGATCATGGTCGGCGAGATCCGCGATCAGGAAACCGCGCAGGTGGCGGTGCGCTCGGCGATGACGGGGCATTTCGTGCTGTCGACGCTGCACACCAACAGCGCGGTGGGGTCGGTGACCCGGCTGATCGACATGGGGGTCGAGCGGTACCTGCTCGCGCCGATGGTCGTCGGGCTGTGCGCGCAGCGGCTGGTGCGGCGGCTGTGCCCTGCTTGCCGACGCGAAGACGTGGCGAGCGCGGCGGATTCGCTGCTGCTCGGCGGCGCGCTGCCGTTGGGGGCGCCGGTATGGCGCGCGGTCGGCTGCGACCAGTGCCATGACGAAGGCTATCGCGGGCGGGCAGGGCTGTACGAGGTCGTCGCGATCGACGACGCGTTCCAGAAGTTGATCCATGACGGCGCCAGCGAGGCGGAGATCGAGCGTCATGCGCGGGGCGACAATCCCAGCCTGCTCGACGATGGCGTGGCCAAGCTCCAGGCCGGGGTGACCACGGTGGAGGAAGTCGCCCGCGTCGTGAGGGACGAGGCGTGAGCGTGTCCCAGATCCTCCCCGGCACGGGGAGGGGGACCATGCGAAGCATGGTGGAGGGGGGCATCCTCACAGGACTCGCTCGTGGAGGTCCCCCTCCACCCCGCGGCTGCGCCGCGCGGTCCCCCTCCCCGTTCCGGGGAGGATTTTAGTGCCCGCTTTCGCCTATCGCGCGGCGGACCGCACCGGTGCCGCCAAGCGCGGCGTGATCGAGGCCTCCAGCCCCGCCGCCGCCCGCGCGCTGCTCCGCGAGCAGGCGCTGCTGCCGCTCTCGGTGGAGCCCGCGGCCGAGCGCGGCCGTTCGATCGGTTCGATAACCTTGCCGCGCTTCGGCCGCAGCGGGGTGAGAGCCCGCGCGCTCGCCACCGTCACCCGGCAGATCTCGACATTGGTCGGCTCGGACATCGCGATCGAAGAGGCACTCCGCCTCGTCGCCAGCCAGTCCGAACAGCCGGCTGTAAGCTCGCTGCTGCTCGACGTGCGCGGCGCGATCCTCGACGGGCGCAGCTTCGCCGCCGCGCTGGCGCAGCATCCCAAGGCCTTTCCCGAATTCTACCGCGCCTCGGTCGCGGCGGGCGAGGCCTCGGGGCGGCTGACCGACGTGCTCAACCACCTCGCCGAGTTCGTCGAGAACCGCCAGGCCAACGGCCAGAAGCTGCAACTTGCGCTGCTCTATCCGGCGCTGCTCGCGCTGGTGTCGTTCGGCATGATGGTGCTGCTGATGGTCTATGTCGTGCCGGACATCGTGAAGGTGTTCGTCTCGCGCGGCGCCGACCTGCCGCTGCTCACTCGCGCGCTGATCGCGATCAGTGCGTTCCTGCAGGGCTTCGGGCTGTATCTGCTGATCGCGATCGGGCTCGGCATCGTCGGGTTCGGGCGGTGGATGCGGGTGCCGGCCAATCGCCTGCGCGTCCACCGCTTCTTCGCCGAGCGCCGCCCGTTCCGCCGCTTCAGCCGCCAGATGAACGCCGCGCGCTTCGCCGGCAGCCTCGCGACCTTGGTGGGAAGCGCGGTGCCGCTGGTCGAGGCGCTGCATGCCGCCGCGGCGGTGACGCCCAACCATTTCGTCCGCGAAAAGGCGATGGGCGTGGCGATGCGGGTGCGCGAGGGGATCAGCCTGCGCGCGGCGATGCAGGAGGCGGAGATCTTCCCCTCGATGCTCGTCGCCATCGTCGCCTCGGGCGAAAGCTCGGGCAAGCTCGCGCCCGCGCTCGGCCGCGCCTCGGGCGAGCTGGAGCGCGAGCTGGACGCGCTGGTCTCGACGCTGGTCGCGCTGGTCGAGCCGCTGGTGCTGCTGGTGATGGGCGGCCTGGTGCTGCTGATGGTGCTCGCGATCCTCCTGCCGATCATCAACCTCAACAACCTGGTAGGGGTGTGAGGAAAGCCCTCTCCCGCTTGCGGGAGAGGGTTGGGTGAGAGTGAGAGGGGGAAGCGACGCGAGATGCCGACGATACGTCCTACGAACCCGCACGCACGGACACTCCGCCGAGAGGCTACCGATGCCGAGCGCGCCCTGTGGGCGCGGGTTCGCAACCGGCAGGTCGACGGCCACAAGATCCGGTTCCAGGCGACGCTCGGGCCTTACGTGGTGGACTTCCTCTGCGCGCCAAAGGCCTGGTGATCGAGCTGGACGGCAGCCAGCATGGGGAGGAAGCGGATCGCGCTCGGACCGCGTGGCTAGAGGGGCAGGGGTACCGGGTCATCCGGTTCTGGAACAACGATGTGCTCCAGAATATCGACGGCGTACTGGAAGCGATCCGGCTTCAACTGGCCGACTTGCCCGACGGGCACGACTCACCCTCACCCAACCCTCTCCCGCAGGCGGGAGAGGGCTTTTAAGAAGAGGGCTTTTTAGCTCACATCTTGCCCTGAATCCTTGCCCCACCCGGCAGGCCGAAGAAGGGCAGCGCGGCGGCGCCGTCCTTGCTCATGCCGATATCCAGCATCCCGTCCTCGCCCAGCACCGCGTCGAGCAGGACCTGCCGCCGCTGCGTCGCGGGGGTCAGGCGGATCGTCGTGCGCGGGCCGACATGCTCGGCCGTCAGCAGTAGCGCCGGCACTGCAGTCGAACCGCCGCCGGACTTCGGACGGCAGCTGCCGGGATCCGTCGTCACCTTGCCGTCGAGCATCTGGCTGCCCCCGCGCACCGCGATCCGTGCCATCTCCACCTGCATCACCAGCAGGCAGGTGAAGGGCAGGTCGGGCTGGATCGCCTGCAGCAGGCTGGCATCCGCCGCGCCGCTTACATGGTCGAGCACCGTCCGCCCGCCCAGATGCACCAGCGCGCGGCCTCCGAGATCGGTATCCGGTCCGCTCGCCTTCCAGTCCGCCGCCAGCCCCAGGCTGGTCAGCGAGCGGAGCGGCGCGAGCTGCCATTCGAGCTTGCTGCCCCCGGCCACGCCGACTTCGCCGTTCCAGATGGTCCCCGCCACGCCGCTGCGCCACGGCACGTTTCGGACGAGCAGGCTCGCCGGTGCGGTGGCCAGCATCGCCAGCGCATAGGCCCCTATGCCCAAGCCAACGAAGAGGATAAGACGCCGCCGTGCCTCATTCGCTGAATCCGGAGTTCGCAATGGACCGTCGGTCCCTGCTGCGGCTGTTGCCCTCGGGCCTCGTCCTATCCGCGGCATCGCTATCCTCCAACGCATGGGCGGGCGAGAAGAAGGACAAGCGTCCGATCGCCCTGTTGCTTCCGCTCGACGGACCGCGAGCGGGGCTGGGCCGTAGCATGCAGCAGGCCGCGTTGCTCGCGGAAAACGCCGAATATGTGCTGGCATTCGATACCGGCGGCACCGCAGAGGGCGCCGCGCGCGCCGCCGGCGAGGCACTGCGCCGCCATCCCGCGCTGATCCTCGGGCCGCTCACCGCCGCCGAAGTGCCCGCGGTGGGCAGCACGGTGGCGAACCGCGTGCCCGTGATATCCTTCAGCAACGATTCGGTGCTGCGTCAGCCGGGCGTGTGGATCTTCGGCATCACCGCCGCGCAGGTGACCAGCGCGGTGCTCCGCTACGCCCGGACGCGCGGCGTGCGATCGGTGGTGATGATCGACGACGGCTCGCCCTGGTGTGCCGCCGCCAGCCTCGCCGCCGGGCGGATGGAGAGCGAGATCGGCCTGTCCTTGCGCGTGCTCCAGGTAAAGCCGGGCCAGCCGCTCCCCCAGGCCGGCGATGCCCCCGATGCGGTGCTGCTACCGGGCAGCGGGGAGGGCGTCCTTGCCGGAGCGCGGGCGCTGAAGGGCAGCGGCGTGCAGTTGCTCGGCACGCTGCAGGGACTCGACAACCGGCCGGACGCGCTGGAGGCGCTCGATGGCGCCTGGCTGGCATGCCCCGACCCGGGCGCCTTCTCCTCCTTCGCCCAGGCCTTTGCGGCGAAGAATGGCGGGGATCCCGGCACGATCACCGCGCTTGCCTATGACGCGGCGGGCGTCGCCAACAAGCTGCGCGAGGCCAATGCGCTGAACATGAACGGACTGGTCGACGCCAAGGGCTTCCACGGCGTGACCGGGCCGGTGCGCTTCCGCACCGACGGATCGGTGGCCCGCGACTTCGCGATCGTGGTCGCCTCGCGCGACGGCTATGCCAGCGTCGCGATGAGTTCGGGATCGTGACCAAGCGGCCCGAAGCCGGCGAGTCCGGCTTCACGCTGATCGAATTGATGATCTCGCTGGGGCTGTTCGCGCTGATCGCGGTGGCCGGGCTGGCGCTGGTCGACGGCATCCTGCGCGTCAACGGCCGCACCGAGGCGCGGCTGGACCGGCTGGCGGCGCTCCAGCGGACGATGTTCGTGCTGACCAGCGACCTCGACCAGGTGGCGAGCGGGCCGATCGAGGGGCGGGGCGACCAGCTGTCCTTCGTGCGCAGCGCCCCCGGCACCGGCGGCACCGCGACCACGGTGCGCTATGCGGTGGCGGGCGGAGCGCTGGTCCGCGCCGCCCCCGCGCCACAACTGTTGCTGCCGGGCGTGGTCACCGCGCGGTGGCGCTTCTGGGACGGGGCCTGGATCGATCGCTGGCCGGTCGACGACAGCAAGGAGGCCAAGGCCCGCTGGCCCCGCGCCATCGCGCTCGACGTCCAGGCGGCAGGCCCGGGCGGCACGCCGGTCGCGCTCCACCGGGTGGTGACCCTGCCGCTCCGCGCCCAGGAGTCCCCGCCGCAATGAGCCGCCGCCCGATCCGCGACGACGAGCGCGGGATGATCCTGGTCAACGTGCTGATGTTCGTCGCGATCGCCAGCGGCCTGGTGCTGCTCATGATCGATCGCGAGGAACTGGCGCTCGACCGCGGCCTGCGGATGCGCGAGGCGGCGCGGGCGCAGGCGATCGTGCGGGGCGGCGAGCTCTCCGCGCTGGTCGCGCTGCGCCGCGACGGCGAGACGGCGGGCGATGTCGACCATGCCCGCGAACCCTGGGCCAAGCTGGCCGCCACCGCCGCGCCGATCGAAGGCGGCACCTTCGATCTCGCGATCGGCGATGCCGAGGGGCGCTTCAACATCAATTCGGTGCGCAGCGGCGAGGCGGGGGCGGTGGTGCTGATCCAGGACATCGCCAACGAGATCGAGATGCCGCCCGAACAGGTGGTGGCGGCGATCCAATATGTCCGCCTTCAGGGGCCGGTGACCGATCTGCGCCCGCTGCGGCTCGCCGGGCTCGATCCCAAGGTGGCGGACCGGCTGGAGAAGGTGGTGACCGCGCTGCCTGGCATCACCACGATCAACCTCAACGCCGCCGAGCCCGAACTGATGGCGATGCTGTTCAAGGATCCGCTGGTCGCCAGCCGGTTGCTGCAGGTGCGCAAGCGCCAGGGCTTCCTGACGCTCAAGGACCTCGACGACCAGCATGCGACTCTGCCTTGGGGCACCTCGTTCAAGTCGAGCAGCTTCTGGGTGCGCACGCGTGCGACGATCGGAGGCACCGCGCAGCAGGAGGCGACGCTGATCCAGCGGCGCCGGACCAAGGACGGCAAGCTGGAAACGGTGCCGGTCGAGCGCTGGCGCAACGCCGCGGTACCGCCGGGCGTGCCCGCCTTCGGCACCGGCCGTTGAGGTTGCGCGGCTTTTCTGGTCTGATCGCCCTGATGATGCGAGCGCGTTCCCCATGGTGCTGATGCGATGGTTCGGTCGCGGCGAGATCCGCCGCTGGCGCGACCTGCACGTTGCGATGGCGCGCGCGGTGCTGCGGCAGGCGGCGGCCGATCTGGTCGAGAACTTCGATGCCGATCTCTCCGAAGCCGATTGGCGCGACGGGCTGATCGAGCAGACCCGCTTCGTCGCCACCCGCATCGCCCCTGTCGTGCGCCAGGTCGCCGATCCGCTCGCCCGGCGGGTGATCGAGGAGGCCGATCGCGCGCTGGCGCCGATCGCCTTTCACCATCTTCAATGGCAGCCGCTGCCGGTCGACGCCAATCTGATGCGCGATATGATGGAGGAACTGGGCGACTGGGCCGCTGCGGGCGGCGCCGCGCTCACCGGCCTCGTGCGCGGCGCTGCGACAGGCTTGCCGATCGCCGGCGGGCTGGGGCGGGGCGGTCCGGCGAGCGACTGGATGCGGCTGCGTGCCGAGGCGCGGTTGCGAGCGAAGGTCCACGCCTATGTCCATGCGACGGTGGTGCAGGGGCCCAAGGGGCGGCCGGCGCTGCTCGAGCATGTCGTCGCATTGCTGCAGGACACCGCGCATCACGCGCAGCCCCTGTAACGCTCAGGCGATGATCCCGGTTACCGTTGCTCGGAGTAGAGTCGCGGCATCCTCCGGCGTGAGCCGCACCTGCAAGCCGCGTTGCCCGCCATTTATAAAGACATAGGGTTCCCTGACAGCGGTTTCCTCGATCACCGCCGGTAGCGCCTTCATCTGCCCGAACGGGCTGATGCCGCCGACCTTGTAGCCGGAGAGCCGCTCGGCGTCCGCGGGCTTCATCATCTCGGCGGATTTGCCGCCCAGGGCGGCCGCGAGTTTCTTCATCGCCACCTGGCGGTCCGAGGGCAGGATGGCGAGCACCGGCTTGCCGTCGACCTTGGCCATCAGCGTCTTGAGCACGCGCGCGGGCGGCTCGCCCAGCGCCTCGGCCGCCTGCAGGCCGATCGCGTCGGCGTCCGGGTCATAGGCATAGCTGTGCACGGTGAAGGCGATCTTCGCCGTTTCGAGCATCCGCGTGGCGCGGGTGGCCTTGGACATGGTGCTGCTCCCCGATGTCCGCGGGTGCCACGCGACCGACCTACGTGCAAGCCCTAGGGCATGATGAAGTCCTTGTTAACGCTTGCCGCCTAGCGTGTCCCCAGGTTGGGCAAGATGGGCGGAGCTGGGCATGGGCCTGCTGGGGATGGCATTGTTCGCAGCGGTTGCGGGAAACACGCCGGCAGCGGCGCCGCGGGTCGCGATCATCGACAGCGGCGTGGCGGAAACGCCTGAGCTCCACGGCAAGCTGATCGCCGAATATGACATGGCGGGCGCCGACCGCCCCGCCTTCCGCCCGCGCTACGACCATGGAACGATGGTCGCCACCATCCTCAGCCGTGCGGCGGCAGGCGAAGTGGCGATCGTGTCGCTGCGGATCGACGATCCCGCCGGATGCCGTCCCGGTGCCAATCCGCCCTGCCAGCCGAGCGCCGCGCCGATCGTCGCGGCGATCCGCAAGGCGATCGACCTCAAGGTCGACGCGATCAACATCTCGCTCGCGCTGGCGGACGATCCCGCGATCACCGCCGCCGTGCACGATGCCGCAACGGCGGGGATCGTGGTGGTGCTGGCGGCGGGGAATAACGGCCTGTCGCACCCGGGCAACCTCGCCATGGCGCGCCAGGGCTTCCCCAATGCGGTGCTGGTCGGTGCGCTCGATGCCGACGGGCAGCCCTGGACCGGCACCAACCGGCCGGAACCGCAGGCGCAGGGCTATCTCTATGTCTGGCAGCGCGGCGTCGACGTGCCGACCACGCTGGCGGACGGCCGCGCGGTGACCGGTACCGGCACCTCCTTCGCCGCACCGATCGAGACGGCGCGGCGGATCGCCAACTACCGCCGCCGGACCGCCTGAAATTTTCGGAAACATAGCCGTTATTGCGGAACTTTGAGGATCGGGTATGGTTCCGGCCCAGGAGAGGCTGGAACGTAAACATGCGCCGGGTCTGTCCTCGTTGCGGGTAAACCGTGGCGGGAACATGCGATAATGGAAAAACAAGTATGTGGATAAGTTTGCTTGTCGCGATGCTGGTAGCAGCACCGCAAGCCGGAGAGGGTGTCGAGGGCCGCTGGAAGACCCAGACACGTAACGCAATCGTCGAGATCCAGCGCTGCGGTCCTTCGATCTGTGGGCGGATCCTTACCTCGGATGCGCTGCGCACCAACCCCGATCTGCGCGATACCAAGAATTCGAACGCGCAGCTGCGCAACCGCCAGCTCAAGGGCCTGCAAATCCTGGGCGGCTTCACCGCCGACGGCGCGAACTGGAGCGGTGGCAAGATCTACAACGCCGAGGACGGCAAGACCTATAGCGCCGACATCACGCTGGCGGGGGCCGACCAGCTCAAGCTGCGCGGCTGCGTGTTCAAGCCCTTCTGCCGTACCCAGACCTGGACCCGGGTTCGCTGACGCTGCGCCACTGCGCCGTCTACGAACCCCAGTAGCGTGAGAAAAACCATGAAGAAGCTGCATCTCCTCCTCACCGCCGGCACCACGCTGGCGGCAACCGCCGGCTTTGCCGGTGCCGCCCATGCCCAGGCCTTCTATCTGCAGGAACAGTCCGCGCGCGGCGCCGGCCGAGCCTTTTCGGGCGAGGTCGCCGATACCGGCGCGGCCTCGCTCTGGTGGAACCCCGCCGCGATCGCCGATGCCGAGCGGATCGAGGTCAACCTCAACGCCGCGGCGATCCTGCCGCGCGGCGAGGTGGTCGATACCGGCACGCTGATCCGGCGCCCCGGCGGCCAGCCCTTCACCGGCGTCGGCGGCGAGAGCACCAGCCGCAACCCGATCAACAACGGCGTGCTGCCCTCGGGCGCGATCGCGGTGCCGCTCGGCCACCGTGTCGCGCTCGGGCTGGCGGTCACCTCGCCCTACAGCTTCACCACCGATTATTCGGCGAGCAGCTGGGCGCGCTACAGCGCCGACAAGACCCGGCTGCGCACCGTCGACATCCAGCCCTCGATCGCCGTGTCGGTGACCGACTGGCTGCGTGTCGGCGCGGCGGCGAATGTCGAATATACCGATGCCAGCCTGAGCAACGCCCTGCCGAACGTGGCCGCCAGTCTGCCCGACGGGCGGCAGGAACTGAAGGGCGACGGCTGGGATGTGGGCTGGAGCGCGGGCTTCCAGATGCACAGCGACCGGGTGACCGCGGGCTTCAGCTACAAGTCCGCCATCCGCCACAAGTTGAAGGGCGAGCTGACGGTGAGCGGGCTGGTCGTGCCGCTCCAGACCGGCAACATGGCGCTGTCGAACGTGCAGGCGGACTTCTACACGCCCGCGCAGCAGATCGCCGGCCTGCGCTGGCGCGCTACCGACAAGCTGACGCTCAACGGCCAGGTGGTGCACTATAACTGGGACAAGTTCGACGCGATCCGCCTCGGCGCGCCGCTCAACCAGGCAATCCCCGAAAACTATCGCGAAAGCTGGAGCTATGCGGCTGGCGTCGACTATATGGTTTCGCCCGCGCTGACGCTGCGCGCCGGTGCACAGCGGGCGACCACGCCGACCCAGAACGGCCAGCGCGATGCGCGCGTGCCCGACGCCAACCGCTGGAACTTCGGTGCGGGCGGCTCCTATGCGGTGACGCAGAACATCGTGCTCGACGCGGCGGCGAACTATGTCGACTTCGCCAACGCGCCGATCGACAAGGCGACGATCGCGGCGGGCTCGACGATCGTGACGCAGGGGCAGCTCCGCAATGCACGGGCGTTCGTCTTCTCGCTGGGGGGCCGCGTCCAGTTCTGACGGATTGGTTCGCTCGAACCTGCAGCAGCGCCGTCGACCCCCTGGGTCGGCGGCGTTTCTTTTTCTAGCCCCTCCTCCTTGGAGGAGGGGTTGGGGGTGGAGGGATTCCAGAACGCCGGTTGGTCTCGGTGAGACACAGCCCCACCCCAACCCCGCATCAGGTGAACAGCGCCCCGCGCTGTTCAGGCGCTGCCGGGGGCAGCGCCGACCTGATGCGCCTGAAGGGGAGGGGCTTAAATAGGAGGACTATCGCCCGGCCCCCTGAACACCTATCCCGAGCGACCCGCATCGAAACCAGATCTTAAGGATGTTCCTGTGACCGACCTCGAGTCCCCCGATCGCCTGACCGAGGCCCGTACCGCGCTCGCCGAGGCGATGGCGCTGCACGAGCAGGGGGATCTGGCGGCGGCCGAGCGGCGGTATCGCGCGGCGCTCGCGCATGGCTATCGCTCGGTCGAGATCCTGCCGTTGCTGGCCGGCCTGCTCGGACGGCTCTCGCGCCCCGAGGATGCGCTGGTCGCCTGGGACGAACTGCTCGCGATCGAGCCCGATCACGCCGTCGCGCTGCACGAAAAGGGCCTGACGCTCCACTGGCTCGGCCGCAGCGACGAAGCGATCGCGCCGCTGGAGCGCGCCTGTGCGCTCGATCCGGACAATCCCACCGCGCTGGGCAACCTCGCCGTGGTGCTGGCGGATGTGGGCCGCAATCTGGAGGCGCTGCGGCTCTTCCGCCGCGCGCTCGCGCTCCAGCCCGACAATCTGCACCTGCAGCACCAGGTCCGGCGGCTGGGTTCGGGCGCGGTGCCCTTCTGGCATATCCCGATGATGAACGACGTGCCGCGCAACGATGCGTTCGAGGCGGCGATCAAGGCGGCGCTCGCCGTCGCCGGTCCGGACGCGCGGTTGCTCGATATCGGCGCAGGCAGCGGGCTGTTGTCGCTGATGGCCGCGCGGGCAGGGGCGCGGAAGGTCGTCGCCTGCGAGATGGAGCCGCTGATCGCCGAGATGGCGCAGACCATCGTCGCGCAGAACGGCTATGCCGACCGCATCACCGTCCACGCCAAGCCCTCTACCGAACTCGCGATCGGCGCCGAGCTGGATGGGCCCGCGGACATCCTGGTATCCGAAATCCTGTCCAGCGACCTGCTGACCGAAAAGGTGCTCGATACCTTCGAGGATGCCCATCGCCGCCTGCTTGCACCCGACGCGATCGTCATCCCGCGGGCGGCGACGGCGGTGGGCTGCCTCGTCGCCAGCGACAACCTCGCCGAGTATGCGTTCGTCGGCGACGTGTCGGGCTTCGATCTCTCCGCCTTCACCGCCTTCGCGCCGCAGCGCCTGCCGATCCATGGCACGATGACCGGCTGGCAGCGCCTGTCCGACGATCTCGAGCTGGTCCGGCTGGACCTGACCGAAAAGAAGCACGACGCCACGCTCGCGCGCCTGCGCATCCCCGTCACGGCGAGCGGGCGCGCCATCGGCATCGTCCAGTGGATGCACATCGATCTGTGGGACGGCGTGAGCTTCGACAACCATCCGGACGGCTATCACGACGGCGGCTGGCTGCAGGTGCTGCACAGCTTCCCCGCGCCGATCGAAGTGACCGAGGGCGAGACGCTGGACATCGCGGTCGGCCATGACCGGATCACGCTGATCCTGATGCCGCTGGAGAGCGGCTGAGGCGCGCGGCTCCGCGTTCAGCTAAAGGGGAGAAAAGGGCTAGCGGGCGACCCGAAGGTCACCCGCTGTATCCCAAATGCAAGTAATGGTCGGGGAGAGAGGATTCGAACCTCCGGCCCCTGCCTCCCGAAGACAGTGCTCTACCAGGCTGAGCTACTCCCCGACGGAGTCCGGTCTACAATGCTTTCGGGAGCAGACCGGCTTGAGCTTGGAGGCGCGCCTATAAGGGTGGGTTGGCCAAGCCGTCAAGCGCTTCGTTGCAGCAAAAAGGCAGCGACGTGCTTTTTTTCCGCATTGCACCGATTGCGCCCCTCGACCGCCCGTCAGCGGACCGATAAGCCTCGCCGCCAATGTCGCCGATCGAAGCCGTCGCCACCCTGCTGGGGCTCGCCAATGTCGCGCTGGTCGTGCGGCGGAGCCTGTGGAACTATCCCTTCGCGCTGGCGATGGTGACGCTCTACGCCTGGATCTTCCTGCAGGCGCGGCTGTACAGCGACGCGCTGCTCCAGGGCTTCTATTTCGTCGTCAACGGCTATGGCTGGTGGAACTGGCGCCGGGCCAAGGCAGAGGCGGGGGAGGTGCCGGTGGTGCGGCTGTCGAACCGCGCGCGGCTGGCCTGGGGCATAGGTGCCGCGCTCGCCGCGATCGGCTGGGGCGCACTGATGCACCGGCTGACCGATGCGGCCTTTCCCTGGTGGGACGGCACGATCGCGGTGCTGAGCATCGTAGCGCAGATTCTCCAGTCGCGCCGTGCCTGGGAATGCTGGCCGTTGTGGATCGCGGTGGACCTGCTCGCCATCCCCCTGTTCCTGGTGAAGGGGCTGCATCTGACCGCGGGCCTCTATTGCCTTTTCCTCGCGCTTTCGGTGTGGGGAGCGATCGACTGGACCAGGGCCCGCGCATGATTCCCCGTACCATCTGCCTCCACGGCCCCGAAAGCACGGGCAAGACCACCGTCGCCGCACGGCTGGCCGAGGCGCTGGGCGGCACCGTGCTCGACGAATATGGCCGGGAATATGCCGAGACGCGCGGCACCGACTTCACGATGCGCGACCTGGTCGAGATCGCCAAGACGCACGACGCCGGCACCCGGATGATGCTGGAGACGGCCCCGCCGCCGCTGATCCTCGATACCGATCCGCTGATGACGGCGGTGTGGGCGGACATGCTGTTCGGCACGCGCGACCCGTGGTTCGACGCGTGGCAGGGGACAGCGGACGTCTATCTGCTGTTCGACATCGACCTGCCCTGGGTGGCGGACGGCACGCGGCTGTTCGGCACGCGGGAGTTGCGCCAGCGCTTCTTCGATCTCTCGCGCGCTGAACTGGAGCGTCGCGGCGTCCCCTGGGCGCTGGTTCGGGGGGAAGGGGAGGCGCGCACCGCCGCCGCGCTCGCCGCGATCGAGGCTTTTGGGCAACAGATCTGAGGAACCGGCAACCGCCGGAATTCCGTCACAGGAAGTTCACAATCCAAGCCTAGCGCCGCCCCCGACGGCAACGGGGAACTACAGATCAAGTCGTTAGGACAGCCGGCGAAATGCCGGACTGCGTTCCCGCGCGCCGTCCACACAGAAGATCAAGATATCCATTCGGGGAAAACCAATGCTGAATCTCGCGCGCGACAAGCGCAGCCTGCTGATCGGCGCCGCCCTTGGCGCGCTGTTCACGTCCGACATCGCCTTCGCCCAGGATACGCAGGCGAATGACGGCCTGAGCGAAATCGTCGTCACCGCCGAGCGTCGCCCGGAAAACCAGCAGGACGTGCCGCTCTCGGTCGCGGTGCTGCCCGCCGCGCAGGCGCGCGACTATACCGCCGGCGGCGACGACACGCTGCTCGCACTTTCGGGCAAGGTGCCGGGCCTGTACGTCGAATCCTCGACCGGCCGCATCTTCCCGCGCTTCTACATCCGCGGCCTCGGCAACGTCGATTTCTACCTCGGCGCGTCGCAGCCGGTCTCGATCATCCAGGACGATATCGTCCTCGAGCATGTCGTGATGAAGTCGAACCCGGTGTTCGACGTCAACCAGATCGAAGTGCTGCGCGGCCCCCAGGGTTCGCTGTTCGGCCGCAACACCACCGCCGGCATCATCAAGTTCGATTCGATCCGCCCCTCGCAGCAGTTCGAGGGCCGCGGCACCGCGAGCTACGGCAGCTATAACAGCGTCAATGTCGACGCGGGCGTCGGCGGGCCGATCATCCAGGACAAGCTCGCCTTCCGCATCTCGGGGCTCTACCAGCACCGCGACGATTATATCGACAACAGCTACACCGGCCCGAGCGCCGACGGGACGCGCGTCGGCCGCAAGGATGCCGCCGGCGGCTTCAACGAGCGCGACGTGCGCCTGCAGCTGCTCGCGACGCCGAACGAGAGCCTGTCGATCCTCGCCTCGGGCCATGCCCGCTGGTATGACGGCACCGCCACCGTGTTCCGCCGCGGCGCGCTGAACCTGGGCTCCAACCAGATTAACGGCGTGCAGTTCACCCGCGCGCGCTGGGACGAAGGCGCCGACAATCCGCAGAACTACAAGACTGCCGGCGGCTCGGTGCACATCAACTGGGATCTGGGCCCGGTCACGCTGACCTCGATCACCGGCTATGAGACGCTGTCCGGCTACAGCCGCGGCGATACGGATGGTGGCGCAGCGGCCGATTTCGGCAATGCCGGCTTCGGCGAATCGATGGGCCGCGTGAAGGGCCTCGACCAGTGGACCGAGGAATTCCGCGTCGCCAGCAACGGCGAGGGGCCGCTCAAGTGGCAGGTCGGCGCGATGTATTTCGACGCGCGCGACATCACCGATTTCTACCAGCGCGCCTATTTCCTGAGCGGCACCGCCAACAACCCGAACAACTGGGTGCGGCTGCACAACATGAACACCAGCTGGGCGGTGTTCGGTCAGGCGAGCTACGAGATCGCGCCGAAGCTGACGATTACCGCCGGCGGCCGCGTGACCGAGGACACCAAGACCACCGATCTGCTCAAGACGGCAGACACGATCGCGGGCGGCGTCACCTATACCGGCCGCCGTCACGTGCGCCTGTCCGATACCCAGCCGAGCTGGGACCTGAGCGCGCGCTACGAGATCAATCCGGACGTCAGCGTCTATGCCCGCGTCGCCAAGGGGTTCCGTGGGCCGACGATCCAGGGTCGCTCGGCGGTGTTCAACTCGGATTTCACCACCGCGAATTCGGAAAAGATCCTGTCGTGGGAAGCGGGTGTGAAGACCCAGCTGGGCCGCACGCTGCGCTTCAACCTGTCGGGCTTCTATTACACGGTCGACGACATCCAGCTGAACGGCAACGACCTGAACGGCAACGGCGTGCTGCTCAATGCCCACAAGGCCAAGGCCTATGGCATGGAAGCGGATGCCGATTGGCGTCCGGTGCGCAACCTCTCGATCCAGGCGGGCCTGAGCCTGCTGCACAGCGAGATCGAGGACAAGAACCTCGAGGCGCAGGTCTGCGCGTTCGGCGGCGCGGTGACGTGCACCGTGCTCGATCCGCTGCGCAAGCAGGGCTCGCTGTTCCTGGCGAAGATCGACGGCAATCCGTTGCCCAACGCGCCGGAATATAATGTCAGCCTGAATGCCCGCTATGACATTCCGATGGACATTGGCGGCAAGCTGTTCCTGGCGACCGACTGGAACCTGCAGGGCTACACCAACTTCGTGCTGTACGAGACCAAGGAGTTCACCGCGAACGGCAACTTCGAAGGCGGCCTGAAGATCGGCTACACCGCCGAGAACGATGCCTGGGAAGTTGCGGGCTTCATCCGGAACCTTACCGGCGAGAAGAACCTGAAGGGCGTGATCGAGAATTATCGCGCCGCCGTGCTCAACGAGCCGCGCGTGTTCGGTGTCTCGCTGAGCGGCAAGTTCAAGTAAGCCGCACCGGTTGCACCTCCCCTTGCCGGGGAGGTGCGACAGGCAACAGAAAAGGGCCGCCGCGGGGTCTCCGCGACGGCCCTTTTTCTTGAACGTGCCCGATCAGTTCGACGGGGCGAGCTTGGTGTTCAGCACCCAGCCGACATTGTCGTTCTCGTCGGCGACCTCCCACCACAGGCCGTCCTTCTTGCCGGTGGGGTAGAGGATCGCGCCGACGGGCAGCGTGCGGATCACCTTGCCGGTCGCCGCGGGCAGGCTGCGCATCGCCACCGGCGCCTGGGCGGTGAAGGTCTTGGTCGGCGCCGCCTGCGCGGTGCCCTCGTCGCCCGGGCGCACGAGGCCGAGCTCGTTGACCATCTTCGAATAGGCATCGATGAACGCCAGCGTCACGATCCGGCCGATATCGGTGTTGTCATAGCCGCCGCCGACCGCACCCAGGCCGCCGCCGATGAAGCCGATGCCACCGCCGGCACCCCAGCTCACGCTATTCTTCGAGGCATAGCCTTCCTGCGTCGCGATCGTCTCGGTGGTGCGCACGTTGGTCAGCGAGAGGACGGTGTTCGCCTCCATCTTGCGCGACTTGATGCCGCCCAGCAGGCCGCCGATCGGCCCGCCGAGCACGCCGCCGGCCGCACCGGCAATGCCGCTGCCCGCCGCGTTGCGGTTCGAGGCCTGCACCTCGGCGACAAGCACATAGTCCGCCGCCTTGATCTGGCCCTGGCCGACATTGGCGCCGCGCTGGTGGCCGAGATCGCCGCCGATGTTGCGCTCCAGCTGCGCCGCCTGCAGGCCCGAGCCGCGGTCGACCAGGTTGAAGCAGCCCGAACGCTGGACCAGCACCTTGAGCAGCTTCTGCGGCGGCGCCAGCGAATATTGCGTCCAGCCGCGGGGATCGTCGCCGTCGACGATCGACAGCGTGCCCAGCTTGCGTGCGCAATGCGGCACGTCCTGCACCGCCTGTTCCTGCGTGCGCTGGGTCTTGGTCGGCTTGCTCTGGGCGAGCGCGGGAACCGCGCCCACGCACAATGCCATCGCCCCGGCGGCGCCGAGCAACTGCTTCATCATTATACTAAAACCTCCCTGTACAACCAGGCGGTCCGCAGTGGGAAAAGACCGCCCCCCGGTTGCGTCCGTAACAGAATGGACCGCTTCGGCCTAGCGCGCTTGCGACCTCGTGCAATCCGGTACTTTGGCTTTTGCTCGCAGCCTGCTATCGGCCGCGGAATCATGGCCACCGACATCACCAAGATCCGCAATTTCTCGATTATCGCGCACATCGACCATGGCAAGTCGACGCTTGCCGACCGGCTGATCCAGCGCACCGGCGGGCTGGCGGACCGCGAAATGTCCGAGCAAGTCCTTGATAACATGGACATCGAGAAGGAGCGGGGGATCACCATCAAGGCGCAGACCGTGCGCCTGGAATGGAAGGGCCATGTCCTCAACCTGATGGACACGCCGGGCCATGTCGACTTCGCCTATGAGGTGAGCCGCAGCCTCGCCGCCTGCGAGGGGGCGCTGCTGGTGGTCGACGCCGCCCAGGGCGTCGAGGCGCAGACGCTCGCCAACGTCTACCAGTCGATCGAGCATGATCACGAGATCATCCCGGTGATCAACAAGATCGACCTGCCCTCGGCCGAACCCGAGAAGGTCCGCGCCGAGATCGAGGACGTGATCGGCCTCGACGCCTCCAACGCCGTCCTCGCCAGCGCCAAGAGCGGCATCGGCATCGACGAGATCCTCGACGCGATCGTCGAGCGGATCCCGTCGCCCAAGGGCGACCCCGCCGCCCCGCTCAAGGCGATGCTGGTCGATAGCTGGTACGATCCGTATCTCGGCGTCGTCATCCTCGTCCGGGTGATCGACGGCTCGATCAAGAAGGGCCAGCAGGTCAAGTTCATGCAGACCGGCACGACCCATCTGGTCGACCGCGTCGGCGCCTTCCGCCCCAAGATCGAGCAGCTGCCCGATCTCGGCCCCGGCGAGATCGGCTTCATCACCGCCCAGATCAAGGAAGTCGCCCAGGCCCGCGTCGGCGACACGCTGACCGACGCCAAGAAGCCCGCCGCCGAGGCGCTGCCGGGCTTCAAGGAAGTCCAGCCGGTCGTCTTCTGCGGCCTCTTCCCCGTCGACGCCGCCGACTTCGAGAAGCTGCGCGAGAGCATCTCCAAGCTGCGCCTCAACGACGCCTCGTTCAGCTTCGAGATGGAGACCTCGGCCGCGCTCGGCTTCGGCTTCCGCTGCGGCTTCCTCGGGCTGCTGCACCTGGAGATCATCCAGGAGCGGCTGATGCGCGAGTATGACCTCGACCTCATCACCACCGCGCCGAGCGTGGTCTACAAGATGCAGCTCACCAAGTCCGCCGGCGAGGCCGAGGGCAAGGAAATCGAGCTCCACAACCCCGCGGACATGCCCGACCCCAACCGGATCGAGGAGATCCAGGAGCCGTGGATCCAGGCGGTGATCTACATGCCCGACGAATATCTCGGGCCGATCCTCAAGCTCTGCCAGGATCGCCGCGGCATCCAGAAGAACCTCACCTATGTCGGCGGCCGCGCCCAGCTGACCTACGAGCTGCCGCTCAACGAAGTGGTGTTCGACTTCTACGATCGCTTGAAGTCGATCAGCCGCGGCTATGCCAGCTTCGACTATGAGCAGATCGGCTACCGCGCCGGCGACCTCGTCAAGATGGGCATCCTGGTCAACAACGAGCCGGTCGACGCGCTGAGCATGATCGTCCACCGCTCGACCGCCGAGAGCCGCGGCCGCGGCATGTGCGAGCGCCTCAAGGACCTGATCCCGCGCCACCTGTTCAAGATCCCGATCCAGGCGGCGATCGGCGGCAAGGTGATCGCGCGCGAGACGATCGCCGCGATGCGCAAGGACGTGACCGCGAAATGCTATGGCGGCGACGCCTCGCGCAAGCGCAAGCTGCTGGACAAGCAGAAGGAAGGCAAGAAGCGGATGCGCGAGTACGGCAGCGTGCAGATCCCGCAGGAAGCCTTCATCGCAGCACTTCGGATGGGCGAGGAATAAGGGTCGGGCGAGGCGTCGGGTCCGAGCGCAGCACATTGCGGCAAGTCGCAACTTCCTGCTTTAGGGTTGCGCCATCACGAGACTTCTTGCGCCCATGATGAATGGACATGATCGGCAGATTTCTGCATAGCCTGCGAAGACGCGCACTGCGTCGATCGGGGGAAGTTGCAGTATATGCCGAAGAAGTCCGTGTTGTCGCCGTCGCGTCGGCGCATTGCACTGTCGTGCCTGGAATATAGCGCGGCGGCACTGGCGATCAGCCTTGCCAGCGCGGCGTCTGCGCAGTGCGTCAGCAGCGTCGCGAACGGTACGACCAGCACCAATTGCACGGGCACGGTTAGCGGCGGTGTGGCCGCGGATGTCTTCGCCCAGCGCCTCACCGTCGCGAAGGACGCCTCGGTACTTTCGGGTGCCAGTGCCGCGGTGCTTATTACCAACTATACCAGCGGCGTCACCGTCAGCGGCAGTGTCGACGGGGGCAGCAATCCGGGCGTCCTCATCCGCGCCGGTCAACTGCGCTACAGCTCGACCTATGATCCCTACGCCGGCGCGGCAGTGCCCCAGTACCCGTATTACGGCTATTATTATTCGTCGGCGAGCGCGGACCTGGTGGTCGACGACACCGGTTCGATCGCCGGCAGCACGGGCGTGCGCCTTGCTTCCCTGAACGGCAATGGATCGGCCTATGGCTCGATCGACAATGCCGGATCGATCACCGCAACGGCCGGACCGGCCGTGGTTGCGGAGGGGACGAACTATCTCTCCCGGGTGTACAACCGCGCTACCGGCTTCATCGGCGGGATCTCCGGACGCGTTGATTATCTCGCCAACAGCGGCGTCATCGACGGCGGTGCCGCGGGGGCGGTGACCAGCTCCACCAGCACCTATACCGGCTTTTCCAACGACGGTACTCTGCGGTCCAGCAGCGCCGACGCAACGGTTCGTGTCGGCGCCCTGTCCGGGCAGAATCAAGGTATCATCGCGAACGCCGGCAGTGGCGCGGCGCTGCAGGCTACCGGCACGCTGTATCTGGAAAACATGAGCGGCGGCGTCATTTCGAGCGGCGGCGCTACTGCCATCCAGGCAGGCGGCATCACCCTCACCAACCGGGGCACCATCATCGGCTCGGTGATCGCGACCGGAAACTTCAGCAACTCCGTCGATACGCGCAGCGGCACCATCCAGGGCAGCGTGATCTTCGGCGCCGGCGACGACACGCTGTTGGCGCACTACAATGCCGCAGCCGGAACGATCGACAGCGTGACCGGCACCATCACGCTCGGTGGCGGCAACAACCTTCTCGGGCTGGCGGTCGACGGGGACGCAACGCTTACGCGTGCGGCGCTCCCGGCCAATATCGGCACGCTTTCGCTCACCATGGCGAACAGCGCGAACGTGGCGCTTGGTTCGGACTTTGCCGGGCTGAATGGCGTCACCGTTTCGGGCACGGGGACGTTCGTGAACCTGGCGGCGATCACGACCGCCACCGGCCCGGCCATCCAGACCAGCTATTCCAGCTACTCCGATCGGCTCGACATCGATAACCGTGCAAACGTCACGGTCACCGGGGGCTCGCCCTATCTCGCCGCCATCGCCACCTCGGTCGGCTCGCTGACGAACAGCGCGACGATTCAGTCGGTCGGCGTCGGCGTCCGCGTTTCGACCACGTCGGGCGGATCCTTCACCAACACCGGCGTGGTCCGCGGCGTCACCTTGGGCGCGGACATTTCCTATGCGGATCTGGTCAACAGCGGCACGATCAGCGCGAGCAGCGGGACGGGTGCCACCCTGTTCCGCCCTTCCGCCACCGGCACGGGTTCGGTGAACAGCGGAACGATCACCGGGACGACCGCGGGGGCCTCACTCTATTCGGTGCGTCTGGCGAATAGCGGCACGATCGCCGGAACCAATGCCGGCATCATCGCCGATCAAAGCCTGGTCGATAATCTCGCCGGTGGCACGATTACGGGGGCCATCGGCATCGATGCGCGGAACGGCTATGCGGTGACGGTGCACAACGCCGGCACGATCAACGGCGACATCCGCTTCGGCACGCAATCCTATTCGCAATCGACGAACGTGTTCATCGATGCTGGCGGCACCGTCAACGGCAACCTCGTGTTCGGCTCGGGCAACGACGTGTTGGTGGCCCGGCTGGACGCGTCCGCCTCGCGTCCGCTGGGCGGCGTGACCGGCAGCATCACGGGCGGCGACGGCGACGATACGGTGCGCTTCTTTGTCGACAGCGACGCCGCGACGACTGCTGCGAGGGTCGCCGGCTTCGAGCGACTGGCATATGAAGTGCAGAACGGCGCCAAGCTCACGATCGGCGCGGGCAGCCTGGAGCAGGCGCTGGGCCTAGTGGGAACGGGAACCGTGGACCTGAGCGCGGACGTGCGGACGGCCAAGGGCCCGACGCTCGACCTGACCGCAGCCCCGGTCGAGCAACTGCTCGCCAACGCCGGAAGTTACGGCAGCAACGTCGCGACCAATGCAGCGCTGGTGGTGATCAATCACGGCACGCTGGCGGCGGCCGGACTTGCCTATGATCCATATGGCAACATCAATGCGGGCTGCGTCGTCGCCGCTGGGGGCGCCAGCTTCCAGAACCTCGGGACGATCACGGGGACCGTGTCCTCGGCCTCGACTTGGTATGGATCGTCCAGTGGATCGGCCATCTGCGGCGGCGGCACCGTCACCAACAGCGGCACGATCCAGCTGAACGGCGCCGGCACGGTGGTGAGCGGCGCCAAGACCCTGATCAACGCCGGCACGATCACCGATCTTCCGGGGTCCGGCGCTACGGGCGTCGTGGCAACGACGCTGACGAACAGCGGCGCGATCGTCACGGATGGCGTTGCCTATGCCGGTTCGTACGGCGGCTCGGCGAACGTCACAAATAGCGGCCGCTTGGAAAGCCGCACCGCGGAGGCGGTGGTGCTCGGCAGCGGCAACGATGTGCTGGTCAACGAAAAGACCGGCGTCATCAAGGGTGCGACCGCGGCGATCATCGGCGTCGGCGCCACCATCACCAATCGTGGCTCGATCCAAGGCGATGTGCTGCTCGGCGACAGCTGGTCGCGCACGATCGGCAACCGCTATGTCGCCGATGGCGGCACGATTGCCGGCGATCTGCTGTTTGGCACTGCCAACGACGTGTTCGTGCAGACCGGCGCCGTTACCGGCGTCAGCGGCGTGATCGACGGCGGTGCGGGCATCGACACGGTGCAGCTCGGCGGCACCGGCCGCGGCACCTTTTCTGGGGCCGTCAATTTCGAACTGCTGCAGGTGCAGTCGGGCAACTGGACGCTGGCGACCCCGGCCAATTTCAGCCAGGGCACGACGATTGCCGTGGGTGCTCGGCTGATCGGCACCACCAGCACGCTGCTCGGCACGATCGACGATGCGGGCACGCTGGAAATCGCGCAGGATGTCGATGGCCGCTTCCAGGGGACGCTGCGGGGTGCCGGCACGCTGGCCAAGTCGGGGCAGGGAACGGTGACGCTGGCTGCCCAGCCGGGCTTTATCGGTACCGTGCAGATTTTAGGCGGCGGCCTTTTGTTCGACGGGAATGCCACGTTCGCGCTGGCGATCAGCAATGGCAGCTTCACCGGCACCGGCCAGATCGCGGCGCTTACGCTGGGCAATGGCGGCGTCGTCTCGCCCGGCGGCAGCGGTGGCGTAGGCGCACTGGCCGTATCGCCAAGCGCGGCCGCACCCAATGTCGGCACGCTCACCGTCGCCGGCAATTTCGTCGCTGGGGCGGGAAGCACCTACCTCGCCACCATTGCCGTGGACGGCCAGTCGGATCGGATCGCGGTGGGGGGCGTGGCGGCGATCGCACCGGGTGCGCGGCTGCAACTGGCCGGCACGCGCGGCGGCATCGGCACGCGCTACACGCTGCTCACCGCCGCTGGCGGGATCAGCGGGGGGTATGATACGATCGACCAGGTGGCGGGCGACACGGAAGTGCGGCTGGCCTATGCCGGTACCAGCCTGTTCGGCGACGTGGTCCGCAGCCGCACCGGCCTGGTGAAGGTCGCTGCGACCGGCAACCAGCGGAGCACCGCGACGGGGCTCGCCAGCGTCGGCCCGACGAACCTCGCCTATGCTGCGATCACCACCCTGGCCGAGGACGGCGCGACGCGCTCGGGCCTCGATATGCTTTCCGGCCAAGCCTATGCCTCGCTTCGGGCGGCGAGCGTCCAGGACGCGCAACTCGTCGAGGCGTCGCTGCGCGGCCATCTGCAGGACCCGATCGCCGGCCAGGGCATCTGGGGCAGCTTCATCAGCGGCAGCGGCACCAATGACGGTAGCGACGATGCGGCCCAGGCGCATCGCAACACGCTGGGCGGAATCGGCGGCATCGAACGCGGCTTCGGCGCGGTCCGCGTCAGCTTGGGCGGCGGTTACACCCGCACCCGGCTGAACACGATCGGCCTGTCGCGCGAGGCACGCGCGGACACCGTCCATCTGTTTGGCATCGCCAGCGGTCAGCTCGGGCCGATCGGCCTGTCCGGCGGTATCGGCTATGGCTGGACGCGCAACCGGGTGGATCGCCAGGTGGCCGTGGCGGGCTTCCGCGATGCATTGCGCGCCTCGTATAACGGCACGATCGCACATGGCTTTGTCGAGGCGCAGCATCCCGTTGCGCTGGGAGCCGGTAGCGTCACCCCGTTCGTGGGCGTCGAGGCCTATCGCCAGCATGCCAACAGCTTTGCAGAGACCGGTGGCGCCGCGGCGCTGACGGGGGCGGCGAAGACGATGGACATTGTCTTCACCCGCGCCGGCACGCGCGTGGAAACGCCGGTCGTCGGGGCGTTCTCGGTGCGTGCCGAGGGCGCATGGGTCCGCCGTGTCGAGGGCATGTCGCCCGAAGCGACGCTGCGCTTCGGCGGGGGCAGCGCCTTCGACGTTCGCGGCACGCCGCTGTCGCGCGATGCGGCGACGGCGGAGCTCTCGGCGATCTGGGCACCCGCCAAGGGCGTTCGCGTCTCGGCCGGATATGTTGGAACGATTGGAAGCCGCGCGGACAACAATGGCTTCCGCCTGACCGCGATGATGGGCTTCTGACCTCGACCGGGGCGGTGGCGCAGCGCGCGCCGCCGCCCCTCCCATTGGCGCGGCCGCAACCGCCCACCGCGCCCCGGATTTCTCTCCGCCTTTTTGTTCGCCGCGCCGGCCCTCGCGCAGGGCTATGCCGCCAAGCAGCTCGGCGACTGGACGGTTGCCGCCAGCCAGGACGGATCGGGCTGCTTCATCAGCCGCAGCTTCGGCCAGCCGGGCGGCACCAGGCGCCTGCTGGGCATGGACCGCGACGGCAGCAACCATTTCTCCGTGCTCAACGAGACGTGGTCGATCCGCCCGCAGGACCGCCTCAAGCTCACCTTCCGGCTCACCCGGGGCGGCTATATAGTGCGCCGCCGACATGGATGGTGGCATGGGCGCCGGGGACGCTGGGCAATCCCGGCGCGTAGCGGGGCAGGGGCGCGGGGCTGGTCATCCAGCAGCTTTACGGCGCGCGGTTGGCAAACGCCACAAACGCTGGTTGCCGATCGCCTCGAACAACAGGTGGGGCGCGGCGACGACCGAAAGTAGCTGGAAGGCGAGCGCTGGGTCGACTCCGTGCGCCAGATCGATGAAGCCCGGACTGAGCATGGCCCAGCCGATACAAGCGACAGCGGCGAGCAGCGCGGCGAGCAGTGCGGGCTTGCCATGATCGGCAGCGCTCGCGCCGAATTCGTCGAGGATCGCGACGATGTGGCGCCGCGAGTGGAGCAGCGCGAAATAGAGCGGGAAGGCGATCGTCGGCGGTGCGGCGGCGAGCAGCGCCAATGCGGTGCCCTGTGCGGCGGCCCAGCGACGCGAGCCGCTTTGCCACGCCATGGCGATCGCCACCGCCGCCACCAAGAGTGCCACCGGCGCGATCAGCGTCACCAGCGCCAGCGCAAGCCGGGCGGTCGCCAGGTCGGTCATCGCGGCGAAGAGGGCGGAGACCGCGCGCGGCTGGCCCAGCACCGCCGCGGCGATCGGGGCGAGGCCCGCGGCGCTGCGCAGCAGCCGGTCGCGCGGCGCGTCCCAGTCTTCGGAGAAATGCCAGGCGGCAAGGCCGAGGAAGGCGAGCAGTGCCAGCAGCGGGGCGATCCACCAGGCCAGCGCCATCGCCGCGGCGACCGCGATATAGAAGGCGACGAACAGCGCCAGTGCGTTGCCCCGCATGCGCCACCGTCGTCGCGCTACGAGCAGGTCGTGGCCGCCATGCGGCAGGCCGCCGGCGAGCATCAGCACCATGCCGGCCTGCGTCGCCAGCGTCCCGCCCAGGTCGAGCCCCGCAGCCAGCGCGATGCCGAGCAGCAGCGCTGCGAGCCAGAACAGCCGAGGCACCGCCCGGTCCTGCGCGAGCGCGCGGGGCCGGGCGGTGCCGTCGATGGCCGGGGGAAGAACGGATGCGCCGGCGGGCATCACCGGTCAGGCCGTGTGCGGCGTGCCGTGGCCCTCCACCTCCGACTTGCGCTGGGCGATCGCGAAGATCAGCAGGCCGACGCCCGCCTTCGCCACCAGGTCGGCGATGGTGTAGCCGATCTGGATCACCGTCGTAGCGTCCGGGCCCGCGATATGCGCATAGGGCGCCATATAGACGATCGGGTAGAAGCCCCAGGACGCGAAGGTGAGCAGTCGCGCCTGCTTCACCAGCCCGCGCACCGCTTCCGGCTGGCGCTCGATCGACTTGCCCAGGCCGCTGAACAGCTCCCACACGATATAGACGAACGGGATGGCCGAGAGCGTGCCCCACAGCGCGCGGGTGGGGATGTCGGCGGCGATCTCGCCCGGATAGCCGAGGATGATCATCAGCGCCGCGGCGAGGCCCAGCCGCCAGCCCTTCTGTACCGTCTCCTCGCGCGACAGGCGCATCACCAGCACCAGTTCGATCAGCAGCAGCGGCACGGTCAGCAGCCAGTCGACATAACGATAGGCGTCGTTGAACGCGATGCCGGTCGCGGTCACCGTGCCGTTCACATAATGATAGGCCGATTCCCAGCTCTCGAAGATGCGGAAATAGTGATAGGCCGCGATGGCCGTGACCAGGCCGGAGATCGTCACTGCGTTCTTGTAGGCGGAGGACACCTGGGATCGCCCGAACCACAGGTAGATTGTCGCTGCCGCCATCGTTGCGAACGTGAACGAGAAGGCATTGTAGATCAGCGAGTACTGAAATGGCGATACGATTGCGGTCTCCATCAGGTGCTCTCCTTTAGACACGTGTCTTTCTCGCGCAAACCATAGGTTGGTCGTCGCGTATCTGACATTGTCATTGACGCCGAAATGGCGATATTCGTCGCGGATATCGATAGTTGATGTGCCAAGGCGCCACGCAACAAATTGCGCAGCGTAACGACACTACATCTCCGATACCTGTATCACTACTAGATCGTTTCTAGCATATATCGATACGTACCTAGGGGATGGCTGGGTTTATCTTGCGGTGCAGCATCCGCGGCGTCTGGGATGCGTCCGCTGTCCGATCCTGGCACGATTCCGGTTGCCTCGGCGTAGAACCGTTTTGCATGTCGAACGTTATGGAGCCGAACCTAAGGGAACCAAACGTGATCGCACCAGCCTCGCCCTTCCGCATCATGCCGCGCCCGACCGGGTCGCGCCATGCGGCGTTGATGCGGCTAGCGGCAGTGCTGGGCCTCGCCGCCGCCGCCGCGTCGCCCGCCTGCGCGCAGGGCTATGCCGCCAAGCAGCTCGGCGACTGGACGGTCGCCGCGAGCAAGGACGGATCGGGTTGCTTCATCAGCCGCAGCTTCGACCAGCCCGGCGGCACCACGCTGCTGCTGGGCATGGACCGCGACGGCAGCAATCATTTCTCGGTGCTCAACGAGAATTGGTCGATCCGCCCGCAGGACCGGCTCAAGCTCACCTTCCGCCTTACCCAGGGCGGCTACCCCAATCACCAGGCGATCGGCATCGTCGCGGACGGCAAGCAGGGCTTCGTCGCGGCGTTCGATCCCAAGTTCCCGACGTCCTTCGCCGGATCGAAGGCGCTGCACATCGATCGCGGGTCGACGCCGGTCGCGCGGCTGCCGCTCGACGGCAGCGGCGCGGCGGTGGCGGAGCTCCAGCGCTGCGTCGCGGTCCAGCACGGACCGGCCAAGGCGGTGGCGAGCGATGACGGGATTCCCCGCGACCCCTTCGCCGAGCGCCCCAAGCCGAGGCGCAAGCGGTGATGCGGGAACGTTTCGCCCTGCGTTCGGCTCGGTCCGACGGACATCCGGCACAGCCGGACCGAATCGGGATTGTTGCGGGCCCGTTGCTCCGGCTTGGTGGCCGGGCCTTAGTTTTAGTTAACGAGTGAAAGGTGTGTTTATGCGTACTGGTATGAAGTTTGCCCCGGTTGCCATGCTGATGATCGGCGCGGTGGGTCTGAGCGGTTGCGCCACCAAGAAGTATGTCCGCGAGCAGATCGCGCCGGTGAGCCAGCGCGTCGATGCGCTCGAGACGCGTCTCCAGGAGACCGACGGCACCGCCAAGCAGGCGCTGTCGCAGGCCCAGGCCGCTGCCGGCCAGGCCCAGCAGAACGGCCAGCGCCTCGACCAGATCAACGGCCGCGTCGACACGCTCGACCAGCAGCAGCAGGCGCTGTCGCAGCAGGTCCAGCAGCAGAACGCCAAGCCGCGCAAGCGTCCGCGCAACTAAGCGGAACCTTGCCGCACCGGCCTTCGGGCCGCGGGTTTCGGGTGGCCGCGCTTCGGGGCGGTCACCCTTTTTATTGAGCGAAGACATCGATGATCCAAGGTTTCCTCGCGCTGGCCGGGCTGGCGCTGCTCGTTCCCCCCGCCACCGCCGTTCCCCTCCAGGATGCCAAGCCCAAGGTCGCCGCGCCCAAGAAGGCCGCGCCGAAAAAGGGCAAGCACGCGCCCGCCAAGCCCAAGGCCGCGGCGGCCAAGCCGGAAGCGCCCAAGCTCCAGCCCTCGGCCGACACGCTGCGGGTGCACGACTGGGCGTCCTCGGCCGGGGACAATCACGGGCTGCCCTATCTGATCGTCGACAAGCCCCATGCCGCGCTGTTCCTCTACGATCCGAGCGGCAAGCAACTGGCGGCAGTGCCGGTGCTGATCGGCATCGCGCCGGGCGACGATGCGACGCCGGGGATCGGCGCCAAGCAGCTCTCCGAGATCGGCCCGGCCGAGAAGACCACCCCCGCCGGGCGCTATCTCGCCAAGTTCGGCCTCGCGGTGGGCAAGGAGCGGGTGCTGTGGGTGGATTACTATACCTCGGTGGCGCTGCACCCGGTGCCGACGGGGGCGGCGGCGCGCAAGGAGAAGCGCCGCGAGCGCCTCGCCTCGCCGACGCCCGACGACAACCGCATCACCTTCGGCTGCATCAACGTGCCGACGAGCTTCTACGCCAAGCTGCTCGGCCCGATGTACAAGGGCAAGGGCGGCTATGTGTACATCCTGCCCGACAGCAAGCCGATCGAGGACGTGTTCCCCGCGCTCCACGTCCAGTCGGTCGCCGCGCGCTGAGCCACAAGAAAATGCCCGGCCGCTGGGGAGCGACCGGGCGAGGCGGTTCTTCGGGGGCGAAGGCCTAGAAGTTGAAGCGTGCCGAGGCTGCCAGCGTGCGGCCCTGCACCGATCGCGCCCAGCCGATGCCGGTTGTGGGCATGCTCGCCTGGTTGATGTCCAGGAAGCCCTTGGCGTTGAACAGGTTGGTGCCGGTCAGGGCGATGTCGATCATCTTGGTCGGATGCGCGATCACGAACGCGCCGACGGTGGTGAAGCCCGGCATCTTCAGCTGGTTGATGTCCTGCGAATAGCTGCTGGTGATCGTCACCACGCTGGCACCGACGGTCGCATATTTCGTGTCGACCTGCGGGGTCGCCTGCAGCGTCCAGGCCGGCTGGTGGCGCGGTTCCTTGCCGGTCAGCGTCGGGTCGAAATAGTCCTTGGTGATCTTCGCCTTGGTATAGGTCGCGCCCGTGGTCATGCTGAACGGGCCGCGGCGGATGCCGCCTTCCAGCTCCACGCCATAGGTGCGGTACTTGCGATAGGTCTGCGTCGCCAGGCCGTTGAGCTGGTTGTGATCGTCGGCATAGGCGAGGAAGGCGGTGGCGTTGAAGGTGATGCCGTTCTTGCGGAACTTCAGGCCGCCTTCGAGCTGCCGCACCGCGTCATAGGCCTGGCGGCTTTCGACGAGCTTGCCGGTGGCGTTGTCGATCGCGCTGGTGAACAGGATCTTGTCCGCATTGACGCGGCCGCCGCGGCTATAGCGCGCGAAGAAGGCCAGCGGCTCGGCGGCGCGGTAATTCACGCCCACCGAATAGCTCAGATAGCGGAAGTCGTAGTTCACCGGCGCCGGGTTGCCGAGCGGCAGCGCCGAGACGCGGGTTTCGGCCGCGCTCAGCTTGCCGTCGCCGTTCATGTCGTAGCTGACCGTGCCGTTGCGCCCGCCGCCGAGATCGGCGCCGACCATGGAGCCGCGGGCATGGCCGGTATCGTAGCGCAGGCTGCCGCCGATCGCGAGCTTGCCGACATGGTAGTTCACCGAGCCATAGGGCGCGAGGAAGCTGTACTCCATGTCGAACGAGCGGCGCAGCTTGGGGCCATTGCGGCTATAGGCATAGACGCCGTCCTGGGTCTGCGCGACGCCAGCCGCATTGGTGAGGTTGACCAGCGAACTGGCGCCGTCCCCGGCGACATCGGTCACCATCGAGATCTGCAGCGCGTCGACCGCGACGCTCTGGCTGGCGACATACAGGCCGGCGGTGGTCGTCAGGTCGCCCGCACCCACTTTCCACACGCGGGTGGCGCGGAAGTCGTTGGCGAAATGGTCGGCGGTGTTGAGCTTGTAGACGTTGGCGAAATAGTTGGCGAGCAGCCCGTTGCCGTTCGCATTCGCCGCCACTGCCTTGCCGGCGTTCGGGCCGTTGAAATAGGTCGCCGTCGCGCCGGTACCGGCGAGCGAGGCCGCCAGCGTCGCCACCGGGGCGACCGTGCTGGGGAAGGCGCGCAGGAACTCGCCCGAATTCTTCGAGAAGCGCGCGCGATCGGTGAAGGTCCAGCCGGCGACATCGAACTGCGCCTCGAAGCCGATCGACTTCGATTCGACGCTCTGCCCGCGCTTGATCGCGAAGGCTGCGGGGCGGTTCTGGCCGTCCAGCGTCAGCAGCGTCGGAATATTGGGCGAGTACATCGAATCCTTGAGGATATCGAAGCCGGGCACGTTGCCGATCACGGGCTTGTCGTTGGTGCCGGTCAGCGTGATCGGATAGGTGGCATAGCTGGGCGCACGATCCTGGAGCAGGCTGCCGTAGAGCCGGACATAGCCGTTCGCGAATTCCTTGGTGACGTTCAGCTTGACCTGGCCGCCGTTGAACGAGGTCATGCCCGTCGCGCGGGGGCCTTCGCCGACGCGGTAGAAGCCGCCGACA
Organism: Sphingomonas trueperi; assembly: GCF_040545665.1. Lineage (GTDB taxonomy): Bacteria > Pseudomonadota > Alphaproteobacteria > Sphingomonadales > Sphingomonadaceae > Sphingomonas > Sphingomonas trueperi_B. The sequence continues at coordinate 253,415 of NZ_JBEPMH010000006.1, read as the reverse complement.
TGGAAGCGGATCGTCTTGCTGAGGTGCGCGCCGTAATCGAGGTCGACGCGCTTGGAATCGTAATCGAGTCCGGTCGAGACCTGGATGGAGCCGCCCTCGACGTCGCCGGTCTTGGAGATCAGGTTGATCAGGCCGCCCGGCGAGTTCGAGGCGAAGGTGGAGGCCGAGCCACCGCGGATTGTCTCGATCTGCGCGATGTTGAAATCGGCGCGGAAGAAGCTGTCGCCCGCGATGTTGAACAGGTCGTTGAACTCGACGACGGGCAGGCCGTCCTCTTCGAGCAGCACATATTTCGAGCCGCCCGAGCCGATCGGCAGGCCGCGCACGGTATAGTTGTTGTTGCCCTCGCTCACGCCGTTCTCGACGCGGATGCCCGGCATGGTGCGCAGGATGTCGGCGAGCCCGACCGGGCCCAGCTTCTGCGCCTCGGTGCCCTTGAGCGAGCTGGTGGAGGTGGCGCTGTCCAGCCGGTCGCGGCCCTTGGCGACGCCGGTGGAGAAGACCTCCTTTTCGGCGGCAGGTTGGGATTGCTGCGGCTTGGCCGCTTGGTCCGGCGCTGCCTTGGTCTGGGCCATTGCTTGCGTGGAAACCGAGGTTGTTGCGATTAGCGTCAACACCAGCGCTGAAATCTTCACCGTAGCACCCTTTGTCGTTACGACCGTGATCCCTCTTGCTGCTCTTATAGTGGTGCGTCAGGGGTCTTGGGTTGCAGCAAGGTGCAGTTATGCTTGCAATATTTATACTCTACGTAATCGACCGGAGGTATTTACTTTCATATTGTCCGGCGCTGTCACGATAATGTTGTCAGCGGATTGTCGTTACTGTTCGGCGCGTTGCGGGGCGCTGTGAACAGGGGGGGCAGATCGGCCTCGTCATCGTGCTGGAGGATAAGGTGCGGGCATGGGGCCCGATGCCGGCATCGCCGGACATTTTACGGTTTTCTAAGCCGGCTCTGCCATGGTCCGCCCCTCCGCCGCTTCCGGCGAAGCAGCATCTGGGGAGAGTACCATGCAGCGCCTGCCGCTGATCGCGCCGCAGCCGCCGCGGTTGAGCCTGATGACCGACGCGCTCCGCGCCATCGAGGCGAGCGGCAGCTATTCGAACGGCGGCCCGGTGGTGCGCGGGTTCGAGGCGGCGGCGACGGCGCGGCTGTTCGGCGGGCAGGGCGGATGTCTCGCGGTCAACAATGCGACGATCGGGCTGATGCTGGCGATCCGCCATGCCGCCGGGCCCCGCGCAGGCAGCGATGCGCTGGCCCTGGTGCCCGCCTTCACCTTCGCCGCCACGGCGCAGGCGGTGCAATGGGCCGGGCTGACGCCGGTCGTGTGCGACATCGACCCCGAGGACTGGACGATGCGTGCCGATGCCGAGGCGGCGGCGTTCGAGCGCTATGGCGATCGGATCGCGGTGGTGGTGCCCTATGCCACCTTCGGCGCAAGCCTCGATCTGGCGCGCTACCGTGAGTATCACGCGCGGGGCGTGGGCGTGGTGGTGGACGCGGCGGCCTCGCTGGGAGCGGCCGATGCGGAGGGGCGGCAGTTCGGCACCGATGCGGCGTTCCCGGTGGTGTACTCCATGCACGCCACCAAGGTCTTCGCCACTGCCGAGGGCGGGCTGATCCATAGCGGCGATACCGCGCTGATCGAGACGCTGCGGCGGATGACCAATTTCGGTTTCGACGGCGCCCGCTCGGCCGAAGGGCCGGGTCTCAACGCCAAGCTGCCCGAAGTGCTGGGCGTGCTTGCCGCCGAGAAGCTGGAAGAACTGGAAGCGATCGCGGCGCATCGGGCCGCGCTCGACCGGGTCTATCGCGCGCGGCTCGGCGGCTTTGCCGATGCGCATGGCTTCCAGTTCCAGGCGCTGCGCGGGTCGCGTCCGGCGCTGCAATTCCAGTCGTTGCTGCTGCCGCGCGCCTTTGCCGGGCACCGTGCGGCAATCATCGCGGCGCTTGCGGAGCAGGGGGTCGGTGCCGGCCACTATTTCAGCCCGCACCTAGGCGAGCAGCCCTGGTTCCGCAGCAGCTGCGTGATCGACCGCGCACTGCCGGTCGCCGACGAGATCGCCGGGCGCATCCTCTCGCTACCCGTCACCGACCGGATGACCGAGGCCGATGTCGACACCGTCTGCACCGCATTGATCGATGCCTGCCGCACCGCAGGGCTGGACGGGCTGCGCGTCGAGCGGCGCGGGCGGACGGTGCATTCGGCGCTGATCGTCGGCGGCGGCCCGGCGGGCACCGCGCTGCTCACCGCCGCGACCAAGGGCGACCAGCTGGTGACGCTGGCCGAAACCGGCCTCGCGATCGTCGAGCGCGACGCGGTGCTCGGGCGCGGCGAGATTGGCGGCTATGCGATCACCTCGGACAGCACCGCCGAGACCTTCCTCACCGCGGTGAAGGACAATGTGCATGGCGACATCGCCGCGCTGACCGAGCACCATGCCGGCCGCGAGGTCGCGCTTTATGCCGGGCGGCTGGGCGTGCCGCTGGCGCGCTCCACGCCGCTGCTGGAGGCGACGGGCGCGCGGCTGGGCACGCTGGTCGCGCAGCATGGCGGCGTGGTCGCGACGCGCTCGGAGGTGGTGGAGGCGCGCCGGACGCCGCAGGGCGACTGGGCGGCGCGGGTGCGCAACCTGCTCACCGGCGACGAGCGGGTGATGCGCGCGGCGAACCTGGTGATAGCGACCGGCGGCTATCAGGACCGTGCCCACGTCGCCGCCGAGGTGATCGCGGGCGCACCGATCGGTGACCTGGCGGGCGACAGGCTGGTGCTGGGCGACGACTTCCTGCGGCTCGGCGGGCTCGACCGGCTGCGCGCGCGGCTGGTGGAGGTGCGCGCGCCGCGCATCGCCATCGTCGGCGGATCGACCAGCGCGATGGCCGCCGCGGTGCTGCTGCTCAAGGCGAGCCCGGCGCTTCCGCTGGGGGCAGGCGCGCTGCGGCTCTACCATCGCCGGCCGCTGCGACCCTTTTATCGCTCGGCCGAGGAGGCGCATGCGGACGGCTTCACCGATTTCGGGCCGGACGACATCTGCCCGCTGAGCGGCTTCGTTTATCGCCTCGCCGGCTTCCGGCTGGAGGCGCGCGAGCTGCTGCTGCGGATGCTCGGCGTCGGCGGCCGCGCGCCCGATCCGCGGATGGCGCTGTGTCGGCTGACCGACGCCAACGACGCGGCGATGCGCGCCGAGCTCAAAGCGGCCGACGTGGTGATTGGCGCGCTCGGCTATCGCCCGCGGGCGCTACCGCTCTACGATGTCGACGGCGCACGCATCGCGCTGATGGCGGACCATCCCGGCCGCCCGCGGCTGGTCGACCAGCGCTGCCGCGTGCTCGACGCCGAGGGACGGGTGGTGGCCGGCGTCTATGGCCTGGGGCTCGCCTCGGGGCATGTCCCCGATGGACCGCTGGGCGGCGAGGCGAGCTTCAGCGGCAAGGCCAATGGCCTGTGGCTGTGGCAGAACGATATCGGCCGGATGATCGTCGACCAGATCCTCGCCGATCGGGCGCGCGCCGCGGCATGAGCGACGCGCCCACCCTCTCGGTGGTGATGGCGACCTATAACGGCGCCGCGCTGCTGCCCGAGACGCTGGCGAGCCTGCAGGCGCAGACCTTCGCCGACTGGGAACTGGTCGCGGTCGACGATGGCTCGCGCGACGATACCGTGGCGGTGCTGCGGGGGTGGGGCGATCCGCGCATCCGGGTGATCGAGAGCGCGGTCAATGGCGGCCCGGTGGTGGCGCGCAACCGCGCCTTCGCCGCGGCGCGCGGGCGCTACATCGCCGGGCTCGATCAGGACGATCTCTGCCTGCCCGAGCGTTTCGCCCGCCAGGTCGCCTGGCTCGACGCGCATCCCGAGACCGTGCTGGTCAGCGCCGCCACCGATTGCCTCGTCGACGGACGGGTGCGGGCGGGGCAGTGGGTGCGGCCGCTGACGCCGGGGCTGATCGACTGGCTGATGCTGGTGCAGAACCCGTTGGTCTGGTCGTCGGTGCTGTTCCGCGCGGAGGCCGCGCGCCGGCTGGAGATCTTCGAGCGGCCCGAATGCCGCTATGTCGAGGATTTCGACTTCTACCATCGGCTGCGCGCCTTCGGCCGGATCGACCAGATCGACACCGTGCTGACGCTGTACCGCCAGCATGCCGGCGGCGCCTCGCAGGTGTTCAACGGCACGATGACCGCGCATGCCGAGGCGCTGCTCCGCGCGCGGCACCGGGCGCTGCTGGGCCAGGGCGCGCCGGACATTGCCGGGCTGCTGGTGCGCTACGTGATGGCAAAGGCACCGATCGGTGACCGGACGGTGTTGCGTCGTCTGTTCGACGGGATCGCGGTGCTCCGCGCGCGTTTCGGGCAGCAGGGGCACGACGCCGCGACGCTGGCGCGGGTGGACCGGGAGATTTCGCGGCTGTGGTGGCGGCTGTGTCGCAACGCGGTGCGCTCCGGCCGGCTGCCGCTGCGCCAGGCGCTTGCCGCGCGCCCGGCGGCGGCGGCGTTGGAGGATGCCCGGCCGGTCGACCTCGCGGCGAGCGGGCTGATCGGGGCCGTCCGCGCGCGCCGGGCATAGTCCGTTCACTGTCTCGCCGGCGGGGCGAGGCTGTCTTGTTCGGGTGGCGGTATAGCCCCACCGCACAAACCATTGTCATTCCCGCGAAGGCGGGAATCCATTTGCCTGTGCGCCGGGGGAAGGAACCGCGGCGTCAGCGCCAATGGATCCCCGCTTTCGCGGGGATGACGACGGATTGGATCCTATGCTGTCGCCCTTTCCTCGAAAGGAGGAAGGCAACCCTCCCTTACAGCGTCGCCGAAGCCATCAGCGCGCGCGCATCCTCGGCCAGCAGGTCGAAATAGTGCAGCCGCGGCGCATCGAAGGTGACCATGTAGAGCTTGCCGTCGACGATCGCCGCGCGCGCCTCGCCCTTGCGGGTCAGCCCGTCGGCGTCTGTCACCACATAGGCGAAGCTCACGCCGTCGCGGCCGAGGAACTTGCCCGGGGTCGCGCCGCTCAGCTGGAAGTCGCGCGCGTCCTTGCCGCTGCGGTAGGTGCGCTCGAGCAGCTCGGGCAGCTCGGCCAGCAGCATGTCCTTGCGGAACTTGGGCAGCGGCTCCTTCTTCTTGCTGCGCTCGCGGATCAGCGGCTCACCGGGTTCGATCGCGGCGTAGAAGGTGACTTCGTCGAGCTGTTCGCCGTCCAGCGTCCAGGCCTCGGCATGCTTGCCGGGCTTGCCCGACAGCCGGTTCCAGTCGCGCGTCGGCGTGACCGACAGCGTCGAGCCGGCGACCGCCACCGGCTTCCCCTTCTCCGCCAGCTTGTGCGCATCGGCGGGAACGGACAGGGTGGCGACGGCGGCGAGCGCGAGCGCCGCGCGCAGGGTGTTGAACTTCATCACTTGGACTCCCCCGGAATCATCATCTTGATCATGCCCGCATCCGTCGCATCGGGACGCAGGCCGAGATAGGTTTGCAGCGGCACCACCGCCTCGCTCGCGCGGCCGGTCTTGATCAGCGACAGGCCCAGCCCGCGATGCGCCTCGGCCAGCGTCGGATCGAGCTTGACCGCGTTGGCGTAGAACTCGGTCGCCGCGATCAGGTCGCGCGGGTTGCCGCGGGTGCGGTAAAGGTCGCCGCGCTTCGTCCACAGCGTCCCCGTCCAGCCCGTCGTCGCCAGGTTCTGGATCAGATAGTCGCTGGCGCCGAAGTCGTTCAGCTTGATCTGGTCGTCGAGGAACTGGCCGAGGAACGGCGCCAGCGCGGCACGATAGCGATCGGCCCCGTCGTCGCGCCCGGCGCCGTCGGGCGCGGCGAGGGCGGCGAGATAGCCGGCCCGTTCGGCTTCGGGCGGGTGCGAATCGGCGAAGGCGATGGTCTTGAAGTTCGGCTTCTTCAGCCCCTTCGCGCTCGCCGATGCCTCGGCTTCCTCCATCACATGCTGCCATATCGCCGACGCGGCCTGGGGCCGAAGGTGGCTCTGGTTGAGATAGGCGATGCCCAGTCGATCGGCCTCGCGCTCCTGGTCGCGGCCATATCTGTAGAGGCCGCCATAAACCGAGAGCTGGAAGTTCTGATAGCTCGACATCGACCCGTATGTCGCTGCCATGCCGGCTAGCAGCGCCATCCACGCGACCGCGTCCGAACTCGAACGCCGCGCCTTGAACTTGTCGAGACCGTGGCGTCGCTCAAAATGGCCGAACTCGTGACCCAGCACGGTCGCCAGTTCTGCTTCGTTGCGTACGCGTAGGAAAAGGCCCGTGAACACTCGCATGGTGCCGTTCGCCGCCATGGTGGCATTGAAGACGGGCGCTCGGATCACGTAGATTCGCGCCGAGGCACAGCGGTCCTTACCGACCGTGTCGCATAGCACCGTGTGTAGATAGTCCGTCAGGTGTTGGTCCCGAACCACCAGCGACGATGCCGCGAGTGCGCGTTCATCCTCGTCATATTCATGCCACAAGCCGATCTCGTCCACGCCCTTGGGCTGGTACACGCCCTGATAGGGCGGCAGCAAAGCTACCTGCTGCGCCGCGGCCGGGCTGGCGAGGAGCAGCCCGATGCCGGCGCCGAGCGCACGCATCCGGCGCGGGCTCATGGCTTTGCCGAGGCTTGGGCAGTCGCCGGCGCGGCCGCCTGCGCGACCGTGCCCGCCTTGAGCGCGGTGCTGCCGGGGAAATCCTCGAGCAGCTGGTGGACGCGCTTCTCCGAGCCGTCCGGCTCGCGCACGTCGCCGCCCATTTCGGCATCGGCATTCAGCCACAGAAGGTCGCCGGTGCGCAGGTCGACCAGCCCGGCATAGCCCTGGTGCACGCCCGACTTCACCGAAATGCCGCCGAACGCCGCGAACACCTGCAACATCTTGCGCCCGGTCGAGCCATAGGCGTCTTTGGTGAACAGGAAGAGGCCGTAATCGGCATCCTTCGCGCCCGGCAGATCGGCCACGCCCTTGCCCAGCGACCAGTCGAACACCGCATTCTTGTTGTCGCGCTTCTTGGTGGGCAGTCGGTTGCCGACGAAGAACTGATACTGGATCACCGCGCCGGAGACGGCGGCGAAGAGCTGCATATGCTCCTGCAGCGTCTGCGCGTCCGCGCCATAGGCTTCCGGCGCGACGATGACGGTGTTGCCCAGCGACGTCTGCACCTTGGCGAGGGCCGCCTCGAGATTGGCCTTGGCCTTTTCGGTCCATTCGCCGTTCGGCTCGAACATGCCGGCGGTCGACTGGGCTCCGACGCTGATCGACGGGCGGAATACCAGGATCTTCTTGCCGCTGTTGGCCGGAAGTTCAAAGCCCTGCTTGGTTGCCGAGCGTTCTTGTGCCTGCGCTGCACCCGCACACAGGAGCAGGCCGGCCGCAATTGCGGCCGCCTTAGTAAAGCCTTTCATCAAGCCCCCTTTTGTCACGCGCCCCTGCGTGAACGGTTCGATTTAGTCGTGCAGAATGGTCGACTTCAACTCCGATTTTCGAAGATCGATGTTAAAATGGAGCAATCTATCCGCAGGTCGTTTCTGTGCCGAGACGTGACGCTACGGCAAGCTTGTGCGCATGCGCCCACCCTGGGACCGGCTCGCTTGACAGCGCGTGGGCTACCCGCGAACCCGGATTCCGTCATTCCTTCGGAAGTTTCGCGTCCATGCCCGTTTCGCCGACCCCGACTCGCCGCTGGCTGCTCGCCGCGCTCGCCGTCACGCTCGCCGTTCCCGCGCACGCTGCACCGCGCGCGCCGCTGGTGCTCGCCGCCGCCAGCCTGCAGGAATCGATGAACGCGGCCGCCGATGCCTGGGTGCGGCTGGGGCATGCGCGCCCGGTGCTGTCCTTCGCCGCTTCCTCGGCGCTGGCCCGGCAGATCCAGTCGGGCGCGCCGGCGGACCTGTTCGTCTCGGCCGACGAGCCCTGGATGGACGCGGTGGACAAGGGCGGCAAGCTCGCCCCGGGCACGCGCGTCGCCTTTCTCGGCAATCGCCTGGTCCTCGCCGGTGCGGCGGCGGACCGGCGCAATGTCCCGCTCGACCGGGCCGGCTCGCTGCTCGCCGCACTCGGTCAGGCGCGGCTGGCGATGGCCGACCCGGATGCGGTGCCCGCCGGGCTTTACGGCAAGGCGGCGCTGCAGAAGATCGGTGCCTGGGATCGGCTCGCACCCCGGGTGGTGCGTGCGGAAAATGTCCGTGCCGCGCTGGCGCTGGTCGAGCGCGGGGCGGCGCCGTTCGGCATCGTCTACGCCACCGATGCGCGCGCCTCCGCCAAGGTGCGGATCGCCGGTATCTTCCCGGCGGCGAGCCATCCGCCGATCCGCTATCCGGTTGCCCGGCTGAAGACCGCCGCCAGCCCCGATGCCGAGCCGTTCCGCCGCTTCCTGGTGAGCGCGCGCGGCAAGGCGATCTTCGCGCGCTACGGCTTCACCCCGCTATGAGGATGGCGCGGTGCTGAGCGCCGAGGAATGGGGCATCGTTCTCCTCTCGCTCAAGGTAGGGGGCGTGGCGGTGCTGGCGGTGCTGCCCTTGGCCTTCGCGCTGGCCTGGCTGCTGGCGCGGGGGCGCTTTCCCGGCAAGCTCCTCCTCGACGCGCTGGTCCATCTGCCGCTGGTGGTGCCGCCGGTGGTGACCGGCTGGATGCTGCTGCTCGCCTTCGCGCCGGCGGGGCCGATCGGCGGGCTGCTCGAGCGCTGGTTCGGCGTGACCGTGCTGTTCCGCTGGAGCGGTGCGGCGATCGCGGCCGGTGTGATGGCGCTGCCGCTGATGGTGCGCGCGATCCGGTTGTCGCTCGAAGCCGTGGACCAGCGGCTGGAGCAGGCGGCGCGCAGCCTGGGCGCGGGGCCGGTGCGGACCTTCGCTACCGTCACGCTGCCGCTGGCGCTGCCGGGCGTGCTGGCCGGGCTGGTGCTCGGCTTCGCGCGCGCGCTGGGCGAGTTCGGCGCGACCATCTCCTTCGTCTCCAACGTGCCCGGCGAGACGGAGACGCTGCCGCTCGCCATCTATTCGGCGCTGCAGGTGCCGGGGGGCGAGGGGCAGGTGCTGCGACTGGCGGCGGTGTCGATCGCGATCGCCTTTATCGCGCTGCTGGGCTCCGAGCTGGTCGCGCGGCGGACGGGCAGGGGCAATCATGTCCTTTGACATCGATGTGCGCCGCACACTGGGCGAGACCGAGATCGCCTGCCGCATCGAGCCCGGCGCGGGTGTGACGGTGCTGTTCGGCCCGTCGGGTGCGGGCAAGTCTAGCGTGCTCAACATGGTCGCCGGGCTGCTCCGCCCCGATGCCGGGCATATCCGCGTGGGCGAACGGACGCTGTTCGATGCGGCCGCGGGGGTGGACCTCAAGCCCGAGGCGCGGCGTGCCGGCTATGTTTTCCAGGAGCCGCGGCTGTTCCCGCACCTGCGCGCGCGGGCGAACCTGCTCTATGGCTGGCGGAAAGGCGCGGCGGTGGACGTGGACGGCGTGATCGCGCTGCTCGGCATCGCGCCTCTGCTCGATCGCTGGCCGCGCACCCTCTCCGGCGGCGAGGCCAAGCGGGTGGCGATCGGCCGCGCGCTGCTGACCGACCCGGCCTTCCTGCTGCTGGACGAGCCGCTGGCCTCGCTCGACCGTGCGCGGCGCGAGGAGATCCTGGCGCTGCTGGAGCGGCTGCGCGACGGCATCGGTCTGCCGATCCTCCTCGTCACCCACGACCGCGCCGAGGCCGAGCGGCTGGGGGACCGGATCGTGGCGTTCGGGGAATAGGGCGGCCGATCTCGCCGGCGGGCTGCAGAAATGCTCAGCCGATGGCGTTCATGCGAACCGCGCGCGTGAGCTGATGGGGCCGGTATGGCTTCGCCAGGAAGACGGCGCCCATCTCGTCGTCCTTGAGGACCGACGGATCGTCGCCCGAGGAGATGATCACGTGCACCAGTGGATCCGTTGCGCGGATTTGGGCCGCCAGTTGGAGGCCGTTGAGCGCGCCGGGCATGTGCAGATCCGTCAGCAGGACGTCGATGTCGTGCTTCGCGGCCAATGCCAGCGCGTCCGAAATCCCGGATGCTTCCAGAACCTGGAAACCTTCCGCCTTGAGCACGGAAGACGCCAGTATTCGAATGTACTCCTCATCGTCCACGATAAGGATGGTCGAGGAGAATTCGGATCCCATCTTCGCTCCCTTAGCAGCTGAAAATGAAATCGACATGGGCTTGTTCCACAAATTCGGCTTTCTGGACGCGCATTAGCCACGCCTTGTCGGGAACGTCTGATATCGACTTCAGCCGCGCCGCGCACCGCGAGGCGATTAGATGGTCGGGCGCATGGCGATGGGTCCGGCGGGGTTGGGCGCATAACAAAAGGCAACTTGTGACGCGCTAAGACGTTGAAGAACCGGAGGCATTTATGATTTTGTCGAAGGAGGCCACGGTTCTCGTCGTCGAAGACGAGACCTTTGTGCGCATGATCGCTGCAGATGCTCTGGCTGAAAGCGGCTTCCAGGTGCTTGAGGCGCCCGACGCGATGGAGGCGCTCGCGCTTCTTGAGAAGCATGAAGTCGCGGTGGTGTTTACCGACATCAACATGCCCGGGCCGATCGACGGGCTGGAGCTGGCGGACATCGTCGCGGTCCGCTTCCCGCGCGTGAAGGTGATTGTCACTTCGGGCAAACAATGGCTGGAGCCGGACCAGCTTCCCGACGACAGCCTTTTCCTGCCCAAACCCTATCGTCCCGTGCAGCTCGCCAAGCTCGTCGGGCAGCAGGCCGGCCGTGCGGTGTAGGCGTAGCCGCGGGTTGCATACGAACGGGCGATGTTCTGGAGCGCACCGCGGCGCATGGTGTGGCGGGAGAACGCTGCCCCGGATGCCGGGCATTGTTCGTGTCAGACGACGGATACTGGTGGAATGCGGCCGCCCCTCGGCTTACGGCATCACTTCGGAGCGGCACTGCCAATGTCATTCCCTGCCGGTCGGGAGGGCTTGTCGCTGTTGATGTAATAGCTCGGCGCGATGTTGCCTTGAATCACGATGGTGGGGTCGTTCACACGGATCCAGGGCGTCACACCGGCACATGCTGAGATGCGGTTGTTCCGGATGATCGTGCCCCGCGCGCGGCCGATGGTGATCGCGTGCCAATTGGGGCAGACAAACAGATTGCCGGTGACCTCAATGTTCTCATATCCGCCGACACCGATCTCGTCTCCGAAGAAGACGCCCTGCGGATATGGATATGCGATGCTGGTAGTGTTGAAGTCGCCCAAGAACTGATTGTCGACAATCTTGACGTTCTTGCAGCCGCTGGTCTCTCCAGTCGTCCAGCACTGCACCGAGTCGGGATGATACGGATCGGTGGTGCGGAACTTGGAAATCTTGTTGCGAGCGATCTGTACGCCGTTGGTGCCGGGGATCTCCACGGCATCGATACCGATCATGCTGATATCGTTGTCGCGAATGACGACGTTCTTGCTCTGCCGTACGCGGATGCCGACCGCGATCTCGAACACCCGGGATGTCGATAACGTGAAGCCGTTGCTCCGCGCGACGCTGATCGCACTACCGTCTTTCTTGACGGCGCCGTCGATAAGGCCGTGGATGTAGACGTTATCGAACGTGATGTTCGACCCGTCGACTACGCGCACCATGAAGTCGTCCGCACCAAGGACCGTCGAGATTTCCACTTTGGAGAAGGTGACGTTGACCGAGCGGTTGAGATTAACCCGCGTAAACAGCGCCGGCCGGCTCGGGTTTTCGCTCGTGATCGTCACCGCTGCGGTGAACACCCGATCGTTGAGGGTGAGCTGCCCATAGTTACCTGGCGCCAGTTTGATGATGCTGCCACTTTTCGCCTGGGCGATCGCATTGGCCAGTTCAGCCGGCGTGGCGACGGTAAGGACCTGGGCCTGCAACGCGGCCGCGGGGGCAGGAACGGCGGCAGCGAGATAGGCGAGGAACGCAAACATGGGTCTTCCTTTTGTTCGAAGGCGGATGGGCATGTTCTTCGAAACCCGATCAGCGCAGCTCGGCACGGTGTCGCGCCTGCGCGCGGCCGAAGCCGATCCGCGCTGCCATCGGCATGGTGGCGAACGACCGGGGCAGCTTGATGCCGCGGGGCGTGGTGTTGAGGCCTGGGTCGGCTTTACAAGGGTCGGGACCTTCGAGCTACGCGCAATCCGATCAGCGGCGCCGCCCGATCGCATCTGCAGCACGCCCTGGCCGCGCCAGCTCGATATGTGCTCCGACGCTGCCTGCCGCTCGCGAATCGACGCTAGGCTGGCACGTTAGCGCCTCCGCCGTGGCGCATGCGCGGAATCTCTGCTTGAGGGGTGGTAGCCGCCGTAGCGCTCTACACCCAGGCTTCCTCGCTGACCGCGGCGACGCTCGCCACCGGCAGCGCATAGGACGCGCGGCCCAGGCTCCGCGGTGACGATGCAGCCGTGCCGCCTTCGATGCGGAACTGGGCGGCATGCTCCACCAGCTGCCCGATCTCGGCCATCAGGTTGCGCGCGGCGGCCGAGGTTTCCTCGACCATCGCGGCGTTCTGCTGGTTGGAATTGTCCATTACCCGGATGGTCTCGCTCAGCCGCGAGATCGATTCCGACTGGACGCGGTTGTCCGCGGCGACCTGGCCGAGCAGCTTGTGCACCGACTGGGCGTTTTCCGAGATCGAGCTGAACGCGCCGTCGACATCCTCGACTGCGGCAACTGCTGTGCCGATCTCGACCTGGGTGACGGTCAGCTGGTCGCGGGCGCGCCCGGCCTCCTCTTCGGCGCGCATGGCCAGTGCCGAGACCAGGTCGGCGACGACCGCGAAGCCGCGGCCCGCTTCGCCGGCACGACCGGCCTCGACCGCGGCGTTCATCGCGAGGACGCGCGTCTGGAAGGCGATCTTGTCGAGGCCCTCGATCACGGCGTCGATACCCTTGGCGCTTTCGGAGACGCGGCTCATCGCGGTCACCGCATTGCTCACGCGCGAACGGCCGGTGCTGACCGGCTCGATCGTCTGGTCGGCGCGGCCCACGGTCTCGCTGGCGGCGCGGACCGAGGTGCGCAGGCGCTCGTCGATCTGGCTGATCTCGGCCGTGGTCGTCTCCAGGCTCGCGGCATTGGCTTCGGTGCGCGCGCAAGGTCCTCGGAGGCGGCGGTGATCTCGGTGGAAGCGCGGCGCAGCGATCCGGCGCCGCTATGCACCGAGCCGATCAGCTCGCGCAGACTGTCCACCGCGCGGTTGAAGTCCTGCTTGAGCCGCGCAAAGGGGCCGCTGAGATCGGCATTGACATGGGTGGTGAGGTCGCCGCCCGCCAGCTTCTGCAGGCCCGAGCCGACCGTCTCGACGATCAGTTCGGTGGTCGCCTGCTTCTCGGCATTGGCGGCTTCCACCTGCTGGTTGAAGCGCGCGATGGCACGGGCGAGGGCGCCCAGCTCGTCCTGGCGATCGGTTTCGGGCAGCGGCGTGCCGGGTTCGGTCACCAGTCGCGCGACCGTTTCGGACAGGGTGATCAGCGGCTCGACCAGCCGGCTATTGGCGAGCCGCGCGGCATAGAGCGCGCCGCCGATCGCAGCGAGCAGCGTCGCAGCCAGCAGACCGGTGGTGATCCAGCCGAGCGTCGCGCCGGCCCGGGCGGTGTCGTCGGAATATTTCTCGATCGCGTCTGACGCGGCGGCCATCGACTCTTCGAGGATCCCGAATTGCTGGAAGAAGCCGGGTAGCTGGCGCTTGGCCGCGGCAGGGTTGCCGGCGGCGGCATCGGCGATCTGCTGGGCGGCGTTGGCATAGGCGACCATCGGATCGCCGACCTTGGCGGCAGCGGCTTCGATCGAGGCGTCGCCCTTGAACGCGACGTCCTCGGCGATGCGCTTGCGCAGCGTGCCGAGATGGTCGTCGAGGTCCTTGCGCGCATCCTCGAGCTTGATGCCGATGCCCGGCTCGCGCGACGCGAGGGTGGCCAGCACGTCGCTGCGCACCGCATCGTGCATCATGTCCGCTTCCATATGGTTGCGGAGCAGCGCCGAGGCGGTCGCCTGTTTGGCGAGCGCCCTGCTCAGCATCCAGGACGATACGATCCCGGTACCCCCGCACAGCAGGAAAAGCAGGATGATAGCGACCGTTAGCTTACGTGTTGAATACGCGATCGACTGCACGACTTCGCTCCAAGCTTGTGACGCGTCTGCTATGAGAAGCATCCTCTCCAGAAAAACTATAGACAAGATTCCGTAAAGCAGAGTCCTTCATCCTAAAACGCTGATCGAGGGGTGACGGGATGCTTGACGATGAAGCGTTTTCTGCTCGCCGCACTGCTGATCTGTACATCACCAAACTTCGTATTTGCCCAGATGGCAGTTGATGTGCACTTGGTCGAAACGATTGATATCGTCAGCGTGGCGCGCGGTGGCGATCGCGATCGGACCTACGCGCTGGACGCCACGGACCTCATCGCCGACGCCGATCTGGCACGGCTGGTGGGGTGGCAGGGCGCGACCGCCCATGTCGACGTGATGAGCACGATGGGCGGGCGGCCCAACGATGCGGCGGGCACGCTGCAGGGCGTCGACAGCATCGAAGTCGCCAGCCACCATCTCCGGCTGTTCGAAGCCTGGGTGGAACAGCGCATCGGCCAGCACACGACGGTGCGTGCCGGCGTCTACGATCTCAACAGCGAATTCTACGCCAACGGGTCGGCGGGGCTGCTGATCTCGCCGTCGTTCGGCGCGGGATCCGAGCTGGCCGCCTCAGGACCGAACGGACCTTCGATCTATCCCTCCACGGCGCTGACGGTGCGCGTGGAGCATCGCTTCGATCATCTCGCTTATGTCCGTGCGGCGGTCCTCAACGGATCGGCCGGGTGCCTGGGCGACCCGCAGGGCGTCGATTTCAGCTTTCGCGACGGCGTGCTGCTGATTGGCGAAGCGGGGGTGGAGCGGCCGGGGCTGAAGCTGGCCGGCGGCTATTGGCGCTACAGCCAGCGGCATGCCGACTATACCGAGGTCGATGGCGACGGCGTACCCGTCCGGCATATCGACCATGGCGGCTATGTGCTCGCCGAGCTGCAGCTGGTGGGCGGGGAGGGCAAGCGCTCGCTCACCGCATTCGGGCGCGCGGGCGTGTCGGGCGGCTCGACCACGCCGTTCCAGGGCGGCTGGCAGGCGGGTTTCCTGGTGGAGCGGCTCGTCGCCGGGCGGCCGGATTCGCAGGCCTCTTTCGGGATGAGCCGCGGCGTGACCACCCCCGGCTACCGCGCGATGCTGCTCGATGAAGGCGCGCGGCCCTCGCGTGCCGAAACCACCTTCGAGCTGACCTATTCGGACCGGCTGACCAAATGGCTGACCGTCCAGCCGGACCTTCAGTTCATCGCCGATCGCGGCGGCGTGGAGAAGGCGCGCGGGGTGGTGGTCGGCACGCTGCGGTTGACGATCGCGATCTGATCGCACGCGGCCTTCCTGCCACGAAAAAGCCGCCGCCCGGCATCCCGGACGGCGGCTTTGTTCGTGTCACGCTCGGTCAGGCTGAGAGCCCCCGAACGGGGCGGATCACTCCGCCTCGTTCAGATACTCGCCGGCATCCGCATCGGTGCCGTGGCCCGACGGGGTCACCGACGCCAGGGGATCATCCCCGGTGCCGCCTGCATCCCGCGTGCTGCGGGCGAGTTCCGCTGCATGCTCTTCCGCCGCGCTCGCCGGAGCGATGAGCGAGGCTTCCTGCATCTTGCGCTGGGCGACGCGCAGCGCCGCATCGCGCGAGGTGGCGGCGACCCGCAGGCGACCCATGCCCGCACCGGTACCGGCGGGGATCAGGCGGCCGACGATCACGTTCTCCTTCAGGCCCTGCAGCGTGTCCTTCTTGCCCTGCACCGCGGCTTCGGTGAGCACGCGGGTGGTCTCCTGGAACGACGCGGCCGAGATGAAGCTGCGGGTCTGCAGCGACGCCTTGGTGATGCCGAGCAGGATCGGCTTGCCCATCGCGGGCTGCTGGCCCGGCTGGAGCTTCTCGTTATGCTCGTCCATCTCGTCGCGATCGACCTGTTCGCCCGCCAGCAGCGTGGTGTCGCCGCCGTCGGTGATCTCGACCTTCTGCAGCATCTGGCGAACGATCACCTCGATGTGCTTGTCGTTGATCTTCACGCCCTGCAGTCGATAGACTTCCTGGATTTCGCTGACCAGATATTCGGCCAGCGGCTCGATGCCGAGCACTTCCAGAATGTCGTGCGGATCCGGCGAACCGCCGATCAGGTTGTCGCCACGCTTGACGTAGTCGCCTTCCTGAACGTCGATCACCTTCGACTTCGGGACCAGATACTCAACGACCTCGCCGCCGTCCTCGGGCTGGATGCCGATCTTGCGCTTGGCCTTGTAGTCCTTGCCGAACACCACGCGGCCCGAGACCTTCGCGATGATGGCATTTTCCTTCGGCTTGCGCGCTTCGAACAGCTCGGCGACGCGCGGCAGACCGCCGGTGATGTCGCGGGTCTTGGCGGACTCGCGCGCCACACGGGCAAGCACGTCACCGCCCTGCACCGTGGCACCGTCCTCGACCGAGATCACCGCGCCCGGCGCCAGCATGTAGCGGGCGGCTTCGGCGGCATTCTCGCCGGTGAGGGTCATGCGAGGACGCAGGTCCTCCTTCTTGCCCGCACCGCGGAACTCGGTGACGACGCGCTGGGCGATGCCCGTCGCTTCGTCGACCTGCTCCGTCATGGTCTTGCCTTCGATGATGTCCTGATACTTCACGACACCACCGGTTTCGGTGATCACCGGCATGGTGAACGGATCCCACTCGGCCATGCGATCGCCGGCGCTGACCAGATGGCCGTCGTCGAACATCACATAAGCGCCGTACGGGATCTTGTGCACGGCCAGCTCGCGGCCATCCATGTCCATGATCGCGATCTCGCCCGAGCGGCTGAGCACCACGCGACGGCCGCGCTGATCCTCGATCAGGCGCAGGTCGCGGAACTCGGCCTTGCCGTCCACGGGGGCTTCGAGGTTCGACTGCTCGTTGAGCTGCGCCGCGCCGCCGATGTGGAAGGTACGCATGGTCAGCTGCGTGCCCGGCTCGCCGATCGACTGCGCCGCGATGACGCCCACCGCTTCGCCGATGTTCACCGGGGTACCGCGGGCAAGGTCACGCCCGTAGCACTTGGCGCACACGCCGAGCTTGGCTTCGCAGACCAGCGGCGAGCGGATCTTCACCGCCGGGGTGCTGAGCGCCTCGATCTGCGCGATCATCGCTTCGTCGAGCAGCGTGCCGATCGGGATCACGACCTGGTTGGTCTTCGGATCGATGATGTCCTCGGCCGTGGTGCGGCCCAGGATGCGCTCGCCGAGCGACGCGATCACCGAACCGCCCTGCACGATCGCCTTCATCTCCAGCGCGCGCTCGGTGCCGCAATCGTCCTCGAGAACGACGCAGTCCTGCGACACGTCGACCAGACGACGGGTGAGGTAGCCCGAGTTCGCCGTCTTCAACGCGGTGTCCGCGAGGCCCTTACGGGCGCCGTGGGTCGAGTTGAAGTATTCAAGGACGGTCAGACCTTCCTTGAAGTTCGAGATGATCGGCGTTTCGATGATCTCGCCCGACGGCTTGGCCATCAGGCCGCGCATGCCGGCCAGCTGCTTGATCTGCGCCGCCGAACCACGGGCACCGGAGTGCGCCATGATGTAGATGGCGTTGTCGGGCATCTGGCGGCCGGTCACGGGGTCCTTCTTGACCGCCTTGATCTCGTCCATCATCGCCGCGGCCACCTGGTCACCGCAACGGCTCCAGGCGTCGATCACCTTGTTGTACTTCTCCTGCTGCGTGATCAGGCCGTCCTGATACTGCTGCTCGAAGTCCTTCACCAAGGCCTTGGTCTCGTCGACCAGACCGACCTTGGCTTCCGGGATGATCATGTCGTCCTTGCCGAACGAGATGCCGGCCTTGAACGCGTGGCGGAAGCCCAGCGACATGATCGCATCCGCGAACAGCACGGTCTCCTTCTGGCCGGTGTGACGATAGACTTCGTCGATCACGTCGCCCACGTCCTTCTTGGTGAGCAGGCGATTGACGACGTCGAACGGCACCTTGTGGCTGTGCGGCAGGCACTCGCCGAGCAGCATGCGGCCGGGGGTGGTCTGGTAGCGCTTGAGGTACGACTTGCCGTCCTCGTCCGTCTGCGGGACGCGGCTGGTGATCTTGCTGTGCAGCGTCACCGCGCCGGCGTTGAGGGCCTGGTGGACCTCCGCCATGTCGGCCAGCAGCATGCCTTCGCCCGGCTCGCCTTCCTTCTCCATGGTGATGTAATAGAGACCCAGCACCATGTCCTGCGACGGCACGATGATCGGCTTGCCGTTGGCGGGGGACAGGATGTTGTTGGTCGACATCATCAGGACGCGCGCTTCCAGCTGCGCCTCGAGGCTCAGCGGAACGTGGACGGCCATCTGGTCACCGTCGAAGTCGGCGTTGAACGCCGAGCAGACCAGCGGGTGGAGCTGGATCGCCTTGCCTTCGATCAGCACCGGCTCGAACGCCTGGATGCCAAGACGGTGGAGCGTCGGCGCGCGGTTGAGGAGAACCGGATGCTCGCGGATCACTTCGTCCAGGATGTCCCAGACTTCCTTGCGCTCCTTCTCGACCCACTTCTTCGCCTGCTTCAGGGTCATGGACAGACCCTTGGCGTCGAGACGGGCGTAGATGAACGGCTTGAACAGCTCGAGCGCCATCTTCTTCGGCAGGCCGCACTGGTGCAGCTTGAGCTCCGGACCGGTCACGATGACCGAACGGCCCGAATAGTCGACGCGCTTGCCGAGCAGGTTCTGACGGAAGCGGCCCTGCTTGCCCTTGAGCATGTCGGACAGCGACTTGAGCGGACGCTTGTTCGCACCGGTGATGGTGCGGCCGCGGCGGCCGTTGTCGAACAGTGCGTCGACGGCTTCCTGCAGCATGCGCTTTTCGTTGCGGACGATGATGTCCGGCGCGCGCAGTTCCATCAGGCGCTTGAGGCGGTTGTTACGGTTGATCACGCGGCGATACAGATCGTTGAGATCCGAGGTCGCGAAGCGGCCGCCGTCCAGCGGCACCAGCGGGCGCAGCTCGGGCGGGATCACCGGCACGACGTCCAGGATCATCCATTCCGGGCGGTTGCCGGAATCGATGAAGCTCTCGACGACCTTGAGGCGCTTGATGATCTTCTTGGGCTTCAGCTCCGACTTGGTCGTCGCCAGCTCTTCCAGAAGCTCCTTGCGCTCGCCTTCGAGGTCGAGATCCATGAGCATGATCTTGACCGCTTCGGCGCCGATGCCGGCGGAGAAGGCGTCCTCGCCATATTCATCCTGCGCGTCGAGCAGCTCGTCCTCAGTGAGGAGCTGGAACTTCTCGAGCGGGGTGAGGCCCGGCTCGGTGACGATGTAGCTCTCGAAGTACAGCACGCGCTCGAGCTGCTTGAGCTGCATGTCGAGCAGCAGGCCGATGCGGCTCGGCAGCGACTTCAGGAACCAGATATGGGCGACCGGCGCGGCCAGTTCGATATGGCCCATGCGCTCGCGGCGGACCTTCGAGACGGTCACTTCCACGCCGCACTTTTCGCAGACGATGCCCTTGTACTTCATGCGCTTGTACTTGCCGCACAGGCACTCATAGTCCTTGATCGGACCGAAGATGCGCGCGCAGAACAGGCCGTCACGCTCGGGCTTGAACGTGCGATAGTTGATCGTCTCGGGCTTCTTGATCTCGCCGAACGACCAGCTGCGGATACGGTCCGGCGACGCGATCCCGATCTGGATCTGGTCGAAGGTTTCCGGCTTGGCGAGCGGGTTCGCGAAGTTGGTAAGTTCGTTCATTTCTTCACTCCATCGCCCTTCCGCGTACGGAAGGGGCTAGGGGAGGGGATGTCTTTCGTCGGCAGGCGGCTGGCGGCCCCTCCTTCCCGGGGGAAGGGGGGGCGCCGGTCCCTTACTCCGCGGCGATCTGCACGCCGTCGTCGTCGAAGCCGAGTTCGGCATTCTTCAACTCGACGTTCAGGCCCAGCGAGCGCATTTCCTTGACGAGCACGTTGAAGCTCTCCGGGATGCCGGCCTCGAAGGTGTCGTCGCCCTTGACGATCGCTTCGTAGACCTTGGTGCGGCCGACCACGTCGTCCGACTTCACCGTCAGCATTTCCTGGAGCGTGTACGCCGCGCCATATGCCTGGAGTGCCCACACTTCCATTTCACCGAAGCGCTGGCCGCCGAACTGCGCCTTACCGCCCAGCGGCTGCTGGGTGACGAGGCTGTACGGCCCGATCGAACGCGCGTGGATCTTGTCGTCCACAAGGTGGTGCAGCTTGAGCACATACTTGTAGCCGACGGTCACCTTGCGGTCGAACGCGTCGCCCGTGCGGCCGTCGAACAGCGTAACCTGGCCGGATTCGTCGAGGCCCGCCATGCGGAGCATCGCCGAGACGTCGGCTTCCACCGCGCCGTCGAACACCGGGGTGGCCATCGGCACGCCCGAGCGGACGTTCTGCGCCAGGTCCACCAGCTGTTCGGTCGTGCGACGGCTCAGCTCGTCCTTGTAGTTGTCGCCATAGACGGTGCCGAGCAGCTCCCGCACCGCTTCCGGCGGCTCGCCGGCCTGCGGGTTGGGGTTGGCTGCACGCCATGCATCGAGCGCATCGCCGATCTTCCGGCCCAGGCCGCGCGCGGCCCAGCCCAGATGGGTCTCGAAGATCTGCCCGACGTTCATGCGCGACGGCACGCCCAGCGGGTTGAGCACGAAGTCGACCGGCGTACCGTCCTCGAGGAACGGCATGTCTTCCTGCGGCAGGATGCGGCTGATGATGCCCTTGTTGCCGTGGCGGCCGGCCATCTTGTCGCCCGGCTGCAGCTTGCGCTTCACCGCGACGAACACCTTGACCATCTTCAGCACGCCCGGCGGCAGCTCGTCGCCCCGCTCCAGCTTCTCGCGGCGGTCCTCGAACTTGTCCTTGATGCGCTTCACGGCCTCGTCATACTGGCCCTTCACCGCTTCCAGGTTGCCCTGCATGGTGTCGTCCTGCACCGCGAACTTCCACCACTCGTGGCGGTCGACGCTGTCGAGCAGGTCCTCGTCGATGGTGACGCCCTTCTTGAGGCCCTTCGGCGCGCCGGTGGCGACCTGACCCAGCAGCATCTCGCGCAGACGCGACCAGGTCGCGCGGTTGAGGATGTTGCGTTCGTCGTCGGCGTCCTTGCGCAGGCGCTCGATTTCCTCGCGCTCGATCGCCAGGGCACGCTCGTCCTTGTCGATGCCGTGACGGTTGAACACGCGGACGTCGACGATCGTGCCGGCCACGCCCGGGGGCAGACGCAGCGAGGTGTCGCGCACGTCGCTGGCCTTCTCGCCGAAGATGGCGCGGAGGAGCTTTTCTTCCGGCGTCATCGGGCTTTCGCCCTTCGGCGTGATCTTGCCGACCAGGATGTCGCCCGGCTCCACTTCGGCGCCGACATACACGATGCCCGCTTCGTCGAGGTTGCGCAGGGCTTCCTCGCCGACATTTGGGATGTCGCGGGTGATGTCTTCCGGCCCGAGCTTGGTGTCGCGCGCCATCACTTCGAACTCATCGATGTGGATCGACGTGAACACGTCGTCCTTCACGATGCGCTCGTTGATCAGGATCGAGTCCTCGTAGTTGTAGCCGTTCCAAGGCATGAACGCGACGAGCACGTTGCGGCCCAGCGCCAGCTCGCCGAACTCGGTCGACGGGCCGTCGGCGATCACGTCGCCGGCCTGCACGATGTCGCCCACCTTCACCAGCGGACGCTGGTTGATGCAGGTCGACTGGTTCGAGCGCTGGAACTTCATCAGCGTGTAGATGTCGACGCCGCTCTCGCTGGCATCGACGTCACCCGTTGCGCGGACCACGATACGGGTCGCGTCGACCTGGTCGACCACGCCCGAACGCTTGGCGGCGATCGCGGCGCCGGAATCCCGGGCCACGGTCGACTCCATGCCGGTGCCGACGAAGGGCGCTTCCGCCTTCACCAGCGGCACGGCCTGACGCTGCATGTTCGAGCCCATCAGCGCGCGGTTCGCGTCGTCCTTCTCGAGGAAGGGGATCAGCGAGGCGGCGACCGAGACGAGCTGCTTCGGCGACACGTCCATCAGCGTCACCTGATCGCGCAGCGCCATCAGGAATTCGCCGGCCTGGCGGGCCGAGACGAGATCGTCGACGAAGCCGCCGCTCGCGTCGAGTTCGGCCGAAGCCTGCGCGATCGTGTGCTTCTGCTCTTCCATCGCCGACAGGTAGACGACGTCGTTGGTCACCTTGCCGTCGATGATCTTGCGGTACGGCGTCTCGATGAAGCCGTACTTGTTGACGCGGCTGAAGGTGGCCAGCGAGTTGATCAGACCGATGTTCGGGCCTTCCGGCGTTTCGATCGGGCAGATACGGCCATAGTGGGTCGGGTGAACGTCGCGGACTTCGAAGCCCGCACGCTCACGCGTCAGACCGCCCGGCCCGAGCGCCGAGACGCGACGCTTGTGCGTCACTTCGGAGAGCGGGTTGGTCTGGTCCATGAACTGCGACAGCTGCGACGAACCGAAGAACTCGCGCACCGCGGCGACCGCGGGCTTGGCGTTGATCAGGTCGTTCGGCATCACCGTCGACACGTCGACCGAGGACATGCGCTCCTTCACGGCGCGCTCCATGCGGAGCAGGCCGACGCGATACTGGTTCTCGAGCAGCTCGCCCACCGAACGCACGCGGCGGTTGCCGAGATTGTCGATGTCGTCGACTTCGCCCTTGCCGTCCTTGAGGTTCACGAGCGTCTTGACGACCTCGAGAATGTCCTCGGTGCGCAGCGTGGTCACCGTGTCCGGCGTGTCGAGGCCCAGGCGCATGTTGAGCTTCACGCGGCCGACGGCCGAGAGGTCGTAGCGCTCCGGATCGAAGAACAGGCCGGCGAACAGCGATTCCGCAGTCTCGAGCGTCGGCGGTTCGCCGGGGCGCATGACGCGGTAGATGTCGGATAGGGCCTGCTGGCGCTCTTCGGCCTTGTCGACCTTGAGCGTGTTGCGGATCCACGGACCGGTGGCGATGTGATCGATGTCGAGCAGCTCGATCCGGTCGATGCCGGCCTTGTCGAGCTTTTCGAGGTTCTCGGCCGAGACTTCGTCGCCGGCTTCGATGTAGATCTCGCCGGTCGCCTCGTTGATCAGGTCATAGGCGCTGTAGCGGCCGAAGATTTCCTCGGTCGGGATCAGCAGCGTCTCGAGACCGTCCTTCGCCGCCTTGTTGGCAGCGCGAGGGGAAATCTTCTGGCCGGCCGGGAACACGACCTCGCCCGACTTGGCGTCGACGATGTCGAACATCGGCTTCGAACCGCGCCAGTTCTCCACCTGGAAGGGGATCTGCCAGCCGTTCGGACCGCGCAGGAAGGTGACGCGGTTGTAGAAATAGTTGAGGATCTCTTCCGACGTCAGGCCCAGCGCGTACAGCAGGCTGGTGACCGGCAGCTTGCGCTTGCGGTCGATGCGGACGTTGACGATGTCCTTGGCGTCGAACTCGAAGTCCAGCCACGAACCGCGATACGGGATCACGCGCGCGGCGAACAGATACTTGCCCGAAGCATGGGTCTTGCCGCGGTCATGGTCGAACAGCACGCCCGGCGACCGGTGCATCTGGCTGACGATGACGCGCTCGGTGCCGTTGATGAAGAACGTGCCGTTCTCGGTCATGAGCGGCATGTCGCCCATGTACACGTCCTGCTCCTTGATATCGAGCACCGACCGGGCTTCCGTATCGGGATCGACCTCGAACACGATGAGGCGGAGGGTAACGCGCATCGGCGCCGCATAGGTGATGCCGCGCTGGCGGCACTCGTCCACGTCAAACTTCGGGTCCTCGAGCTCGTAGGTCACGAAGTCGAGCTCGGCGGTGCCGGCGAAGTCGCGGATCGGGAACACGCTGCGGAGCGTCTTCTCGAGGCCGGAGACATAGCCGATCGAGGGGTCCGACCGCAGGAACTGTTCGTAGGATTCGCGCTGAACCTCGATCAGGTTCGGCATCTGCACCACTTCGTGGATGTCGCCGAACACCTTGCGGATGCGGCGCTTCAGCGTGCCGCCCTCGATTGCCTTGGTAGCCATAGGTGTATGTTGCCTCGTCAGCCGTAAACTCGGTGCCCCTGTCCGGGAGCCAGGACGTGCAAAGCGACGCCGAAAGGCCGCGCGACCCCCTATCTCGGGATTCGGCAGCTCTACAGGCGTCTGACAAGCCGTTCCGATCCATTCGTACGACACGCTGCGCGACGGCGCGTCATTTCCCGATCGGAGGGCCAGAGCGGGGATATAAGGCGCGGGGGAGGGGATGTCAAAGGGCCGGACGATGCGGCAGAAAAGGTTCCCGAGTGCACCATCGGCCATGTGCAGTTTACGCAACCGCAACAATTTTGACGCAGCTGCGCCGTGAAGCCTTAACATTCCCTTGCCAACCGCCCTCTCGACCAAGGGAGGCAAAGAATGAACTACAAGAAAACGGGTCTGATCGCCATGCTGCTCGCCACCGTCTCGGCAACGGCGGCGCACGCGCAGGAAACTTCGCAGGATGATGCGTTGGGCGGCGACATCATCGTCACTTCGCAGAAGTTCGAGCAGAAGCTGCGCGACGTGCCGATCACCATCACCGCGGTGACGCAGGAGCAGATGAAGCGGATCGGCGTCGACGATCTCGACGAGCTCTCCAACTATGTTCCGGGCCTCAACATCCAAGAGCAGAGTGCCAACAATCCCGGCATCGTGATCCGCGGGATCACGTCGGACAGCGGCTCGGCCCAGCAGGCGGCGCGCGTCACGCTCTACTATAACGGCGTGGACATCTCGCGCTCGCGTGGCGCCTATCAGGCGATCTACGACGTCGACCGCATCGAAGTGGTGAAGGGCCCGCAGGCGACGCTGTTCGGTACTGCCTCGACGATCGGCGCGGTCAGCATCCTTTCCGCGCGGCCCAAGCCGGGTGTGTCCGGCGAACTGACCGCCGGCTATGGCAATTACAACGCCTATCTGGTGGGCGGGCACCTCAATGTCGGGAACGACGTGATCGCCGCCCGCGTCGCCGGCGAGTTCAAGAAGCGCGACGGCTATGTCGAGAATCTGTCGTCGACGCAGGACGATCTCTACGCGCAGAACCAGCTCGGCCTGCGCGCTTCGGTCCGCTACACGCCGAACCCGGCGCTGACGGTCGACCTGATCGGCACCTATGATCGTCAGCGCAACAGCGGCACGCCGTTCATCTCAAAGCGCTTCGCCACGTCGCAGGGGCCGGGCAACCCGTTCGGCGCGGCGAATCTTTCGGGCTCGCCCTATGCGAAGCAGGTCTTCGGCACGGACAAGCTGGGCCTGACCCGCGACGTCTATGACGTGAACCTCACCGCGCGCTACGACCTGGGCGACGGCTGGAGCTTCACCACGGTCAACGGCTATCGCTCGTTCGACTCGTTCGAGGTGTTCGATGCCGACGGTTCGGCGGCGCCGTGGCTGGAATTCGCCGAGGGTGCCTATGGCTCGCAGATCAGCCATGAATCGCGCTTCGCCTATGTCGGCGACCATGTCCGCACCAGCTTCGGGCTTAATGTGTTCCACGAGAACAACCGCCAGGAAGTGCCCTTCTCGACCGAGGAGGGCGTCTATCTTCAGTGCGCGGCCAACCTGATCCCGACGCTGGGCTGCATCTCTTCCGCCGGGGTGGTGACGGCCGCACAGGCGACCTCGATCCTCACCAAGGGCGCGGCGACGCAGATCCCCTACAGCTCGATCTTCACCAACAAGGGCATCAACGACCAATATTCGATGTTCGGCGAAGTGACCTGGATGCCGATCCATGCGCTGGAGCTGACCGCCGGCATCCGCGCGCTGATCGAGCAGCGCAAGTCCGGCTATGTCTCCGTCGCGCCCAACTCGGTGCTCTCCAAGGCGCCGCTGATCCCCGGCCAGGTCACCACCAAGGGCACCTTGTGGAGCGAGGACAGCTTCCAGGCCTTCCTGCCGCGCTTCAACGTGCTGTATCGCCTGAACGACGCGATCAACCTCTATGCGACGATCTCCAAGGGCCGTCGCTCGCCGACCGTGAACCAGGCGGCGACTTCCACCTCCGTCATCCCGGAAGAGACGGTTTGGAACTATGAGGGCGGCGTGAAGCTCGCCAAGGGCATGTTCTCGGGCTCGCTGGGCGTCTATTATCAGAAGTACGACAACTTCCAGATCAGCCGCACTGTCACTGACGCCAACGACCCCTCGGGCCGCCCGGTGGGATCGAGCATCACCGAAAGCGCCGGCAGCGCCAGCAATCTCGGCTTCGAGGCGGAAGGGCAGCTGCACCCCGTCAGTTGGCTGACCGTGTTCGGCAACGCAGGCTTCATCGACGGCGGGATCGACGATAAGAAGTCGAACGGCATTTATGCCAATAACCGCTTCCGCCTGCAGCCGCGGCTGCAATGGGCGGCCGGCTTCACGATCGACGCGCCGGTCGGCAACGGCATCCGCGTCTTCGCGACGCCTAGCGTGACCTATCGCAGCAAGATCTTCTTCGAGATCCCGAACAAGGAAGCGATCTCGCAGGACAAGGTGACGCTGGTGAACGTCAAGGCGGGCCTGAGCTTCGCCGACGGCCGGTACGAGATCGCCGGCTATGTCCGCAACGCCACCAACGAGAAGTATCTGCTCGACGCCGGCAACACCGGCGGCGGGTTCAACGATCCTACCTATATTCCGGGCGAACCGCGCTTCTACGGCGTGCAGCTGACCGGAAAATTCTGATCGTTTCGCCGTCATCGTAAAAGGGCAGGGGCTTGCCGCTATTGTGCGGCAAGCCCCTTTCTTTTCAACAAGTTGCTGAGACGTTTCAGCACGCGGACCGGGCAAGAACCATGCCTGAATGGGTGGTGAATGGCTCGTCTCGTCCGGCCGCGTTCACGGTTCACCGCAGATGCCGGGGCCGAATCGCGTGTTCCGTCCGTTGAACCCACGTCATGAAACAGTGTCAGACCCCGCTCCGCCCCCGCGCCGCACTGTTGATCAGTGCCGCGTTCCTTGCCACACCCGCCTTCGCCCAGGAGGCCGCGCCCCAGCAGACGGTGACTCCGCCGCCGGCGGTCGAGGCGTCCGCGCCGCAGGCCGCTGCGCCGGCACCCGAAGTCCGCATGGCCCCGGCCGCGCCGGTCGTGCAGTCGGTGCCTCCGGTCGAGCAGCAGATGGCCGGCAGCGCCAACCAGGCGCCGTCGACCACCGATGCCGCCCCGGCCCGAACCGCCCTCGCCGAGCGTAGCGCCCCGCGCGCCGAGGCACGCGCTGCAGCCCAGCCGCGTCAGGCAGCGGCCGCAGCGCAGCCCGGACCGGCGCCTACGCGGCAAGCCGCTACCCCGGCGCCCGCGCCGGTAACGCAGTCGCAGCCTGCCGAGCCGGCCGCGCAGCCTGCCGCGCCCGCCGCCGATGTCGTGCAAACAACGGAGACCACGACCGAGACGACGCGCTCGACGTCGCTCGTCCCCTGGATCCTCGGCGGTCTCGCCGTGATCCTCGCCGCGGCCGCCGCGATCTTCCTGCTCCGCCGCCGCCGCACGGACGACGACCTGCTGGTCCGCGAGACGGCGACCACCACGGAGCCGGTGGCGTACCGCCCAGCACCGCAGCCGGTTGCACCGCGCAGTGACATCGGTCTCGCCGCAGCCACCGCTGCGCCGGTGATGGCCCCCGTCGCCGCCGATCGCCAGCCGATCGCGGAGCCGGTCGCCGAAGCGCATGTCGAGGCCAAGCTGGCCGAGGCGGACGAGGCGGTGCTCGAGCATGTCGTCGACGCGCCCGCGCCGGTCGCCAATCGTCCGTGGCTCGAGCTGGGCCTGCGCCCGGTGCGTGCCGGCACCAGCGAGGAAGAGGCGCTGGTGGATATCGAGCTGACGGTCGGTAACTCGGGTGACACTGCTGCCCGCGACGTGCGCATCTCGACCTTCCTGCTCGCCGATGCCGAGACGAGCGAGATGGAGCAGCTGCTCACCCGCCATGGTCCGGCCGCCGATGTGCCGCCGGTGACGATCGATGCCGGTGACGGCACTCGCGTCGATGCGCACCTCGCGGTGCCGAAGGGCGAGCTGGGTCGCACCTTCACCCCGGTCGTCGTCGCCGAGGCGCGCTATCGCCTGCCCGACGGTCGCGAGGGCCGCACCAGCGCCGCCTTCCGCATCGGCCGCGCCGCGCCGGCGGCGGACGGGGTGGGCCCGATCGGCACCACCCGCCCGCACCTGGTCGAGGACCTCGAGGCCGAACTGCTCGGCACTCCCGCCCACGCCTAAGCACTTGAACCGCAACCGGCCCGCGCTCCCGAACAGGAGCGCGGGCCTTTTCGCGCGCGGCCGCTTCCCATCTTACGAATGTAACACTATCCCCTCGGGCCTCGGTTCTCTGGGGAGATATTATGCAGCTTCGTACCTTCCTCCTGGCCGTGCTCACGACGAGCGCGCTGATTCCGGCCGCGAGCGCGCAGCAGGCGCAACCCTTCAACGACATCCCGGCGAAGTTCGTGCTGCCGGAAGGCGCGAAGGACTATATCCGCCGCGAGGTGATGGTGCCGATGCGCGACGGTACCAAGCTGTTCACGACGATCGTGATCCCGAAGGGCGCGAAGAACGCGCCGATCCTGCTCACCCGCACGCCGTATGACGCGTACAACCGCGTCCGCCGCACCGACAGCAACAAGATGCTCTCGGTGCTGGCGCAGGGCGACGAGGTGTTCACCCAGGCCGGCTATATCCGCGTGTTTCAGGACATTCGCGGCAAGTATCGCTCCGAGGGCGATTTCGTCGTGACCCGTCCGCCGGTGGGGCCGCTCAATCCGACCAAGATCGACGACACCACTGATGCCTGGGACACGATCGACTGGCTGGTGAAGAACCTGCCGGAATCGAACGGCAAGGTCGGCATGCTGGGCTCATCCTACGAAGGCTGGACGGTGGTGATGGCGCTGCTCCATCCGCACCCGGCGCTCAAGGTCGCGGCACCCGAAAGCCCGATGATCGACGGCTGGATGGGCGACGACTGGTTCCACCACGGCGCCTTCCGCCTGCCGAACATAGGCTGGATCTCGGGTATCACCGGCTACAAGGCCGGTGGGCCGACCCCGCCCAATGGCGGCTGGGACGATTACGAAACCTTCCGCAAGGTCGGCTCGGCGGGCGACTGGGCCAAGCAGTACGGCTATGACCAGCTGCCCTTCTGGCAGAAGCTGAGCCAGCACGTATCCTACGACGCGTTCTGGCAGGGCCAGGCGCTCGACAAGATCCTCGCCGCCAATCCCTCCAACGTGCCGACGCTGTGGGAGCAGGGCCTCTGGGATCACGAGGACATGTACGGCGCGATCCACGCCTGGGAGGAGCTGCAGAAGACCCCGCAGGCGACCAACAACTTCCTGCTGATGGGCCCGTGGCGGCACTCGGGCTTCAACTATAACGGCTCGAAGCTGGGCGAGCTGAACTTCGAGGGCGATACCGCGCTCCAGGCGCGCCGTGACATCCTGCTGCCCTTCTTCAACGCGCATCTGAAGGACGGTTCGCCCGCCTATACCCCGCCGGTCGCCAGCATCTACAACACCGGCGAGAACCACTGGGACTTCCTCAACAAGTGGCCGCTCGGCGCGCAGCTCACTCCGCTGTATCTCGGCGCGTCCGAGGCTGCGGGCTTCGACAAGCCCGGGGCAGGGGAGGACAGCTATGTCTCCGATCCCGCCAAGCCGGTGCCGTACCTGCCGCGCCCGATCAATTTCAGCGACGGTCGCTGGGGCACCTATCTCGTCACCGACCAGCGCTTCGTCGACGGCCGTCAGGACGTGCTGACCTACGCGACCCCGGTGCTCAAGGAGCCGGTGCGCCTCTCGGGCACGCCGCTCGCGGACATCTTCGCCAAGACGACCGGCACCGACGGCGACTTCGTGGTCAAGGTGATCGACGTCTATCCGGACGAGATCGCCACCACCAAGGAAATGGGCGGCTTCCAGCTGCCGATCGCGATGGACATCTTCCGCGGCCGCTACCGCAACTCGTTCGAGCATCCCTCGGCGATCCCGGCGGGCAAGGTGCAGGAGTACAAGTTCCGGCTGCCGGTGGTGAACCACACCTTCCTGCCCGGTCACCGCATCATGGTGCAGGTCCAGTCGACCCTGTTCCCGGTCTATGATCGCAACCCGCAGAAATATGTCGAGAACATCTTCTTCGCCAAGCCGGGTGACTATCAGAAGGCTACGGTGACGATCCTGTACGGCGGCAAGCAGTCGAGTTCGGTGCTGCTGCCGGTGGTGCCGGTCGACCAGAGCGCGGCCAAGGCGCGCTGAAACGCAATGCCCGCCTTCGCAGGTGCGAGGGTGGGCATTGCTTCGATACAGGCTCGGCTCCGGATATGTACCTAGAGTTACGTAGAAATCCGGAAGTAATGGCTTCGTATCTGCATCATTTTTTAAGCAAATTCGGGTTGAGTCACTCCCGGAACAAACAGCCATGCCATCGCTGTGTTTCGGGAGCAGGCCATGAACGTCGCGGCTATTCGAGGCTATCTTCGAGAGACCATCGAGTTCTTCGTCTATTTCCTGTTCATGACCGGGATCGGCGCGGCGATGTACGTGCTCGTCACCTATGCGCCGCAGGCCAATTCGGATTGGTACATCAACACCTGCATCGGCATGGCCCTGTTCAGCGGAATCTATGCCGTGCGGATGTTCCGCCGCTACAAGCGGGCAATGCGGCGCCTGGCGATGTTCCCCGACGATCTCGTCATCGAACTGGCGCAGATGACGGAAGAGGAGCGGCGCACGCTGCGCTGGTCCGAACGGATCGCCGCCGAGCGGCTCGAGGCGCGCGGCGGCGATGCCGAGCGGGTGCGGCTGCTGGAACGGCTGGAAGTGCTGGAACGAGCCTATCGCGAGCGCTGCGCCGCGCTCGGGATCGACCCGGACGAGGAGGGCGGCGAGTTCACCATCGATCCCAACATGACGGTCGAGGCGATCCGCAGTCGTATCGCCGATCGCCTGCTGCAGAAGGAAATCGAGGAGGAGGAGGCTGCGCGCCCTCCGATTTTCCGCAGCTGAAGCTGTGTTCGTTTCACCTTCGGTTAGGATTCATTAACGCGCTTGCTTCATGATGCAGTGCCAAAGAACGGCGGCGGTGCGTGGGGTGCACGCGAAGGGGGCCGTCGATGGGGATTGCGTTCATGAAGTCCGATACCGTCCGTCACTATCTGATGATGTCGTTGGAATTCGGCGCCTATTGCGTGCTGATGACGCTGCTCAGCTATCTGATGGTGCTGCTGGTGCTGCGGGCACCACAGCCGAACAGCGGCATCTATATCGGCGTGGCGCTGCTCGCGGCACTGCTTACCGGTCTACATGCCGGCAAGATGTTTCGCATGTATCGTATCGCGATGCTTCGGATCCAGAACCGCAAGCCAAAGGGCAAGAAGCAGCCCTTGCCGGTCCGCCACTGGTCCGATCGTATTGCTGCCGAAGAGGCTGTCGGCCGCCACGATGCGCGCCGCAAGCAGACGACCGGCGAGGAGGTTTCGCCCGAACTGGAAGCCATCCGCCTGCGGATCGCCGAGCGCATGGCGCGGGAAGATCGCGAGCGTGACGAACTCGCGCGCGAGGATCGTGAGCGGCTAGAACGCGAGCGGATCGAGCGGATGGAGCGCGCGCGCTCCGAGCGCATCCGCAACGAGACGCGCGCATCCCGCCACAAGAATTGAGCCATCGGGCGACGACGCCGAACGTGTCGTCGCGCGGGACTGGTGAGCGCGCTGTAGGTGCAGCCGGCGTTAAGCTTCGGCAGATCAATCCCGGTGCGTGAACAGGGGTACGCATCGCGCAGCATTCGGGATGATCATGGTAGGGGCGCTCGGCGCACCTGGCTTGGCGCAGGACGCGCCCGCTGCGGATCCCGTCCCGCAGACGATTCCTGGCGTGCTGCCGGAGCGATTTCGCTTGCCCGGCACGCCGACACCCAGCCCGACTTCGTCGCCTTCCTCTTCGCCACTGGTGCAGCCGGTGATAGTCCCGGTGCCCAAGCCGCGCCCCAAAGCAACGCCTAGCGCGGTGCCCAGCCCCCCGCCGACACCAAAGCCAACATCTTCCCTCCAGCGGCACGCGCCTGTGCCCCCGACGTCGAGACCGGTAGCGCCCGTGGCGGTGCCCGCGCCTCTCGAGGGCCGGTCCAGCTGGCCGTGGCTGCTGCTGGGCGCGCTCGGTTTGGTGGGGGCGGCAGGAGCGGGATGGTGGTTCCGCAGAAGGCTGGCCCCGGCAGTGCCAGAACTGCCAGCGCCGTCGCCGGCGAGCCCGGCCGTAGCGGCCGCGCCGCGTCCCGCACCGTCCTCCCCGGCCGACCCGATCGCGATCGAGATCGTCTCCGCCCAGGTTGCCTTCTTGGCCGAGACGGTGGTGTTCGACCTGGAAATCTACGTCGCCAACGCAGCGTCGCAAGCGGCCGAGGGGCTCCGGCCCGCGCTCGCACTGATCAGTGCCGGCCCAGACCAGGATCGCTGGCGCGCTGCGTTCCACGCCGGTCCGCCACCACAGAACCAAGGCGGCCCGGTGGACATAGCGGCAGGCGGCCGAGTGCGGCTGCCAGCCCGGCTCACCCTTCGCCGGGAACAACTGCACGTCGTGACGCACGGCGGCAGGCCGATGTTCGTTGCGATGCTGCTGTGCGACCTGCGCTGGCGCGGGGGGCTGAGCCTTCATCGCTTCGCTGCCGATTTCCTGCTCGGGACGGCGGGGCAGGGCGCGCGACCGGGGCCGATCTGGTTGGACCGTCCGGCACCGCCGGCGCTCGCCACGATCCGCTACGCGCCGCCGCAATCCTGAATTGATCAGCGCAAATGAAAAGAGGCGGCCCGTTGCTGGGCCGCCTCCTTCCAATATCCAAGCCTTGAAACCGGCTGGGAAGTGCTTACTTGACCTCGACGGTCGCGCCAGCTTCTTCCAGCTGCTTCTTGATCTTCTCGGCTTCGTCCTTCGACACGCCTTCCTTGACCGGCTTCGGAGCGCCTTCGACCAGCGCCTTTGCTTCGGTGAGGCCGAGGCTGGTGATGGCGCGGACTTCCTTGATGACGTTGATCTTCTTGCCACCGTCGCCGGTGAGGATCACGTCGAACTCGGTCTGCTCTTCAGCAGCAGGGGCAGCGGCGCCACCAGCGGCCGGGCCGGCAACGGCGACGGCAGCGGCGGCCGAAACGCCCCACTTCTCTTCGAGCAGCTTCGAGAGCTCAGCGGCCTCGAGCACGGTCAGGGCGGAAAGCTGGTCGACGATCGCGTTAAGGTCAGCCATGATAAACTCCAATCAGTTCAATAGTTTCGGGATAGAATAAAGGTCGCTCGAAGCCGAAGCTCAGGCAGCCTGCTTTTCGCTGTACGCCGCAAGCACGCGGGCGATCTGCGCCGCCGGTGCCTGGGTGATCGTGGCGAGCTTGGTCGCGGGCGCTGCGATGAGCCCCACGAGCTTGCCGCGCAGCTCGTCCAGCGACGGCAGCGAGGCGAGTGCCTGCACGCCGGCCGCATCCAGCAGCACATTGCCCATCGCGCCGCCGACGATTTCGAGCTTGTCGTTCGTCTTGGCGAACTCCGAGACCACCTTGGCCGCAGCCACGGGATCGACGGAGGTGGACAGTGCCGTCGGACCCGTCAGCAGGTCCGCGAGCACCGCATAATCGGTGCCCTGGGTGGCAATCTTGGCGAGCTTGTTCTTCGAGACCTTATAGGTCGCGCCGGCTGCACGCATCTTGTTGCGCAGGTCCGTCGACTGCTTGACGGTCATGCCGAGATTGCGGGTGACAACCACCACGCCAACCTCGTTGAAGGTGCGGTTCAGCTCGGCAACGGCGTCGGCCTTCTGGGTACGATCCATGCCGGTCTCCTCATACATGAGGCTGCCCGTTCCCCGCACGAGGCGGACAAGGGAGCAACCCCGGTTCACGACCCGCGCACGAGACGCGGGCCAGGCTCAAATTGTCCGAGGGGAAGGATCGTCACGAGGCCGGGGCTTTAGTCCCTGGGGCGTGACCCGGAACGCTTGGACCCACCCGCGCATCCGCGCCAGAGAGCCGGCCAAGCCGCCGGTAAATTCTGTCCCCGTCTAGGCGAGTTGATCAAGACCGGCATATTCCGGTCCCTCGCTGTCTCGGACGGATTCCTTCCGAAGAAGGAGCGCGCCCAATAGCGGATTCGGGCGCGGAGTCAAGGGTGGCCCTCAAGATCCTCCCCGGCACGGGGAGGGGGACCGCGCCGCGCCAGCGGCGTGGTGGAGGGGGAGCGCCGCCAGGCGCGGGACGGGCCGAGCGCGCCGGACCGGCCCTGCCAACGGGGTCGCCCCGACACAAGATCCTCCCCTGCAAAGGGAGGTGGCAGGCCGCAGGCCTGACGGAGGGGTGTCCCCGCCCATGGGACGGCCCTCCCTACCAGCGGGGACACCCCTCCACCACCGCCTTCGGCGGCGGTCCCCCTCCCCCTCCGGGGGAGGATCTGAAGGCGGCCCTTGCAGAACAAAAGCGGAACACCCATCTCCCGCGCGTATCCGTCACACCCAGGTGGGAGGGCAGCATGCGCGGCACCAAGGCCGATCGTACCCGCGAGAACCAGCGCTTCCTGAAAGCCCTGCGCCGCACCGCCAACGTGACCCTCGCCGCCGAGGCAGCGGGGCAGACGCGCAAGACCTTCCAGAAGCGCCGCGCGCGCAACCCCGATTTCGCGAGCCAATGGGATGCAGCGCTCAGCTTTGCCCAGGCGCAGCTCGCCGCGGGCGTGGCCTCGCCCACCCCCGAGGGCGAGGCCGCGCGCACCGGCGGCGGCGAGTATAGCGTGCGCGCCTCGCGCGGCCGCGCGGTGCAGGTGCGCCGCGCCCCCAAGGGGGTGCTGACCACCGAGGGCGAGCGCCGCTTCCTCGCCCATCTCGCCGCGACCGCCAATGTGCGGCTGTCGGCGGCGGCGACCGGCATCGGCTGGAACGCCATCTATGCCCGGCGCCGGCGCTCGGCGGCCTTCGCCCGTGCGATGGAGGCGGCGCTGGCCGAGGGCTATGCGCGGCTCGAACTCGCGCTGCTCGACAATGCGCTGCGCTCGCTGGACCCCATCGGCGAGGACCTGGGCGACTGGCGCGAGACCGTCGACGAGACCGACCCGCTCACCTTGATGACCCCGCGCGAGGCGCTGCTGCTGCTCGGCTATCGCCGCCCGGCGATCGTCGAGGGGCGGCCCCACACCGGCTTCGCCGTGCCGCGCATCCCCCGCGAGCAGGCGCTGGCGCGGCTGTCGCGCGAGCTGGACCGGGTGGAGCGGCGGTTGAAGCGGGAGAAGCTATAGGCGCCAAGTCATTTGAGAGTTGCAAGTCACGTCATCTACTTGACAGGGGGCGGAGTTACTTGAAGTTTGCCTAGAGTTGAACGGGGGGCATCAATGTCGAACGCGAACGCGGTTTCCATCACCATGAATCGTGATGTGAAGATGAAAATAGATTGGCGTTCTCTATCTACCAATATCGCTGATGCAGCTGCACAAGGATTTTGGACAACCTTCGGTGGAGATGGAGTATCGAGCGGGATAACGGCCCTAATAAATGCCCTTGGTTCCATAAAGCTGGATGATGATCCGGGAGAGAAAGCCTGGAAGCTTTTCCTTCTTTCTTTCGCGTGGACCGTAGATGAAGTTAGGTCTGAGTCAAAGTTCGACGCCGAATCGCTAAGGCTAGTTGTTAGAGAAATAATAGATGAAGCCAAGGAGCGGGTTGATGACGGCTACGAGCAGATTCCCGCGACGTTTTTAAGTCGTCCTACCACGTTGCCGCTGTATAGGCACCTGCGAGATAAGTTTGTCGCTCGGCGGGCGGAGTTTAGAAGCGCGGGAACCGAAACAGCGTCAGAACTATCTGCTCGGTTTGATTCTGCCTTCTCACGGGCGATATCTGAAATTTGGCTTCGCAAGGCAGATGGCTTCAAGTCATTAATGCAACTTCTAGAAGTTCCTGGTGCGAACGCAGCAAACTTTGAATTGCAGTGGGCTGCGTATCGACAGAAATTGATTTTCGATTTCGAAGTTTCTGCAATGTTTGGTCAAGAAAAGAGCAAGATATCATTGGCGCAGGCATATGTCCCTCTAAGGTGCTCTTGGATTGAGAGGGGTGGTGAAGACATTGGTGGTCGTAAAGAAAATAGTTATGGATATCTTGATGACGCTTTGTTTGAATGGTTGAATCAGATGTCTGTCGATGAAGCAGAGGATGATGTTAAGTTAATTGGCGGGGGTCCTGGTAGCGGTAAGTCTACGTCAATGAAGAGGCTAGCAAGAGTTGCGGCTGATATGCCGGACGTTCGACCTCTGTATATTCCATTGCAGCATATTGAGCTTGAGGGAGGGCTGAGGGAAGCGATTACGCAGTACTTTACTGCCAGAACGGGTGGTGCATTCACGGCTTCCCCGCTTTCCCGAGAGGCATTGGAAGATGGTCCTAAGCTCTTGCTGATATTCGATGGGCTGGATGAAATTGCACGGCCCGGCGAAGCTGCGGCAGAAGTGGCCAATCTCTTCGTCACGAAACTTGATCAACTTAAATCGGCGCTGCAAGGTGACGTTGCAGTTCCTTTAAAAATAATTGTGACTGGCCGTTTGCCATCATTTCAGGCCGCAAGAAAGTTTAGAGGTGCGTTAGGAAAGTCTGCACTCGAGGTGCTCGGATATGCTCCGATTAGATTTTTCAACGGTAAATCCGATGACATCATGGCTTTGGATCAGCGTCCTGTTTGGTGGCGTCAGTATGCTCCTTTGGCTGGACTTTCCTGCGAAGTCCCGCTGGCCTTAAAAGATGATCGATTAAGCGATGTAACAAGTGAACCGCTGCTTTGCTATTTATTAGTTTTGTCGGGATTCGCGGTCGACAACTGGGAGGTTGCGGCTGACAATAGGAACATAATTTACCAGAAACTTATTGATGAAGTATGGCGTAGGGGGTGGGGAGATCCTTCGAAGGTAAAAAACCGTCAAGGGCCCGGTCGTCATCTACAAAAGTCGAGTTTCAATGCTCTGATGGAGACGATCGCTTTGGCTGCTTGGCTCGGCGGAGATGCTCGAGTGGCGACAGAGGAGGGGTTTCACTCTGCGCTTAAGCTCACGCAGGGAGAGGCCGTCTGGGAGGAATTTAAAAGTGACGGGGGTGAAGACGTAACAAATCTTGCAATGAACTTCTATTTGAAGTCGTCAGAAATTAGTCACAAGGGTTTCGAATTCACCCACAAGAGTTTTGGTGAGTATTTGGCGGCTAGAGCTGTTTTAAAGCTTGCGGAAGAGGTCATTGATTTTGTCCCGCGGCACGTTGATCTGGCTTTGCAGATGTGGGTTAAGGCCACTGGTACAGGGGCGCTTACTCATGAAGTTCTTGGCTATATGCGTGATGAAATTCGATTGAATGTGGCGCGTGAGCAGGGTGGCTACAATCAGGTAAGTAGGCTTTTCGATCGCATGATCGTGCTAGCAGGGACTGTTATTGATGAGGGTGCTCCGGTTCATGGTCTTAGTATAGCGAACTGGCGGGCCGCCGCTCAAATTCAGAAGAACGCGGAAACTATGATTTGGGCCGTACTGAACTCTTGCATATTATGCTTGCAGAAGGAGGGGGCGGCGAGGTTGATTGAAATAGGATTTGATGAATCAGAAAGTAGGCTAAAACTTCTCCTAGACAGGGTGCTGTACGGTGAAGATAGTAAGGCTGCGATTTTGCAGTGCTTCTCGTACATGTCTGCAAAAAATTCGGATTTTTTTGCAATGGATTTGAGTGGATCGAATTTTTCTCATTCGGACCTCCGTGGTGTTAATTTTAATGGTTGTCATCTGATGAAGTCGAATCTGTCTCATTGTGACCTCACGGAGGCAAGGTTTCAGCGGAGTAGCCTTGACGAGTGTAACTTTCGGGGGTCGAATATAGATGGCGCAAATTTTGTAGATGCAAGACCTCTTCACAGTGATCTGTTTTTGAATACGATTGGGCAATTTCATCTTTCACGGCGGACATTACTTGACATGGAATTTGATCACTCATTTGATGAAAATAGGATCTACTTCAAGTCAGAGTACGATGAAATGAAAGGTGAGTGGCTAAAGAAGGCGAGGTCGGCGGACAAAGTCTGGTCTAGGCGAAAAGATATCGATGAGCGAGAAAGTGGCGGTATCGATTAAAATATGTATCTTCGCTCACTGCAGTGGTTGGGTGATGTGGATACACTGCGTTGTCTAGTAGGCGGAATGGCTTTGTGGGGTTGGAGTCCAAGTGCGGAACTGTTCGGCTGCTTACCGTCGAGCGGCCTCAATGGGGGACTGGATGGGAAGGCGATCGGGGCATTCAGTCAGCTGTTCAGCCTTCTAAACATCACCCTCCGACCCGTGTCCCCACGGCAACACAATTTCAATCTTTAACCAAATCGCGCAATCCCCCCTTGCCAAGCCCACGCCACGCGTCAGTTTTGTTGCAAACAATGTCCGAGAGGGTGTCGCACAGAAACGGCCTGGATCGAGGGGACCCATATGCACGCATCGTACCGACGTACCACCTGTAGTCTCGCCGCACTCGCGCTCGCCATGGGGATGGCGGCCACGCCCGCCTTCGCGCAGGACAGCGTTCCCGAGGCGTCCGGTGATGCCGGCGGCCAGGGCGAGATCGTCGTCACCGGCTCGCGCATTCGCCGCGATCCGCTCGCCGACGAGAGCCCGGTGGTGCGCATCGACCAGTCCGCGGTCGCGCGGACCGGCCTGTCCTCGATCGCCGATGTGCTCCAGCGGATCCCCAGCGCCAGCGGCGGACTGAACAGCAAGGTCAACAACAGCGGCAATCTCGGCAACCCGCCCGACGGCGGCGGCGTCGGCGCGGGCTCGGCGGAGATCGACCTGCGCTATCTCAGCTCCAAGCGCACGCTCGTGCTGGTCGACGGCATCCGCTACGTGCCGGGCACCAGCGGCAGCGGCATTCCCGCCACGGTCGACCTCAACACCATCCCCGGCAACATGATCGACCGGGTCGAGGTGCTGCAGTCGGGCGCCTCGTCGCTCTATGGCTCGGACGCGATCGCCGGGGTGGTCAACATCATCACCGTGGCGCAGCAGGTGGGGCTGCGTGCCTCGGCGCAGTTCGGCACGTTCCGGCAGGGCGACGGCCACACCCAGGATTACGCGCTCAGCTACGGCATCAAGGGGCCGACGACCAACTTCGTGTTCGGCGGCACCTATGTGAAGCAGGAGGCGGTGCGCTCGGGCGACCGCGCGATCTCGCTGTTCCCCAATCCCGGCCAGACGGCGTGTACCGATCCGGTCGGCGGGTGCAGCAGCGCGGCGGTGAACGGGCGCTTCGATACCCGCACCAATGCCGGGCCGCTGCCGGGGCTCGCCTTCGGCAACTTCACGATCGGCAATCCGCCCAACAACAGCCCGACGCTGGCCAATCTGCGGCCGTTCACCGCGGCGGACCGGTTCAACTTCGCGCCCTATAACTATATCCTCACGCCGTCGGAGCGCTACGGCGCTTGGTTCAGCTTCAAGCAGCAGTTCAGCCCGGTGGTGAACCTGCGGGTGAAGGCGGCGTACAACCGGCGCAACTCGCAGAACCAGGCGGCGTTCGAGCCGCTGTTCATCGGTCCCGATGCGGGCAACGGCGCGGGCAGCCTGTTCGACACCATGTCGGTGGATGCGACCAACCCGTACAACCCGTTCGGCGTGACGCTGCAGGGTTCGGGGCCGAACAAGAACTACAGCTTCCTCGCGCGCCGCGTGGTGGAGGCCGGGCAGCGGACGTTCGACCAGCATGTCGATACCTTCACCGGCTCGGCGACGCTCGACGGCTCGTTCCAGGTCGGCGCGCACAAATGGTATTGGGACGCGACCGCCGCGTTCGGCGTGAACGATGCGCACCAGAGCTTCACCGGCAATTTGCGCGCCGACCGGGTGGCGCGGGCGCTGGGGCCGATATCGCAGTGCACCGGGGACTGCGTGCCGCTCAACCTGTTCGGCGGGGCGGGCACGATCACGCCGGCGATGCTCAACTATATCGGGTTCACCGAGAAGGATAAGAGCAACCAGCAGCTCTTCGACTATACCGCCAACCTCAGCGGCGACCTGGTCGACCTGCCGGCGGGGCCGATCGGCTTCGCGCTGGGCTATGAGCATCGCGTGCAGTTCGGCAGCTTCACGCCCGATCCGATCATCGCCGCCGGGCTGGGCGCGGACATCCCGTCCAAGCCGTCGGCCGGGCGCTACCACTCCAACGAAGTCTATGGCGAGCTGCGCGTGCCGCTGCTCAAGGACAAGCCCTTCTTCAACTCGCTGGAGGTGAACGGCTCGGTGCGGCATGCCGATTATTCGATCAGCGGCGGCAGCACCACCTATACCGGCATCGGCCTGTGGAAGCCGGTGGCGGATCTGCTGCTGCGCGGCTCCTACGCGACCGGTTTCCGCGCGCCGAGCCTGGGCGAGCTTTTCGGCGATCGCTCGCGCTTCGACCTTCCGGCGAACGATCCGTGCACCAGCGCGCCGGGCGGCCTGTTCCAGACCAACGCGACGGTGCGCGCCAACTGCATCGCCAACGGCGTGCCGGCCAATGGCAGCTATGCCGAGGACCAGGGCGGCCAGCTGCCGGTGCTGACCCGCGGCAACCGCAACCTCAAGCCGGAGAAGTCGCGCAGCCTGTTGTTCGGCGGCGTCTATGCGCCCGCCTGGGCGCGGTCGAGCAGCTTCGCCAGCGTGCTCAGCCTGGAAGTGAACTACTACCAGATCAAGGTGACCAACGCGATCGCCGCGCTCGACGCCAATGTGAAGCTCAACAACTGCGCGCTGCTCGGCGATGCCAGCGCCTGCTCGCAGGTGATCCGCACCGGCAACGGCATCATCAACGAGATCGACGCGACGCTCGACAATCTCGACAGCATCAAGACGCGCGGGATCGACGCGACCTTCCGCTACCGCACCCCGGAGACGGGCGTCGGCAGCTTCGGTCTCGCCGCCAACGCCACCTGGCTGCTGAAGTACACGCTCGCCGCCTCCAACGGCGCGGTCGTCATCGAGCGGGCGGGCACCGAGCGCGGCAGCCCCGACCAGGCCTTCCCCAAGTTCAAGGGCAACGGCACGATCGACTGGTCGCTCGGCGGCGTCTCGGCCTCGTTCACCGGCCGCTATATCAGCGGCGTGACCGAGAATGCCGGCGCCAACCGGCTGAGCAGCCGCTTCTACGGCGACATCCAGCTGGCCTTCTCGCCGTCCTGGATGGACCACCGCACCGCGCTGACCATCGGCGTGAACAACGTGTTCAACCAGGACCCGCCGGCGTGCAGCAGCTGCAGCCTGAACAATTTCGACCCGACCACCTACGACGTGCCTGGCCAGTTCGGCTACATCCGCCTCAGCTACAAGATGTAAGTCGCCGCTTCCGAGGAGGGGAGAAGGGGCCGGGCGCGATCCCGGCCCCTTTTGCATGCCCCGCCGCCGCCCCGATCACAGCCGGAAGCGGATCGTCCCCCCGATCGTCCGCGGATCGCTGGGCGTGCCGACGATCAGCCCCGAATTGCCCGCCTGGATCGTCAGGTTCTGGATATAGTCCGCATCGAACAGGTTGCGCGCGAAGACGATCAGCGCGATCCCGTTCGGCAGGCGATAGCCGACACTGGCATTGGTCAGATTGTACCCGTCGATCATCGTGAAGCGCGACAGGCCGGGATCGCCGTTATAGCTGGTGCGCGACGCGGTATCGACGTGCAGCAACACCTCCCCGGCACCCACCCGCCGGACATAATCGAGCCCCGCAGTGAAGGCGAAGCGCGGCAGCGACGCCAGCCGCTGTCCGGTGAGGTTGCACTGGGTGGTGGCGGCGGTCTGCACCTCCAGCGGGCAGGGGCCCGCCGGATAATCGGTATAGCGGCCGTCCGAATAGGCGAGGTTGCCGCGCAGCGTCAGCCCCGGCAGCAGCAGCGCGGTCGCATCCGCCTCGATCCCCTTCACGGTCACTTGCGGAATGTTGGAGAGATAGCCGCGCAGCTGCACCGTCTGGGTCAGCGAATTCTCCACCACCGTCGCCTGGAAATTGTGGACCCTGGTGTAGAAGCCGTCGACATTCACCAGCAGCCGCCGCCCGAAGAAGCTGTTCTTGAGGCCGACCTCATAGGTCTCGTTGCGCTCGGGCTTCACCACCGCGGTGGCGAGCACCGGCTGGTTGGCATTGTCCAGCGGCAGGCCCGACATGTTGATCCCGCCCGATTTGAAGCCGCGCGCATAGCTGGCATAGGCCATCGTCCCCGGCGTGACCTGCCAGGCGATGTTGCCGCGGCCGGACAGGCTGCCGTCGTTATCGTGCGCGGTGTAGCTCTGGGGGCGCAGCACGCCGAGCCGCGCGGCGAGCAGCGCCGCATTGCTGGTGGCGGGTCCGCCGGACACAGTGGTCGCATAGCTGCCGTCCTTGTCCTCCTGGGTATAGCGCAGGCCGCCGGTGAGCGTGACGTCCGGCACGATCCGCCAGTTCAGCTCGCCGAACGCGGCATAGCTCATCGTGTGGAAGTCGGTGCGCCCGTCCTGGCCATAGCCGTCGAGCAGATTGGCGGGGACGGGCGTGGCATTGGTGCCGGTGGTGGTGCCGATCAGGTAGCGCGCCGCCGCCGGGCCGTAGATGCTGATCGGCCGCCCGGTGATCTTCTGCCCGAACAGATACAGGCCCGCGACATAGGAAAGCGGGGGCGCCCCGTCCGAGGCCAGCCGCAGCTCCTGGCTAACCTGGTCCTGCCGCGAGGGGATGTGCTGCGACAGCTGTACCGGGATGCCGGTATAGTCGCGGTCATTCTCGGCATCCCAGTTCCAGAAGCGCCAGGCGCTGACCGAGATGAGCGTCGCGAAGCCGACCTGCCAGTCGACGATCGCGCTGATGCCGCCCTCGTTGGTATCCGTGTCGAGCGGCCCGTCGATATCGGTCTTGCGGTCATAGGGATTGGTGCTGGGCGGCGCATAGCCGAACTGCGCGGCGAGCCCGGCGGGGCCGCCGAACTGGCGGCTGGCGGCGCGCAGGCTGGTGCCGGTGCGCAGATAGACCTGGGTACAGCAATACGCCTGGAAATTGGTGAAGTCGGCGATCAGGCGTACCTGCAGCCGGTCGTCGGGCTTGTAGAGCAGCTGCCCGCGCACCGCCTGGGTGCCCAGCGTGTTGGCGGCGACCCCGGTGCGGACATTGTCGAGCACGCCGTCGCGGCGGGTCGAGACGCCGGAGATGCGATAGGCGAGCACATCGGAGATCGGGCCCGACGCCCAGCCCTTGGCCTGGACGAAGGTATAGTCGCCATAGGAAAGCTCGACAAAGCCCTCGCGGGTGAAGCTGGGGGCGCGCGTGGTGATGTTGAGCGCACCCGCCGTGGTGTTCTTGCCGAACAGCGTGCCCTGCGGCCCGCGCAGTTCCTCGACCTGGGCGACATCGGCGAAGTCGAAGGCGGCGGTGGCGGGGCGGGCGTGATAGACCTGATCGACATAGAAGCCCACGCCCGGCTCCAGCCCGTCATTCGCCTGGCTGACCGCGACGACGCTCGATCCAAGCCCGCGGATGGTGAAGGCGGTGTTGCGCGGGTTGGCCGAGCTGTAGTTGAGGCTGGGGATCAGCGTGGTGAGCGCTTGCGTGTTCACCGTGTAGCTCTGGTCGAGCAGGTCGCCGCCGACGACCGAGATGGCAGCGGGCACCTTCTGGGCATCCTCGCTGCGGCGGCGCGCCGTCACCACCACTTCGGGCAGCGCATCGGTTGCGGCCTCCGACGCCGGGGGGGCGACCGGCCGGTCGGCGGGCTGCACGCCGGACTGGGCCCGCGCCGGCGCAGCGACGGCGACCAGGGCGAGCACGCCCAGCGACATGGTGAAGCGATTGGACATGAACGGATCCCCGTTGCGCGGGAGGATCCCCGAGCACTATGTCCGTCCGTATATCGAGGCTGTATCCGGTGGAATATAAAACTCGGGTCTAGGCGCAGGAAATTCGGGATGGCCGAAACCGCCCCGTGTGCGGAAGTTGTAGCGCCTATGGGCTTCGCAAATCTCAGACGCGATTGGTGACGTCAAAGGCCCTTGGGTGAACCCCGCACGAGCGGTTGCGCAGGGCACGGGTACTGCGGGACAGGGGCGGCATGCGCCCGAAGGGCGAGAACGGGCATCTCGCAATTCTTCTGACGCTAATCTGCCTGCCGCGCGTAAGCCGAGGCGGCCCCGCATGCCCTCTCATGATACGTAAAGGAAAAGGGCGG
Organism: Sphingomonas trueperi; assembly: GCF_040545665.1. Classification (GTDB taxonomy): domain Bacteria; phylum Pseudomonadota; class Alphaproteobacteria; order Sphingomonadales; family Sphingomonadaceae; genus Sphingomonas; species Sphingomonas trueperi_B. The sequence goes on along the minus strand of NZ_JBEPMH010000006.1, from coordinate 209,252 downwards.
CCGAAGCGGGTCGCCCTCCATGCGAAGATGCACGTTGCTCAGGCGGCAGCAGCGACAGTCTTGCGCCGCCGACGACGAATTGCCGCGCCGGTCATTCCGCTACCAGCAAGCATCATCCCCCAACTGGCGGGCTCAGGCACGCTGGTCACAAATGTCATGTTGTCAACATATCCATCGCCCACTGCTAAATCATACTCCCCTGGTTTAATGAAGGCGTCAAGGGGCAAATAATACCGAAGTCTCAAGGTCTGGTAACCAGGAAGTTCGTCAGGATAGTAAGTTTGATCGTGGCTATATGCGTCGTCTACAAGAAATGGAACAGACGTGTCTATGTCAAACCGCACCAAACTAGGCTGTAGACTCATAAAATTTGGAACGACCAAAACCGCCCATTTTCAGACATTGGGCTCTGCTCTAAACTGGGCAAATGAGACACTTCGACGCCTTCATGGCTGCAGCTTTTGCCTTATCAAGCGCGATCGGAAGCGCTGTCCCGGCGTCGTCGGCAACTGCGTATCCGGTTCGGAGCAAGGCTTCAGTGTGTGCCGCAATTAAGAATCGCGTGAGTTCTGCTCGCCGGATTCCGATTAAAAATATTGCGTTCTGCGACGTTGTCTCGTTGCGCGATAGTCCCCGGAGTTTTTACATTATGGCGATACATAGCTATCGCGAGTGCAACGGAATTTGTAGTACGCTAATGGGCTGGTACGCCATCAACCGCGCTAATGGCCGGATTTTCGAGTGGAGTGTTGCAGATCAACAAATCGGGCCGGAGGTTGTCGATCCGGAAGGTCGCTCGCACTTCGCAGACTATGTGAGCTTGCTTTGAGCTGAGCGGGAGCGTCTGACCGCCTACGCGAACGTTGAACGGCTGCTCCCCACCCATTTTCCGCCATGGCGGCTCTCGCCCAGTTGCGGCCGTCGCATATCGCGCTGAATTGAGGGTTCCTCAGCACGTAGATAGAGCTAGCAGGACACCGCAACGGAGCCTACCAGCGCTGCTCGTTTAGGGTACCTGCATATCGATGGCGCGCGAGAGCGGCAGCCACCCGCAAACGGGTTCAATCGCTCGATAGTAGACCTGCCAGCTGCACCAACTACTTCGATGGCATCTAATTCAAGCATCCGTAAATGCCGTCACCTACGAAAAGACAGCGTTCTTATCAATTTGCAGGTCTACCGAACGCCTGCCGCCTCTGCAGGCCAAGATATCGATGACATCGCGATGATTATTCCTAATGGCGCAGTCAAGTGGCGTCTCGAGTCTGCCTTTGTCTACTGGATTAATCTTAGCGCCAGCTTCGAGCAACAATGTAGCTATACCAACATTGCCGGATTCCGCAGCTCGATGAAGGGGGGTACTACCATTCCGTTCTGATACATCGGGGTCTGCACCATTAAAGATCAGGTGCCTAATAAAATCTATATATCCCCAATGCGCCATGAAATGCATACTTGTCCAGCCAGCATCTATCAGGGGTTTCAATCCATCTTGCCATCCTAGATCATTGCACGGAATGATAAAATCATTCATCTGAACAGATAAATCAGCATGTGCTCGATCTATAACGAAGTACACATTTTTAATAGCGAAATGAAAAGGTTCGACGATGTCGTTATATACCCACACTCGGAATATTGTCCGATTGATAGAATTTTTTGACTCTCTCAACGGCAAGGCAAGTTTGACTTTTTCTGAGTAATTGCATAAGGGAGAAAGTCGCCTTAATGGCAAAACTTCTTTGAAATGCACCCCGTCTTCGCCCAGCATTTCTACGCGAACGGCTCCTATAAGGCCTTTTTGTAGGTCGAATTGGGCCACCGCGAACGCCACGTCTGCGCTAATTATTTCAGAATGAATTTCTATATCGAAATAAAAAGTGGACGAATAGATGAAAATCTCAAAGTGGTCTGCGCACGCCAATGCGATACCATGACTTTTGCTTTCGCTAATGTTAATAAGAGAACGTGGCACTCGAACTTTTAAATCGTTAAACCGATCAAAAAAATTAAGCATAGCCAAATACACGCATTGCAATAGATCCATGCTTGCAAATTAGATCGGATTCATTTTTGCTCAACTCATATTGCCAAGCACCCACGACCCCTTGCCTGTAAAAAGTAGGGTCAATGGATTTCGACAGATCTATTCGCTTGTAGAGATCTACAGCCTTCTGAAATGCGGCTTTAGTGTATCTGACGCCTATGCATTCAAGAAGCAAACTGACCGTTTCTTCAAACCGTTGCTTCAAATCTTCAAATCTTAATACGAAATCTGGATCATCGTCAATCCAGCTAAGATTGCATTTTGACCAGCTATTTACGTAATTTATCACCTCGTCATCATCTATTAATGACAGGTTGAAATAGGATTTTGATGATGCCAAGACGTCCCTAGGATCTCGAACTATCTGAATATTTTTTGAGGACGGAAACATGCGGCGCGTCAGCGAAACATGATATGGGAACAGCGTGTCATCCCGGAACGAGACAGACAGCGCAGGATAGGCGCTTTTATCACAAGTATTATGTGGCCCCTCGCTCGCAATAAGCTGCTTCAACGCTCGACGGCTAGCTAGAATGCACTTCTCACGTGTTTCTTCGGGAGGGCGTCTGACCCCGCAAAATTCTACGTGACTATGCATCGCATTAACCAAGCGAGGGATTTGCCATTCATATGCAGCGGAAACCCCCACGAATTGCGATATGATATTTCTGAGCCAAGTGGTTCCGGATTTCTGGGTCCCAAACAGAAAGATCATGCCGGTCTCCAAGATTACAACGGGCCAACCTGTATGCGCTTGTAGCATCTTTGCAATCGATTTTGGGCGGTCCGGCGCATCGGTGGCCTACGATCACCGATGGAGAAGTTGCGTGTCCGCTTCCCACCATTTTCAGACATCCAAGCGCGCTGCCAAAGGCGTTCATCGATCCGTTCGGGATGTAGCGTCTCCGTTGTCCGGTGCGCGGGGCAACGTCCGCAGGTGCGCGCGGAGGCGGGCATAGGCGGGGCGCTCGGCGATCGCCGCCGCGTCGCGCTCCATCTCGCGATAGGCTTCCAGTACCGCCAGCCCGGTTTCGGTCACGCGGGCGCCGCGCTCCAGGCCGCCGCCGCGCAGCGTCTCGACCAGCGGCGGATCGAAGCAGCGGTTCATCTCGTCGACCAGCAGCCAGGCGCGGCGATAGCTCATCCCCATCCCGCGCGCGGCGGCCGATATGGAGCCTCGCGCGGCTATCGCGTCGAGCAGATCGGCCTTGCCGGGGCCGAGCGCGAGCGCGTCGCCGCAGGCGATCTGCAGTTTCAGCCAGAGCGGCCCGATCTTCATGCCGCTCGCCGCGCCCTTCAGAACAGCCGGGTGAGCATGTAGAACAGCGCCCCCACCGCCGCCGAGGCGGGGATGGTGATCACCCAGGCGATGACGACGTTGCTCGCCACCCCCCAGCGCACCGCCGAGGCGCGCCGCGCGGTGCCTGCGCCGATGATCGCGCCGGTAATGGTGTGGGTGGTCGAGACCGGAATGCCCAGCCACGAGGCGCCGAACAGGATGATCGAGCCGCCCATCGAGGCGCTGAACCCCTGGTGCTGCGACAGCTTGGTGATCCGCGAGCCCATCGTCTCGATGATCTTCCAGCCGCCGCTCAGCGTGCCCAGCGCGATCGCGACATAGCAGCTGATCGCCACCCAGTGCGGCACCTCGAAATTGCCGTGGAGATAGCCGGTCGAATAGAGCAGCACGGTGATGATGCCCATCGTCTTCTGCGCGTCGTTGAGGCCGTGGCTCAGCGAATAGGCGCCCGAGGAGATCAGGTGCAGCACCCGGAAGCTGCGCTCCGCCCGGTTGGTCGAGGCCCGGCGGAACAGCCAGCTGGTCAGCAGCATGATCGCCATCGCCAGGATCATGCCCAGGGTGGGCGACAGCACGATGGCGAGCAAGGTCTTGTTGAGCCCGGTCCACTGAATGCCCTCGAACCCGGCATGCGCCACGCCCGCGCCGACCATGCCGCCGACCAGCGCATGGCTGGACGAGGACGGGATGCCCTTGAGCCAGGTGACGACGTTCCAGAACATCGCACCGACCAGCGCGCCGAACACCACGCCCGGCGTCACCAGATCCTGGTCGATCAGCCCCTTGCCGATCGTCTCCGCCACCTTGTGCATGCTGGGGAAGGCGATGGTGACGAAATAGGCCGCGAAGTTGAAGAACGCCGCGAAGGCGACCGCATGGACCGGCTTGAGCAGCCGCGTCGCGACCACCGTGGCGATCGCGTTGGCCGCATCGTGCAGGCCGTTGAGGAAATCGAACGCCAGCGCGACCAGGATCAACCCGATGAGCAGCGGCAGGGCAAGTTCGTGCATGATGGATCAGGCGTGATCGATGACGAGGCCGTCGATCTCGTTCGCGACATCCTCGAACGCGTCGACGATCCGCTCGAGATGCTTGTACAGCTCGCGCATCACCGCGAACTTCAGCGGATCCTGCGGGCCCAGCTCCTTGTAGGCGCGCTTGAGGCCGGCGGCGTGGATGTCGTCGGCATGGCTTTCCATGCGGACGAGGCGCTCGGTCAGCTCGTGCAGCCGGGCGCCGTTCTTCGCCACGTCGCGCAGCAGCGGCATCGCCTCCACCGTCAGCCGGGCGGCGTCGACGACGATGCCCGCCATGTCCTTCATCTCGGGCTCGAAATGGCGGATCTCGTAGAGGTCGATCGCGCGCACCGTCGCCTGCATCTCGTCGATCGCATCGTCCATCGAACCGATCAGCGCGGTGATCGCGCCGCGATCGAAGGGGGTGAGGAAGGTGACGCGCACCGTCTGCAGCACCTGGCGGGTGATCTCGTCGGCGTCATGCTCGCGCTCGATCACTTCGCGGATATGGTCGGGCCCGCCGTCCTGCAGCAGCCGTGCCAGCGCATCGGCGCCGGCGACGACCGTGGCGGCATGCGCCTCGAACATCTCGAAGAAATTGCCCGATTTGGGCAACAGGCGTTGGAACCACGCGAACATGCGATTGACCTTTGATGTTTGGATGACGGTGCCGAGCACCCCCATGCGCCGGGTTGCGGCGCGAAATTCCTCGGGGCCGAAGGAGCGGATCAGCTCGCGCAGATCGGGCTCGTCGACGGCGTTGGCGGCGTCCGCCAGATCGAACCAGCGGCGCTGGCGCTGGTCCTGTTCCTTCCAGACATCGAGCTCGCGGGTGACCGAGAAGGGGAAGACCTCGACATCGGCCATCACCGAGGCGCCGTTGCCGCGCGTCTTGCGATAGCGATAGGCGCCGAGCGGGGTGGGGCAGATCACGCCCTGCACGCCCGCTTCCTCCTCGGCCTCGAGCACCGCGGCGGCGTGGGCGCTGAGACCCGCGCCGGGATTGCCCTTGGGGATCACCCAGCGCCCGGTCCCCCGCGAGGTGACCAGCAGCACCTGGGTGGACGCATCGGCCCCGGTGCCGAGGGTACGATAGGGCAAGGCGGCGATCTGGCGAATGGCGGGCGGCTCCGGTGAAAGGACGCGCGCGGTGTTACAAGCTTGGCCGGGGATGGCAAGCGGGGAGGGGGATGGGGCAGCTTTTGACGGACCAGACCTGCGCGGCCGCGCACGCTGCCGGACAGCGCATCAGCCGATGCGTTCGGCGAGCACCATCCGCTGGTCGAACCACTGGAACGCCATCTGCCGTCCCATCGGCAGCACCAGCCCTACCATTTGCCGCTGGCGTCGCTCGGCACCGCCCAATGGCCTTCGTCGCAGCCGAGGTGCCGGGCCTTGCCGGCGTCGCCCGCCACACCCCAAGCCTTCAGTGCCGCGGCCAGCGTCGCCCGCACGGCCGCGGGTCGCGGCGTGGCGGCGGGGCTCAGATAGGGGCCGGTGCAGACGTCGCTATGGTCGAACTGGCCGTTGTTCGGCCCGCCCCAGCGGATCGCGCCCGAGGCGACGCTGTTGCCGGTGACGGTGAAGTTCGATCCGATCATGCCCATCTCGTCCTCGAGCGGGTCCTGATTGCCGGCGTTGTACACCTGTATCACCCGCCATTTGCCGGCGATCTGGCACGGGCTTTCCGGTGCGCCGCGATCGCAATCGGCCGCACCCGCCGCCGGTGATGCGGCCGGCGCTGGCGTTGCAAGCGACGAAGGGGGCTGATTGCGCAGGGCGACGAGGGGCGGCCGGCGCGCCGACCCGTCGCTGTTCGCGGCGCCGCCGGCCGCGAGCAACAGCAGGGGAGCAAGGGCGCTGCGCATCGGGCATCCTCATCGGCTGACGTTCCCCTGACATAGGCAACGATCGCGCGGTGGCCAAGGCCGTTCTCCAGCGCTCGGCGCGGGCAACGATGATGCCCGGTGCGCGGTGGGGCGATAAGCGCCCGAATGCGCTCAAGGGCCCCAAATGTACCAAATGGGATAAATTCTATTGACTTTTGGTTTGGAATAGGTACAAAGAAAGAACGTTGCAGGGCTGGCAAGGACGGGCCCCTCGCCGCTTTAGCGCCAGGCAACGCCTGCGCCGCCGTCCGGCGGTGCCGCACGCGCTTGCGCGCAACCACTATATGGAGAACAAAAGGTGACCATCTCGAAGTTCCTTCTGCCTTCCAGCGCTGTCGATACCAACTTCCAGGTTCTCGGGCGGATCGCGGCCGCGTTCGCGCCGCACGAGAGCGATCCGCGTTCGATGTCCGTAGTCGTCGATCCGGGCCATTTCATGCTGGGCGGAACCCTGGTCGAGACCGCAACGCAGCTCGTCGGGCCGTTGGCGGCGCCGAACGCCAATCCCCGGATCGACCGGATCGTCGTGAACATCGGCTCCGGCGCCGCGCAGCTCGTCGCGGGGGTCGAAGCGGCCGATCCCGTACCGCCCGCCCTCCAGGCCGATCAAATCCCCGTCGCCCGCGTGCGGTTGACCCCGCAAACGACGGTGCTCACGAGCGAAAATCTTACGGACGAGCGGGACTTCAGCCGCTTCGGAACCACCGTCGGCGGTGCACTGCTGAATGTCCAGCGGTTCACGACATCGGGCACCTATATTCCCACCCCCGGCACGAACCGCATCATCGTGGAGGTCATGGGCGGGGGCGGCGGCGGCGGCGGCACGGCCGCCACGTCGAGCAACCAGGTGTCGGTCGGCGGCGGCGGCGGCGCCGGGTCGTTCGGTCGCGCAATGTTCACGACCGGGATCACCACCACCGCGGTCACGGTCGGGCGCGGCGTCGATGCAGGCGCGGCGGGGGGCGACGGTACCCCGGGGAATGCGTCTTCGTTCGGCACGCTCGTCGTGGTGCCGGGGGGCAGGGGCGGCGCCGCGGGCGCGGCGGTGAGCCCGCCCACGCTGACACGCGGCTGCAACACCTCCGATACGCCCACCGGCGCCAATCTTCTCGCGGCGAACGGCGAAGGCGGTGATTTCGGCTTCGGCATGAACCTCTCGACCGTTGCCGGCGGGCGCGGTGGGACCTCGATCATGGGGGCGAATTCGACGGGAAGCACGAACGCGTCGGGTAGCGGAACCGCGGCCGGCGTGAACGGCGGCGGCGGCGGCGGCGGCTCCAGTTTGCCGAACAGCCCGGCGCGATCGGGCGGCGCCGCCCATGGCGGCTTTGTCACTGTGTACGAATATGCCTGATACTTGAGAGGGGGGCGGCGGTCGCTGGGTGCGATCTCCGCCCCTTTCCGCTCGCCGCGCAGGGGGGCGTCGCGGCTGCACCGAGTACAGGGCGGGCTTGTTCGGCGTTTCGATCGTCCTGGACCCGGCGTTCACATGATGACGCAGCTTTGCTGTTTGATCGGCACGAACGGGATCAGGTACACCGTGTACGCCTGCACCCTGCCGCCGATGTCGGCGATCTGGGCTTGCCCGCCATCGAACTGGATCGCGCTCAGATCGGTGATGCCCCAGTTGGCGGGGCCGCCGACGATGGCGTTGTTCGTGCCCGCAATCGTGCCGGCTCCCATCGATATGGCGACGTGCGAGAGCGTGGGGGGCGCCCCCGGCGCACGCGGCCGCACGAACGCGACGATCTTCCCGGCGGGGATCGTAAGAAAATCGGCCATGCTGACGATCTGCTGCCGGTTGGAGCCGAGGACATCGAGGCTGCCGGCCGAAGAGGCCAGGACCATGCGTCGTTCTTCCCCCTGGGTGATGGCGCTCGCCCGCCGCATTGCCGCATAGGCAGAGGTCCAGCAGGAGCCGTTCAGGTCCTTGTCGGCCGGCGGGGCTTGGACCAGCTTGCGCGCATAGCCCGCTATCCGTTGGTGCTCGTCGCGGAACTTGGAAAACATGGCAACGTCCAGTGCAGGCGGGGCCGCGGGATGCGGCGCCAGCCGCACACTGTGGGCGGGCTGCGTTGCAAAGCGACTTCGTACGCGTTGCAGCTGTAGCAAGCGGCGCGAGAAAGGCATGCGCGCCACAAGAAAAGGCCGGGATCGCTCCCGGCCCTTGTGATCGGGTGTGCACCCGATCCGCTTGTCTGGCGTTGCGGCGCTCAGAAGTTGAGGCGGGCGCTGGCGAACACCGTCCGCCCGGCCAGGGTGCGACCCTGGACGATGTATCCGTGACTTTCATCGGCACGAAGCCGTAGGTGGGCGTGCGGTCGTTCAGATACTTGCCGTAGAAGCGGACATAGCCCCCGGTGAAGGTCTTGGTGATGTTGAGCTTGATCTGGCCGCCGTCCTGGCCGTCATAGCCGATGCTGCGCGGGCCCTGGCCGCGGCGATAGAAGCCGCCGACGTTGAAGCGCAGCGTGTCCGAGATCGGCGCGCCATAATCGAAGTCGAGCCGGTAGGAGCGGTTGTCGAGGCCCAGCGTGGTCTGCACGGTGCCGCCGGCGTTGAGGCCGGTCTTCGACAGGCAGTTGATCACGCCGCCGGGCGAGTTGGACGCGAAGGTCGACGCCGAACCGCCGCATCGAAGCGGATGAAGGTGTCGGCGCTGGCGAAGGCGATGTCGCCGAATTCGAGGACGGGCAGGCCGTCTTCCTGCAGCTGGACGAACTTGCTGCCGGTCGAGGCGATCGGCAGGCCGCGGATCGAGATATTGCCATAGCCTTCGCCCTGCGAGGCATCCGAGCGCACGCCGGGCAGGTCGCGCAGCAGGTCGGAGACCGAGAGCGGGGAGAGCTTGAGCACATCGTCTTCGTCGAGCGAGCTGGTCGAGATCGCGCTGTCGAGCAGGTCGCGCGCCTTGGCGACGCCGGTCGAGAAGCTTTCCTTCTTGGGCGCAGGAGCGGGCGCCTGCTGCTCGGCGGGCTTGGCGGCCGGGGAGTTGTCAGCGTTGGCAGGCGCGGTGCCGACGAAGGCGGGCGTGGCGAGCACGGCGAGCGATCCGCCGAGCATCATGGGAAGTGCGACCCCTTTGTGGTTGGTTTAGGGGGGGCAACGACCCTGAACATCGCCCTGTCGCCGGGGGATAGGCGCGGCGAGTAACTGCGCCCTTTCGGACATAGTCCGGACATGCGCTAGGGGGATGCGCGCCATGTTTTTGATTTCGTGGTTAATTTTGCGAGGCTCCAGCGCGGCGGGCGGGGCCGTCGGTCCGCCGCGGGGGAGGGCACGCGTGGACCCGACGCGGTTAACCAACGTGTCGAGATAGCGGCGCCAGATTTCGGTTCTTGCCTCGAAATCGCTCTAGAATACGTTCGTTCGGCGGGGGTGACGCGGGGGATTTCGTGATTGTAGGTATCGATCTTGGCACGACCAACAGCGCCATCGCGCGCTGGGGGGATGGCGGGCCCGAGCTGATCCCGAACAGCCTGGGCGAGTTCCTGACGCCCTCGGCGGTGAGCCTGACCGACGACGGCGAGGTGCTCGTCGGCCGCGCGGCGCGCGATCGCCAGCCGGTCTATCCCGAACGCACCGCCACCGCGTTCAAGCGGCTGATCGGCACGCAGAAGCCGATCCAGCTCGGCGGCACGTCGTTCACCGCCGAGGAAGTCTCGGCGCTGGTGCTGAAGAGCCTCAAGGCCGATGCCGAGCGCCATTGCGGCGAGGAAGTGACCAGCGCGGTGATCACCGTGCCCGCCTATTTCAGCGACCGCCAGCGCAAGGCGACGCGCCGCGCCGGCGAGCTTGCCGGCCTGAAGGTGGAGCGGCTGGTCAACGAACCGACCGCCGCCGCGCTCGCGTACGGCATCGCCGACCGCGAGGACCGCGATCCCTTCCTGGTCTTCGATCTGGGCGGCGGCACCTTCGACGTGTCGATCGTCGAGATCTTCGACGGGGTGATCGAGGTGCGCGCCTCGGCCGGCGACAACCGGCTGGGCGGCGAGGATTTCAACGAGGTGATCGTCGGCATCGCCAGGGAGCGGCTGCGCCTGCCGCTGGGACCCGGCCAGCCCAAGCTGCGCGAACAGGCGCGCGCCGCCGCCGAGCGCACCCGCCGCGCGCTGAGCGAGGCCGAGGCTGCGACCTTCGAGGTCGTCTGGAAGGATGAGCTGCTGTCGACCACGATCACCGCCGAGCAGTTCGAGGCGGCCGCCGCGCCGCTGCTCGACCGGCTGCGCGAGCCGGTGCTCCGCGCGATGCGCGACAGCAAGCTGCACGCCGATGCGATGAGCGAGATCGTGCTGGTCGGCGGTGCCACGCGGATGCCGATCGTCCGCAAGGCGGTGACGCGGATGTTCGCGCGCTTCCCCAACGCCAATGTCCATCCCGACCATGCCATCGCGCTGGGCGCCGGGGTGCAGGCGGGCCTGCGCGCGCGCAAGGCGGATCTGGACGAGATCCGGCTCACCGACGTCTGCCCGTTCAGCCTGGGCGTCGAGACGATGGCGCGCGATGCGAATGGCGGGCTCCACGGCGGGCGGTTCGCGCCGATCCTGGAGCGCAACACCGTGCTGCCCGCCAGCCGCGTCCATCGCTTCCAGACGGTTCATGCCCAGCAGTGCTTCGTGAAGTTCTGCATCTATCAGGGCGAAGCGCGTATGGTGGCGGGCAACATCAAGCTCGGCGATGTCGAGATCCCGGTGCCCCCGCGCGGCGCCGGCGAAGTCGAAGTCGACTGCCGCTTCACCTATGATGTGAGCGGATTGCTCGAGGTCGACGTGGTGGTGCCCGAGACCGGCGAGACCCGGCAGATCGTCATCGCCGACGAGGGAATGGATGCGGGCGAAGCGGAAGCGCGCCGCAGCGCGCTCGCGGCGCTGAAGATCCACCCGCGCGACCAGGCGGTGAACCAGGCGCTGATCGCCCGCGCCGAGCGCTGCTACGAAGCGTTTCTGGGCGACCAGCGCGCCGCCATCGGGCAATTGCTCGCCCATTTCGAAGGTGTGCTCGCGACCCAGGATCCCCGTGCGATCGCCGAGGCGACGGCGATGATCACCGCGCGGCTGGATGCGCTGGAAGGGGAGCGCTACCTGTGAGTAGCCCCTGGGAAACGCTGGGGATCGAACCGACCGGCGACGTGAAGGCGGTCCGCAGGGCCTATGCGCAGCTGCTGAAGGCGATCGATCCGGACAGCGACGTGGCGGGCTTCACCGCGCTGCGCCAGGCGCGCGACTGGGCGATGCGGCTGGCCGAGCTGCATGCCGAGGCCGCCGCATCGCCCACGCCGGTGTTCGTGCTGGCGGCAGACGAAATCGTGCGGGTGCCCTTCTTTGCACAAGAAGGTGCGGAAAGCCCGGCTGCCGCGCCGCCCGAGGGCGTGCCGCCGGCGCTGGAGCCGTCCGAAGAGGCCATACGCGCGGCGCATAGCGATGCCGCGGCGGCTGCGGCGCCGCCAGCACCGCCGCTCGACCTGCGGCAGGAAGCCGATTTCGAAGCGCTGCAGGCGCTATACGCGATGGTGTTCGATCGCACGCGCCGGATTTCCCAGGCGGAGATGACCGCGCTGGTCGAGCGGGTGCTCGCCGATCCGGCCATGCAGAATCTCGACCATGCCGCGCATGTCGAGCGCTTCTTCATCGACACGATCGTCCGGGGCACGCCGCGCAGCGACCCGATGGTCGAACCCGCGATCGCCTATTTCGGATGGGACGCGCCCGACACCGAACTGCACCGCCCGCAGGCGCTGATCTGGATCCTCCAGCGCGCCAAGGACCGCTATTTCGAGATCGAACTGCGTACCCAGAACCAGCGGCTGTATCGCTTCCTGCGTCGGCTGCGGCTGCCGCGGCCGCAGGGGCTGGGCGGCTGGATCGACGGCTGGGTGGCCGGGGCGCAGGTCGAATATGTGCTCGGCTATCTGCAGACCTATCACCCGACGGTCGTCACCGGGCTGAACGCAGCTTCCGTCGACTGGTGGCGCGACTGCATCCAGCACCAGAGCGAGGCCGTATTCCCGATCGGCTATCTCTACAATGTCCGGCGCAAGGCCGTGTTCTCCAAGCCGGTCGAGCAGGCCGGCCGCGCGACCATGGCGGGGATCGGCCCGATCCTGCTCCTGTTCTTCTTCCTGGGCGCGATCATTCTGGGCATCACCGACGACGGTACCTCCTCACGGCATCGCCGTTACACCTCGGCCGGTCGGGCCGGGGATACGCTGGCCAAGTACAAGCCCAATCTGATTTACTTCGATGATGATCTCGATCTGTTGCTCGACCGGTTCACCAACGGCGCGCTGAGCCGTGCCGAACTGCTGAGGGTCAATCCGCGGCTTTATGACCGGCTGCTGGGCGAGTGGCGGGCTGCGCAGGCGCAGCGCGGCAGCGATACGCATCTGGCGTTCGAGACGCTGGCGGAAAGGGTCGGCGGCATCCTGTCCAAGCTGATGACGCGGGTGCTGCGCGACGGCGACGAGAAACTGGTGCTCGACTACGCGGCCTATTACGAGGCCCGCCTCCGCTGGGCCGAGCGCGCCGCGCCCGAGGAATGTGTCGCCCTTATCGAGGGCGGCAACAGCGGTGCGGGGCCGAGCGATCTGCACGACCGCCGCTACGGCCTGCTCGCCCGCGCGATCCGCACCGGCATGCCGCCCGCCGACGATGTGAAGGACACCGGCCGCTACACCATTCCCCCGGCCCTGCTGGAGGATGCGATGGCCCGCGCCCGGCTAGACCGCGCGGCGTTCGACCAGGCGTTGCAGCGCGAGGGGCCGCAGCCCGCGATCTGCAACTCGCGGATCGCGCTGATCGACGCTGCGCTGGTGCGCCGCGACAAGCTGGGGGTGCAGCTGCTGCGGGGGATGTTCGGGGGGTGAGGGGCGGCATGCGCTTCGTCCGGTGTCGCCCATTTGCGGACGTTACCCCTTCGTCCACCTTCGGCGCGTCGGAGGGAAGAGAAATGGTTGCCGCGTGAACCGTGCGTGCTTTCCCTCTCCCGCCTGCGGGAGAGGGAGGGAGCCGCCGCCAGGCGGCGGAAGGGTGAGGGTGTGTGGGGCGAATGCGGCCCGCTCCTTTGCCCGACTCACCCTCACCCCGGCCCTCTCCCGCAAGCGGGAGAGGGAGACACCAATGCCGCGCTACCTCGCCGACGGACCGGCGATGCTCCGCGATACCGCCCGGGAGTTCGTCGCCAAACCCCTCGCATGATCTGGGGCCGTCTAAATTCCGTTTTCATGACGGGAGCGTGTGCTCACTTCCCACCCAGTTTCCGACGGTCGGTGTATCTCGCAAAGGTACCCCGACACAAAAAGGGCCGGGATCGCTCCCGGCCCTTTCGCTTTTCTCGGATCGCGTGCTCGATCAGAACTCGGCGCGCACCCCGAACAGGATGGTGCGGCCCCAATAGTTGATCTCGCCGAAGCGGTTCGACGCGTCGTTGTACGTGTAGAGCTTGGCGCCCGAGATATTGATCGCCTCGACGCTCAGCTGGACGTTCGGCAGCAGCTTGTAGCCGATGCTGCCGTCGAGCGTGCCGAACGGCGCGGTGTAGCTCGGCGCCTGGGTGGTGCTGCCGGTGCCCGAGAGATACCGGTCGCGCCACACATAGGAGAGCCGCGTCGAGATCGGGCCCTTCTCGTAGAAGCCGACGACGTTGAAGCTGTTCTTCGACAGGCCGATCAGCTGGTCGACGATCGGGCGCGCGCCCGCGGTGTAGTTGGCCTTGACCGAGGTGTGGGTGTAGCTCGCCTGCATGCCCAGCCCGTCGAACGGCGCGGGGAGGAAGGTGAACACCTGGTTGTAGCCCGCCTCGACGCCGTAGACCTTGGCGTTGCCGCCATTGACCTGGGTGGAGAGCAGCACCGTGCCGCGGCCGGGGATCTCGGTGTTGATGTTCTGCGCGGTGATGTAGTTGTCCATCGCCTTGTAGAACACCGCGCCGGTCAGCGCGCCGCGCGGGTTGAAATACCATTCCAGCGCGCCGTCGAACTGGGTGGCGAGGAAGGGGAGGAGCTGCGGGTTGCCGCCGCTCGCGGTCGGCGCGTCGGTCGACAGGGTGATGCGCGGCGCGCTGTCGGTCACGTTGGGCCGCGTGAGCACCCGGCTCGCGGCGAAGCGGGCGACGAGCGTCTTGGTCAGCTCGGCCTTGAGGTTGAAGCTCGGCAGCCAGTCGTTGAACGTCTTCGGGAAGGCCGCCGGGGTGATGACGTTGCCGGCGCGCAGGAAGCCCGTCGCGTTCTGGTCGGTATGGACATAGCGGATGCCGACATTGCCGAGGATGTCCACGCTGCCGAGCATCGTGCCGTAATCGAGCCGGGCATAGGCCGAGGCGGTCTTCTCGGTCGTCTTGAACGAGGCGGCCTGGTCGCTCGGCGTCAGCGGGGCGTTGGCGACGGCGCTGGTGAAGAAGGCGTTGTAATAGGCCGAAGTCACCGGGGCGAGCCAGGTGCGCGGCAGGTTGCCGTCGACGTTCTTGAGGAAGTCGTCATAGGGCAGCGGCTGATAGGCGCCGGCGCCGAGCGAGCTGAGCGGGGTGCCCGCAGGCGGGTTCACGGTGAAGTCGCGGCGCCAGTAGTCGCGCTTGCGCCAGTGATATTCGGCGCCGACCGCCACCTTGCGGAGGAAGCCGCCGACGTCATAGGCGCCGTCGAGGCGGGCGAACTTGTCCCAATCCTTGCTGTTCTTCGGCGCGATGTTGAAGGTGTAGAGCTGGTAGTTGGCCGGGTTGTTGGGATCGACCGTGGTGGTGATCGTCGGCAGCACCTTGTAGCCGCCCGAGGCGTCATAGGTGAACGGCGCGAAGAACATGGCGCGGCTGCGCACGGTGCCCTCGGCATTGCTCGGGTGGAAGCTGTGCGCCGACGACCAGTTGAGGTTCGCCGTCACGTGGAAGCGATCATGGTTCCAGGTCTGCTTGAGGCCGATGGTCAGCAGGTCGTGGCGATTGAGGCTGTATTCGCGGCTGGCCATGAAGCGGACGTCGTTGATCGTCGCGCCCACCACCGTGTTGCCCTGGAGCTTGACCGAGCCGGGGACGATCGTGGGCGTGTGGCCGGCGACGCTGGTGTCGTCCGGATAGATGTCGAGGCCGAACTCGTCATAGGCGACGTCGAGCCGGGTCGCGAGCACGTCCAGCGTGGTCTCCAGCTCGGGGGTCGGGCGCCACTGGGCGGAGACCAGGCCCGAGATGCGCTTGCGGTCCTCGGTCTCGATCGTCGGGCGGGTGCGGGTGGGGGTGTAGAGGCCCGACTGCAGGCCGCCCTGGGCGGGCTTGGTGAACTTGTCGAGGTTCCAGCCGAAGTTCATGAAGCGGTCGTTGCGGACCGACTTGCCCCAGTACTGCGCGCCGACCAGAATGCCGAAGGTGTCGCCGAAGGTGTGGCTGCCGATCAGCGTGGCGTTGGGCTTCACCTTCTTGGTCTGCGAGGTGTAGGTGCCGCGCAGATTGGCGGTGACCTTGTTGCCCACGTCGAACGGGCGGAAGGTGCGCACGTCGATATTGCCGCCCAGCGCGCCCTCGGTCATGTCCGAGGTCGGCGTCTTCACCACGTCGATATTGGCGACGAACTCGGCGGGCAGCATCTCGAAGCGGAACTGGCGGCCGTTGGCGCCGCCATTCTCGATCAGGTCGTTGAGCGCGACCGGGCGGCCGTTGAGCAGCGTGCTCTGGAACTGGGGGCCGAGGCCGCGCACCGAGACGTACAGGCCCTCACCGCGCGGCCGCGTGATCGCCACGCCGGTGACGAGCTGGAGCGCTTCCGCGACGTTCTGGGTGGGGAACTTGCCGATGTCGGTCGAGCTGATCGAATCCACGCCATATTCGGCGCGGCGCTTGGCTTCGGTCGCGGCGGCGAGGCTGCGCGCATAGCTGCCGTTGACGACGATCTCGTCGGCGCCGGACGCGTCGTCCTGCGGCGGGGTCGTCTGGGCATAGGCGGGGGCGAGCGTCGCCAGCGTGAGGGCGAGCGCCGAGGTCGCGCGAAGCAGCGCGGAATGGGGTTGCATGACTGGATTCTCCCTGGACCCTTATTGGTCTTGTGGGAGCGCCCCTAACGAGGAGTCGGAACGGCGCCGTGTCGGTTTGATTGCAATGCGGTGAAACGGCAGCGGGGTTTTGTTACCGGGGCATTACGGTGCTGTGTTAAGCTCGAAACCGTTTGTACCGGGTGTGGCGGGGCCACTCCGCTCCCTTCTCGCGTCATCCCGGCGGAAGCCGGGATCCATTCGCCACTCCGATTCAGCAAGCGCCGTGCCGGTGACCCCAATGGATTCCGGCTTTCGCCGGGATGACGGCTGGGGGGCGAGGAGGCGTGATCCGCCGCACTCACCCTTGTCACCCTCACCCAACCCTCTCCCGCAGGCGGGAGAGGGCTTTGCATGCAAAAAGGGCCGGGGATCGCTGCCCGGCCCTTTTCGTTTGCTTGGTTCCCGAAGGATCAGGCCGCGGCGACTTCCGCCGTGTCGACCTTCACGCCCGGGCCCATCGACGAGGACAGGGCGACCTTCTGGAGGTACTTGCCCTTGGCGCCCGCCGGCTTGGCCTTGACGACCGCGTCGACCAGCGCGTCGAAGTTGCGGCGCAGGTCTTCGTTCGAGAAGCTCACCTTGCCGATGCCCGAGTGGATGATGCCGGCCTTTTCGACGCGGTATTCCACCTGACCGCCCTTGGCGGCCTTCACCGCTTCGGCGACGTTCATGGTCACGGTGCCGAGCTTCGGGTTCGGCATCAGGCCCTTCGGACCCAGCACCTTACCG
Source organism: Sphingomonas trueperi (assembly GCF_040545665.1). GTDB lineage: Bacteria > Pseudomonadota > Alphaproteobacteria > Sphingomonadales > Sphingomonadaceae > Sphingomonas > Sphingomonas trueperi_B. The sequence goes on along the minus strand of NZ_JBEPMH010000006.1, from coordinate 192,261 downwards.
AGACGGCCGACCAGGCCCATCATGTCCGGGGTGGCGATGCAGCGATCGAAGTCGATCTTGCCGCCCTGGATGGCTTCCATCAGGTCTTCGGCGCCGACGACGTCTGCGCCGGCGGCCAGGGCTTCCTCGGCCTTGGCGCCGCGGGCGAACACGCCCACGCGCACGGTCTTGCCGGTGCCGGCCGGGAGCGTCACGACGCCGCGGACCATCTGGTCGGCGTGGCGCGGATCGACGCCGAGGTTCAGCGCGACTTCGATCGACTCGTCGAACTTGGCGGTCGCATACTGCTTCACCAGCGCGATCGCCTCATCCACGCCGTGCAGCTTCACGGGGTCGACGGTCCAGGTCTTCTGCTTCTTGGTCAGCTTTGCCATGGAATCAGCCCTCCACCACTTCGAGGCCCATCGCGCGGGCCGAACCTTCGATGATCTTCGTCGCGGCTTCGATGTCGTTCGCGTTCAGGTCCTTCATCTTGACCTGGGCGATTTCCGACAGCTGCGAACGCTTGATCTTGCCCGCGACAGCCTTGCCCGGCTCCTTCGAGCCCGACTTCAGGTTGATCGCCTTCTTGAGCAGATAGGTCGCCGGGGGCGTCTTGGTCTCGAACGAGAAGCTACGGTCCGCATAGACGGTGATGACGGTGGGAAGGGGGGTGCCCTTCTCGACGTCACCGGTCGCGGCGTTGAACGCCTTGCAGAATTCCATGATGTTCACGCCGCGCTGACCCAAAGCAGGGCCGATCGGCGGCGAGGGGTTTGCGGCGCCGGCGGCCACCTGCAGCTTGATATAGCCGGTAATCTTCTTAGCCATGTCACTCTCTTTCAAGTCGAGCGGTACAAGCGACGACCAGAGGCCGCCTCCCGCATGGTTCCCGAGCTGTGTGCTTGGAAGCGCGCGGCCTTAGCGGAAAGGGGGGCGGGAGGCAAGGGTTGCCGTAACCCGAAGATCCTCCCCTGCAAGGGGAGGTGGCGCGCGCAGCGCGACGGAGGGGTGTAGCCGGTGGGGGCGGGCACCCGCTTTTCCACCGCTGACACCCCTCCGTCAGGCCTTCGGCCTGCCACCTCCCCTTGCAGGGGAGGATTGTTTCACGGCACCGTATGCCCGGCCTCGGCGCCGCCAATATCGCCCTCGGCCACCCACTCCCGCCACAGCAGCACCAGCGCCGCCATCACCGCCGGGCCGACGAACAGCCCGAGCAGGCCGATCGTCTCCACGCCGCCGAGGATGCCGATCAGCACCCAGACGAACGGCAGGCGCGTCGTTCCGCCGATCAGGCTCGGGCGCAGGAAATGGTCGATCACGAAGTTGAGCGCATAGCCGATCGCGCCGACGATGATCGCCGCCATCACCGCGCCCTTGGCGAGCAGCAGCAGCAGCGCCAGCACCAGCACTACCGCCAGCCCGAACGGGATGATCGAGGCCAGCCCCGAGAACAGTCCGAGCAGGATCGGGTGCGGCACGCCGCCGATCACGAACAGGATCGCCATCAGGATGCCCTGCGCCAGCCCCAGCAGCACCATGCCGTCTACCGCGCCACGCACCGCCGCGAAGATCTGGCGGCCGAGCCGATCGCCCGCGTCGCCGAACGCGCGGGTCGCGCCGCGCTCGAGCTGGCGGACGATGTTGTCGCGGTCGCGCAGCAGGAAGAACAGCACGACCAGGGTGAAGCCGAACACCACCACGCGGCGGATCAGGCTGTGGGTGAAGGCCTGCGAATGGCTGCGCCACAGCGACTGGTCGAGCCGGCCGAACTCGGCGGCGGCAGCTTCGGGGGTGGCGAGGTGGAGGCTCCACCAGGCGGTGACCTGCTCGCGGCCCCAGGGCAGGCGCGCGACCCAGTCGGGCAGCGGCACGCCGTGCGCGCGGGCATCGGCGATCCAGCCGGCGACCGACTGCGCCTCGACCAGCGCCTGGCTGATCGCGATCGACAGCGGGATCAACACGATCAGCAGCACGCCCAAGGTGAGCAGCGCCGCGACCAGCGTGGGGCGGGGCAGGCGGGCGATCAGCCACACCCGCAGCGGCTCGACCCCGATCGCGAGCACGCCCGCCCACAGGATCGCGGGCACGAACGCCATGCCGATCCACAAGGCGGCAGCGGCGATGACGGCGGCGAGCACGACGCGCGCTCGCGTCTGGGCTCTGGTGGTGTGCTGCATGAAAGTCCCCTGGGTGTTCGGCGGGACAGTGGCGAGGCGCGGCGGCGCTGGCAAGCGGTGGACCGTGATCGGCGCCGATGAACCAATCAAGTCCCTCACCCGTTTAGCAAATCTCCACTCGGCCGGGAGGGTTCGGCACGCGTGGACATCAGTATTGGAGAGAATGGGCATGAAACGCATCATCATGGCCGTCGCGGCGCTTGGGCTCGCGACGACGGGGGCGGCTGCGCAGAGCAGCGGCCAGTCGGGCTCGCACAACCCGGTCGTCAAGGACGGCACCGCGCACCATGTCGCGACGCCCGCAAAGGGCCACAGCTCCTTCACCGAAAGCCAGGCCAAGGGCCGGCTCGCCAAGGCGGGCTATACCGACATCGCGGGCCTGAAGGGCACCGAGAACGGCGCCTGGCAGGGCATGGCGATGAAGAACGGCAAGAAGGTGACCGTGACGCTCGACTACAAGGGCAACATCACCGCGCGCTAACCCCACGAATTCTGCAGGAGAAATGCCATGAGCCGGACCATTACCCGTCTGTTCGACGATTATTCCGATGCCAAGGCCGCGGTGACCGACCTCGAGCGCCTCGGCGTGCCGCACAGCGATCTCAGCATCGTCGCCAACAACACGCATGGCGACCATGACGTGAGCGACGTCAACGCGCATGGCGACGTGACGCGCGGCGCCTCGACCGGCGCGGCGCTGGGCGGTGTCGGCGGCCTGCTCGCGGGCCTCGGCCTGCTGGCGATCCCGGGCCTGGGGCCGATCGTGGCGGCCGGCTGGCTCGCCTCGACCGCAGTGGGTGCCGCGATCGGCGGCGTCGGCGGCGCGGCCACCGGCGGCATCGTCGGTGCGCTCAAGAATGCCGGCGAGAGCGAGGAGGACGCGCATGTCTATTCCGAAGGCGTCCGCCGCGGCGGCACGCTGGTGAGCGCGCGCGTCGAGGACTCGCTGGCGCCCGAAGCCGAGGCGGTGCTCAACCGTCGCGGTGTCGATGCGGCGACGCGCGGCGCGGCCTATCGCCAGTCGGGCTGGACCGCGTTCGACGACAAGGCGCCGGCCTATACTCGTGACGAGATCGAGCGCGAACGCAGCGCCTATCGCGAGCCGACGGTGCTCTGAGGCGCGAAACGGGGGACCGGAGCCGGGGCGACTGCTCCGGCTCCACCCGCCACGGCCGTTGTTGTCACGCTGCGATGTCGGTCCGCTGGCACAGACCCCGCAGCCGCTCGACGAGGCTGCCGGTCGCGATCGGCTTCGCCAGCACCAGCGTCGCACCCATCGTCTCGATGGCTGCGCTGTCGAGCGCGTTGTCGGGCTCGACCAGCACGACCGCGGGGACGCCGCGGGCCGATCCCGCGCCAAGCAGCGCGGCGAGGCCGCCCGGCGCCGCATCCGCACCGACCAGCAGCAGATCGATTCCTCCCTGGTCGACGCGTTCGCGTGCCGCAGCCTCCGTGGCCACGGCATCCACCGCGAACCCGGCCTGGAGCAGCGCGTGCAGCAGCACGCCGCGCGCCAGCGGGTTGGCTTCGACAAGCAACAGCTGCGGACCGGAGGGGAAGGCGGCCGGTTCGATTTCGGGCGCCGGGACCGGGAGGCCTTCGGGCAAGTGCAGGCGGAAGCGGGCACCGGCACCGGGGGCGCTGTCGACCGTGAGCCTGCCCCCCATCGCGGTGGCGAACCGCTCGGCGAGCGCCAGCCCGACGCCGATCCCGCCATAGGCGCGCGTGGTGCCGCCATCCACCTGGTAGAATTTGCGGAAGATATGCGGCTGCTGGCCGGCGGCGATACCGATGCCGGTATCCGCGACCAGGATCTCGACGCCGCCGTCCGCTGCGGGGCAGGCGCTCAGCGTGACGCCGCCCTCGGGGGTGAACTTCACCGCGTTGGAAAGGAGGTGGTGGAGGATCTGCCCGACCCGGCGCGCGTCGCCGATCCGCGTCGCCGGGCACTCGGCGCAGTCCAGCGTGAACGCGAGGCCCTGCTGCGCCGCTTCGGCCGCCCAGCGGCGTCCGACATCCTCGATCAGCGCGCGCAGGCCGAACGGGGACTGTTCGAGCGCGATCTCCCCGCTGTCGAGCGAGGCCATATCGAGCACGTCGTCGACCAGCGTCTGCATCGCCTTGCCCGCATCCTGCAACGCCGCGACGCGTCCGCGCGCATCGTCGCCGAGCGTGTCGTCCGAGAGCAGCACCTGGCTCATCCCAAGGATGCCGTTCAGCGGGGTGCGGAACTCGTGGCTGGTGGTGGCGAGGAACTCGCGCTTCGCCGCAAGGGCCTTGCCCAGCTGCGCATTGCTGGCGGCCAGGTCGCGGCGGCTGCGATGGATTTGGAACAGCGCAAAGGCGAGCAGCGCGGCGCCGCCGACCGCGACGAACAGCAGGCCGCCGACCAGCAGCAGCTGGAACCACGCGCGATCGCGGGCGAAGCGGGTGCGCTGGTTGGCTTCGCTGGTGCGCAGCTTCTCGATGCGGAGCTGCTGGTTGGTCGCATCGAACCGCGCGGCGAGCAGCGCGGCGTTGGTGTCCGTCGCGACCTTGGTGACTTCATCGTCGATGCGCTTCAGTACCTTGAGGTGCGCCAGCGCGTCGGCGGGGCGGCCGGCGCGGGTGTAGATGTCCACCGCGGCCTGGTGCACCTCGCGCCAGGCCGGTCCGCTCGGATCGGCGATATGCGCGAAGGCCGTGTCGATATCGGCGACCGCGTCGTCCACCGCGCCGCGTTTCAGCGCGATCTCTCCGCGCAGCGCATGGAGGTTGCCGTCATATTCGGAGCTGTGTCCCGGGCTCGCGGCGAAGGCGGCGTCGCTGTAGCGCTGCGCGGCAGCCAGCCTGCCCTGCCGCAGGGCGGTGCGGGCCAGGTTGTTGAGGACCGGCACCCTGAGCCCCTGCTCGCCCGATGCGTCGGCAAGCGCCAGCGCCTGCTGATACTCGCGTCTGGCCTCCGCGGGGCGATCCAGATCGAGCAGCGCATTGCCGCGATTGTTGAAGATCGACATGCGCAGGTTGCGATCGCCGGAATCGGCGTCGAGTGCGGCGGCAAAATAGCGCAGTGCGGCTTCGTTGTCGCGCGCGCGATTATACAGGCCAGCGATCATCACCAGCGCGATGGCCTGCTTGCGTGGCTCGTGCAGGCTGCGGAACAGGTTGTGCGCCTGCTGGAAGGCGTCGAGCGCGACGGCGGCATGGTTGCGATTCTGCTGGATGCCTGCCCAGGTCATCAGCAGATCGGCGTGGAGGCGGCTATTCGGCCAGCGGGTGCGCGCCTCCGCGAGCGCGCGCGCGATCAGCGGCTCGGCCTCGGCGTCGCGGTCGAGCCGCGACAGCGCCTCGCCTTCGAGCCAGCGGGCCTTGGCGGCGAGGGGGCTCGGCGCGGGAGCGTTGTTCGCGGCGCTCTCGGCCGCGCGGGCGGCGGCGAGCGCGGCCCGGGGATCGGCGAACATCCGGTCGATGGCGCGCGCGAGCTGCTGCTCCGCCAGCGGCGCCTGCGCGGCGGCAGGCGCTGCGATCAGCAACATGGTACCGGCTGTGATTGCGCCTGCTCGCATCGTTCCCCTGGGCGCGGAAGGCGCGCCTCCAGCATTATAGGAACGTTGCCGCAAGACGCGTCAGTCCGCCAAACTACGGAGGCGAAACGAAAAAGGCCGGGGATCGCGCCCCGGCCTTTCCTGTCTTGGCAGCAGCGGCCGATCGGCCGGCTTACTTGACCCGTTCGACGTCCTCGAAGCCCAGCTCCAGCGGAGTCGCGCGGCCGAAGATCGAGATCGAGACCTTCACGCGGTTCTTGTCGTAGTCGAGTTCCTCGACCACGCCCGAGAAGGTGGCGAAGTTGCCGCTGATCACCTTGACCGTGTCGCCGATGTCGAAATCGACCTTCAGCTTGGCCTTGGGCGCTGCGGTGGCCGCTTCTTCCTTGGTGTTGAGGATGCGCGCGGCTTCCGCCTCGCTGATCGGCTGGGGCTTGCCCGAGCTGCCGAGGAAGCCGGTCACCTTCGGCGTGTTCTTCACCAGGTGGTAGACGTCGTCGTTCATCTCGAGCTTGGCGAGCACGTAGCCCGGGAAGAACTTCCGCTCGGACTGGATCTTCTTGCCGCGGCGCACTTCGGTCACCGTCTCGGTCGGCACCTCGACGGACTCGACGAGGCGATCGAGGCCCAGGCGGGTGGCGTCGGCCAGGATCTGGTCGCGGACCTTGCCCTCGAAACCGGAATAGGCGTGAATGATGTACCAGCGCGACATGGGTGTTGGTCTTTCTCTTACTGCGCGAGGCGGAGGAGGGCGTTGACGATCATGTCGAACAGCGAATCGATGCCGAGGAAGAAGCTGCCGAGCAGCGTCGTCATGATCATCACCATCACGCCGGTCATGATCGTCTCGCGGCGGGTGGGCCAGGCGATCTTGCGGGTCTCGGTCTGGACCTGCTTGATGAATTCGACGGGGCTTGTCTTCGCCACTGGGGCTATCCTCGTGTGAAAAATGGCGCTTCGGGCATGGGTCCGCTGCCCGGTCCTTTTCAGGAACCGGTGCAATCCACCCACGCTTTCGGCTAGGGGGCTGTATCTAGAGGATCGGGGGAAGTTGTGCAAGCGGGGTTGGGAAGGGCGTAATTCCGCGCGTGCGGCGTGCGGCTTGCCCCCTCCACCACGCTGCGGGCGCAGCGCGGTCCCCCTCCCCCGGCTTCGCCGGGAGAGGAAACGCTATGCTGCGATGGTAGTACGTGTTTCCTCCCTCGGCGAAGCCGGGGGAGGGGGACCATTCGCGGCAGCGAATGGTGGAGGGGGCTTGCGCGAAGAAGGCGCCTCTCAGCGCTGCTTCATGCCCCGCACGCGGTGCCAGATGTAGAACGCCACCAGCCCGACCAGCACCACGCCGATCAGCGCATCGGCGCTGTGGAACGCCGCCTTCATGCGCGGATCGCTGTCCCACTTCTCGCCCAGCGTCATCCCCACCCAGGCGAGGCCGAAGCACCAGGGCCAGCTGCCGAGGAAGGTGTAGACATGGAACGGCACCAGCTTCATCCGCGCGACGCCGGCGGGGAAGGCGATGAACGAGCGGATCACCGGCAGCAGCCGGCCGATCAGCACCGCGATGCTGCCGTAGCGTGCGAAGAAGCGGTCCGCCGCGTCGATCTCGCCCGGGCCGATCAGCAGATACTTGCCCCAGCGCAGCGCCAGCGGCCGGCCGCCATGCTTGCCGACCTCATAGGCGACGATCGAGCCGAGGTTGCAGCCGATCGCACCGGCGGTTGCCGCCAGATACAGATCGAACCGGCCGGTCGAGACCAGATAGCCGGCGAACGGCATGATGATCTCCGACGGCAAAGGGATGCAGGCGGATTCGATCGCCATCAGCACGGCGATGCCGAAATAGCCGCCGCTCGAGATGACCCAAATGGTGAAGGTGGCAAGGATGCCCAGAATCTTTTCGACCATGCACGCGTGGTTGGGGCAGGCGGCCGCATTTGGGAAGCCGCTTTTTGCGCGGTGCAGCGAAAAGCGGCGCAGGGTTGGCGTGGGGGAAGGGGTCTGATAACCCGGAGTAAATCGGACGCACGGAGAGGGTAGCGGGAATGACGATCGAAACGTCGCGGCGGGGATTTCTTGCCGGTTCGGGAAGCGGCGCGGTCGCGATCGGCGGGCTGGGGGTGGCGCTGCCGGCGGCGGCGGACCCCGCGATGGCGGCGCCCGCCAGGCTCCAGCCGTTCGACATGGCGGACGTGACACTGGGCGAGGGGCCGTTCCTCCACGCCCAGCGCGCGACCGAGGCCTATCTGCTGCGGCTCGAGCCCGACCGGCTGCTCCACCAGTTCCGCGTCAATGCCGGGCTCAGCCCCAAGGCGCCGGCCTATGGCGGGTGGGAATCGGATCCGCTCTGGGCCGACATCCACTGCCAGGGGCATACGCTCGGCCATTATCTCTCGGCCTGCGCGCTCGCCTTCCGCTCTACCGCCAAGCCCGAATACAAGAAGCGCATCGACTATATCGCCACCGAACTGGGCGCCTGCCAGGATGCGGCGAAGAGCGGCCTCGTCACGGCGTTCCCGCACGGCGCGGGCGTGGTCGCGGCGCACCTGCGCGGCGAGAAGATCAGCGGCGTGCCTTGGTATACGCTGCACAAGGTCTATGCCGGCTTACGCGACGGCGCGCTGCTCGCCGACAGCGCGCCTGCCCGCACGACGCTGCTCCGCCTCGCCGACTGGGGCGTGGTGGCGTGCCGGCCGCTGACCGACGCGCAGTTCGGGGCGATGCTCGAGACCGAGCATGGCGGGATGAACGAGGTCTATGCCGATCTCTACACGATGACCGGCAAGGCCGACTATCGCACGCTGTCCGAGCGCTTCTCGCACAAGGCGCTGCTGAACCCGCTCGCCAAGGCGCGCGACCATCTCGACGGGCTCCACGCCAACACCCAGGTGCCCAAGGTGGTCGGCTTCCACCGCGTCTACGAGACCACCGGCGACGCCAGCTATCGCGACGCCGCGGCGTTCTTCTGGAAGACGGTGGCGGAGACGCGCTCCTTCGCCACGGGCGGGCACGGCGACAACGAGCATTTCTTCGCGATGGCGGACTTCGAGAACCACGTCTTCTCGGCCAAGGGATCGGAGACCTGCTGCCAGCACAACATGCTCAAGCTCACCCGCAGCCTGTTCCTCCACGAGCCGCGCCCCGAATATGCCGATTACTACGAGCGGACGCTGTTCAACGGCATCCTCGCCTCGCAGGATCCGGACAGCGGCATGGCGACCTATTTCCAGGGCGCGCGGCCGGGATACATGAAGCTCTACCATACCCCCGAGCACAGCTTCTGGTGCTGCACCGGCACTGGCATGGAAAACCATGTGAAGTATCGGGACTCGATCTACTTCCACGACGAGCGCGCGCTCTATGTGAACCTGTTCCTGCCCTCGACGGTGCGCTGGCGCGACAAGGGCGCCGAGCTGGTGCAGGAAACCCGCTTCCCCGAAGAGCCGCGCACGACGCTGCGCTGGAAGCTGGCCAAGCCGGCGGATTTTACGCTCAACCTGCGCCATCCGCGCTGGAGCCGTACCGCCATGGTACGGGTGAACGGCGCGGTCGCGGCGCGCTCGGTGGCGCCGGGCAGCCGGATCGAGTTGGCACGGCGCTGGCAGGATGGCGACACGGTGGAACTGCAGCTGGTGATGGAGCCCGGGTTCGAGAGCGCCCCCGCGGCGCCCGACGTGGTCGCGTTCACCTACGGCCCGCTGGTGCTGGCAGGCGCGCTGGGGGCGCAGGGACTGGCGAAGGGGGCGGACATCGTCGTCAACGAGCGCGAGTACGGCCGCTACAATGACGGGCCGGTGCAGGTGCCGGTGCTCGCGGGCGATCCGGCCGCGCTGGCGGCGGCGATCAAGCCGGGCGCCGGGCCGCTGGAGTTCACCCTGGCGGCGGCCGACGGCGCCCCGGTGCGGCTGATCCCCTATCACCGCATCGCGCACGAGCGCTACGCCACCTATTGGAAGCTGGCGCCGGCGCGGGCGTGATGCCGGCGCCGGCGCGCTGTGCGATCAGGCGGTCGCTGCCGAACGGGTGCTGGCGCGGACGCGACGCCGCAACGCCGCGCCGGCAAGACCGAAGCCGGTGATCAGCAGCGTCCATTGTGCAGGTTCGGGCACGGAAGTGACGTCGACCCGATAGCTGTACGGGCTCGGATCGTCCGGGTCGCCAAAGGAGATCCGGTTTCCGTCGACCCGGTAATAGCCTATCTCGAAGATGTCGCCCCGCCATCCGCTGAAGGGTCCGGAAACGATCCACCATAGCGAATTCGACTGCACCCGGTCATCTGGCAAGTAGCTGAAAAAATCAGGGCCGTCGTTGCTCGCGATATACTCTCCATCCCGATACCACCAAAACTCCCGGTAAATATAAGCCTCGAAATACACATAAAGCGGGCGGCTAAAGCTAAAATCCAGGCGATATGTACCCGGCGTGGAGAGCCCCGGGATATCGATCAGGGTGCCGGTCGACGATGTGCCGACATAGGTGGTGGCGACAGCGGGTGTTGAGAGGAAGGCTAGAACCAGCGCTACTATGCTTCGTATCATATGTCCCCCAATGACAACGCAGGTTGGTGCACAGGCCTTGCCGCTTATCTCTGCCGAACCCTCATGACGACTTCAGGGGAAGGGAGCGCTATGTCGGCCATGCGCTGGCGTTTACCATAACCGGCACGCAAGCGGTAACGTTATTAGTCGCTTAGGCGATGTTCCGCTGAGCAAGCCGCGATGTGCGCGCTTCGCTCCCGTAGCGCTTCCCACGCACATTTAAATTGTCCGGATCTGCACGCCAGCCCGTCTTCCTGCTGAGCACGGAGACGGGCCGCGCAATCGCGCGACGCCCGTACGCCTCGATTGCCGGAATCTCCAGGTCGCGGGCGGTCCCTCGCGGCCGGACGAACGTAACGCGCAGCCGCTCTGGGACCTGCATGGAGATCGTATGACCAAGGGACGTACCACCGCCACCACCCGTCATCTTCTGCCCAGGGCGGCGCTCGTCGCGCTTGCCGTGCTGCCCTTCCAGGCTGCGCATGCGCAGGGCTGGCCCGCACCGGTCGCGCCGCTGCCCGAGCTGGCGACCGCGCTCGACAAGCGCTTCCAGCCCGCGCTCGATTTCGACACCGACGTCTGCTTCAACGTGCCCGCGGTGAACGCCTCGGGCGCGATCAGCGCCAAGGCATCGACCTACGCGACCAAGCCGCCGGCCTCGTGCCGCAACCCCGACTATCTGCGTACCAGCAACGCCTATGTCCGCGCCCGCTGCAACAACGGCTATTGCGCGCGGGTCTATGCCTATTTCTGGCAGTCGGACTTCTCGCACGCCTATGACTGGGAGACGATCATCGTCTGGACCACCGATGCGGGCACCAACAGCGCGATCGTTGGCGTCACCCGCGGCGCCCACGGCAACTGGGAGACCCGTGCGACCAAGGATGGCCAGCTCCGCTTCCAGACCGACGCGAACGGCGGCCAGCATGTGAAGATGGTCTTCCACTACGAGACGCTGGGCTTCTCGCACCTGTTCCGCTTCTCGAAGACCGATAGCGGGGACGAGCCGCCCGAAAACGGCACCGGCAGCTGGGTGGTGCAGCCGCTGGTCAGCTGGAACGGCTATCCTTCGCTCGCCGTGCGCAACGCGGTGGCGAACTATGATTTCGGCAGCGGCAATTTCGAGATCAAGGACGCGCGCTTCGCCGGATCGCTGAAGGCGGCGCTCAACACCGGCATCACGCCGGGCTTCAACCCCGATGTCGATTCCGGGTCCAACTCGCCGGGTTGCCCGGCCGGCTCGACGCTCTGCTGATCGGAACGGTCCCCGCGTCGCCTTCGGGCGGCGCGGGGATATCGGCCATGGAGCGCAGGACATGAAACATACCCGCATATTGGTCGCCGGCGCTGCGCTGGCGGCGCTGGCTGTGGGGTGGGGGCTGCTCGGCACGGCGGGGTCCGCACCGCCGCCTGCGCCCCAGGGCTTCGTCACCATCGCCGCCCAGCCCTTGTCGGCACCGCCGACGCCGGTGTCGGCGAGCGTCTCCACCACCGTCGCGGCCCCGCCCGCACAGGTCACGGCGCAGGTCCGCCGGACCTATCCGCTGTTGCGCGACGTGGCGTTCGGCTGCGACGCCCGCGGCTGCGCGGTCACCGCGACGATTCCGCCACCCACCGACGACGCCTTTCTCGCCACCCGGCAGGAAATGCTGCTCGGCGGCCTAGCGCACACGGTCGAGGCGCTGGGCTATGCCGCCAGCGGGCCGGTGCAGATGGAGGAGGTTTCGGAAAACCTGTTCCACATTCGCCTGCCGGTCACCCAGGCACCCCCGCGCGGCTGAACGGCAAAAGGGCGGCAGCGGGGTGTCCGCTGCCGCCCTTTTCCATGCACCCGCTCCGGGCCGTCATCCCGGCGAAAGCCGGGATCCAGTCGCCTCTCGGTTCCAGCAAGCGCCGATACGGAGCCCCCAATGGATCCCGGCTTTTGCCGGGATGACAAAGGGAGGGGGCATCCGTACCGGCTCGTCTCCGTGCCTCAGAACTCCGCGCTGAAGCCCAGCGTGAAGGTGCGGCCGCTGGTGGTGTAGACCACGCGCCGCGCGATCGCGCCGCCGGCGAACTGCTCGATCGGCACGTTGGTGAGGTTGATGCCCTCCGCGATCAGACGGATGCCCGGGCGGAGGTTCACATGGGCCTGGGCGTCGATATTGTGGGTGCCGCGGATCCAGTCGCCGACATTCCCTACCGTGCCGAGACCGGTGTAATATTTGCTGCGATAGGCGTCCGAGACGCGGATGCCCCAGCGTAGGTCCTCGTAATAGAGCGTCGCGTTCGCCGCCCATTTGGAGAGGTTGAACAGCGGCAGCGTGACGAAGCTGTTGCCCACCTTGCCCTGCTGCTTGCCCTCGAACCAGGTGCCGTTGGCGGTGACGCCGAGGTGGTCGAAGGGTGCCGGCAGGAAGGTGAAGTCGTGCTGCACGGCGACTTCCACGCCCTTGATGTCCGCGCCGGGGCCGTTGATCGGCTGGCTCACGTCATAGGGGGTGTTGGCGTCCTGGCCCTGGATCAGCAGCGACAGCGGCAGGCCGGTCTGGCCATAGGGGATCGTCACCGTGCTCGGCGAGATATAGGTGTCCATGTTCTTGTAGAAGAAGCCGACCGAGGCGAAGCCGCGGCTGTCCATATACCATTCGAGCGAGGTCTCGACCGAGGTCGCCTTGAACGGCTTGAGGAACGGGTTGCCGAGGCTGAGGCTGCCGCCGTTCGGCCGCGTGGTGATCGATCCCGCCGCGGCGAGGTCCCCCAGGCCCGGGCGGTTGATGTTGCGATCGGCGCTGAGGCGGAACACCAGCGTCTTGGTCAGGTCGAGCGCCATGTTGGCGGCGGGCAGCCAGCCATGGCTGTTGTCCTTGATCACCACCGGCACGAAGGCGGTGCCGACCGCGAGATTGCCCGACGAGGTCAGGTCGGTCGAATAATAGCGCAGGCCGGCATTGGCGCGCAGCCGCATGCCGCCGACTATGGTGTCGAGGTCGAGCTGGGCGAAGCCGTTCCAGGTCTTCTCGTCGACCTTGTAGTCGCTGCCCGCCTGGAGGTTGGCGGCGGTGAGGTTGCGCTTGTCGCCGATCGCGGCATAGACGCCGTCGACATTACCGACGATGTACTGGAGCAGCGTCTTGGGGCCGACCAGCTGCTTCAGGTCGTTCGACACCGGAATGTTGGCGGGCACGTTGTGGAACACCTTGTTGGCCCAGGTGTAGCCGCTGTTGGTGAAGTGCTTGTAGGCGCCGCCCGCCTTGAAGATCAGCCCGTTGCCCAGGTCATACTCGGCGCTGAGCTTGCCGTTGGTATAGCGGTTGACGATCTTGTTTTCCTGCACGTCGAGCCGCTGGACGGTCCACAGGTTCGGATCGGTGATCGCGATGCCATAGGTGTTGACCGGGATCTGCGGCCGCGTGTCGTAGCTGAACGCGGTCTGCTTGGCCTCCATGAAGACCTTGTCGAACACCGGCTGGCCGAAATCCGATTCCTCATAGCCGCCCAGCGCGCGCAGCGTCAGCCGGTCGCTAAGCTTCCAGCTGAGATTGGCGACGCCCTGGTAGAAATCGGTGTGGTTCTCGACGATGTGATGCTCGGAGCGCAGGTCGATGCCGGTATAGCTTGCCGCGCGCAGCGTGTTGGTGTCGTCGATCACCGCGCTGTGGATCACCTGGGTGCCGCTCACGGACGAGCCGGTCAGCGGGTTGCTCCCTGCGGTGGCCAGCGCATAATCGTCGCGATGGTCCCACAGGCGGCCGTAGAGGAAGTCGACGTCGAGCTTGAAGTTGTCGCCCGGGTGATACTGGACCGAGGAGGTGACGCCGAGGCGCTGGCGATCGGTGTACCAGGTCGAGGGCGACTGGGCGGTCGGCTGGTAGACGCCGGCGAGCAGCTTGGCGCGGGTATCGGCATCGATCTCGGCGCCGATATTCTTCGCGCCGTACTTAGTCGGGCCCCAGCCCCAGTTGCGGTAGCCATATTCGTTGCTCTTGATCTTGCTGTAGGCGACCGAGACCAGCGCCCCCCAATCGCCCGAGCGGACCGAGGCGAGCGCCACCGCGCGCGGGGTCACGCCGGTCGCGTTGCTGTTGGTCTGGCCCTTGGCCGAGACGACGAACTTGTTGCCGCTATAGTCGAACGGCTTGGCGGTGGTGAGCTGCACCGTGCCGGCGAGGCCGCCCTCGTCCTGCTCGGCCGCATAGGATTTCTGCACCGAGATGCGGTTGAACAGCTCGGAGGCGAACAGGCTGTAGTCGAACGAGCGCGAGCGGCTGACCGAGCCGCGATTGTCCATGCCCGAGGCGGTGTTGCCCAGCACTTCCATGCCGTTGAGCTGGGTGCGGGTGAAGTCGGCGCCCAGGCCCCGCAGCGCGATCTGGCGGCCTTCGCCGCTGTCGCGGGTGATGGTGATGCCCGGCACGCGCTGGAGCGATTCCGCGAGGTTCAGGTCGGGAAAGGCGGCGATATCGGTGGCGACGATGTCGTCCTCGGCACCCACCGCGCGGCGCTTGAGCTCCTGTGCTGCGGCGATGCTCTCGCGATAACCCGAGACGACGATCTCGGCGGTGTCCGGATCCTGCGGATCGGCCTGCGCGGTCTGCATCGGCGCTGCGGCGACGGGCGCGGGCGCTTCGCTGCGGACGGTGCGGCGCGGGGCCGGGGCGGCGGCGCGCGACGGTGTCAGCACGACGATGCCGCCATGCACCGCGGCGCTGAGGTTCGAGCCGCGCAGCAGTTGGTCGAGCGCGGCGCGGACGCTGAGGGCACCCCGCACCCCGGCGGTGCGGCGCCCGGCGACGGCGCTCGGCGCCACGACGACCTGCAGACCGGTCGCCTGCGAGAATTGCGAGATCGCCGTGCGCAGGTCGCTCGGCGCGATGTCGAACCGGCGCTGCGCCGCCATCGTCGCGTCGGCGGCATGCGCTTGCGCGATCGCGGGCGCTGCCAGCAGGATGGCGAGTGCCATGCGTGAAATCCCCTGGATGCGTGTCATTGTTGGTCTTCCCTCCACTCCGGCGCGCGTGCGCCGCTAGCGAGGAAGACGGGGGCCGATCAGCTTCCGGACAAAAGAATTGTGTTGCAGTTCAATGTCATGGACGTGACGAATTGGCGTCGTCGGCGCCGGTGGATTCCAGCCGCAATTGCGTGCCGACGCGCGCGGTACGGAAGCCATAGGCGAGCCCCATCGCGTCGAGCAGCGCCTGGGGCGAATCCAGCCGGAAACGGCCGGAGACGGCGAGGCCGCGCAGGCTCGGCGGCGGCGGGGCGATCAGCGGCCCGCCGCGACGGTTGAGCGCATCGACCAGGTCGCCGAGCGGCATCGCGTCGATGTCGAGCCAGCCGTCACGCCAGTCCTTCTGCGCGGCGTCGAAGCGGGTCGGGGCCTGGGCGCGGCCCTCGGCGAAGCGGGTCCGCCAGCCGGCGGGGACGATCACCGCTGCGGCGGCATCGCCGAAGCGCACCTTGCCGCGATAGACGGCGAGGCGCACGCCGCCGGCGGCAATGTCGATATCGAAGGCGGTGCCGAGCACCTGGGTTGCCGCGCCGCCCGCATGGACGGTGAAGGGGCGATCGGGCAGGTGGGCGACGTCGAAATAGGCTTCGCCGCGCTGCATCGTGACACTACGACGGTGGTCGTCGAGGGTCACGTCGAGGCTGGTCGCGCCGTTGAGGTGGACCGCGCTGCCGTCGGCCAGCTTCACGTCCAGCATCTGGCCGCGCGCGGTCTCGTAATGGAGCGGGGCGGGCGCGGCGGCGCGGTACCAGCCCGCGTGCCAGCCGCCGATGCCGAGCACCGCGGCGATGCCGAGCAGGCCGCCGGTGCCGATCGCGGTGCGGCGGCGGCTGCGCAGTGCGCGGATATCCGCGTCCGACAGGCGCGGCAGCTGGGCCATCGCGTCGGACAGCGCGCGATCGTCGAGCATCGCCTGCACCTCGCCGGCGGCGGCGGGCGGGGCCTCGCGCAGCACGGCGTCATCCTCGCGCATCGCCCAGCGGGCGGCGTCGTGCAGCGCGGCGCGGCGGGTGGGATTGAGGCTCATCGCGCCGCACCGCCGGGCAGGCCGCGGCGTTCTAGCGCGGCGCGGAGATCGGCGACCGCGCGGACGCAGTGCTTCTCGATCGCGGCGGGGCTCATCTCAAGATCGGCGGCGATGATCGCCACCGCCACGCCGTCGAGCCGGCGGCGCAGGAAGATCTCGCGGCGGAGCGGCGGCATCACCTTGAGCGCGCGGACCAGGATGTCGACCCGCTGGCGATAGTCGAGCACCTCCTCGGCGCGCGGCTGGGTGCAGGGAATGTCCTCGGCCAGCTCGGCGGGGCGGGGGGCGGCGCGCATCCGGCGGAAATGGTCGAACACCAGGTTGCGGGCGACCGCGAAGCAGAAGGCGCCGACATCGGCGACGCTGCGCGAGCGGCGATAGTCATATAGCCGGATATAGGTTTCCTGGACGATGTCCTCGCCGTCGTGCGAGTCGCGCAGCCGCGCCTGGACGAAGCGGAACAGCGCCTCGCGCAGCGCGACTTCCTCCGACACCGCGCGGCGGTGTGCGGCCAGGCTGGTCATTTCGTTCATCGCCCCGTCCCGCCGAAGGACAAAGGTTCGGCGCGCAACCCGCTTGTCGCCATGGCGATTCGCCCCCTTTCATCCTGAGATCGCCCGCGTTTGGCGCAGGGCTAGCCGCTCTGGATGAAGCTGGCGTGACAGTCGATGCTAGGAGCGCGAAACCGGGATGCGGGTCTGGAGCGCGTCGTCGGCCTGATCGATCAGGCGGAGCAGGCCGTCGAAATCGGTGCTGTCGTCCAGCCGATAGCAGCGGCTGAGCGCGTCGCCGCAGCGCGCGATGTCGCGTTCGGTGAGAAGGGCTACGGCCACCACGGGTTCCCCTTCAGGCATCTTGCGACAAATCCATTCCCCAGAACTAACTTTGATCTAACGTTCGCTTCATCGAAAGTTTCCAGCCATTTACGCTGGTTCGTGGCAGTCGCTGTGGATAATGCGCAGGCGCCGCGCGAGAACAATGGCGGCGCGACGAGACCCGCGCTTTGGGGGACGAACCGAGCCCCGTTGCGCACGGCCCGCTTTCGGGCGAGGGAAGGGGGCCACGCAACAGGAGTCCCCATGGCGCGACCCGGGTCGAAAAAGACCTATTCTGCCCCCGCGATCGAAAAGGCGTTCGAAGTGATCGAGCTGCTCGCCGGCCGGCCCGAAGGGGCGCTGGTCAGCGAGATGGCGGCCGATCTCGGGCGATCGGTGGGCGAGCTGTTCCGCATCGTCGTGGTGATGGAGCAGCTCGGCTATCTGCGCCGCTCCGAGGCGACCGATCGCTATGCGGTGGCGTACAAGCTGCTCGACGTGGCGCTGCGCGCGACGCCGTCGCAGGACCTCGTCCGCGCGGCCATGCCCGAGATGCAGATGCTGGCGCGCGACACGGTGCAGTCGTGCCATCTCGTCGTCGCGAGCCATGGCCACGGCCTGGTCGTCGCGCGCGAGGAATCGCCCGCCACCCGCGGCTTCGCGCTCAAGGTGGGGGCGCATATCGACCTGCTGCGCAGCTGCTCGGGGCAGGTGATGCTCGCCTTCTCCAATCCCGATCTCGTCGACCGGATGGTGCGGGCCGCCGAGGCGGAGCAGGGGGCGCCGGTGGACCGCGCCTGGCTGGCCGAGCGGCTGGCGACGGTGCAGCGGCAGGGCCATGACAGCCGCGAGAGCCCGGTAACCTTCGGCGTCACCGACATCAGCTTCCCGGTGTTCGGCTTCGACCGCCGCATCGTCGCGGCGCTGACCATCCCGTTCCTCGCGCTGATCGACGGATCGCAGGTGATGGACAGCGACGCGGCGCGCGAGAAGCTGCGCGCCGCGTGCGAGCGGATCTCCGAGCGGCTGGGCTACCAGCCGGGCTGAAGCGCCGTTTGGAAATTCGCGGAAGCGCGAATTTCGAGGCGGCACCGGCCCGCTCCCCCACCCGGCCACCCAACGGCAGTATTCTATGGGTGGCCGGGTGGGGGAGCGGGCCGGTGCCGCGACATGCGCCGCAGCGCATGTCCGAACAAAGGTTCAGCCGAAGGTGATGGCGAACACGCTGGCGTGGCGCGTCGGCAGGCTGGCCGGGGGCGTGATCACCAGCGCCTGGTCGGTCTGCTGGAAGTCGATCCTGCCGCGATGGCCGAGCAGCTTGACGCCGCGCACCTTGCGCCGCTCGTGCGGGTTGCCGCGGGCGAGCGACGTGATCGCCACCGGTCCCTTGGGTTCGCCGAGCGTGATCGCATGGAGCGTCTCGCCCTTTGTCGTGAAGCGGATGTCCTGCGGGGTATAGGCGGCGCGCTCCTGAAAGGCGCCCTGCTTGGGCTTGGTCGGGCCCTCGCCATAAATGTGCCAGGGGCGGGTGCCGTGAATGGCGCTGGCGTTGACCGCCATCCACGCGGCCAGCTCGGTCAGCAGCTGGTCCGATTGCGGCGGCAGGCTGCCATCGGCGCGCAGCACGACGTTGAGCAGCATGTTGCCGTTCTTGCTCACGATATCGGCGAGCATGGTGAGCACCTCGTCGGTCGACTTGTAGCGGTCGTGCTCGTTGTAGAACCAGTCGCCGTTCGAGGTGTCGGTCTGCCAGGGGAGGGGGTCGATCCCGTCGAGGACGCCGCGCTCGACGTCCTGCGCGCCCCATGTCTTGTCGAACTCGCCGGAGCCGAGCGCCTTGTGGCTGTACACCGCGTCGAGCTTGCCGGTGCGCGCGATGCTGCTGTTGTAGAGATGCGCGACCATCGACCGGCCGATCTCGCCGAACGGCACGCCGCCGTCCGAATAGAGCAGGTCGGGCTGATACTGGTCGACCAGGTCGCGGATGCGGGCGAACCAGTGGCGCTGATACTCGGGATTGCGCGTGTACCAGGTGGCCGCGTCGCCGAGATAGGGCTCGTCGTGATTGCCATGGTAGAGATCGACGAAGCGCGGATCGGCGCCGTCGTAGCGCTTGCCCATCTTCGGCCAGAACTGGTCGTAGAGCTGGTTCGGATACCACCAGTTGTAGCTGGCGCCGAGATGCTCGGACACGCCGAAGCGCAGGCCGCGGCGCTTGGCGGCGGCGCGCAGGGCGCCGACGATGTCGCGCTTGGGGCCCATCTGCACCGCGTTCCAGCGGTGATGGCGCGAGTTCCACAGGTCGAAATTGTCGTGGTGGACGCCCATGGATACTATATACTTTGCTCCCGCGGCTTCGTATCGCGTCACCAGCGCCTCCGGATCGAACTTGTCCGCGGTCCAGAGGGGGAGGAGGTCCTTGTAGCCCTTTTCCGAGGGATGGCCGTAGGTTTTGAGGTGGTGTTCGTAATGGGGGTGGCCGGGCACGTACATGAAGCGGGCGTACCAATCGCCCTGGCCGGCGACTGCCTGCGGGCCCCAATGCGCCCAGATCCCGAACTTGGCGTCGCGAAACCAGTCGGGCGTCTTGTAGGTGGAAAGCGAGGCGCCGGTGGGCTGGAACGGACCCGGCGCCGCGACCGGGGTGACGTCCGCGCCCGGCAGCCTGGCCGGCGGGGTCTGTGCGCGGGCGGTGCCCGCCTTCACGGCCAGCGCGGTCGCGAACGATCCGGCCAGTATCTCGCGCTTGGTGAAGTTGGTCATCCGCTCCTCCTGCCGTGTTCCGGCACGTCGCGCGCACCGGTAATGCTGGCATATTTGCAAGCCGATTTTCATGTGGCAAGCGCCCATTCGTCGTAGTTTTTGAGCCGAAGCCGTTGTCTTGCGGCCTTGGCGGGCCGCCAAAAGGGGACCCGACTGTGACCGAACACCTGCTAGATCCTTCTCGCCGTACCATGCTCGCGCTCGCCGCCGCGGCGCCCTTGCTGCCCCAAATGGTGCGCGCCGCGACACCCGCCGACCCGCTGCCGGCGCGCGACGTGGGCCTGGCGCCGCGCAAAATGCTGCCGTTCGATAGCGGCTGGCGGTTCAACTTCGGCCATGGCAGCGATCCGGCCAAGGATTTCGGCTTCGGCATGGGGCAGGGCGATTTCGCCAAGACCGGTGACTTCAAGCTGGCCAAGACCGACTATGACGATGCCGATTGGCGCGCGCTCGACCTGCCGCACGACTGGGCGGTGGAGCTTCCCTTCGTCCGCGACGATCAGAGTGGCGATGCGAGCAACCGCGGCCATGGCTTCAAGCCGCTCGGCCGCCGCTATCCCGAGACGAGCATCGGCTGGTACCGCCGCCGCTTCGACGTGCCCGCCGCCGACCGCGGCCGCCGCATCTGGATCGAGTTCGACGGTGCGATGCGCGACGCGATCCTGTGGGTGAACGGGTGTTACATCGGGCGCCACAACGACGGCTACACCTCGTTCCGCTTCGACCTGACCGACTTCCTGCATTACGGTGGGGACAATGTGATCGTGGTGCGGGTCGATGCCTCTCTGGGCGACGGCTGGTTCTACGAAGGCGCGGGGCTCTACCGCCATGTCTGGCTGACCAAGCACGACGCGCTGCACTTCGGCAAATGGGACAGCGTGGTGCGCGCAACGCCCGAGGGGGCGGGCGCGACGCTCGACCTGGCGACGGTGGTCGCGAATGACGGCGATACCGCGCAGCAGGCGGTGGTGGAATGGACCATCGCCGATGCCGCGGGCACGGTCGTCGCACGCGCCTCGGCCCCAGCGGTGACGGTGGCGGCGGGCGGCACCGTCGAGAGCCAGGTGCGCGCGACGCTGCCCCAGGCGCAGCGCTGGTCGACCGAAACGCCGGTGCTCTACACCGCCACCGCGCGGCTCGCGGCGGGCGGCGCGGTGCGCGATGCGGACCGGGTGACCTTCGGCGTCCGCAGCTTCCGCTTCGACGCCGATCGCGGCTTCTTCCTCAACGACGTGTCCGTGAAGCTCCAGGGCACCTGCAACCATCAGGACCATGCCGGCGTCGGCGCGGCGCTGCCCGATGCGCTCCAGCGCTACCGGCTGAACGTGCTGCGCGAGATGGGCTGCAACGCGGTGCGCACCACCCACAATATGCCCACGCCCGAATGGATCGCCGAATGCGACCGGGCGGGCGTGCTGGTGATGTGCGAGACCCGCCAGATGAGCGCCAATCCCGAGGCGATGGCGCAGCTTGAGGTGATGGTGAAGCGCTTCCGCAACTCCCCTGCGGTGATCCTCTGGTCGATCGGCAACGAGGAATGGCTGCTCCAGGACAAGATGGCCGAGCAGGGCAAGCCGATCGCCGCGACGATGGTGCGTCGCTGCCATGCGCTCGACCCCACAAGGCCGGTCTCCGCCGCGGTCAATGGCGACAACGAGCAGGGGGTGAGCGACCCGCTTGACATCATCGGCTTCAACTACAAGGTCCAGTATCCCGAGGGCTTCCACGCCAAGCACCCGACGCGGCCGGTCTATGGCTCGGAGACGTCGAGCGCGATCGCGACGCGGGGCGAATATGCCAGCGATCCGGCGCGCAACCTGGTAAACAGCTATGACGGGGTGGTGCCCTGGGGGCAGACGCCCGAGGCCTGGTGGAAGCTCTATGGCGGCAAGCCTTGGTCGGCGGGCGGCTTCGCCTGGACCGGCTTCGACTATCGCGGCGAGCCGACGCCCTATGGCTGGCCCTCGATCAGCTCGCAGTTCGGTATCGTCGACATGTGCGGCTTCCCCAAGGACAGTTATTATTACTACCGCGCCTGGTGGCGGGCCGAGCCGTCGCTCCACGTCTTCCCGCACTGGAACTGGGAGGGCCGCGAGGGCGAGACGGTGTCGGTATGGGTCTATTCCAACTGCGACACGGTGGAGCTGGTGGTCAACGGCCGCAGCCTCGGCAGCCAGCCTGTGCCGCCGCTCGGCCATCTCGAATGGAAGGTGCCGTACCAGCCGGGCTTTATCGAGGCGCGCGGCCGCAAGGGCGGGCGGGTGCTGACCGAGCGGCGCGAGACCACCGGCCCTGGCCGCACCATCCGGCTCACCGCCGATCGCACCACCATCGCCGGCGACGGCCGCGACGTGTCGATGCTCAAGGCAGAGCTGCTCGACGCGCGCGGGCGGCCGGTGCCGACGGCGATGGACAAGCTCGCCTTCACCATTTCGGGGCCGGGCGCGATCATCGGGGTGGGCAATGGCGATCCGAATTGCCTGGAAAGCGACAAGGAACCGCGCCGCTCGCTGTTCAACGGGCTGGCGCAGGTGATCGTCCAGTCGACCGGGCGGCCGGGGACGATCACCGTCGCGGCGGTGGCGGACGGTCCGCGGGCCGAGCCACTGCTCGGCGGCAAGATCGTGCTGCGGGCGGCGCGCGCGGCCTGATCGAAGGGCCAGACAGCAGGGCGAACGGCAGGCGGCGCGGTGCCGTCCGCCGGCGCCGACTCGCGCGCCGCCCTGTTGGTCAAACGATTGCGTAAAATACATTGAGCCAAAGCTGATCATATTTCGCCGCGCAAATCCTCGCACAACTTGAGGATTCCGGGGTGATATTTCGGCTCTGTGCGACATGATCATTATATCCGAAATGATACGGGCGCGTTGTTGTTGAAGGACGAGTCTCGTGTTACGATCTTTGTAGTAAAGTCGCCGAGTCCGGCGGTTGAACTACATGCGCATACTAGTCTGATGCGCGTCGCGTATATTGCATGATCGGAACGGGTGCGTGCACGCCGGGGGGCGTTGCGGCATGACCCGTACATGGGGGGAGGACTTGCATGTCGAACAAGATCAGCCGCGCCGACTATCTGCGTGCGCATCCCCAGGCAGCGGCCTGGGCCGCGCTTGCGGAGGCGACCAACGAGCAGTTGCGCATCACGCCCGGGCCGGTCCGGCTGGACGAAGGCAGCTTCGTCGGCAAGCGCGCACTGATCCTCGGCGCTGGCGTTGGGGGGCTGACCACCGCCTATGAGTTGCTGTTCCACCGCACCGGCATGGAGGTGACGGTGCTCGAGGCCCAGAACCGCACCGGCGGCCGCTGCCTGTCGCTGCGCACCGGCGACACGCTGACCGAGGATCGGGACGACGCATTGTTCGGCTCCGAGCCGGGCGAAACCCAGGTCGTCCGCTTCCAGTGGCCGGTCGGGGATGCGGAGCCCTATCTGAATGCCGGGCCGGGGCGCATCCCGTCCTCGCACAAGCGGCTGCTCAGCTATCTGCGCGAATTCGGCGTCGCCATCGAAGTCTATGTGATGAATTCGATGTCCAACCTCGTCCACCTGAACGAGGGGCCGCTGCAGGGGCCGCAGGTCTATCGGCAGATCGACCATAATCTGCGTGGCTGGGTCGCGCATCTCGTGCACGACCATGCCGCGGAATTGCTGGCCGACCCCACCCTGGCCATCCCGCCCGCCGAACAGCCCGGGCTGGTGGCCAAGTTCCAGGACCTGATGATCAGTTTCGGCGAGCTGGACCAATATGGCCGATATGCGCCGACCGCGGGCACCGAGGGATTCGAGAACGCAATCTCGCGCGCCGGCTTCGACGTGCTGCCCGGGGTCGCAGCGGGCGAGATCGCCGAGGCGATCAAGCTCCAGGATCTGCTGGCCTCCGAATATTGGGCGCAGACGCGCTTCTACCAGCCCAGCGACTTCCTCTGGCAACAGACGATCTTCCAGCCGGTGGGCGGCATGGACCAGGTGCAGCGCGCCTTCGCCCGGCAGGTGGCGGCGCTCGGCGGCACGGTGCACCTCAACAGCCCGGTGACCAGGATCGACTGGGACGACGCGAAAGGCGAATTCGTCGTGCAGGTCGCCAAGATCGGCAGCGAGGAGACGATCGAATATCGCGCCGATTACTGCTTCTCGAACCTCGCCATGCCGTTCCTCGAAAAGCTGCTGTCCGACAAGCTGCTCGCCGGCGATAGCGCGCAGGGCTTCGCGGCACCGTTCAAGGAGGGACTGAAGGCGGTGTTTGCCGCCCAGGCCCGGCCGCGGGTCAATGCGCAGGGCGAGTATCAGGACAAGTTCCTCGCCGCGACGACCAAGGTCGGCTGGCAGGCCGATCGGCGGCTGTGGCAGGGCAAGCTGATCACCCATGGCCATGACGCCGGGCTGAAGCTCGACACGCTGGTCGCTCCCGATGCCGAGGAGGGCGTGGTGCCGATCTTCGGCGGGATCAGCTGGAGCGCCGACGAGATCGTCCAGATCTGGTATCCCTCCACCGCCTATCACGATCGCAAGGGCGTGCTGACCGGCGCGTATAATTTCGGCGCGATCGCCTATAGCTGGGGCAAGAAGACCGTCGGCGAGCGGCTCGATATCGCCCGCGCAGGCGCGCGTAACTTCGGCAAGGCGTTCGGCGACGGCCTGCATGACGGCATTGCGATCGCGTGGCAGAACATGCCCTATATCAAGGGCGGCTGGGCCTATTGGCAGGCGGTGGGCGGCCCCGAGGATGCCGCGCGCCACTTCAACCATCTGGCCCAGGGCACCGGCGTGTACGATGGCACGGGGCAGCTTTCCGATCCGGTATTCTTCGTCGTCGGCGACCAGCTCTCGTCGCTGCCCGGCTGGCAGGAGGGAGCGATCGCCGCGGCGCTCAATGCGCTCACGCGGATGGCGCGGCCCGATCTCCAGATTCCCTATCTCGAAAAGCTACCGGACACGCGGCTGCTCGTCGAAGGCATTTGACGGCGCGACCTTCCGTTTCACGCTGATGGGAGAAGACCGATGGTGCTCAGTGCGGCTACGCTTATGGCGCTCAAGGATGGCGGCCGTGTCCTTTCCACGGGGCTGCGCGGCGACGAACTGCTCGGGCCGCTCGCGCTGCTGCCCGGCGTGTGGAAGAACGAAGGCGGGCTGGAGGGGCATGGCTGGAACATGATCGCGCTGCCCTTCGCGACGCGGCCGGGCTCGACGCTCGATTATCGTCTGCTGCTCAACCAGTATAACGAGACGCTCGTGTTCGACCTCGTCGACAAGGGCGTGCCCAATCGCGGCCTGAGCGACACCGGCACCCAGGCCGACCAGTCGCTGGTTGCGCTGGATTACGAGCAGGTGATCGATCAGATCGCGACCGAGGACTTCCCCCACAGCACCGTGCTGGGGCCGACGCACCCGCCGGGGAACACGATCCACCACGAGCCGGGGCTGTGGCTCAACATGCTCGACCATGTCGTCGACGGCTTCGACATCGCCCGGCTGGGTTCGATCCCGCATGGCGATTCGGTGCTGGCGCTCGGCCGCAGCGTGCCGCCGACGCCAGGGGCGCCGGTGATCCCCGACGTGAGCGGGCTGCCGCTGAAGGTGAAGCAGGATCTCTCCAGCCCCTATCTGGCGCCGTACAAGCATTTCCACGATCAGCCCTTCAAGGGCGTGTTCGATCCGGTGCATCCGGCGGCGTTGCTGGTGCAGGCCAACAAGGGCGTGAACATCGTCCGCACCACCACGCTGGCGGTGGACAGCGAGGCGGCGACCGCCGGCATCCACAACATCCCCTTCATCGTGAAGCAGGCCAATGCCTCGTCGATGCGCTCGACCTTCTGGATCCAGGAGCTCGCCGAGAAGAATGCGAACGGCAGGCCGAAGCTGCGGCTCCAATATCTGCAGGTGGTGATGCTCGATTTCGATCCGCGGACCACCGGCCTGCCGGGGCGGATCCAGTGGCCGCACGTGTCGATCAACACGCTCCAAAAGGTCGAATCGCCCCCCGACACCAAGCTGCAGCTATTCGCCCGCACCTGAGCAGGCGGCGTGCAAAGCGGCGATGTGGGAGAGGAAGTGGCAGGGGAGCTCGGATTCGAACCGAGGGCCTTCGGTTTTGGAGACCGACGCTCTAACCAGCTGAGCTACACCCCTGTGCGGTCCGCCCCTTTATCGGTCGATTCCGCTTCGGGCAAGAGCCAAGATGCGAACGCCGCACCAAAAAGAAAGCGCCGCCACGGTGTCCCGCGGCGGCGCCCCCTCTGCAACGGCGAGGATGGTTTTTGTTTTAGGCGTTCGCGTAGGTGACGCGCGTGCGGCGCGTACGACGCATGGCTGCACCGGCCAGGCCGAAGCCGCCGATCATCATGCCCCAGGCGGCCGGCTCGGGCACGCCCGACGGCACGAACACGCCCTGGCCGCCGTACGAACCGTTGCCGCGCGAGAAGCCGTTGATGGTAATTTCGTTCTGCACGCCGGCCTTGATCGGCACCGCGTTGGCGAAGACGAACTCGTTGAGGCCGCTACCGAAGAAGCCGGTCAGCTGCACGCCGTTGAAGAACACCGACTTGAGGTCGAGGTCGTTCGAGCCGTTCAACTTCACCGCGCTGGTGATGATCGAGCCGCTGGCCAGGCCGTCGGTCGGCAGGGTGAACTGGTAGATGTGGGTGAAGGCGCCAGCGGTGATGCCGGACTGGCCGAAGCTGCTCGAGATCGAGCCATCGGCTGCGGTGGTGATGTTCATGTCGGCCGGACCGAAATAGGTTGCAGCCTGGGCAGGTGCGACAGCGACAAGCGCTGCGGCGGTGGCAGCCGCCGCCATAAGCGTACGATACATTCGGGGTGTCTCCCTTAACGGCAAGTGAACCATTGCAGTGCAGCGAAGACACTTAGCCGGTTCCGAAGTTCCGAATGAAAAAAAGGGGTTATGTCCCAATCCGGGAACAGGTCACCGCAACTCACGCGCGTGCGCGGGTCGTTTCGTTACCGTTTCGCGACACGATGTGCCGTGCTTCCTGCACGGGGAGCGGGCGGCCGAAGTAATAGCCCTGCGCGCGGGTGCAACCGAGCGCCTGGACCATCTCGTGCTCCTGCTCGGTTTCGACCCCCTCGGCGGTCGTCGCCATGCCCAGGCTGTCGGCGAGCGCGACCACGGCGCGGATGATCGCGATCGCCTCGCGGGTGCCGCGCGCGGCATTCTGGACGAAGCTGCGGTCGATCTTGATCGAATTGAACCGGGTATGGGCGAGATAGCCGAGCGAGGAATAGCCGGTGCCGAAATCGTCGAGGCTGAGGCGCACGCCGAGATCGAGGATCTGCTCCAGCACGGTCACCGCCGCGGTGCCTTCGCGCAGGAACACGCTTTCGGTCACCTCCAGCTCGAGCCGGTCCGGGTCCAGCCCCGAGGCAGCGAGCGCCTGGGCGACGAGCGTCGCGAAACTGGGATTGTGGAGCTGTTCGGAGCTGACGTTGATCGCGATCCGCGCGGGCTCGTCCCAGCGTGCGGCCTCGTCGCAGGCGGTGCGCAGCACCCATTCGCCGATCGCGCCGATCAGCCGGGCTTCCTCGGCGAGCGGGATGAACTTGGACGGCGGGATGCTGCCCAGCTCCGGATGCGTCCAGCGCAGCAGCGCCTCGAAGCCGAGCAGCCCGCCGGTGCGGGCATTGACCACCGGCTGGTAGGCGAGCTGCATCTGCCCCTTCTCGACCGCACCGCGCAGCGCGATCTCGAGCACGCGGCGTTCCTCGGCGGCGACATGGAGCTGCGGCTCATAGGCGTGGAACACCCCGCCGCCCTTGTCCTTGGAGCGATAGAGCGCGAGATCGGCGGAGCGGACCAGCGTCTCCGCGGTGCGGCCGTCGCGCGGCGCCAGCGCCAAGCCCACCGAGGCGCCGATATAGAGGGTGTGCTGGTCGAGCTCATAGGGGCGCGAGACGGTGTCGATGATCGTCTGGGCGAGCGCCTCGACCCGCGCGGTGTCGCGCGCGTCGCGGACGACCACGGCGAACTCGTCGCCGCCCAGCCGGCCGATCATCTCGGTCTCGCTCACCAGGCTGCGCAGCCGCCGCGCGACGCGCTGGAGCAGCCGGTCGCCCACGGGGTGGCCGAGCGTGTCGTTGACCGCCTTGAAGCGATCGAGGTCGATCATCATGAAGGCGCAGCGCGCGCCCCATTTGTCCGCCTCTGCAAGCGCGGCGGCGAGCGCCTCGTTGATGTGGAGGCGGTTGGGCAGGCCGGTCAGCGTGTCGAACCGCGCCATGCGGTGGATCTGCTCGGTCGCGCGGCGCTGCTCGGTGACGTCCGAGCTGACCCCGCGAAAGCCGGCAAAGGCGCCGCGCTCGTCGAACTTGGGGCTGGCGGAGATCTGCCACCAGCGGCGGTCGCCCTCGACGTCGATCGGGATCGACAGGTCGGCAAAGGGCTCGCGGCGCTTCAGCTTCTCGGCGAGGTCGTGCAGCTCCTGGGTGAACTGGCCGGTCTCCCAGCCGGGGCCGGCGAGCAGCTGGAGCAGCGGCAGCCCGGCGAGCGTGCCGGGCTCGAGGCCCAGCGAGGCGGCGAGGCGCGGGCTGGCGCGGACGACGCGGCGCTGGGCATCGACTTCCCACAGCCAGTCCGACGAGGCGTCCTCGAACTCGCGGAGCAACAGGCTCACCGTCTGGTCGCGCTCGGCGAGCGCCATCTGGTTGGCGCGCAGCAGCACCAGCGCGCGGGCGCGGCCATAGCTGGCGACGCCGATCAGCGTGACCAGGAAGGCGGCGGTGGCAGCGAGCAGCGGCGCCCCCGTCAGCGCCAGCGTGACGATCGAGGTGATGCCGAGGATGGCAATGAACGACAGGCTCGCCAGCGGCAGCATCCCCATCGTCATCGCGGCCGTGATCAGCACCAGCGTTGTTGCTGCCCAGAGATCGAGGCTGGCGCGATCGGTGGCGAGCGCGCCGAAGGCGAGCGGGAGGATCGACCAGGTGAGACCCATCACCACCCCTTCGGGGCCGGCGCGGCGCACGTCCGCCAGCGTGGCGGTGAGTGTATTGGCATCGCTCCAGCCGAGTCGACGTGCCGTCACCCAGGTGGCGGC
Source organism: Sphingomonas trueperi (assembly GCF_040545665.1). Taxonomy (GTDB): domain Bacteria; phylum Pseudomonadota; class Alphaproteobacteria; order Sphingomonadales; family Sphingomonadaceae; genus Sphingomonas; species Sphingomonas trueperi_B. The sequence continues at coordinate 163,400 of NZ_JBEPMH010000006.1, read as the reverse complement.
GCCGAGCGTCAGCAGCATCCAGCAGAGCAGCAGGTTATGCGGCGCCAGCGGCATGAGGGCCAGCGCGGAGAGCGCCGCGCCGCCGACCTGGGCGGAGAAGAACAGCAGCGCCGAGCGGCGACCGGCATGCAGCTGCGCGGCGCGAATCCGCGACCAGTCGATCGTGTCGCTGGGGTCGCTCAGGCCCAGCAGCGCGCGCGCGTCGACTCGCGGCTGAATCAACGGTGTCGTGGAGGAGCTGCTCACGCCGGTTACATAGCGGCGCCAGGTTAGCGAGAAGTTAGGGTGGCGCTAAAATGGAGGTGAATAGGTCCATTTTCGCGGCACGGCCCCGGCGTGGCGATCAATGGGAGAGGCGAGGGCGTGGCGGGCTCGTCAAAACCATCGTCACTCCCGCGAAGGCGGGAATCCATTCGCCGCGACGTGCGGGGAAGGAACGACGGCTTCAGCGCCAATGTATCGCCGCCTTCGCGGGGATGACGGCGGTGGTCGTAGACGCCCTTCGTGCCAGACCGGCGCTGCCGGCCGGGCGCGGGGCCCGGCCGGAAAGCGTATCAGGCGGCGATCGCATAGGGCTTGATCTCGCCGTTCAGATAGAGGTTGCGCGCCTTGGCGCGGCTGAGCTTGCCCGAGCTGGTGCGCGGCAGCGTGCGCGGCGGCACGAGCTCGACCACGCAGTTCATGCCGGTGACCGAGCGGACGCGCTCGCGGATCTCCTCGCGCAGGCGCAGCCGCTCCTGCTCGTCCGAGGTGCGGCACTGGACCAGCACCGCCGGGGTTTCCTCGCCGCCGGGGGTGGTGATCGCGAAGGCGGCGATGTCGCCCTGCTTAAAGCCGGGCAGCTGCTCCACCGCCCATTCGATGTCCTGCGGCCAGTGGTTCTTGCCGTTGACGATGATCATGTCCTTGGCGCGGCCGACGATGTAGATATAGCCGTCCGACATATAGCCCATATCGCCGGTATCCAGCCAGCCGTCGACCATGCACGCCTCGGTGGCGGCCTCGTCGCGGAAATAACCCACCATCACCGACGGGCCCTTGCACCAGACCTTGCCGATCGCCTTCTCGGGGAGCGGCGTGCCGTCTTCCTCGCGGACTTCGATCGCCATGTCGCGCACCGGCTTGCCGCAGTTGACCACGGCGCGGTAGCGCTGCGGGCGATCGGCGCGGGCGGTGCCGCCGGAGAGTTGCGTCTCCTCGACCAGCTCGACGACGATGCCTTCGCCCGGCGGCATGATCGAGACGGCCAGCGTCGCCTCGGCCAGGCCGTAGCTCGGCATGAAGGCGGTCGCCTTGAAGCCGGCATCGGCGAACGCGTCGACGAAGCGCTGCATCACGTCCGGGCGGATCATGTCGGCGCCGTTGCCGGCGATGCGCCAGCGGGCGAGGTCGAACCGCTCGCTCGCCTTGGTCTGGCTCGACATGCGGCGCGCGCAGATGTCGTAGCCGAAGGTCGGCGAGTAGGAGATGCTGTTGCCCTGGTTGCGGCTTATCAGGTCCAGCCAGGCGAGCGGGCGCCGGGCGAAATCCTCGGTCTTCATGTAATCGGTCGAGACCTGGTTGGCGACCGGCGACAGGAAGCAGCCGACCAGGCCCATGTCATGGTACCAGGGCAGCCAGGAGATGCAGCGATCGGCGTCGACCAGTTCCATCCCGTGGCTGTGCGCCGCGAGATTGTTGAGCAGCGCGTGGTGCGTGATCGCGACGCCGTGCGGGAAGCGGGTCGAGCCGCTCGAATATTGCAGGTACGCGATGTCGTCCGGCTTGGCCTGGGGCAGCGGCGCCTCGGGCGCCGGGTTGGCCGAGAAGGCGTCCCAGTCGGTGGCGGCGACGTCGGTCAGCCGCGCGGCCTCGGCGCACATCGCGCCGATTTCGGGCGGGTAGATCAGCAGCGTCGGGTCGCAGCTTTCGAGCTGGACGCGGAGCTGGTCGATATAGGATTGCGCGCCGCCGAAGCTGGTCGGCAGCGGCAGCGGCACTGGCCAGGCGCCGGCATAGATCACGCCGAAGAACAGCGAGGCGAATTCCGGCCCGGTCTCCGCAATCAGCGCGATGCGGTCCTCCGGCTGGATGCCGGCGGCGATCAGGCGGCGTGCCTGTTCCAGCGCGTTCGCACGCAGTTCGGCGAAGCGATAGGGCCGCACCAGCTTGCCCCGCGCATCGTGAAAGTTGAAGCCGCGCACACCCTGGGCCGCGTAATCGAGCGCGGCACCCAGCGTTTCGAAGTCTGCGAAACGGCGCGGGAGCGTGTCTTCCGTGGGCGTGGGCGTCAGCGCTGCCATATCCACCGTTTCGAGCGATCCCGTTTCGTCCAATACCATTCTTTTTCTCATGCCCCTGTGAGGTAGCAGTTCGTTGTGCCCCCACAACGCAGTTTTCCGTATGCGCTCTGCTACGCAGTATCGTTCAAAATCGGTTGGCAGTGTGGCACAATCAAGGCGCATGCCCCAACCGTCCCGTTCCAAGCCACCGCTCGTCGCCGCCGATCTCGATCGGCTGGCGCTGCGCTATGTCGAGCGTTTCGCCACCACCCGCGCCCGCCTGGCTGCGTATCTCAACCGTAAGCTGCGCGAGCGGGGATGGGAAGGGGAGAGCCCGCCCGACCCGATGGCCGTGGCCGAGCGGATGAGCGAGCGCGGCTATGTCGACGATCGCAGCTTCGCCGAGGCGCGGGTGCGATCGATGGGACGGCGCGGACTGGGCGGGCGCCGCGTGGCGATGGCGCTGCGCCACGACGGCATCGATGCCGAGGACAGCGCCGATCTCGCCGACGCGATCGAGGCCGACGCCTTCCGCAATGCGATCATTTTTGCTCGTCGCCGCCGATTCGGACCTTTCGCTGCGACCCCTGCGGATCGTGATCTTCGCAAAAAGCAAGTCGCTGCATTTTTACGGGCGGGCCATCCGCCTGAGATTGTGCATAGAATACTGCAGATGGCGCCGGGGGAGGAGCCGGAGGACCTGCCCGGGGCGGGACATTCCTGATCGCACAAAGCGATTCCCCTCCTCGCTAATGCTGTGTTAATGTTACGGGTGTGGGGGTAACGATAATGCGTGCTGAACAACAGCTAGCGTCTGAACACTATCCGGAGGCATCCGAAGGCGAAGTTCGGTTCGGGGGCGATACCGAGATGGACGAACGGGTCTATCGCGGCGTCATCAAATGGTTCGATGTGACGCGCGGCTTCGGTTTTCTGGTCGCGGACGATCCCAGCGTCGGCGACATCCTGATCCATTTCTCGGTTCTCCAGGACCATGGCCGGCGCAGCGTGCCGGAAGGCGCGCGGATCGAATGCGTGGCGGTGCAGCGGCAGCGGGGGCTGCAGGCGAAATCCGTCCTTTCGATCGACCTCAGCACTGCGGTCGAGCCGGTGAAGCGCCCGACCGAGCGCGTGGAACGGCTCAAGCTGATCGGCGAGGCCGGGCCGTTCGAGCCGGTGTCGGTCAAGTGGTTCAATCGCTTGAAGGGATACGGCTTCCTCGTCCGAACGAGCGACACCGCGGACATCTTCGTCCATATGGAAACGCTGCGCCGCGCCGGCGTCGAGGAAGTCGAGCCCGGTCAGCCGCTGCGCGCGCGCATCGTCGATGGCGAGAAGGGCCCGCTCGCGGTCGCGGTCGAAAGACCGCTCTGAGCCGCTGAGGGGAGTTGCCGAGCGCTGCGCTTGGCGGTATCGGGCAGAGCCATGGGACTTCCTTTTCCGATCTTCACCTGGTGGAACGGCGCCACGTTCGGCACTCGCATGGGACTGCGCGGCAAGAAGCGCGTCGGCGAGGATTCGCTCGGTAACCTCTATTTCGAGGGCGGGCGCGATCCCAACGGCATTCCGCGCCGCTGGGTGATCTATAAGGGGTCCAACGACGCCAGCCGCATTCCGCCGGAATGGTTCAGCTGGCTGTCGCACCAGATCGACGGCACGCCCGATGAGTCGCTGCCGCCGGTCCGTGCCTGGGAAAAGCCCGCCGAGCCGAATCACACCGGCACCGAACTCGCCTATCGCCCGCCGGGTGCGCTCGAAAAGGGTGCCCGCCGGGTCAAGGCCACCGGCGATTACGAGGCCTGGACCCCCGACGCATGAAGGCTGCGGCGGCGCTGCTCGCGCTCGCGCTGGCCGGATGTTCGGGTAGCGGAAGCGGCAACGGTGCTGCCGGCGGCGACAATGCCGGCGACGAGCTGGTGATTACCGGCGGCGGCGACGCGCAGGGTGTCGATACCGTTTCGACCGGGCCCGACAATGCCGTCGTTGAGGCCGCGGCAACGCCGATGCGCGAGCGCGTCGCGGTGCTGGGCGTGCTCAACAAGCGCAACGGCGTCGAGCGCGAGATCACGCTCAAGCCCGGCCAGGCCGCCCGCATCGACGGGCAGGTGACCGTCCGCCTGCGCGCCTGCGAGCGCACCGCCCCCTGGGAGCAGGACCGGCTGACCGGCGCCTTCGTGCAGATGGACGTCCACCGCGAGGACCATCGCTGGCACCGCGTCTTCTCCGGCTGGCTCTACAAGGAGCAGCCGGCGCTTAACGTCGTCCAGAACCCGATCTACGACGTCTGGCCCAAGAGCTGCGCGATGACCTTCCGCGACAGCGGCCCGGACACGGTGCCGGCCTCGTCGCCCGGCGCATCGAGCGCGAAAAGGTCGCCGGAAGCCGAGGGCGGCAACGACACCGCCCCGGTCGAATCGCCGAGCGCCGCGCCCAGCAACGCGACATAATCGTCGCGCGGGATCTCGATCGCGCCGAGCGAGGCGAGGTGATCGGTGATGAACTGGCAATCGAGCAGGCGGAACCCGCCGGCCTGCAGCCGCGCGACGAGATGGGTCAGCGCTACCTTCGACGCATCGCGCACCCGGGTGACCATCGATTCGCCGAAAAATGCGCGGCCGAGCGCCAGGCCGTAGAGCCCACCGGCGAGCTGGTCGCCCTCCCAGCATTCGATCGAATGCGCATAGCCTAGCCGGTGGAGTTCGATGAAGGCACGTTCGATCGCGCCGTTGATCCAGGTCTCCGGCCGGTCCTGGGCGCTTTCGGCGCACAGGCGGATCATGCCGGCGAAATCGCGGTCGACGGTCACCGTGAAGCGGTCCGACAGCACCACCTTGCGCAGCGAGCGCGACAGATGGAAGCCATCGAGCGGCAGTACCCCGCGCAGCTTGGGTTCGACCCAATAGACCGATCCGGCGTCGCGGGCATCGGCCATCGGGAACACGCCCATGGCATAGGCGCGCAGCACCAGCGCGGGATCGAGTTCCTTGGGGGGCGAGCGGCGGTGGACCATGGTCAGCGAACGCTTGTGGCCAGGCTTCGTTCGATCGCCTGCCATACGTCGTTGAACGCCTTGCCGGCGGCGCTGCGCGGAGCGAAGGCGCCCACCGGCGCGAGCTGCACCGCGACGGATTCGATCACGCTCGCCATCGGAATCACCGGCCAGTCGGGCTGGCGCGCCAGCGCTTCGGCATGGAGCTTGCGGCGGCGGTCGACCATCGCGTGCACCGGCATCAGCGGCACCTTGGCGCCGCGCTGGGCGAGGTGCGCCGCGACCTCCTGAAAGGCGCGCTGCGAGAGCGGGGAGGGCACCACCGGCACCACGATCAGATCGGCGGCGCGCATCACCTGCTCGCTGGTCTCGGTAAGGCCGGGCGGGCAATCGAGCAGGATGCGGTCGAAATCCTGCGTCAGGTCGTCGAGCAGCTTGCGCAGCCGCTTCTTCTTGTCGAGCGCGTGGAAGAGGTGGTCGAGCTGGCGCAGCGAGGTGTCGGCGGGCAGCAGCGCGAGCCGGTCGATCGCGGTCGCGCGGAGCAGCTTGGCGGCGGCGACGTCCTTGGAGAAGATCGCCTGTGCCTGATGGCGCCCGGCCGCGTCGCCGCCGAGCAGGAAGGTGGCGGCGGCCTGCGGATCGAGGTCCCAGAGCAGCGTGCGGCGGGCGGAGCGGATGGCGGACGCCCAGGCCAGGTTGACCGTCAGCGTCGTCTTCCCCACGCCGCCCTTCAGGCTGTACACCGCGATCGTCGCCACCCCAATCACCTCCGACCTTAAGCTGGCATGAAAAAAGCCCGGCGGAAATAGCCGCCGGGCTTTGTTTTGGGGAGGAGGTGCAGGCTCAGGCCTTGCAGCTGTGGGTCGAACCGTCGGCGAGGGTGATCTTGGCCGCCTTGGCGTTGCCGTCGATCTTGTAGCCGCCATCGGCGGTGAAGGGCTTGCCGGCTTCCGGCGCGTGCAGCAGGACCGACTTCATCGAATCCTTCTTCTCGCGCAGCGAGGCCATCTTGCCTTCCTTGAAGAAGTCCACGAACAGCAGGGTGTTGCCCGGCTGGCAGCGGAAGCTCACCGAGCTTTCGATCGTCGGCGGCGTTTCGACCGGCGCGGCGTTCGCAAGCTGCGAAGCCATGGGGTCCGGTGCGCGGCTGTCGACCACTTCGGGCTTGTTGTTGCAAGCGGCGAGCGAAAGCAGCGCCGCGGCGGAGAGTGCGATCGGGGAGGGGTTTTTCATAGCGTACGGTGCTTTTCCTTAGGTGGTAATCATCGTCAAGCGAAAACGGGGTATAGAGTCACACGAAATGGTGCGCCGCAACGAAACAGACGCATGATTGCGCGTGATGGGACATCGTTGACAGTCGTGGAGGTTGCAGAGGGCATCGGAAAGGGGACGTTTACCGTGCTTGACCCGGTGCGCGCGACTCCGCAGGGAGAAGGGCCGAGGAGAGGATGCCGATGATGCCGAGGATCTGCTGGACGCGGGGCTGGACCCTGATGCCGCTGGCGCTGCTCGCGGCCTGCGGCGGCACGCCCACCGAGAATGCCGCCGAGGACCCCGCCAATGCCGCGGTGCAGCCCGGGCCGATGCTGGGCGGCGTCGATCTGTCGACGCCGCTGCAGGTCCGCCCGCTGGAGGGCCGCGACTGGGCGCTCGACCTCGCCCCCGGCCGCATCCAGTTCCAGCAGGAGGGGGCGAAGGAGATGCCGTTCTACCCGGTCTCGCCTAGGCTGGCGCAAGGTGTCGCGACCTATCCCACCCAGACGCCCGACGGCGCGCCGGTAACGATCACGCTGCGCCCGGGGCCTTGCTCCGAGGGCGCGGCCTTGGCGGCGGAGGTGCGGATCGGCGCGCAGGTGCTGAAGGGCTGCGCGCACAAGATGACCGTCCAGGACGTTCACCGCGAGATGTACAACGAAGCGCTGGCGGTGCCGTATGAGGCGGGGAACAACAGCAGCGCGGAGTAGCAGTTGCCCGCGGTTGCAACGAAACGCGTGGTGGGCGGCGATGGTCGCGATCCTGGAGGCTGCGTATGGCAGTATCGCTCGTTTACAGCAGTGTGCGACTGCCGCTGCGGCAGGTCAGTTGGTGAGGATGGCTGTCATCCCGAAAATCACAATGCCCAGGACGAGTGTCGAGGCAGGTATCGCGATATATAGATAGGCCGCCTGGGATGCCCGCGCGGGCATGTCGATGGGGAGTCCAGCTTTTGCCTGAGATAGGGCTTTCACAAGATCGTTGGCCCCGATCGTATATTCCTCTGCCGAGATTACCAAGTTGCTGCCGCCGGCGACGGGCACCACGATCGACCGTGCTGCGCTTCTACCGCTAAGTCGCTGGAGGGCCGGCGTCCCCAATCTTGCCCATGGAATGGTGCGCGTTCTGCCAGCCAGGGTCATGCGAAAGGCGGTCGGAGAAAGCATGAGGACATCCGGCGTCGCCATCCGCCGGAGCGTAAGCAACTCAAGCCAGAGGAACGGGGCCAAGGCCGTCATTACCAGCGCAAACCCGCCGATCAATGTCAGCGTCGGGCCCTCGCGGTTCATAGCGAACGGGATTCCGGCCCCCAGGAATCCGAGGGGAAGCACGAAGGCCATCAGTATGATTGCTTGCGGCGCTAGCTTCAATCGACTTCCGACGAAGGTGACAGTTTGCGCTGGGGGAACCATCGCGACTGCCCGTTACCGTCTGATTACAAAGCGGCTAGGACATGGCGTGCGTTTTTGACGTGAGCGATCGGCGTGTCGCCGATTGGTCGCGCGAACGCAGCCGGTACTCCTCGCGTGCCCACTCATCAGCTGTTCCTGTCGAGCCGGCGGAGTAGGATGCGGTAGAGCGCGGAAACCGCCATGCCGATCAGAGCGAACGCAGCAAGCTGGAGTGGCGTAGCGCCGTGCAGCTTCGGGCTCGCAAGGGGGGCCAGGACGATGCCCGTGGCCGCGCCCGCGATCAGGCAGATCCAGCCAGCAACTGCCGTTCGCCGGCGGGTTACCGGCCATAGCAGCGAAAGCACGATAGCCGCGCTGGGCAGCGCGACCACAAAGATGCCGAGCCAGAACACCACCCCCATCGTCGCCAGCCAGGTCAGACCGGGGGCGCGGACACCGGTGGTGATGCCCAGCGTCGTCGTCCACAGGAGCGAGAATAGCGTAGCCGCCAGCATCGCGGCTGCCAGCACGGCAAGGGCGTGATGGGTAAAGCGTAGTGGCTGTGCATTCCCGGCCATGCCTCCTTGCTAGGCGTCATGGCTTAACAACGCGTTGCGCGCACCGCCGCGTGGGCCGCTGCCGATCCCCGAAAGACCGGCAGCGCGCCGCGCCTCAATCCTTGAACGGCTTGAGCGTCTCGATCGTCCCGTCCGGGCGGAAGGTCAGTTCGGTGATCTTGGCCGAGCGGAGGTGGTTCTTATTGGTCAGCTGGGTGTCGTGGTACGCCAGATACCATTTGCCCTGATACTCGAACACCGAGCCATGGCTGGTCCAGCCCTGCACCGGCTCGAGGATGCGGCCGGTGTACTTGAACGGGCCATAGGGGCTGCTGCCGACTGCGTAGGCGAGGAAGTGCGTGTCCCCGGTCGAGTACATATAGTAATATTTGCCGCCGCGCTTGAACATCCAGGCGGCCTCGAAGAAGCGGCGGTCATGGTCGCCGCCGAGCACGGGCTTGCCCTTCTCGTCGAGGATCACCGCGTCGCGGAGCGGCTCGGCGAGGCTCTTCATGTCGGGCGCGAGGCGGGCGACCTTGCCCGAGAGGGCGGGCTGGTCGTCCTTCTTGAGGTCGGTGTCGCCGGCATTGGGATCGTACTTGCCCGTCGCCCAGCGCTGGAGCTGGCCGCCCCAGATGCCGCCCAGATAGAGATAGCTCTGCCCGTCCTCGTCGGTGAACACCGCCGGGTCCATCGAATAGCTGCCCTGGATCGGCTGCGGCTCGGCCTTGAACGGGCCGACCGGCGACGTGGACGTGGCGACGCCGATGCGGAACACGCCCTGCTTATCCTTGGCGGGGAAATAGAGATAATAGGTGCCGTTCTTGAACGCCGCGTCGGGCGCCCAGGCCTTTTCCGAGGCCCAGGGGACCTGCTTGAGGTCGAGCGCGACCGGGTTCACCGTCACCGGGCCGCCCGGGCGGTCCATGCTCAGCACCTGATAGTCGTGCATCGCATATTGGCTGCCGAGATCGTCGTCGGGAATGCCCATGTCGACGTCGTGGCTGGGATAGATATAGATCTTGCCGTTGAAGACGTGCGCCGAGGGATCGGCGAAATAGAGGTCCTTGACCAGCGGCTGGGCGAGGTAGCGCTTGCCGTCCGGGCTGCGCGCTTCGTCCGAGGCGTTGGCGGGGGCGGCGGTGTTCGCCGCGGTCTCGTTCTGCGGGGCCTTGCCGCCCGAGCAGCCGGCAAGCAGCGCGATGGCGGCCGCAGCCGTCGAAAATGTCAGCGAAAAACGCAACAGCCTATCCTCTCGTCCTGATGGTGCAGCTCGTGCTGCTATCCGCGATAGCGCTACCATCGGCATGTTGCCTGCGGCAAGGGGTTTGGCGTGGCTGCGGCGCTCCGCAGCCGATCAGGCGCCGGCTTCGGCTTCGCGCGCCACGGGGATCGTGAACGCGAAGGTCGCCCCGCCGCCGGGCGTCTCCTCCGCCCAGATCCGGCCGCCATGGCCCTCGATCAAATGGTGCGAGATGGCGAGGCCGAGGCCCAGCCCGCCACCGGAGTCGCTGCTGCCCTTGCCCAGGCCGGGCTGGAACAGCAGATGGCGCTGCTCGGCCGGCACGCCGGGGCCATTGTCGATCACCCGGATGGTGACTTCCTCCGGATCCTGTCGCTCGGCGGTGACGCGGAGCGCGGCATCCGCGTGCTGGTGGCAGGCCTCGCCGGCGTTGCGGAGCAGGTTGGCGAGCACCTGGACGATCTGGACATTGTCGAACCGGGCGCAATTCGCATCGGCCGCGACATGGATGGTCACCGGCGGCATCAGCAGCGGCGCGGCGGCGCGAACGAGGTTGAGCGCCTCCTCGATGCAACCGGTCACCGAGCGGTTTTCCAGCACAAGGTCGTTCTGTCGCACCATTCGGCGGATGCGGCGTATGATCTCACCGGCGCGCTGGAGCTGCTGCTCGGCCGCCCCTGTCAGGTCGCGGGTGCGCTCGTCACTCACCGGCGACAGGCGGAGCGCGGCCATGTAGTTGGCGGCGGCGGAGAGCGGCTGGTTGAGTTCGTGCGCCACCGTCGCCGCGATCGAGCCGAGCGCGCTGGCGCGGGTGAGCTCGAGCATCTGGCGCTCGATCGTCACCCGCTCGGCGAGCATCCGGTCGCGCTCCTGCAGCCGCGCGCGCAGTTCCTGGTCGACGCCGATCCGGTGCTTGGCCAGCGTGACATAGCTCGCCAGCGTCTGGAGGAACTGGATCTCGGCATCGGTGAAGCTCGCCCGCCCGCGTCGTCCGAACGCCAGCGTGCCGAGCAGCACATTGTTGTGGAGCAGCGGCATGCAAAAACAGGCGTCGAGCCCCATGCCGCGCGCATAGGCGAGCCGCGGGTCGTCCGACTGCTGGATGTCGCGGGCGATCATCGGCGTCAGGCTTTCCGCCACCCCGCCGCAGATCGCGATGCCGATCGGGACATGGCTCCAGTCGGACACCTGCTCGGGGGTGATGCCCGCCCAGGCGTCGAGATCGAGGCCGTTGCCGTCGAACGCGTAGTGGAAGAAGACGTCGAGCTCGACCTCGCTGCGGATCAGCCCGAAGATGCCGTCGAGCGCGGGGGCGAGGTCCTCGGCCTGAAGCAGGTCGCTGGCGCTGACCGCGAGCAATTCGAGGAAACGATAGGAAGGTGCGTCTTCGCTGCCCGCGCCGGGGGCTTGGTCGCTGGAGCGAAAAAGGGCGCTGCGGCGGTTCAGCATGGTGTACGACAGGGCTATGCCGCGGCCTTGGGGGCGGCCACTCCGTATTGCTACTGACTCTCAGTCTGTTGCGAGACGGTCGCGCCGAGCGCTGCTATTGCTAGGCGTTCGCAGGGCTAACCGGCTGCGAAAAGGCCGAAAGTGCGGCCCAGGCGGGCGCCTTCGCCGCGAGGCCCACGGTATGCAGCGGGCTCGACGACGGCAAGCCGAGGATGGTGTAGCGGGCGGCTTCCGTCCCAAGTTGGCGCAGGCCGTGGCGCTGGGCGGTGCCGCCGTTGAACGCGATGGCGCGCAGGTCGGGGAGGGTGGCGGCGAGGGCTGCGATGTCGTGCGCTTCGATGTCGCGCAGCGCGGCGTCGGTGCTGCCGGGGCGGGTCGCGCTGGCGACGACGTCCCACAGCCCGATCCGCGCGGCGCGCAGCGCATCGAGCCGCTCGGGATAGGCGAGCGGCACCAGGTCGCGGCCCGCGGCGGGGGAGATCAGCTGCCAGAACTGGTTCTGCGGATGCGCATAATAGCGCGCCGCCGCCAGCGAGCGCTCGCCGGGCAGCGAGCCGAGAACGAGCAGCCGCGTGTCGGGCGCGACGACGGGCGGGAAGCTGTGCTTGCGCTCGGTCATGCGGCGGGGGCGTCGAGGCGCAGCGCAAGGCGGCGTTCCTCGCGTGCCGCGACCAGCAGCGCGCGGATCGCGGGATCGTCGAGCTGGTCCGCCCCGACGAGCGGCACATGCCGCATCGCCTTGCCGGTGCCGCGGAGCAGCCCCTCCGGGTCGGGCAGTTCGGCGCCGCGATAGAAGGCGAGGTTCATATGGTCGCGATAGGGCAGCGCGCAGGCATAGGCCTCCGACATCTTTTTGGGTCCCCAGCCCCAGCTCACCGCGCGGTCACCGGGGCGGGACACTTCGACCAGGTCGGGATGCAGCGCGAAAGCCAGCGCCCGGAGCGCGTCCAGCAGCGCTTCGTGCTGGGGCGCGAGCGCGACGATCTGCGCGAAGGTGCCGACGGCGTCTGCCATGCCCGATCGATAGGCGGCGGAAGCGCGGCGTCAAGCGTCGGGATCGTCCGGGCCGTCCGGGCCGCCGTCGAGATCGCCGACGCATTGCAGCTCGGGCTCGGTCTTCGCCTGGCGCGCCAGATCGCGCGACAGGCCGGTGATGCCGGGGATCAGCGTGTCGGGCGCCAGGCCATAGCCCTGGATCAGCCGGACCGCCCAGGCATAATGACGCGCGCCGGCCTCGCAGCTGTCGCTGCCGCCGTCGCTGACGCCCCAGACCTTGCGCCAGCTGCCCTTGCCGCTCTGTTCGAGCAGCGCCTCGAAATCGCCGACTTCGCCGCTGCCCTGGACATAGGCGAGCGCGCGCGGGCCCTGGTGGAACACCTTGAAGGTGCGGATCGTGAAGCGCGCCGCGGGGCGGTCGTCCCCGTGATGGAGCACCTTGAGGATCGCGCTGCGCTCGGCACTGCCCGGCGGGGGCGTGTAGAGGCCCGGCGCGGCGGCGATCAGCAGCAGGGCGAGGGCGGGCAGGGCGAGGGAGCGCAGGCGAATCATGGGGGAGGCCTGTAGCAGGAATCGCGCGGCGGAGGTGCAAACGATGCCCCTCCTGCTTCACCGCGTTTCGCGCACCTTGCAGCTCAGTACCAAGAAAAAAATGTCGTGATTTCCTAGCCTTTCGCGCAGTTGTTGTCGCGGGCGACAGTACTTCCCCGCGATGGGGAAGGCGGCCTTAGGATGAGGGGAAACAACATGCGCACGGCGATGATGGCGGCAGCACTCGGCCTGTTGATGGTGGGCAGCACCGCGCAGGCGGCACCGATCCTCTACAGCTTTTCCGGACAGATCAGCGGCACGCTGAACGGGCAGGCCTTTACGCTGAGCGACTATATCCTGTCGCTCGCCACCGACACCGACACCGTGTTCCAGCCGCGGCCCGACTTTCGGCCGAGCCTGTACAATTCCGGGCCGGCGACGCTGTCCTTCACGATAAACGGCGTCTCGGGCACCTTCGCCACCCAGTTCAACGCGTTCAGCGTGACGCTGGGCAGCGGCAGCGGGCAGCGCTCGCTGGTGGGTTTCACCGAGGCGGAGCAGTTCGGCAACGATCTGATCGACGTACGCGATCCCGGCCTGCTGGGCTATGATCTCAAGACCGGCATCAGCTCGGCGACGAACCTGCCGATCGACTTCCTCAACTTCGGCACCGCCTTCGAGACGAGCGCCGGCACGCTGATTTTCGCCAACGACGACGAGGCCTCGGCGCGCTTCAGCGCCTCGCTCTCGGCGGTGCCCGAGCCGGCGAGCTGGGCGATGATGGTCCTGGGCTTCGGCATTTTGGGCGGGGCGCTGCGCCAGCGGACCAAGGTTCGCGTGCGCATCGCCTGAGCGGGCGGGGCCGGGGCGTTGCTGTCCCGGCCCCTTCCGGCGGACGCCGAAAGCGCCTATGCTCGCGCCATGGCCCGCACGATCACCCGCTACCGGGACTTCTGGCCCCATTACCTGCGCGAGCACGCCAAGCCCGCGACGCGCAGGCTGCATTATATCGGCACCGCGCTGACCTTCGCCGCGCTCGCCGCCGGACTGCTGCTCAACACCTGGTGGCTGATCGCCATCCCGCTGGCCGGCTACGGCTTTGCCTGGGGCGCGCATTTCGGCGTCGAGCGCAACCGGCCGGCGACCTTCACCTATCCGCTCTGGTCGCTCGTTTCCGATTACCGGATGTTCTTCCTGTGGATCGGCGGGCGGCTCGGGCCGCATCTGAAGCGGGCCGGCGTCGCGCAATAGATAGCGTTGCTTGCGCGGGGGCCGGGCGCCCCCCTATCTAGCGCCCATGCACGTTTCCCAGAACACGCTCGCGCTGATCGGCAACACCCCGCTCGTCCGCCTGAAGGGCCCCAGCGACGAAACCGGCTGCGACATCTTCGCCAAGTGCGAATTCGCCAATCCCGGCGCCTCGGTGAAGGACCGCGCGGCGCTCTACATCGTCAACGATGCCGAGGAGCGCGGGCTACTCGCCCCCGGCGGCACGATCGTCGAGGGGACGGCGGGGAACACGGGCATCGGGCTGGCGCTGGTCGCCAATGCCAAGGGCTATCGCACGATCATCGTGATGCCCGAGACCCAGTCGCGCGAGAAGATGGACACGCTGCGCGCGCTCGGCGCCGAACTGGTGCTGGTGCCGGCCGCGCCCTATTCGAACCCGGGACACTTCGTCCATACCAGCCGCCGCATCGCCGAGGAAACACCCAACGCGATCTGGGCCAACCAGTTCGACAATATCGCCAACCGCAAGGCGCATATCGTTGGCACCGCCGAGGAGATCTGGACGCAGATGGACGGCCGGGTCGACGGCTTCACCTGCGCGGCGGGCACCGGCGGCACCATCGCGGGCGTCGGCCTGGGGCTGAAGGCCAAGGACGAAAATGTCACCATCGCGCTCAGCGACCCGCACGGCGCCGCGCTCTACGAATATTATGCCTGTGGCGAGCTGCGCAGCGAAGGCTCGTCGGTCGCCGAGGGCATCGGCCAGGGGCGGATCACCGGCAACCTCGAAGGCGCGCCGATCGACACCCAGTTCCGCATCTCCGACGAGGAAGGCATGGTGTGGGTGCGGCGCCTGCTGAAGGAGGAGGGGCTGTGCCTCGGCCTGTCCTCGGGCATCAACGTTGCCGGCGCGGTGCGGCTCGCCAGGGCGCTGGGGCCGGGCAAGCGCGTCGCCACGATCCTGTGCGACACGGGATTCCGATACCTCTCCACGCTGTACAACGACGAATGGCTTGCGGCGAAGGGGCTCTCGGCACCGGCGGCGTGAGCCCCGCGCGGCAGCACCGCTCGACAAGCGGCCCGGCGCGCGTTACATTTATGCCACAGTCATGAAATTAGGCCCGCCCCAGGATCACGCCCAGGCCATGCAGCGCATCCGCGTCGGCATGACAGGACTCGCGGTCGTCGTCCTGCTGATGATGCTGGCCTTCGCGTTCTTCTCCTCGGTGAACCGCGAGGCGCCGGTGAGCGCGGCGGGGGCGTCCAATGCATCGGTGGTCGCCAACCTGACCGGGGTCGACAATGTCGCCGCCGATCGCACCCGCGACGAACCGCTCGCCGAACTGGGCGTCGCGCCGAGCACCGACGATCCCGCCGCCCAGGCGCGCGAACAGGCCCACCGGCAGGACGCCGCCGCGGGCAAATAAGCCGGAGACTCGGGTGCGGCCGGGGATCTGCCCCCCACCGGAATCGCGGCGCGGGGATCGCCGGGGAAATCGCCCCACTTTTCGGGGACGGCGTGGGAAGCGAAATCTGCCGCTTTCTCCCACTGCGGTAAAAATGCCGCAGTTTCCGTTGCTTGCGGAAAGCTTGTGGCAGTTTCGACGTCGGCCTTTTTGGTTCCCTCCTTTCCCGTAACTTTGCGCAGATTAGGCATTTTTCCGGATGCCTGTGCTTCGGTGCAGGGGTGAATGGTGAACAAATGGGGGCCATGACGGGAAAAGCGCCCAGCGGTGGCGATCAGTGGCTGAAATTCCCGTGCTGTCCCCATCTGTCCCGTTGTCTCCCGCCCTATAATGTGATTAAAAGGGCACACTAAAGGGGGGCACGAACCCTTTCTCCCGAACAGCACCAGCCGGAGCACGATTTCGCGTGATTCCGGCGGCGGGAGAGTCGTGCCCGGCTTGGGGTTTGGCGTGGCAGACAGGGAGCTCTTCGAAGGATTTGCGCTCCAGGCGGTCGACCAGAAAGGTCGCGTCGCCATACCCGCAGACCTGCGCGCTGCCGCCGAGCGCAATTCGGACGTCCGCCAGATCGTCGTCGGCGTGCATGCGGAGGATCCGTGCCTCTCCGCGCACGATACCGGCTGGTCGCGGACCAAGTACGAACGCATCGACAAGCTGGACCAGCAGGCGCTCGATCGTGGCGAGCAGCCCAGCGTGCGCCCCAAGCGCCGCGCCTTCGGCATGGTCGAAAAGGCGCCCTATGACGACAGCGGGCGGTTCGTGCTGCCGCCCTTCTTCCGCGCCAAGGCCAAGATCCAGAAATGGGCCTTCTTCGTCGGCAGCGGCGACACGTTCGACATCTGGGCGCCCGACGAATTGCTCGCGAGCGAGACCGCCGATCCCGAACTCAAGGAAATCTGCCTGTACCTGATGCAGCAAAAGGGGGCGATGTGACCGACGTCCCCCATGTCCCCGTGCTGCTCGACGAGGTTCTGGACGCGCTCGCGATTGCGCCCGGCGAAACCCATGTCGACGGGACCTTCGGTGCCGGCGGCTATACGCGCGCCATGCTCGGTAAGGGCGCGGCGGTGGCGGCGTTCGACCGCGACCCGACCGCGATCGCCAATGGTGCCCGCATCGTCGCGGAAAGCGACGGCAAGCTGACCCTGATCCATGCGCCGTTCAGCAGCATGGCGCAGGAACTGGAGGCACGCGGGCTGGCGCCGGTGGACGGCGTCGTGCTCGATATCGGCGTTTCCTCGATGCAGCTCGACCAGGCCGAGCGCGGCTTCTCGTTCCAGCAGGACGGGCCGCTCGACATGCGGATGGCGGGCGAGGGGATGAGCGCGGCCGACTGGCTCAACAATGCCGACGAGGGCGAGATCGCCGATGTGCTGTTCCACCTCGGCGAGGAGCCGCGTGCCCGGCGGGTGGCGAAATATATCGTCGAGGCGCGGCCGCTGACCCGCACCGCGGAGCTGGCGGCGGTGGTGCGTCGCGCGCTCGGCCATCGCCCGCACGACAAGAAGGATCCCGCGACGCGGACCTTCCAGGCGGTGCGCATCCACATCAACCGCGAGCTCGACGAGCTGACCGACGTGCTGGCGGCTGCCGAGCGCGTGCTCAAGCCCGGCGGGCGGCTGGTGGTGGTGAGCTTCCACAGCCTGGAGGACCGGCTGGTCAAGCGCTTCTTCCGCGAACGCAGCGGCAGCACGCCGGCGGGTTCGCGGCATCGCCCGGCGGTGGGTCCGCGGGCGGAGCCTAGTTTTGAAACGCCCGCCAAGGCCGTGCGCCCTGGCGAGGCGGAGTTGGTGCGTAACCCGCGCGCCCGCTCGGCAACGCTGCGCGCGGCGCGGCGGACCGGGGCGGCGCCGTGGTCCGGTGAGGATAAGGTGTGATGGCAGTGTATGGCTTCAGGGGGCTTGGCTGGTTCCTGTGCGGCGTCATCGTTGCGCCGACTTGCTACATGGTGACGTCGCACGGCGCGGCGGAACGGGCGAAGCTGCGCGCGATGGACTCCGCCATCGTCCAGGCGCACAAGGACATTCGTGGCCTGGAGACCGAATTCGACACCCGCGCCAACATGGCCCAGATCGAGCGCTGGAACGGCGACGTGCTGGCGATGAACGCGCCCCAGCCGCAGCAATATCTCGCCAGCGCGAGCGGGCTGGCGGCGCTCGACCAGCCTGCCCCGGCAGCGCCCGGCGACGCCAAGGTGGAGACCGCCGCGCTCGTGATTCCGACTGGACAGCGTCCGGTGGAAACGGCGGCGGTCGCCCAGTCGGTGGCGACGGCTGCGGCCGTGCCGGTCAAGGCGGCGGCATCCAAGCCGGTGGCGACGGCTTCGGCTGCGCCGGTCAAGGCTGTTGCGGCCAAGCCGGTGGCGATGGCTTCGGCGGCGCCGGTCAAGGCAGCGCCGGTCAAGTCGACCGTCGTGCGCGTGGCGCAGGCCGATACCAAGCCCGTGCAGGACCTCGACCGGCTGATCCGCAAGATCGACAAGTCCCGGCTGGCCCAGCCCGATCGCCCGCTGCTCAGCGCCGCGACGATCAGCGACCTGCGCCGGGTGGCGAAGCGCGAGCAAACGGCGCAGCGATGATCGTCGTCGTCGCCCCTCCCGCGCGTTCGCGGGGTTCGGGCGGGGGGCGCGAGGCGCTCGTCGCGGTGGCGCAATTGCGCCTGATGATCCTCTCGATCCTGTTCGGCGCGGGCGTGCTGGCGATCCTCGTCAAGCTCGCCTTTCTGGCGTTGTCGGCGGGTCCCGCCAGCCCGCGTGACCTGTCCAACGCGCTGGTGCCGGCGCGCGGTGACATCGTCGATCGCAACGGCACGCCGCTCGCGCGCAGCATCGACGCTTGGACGATCGCGATCCACCCCAACCAGGTGATCGGCGACAAGGCCGCGCTGGCGCAGAAGCTCGCCGAGCTGATGCCCGAGCGCAGCCAGTCGCAATATTATGCACTGCTCAAGGCGGGCGGCGGCTTCGCCTTCCTCAAGCGCCGCGCGCTGCCCGAGCTGGTCAACCAGGTGAACGCGCTGGGCGAGCCGGCGATCGAATTCCAGCGCGAGACCGATCGGCTCTATCCGCAGTCGGACATGGCGGCGCATGTGCTCGGCTATCTCGACGACAAGGGCCACGGCGTCACCGGCATGGAGAAGGTGCTGGAGGCGCGGCTGACCGATCCGGCGCAGCGCGGCAAGCCGGTGACGCTGTCGCTCGACGCCCGCGTCCAGGCGGCGCTGGAGAGCGAACTGGGCCGCGCGATGGTGGACCTGCAGGCGCGCGGTGCCGCCGCCGTGGTGCTCGACGTGCACACCGGCGAAGTCGTCGCGATGGCCTCGCTGCCGAGCTTCAACCCCAACCAGCTGGGCGGCCCGCCGCCGCGCAACAACGTGACCCAGAGCGTCTACGAGCTCGGTTCCACCTTCAAGCCGATCGCGGTGGCCGCCGCGATCGATTCGGGCACGATCACCTCGATGTCGCGGCGCTTCGATGCGACCGCGCCGATGAAGGTCGGCCGCTTCACCATCCATGACGATCGCGGCGACGAGCAGTTTCGCTGGCTCAACATTCCGGAAACGCTGATCTATTCGTCCAACATCGCCACCGCGCGGATCGCCGACGAACTGGGCGCGGAGAAGATGCAGGACATGTTCCGCCGCCTCGGCTTCGACCAGCGGCCGAGCATCGAGATCGGCGCGGTGCGCCCGCTGTGGCCGGCGAACTGGGGGCGGATCACGGTGATGACCACCGCCTATGGCCACGGCATCGCGGTGACCCCGCTGCACCTCGCCGCCGCCTATGCCGCGATGGTCAATGGCGGCATCTGGCATCCGGCGACGCTGATGAAGGTGGATGCCGAGCATCCGGTACGGGGCCGCCGCGTGCTGCAGGAATCGACCAGCTACCGGATGCGCCAGCTGCTGCGGCTGATCGTGCTCAAGGGCACCGGCCGCAAGGGCGAGGCGCCGGGCTACCGCGTCGCGGGCAAGACCGGCACCGCCGAGGCGGCGAGCGAGGGCGGCTACGACCATCACCGCAACGTCTCCACCTTCGCGGTGACTTTCCCCGTCGACGCGCCGCGCTATGTGGTGGTCGCCATGCTCGACTCGCCCAAGGCCAATGCCAACACGCCGCGCACCACCGCGGCCTGGACCGTCGCGCCGGTCGTCTCGCGCCTGATCGCGCGGACCGGCGCCCTTCTGGGCATCGCGCCCGACAATGCCAAGGACATCGACGAAAGCGAGCTGCTGCCGCTGGTCGACCGCTCCCCGGAGCCGAAAGCGAGCGCCGAATGAAACTGGGTCAACTGATCGGCACCGCGGACGACGCGGTCGTCACCGGATTCGCGATCGATCACCGCAAGGTGGCGCCGGGCACGATCTTCGGCGCGTTCGAGGGCGCGCGGGTGAACGGCGAGGACTATATCGACGCCGCGGTGCAGGCCGGCGCGATCGCGGTGGTGGCGCGGCCCGAGGCGAAGGTGGCGGGCGCGGTGCACATCGCCGACGCCAATCCGCGCCAGCGCTTCGCCGACCTGGCCTCGCAGTTCTTCGCGCCGTTCCCGGCCGTCACTGCGGCGGTGACCGGCACCAACGGCAAGACCTCCACCGTCGAGATGACCCGCCAGCTGTGGCGCATGGCCGGCTTCCACGCCGCCTCGATCGGCACGCTGGGCGTGACCACGGCGGACGAGCGCGTTTCCACCGGGCTAACCACGCCCGACATCGTCACCTTCCTGTCGAACGTCGCCGGGCTGGCGCGCGAGGGCGTGACCCATGTCGCGTTCGAGGCTTCCTCGCACGGGCTGGCGCAGTACCGGACCGAGGGGCTGCCGGTGCGCGCGGCGGCGTTCACCAATCTCAGCCGCGACCATCTCGACTATCACGGCGACATGGCGACCTATTTCACCGCCAAGCTGCGGCTCTTCGCCGAGGTGCTGGCCGAGGACGGCACGGCGGTAGTGTGGGCGGACGATCCCCATGCCCCCCAGGTCGAGGACCTGGCGCGCATGCGCGGCAACCGGCTGATCACGGTAGGCGAGCATGGCAAGACGCTGCGGCTGGTCGGCCGCACGCCCTCGCTGCTCGGCCAGACGCTGGAGATCGAGGCGGAGGACAAGGTCCACACCGTGCGGCTGCCGCTGATCGGCGCGTATCAAGCCGCCAACGCGCTGACCGCAGCGGGTCTGGTGATCGCGACCGGCGGGGACGTTGCCGATACGCTGGCCAACTGCGCGCGGCTGCAGCCGGTGCGCGGGCGGCTGGAGCGGGCAGTGATCGCCGCCAATGGCGCGCCGGTCTATGTCGATTATGCCCACACCCCCGATGCGCTGGAAGCGGCGATCGCGGCGCTGAAGCCGCATACCGACGGCCGGCTGATCCTGGTGTTCGGCGCCGGCGGCAACCGCGATCCCGGCAAGCGCGAACTGATGGGGCAGGTGGCCGCAACCGGCGCGGACGTGGCGATCGTAACCGACGACAATCCACGGACCGAGGATCCGGCCGAGATCCGCCGCGCGATCCTCAAAGGCGCGCCCGAGGCGACCGAGATCGGCGACCGCCGCGCCGCGATTGCCGCCGCGATCGCGATGGCCGAGCCGCACGACATCGTGCTGATCGCCGGCAAGGGACATGAGCAGGGCCAGATCGTCGGCGAGATGGTGCTGCCGTTCGACGATGTCGCCGTGGCGCGGGAGTGCGCGGCGTGAGGGGGCGTCTTCTTCGATCCTCCCCTGCAAGGGGAGGTGTCGCGCAGCGACGGAGGGGGGTCACCGCTGGGGCGGCGGACCTTCGTTTCGAGTGGGGACACCCCTCCGTCAGCCCTGCGGGCTGCCACCTCCCCTTGCAGGGGAGGATGTGAAGATGACCGACGCACTTTGGACCTCTGACGAAATCGCCGCCGCGACGGGCGGCACTGCGTCGGCGGACTTCACCGTCTCCGGCGTCGCCTTCGACTCTCGCGAGGTCGGCCCCGGCGACCTGTTCCTTGCGCTGAAGGGCGAGAGCACCGACGGGCATCGCTTCCTCGACCAGGCCTTCGCGCAGGGCGCGGCCGGTGCCGTAGTGTCCGATGCGACCGACCATCCCAGCGTCCGCGTCGCCGATACGACCGCCGCGCTGGACGCGCTCGGCGCCGCTTCGCGCAAGCGCTCGGCCGCCAAGATCATCGGCGTCACCGGCTCGGTGGGCAAGACAGGCACCAAGGAGGCGCTGTTCGCCGCGCTCGACCGGATCGATCCCGGCTGCGCGCACCGCTCGGTGAAAAGCTACAACAACCATACCGGCGTGCCGCTGAGCCTTGCCCGCATGCCGCGCGAAAGCCGCTACGGCGTGTTCGAGATGGGCATGAACCATGCCGGCGAGCTTGCGCAGCTGACTCGGCTGGTGCGGCCGCATGTCGCGATCGTCACCGCCATCGCGCCGGCGCATCTCGGCTTTTTCGACAGCGTCGAGAAGATCGCCGATGCCAAGGGCGAGATCTTCCAGGGGCTCGGCGCCGGCGGCACCGCGATCGTGCCGTTCGACAGCCCCTATCGCGACCGGCTGCTCGACGCCGCGCGGCCCTATGCGACTCGGATCGTCACCTTCGGCCTCGGCGAGGGCGCCGACTATCGCGCGGTCGAAACGATGCGCGCGCGCAGCGGCGGCACCTTCGTGATGGCGCGCTTCGGCAACCGCGAGCTGAGCTTCACCATCTCCCAGCCGGGCGACCATTGGGTGTCGAACGCGATGGCGATCCTCGCCGCGGTCGACGCGGTGGGCGGCGACCTCGAAGTCGCGGGCCTCGCGCTGGCCGAACTGGGTGGGTTGGCCGGTCGCGGCGCGCGGATGACGGTACCGGTGGGCGACGGCACCGCGCTCGTCATCGACGAAAGCTACAACGCCAATCCGAGCTCGATGCGCGCTACGTTGAAGGTGCTCGCCGCCGAGCCTGGCCGCAAACTTGCCGTGCTCGGCGAGATGCGCGAGCTGGGCATCCACTCGGATGCGCTGCACGCCGAACTGGCCGATCCGATCGCGGAGGCCGGGGTGAGCCGTGCCATATTGGTGGGCGAGGCGATGGCGCCGCTGGCCGCTGCGCTTGAGGGTCGGCTGGATTTCGTCCATGTGGCCGATGCCGCAGCTGCGAAGGCAGAGCTCGAATCGACGCTCGCGCCGGGCGATGCGGTTCTCATCAAAGGGTCGAACGGCGTGCGGCTGGCGACGATCGTCGCGGCGCTGGCGGAAAGGCAATCATGCTCTATCTGATCGCGGAGCAGCTGGGTTTTCCCGGCGTCCTCAATCTCTTCCGGTACCTGTCGTTCCGCACCGGCGGTTCGGTGGCGACCGCATTGCTGATCGGATTGCTGATCGGGCCGAAGTTCATCGGCTGGCTGCGGCTGCGCCAGGGCAAGGGCCAGCCGATCCGCGACGACGGTCCGCAGAGCCACCTCGCCAAGCGCGGCACGCCGACGATGGGCGGGCTGATGATCCTGACCAGCCTGACGCTGGCGCTGCTGATCTGGATGGACCTGCGCAATGCCTATGTCTGGGCGTGCATGTTCGTGACGCTCGGCTTCGGCATGATCGGCTTCCTCGACGATTACGACAAGGTGCGGAAGCAGAAGACCGCGGGCGTATCGGGCAAGGTGCGGCTGCTCGGCGAGTTCCTGATCGCCGGCGTGGCCAGCGCGATTATCATCTTCGCGGAGGGCAATACCCAGCTCTACGTGCCGTTCCTCAGCTGGGTGCATCCGGATCTCGGCTATTTCTACATCGCCTTCGCGGCGTTCACGATCGTGGCGTTCGGCAATGCGGTGAACCTGACCGACGGGCTCGACGGCCTGGCGACGATGCCGGTGGTGATCGCGGGCATGGCGTTCATGCTGATCGCGTACCTGGCGGGCAACAAGATCTACGCGACCTATCTGGGCATCCCGCACGTGCCCGGCGCGGGCGACCTCGCAATTTTCTGCGGCGCGATGATCGGGGCGGGGCTCGCCTTCCTGTGGTTCAATGCGCCGCCGGCGGCGGTGTTCATGGGCGATACCGGCAGTCTCGCGCTGGGCGGGGCGATCGGCACGATTGCCGTCACCACGCACCATGAGCTGGTGCTCGGCATCATCGGCGGGCTGTTCGTGATGGAGGCGCTGAGCGTCATCATCCAGGTGTTCTTCTTCAAGCGCACCGGCAAGCGGGTGTTCCGCATGGCGCCGATCCACCACCATTTCGAACAGCTCGGCTGGTCGGAGCCGACGGTGGTGATCCGCTTCTGGATCATTGCCTTCGTGCTGGCGCTGGCCGGTCTCGCGACGCTCAAGCTGCGGTGATCACCAGCCCTGCCTGGCGCGGCAAACGCTTCGCGGTGCTCGGGCTCGCACGCTCGGGCGCGGCGACCGTGCGTGCGCTGGTGGCCAGCGGGGCGAGCGTGCTGGGCTGGGATTCGAACGAAGCGGCGCGGGATGCGCTCGCTAAAGCCCCTCCCCTTCAGGGGAGGGGTTTGGGGTGGGGCAGTGTCTCACCGAGACCAACCGACGTTCTGGAATCCCTCCACCCCAACCCCTCCTCCAAGGAGGAGGGGCTATTCGCGGTCGCCGACCCGCTGGAAGCTGATCTCACCGGTTTCGCGGGCATGGTCGTCTCCCCCGGCGTGCCGCTCAACCGGCACCCGATCGCGCCGCATGCCCGCGCGGCCGGCGTGCCGCTGATCGGTGACATCGAGCTGTTCGCACAGGCGCGCGCCGATCTCCCCGTGCACCGTGTCGTCGGGATCACCGGCACCAATGGCAAGTCGACCACCACCGCGCTGATCCACCACATCATCGAGACGGCGGGCATCCCGACCCGGCTCGGCGGCAATATCGGCCTGCCGATCCTCGGGCAGGACCCGCTGCCCGCGGGCGGCGTCTATGTGCTGGAGCTGTCGAGCTACCAGATCGACCTGACCCATAGCCTCGACTGCGACGTGGCGGTGCTGCTCAACATCACGCCGGACCATCTCGACCGCTATGACGGCTTCGAGGGTTATGCCGCCTCAAAAGCGCGGCTGTTCGGCATGCAGTCGAAGGGCCACGCCGCCATCATCGGCATCGGCGACGCCGCCTCGGCCAACATCGCTCGGCAGGTAGCGCTTGCGGGCCGCAGCGAGGACGTGACCAAGATCGCCCCGGGCGTGTGCATGGACCAGTCGCGCTGGCCCGCGTTGCAGGGCCCGCACAACGCCCAGAACGCGCTCGCCGCGATCGCCGCCTGCGAGGCGCTCGGCATCGACCGCGCGGCGATCGACAAGGGCCTCGAGAGTTTCCCCGGCCTGCCGCATCGCATGGAGCGGATCGCCACCCGCAACGGCGTGCTGTTCGTCAACGACAGCAAGGCGACCAACCCGGAATCGACCGCGCCCGCGCTGTCGGCCTACCCGCGCATCCACTGGATCCTCGGCGGCGTCGCCAAGACTGACAGCCTGGAGGCGTGCCGCCCCGGCTTCGGCCATGTCGTGCGCGCCTACACGATCGGCGAGGCCGGGCCGCTGTTCGCTGGCCTGCTGGAGGGCGAACTGCCCGTCGAACAGTCCGGCACCCTGGAAACCGCCGTCCGCGCCGCTGCCGCCCACGCCCAGCCGGGCGAGGCGGTGCTGCTGTCGCCCGCCTGCGCCTCGTTCGACCAGTTCCGCGATTTCGAGGCGCGCGGCGATGCCTTCCGTGCTGCCGTGGAGGCGCTCGGGTGAGCCGCCAGTCCGGGGACGTGGAAGAGAAGCACGCCGGCCTACCGCGCATCTCCAACCAGCTCAGCCGCGCCAGCAAGTCGCGCGCGGGGATGTGGTTCTGGGAAGTGGACCGGGTGCTCCTCTTCCTGCCGCTGCTGCTGATCGCGATCGGGCTGGTCGCGGTCGCCGCCGCCTCCCCCGCGACCGCGCGGCGCTATTCGGATGCGGCGCACATCGTCCAGCCGATGTACTATTTCTGGCGGCAGCTGATGTGGGTGTGCATCTGCGTGCCGGTGCTGATCATCGTCTCGATGCTGCCGACCTCGATAGCGCGGCGGCTGTCGCTGGCAGGCGCGCTGGTGTTCCTCGGGCTGATGATGCTGCTACCGATCATCGGGCATGAGGTGAACGGCGCCAAGCGCTGGATCAGCCTCGGCATTTCGGATCTCCAGCCGTCCGAGTTTCTGAAACCCCTGTTCATCGTCTCGACCGCTTGGATCCTGTCGTTCCGCGCCAAGGATCCGGAGCTGCCGGTGATGGTGGTCACCGGTGCGATCACCGCGCTGATCGCGGTGCTGCTGATGCTCCAGCCGGACTTCGGCCAGACGATCCTGTTCGGCACCGTCTGGGTGATCCTGCTGATGCTCTCCGGCATCTCGCCCGCCGCGATCGCCGGACTGGGCGGGGTGGCGGTCGGCGGCGTGGTCGCGGCGTACCTGTTCTACGGCACCGCGCGCACCCGCATCGACAATTTCCTGTTCCCGACCAAGGAAGCCGCGCTCGCCGATCGCTACCAGGTGGAGATGGCGCACGACACGCTGACCGCCGGCGGGCTGTTCGGCGCGGGGCCGGGCAGCGGCCAGATCAAGTTCCGCCTGCCCGAGGCGCATACCGACTATATCTTCTCGGTGATCGGCGAGGAGTTCGGGCTGATCGCCTGCGCGGTGATCGTGCTGCTCTATCTCGCCATCGTCGTCCGCGTGCTGATGAAGCTGCTCGACGAGGAGGATCCGTTCCGGCTGCTCGCGGCCGCCGGGCTGGCCTCGCAGTTCGGGGTGCAGGCGCTGATCAACATGGCGGTGAACACCGGTATCGCGCCTTCGAAGGGCATGACGCTGCCGTTCATCAGCTATGGCGGCTCGTCGATGATCGCGCTGTCGATCGGCTATGGGCTGCTGCTCGCTTTCACGCGACGAAACCCGTATCTGAAGCGGTCTCCCTATACCGGCCGCTGGAGCAAAGCCGCATGACCGAACGCCGTAGTTACGTCCTCGCCGCCGGTGGCACCGGCGGGCACATGGTGCCCGCGGCTGCCTTGGCGGTGGAGCTCGCACGGCGCGGGCATCAGGTGGCGCTGGTCAGCGACGAGCGCGGCGTGCGCTTTCCCGGCCTGTTCGAGGGGGTGGAGACGCATGTGCTCCCCGCCGGGCGGCTGGGCGGCGGGCCGATCGGGTACCTGAAGGCGGCGCGGCAGATGATGGCGGGCCGGGCGATGGCGCGGAAGCTGTACAAGCAGCTGCGCCCTGCGGCCGTGATCGGCTTTGGCGGCTATCCCGCTTTCCCGGCGCTGCTGGCGGCGTTCAGCGCGCGTATTCCCACCGTGATCCACGAGCAGAATGCGGTGCTGGGACGGGTCAACCGGCTGGTAGCGGGGCGGGTGGCGGCGATCGCCACCTCCTACGACAAGGTCGAGCGGATGAAGCCCGGCTGGGAGGCCAAGACCCACCTCACCGGCAACCCCGTGCGCGAGGCGGTGCTGGCGCTGAGAGCCAAACCCTATCCCATGCTCGAGGAAGATGGGCTGTTCCGCGTGCTGGTGACCGGCGGCAGCCAGGGCGCCTCGATCCTCAGCCAAGTGGTGCCCGATGGCCTTGCCCTGCTGCCGGTGCACTTCCGGCGGCGGCTGCAGGTGACGCACCAGGCGCGCATCGAGGACATCGAGATGGTCCGCGCCAAGTACCAGGAACACGAGATCCCCGCCGAGGTCGCGACCTATCTGCCCGACATGCCCGAGCGGCTGGCCTGGGCCCATCTGGTGATCGCGCGGGCCGGGGCCTCGACCATCGCCGAGTTGACCGCCGCCGGGCGTCCCGCGATCCTGGTGCCGCTGCCCAGCGCCACCGACGACCACCAGACGGCGAACGCGCGCGAGATCACCGAAGCGGGCGGCGCGCGGACCATCCCGCAGCGCGCCTTCACCGCGCAGGAGCTCGCCAAACAGATGCAGAAGCTGGGGCTCGACACCAAGGCGCTGGAGAATGCCGCGGCGCGCGCCCGCGGCGTCGGCCGGCCCGACGCGGTGCGCGACCTGGCGGACCTCGTCGAATCGATCCATGCACCCAAGGCCCCGGTGGGCAAGGTGCAGACGGCAAACAAGAACGGAAGGCCAGCTTACGCATGAAGGGCGTCGCCACCGACATCGGTACCATTCACTTCGTCGGCATCGGCGGGATCGGCATGTCCGGCATCGCCGAGGTGATGCACAATCTCGGCTATAAGGTGCAGGGCTCGGACGTCGCCGACAGCTATGTCGTGCAGGGGCTGCGCGATCGCGGGATTCCCGTCACCATCGGCCATGCCGCCGAGAATCTGGGCGACGCGGCGGTGGTGGTGGTCTCCACCGCGATCGTCCGCACCAACCCGGAAGTGGAAGCCGCCTACCAGAACCGCATCCCCGTGGTGCGCCGCGCCGAGATGCTCGCCGAGCTGATGCGGCTGAAGTCCACAATCGCGGTGGCGGGCACCCACGGCAAGACGACGACCACCTCGATGGTCGCGGCGCTGCTCGATGCCGGCGGGGTGGACCCGACCGTGATCAACGGCGGGATCATCAACCAGTACGGCTCCAACGCGCGATTGGGCGAGGGCGACTGGATGGTGGTCGAGGCCGATGAGAGCGACGGCAGCTTCCTGCGGCTCGACGGCACTTTCGCCATCGTCACCAATATCGATCCCGAGCATCTCGACCATTATGGATCGTTCGAGAAGGTGAAGGCGGCGTTCGTCGAGTTCGTCGAGAATGTGCCCTTCTACGGCGCGGCTTTGCTGTGCCTCGATCATCCCGAAGTGCAGGCGATCATCCCGCGCGTCCGCGACCGGCGGATCGTCACCTATGGCTTTGCGGCCAGCGCGGACGTGCGCGGGGTGAACGTGACGCCGCATGCCGGGGGCAATCGGTTCGAGGCAATCATCCGCCATCGCGACGGCAGCACGCGCTCGATCGAGAATATCGAGCTGCCGATGCCCGGCCGCCACAATGTCCAGAACGCGCTCGCCGCGATCGGCGTGGCGCTGGAGCTGGGCATCCCGGATGCGACGATCCAGCAGGGGTTCGCCAAGTTCGGCGGGGTCAAGCGGCGCTTCACCAAGGTGGGCGAGGTCGCGGGTGCTTCGATCATCGACGATTACGGGCACCACCCGGTGGAAATCCGCGCGGTGCTGGCGGCGGCGCGCGAGAGCACGCGGGGCCGGGTGATCGCGGTGGTGCAGCCGCACCGTTATTCGCGGCTCGCCAATCTGATGGACGAGTTCGCCCAGGCGTTCAACGACGCGGACATGGTGTATGTGGCACCCGTCTATCCGGCGGGCGAGGCGCCGATCGAGGGCGTCCATGCCGATGCGCTGGTCGAGCAGATCTCGCACCGCGGGCATCGGGCGGTCGCGGCGACGACGGATGCGACGGCGCTGGCGACCGCGCTCGGCGGCGTGGTGCGCGAGGGCGACATGGTCGTGTGCCTGGGGGCGGGCGACATCACCAAGTGGGCGGCGGGCCTCGCACCGGCGATTGCGGCTGCGCGGGGGGATGCGTGAGCTTGGCGATGACCCCATTCCTCCCCTGCGAACGCAGGGGAGGGGGACCGCGCTGCGCAGCAGCGTGGTGGAGGGGCCGCCGCGCCAGCGGCGGTAGGCTTCCGTTACAGCGTACCCCGCGCCTGTCGGCGCGGCCCCTCCACCACCGCCTTCGGCGGCGGTCCCCCTCCCCGAGCTTCGCCCGGGGAGGAATTTGGGTGCTGGAGTGCGGCGTATGAGCATGCCCCAGCCTCGCGGCAAACTCACGCCGAACGCCCCGCTTGCGCCGCTCGTGTGGTTCAAGAGCGGCGGCGCGGCGGAGTGGCTGTTCGAGCCGGCCGATGCCGACGACCTCGCATCCTTCCTCGCCGCGCTCGACCCCGCCACCCCGGTGATGGGCCTCGGCCTCGGCTCGAACATGATCGTCCGCGACGGCGGGGTGCCGGGCGTGGTGATCCGCCTCGGCAAGGCCTTTGCCGCGGTCGAGCAGCTCGACGAGACCACCCTGCGCTGCGGCGGCGGGGCCTCGGGCATTCTTGTCTCGTCCAAGGCGCGCGACTGGGGCATCGGCGGCGTGGAGTTCCTGCGCTCGATCCCCGGCACCGTCGGCGGCTTCGTGCGGATGAACGGCGGCGCCTATGGCCGCGAGACCTGCGACATCCTCGTCGAGTGCGACATCGTCCTCCGTTCGGGTGAGCGCCGCGTGCTGGCCAATGCCGATCTCGGCTACACCTATCGCCACAGCAGCCTGCCCGAGGGCGCGATCGTGGTGAGTGCCACCTTCCGCGGCTTCCCCAAGCCGTCGGACGAGATCCAGGCCGAGATGGACCGCATCGCCGCCGCGCGCGAGGAATCGCAGCCGCTGCGCTCGAAGACCGGCGGCTCGACCTTCAAGAACCCCGAGGGCCACAAGGCCTGGGCGCTGGTCGATGCGGCCGGCTGCCGGGGCCTGCGCCGCGGCGACGCGCAGGTCAGCGAGAAGCATTGCAACTTCCTCCTCAACTTAGGCGAGGCGACCAGCGCCGACATCGAGGCGCTGGGGGAGGACGTCCGCGCGCGGGTCAAGGCGCAGTCGGGCGTGGAACTGGAATGGGAAATTCAGCGCGTGGGAGTGGCGAAGTGAGCCGCGACCTCAATGACTACGAGCGCCGGATCCTCGACAATGTGCGCAATCACGGCTGCCACATCAACTATGTGGCGGACCCGGAAGGCGAACAGCCGCCGTTCGGCTATTCGGTGGGTTTCCCGGAGACGATCGGCCAGCCCGAAGTGATCGTCTTCGGCCTTTCCAGCGAACTCATCGCTGCAATGATCAACGCGATCTATCGCCAGTGCCGCGATGGCCTGCAGATGGAAGATGGCCTCGTTGTCTCCGACCTGCTGGCAGGGCACGATTGCGTGCTGGAGCGTGTCGCAAGCAGCAACATCATTCCCGACTATTTCAATTCGGCGATGTGGTTTCGCCGCCATACGACCGGCGAAGCCATGGACGCAGCCTATCAGATCGTTTGGCCCGGTGCGCAGGATGGCCTGTTCCCCTGGGACGAGAATGCGTCGGACCAGGTCCGCGCGCTGCAGCCACCGCTCAGTTCAGAGAGTTTCAAAGCATGACCTTCCAACCCCTCCACATCGCCGTGCTGATGGGCGGCTGGTCGGCCGAGCGCGAGGTGTCGCTGATGTCGGGGGGCGGCGTCGCGGAGGCGCTGGAGAGCCTCGGCCACCGCGTCACCCGGATCGACCTGGATCGCGACGTCGCCGCCAAGCTTGCCGAAGCCAAGCCGGACGTGGTGTTCAACGCGCTCCACGGTACCCCCGGCGAGGATGGCAGCGTGCAGGGCATGCTCGACCTGATGGGTATTCGCTATACCCACTCCGGTATGGTGACCTCGGTGATCGCGATCGACAAGCAGCTGACCAAGCAAGCGCTGGTGCCGCACGGCATCCCGATGCCCGGCGGGCGGATGGTGTCGCGCGAGGAACTGTACCGGCAGGATCCGCTGCCGCGTCCGTACGTCCTCAAGCCGGTCAACGAGGGCTCGTCGGTGGGCGTCGCGATCGTCACCGCCGAGAGCAATGTCGGCAACCCGATCCACCCCGATGCCCGCGGCCCCTGGCAGGAGTTCGAGGAACTGCTCGCCGAACCCTTCATCCGCGGGCGCGAGCTGACCACCGCGGTGCTGGGCGACCAGGCGCTGGGCGTGACCGAGCTCAAGCCCAAGAGCGGCTTCTACGACTATGAGTCGAAGTACACCGACGGGCTGACCGAGCACGTCTTCCCGGCGCAGATCCCCGATGACGTGGCCGAGGCGTGCAAGCGGATCGCGCTCGATGCGCACCGGCTGCTCGGCTGCAAGGGCGCCTCGCGCGCCGATTTCCGCTGGGACGACAGCCAGGGCGTCGAGGGGCTGTTCCTGCTCGAGGTCAACACCCAGCCCGGCATGACCCCGCTCAGCCTGGTGCCCGAACAGGCGCGCCATCTGGGCATCGACTATGCTAGTCTCGTGCAACGGATCGTCGAGGAGGCATTGTGAGCCGCAGGCCCGCCCAAGCGCAGCGCGCGACCACCCGGCGCGGCGAGAAGCCGAAGCCGCGCGGCACCGCGCGCCGGCCGCAGCGGGCGGGCGTGCTCGACCAGGCGATCGCCGGGCTGCCGATCAGCCCCGAGACGCTGCACAAGGTCACCACCTGGAGCATCGTCGGAGCGGTCGCCGCGGTGGTGTTGACCGTCGGCATCCTCGCCGGCGTGCCGCAGATGATCGGCGTCGGCGTGGCGCAGGCGGTGGGCGATGCCGGCCTCAAGGTCGACGAGATCCAGATCGACGGCTTGAAGCGGATGGACCGAGCCACGGTCTACGAGCAGGTGCTCGACCAGGATTCGCGCGCGATGCCGCTGGTCAGCCTGGAGGACGTGCGCCAGCGGCTGCTCAAGTTCCCCTGGGTGAAGGATGCGCGCGTCTCGCGCCGCCTGCCGTCGACGCTGCACATCGCGATCGAGGAGCGGACCCCCGCCGCGGTCTGGCAGAACCATGGCCAGCTGATGCTGATCGATCCCTCGGGCGTGCCGCTCGAGCCGGTCTCGCCCGAGGCGATGCCCGATCTGCCGCTGCTGATCGGCGAGGGCGCCAATACCCAGGAAGCCGCGCGCAAGCATCTGCTGGAGACGCAACCGGGCCTCAGGTCGCTGGTCAAGGCGACCAGCTGGGTGGGCAACCGGCGCTGGGACCTGTTCTTCACCTCCGGCGAAAAGCTGCAGCTGCCCGAGGGCGAAGACGAGGCGATCGCCGCGCTCAAGAAGTTCGTCGCGATCGACGGGACGCAGCGACTGCTGGGCCGCGGCTATGTCGGATTTGACATGCGCGACGCAAACAAGTTGGTTGTGCGCCGGCAGGGTGTGATCGAGCCGCCGCCGCCGGTATCCACCGCGCCGACGGCTGCACCGACCGCTCCAACGACAACGACGACGCCGCCGGCGGGCACCGGCACAGGGGAAGGTTGATGGCGAAGGTAGCACCCGAGGGGTTGATCACCGCGCTCGACGTGGGATCGTCGAAGGTCTCGGCGCTGATCGCGCAGCGGACCGACGAGGGCAATCTGATCGTGCTCGGCACCGGCCAGCGCGAGAGCCGGGGCGTGAAGCGCGGCTATGTCGCCGACATGCACGCCACCGAAATCGCCATCCGCGAGGCGGTGGAGCAGGCCGAGCGCATCGCAGGGTTCAACATCGAGGACGTCTGGGTCAGCTTCTCGGCGGGCGGGCTGGTCTCCAGCGTCGTCAAGGTCGAGGCCGACCTGGGTGGCCATAGGGTCGAGCAGGCGGATATCGACGATCTGCTCAAGGCCGGGCGCGGGGCGATCGATCCGCAGGGGCGGATGGTGCTCCACGCGCAGCCGACGCGCTACACGGTGGACGGGCTGGGCGGCGTCAAGCGACCGCTGGGGCTGCATGCCGATCGGCTGGGGGTCGACGTGCACGTCGTCACCACCGACGGTTCGCCGGTGCGCAACCTCGACCTGTGCGTCCGCTCGGCGCATCTCGAGGTGCGCTCGATCATCGCCGCGCCGGTGGCGACCGGGCTCGCCTGCCTCACCGAGGAGGAGCGCGAGCTGGGTGTCGCGCTGGTCGAGATCGGTGCGGGCGTGACCAACGTATCGGTCTTCGCGCAAGGGGTACTGGCGGGGCTGGCGTCGATCCCGATGGGCTCGGCCGACATCACCGACGATATCGCTGCCGCCTTCGGCACCGCGCGCGCCTGGGCGGAGCGGACCAAGTGTTTTCACGGCTCGGCCAATCTTTCCCCGCGCGACAATCGCGAGACGATCGACGTCGCGCCGGCTACCGCGGACGAGGGCACCGAAGGGCCGCGCATCACCAAGGCGGCGCTCAACACCGTCATCCGCCAGCGGCTGGAGCGCATCGTCGCCGAGATCCAGAAGGAGCTGAAGAAGCTCAACTTCCAGGAGCCGGTCGGCCGCCAGATCGTGCTGACCGGCGGCGGCGCAGAGCTGGCGGGAATCGCCGACTATGCCCAGCAGGCGCTGGGCAATGCGGTGCGCGTCGGGCGGCCGCGGGGATTGCTCGCCATGCCCAATGCGCATGCCGGCCCGGCCTTCTCGACACTGGCCGGACTCACCCAGTTTGCCGCGGCGGATCCGATCGACCTGCGCACGCTGGAGCCCAGCCGGCACCAGCTGGTGACGCGGGCGAGCCCGGGCGCGCTTTTCCAGCGGTTGATCGCGGCATTCCGGGCGAATTATTGAAGAAAAGCGGGTGTGGGGGTGCTAGGGATGGCTGGAGTCGTCGCTTCGCTTCGTGCATCAGAGAATATCAGGCTGTGCAGCGTGCGCGTGCGCTGCCACGGGAGACCATAGAATGAGTATCGATTTCCTTCCGCCCGACGTGGACGAACTGACGCCGAAGATCGCGGTGATCGGGGTTGGCGGCGCTGGCGGCAATGCCATCGCCAACATGATCCGCGCCGAGGTGCAGGGCGTCGAGTTCCTGGTCGCCAATACCGACGCGCAGGCGCTGAAGCAGTCGGTCGCCCCGCAGCGCATCCAGCTGGGCGCGAAGATCACGCAGGGCCTGGGCGCGGGCTCGCGGCCCGAGATCGGCCGTGCGGCGGCGGAAGAGACGATCGAGCAGGTCCAGCAGTCGCTCGAAGGCGCGCATATGTGCTTCATCGCCGCCGGCATGGGCGGCGGCACCGGCACGGGTGCGGCGCCGGTGATCGCCAAGGCGGCGCGCGAGATGGGCATCCTCACCGTCGGCGTCGTCACCAAGCCGTTCGCCTTCGAAGGCAAGCGCCGCGCGCAGTCGGCCGAGGCGGGCATCGAGGAACTGCAGAAGTATGTCGATACGCTGATCGTCATCCCGAACCAGAACCTCTTCCTGATCGCCAACGCGAACACGACCTTCAAGGAAGCGTTCGAGATGGCCGACGAGGTGCTGCAGCAGGGCGTGCGCGGCATCACCGACCTGATGGTGATGCCCGGCCTGATCAACCTCGACTTCGCCGACGTCCGCTCGGTGATGCAGGAGATGGGCAAGGCGATGATGGGCACCGGCGAGGCGGACGGCGACGACCGCGCGCTGATCGCCGCCCAGAAGGCGATCGCCAACCCGCTGCTCGACGGCGTCAGCATGAACGGCGCCAAGGGCGTGATCGTCTCGATCACCGGCGGCGAGGACATGCGCCTGCTCGAGGTGGACGAGGCCGCGAACCATATCCGCGAGCTGGTCGATCCGGACGCGAACATCATTTGGGGTTCGGCGTTCAATTCCGAGCTGGAAGGCCGCATCCGCGTGTCGGTGGTCGCCACCGGCATCGACGCGAATGTCGAGAACCGTCCGGCGGCGCCGGCCGAGCAGCCGCGCGTCTTTTCCTTCTCCACCCCGCGCCGCACCACCGCGGCCGCTGCGCCGGAGCCGGTAGCGGCACCTGCGCCGGTCGCTGCGCCTGAGCCGGCACCGGCTCCGGTCGCCGAGGAAGCGCCGGCTCCCGCCGCGCCGACGCCCGAGCCGGTCGCTGCCGCGCCTGCACCGGCCCCGGAGCCGACCCCGCCGGCTCCGGCTTCGGACGAGTTGCTGCTCGGTGCCGACACGATGGTCCCGGCACCGACGCCTGCTCCGGCCGCTGCGCCTGCGCCGGCCCCCGAGGCTCCGGCCGGCCGCCGTCGCTGGCTGACCGGCGGCGACGAGGATGCCGATACCCGCCCGCGTCCCAAGACCGGCGGCACGCTGTTCGAGCGCATGGCCTCGGCCTCGCGCGGCACCAAGGCCGCCGAGGAAGAGGACAAGGATCCGCTCGACATCCCGCGGTTCCTGCGCAGCCAGAACAACCAGTAAGGCGCAGGGGTGGCACGGTTCGCCGGGCCACCCTTCGCTCCGTCAGCGGCGGTTCAGCGCCGCGGCACTAGCGGTTAGCCCACCATGATCAGCAAGAAACATCTCGGCATCGGCGCGTTCGCGTCGGCGCTGCTCCTCGGCGCACATCCGGCGCTCGCGCAGACCGAAGTGGTGCAGGCGCACAATCCCGATGCGGATGCGCTCGCCACCCAGATGCGCGTGCTCGCCGAAAATCCGCGCGATATCGAGGCGCTGGTCGCGGCGGCGCGGCTGAGCACGCGGCTGGGCGACCTGTCGGGTGCGCTCGCGCTGCTCCAGCGGGCGGAAGACATCGAAGCGACCAACCCCCGCATCGCCAGCAACCGCGCCGCGGTGCTGGTGCGGCAGGGTCGGCCGGGCGAGGCGCTGAAGCTGTTCCAGCAGGCCGAACAGCGCGGCGTCGATCCGCGCGAGTTCGCCGCCGATCGCGGCTTCGCCTATGACCTGCTCGGCCAGCCCTTGCTCGCCCAGCGCGACTACAAGCTGGCACTGGCGACCAGGCGCGAGAACGACGTGGTGCGGCGCTATGCGCTGTCGCTCGGCATCAGCGGCGATCGGGCAGGGGCCGAGCGCGAGCTCGACGCGCTGCTCCGCGCCCAGGACCGTGCGGCGTGGCGCGACCGCGCCTTCATCCTGGCGATGAACGGCGATGTCGCGGGTGCCGAGAAGATCGCCGGCACGGTGCTGCCGGGCGCGGCGGGGAAGAACCTGCTGCCCTTCTTCCGCCGGATCGCGACGCTCGGCCCCGCCGATCGCGCCTTCGCGGTGCATTTCGGCGAGCTGACCGCCACGCCCGCGCGGCTGGCCGATGCGCGGATGGCGCCGTCGCTGCCGGCCTATACCGGCCCCGCGCCGGTGCAGATCGCGCAGACCACGCCGGTGACGCCTGCCACCACGCCGGTGCGCACCGATACCCGCGGACGCCGCGGTGCCGCGACGCCGAAGACCGCGCCGATGCAGGTCGCCAAGGCGGAGGTGGCACCCATCGCCCGCGCCGTGCCGAGCCAGCCCGCGCCGCAGCCGGTGGCGCCGCAGCCGACGCCGACGCCGCAGCCGACTTGGCGGCCCACGCCGGTCCCGCAGCCGAGCCCGGCGCCCCGTCCGATCGTCCAGCCGACCCCGGCGCCGCAGCCCGAGGTCCGCTACGTTGCCCCGGCGAATTCGCCGCTCGCCTCGATCATCGCCAATATCGACGTGCCCGCCAGCGAGCGCACGCCCGCGGCCCGCCCGAGCACCGTCGCGCCGAAGCCGGTTGTCGCGGCCAAGCCGATCGTCACCGTCCGTCCCAAGCCCGAGCCCAAGCGGCCGGTCGTCGCCGACGAGGAGGAGGCCAAGCCGGCCAAGCCGGGCGCCCGCAAGGGCGCCAAGGTAGAGGACGAGGCCGATGCGAAGCCCGTCAAGCCGGGCGCGAAGAAGGGCGCGCGGGTCGAAGAGGATACTGACGCCAAGTCGACCAAGCCCGGCACGCGGAAGGGCGCCAAGCCCGCGGACGACGAGGATGCCAAGCCGGGCAAGGGCAAGAAGCCCGAGCCCAAGAAGCCGGATCCGAAAAAGGCTGATCCCGAGCGCGTCTGGGTGCAGGTGGCGAGCGGCGCGAACGAATCGACGGTCGATCGCGCCTGGAAGGGCGTCGCGGCCAAGTCGCCCAAGCTGCTCAAGGCGCGCGGCGGCTGGTGGATGCCGTTCAAGGCGACCAACCGCATCGTCACGGGGCCCTTCAAGACCAGCGGCGAGGCGCAGGCCTTCGTCAACAAGCTTGCCGGGGAAGGGGTCTCGGCCTTCGTCGTCACCAGCGAGGCGGGGCAGAAGGTCACCAAGATCGCGCCTTGACCCTTCGCAAGGGCGTCCGGCTGGGCTAGGGCGCGCGGGTGAAACAGCTTTCCTCCTGGGCCTGTATGCCCGGCCAGACGCGCGGGCGCCTGCATCCCGAGGCCGGGGGCGGCGCCCGCGGCCCGCGCGACGCCTTCCAGCGCGACCGTGACCGGATCATCCACTCGATCAGCTTCCGCCGGCTGCGCCACAAGACGCAGGTGTTCCTGGCGCCCGACGGCGACCATTTCCGCGTGCGGCTCACCCACAGCCTGGAGGTCGCGCAGATCGGCCGCGCCATCGCCCGCGCGCTGGGGCTGAACGAGGATCTCACCGAGGCGCTGTGCCTCGCGCACGATATCGGCCATCCGCCCTTCGGCCATGCCGGCGAGGATGCGCTGGAGGCGGCGCTGGCGGGGAAGGGCGGGTTCGACCATAACGGCCATACGCTGCGCACGCTGACCCTGCTCGACAGCCCCTATCCGATGTGGAACGGGCTGAACCTGACCTGGGATACGCTGGAGGGCCTGGCCAAGCACAACGGCCCGATCCACGAACCGCAATGGGCGCTCGCCGCCGCCGATGCCGAGTTCTCGCTCGAGCTGGACAGCTGGCCCTCGCTCGAGGCGCAGGTCGCGGCGATCGCCGACGACATCGCCTATGACAATCACGACATCGACGACGGCCTGCGCGCCGGGCTGCTGACGCTCGACCAGATCATGGCCGTGCCGATGATCGCCGCGGCCTGGGCGGACGTGGAGGCGCGCTTTCCCGGCGTGAGCGCGAAGCGGCTGACCGGCGAGCTGATCCGCTCGCAGATCGGGCTGATGGTCAACGACTTCATCGGCGAGACCAAGGCGCGCATTGCGGACTCGGGCGTGGAGACGGTCGACGATATCCGCCGCGCCGGGCGCTGCCTCGCCGGCTTCTCGCCCGCGATGCGCGATGCCGAGCGCGGGCTCAAGCGGTTCATGTACGCGAACTTGTACCACCATCCGAGCCAGCTGGCGGCGGCGGCATCGGCGCGGCAGGTCGTGTCGGGACTGTTCGCGGGCTATGCCGCGGAGCCAAGCCTGATGCCGCCGGAATGGCGCGAGGCGCTGCCCGCGGAGGAGCCCTGGCGCAGCCGCCATATCGGCGACTTCATCGCCGGCATGACCGACCGCTACGCCATCGCGCGCTACCGCGAAGTGTGCGGCACGATCGACCTGCCCGAGGGGTTCTAGGCACCAGCCGGCGCAGGACGATCAGCGCGGGCCCTGCAGATAGCCGTTGATCTGCGTGTCGAAACGGCGGGCAGCCCCGGCGGCCGGATCGTGGCTGCGCGCCAGCGCCGCGAGCAATTGCCGCGCGGCGCCGCCGTGGCGCTTGCTGGCGAAAAGCGCGAGGCCGTTCTCGGCGACGGTGGAATCATAGTCGGTCGCGCCGGCGACGCAGACGAGATAGCGGACGACATTGTCCAGCCCCGCCGGATCGAGCGGCACCGTCTCCACGCTGTCGCTGCCCGCCAGCGCCTTGGGATAGCGGGCGTAAAAGGCGTCGACCAGCGCGCCGCCGACCTTGCCGCTCGCCTGGAGCGCCGCGCAACTCGGCAGCGGCAGGCCTATCGCCGGCGCCGCGCTGGCCGATGCCGACTGCTTTGCCGCGGCGGGGCGGAGCATCGGCAACAGCGCGTCGTAGCGCGCGGCACAGTGCGGCACGGGATGATCATGGCAGCTCGTCGCACGGCTCTTTGCCCAATTGGCATCTTCGCTGCGGACCGGGGCAGCCGGGATCACGCCTTGCGCGGCGCCCGACAGCAGCGCGGCGCGGCGCTCTGCGACGTTTACTGCGGCGTGAGCAAAGGCCACCCGCGCCGCCTCGCCGCCGGACTGCGCCGCCTCGTCCCCAAGGCTGCGGAGCGCGGCGCGGAAGGCGGCGGCAGCCTGCGGGGTATCGACCGAGCGTCCTGCTGCCGCGATCGCGGTGTCGGCACAGGCAACCAGCGCCGTCGCATTCCCGACGGCCCGCGCTCGGCACGCAGCATAGGCAATGTCAGCGCCTGGTCGCGGCGGTGCTGGTGCCTGCGTCGCATCAGGGCTGGGCGCTTCGGCCGTGGGACTGCCGCAGCTGGCGAGCGCAAGGGCCAGGGCGATGGCGAATACGGATCGACGCATGCCGTCGATGTATCGGTTGCCCGAGTGGTGGTAAAGCGTGGCCGCCATGGGGCTCTCCGAGAACGCGAGAGCCCCGAGTGAAGTCAGAACGCCGCGCTCACCGAGAACACCACCTGGCTGCCCGCGATGGTCGAGCCGTCCTTGGTGCTGGAGAAATTGGGCAGCAGATACGTGCTGTCGCGCTTGGTGATGCTGGTATCGACATAGGCGACGCCAAGCACCACCTTGCCCAGCGCGAGGTCCGCGCCGACCAGCCAGTCGGCATAGCTGCCCGTGGGGGCGACGCTGGTGCCGTTGGGGCCGAGGCCCTTGTTGCCGTCCGAATAGCCGAGATGCGCCTTGAGCGTGATCGGGGTCTTGGGCACCGCGGTGCTGACATCGCCCCAGATGTAGAGATTGTCTTCCTTGTCGCCGTCCCTGCTTTCGGGGGTGTTGCTCCAGTTGCCGAGCGCCTGCTGCGGCGGGGCATAGGCGACGCCGGCCAGCGCCGAGACGGGGCCAATGCTGCCGCTGAGCTTGACATAGGGCTCGGCGAAGTCGGTCTTGGAGGCGCCGCCCGGATACATGTACCAGGTGAGCCCCACGTCGAGCGCCGCGCCGCCGCCGATCGGCAGCTTGTAGCCGCCGACCACGTCCAGCTCCATGTTGGCGCCGCCGAACGTGCCCCAGCCGGACAGGTTGGAACCCCAGAGCGACCCGTAGAGGCCGCTCTCATGGGTGACGGTGAGGCCGCCCTGGATCGCCATTTCCTTGTCGGTCTGCGAGACGCCGCGGAAGCGATAGTCCGATACGAGCGCGACGCTGCCCGATACGGTCACGGGCGGGGGCGGGGCAGTTTCCTGCGCAAAAGCGGGCGCGGACAGGCCGAGCAGGGCTGCGGCGGCAACACGAGTCTTCATGGAAACTTCCCTCTCGGTAGCGAGTGAAAGTTCCAGCCTGCGCCGGCGCGGCGACCCGTTCTCAAGGACGGGACTGTCGCGCCGATATTCCATCTTCGCGCCGCAGCATTGCCGCTTCTTGGCTCAATTGTAAGAAAGTGTTGCTCGCCGCAAGGCCCAGCCAGCGCAACATTTCGTTACAGCCAGGCAAGTGTGAGGCAACGCCGGGTGCGTAGATGGGAGGAACAGGAGAGAATGCTCCCAACGATGAGGACTGCCACCATGAAGCTCGCAACCATCGCACTGATTTCTGCGACCCTGGTCGCCGCGCCGGCGGCCGCCCAGTCGCTCCACGAAACCCATGAGCGGGTCTGGATGCCCGCCGGCAAGAGCCAGATCGTCACCTGGCGGATGAAGGACCATAAGCCCGCCGCCACCCAGGCGCATCACCAGGCCGGCAAGCACCAGTATCTGCCCACCCGCAAGGTCCCGAGCGAAGAAGCCCGCCGCGAGACCGGCAGCAGCACCGTCGGCGCCAGCGAATAAGTTTCAGTTCCGTCCCCCCAGAACGGAAAACCCCGCGGTCGCCCAGGCGGCCGCGGGGTTCTTATTTTTCCGGGAGCCGGCGGGGCGTCGCTTAGCGCGACGCGACCTGCACCTTGGTCACCTTGGGCACGCGGAACGACACGCGGGTGCCGGCGGCGTTGCCATCGACCCAGCCGTTGCGCACGACGAGGCGGAAGTTCTGGTTGCCCGGCTTGGCGACGCCTTCCAGGACCTGCACATCGCCCTTGGTGGTCGAGGTGTAGGTGTAGGTCACGCCGTCACGGGTGAAGCTGCGGGCGTCAGCGTTGTCGGCTGCGAAAGCGGGGGCGGCGGCGAACAGGGTAGCGGCGAGTGCGATGGTGAAACGCGTCACGATCTTTCTCCTTCGTTGGGCCAAAAGAGCCAGATCGGCATCCTTCGTATGTTCTTGATAGACAATTTGTTGCGCTGCAGCAGATTCGACAACCGCAAAGCGCGGGGGTCATGATTGCGCCTCGCGCAACTGTGCGGCGGCGGGACGAACGGCTGGCCGATGCGACGAACCGTTGGCCGCTGGCAAACTCCTGCGACAATCGCACGGTAGAAGGGGGACCAGTCAGCGGAGTGTAGCCGATGGCGGGTATGAGTATCGCGTTGAATCGCTTCGGTTTGGGTGCGCGCCCGGACGATAGCCTGGGGGACGAGCCGCGCGCGTGGCTGGCGCAGCAGCTGGACCGCTATGTCGCAGCACCCCCGCCGATGGCGGGGCAGCCGGGCAGCGGCACGCTGGTCGCGCAATTCGCCGCCTATCGCGAGCAGATTTCGCAGTTGCGGAAATCCGCGCAGCCGGCAGCGCCGCCGCCGGCAATGACGTCCAGGCCCGCCGCGGCGATGGCGCCGCTCGTGCCGCAACCGCCGATCGTCCAGACCGGCGACGATCCGGCAGAGGCGCTGCGCAAGCAGTTCGGCCAGCAAAGCCGCGAGCTCTACAACGGCGCCGTCACCGCCCGCGCGCTCGCCGCCCTCCAGTCGCCCGCGCCCTTTGCCGAGCGGCTGGTGCATTTCTGGGCCAACCACTTTGCCGTCTCGGGCGACAAGATGGAGGTGACCAACCTCGCCGGCGCGTTCGAGTTCGAGGCGATCCGCCCACATGTGATGGGCAGCTTCCGCGACATGCTGTTCGCCGTCGAGCGGCATCCGGCGATGCTGCTGTTCCTCGACCAGGCGGTGTCGGTAGGGCCGAACAGCCCGCTGGCGGTGCGCGCGGGCAACCGGCCCAACGTGCGCCGCAACCTCGGCCTCAACGAGAATCTCGCGCGCGAGATCATGGAACTGCACACGCTCGGCGTGCGCACCGGCTATAGCCAGGCCGACGTCACCGAGTTCGCGCGGGCGATGACCGGATGGACCGTCGCCGGCTTCGGCCGCGGACCCGTGGCGAAGTTCACCGGCGCGACCGGCCGTCCCGGCGACTTCGTCTTCGCCGATGCGATGCACGAGCCGGGTACGCGTACCATCCTCGGCCAGCAATGGCCGCAGGCGGGCGAGGCGCAGGCGGCGGCGGTGCTCGACCATCTCGCCACGCACCCCGCCACCGCCCGGCACATCGCCACCAAGCTCGCCCGTCATTTCGCCGGCGACGATCCGCCGCCCAAGCTGGTCGCGCGGCTGGAGGCGAATTTCCGCAAGACCGGCGGCGACCTGCCGAGCCTCTATCGTACCCTGATTGCCTCGCCCGAATGCTGGGCGCCGGGGACGGTGAAGTTCAAGTCGCCTTGGGAATGGTCGATCTCGGCGATGCGCGCGGTCGGCACCCAGCAGCTCCAGCCGAACGCGGTGCCGGGGCTGATGAATCAGCTCGGCCAGCCGGTGTGGAAGCCGGGCTCGCCGGCGGGCTGGGACGATGTCGCTGGCGCCTGGGCCGGACCCGATGCGGTGCTCCGCCGGGTGGAGGCCGCCGAGCGGATGGCGCAGCGCACCCGCGACCAGATCGACCCGCGCGCCCGCGCCGCCGCGATGTTCCCGGAGGCGCTCAGCCCCGCCACCGCCCAGGCGATCGCGCGGGCGGAAAGCAACAGCCAGGGGGTCGCGCTCTTGCTCGTCGCGCCCGAGTTCCTGCGGAGATAGCGTCATGATGCTCCACCGTCGCCACTTGCTCGCCGCCGGCGCCACCGCGCTGCTGGTCTCGCCGCTGGGCGCGCGCATGGCCTTCGCCGCCGCGCCGACCGAGCGGCGTTTCGTCTTCCTCATCCAGCGCGGCGCGGCCGACGGACTGGGGATCGTCGCCCCCGTGGGCGACCCGGCCTATGCCGGCGCGCGCGGCGACCTCGCCGCCGACTTCGCCAGCGCGCCCAAGCTCGACGGGATGTTCGCGCTGCACCCGGCGATGCCGAACATGCTCGGGCTCTACCAGGCCAAGCAGGCGCTGTTCGTCCACGCCGTCGCCTCGCCCTATCGCGACCGTTCGCATTTCGACGGTCAGAACGTGCTAGAGACCGGCGGCGTCTCGGCCTACCAGCTCAAGGATGGCTGGATGAACCGGCTGCTGCGGCTGCTGCCCGACGGCGACAAGGCGATCGCGCTGGCCGCCGCGGTGCCGATGGCGCTGCGCGGCCCGGTGGAGGTGGCGAGCTACGCGCCCTCCTCGCTGCCCGAGGCCTCGGACGACCTGCTCGCGCGGGTGACGGCGATGTACGAAGGCGACCGCCAACTCCACCCGCTCTGGCAGGAGGCGATGGCGACGCGGATGCTCACCGGCGACCTCGGCAGCGACGGGGGGAAGAAGGCAGCGGACACCGGGACGCTGGCGGCCAAGCTGCTCTCGGCCCCTGGCGGCGCGCGCATCGCGATGATCGAGACCGGCGGCTGGGACACCCATTCGGGCCAGCGCGGACGGCTTGGCGGGCAGCTCAAGGGCCTCGACGCGATGGTCGCGGCGCTCAAGACCGGGCTGGGGCCGCATTGGGACAATACGCTGGTGGTGGTGGCGACCGAGTTCGGCCGCACGGTGAAGGCCAACGGCACCGGCGGCACCGATCACGGCACCGGCTCGGTCGCGATGCTGCTCGGCGGCGCGGTGCAGGGCGGCCGGGTGCAGGCCGACTGGCCCGGGCTGGGCGACGCGGCGCTGTACGAGGGGCGGGATCTCAAGCCCACCACCGCGCTCGACGTGCTGATCGCGAGCGCGGTCTCGCGGCATTTCGGGCTGGCGGCTGCGCAGACGGCGAAGGCGCTGTTCCCGGAGATGACGGCGGCGGCGGGGATGGAGGGGTTGGTGCGGGTTTGAATAGAACTTCAGCCCGATTCGATTTCGTAAGGTCCACTCGATCTGAGCAGTAGCATTTGACGTGCTTTGGTTAGTATCGTGCGTTCAGCGCGAGCAAACGTGTCGGCGAGATTTGTGCCTCATTCCGACGCGAGGAAAGGCTGGAAAAGCGTGTAGACAATCGTGGCGTGTGGTGCGACCTCTATCTGCGGTTGACGTGGGCAGGTTCGGGAGGTTGATTTCCTAATGGCGAATAAGGTGTTTTGGTCTTGGCAAAGCGATCGGCCCGGTATCATTTCTCGCCATTTTGTGAAGAGCGCTCTCGAGAAAGCTCTTGTTGTCGTCGGTGACGAGCTGGGCTTAGATGAGAGCGAGCGGGCTGAGCTTGACCACGATACTAAGGGGGAAGCTGGATTGGTTTCTATCCCTGACAGCATTCTCCGTAAGATTGACAATGCATGCGTATTTGTAGGTGATTTGACTCCTGTCGCTCGAAGTGACCAGGGTCGCTGGATTGCTAATCCAAACGTACTCATAGAACTTGGATACGCGAAGAAAGCCATCGGGCCTGAGATGGTCATACTCGTTTGGAATGACGCCTGGGGTGGGTGTGGTCCGGAGAACCTGCCATTTGACCTGCGGCACCGTCGAGCTCCAATCACCTACTCGCTCGCGGATGGCGCTTCTCGAACTGAACGCGATCGTGTTGAAGCAAACCTCACGCGCAGTTTTGCTGATGCGCTAAAGGCCTGTCTGCGCCGAGTCACTCCCGCTACGCCGGAATCAGTTGTTTGGCCTGAAAGGATTCAGGCGCGTGTCGATGATCCTTCGGTTTGGTTTGGCAAAGGTGCTGTCGCTAATGTCAATGCAGGCAATTCTTTCGGAGTCGATCGATTAAGCTTTGATGAGGCTGGACGATCATACGTAAGAGTCCTTCCTCATGCGTGGCCGTCGGGGCTTCGTGCAGATGCTGTTGTGAGTGATGGTAG
The DNA here is from genome assembly GCF_040545665.1 of Sphingomonas trueperi. Lineage (GTDB taxonomy): Bacteria > Pseudomonadota > Alphaproteobacteria > Sphingomonadales > Sphingomonadaceae > Sphingomonas > Sphingomonas trueperi_B. Next base: position 118,573 of record NZ_JBEPMH010000006.1, on the reverse strand, counting down.
CATCAAGATAATGCCCTTAGGTGATAGAAATGGACTAAGCTACGGGCCGACCCGCGGAGGTGTCATCTCGTATCATAGTCGTGATCGAAGTAATGATCGGGCAACCTGTGATACAGCTACGCAATGGTTTGCTGCGAATGGTGAGCTGTGGGGTTTTGACAGCAGAGTTGCCTTCGAGCAAGGTGCGGGCAAAGGCTTAGCGACCGTATACGTTGTTGAGTGTTGGTTGAGATTTCTTCGAAGAGCCCGGGACTTTTATGATCATCATGGAGTTAATGGGCCGTTCATTGTCGAAATGGGGCTTACCCAGCTTGAGGATTTGCAGTGGCCGAGGCAGGGAATCTTTCCGACCAGCAATGTCGGTGTCGAGAGTACCGCAGTAGTGAAAATGCAACTGGCGGCCTTATCTGAAGATGAGCGTCTTCGGGTGACTCTAGCCGCGCATGGAGCGATGAGGGGAGCTTTCGGGCTGTGGGAAGACGAGGCTGAATTTCAAAAGATTGTCCGAGAAAATCGACATCCGTAATTTATTTGGACCTTCGTGTCATCGAAGGCGACAGCGCGCCGCATTGCATGTGAATGGCTGATTTTCAGCTTCCTGCTCGCTCCTAGTCAGATGGTGTAGGCTTTCGCTGACTTAGCCTTGTATCTCAAAGTGCTTGGCTGACGGTCCCGCCCGCCGCATCCCAATAGGGATGACGGCGCCGCGCCACTGCGCTACAGCCGCCGCTCCCATTCCCCATTGGATTGCTCAATGACGCTTTATGCTCGTTTCGCCGCGCATCTGAATCTGGCCCTGGATGCGCTCGTCCTCGCCGGCGATCTGCCTGCGGGGCTGGAGCGACGCGCGATCACGGTCGAGCCGCCGCGCGATCCGAGCCATGGCGATCTCGCCACCAATGCCGCGATGGTGCTCGCCAAGCCCGCCGGCACCAATCCGCGCGCGCTCGCCGAAAAGCTGGTCGCCGAGCTGGAGAAGCTGGACGAGGTCGCGGCTGTGTCGGTCGCCGGCCCCGGCTTCATCAATATGACGCTCCAGGAGGACAGCTGGCGCGGCGAAGTCGCCGCGATCCTGCAGGCCGGCGCCGATTATGGCCGCTCGTCGCTGGGCGCGGGGACGACGGTCAACGTCGAATATGTCTCGGCCAACCCGACGGGCCCGATGCACATGGGCCATTGCCGCGGCGCGGTGGTGGGCGATGCGCTGGCGAGCCTGCTCGAATATGTCGGCCACAAGGTCATCCGCGAATATTATGTCAACGATGCGGGCGGCCAGGTCGACGTGCTCGCCCGCTCGGCGCATCTGCGCTACCGCGAGGCGCTGGGCGAGACGATCGAGATCCCCGAGGGGCTCTATCCGGGCGACTATCTGAAGCCGGTCGGCGCGCAGCTCGCCGCCGACTATGGCGACAAGTACGTCGATGCGCCCGAGAGCGAATGGCTCGCGCTGTTCCGCAAGACCGCGGTCGCGGCGATGCTCGTCATGATCAAGGACGATCTGGCGCTGCTCGGCATCCATCACGACCTGTTCTCGTCCGAGGCCGAGCTGCAGGCCGCCGGCAAGCCCGAACAGGCCGAGGCGTGGCTGCGCGAACGCGGGCTCGTCTATGACGGCGTGCTCGAGGCCCCCAAGGGCGAGACGCCCGAAGACTGGGAGCCGGTGGAGCTGCCGCTGTTCCGCTCGACCCAGTTCGGCGATGACCAGGATCGCCCGATCAAGAAGTCGAACGGCCAGTGGACCTATTTCGGCGCCGATCTCGCCTATCACTTCCAGAAGGCGCAGTCGGCCGACCAGCTGATCGACATCTGGGGCGCCGATCATGCCGGCACGGTCAAGCGGATCGTCGCCGCGGTGCAGGCGCTGACCGGCGGCGAGACGCGCTTCGACGTCAAGCTCGTCCAGATGGTCCGCCTGCTGCGCGCCGGCGAGCCGGTGAAGATGTCCAAGCGCGCGGGCAATTTCGTGACCCTCGCGGACGTGGTGCGCGAAGTGGGCAAGGATGTGGTGCGCTTCACCATGCTCACCCGCAAGGCCGATGCCCAGATGGACTTCGACTTCGCCAAGGTGCTCGAGACGTCCAAGGAAAACCCGGTCTTCTACGTGCAATACGCCCATGCGCGCGTCGCATCGGTGCATCGTCGTGCGGCCGAGGCGGGGATCAGCCTGGCCGAGGATGCGGACCTGTCGCTGCTCGACGGGCGCGAGCTGGCAGTGGCCAAGCTCGCCGCGCAGTTCCCGCGCGTGGTGGAAGCGGCGGCGAGCGCGCGCGAGCCGCACCGCATCGCCTTCTATCTCTATGATCTGGCGGCGGAATTCCACGCGCTCTACAATATGGGCAACGACTCTGCCGATCGGCGTTTCCTGATGGTCGAGCAGCCGGCGCTCACCCGCGCGCGGCTGTTCCTCGGGCGCTCGGTGCAGCAGGTCATCCGCAACGGCCTCGCGCTGATGGGCGTGGAGGCGGTCGAGGAGATGTGACGGCGATGCGCGGCCGGTACGACGACAGCGAGCGGCTCCCCTGGCTGGAGACGGTGGAGGAGGCCTATGAGGAGCCGCGGCAGGGCCGCGTGTTCGTCACGGTCTTCCTCGCCCTGCTCGTGCTGGGGGCTGCGGGCGGCGTCTATTACTGGCTGCGGCACCAGGCCTCGCGCGACGGCAATGGCGCCCTGATCGCGGCGCCGGCCGAGCCCTACAAGGTGCGGCCGGACCAGCCGGGCGGGATGCGCGTCGACGGCGAGGGCGACATCGTCTTCCGCACCAGCCAGGGCGGGCCGAGCGAGGCCGGCATCAATGTCGGCGCGCTGCCCGAGGCGCCGGTCGAGGGGCAGAAGCCGCGCGCGACGCCGCAGACCGGCCCCAAGGCAAGCAGCAGCGCGACGATCGCGCTCCCTGCGCCGACCATCGTCAAGCCGACGCCCACCCCCAAGGTGGCGGCGGCGAGCGCGGCGGGCGAGGGGGCGGGCGCGCTGGTCCAGCTCGGCGCCTTCCCCAGCGAGGGCGCGGCCAATCTCGCCTGGACGCGGATGTCCAAGCGGTTCGTCTATCTGGCGCCGCTCGGCAAGCTGGTGGTCCCCTTCGCCACGCCCGAGGGCAAGACGGTGTATCGGCTGCGGGTGAACGCCGGCAGCAATGGCCAGGCGCGCGAGATTTGCGGCAAGCTGAAGGTCGCCGGCGAGAACTGCTTCGTCGCGAGCTGACGGGGGTTGCAGGGCCGGCCGGATCGGTTAGGCCTTGCGCCCATGAAGCCCGTGATCTTCGGCCTTTCCGGCCCGACGCTTACCGACGACGAACGCGCCTTTTTCCGCGAGGCGGCGCCGCTCGGCTACATCCTGTTCAAGCGCAACTGCGTGGATCCCGTCCAGATGCGCGCGCTGACCGACGATCTGCGGAGCTTGCACGGGCGCGACGACCTGCCGATCCTGATCGACCAGGAAGGTGGCCGCGTCGCGCGGATGCAGCCGCCGGTGTGGCCGGCCTTCCCGACCGGCGCGGCGTTCGATGCGCTGTACGAGCGCGCGCCGATCTCGGCGATCGAGGCGGCGCGGGCGAACGGGCAGTCGCTCGCCGCGATCCTGCGCGAGGCGGGGGTGACGGTGGACTGCGCACCATTGCTCGACGTCGCGGTCGAGGGCGGCACGCCCGCGATCGGTGACCGTGCCTTCGGTCGCGATCCGATGCGGGTGGCTGCACTCGGGCGTGCGCTGCTCGACGGGCTGCATCGGGGCGGCGTGGTCGGTGTGATCAAGCACATGCCGGGGCATGGCCGGGCGATGGTCGACAGCCATCTCGAACTGCCGCGGGTCAAGGCGAGCGCCGAGGAACTGGAGGCGGATTTGCTGCCGTTCCAGCGTCTGGCCTCCGCGCCGATGGGGATGACCGCGCATATCGTGTTCGAGGCGTGGGACCCCGAACTGCCCGCCACGCTCTCGCCGACGGTGATCCGTGACGTGATCCGGGGAAAGATCGGCTTCGACGGGCTGCTCTTCACCGACGATATCGACATGAAGGCGCTCTCCGGCACCGCAGGCGAAAAGGCCGAGCGCGCGCTGGCGGCGGGCTGCGACGTGGTGCTCGATTGCTGGGCGCGGATGCCGGAGATGGTGGAGATTGCCGGGCGGATCGGTGACGCGCCGGCGGTGTGCGTCGAGCGGCTGGCGCGGGCGATGGGCTCGGTAGGCGAGGCCGAGGACGTGCCGCTCGCCGAACTGCTGGCCAAGCGGGATGCGCTGCTGGGGGTGAGCTAGGCCTTAGCCCCTCCCCTTCAGGGGAGGGGTTGGGGTGGGGCAGTGTCTCACCGAGACCAACTGACCTTCTGGAATCCCTCCACCCCTAACCCCTCCTCCCAGGAGGAGGGGTTTAGTAGTGCGGAATTGCCTGGGGGGCTCCCCCCTCCTATGACCACCCGGTGGACGGGGGCGACGACATTCTGAAGATCGAGGTCGAGGGCTGGGAAGGCCCGCTCGACCTGTTGCTCGCGCTCGCCCGCACGCAGAAGGTGGATCTGCGCCAGATCTCGATCCTCGAGCTGGTCGAGCAGTATCTCGCCTATGTCCATGCCGCGCGGGAATTGCGGCTGGAGCTGGCGGCGGACTATCTCGTGATGGCGGCGTGGCTCGCCTATCTCAAGTCCGCGCTGCTGCTCCCCCGCAACCCTGCCGAGAGCCCGAGCCCCGAGGAACTGGCGCTGCGCCTGCAGCTCCGGCTCGAACGGCTGAGCGCGATGCGCGAGGCCGGCGCCCGGCTGGTCGCGCGCGACCGGATGGGGCGCGACGTCTTCCCGCGCGGCGCCCCCGAAGGCCTGCGCGTCCAGCGCCAGGCCAAGTGGGAAGTCGAGATCTACGACCTGATCGCCGCCTATGGCCGGATCAGCGCGCGCACGCGGCCGGTGATGCACGTCGTCGCCCACCGCGACGTGATGACGCTGGAGGCGGCGCTGGAGCGGCTCTCCACCCAGCTCGGCACGCGGATCGACTGGTCGGTGATCGAAAGCTTCCTTCCCGAAGGCGCGAGTGACCTGTACCGCCGCTCGGCGCTCGCCTCGTCCTTCGTCGCTGCGCTGGAGCTGGCGCGGCAGGGGCGGCTGGAGATCCGGCAGGACGCGCCGTTCGCGCCGCTCTACCTCAAGGCGATCCCGCAATGATCGACGCCGGCGATCCGATCCGCGCGGTCGAGGCGGTGCTGTTCGCGTCCGAAGCGCCGATGAGCGTCGACGAGATCCGCGCCTATGTGGGGCCCGAGGTCGACATCCGCGCGGCGCTGGCGGCGCTCGGCGACTTCTACGCGGGGCGCGGCATCGAACTGGTCCGCCGCGGCGATCGCTGGCACTTCCAGACCGCCGCCGATCTCGCCCATCTGCTCCGCCGCGACCGGGAGGACAGCCGCAAGCTCAGCCGCGCGGGCATCGAGACGCTGGCGATCATCGCCTATCACGAGCCGGTGACACGCGCCGAGATCGAGGCGATCCGCGGCGTGCAGATCTCCAAGGGCACCATCGACGTGCTGATGGAGGCGGGCTGGGTGCGCCCCGCCGGGCGCCGCGAAGTGCCGGGGCGGCCGCTGATGTATGCCACCACGGCCGGGTTCCTCAGCCATTTCGGGCTGGCCAGACGGCGTGACCTGCCGGGGATCGAGGACCTCAAGGCGGCGGGGCTGCTCGATCCCGTCGATCTCGCGCTGGAACAGCTCGATGCGGCCGAGGCGGCGGCGGAAAGCGAAACTGTAACGGACGAGGAATAGGCGGATCATCCCGGATTCGGCCGGTACAACCATGGTACAGGGTGATCAGCCGTTGCCGTGGGGAGCCGCGGGCCTTAGATAGGTCGGGATATCAAGGAGAATTCTCATGGGTAGCTTCAGCCTGATGCACTGGCTGGTCGTCGGCATCATCGCCATCCTGCTGCTGGGCGGCGGCCGTTTCTCCCACATGATGGGCGACGTTGCGAAGGGCATCAAGAACTTCAAGAAGGGCATGGCCGAGGACGACACCCAGACGCCGCCGACCCGGATCGAAGGCAAGCCGGCCCCCGAGCCGGGCTATACGCCGGAAGCCGAGCGCGCTCGCGAGGAGCATCGCTGAGCCTTTCCCGGGCCACCGGTGAAGCTCGGCGGCCCGGAATTTGATCGCAGCGCGCCGGGCAACCGGCGCATGCCGTGCGAGTGGATGCGCCGACAGAATGTTCAATATCGATTCCGGCGAGTTTTTGGTCGTGGCCATCGCCGCCCTCATTTTCATCGGGCCGAAGGACCTGCCGCGGGCGATGCATTTCGTCGGCAAATGGGTCGGCAAGGCGCGCGCGGTGGGGCGGCAGTTCCGTTCGGGCATCGATTCGATGGTCCGCGAGGCCGAACTGGCCGAGCTGGAGAAGCAATGGGCGGCGGAAAACGAGCGGATCATGCGGCAATATCCGCCGCAACCGCTCGCCGCGCCTGAAACGCCCGCGATCGAGCATGTCGCGCACGACTCGGTCTCGCACGATCCTGCCCCGCACGACCATGTCGCGCAGGACGGCGATGCCCCGGTGATGACGCCGCAGCCGGAGATCCATGCCGATCCGGCGCCGGTCGAGGTTGCGGCGCCCAAGCCGGCCGCGAACGACGCCAAGCCCGTTCCCCCCGCCAGCGAAGTGAAGCCGTGAGCGAGATCGACGACACCCAGGCCCCGCTGCTCGAACACCTGATCGAGCTGCGCAAGCGGCTGGTCTGGTCGATCCTGTCGCTGCTGGTGGCGTTCGGCGGCTGCCTCTATTTCGCGCGCGGCATCCTCTCCTTCCTCGTCGCGCCGCTCAAGACGGCGGGGCAGGCGAGGATCATCAACACCGATATCTTCGGCGGCTTCCTCGTCGAGGTGAAGGTGGCCTTCTTCGCCGGGCTGATGATCGCCTTCCCGATCATCGCCAACCAGCTGTGGCAGTTCGTAGCACCCGGCCTCTATCGCCGCGAGAAGCAGGCGCTGCTGCCCTTCCTGCTCGCCACGCCTGTCCTGTTCATCGCCGGCGCCTCGATGGCCTATTTCGTCGCCATCCCGGTGGCGCTGAAGTTCCTGCTGGGCTTCCAAGGCAATCTCGGCGGGGTGGAGCAGACCGCGCTGCCGGACGTGAACAACTACCTCAAGTTCATCATGCAGTTCATCTTCGGCTTCGGGATCTCGTTCCTGCTGCCGGTGCTGCTGATGCTGCTCGAACATGCCGGCATCGTCACCTATGAGCAGCTCAAGGGCGCGTGGCGCTATGCCATCGTCGCCTCGGTGGCGATCGCCGCGGTGCTGACCCCGCCGGACGTCGGCTCGCAGCTGCTGCTGGCCGGCCCGCTGATCGGGCTGTATTTCCTGTCGCTGGTGGCGATCTACTTTACCCGGCGGCGGCGCGAACGCACGGCGGCGGCCGAGACGGAAGCGGCGGACGGCGAGACCGAGGCCCAGACCGCCGAATAAGCGAAGCCCCCGCCGCAGCGATGCGGCAGGGGCTTGCTGAAATCCTTACTTGGACTTGTCGGCCGCGTTGGCGACGGTGTCGCCCGCCGAGGCGACGTCCTTGCCTGCACCTTCCACCGTATTGCAGGCGGCGATCAGCAGCGTGCCGGCAAGCGCGGCGGCGGTGATGAGTTTACGCATCGAAAATCTCCTTCATTCCCCGTTGGCCGGGACGAGGGTTCAATGCGGCGCGCGTGGAAACGTTCCTGCAGCCGAGCGCAGAGCCGCCGAGCGAGGATTTATCCAGCGATGTCAGGAAGGAAGTAGGCCCGGAAGCGTCACCGGGGGGGGGGGAGGGTAGACGCTTCCGGGCCCATGTCGTGGACAGCGAGAGCGGGGGGGCAAAGGTCGCTATCCGAAGTGTAGAACGTCGACCCCGTCGCGCGGTTCCATCACTTCGGACGATTTTTTCAGAAGCGTCCGGTGATCGCGATCGTGGTCTCGTAGGCACCGACCAGCGGGTCGTGGTGGAGCTGGGTGCGGAGCTGCCGGGCGAGGCCCAGCAGCACGCGGCCATAGCGCTTGTCGACCAGCCCCTCGAAGACCGGACCGCCGACCAGCGCCGGCGAGGAAACGCGCAGCACCGCGCGATCGGCGTCTTCGGGCGCCTTGATCGAGATGCGAATCTGCGCGGCTGAATTGCAGCTGACCGCAAGTTCGATGATCTCGGTGAGCAGGAAGGAGACGGCGATCGCCACGTCCTGCGTGACGAGCAGCGATTCGACTTCGAGCGTGATGCCCATCCCGCGCGCCTGTTCGGAGGCGGTGGCGCGCAGATTGGCGGCGAGCTCGCCGATCACCGAGCGCAGCTCCAGCCCGCGATTCTCCTCCATCTCCGCATAATGGTGGCGGTGGACCACGGCGAGCGCATCGACCCGGCGCTGGATCGAGGCATAGGCGTTGGCCGCCTCCTCGCCCTTGGCGGCGCGCGCGTGGAAGTTGATCAGGCTGGAGATCACCTGCAGGTTGTTCTTCACCCGGTGATGCACCTCGCGGGTGAGGCGGGTCTGCTGGACGAGGCCCTTGGCGAGATCGGCCTCGTGCGCCTGCACGGTGCGACTGATGTCGCTGAACGTGTCGCCCAGCTCGCGGATTTCCTGCGCGGGGATGGGGCCCAGTCGCTCGGTGTCGATCACGTCGCCGGGCTGATAGTTGGCGACGCTGCTGCGCAGCTGGCGCAAGGGGCGGATCAGCAGGATGTCGACGACGAACCAGCCGATCGCCGCGGCGGCGATCCACATCACCACCAGCAGCACCGTCGCGATCACCAGCGGCGAGGTGATCGGCGCGCCGGGCATGGTGGTTTCCAGCGCGAGATCGTCGATGCCTAGATTGCTGCGCAGGCTCTTGCCGCGATCGAGCGGGCCGTTGTCCTTGAGCGCGCGGAGCGTCAGCCGGTCGCCATGGCCGATCAGCGCCGCGCCATATTCGGGCACGAAGCCGCTCGGGCGAGCAAGGCCGGCGAGCAGGTCGCGGGGATAATAGGCGGTGGCGGTGGCACCGTCGCTGCCGCTGATCCGCAGCAGCAGGCCACCGGGCACGATTCGCGCGGCGACGTCGCTGCGGGGGGTGTCGGCCATGCGGATCTGGTCGAACGCGCGGCCGCACAGGGTCCGTCCCCGCCGGTCCAGAACGACGAAATGCGCCTGGCCCTGCGCGGCATAGGTGCCCGCGAGGCGGGTGCAGCTAGGGGCGTCCTCGGGATTGCGCTCGAGCGCGGCGAGCGCTTCGCCGAGCTGGGCGACATGATTCGCCAGCAGGTTTTCGAGGTTGCCCGCGCTTTCCTGCGCAGTGACGCTCAGCCGCTCGCGCGCCTCGTCATCGGCGCTGCGCGTGGTCTGCAGGGTAGTGAACAGCGCAATCAGTGCCAGCGGCAGCAGCGCGCCGACCAGGATCAGGAAAACCTTTGCGCCCGTGGGCAATCGCCCGAGCGCCGCCGAGAAGCCTCGGCCGCGGAGCGGAGAATCCAGGCCATTCATGGGTGGATTCGTTTAATCGAGCTTCTTCAGCAGGTCGAGCAGGTCATCCGGCACCGACTCGTTCAGCGTCTCGTCATATGTACGGCGCAATACATCCCCCACGTCGGGATTTGGGCGCGGCTTCTTGTCGCTCCCTTTCTCCGGCTGCGGCTGCTTGCCCTGATCATCTTTAGCGGAATGCACCAATTCCCCCCTAAGGGTCCGGAAAATGTCCGGACACCCGGACGAATGAACGATGTGACCGCTACCGCGAATAGTGATAACGACGCCGAGTGCAAGCACCCGACGTCGCGGTAACCATCCACGCGGTCCGGACGATGAAACCAAAGAGCACCTCGATTGTTCCACCACCGATGCGAAATCCGGGGAGGGGCTTCTTCGGGTGACGGAATCAATTTGAATTACGGCCCGTCGGGGGCGACAAAGCTCCCGAACCTGATGGAGAAAACACAGCTCATGTCGCTTGGTCAGCAACTCGCGCCGCACCTTCCGCTCCTGCGGCGCTATGCCCGTGCGCTCACCGGCAACCAGGCCGAAGGCGACCGCTATGTCCGCGCCGCCCTCGAAGCGATCGTCGAGGCACCCGATCAGTTCCCGCGCGACGTCGATGCGCGGCTCGGACTCTACCGCACCTTCCAGGTGATCTGGCAGTCGAGCCAGTGGGACGACAGCATCGACGCGGTCGAGCAGGGCAATGATGCCGAGGCGATCGCGCGAAAGCGGCTCGCCCGGCTCACCCCGCTGTCGCGCCAGGCGCTGCTGCTGACGACGGTGGAAGGCTTCCCGCCCGAGGACGCCGCCTATCTGATCGGCGAGCAGCCGGCGCGCGTCAGCGAACTGGTGACCGAGGCGGTTGCCGAGATCGAGCGCCAGACGCGCACCCGCGTGATGATCATCGAGGACGAGCCGCTGATCGCGATGGATCTCGAGCAGATCGTCCGCGACCTCGGCCATGACGTGACCGGCGTCGCCGTCACCCGCGACGAAGCGGTTGCGCTGGCGATGGAAGATCGTCCGGGCCTAGTGCTCGCCGACATCCAGCTGGCCGACGACAGCTCGGGCATCGATGCGGTGAAGGACATCCTCGCCGAATTCGCGGTGCCGGTGATCTTCATCACCGCCTTCCCCGAGCGTCTGCTCACCGGCGAACGCCCGGAGCCGACCTTCCTGATCACCAAGCCGTTCCAGCGCGAAACGGTGAAGGCGACGATCAGCCAGGCGCTGTTCTTCGACGAGGCAACCGTCCCCGCATGAACGGAAAATAGGGGCGGGTTCCACCCGGTACGGACCTAAAACGGTTCTTGGGTGTTTAGCATTTCATGGCTGAGCAAGACGAACCCGCCCACCTCTCCACGGATCGCGCCCGCGCCGGCACGACCCCCGGAGTGACGCGCTACGTGCTGATCATCGGCACGCTGCTGGTCATTGTGATTTTTGCTGTTATCTTGTTGGTTTGACGGCAAATGCTGCACAGCGAGATGCTTGACATCAAGCCGTCCGACCCCAGCTTGACAACGAACCGCGACGCCCAGCGCGCTAACGATCGGGATTGCATGACCGAAGCTACCCACACGGATCACGACGAACCGGGCGCGACTGCGGCCCCGGTGGAACATGTTTCGCTGTCGGATCCCGAATTCAAGACGCAGCTGGCCCAGGTCATCCCGCATCTGCGCGCCTTCGGTCGCTCGCTGTCGGGCAGCCGCGACCTCGCCGACGATCTGGTGCAGGAAACCCTGCTCAAGGCCTGGGCCGCGCGCAAGCGCTTCCAGGCCGGCACCAACATGCGCGCCTGGACCTTCATCATCCTGCGCAACCTCTATCTCAGCCAGATGCGCCGCGCGCGCTTCAAGGGCGAATGGGACGATCTGGTCGCCGATCGCCTGCTGGCGGCCCCGGCGAGCCAGGATCGCCACGTCGAGCTGGCGGACATGCAGCGCGCCCTGCTTCATCTGCCGCAGCCGCAGCGCGAGGCGCTGATTCTGGTCGGCGCCGGTGGCTTCGCGTACGAAGAAGCAGCCGAAATCTGCCAGGTGGCGGTCGGCACGATCAAGAGCCGCGTCGCCCGCGGCCGCGTCGCGCTCGAAGCGCTGATGTCCGAGGGGCAGTTGCCCTCGCGCCGCTCGACCTCGCTCAACGAGGACGGCCGCACCGCGCTCGACACGATCATGGGCGAAGTGGACGATCTCAGCCGGGAGCGCTGAGACGCGCCTTCCGGTTACGGAAGGCTACGTATATTCATGGAAGCCTCCGCGTGACAAGCTCCTGTCATACGGAGGCTTTTATGCGACTCGACCGTTTCGACGACCATCAGACCGGGTTCGGCCCCTGCGTGGCAACCATGATGGCGCTGCTGGCGATCGGCGCGCTGGTGGGCGGCATTCTCGCGCGACTGGCGGAGCTGACCCACTAACTTCGCGAGAAGTCCTGACGGGACTTGCCTCCCGCGCGCGCTTCCCCCATATGCGCCGCGGGAGTCGGGCGGACGGGATCGTCGCCAACCCGGTCAGGTCCGGAAGGAAGCAGCCGTAACGATTTCGTCCCGGGTCGTTCCGGCTCCCACCCATCTCACATCGCTATCCACAACCGATCGTGCCTGCCGCTTCGACAAATCGAGTGCGGGTCCCTAGATAGGTTCGTGATGTCCGATTCCCTGCTTGGCCTCGACGAACCCCCGCAGCCCGCGCGCGGCGAAGCGTATCGCGTGCTCGCCCGCAAATACCGGCCGCAGACGTTCAGCGCGCTGATCGGGCAGGATGCGATGGTCACCACGCTGGGCAACGCGATTCGGCGCGACCGGCTCGCCCACGCCTTCCTGCTGACCGGCGTGCGCGGGGTGGGCAAGACCTCGACCGCCCGGCTGATCGCCAAGGCGCTCAACTGTATCGGCCCGGACGGGCAGGGCGGCCCGTCGATCGATCCCTGCGGTGTCTGCGAGCCCTGCCGCGCGATCGCCGAGGGGCGCCATATCGACGTGATCGAAATGGACGCCGCCAGCCATACCGGCGTCGACGACGTCCGCGAGATCATCGAGGCGTCGCGCTATGCCGCGGTCTCGGCGCGCTACAAGATCTACATCATCGACGAAGTCCACATGCTGTCGAAGAACGCGTTCAACGCGCTGTTGAAGACGCTGGAGGAGCCGCCGGGGCATGTGAAGTTCCTGTTCGCCACGACGGAAGTGAACAAGGTGCCGGTGACGGTGCTGTCGCGCTGCCAGCGCTTCGACCTGCGCCGCATCCCGGCCGAGCTGCTCGCCGAGCATTTCGCGCGGGTGTGCGAGGCCGAGCGGGTCGAGGCGGAGCCCGAGGCGCTGGCGCTGGTCGCCCGCGCGGCGGAAGGCTCGGCGCGCGACGGGCTCTCGATCCTCGACCAGGCGATCGCGCATGCGGGTCTGGAAGGCGAGGGCGTGAAGGCGGAAGCCGTGCGCCAGATGCTCGGCCTGTCCGATCGCGGCGCCAATCGCGCGCTGTTCGGCACATTGGTCGAAGGCCAGGCGCAGCAGGCGCTTGCCGGCCTGCGCGCGCAATATGATCTGGGCGTCGATCCGCTGGCGGTGCTGCGCGCGCTGCTCGAGACCGTCCACGGCGTGACCCTGGTCAAGCTCGGCACGCACCGCCTCTCCGGCCAGTCGACCGAGGAGCGCGAGGCGATGGAGGGCTGGGCGAGCCGGCTGTCCTTCCCGGCGCTCCACCGGCTGTGGCAGCTGCTGCTGCGCGGGCATGACGAGGTCGCCAAGGCGGCGCTGCCGATCGAGGCGACCGAGATGGCGCTGCTGCGGGTGATCCACGCCGCGCAGCTGCCCGATCCGGGCGACCTCGCGAAGCAGATCCTGAGCGGCAGCATCGCGGTGCCATCGGGCGCCCCCGCTGCGGTGGCCGCAGAGCCGACCGCGCCTGCACCTGCGACCGTGCAGGAAACCGGGCCGGTGCTGCCGACCAACCTCACCGAGCTCGCCGAGCATCTGGAGGAGCATCGCCGGCTCCAGCTCGCGATGTTCGTCCGCGATTACATGCGGCCGGTGCGGTTCGAGGGCAGCGAGATCGATTTCGGCGCGGCGCGGCCGCTGCCGCAGGATTTCGTGCGCGAGCTGGGCGGTGCGCTCAAGGACAGCACCGGCGTGCACTGGAAGATTACCCTCGTCGACGGCGCCACCGCGATGACGCTGCGCGAGGAACAGGCGGCCAGGCAGGCGGCCGAGCGCGAGGCAGTGCTCGCCTCGCCGATCGTCGCCGCCGCGATTGCCGCTTTTCCTGATGCCGAGTTGATCGGCTGGACCAAGACCGGGAGTGACGGATGAAGAGTCTCGAAGACATCATGGCCATGGCGCAGAATGTGCAGGCCGAACTCACCAAGGCGCAGGCGAGCCTCGATTCGGTCGAGGTCGAGGGCGTGTCGGGCGGCGGGCTCGTCAAGGTGACGGCCAGCGCCAAGGGCCGGATCATCGGCATCGCGATCGACGACTCGCTGGTCAACGTCGCCGAGAAGGCGATGCTGGAGGACCTGTTGGTCGCCGCGTTCAACGATGCGCGGGTGAAGGCCGATGCGGCTTCGTCGGAAGCGATGAGCAAGATGACCAGCGGCCTGCCGCTGCCGCCGGGCTTCAAGCTCCCGTTCTGAGACAAGGTCTTACGGGAACCTAGCGTCGTCCCCTCGGTTGCTGTCGCCAGACACAATCGAGGAGAGACGACATGGCGGACCGTATTGTCGAAGATGGCGTGGCGACCGACCGCGCGACCCACACCACGGTGATCGAGCGCCGCAGCGGCGGCGGTGCCGGCATGGCGCTGATCGGGCTCGCGGTGCTGATCGCGGTGATCATCGGCGGCTTCTACCTGTTCAACCAGAATGCCCGCGAGAACGCCAAGACGGACGCGGTGACCAGCGTGGCCAAGGACGTCGGTTCGGCCGCGAAGGACGTTGGCGACGCTGCGAAGGACGCGGCGAAGTAAGCTTCCACCAAACAGCCGTCATCCCGGCGGAAGCCGGGATCCATTGGCTTCACCGCTGCGGCTCATGCTGATTCCGAGTGGCGAATGGATCCCGGCTTTCGCCGGGATGACAATTTATAGGGCGCTCACTTCAGGCAGCGATCCAGCCCGTTGCCCGCCACCACGTTGATCCGCGCGTTGATCTTGTTGCCGTACTTGCGGGTGAACCCGCGCGGGTCGATCGCCGCGCGCTTCTTGGGCAGCGGCAGCACCGCGGCGATCAGTGCCGCCTCGCGGTCCGAGAGCTGCGACGCATCGTGGTGGAAGTAGCGCATAGCGCCGGCGTTGACGCCATAGGTACCGATGCCGGTCTCGGCGACGTTGAGGTATACCTCCATGATCCGCCGCTTGCCCCAGATATTCTCGATCAGCACCGTGAAATAGGCTTCCAGGCCCTTCCGGAAATAGCCGCCGCCCTGCCACAGGAACACGTTCTTGGCGGTCTGCTGGCTGATCGTCGAGCCGCCGCGAATCTTGTGATTGCCCTGGGCGTTCCGCTGATAGGCCTTCTCGATCGCCGCGAAGTCGAAGCCGTTATGCTGGCAGAAGCGCGCATCCTCGGCCGCGATCACCGCGCGCGCCATGCTCGGGTCGATCTGGCGAAGCGGCATCCAGTCCTTGGTGACGCCGTGTCCGGCGAACACGTCGCCGATCATCGTCCAGGTGATCGGCGGCGGCACGAAGCGATAGACCGTCACCATCAACAGCGACAGCAGCACGAAGCCGAGAACGAACTGGACCCCCAGCACGATCAGCCGGCGCCACCAGGGCTTGCGCGGGCGGGCGGCGGAACGGCGGGCGGAGGAGGTTCGGGCGCGATTCTTGCTCACGCACCCGCCATGCCCCAGCCGGGGCGGTTCCTGCAATCACCTGGCAGGAACCGCGTACCCGATCAGTGGGTGGCGAGCAGGCGGCGATCGCCCGCGAGACGCATCATCGCCTTCTGCAGCTTCTCGAACGCGCGCACCTCGATCTGGCGGACTCGCTCGCGCGACACGCCATAGACCTGGCTCAACTCCTCGAGCGTCTTGGGATCGTCGGTCAGGCGACGCTCGGTGAGGATGTGCTTCTCGCGCTCGTTGAGGTCTTCCATCGCCGAGACGAGCATGTCGTGGCGGACGTCCGCCTCCTGCGCGTCGGCGACCGATTCGTCCTGCAGCGGGCCTTCGTCGGCCAGCCAATCCTGCCACTGGCTTTCGCCATCCTCGCGCATCGGCACGTTGAGCGAGGTATCCCCGCCCATCGCCATGCGGCGATTCATCGAGGTGACCTCTTCCTCGGTCACGCCCAGATCGGTGGCGATCTTGGCGAGGTTCTCGGGGGAGAGATCGCCATCCTCGAACGCGTCGAGCTTGGCCTTCATCCGGCGCAGGTTGAAGAACAGCTTCTTCTGCGCGGCGGTGGTGCCCATCTTCACCAGGCTCCACGAGCGCAGGATGAATTCCTGGATCGAGGCACGGATCCACCACATCGCATAGGTGGCGAGGCGGAAGCCGCGATCGGGCTCGAATTTCTTCACGCCCTGCATCAGGCCGATATTGCCTTCGGAGATCAGCTCCGAGACGGGCAGGCCATAGCCGCGATAGCCCATCGCGATCTTCGCCACGAGGCGAAGGTGCGAGGTGACCAGCTGCGCCGCCGCATCGGTGTCGCCATGCTCCTGGAAGCGCTTGGCGAGCATGTATTCCTGCTCGGGGCTCAGGATCGGAAATTTCTTGATCTCGGCCAGATAGCGATTGAGGCTCGCCTCGCCGCCGAGCGCCGGAATCGTCGCGGGGACGTTGCTGCCGCTAGCCATGATCGTTTCTCCCTTTCCAACGGGTGCCGGTCCAAACGGGGGGACTCGGGCGCCCAACACTCATACGAGAAGCTGGTTGAACAGTTCCTGCATGTCTGCAGGCATTACGCTATCGAACGCCAAAGCGTTACTTTTGATCGGGTGGATGAACCCGAGACGTGCCGCATGCAAGGCCTGGCGCTGGAAACCCAAGGTTGCCAGAAGTCCGCGGTGGGTGGAACGCATACTTCCATATAGAGGATCACCCACCAGCGGGTGGCCGATCGACGCCATGTGCACGCGTACCTGGTGGGTACGTCCGGTCTCCAGCCTGCATTCTATCAACGTCGCATCGCGAAGCTGGTTCAATCGTTTCCAATGGGTGATCGCATGCTTGCCATGACCCGGCGCGCACACCGCGATCTTCTTGCGGTTGCTCGGCGAGCGGGCGAGCGGCGCGTTCACCGTGCCCGATGCGGCAAGCACGCGGCCGCCGGCGATCGCCTGGTAGCGCCGATCGATGCTGTGCGCCTTGAACTGCGCGGCAAGGCCGACATGCGCCCGATCGGTCTTGGCCGCGACCATCAGCCCCGAGGTGTCCTTGTCGATCCGGTGGACGATGCCCGGCCGCGCCACGCCGCCGATGCCCGAAAGCTGGCCGGCGCAGTGGTGGAGCAGCGCGTTGACCAGCGTGCCGTCGAGATTGCCCGCCGCCGGATGGACGACGAGGCCCGCCGGCTTGTCGATCACGATCAGATGCTCGTCCTCGAACACCACGTTGAGCGGAATGTCCTGCGCCTCGTTGTGCGCGGGCGTGGGATCGGGCACGACGACTTGGAACACCGCGCCGCCGGTTGCCTTGCGGGCGGGGTCGCGGGCGAGGTTGCCGTCGGGGCCGGTGACCGCGCCGGAGGAGATCAGCGCCTTCACGCGTTCGCGCGAGAGCGTCGGCAGCGCATCGGTCAAGGCACGGTCGAGCCGCCAGCCATGCGCCTCGTCCGCGATCCGCGCTTCTAAGATGGAAACCCCCTGATTCATGTTTTACCGGAAATGGGCATGGGCGTTACGATTTCAAGATCTATACTGACCGGTATGAAAAAAGCGTCGGCGGCAGCGGCGCCGCGGGAAGCGTGCGGGCTGTTGCTGGGGGCAGGGGACGGGATCGACCAGTTCACGGAGTGCGCAAACGTTTCCGATGCACCCGAGATCCGCTTCGAGATTGACCCCGCCGCGCTGTTCGCCGCGCTGCGGGCGGAGCGGGCGGGCGGGCCGGCGCTACTCGGCTATTGGCACTCGCACCCGAGCGGGGACGCTAGCCCGTCGCGCACGGACGCAGCAATGGCGGCGCCGGACGGCAAGCTGTGGGTGATTCTGGGCGGCGAGGACGTCACCTGTTGGCGGGCCGGGCAGGCGGGCGTGTGGGAGCGGTTTACGGACGAGCCGCTGATCCTCGTCTAGGTCCGGAAGAGCCATATCCTCCCCCTGGCGGAGGAGGATGGGGTTACGCCAGTGCCGGTACGCCTTCCTCCGCCGCCAGCACCAGCCGCCCGCACTCGATCATCTCGCTGAGATGCGCGGCATAATGGTAGCGGATCGTCGGGAAACCCTCGGGGTGGAAGGCGCGCCGGCTGGGGCCGACATGCAGCAGGAAGCGGTTTGCCTCGGCCCGCTTGAGCAGGCGGCGGACATGGGGTTGCGACACGCCGAACCGCCGCGACAGCTCGGCGAGCGGGACGCTCGCGCCCTCGATCGGCACGAACGCCGCGTCGGTGCAGGTCAGCGCCAGCGTGTGCAGGATCGCACAGCCCGCCAGTGGATGCAGGAACGACGCGCGGAGGCTGGGAAAAGGGTCGGGCCCGCTCGCCAGCGCATAAAGCCGGCTCGCCTGGACGCTGAGGAAGTGCTGGTAGCGCGCAGGATCTTCCAGCGCTTCCGCAACGCTGGCCAGCGCCGGATCGAGCATCGCGGCGGGTTCCAGCGCCGCCTGGATGTGCCGGCACCAGGCGCGCTGGAAGGCCGGTGTCGTCCGATAGCCGTTGTCGGCGGCGGGGGCGAGCACGCCGATATGCTGCATGAAGTCGATCAGCGCGGCGGCGCGATTGGCGGTCAGCAGCCCGGTGGCGGCGCAGATCTGCCGGAGCAGGGTGAGCGTGAGGCCGCCGCGGGTGTCGAGATAGGCCGCCGACATCGCCGTGACGTAATGGCCGGCATCCTTGAACACCGCGGCCAGCGTGCGATCGGACTCCGCCACGGCGAGGATGTTGGCGGCAAAGCAACGCGCCGCCCTGCCGAAGTCCGGATGCTCGGCGACCTCGACCCAGTGCGGAGGCAGCGCCTCCGGATCCGTTGTTGCCGCCTGAAGCACTGTTATCGACCCTCAACTCTAGGTTGCACCCGCTAGCATGCGACTTTCGCCAAAAACAATTCGATTCCGTAACAAAGCCTGCATGTACGTGTTAGCGCGCCTCTGCCGCGATCTGGCGTAACGCCTGCTCGAAGGCCTCCGGCGGCTGTCCGCCCGAGATCAGATAGCGCTGGTCGATGACGATGGCGGGCACCGACTGGATGCCGCGCGACTGCCACAGCGCTTCCTCGGCGCGGACCTCCTCGGCATAACGCCCCTCGTCGAGCACGCGTGCGGCTTCCGCGGGATCGAGCCCGGCCTGTTCGGCGGCGGCGATCAGCACGGCGCGGTCGCCGGCATTCTTCCCCTCGGTGAAATAGGCGGTGAACAGCGCCATCTTGAGCGCACGCTGGTCTCCCGCCAGCCCGGCCCAATGGAGCAGCCGGTGCGCGTCGAAGGTGTTGTAGATGCGGGACTCGTCGCCCATCGCCATGGTGAAGCCGAGGGCTGCGGCGCGCTCGCGGATCATCGCGCGGGTGCCGGCGGATTGCTCGGGCGTCGCGCCATATTTGCGGCCGATATGCTCGACGATGTTCTCGCCCTCGGGCGCCATGCCCGGATTGAGCTCGAAGGGATGGAAGCGGATCTCGGCGGTCACCGCGTCGCCCGCGCGGGCGAGCGCTTCCTCCAGCCCCTTCAGCCCGATCACGCACCAGGGGCAGACCACGTCGGACACGAAATCGATCGTCAGGGGTCGGGCCATGGTGCGTGCTCCTTGCAGGGTCGCATTCGGCGCTAGAGCAGACCGAAGCATCTGAAAAGTCTGCGCTTGCGACGCACAGCCGGAACGATCCTGCCTCTCCTCACGTTAACCGGTCCGAATTTCAGGGAGAGATACAATGCTTTGGACGCTCGTCGTAATCCTCGTCATCCTGTGGCTGCTGGGCTTCTCGTTCCACATCGCCGGCGGGATCATCCACATCCTGCTCGTGATCGCGCTCGTGATCGGCCTGATCCAGCTGTTCACCGGCCGCAGGGTCTGACGCGGGACCCGGCGGGACGCATCCGCCCCGCCGGGCCGCCCACACCAAGCATAGGGGCCGCGTGCCCCCGATGATTTTCTACCCCGCCAGCAAGCGCAGCTATTTCGGTGCGTTTCATCGCGACCGCAGCGCGCAATCCCCGGCCGTCCCACATCTGCCACCGATCGCGCGTGGATGCTGCCACGATGCTTGCAGCTTCCCATCCGCTGCGCCAAAGGGGATTCACAGCTGGAGCCTCAAAACTTGAATATCAGCCCTACCGAATTCGCGAGTCTGCTTTGTTCGCGCCTGTGCCACGACTTGCTGAGCCCCGTTGGTGCGCTCAACAACGGCCTGGAACTGCTTGCCGACGAACATGATCCGGAAATGCGCGCCCGCTGTCTGGAACTGCTGGCGGAGAGCGCGCGGGCGAGCGCCAACAAGCTGAAGTTCTTCCGCCTGGCGTTCGGCGCCGCGGGCGGATTCGGCGAGACGGTGGACACGCGCGAGGCGCAGGCCGCGCTGGAAGGGCTGTTCGGCGACAATCACCGCGTGAAGATCGGCTGGATGGTCGAGGAGCCGGTGATGGCCAAGCAGGCGATCAAGGTGCTGCTCAACCTCGCGCTGATCGGCGGCGATGCGCTGGTCCGCGGCGGCCAGCTCGACATCGGCGCCGAGACCACCGACGGCGCGATCGAGATCGTGATCCGCGCCGACGGCCCGCGCATCGTGCTCGACCCCGAACTGCGCGGCGCGCTCGCCGGCGGCCGCGAGGAAACGCCGATCACGCCGCGCGCGGCGGCAGCGTTCCTCGCGCACGAGCTGGTCGTCCAGCATGGCGGCGAGCTGCAGGTCAGCCCGCCCGAGTCCGAAGTGCTGCTGTTCGGGGCGTCCTTCCCGATAGGCTGAGCGGGGCCTAGCGCCGCTCGTACCAGCCGCGCGTGCGCTGCACGATCGCGACCACCGAGAGCATCACCGGCACTTCGACCAGCACGCCGACCACGGTGGCGAGCGCCGCGCCCGAGCGCAGCCCGAACAGCGAAATCGCCGCTGCCACCGCCAGCTCGAAGAAGTTCGACGCACCGATCAGCGCCGCCGGCGCCGCCACGCACCAGGCGACGCCGAGCCGGCGCGACAGCCAATAGGCGATGCCGGCGTTCAGATAGACCTGGACGAGGATCGGCACCGCGATCAGCGCGATCACCAGCGGCTGGGCGAGGATCGCCGCCCCCTGGAAGCCGAACAGCAGCACCAGCGTCGCCAGCAGCGCGACCAGCGACAGCGGCGCGAGCGTCCTGAGCAGCCGGTCGAGCTCGGGCCGGCCGCCGCGTGCCAGCACCGCACGCCGCAGCAGCTGGGCGGCGATCACCGGCACGACGATGTAGAGCAGCACCGACAGAAGCAGCGTCGCCCAAGGCACGCTGACCGAGGCGACGCCGAGCAGCAGCCCGACCAGCGGCGCGAACAGGAACACCATCAGCACGTCGTTGAGCGCGACTTGGGAAAGCGTGTAATTGGGCTCGCCGTCGCACAGGTTGGACCAGACGAACACCATCGCGGTGCACGGCGCGGCGGCGAGCAGGATCAGTCCGGCGATATAGCTGCCGATCTGTGAAGCGGGCAGCAGCGGCGCGAACAGGTGGGCGAGGAAGAAGGTGCCGAGCAGCGCCATCGAAAAGGGCTTCACCGCCCAGTTGACGAACAGCGTGACCGCGACGCCCTTCCAGTGCTGCCGCACCGACCCCAGCGCGGCGAAGTCGATCTTGAGCAGCATCGGCACGATCATCAGCCAGATCAGTCCGGCGACGACGAGGTTGACCTGGGCGAACTCCGCGCGCGCGATCGCGGCAAACGGACCGGGCAGCAACTGGCCGAGCGCGATGCCGACGACGATGCACAGCGCCACCCAGAGCGAGAGATAGCGTTCGAAGGTCCCCATCAGCCGATCCGCCGACCGTCGGCGTCGACCACCTGCTCGCCGTCTTCCTTGGCGAACGCGCCTTGCTGTGCGTTCGGCAGCAGCTCCAGCACCCGCTCGGAGGGGCGGCACAGCGCCACGCCCAGCGGGGTCACCACCAGGGGACGGTTGATCAGGACCGGGTGCGCCTCCATCGCGTCGAGCAGCGCGGCGTCTTCGAGCGCCGGATCGTCGAGCCCCAGTTCGGCATAGGGCGTGCCCTTTTCGCGCAGCAGTTCGCGCGGCGCGAGCCCGGCGCGGTCGAGCAGCTGCACGAGCAGCGCGCGGGCGGGCGGGGTCTTCAGATACTCGATGACATGCGGCTCGATGCCGGCGTTGCGGATCATCGCCAGTGCGTTGCGCGAGGTGCCGCATTCAGGATTGTGATAGATGATGACGTCCATGGCCATGGGGCTTCCCTCAGCAGCAGGTGAGTTCTTCAAGGAGCGGTGCACATAATTCGGCGCGGGCTTGGCAACAGTCGCGGGCGAGGAACACCATCAGCGCGCGCAGCCGGGCGAGGTCGGCGTGCTGCACGAAATGGCGGCCCTGCTTCTCGGCCGTCACCAGCTTCGCGCGGGCGAGCACGCCGAGATGGGTGGAAAAGGTGCTCTGCGGCAGGCCGATCGCCTCCGCCAGTGCGCCGGTGTGCAGTCCGTCCGGAGCGTGGCGCACCAGCAACCGGAAGGTCGCCAGCCGGGTCGGGTGGGCGAGCGCCGCCAGCGCGGCAAGAGCATCTTCCTCATTCATGCATCGGTTTTAGCCGATGCATCGGCGCTCTGCAAGATGCATCGGAAAAGGTCGATGGGTGGCGCGCGGCGGCTAACCCGGAATTAACCCTCGACCGCCATGGTGGCCGTTGGAAATTTCCACCGGGGCCCCATGGACGACCTGCTGCAGGACTTCATCGCCGAGACGCGCGAGACGCTCGAGGCGCTTTCGGGCGAGATCGTCGCCTGGGAGTCGCACCCCGACGACCGGGCGCGGCTCGATGCGATCTTCCGTTTCGTCCACACCGTGAAGGGAAGCTGCGGCTTTCTCGACCTGCCGCGGCTGGAGCGCCTCGCGCACGCCGCCGAGGACGTGCTGGCGCAGGTGCGCGATGGCGCGCGGGTGCCCGATCGCGCGCTCGTCAATGCCGTGCTCGCGGTGGTCGACCGGATCGGCGAGATCGTCGAGGCGATCGATGCCGGCGCCGCGCTCGACGACAGCGGCGAGGAATTGCTGATCGCGGCGCTCGCCGAAGGATCGGAGGAGATCGTGCTGCCGACGCTGGTGGCGCAGCGGGCGCCCTCGCGCAGCGTCCGACTGGGCGTCGACCTGCTCGATCGGATGATGAGCGGCATGTCCGAGATGGTGCTGGCGCGCAACGAGCTCGCCCGGCGGCTGCGCGTCGGCGAGATCGATCCGGCGGTGGAGGCGGCGCTGGAGCGGCTCTCGCTGACCGTCGGCGAGATGCGCGACACGGTCACGCGCACCCGCATGCAGAAGATCGACGCGCTATTCTCGCCGCTGCCGCGCATGGTGCGCGATACAGCGGCCGGGCTGGGCAAGTCGGTGGCGCTGCAGATCGAGGGATCGGACGTCGAGCTCGACCGCGAGATGATCGAGGTGATGCGCGATCCGCTGGTTCACATCATCCGCAACGCGATCGACCATGGCATCGAGGCGCCGGCCGAGCGCCGCGCCGCGGGCAAGCGCGACGTCGGCCGGCTGTGCGTCTCGGCGCGGCAATCGGGCAACCAGATCATCATCGAGATCGCCGATGACGGGCGCGGGGTGAATGTCGACCGGTTGATCCAGAAGCTCGCGCTGGGCGGCATCCGCAGCGAGCGCGACCTGCACGCGCTGAGCGACGCGGCGAAGCTCGAGCTGATGTTCCACCCCGGACTGTCGAGCAAGGACACGGTATCCGAGGTCAGCGGCCGCGGCGTCGGGATGGACGTGGTCAAGGCGAGCATCGACCAGATCGGCGGTCGGGTGGAGCTGGACAATGTCCCCGGCAAGGGCCTGCGCATCGCCATCCATGTGCCGCTGACGCTGTCGATCATCTCGGCGATCATCGTCGGCGCCGGCAAGCAGCGCTTCGCCATCCCGCGCCAGTCGATCGAGGAAATCGTCAGCGAGCGCGGCGAGGCGATTCGGATCGACCAACTGGGCGGCACCCCGATCGCGACGGTGCGCGAGCGGCGGATGCCGCTGCTCGACCTGGGGCATCTGCTGGAATTGTGCCCCGACCGCGAACAGCGCGGGCCGCGCATGCTCGTGATCGTCGGCGCGGGGACGGGGAGCTATGCGCTCGCCGTCGACGCGGTGCACGACAATGAGGAGCTGGTGATCAAGCCCGCCTCGCCCGCGGTGATGGCGACCGGAATCTATGCCGGGCAGACGCTGCCCGACTCCGGCCTGCCGATGCTGCTGCTCGATACGGCGGGGATGGCGCGGGTGGGCGGCCTCGATTTCAGCCGCGACCTCAGCGCCGCATTCGGCGACGTGATCGAGGAAGCCGCAGCGCCAGGGCTGCCGGCCCTGCTGTTCGACGATCTCGATGGGGTGCGCCGCGCGGTGCCGCTGGCGGCGGTCGATCGCGTGGAAAAGGTGTCGGCGTCGCAGGTGCAGCTGGCGGCGGGAAGCCACCGCCTGGCGATCGACGGGCGGATCGTGCCGCTGGCGATGCAGGGGCAGCTCGACGGCCGCGAGCGGCTGAGCGTGCTGCGGCTCAAGGACGAGGACGCCGAGGTCGCCTATGCGATCGACGAGGCGATCGAGATCGTGACCTTGCCCGCCGAGATCGCTCCGGCGCGCTCGCCGGGCGCGGCGATGGGGGTGGCGCTGGTCGAGGGCGAGCAGATCGAGGTGCTCGACGTGTTGTGGGTGTTCGACATGCATGTCGACCGCGTCGCCGCCGAGGACGCGCCGCTCTGTCTGCTCGCCGGCGACAAGGACGGCTGGCTGGCGACCTTCGTCCGCCCGCTGCTGGAGACCGCCGGCTATCGCGTCGCCGCGAGCCTCGCGCCGGGCGAGATCCCGGCGGTGGTGCTCGCCGCCGATGCGGCCGAGCCGGGGCCGGTCGCCGCACCGGTGGTCCGCCTGCGCCGCAAGCGCCAGGCCGAGCCCGGTGACGACAGCGTCTATCGCTATGATCGCGCGGGGCTGCTCTTCGCGCTCGAAGCGCGGGTCGGCGCACGGGGAGGGTGCTGATGGCCGAGCAGCTCTATCTGATCGCCGAGGTGGCGGGGCGTACCGTCGCGATCGATTCCGACCAGGTCGAATCGGTGGTCGACATCGGCGAGGTGACCGCGGTGCCGCGCGCGGCCAAGGCGGTGCGCGGGCTGGCGGCGCTGCGCAGCCGCGTCGTCACCGTCGTCGATACGGAGGCCGCGCTGGGGCTGAACGGCTGCACGCTCGCTCGGCGCGCGGTGATCACCGCGATCGACGGGCATCATTATGCGATGCTGGTCGACACGCTGGAGGATGTCGAGCCCTTCGAGCTGCGCCCGCTCGCCGGCGGCATTGCGCTGGAGGGGAATTGGCGGAATGCGGCGCGCGGGCTGGTCGAGCGCGACGGCGAGCCGATCCTGGTCGTCGACCTCGCCGCGTTGGTCCCCGCATCGGCGCTGCTTTCGTGAACGCGGATTAACGCGAAGCTTACACCTTTGCACGTAAAGTGGAATTTCAAAGACACCTGCCAGGGGATCAGGGACCCATGAAGACGTGCCTCGTCGTGGACGATTCGAAAGTGATCCGGAAAGTCGCCCGGCACATTCTCGAAACCCTCGATTTCGAAGTCCGCGAGGCCGGTGACGGGCGCGAGGCGCTCGATTCCTGCCTGGCCGCCACGCCCGACGTGGTGCTGCTCGACTGGAACATGCCGGTGATGAGCGGCATGGATTTCCTGCGCGCGCTCAAGAATTCGGGGCTGGAGAAGCGCCCCAAGGTGGTGTTCTGCACCACCGAGAACGGCATGGCCTATATCCGCGCGGCAATCGAAGCCGGGGCGGACGAATATGTGATGAAGCCGTTCGATCGCGAGACGCTGGAAAGCAAGCTGCAGATCGTCGGCGTCGCCTGACCTCCTCCCGTCGGAGCGTGCCCGCGTGACGAGCCAGTCTTCCCCGCTGCCGGTCGATCCAGCGCATGTCCCCGCCACGGGGCGCGTGCTGATCGTCGACGATTCGGTCGTCGCACGCTCGGTGCTGAGCCGGATGATCGAAGGCACGCAGCGCTTCCGGGTGGCGGCGGCACTGAGCGAGGCGCGGGCGGCGCTCGACTATCTGTCGCGCGAGACGGTCGACATCATCCTGCTCGACATCGCCATGCCCGGGATCGACGGACTCACCGCACTGCCGGACGTGGTCGCCGCGGGCAAGGGGGCGAAGGTGCTGATCGTATCCTCCTCGGCCGACGAAGGCGCGGCGACGACGCTGCAGGCACTAGCGCTGGGCGCTGCCGATACGCTGGTGAAGCCAGGCGTCGGCGCGTTCGGCGGTCGCTTCGCCGAGGTGCTGGAGGAGCGGCTCGCCAAGCTGTTCGACATGCCCGGCGAGGCCGTAGCCGCCTGTCCGCCCGTCCCCGCGCCGCGGCCGGCGAGCGCGAGCGTACAGCTCGATGCCTTCCAGATCGTCGCGATCGGCGCCTCGACCGGCGGCATCCACGCGCTGAGCCAGTTCTTCCGCCAGATACCGGCGAGCTTCCAGCTGCCGATCCTGGTCACCCAGCATCTGCCGCCCAGCTTCATGAGCTATTTCGCCACCCAGCTCGCCGTGCTGGGCAGCCGGCCGTGCGATGTCGCGACCGACCGGATGCGGATCCGCCCCGGCCGGATCGTGATCGCGCCGGGCGACGCGCACATGAAGGTGGTGCGTACCTCCGAGGGCGCGGCGATCCGGCTGAGCACCGAATGGGCGCGCAGCGGCTGCATGCCCTCGGTCGACCCGATGTTCGACAGCATCGCCGAGGTGTTCGGCGCACGCGCGCTGGGCGTGGTGCTGAGCGGGATGGGCCGCGATGGGTGCGAAGGCGCCGGGCGGATGGTCGAGGTCGGTGCCAAGGTGCTGGTGCAGGACCAGGCGACTTCGGTCGTGTGGGGCATGCCCGGGGCGGTGGCGGCCGCCGGGCGGGCGAGCGCGGTGCTGCCGCCGGAAGAAATAGGCCGACTGATCGGCAGGGGAGGGGCGCGATGATCGAACATATGGCGCCAAGCGGCGGGGCGATGCAGCTGATCGGGTCGCTGCTCGAGCAGCGCACCGGCCAGCAGATCGCCGCCAACCGGGCGTGGCGGATCGAGACGGCGCTGAAGCCGGTGCTGCGCGAGCGGGGCTTGCCGAGTCTCGACGCGCTGGTCGGGCAATTGCTCGGCGCACGTTCGGGGGAGCTGGCGGATCAGGTGGTGGACGTGCTGCTCAACCAGGAAACCAGCTTCTTCCGCGACGTGGCGGTGCTCGATCAGATCGCGGCGGCCGCGGTGGCGGCGCAGGCGACGATCGGCAACCGCCGGCTGCGCATCTGGTCGGCCGGCTGCTCGACGGGCCAGGAGCCGCTGTCGCTGGCGATGCTGTTCGACGAGAAGGCCGATGCCTTCCCGATGCCGCCCGAGATCGTTGCCACGGACGTCTCGCCCGCAGCGCTGGCACGGGCGCGGGCAGGGCGCTATTCGCAGTTCGAGATCCAGCGCGGGCTCCCCGTGCGGCGGATGGTCCAGTGGTTCGATACCGAGGGCGGCGACTGGGTCGCGCGGCAGGATCTGGTCCGCCGCGTCCAGTTCCGCCAGCAGAACCTCACCGCCGACGTGCCGCCCCCGGGCAAGTTCGACATCATCCTGTGCCGCAACGTCATGCTCTATTTCTCGCTGCCGCTGCGCCGTCAGGTGTTCGATCGGCTGGCGACCGCGATCCAGCCGGGCGGGCTGCTGGTGCTCGGCGCAGGGGAAACGGTAATCGGGTTGACCGAGCATTTCACCCCCAGCGAGGCCTTTCGCGGCTTCTACCGCACCGCCGACGCCGAACCCGCGCCGCTTGCGGCAGCAGGTTGAGACGGGCGGTTGAGCCGGGCGGATTGTCAGCGCCGATGCGCGCAGTAGAAGAATGCATGACCAGCGGCCTCGACATAATCGACGCGCCTTCGCCCAATTTCGGCGAGCGCCTCTCCCCCGTCTCGATGATCGTGCTCCATTACACGGGTATGGAGAGCGGCGAGGCGGCGCTGGCGCGGCTGCGCGACCCAGAGGCACAGGTCTCGGCGCATTATCTCATCGAGGAGGATGGCCGCATCTTCCGGCTGGTCGATGAGGCCAAGCGCGCCTGGCACGCCGGCCGCGCGCACTGGCGCGGGATCGACGACGTCAACTCGGCCTCGATCGGCATCGAGATCGTCAATCCAGGCCATGAATTCGGCTATCGCCCGTTCACCCCCGAGCAGATGAGCGCGCTGATCCCGCTGGTCGCGGACATCAAGGAGCGCCACGGCATCACCCGCGGCAACGTGGTCGGCCATTCTGACGTGGCGCCGGCGCGCAAGCAGGATCCCGGTGAGCTGTTCAACTGGCATGCGCTCGCCCGCCTGCGGCTGGCGCTGCCGCGGCCGACGCGCAACCTGGTCGATCCCGGCTGGCCCGAAGGCGGCTTCATGCTGGCGCTGGAGCGGTTCGGCTATGACGTGACCGATCCGGTCGCGGCAGTCACGGCCTTCCAGCGGCGCTTCCGCCCCGAGATGATCGACGGCGAGATCGACATGGAGTGCCGCTGCATCCTGCTCGCGCTGCTGCTGCCGCGTCCGCAAGGGGAAGATTGAGCGAATCGATAGCCGGTAACCATGTTTGGTTACGGAATTCTAAGCGGAATTTGATTGGGTGCGCACCGGAGGTACGAACGGTGAGCAACACGATTCGCGCTGCAATGGCCCCGCTGGGCCCGGTGCATGTCCGCCTGACCAGCTTCGTTCGCGGTGACGCGAAAGGGCCCGGCATCGGGATCATGAATGCACCTACGGCTGCCGAAGCGACTGCGGAGCTGCACCGCGTTGCCCGCGTTGCCGGTGCCGATAAGGTGGTCAGCGTCGCCGCAGATTATCGCCGTGCCGCGCTCGCCGGCGGGACGACCAGCACCCAGTGGCGAATCGACGTACAGGCCTGGGGTACCGCGATGGCGCCGGTGAAGGTCCAGCCGAGCGAAGAGCCGGAGGAGCAGCGTGCCCAGGCTGCCGACAAGGCCAAGGACCAGGCAAAGGATCAGGATAGCGCCAAGAAGGCGCAGGACGCGCGTGCCGAAACGCAAGATGCGGCATCGCAGGCGAAGGCACGTGACGTTGCCGCATCCGAGCAGGCTGCTGCGCAGCGCGCTGATGCGGCACCACAGGCTGCTGCGCAGGCCCCCGGTGCGGAAACCGCGGCGGTGACCAGCGGCGGTTCGACACCCCCGCAAAGCGCGCCCGCGGCATCGGAGCGCTGAACCGCTTGCGCCCCGGCGCGAAGCCGCTAGAGCAGACCGCGCCAGAGGGTCGGGCGGCCGCCGCTCGCAGCGATGCGAGGGGAGGAAAGTCCGGGCTCCACGGAACGACGGTGGCGGGTAATGCCCGCCGGGGGTGACCCCAGGGAAAGTGCCACAGAGAGCAGACCGCCCACTGCCCCGGTTCGCCGGGGTAAGGGCAAGGGTGAAAGGGTGCGGCAAGAGCGCACCGCGCAACCGGTAACGGAAGCGGCTTGGTAAACCCCACCGGGAGCAAGACCGAATAGGGACGGCACATGCGCCTCGTTCCGGCGCGTCGTCCGGGTTGGTTGCTGGAGCGGCGGAGCGATCCGTCGCCTAGAGGAATGGTCGCCTATCCCTTTCGGGGGTGGACAGAACCCGGCTTACAGACCCTCTGGCATTTTGGTTTCTGGCAGCTGCTGCGGTGCGGCGGGCTCTGGCCTTTGGCCGGGCCCATGCCTATTTGGGCGAGTTATGGCGCGACACACGCGATCGATGGACTGGGGCTTTCCCCGCTGGCGCGAGTATGGCTCGGAACGCGAGGCCGCGCGCGTGCGGCTGTGCGACCGCGACGGCTGCGAAAAGCCGGGCGACCGGCCTGCCCCCAAGTCCCCCAACAACCCGGACCGCTGGTATTTCTGCGAGGAACATGCCGCGGAATATAACCGCAACTGGGACTATTTCGCCGGGCTGACCGCGGAAGAGGCGGCGCAGCGCGAGGCCAACGAGCGGCGCACGGCAAACGGCTATGCCCATTCGGCGACCAATAGCTGGGCGGGCCCCGGCGACGGCAGCCGCTCGCGCGACGAGATGAAGGCGCTGGAAGTGCTCGAGCTCGAAGTGGATGCAAGCTTCGAGGCGGTGCGCGGCGCCTGGCGTCGGCTCGCCAAGGAATATCACCCGGACGTACGCCCCAACGATGCCGCTGCCGCCAGGCAGTTCCAGGCGATCCAGGCGGCGTACGACGTGCTCAAGACCGCCGAGGACCGGCGCCAGTGGAAGCCGCAATGAGCCAGTTGGTCGCCTCCAACTGGGGCAATGCGGTGCTGGTCTGCGGGAAATGCTCGAAGAAGCTCGGCGGCGGCTTTGGCCCCAAGGGCAAGACCTCGCTCGCCAAGGCGCTGCGCAAGGAATTCGGCCTGGGCAAGGGGCGCAAGGCGGACGTCGGCGTGGTCGAGACCAAGTGCCTGGGGGTATGCCCCGGTGGCGCGGTGACCGTGGTCAACGGCGCGCAGGCGCGCGAATGGCTGATCGTGAAGAAGGGCGCGGACCTGGAAGAGCTCGGCCGCGAGCTGGGGATTTCCTGAGGGCTCCCCTCCCGGGTGACGTGTCGGCAGGATCACCGCACCTCTTGTTCGTCATCCCGGCGGAAGCCGGGATCCATTCGCCACTCGGTGTTAGCAAGAGCGGACACGCAGCCCCCAATGGATCCCGGCTTCCGCCGGGATGACAGCTTGCAGGGCGCGGAATTCCTCGCGCGGGCTCAAGCGTATCGCCCCGCCGTTTCGCGGATCAGCGCGATCATGTTGGGGATGCCCTGGGTGCGGTTCGAGCTGAGCTGGTTCTTCAGGTCGAACGGCGCCAGCGCGCCTTCGATGTCGGTCGCCAGGATCTCGGCGGGGCTGCGGTCCTGCACGGTCAGCAGCACCAGCGCGATGATGCCCTTGGTAATCGCCGCGTTCGAATCCGCCAGGAAGTGGAGCCGCCCGTCGTCGGTCCGCGTGGGATAGACCCACACCGAGGCCGAGCAGCCGCGCACCAGCGTCGCATCGGTCTTGAGCGGGTCGGGCATCGGCTCGAGCGCCTTGCCGAGATCGATCAGCAGGCGATAGCGATCGTCGGCGTCGAGAAACCCGTATTCTTCCTGGAGATCGTCGAGGCTGGTCATGGCCCCCGCGCTAGCGGGGTAGCGCGCGCTTTTCCAGCCTCGTGGTTACTTGGCCGTCGGCGCGTCGTACCGCAGGCCGAGCCGGGGGCGGGGTGCCCGCGCCGGCGCCGGGGCGGGCTGGCTCTCCGCCACCGGCGGGGTCGCCTGGCTCACAGGTCCACCCCGGCGGCGATCGCTTCCAGCTTGCGGATGCGTTCCTTGAGGTCGGCCAGCTCGATCCGCGAGGCGGGGCTGGGCATCGTCGCGGCGGTCGGCTCGGGCCGGCGGAGTTCGACCAGCTCGCGGTGCTTCAGCGCCAGCCAGCCCCGCCAGCCGGACAGCGCCGCGGCGGTGATCATGCCCAGCCCGGCCAGGCCGGAGACGGCAAGGGTGAGGGTGGTTTGCGGGTCGATGGTCATGGGGTTCGCTCCCAGAAACATGGCTCAGATCCGGTTCTTGTCGCGCAGCTTCTCGATCTCGTGGTCGAGCCGCAGGCTGTTTTCATTGTCGGTGATGACGCGCTCGAGCACCTGAACGCGCTCCTTGAGGCTGCGGATCTCGTCGCGCAGGCGGTCCGCCTCGAACTTCTCGGCGGGATCACGGCTGGCAAGCCCTTCCAGCCGGCCGTCCCGGCCCTTCGCGACGCCATAGCGTGCCTGCAGGACCTTGCCGATCGTGATCACGATGATGATGGCCACGACCATTTCGAACGGGTTCATTGCACCTTACTCCCCTAACCGGCGCGCGCGGCGCCTCAGTTCCCTGCTTGCGATGCCTGGGCAGCGCGGAGGGCGCGGCGGCGGGGGCGATCGCGGCTTTCAGCGAGGGCAATAGCTCCCCCGCACAGTGCGGCAAGCACTGCGAGCATGATGATCATCGAAATTTCCTTGCTTCAGGTAAGGCCGGAAGGCCCGGTTCAGTTCAGCGGGGCATCCCGCAGCTTTTCGATTTCGTCGGCAAGGCCCATGCCGCGATCGGTGATGATCCGTTCGAGCACCTGGACCCGCTGCTCCAGCCGTGCAGTCTGGGCGGCGTATTGGGCTGCCTTTTCCGCGGTCATCTGGGCATCGATCTCCATCCGGCGCTCCCACAGCTTGAACAGCGGGCGGAAGAAGACGCCGCCGATGATCGCTACAAGGCCGCAGCTGATGCCGAGGATCGGGATGAGAAGGGGGGAAAGCATGGCCTGCGTTCCTTTCAGTTCGAGCGGTTGCGGAGCGCGTCGATCTCGCGATCTAGCTGGTGCGCGCCGTCGGTCACGATGCGCTCGACATTGGCGAGCCGGTCCTTCACCGCGCTGAGCCCGGCGCGCAGCTGGCCGTTTTCCTGACTGAGCAGCTTGATCCGCTCGACCATCTCGTCATTGCGCTGCGGGTAGACCGACTTGCCCCAGGCATTTTCCAGCGGATAGCCGTGCTTGATGCGCAGCCAGTGGCTGAAAATCCCCGCGGCGATCCCGAAGAACCCCAGCGAGATGCCCGAGAGGATGATCCAGGGCATGAATGGTGCGAGCGCTACTTCGATCATCGGTCGTCTCCTCAGTCTCAGCGCAGCGCGTCGATGGCGCGGGCGGTGCGCTCGGCGGGATCGGTCGCGATCCGCTCGAGCACCGAAATCCGGTCTTCCAGCCGGCTGATCTGGCCTGCGAGCCGTTCGTTCTCGGCTGCGAGCAGGTCGATCTTGCGGTTGGCGTCGGGGTCGATCTTGTGGATATTCTCGCCGTTATCGTCGCTGATCGAATAGCCATGCTTGGCGCGGATCCAGTTATTGGCCAGCCAGCCCAGCGTGGAGATCGCCACCAGCGCGATCACGAATTCGGGACCACCCCAGTTCATCGTCCTGCCTCCCTGTTGCCTGCGCCTCAGCGCAGGCTGTCGATCTCGTCGGCCAGCCGGGTGTTGCGGCTGGTGTAGAACATCTCGATGTCGGCGAGCCGGCGATCGATGTCGCGGAACTTCGAGCGGACCTCGGCGGTCGAGCGCTTGGGGCTCGACCGGACACCCTGCCAGAAGCGCTCGTCCTCCGGCGTGTCGTACAGGCCCACCGGCTTGGGGTTGGCGAGCCAGGCGATCACGAAATAGCCCAGTGCGACCCAGCCCGTGGCGACGGTGAGCAGCACGGTGGCCACTCGCACCCAGGTCACGTCGATCCCGGTGTAATCCGCCAGGCCGGCGCAGACGCCCATGAACTTGCGGTTCTGGCGATCGAGATAGAATTTGGTGCGAGCGGACATCTCAGTTCCTCCGTGAAGGATCGTAGGGGGCCGGCTCAGCGCGCTGCGCCAAGTGCGGCCGATAGTCGGGGTTGTCGGCGGCGATGATGCGCTCGACCGTCATCAGCCGGTCTTCGAGCATCCGCGCCGTGCGGTAGAGGTCGTCGAGAAGGTTCTCGTCTTCCCGGGTGATGGTCCCGGCCTGCTTCCACTTGGTTACGTAGTGGAAGACGATCCAGGGCAGTCCGAGGAAGAGAATGGCACAGACGAAGACCGGGATGAGGAAGTCGTTCACGCGTCAGGCTCCCTTGTTGAGACGGGCCTTCAGCGCCTCGAGTTCGGCATCGACCTTCTCCGACGAGCGGAGTTCGGCGATTTCCTCTTCGAGCGTCTTCGGATTGCCGCCCAGGCCCATCGCATCGGCACGGCCTTCGGCCAGATCGACGCGGCGTTCCAGGATGTCGAAGCGCGAGAAAGCGTCCTGCATCTTCGACCCGTTGGTCATTTCCCGCAAGCGGGCGCGGTTGTTGGCGCTTTCCAGGCGGGCGACGACCGAATTCTGGCGAACACGGGCCTCGCGCAGCTTGTTCTGCAGCTTGTTGATGTCCTCTTCCGAAGCGCGGAGCGCGTCGTCGAGCACGGCAATTTCCTGCTGCAGCTGGTCGCACATGTCGGCGGCCTTCTGGCGTTCGACCAGCGCGGCCTTGGCGAGGTCCTCGCGGTCCTTGGACAGGGCCAGCTCGGCCTTCTCGGTCCAGCTTTCCTGGAGCTTTTCGAGCTTCGCGATGTGGCGGCGCATTTCCTTCTGATCGGCGATTGTCCGGGCGGCGCTGGCGCGAACCTCGACCAGGGTTTCCTCCATCTCGAGGATGATCATGCGGATCATCTTGGCCGGATCTTCGGCCTTGTCGAGCAGGTCGGTAACGTTGGCGGCGATGATGTCGCGGGTTCGCGAGAAGATACCCATGATATTGCGCTCCTTCGTATGTTCTTTGGGGGTGCCGCCGGAAGGGATGGGGGCCCTTCCGGCGGCCCCGGCACGGCGAGGGAACGTCGTGCCGGGGAGACCTCGTGTGCCCGCCTCAGGCGATCGCCGGGGCCACCGCGCCGGCGGTGAGAACCACGCTGGCGAGGAAGGCGAAGGAAACCGCCACGAAGGCGTTGCGGAGGGTGTGGATCTGGTTGGTCATGATCGTGTTCCTGAACCTTGGTAGGTTGAAGTTGGTGCCCGTCATCGGGCTTGCCTCCATCTTTGCAGGAGGCGTGCCAGTTTTTGGAAATGGCGGAAAACTGCCGTTTCTGCTTCGACTACAAAAGTAGTTACGCAAAATCCACTTGCTAACAGTTAGGAAAATTCGCCAAGCTTGGGGGAATGGAACGGATCACGCAGGTCATCGGCCAATCTTCGGCCTTTCTCGACGCGCTGGAACAGGCGAGCCGGGCGGCGGCACTCGATCGCCCGGTGCTGGTGATCGGCGAGCGCGGCACCGGCAAGGAGCTGGTCGCCGAGCGTCTCCACCGCCTCAGCCCGCGCTGGGACCAGCCGCTGGTCACGATGAACTGCGCGGCGCTGCCCGAGACGCTGATCGAGGCCGAACTGTTCGGACACGAGGCCGGCGCTTTCACCGGCGCCACCAAGGCGCGCACCGGGCGCTTCGAGGAGGCCGATGGCGGCACGCTGTTCCTCGACGAGCTCGGCACGCTCTCGATGGGCGCGCAGGAGCGGCTGCTGCGCGCGGTGGAATATGGCGAGATCAACCGGATCGGCTCCTCTCGACCGGTGCGGGTGGACGTGCGCATCGTCGCGGCGACCAACGAGCATCTGCCGGGGCGGGTGGACAAGGGCACCTTCCGCGCCGACCTGCTCGACCGCCTGAGTTTCGAGGTGGTGACATTGCCGCCGCTGCGTCACCGGGGTGGTGACGTGGAGGTGCTGGCGGAGTTCTACGGACGGCGCATGGCCTCCGAACTGGGCTGGCGGGACTGGCCGGGCTGGGGGCCGCACGCGCTCGATGCGCTGCTGTCCTACGACTGGCCGGGCAATGTCCGCGAGCTGCGCAACGTGGTGGAGCGCGCGGTCTATCGCTGGGATCGCGGCGGCCCGATCGACCGGATCGAGATCGATCCCTTCGCCTCGCCCTATCGGCCGCGACCGATGGCCTCGTCGATGAGCCCGGTGGAAAAGCCTGCCGAACCCGCGCCGCCGGCTGCGGCCGCGCCCGCCGCCGCGCCGCCGGCGCCGGCGGATCTGGGCGGCGACTTCAAGACGCGGGTCTCGCGGTTCGAAAAGCAGCTCCTGTCGCAGGCGCTGGCCGAGCACCGCTTCAACCAGCGCGCCACCGCCGAGGCGCTGGGGCTGACCTATGACCAGCTGCGCCACGCGCTGCGTCGGCACGATCTGCTGGGGGCAGGCGGCTGATTATTGCAAACCGTTCGCGATATTGTTGCGAGCGGTTAGCGATAAGGGGCTATTGGCCCGCTACTCCCCGAACGCCTGTGCCGCAATGAAGTCCGCCACCTGCTTCCCCTGCGGCGTGCCGGGCATGATCACGTTGCGATGGTCCGCGCCGCCGGGGGCGAGCTTCACCACCGTGTCGCCCGAGGCGAGTGCCGCCTGGACATAGGGCGCCATCTGCGCGCCCAGCGCGCCGACGACGATCAACTGGTGGACGCCGAGCGGCAGATGCGCCTGCGGATTGGCGAGCGCATAGGCCGCGGGCTTCTCCTCAGCTTTGCCGCCCATGAAGCGGGTGGTGGCGCTCTCGTCGCAGCGCTGCGCGTCGGCACCCGGCCCGTCGATCGCGACCGCCATTACCGGCCGGACCGCCATCGTGCCGGCGATCGGGTCGTGGAGCTTCGGCCGGGCGGCGAGCCACAAGGCGAGCTGCGCGCCGACGTCATGTCCCACCATGGCGACACGGGCGAGGTCCAGCGGCTGGGTCCGCGCCAGCACCGCGAGATGGTCGGTCGCCGCGGCGACATCCGCGAAAGTGCTGGGCCAGCCGCCGCCGGCGGTGCCGGTACGGCGATATTCGATGTTCCAGGTAGCGATCCCGCGCGCCGCCAGCGCCTCGGCAAGCGGCGCAGTGTCGCGCAGGTCGCCCCGCGACGCGTCCCAGCAACCGCCATGGAGCAGCACCGCGACGGGGAAGGGGCCCTTGCCGCGCGGGAGGCGCAGTTCGCCCACCTGCTGCGGATCGACGCCATAGCGTGCGACCAGCGTCGGCGAGGAGGGCGTCGCCAGTCGTCCGGCGCCTTCATCTTGCGCGCTAGCGGGAACCGCCATGGTTAACGACAGCAGCGGGAGCAGCGAGCGAAGCATCGGGCGATCCTGGTCATGACGGCGTACAGAGGAGATGACGGCCAGGCGCTATAGCGTTGCCATGCGCGACTGGCGAGGGGATCGCTGGAAGGCCGGTTTTGTCTTCGCGGATGCAGCGAATCATGGTACATGCAGTGCAGGTCGCAGCTGCGTCCAGCGGTCGCCGGGGAGCGGCCGCGGCGCGGATAATGATGCTCACCGTGGGGTGAATGATGCGTGCCTTTTCCGTCCTCTTTTCGCTGCTTGCCTTGTGCTGGGCGCCCGTTGTCACCGCCCAGGAACTGCCGGCGCTGGGTGCGGATCGCACCCAAGTCTCCGTCTCGGGACTTTCCTCGGGCGGCTTCATGGCAGTGCAATATTCGGTCGCCTGGTCGAGCGAGGTGATGGGCGTCGGCGTGGTGGCGGGCGGGCTCTATAATTGCGGCGCGCGCTTCGCGTGGCAGGGGCCCCAGGTGTTGATCGCGAGCTGTATGAGCCGGCCCTGGTCTGCCGCCGACAGCTGGCGCGCGGTAACCGGATTTGCACGCGACGCCGTGATCGACCCCGTCGCCAACATCGCCCGCCAGCGCGTGTATCTGTTCAGCGGCAGCAACGACAGCATCGTCGTACCGGCGGTGATGCGCTCGGTCTTCGATTTCTACAGGCTCGCCCGGGTGCCCGGCGCGGCGCTGCGCTATGTCGATGCGCTGCCCGCGAGCCATGCCTTCGTCTCCGCGACGGTGGGCGGGCGGTGCGAGGCCACGGATGCGAGCTATGTCGTGCGCTGCCTCGATCATGGCCAGCCCTATGACCAGCCCCGCGAGATCCTCGATCATATCTACGGGCTGAAGGCGGCCCCCGCGTCAGCGCTCTCCGCCAGGCCGATCGCGTTCGACCAGACCCGCTATGGCAGCGGCCTGGCGGCGATGGCGCGCACGGGCTATGCCTATGTACCCGAGGACTGCCGCCGTCGGCGTGGCTGCCGCGTGCATGTGGTGTTCCACGGTTGCGTGCAGAGTGTCGATTCGCTGGGCGGCAGCGACGTGATCTACGCGCAGCTCGGCTATAACCGCTGGGCCGACACCAATCGGATCATCCTTCTCTATCCGCAGGTGGATCGCTCGCCGAGCCTGGGGAACATTCCGCTGACCGTGCAAGTCAATCCGAACGGATGCTGGGACTGGTGGGGCTATAGTCAGCCCTTCGGCTTCCAGCTCCGCCACGGGCTGCAGATCGATACAGTGCGCCGGATGGTCGCGCGGCTGGAGCAGCAGCCCTGAGCTAGTCCTTGGCGGTGCGCGCGTCGAACGCGGCCCGCGCTGCCTCGATCCGCTCGAGATGGGTCGCTGCCCAGATCCACACGCCGCAGAACGCCTCGGCGAGCGTCCCGCCCAGGTCGGTGAGGCGATAGTCGACCCGTGGCGGGATCACGGGGTGGATGGTGCGGATCACCAGCCCGTCGCGCTCCATCTGGCGCAGCGTCTGGGTGAGCATCTTCTGGCTGATGCCGGGCACCGCTTTGCCGATCTGGGTGAAGCGCAACTCGCCCTGCTCGGTCAGCGTTTCGAGGATCAGCATCGTCCATTTGTCGGCGACGCGGCCGATCACCTCGGTGACCAGCGCTTCGACGCGCGGGTCCATCTCCGGATAGTCGGCATGGGGAGCTGCAGCGGGCATCGGGTCACTCTCTTTCGGGTGCGTATAAATCTTTTGGGTGCCTTCTTTCGTTGGGAGCCTAGCGGCGTACATCGCTGCCAGCAATTCAGCTCCGGAGGCAATGATGAAGACCAAGGGCAACACGATCCTGATCACCGGCGGCGGCTCCGGAATCGGCGAGGCGCTTGCGCACCGGTTCCACGACGCCGGCAATACCGTGATCGTCGCCGGTCGTCGGCTCGACGTGCTGGAGGCGGCCTGCGAGGGCCGGGGCAACATGCACGCGCTGACGCTCGACGTGGAAAGTGCCGAGGGCGTGGCGGACTTTGCCGGCCGGTTGCTCGCCGCGCATCCCGACGTCAACGTCCTGGTCAACAATGCCGGGATTATGCGGTTCGAGGCGCTGGATGCGAAGCGCGACCTCGCCGATGCCGAGGCGACGATCGCGACCAATCTGCTCGGCCCGATCCGGCTGATCGACGCGCTGGTCGAGCATCTCGCGGCGACGCCCGACGCGGCAATCGTCAACGTCACCTCGGGACTTGCCTTCGTGCCGCTGGTGACGACGCCGACCTACAACGCCACCAAGGCAGCGATGCACAGCTACACCGTGTCGCTGCGCGCGGTGCTGGACGGCAAGGTCGAAGTGATCGAGCTGGCGCCGCCCGCGGTGCAGACCGAGCTCACCCCGGGGCAGAGCCAGCGGCCCGGTTACCAGCCGCTCGACGACTTCGCCGACGAGGTGATCGCGCTGTTCGGGCAGCAGCCGACGCCGAGCGAGGTGCTGGTCGAGCGGGTGAAGTTCCTCCGCGATGCCGAGCGGGAGGGGCGGTTCGACGAGACGCTCGCGCAGTTGACGGCGATGACCACGGCAGCGCGGGAAGCGGTGGAGGGATAGTGGAACATTAAGCCCCTCCTCCTTGGAGGAGGGGTTGGGGGTGGAGGGATTCCAGACCAGAAGTTGGTCTCGGTGAGACACTGCCCCACCCCAACCCCTCCCCTGAAGGGGAGGGGCTAGGAAGTGCGAACGCCGTTCGCATTCTTTTACAGCGCCAACGGCAAAACGGCCGGGGATCGCTCCCCGGCCGTTTCGTTTTTCCGGATGGGCCGTCGCGGAAGTAACTCCCGCGACGTCGGACGCGGCGTTGCCGCGCCGGCCGGCCTTCGCCGCCTCGGGCCGAGCGTGGCTCGCCCCGTGCGGCTCAGGCTCAGGCGAACAGCTTCGCCCAGCCGCGCTTGGCGCGGTCCTTCCAGTAGCCGCGGTGGTAGGCGTCGCTGGCCAGCAGCGGCATCACCGAACCGGCTTCCGCGAACACCATCTGCTCGATGCCGGTGTTCACCTTGCCCCAGCTGGCGGCTTCCTGCAGCGTCGAGGACGAGCAGGCGCCGTCGCGCACGTCGGCGACGGTGATCTGCACCGCATACTTGTGCACTTCCACGTCCTCATGGCCGAGGATTTCGGCGCAGACGACGGTGTCCTGGATGAAGTTCTTCGGCACGCCGCCGCCGATCATCAGCAGGCCGGTGGTGCCCGCCTGGATCTTGATCTCGGTCAGCTCGCGGAAGTCCGCGACCGCGTCGATCATCAGGTACGGCTTGCCGGCCTTCATCTGGTCGACCTGGTGCTTGACGAGGCCGAAGCCGGCCGAGCTGTCGACGAACGCCGGGCAGAAGATCGGCACGTCATGCTCATAGGCGAGCTTGACCAGGCTGTTTTCCTTTTTGCCGTGCTCGGACAGATACTTGCCCATCTCGCGGATGAAGGCGCGGCTCGAATAGGCGCGCGGCTCCAGCTCGTTCGCGATCTTGTTGATCGTGAAGTCGCAGTCCTGGAGCTGCTCCTCGTCGATGTACGTGTCGTAGATGCGGTCGATGTAGAGCGAGCGCAGCGTGTCGTCGTCGGGGATCTCGAGCGCCTGATAGTGCTTGTGGCCGAGGCCCTCGAAGAAATCCATGTCGACGATGGTGGCGCCGGTGGCGACGATCACGTCGACCATGTTGTTGCGCACCAGGTCCGCATAGAGGTCCATGCAGCCGCCGGCCGAGGTCGAGCCCGCGATCACGAGGCAGACCGTGCAGTCCTTGTCGGCCAGCATGTCGTTGTAGATCTTGGTGGCGCGGCCGAGGTCGCGGCTGGTGAAGCTCATATCGGCCATCGCATCGACGATCGGGCGTGCGTCGAAGCTCTTGATGTCGATGTGCTTGACCTGCTTCGAAAGCAGCTCGGCCTTGCGGTTGTCGTTGATCGGGGCGTTGGCCGCCGCGGTCTTGGTGAGGCTGTCGGTCATGGGAACTCCCATTTTCACATGGCCGCCGTCATTCAAAGGGGACGCGGAAACCCATAAAGCTCCCTTCGCCGAAACGGAGGGGTCAGTGGAGAGCCTTGAGGCTGCTCCAAATGCAGGAACACGCCATGCCCTTCCCCGACCCCTCCCGCAAGCGGGAGGGGGACGAGGTCGGATAAGACGTGCTGATTACAGCTTGACGACGTTCGACGGCGCGGCGGCAGCCGCCTCGTCTTCGCCGGTGTAGAGCGAGACCATCGGCTCGTCGTCGACGATCACCGTGTCGCCGGCCGTGAAGCCGTTGAAGCCGGTACGCATCGCCGCGCCGTACGCGCCGAGCATGCCGATCTCGATATAGTCGCCCGCCTGGATGTCGGCCGGCAGCTCGAACGGTCCCGCCATGCGATCCATGTCGTCGCAGGTGGGGCCATAGAAGCTGAAGCCCATGTCCTTGGCGTTCGAATCCGGCTCGCGCAGCAGGCGGACCGGGAAGCGCCAGCCGAGATGCGCCGCATCGAACAGCGCGCCGTACGCGCCGTCGTTGATGTACAGCTCGTCGCCGCGACGACGCTCGACGCGCACGACCAGCGAGCTGTATTCGGCGCACAGCGCACGGCCCGGCTCGGCCCACAATTCTGCCGAATAGGAAATCGGCAGGCTTTCGAAGGCGCGGTGGATCGTCGCGAAATAGCGCTCGAGCGGCGGCGGCTCCATGCCGGGATAGCTGGACGGGAATCCGCCACCGACATCGACGACATCGACGGTGACGCCCGCCTCGACGATGGCGGCGCGGGCGCGCTCCATCGCATTGGCATAGGCTTCCGGCGACATCGCCTGGCTGCCGACATGGAAGCAGATGCCAAGGGCATCGGCGACCTGGCGAACCGCGATCAGCAGGTCCTTGCTCTCGCCCGGGCCGACGCCGAATTTCGACGCAAGGCTGAGCTTCGAGTGATCCGACGAAACGCGGAGGCGTACGCACAGCGTGAGATCGGTGGCGCCCTTGGTGGCACGCACGATCTTGTCCAGCTCTTCCATGCTGTCCAGGCTGAATACGCGAACGCCGTACTCGAAATACGCCTCGGCGATGGCTTCCTCAGCCTTTACCGGGTGCATGAAGCACAGGGTTGCTTCCGGCGCGACACCGGCGACGAGGCGAACCTCGGCGATCGATGCGACGTCGAAATGCGTGATTCCGCTCTCCCACAGGATCTTGATCAGATCCGGCGAGGGGTTGGCCTTCACGGCATACATCGAGCGGCCCGGAAACTTCTCAGCGAAGAAGCGGGCGGCACGCGATGCAGCGTGCGGGCGGACGAGCGTTACCGGCTGGACCGGACGAAGCTTAGCGATTTCGGCAACACGGGTGGTGCCGAGATGGGTGGTCGCTAACCCCAGCGCGCGATGATGCTTGTGCAACTCAAGGGACCTCCAAATGCCGTGAGGCAAACATTGACGAAAAGCTGCCTTGCGGTTGGAAGTCCCATGGGGCAGCGGAGGAGCGCACATATGCGCGTCGGTCCCCCATGTAAAGTGATTCTGGGGTCCGTTTTTCTACGGCGAGGGATGCTCTGTGA
Source organism: Sphingomonas trueperi (assembly GCF_040545665.1). Classification (GTDB taxonomy): domain Bacteria; phylum Pseudomonadota; class Alphaproteobacteria; order Sphingomonadales; family Sphingomonadaceae; genus Sphingomonas; species Sphingomonas trueperi_B. Next base: position 76,673 of record NZ_JBEPMH010000006.1, on the reverse strand, counting down.
CGATTTTGCGACAGCCTACCCGCGCAGGGGTACGTGACGCCGCGGCGAAGGTGGCGGCGATCCTCCCGCCGACGCCTTTATTGGTGCAGGACGTGCGCGGCGTGCCCGTCGCGTTCAAGGCCGAAAGCCTGCAGCCGATCGGCGCGTTCAAGATCCGCGGCGCGTGGCACCGGCTGACCGCGCTGGACGAACGGGTGCGCGACAAGGGCGTGGTCGCCTTCTCCTCGGGCAACCATGCGCAGGGCGTCGCCTGGGCGGCGAAGCGGCTGGGGATTCCCGCGGTGATCGTCATGCCGGCGGACGCGCCCAGGGTGAAGCTGGAGGCGACGCTGGCGCTGGGGGCGGAGGTGGTCCGCTATGATCGCCGTACCGAAAGCCGCGAGAAGATCGCCGAGCAGCTCGCCCATGCCCGCGGCGCGGCGCTGGTGCCGAGCTTCGACGACACCTGGATCATCGAGGGGCAGGGGAGTGCCGGGATCGAGGCAGCCAGGCAGATGGCCGAGGCGGGGCTGGAAGCCCCGGCGCGGGTGCTGGTGCCCTGCGGCGGGGGCGGGCTCTCCGCCGGGATCGCGCTGGCGCTGCCCGAGGCGGAGATCTTCCCCGTCGAGCCCGAGGGCTGGGACGACATGCGCCGGAGTCTCGAAGCGGGTTGGATCGAACCGGTCGGGGACAATCCGCCGCCGACGGCGTGCGATTCGCTACAGACGCAGCGGGTTTCTTCCCTTACTTTCGAGGTGCTTGCGCGGCGTGGTGCAACCGGCATTGCGGTGAGCGAGCGGGAGATCAGAACGGCGCAGCGCTGGGCAGCGGCAAAGCTGCGCCTGGTGGTGGAGCCGGGTGGGGCGGCGGGAATCGCCGCGCTGCTCGCCGGCAAGATTCCGGCGGAACCCGGGACGCTGGTGATCGTTTCGGGCGGCAACGTCGACCAGGAGGACTATGCGCGGACGCTCGGGGGCACGGAATGATCGCGGAAATCCGGTCGGCGGGGCGATTGCCCAGGTCGCCAGCATCGGCACGCTCGCGCTCGGCCATTTCCTCTGGTTCGCGCTGCGGATCGCCTATCGCAGCGATCCCAAGCTGGCGGCTGCCGCGGCCTGCTGCTGCGTCTGCGTCGTCACCGGCGTGACCGTATGGGCGGTGGTGACCTGAGCGGGCTGTCCGGCCTCTATCCGCTGACCATGGGCATCGCCATGCTGGCGGTGCTGGCGCTCGCCTGGGGCGGGGTGACGGTGCTCCGCCGCGGCGACCGGCAACGCGGCGTGCTGATGCTGGTCTGCGCGCTGGTGATCCTGGCCAATGTGCTGATCTGGACGGTGTGACGTTTCGATCCTCCCCTGGAAGGGGAGGTGGCATGCCGAAGGCATGACGGAGGGGTGTCCACGCTGGTAGCGGCGTCCAGGCCTTGCGCCGGGACACCCCTCCACCACGCCTTCGGCGCGGTCCCCCTCCCCTTGCAGGGGAGGATCTGACGCCCGTTACAACTTGCGACCTATTTCGAGTCGCCCCCGCTTGGCCGTCTGCGATATCCTGCCGCCCGCAGCAGGAGAGCCAGGATGCGCGCGATCGGGTGGGTGGTAGCCGGACTGTTCCTCGCGGGCCCGCCCGTGCTCGCCCGGCAGCAGGTCGAGCCGGCGGCACCCGCTGCCGTCGCGCCGAAGCGCAACCTCGCCTATGGCACCGCGCCCGAGCAGAAGCTCGACTACTACCCGCCGACCGTCCTCACCCGCAGCGCGCCGCCGCTGATCGTCTTCGTCCATGGCGGCGGCTGGGAGCATGGCTCCAAGGACAATGCGACCGGAGACGCCAAGATCCGGCATTTCACCGGCAAGGGCTATGCCTTCGCCACGATCGACTATCGGCTGGTGCCCGGCGCCACGGTGGAGCAGCAGGCGCAAGACGTGGCATCCGCGCTCGCCTGGCTGGTGGCGCATGCGCGCGACCTGCACTTTGATCCGGGCCGCATGGTGCTGATGGGGCACAGCGCCGGTGCGCATCTCGCCGCGCTGGTCGCCACCGATCCGCGCTACATGCATGCGCAGGACCTGATGCTCGACCAGCTGCGCGGCGTGGTGCTGCTCGACGGCGCGGCCTATGACGTGCCCGCGCAGATGGCCGAGGCCGGGCGGTTCATGCGGCCGATCTATACCGAGGCGTTCGGCACCGATCCCGCGCGGCAGCGCGCATTGTCGCCGATCGCGCACACCAAGGGGCCGAACGTGCTGTCGTTCCTGATCCTGCACGTCCAGCGCGAGGACGGCACGCGCCAGTCCGAAGCGCTGGCCAAGGCGTTGCGCGTGGAGGGATCGGAGGTGGCGGTGCAGGGCTTCGAGGGCCGGGGCCTGCGCGGCCATGTCGCGATGAACCGGCAACTGGGCGAGGCGGACTATCCCGCCACCGCCGTCGTCGATCGCTGGCTCAGCGCGACGTTCGCGCCGCGCTGAGCCGCAAGGATCCTCAGCGGATCGGGCAGTTGGGGTCGAGCCGCATGTCGAGATAGCGGTCGACCGAGCCCATCAGCTGCTCCATCTCGTGCTCGAAGAAATGGTTCGCGCCCGGGATGGTGTCGTGGTGGATGGTGATGTGCTTCTGGGTGCGCAGCTTGTCGACCAGCTTCTGCACCGCGCCCGGCGTGACCACCTCGTCCTGCTCGCCCTGGATGATGATGCCCGAGCTGGGGCAGGGCGCGAGGAAGGTGAAGTCGAACATGTTCGCCGGCGGCGCGACCGAGATGAAGCCGCGGATTTCCGGACGGCGCATCAGCAGCTGCATGCCGATCCAGGCGCCGAAGCCGAAGCCGGCGACCCAGGTGGACGAGGCCTCGGGATGGAAGCTCTGCACCCAGTCGAGCGCGCTGGCGGCGTCCGACAGCTCGCCGATGCCGTTGTCGAAGGTACCCTGGCTCTTGCCGACGCCGCGGAAATTGAAGCGCAGCGTGGCGAAGCCCCGGCGCTGGAAGGTCTTGTAGAGATCCTGGACGATGCGGTTGTTCATCGTGCCGCCCGCATTGGGATGCGGGTGGAGGATCATCGCAACCGGTGCGCGCGGGCGCGGGGCGGGAGCGAAGCGGCCCTCAAGGCGGCCTTCGGGTCCGGGGAAAATGACTTCGGGCAAGGCGGATCCTGTTCAATAGGGAGATGCGCGGTGGAGCGCAGGAACATGGTCGCTATATAGGCAGCGGGTCCCTTCACGCAATTGGAACGCCATTGGCCGCTCGACTCTATCTGGATCACGCCGCGACGACCCCGATGCTGCCGGAAGCGGTGGCGGCGGTGATGGAGGGCATGACGCGCTGGGCGAACCCGTCCTCGCCGCATGGCGACGGGCGCGCGGCGCGGGCGGCGCTGGAGGACGCGCGGCGGCGGATCGCCGCGGCCTATGGCTGGGCGCACGAGCTGCTGCTGACCAGCGGGGCGAGCGAATCGCTGGCCATTGCGATGGCGCGGAGCGTCGCCGCGCGGCGGGTGATCACTGCGGTGGAGCATGACGCGGTGCTGCGGCTGGGCGAGGGGGTGGCCGTGCTGCCGGTGACGGCAGGCGGCCTGTTGAACCTGGATGCCCTGGCCGCCGCGCTGCAGGGCGAGGGCCGGACGCTGGTCTGCGTGCAATGGGCGAACAGCGAGACCGGGGTGCGCCAGCCGATCGCAGCGATTTCGGAGATTGTCCACGGCGCGGGCGGCCTGCTGCTGGTCGACGCCGCGCAAATGCCGGCGCATGCCGATGCCGAGGTGCTGCGCCATGCCGATCTGGTCGCCGTCTCCGCCCACAAGCGCGGCGGGCCGCCGGGGATCGGCGCGTTGCTGGTGCGCGATCTGGGCGTGCTGCTGCCGACCGGCGGGCAGGAAAAGGGTTATCGCGCCGGGACCGAGAACCTGCCGGGCGCGCTCGGCTATGCGGCCGCCGTGGAAGTGCCCGAAGATCTCGCGGAAATATCCCGGCTGCGCGCAAGGCTCGAGGCTGCGATCCTCGGGGCTGGCGGCGAAGTCGTCGGGGCGGAGAGCCCGCGCAGTCCGCTGATCGGCGCCTATCGGATGCCGGGCGTGTCCTCGGCGGCGCAGCTGATCCGCTTCGATCTGGCCGGTGTCGCGGTGTCGGCGGGCAGCGCCTGCTCCTCGGGCAGCATGCGGCCCAGCCATGTGCTGACCGCGATGGGCTGGACCGAACCGGCCTTGCGTGAAGTGGTGCGGGTCAGCTTCGGGCGGAGCACCACCGACGCCGATGTCGATCGCTTCGCCGACCTCTGGCGCGCCACCTTCGAGGACGCTCGGGCGCGGGCGGCATGATCTATCTCGACTATCAGGCGACCACGCCGCTCGATCCGCAAGCACTGGCCGCGATGCTGCCCTGGCTGGAATCCCAGCATGCCAACCCGCATTCCCCCCACGCGCCGGGCCGAGCGGCGCGGGCGGCGGTGGAGGTCGCGCGGGCGCAGGTGGCGGCGCTGCTGCCGGCGGGCGGCAGCCTCGCCTTCACCAGCGGCGCGACCGAGGCGCTCAACTGGGCGATCAAGGGCACCAGCGGGCCGATCGTCACCCTCGCTACCGAGCATGCGGCGGTGCTGGACACCGTGGCGGCGACCGGGCGGCCGGCGACGGTGCTGCCGGTTGGTCCTGACGGTCTGGTGGATCTGGACGCCGCCCGGGCGGCGATCCTGACGGGCACGGGGCTGGTCGCGGCGATGTTGGTCAACAACGAGATCGGCGTGGTCCAGCCGATCGCCGCGCTGGCCGAGATCGCCCACGAAGCGGGCGCACTGTTCCTGTGCGACGCGGTGCAGGGCTATGGCCGGGTGCCGATCCCGCGTAAGTGCGACCTGGTGGCGATCTCCGCGCACAAGATCCACGGGCCGAAAGGCATCGGCGCGCTGTGGGTGCGCGATGGGCTGACGCTCGCGCCGCTGCTCCATGGCGGCGGGCAGGAGACGCTCGGGCGATCGGGGACGCTGTCGCCAGCGCTGTGTGCGGGGTTCGGGGCTGCGGCGAAGGTGGCGGCTGCCCGAGCCGACGCGGACGCAGCGCATGTGGCGCGATTGTCCGCGATAGCCGCGGAGCGCCTCCAACTACCCCCCCTTCCGCCTGCGGGAGGGGATGGGGGAGGGTGCGACGTGGCGGTTCTTTCTTCCACGCCACAGCCTGCGACCCTCTCTCACCCTCCCCTAGCCCCTCCCGCAGGCGGGAGGGGGACTGCAGGCTGGACCCTCAACGGCTCCGCCACCCACCGCTACCACGGCAACCTCAACCTGCGCCGCGACGGGCTCGACGTCGCCCGGCTGATGTCCGACCTGCGCGACATCGCCTTTTCCGCCGGCTCAGCCTGTGCCAGCGGCTCGGGTCGGCCGAGCCATGTGCTCCGCGCGCTGGGGCTTTCGGACGCGCAGGCGCGTTCCAGCATTCGTATCGGCTTCGGCCGGATGACCACCGAGGAGGAATTGATGACCGCACTCGACCGACTCTGCGCCGCCGCCGACGCCCAGCGGGTGGCCGCATGATCCGGGTGCGGTTCGAGGCCACGGGCGGTGCAGTGCAGGAAGTGGAGGCGCCGCCCGGCGCGCGGCTGCTCGAAGTGGCGCAGAATGCCGGTCAGCCACTGGAGGGGACGTGCGAGGGCCAGATGGCGTGCTCGACCTGCCATGTGATCGTCGCGCCTGCCGATTTCGATCGCTTGCCCCCTGCGAGCGAGGCGGAAGAGGACATGCTCGACCTGGCCATGGGCGCGGTGCGGACAAGCCGGCTCGCCTGTCAGATCCTGCTTACCGACGCGCTGGATGGCCTGACCGTGCGCATGCCGAGCGCCCACCGGGACATGCGGGGGCGGTGACGCCTACCAGTGGCAGCGGGGATCGCGGTCGTTCAGCTTGGCGAGCAGCACCGCCATATCCTGCGGCAAGCCGAGGTCGCGCGCATAGGCGTTGGCGATCGCCCGACCGATCCCGTCGCACGCACGCGGCGGCTCGATGCGACAGGGAGTCGCCGTGTCTGCCGCCTGGGCCTTGGAGGGAGTCGTCTGAACCACGCTCCCCCAACGGCCATGGGTCGGTTTCGTTGCCTGCGATAGTTGCAGTTCATCGCAGTTATATGGTTTTTGAACGATAGGCTGCCCCGTGACTCATCCCGACTTCTCCGCCGCGCTGTCGCGTATTGCCGAGCATTCCCCGTTTCTTGGCCTCGTCTTGGGGCGCGAGGGGGACATCGCGGCCGATCCCGCCGCGGCCATTGCCGATCCGATCGCTGTCTCGGCTGCCCCGACCCGGGACATGGCCGAGCCGCAGGCGCTGCGCATCCAGCGGCGGCGGCTCGCGCTGATCGCGGCGATCGGAGACCTGTCCGGCGCCTATGATTTCGGCCGCACCACGCGGCTGCTCAGCGACTTCGCCGACGACGCGCTCGACCGCGCTATCCGCGCCGCGATCCGCGAGCGCACGCCCGATGCGGTGCCGCGGGGCTTCGCCGCGATCGCGCTCGGCAAGCAGGGCAGCCGCGAGCTCAACTATTCGTCGGACATCGACCCGATCCTGATCTTCGACCCCGCGACGCTGCCGTGCCGCCCGCGCGAGGTGCCCGAGGAAGCGGCGGTGCGGATCGCGCGGCGGGTGCTGGAGATCCTCCAGCAGCGCGACGGCGACGGCTATGTGCTGCGCGTCGACCTGCGGCTGCGCCCCTCGCCCGAGGTGACGCCGATCGCGCTGCCGGTGGAGGCGGCGATCAGCTATTATGAAAGCCAGGCGCTGCCCTGGGAGCGCGCCGCCTTCATCCGCGCCCGCGTTGCCGGTGGCGATCGCGCGCTGGGGGAAAGCTTCCTCGATGCGATCCGCCCCTTCGTGTGGCGGCGCGCGCTCGACTATGGCACGATCCGCGAGATCCAGGAGATTTCGCGCCGCATCCGCGACCATTATCAGCAGGGCCAGCGCTTCGGCCCCGGCTACGATCTCAAGCGCGGCCGGGGCGGGATCCGCGAGGTCGAGTTCTTCGCGCAGATCCACCAGCTGATCCATGGCGGCCGCGACCCGGCGCTGCGCGTGCCCGCCACCCGCGATGCGCTCGCCGCGCTGGCTGCGGCGGGGCGGATCGATGCGGGTGAGGCGGCGGCGCTCGACGAGGCTTATGTGCTGCTCCGCACGATCGAGCATCGCCTGCAGATGATCGACGACCGCCAGACCCACACGCTGCCCAGCGACCCGGTCGCGCTCGATCATGTCGCGCGGCTGCACGGGCTGGACGACGGCGCGGCGCTGGTCGCGCTGCTCCAGCCGCATGTCGAGCGGGTCGGCCGCATCTACGACGCGCTGGCCGAGGCGGGCGGCAGCGGCCTTCCGAGCGACCCCGACACGCTGGGCGAGCGGCTGGCCCAGGCCGGCTTCCCCGATCCCGAGATCGCCCGCCGCGTGGTGGAGGGCTGGCGTAGCGCGACCTATCCGGCACTGCGCAGCCCGGCGGCGCAAAGCGCGCTGGAAGCGGTGCTGCCGACCTTGATGAGCGGCTTCGGCGGCGCGCCCGATCCGCAGCATGCGATCACCCGCTTCGACGCGATGCTCAAGCGGCTGCCGAGCGCGGTCAACATCTTCCGCCTGCTCGAGGCGCAACCGGCGCTCACCCGGCTGCTGAGCGCGATCCTCAGCCATGCGCCGACGCTCGCCGAGCAGCTCGGACGCCGGGCGGAGCTGCTCGACGGGTTGATCGACGCCAGCGCGCTGGCACCAGTCGGTGACGTGCCCGAGCTGATGGCGGCGATGGCCGCCGAGGAGCGCGGCGCGGACTATCAGTGGCGGCTCGAACATGTCCGCCGCATCGTCAACGAGAAGCGCTTTGCCCTCGGCGCGCAGATCGTCGCGGGGGCGAGCGATCCGCTCGATGTCTCGGCCGGCTATGCGCGGGTTGCCGAGGCCGCGATCGAGGTGCTGGCGGCGGCGACGGTGGAGGAGTTCGCCGGCCAGCACGGCCATGTGCCCGGCAGCGAGCTGGTGATCCTGGCGCTCGGCCGGATGGGCGGCGGGGCGCTCACCCACGCCTCGGACCTCGACCTGATCTACCTGTTCACCGGCGACTATGCCGCGGAATCGGACGGGCGGCGGCCGCTCGGCGCGGTGACCTATTATAACCGGCTGGCCCAGCGGGTGACCGCGGCGCTGTCGGTGCCCACCGCCGCCGGGCCGCTCTACGAAGTCGACACCCGACTGCGGCCCTCCGGAACGCAGGGGCCGCTGTCGGTCTCGCTCGAAGGCTTTGCGAACTATCAGGAAAAGGACGCCTGGACGTGGGAGCATATGGCGCTCACCCGGGCGCGGCCGGTGTTCGGCTCGGCGGAGGCGCGTGCGCAGGTGCAGGCGATCATTACCCGCGTGCTCCACGGCGCCCGGCCCGAACGCGACATCCTCGCCGATGCCGCCAAGATGCGCGCCGACATGGCCGCGCACAAGCCGCCGGCGGGCCCGCTCGACGCCAAGCTGCTCGACGGCGGGCTGGTCGATCTGGAGTTCGCGGTGCACGTCCAGCAGCTCTGCCATCGCACCGGCTTCGATCCGCAGCTCGGCAAGGCGATCGATGCACTGGTGGGGCAGGGGACCATGCCCGCGGCGCTGCGCCCGGCGCACGACTTTCTCACCCGGCTGCTGGTGACGCTGCGGCTGGTCGCCCCCGATGCGCAGCCGCCGGGCGAGCGCACCCGCGCGCTGATCGCCCGCGCGCTCGGCCTGCCCGATTGGGAAGCGGTGGTTGCGACGCTGGATGCAACGCGGCAGGAGGTGCGCGACTGCTGGGCCGCAATCCAGGCCGGCAACTGACGGAGACCAGATGATGAGCATCGAGCAGGGCGACGCGCTCCCCAACAGCGCGCTGGTGGCGGCGGACGGCAGCGCACTCGCGCTTCCGGCATGGGGCGCAGGCGCGCCCTTCATCCTCTATTTCTACCCCAAGGACGATACCTCGGGCTGCACCCGCGAGGCGCAGGACTTCACCGCGCTGATGCCGGAATTCATCGCGCTGGGCGTGAAGATCCTCGGCATCTCCAAGGATCCGCCCGCCAAGCACCAGAAGTTCACCGCCAAGTACGACCTCACCGTGCCGCTCGCCACCGACGAAGACGGCGCGCTAATGGAAGCGCTGGGCGTCTGGGTCGAGAAGTCGATGTACGGCAAGAAATATATGGGCATCGAGCGCTCGACCTTCCTGTTCGACGCAGGCGGCAAGCTGGTCCGCGCGTGGCGCAAGGTGAAGGTGCCCGGCCATGCCGTCGAGGTGCTCGACGCGGCAAAGGCGCTCGGGTGAGCGACAGGCAAAGCGTGGCGGCGGCGGTGCGGGCGGTGCTCGACGCCGCCGACCCGACCGACAAGGTGATGAAGGCCCGTGCCGCCGCGCGCGACTGGCGGCTGGGTCGGCTCGACTTCCGCTTCGACGTCGCCATGCCCGATCGCCCCGCGCGGCCGGATGCGCCCGAGCTGCTGCCGCCCAACCGCATGCCCAAGCGCGGCAAGGGCGGCTCCGAGCGCGGACGGATCGCGCTGATCCATGCGCTTGCCCATATCGAATTCGTCGCGATCGACCTGGCCTTCGACCTGATCGGCCGGTTCGGCGCGCAATTCCCGACCGGCTTCACCGACGACTGGATGCGCGTCGGCGCCGACGAGGCGATGCATTTCGCGCTGCTCGACCGGCGGCTGCGCAGCCTCGGCAGCCACTATGGCGCGCTGCCCGCGCATGACGGGCTGTGGGACGCGGCAACCGAAACGGCGCACGATGTCAAGGCGCGTCTGGCCGTGGTGCCGATGGTGCTGGAGGCCCGCGGACTGGATGTCACGCCGGCCACGATCGAACGGTTCGACGCTGTCGGCGACGCCGTCACGTCGAAGATTCTGACGCGCATCGTCACCGATGAGGTACGTCACGTAAGGGCTGGTACGGAGTGGTTTGAGTCGGCCTGCAAGGCCGACGATTGCACACCCGAAACGACCTGGCGCGCATTGGTTCGCACGCACTTTCGGGGGGCCGTTAAGCCGCCGTTCAACGACTCGGCGCGCGAAGCAGCCGGTTTGACGCGGGATTACTACCAAGCGCTTGCCGCTGGCTGATTATCCTCCAAAAGAGTCCCCAAGCGGGACGGCGAGGTCAGGGGCTGCCCAATCCGTCCGCATCATCCTGAAGTAGAATGTCGGGTCGCACCGGCTTCGCTTCCATGAATGCGCCGGGGACTCATGGCTGTACCGTCTGAACGCAAGAACGACGATTTCGCACGCAAGTTCCGGGACTTCTTCACCACCCGCGATGTGATTCTCCACGAAGGCGGCAAGCTGCGCCGCTTCAGTGTCGGCGGCCGCTCGCAGGCGCTGTTCGCCAGCGCCGCGACGCTGACCGTGCTCTTCTCCGGCTATGGCATGTCGCAGGCGATGGCCGGCGCGATCGCCTATACCGCGCCGGTTGCGGGTTCGCCCGAGGCGCAGGTCGCCGCGATGCGCGCCGAGGTTTCCCGCATGCGCGCCGAAGTCGCCGCCGCCAAGGAAGCCGCCAAGCTGCAGGCCGCCAAGATCGAGCAGCGTCAGGCGGTGCTGAACGCGGTCGTATCGGGCAAGGCCGATCGTTCGGTGCTCGAGGCCGATCTCGCCGCGGCGCCGAAGCAGACCAGCGCGCTGACCGACGAGATCGTCGCCCCGCTGCGCAAGGTCGAGGCGCGTCAGGTCGCGCTGGCCGCGCAGGCGCAGAAGGTCGGCGAGGCGCGCGTGCGCCAGGCCGCCGCGCGCATCCAGCATCTCGGCCTTGCGCCCAACCGCTTCGTCAAGGTGAACGTCGCGATGGGCGGCCCGTACGAGCCGGTGAGCGACGAGGATGCTGCGGCAGCCACCACCGCCGATGCCGATGCGCAGTTCCGCTCGCTGTTCGAGACCTGGAAGAAGCTCGACTCGATCGAATCGAGCACGATCTCGATCCCGTCGATGCAGCCGGTGCAGCATGTCAGCTTCACCTCGCACTATGGCGTCCGCTCGGATCCGTTCCGCGGCACTGCGGCGATGCATGCCGGTGTCGACATCCCCGGCCAGATGGGTACCCCGATCTACGCGACCGCGGACGGCATCGTCTCGCACGCCGGTCGCCAAGGCGGCTATGGCAATCTGGTCGAGATCAACCACGGCCATGGCATGGAAACGCGCTACGGCCACCTCTCGAAGATTCTGGTCGCGGACAACACCCGCGTCCGCCGCGGCCAGATCATCGGCCTGATGGGCTCGACCGGCCGTTCGACCGGCACTCACCTCCATTACGAGGTCCGTCTCGACGGCCGTGCGATCAATCCGATCCCGTTCATCCAGTCGGGCGAGTATATCGCGCAGGCACCGGTTGCCGGCGGCGTCGGCGGTCCGCGCGGCCAGCGCTGAGCGCATTGCCGGACGGGCATGGGCGCATTATCTGACGCCCATGACGACGACTATCGACCAGCCCACCATCGCGCTGACGCCCGCCGCTGCGGCGCGCGTCGCCGCGATCGCCGCCAAGCAGGCCAAGCCCGCCATTCTGCGGCTTTCGGTGGAAGGCGGCGGCTGTTCGGGCTTCCAATACCGTTTCGGTCTCGCCGAGGGGGTGGAATCTGATGACAGCATCGCCGAGGTGGATGGCGTGAAGCTGGTGGTCGACTCGGTCAGCCTCGATCTGGTCCGCGGCGCACAGGTGGACTTCATCGACAATCTCGGCGGCGCGCATTTCGCGGTGACCAACCCCAATGCGGCATCCGGTTGCGGTTGCGGCACCAGCTTCTCGATCTGAGCGCAAGCCTTTGAAAATCGTCAGCTACAACGTCAACGGCATCAAGGCGCGGATCGATCGCCTGGTCGAGTATCTCACCGAGCAGCAGCCGGACATCGTCTGCCTCCAGGAGCTGAAGAGCTCCGACGACACGCTGCCGGTCGCGGCGATCGAGGCGGCGGGCTACGGCGCGGTATGGCACGGCCAGAAGGGCTTCAACGGCGTGGCCATCCTCGCCAAGGGCCAGCAGCCGATCGAGCGCCAGCGCGGCCTCGCGGGCGATCCCGAGGATGCGCACAGCCGCTATATCGAGGCCGAGGTCGGCGACCTGATCGTCGGCGGGCTCTACCTGCCCAACGGCAATCCGCAGCCCGGGCCGAAGTTCGACTACAAGCTGCGCTGGATGGACCGGCTCTACGACCGCGCGGCGCAGCTGCTCGCGGAGGAGCGGCCGGCGATCCTGGCGGGCGACTTCAACGTCATCCCCAATGACGACGACACCTTCTCGGTGCGCGCCATGGCCGAGGACGCGCTGATGCAGCCGGAATCGCGCGAGCGCTACCGCATGCTGCTCGCGCAGGGGTGGACCGATGCGCTGCGCACCCGCTTCCCCAAGGGCGGTGTGTGGACCTTCTGGGACTATCAGGCGGGCGCCTGGCAGCGCGACGCGGGCTTCCGCATCGATCATCTGCTGCTCAGCCCGCAAGCGGCGGATCGCTTCACCGGCGCGGGCGTCGACAAGGACCATCGCGGCCGCGAAAAGGCCAGCGATCATGCGCCGACCTGGGTGACGCTGCGCTAGGCCCGGCGCGTTCGGCTTTCTTTTTTCTGAAGTGGCGACGGTGTTGGCATCTCGCGCCAACCCTTGGTTGGTTGCGCCGTATTATGGCACCATGACACTTCGGTGAATTATGCTAAGTCATTGAAAACAAGTGTCGATGAAAACTGGCACGGGTCCTGCAATACTTCGAGGTACCGGCGAAAGCGAAGGAGCGTCGGCCCTTAAAGCAGACAGGAACCTGACATGAGCGCAATTCGCACACCCAAAATCCTAGGCCTGATACCGGCCGCCGTGCTGCTCGCCACCACCCTGACCGCGGCTGCATCGGCCCAGGCTGCCTCGGAGCCCGAGCAGACCAAGGCGGCCGCGAAGAAGGACCTTCGCTCGCTGGACCCGATCGCCCGACGTCTCGTCTGGTGCGTCGAGCGCAAGGCGGCCGACGGCTCGGACAAGAAGATCAAGCAATGCAAGACCCGCGAGGCCTGGATCCGCGAAGGCAACGATCCCTTCCGCGAATACTGATCGCCCGCAACCACCTCTGACATTTCAAGACGCGTACCAACCCCCGCATCGCGTGCGGCGGAACGATCCCGCACGCCTTTTTCAGGAGAAGAGACATGACCAACTTCGCTCGTACCGCTCGCATCGGCGCCACCCTGTTCGGCGCTTGCGCCCTGGTCGCGGTCGCCGCCGTTCCGGCCAACGCCGCATCGGACAAGGAAAAGCGCGTCGAAAGCGCGGCGAAGACGGAAGCCGGGTCGGTCCGGGTGTGCGTACAGTCCGAGGCGCCGACCGGCACCCGCATCGCACCCAAGCGCCAGTGCAAGACGCGTGATCAGTGGATCAAGGACACCGGCATCGACCCGCTGGCGACCCGCTGAGCCGTCGGCCGGCAGCGGGCGGGAGGACCGCCCGCTGCCGCCGTCGTGATTACAACGCCTTCTGGTAGATCAGATATTCGCGGTTGATCTTGCTTTCGATCGCATCGGCGATGGCGATCATCCCCTGATTGTCGTCGAGGATCCAGCCGATCTCGCCCCGGCTCGCGCCGTAATTGGCGACCGACGCGCGGCGGATATATTCGATCATCATGAAGGCCAGCTGGCTCGCCATGCGCGAGCTCTGCAGCCGCTTCACCACCCCCATCAGCGGCACGCGCATCGTCCGCGCCTTGGGCTTGCGCAGCCACAGCAGCAGCTTGGCCCAGCCGAAGGGCAGCAGCGATCCCTTGAGCGGCTTCAGCGGTTCGTTGAGGTCGGGCAGGGTGACCATGAAGGCGACCGGCTCGCCGTCATATTCGGCAATGCGGATCAGATCGTTGAACACCAGCGGCTTCAGCTTCTTGCCGACATCGTCCACCTCGGGCTGGGTGAGCGGCACGAAGCCCCAATTGTCCCCCCAGGCATCGTTGAGGATGGCGAGAATGATCGCCGCTTCCTCGGCGAACTTGGCCTTGTTGACCTCGCGGATGCGGATGCGGGCATTCTTCTCGCCGGCGGCGACGATGCGCTGCACGATCGGCGGGAATTCCTTGCTGATGTCCAGCTCATAGGTGACGATCTTCTTGGCCGGGCCGTAGCCCTGCGCTTCGATCCAGCCCTGGTAGCGCGCCGGATGGTGGCCCATCAGCACCGTCGGCGAATGGTCATGGCCCTTCACCAGCAGGCCGGGCTCTTCCCAGATCGACAGGCTCACCGGGCCCAGCGCCTTGCTCATGCCCTTGGCGCGCAGCCAGTCCTCGGCCTGGGCGATCACCGCGGCGGCGACCTCCTGGTCCTCCGCCTCGAACAGGCCCCAGAAGCCGGTGCCGGGGCCGAAGCCCTGCTCGGGCGGCATCTGCAGCGCCAGCGTATCGATATGCGCGGAGATGCGGCCGACCACCTTGCCGCGGCGCTCGGCGAGGAACAGCTGGCCTTCGGCATGGCTGAACCAGCCGTTCTTCTTCGGATCGATCGTGCCCGCCACTTCGTCGCGGAGCGGGGCGACCCAATTGGGATCGTCGCCGTTCAGGCGGTAGGCGAGTTCGATGAAAGCCTTGGTATCCGCCTTGCCCGAAACGGGCCGGACCGTGAGATCGGCGCTTGCCACGTGGAGTATCCCCAGAAAAACTTGATGTGGCGCAATGCAGTCTTGCGTCGGGAGGCGCCTGTCAAGCTATACGCGGCAGTGCAGCGCCTTGCCCTTTACGGGCCCTGTAATGCCACCTTGTAGCCACTATCTAAGGCCAATGGCAGTACCCATGACCCAATCGCTAGCCTTCGATCATCCGGACGCCCCGGACGCCGAAATCTCGGCGACGATCGCGCGCATCCGGCTCTCGGGCGTACCCGATGACCGCGCGATGCTGCGCGCCGCCGCGGAGCTGACCCGCGATCTCCACACGCCCAACAAGGCGATGTACTGGACCGACTGCTTCCTGTCCGCAGCGATCGGCTATGCCGGCATGGCCACCGCGATGTTCGCGGCCTCGCCCTGGGTGGCGGTGATCGGCGGCATCGTCGCGGTGCTGGCGCTGTACCGCGCCGAGCTGTTCATCCACGAGATCACCCATCTCAAGCATTCGCTGCTGCCGGGCTTCCGCACCGCGTGGAACGCGTTCGTCGGCGTGCCGCTGCTGCTGCCCTCGTTCATGTACGAGGGTATCCACACGATCCACCACGCCCGTACCCGCTATGGCACGGACCAGGATCCGGAATATCTTCCGCTCGCGCTGATGAAGCCGTGGACGCTGCCGCTGTTCCTGCTCGTCTCGGTGCTGATGCCGATCGGGCTGCTGCTCCGCTTCGCGGTGCTGTCGCCGCTGTCGCTCTTTTCGCAGAAGCTGCGCCGCCTCGTCGTGGCGCGCTATTCGGGGCTGCAGATCAACCCGAAGTTCGAGCGTCGCGCGCCCGAGGGTGAGTTCCGCCGCCAGTGGTTCTGGCAGGAGCTGGGCGCCAGCCTGTTCGCGATCACGCTGATCGGCATCACCGTCGCGGGCATCCTGCCGCTGCGCGCCTTCCTCGCCTACATCGCGATCGTCGCCTGCTCGGCGGTGATCAACCAGGTCCGCACGCTGGTCGCGCACCTCTGGGAGAACGAAGGCGAGCCGCTGACCGTCACCGCCCAGTATCTCGACAGCGTCAACGTGCCGGAGCCGGGCTTGCTGCCGTATCTCTGGGCGCCGGTGGGCCTGCGCTACCACGCGCTGCACCATCTGCTGCCGGCGGTGCCGTATCATTCGCTCGGCACGGCGCATCGCCGGCTCGTCGCGGCACTTTCCACCGACTCGGTCTATCACAAGGCCAATTACCCGACGCTCTCGGGGTTGGTGGTGAAGCTGGCACAGGGCACGATGCGCCAGCGCTGATCGGCGCGGGCGACGAACGAGGGCCGGGCACCGGGCGGTGCGCCGGCCCTTTTCTTTTCAGGCATTGTCCCTTGCGTGAGTGTGGGCCCCGGCTAGGCTGGTGGCAGGACCGGAGGAGAGGGTGATGCGACAGCTTTTCGCAGCGGTGGCGCTGTGCGCATGGGTGGTACTGCCGGCGGCAGCGCAGACGCGATGGCCGAACGGCGCCAAGGCCGCAGTGGTGCTGACCTATGACGACGCGCTCGACTCGCAGCTCGATCACGCCATCCCCGCGCTCGACGCCGCCGGGCTGAAGGGCAGCTTCTTCCTCGCCAATGTGAAAGAGGCCGATGTCGATCGCTGGCGCGCGGCGGCGAAAGGCGGGCACGAGCTCGCCAACCACACCGTCTTCCACCCCTGCACGCACGACGTCTATCCCGCCGATCCGCGCTATGTGAGCGAGGCGTACACTGTTGCCAGCATGCTCCGCGAGATCGCCCAGCAGAACGTGCTGCTCCGCGCGCTCGACGGCAAGGACCGCCACGGCTTCGCGACGCCGTGCGGGCAGAGCCTGGCGGGCGGCACGGACTATCTGGAGGGCCTGCGCAAGGCCGGCATCGTCACCTATGTCCGCGGCGTGGTCGACACGCCGGCGGACGCCCGCGCCCATGTCGCCAGGGCGGATCCGATGCATGTGCCCGCGCGGGGCTTCGGCGAGGGCGCGACGGCGGCGAAGATGATCGCCTATGCCCGCGAGGCCGAGCAGGGCGGCGGCTGGGCGGTGTTCCTGTTCCACGGCGTCGGTGGGGACTATCAGGCCGTGCCCGACGCCGAGCACCGCGCCTTCCTCGCCTGGCTGGCACAGCATCGCAGCGAGGTCTGGGTGACGACGCTGCAGGGCGCGCTCGATTGGGCGAAGACGCACCGCTGAGCAGCGCTAGGGTCGCTCGCCCGGCTTCAGCCCCAGCGCGGACCAGGGCAGGACCGCCCAGTCCGGCGCATCGCAGGCGCGCTGCACCCGGGCGAAATAGGCGCCGAGCCACAGGCCCTTTTCGGAGAGCGCCCAGCCGGGGAAGTCCCACACCTCCGGATCCGAGTAGTCGCAGCCGTCCTCGTCGCCCTCGGACGGCTTGGCCATTTCCTCGGGATGGTAGCGCTTGAGCAGCGTCACCACGCCGGGCGCGAAGCGCTTGCTGCGATAGGCGTACCAGGCGTCGCTCTCTTCCGCGGGAACCGGTGTCTGTCCAAAGTGGAGCAAAGCGTCGAGCTGGAGTTCGCGGCCCGTGCGCATGTCGAAACTGTGGCCGGCGGTGGCGAAGTCCGGATGCGCGGTGCCGGCGCAGCTCCAGCTGGCATTCCAGATGTAGCTCATGTGGTTCGCGCCCAGCCAGGGCTTCTGCGCCTCCGAGACATCGGTGCCGGGGCCGCCCTCATAGCCGGTGCAGGCGAACCAGGCGGAGACGTCCTGCCACTGGTTGCGGGCGAGCGCGTGGTTGACCGCCGCCAGCGCCGGCGCGGCATAGCCGCTCTCGATGCGAAACAGGCGGATGCCGGACAGCGGCTCGCGATACCAGCGGATCGTCTTGCCGCCGATCGTCTCCGCCTCCTGCGCGGTGAGCTTGAGGCCGGTGAGGTGCCAGCGCTCATAGGCGCTCAGCTTGGGCGGGAGGTCGGCGGGCAGGTTCTCCGGCGCGCCCGCCGGGCGGAGGCTGACCGGCAGGCGCTTCGCCTTGGCGGTGGTTAGCGTGCCGCCGAGCGTGGCGCCGCTGCGGGTGAGGTGCAGCTTGTCGCCGGTCACCCGCGATTCGAGGTCGAACGTCTGGCCGCGGACGCTGCCCGACAGATCGATGTCGAGCCGCGCGCTGAGATAGAAATACTGGCCGAACACCTCGGCCTTGTCCTCGCTCAGCGTCATCACCACGCGCGCCGCGCCCACGGTGCCCTGGTAGAGCTGCTCCGGCGCAGCCCGGGCGACGGTGGGGGCCAGCATGGTGGCGGCGAGGAAGAAGGCGGTGCGTAGGACCATCGCGAAAGGCCTCAGGCGGGTGTCGCCGTGTGGATAGCCTATTCCTCGGTCCGCAGCAGTACCGCTTCGCCGATCATCAGGAACAGCAGGAACGGCGCCCAGGCGGCGAGGAAGGGCGGGTAGGCGCCCAGATTGCCCATCGCCAGCGCGAAATTGTCGGCGACGAAATAGAGGAAGCCCAGCGCCATGCCGATCACCACGCGGACGAACAGCTTGCCCGAACGCGCCAGGCCGAACGCGGAGACGCCACCGAGGAGCGGCATCAGGAAGGCCGAGAGCGGGCCGGAGAGCTTGTGCCACAGCGAGCCTTCCAGCGCCTTGGTCGGGCGGCCGGCGGCCTTCAGTTCGCCGATCGCGACGCTGAGTTCGCCAAACGAGCTCGAGTTGGGATCGACATGGGCGAGGGTGAACTGGTCCGGTCGCACGCCCTGGCCGATGATCGTGTCACCGACCGGGGTCAGCGTAGCGCTTGCCACGTCGAAACGCTTGACCCCATCGACGCGCCAGCCGTCGCCCGCGCGCACGCCGTGCTTGGCGGTGAGGATCGAGGCGAGCGAGCCCTTGTCGCGCTGGTAGACGGTGATGTCGTACAGCTGCGCGGCCTCGCCCTTGCCCTTGATCTGCTGGACGTTGATCAGATTGCCGCTCGCCTGCACCCACACATTGGCGCGGTCGCCGCGATCGATCGGGAGCGGCGCATATTCCACCTTTTTCCACTGCTCGAGCGTCGAGGTGGCGCGGCTGACGATGCGGTCATTGAACACGAAGGACAGGCCGGCGACCACAAGGCCCGACAGCATCAGCGGCGCCAGCACCTGGTGGGCCGAGAGCCCGCCCGACTTGAGCGCGATGATCTCGCTGTTCTGGTTGAGCTGGGCGAGCGTGAAGATCGCGCCGCCGAGCACCGAATAGGGCAGGAAGGTCGAGATGATCTGCGGCACGCGCAGCGTCACATAGCGCAGGATCTCTGCATTGCCGTTGCCGGGATGGGCGAGGATGTTCGCGCTCTCGGTCAGCAGGTCGAGAGAGGTCAGCACCAGCACCAGCGCGCCGAGCAGCGCAAAGGTGCGGAACACGAACAGCCGCGCCATGTACAGCGACACGGTGGGCGAGGGGAACAGGCCGCGCAGGCTCATCGCGCCGCCTCCGCCTTGCGGCGCCGTCGCTTGGCGCCGGGCAGCAGCCGGCCGATCAGCTTGGCGGTCTTGGCGAAGACGCGTTCCAGCGCGCCGATCGGCTGTCCGCCGGGCACATAGGCGACGGTATAGTACATCCAGAAGGTCAGCCCTGCGAAGATCGAGAACGGCACCCATAGCGCGATGATCGGATCGATCAGCCCCAGGCTGCCAACGCCCTGCGCATATTCGTTCACCTTGTGATAGGTGACGATCATCAGGATCGACAGGAACACGCCGAGCATCGAGGTGGAGCGCTTGGGCGGGATCGCCAGCGCCACCGCCAGCATCGGCAGCAGGAACATCGTCGTCACTTCCGCCATGCGGTAGTGGAAGGCCGAACGGCTGGTCTCGCGATCGATCTCGTTCGCCGAGCGATTGCGACCGATCACTGCCAGCTCGGGCAATGTGCGCTCGATATTGCTGTCGCCGCGCTTGCGGAACTGCTCGTACTTGGGAAGCGGGATCGGCAGGTTATGGGTGGTGAAGGTCAGCACCCGCGGCACCGGCGAGCTCTTGTCGTAATGGACGAGCGTGCCGTTGGTCAGCCGGAAGATGATCGTGTCGGGATCGTCCGAGCGGAGGAACTGGCCCTTCTGCGCGGTCACCGCCAGCGGCGTGCCGTCCTTGTTGGTCATCTCCACGAAGATGCCGCGCAGGTCGCGGCCCTCATCCTGGCTCGACTCGATCCGCAGCGTCATCTTCGAGCCGAAGCTGGTGAATTCGCCGACCTTGATCGAGGCGCCCAGCGCGCCCGAGCGCAGCTCGAAGCGGAGCTGCTCGTAATTGTAGCGCGAGGTCGGCTGGATGAAGCCGACGATCGCGAAGTTTGCCGCCGCCAGCACGATCGCATACATATAGGGCACGCGCAGCAGGCGGGTGTAGCTGACGCCCACCGCGCGCAGCACGTCGAGCTCGGACGAGGTGGCGAGCCGGCGGAAGGCGAGCAGCACGCCGAGCATCAGGCCGATCGGGATGCCGAGTCCGAGATATTCCGGCAGCAGGTTGGCGAGCATGCGCCACACCACGCTCACCGGACCGCCCTCGGTCGCGACGAACTCGAACAGCCGCAGCATGCGATCGAGCACGAGCAGCATCGCGGAGATGATCAGGGTGGAGATCAGCGGCACCGCGATCAGCCGCGCCATATAGCGATCGATCGATTTCATGCTGTTCGCTGAACGTCCTTCAGAGCTTGGATCCTTGCGCCCCTGTAACGGAAAACGGGCGGAAACGATCCGGTCGCGTATAGCCGTGCTGAACGCCGATGCCACCCGGAAAGTGTCATGTCGTTCGCCACATTGCCGGCATGGGTGCTGCCGGGGGTGACGAAATTGCGCCGAACGTATATGGGCCCGCGATGCATTTCCTCGATCAAGCCAAGATTTTCGTCCGCTCGGGTGCCGGCGGACCCGGTGCCGTGAGCTTCCGCCGCGAAAAGTTCATCGAATATGGCGGTCCCGACGGCGGCAACGGCGGCAAGGGCGGCGACATCGTCTTCGAGGCGATCGCCGGCCTGAACACGCTGATCGACTTCCGCTACACCCAGCATTTCCGCGCCCCGCGCGGCAGCGGCGGATCGGGCTCGAACCGTACCGGCGCGGGCGGCGAAGACCTGGTCATCAAGGTGCCGATCGGCACCCAGATCCTCGCCGACGACGACGAGCGCACGCTGCTGGCCGACCTCACCAAGGAGGGCCAGCGCATCGTCTTCCTGCGGGGCGGCGACGGCGGCCGCGGCAATGCAACCTACAAGACCTCGACCAACCGCGCGCCGCGCCAGCACGGCACCGGCTGGCCGAGCGAGGAAGCATGGGTCTGGCTGCGCCTCAAGCTGCTCGCCGATGCGGGGCTGGTCGGGCTGCCCAATGCCGGCAAGTCGACCTTCATCAATGCGGTCACCAACGCGCAGGCCAAGGTGGGCGCCTATGCCTTCACTACCACCCGGCCGCAGCTGGGCGTGGTGCGGCACAAGCAGCGCGAGTTCGTGGTCGCCGACATTCCCGGCCTGATCGAAGGCGCGGCGGACGGCGCCGGTATCGGCGACCGCTTCCTCGGCCATATCGAGCGCTGTCGCGTGCTGCTCCACCTGATCGACGCCAATGACGAGGACGTGGCGACCAGCTACCGCATCGTCCGCGACGAGCTGGAGGCGTACGGCGCCGGCCTGTCGGACAAGCCGACGGTGATCGCGCTCAACAAGATCGACACGCTCGACGACGAACTGATCGCCGCGCTCTCGGCCGAACTCGAAGAGGCCAGCGGCGCGCAAGTCATTCCGCTGTCCGGCGCGGCGGGCACCGGTGTCGACTGGGTGCTCGACCAG
The DNA here is from genome assembly GCF_040545665.1 of Sphingomonas trueperi. Taxonomy (GTDB): domain Bacteria; phylum Pseudomonadota; class Alphaproteobacteria; order Sphingomonadales; family Sphingomonadaceae; genus Sphingomonas; species Sphingomonas trueperi_B. The sequence goes on along the minus strand of NZ_JBEPMH010000006.1, from coordinate 55,320 downwards.
TTGTTGGAAATCATCGGCCCGAACGAGAATCGGGCTGCCGATGAAACCGCCGAAGATGGTGAAGAACCGGTTCAATGGTCGCCGGTCTGACGCATTTCTAGGGCAACGCTGCCCGTCTGATTCCTTTTAGGAGAGACGCGGATGGGTGCGTTCGGCTGGTTGCGTGGGTTGTTTGGTGCGAAGGCGCAGGCGGTTAGCCGACCCGAGCTACACCGAATCGCCAGCGTCGCCGAGCGCTCGGCCGAAGCGCGGGGCCTGTTCTGGTCGGCGCTGGGGCCGGCGAGCGACCGCATCCTTTCGTCCGCGCCGGCCGGTTCGCTCTGGCCGGGCGGGCACGAGGCCTATCGGCTGATCCACCGCGGCAACGCGATCCTGCTCGCGACCGACGGCCTGTCCGATCCGTTCGACGAGACCGCAACCGCCAACGGCTTCGAGATCGAGCTGTTCGTCGAGGGGCCGGGCGAGGGTGCCCCGGCGCAGGTGGCGGGCGATGGCTGGATGCTCGAGGTGCTACGCCGGGTGGCGGCGATCGTCGCGGAGGAGCAGGGCATCCTCCGCCCGCTCGAACGCCATGGGCCGATCCCGCTCGAACTCACCAGCGTCTCCAGCTCAGCGGCGATCGCCGCGCGCCTGCCGGCGCATTTCCTCACCGCCGACGACGTGCTGGGCGTGATGATCGGCGGGCCGGAGCCCGATTTCGACACGCGGATCGAGGACATGCCGCTCTCGCCGGTCCGCGCGGTGCCCGTGGTGCTGCTCACCGCCGCCGAGCTGGGCGAGATCCGCGCTGGCGACAGCGACACCCGCGACGCGGTGATCGCGCGGCTCAAGGACACCGGCGTCGGCCATTGCAGCGACCTCCAGCGCGAATCGATCGTCTGATCGGCTTGGCAGATGCCGAACCGCACCGCTAAGAGCGCGACCATGTCCGCGCTCGCCCGCCATGCCGACGCCATCGGCTTCAGCCCCTCGACCTGCGGCCGGCTGGTCGTGAAAGTGGGCTCCTCGCTGCTCGTCGACCGCGAGGGGGAGATCCGCCGCGACTGGCTGGCGGCGCTGGTTGCCGATCTCGGTGCCCGGGCGCGCGAGGGGCAGCAGCTCGTCATCGTTTCCTCCGGCGCGATCGCGCTGGGCGCGCGGCGGCTCAAGCTGCCCAAGGGTGGCCGGGCGAGCCTGGAGGATGCGCAGGCGGCGGCCGCGACCGGCCAGATCGCGCTGTCGAGCATCTGGGCCGAACTGCTCCACGACCAGGGGATGACCGCCGCGCAGATGCTGGTGACGCTCGACGATCTCGAGGATCGCCGCCGCTATCTCAACGTCTCGGCGACGCTCGATCGGCTGCTGCGGCTGGGCGTGGTGCCGGTGATCAACGAGAATGATTCGGTCGCTACGGAAGAAATCCGCTTCGGCGACAATGACCGGCTCGCCGCCCGCGTGGCGAGCGCCGCCAATGCCGACGGCGTGGTGCTGCTGTCGGACGTCGACGGGCTCTACACCGCCAACCCCAACACCAATCCCGATGCGCAGTTGATCGCGCTGGTCGACATCATCGACGAGCGGATCGAGGCGATGGCCGATCGCGGCTCGGCCTCGGGCATGGGCTCGGGCGGCATGGTCTCGAAGATCGAGGCGGCACGAATCGCGACCAGCGCCGGCGCGCATCTCGCCATTGCCGACGGGCGGGTGGAGCATCCGCTGGCGCGGCTGGCGACGAGCGGGCGGGGCACGCTGTTCCTCGGCCAGAAGGGCGCGGCGGCGCGCAAGGCCTGGCTGCGCGGGGGGCTCACCGCGAAAGGCGCGGTCCATATCGATGAGGGCGCCGCGCAGGCGCTGAAGGAAGGCCGCAGCCTGCTTGCTGCCGGCGCGACCCGCATCGAAGGGCGGTTCGCGCGCGGCGACCTCGTGGTGGTGGTGGGGCCGGACGGCAGGCATATGGCGCGCGGACTCGCCGAATATGGCCATGTCGATGCCTCACGCATCGTCGGGCGGCGGAGCGAGGAGCTGGTCGAGATTCTCGGCTATGCCCCGCGCGCCGCGTTGGTCCACCGCAGCCACATGGCGCTGCTGTGAGCGTGTTCGCCGTGACCGGCGGCACCGGCTTCGTCGGATCGCGGCTGATCGATCTGGCGCTGGAGGCGGGGCATCAGGTCCGCGCGCTCACCCGTCGCGATCAGCCGGTGCGCGAGGGCGTCACCTGGATTCGCGGCGATCTCGATGCGACATCAGCGCTGGTGGCGCTTTGCACCGGCGCCGATGCGGTGATCCATGTCGCCGGCGTGGTCAACGCGCCCGATCGCGACGGGTTCGCGCACGGCAACATCACCGGCACCGCCAACATGCTCGACGCGGCCAAGGCCGCAGGCGTGCGCCGCTACGTCCACGTCTCCTCGCTCGCCAGCCGCGAGCCGCAGCTCTCCGCCTATGGCTGGTCGAAGGGCGAGGCCGACAAGCTGGTGCGCGAATCGGGGCTGGACTGGACGATCGTCCGCCCGCCGGCGATCTACGGCCCGGGCGATCTGGAAATGCTCGAGCTGTTCCGCGTCGCGCGCTTGGGGCTGGCGCTGCTGCCGCCGGGCGGCCGAATCTCGGTGATCGAGGTCGACGATCTCGGCCGGCTGCTGCTCGCGCTCGCCGCCGCGGATCGCTTCCCCGGCGAGATCGACCCCGATGACGGGCGGGCAGGGGGCTGGACGCATCCCGAGTTCGCCCATGCCATCGGCCGCGCCGTGGGGCGCAAAGTGCTCGCGCTCTCGCTGCCGCAGGCGGTGCTGCTGGCGGGCGCCTATGTCGACCGGGCGCTGCGCGGCAAGCGCGCCAAGCTGACGCCCGATCGCGTTTCCTATTTCTGCCATCCCGATTGGGTGGCGAACCCTGCCAACCGTGCTCCCGCCAATCTCTGGACGCCGCAGGTGGAAACCGAGGCGGGTCTGGCCGAAACCGCGCGCTGGTATCGCGCCAAGGATCTGCTCTGAGCCCAAGCGCCGCTTAACCATTCTATAAAGGGGGCATGTGGAACGCCCCGATCAAGCTCATCCTCTGGGACCTCGACGACACGCTGTGGCGCGGCACGCTCGCCGATGGCGACACAGTCGCGCTGTTCGAGCAGCGCGCCGAGATGGTCCGCGCCTTCAACGCGCGCGGCGTGGTTTCCTCGATCTGCTCGAAGAACGATTTCGACGCGGCCAAGGCGAGGCTGGAGGCGTTCGGGCTGTGGGACGAGTTCGTCTTCCCGCATATCGCCTTCACTCCCAAGGCCGAGGCGATCCGCGGCATCATCGCCGATATGCAATTGCGCGCGGTCAACGTCCTCTTCGTCGACGACAACCCGCACAACCTCGCCGAGGTTCGCCACGCGCTCCCCGAGATCCAGACGCTCGATGCGACCGCGGCGGATGCCGACGAACAGCTCGCCGGGCTGCTCGCGCTCCAGACCGGCACCCGCAGCCGCGTCGCCGAGTATCGCATCCTGGAGGCCAAGAAACGCGATCGCGGCGCCGGGGTGGGCCAGTCCAACGAGGAATTCCTGCGTGCCTCCGGCCTGTGCGCCTGCGCGCCGTTCCTCATGGACAATCTCGAGTTCGCGCCGCGGATCGCCGAGCTGATCAACCGCGCCAACCAGCTCAACTACACCCAGTCGCGGGTCGACCCCGCCCAGCTCGAGCGCGACATCATCAACGTCACCCGGCACGACAGCTGGTCGATCTTCGCGTGGGACAAATATGGCCGCTACGGGCTGGTCGGCTTCGTGATGTACGACCGCGTCGACCAGCGGCTGGTACATTTCACCTTCTCGTGCCGCGCGATGCACATGGGGCTGGAGGAATATGCGCTGAACAAGATCCGGGTGAACTGGCCGGAAGCCGATTTCAGCGCGCTCGACGGCCGGTTCAGCCGGGTGACGCCCGACTGGATCCAGGACCATGGCTTCAACGAACCCGAGGTGCGCGCCGCGATCCGCGCCGAACTCAGCGGCCAGTCGGCAGGCGAGGCGGGGATCCGCATCATGTTCGATTGCCAGTCCGGCGGCATCGCGCATTACAGCCAGTTTCGCCCGGCGATCGACTTCGACAACAATCCGCGTCTGTTCGCGCTACGGATGATGGACGACGACAGCTACAAGGCCCAGCACTTCCCGCCCTTCCTCGTCTATGGCGCGACTATCGACTATCTGGACAATCGATGGCCGGGGAAATGGCATCTGCTGGAGCGCGGCGTCTACCAGAAGTGCGTGTTGCGGCTGTGCATCCACCTGATCGAGAACGACCTGCGCATGCTGGTGGTGCTGCCCCCCGAAGACGCGCCGATCGAGAAATATCGCCTCGGCCTCAACCACTCGCCCGAGCGCTGCCGGCTGTTCAACGCGATCTGGCGGCAGGTGGCGCGCGAGAATCCCGGCCGGATCTTCGTGCTCGAAGTGCCGGACCTGCTCGACAGCTATGAAGAGATGGCCGACGTTACCCATTTCCACCCCGGCCTGCTCCAGAAGATCGCCGGGCAGATGGACCTCTGGGTGCACAGCGTGCTCACCACGGGCAGCGAGGACGCGGCGGCGGCGGCCTGACCTTTGGGGCACTGCCCCGCCACGGGCCCGGTTTCGCCGCATTCGCTTGGCACCTGCGACCGATCAATCTAAGGACCGGCCGCATGACTGACCGTGCAGAAATCTTCGACATCGTCGCCGCGCAGATCGAGCCCTTCAACAAGAAGGGCGTCGCGCTTTCCGAAACCACCACCTTCGCGGGCGATCTCGAATGGGACAGCCTGACGGTGATGGATTTCGTCGCCGCGATCGAGGACGAGTTCGACATCGTCATCACCATGAACATGCAGGCCGAGATCGAGAATGTCGGCCAGTTGGTCGACGCCGTGCAGAAGCTCAAGGGCTGATCGCCATGACCGACCTGATGAGCAAGTTCGACGGCCTGATCGCCGAGCGCCAGGCGCTGCTCGACAGCGGCGTCATCGATCCGTTCGCGATCGTGATGGAGCAGGTCAAGTCGCCCACCGAGGCGGTGATCAAGGGCAAGGACACGATCCTGCTCGGCACCTACAATTATATGGGCATGACGTTCGATCCGGACGTGATCCAGGCCGGCAAGGACGCGCTCGACCAGTTCGGTTCGGGCACCAACGGCAGCCGCATGCTCAACGGCACCTTCCGCGACCATATGGAAGTCGAGCAGGCGCTGCGCGACTTCTACGGCGTGTCGGGCGCGATCGTGTTCTCGACCGGCTACATGGCCAATCTGGGCATGCTCTCGACGCTGGTCGGCAAGGGCGAGTATATCGTGCTCGACGCCGACAGCCACGCCTCGATCTATGACGGCTGCAAGCAGGGCAATGCCGAGATCGTCCGCTTCCGCCACAATGACGTGACCGACCTCGACAAGCGCCTGAGCCGCCTGCCGGCAGAGGCGGGCAAGCTGGTGGTGCTGGAGGGCGTCTATTCGATGCTCGGCGACATCGCGCCGCTCAGGGAGATGGTCGCCGTCGCCAAGAAGCACGGCGCGATGGTGCTGGTCGACGAGGCGCATTCGATGGGCTTTTTCGGGCCCAACGGTCGCGGCGTGTACGAGGACCAGGGGCTGGAAGCGGACGTCGATTTCGTCGTCGGCACCTTCTCCAAGTCGGTCGGCACCGTCGGCGGCTTCTGCATCTCGAACCACCCGAAGTTCGAGGCGATCCGGCTGGCCTGCCGCCCGTACATCTTCACCGCCTCGCTGCCGCCCAGCGTGGTGGCGACCGCGGCGACCTCGATCCGCAAGCTGGCGACCGCACACGAGAAGCGCGCCCGTCTGTGGGAAAACGCGCGGGCGCTGCACGGCGGGCTGACGGCGATGGGCTTCAAGCTCGGCACCGAAAAGCCCGAAAGCGCGATCGTCGCGGTGATCTTGGAGGACCAGGAACAGGCGGTGATGATGTGGCAGGCGCTGCTGGAGAACGGCCTGTACGTCAACATGGCGCGCCCGCCGGCGACCCCGGCCGGCACCTTCCTGCTGCGCTGCTCGCTCTGTGCCGAGCATCGCCCCGAGCAGATCGAGCGCGTGCTGGGCATGTTCCGCGCGGCCGGCCAGGCCGTCGGGGTCATCGCCTAACCGGTCTTTCCACTTCGGTTCCAAGCGCCTAGAGTCGGGGCCGGATGAGCGAAGCGATCCCGTCTCTGGAGCGTTCGGTTCACGCGAAGAACTGGCGCCTGGTCCTGCTGGGTGCCCTGGCGGTGGCCGGGGTGCTCGTCCTTGGCGCGCTGATCCTGATCCAGCAGCGCACCGACCTAGAGCGCGATCGCGCCATCGCGCTCCAGCAGCACAGCTTCGAAGTGATCCTGCGAGCCAACCAGCTGACGGGCGGCATTGCCTCGGCCGAGGCGGCGCTGGGGCGCTATGTGGTGAGCGCGGATCGCAATCTCGGCCAGCAATATAGCGACCAATGGGGCAAGGCCGGCGAACAGCTCCAGCGCCTGCGCCAGCTGACCGGCGACAACCCGACGCTGTTCGCGCAGGTCCGTCAGCTCCAGCGCGTCTTCGCCGAGCGCGGCAAGGAGCTGGACGCGACCGCGCTCTACACCACCTTCAAGCGCAACAGCGACGCGTTCGGCGCCTATTACCAGGTCCGCGAGAGCCCGGCGCGCAAGCAGGTCGAGTCGATCCTCGACGACATCGTCGAGCAGGAACGCCGCCTGCTGCGCGATCGCACCCGCGCGGCGGCACAGCTGATCGAGAACAGCAGCTATGCCTCGCGCGTGCTCAGCGGCTTCGGCCTGGTGATCGCGCTGGGCGCGGTAGTGTTCGGCTGGCTGGCGATCGAGGCGCAGGGCGACCGCGCGCTTGCCGATGCCGATGCCGCCTGGGAGCGCGAGCGGACCGGGCAATTGCGCGAAGCCGTCGCCGCCGCCACCGCCCAGCTGCGCGAGGAAGCGCGCGAGCGCGAGGTTGCCGAGGCCAAGCTCCGCCAGGCGCAGAAGATGGATGCGGTGGGCCAGCTCACCGGCGGCATCGCACATGATTTCAACAACATGCTGGCGGTTGTGCTGGGCGGCGTGGAACTGGCGCGGCGCCAGATCGAAAGCGATCCCCGCGAGGCCGCGCGCCACCTCGACAATGCGATGGAGGGTGCCCACCGCGCCGCCGCGCTCACCCGCCAGCTGCTCGCCTTCTCGCGCTCCGAATCGCTCGCGCCCGAGCCGGTCGATGCCGGCGCGCTGATTCGCGGCATGCGCGACCTGCTCGATCGCACGCTGGGCGACGCGATCCGGGTCGAGGCGCAGGATCGCGGGATGGGCTGGCGGATCTGGGTCGATCGCCACCAGCTCGAAAACGCGGTGCTCAACCTGGCGGTGAATGCGCGCGACGCGATGAACGGGCGCGGCACGCTGGTGATCACCACCGGCGAATCGCGGCTCGCGGCCAACGAGGTGGGGCATTGCGCCGCGGGCGACTATGTCTCGGTCGCGGTGCGCGACTCCGGCTGCGGCATGACGCCGGAGGTGCTGGAGCGCGTGTTCGAGCCCTTCTTCACCACCAAGCCGGTGGGCAAGGGCACGGGGCTTGGGCTCAGCCAGATCTTCGGCTTCGTCCGCCAGTCGGGCGGCGGCATCGCGATCGAGACCGCGCCCGAGGCCGGCACCACGGTCACGCTGTACCTGCCGCGCTACAAGGGCGCGCTGACCGGCGCCGTCGCGGCGCCCGTGCTGGTCGAGGCCGCGGAGGACAAGGCGGGCGACAGCTACGACATCCTCGTCGTCGAGGATGATCCGCGCGTGCTGGCCGCGACGCTGGCGGCACTGCGCGAGCTGGGTCACCGCGCGGTGGGCTGCGCCGATCCGCTGCATGCGCCGACGGCGATCGCATCCATGGCCTCGCTCGACCTGGTGATGACCGACGTGCTGATGCCCGGCCAGACCGGCCCGGAGATGATCGCGGCCGTAGAGGCGACGTTGCACGGCGTCGCGGTGCTGTTCGTCACCGGCTTCACCGGCGAGGCAAGCGCCGAACAGCTCCGCGACCGCCCGGTGCTGCGCAAGCCGTTCACCGTTGCGGCGCTCTCGCGCGCGGTACGCGAGGCGGTGGCGGGCGAGGCGCAGCGGATGGGGCAGGCGGCGGAGTAGGGAGCGCGGCCGCGCGTTACTGCCCTTCGCTCGCCGCCTCGATCCGCTCGCGCAGCATCGCAGCGGCCAGCTCGCGGGCCTTCTCCCGCGGCAGGCCCAGCGCGCGGGCCATGGGGGCGCCGAGCAGGGCGTCGCCCAGCGCCATCAGAGTCAGCTGCAGCGTCTCCTCGCGCAGCGGGGCGCGGGCATCCTCGCTCTCGCTGATCCGGTCGACCAGCCGGTGGATCGCCTCGAGGATCGGGTCGAGCGCATCCTGGTTCCCGGTCAGCAGCATCCAACTCGCCAGCGCCCCGGCGCCTTCGCGGCCGAACGCATCGAAGGTGAGGTTCACCACCTCGCGCAGGTCGTGGTCGGTGGTTCGGGCGCGCAGCACCGCCTCGCCGATCTTGGCGGTGACCGTCTCCGCCATGCTGGCGGCCAGCGCCTTCTGCAGCCCCGCCGCCGAGCCGAAATGGTGGAGCAGATTGGCATGCGTCCGCCCGATCCGCGCCGCGACCGCCTTGAGCGTTACCGCCTGCGGGCCGTCCTCGATCAGCAGCGCGCGCGCCGCTTCCAGCGCGGCGTCACGCGATTCTTCGGGAGAGAGGCGCCGTCGCGCCGACTTGGTGGTCAACAGGCATTGATCCTAACTGGTTGCAAGCTGGGTCGCCCTGCAGTGTGCAGAAGTGGCATGGTCATGCGCTCCCCACTGCTTCTTCGCCTTTCTGGTTGTCCAGCTCTCCGCCCCCAGCAATAGCGGCTTTACCTTTGCTCTGCCATGTGTTCGGTTCAGCTGCGAACCAAATGGGGGGTGGGGGAAAAATGTGGTTGCGTAGGAAGGTTGAAAAAAGCGTACTCACGCGTCTTGTCGCGCTGGTCGACAAACGTTCACGGCCGAACAGGAACGCCCTGAACAATATCGTCAAGGAAGTTCGTATCCTCGAACTGAACGTAAAGGCGTTGGGCTATGATCTTGCAAGGAAAATGGCCGCGGCGCTGCCGCCGCCGGAGGGTACCGAGGCGCGCATTGTTGGTCTGGGATCGAAGGGCTGCACCCAGGCCGATATCCAAAGCGACTGGGCGGCACATTGGGCGAACGCAATTCGTACGCCAGTGGTGTACCACCGCAAGCTTTGGGAATTTGCTTATGTGCTGCAGTCCTTGTTCGAAGCGGGACATCTGAGGCAGGGGCAGCGTGGTCTCGGCTTCGGATGCGGCGCGGAGCCGATTCCGAGCTATCTTGCTGCCCAGGGCATTCATGTCACCGCCACCGATTATTCGCAGGCGCAGGCTTTCCAGAGCGGCTGGACGAAAAGCAACCAGCATCTCGGTTCGGCTGCGGTCCCGTACATCCCGCATCTGGTGACGCGGGAGGAGTTTGAACGCCATGTCACGATCGACATGGTTGATATGAACGACATTCCGGACCGGCTGCAGGGATATGACTTTTGCTGGTCTATCTGCGCGCTGGAGCATCTCGGAAGCATAGAGAAGGGGCTGCGCTTCATCGAGCGTTCGCTCGATACGTTGCGGCCTGGCGGAACGGCAGTTCATACGCTGGAGTTCAACGTCGAGCCGAATGGCCCGACCATCGACAACTGGGTGACCGTGCTCTTTCAGCGAAAGCATCTCGAGGCACTTTCTGAGCGCCTCGCCCGCTCCGGCCACCACATGATGCCGTTGAACTTCGATCCGGGAGACGGGGTATTGGATGGCTTCATCGACGTGCCGCCTTGGCACGTCGAGCGCGAGCCCGAGGATCAAGGAAGCCTGGGTGCCCCATCGCACCTGAAACTTTCCATCGACGGATTCGTGTGTACCTCGTTCGGGGTCCTTATCCGCAAGGCATTATGAAACGTGTCTCGGTGCCCCCGCACTAAACCGTGCGGGGACACCGCTCAGGCGGCTGCGCGCATGTCTCCGCATCCCAGACCCTGCAATTCGAGATCCAGCTCGAAGCCGATGCACGCCATTTCGCCGCCACGACCCTTGGACCAGAGCGGCTCGACATGTCCGGTCGGCTGGAAACCCAGCTTGCGCAGGACGCGCCCCGAGGCGGGGTTGTCGACCGCGTGGCGCGACGTCACCCGGCGGATGCCGGCGGCTCGTGCGGCGGCGAGCACGCCGCGCGCCGCTTCGGTGGCATAGCCCTTGCCCCATGCGGAGGGCGTGTACCAATAGCCGAGCTCATGGCGTTCGTCCCCGGCGCTGTCGATGCCGATGCAGCCGATCAGCGCCACGCTGCCGCCCTGGTGCTCGAACACCAGGAAGCGCGTGTCGGTCCAATGCGCGAGAAAGGTCTCGGCCGCTTCGATCGAATAGGGCCAGGGCACGCGCGACAGGTTGCGCACGACGGCCTCATGGTCGATCGCCCGGGCAAGGGCGGGGGCGTCCTCGGGCCAGCCGGGACGTAACGTCAATCTCTGGGTCCGCACGAACATGACCACCACTCCTCGGTCCTGCAGCTCCCCACGCCGGTTCCATGGCGTGCGGGTGTTGCGCTGCGATTGCAGGGAGCATGAAAAAAGGGAGACCGGGGCGACCCGTCTCCCTTTTTCGGTTGGTTCATCCGAACCCGGGTCGCCCTGGTGGGCAACCCGTACGGTCGCCCGATGTTACTCGGCCGCCTCGGCAATCATGTCTACGGAGCAGAACTTGCGACCAAGCTTGCCTTCCTTGAACGACACGCGGCCTTCGACGAGCGCGAAAAGGGTATGGTCCTTGCCCATGCCCACGTTCACACCCGGGTAAAATTTGGTGCCGCGCTGACGCACGAGGATGTTGCCGGCGAGAACCGTCTCGCCGCCGAACTTCTTCACGCCAAGACGGCGGCCAGCAGAGTCGCGACCGTTGCGGGACGAGCCGCCTGCCTTCTTATGTGCCATTGTCTATACTCCTCGTGTCTCGTCAGTCGCTTACTTGGCCGCGCCGATAGCAGTGATCTTGAGGATCGTGTGCTGCTGGCGATGGCCGTTCTTGCGGCGATAGTTGTGACGACGACGCTTCTTGAAGACGATGACCTTCTCGCCCTTCGCCTGCGCGACGATTTCGGCAGAAACGGTCAGGCCGTCGGTAGCCTTCAGCTCGCCGCCTTCGCCGGCCAGCAGGACGTCGCCCAGCGTCACCGACGAACCGGCTTCGCCGTCGAGCTTCTCGACGACGATCTTGTCTCCTGCGGCAACGCGATACTGCTTGCCGCCCGTGCGCACGATAGCGAACATCGGTCTCTTCTCTGGTTCAAATGCATGTGCCCGCCAAGGTTGCACCTCGGCAGGAGGAAGGGCGCAACTATGCGAGGGGGGCGGGATTGTCAACCGTTTCGCAAGACGAAACAGCGATTTTCCGAGTCACGCGTGCTTAATGGCGGTGGTTGGGCTTCAGCCGGTATCGACCGGCATCGAAGCTGTCGAAAAGCCCGCTGATTCCGGGATGGTCGACCGGCTCGTCGCTGTCGTCCGCCACCAGATTCTGCTGGCTGACATAGGCGATATAGGCCGAATCGGCATTCTCGGCGAGCAGGTGATAGAAGGGCTGGTCCTTGGCCGGCCGCATGTCGACGGGAATCGAATCATACCATTCGTCGGTGTTCGCGAAGACGGGGTCGACGTCGAAGATCACGCCGCGGAAATCGAGCAGGCGGTGGCGCACCACGTCGCCGATGGCGAAGCGCGCGCTGGCGATCGGCGGCATCGGCGTGCCCGAGTCGATGGAAAGAAGCGAACCATTGGTTTCTGACATGGCACCAATCTAGGGTTGCGGAGGCGCAACGGCAACGGTGGCGCGGCCTGCCGTTCCCGATCCGGGAAGGGGCGGGGTGGCGCACGCGCTTTCCGCGATCGCGAAAAAACTTGAAAGACCCTGCTTGCGGCCCCCAAAACTTTGCGCTAGTGGCCGCGCCTCACAGCGACCGGTACGCTGCTCGGGACTTTCCGAAGCGCGTATCCTCCCTAGCGGAGAGGTGCCGGAGTGGTCGATCGGGGCAGTCTCGAAAACTGTTGAGCTCGTAAGGGTTCCGAGGGTTCGAATCCCTCCCTCTCCGCCATAGGGACCCGCTGGCGCGTCGAACGGATCGGCGCCCCTTTCCCACACAGTATCACGCAGCGACTGCATAGCGCCGACAATGCTCGAGATAGCCGACCTCGTGGCGGCCGGCGAGCGAGACGACGCTCTCCCATAGCCAGGACGGCGTATCGAGCTTGCCGCGGCGATCCTCGGCGAGGATCTCCAGCCATGCCTCCCGCGCGTCGGTGTCCATCTGGCGGGCATGCGCCTTGCCGACGACGAAGGCGAGGTAACGGGCGGACTTCACCGCCTCGCCGCGGGTGAACTGGTCGAGCTCCAGCTTCAGGTCCTGCGGCGCCAGCTCGCGCACGAACAGCGAGCGCCCCAGCATCCGCACCGGCGCCGTGCGGCGGCCGAGATGCGGCGAGAGCGCCCGCGCGGCGGCGACCACGCGATCGGCATTGTCCTCGGGCAGTTCGGCACCCGGCGCGGCGGGGGCGATGGGATCGACCGCCTCCTTGAGGTCGATCAGCGCATAGTCCAGCCGCCCCTTGGCATCCGGCAGCGCGACGATCGCCGCGTAGCGCAGCAGGCCGAGCGAACTGCAGCCCTTCTTCCAATAGGCGGCATCCACCAGGCGCATCTCGCGCTCGGCCTCCTCATCGTCCATCGCGAGCACCGTGCTGAGGATCGAGGGCTTGGTGAGCGCCGCTTCCAGCGCGGCGCGTTCCTTGTCTTGGATCGGCCAGAAGCGCTTGCCCAGCGGGATCTGCGGCTCCACCGCCTCCAGCCGCTCCTTGGCGAGGTGCCGCCAGCGCCGCCCGAGCGCGCGACGCTTGACGCTCTGCACCACCTCGGGCTCCACGCCGGGGTCACCGCTGGTGGGATCATGGATGGCGGCGGCATAGCCCTCCATCACCTCCTCGAGCATCCGCGCGGTGACGACACCCGGCAGATCGGCACCGCGCGCCGCGGTGGCGAGCGAGAGGCCCAGGCGGATGAGGTCGTGCGCGGGGTTGCCGATCACCGCCTGGTCCATGTCGCGGATCTGCACCTCGACGCGGTCCTCGCCGTTGGAGAGCGGCCCGAGATTGCCGACATGGCAATCGCCGCAGATCCAGATCGAGGGACCCTGCGGCACGCGCGCGGAGACCGGCGAGCTTTCCAGCCAGTCGTAGAACTTGGCAGTGTTGCCGCGGACATAGGCGTGCGCCGAGCGCGCCATCTTCAATGTGCGGTTGGCTTCGAGGATGGTGCTGCGTTCGGCGGGGGAGAGCGGTGCGGGTTTCTTGGCCATGATGCTGCAACGCACGAGACCAGCAAACGTAACGAACTGTTGCCCGCCAGAGTCAATGCGCCGCCGCCCCGCTCCGGAATGCAGGCGTCGCCTCAGGGCTGCAGGTGCATCGCCTGGTCCATCGGCATCATGTTGGCGTTGAGATTGTCCATGATCCAGATCGATCCGACGACGACGAGCACCACGATGATGATGCCGAAGGCGAGCGCGAGGACGTTGTTGGTGCTGTCCGGCGCGGTGGTGATGTGGAGGAAGAACACCAGATGGATGCCCATCTGCGCCACCGCCAGCACGCACAGCCCGATCGGCACGCCGGGACGCCACAGCGCTCCGGATTCGGCTGCCCAGAAGGAGGTTGCCGTCAGCGCCAGCGCCAGCAGCAGGCCGATGATATAGCCGGCGCTGCCCGAGAGGAAGCTGTCCCGCTCTTCGCCCGGCGCAGCATCGCTGTGGCCGGCATGCGTAGGATGGTCGGTCATAGGCTGGTTCCAAACAGATAGACGATGGTGAAAACGGCGACCCAGACGATGTCGAGGGCGTGCCAGAACAGGCTGAAGCAGAGCAGCTTGCGCTGCACCTTCGGCGCGAACCCGCGGGTGGCGATCTGCGCGGCCAGCGACACCAGCCAGACCAGCCCGGCGGCGACGTGGAAGCCGTGATAGCCGACCAGCGTGAAGAAGGCCGAGAGGAATGCCGATCGCGACGGTCCTGCCCCTTGTGCGATCATGCCGGCGAACTCGCGCAGCTCGATCGAGAGGAAGGCGGCCCCCAGCACGCCGGTGAGCGCGAGCATCAGTTGGGTGAGCCCCACGTTCCGCCGCTTGGCCGCGAGCAAGGCGAGGCCGCAGGTGAAGGTCGAGAAGAGCAGGCAGACCGTCTCGATCCCCACCGTCGTTCGGCTGAACAGCATCTTCGCGGTCGGTCCGCCATCGGTGGCGTGCGCGAGCACCGCATAGGTGGCGAACAGCGCCGAGAACATGATGATGTCGGTCAGCAGGAACACCCAGAAGCCGAAGCCGGCGACGACCGTCTTGTCGGCGGGGCCGCTGTCGCCGACGTCGGTCTCGGCACCCCTATGGCCCAGCTGATGGGGATCGCTTTGCTCCAGGGCGAGTGCGGCATGCGCTGCTTCCTGGCGTGCCGCCGTGACCTCGGCGAGCGCGCTGGTGCGGGTAGCGCGCCGGGCCTGGTCGAGACGGGCGACCTCGGCCGCCGGTATCTCGACCTCGTCCTCGCGGCGCCAGCCGAACCTGGCGAGGGCGACGAACCCTGCCGCCACGCTCAGCACCACCAGCCACCAGATATGCCAGATCAACGCGAAGCCGGCGAAGCTGGCGAAGAAGGCGGTGATCACGCCGATCGGCGAGGGGCGCGGCATTTCGATCGCGTGATAGGCGGGCGCCTCGGCGAGGTGCAGCTGGGCGATGGCGCGCTGCTTGATGCCCCAATAGGCCTCCTCGCCGCGCACGTCGGGGAGCACCGCGAAGTTGAACGCCGGCGGCGGCGAGCTGGTCGACCATTCGAGCGAACGGCCGTCCCAGGGATCGCCGGTCACGTCGCGCAGCGTGTCGCGGTTGCGGATCGAGACGAAGAGCTGGATCGCTTGGCAGAGCACGCCGCACAGGATGACGAGCGCACCGCATGCCGAGGCGATCTCATAGGGCTGCCAGCTCGGGTCGTTGTAATGCTGCATGCGGCGCGTCGCGCCCTGCAGGCCGATCACGTACATCGGCATCCAGGCGAGATAGAAGCCGAAGAACCAGCACCAGAAGGCCGCCTTGCCCCAGCCGTCGTGCAGGCGGAACCCGAACGCCTTGGGGAACCAGTAGCTGTAGCCGGCGAACAGCCCGAACACGACGCCGCTGATGATCACGTGGTGGAAATGGGCGACGAGGAACTGCGAGTTGTGGACGATGAAGTCCACCGGCGGCACCGCGAGGAGCACGCCGGTGAGGCCGCCGGTGACGAAGGTGATCATGAAGCCGACCGTCCACAGCATCGGCACTTCGAACCGCACGCGGCCGCCGACCATGGTGAACAGCCAGTTGAATATCTTCACGCCGGTCGGCACCGCGATGATCATCGTCGCGATGCCGAAAAAGGCGTTTACGTCGGCACCCGCGCCCATCGTGAAGAAATGGTGCAGCCACACCATGCACGACAGGACGCAGATCACCATCGAGGCGGTGACCATCGAGCGATAGCCGAACAGCGGCTTGCTGGAGAAGGTGGAGACGACCTCCGAATAGATGCCGAAGGCGGGAAGCACGAGGGCGTAGACCTCGGGATGGCCCCACATCCACACCAGGTTGACGAACATCATCGTGTTGCCGCCGCCATCGGTGGTGAAGAAGTGAAAGTCGAGATAGCGGTCCAGCGTCAGCATCGCGAGGCAGGCGGTGAGGATCGGGAAGATCGCCAGGATCACCAGGTTCGAGGCCAGCGCGGTCCAGCAGAACACCGGCATGCGCGTATAGGCCATGCCCGGCGCGCGCAGCTTGAGGATCGTCGTCACCAGGTTGACCGCGGACAGCACCGTGCCGACCCCGGTGATCTGCACCGACCATAGATAATAGTCGACGCCCACCCCGGGCGAATATTGCAGCTCGCTGAGCGGCGGATAGCCGAGCCAGCCGGTCCGCGCGAATTCGCCGACGAACAGGCTGACGTTGATCAGCAGCGCGCCCGAAGCGGTCAACCAGAAGCTGATCGAGTTCATCGTCGGAAAGGCGACGTCGCGCACGCCCAGCTGGAGCGGCAGCACGAAGTTCATCATCCCCATCACCAGCGGCATCGCCACGAAGAAGATCATGATCGTGCCATGGGCGGAGAAGATCTGGTTGAAATGCTCGGGCGGGAGGTAGCCCTGGTTGATGCCCGAGGCCATCGCCAAGTGGGTGCGCATCAGCAGCGCGTCGGAAAAGCCGCGCAGCAGCATGATCAGGCCCAGCAGCACATACATAATGCCGACGCGCTTGTGATCGACCGAGGTGATCCATTCGCGCCAGAGAGTGCCCCAATGGCCCTTGGCGGTGATCCAGGCGAGTACTCCCGCGATCACCGCCAGCACGACCGCCGAGGTGATCAGCGGCAGCGGTTCGGTGAACGGAATGGCCCTCCAGGTGAGTTTGCCGAGCATCCGTCAAAAGCCCTTGTTGCTGGCGCCGTGGTGGGCGGCCATGGAATGGGGAGCGACCGCAGCGGTCGCGATCGGCTTGCCGGTGGTGATGCGATCGAACAGCGTCGGATCGACCGTGGCATAGGTGATCGGCGCCACGGCCGAGCTGGGCTTGGCGAGTGCGACATAGCCGGCGGTGTCGAGCGCCGGTCCGGCGGCCCTGGCGGCGGCGATCCAGGCATCGAAGGCGCGGCGCGGCACCGCATCGTAGCGGAAGTGCATGTCCGAGAAGCCGTCGCCGCTGAACTGGGCGGAGAGCCCGTCATAGCTGCCGGCCCGATCCGCGATCAGGTGCAGCTGCGAGACCATGCCGGTCATGGTGTAGATCTGGCCGCCGAGCTGGGGCACGAAGAAGCTGTTCATCACCGTGGCGGAGGTGAGCCGGAAGTGCACCGGCGCGCCCACCGGCACGACGACGCGGTTCACGCTGGCGATGCCCTGCTGCGGATAGATAAACAGCCACTTCCAGTCGAGCGACACCACCTCCACCTCGATCGCCTGCTGCGACGAGGCGAGCGGCCTGGCCGGATCGAGCTGGTGGCAGGCGATCCAGGTGACGCCGCCGAGCAGCAGGATGATCATCGCCGGGATCGACCAGATGATCAGCTCGACCTTGCCCGAATAGGTCCAGGTCGGCCGGTAGCGTGCGCGGGTGTTGCCGGCACGGAACCACCAGGCGACGCAGAGCGTGGCGATCATCACCGGCACGACCACGCACAGCATGATACCCGTAGCGTTGAGCAGCAGCGTCTTCTCGGCGACGCCGACCGGCCCTTGCGGATCCAGCACGCCGCGATTGCACCCGCCGAGGAGCAGCACGAGCGCGCCCGCGCCGGTGCACCGCCACGGGGAGAGGGGATTAGGGGCGCGCGCGGTCATCGCGGTCCGACCCCGGCACGTCGCCTCGACAGGGCGGGCCCTTGCTGCTGTTTCACGTTCACCTCGGCATGTTGAGACGTCCTGTCGCGGACGCGTCTTCGCTTGCCGCGAACGTGACATGGCGGTGCCGGGAGGTATTGATCGGGGTTGGCGCGGGTGGTCTGATGTTGCGGTGCAACGGTGAAGGCTAACGTGCGTACGTGGCGGCCATCACATTCCGGAAGTGGCGCCTCTGCGTTGCGTGGACAGCCTTCCGGACGGTCAAGACAGATGTGACCTGCCCGCGCTCCTCACGTCCAAGGAGCAGCCGGAAAAATTTCCTGATGTAGGGAGATGGTGGACACACTTGGGCTCGAACCAAGGACCCGCTGATTAAGAGTCAGCTGCTCTACCAACTGAGCTATGTGTCCATACCGGAAGGCGTCTGGGCAGAAGAGGAAGTGGTGGACACACTTGGGCTCGAACCAAGGACCCGCTGATTAAGAGTCAGCTGCTCTACCAACTGAGCTATGTGTCCATCCGGCTTCTGCATGGCGCCCTTGGTGGGGCACCGCCGCTTCGGAGGCGCGCCTTTAGCGTCGCCTCGCGCGGCTTGTAAACCCCAAAAATGAAAAAATCACCAGCGCGTCTTGGTGCGGCCGTCGCGGTCGATCGAGAGGAGGATTCCCAGGCACAGCATGAAGGTCATCACCGCGGTGCCGCCGAAGCTGATCAGCGGCAGCGGCACGCCCACCACCGGCGCCAGGCCGATCACCATCGCCATGTTGATCGAGCAATAGAGGAACATCGTGCCGGAGAGCCCCGCCGCGGTCAGCCGCCCGAACCGCGTCTTGGCGCGCATGCCGACGCCGACGCCCCAGGCGATCAGCATCCCGAACGCGACGATCAGGAACACGCCGCCGGCCAGCCCCCATTCCTCCATCATCGTCGCCAGCGCGAAGTCGGTCTGGCCCTCGGGGAGATAGTCGAGGTGGCTCTGCGTGCCCTGCAGGAAGCCCTTGCCGAAGATGCCGCCCGATCCGATCGCGATCTTCGACTGGGTGATGTGATAGCCGGTACCCAGCGGATCGCGCTCGGGATCGAGGAAGATCAGCACGCGGTTGCGCTGGTAATCGTGCAGCACGAAGTTGAAGGCGAGGGGGGCGGCTACCGACACCGCCAGCGCGCCGGCGATGAACAGCCGCAAGGGCACGCCCGCCAGGAACATCACCATGACGCCGCAGCCGGTGATCATCAGCCCGGTGCCGAGATCGGGCTGCATGATGACGAGCAGCGCCGGCACCCCGATCAGCACGCAGGCCGGCCAGATCGCCACGAACTTGCGCGTCTCGCTGGCTGGCAGCATCTCGTAGAAGCGGGCGAGCGCGAGCACGATCATCGGCTTCATCAGCTCGGAGGGCTGGAACTGGAAGCCGCCCAGGCTGATCCAACGCTGGCTGCCGCCCGCCACCTTGCCCAGCGCCTCCACGCCGAGCAGCGCGACCACCAGCGCGCCGTAGATGGGAAGCGACCATTGCGACCAGAACCGCACCGGCACGCGCGACATCGCCAGCGCGACACCGAGGAACAGCAGGAAGCGGATTCCCTGGTTGAACGCCCAGGGCTTGATGCTGCCGCCGGCCGCCGAATAGAGCACGACGAGGCCGAAGCCGCCGATCGCCAGCACCAGGAACAGGATCTTCCAGGGCAGCTGGGCGACCTGCATGGGGACAATGCCATTGCCGGGCCGCGCCATCAGTCGCCCTCCACGCTGCCGGTGGGCGCCACGTCGCGCTTGGTCGAATCGGCGGTGCTGTTGGCGGCCTGGTCGGCAAGGCTGCTTGCCGCTTCCTCGGTATCCTCGGGCGCAGGCGGGGGCGGGGTGGCCTGGGCGGCGCGAAAGGCTGCGGACTGGGCGGCCATCCGCGTCGTGTAGTCGCCGCCCCAGGTGGGCTCGACTTCGGCCAGCGTCTTCATCGCTTGATCGCGATCGAACAGATAGGTCATGATGTCCCGGCCGATCAGCGGCGTGTCGAGATTGCGGACGGTGTGGCCGTTATGCTCGAGCACGATCGCGGCGGCATATTTCGGATTGTCGTGCGGCGCGAAGCACACGAGCAGCGCGTGGTCGCGCATCTTGAACGGCAGCGATCCGTTCTTGAGCACGCCGGTGCGGCGCTCCGCCATGGTGATGCGGCGCACCTGTGCGGTGCCGGTCTTGCCCGCCAGCGCGACGCCCTGCACGTACATCCGCGCCGCCCCGCCGGTGCCGCCGCCGTTGATCACGCCGTACATCGCATCGCGGACGATCGCGAGATCCTCCGGGCTCACCGGCAGCGGCTGGGCGCCCGAGGGGCCGTTCGAGAGCAGCCGCGGTACCAGGATCTTGCCCGAGGCGAGCCGGCTGGCCATCACCGCCAGCTGCAGCGGATTCGCCAGCACATAGCCCTGGCCGATCGAGGCGTTGAGCGAATCCGCCACCGTCCAGGGATGATGGTATTTCTTCAGCTTCCACGCGCTGTCCGGCACGGTGCCATAGCGCTGGGTGGTGAAGGGCATGTCGAACTTCTGGCCCATGCCCAGCATCCGGGCCATGGGCGCGATCGCATCATAGCCGACGCGGCGGACCATCTCGTAGAAATAGATGTCGCAGCTCTGCATGATCGCGTTCTTGAGGTCGAGCGGCCCGTGCCCCCCCTTCTTGTGGCAGTGGAACACGCCGTTGCCCACGCGAAGCGCGCCCGAGCAGACGACACGGTCGTGCGGGCTCACCCCCGCCGCCATCAGCGCCAGGCCGTTCATCGGCTTGACGGTGGAGCCGGGCGGATAGAGTCCCTGCAGCACCTTGTTCATCAAGGGCACGTGATCGTCCTCGGACAGCATCTTCCATTCCAGCTGGCTGATGCCGTCGGAAAAGCTGTTGGGATCATAGGACGGCATCGACACCATCGAGAGGATGTCGCCCGAGGCGACATCGATCACGATCGCCGAGCCCGAATTGGTGCCGAGCCGCCGCGCGACATATTCCTGGAGGCCGGCGTCGATGGTGAGCTTGATGCTCTCCCCGGGCGTGTCCGCGCGGGTTTCCAGCTCGCGCACCGGGCGGCCATGCGCGGTCACCTCGACCCGCTTGGCGCCGGGCTTACCGCGGAGCCGGTGGTCGAGCGTCTTCTCCAGCCCGTCCTTGCCCAGCTTGAACCCGGGGGTGACGAGCAGCGGATCCTTGTCCGCCTTGAACTGCTCGGCCGAGGCGGTGCCGACATAGCCGATCAGATGGCCGACTCCGGCGCCCAGCGGATAGTGCCGCGCATAGCCGCGGGTGGGGGCCACGCCGGGCAGCTCGGGCTGGCGGACCAGCACCGCGGCGAAGCGGTCCCAGTCGAGATTTTCCACCACCTGCACCGGGCGGAAGCCGCCGGCGCGTTTGAGGTCGGTCTCGATCCGGGCGAGATCCTCGGGGGCGAGGTTGAGCAACCGGGTCAGCTCGGCGAGCAGCTTGTCCTTGTCGACGATGCGATCGGGGATCAGGTCGACGCGGAAATCGGTGCGGTTGCTGGCGAGCGGCTTGCCGCTGCGGTCGAGCAGCCAGCCGCGGCGCGGCGGGATCAGCGTGTTGTTGACGCGGTTGCTCTCGGCCTTGAGCTTGTACTGCTCGTTCTCGACCACCGACAGCCAGGCCATGCGCCCGGCCAGCACCATGCCGACGGCACCCTGCGCCGCGCCGAGCACCACCGCGCGGCGGGAGAAGCTGTAGGTCTGGGCTGCTTCGGTGATCCGCACCATGGCTCAGGCCTTCACCACGTCACGGTCGAGCCAGGCGCACAGCCGCGAGGCGAGCGGGAACAGCATCGCCGAGGCGCCTGCCTGGAGCAGCAGCGCGGCGTCAACCTTGGCCGAGATGGGGGACGCGAGGAACCGCCCCGCGATCAGCACGAAGGCGGTCGCGCCCGCGGCAATCAGCCAGTCCTGCCAGAAGTTTCGCCACACGATGCGCGTCTCTAGCACGTCGATGATCAACATGCATGCCATCCACAGGAACATCGCCGAGCCGAAGGGCTGGCCGCTGAGCAGATCGTCGAACAGCCCGAGCGGGGCGGCGACCCACACGCGCAGCGCATCGGGCCGCAGCAGCCGCCAGGCCAGCAGCATCAGCAGGCCGAAGGGCGGCAGGAAGGGCACGGTCGCGATGACCGGCAGGATCGTCACCAGCGAGGCGAGCGCGATCGACAAAGGGGCAAGCCAGCGCGCCCGGGGGCGCGGCGAGGGCACTCCCAGTGGCTGGAGGTCGAGCGCCATCACTTGGCCTTGGGCGTAGCGGCGGGGGTCGGGAAGGCCTGGGGCGGCGGCGCCGGCTCGGGCAGGAACACGCGCAGCACCATCACGAAATCGGCCATGTCGGGGTTGCTCGCGGGCGTGACGACCGAGGAATCGCGGCCGATCGTGCTGACCTTGCCCAGCGGGATGTTGGGCGGGAACACGCCGCCGGTGCCCGAGGTGACGAGCAGGTCGCCCGGCCGGAAGGGATTGGCGGCGGCATTGGCGGCGCGCACGTCGAGCGTACCGTCGCCCTTGCCGGTAACGATGGCGGGCAGCCCGTCGCTCGCGCGGCGGACGGGGATGGTGCTGTCCGGATCGGTGATCAGCAGCACGCGCGAGGCATTGGGACCGGCTTCGACCACCTGGCCGATCAGCCCGTCGCCGTCGCGCACCGGCTGTCCCTGGCCGACGCGCTGCCAGCTGCCGGCGTTGAGCGTGGCGTAGCGGCGGGTGCTGGCGGCGGAGGAATTGACCAGCCGGGCGACGACGATCGTCTCCGGCGTGGCGTCGCGCACCTTGAGCAGCAGCCGCAGCCGCTGGTTCTCGCGCTCGAGCCCCAATGCGCGCTGGAGCGCGGCATGCTCGGCCTCGATCTGGCGCTTGAGCCGCGAATTCTCGCCGCGCACCCCGAAATAGCTGCTGATCGCCGTCGGCACGCTGCCGACGCCGCGCCGCACCATGTCGAGGCCCGAGGAGACCGGGGTGGTAACTTCGGCGACGGTGCTGCGCAGCGCGGCAAACGCATGCGGGTTGTAGCGCGAGACCAGCACCAGCCCGCCGCCGATCAGCAACAGGCCGATCGCCGCCACATAGCTGAAGAACAGCCCATATTGCGCCCGTCGCGAAAACCCCGGGCGCCGATTCCGTGGCGGCGCCATCGCCGTTGGCCTTTCGTCAGACCTGGAGGAGAACGCCGCGGAACATCGGATCCTCGAGCGCGCGGCCGGTGCCCAGCGCCACGCAGGTCAGCGGATCGTCGGCGACGGTGACGGGCAGGCCGGTCTCGTCGCGCAGCACTTCGTCCAGCCCGTGCAGCAGCGCGCCGCCGCCGGTGAGGACGATGCCCTGGTCGACGATGTCGGCGGCCAGTTCCGGCGCGGTGTTCTCCAGCGCGATGCGGACGCCCTCGACGATGGTGTTGACCGGTTCGGACAGCGCCTCGGCGATCTGGCCCTGGTTGATCTGGATTTCCTTGGGCACGCCGTTGACGAGGTCGCGGCCCTTGATGTGGATCGTCTTGCCGATGCCGTCGACCGGCGGCTTGGCGACGCCGACTTCCTGCTTGATCCGCTCGGCGGTGGCTTCGCCGATCAGCAGGTTGTGGTTGCGACGGACGTACGAGACGATCGCCTCGTCCATCTTGTCGCCGCCGACGCGCACGCTGGTCGAATAGGCGAGCCCGCGCAGGCTCAGCACCGCGACTTCGGTGGTGCCGCCGCCGATATCGACGACCATCGAGCCGATCGGCTCGGTCACCGGCATGTCGGCGCCGATCGCGGCGGCCATCGGCTCTTCGATCAGCCACACCTGGCTGGCGCCGGCGTTCGACGCGGCGTCACGGATCGCGCGGCGCTCGACCGAGGTGGAGCCCGACGGCACGCAGATCACGATCTCCGGCCAGCGCATGAAGCGGCGCTGCCCATGCACCTTGCGGATGAAGTGCTTGATCATCTCCTCGGCGACATCGATGTCCGCGATCACGCCGTCGCGCAGCGGGCGAATCGCCTCGATCGAGCCGGGGGTCTTGCCCATCATCAGCTTGGCGTCGTCACCGACGGCCTTGACCTTCTTCACGCCGTTCAGCGTCTCGACCGCGACGACCGACGGCTCGTTGAGCACGATGCCGCGTCCGCGCAGATAAACAACGGTATTCGCAGTACCCAGATCGATCGCCATGTCATGCGACATGAATTTGAAAATGCGGGAGAAAGCCATCTATTGATCCGTCCTGCCGGGTTGGGCGCCCCCCGTCCGGCTGCTCGCACAAATTGTTTGGCCCGAACCCGTTCCGGGACAGAGTTTCCTCCGGCCTGGTGTCTTGCGGATGCGGGTCGCGGGAGGCCGTCGCTTGGGCTACAGCGGATGGCATGTCAATACGCCGCCTGCCCGAACATCTTGTTAACCGTATCGCTGCCGGCGAGGTGGTCGAACGCCCTGCCAGCGCCCTCAAGGAACTCGTTGAAAACGCAATCGACGCAGGCGCTACACGGATCACCGTGAAGCTGGCCGGCGGGGGCATCGAATTGATCGAGGTGATCGACGATGGCTGCGGCATGGCGCCCGCCGAAATGGCGCTCGCACTGGAGCGCCACGCCACCTCCAAGCTGCCGACCGACGATATCGAGCACGTCGCGACGTTGGGTTTCCGCGGCGAGGCGCTGCCCTCGATCGCAAGTGTCGCGCAGCTGACGCTGGAAAGCCGGGTGCGCGGCGCCGAAGGCTGGTCGCTCACGGTAGATAATGGGGCGCGGATCGCCGAAGGACCGGCCGCCTTGCCGCCCGGCACGCGGGTGCGGGTGGAGGCGCTGTTCGGCCGGGTGCCCGCGCGGCGCAAATTCCTGCGCTCGACCCGCGCCGAATATGCCGCCTGTCTAGACGGGATGAAGCGGCTCGCCATGGCGCGGCCCGACATCGCCTTCGCGGTCGAGCATGACGGGCGCCGGGTGCTGAGCGTGCAGGGGGGCGAGAGCCGGCCCGCACGGGTCGCTGCGCTCACCGACCGGGCGCTGCAGGAAAACAGCGTCGCGATCGATTTCGAGCGCGAGGGACTGGTGCTCGGCGGGGTCGCGAGCATTCCCACCTTCAACCGCGGCGTGGCGGACCACCAATATCTGTTCGTCAACGGTCGGCCGGTGAAGGATCGTCTGCTCGTCGGCGCGGTGCGCGGCGCCTATGCCGAGATGCTCGCGCGCGACCGGCACCCGGTGGTGGCGCTGTTCCTCGACGTGCCGCCCGAGGTGGTCGACGTGAACGTGCACCCCGCCAAGACCGAAGTGCGCTTCCGCGATCCGGCGCTGGCGCGGGGGCTGATCGTCAGCGGGCTGCGGCGGGCGCTGGATGCCGCGGGGCATCGCAGCGTGCAGCGGCCGAGCGAGGCGGCGCTGGGCTTGTGGCAGCCGGGGGGCGGGGCCTCCTCTAGCCCATCCTCCTTGGAGGAGGGGTTGGGGTGGAGGGATTCCAGAACGTCGGTTGGTCTCGGTGAGACACAGCCCCACCCCAACCCCTCCCCTGAAGGGGAGGGGCTTGGAAGGTACTCCGGCGCCGTGCGCGACTCCGGCACCTTCTTCGCCGCCGCACCCTACGCCCGGGCCGAGCCCGCGCGCCACGAAGCCCCGCTCGGCACCGATTTTCCGCTCGGCGTCGCCCGCGGGCAGGTCGCCAAGACCTATATCGTCGCGGAGGCGCAGGACGGCCTCGTCCTCGTCGACCAGCACGCCGCGCACGAGCGGCTGGTGCTGGAGCGCATGCGCCGTGCCATGGCCGGCGGCACCGTGCCCAGCCAGGCGCTGCTGCTCGCCGAAGTGGTCGAGCTCGACGAACCCGGTTGCGACCGGCTCGAAGCGCGGGTCGAGGAACTGCGCGCCTTCGGGCTCGAGCTCGAACGCTTCGGCCCGCGCGCGATGCTGGTCCGCGCGGTGCCCGCCGCGCTCGGCACCGGCGACGTCCACGGCCTCGTCACCGATCTCGCCGACGAACTCGCCAGCTTCGACGAGGCGCTGAGCCTCAAGGAGCGGCTCGACCATGTCGCCGCGACCATGGCCTGCCATGGCTCGGTGCGCGCCGGCCGCATCCTCTCGGTCGCCGAGATGAATGCGCTGCTCCGCGAGATGGAGGTCACCCCCCATTCCGGGCAGTGCAACCATGGCCGCCCCACCTGGGTGAAGCTGGCGCATGGCGACATCGAGAAGCTGTTCGGCCGGAAGTGACGGCCGGTCAGCGCTGCTGCAGGGCGTAGCGGAGGCGCACCGGCCGGCCGTCCTTGGTCGCGCTGACGTCGACGACGCAGATATGCTCCATCTTGCTGTGCGGCCCGCAGCCGATCCCGGCGAACTTCAGCTTGGAATCGAACAGCAGGCGGCGGTGGCCGCGATCGGGCACGCCGTCGTCGACGATCATCTGGCGCACCACCTCCTCGGCATTGTCGAAGCCATAGGCGATCGCCTCGCCGACGAAGATATCGCCGCCGCGGCGCTTCACCCGGACGCCGGGATCGCTGCCATCGGCGCCGCGATGCCCCCGTGCGCCGAGCGCGCCCTGTTCGCGGGAAAAGTCCACCGCAGCCAGCGCGAGGATATCGGCCTGGGTGAGCGGCGGCAGCGGCTCCTGCCGTTCGAGAAAGGCGATCGTCTCGTCGACCACCACCGTGCCCTCGCGGGTGAGAATGCCGTTATAGTCGCCCGGCATATAGACGACCGCACCGTCGAAATAGCTGCGATATTCCCGCAACTTCTCGGCATAGGCGCGGGGGTCGGCCCGCGCAGCATTGATCTGGGCGAGGACCGAGTCCTCAAGCGATTGCGCATGCAGCGCCGTCGCTGTGAACAGCGACACGAGAGGCGCGCATATCGCGAACACGCGATACGACATAGGATAAAACCCCAAACCTCCCGGCTCGGGTGTATCTGCACGACTCGTGGATAATCAAGCGTAATAATTGCGTAGGCGAGATGAAAAGGACGGTCTTCGGGACGAGCGGTTAGCGTGTGCGGATCAGCCCTTCCTGAGTCACGCTCGCGACGAGCCGGCCGTCGCGCGCATAGATGCTGCCGCGGTTGAAGCCGCGGGTGTGGCCGGCCCAGGGACTGTCGGTGGCATAGAGCAGCCACTCGTCGAAGCGGAACGGCTCGTGCAGCCACAACGCATGGTCGAGGCTGGCGGTCTGCACCTGGCCGCTCATCCAGCTGACCCCGTGGGGGAGCATGCAGGTACCGAGCAGCGTCATGTCGCTGGCATAGGCGAGCATCGCGCGGTGGAGCGCGGGCTCGTCGGGCAGGGGGGCGACGACGCGGAACCAGCTATATTGCCGCGGCTCGCGCGGCTCGGGCTGGAACCAGTTGCGCGGGTTGACGGGGCGGATCTCGATCGGCCGGGCGCGGAGGAAGAAGCGCTTGAACTTCTCCGGGATCTGGTCGCGGATCTCCTCGCGCAGTTCGGCTTCGGAGCGGAGGTCCTCGGGCGGCGGCACCTCGGGCATCGCGTCCTGGTGGTGCAGGCCTTCGGCGGGCAGCTGGAACGAGGCCGCCATGTTGAGGATCGGCTTGCCCTTCTGCATCGCGATCACGCGCCGATTGGCGAAGCTGCGCCCCTCGAAATCGCGAACCACTCGGTAGAGGATCGGGTAATTCTCGTCCCCGGGCCGCATGAAATAGGCATGGAGCGAATGCGCGACCTTGCCGTCCTCTACCGAGCGCTGCGCCGCCTGCAGCGCCTGGGCGATCACCTGCCCGCCGAACACCCGGCCGACGCCGCCGGGCTGGCGCGCGCCGCGATAGAGATCGGTGTCGAGCGTCTCGACGTCGAGCAGCGCGGTGAGGGCTGCGACCAGGTCTTCGGGGGATTTCGCGTCGGTCATCAGTAGCCGGCCGCCTCCGCCAGCGCATTGGCATGATAGTTGGAATCGCCGAACATCTCGGCGAGCACGCGGGCGCGCTTCATGTAGAAGCCGATGTCATATTCGTCGGTCATGCCGATGCCGCCGTGCATCTGGATACCCTCCTGCACGGCAAGCGTGGTGGCAAGGCCGGTCATCGCCTTGGCGATGGCGACCGCCTCGTCGGCGGGTTCGCCGGCATCGAGCAGCTGCTGCGCCTTGAGCGTCGCGGCGCGGGCGACCTCCATCTCGCTGTAGAGATGCGCGGCGCGGTGCTGAAGCGCCTGAAAGCTGCCGATCAGCGTGCCGAACTGCTTGCGTTCCTTCAGGTACCCGAGCGTCATCTCGCTCGCGCCCGCGCCGACGCCGAGCAGTTCGGCCGAGGCGCCGGCCCCTGCGGCGCGCAGCAGCCGGCCGAGAGGATCGGCACCCGCGTCGATCTCGCCCACCACCGCATCGGCGGTGACTTCGACGCCGTCGAAGGTCGCGTGCGCGGCGAGGCTGGAATCGGCGAGGCGCTCGGGGCGGAGGTCGAGGCCCGCCGCCTTGGGGTCGATCGCGAACAGGGTGATGCCTGCCGCGTCGGTGTCGCTGCCGGCGGTGCGCGCGGTGACGAGGATCAGGTCGGCGGCATGGGCGTGATGGGCGAAGCGCTTGGTGCCGCTCAGGCGGAAGCCGTTGCCCGCGCGCTCGGCCTTGAGCGCCACGGCGCGGCCGAACTTGGGCTTCTCGTCATGCGCGATCGCGATCACCGCTTCGCCCGCCGCGATGCCGGGGAACCAGCGATCGGCATGCGCCGTACCCTTCAGCGCCTCGACCGCGGCGACGGCGGTGGAGAGGAAGGGGGAGGGGGTGAGGTTGCGGCCGATCTCCTCCAGCACCACGCCCGCCTCGACATGGCCGAGGCCCAGGCCGCCCGAGGCTTCGGGGATCAGGATGCCGGTAAGGCCCATCTCGGCGAACTGCTTCCACAGCTCGCGGCTGAAGCCGGTGGGGTCCTTAGCGTCGCGCAAGGACCGGAGGTGGCGGACGGGGGCGTGTTCGGCGACGAAGTCGCGGGCGGTGTCGCGGAGCATCGTCTGTTCGTCGTTGAGGTAGAGCGGCATCGGTATCTCCATCTCCCTCTCCCGCCTGCGGGAGAGGGTTGGGGTGAGGGTGAGTCGGGCGAAGGGCGGGGCCATCCTGCGCCCCACACACCCTCACCCTTCCGCCGCCTTTCGGCGGCTCCCTCCCTCTCCCGCAGGCGGGAGAGGGAATGCCCAGCCCTCAGCCCGGCAGCTCCAGGATCCGCTTCGCGACGATGTTGAGCTGGATCTCGCTCGTCCCGCCCTCGATCGAATTGGCCTTGGTGCGCAGCCAGGCGCGGGGCCTGGCGCCCTTGGCCGAGGCTTCGCTCTCCCATTCCAGCGCATCCGAGCCGCCGGCAGCCATGATCAGCTCGTGGCGCTGCTTGTTCAGCTCGGTGCCGACATATTTCATCATGCTCGGCTGGGCAGGGTGGGCGCGGCCGGCCTTGAGCTCGTCGAGGAAGCGCTCGGACATCGCCGAGAAGGCGCGCATCCGTACCTCGAACAGCGCGATCTGGGCGCGCAGGATCGGATCGGCGAGCCGGCCCTGATCGTCCAGCCCGATCGTCGCGATCGCGCCCTCGATCAGCGGATTGCCGCCCGCCCGGTCGAGGCCCATGCCCGAGATCATCTCGCGCTCATGGCCGAGCAGATATTTGGCGACGTCCCAGCCCTTGTTCTCGTCGTGAACGCGCTGGGACTTGGGCACCTTCACATTGTCGAAGAAGGTTTCGCAGAACGGGGAATAGCCCGAGATCAGCAGGATCGGCTTGGTCGAGACGCCGGGCGAGGCCATGTCGAACAGCACGAAGCTGATGCCGCCCTGCTTGGTCTCCTTGGACGTGCGCACCAGGCAGAAGATCCAGTCGGCCTTGTCGGCATAGCTGGTCCATACCTTCTGGCCGTTGACGACATAATGATCGCCGGCATCCTCGGCCCAGGTCTGGAGGCCCGCTAGGTCGGAGCCGGCATTGGGCTCGGAATAGCCCTGGCACCAGCGGATCTCGCCGCGCGCGATCTTGGGGAGGTGCTCGAGCTTCTGCTCCTCGGTACCGTATTTGAGCAGCGCCGGGCCGAGCATCGAGATGCCGAAGCTGTTGAGCGGCGTGCGCGCGCCCATCCGCTTCATTTCCTCGCGCAGGATCTTGGTTTCGGCCGGGGAAAGCCCGCCGCCGCCATATTGGGTCGGCCAGTCGGGCACGGTCCAGCCGCGTTCGGCCATGCGGTCCATCCAGAGCTTCTGGTCGGGATGCGCCCAGTCGGGATTGCGCCCGCCCCAGACGATGTCCTTCTCGGACCGGATCGGTTCGCGCATCGCGGGCGGGCAGTTCGCCTCCAGCCAGGCGCGGGTTTGCTCACGGAACTGCTCAAGCTGCTCGGTCATCATCCTCTCCTACCGAACCCCTCTCCCGCCTGCGGGAGAGGGAGGGGCCCGCCGCCGATAGGCGGTGGGAGGGTGAGGGTGACGGGTGTTCCGTCTTGCCCTACTCACCCTCACCCTTCCGCGGCCTTGCGGCCGCTCCCTCCCTCTCCCGCAGGCGGGAGAGGGAAAGAAAGGGTCACCGGTTGAACTTCTCGCCCTTTTCCGCCTTCTCGCGGAGCAGCGGGGCGACCTCGAAGCCGTATTTCTCCAGGCCCTCGACGATCTTCTTGAGGCCTTCGGTGTCGGCCCAGAACATCGGCCCGCCGCGGTACGGGGGCCAGCCGTAGCCATAGACCCACACCACATCGATATCGCTCGCCCGCTGGGCCATGCCTTCCGCGAGGATCAGCGCGCCCTCGTTGACCATGGTGTACAGCGTGCGGACGACGATCTCCTCCTCGGTGATGTCGTGGCTCGGCACGTTCAGCTTGCCGCGCCATTCCTCGATCAGCTCGGCGACGCGCGGGCTGTTCGAGGGCTGCCGCTTCTCGTCATAATCGTAGAAGCCGGCGCCCTTCTTCTGCCCCCAGCGCCCTTCGGCGGCGAGCGCGTCGCGGATATTCTCGATGCGGTTGGGGTCGCGGTGCCAGCCGATGTCCACGCCGGCGAGGTCGGCCATCTGGAACGGCCCCATCGGCATGCCGAAGGCGACATGGACCTTGTCGATCTGCTCGGGCGTGGCGCCTTCGAGCAGCATCTTGGTGGCTTCCACCTGGCGCGGCATCAGCATGCGGTTACCGATGAAGCCGTAGCAGACGCCCGCGATCACCGCGACCTTCTTGATCTTCTTGCTGAGAGCCATCGCGGTCGCCAGCACATCGTCGGCGGTCTTGGCGCCGCGGACGATCTCGAGCAGCTTCATGACGTTGGCCGGCGAGAAGAAGTGCAGCCCCATCACGTCCTGCGGGCGGCTGGTGGCGGCGGCGATCTCGTCGATGTTGAGATAGCTGGTGTTCGAGGCGAGGATCGCGCCCGGCTTGGCGATTGTGTCCAGCCGGCCGAACACGTCCTTCTTGACGTCCATGCTCTCATAGACGGCTTCGATGATCAGGTCGCACTCGGCGAGATCGTCAAAGTTCAGCGTGGGCTTGAGGAGGCCCATCGCCTTTTCGACCTGCTCGGCGGTCATCCGGCCCTTGGCGGCGGTCGCCTCATAGTTCTTGCGCATGACGCCCGTGCCGCGGTCGAGCGCGTCCTGCGCCATCTCGACGATGGTCACCGGCACGCCCGCCGAGAGGAAGTTCATGCTGATCCCGCCGCCCATCGTGCCGGCACCGATCACGCCCACGCGGCGAATGTCGCGCAGCTGGATGTCGTCGGCGATGCCGTCGATCTTGGCGGCCTTGCGCTCGGCGAAGAAGATGTGGCGGAGCGCCGCCGACTGCTGCCCCATGATCAGCTTCATGAAACCCATGCGCTCGGCCTGGACGCCCTCGGCATAGGGCTTGCCGGCGGTCTGCTCGATCAGGTCGACGATCGTGTTCGGCGCGTCGAGCCCGCGGAAGCGCTTGGCATTGGCGGCGCGGAACTTGGCGAAGGTCTCCGCATCGACGGTGACCGGGCGCTCGCTGGAGCGCGAGACCGGCTTGCCGATCACCTCGTTCGCAAAGGCGACCGCATCGGCGAGCAGGCTGTCTTCACCAGCAAGGCGGTCGACGAGGCCGGCTTCCTTGGCCTGGGTGGCCGAGATCGGATCGCCCTTGGTCGCCATCTCCAGCGCCACTTCGACGCCCGCGACGCGCGGCATCCGCTGGGTGCCGCCGGCACCGGGGAGGATGCCGAGCTTCACTTCGGGCAGACCGAACTTCGCCGAGGGCACCGCGATGCGATAGTGCGACGCCAGCGCCACCTCGCACCCGCCGCCCAGCGCGGTGCCGTGGACGGCGGCGATCACCGGCTTGTCGAGCGCCTCGATCTGGTCGACCAGCACCGGCAGCGACGGCTCGGCCATCGCCTTGCCGAACTCGGTGATGTCGGCCCCTGCGAAGAAGGTCTTGCCGGCGCAGAGGATGACGACCGCCTGGATGCTGTCGTCGCCCTTGGCTTCCTCGATGCCGGCCTGCAGCCCCTGCCGCACCGCCGCGCCGAGCGCGTTTACCGGCGGATTGTCGGAGGTGAGGATCAGGACAGGGCCCTGACGGCTGGTGGTAATCACGGACATGTATGCGAACTCCTAGTTCGGAAAACCGGCCGTGGCCGGGATGGGGTGAGGGGCGCTCATCGGGTGAGCGCCGAATAGATCATCGTCTTGAGCTCGCGCCGGATCGGGTAGAGCATCGACGGCGAGAATTGCGTCATGAACACCATCGAGAGCCGCTCGACGGGGTCGACGAAGAAGGCGGTCGAGAACATCCCGCCCCAGTAGAATTCGCCGACCGAGCCGGGGATCATCGTCCTGGCCACGTCCATGTTGATCGCGAAGCCCAGGCCGAATCCGACGCCGGCATTGGTCGTCTCGTTGAACAGCCCGCGCGACAGGCTGGCGAGGTCGCGGCCGCCGGGCAGGTGGTTGATCGTCATCAGCTGCACGGTCTTGGGCGAGACCAGCCGCACGCCGTCCAGCTCGCCGCGGTTCAGCATCAGCGTGTTGAAGCGGTGATAGTCGAGCGCGGTCGAGACCAGCCCGCCGCCGCCCGAAAGCAGGCGGGGGAAGCGCGACCAGGCGGAGGCCTCGCCGCGATCGTACAGCACCCGGCCTTCGCCTTCCTGCATCGTCCAGCAGTCGGCGAGGCGGTGGACCTTGTCCTCGGGCACTTGGAAGAAGGTGTCGTGCATGCCGAGGGGGCCGAAGATGCGCTCGGCGAAGAAGCGGTCGAGCGTCGTTCCCGAAAGCCGCTCCACCACCGCGCCCAGCACGTCGGTGGCGACCGAATAAGTCCAGGCCTCGCCGGGGGAGAATTCCAGCGGCAGCGTGCCGAGGGTGGCGACGAACTGGTCGAGCGTCAGGTTGCCGTGCCAGCTCTCGATCCGCCCGGCGCGATAGGCGGCGTCGACCGGGGTGCGCTCCTGGAAGCCATAGGTGAAGCCGGCGGTGTGGCGGAGCAGATCGACCATCCGCATCGGCTGCGCGGTCGGCGTGGTGACGAAAGGTTCGCCATTGCCGCCGCCGGCATAGACGCCGACGCCCTTCAGCTCGGATAGCACATGGTGGACCGGTGTGTCGAGCGCGACCAGCCCTTTCTCCAGCAGCAGCATGAAGGCGAGGCTGGTGATCGGCTTGGTCATCGAGGCGATGCGGAACAGCGTCGATTCGTCGACCGCCGCGCCGCCCTCGCGCGCCGCGCCCTGGTGCGAGAAGTGGACGATCCGCCCGTCGCGCGCGAGCAGCAGCTGCGCGTGCGGCAGCTTGCCGGTGTCGAGATAACGCGTCTTCACAAAGGCATCGATCCGCGCCAGCCGGGCGGCATCGAATCCATGGGCGATCGGGTCGTCGACTTCCATGCTTGGCGGCATACCTCTCGTTCGAATTCGGTTCAATGCACCTTCTGGCGGATGCCCGCTTTCTATTGCCTTGAGCGCGCGGCAAATCAACACTAACGTGGAAAACGGTTGGCCAACGAGCCAAACCCAAAGTTCAGAAAGTCGATGGAGAGCGCTGCCTTGACCCTTGAACCGATCGTGCCCTTGCCCCCCGACTGGCCCAAAGCCCCGCTCGCCGCCGTGGACGCCATGCTCACCGCGCCCGGCGCCAAGTTCGAAATGGACACCGTGGAGATCCGCGGCGTGCCCACACGCGTGTGGAAGAACGCGCCGCCCACCGCCGCGATCCTCGCGCGGCTGGCGCGCGGCTATGGCGACCGGCCCTTCACCATCTACCAGGACGAGCGGGTCAGCTACGAGGCAAACTACCGCGCAACCTGCCATCTTGCCTCGTGGATGCAGGCCAAGGGCGTGGCCAAGGGCGACCGCGTCGCGCTGGCGATGCGCAACCTGCCCGAATGGCCGACGATCTTCTTCGCCGCGGTGAGCATCGGCGCGATCCTGGTGCCGCTCAACGCCTGGTGGACGGGTGCCGAGCTCGAATATGGCATGAAGGATTCGGGCGCCAAGCTGCTGTTCGTCGACGGCGAGCGGCACGAGCGGCTCAAGCATTGCTACGCGGCGCTGCCCGATCTGGAGCAGGTGGTGGTGAGCCGCGCCTGTTCGCCGCTGGAGGGCGATGCGGTCGCGCTGGAGTCGATCCTGGGGCCCTGCAACAGCTGGGCGGCGCTGGCCGACATCGCCTTCCCGGAAGTGGGGATCGCGCCGGACGACGACGTCACGCTCTTCTATACCAGCGGCACCACCGGCAATCCTAAGGGCGCGGTGGGCACGCACCGCAACCTGATGACCAACATCCTCACCGCCGGCTATTCGGTCGCGCGGTCGATGCTGCGCCGGGGCGAGGTGCCGCCGGCCGCGCCGCCCCACAAGGTCGGGCTGCTGGTGATCCCGCTGTTCCACGTCACCGCCTGCAGCGCCGGGCTGATGGCGCTGATCGCGGCGGGCGGCACGGTGGTGTTCATGCGCCGCTGGGAGCCGATCGAGGCGATGGAGATCATCCAGCGCGAGAAGGTCAACCAGACCGGCGGCGTGCCGACGATCGCCTGGCAGCTGCTCGAGCATCCCGAGCGCCACCACTACGACCTGTCGAGCCTGGAGAGCATCTCCTATGGCGGCGCGCCCTCGGCGCCCGAGCTGGTCAAGCGCATCTTCCAGGAGTTCGGCGCGCTCCCCGGCAATGGCTGGGGGATGACCGAGACGATGGCGACGGTGACCCACCACCTGGGCGAGGAATATCTCGCCCGGCCGACCAGCGCAGGGCCGCCGGTGCCGGTCGCCGAGCTCAAGATCATGGATGTCGAGGGCACGCGCGAGCTGCCGGTCGGCGAGGTCGGCGAGCTCTGGGCCAAGGGGCCGATGATCGTGAAGGGATACTGGAACAAGCCCGAGGCGACGGCGGAGACCTTCCGCGACGGCTGGGTGCGCACCGGCGACCTCGCGCGGCTCGATGAGGAGGGGTTCCTCTATGTCGTCGATCGCGCCAAGGACATCATCATCCGCGGCGGCGAGAATATCTACTCCTCGGAAGTGGAGGACGTGCTCTACGCGCATCCGGCGGTGACCGACGCGGCGCTGATCGGCATTCCCCACCGCACACTGGGCGAGGAGCCGGTGGCGGTGGTGCATCTCGCGCCGGGCACCAGCGCAACCGAGGCGGAGCTGCAGGCCTTTGTCCGCGAGCGCATCGCCGCGTTCAAGGTGCCGGTGGCGATCCGCTTCTCGGCCGAGACGCTGCCGAGGAATGCCAACGGCAAGATCCTGAAGAAGGATTTGAAGGCGCTGTTTCTGAGAGACAAGGCGGCGTGAGGCCGTCCATATCCTGTCCCGCCAGGGGGAGGTGGGCCGCGCAGCGGCTCGGAGGGGGAGGACGCCCGCCGGCCGAGAGGTTCGGGCATCCTCCCCCTCCGTCGCCTTCGGCGCCACCCCCCTGGCGGGGGAGGATTGATCCTGCTTGTCCCCTTTCCGCTTCTTGTCCCCCTCCCGCTTGCGGGAGGGGTTAGGGGAGGGCGAGTGAGGGTAGCGGGCGGGACGTCGAAAGGGTGGAAGGCGGCATCAGCCCGCTTCTTCGAGCGCGTGCTCTGCTTCCCGCACACACCCTCCCTCAACCCCTCCCGCAGGCGGGAGGGGGGCATTGCAGGCGGAGATCGAGCCTCAGCCCCTCACGCCAGATGCACCGCCGTCCCCGCCGCTGCGGCCGCCACCGCAATCTCCTCCGGCGGCGCTTGGTCCGTCACCAGGTCGTGCACATCGCCGAACCCCGCGACATGGACGAAGCCCGACTTGTCGAACTTGGTCGCGTCGCACAGCACCGCGACGCGCCGCGCCTGGGGGAGCAGGCTGCGCTTGAACGCGGCTTCGCCCGCGTCGAAATCGAGAAAGCCGCGCACCGGATCGACCGCCCCCATCGACAGCACGGTCAGGTCGGGCGCGAACTGGCGGCAATAGTCGATCGCCTCGCTGCCGAACGCGGCGTGATAGTCGGGATCGACCGCACCGCCCGCCACATAGAGCCGCTGCCCCGCATGGCCGAGCACCTGTGCGGCGATCTCCATGCTGTTGGTGATCACCGTCAGGTCGCGCACATGCCCCAGCGCGCGCGCCAGCCATAAAGTGGTCGTGCCCGAATCGAGCAGCAGCGTCATGCCCGGCCGCACCAGCGCCAACGCGCGCTCGGCGATGCGCTGCTTGGCCTCGGCCTGGTCGCGCAGCCGCTGGCGATAGGGCGGCTCGAGCACGCCGCCCGGCAGGCACACGCCGCCATGGATCTTCTGCACCCGCCCGGCCTGTTCCAGCTGGCGGACGTCGCGGCGGATCGTCTCCTCGGACACGTCGAACCGCTCTGCTAGCTCGCCGATCGACCATTGGCCGCGCTGCTCGAGCAGTTCGAGCAGCGTCGTCAGCCGCGCGGTCTGCGTGGCGCGGGCCGAAGGGGCCCTGACGGGCATGTCCAAGCTTTCCATCCGCACACTGTATCAGCGATACCCGTCCCGGAGAACCCACACGAGAACGTTCAAATCCACACAAAACAACATTCAATGTCACATACGCGTCATGAACCGAACCTAGGCGCCGCTGCGGGGCAGCCAGGGCAGGCCGGCCCCCACACACCACAAGGGAGGGCAATATGGCATTCACCTACCGCGCGGCGCTCGCCGCGCTGGCTGTCGGCGCGAGCTGCATTTCGATGGCCGCGGCAGCGCAGGATACGCCGTCGCAGGACGACGGCGAAATCGTTGTGAACGGTTACATCGCCTCGCTCGCCAAGGCGCGCGAGCTGAAGCGCGACTCGAACATCATGAAGGACGTGATCGTCGCCGAGGACATGGCGAAGTTCCCGGAACTCAACCTGGCCGAATCGATCCAGCGCCTGCCGGGCGTGGCGATCAACCGCGAGGCCGGCGAAGGCCGCCGCATCACCCTGCGCGGCCTCGGCCCCGATTTCACCCGCGTCCAGCTCAACGGCATGGAAGTGCTGGGCAATGTCGACTCGGCGATGGATAGCCGCGGCCAGCGCTCGCGCGATCGCGCCTTCGATTTCAACATCTTCGCCTCCGAGCTGTTCTCGCGCGTCGAGGTGGAGAAGAGCTACCAGGCCTCGCAGGCCGAAGGCGGCATGGCCGGCACCGTCGGCCTGTTCACCGCCAAGCCGCTCGAGCAGAAGCAGGGGCTGACCGGTGCGATCTCCGCCAAACTTGGCACCAACAGCTTCACCAAGGATGCCCAGCCGCGCGTCGCCGCGATGCTCAGCCAGAACTGGGGCGATCGCTTCGGCATCCTCCTTTCGGTCGCCTATTCCAAGCGCAAGACCGAGGAGCAGGGCTACAACACCTATTCTCCGACCCAGCTGAGCGCGAAGCAGATCGCCGGCTATCTCGACAAGGGGCTCGACATCTCGGCGCTCACCGCCGACCAGCAGGCCAAGTTCAAGTCGGGTGACCTGGTGTTCGCCTCGGGCAACCGCCTCTCGGTGTGGGACGCGAAGCAGGAACGCCTCGGCCTGACCCTCGCAACCCAGTGGCGTCCGTCGGACAATTTGCTGTTCACGATCGACGGGCTCCACGGCGAGTTCACCACGCACCGCGACGAATATCACCTGGCGACGCGGCCCGATAACACCTCGGGCTCGGTGATCTTCGATACCGGCTCGAAGATCAATTCGATCCACTGGGACAGCACCAACTTCGTCGATGCGATCAGCGTCGACAAGGCGACCTATGCCAGCGAGCATCGCCGCTCGCTCAACAAGAACAAGTTCAACCAGGTCGCGCTCACCGGCAAGTGGGAAGCCACCGACAGCCTGACCTTCGACGGCCATGTCGGCTATGAGGATTCGAAGTACACCACCCCGTATGACGACAAGCTGTACCTGCGCGCGCAGGGCGGCATGACCACCACCTACGACGCCGACGGTACCGGCGCGACCAACGCCTATCGCTGGAACACCACCGATCCGGCCAACTACACGTTCAAGGAATTCTACTTCCGAGAATTCTGGAACAAGACCAGCCTGAAGGAAGGCGTAGGCAACGCCGCGCTGAAGCTCAATGACGTCTTCACGCTGCGTGCCGGCGGTAGCTATCGCCGCTACGAGACCTCGGGCTCGGAAGTGTACAATGACGGCCAGTTCCATGCGGTCACCGGCACGCCGGTCACCCCCTATGCGGTGGTGTTCAGCCAGAACAAGGCGGCGAGCTGGATCACCGGCGACTATGCCAAGGCGTTCGCGACCTACAACGCCGCGCACACCGTCGCCGGCGCGGTCGATATCGAGAACACCTACAAGGTGATCGAATCCACTACGGCGGGTTATGGCCAGCTCGAGTGGAGCGCACCGCTGGGCGGCATGCGCCTGCGCGGCAATATCGGCCTGCGGGCGTACTTCACCGACCTCGACAGCACCGGCTTCGTCACCAACAGCAACGACACGCCGATCGGCACCAACGTCACCAGTTCGCACTATTCGGGCGTGCTGTCGACGCTCAACGCCACGCTGGAAGTGACGCCGAGCTTCCTGATCCGCGTTGCGGCTGCCAAGAACATCAACCGCCCGGGCCTCAGCTCGGTCGCGGCCTCGGGCAGCGCCAATGCCGACAACGGCAAGATCACCGCGAGCATCGGCAACCCCAACCTCAAGCCGTACAAGGACAATTCGGTCGAAGCCTCGGCCGAGTGGTATTTCGGTAAGATCGGCCTCGTCTCGCTGGGCGTGTTCCACAAGGACATTCGCAACCTCGTGGCCAGCCAGACGCTGCTGAACGTGCCCTACAGCACCACCGGCCTGCCGACCTCGATGGTGCCGGGCGCGACCCCGAGCACGATCGTCGCCGAGTTCACCCAGCCGGTGAACCTCGCCAAGGCCTATGTGACCGGCGTCGAGATGGCTGCGCAGACCAACTTCACCTTCCTGCCCGCGCCGTTCGACAAGCTGGGCATGGCGGCGAACCTGACGCTGCTCGACTCCAATGCGCCGAACAAGGGCGTCGACAGCCCGATCCCGGGCCTGTCGAACACCAACGCCAACGCGACGCTCTATTACGAGACCAAGCGCTGGGGCATCCGCGGCTCGATGAACTATCGTTCGTCGTATCTGCGCACCGCCTATGACGGCAAGAACCCGGCCAGCAAGGACGGCTTCGACGGCACCGTCTATGTCGACGCGGCGGCGTTCTTCAACGTCACTGACCGGGTGCGGCTGACGCTCGATGCGATCAACCTCACCAACGAGACCGAGGTCCAGTATAACAGCATCTATCACCGCCTGCACAACGAGACGCGCAGCGGCACCACCGTCTTCGCCGGAATCGGCGTGAAGTTCTGACGTTCCTCTCCCCGAGGATCCACCTGGCCGGCCTGGGGTTCGCCTCGGGCCAGCTTTTTTATGGGTCAGGCGGCAGGCGGCTCGTCGCCCAGCCAGCCCAGTGCGCGCAGATCGGGCACGCTTGCGCGGGCGACCGGCACCTCGCGGCCGTCGACGAGCCGCAGCTTCCAGTTGCGATCCTGCCGGACCGCGCCGGCCACCGCGCGCCGAGCGACCCACCAGCTGCGATGGACGCGCGCGCCATGGCCCTCCAGCTGCCCGACGGCATCGCGCATCCGGATCAGCACCAGTGCGCTGCCCAGGGCGGTGTGGACGCGGACATAATGGTCCTCGTTCTCGAGGCAGAGGATCGGCCCGCGAAGATGGGGCGGCAACTGGTCGAGCAGGGCGGGCGCGGCCTCTCCCTGCGCGGCATCGACAGTGGCGGTCGGTTGCGGATCGGGAAGTGGCGTGGCCGAGGGGGCAGGGGCGGTGTCGGCGGGAACCGCGCCGCGCCCGGCGAGCAGCTGCACGATCGTTACCGTCGCGCCGACGACCAGCGTCTGCAGATAGGCGCCGGCGAGATCGGAGGCCGTCACCGACCGCCATGCCGGACCGGCGGCCGCGAAGACGAAGATGATGCTCGTCGGGAAGGCGCCGAACACGCAGGCGACCGCAATCGCGACGAGCCGCGACATCCCCGTCTGGCGAGCAAGCGCGCTGCCGGCGGCGATCACCGGGCGGAAAAAGGCATAGCCGGTGACGAGGTATAGCGCCCAATGCAGGAGGCGCGGGCCGAGCGGCGTTGCGTAGGATCCGAACGGCCCGAGCGCCGCCAGCACCAGGATCAGCCCGCCCAGAATCGCGAGCTCCGCGACCAGTCTGCGCCCGGTGATCATGCCGCTTGCCCGTTCACGCTTCGCGAATGGTACGCCCGTTTGGTGAGGGAACCCCTCGCGAAGCCGATCCGACCATTGCCGCAAAGCCGCTCGCTCGCGACGGGGCTCGCGGCATCATCGCCGGAAAGGAGATACTGATGAACGACGTTGCACATTCCGGCTTCCTGCTCCCCGCGCGCGACCGGCTGATCGTCACCCTGGGCGTGATCGCCGGGGGTGCCATATTGCTGGCCTTCGTGCATGGCCTTGCAAGCGGCGCCGTCGCCCGGTCAAGCGTGCGCAACCTCTGGCTCGTCGTGCACCTGGTCGCCGTGCTGCCGGCGCTGCCGCTTGGCGCCTATGTGCTGGTCCGACGCAAGGGGGATGCGCTGCATCGCATGCTGGGCAAGCTCTGGGCGGTGCTGATGCTGGTCGCGGCGCTCTCCAGCTTCGGGCTGCGCGGCATGACCGGCAGCCTCAGCCCGATCCATCTGCTGTCGGTGGTGGTGCTGGTGATGATCCCGCGCGGCGTCCTGCTTGCCCGCCGCCACCGGATCGAGGCGCACCGCCGGGTGATGTCGCTCACCTATCTGGGCCTCGCCGTCGCGGGGCTGTTCACGCTGCTTCCCGGGCGGCTGCTGGGCAGCTGGCTGTTCAGCTGATGGCGGGCGCGGCCACGACGCGTGCGAGCGCATCCCGCCACCCCGCCAGTCGCGCCGCACGCACGCTGGACTCTATCTGGGGCTCGAAGGTGCGGATCGTGCCGCGCATCATCACCGCGTCGTCGAGGCTGTCGAACATGCCGCAGCCCAGCCCTGCCAGCATCGCCGCGCCGAGCGACGTCGTCTCGGCGAAATCGGGCCGGTCGACGGGCAGGGCAAGGATGTCGGCCAGGTCCTGTGCGATCCAGTCGTTGGTGATCATGCCCCCGTCGACGCGCAGCCGGCCCCATCGCGCGCCGTCGGCGGCGAAGGCGGTCTCGAGGTCGTGGCTCTGGTGCGCCATCGCCTCCAGCGCCGCGCGGACGATGTGCGCGCGCCCGGACGAAAAGCTGAGCCCGGAGATCGCCGCCCGCGCCTCCGGCTCCCACCAGGGCGCGCCGAGGCCGGTGAGGGCGGGGACGCAATAGACCCCGCCATTGTCGGGCACCGAGCGCGCGATCGCCTCGCTCTCCGCCGCGGTGGCAATCAGCCCCAGCGAATCGCGCAGCCACTGGACCAGGCTGCCCGCCACGAACACCGATCCCTCCAGCGCATAGGTGCGCCGCCCGCCCAGCTGCCACAGCACCGTCGCCAGCAGCCGGTGGCGCGAGCGGGGCTGGAGCGTGCCGGCATTGGTGAGAACGAAGGCGCCGGTGCCAAACGTTGCCTTGGTGTCGCCTGGGGTCAGGCAGGCCTGGCCGATCGTCGCCGCCTGCTGGTCGCCGGCAAGCCCGCAGATCGGGATCGCCCCGCCAAAGGCCTTGGTCACCCCGAACCGGCCGGCGCAATCGACGATCTCGGGCAGCGCGGCGCGGGGTACGCAGAACTGTTCGACCAGCCCGTCGCTCCAACCGCCATTGGCCAGGCCCATCAGCAGCGTCCGCGAGGCATTGGTCGCGTCGGTGATGTGCAGCCCGCCGGTGAGCTTCCACACCAGCCAGCTCTCCACCGTCCCGATCGCCAGCCGATCGCCCAACGCTTTGAGGTGCGGCCAGTTCGTCATCGCCCAGGCGATCTTGGTGCCGGAGAAATAGGGGTCTAGCAGCAGCCCGGTACGGGCCTGGATGCCCGGTTCCTCGCCTGCTTCCCGCATCGCCTGGCACAAGGGCGCGGTGCGCCGGTCCTGCCAGCTGATCGCGGGGGCGAGCGGCTCGCCGGTCACCTTGTCCCAGAACACCACCGTCTCGCGCTGGTTGGTGATGCCGATCGCGGCCATTCGCTGGGGGCCGCCCGCCAGCGTAACCATCGCCGCGGCGCAGGCGTGGCTCTGCCGCCAGATTTCGCCCGCATCATGTTCGACGAGGCCGGGCCCGGGATAATGCTGCGTCAGTTCTGCAGATCTACTCGCAACACATTGGCCGGAAGGCGTGAAGAGCATCGCCCGAGTCGAGGTGGTGCCCTCGTCGATCACCAGAAGCAATTCGGCCATGCAATTGAGGCTAGCTGGCAACACATCCCGCCGCAATTGCGCCGTGTTAGGGCCGCGCATTGCCGCAACACAATCGCGCCTCTACACTGTACCAGAAGGGGATTTTCGCGTGGACCAGCGTACCGGGATGATGGGTGGAGACGGCGGCGGGGCGGGGGGCGTTCCCGATCCGATCGCGCCCGCCGATCTGCCCGGGGACTGGGAGGGCGAAGAGCCCGCGCCCAGCCTGCGCCGCGACCGGCTGATGGCCGCGCTGGTGCTGATCGCCGGCATGGGGCTGGTGCTGGCGCTGCCCTTCGCGCTCCAGGCTGGCTCGCGCTTCTTCCTGCCGGTCACCGCCTCGCTGGTGATCGCGATCGCGCTGGTGCCGCTGCTCGAATGGCTGGAGCGGCACCGGCTGCCCGCGCCGATCGCGTCCTTCATCTGCGTGCTGCTGTTCCTCACCGCCGCCAACGTCGCGCTCGCCTCGATCGTGGTGCCGGCCTGGCAGTGGATCCGGCGGCTGCCCGAGAGCATCCCCAAGATCCAGCACAATCTGGAACCGCTGATCCGCTTCTATTCGAACCTCGAGCGGTTCGTGAACAAGACGCTCAACAACTTCGCATCGGCGCCGGTGCGCCAGCCGGTTGTGCAGGCCGCCCAGCCGCCGACGTCGCTGATGGACCTGTTCACCACCTCGGCCCCGTCGGCGCTGATCGAGATGTTCTTCGCGATCCTCGTCATCTACTTCTTCCTCGCCGGCTGGACTCGGCTGCGCCGCCGCGCGATCACCAGCCGCGCCAGCTTCGGCGGCGCGATGGCGACGGCGCGGGTGATCCAGGACGTGGTCGACGACACCTCGGCCTATCTGGGCACGATCACGCTGATCAACGTGACGCTCGGCCTGATCGTCGCGGGCGCGCTGTGGCTGATGGGCATGCCGACGCCGCTGATGTGGGGCGGCCTCGTCGCGCTGCTCAACTACATCCCCTACATCGGGCCGGTCATCGCGGCGCTGCTGCTCGCGGTGGGCGGGCTGATGTCCTATGCCGATATCGGCACGGCGATGGTGCCGCCGGCGATCATGATCGCGGCGCACCTCGTCGAGGCGAACGTGGTCACGCCGCTGATCGTCGGCCACCGGCTGACCATCAACCCGATCATGATCCTGATCTCGCTGAGCTTCTGGGGCTGGGTATGGGGCACCACCGGCGCGCTGCTGGCGGTGCCGCTGCTGATCATCATCCAGACCGTGCTCAACGCCGCCGGCAAGCCCGATATCGCCGGTTTCCTGTTCGAGCAGGGCACGCTGGTGCGCGATCCTGCGGACATTCGTTCGCGTCGTCGCGCGAACCTCGATCAATCCGGTTGACAGCCCGAAAACACGCGGCTAGGTGCCGCCTCCTCGCTTGGCTCAAGCGGGTGTAGCTCAGTTGGTTAGAGCGCCGGCCTGTCACGCCGGAGGTCGCGGGTTCGAGCCCCGTCACTCGCGCCACTCGCCTTGCGGGACTCCAGATGGAATCCGGCGGCGATTGGCCGTCCAAGATTTCCTCGCTTGGTTTCAAGCGGGTGTAGCTCAGTTGGTTAGAGCGCCGGCCTGTCACGCCGGAGGTCGCGGGTTCGAGCCCCGTCACTCGCGCCATGCGGCGCATCTCCCCGGAAATGCGGGAAATGCGCGCTGGCCGGTCCCTTTGCAGGCCCGCCCGTTTCTGCGCTAAGCCGCTGCGATGATCCGCACTTCTGTTCGCGCCTTCGCGCTGCTTCTCGCCACCACCGCCCTCCCAGCCTCGGCCCAGATCGCCGCCGATTCGAAACGAATCGAACAGACCGTCCGCACGATGGCTTCGGACGCGTTCGAGGGCCGCGCGCCGGGTACCCGCGGCGAGGACCGCGCGCTGGGGTATCTGGTCGCCCGATTCGAGGCGCTGGGGTTGGAGCCGGCCGGTCCGGACGGCCAGTGGTTGCAGAAGGTGCCGCTGCTCCACACCCGCCTGGGCGCGCCGCAGACGCTGCGATTCGACGGCCCCAAGGGCGCGATGCCGGTCGAGCAGGCCAAGGACCTCTACGTCTCGACGATTCGCCCCGATGCCGCCGCGCGAATCACGAACGCGCAGGTGGTGTTCGTCGGCTACGGCGTCACCGCGCCCGAGCGGCAGTGGGACGACTTCAAGGGTGTCGACCTGAAGGGCAAGGTCGCAGTGTTCCTGGTCAACGATCCCGACTTTTCCGCCGAGAAGGGCGAGGCGGTCGCCGGCACGTTCGGTGGGCGGACGATGACCTATTATGGCCGGTGGACCTACAAGTTCGAGGAAGCCGCCCGGCGCGGCGCGGTGGGCGCGCTGATCGTCCACGACACGCCCGGCGCCGGCTATGGCTGGAACGTGGTCGTCAGCAGCGGCGGCGAGAATTACGACATCGTCCGCAAGCGCGAGGACCTGACCAGCGTGGCGTTGCAGGGCTGGCTGGAGGGCGGGGCGGCGACGCGGCTGTTCGCGGCGGCGGGGCTCGATCTCGCCAAGCTGCAGG
Source organism: Sphingomonas trueperi (assembly GCF_040545665.1). GTDB lineage: Bacteria > Pseudomonadota > Alphaproteobacteria > Sphingomonadales > Sphingomonadaceae > Sphingomonas > Sphingomonas trueperi_B. The sequence continues at coordinate 10,652 of NZ_JBEPMH010000006.1, read as the reverse complement.
TCGAGGCGCGCAAGGCGGGCTTCCGCCCGGTGCCGCTGGAAGGTGTCCGCTTCTCCGCCGACGTGCCGGTGACGGCCGAGCAGGTCGACAGCTACAATGTCCTCGCCAAGATCCCCGGCAGCGAACGGCCCGACGAGGCGGTGATGTTCGGCGCGCACTGGGATGCCTACGGCGTCGGCAAGCCCGATGCCAAGGGGCGCATCTACCGCGCGGGCGCCAATGACGATGCGCTGGGCATCGCCGGGCTGCTGGAGATCGCCCGGAGCATGAAGGCGGGGCCGGCGCCCAAGCGCAGCGTCGTCTTCGCGGCCTGGACGGCGGAAGAGCGGGGGCTGCTCGGCTCGCTCTACTATACACAGCATCCGGTGGTGCCGATGGCCAAGACCGTCGCCAACCTGACGCTCGACATCCTGCAGACCGCGGGGCTCGCCAACGACGTGGTGCTGGTCGGGAAGGGGCAGAACACGCTGGAGGACGACATGGCCCGCGTCGCCGCGACGCAGGGGCGGCGGGTAACGCCCGAGGGCCTGCCCGAGCGCGGGCTGTTCTACCGGGCGGACCATTTCTCCTTCGCCAAGCAGGGCGTGCCGACGCTGCTGCTGATGGGAATCGCCGGCGCCTCGGACCTCAAGCAGGGCGGCACGGTGGCAGGGCAGGCGTGGATCGATGCCTATACGGGGCAGTGCTATCACCAGGCCTGCGACGCCTGGGGGCCGGACTGGAATCTCGCGGGGGCGGTGCAGGACATCGACCTGCTCGGTACGATCGGGGCGGAGCTGGCGAACGGGACGGCCTGGCCGACGTGGAAGGCGGGGTCGGAGTTCAAGGCGATTCGCGAGCGAAAGTGATGCGCTGATCCGAACCTTATTCTCTACTGCGTTCGGGAAATAGTGATCCTGAACCTGCTGAGCAGGGATTAGAGTGCCTTGAACTAGTGTCAGGACGGCTGACGAAGCGCGGCTATCATTGCTCAAGCATCCATCGCTCGCTAATTGAGGTGCTTGTAGAGCTTAGGGGGTTAATCATGCGCTACCGTTTGAATACACTGACTGCGGTAGGCTTGTTTCTGAGCAGTTGCGGTGGAGACGACCCAAGCTCGACGCCGGCCCCGGTCGTGACACCTTCCCCGACGCCAATCCCCGCGCCGACACCAACACCCGTGCCGACACCGACACCGACACCGGTACCGACACCGACACCTGCTCCAACCCCGACGAACGCGACGCTCACCGATCTGCGTTACGATCAGCAGTTCGTCACGCCCTATGGGACTATGCTATTTGGCCGGAATGACGCGAGTCAAACCGGCGTTGAACATGTCGGTGCAGGATCGCAGGATGCAACCTTCAAGTATTTTGCCGGCAGCAAAACGTATCGCGTGTACAGCCCTACCTACGATCCGGCCTGGACGGAGCCGATCACCTATGAGGATTTCGGCGAAGCGCAGCGCGTGGCGGCCGAATCGACGCCGGCATTTTCCTTCTACAGCGTGCCTGGTACCCGTTTTCCCTCTTATAGCCTGCGACTGCTTAATCCTGGTCCGACAAATCCGCTGATCGCGCTGACCTATGCGTCGATCGGAATTTACGACCGGCGCACCTTGCCGGCAAAGCCCCCCCTGCTTTGGCCGGATACTGTGTGGGCTTTTTCATACGGCATTACGACTCCGGTGGGTGCGGCGCTTCCCGGCAGCGACACGACGTATCAGGGCATCGTGACCGGGATAGGCTTGCGAGATTCCTACAAGAACGGCGTTCCGGTGTACGCAATTGACGGGCAGGTTAGTTTGGTCGTCAACTTCGCCAACGGCACCCTGTCGGGCACGATTACGTTGACCGGCGTGAACGACCTCACCGGCGCAACCGAAAATCTGGGTACGTTCACGATCCGGAAGGATGGTAGGGTCTCGGAGATGAGCGCGCCCGGGCGTTTTGTCAGCGGCGGCGGCCAGATTGCCTACGCCGCCTATGGCCCTGCGGGGGAGGAACTCGCCGGCGGCCTTGGTTTCCGCCTGAAGGATGTCGATTCGAGCCAGCCCGATTTCGGGCTCACCTTGGCCTTTGCGACCAAGCGCTAGCCTCGCCGTGAAGCGAAGGGCGTTCCTGCACCGCGCTCGGTATCGGCGGAGCGTCTTGCCTTGAACGGCAGATTGGGGGCGCTTGCCGCCGGGCCGCTGGATGCTGCCGTGTCATTTCTCCGTAGGCGGACGCGCTGGCTCACGCCCGCCAGCGCCCCGTCTCCATCCAGCGCAGCAGCGGCTTGAGCGGCAGGATCCACACGATCCCCAGCGCCAGATACACCAAGGTCTGCACCAGGATCGGCAGCCGCCCGATCTGCCCCGAGAAGCTCGCGACCAGCACCACCCAGACCAGGATCAGCCCGATGATCGCCAGCGCGCCGGCGGGTTTGCGCCAGCTGGGGTTCATGGCTCGGCGTGCCACAGCATGCCCTGCTCGGTCACCACGGCGTGAAGCGGCACGTCCCAGATGTCAGCGGGGAGGGCAGGGACCTGCTGCGCGGACCATGCCACGCCCACCCGCCAGGCCTGCTCGAACCGGGCAAAGGCGCGGTCGTAATGCCCGGCACCCTGGCCGAGGCGGTTGAGCCGCGGGTCGTAGCCGATCAGCGGGGTCAGGATCACGTCAGGCGCGACCTCGGGGCTGGCGGCGTCCGGCTGGCGCAGGCCGAACGGACCTGCAACCAGCGGCGCACCCATCTCCCAGGCGAGGAAGCGGATCGGTGCCGCGCGGTCGATCACATGCGGCAGCGCCAGCGCACAGCCGCGCTCGGCAGCGGCGGCGGCGAGCTGGGTCGGGTCGGCCTCGCTGCCCACCGGGCAATAGGTGGCGACGATCATGCCGGGTGTCAGCCGTTCGACGAACGCCTCGGGCGCGCGGATCGCGGTGCTAGATTGCGCGGCGAACAGGTCGCGCGCGGCGCGAAGTCGCGCACGGAGGGCGGGCTTGTCGCTCAGCATCGGTTTGGCGGGCAAGGTGTGACGGGAACCACCATGGGCCGTTGGCCTGAATATCCACCGACGCACAGAACGTCAGGTGGGAACCATGTGTTGCAGACCAGGATCTGCACAGGGACAGCTCCCATGGATGAAGATTATAGCCTCAGGGATAATTGCTAAGGCTCGCACCGGGCAGTTCCCGCCACGGCTCTAATCTAGGACGTCGCGTCGCTTTCCTCAAGGGCCGATGCGACGGCTTCGAGCCGATCGGCGATCCGCTCCAACAGCCCCTCGGGCACAGCAGGGGCGGGCGCGGGCTTCTTCTCCGCTTCGTCCAGCGCATCTGCGAGGATCAGCGCGAGATAGAGCAGGGTGCGCTCGCCGCTTTGCCCGCCGGCGGCGCGCAGCGCGGCATCGGCATGGCGGCCGATCCGCGCCTCCAGCTCGCGCAGGTGCGGCATGTCCTCGTCGCGTGCGGATACCGAGTAGCTGCGGCCGGCGACCTGGAGCGTGATTTCCGCCATCAGTCCTGCTCCTCTTCCGCGTCACCATCATCGCCGGCGAGTTGCGCCTCCAGCTCCCGCTCGCGGGCGATCAGCGCGTCCAGATCGACCAGCGCCGACTCGACCCGCGTGCGCAACGTCGCGTTGCGGGTCTCGAGCCTGGCGCGCGCCTGGGTCTGCGCGGTCGCGGCGACTTCGATACGCTTCAGCGCTCGCTCGATACGATCTGCTACTGGGTCGGACATTATCGTCGCCGGATAGCATGGTTCGGCGCAGCGGCAAGGGCAGCACGGTTAATGCAGGTCGTAACGCCTTCGTCGAACGGTTGACGGCGGGCCCCCATGCTTCCAAAGGCGTGCGCGACCAGACGGGGAATATCACGTGACAGCATCCTTCGCCGATTGCGCCAACGCCATCCGCGCGCTTTCCATGGACGCGGTTGAGGCCGCCAATTCGGGTCACCCCGGCATGCCGATGGGCATGGCCGACGTCGCCACCGTCCTCTTCCAGCGCTACCTCAAGTTCGACCCGGCCGATCCCGCCTGGCCCGATCGCGACCGTTTCGTGCTGTCGGCCGGCCATGGCTCGATGCTGATCTATTCGCTGTTGCACCTGACCGGCTATGCCCGCCCGACGCTGGAGGACATCAAGAACTTCCGCCAGATCGGCAGCCCCTGCGCCGGCCACCCCGAGAATTTCGAGCTGCCGGGCGTCGAGTGCACCACCGGCCCGCTGGGCCAGGGCCTGGCGATGGCGGTGGGCATGGCGATCGCCGAGCGGCACCTCAACGCGGTGTTCGGCGACGTCCTGGTCAACCACAAGACCTGGGTGATCGCCGGCGACGGCTGCCTGATGGAAGGCATCAACCACGAAGCGATCGGCATTGCCGGGCACCTCAAGCTCAACCGCCTGATCGTGCTGTGGGACGACAACAAGATCACGATCGACGGCGCGGTCTCGCTCTCCTCGGTCGAGGACATCCCGGCGCGCTACCGCGCCACCGGCTGGCACGTCGTCGAATGTGACGGCCATGACGAGGCGGACATCGTCCGCGCGCTCGACGAGGCAGTCGCCAGCGACAAGCCGGTGCTGGTCAAGTGCCGCACCGTGATCGGCCGGGGCGCGCCCAACAAGCAGGGCACGTCCAAGGTCCACGGCTCGCCGCTCGGCAAGGACGAAGTCGCCGCCGCCCGCGTCGCGCTCGGCTGGAATCACCCGGCGTTCGAGATCCCGCAGGACATCCGCGACGCCTGGCTCGCCGCCGGTGCCCGTGGCGCCGCGCCGCACGCCGCCTGGGCCGAGCGCCTCGCAGCCCACCCCGATCGCCTCGGCTGGGAACGCCGCGGCGACGTGCAGCCGAACCTGCTCCAGCCGCATGTCCAGAGCCTGCTCGCCAACCCGCAGAAGGTCGCGACCCGCAAGGCGTCCGAGCTGGCGCTGGAGGCGGTCAACGCGATCCTCGACGAGACGATCGGCGGCTCGGCCGATCTCACCGGCTCGAACAACACGCTGACCAAGGGGCTGCAGCGGCTCGACGCCGACAATTATGGCGGCCGCTACGTCAACTACGGCATCCGCGAATTCGGCATGGCCGCCGCGATGAACGGCATGGCGCTGCACGGCGGGGTGATCCCGTATGGCGGCACCTTCCTCGTCTTCGCCGACTATGCGCGCGGTGCGATCCGCCTCTCGGCGCTCCAGCACGCCCGCGTCGTCTATGTGATGACGCATGACTCGATCGGCCTCGGCGAGGACGGCCCGACCCATCAGCCGGTCGAGCATCTGATGAGCCTGCGCGTCATCCCCAACCTCGATGTGTGGCGCCCGTGCGACGCGGTCGAGACCGCCGAGGCCTGGGAAGCCGCGCTCGCCAAGACCGACGGCCCGTCGCTGATCGCGCTCAGCCGCCAGAACCTGCCGCAGCTGCGCACCGAAGCCGCCGAGAACCGCTCGGCGCGCGGCGCCTACGCGCTGCTGGAGGCGGAAGCGCCCCGCAAGGTGGTGCTGTATGCTACCGGCTCGGAAGTCGAGATCGCGGTTGCCGTGCGCGAGGCGCTGGAAGCCCAGGGCATCGGCGCCGATGTCGTCTCGGTCCTGTGTTTCGAGCGCTTCGATGCGCAGGACGCCGGCTACAAGCGCGACATCCTGCCGCAGGATGCGCTCAAGGTATCGATCGAGGCTGGCACCACCTTCGGCTGGGAGCGCTATACCGGAAACGATGGTTTGCGCTTCGGGGTCGATGGCTTCGGCGCTTCGGGTCCCTATCTAAAGCTGTACGAACATTTCGGTCTCACTGCGGACGCCATCGTTCCGCAGATCCTCGCTAAGCTGAACGGAGAACAGGCATGACCAAGGTTGCGATCAACGGTTTCGGACGTATCGGCCGGTTGGTGGCACGCGCGATCCTCGAGCGCCCGGAAAGCGGCCTCGAGCTGGTCACGATCAACGATCTCTCGGACGCCAAGTCGAACGCCTGGCTGTTCTCGCGTGACAGCATCCACGGCAAGTATCCGGGCACCGTCGAAGCCGACGGCAACGACATCGTCGTCGACGGCAAGCGCATCAAAGTGACCGCCGAGCGCGATCCCGCCAACCTGCCGCACGCCGAGAACGGCGTCGACATCGTGCTGGAGTGCACCGGCTTCTTCACCAAGCGCGAAGATGCCCAGAAGCACATCGACGCCGGCGCCAAGAAGGTGCTGATCTCGGCACCCGGCAAGAATGTCGACCTCACCGTCGTCTACGGCGTGAATCACGACAAGCTGACCGCCGAGCACACCATCGTCTCGAACGCGTCGTGCACCACCAACTGCCTGGCGCCGGTCGCCAAGGTCCTCAACGACGCGATCGGCATCGAGCGCGGTCTGATGACCACGGTCCACGCCTATACTAACGACCAGAAGATCCTCGACCAGATCCACCCGGACCTGCGTCGTGCGCGCGCCGCCGCGATGTCGATCATCCCGACCACGACGGGCGCCGCCCGCGCGGTGGGCGAAGTGCTGCCGGAGTTGAAGGGCAAGCTCGACGGCTCGGCCGTCCGCGTGCCCGTGCCGGATGGCAGCCTCGTCGACCTGACGTTCCAGCCGAAGCGCGACACCTCGGTCGAGGAAGTCAACGCGGTGCTGAAGGCGGCGTCGGAGAGCGGCCCGCTCAAGGGCGTGCTGGTCTACACCGCCGACCCGATCGTCTCGGCCGACATCGTGCACACGCCCGCATCGTCGACCGTCGACAGCCTGGAAACCGCGGTGATCGACGGCAAGCTGGTCCGCGTGGTCAGCTGGTACGATAACGAGTGGGGCTTCTCGAACCGCATGGTCGACACCGCGACCGTGATGGCGGGGCTCTAACACGGAAGTCCTCCGCTTCGGCGGGGGACGCTTCTAAATTCCCCTCCCGCTTGCGGGAGGGGCTAGGGGAGGGGAGGACGGCTGGACGGGCGATCAGCCCGAGGACCAGCCCCTCCCATCCTCAAGGCGGCCTTAGTGTCGCTGGGCAACTCTTCTTCTGTCATCCCGGCGAAAGCCGGGATCCATTCGCCACTCGGGCGAGGCAGGAGCCAAGACGTCCAGGCCAATGGATCCCGGCTTTCGCCGGGATGACGCTGGTAGGGCGGGGGCGGCACGGCGGCCAACGGCACAAGCGCAGGGTGCGAGCGCGCCGCCAACAGGATGCCGCTCGCGCAGCAATTCATTACGCGAGGGGTTCAGCATGGCGCGCACTTTCAAGACGCTCGACGACATGGGCGACATCACCGGCAAGCGGGTGCTGGTCCGCGAGGATCTCAACGTGCCGATGGCCGACGGCAAGGTGAGCGACGACACGCGGCTGCGCGCCGCGATCCAGACCGTCGCCGAACTGGCCGACCGTGGCGCGAAGGTGCTGATCCTCGCGCATTTCGGCCGTCCCAAGGGCAATCCCAACCCCGAATTCTCGCTCTCGCAGGTGGTGAAGCCGCTCGAACAGGTGCTGGGTCGCTCGGTTCGCTATATCGACTGGGAAGGCGACGCCGCCTCGGTCGCGACGCTGAACGACGGCGACATCGCGCTGCTCGAGAACACCCGCTTCTTCGGCGGCGAGGAAAAGAACGATCCGGCCGTGGTCGATCGGTTCGCGGCGCTCGGCGACCTCTATGTCAACGACGCCTTCTCGGCCGCGCACCGCGCGCACGCCTCGACCGAGGGCCTCGCCCACAAGCTGCCCGCCTTTGCCGGCCGACAGATGGAAGCCGAGCTCGACGCGCTCGACAAGGCGCTCGGCAACCCCGAGCATCCGGTCGCGGCGGTAGTGGGCGGCGCCAAGGTCTCGACCAAGCTCGACGTGCTCAAGCACCTGGTCGCCAAGGTCGATCACCTGATCATCGGCGGCGGCATGGCCAACACCTTCCTTGCCGCGCGCGGCGTCGATGTCGGCAAGAGCCTGTGCGAGCATGACCTGACCGGCACCGCCGAGGAGATCCTGGACGCGGCCGACGCCGCGGGCTGCACCGTCCACCTGCCCTACGACGTGGTGGTGGCGAAGGAATTCCGCGCCAATCCGCCGGTCCGCACCGTCAATGTCCACGAAGTCGGCGCCGACGAGATGATCCTCGACGTCGGCCCCGCCGCCACCGAGGCGCTCGCCGACGTGCTCAAGACCTGCAAGACCTTGGTCTGGAACGGTCCGATGGGCGCGTTCGAGATTCCGCCGTTCGATGCCGCGACCGTGTCGCTCGCCCGCACCGCGGCGGCGCTCACCAAGGAAGGCCAGCTCGTCTCGGTTGCCGGCGGCGGCGATACGGTGGCGGCGCTCAACCAGGCGGGCGTCGCGGGCGAGTTCAGCTTCGTCTCGACCGCGGGCGGCGCCTTCCTCGAATGGATGGAAGGCAAGGAACTTCCCGGCGTCGCCGCACTGGCCCGCTGACCTTCATAACAGTTGGCAAGACGTGGGGCGGAGCGCAGCAGCGTTTCCGCCCCTTCTTTTTGCGCTTCTCGAATGCTTGATTCTTGGCCTCCGCCCGGTTCGGACCGCGCCTGTTGCAGTGGTACCGCTTCAATGAGACAGCTTCTAAAGACCAATTGATAGCCAATTTACCGCTAGGTCATTGAGCTGTTCCGCAGCTGCGAAATAACTTCCGCTCTGCAGCACGTGACCAGCGTTGTCAGCCTTTTCGTTACCAATTTGCCGCGATAGGGACCGCACATCGATTACCAATGTGAGGAAGATCATGGGCATCACGCCGGCCGTCAAAGCGATCCTCGACAATTACGGCTCCGACAATCCCGGAGTGAAGGCGAACCTCGCGCGCATCCTGATGCAGGGCCGCCTCGGCGGCACCGGCAAGCTGATCATCCTGCCGGTCGACCAGGGCTTCGAGCATGGCCCGGCGCGCAGCTTTTCGGTCAATCCCGACGCCTATGATCCCCACTATCATTTCCAGCTGGCGATCGACGCCGGCCTCTCGGCTTATGCCGCGCCGCTCGGCATGATCGAGGCGGGGGCCGACACCTTCGCCGGCCAGATCCCGACGATCCTCAAGGTCAACAGCTCGAACAGCTGGGCCACCGGCATCGATCAGGCGGTGACCGGCGGCGTCGACGACGCGCTGCGCCTCGGCTGCTCGGCGATCGGCTTCACCATCTATCCGGGCGCCGACGGCGTGTTCGAGATGATGGAGGAGATCAAGGAAATGCGCGCCCAGGCCGCGTCGGTCGGCATCGCGACGGTGATCTGGTCGTATCCGCGCGGCGGCAAGCTCAGCAAGGAAGGCGAACTCGCGCTCGACGTCGGCGCCTATGCCGCGCACATGGCGGCGCTGCTCGGCGCGCACATCATCAAGGTCAAGCTGCCCGCCGCGAACATCGAGCAGGCCGAGGCCAAGAAGCTCTACGAGGGCACCGACTGGTCCAACCAGGCCGACCGCGTGGCCCATGTCGTGCAGAGCTGCTTCGCCGGCCGCCGCATCGTCGTCTTCTCGGGCGGCGCGTCGAAGGGCGCGGATGCCGTGTACCAGGACGCCCGCGACATTCTCGCAGGCGGTGGCCAGGGCTCGATCATCGGCCGCAACACCTTCCAGCGCCCGCGCGCTGAAGCGCTGGCGATGCTCGACAAGCTGGTCGCGATCTACAAGGGCGAGGAGGCCTGAAACCTGCCCCGGCGGCGCCGACGGGTTCGCCCGGACGGCGCCGCCGTATAACTGCCGCTGCTTGACCCCGAAGGACAGGGGGTGGAAGGCCCGCCGACAAAGGCGGTAGAGTTCCGCCGACATTTCAGCAGCGGAGTACCCCATGTCCGAACCCTTCGACGATCTCGAAGACGAAGCGAACCTCGAAGGCTTTGCCGAGAAATTCGTCCGCGACGATCGTCGCCCGCCCTGCCAGCTCTATCTGATCTCGCCGCTCGACGTGACCGGCGGCTTCGCCGATCGCCTGCGCCGTGCGCTCGATGCCGGTCCCGTCGCGGCCTTTCAGTTCCGGGTGAAGGATGTCGACCAGCACCAGGCCGCCAAGCTCGCCGAGCCATTGCAGCGCATCTGCGCCGATGCCGAGGTCGCTTTTATCGTCAACGACAGCGTCAGCCTCGCCAAGCGTCTCGGCGCCGACGGCGTGCATCTCGGGCAGGGGGATGGCGATGCCCGCGAGGCACGCGTGATCCTCGGCCCCAATGTCCAGATCGGCGTGACCTGCCACGACAGCCGGCACCTGGCGATGGAAGCAGGCGAGGCGGGGGCCGACTATGTCGCGTTCGGCGCCTTCTATCCGACCAGCACCAAGACGACCGAGCATTGCCCGGAGCCGGTGATCCTGTCCTGGTGGTCGGCGCTGTTCGAGATTCCCTGCGTGGCGATCGGCGGCATCACCCCGGCCAATGCAAGCCCGCTGGTGCAGGCGGGTGCGGACTTCCTCGCGGTCAGCCAGGCCGTCTGGGGCGGGGACGAGGCCGAAGCAGTGCGTGCCTTCGCCGGGATTCCGGGGATGCAGGGCTGATTCTGGCGAGATTCGCCGCTGATTCGGCGGGGATGGTCATCAAACGGTCATTCCCGCCGGGATTATCGGGGCTCAAAAATCCCGGATTTCCGCCATTTCTCGAGCCCCTGTCACGAAAACGACAGAAAGTTTCATTTTCTCGTTGACGGTCCGGCGGACCGCGCATAGAAGCCACTCCACCGACGCGGTGCTCTTCAACGGAACGCTTCGACGGTCACCGAAATTCAG
>NZ_JBEPMH010000005.1:0-394618 GCF_040545665.1 Sphingomonas trueperi | reverse complement strand
TGGTTCTCGCCGGCCATCGCCCAGATGAAGGCATAGGCCTTGGTGCCCGCGCCCATATGGATCGACCAGGGCGGGCTGATCACCGCTTCCTCGTTGGCCATGACGATGTGGCGGGTGGCCTCGCCCTCGCCCATGAAGTGCATTACGCGATCCTTCTCCAGGTCGTCGAGCTCGAAGTAGAAATAGATCTCGCTGCGGCGCTCATGGACGTGCGGCGGCATGGTGTTCCACACGCTGCCGGGCTTGAGCACCGTGAGCCCCATCACCAGCTGCGCGCTGTCGCACACGCCGGGGATGACGAATTGGTAGATCGTCCGCTCGTTCGATTCCGCCAGGCTGCCCCGCTCGAGCGCATTGGCGTCGGCGATGCCGAGCTTGCGGGAGGTGAACGCCTGGTGCGCCGGGCAGGACGCCAGATAGAAACGCGCGCCCTCGCCGGAGAAGACCACGTCCTTCGCGCCCATCGTCACGTACAGGCAGTCCTTGTTGCCCAGCGGGAAGACCTCGCCGTCGACGGTCACGGTACCCTCGACCGCACCCACATTGACGATCGCCAGCTCGCGCCGCTCGAGGAAGGGATGCCCTTCGGCCGATTTCGGCTCGGCCTGTGCCGGAAGCCGGACCTCCCCGCCCGCCACCTGCACCCCGCCGATCACGAAGCGATCGGCATGGGTATAGTTGAGCACGCATTCGCCTTCCCGGAACAGGCCGGAAATCAGATAGCGATCGCGCAGTTCCTCATTGCTCACGCATTCCATCATGTCCGGATGGGTGGCGTAATAGGTACGGTCGAACATGCGGCACTCCTTGCAAAATCATGCGGGACGGAGAGTCGATGCGCCGATCATGGCAAGACCGGCCGACACCGGCAGGCAGCTCGCACCACATCGTGAAACGCCGATCATGACGATCCTCTCCATCCGCCCTCGTCAGCGGTTGGCTCAACTGGTAACCGGTGTCAGTCATGCGTGCAACCCTTCTGGTCCACCTGCTGGGTCCATACGTAGAGATCCGCTTCGACTTCCGTGTCTTGCATGCATGCGACACCCGGGATCGACTCGCTCGATCCACTCCCTTGATCGGATTTTACATCCGCGACGCACGCAACAGCTTGCCATTGACACCGGTTTCCCATACCGATCGGGAAAAGGACAATCCTAGCGAGAGGGGCGGCAGTGGAGCCGAATAGCGATATTTCGCAGATAGCGCGCGCGTTCGTGGAAGCACGCCGAACCGCCTCCTCGCTGACCGCCTTCCCCGGCACCATTCCAGCGGACCTGCCTGCAGCCTATGCCGTGCAGGACTCAGCCTTGGCGCTGGTGCCGAAGCCAGTGGCAGGCTGGAAAGTCGGGCGAATCAACCCGCCCGTGGACGGTGTCGACCGGCTGGCGGGCCCCATTTTCGCCGATCAGGTCGAGAAAGAAGACGGCATTGCGATGCCGATCTTCGCGGGCGGATTCGGCGCGGCCGAAGCGGAGTTCCTGTTGCGTGTCGGCGGGGCACCCGATCCGGCGCAGCGCCGTTTCAGCATGGCCGAGGCGCGCGCGTTGATCGACGCGGTGCATGTCGGGATCGAGATCGCCAGCTCGCCCTTTGCCGGCATCAACGATCACGGCCCGATGGTCACCATCTCGGACTTCGGCAACAATAACGGCCTCGTCGTCGGTGCCGCCATCGACGACTGGCGCGAGATCGATCTGAACCGATGGCCCGTCGCACTGCACATCAACGGCGCGGAGATCGGCACCGGCATCGCCGCGGACATGCTCGACGGCCCCTTCGGCGCGGCGCGCTTTCTGTTCGAGCATCTGGCGGCGCGCGGCATCGCGATCACGCCGGGCCAATGGATTTCCACCGGTGCGGTCACCGGCGTCCACCCCGTCGCGATCGGCGACCGGGTGGAAGCGCGGTTCGACGACCGGCTTTCGGTACGCTGCACGATCAAAGAACAATAAGGCCCGCGACGAGGCCGCACACAGGAGAGAGGACCGATGGCTAGCAGGGAGGCGCCGGCGGTCACGGCCGCGGCGGACAAGGTCGGGCGGTATCGCTGGGTGATCTGCGCGCTGCTGTTCGCGGCGACCGCGATCAACTATGTCGATCGCCAGATGATCGGCGTGCTGAAGTCGACCATCTCGGGCGAGCTCGGCTGGTCGGAAACCACCTATGCCGACGTCATCTTCTGGTTCCAGGCCGCCTATGCGATCGGCTATCTGACCTTCGGCAAGCTGGTCGACTGGGTGGGCGCGCGGATCGGCTATTCGATCGCCTTCGTCATCTGGACGCTCGGCCATACGCTGTGCGGCTTTGTCGGCTCCGCCTTCCAGTTCTCCGTCGCCCGGTTCATCCTCGGCATCGGCGAGAGCGGCAATTTCCCCGCCGGCCTCAAGGCGGTGACCGAGTGGTTCCCGGCCCGCGAGCGCGCGCTGGCCACCGGAATCTTCAACGCCGGCGCCAATGTCGGCGCGGTGGTGACGCCGCTGATCGTGCCCGCGATCACCATCGCTTTCGGCTGGCGCATGGCATTCATCGTCACCGGCGTCGCCAGCCTGGTCTGGCTGGTCGCATGGGTGGCGTTGTATCGCCGGCCGAGGGAGAGCAGCAAGCTCTCCGCTGCCGAGCTGGCCTATATCGAAAGCGACATGCCCGATCCGGTGCGCAAGATCGGCTGGCTGAAGCTGCTCGGCTATCGCGAGACCTGGGCCTATGCGCTGGGCAAGTTTCTGATCGACCCGATCTGGTGGCTGTTCCTGTTCTGGACCCCCGATTTCCTCGCCAAGACCTATCATCTCGATCTGGTGAGCTTCGGCCCGCCGCTGATCGTGATTTACCTGATCTCCGATCTGGGGAGCGTCGCCGGCGGCTGGTCCTCGTCGCGGCTGATGCAGCGCGGGTTCACCGCCAATGCCGCGCGCAAATGGACGATGCTGGCCTGCGCCATCCTGGTGACGCCGATCTTCTTCGCGCAATATGTCGACCATCTCTGGCTCGCCGTCGCCATCGTCGGGCTGGCGACTGCCGCGCATCAGGCCTTCTCGGCCAATCTCTATACCATCCCGTCGGACATGTTCCCGCGGGCGGCGGTGGGCTCGGTGGTCGGGATCGGCGGGACGGTGGGTGCGATCGGGGGGATGATGATGGCCAAGTTCACCGGCTATATCCTCGAGGTGACGGGCAGCTACACCATTATCTTCGCCGTGGCCGGCAGCGTCTATCTGCTCGCCGTGGCCGTGGTCCATCTGCTGAGCCCGCGCCTAGCGCGCGTCGACAGCATCTGAGCCGGTTGCAGGAGAGGATCGCCGTCATGCCCACCCGCCCCCTCACCTCCGCGCTCGCCCTCGCGATCGGGTGCCTGTCGCTGCCCGCACAGGCGCAGACCGATGCCGCTCCCGGCCTGCTATTCCGCGCCTCGGCCGACACGTCGCTCGATGCCGATATCGCGGGGGGCGATCCAGCGCCGAACTTCCGCGCCCATGTCGACATCGTGCACGACGGCGCGATCGGTGGCGCGGCGCGCTGGGCGGACGACGGCTATGTCGCGTGGAAGGCACCGGGCAACATGCGCGCGGCGCGCGGCACGCTCGCCTTCTTCTGGCGCGCCCGCGAGCCGCTGGGCGAAGTGCCGTTCGTGATCTTCCGCGCCGGCTTTGCCGACCACACCAGCTGGGACATGGCCTTCCTGCGGATCGACTGGAACGGCCATGGCTTCGACGCCTTCGTCACCGACGCCAATCTCTCGCGGATCCGCGTCTCGTGGCGGATCGATCCGCTGCCCGATCCTGCCGCGTGGAAGCACATCGCCTTCGCCTGGGACGAGACGCAGGGCGTCCGCCTCTATGTCGACGGCCGCGAGGTCGCGCGGAAGGACCAGCGCGCCGATCTCGATTCCGGGCTCGACCAGTTCGGGCTCGCCGGCCGCGTCATCGCCCCGCATCAGGTGCAGAGCCGCTACAGCTTCATGCGCGGATCGGACGTGGACGAGATCCGCGTCTACGACCGAATGCTGTCCCCCACCAATGTCGCGAACCTCGCGGTCAAGGCAGAGCCCGGTCCGCTTCCCGTACCCGATCGGACCGCCGAACGCGCCGCCTGGCTCCACCGCTATGGCTGGGACAAGGCGCTGCCGCCGGTGCTCGACGCGCCCGTGACGCGCGTGCGCAAGGTGGAGTTCGCCGACGCCAAGGACTTGAAGGAATGGATGTGGAAGGGCGTCGACGGCATCGCCGAGACGACCTGGCCCGGCGTCTACAACCGCTCGCGCCTGCCAGGCCGCGACGATTATTTCGAGCTCCCCGACTGGAACACCTATGTCGAGGGCGGCAAGCGCTACGACCTGACGGTGCCGGCAGGCGAGCGCTTCAACCGGGTCGAGCTGCGCGGGGCCGCCTATGGCACACTCAGCTGGAGCGGCGACGGCAAGGACCAAGTGCTGGCCAGGCGCCCGCAAGGCGTGGTGCGCAGCGTCGACCAGTTCGCGCCGCGCACCGGCGGCATCCTGCGCTTCACCAATGTGATGCAGGAACAGCCGATCCAGGAGCTCTGGGCCTATGATATCGGGCCGGGCGCGGAGCCGGCAGGCAGCTTCAAGCTCGACTACACCATCCGCGCGGAGGTGGCGCCGACGCTTGCGGCGCTGGCGCCGCTCAACGCCTTCATCGCGGGCCGCTACGCCACCGACGAACGCGCGACCGTGGTTGCGATGCCGACGGCGGGCGTGAAAGCCGCCGTGGGTGCCGGTGCTGCAGGCGGCGGCGGCAAGGTTGCACGTCCGGCGGGTATGGCGCCGATCGTCCACATCCTCCTGCCCGCCAGCCTCGGCGACGCGCCGCCCGACCAGCCCGTCGCCCGCGCCTTCGACTATGGCTGGCAGAATCTCCATGACGGCCTGGACGGGATCGCGCTCGACCTGCCCGCGCTGCCCGGCAGCCAGCCAGTCGCGCTGGACATCCGCGTGAAGGACCCGATCTGGCCCGAGCGCGACATGATCGACCTGTCGGTCACCGTGCGCCCCGGCGAGAAGCGCACGCTCTGGCTGGACCTGCGCGATCGCATCCTGTCGCCGGACAGCCTGTATCTTTCGATCGCCGCCTCCGATCCCGCCTTCTCGGCGGCGAGCCTGGACGGCGCGCGGATCCGGCTGGTGTTCAAGCCCCGCGCCGAGGCGCTGGCGGAGCATGTCGCGGACCGGCTCAACCAGGTGAAGGACAATTGGGCCTTCCTGGTCGAGGAGCATACCGCTTCGAAGCGGATGGCGCTCTACCGCCGCCTGTTCGCCGACATGACCGACCTGCTGCGCGTCGACCCGGACAACAAGCTTGCGCGCACCTATTGGGCCGACATCAACTATCGTCCGGAGAACATGCCCGCCTTCACCCAGCCGGTCCCGCAGGCGGGCGAGCCGCTCTGGGCGTTCCGGCAGCTGGAGGATTTGCGCTATGTCCGCCGCTTCGTCGACTGGTGGATCGACGAGCGCCAGGTGCCCTATGGCGATTTCGGCGGCGGCATCTCCGACGATACCGACCTGATCCAGCAATGGCCGGGGCTCGCGCTGATGGGCATCGAGCCGGACAAGATCAACGCCTCGCTGCGCGCGCTGTCCGACGCGGTCTTCGCCAACGGCATGCGCACGAATGGGCTAGGCACCATCACCACCGACGAGTTGCACGCCTATGAGGAAGGGCTGAACTCGGATGCCGAGCGGCTGTACCTCAACTGGGGTGAGCCCAAGGCGGTCGAGCGGCTGATGGAGACCACGCGGGCGCTCCAGGGGGTGATCCTCAAGAATCCGGCCGGGCACCTGCACTTCGCCTCCAACTGGTATGGCGGGCGCAAGATGTACCGCGATGCGGCCTGGGCCTGGCAGAAGCCGTACAGCTTCACCGTGATGCACGCGCCGATCCTGATCGGGCTGTACAACGGCAATGCGGAGGCCCGAGGGCTGGTCACCGGCGTGATGGACGGGTGGCTGGCGCATGGCCGGCAGGATGCGAGCGGCGGCTGGAGCTTCCCCAACGAGATCAACTGGGGCACCGATGCCGAGCGCGCCGGGGACGGCGGCGGCGTCACCACGCCGCTGCAGAGTGCCTGGAGCGCGTGGCGCTTCACCGGCGACGCGAAATATCTCCGCCCGATCGAGGCGCGGATCGCCAAGGGCGGCGCAGCGGCCCTCGCCGAATTCAACGAGAACGCCTTCACCGCGCTCCCCGGCGGCGCGAAGCTGCGCGCCGACATCGTCGCCGCGGCCAAGGCCGATCCCTTCTCGCTCTACGCCCGCTGGGACGCGACCGGCGATATCGGGGCGCTTGAGCGGCTCCATGCCGAGGCGATCGCGGACAAGGCGCAACACGAATATCTCTACACCGAAGGCCATTGGTGGTCGGACCGGGTCGAGCAGCCCAACGAGATCCTGCAGCGCGAGCGGCTGGGCGGCATCGCACTCCGCCGCAACCAGACCTGGCCGGGCAACAGCGTCTCCTGGCGCTTCACTGAAGATGGTGCCGGCGAGCAGGTCGCCATCCTGGTCCCCGGCGCGACGCCCGATCGCTTCCGGGTCCTCGCCTATAACCGCACCGATCGCCCGCAGCGGGCGACCATGACGGCCTGGAACGTCACCGCGGGCAGCTGGACGATGCGGCGGTCGACGAGCGACGACGGCGGCGCGACCCTGGCCGCGGACGGCGGGCCCGTTACGCTGTCGCTGGAACGCAGCTCGGGAACCGATGTCGTCTTTGCGCCGCATAGCACGACGATCTACGATTTCGCGCTTGCCACGCCGACCATGCCGCTGGAGCAGCGGCCGGATCTCGGCATCGGCAGCGACGATGTGGTGCGCACGCCAAACGGGTTCGCGGTAACGGTCCACAGCCTTGGGGCCCAGCGAGCCCCGGGCGGGACCCTCACGGTGCGCGCAGCGGACGGCGCCGTGCTGGCAACGGCCGCGATTCCGCCCCTCGATGCGCCCGCCGACCTGCGGCCGCGTACCGCGGTGGTGCGGATCGCTGCGCCGACGCAGCAGGCGGCGAGTGTCGAGGTCGCGCTCTCGGGGAACGCGCCGGAGGTCACGCGCCGCAACAACCGTGTCGCGCTACGGCCCGCCCGATGAGGGTCACGCGGCGCCATTTGCTCGCGGGCGCCGGCGCGCTTGCACTCGCTCCCGTGGAGGCGAGTGCGTCCATCGACGCCGACATCCGCCACGCGCTGGACGAAGCGGCAACGCTCCCGCCGGATCGCACCCTGGCCCTGCTAGCCCCCCTCGCGGCACGGCGCGCGTCGCTGGGCAGCTACCTCGACCTGCACGCCGCACGCGCGGGCCTGCGCATCGACCTGGCGCTGGCGCATGCACCCTCGAGCAGATCGCGACGCTTCGAACTGCACGTGCAACGGATCACCGGAAACGATGCCGAGCTCATGCGGGTGGAGCGGGACCTGCATGCCGCCCATGGCGCGCTGGTGGCGCGCGCAACCGCTGCCTTCGACCGCCTCGGCCTCCCCGGGACCTCGGTCGGCGCGCGCTTCGAGCGACTCTGGCGCGATCCGCGCTACCTCTTCCCGGACGATGGCGACGGCCGCGCCGCCGCCGTGGACGCGATGCGCGCGACGCTCGTCGCCATCCAGCCCCGCCTGTCACGGCTCGTCGGCACCCTGCCGCCGGAATGCCGCGCGGTCGAGATCCGCGCCCTAAGCGCCGAAGAGATCGCTGCCGGCAAGGGCGGGTACCGCGTCCTCCCCGGCGCGGGGGTGCCCGGTGCCTATGTCGTGGACCTGAAGGACATCCGTCGACGTCCAAGCTTCTCGCTCCCGAGCGTCGTCGCGCACGAGCTGCTGCCGGGCCATATGGCGCAGCTGCCGCAAGAAGCCCGTGCCCAGCCGCATCCGCTGCGGCTACGCTATGCCGCCGCCTTCCCGGAAGGCTGGGGAAGCTATGCCGAGATGCTGATGGCCGAGGACGGGCTGTTCGCCCAGCCGCACGCCTTGCTCGGCCATCTCCACTGGATGCTCTTCCGCATCTGCCGCGGCCTCGCCGACATCGCGCTACATGTGCACGGTGCGAGCATCGATCAGGCGCTGGCCGAGATGCGGGGCTCGATGGGGGAGTCGGTCTATTTCGCCCCCTTCGCGACGGACATGGCCCGGATCGCGCAGGAGCCCGCCATCCGTGCCGCCGAGGCTTGGCTGCCGCTCCGCCTGCGCACCCTGCGCCCGCGCGATCGACGCGACTGGCCGCGTTTCCACGGCGCGCTGCTCCGAACGGGCCGCCGCAGAACCGAGCAATGTCGCTGAACGGCGAGCGCTTGCTGCCCTAGACGCCCGCTCCCGCCAGGCCGCCGATGGCCCGGAGATAGTCACGGTGCGGCTGCGCCAGCGACATCGCGCGGCCGATCGCCTCCCGCATGCGGGCGAAGGCACCCTCCAGTTCGCCATCGGTGAAGTGATCGGCGAGGGGATCATATCGGTCCGGCAGCAGCTCGAACCCCGCATACATGGACAGCCAGCTGGGATCGCGGAAGGATTCCCATTCGTAGCGCGCAAACACGCCGCGACTGCGGAACAGCGCTACCTTGTGGGCAAGTTCCTCGGGCAGTGCGAGGCTGCGGCAGGCGTCCCATAGCGGCTCGCCTACCCGGCCGTTCGCCCAATAATGGAGCAGCAGGAAATCGCGGACCCGCGCATATTCCAACCTGGTAATGCGGTTGAACTCGTCCGCCAGCTCGGGCGCGAAGCCGCGATCGGGCATCAGGTTGCCGAGCCGCTCCACCCCCGACTGGATGAGGGTGAGGCTTGTCGACTCCAGCGGTTCAAGGAAGCCTGCCGACAGCCCGAGCGCGACGACGTTCTTCTCCCAGACGCGCGCGCGGTGGCCGGTGATGAAGCGCAGGAAGTTCGGCTCCGCGAGCGCCTCCCCTTCCAGCCCGCCGCGCAGCACCGCCTGCGCCTCGTCGTCGGAGAGATGGGCGCTGGCATAGACATAGCCGTTGCCCACGCGGTGCTGGAGCGGAATGCGCCACTGCCATCCGGCCGACAGCGCCGTGCTGCGCGTATAGGGCGTGAAGGCGTCGCCATGCGTGCAGGGCATCGCCACCGCGCGGTCGCACGGCAGCAAATGGCTCCAGTCGACATAGGGTACACCGAGCGTGCCGCCGAGCAGCAGGCTGCGGAAGCCGGTGCAGTCGAGGAACAGATCCACCTCGATACGGCTGCCGTTCTGCAGCGTCACACCGGTGAGGAAACCGCTCTCGCCGTCCTGCTCGACGGTCGCGACGGTGCCCTCGACATGCCGTACGCCCCGCCCCGTCGCGAGGCGCGCGAGAAAGCGGGCGAACAGCCCCGCGTCGAAATGCACCGCCCAGTCGAAGATGCCGAGGTCGTTGGGCGGATTCTCCGCCGGCGGCATCACCAGCCCGCGCAGCGCCATCTGGGTCGCGAGGGAGTAGTCTGCGAGCGGCGTCTGGTCACCGCCGGCGCGGCGCTTCAGCCAGTAATGGTGGAACCCCACGCCGCGCGACGCGATCCCGTACAGCCCGAAGGGGTGGAAGAAACTGTTGCCGGGCCGCGCCCAATCACGGAATTCGATGCCGAGCTTCGCCGTGCCCTTGGCCTCGCGCAGCACCTCCGCCTCGCTCACCCCGATCGCGCGAAAATAGTCGCGGATCGCCGGCACCGTCGCCTCGCCCACGCCGACGGTGCGGATATCGGGGCTCTCCAGCAGCGTGATGGTCACCGGCTGGCGATCGAGCAGCCGCTCGAGCAGGGCGGCCGCCATCCAGCCGGCGGTGCCGCCGCCGACGATCAGGATGGAGCGAATGGGTTGTCCGGCTGCGCGCATCTTCTTTTCCTAGGGCCAAGCCGCGAGCGGCGGAAGCACTCGGAACGAGCGACGCCCCGGTCCGCACAGGACCGAGGCGCCTCAGAGAGCAGGATCAGAACTTCGCGCGCACGCCGGCCATGAAGCGGCGCTCGTAGATGTTGTTGTACGCGCGCTCGTCCGGATAGACGATATAGTATTTCTCATATTCGCCGGTCAGGTTCTGGCCCTGACCGTAGATCGTCACATTGGGCGTGATGTCGTAGCTGATCGACGCGTCGACATAGTTGGTCGGCGCCTGGTACAGTTCCGACCCCGTCAGGCCGTTGACGAAGTTGGACTGGACGGCGCGCTTGGAGCGATAGTTCCACGCAACGCGCGCCTGGATGCCGTGCGCCTGGTAATAGAGCGCGGCATTGGCCTGATATTTGGAGTTATCCTGGAACGGGATGTCCTGCCCTGCCAGATCCTTGTCGCCCGTGCTGGAGGGCGAATAGGTGAAGTTCAGGTCGTAGCCGAAATCGCGCGCGAAGGTCGGCATGAAGCCGATGTCGCCCAGCGACTGCTTCCACGACGCCTCGATGCCCTTCAGCGTGCCGCCGCCGCCCTGCACCAGCGTGTTGATCGGCACGGTGCGGTTGCGGACCACGCCGTCATTGTCGGGCAGGTCGCTGCGGTAGATGATGCCGTTCTGGATGAAGCTCTGCACGTCGATGTAGAAGGCCGCGAGGCTGAGCATCGAGGCGCGGCCGATATAATATTCGACCGAGGCATCGAGATTGTCCGCGCGCCACGGATCGAGCTGCGGATTGCCCGCCTGGCTGCCGCCGGTGACGCGGAACAGGCCGGTCGAGGTATCGATCGCATAGCCAGGGGTCAGGCCGCCACCCCACTGGTCGAGGTTGAGCAGCGTCATCGTCCGTGCATAGGCGAGGCGGAGGCGCAGCTTGGGCGTGAAGTCGAAGGCCAGGTTGAACGCGGGCAGGAAGTCGGTGAACTCGCGCTGGGTGCGCAGGTCGCCGCCGTCTTGGTTGGACAGGCCGTAGGGCAGCGGGCCGCCCACGACATTCTGGCGAATGTCGAGCTTGGTGTTGATCACCCGCAGACCGCCATTGCCGCGCACGGTGATGCCGCCCAGTTCCAGCTCCTTGAAGTTGAGCTGGAAATAGCCGGACCACTGCTTGATGCCGACATCGTAGGAAGCGCCCGGGTTCAGATGCTCCTGCTCGTTCGGGTAGAAGCCGTTCTGGAACGCCGCGGCATTGTCCATCGTGTGCGGGTCGAGCACATAGACCGCCGGCAGGCCGCTGCCCGGCAGGTTGTACGGCTTCACCTGCCCGTTGAACACCGGATCGGTCGCCTTGCGGGTCAGCCCCGCGGTGTAGAAGCCCGCGCCGTCACCCGCCGAACAGGTGGAGTCCTTCACGGACACGTCGAACGCCTTCCACTTGACCAGACAGCCGGCGGCATTGCTCGCGCCCTGGCCGGCATAGACCGGCGCGACGCGCTCGAACTGGTAATTGTCGACCGAACGATCGCTGTAGCGGATGCCGCCGGTGACGTTGAACGTGTCGCCGATGTCATATTCGGCATCGAAGCGACCGACCTTCAGGTCCGCCCGGCGCCGGTAATTGTCCTCGGACGACATCGTCTTCAGCGCGTAATTGGCCGCATTGCCGAGCAGCGAGGTCAGCTGGGTCGGCAGGGTGAAGCTGGGCTCGTCGCTGGTATAGTCGACCGTCGCGCGCAGCGAGTTGAGGCCGGCCAGCGTGTTGACCGTATAGCCGCCAGGATTGAAGGCGCGGTCCCCGCCCAGCGCCGCCGGATAATGGCCGATGCCACCCGGCTGCCACTGGATGCCGTTGCTCACGCTGAACTGGAGGTAGCTCTGGTCCTGGTTCTGCGTCGCCTTGCCGTAGAGGCCGCGCAGCGTCGCCCGGAACTTGCCACCGTTGTCGAACTTCAGCTCGGCATTGTAGTTCTGCGATTCCGATTTCCACTTGTAGGTTTCCGAGTAGGAATCGAAGTTGCCGAGGTCGTACTGGTACACCTGGGTGGTGTTGACGTGGTAACCGCCCGAGGTCGCGCCCGTATCCTGCGACTTGAGGGGCACGAACTCCGCCGCCTGCCAGTTGACGTTCTGCATCTGGATGCCGGCGGTGCGGTTATACTGGGTCTGCTGGGTGTAGAAGCCGTCGGCGGTGAAGCTGAGCGCGTCGTTGAGCTTGGCCTGGAACGAGCCGTTCACGCCCAGCCGCTGGCGCTGGGTGATGCGGTTCCAGGCGGTGAAGCCCTGCGGCACGATGAACGTGTCGTTGGCATCGCCGTCGCCGTTGACGTCGATGCCGCCGGCTACCGGCGTACCGCGCGGGCGCGTCGTTGCGGTGCAGCCCGGGGCCTGGGGCGAGAAGCCGCCGCAGCTGGTGGCATCCGCCAGCCCCTCGTTGTGGAGCGCGGCACCATAGCCTTCCTGGATGCCGTTGTGCGAATTGGACAGGTTGAGGTCCGAATAGGCGGCGGAGACGATGAAGCCGACGCGATCATTCTGCCAGCCGACCAGGCCGTTGACGTTCGGGTCCCAGCTTTTGGTCTTGTCGCCGTACGAGCCTTCGGCCGTCGCGGCGAGGGTGAGGCCGCGCTTCAGGTCGAACGGGCGGCGGGTGCGCAGATTCACCGTGCCGGTGATGCCGGCATTGAGCAGGTCCGCCGTGGTCGACTTGATCACGTCCGCGCCGGAGAAGAGCTGAGACGGGATGTCGTTGAAATTGGGCTGAATCGTGGTGATCGAATTGGCGCCGAGATAGGCTTCGCCGTTGAGCAGCGTGGTGACCTGGGGCAGCCCGCGAATGTTGATTGCAGCGCCCTCGCCCGCGTCGCGGCGGATCTGCACGCCGGTGATGCGCTGAAGCGAATCGGAGATGGTCACGTCGGGCAGCTTGCCGATGTCCTCTGCCGAAATCGCGTCGACCACCGACGCGGCGTCGCGCTTTACTTCGATGGCACGGGCCTGAGACGCGCGGATGCCGGTGACGACAATCTCGTTGTCCTGTCCGGCAGCGCTGTCAGCAGCCGGCGCGCTTTCCTGCGCAAAGGCAACACCACTGGTGGCCATGCAGAGAATGGAGACTGCGCAAAGCAGATTGCTGCGGCGGAGATGGAAGGACTTCACCATGTCTCAAACTCCCATACAAGGGGAGGCAGCCTTGGTTGCGCCTTGTCCAGGTGCGCATCCTCTCCCTCCCGCACTAGCGACTTTTGTCGTCCGGGGAGCATGTAGAGATCAAAGCGCCCATATCGTCAACTTAAATATATCAACTTTTCTTTTTGATGCGTTGAAGATGAAATGTCCTGCAAGAGCGTCTGTTTTCGCGAGAAACCGGCCAGAGGCTGCAGCGGAGTTGTAGTGCACGGTCGCCTATCCCGATACGGCCGGCGAGAACCCGACTGCGCACGCGAACATCTGAGATATCCCGCGATTGCCGCCTGCACATCGATGTTGGTCGTTTCGAGGGAACCAACACTTCTATGCCTAGTTTGACAATATGCTGTCAAATTGGGTTCTGGTTGGATGCCAAACGAGGAAACGGATGTTCGAGAGCTTGCGCTGGCCGTCTTTGCAACCAGCGGCAGGCTGATCGCGACCGGGAATGAACTGGTCGCCCCTCTCGGGCTGACCAGTGCCTGGTGGCAAGTCCTGGGCGCCCTGCGCTACTCGCCCGTGCCACTCCCCACCGTGTCGATCGCCCGCAATATGGGGCTCACCCGGCAGGCGGTGCAGCGTGTCGTCGACCTGCTGGCCGAGCGCGGCATGGTCACGTTCCAGGACAATCCGCAGCACCGCCGCGCCAAGCTCGTCGTGCTCACCGAAGCCGGGTTGGCGGCGGTGACCCGCGCCGAGCAGGCGGTCGCCCCGCTCGACAAGGAAATCGCCGATCGGGTTGGTCGCGCCCGTATCCGGGACGCGATTCAGACGCTCGACGCAATGAACGTCATCCTCTCGGAATGGCTTGATCGCGCCGCCCCCGCCGCGCTTCCCGACCCCCACGCGTAAAAGGAAACTCGTCATGATCCTGGTATCAGGTGCCACTGGTGGCATCGGTGGTGAAGTGTGCCGCCTGCTCAAGAACGCCGGAACGCCGTTCCGCGCCCTGTGCCGCAAGCAGGAGCAGGTCGAGAGCCTGGCAAAGAAGGGCATCAATGCCGTTCGCGGCGATTTCGATCAGCCGGAAACGCTCGCGGCGGCGATGCAGGGCATCGACACGATGTTCCTGATCACGCCTCCCACCCAGCAGCAGGTGGCGCAGGAGACCGCCGCGATCGATGCCGCCAAGGAGGCGGGTGTGCGCCGGATCGTCAAGATCTCCGCCTCCGACGGCAATGTCCGCTCGCCCGTGCCCTGGGCGAAGGCGCATGCGCTGATCGATCATCACCTCCGCGCATCGGGGATCGGCTGGACGATCCTCAAGCCCACCGCGTTCATGCAGAACTTCCTGTGGTTCAAGGATCCGATCGCCAAGGGGTTCCTGCCCCAGGTGGCCGGCAAGGGATCGGTCTCCTGGGCCGATACCCGCGACGTCGCGGGTGTGGCCGCCGCCGTTCTGACAGAGGACGGCCATGAAGGCGCGACCTATTTTCTCACCGGGCCGGAGACGCTGGACATGAAGGAGGCGGCGGCCCGCCTGTCGAAAGTGCTGGGGCGCAAGGTCCGCTATCTCGACCTACCCTCCTCGCTCTTCTGGGGTCTGCTGCGCCTGACGGGCAACTCGGGCTGGATGGCCAAGGGGTTGGTCGTGCAGTTCGCCGACGTCGTCGCCGGGCATCATGACATCGACCCTACCTTCGAGATCGAGCGCCTAACGGGCAAGCCGCCGCACGACTTCACCGATTTCCTGCTGCACCACCGGGCGCAGTTTTCTCGGTAGCCGCCCCGCCCGATCGTGCGTTGTCGCGCGACGTCCTGCCACTCTGTGCAATTCTGGAGACACGCTCATGCCGTCGACCAACGCCTCCCTCGCGGGTCATGCCGCGATCGTCACCGGTGCGAGTTCGGGCATCGGCCTCGCGGTTGCCGAGGCGGTGGCGGCGGCCGGTGCGGCTGTGGCGGTGAACTACCACGCCCAGGCCGAGCCCGCGGAGGAATTGGTCCAGCGGATCACCGGCCAGGGCGGGCGCGCGATCGCAGTGCAGGCCGATGTGTCGAAAGAGGCGGAGGTGATCCGCCTGTTCGACGAAGCCGCCGCCGCCTTCGGCCGCATCGACCTGCTCGTCTCCAACTCCGGCGTGCAGAAGGACGCCGCCGTCGCCGAGATGACGCTGGAGGACTGGAACACCGTCATCGGCATCAACCTGACCGGCCAGTTCCTCTGCGCGCGGGAGGCGGTGAAGCGCTTCCGGACGCAACCCGAGCAAGGGCGTCCCGCCCGCAGCGCCGGCGTCATCGTCGCGATGAGTTCGGTGCACGAGATCATCCCCTGGGCGGGGCATATCAACTATGCCTCCGCCAAGGGCGGCGTGCGGATGCTGACGCGCTCGCTCGCGCAGGAGGTCGCCGCCGACGGCATCCGGGTGAACGCCGTCGCACCGGGCGCCATCCGCACACCGATCAACAAGGAAGCCTGGGACAGCGAGGAAGCGCTGGAAAAGCTCCTTCGGCTGATCCCCTATGGCCGCATCGGCGAGCCCAAGGATGTCGCACGTGCGGTCGTGTGGCTGGCCTCGGACGAGGCCGATTATGTGACGGGGACCACGTTGTTCGTCGATGGCGGCATGTCGCTCTACCCGGAATTCCGCGACAATGGCTGAGCCTCGCTGGACGATCGGCGAGCATGGCATCATCGGCGACCTGGAGACGGCGGCGCTGGTCGCGTGCGACGGCACGATCGATTATCTGTGCTGGCCGTCGCTCGACAGCCCGACGATCTTCGCCGACTTGCTCGACCGCGAGCGCGGCGGCGCGTTCCGGATTGCGCCCCTGCTGGACCAGCCGCGCTACCTCCAGCTCTACCTGCCCGACACCAATGTGCTGCTGACGCGCTGGATGACGGAGCAGGGCAGCGCCGAAGTCGTCGACCTGATGCCCCAGCCCGAGGCGCGCCGCCGCGCCGGGCGCGAAACGCGCTCCCTGATCCGCCGGGTGACGATGACCAGCGGCACCGTGACCTTCGCCACGCGCTGCACGCCGCGCTTCGATTATGCGCGCGAGGTACCGAACGTCGCCGACATGGACGGCGGGGTCCGCTTTTCGGGGCAGGATCTCTCGCTCTGCCTCTTCGCCTCCGTGCCGCTCGACCGGCGGCACGGCGAGGCGGGCGCGCGGTTCACCCTGTCCAAGGGCGAAAGCGCCTGGTTCGTCCTCGGCGACGACGGGATGCCGCGGCCCGACGACGATGCCGTCCGCGCGCAGATCGAGGCGAGCACCCAGGAATGGCGTTCCTGGCTGGGCAAATCGACCTACAACGGTCGGTGGCGGGAACAGGTGCTGCGCTCGGCCATGACGCTGAAGCTGCTGACCTCCGCCCGCCATGGCTCTATCGCCGCCGCCGCGACCTTCTCGCTGCCCGAGGCGAAAGGCGGCGAACGCAACTGGGACTATCGCGCGACCTGGATCCGCGATGCGTCCTTCACCGTCTACGCCTTCCTCCGGCTGGGCTTCACCGAAGAGGCCGAGCATTTCTATCGGTGGGTCGGCGAGCGCATCATGTCCGCTGGCGGCCAGAACCCGCTGCAGATACTCTACGCGCTGGACGGGAGCGCTCCCGACGAGGAACGCGAACTGGCGCATCTGGCCGGCTATGCGGACAGCCGCCCGGTGCGGATCGGCAACGCCGCGAGCGAACAGACGCAGCTCGACATCTTCGGCGAGCTCCTCGACAGCGCCTATCTCGCCAACAAATATGGGCCCGCGATCCCGCACGAAGGCTGGCGGCATGTCTGCGGGCTCGTCGACCAGGTGATCGAACACTGGCAGGAGCCGGATGCCGGCATTTGGGAGATGCGGTCCGAACCCCGCCACTTCCTCCATTCGCGCGTCATGTGCTGGGTCGCCCTCGACCGCGCCATCCGCCTTGCCAGGAAGCGCTCGCTGCCCGCCCCGCTCGTCGCCTGGACGGAGGCCCGCGACGCGATCGTCGACGACGTCTGGAAGAACTTCCGCCACCCCGAGCATGGCTATTTCGTCCAGGAACGCGGCGGCACCACGCTCGACGCGGCGCTGCTGATGCTGCCGCTGGTGCGCTTCGTGTCCTCGACCGATCCGGTCTGGCTCAAGACGCTCGACGCCATCGGCGCGCAGCTCTGCGACGACGGGCTGGTCTATCGGTATCGCGGCGGCGACGGTCTGAAAGGCAACGAAGGCGCCTTCACCACCTGCACCTTCTGGTATGCGGAGTGCCTCGCCCGCGCGGGTCGGCTCGACGATGCGCAGCTGGTCCTGGCGAAGGGGATCGCCTATGCCAACCATCTCGGCCTGTTCGCCGAAGAAACCGACGCGCGCGGCTTGCCGCTCGGCAATTTCCCCCAGGCGCTGACCCACCTCGCCTTTATCAGCGCCGCCTACTTTCTCGATCGGCAACTCGATCCGTCCTACCGACCGACGTGGCAGCCCTGACCACCGGTACGGAGCAGGTCGTGGCCGGCTCGAGCGATCCTCTTGGGAGAATGCACGATTGCGATGGAGATCGATGCCGGCCAACCTGTCTCGCCCGACGACATCCTTAACCAGCTGGAGGGCGGCATCCTCCAGTCGCTGAACTGGGCGACGCGATCACCAACGCAACCGGCGCGCGGCTGCGCGACATGCCGCTCACGCCGGCGGGGGTGAAGGCCGCAATCGGGCTGGCAGGTTGAGACGCCGCACTCCGTCGGCGGCCAGCATCTCGCGCAGTGCCTGGTCGAGTGCATCGATGAATGCACGCACCTTGGCGGGCACCAGCTGCGCGGTCGGGTAGACCGCCCAGATGGCGAGCGGATCGGGCACGCCGTCCGCCAGTTCGACCTCGACCAGCGCGCCGCTGCGGATCGCCGGATCCACGTCCCAGCTCGACAGATTGGCGATCCCGAGCCCACCCAGGCACGCCTGATGGATCGCCTCGATCGAGTTGGCGCTGAACGCACCGCCCACCCGCTGCCGGACCCGCTTGCCGCCCTGCGCGAATTCCCAGTGCGTCATGTTGGTCGGCAGCAGGCATTGATGCGCCGACAGTTCCTCGATGCGCTGCGGCGTTCCCCGCTCCGCCAGATAGGCAGGCGACGCCACCAGGCGGCGGGGATTGTCGGCCAGCTTGCGGGCGACGAGATGGTTGTCGCGCGCCGACCTCCTGCTCCAGCGCCGCCAGCCCGCGCGACGCCGCCATCGCGCCGATCCCAAGCCGCCGCGCTGCACCGGCGATGCTCCCGGCCTGCACCGCCTCCACGAAGATCGCCAGCGCTGCGAGGTCCATTATATCGCTTTCAGTTACACTGCCCTAACCGATCAGATGAGTACCGCCATATCCGTTGCAATGCCATATCCGCCGCATCGAAACCGCCGACATGGCAGCCCGAACACCGACATCGCGCCAGCGCCGGCAAGCATTTTGTGAGGACCATCGCATGCATGCCACGACGCATCCTGCCGGCCCGATCGCGCCCGTACTCGGCCGCGGGCTGAACTTCGCCATGGCGGTGGCGGCGGGCCTCGCCGTCGCCAACATCTATTACAACCAGCCGATGCTCGGGATCCTCGAAGGCGAGATGCCCGGCGCGCTGACCGGCCTCGTCCCCACCGCCACCCAGCTCGGCTATGCGCTGGGCCTGTTCGCGCTGGTGCCGCTGGGCGACCTGGTCGAACGGCGGCGGCTGATCGTGATCCAGTTCCTGGTACTCGCCGCCGGACTGGTCGGCGCCGCGCTCGCTCCCTCCTCCGCGATGCTGCTGGTCGCCTCGCTGCTGCTCGGCGCCTCGGCGACCGTGGCGCAGCAGATCGTGCCCTTCGCGGCGCAGCTCTCCTCGCCCGAGAAACGCGGCGCGACCGTCGGCACGGTAATGTCGGGGGTGCTCTGCGGCATCCTGCTCAGCCGCACGCTGGCGGGCTTCGTCGCCGCGCACGAAGGCTGGCGCGCGATGTTCTGGCTGGGCGTGCCGCTGGCGCTGGGTGCTGCGCTGCTGATGGCGGTGACGCTGCCGCACAGCAAGCCGGCGAGCGACCATAGCTATGCCAGCCTGCTCCGCTCGCTGGTGCACCTGTGGGGCGAGTTCGGCGCGCTGCGCCTAGCCGCCATGACCCAGGCGCTGTTGTTCGGTGCGTTCACCGCCTTCTGGTCGATCCTCGCGCTCTACCTGCAGACGCCCCGCTTCGGCCTGGGCTCAGAGATTGCCGGGCTGTTCGGCATCGTCGGTGCGATCGGCATCCTCGCCGCGCCTGTCGCCGGCCGCTATGCGGACAAGCGCGGGCCGCACCAGGTGATCCTCGCCGGCACGCTGCTCACCGTGGTCTCGTGGATCGTGTTCGGCGTGTGGCATGCGGTGGCCGGGCTGGTGATCGGCTGCGTCCTGCTTGACTTCGCGGTGCAGAGCGTGCTCGTCTCCAACCAGCACATCGTCTACGCGCTTCGCCCCGAGGCCCGCTCCCGGCTGAACACGATCTTCATGGGATCGATGTTCCTGGGCGGGGCCGGCGGTGCGGCTGCCTCCACCGCGGCCTGGAACGCCGGCGGCTGGACCGCTGTCTCGGCGCTCGGCATCGGCCTCGCCCTTCTCGCCTCCGCCCTGCAGCTCGCCGGCCGCCGCAAGGCTGGCTGAGCGCTGCACGCCCGCGCCGATTGCCCCTTCGGGAGCGGCGTGGGCAAGCCGCTGCGTGGCCACACTGGCGCCGACCACCACCTTCTACCTACCTCGCGTCGCCATCCTTGCGGCTCCAGGCGATCAGCGCCTGCAAGATCGTCGCGGTTTCCGCCGGGTCTCGCACGCGCACGCTGTCGATGCCCGCGGCCCGCACCGGATCGTCATTGCCGCCCGGATAGATCGCATCGCCGAAGAACAGGATCGCGTCCCTCGGGACTGCAGCATGATCGACGAGGCGATCGATGGCGTATGCCTTGTCGATCCCTTCGCGCGTGATGTCGAGCGAGGTCGTTCCGCCGATCCGGATGGAGAAACCCGGCAATTGCGCCGCGAGCCTGCCCTGGAGCGCAGATCGTCTGGCCTGATCGGGGTCCCAGCGCTTCTTCGCGTCGACAGGCGCCTCCTGCCCCAGCGCCGAGAAGGTAATCTGGGTACCGCGATCCTCTATCTGGGGACCCCAAAGCCGCTCCGGTTGCAGTCCCGCATCGGCGACGGCGCGCTCCAACGCCGTTAGGATCCGGGTGCGCTCGGCAGGGGTGAAGGTTTCAGCGTAGAGCTGCCGCCAACCGCCGTCGGCAAAGCGGTACAGCTTGGCGCCGGTGGTCGGCATGATGAACAGCCGTTCCAGCCTTGTACCCTGCGGCAAGCGCGCGACGACCTGCACCTGGAACTGTTTCCAGTCCCCGCCGGAGATCACGGCCACCATCGCGATGTCGAGCAAGGCCTTCAGGCACGCGGCCATGGGCGCCTCGAGCGGCTGCTTGCTCTCGGCAAGCGTCCCGTCGAGATCGAAAGCAACCAACTGCTTCACGCCGTGCCCCTCTGCGAAGAAGCCGGTTTCAAAGCAGCTTGTCCAGGGTGATCGGCAGGTCGCGCACGCGCCTGCCCGTCGCGTTATAGATCGCGTTCGCCACCGCGGCCGCCACCCCGGTGATGCCGATCTCGCCGACGCCGTGCGCACCCATTGGGGTGTGGGGGTCGGGGATGTCCGTCCAGATCACGTCTATCTCCGGCACGTCGAGATGCACCGGCACATGATACTCGGCCAGGCTGGGATTCATGATGCGGCCGCTCCGCTCGTCGAACTGGGTCTCCTCCATCAGCGCCATGCCGAGCCCCATGATGATGCCGCCGCGGAACTGGCTGGCCGCCGTCTTTGGATTGAGGATGCGGCCGCAGTCGAACGAGCCCAGGAAGCGCCGCACGCGGGTCTCGCCGGTGACGGTGTTGACGGCGACCTCACAGAACAGCGCGCTGTGCGAATGCATGGACCAATGCATCGTCTCCAGCGGCATCGATCCCGCCTTGGTGACGGTAATGGCATCCCGCTGCGCCCGTGCGAGGATGGAGGCGTAGCGCTCGCGCCGGGCAGGATCGGCCAGCGCGGCAAGACCGCCGTCGTCGCAACCAACTTCCTGCGCCGACAGGCCGGCAAGCGGCGAGTCATTGCCGGCCAGCTTGAGCAGTTCGCCGATCAGTTCGCTATGCGCCGCAATCACCGCCGCGCCGATCGCTGCGGTCTGCTGCGATCCGCCCGCCATGATCGCGCCGGGAATGGCGGAATCGCCATAGACCACTTCGACCTGCTCGATGCCGAGGCCGAACCGTTCGGCCGTGACCAGCGCGGTGGTGGTGGCCGTCCCCATGCCCATCTCGGCGGCGGCGACCTCCACCTTGGCGCGCACGTCCTCGCCGTCGCGCGACAGGGTGATCCGGGCCTCGGCGCCCGGCATTCGGTAATAGGGATAGGTGCCGGTCGCGCAGCCCTGGCCGATGCGCCACTCGCCCTCCCGGCGCGTACCCGGCGCGGGACGATCCGCCCAGCCGAAGCGCTCGGCACCGCTCCGCCATGCCTCGGCGATGTGGCGCGAGGAAAAGGGCCGGCCGTTGACCGGGTCCTTCTCCGGCTCGTTGCGGAGGCGCAGCTCGACCGGGTCGATGCCGAGCTGCTCGGCGAGCTCGTCGATCGCCGATTCGAGCGCGAAGGTGCCCACCGCCTCGCCCGGTGCGCGCATGAAGGTGTTGGCGAGCGTGTGCATCCGCGTGACCTCCACCTTCAGCAGGATGTTGGGCGACGCATAAGCGGCCTGGCTGCCGAGGATGAACGGCTCGGGCATGTTGTTGTGCGGCGTCATCACCGACAGGCCGGTGTGGATCAGCGCCTCCAGCGTTCCGTCGGCACGGGCGCCCAGCGCCACCCGCTGCTCGGTCAGGGACCGGCCGCCGACCACGCGGTAGACGCCCTCGCGGGAAAGCGCGATTCGGACCGGCCGCCCGGCCAGCCGCGCCGCCGCGGCACCGATGATCTGGTGGTCCCACAGTCCCTTGCTGCCGAATCCGCCGCCGACATAGGGCGAGGTGAGCCGCACCTGCTCGGTCTCGAGCCCGAACACGTCCGCCAGCGTCTGCGCCTGCTGGGTCACCATCTGGCTGGCATCGTGGATGGTCAGCGTGTCGCCGTTCCAGGCCATGGTGGCTGCGTGCGGCTCGATCGGATTATGGTTGTGCCGGGGCGTGCGATAGATCTGGTCGACCTTGTGCGGCGCCGCCGCGAAGGCCGCTTCCGCGTCCCCGACTTCGTTCAGCAGCGGATGGCCCATGAAGACCGCCTGCTCGATTCCCTTGGCCTTGGCGTCGGCAAGCGAGGTCGTCGCTGCTTCGGTCTCATAGGTGATCTGCAGCAAGGTAACGGCGTGATCGGCCTGCTCCTGGGTTTCGGCGAGCACACAGGCGATCGGCTGGCCGTTCCAATGGATGCGGTCGTCCTGCAGCACCGGCAGGTCCGCGGGGCCGACGCCCATGGGAGACGAGCCGAAGGCGGGCGGCGTCGCCATGCGCGGTGCGTTCCGGTGCGTCATAACCAGCACCACGCCGGGCGCCGCCTCTGCCGCAGCGCTGTCGATCGCGGCGATGCGGCCGCGCGCGATCGTGGCGTAGGCGAGCGCGGCGTAGACCATGTTCTCGAAGCGATGCTCTGCCGAAAATGCCGCGGTTCCCGTCACCTTGAGCGCGCCGTCCAGCCGCGATACCGGCGTGCCGATAGCGCCGTGCTTGCGGGCGATCAGCGGATCGGGCACGCCGCCGGGAATCCAGCTGTCGGGCGCAAGCGGCACCAGCCGCTCCAACGCGCCCTGAACCAGGCCCTGCGCGGCCTGCTTGGCATTCTCGACGATGCTCACGCCGCTTCTCCCGTTGCGAGTGCCTGCAGCACGGCCGCCAGCGTGCGTCCGGCGAGTGCCGGCTTGAACGCGTTGTCGCGGAGCGGCTCGGCGTCCTGGAATTCCAGCGCCGCAGCGTCCAAAAAGGCCTGAGGCGTTGCGCGTGCTCCGCGCAGCGCCGCTTCTGCTTTGATCGCGCGCCAAGGCTTGTGGGCCACGCCGCCGAAGGCGATCCGTACGTCCGATACGCGATCCCCCTCCAGCTTCAGCGCCGCTGCGACCGAGATCAGGGCGAAGGCATAGCTCGCCCGGTCCCGAACCTTTCGATAGGTCGAGGTCGCCGCAAAGGCGAGCGGCGGAAGTTCGACAGCCTGGATCAATTCGCCGTGCGCCAAGCTCGTATCCCGATCGGGTGCGTCGCCGGGAAGACGATGCAGATCACCGAATGCGATGCTGCGCGACCCCGCGGGGCCCGTCACGTGCACGAGGGCGTCCAGCGCGGCCAGAGCCACACACATGTCTGACGGGTGTGTCGCCACGCATGCTTCCGACGCGCCCAGCACCGCATGAATCCGGTTGAACCCCTCGCGTGCGTCGCAGCCCGATCCGGGCAGCCGCTTGTTGCAGCGGGATCCGTCGGTGTCGTAGAAATAGGTACAGCGGGTTCGCTGCAGCAGATTGCCGCCCACGGTCGCCATATTGCGGATCTGCGCCGATGCGCCGGCGAGAATCGCTCGCGCCAGCATCGGGTAACGCGTCCGCACCGCGCGATGCTCGGCAAGCGCGGTATTGCGAACCGCTGCGCCGATCAGCAGGCCGCCGCCTTCGGTTTCCTCGATCGTCGCGGGAAGCGTGCTCACATCGACCAGCGTTTCGGGACAAGCGACCGTTTCGCGTAGGAGGTCCACCAAGTTTGTGCCGCCGCCCAGGAAGGCGGCGCCGGCGCCCGCGCCCAGGCGTACGGCCTCGGACGCATCGGTTGCGCGCAGATAGGTGAAGGGCGTCATGCCGGGACCTCCGCCGCGAGCGTCGCCCGGATCGCATCGATGATCCCATTATGCGCACCGCAGCGGCACAGGTTGCCGCTCATGCGTTCCTGGATCTCCTCGCGAGACAGCGTCACCTCGGCGGCAAGGTCGGCCGACACATTGCTGGGGACGCCGCGCGCCGCCTCCGCGGCCATGCCCAGCGCCGAGCAGATCTGCCCCGGCGTGCAATAGCCGCACTGGAACCCGTCATGCTCGATGAACGCGACCTGCAGCGGATGGAGGGCGTCCGCGCCCGCCAGTCCCTCAATCGTGGTAACCTCCCGCCCGTCCACCTGCACCGCCAGCGTCAGGCAGGCGAGAACGCGCTCGCCATCCACCAGCACCGTGCAGGCGCCGCACGCCCCCTGGTTGCAACCTTTCTTGGTGCCGGTGAGGTGCAGGTCCTCGCGCAGCAGGTCGAGTAAAGACGTGCGAGGATCGGCGGGTGCCGACACCTTCGCTCCGTTGACGATGAGCGACATCCCGATCCTCCGGTGGAGCACTTACAGAGCGGTAACGACAAGCGCGACGATTGGTGCCATGAAGCAATTCGCCAACGCGTCGAGAAGAAGAACGTCGGCGCAAGGGCGCGCGACTTGCGCCTCGGTTGGCACCCGGAGCAGCGGGTTCCCGAGCTCGGGGAGCACCATCAGTATACGCCCGCCGACCGAAGCTGCAGGTCCCGATATCGCTGGTGGCTTCAATCGCGCCCGCTTCATCCTGCGCGACGAACCCTATCGCCCGGGCGATCGTGCGATGCTGAAGGTGAAGCAGCACCGCACCGCCGATTGTGTGGTCGGCGGCTTCCGTCGCACCAAGGGGGAGAACGGCATCGCATCGCTGTTGCCGGGCCTCTATGACGATACGGGGCTGCTCCACCATGTCGGCTTCACGTCGGCTATCGCTGCGGCCGAGCGGCGGGCGCTCCTGCGCAAGTTGGAACCGCTGGTCGCGCCGCCGGGCTTTACCGGCAAGGCGCCGGCACAGTGCCGGATGAAGCAACTTGTCCACGAGGTCCGGCCGGCGGAATTGTCTACCCTGTCACACCCGCATGACGCGCGGCGAACCAATATGTGTGATTGAAGAGGCTCAGCGGCGACGCAACAAAAGGCGCCCACTCTTGACGTCGCGTTCCTTGCCGGTCTGATCACCTTGCGCGTTGCAGCGCGGAGCCGCCGCCCACGCCCGCAATGCGTTGGAGGTGCGGGTGGCCAGCCACCAATCTATTTACAAGCGTAGCTGGAAGGACAAGCCCCGGCGACCTAGTAAAGCCCACCCAGGGCGCGGACCGTGTCGGTCGCCACCGCCAGTTGCCTGGCACGTATCACCAGCAACGCGCGCTCCGCAT
This sequence comes from Sphingomonas trueperi, assembly GCF_040545665.1. Classification (GTDB taxonomy): domain Bacteria; phylum Pseudomonadota; class Alphaproteobacteria; order Sphingomonadales; family Sphingomonadaceae; genus Sphingomonas; species Sphingomonas trueperi_B. The sequence continues at coordinate 369,463 of NZ_JBEPMH010000005.1, read as the reverse complement.
CGAGCGCGGCCGTCTGGGCGATCGTCACCTCGAGGAAATCGGCGGCGCCATCCCGATAGCGCGTCATCGCCAGGTCCCGCGTGCGCTCGGCAGCCGCCGCCGCGTCGCGCTGGTTGCGTTCCTGGTCGATCAGGTGGCGGCCGGCGGCGAGGTCGTCCTCCACCTCGCGGAAGGCGGTCAGCACGGTCTCGCGATAGGTGGCGGCGGCCTCGTCATATTGGGCGCGCGAGATGCGGATATTGGCGCGCCGAGCGCCGCCGTCGAAGATCGACAGCGCAGCCGAGAGCGGGCCGAGCGCCCAGAAGCTGTTGTCGCTGCGCAACAGGCTGCCGCTCGCCGCCTCGAAGCCGCCAGCGCCGCCCAGCGTCACCGTTGGGAACAGCGCCGCGCGCGCGACGCCGATCTGCGCGTTGGCGGCGGCGACGCGGCGCTCGGCGGCGGCGATGTCGGGGCGCCGTTCGAGCAGGGTCGAGGGCAGCGTCGCCGGGATGGCCGGCGGGGCGACCAGCGTGTCGACCACGGGCAAGGAGAAGGTCGACGGGCTCTCGCCGATCAGCACCGCGATGGCGTGCTCGTCGGCGGCACGATCGGCCGCGACCGCGTCGAGTTCGGCCTTGGCGCCGGCCAGCTGGCTCCGCGCCCGGCTGACGTCGATGCCCGAGGCGATACCGCCGTCGTGGCGGGTATCGGTCAGGTCATAGGCGCGCTGGAACGCCGTCACCGTCTCCCGCAGCAGCACGACCCGCGCATCGAGCCCGCGCAGGTCGAAATAGAGGCTGGCGAGCCGCGCCTGAAGTCCCAGCCGCACGCCCGCGACGTCCGAAGCGCTCGCCTCAGCATTGGCCTGGTTTGCCTTCACCGTGTTGCGGATGCGGCCGAATAGGTCGAGCTCGTAGCTGAGCGAGGCGCCGATCTGCGTGTTGGTGTAGGTCGCAGCCCGCCCTTGCGAGGCGGGGCGCGCGGCGGAGACGCGGTCGCGCTCGAGATCGGCGCCGACACCGATTTCCGGCATCAGCTCCGACCGGCTTCGCCGCACCAGCGCCTGGGCCTGGTCATAGCGCGCGACGGCAGCGGCAAGGTTGGGGCTGCCGGCTTCGATCCGCCGCTCCAGCGCGTTGAGCGTCTGGTCGCCGAAAATCTCCCACCAGTTGCCCGCGGCCGGCACGTTGGTCCCGGCGGTCTGCCACGCGCCGCCTTCCTTGTAGGCGGGCGCGGCCACGACCTCGGGCCGATGATAGTCGGGCGCCATCGAGCAGGCGGAAAGGCCGAGCGCCGTGGCCGCGACCAGCGCGCCCTTAGCGATGCGCATTGGCGAGCACCTTGACCGGGTCGCCGGTCTGTAGCGAGTCGGGCGGGTTGTCGATCACGCGGTCGTTGGGCGACAGGCCGGCGATCACCTCCACCACCTTGCCCTCGTCGCGGCCGAGCGTGACGGTGCGGAGCTGTGCCTTGCCGTCGCTGCCCAGCACCGCGACCTGGGTGCCCTTGGACCCGATGATCAGCGCGCTCGGCGGCAGGGTGACGGCGTTGCCGCCGCCCTTGAGCGGGAAGCTCGCCTGCGCATAGGAACCCGGTTTCAGCGCGCGGTCGCCATTGGGCGCCTGCACCTCGACCAGCACCGTGCCCGATGCGGGATCGATGGCATCGGCGGTGCGGGTCAGCGTCGCCTTGAAGCTTCGGTCGGGGAATTCCGGGAGCGAAAGGTCGACTTCCATGCCCGGGTGGATCTGCTGCGAATAGGCCTGCGGCACCTTAACATAGGCGCGGATCCGGCTGACATCGGCAACGGTGAACAGCGGCGTGGAACTGGCATTGCCCGCCACGACCAGTGCACCGATCTGGGTCGAGCGGCTGGTGACGACGCCGTCGAACGGCGCGACCAGCCGGGTGAAGCCGGTCAAAGCCTGCAGCCGCGCGACATTCGCGCGCGCGGCGTTGGTGAGCGCGGACTTGGCGGCGAGATCGCCCTGCTTCTCGTCGGCTTCCTGCTTCGACACCGCGTCCTTGGCGAGCATCGCGCTCCACCGCGTCGCCGTCGTCTGGGCGAGCTGCTGGTTGGCGCGGGCGGTCTGCAGGTCGGCGCGGGCGGCGGCGAGCTGCTGCTCGACATCGGGGGCGTCGAGGATCGCCAGCACCTGGCCGCGTCGCACCGGATCGCCCAGATCGACAAGCCAGCGGCGAACATAGCCGGTGGTGCGCGCATAGATCGGCGCGCTGTTGAGCGCCTGCAGGTTCGCCGGCAGGCGCAGCGCGTCGCTCGTCGCGGCGAGCGTGGGGTGGATCACGCTGACGCTCGGCACCGCCTGCTCGGCGGTCCAGGCGGCGAGGTTGCGCTCCGAATTGGCCCGCGTCACGATGCCGGTGGCGACCGCACCGATCGCGACGAACCCCGCGACGGCCGCGGTGATTTTGAGCCGGCTGTTGCCGTTCTCAGACATGGGATTCCTCCAGTGGAATGGGGCCGCGATCGGCGGGGGCAGCGCCTGCCTTGCGCTTGTGGACGAGGCTGAAGATGACGGGGACGAACATCAGCGTCGCGAAGGTGGCGACGATCAGGCCGCCGATCACCGCGCGGCCCAGCGGGGCATTCTGCTCGCCGCCCTCGCCGAAGCCGATCGCCATGGGCAGCATGCCGATGATCATCGCCAGCGCGGTCATCAGCACCGGGCGGAAGCGGACCAGGCCGGCCTCCAGTGCGGCGGCGGTGGCATCACCCAGTTCCGCCAGCCGCTCGCGGGCGAAGCTGACCACCAGGATCGAGTTGGCGGTCGCCACGCCCATGCACATGATCGCGCCGGTCAGCGCCGGCACCGACAGGGTGGTGCCGGTGGTGAACAGCATCCAGATGATGCCCGCGATCGCGCCCGGCAGCGCGGTGATGATCACGAACGGATCGAGCCAGCTCTGGAAGTTCACCACGGTGAGCAGGTAGATCAGCACCACCGCGCCGATCAGCCCGAAGCCCAGGCCGTAAAAGGCGCTGTTCATCGTCGCATATTGGCCGCGCATGGTGACGGTGACGCCCTTGGGCGCCTCGCCCTTCAGTCCCTCGAGCACCTTGCCGATATCGGCCGAGACCGCGCCCAGATCGCGCCCGTTCGGCGTCGCGAAGATGTCGACCACGGGATTGATGTTGTAGTGCGAGATCACCGCGGCGCCGTTGCTGCGCTCGATAGCGCCGATGCCGCCGAGCACCTGGCTGCCCCCGCCGCTCGCGCCCGTGACGGGCAGGTTGGCGAGATCGCTGATCGAGCCGACGCGATATTCCGGCGTCTGCGCGACCACCGCATAGGACACGCCGTTCTCCGGGTTCAGGTAGAAGACCGGCGCGGTCTGCGAGGTGCCGGCGAGCGAGCTGGCGACGCTGGTGGTCACGTCGCGCTCGGTCAGGCCGAACTGGCCGATGCGGCTACGATCGACGTTCACGTCGAGCTGCGGATAGCGCGACGATTGCTGGATGCGCGCGTCCGCCACGCCGCCGATCGTGCTGATCCGGCGGAGGATCTTGCGGGCATAGGCGGCATTGGCATCGGCATCGCGGCCCGAGACCTGGATGTCGATCGGCGCGGGCGCGCCGAAATTGAGGATCTGGCTGGTGATGTCCGCCGGCAGGAAGGCGAACTGGGTGCCCGGATAGGCCTTGGGGAGCAGCTCGCGCAGCTTCTTCACATAGTCGGCGGTGGGGGCGTGGTCTTTGGTCAGCTGGATCAGGATGTCGCCGTCCTGCGGGCCGACGGTGCCGGAGTTGTTATAGGTTGTGTTGATCGCGCTGACCGGCAGGCCGATATTGTCGACCAGCGAGACCAGCTCGTCGGCCGGGATCACGCCGCGGATGGTGCGCTCGATCCGGTCGAACTGTGCGGACGTATCCTCGATGCGCGAGCCGACCGGTGCGCGGACGTGGATCGCCATCGCGCCGGCATCGACGTTCGGGAAGAAATTCTGCCCGAGCAGCGGCACCAGGAACAAGGTCACCGCAATCACGAGGATGAAGGCGAGGATGAACGGCCGCGGCGTGGCGAGCGCCTTTTCCAGCAGCCCGCCATAGCCGGTGCGGATCTTCTCGAAGCGATGCTCGAACCCGCGCTGGAAACGCACCAGCGGGTTGCGCGAGCCGGGCGTGCCCGCTTCATGGCCATGCCCCGGCGCATGCGGCTTGAGCAGGAACATCGCCATGGTCGGCACCAGCGTGCGCGACAGCAGGAACGACGCGATCATCGCGAACACCACGGAGAGCGCCAGCGGCACGAACAGGAAGCCGGCGATGCCGGGCAGGAAGAACATCGGCACGAACACGATGCAGATGCAGAGCAGCGAGACGAAGGCCGGCGTGACGATCTGCGCCGCGCCGTCGAGGATCGCGTCCCGCACCGACTTGCCCTGTTCGAGGTGCCAGTTGATGTTCTCGATCGTCACCGTCGCGTCGTCGACCAGGATGCCGACGGCGAGGCTGAGCCCGCCCAGCGTCATGATGTTGAGCGTGTTGCCGGTCGCCGACAGCGCGATGATCGCCGCCAGGATCGCCAGCGGGATAGAGATCGCGATGATCACGGTCGAGCGCCACGAGCCGAGGAACAGCAGGATCATCAGCGAGGTGAGCCCGGCGGCGATCACGCCTTCCTTGATCACGCCTTCCACCGCCGCCTTCACGAACAGCGACTGGTCACCGATCGGCGCAACCTTCAGGCCGGGCAGCGTCGCGGTGGCCTTGGGCAGCGCGTCCTTGATGCCCTGGACGATCGCCAGCGTCGAGGTCGCGCCGCTCTTGAGCACGGTCATCAGCACCGAGCGCGCGCCGTCGACATGGACGACATTGGTCTGCGGCGCGGAGCCGTCGCGGACATGGGCGACGTCGCGCATGTAGATGGTCGCGCCGTTGACCACCTTGACCGGCAGCGCGTTCAGCTCCTCGATCGATCCCGGCGCGTTGTTGAGCTTGATGCTGTACTGATAGCCGCCGATCTTGGCGAAGCCGGCAGGATTGATCTGGTTCTGCGCGGCGATCGCGTTGCCGACGTCCTGCGCGGACAACCCCTTGGACTGCAGCGCCTGCGGATCGAGATCGATCTGGATCTGGCGCTGGCGCCCGCCCGAGGGATAGGGAATGGCGGCGCCCGGCACGGTGACGAGCGGCGGCCGCACCTGGTTCTGCGCGGTATCGAACAGCTGACCCTCGGACATGCCCTTGCCCGACAACGCGAGCTGCAGGATCGGCACGGTCGAGGCGTTGTAGTTGAGGATCAGCGGCGGGGTGATGCCCGGCGGCAGCTGGCGCAGCACGGTCTGCGAGATCGACGTCACCTGCGCGGTGGCGGTGCGGATGTCGGCGCCGGGCTGGAAATAGATCTTCACCACGCCGATGCCCTGCATCGACTGGCTTTCGACATGGTCGATGTCGTTCACCGTCGTGGTCAGCACGCGCTCGAACGGCGTGACGATCCGCCCCGACATCTCGTCCGGTGACAGGCCGCTATACTGCCAGGCCACTGCGATCACCGGCACGCGGATGTCCGGGAAGATGTCCACCGGGGTCCGGATGGCGGCGAGCACGCCGAGGATCAGGATCAGGATGGCCATGACGATGAAGGTCAGCGGCCGCGTGAGCGCGACTCGGACGATCCCGATCAAGCGCGGCCCCGCGCGACGGAATGGGCAGAAAGGTGAGCGGCCAGGCGCATCAGGGAAACTCCGGATTGACAGTGCGGCGCTGCTTCCGGTTCGCAGTCGCAGCATTTCCCTGCGCCTGGCCAACCTTCCGGGTCCAATATTGTTTGCGGCATGATCGATATCGCTTATGTATCGATGCATGGAACTACGCCATCTGCGTTACTTCGTCGGCGTTGCCGAGGAACTGCACTTCGCCCGTGCCGCCGCACGGCTCGGCATTTCGCAGCCGCCGCTCAGCCAGCAGATCGGCCAGCTCGAGGCGGAATTGGGCGTCCGCCTGTTCGAGCGGACCAGCCGCAGCGTGCAGCTGACCAGCGCCGGGCTCGCCTTCCTGCCCGCTGCGCGGGCGACGCTGGAGCAGGCCGAACGGGCGATCAATATCGCGCACCGGGCGGCCCGGGGCGAACTGGGTGAGCTCAATCTCGGCTTCAATGCCTCCGCCCCGTTCGTGCCGATGATCGCGCGGTCGATCTTCGCGTTCCGGCAGGCCTTCCCCGACGTGAAGCTGAACCTCACCGAGGTCGCCGGCTCGGCGCAGCTGACCGCGCTGGCCGACCATGCGCTCGACGCCTGCTTCGTCCGCAGCAAGTGCAGGCCGGAGATGGGCGACGGCGTTGCGGTGACGCCGATTCTGCGCGAACGCCTGTTCGTGGCGCTGCGCCCCGATCACCCGCTCGCCGACAAGGAGGTCACGCTGCGCGATCTCGCCGGCGAGCCGATGATCGTCTATGCGCGCGAGCACGGTGCCACCTTTACCGACGAGCTGCTGGGCATGCTGCGCGGCGTCGGCGTCGAGCCGCGCATCGAGCATCGGGTTCGGGAAGTCTCCACGCTGCTCGGTATGGCGGCAGCGGGCGTGGGTATTGCCGTCGTCGCCGAATCGCTCTGTGCGCTGCAATCGGCCAGGCTGGCCTACCGGCCCCTAGGTGATCCGGAATCCATAACGTCGATTTGGCTTGTTCACCTTTCCGAAGGCGCCAGCCTTCCGTGCCGAAACTTTCTCGATATCGTGACCAAGGAATCTCTGACGCTTTGATTTTCAATCGGCATCATCATCGTGTCGCAGAGTTCGCCCATCCGCTCCTCGACTTGCTCGGAGATCAAGCACGGCGACGGGAAATAGCCTACTCCCGCGACAGCGCCGCCACCCGCAGCATCGCCAGCGCCGCGAGCAGCAGCGTCCCGCTCGCGAACGCCATGGTCCAGATCAGCTCACCGGGGAAGAAGCGGTTCATGATCGAGCCCATGACCGTGGCGACCAGCAGCTGCGGCACCACCACGAAAACGTTGAACAACCCCATATAGATGCCGAGCTTGGCCTGGGGCAGGCTGGAGGCGAGGATCGCATACGGCATGGCCAGGATCGACGCCCAGGCGATGCCGATGCCGATCTCGCTGGCGATCAGCCACGCCGGATCGCGCACCAGGAAGAAGCTCGCATAGCCCGCCGCCCCGCACAGCAGCCCGAAGATGTGCGTGCGCGCCTTGCCGAAGCGTGCGGAGAGCAAGGGCAGCAACGTCAGCGCCGCCACCGCTGCCACGCCGTTATAGGTGGCGAAAAGCACGTCCACCCAATTGGCGCCTTCCTGATAGCCCGCGCTCTTCGGATCGGGCGAGCCATAGAAGGCGCCCGCGACGATCGGCGTGGTGTTGATCCACATGATGAACAGTGCGGACCAGCTGAAGAACTGCGCCACCGCCAGGCGCTTCATCAGCACCGGCATGCCGGCGAAGTCGCCGACGATATGGCCGAGCATGCTGGCCCGCCCTGCCCGCGCCCGCAGAATCGCGACGATCTGCGCGAGACCATAGGCAGCAAGCAAGCCGCCCAGCAGATAGACTTCCTTCTCCAGCCGGAGCTGCGCTACGGCCAGCACGACCAGCGCACCCGCGACGATCCAGGGCAGGCCCGCCGCCGGATGCCGCGCCGCGAGCAGTCGCACCGACGCTGCTTCGTCAGAGGCCGCGGGGCCGTCGAACGCCGCCATTTCCGCCGGGCTGTATTCGCGTGTGGTCAGCACGGTCCACAGTACCGAGCAGAACAGCGCCGCGCCGCCGAACCAGAAGGCGTATTTGACCGTGTCCGGCACGCCGTGCGCAACCGCGGCATTGGAGACGCCGAGATGCTCGAGCGCCCAGGGGAAGATCGACCCCAGCACCGCGCCCATCCCGATGAACGCGGTCTGCACCGCATAGCCGGCGCTGTGCTGGTCCTTGCGCAGCATGTCGCCGACAAAGGCGCGGAACGGCTCCATCGAGATGTTGAGCGAGGCGTCGAGTATCCAGAGCAGCCCTGCCGCGAACCACAGCGCCGGACTTTCCGGCATCAACAGTAGCGCGAGCGCGGCGAGGATCGCGCCGCCGAGGAAGTACGGACGTCTCCGCCCGAGCCGCCCCAGCCAGGTCTTGTCGCTGAGGTGCCCGATGACCGGCTGGACCAGCAGGCCGGTCAGCGGGGCCGCCACCCACAACGCGGGCAGGTCGTCCAGCCGCGTGCCGAGCGACTGGAAGATCCGGCTCATGTTGGCATTCTGCAGCGCGAAGCCGATCTGGATCCCGAAGAAACCAAAACTGATGTTCCACAGGCCGACGAAGGACTGGCGGGGTTTCTCCACGCTCATGCCCCGCACGATTTGCGGACGATCAGCTTGGTGGGCAGCAGTGCCGGGCCGACGGGCTTTTCGCGTATCCGTCCGATCAACGTCTCCACCAGCGTGCGGCCGGCAAGCCGGGCGTCCTGCATGACGGTGGTGAGCGGCGGGCTCGCTGAGCTGGCCGCGGGAATATCGTCGAAACCGATCACCGAAACATCCTCTGGAATGCGCTTGCCCGCGGCCTGGAGCACCCGCATCGCGCCGATCGCGATCAGGTCGCTCGCCGCGAGAATCGCGTCGAAGTGCGCGCCGCCGTCGAGCAGCGCCTGCGCCGCGGCCGCCCCGGAATCCTCCGTGGTGATCGCATCGATCTGCAGCGCGGGGTCGACAGAGAGCCCCGCCCCGGCCAGCGCTTCGGCATGGCCGCGATAGCGCTCGTGAAACTCGGGATAGTGGCTCGACGCCGTACCCAAAAATGCAATTCGCTTGCGGCCGAGCCCGAGCAGATGCCGCGTGGCCTCGCCGCCGCCGCCGCGATTGTCGCAGCCGATGGTCAGCCCCGCGCCCTCGGCCAGCACCGATCCCCAGCGAACGAAATGCGTGCCGGCATCCCGCAGTGCCTTGAGCCGCGCGCGGTACAGCTCGAAATCGCCATAGCCGAGCAGGATCAGCCCGTCGGCCTTGCGCGCATCCTCGTAATCGGTGTGCCAGTCGCTGGAGAGCTGCTGGAAGCTGATCAGCAGATCGTGATTATGCTCGGCACAGGTTCGGATGATCGATCCCAGCATCGAGTGGAAGAAGGGATTGATCAGCGAATCGTCCGAGGTCGGATCCTCGAAGAACAATAGCGCCAGCGTCTGCGAGTGCCGCGTACGGAGATTGGAGGCCGCCTTGTCGACGCGGTAGTTCAACTGCTTGGCGATCGACTCGATACGCAGGCGGGTCGCCGGGTTTACGCCCGACTCGCCACGCAGCGCGCGCGAAACCGTTGGCTGCGAGACGCCTGCCAGCTGCGCGATATCGAATGATGTAGGCTTGCGCTGCATGCCCATGCTGGTCCTCTCCCGGCGTGCGGTCGTTTTCACCGCATCGCATATTATGCATGGGCGGGATCGGCACCCCCCGTCAATCTACGGATGGTGCCAAAAGGCCATAGCGGGTCCGAAACGGGCCTGAATACGTATGTGAGCGGCTGGCCTCCATACCCCCTTTTGCAAGATTGAATGCAGCACTGCGCAGATCCGGCGCATCCCGCATGGGGCGGGCATTCATCCGGCCACCCAAGAGCCGGGGTAGAGACAGATTGGGGAGAGACATGTTGCTCAGCACGTTCCGCGGCCGTCGTGCCGCCCGCATCGCCCTCGGCGCCAGCGCCGCCGCGATCGCCTTCAGCTTCACCACTGCCGCCTTCGCGCAGGACAGCGGCACCCCCGCCGCCGATGCGCAGGATAGCGGCCCCGGCGAGATCGTCGTCACCGGCTTCCGCGCCGCGCTCGCCAGTTCGGCGAACATCAAGCGCAACAACACGATGATCGTGGACTCGGTTTCGTCCGAAGACATCGGCAAGCTGCCCGACGTCTCGATCGCGGACTCGCTGGCGCGCATCCCCGGCGTCACCGCCCAGCGCCTCGAAGGTCGCGACCAGCGCCTGTCGATCCGCGGCCTCGGCCCCGACTTCTCCACCACGCTGCTCAACGGACGCGAGCAGGTGACCGTCGGCGACAATCGCGGTGTCGAGTTCGACCAGTATCCCTCGGAGTTCTTCAAGAACGTAAACGTCTACAAGTCGGCGGACGCGTCGCTGATCGCCGCCGGCATCGCGGGCACGGTCGACCTGCGCATGCTGCGCCCGCTCGCCCAGTCGCAGCGCACCTTCGTCGTTGCCGCACGCGGCCAGATGAACGAGCAAAAGAAGCTCAATCCGGACGGCACCCGCTACGGTTATCGCGCGTCGGCGACCTATGTCGACAAATTCGCGAACGATACGCTGGGCATCGCGATCGGCGTCTCCGCGCAGAACACGCCGACCCAGATCGAGCGCTACGCCGCCTGGGGCTTCCCGGCCGAGTCCAACGCCGGCAACAACCTCTTCCTCGGCGGCGCCAAGCCCTATGTGCAGTCGAACCTGCTCAAGCGCTATGGCGGCGTGGCGACGGTGGAGTGGGAGCCGAGCGAGAACTTCCATTCGACCTTCGACGGCCTCTATTCGCACTTCGAGGAAACGCAGCGCCTGCGCGGCATCGAGTTCCCGATCGCGCCGGCCTACGGCTCGAACGCGACGATCCAGCCGGGTTACACCGTCCAGAACGGGCTGGTCACGAGCGCGACGATCTCCAACGTCGTCGCCGTGCAGCGCAACGATTACAACAAGCGCAAGGCCGAGAACATCTCGCTGGGCTGGAACAACGACTTCAAGCTGAGCGACAGCATTCACTTCGTCGTCGATGCCAGCTGGAGCCACGCCACCCGCACCGACTTCCTGCTCGAGACCTATTCGGGCACCGGCTATAATCAGTCCGGCGTCAAGGACACGATCAAGATCAACCAGAATGCGAACGGCACCTACAGCATCGTGCCGACGCTGGACTATACCAACACGGGCGTGATCAGCCTCACCGATCCGCGCGGCTGGGGCTATAACGGCACCCAGTCGGTGGTGCAGGCCGGCTTCCTCAACCGCCCGGATTTCGAGGACGACCTCAAGTCGCTGCGCGCCAGCTTCAACGGCGAGTTCAGCGACAGCATCATCAAGAGCTGGGAAATCGGCGGCAACTTCAGCCGTCGCGAGAAGCAGAGCCGCTACACCTCCTACTTCCTCTGCCCGCCGGGCGCGGGCACCGGCTGCACCATCGCCAGCGGCACCCCGACCAGCTTCCCCGTCCCCTCGGACGCGGTACTCGGCGAGCAGGTTGCGCTCGCCTATCTCGGCGTGCCGAAGATGCTGACCTATGATCCGCTCAAGGTTTACGGCCTGCTGCGGCCGGTGTTCGACAACCGCCCGGGCTCGCTGGTGCGCGACAACACCGTCACCGAGAAGGTATATACCGGCTATGCCAAGCTGACGATCGACGGCACGGTCGGCGGCAAGTCGCTCAAGGGCACGCTGGGCCTGCAAGTGGTGCATACCGACCAGGGCTCGGCGGGTGCGATCGCGGCGCTGAACGGCGGCGTGGTGACCGTGGCGCCGGTCGCGGACAGCACCAAGTACACCAACTTCCTGCCCTCGGCGACGTTCAGCCTCGAACTCGTCCCCACCTTCTACGTGAAGATGGGCGCGGCGCAGACGATGGTGCGCCCGCGCCTCGACCAGGAGCGCATCACCCAGGCGGTGAACGTCGACCTGTCGAAGCTCGGCCTTGGCAGCCTGCCGCAGAACAGCCCGTTCAGCTCGGACGGCGGCAACTTCCGCCTGCGCCCGTACCAGTCGACCAACATCGATATCTCGCTGGAAAAGTATCTGCGCGGCGGCGGCTATCTCTCGGTGGCCGGCTTCTACAAGCACCTGACCGACTTCGTCGATCCGAACAACAGCACGCTGTACGACTTCTCGGCGCTGCTGAGTGCCCTGCCCCCCGCGGCCCAGGCGATCGTGCGGGCGCAGAATGCGCAGTTCGGTCTGGTGAAGACCCCGGACAATACCGGCCGCGGCGACATCCTGGGCGTGGAAGCCACCGCATCGGTGCCGTTCAGCATGTTCGCCAACGCGCTCGACGGGTTCGGCATCTTCGCCAGCGGCTCCTATGTCGACAGCCGCGTCGTCTATGGCAGCAACCCGAACACGCCGGTCACCCTGCCCGGCCAGTCCAAGTGGATCGCCACCGGCACCGCCTATTACGAGAAGAACGGCTTCCAGGCGCGCGCCACCTATCGCTGGCGTGACAGCTTCCTCGCGGAGCTGGCCGGCCTCTCGGCAAATCCGGAGTTCCGCACCGGCAAGTCCGAAGGCGTGCTGGATGCGCAGATCGGCTATGAGTTCCAGACCGGTCCGCTGAAGGGTCTGGCGATCCTGGCGCAGGCCAAGAACCTCACCGATGCGCCGTTCATCACCACCGAGGCGGGCGATACCCGGCTGGTGCGCGAATATCAGCGCTACGGCCGCGATTATTATCTCGGCATCACGTACAAGTTCTAAAGTACGGCGGCCCGGTCTCCGCCAGGAGATCGGGCCGTTCCATCGGCACCGGAGGGGGAGCGCCATGGCAGTCGCAGCACCATATCGCATCGTCGTCGCCGGCGGCGGCACGGCCGGATGGATGGCCGCGGCGGCGCTGGTCCGCTTCCTCGGCGCCGGTTTCACCGTCACGCTCGTCGAATCCGATGCGATCGGCACGGTGGGCGTCGGCGAGGCGACCATCCCGCAGATCCGGATGTTCAACGCCAGCCTCGGCATCGACGAGGACGCCTTCGTCGCCGCCACCCAGGCGAGCTACAAGCTGGCGATCGAGTTCGTCGGCTGGACGAAGGGCGGGCGCTACATGCACGCGTTCGGCGATGTCGGCCGCGACAATGGCCTGCTCGCCTTCCGGCACACGTGGCTGCGCGGGATGGCAGAGGGGGTCGCCGAGCCGCTGGCGGCCTATGCGCTCAACAATGTCGCAGCGCTTGCCGGCCGGATGCAGCGCGGCCCCGCCCGCACCGCCCGGGTGCTGCCGGAAATGCCCTACGCCTTCCATTTCGACGCCGGCCTCTATGCGCGCTTCCTGCGCACCTATGCCGAGGCGCACGGCGTGGTGCGGCACGAGGGACGGATCGAAGCCGTCACCCGCAAGGGCGAGGATGGCGACGTGGCTGCGCTCCACCTCGACGGCGATCGCCGGATCGAGGGCGACCTGTTCCTCGATTGCACCGGCTTCCACGCCCGACTGATCGGCGAGGCGATGGGCGTCGGCTATCAGGACTGGTCGCACTGGCTGCCCTGCGATCGCGCGCTCGCCGTACCCAGCGCACGTGCCCGCGACTTCACCCCCTATACCCGCGCCACCGCGCACGATGCCGGCTGGCAATGGCGGATTCCGCTGCAGCACCGCACCGGCAACGGCATCGTCTATTCTAGCAACCACCTCTCGGACGACGACGCCGCCGCGCGGCTGCTCGCCGGGCTGGACGAACCCGCACTTGGCGATCCGCGCCCGATCCGCTTCCGCACCGGGCGGCGAGAAGTCGCCTGGGCGGGCAACGTCATCGCACTGGGTCTGGCGAGCGGCTTCCTTGAGCCGCTCGAATCGACCAGCATCCACATGATCCAGTCCGCCGTGGAACGCGTGCTCAAGCTTCTCCCCGGCCGCCGCGTGCTCGCGCCGCTGCGCGACAGCTACAATCGCCAGGCCGCGCACGAGAGCGAGCGTATCCGCGACTTCCTGATCCTGCATTATTGGGCGAACGACCGCGATGAGCCCTTCTGGCGCGAGCGGCGTGAAGCCCCGCCGCCCGCCGGCCTTGCCGGGAAGATCGCGCTGTGGCGCGAAGCTGGCGAGATCGTCCGCGAGGACGGCGATCTGTTCAGCGACGTCGCCTGGCTGCAGGTGCTGGTCGGCCAGGGCATCGCCGCGCATGGCCGTCACCCGCTCGCCGATCAGCCGCCCGTCGCGCAGATCGCCGAATATCTCGACCTTCTCGCCAAGCTCAATGCGCGCGAAGTCGCGCAGATGCTCCCCCATAGCGACTTCGTCCGCACGCACGGCGCTGCGGACGCGGAGATTGCCGCATGATCCGTTCGACCACCCTCGCCCTGCTCGCCGCCGCGCTCGCCGCGACGCCGGCCATGGCGCAGACCTATCGCGACCGGCTGCCCGAGGACGAAGTGCTCTACTTCCTCCTCCCCGATCGGTTCGACAACGGCGACACCGCGAACGATCGCGGCGGGCTGAACGGCGACCGGCTCGTGACCGGCTTCGATCCCGCGTCCAAGGGCTTTTACCATGGCGGCGACCTGAAGGGCGTGCTGAACCGGCTCGACTATATCCAGGCGCTGGGCGCCACCGCGATCTGGGTCGGGCCGATCTTCAAGAACAAGCCCGTGCAGGGCCCGAAGGGGCAGGAATCGGCCGGTTATCACGGCTATTGGATCACCGATTTCACCCAGGTCGATCCGCATTTCGGCACCAATGCCGAGTTCAAGACGCTGGTCGACGCCGCCCACAAGCGCGGCATCAAGGTCTATATGGACATCGTAGTGAACCACACCGCGGACGTGATCCAGTATCGCGAGTGCGGCGACTGCAGCTATCGCAGCCGCGCCGACTATCCGTATAGCCGCAAGGGCGGCGTCACGGGCGCCGCGATCAACCCGGGCTTTGCGGGCGATGGCGACCACAGCGCCGCCAACTTCGCCAGGCTCACCCGCCCCGACTATGCCTATACGCCGGTCGTCCCCGAGGCGGAGCGCAACGTGAAGGTGCCCGCCTGGCTCAACGACCCGATCTACTACCACAATCGCGGCAACTCGACCTTCGCGGGCGAGAGCTCGACGATGGGCGATTTCGTCGGCCTCGACGACCTGATGACCGAACATCCGCGTGTCGTCGCGGGCATGATCGACATCTTCGGCGGCTGGATCGATCGCTTCGGCATCGATGGCTTCCGCATCGACACCGCGCGCCATGTGAACCCGGCGTTCTGGCAGGCCTTCGTCCCCGCGATGCTCGCCCGCGCCAAGGCAAGGGGCATCCCCAACTTCCACATCTTCGGCGAGGTCGCTGATCCGGAGGTCGCCGCGCTGGCCCAGCACACCCGCGTCGACAAGTTCCCGGCGGTGCTCGACTTCGCGTTCAACCAGGCGGTGATCGACGTCGCCGGCGGCAAGGGCACCGATCGCCTCGCCAAGGTCTTCGCGGCGGACGTGCTGTACGAGGGCGGCGAGAAGACCGCGCACCGCTTGCCCACCTTCGTCAGCAACCATGATGCGGGCCGCGCTGCCACCTTCATCCAGCAGGCCAATCCCAAGATCGGCCAGGCCGAACTGCTCCAGCGCGTCCAGCTCGCCCAGGCGATGCTGCTGCTGCTCCGCGGCGCTCCGACGATCTACTCCGGCGATGAACAGGGCTTCGTCAGCGACGGCAACGACCAGGACGCCCGCGAGGACATGTTCGGCAGCAAGGTGGCCAGCTACAACGACAACAAGCTGCTCGGAACGGATGCAACGACCGCGACACCGAGCTTCAACCCCGGCCACCCGCTGTTCCGCGAGATCGCCACGCTCGCCCGGTTGCGCACGAGCCACCCGGCCCTCACCCGCGGTCGCCAGGTCACGCGCTTTGCCAGCGACAAGCCCGGGCTGTTCGCCGTCTCGCGCTTCGATCCGAAGACCGGCGCCGAAACCGTAATCGCCTTCAACACCGGCGGCGAGGCCTGGACCGGCAATATCCAGGTCGAGACCGGCTCCACCGCCTTCCGCACCCTGGCAGGCACCTGCCCCGCCAACGCTGCCGCCCCCGGCAGCCTCACCCTTTCCCTTCCCGCGTTCGGCTATGCCGTCTGCGCGGCCGGAGCCTCCAAGTGAACCTGATGACGATGCGCGCGCTTTCCACCGAAACCCGGCCCTGGTGGCGCGGCGCGGTGATCTACCAGATCTACCCGCGCAGCTTCGCGGACTCGAACGGCGACGGCGTGGGCGACCTGCCCGGCATCACCGCACGGCTCGATCATGTCGCAGCGCTGGGTGTCGATGCGGTGTGGATCTCGCCCTTCTTCACGTCACCGATGCGGGACTTCGGCTATGACATCGCCGATTTCTGCGGTGTCGATCCCGTTTTCGGCACCCTCGCGGACTTCGACGCACTGGTCGCCCGCGCGCATGCGCTGGGCCTCAAGGTCCTGATCGACCAAGTCTATTCGCACAGCTCGGACCAGCACCCTTGGTTCCAGGAGAGCCGCACCAGCCGCACCAACCCGAAGGCCGACTGGTATGTCTGGGCCGACGCCAAGCCCGACGGCAGCCCGCCCAACAACTGGCAGTCGGTATTCGGCGGCCCGGCCTGGACCTGGGACGCGCGGCGCGGCCAGTACTACCTCCACAATTTTCTGCGCGAGCAGCCCGACCTCAACTTCCACAATCCCGACGTGCAGGCCGCCACCCTCGCCACCGCCAAGTTCTGGCTGGATCGCGGGGTCGACGGCTTCCGGCTCGATGCGATCAACTTCACGATGCACGATCCGCAGCTGTGCGATAACCCGCCCGCGCCGGACACGGGCGCCCCACGCACCCGCCCCTTCGATTTCCAGCACCATATCTACAATCAGAGCCATGCCGACATTCCGCTGCTGCTCGAGAAGCTGCGTGCGCTGGCGGATGGCTATCCGGATCGCTTCACCGTCGCGGAAGTCGGCGGCCCCTCTCCGGAAGCCGAGATGCACCTGTTCACTGCCGGGGAGACCCGCCTGAACAGCGCCTATGGCTTCAACTTCCTCTACGCCGATCGCCTGACACCCGCGCTGGTCCGCGACGCCGTCGCCGAGTGGCCCGAGGCGCCGGGCGTGGGCTGGCCGAGCTGGGCGTTCGAGAACCATGACGCGCCCCGCGCGATCTCGCGCTGGGTCGCACCCGAGCATCGCGCCGCCTTCGCCGCGCTCAAGATGCTGCTGCTGCTCTCCTTACGCGGCAATGCGATTTTGTACTATGGTGAGGAACTGGGCCTCACCCAGGTCGAGATCGGCTATGAGGACCTGCAGGACCCCGAGGCGATCGCCAACTGGCCGCTCACCCTCAGCCGCGACGGCGCCCGCACGCCGATGCCCTGGGTAGCCGATGCGCCCAATGCCGGCTTCTCGGTTGCCCGCCCCTGGCTGCCGCTCGGCCCCGATCATCTCGGACGCGCGGTCGACGTGCAGGAGGCCAACCCCGCCTCGCTGCTCCGCCTCACCCGCCGGCTGATCGACCTGCGCAAGCAGCACCCGGCGCTGGTCGAAGGCGCGATGGCGGTACTCCACGCCGACGAAGCGCTGCTGGTCTTCGCCCGCACCGCCGGCGACGCGCGCCTCGTCTGCGCCTTCAACCTCTCGGCGGCCCCCGTCGACCTGCCGCCCGTCCTGGTGGACGGGCTGACGGTGGTGGAGGCGCTGAACGGCGCGACGCTCCACCGCCTGCCGGCCTATGCGGGGCTGATCGCCGGCTGATCCGATCCCGCGGGCATGCTCCGGGCGAGTTCGATCATCCGGTTGGCGATCTCGCGCTCACCCATCACCACTTCGTCGGCGCCCAGGCCTTCGAGGTGGGCGACCTCGTCGGCCGAATGGGCGCGCACCACGACCGGGACGCCGGGCGCGAGCTGGCGGGCATGCTGGAGGATCGCCCCGCCCTCGAACCCGGCGGGGATCGCGATCAGCAGCTTGCTCGCCTGGCCGATCTGCGCGGCAACCAGCGTCCGCACGTCAACGGCATTGCCCGCCACCACGGTGATACCCGCCTTGCGCGCCTGCTCGGCCATGTCGTTCTGGTCCTCGATCAGCGCGAAGGCCTTGCCGTGCTGCTGGAGATCCTCGGCGATCATCTTGCCGACCCGGCCATAGCCGATCAGGATCACATGCCCCTTGGGCAGATCGACCGGGGCGACGGCCTCGCGACTCGCTTCCGCCGCCTCGTACCGCTTGGCCACCCAGGCGAACAGGAACGGGTTGAGGAAGATCGAAAGCATCGCGGCGGCCAGGATCACGTCGCGCGCCGCCGCCGGCATCAGCCCGAGATCGGTGCCGAGACCCGCCAGGATGAACGAGAATTCGCCGATCTGCGCCAGGCTCACCGCGACGGTGAGCCCGGTATGGTTCGAATAGCCGAACAGCCGGACGATGCCGTACGCCGCCAGCGACTTGCCAACGAGGATGATCGCCACCGCCGCCAGCAGCACCAGCGGCTGCTCGACCAGCACCGAGGGATTGAACAGCATCCCCACCGAGACGAAGAACAGCACCGCGAAGGCGTCGCGCAGCGGCAGCGTTTCCTCGGTCGCACGCCTGCTGAGCGAGGTCTCGCCCAGGATCATGCCGGCGAAGAACGCCCCCAACGCGAACGACACGTCGAACGCCAGCGCCGCGCCGAACGCCACGCCCAGCGCGATCGCCAGCACCGCCAGCCGGAACAGCTCCTGCGATCCGGTGCCGACCACCCATTGCAGCGTCCACGGGATCACCCGGCGGCCGATCAGCAGCATCACCGCGACGAACCCGGCAACCTTGAGGAAGGTGGAAAGCAAGGGCTGGAGCAGCGACCCGCCGCCCTCGCCGCCCATCACTTCGCCCAGCACCGGCAGCAGCACCAGCGCCACCACCATCGCCAGATCCTCGACAATCAGCCAGCCGACCGCGATCCGCCCACGCTCGGTCTGGACGATGTCGTGGCCCTGCAGCGCGCGGAGCAGCACCACCGTGCTGGCCACCGACAGCGCCAGGCCGAAGACGATGCCCGCCTGCAGTCCCCATCCGGCGACATAAGCGAGGCCGATGCCCATCGCGGTCGCCGCGGCAATCTGCACCACCGCGCCGGGCACCGCAATCCGGCGCACCGACATCAGGTCGCGCAGCGAGAAGTGCAGGCCGACGCCGAACATCAGCAGGATCACGCCGATCTCGGCGAGTTCGTTGGCCAGCCCCGAATTGGCGACGAAGCCCGGGGTGAACGGCCCCACCGCGACGCCCGCGAGCAGATAGCCGGCGATCGGCGAGACTTTGATCCGGTGCGCGATCGCGCCGAAGATGAAGGCTACGACAAGTCCGGCAACGATGGTGGCGATCAGGGGCGCGTGATGCGGCATCGATCCTCCTTGAAATGGATAACTGGTTCGACACCGGTCGCGCCTGAAGGCGACCGGTGTCGATGCAGGTCAGGACTGGGCCACGCCGATCGCGGCTGCCAATAGTGCCGCAGTGCCGGCAATGCCGGACCAGACAGCGATGGCGAACCATTTGGGGGGCCGCTTGCCTCTTCTTGTACGCATACAGTCCTCCTCTACCGCCGCAGCGGCGGCGAAGGCGAAGTTCAGGCGTTGGGGCGCGTTCGGCGCCTCAGCAGCGGCGTGCCGGTGGCGACCGTGCGCCGCGCGCACCGCAGCGGACCGGGCGTAGCAGCTTGGCCGGCGTGCAGGCGTAGGAAAGAACGAGGAGGACCAGGACAGACGCGAGCGCCGGTGCCAGGGCGAACATGGCCCCGCCGCTGCCGGCGCCGTCGTGCCGCACGCCGCGGACGCTCTGCCACAGGCCTGTGGCTTGATCGCTCCGCTTGGCGGCGATCGCCACGCTGGTCGTCGCGGGGTTGAACGCTGGGCCATGCGCCAGCGTGTCGGGTTCGCCGAGCGGCGCGACTGCGGCGAACAGCAGCGCCAGCACGAAGGTCCACACCGCCATCGGCAGCGCAACGCGCCGGCGATTGCCACGATCAGGCAAGGGGGTGGAAGAAGGGACCATTGCAGGACGAACGCACCGCACCTGCAATGGTGCCGTAACGAAGTGTTACTTGGGCATGCCGGTCAGCCCGCTCGCCTTGCGCAGCGCGTCGCCGTCGAGACGATAGCCGTCGAGGAACACCGTCTGGACATGGCGCAGGTTGCCTATGTCCTTGGAGACATCGCCCTCGACGAGGATGATGTCCGCCGTCTTGCCCGGCGCGATCGCGCCGACGCGGTCGTCCATGCCCACCATCCGCGCGGGCACGATCGTCGCGGTCTGCAGCGCCTCGACATTGGTCAGGCCGGCCTGCTGGTACAGCTCGAGCTCGCGGACCAGTTCGAGGCCATAGCCGTCGGTGCCCGCGACGATCGGCACGCCCGCCTGGTGCAGGCGTCCGACCACTTCGACCATCTTGCCGAAGCTCTTGCGGAAATCGGCGCGGGTAAGGCCGGCGAACAGCGGATAGCCGCCGATCTTCCAGCCGCGCGCCACTGCCGGCGGCGCGATATCGACATAGGCGGCATATTCGGGCGGCACCGCGCTGCCGTCCGACGTCATCAGCGGTTCCCACACGGTCAGCGTGGGGTCGATGATCGTCTTGCGCTTGGCAAGCTCGGCATAGAAGGCGCGCAGCTCGAGCGAGTCGAGGTTGAGGTCCTTGCCGTACTGCGCCGGCCCTTCCAGCCGCGCGGCGGTATTGGCCTTGTCGACCACATCCTGCGGCATCGCCTGCATCAGGATGAAGTTGATATGGGTGACCTCGTCATAGCCGGCGCGCACCGCATCGAGCGGGCGCATATGCGCGGGGACGTGGCCGTGCACATGCAGCCCCAGCTTGTGCGCCTCGGCTGCGGCGGGGGCGATCCAGGCCGGGTCCATCGAGGTGTAGAACTTCACCCCCCACATGCCGGCGGCCTTGATCTTGTCCACCGCCGCCACGGCTTCCGCCGCCGAAGAGACCGTCAGCGCGCCCTGCGCCGCCAGCGGATCCTTCTTGTCGATGATCACCGAGACCTTGCCGTCGGGCGCCAGCAGGTCGCCCGCGGCGCGGCGCTTGAAGATGCTCTGCGCATCTTCGATCGACGAGCCCGGACTGCGATAATTGGTCATGCCGGTGGCGACGTTCTGGAGCAGGTTCCAGTCATCGCCGACATGCTGGTGCGAATCCCACAGGCCGGGCAGCAGCGTGCGCCCTTTGCCGTCGAGCACCGTCGCGCCCGCCGGCGCCGCGATGCTGCCCGCCGGGCCGACCTTGGCCACCTTGCCGTCGGAGATCAGCACGGCCTGATCGGGCACGTACTTGCCGGCGACCGAGTCGAACAACAGTACATGGTCGACCAGCGTCGCCGTCCGGTTCGCAGGCACGAGGAAGCGGTGCGCCACGCCGCGCACCATCTCGGCCGCTTCCTTGTCCTGCACTTCCTTCAGCTTCGGGCCGGCCGCTTCATAGCCCTCGGGCAGCAGAAACATGCCACCGGAAACGCCGAAGAAGCGGTTCTGCGCGTCCAGCCACACCGGCGAGGGCGAGAAGCCGGTGCCGGTGATATAGGCGAGCTTCACCGTCTTCTTGCCGCCCGGCCCGTCGATCTCCACCGCCTTGCCGATGCTGATGCTGGCATGGCCGCTCGGCAGCAGGTCGATCCCCGCCGTGCCGGCAGCGACCAGCGCGTCGACATCGTTCTCGAACGCCAGCCAGGGGCCGCCATAGCTGCTGTAGCGTGCCTTGCCGAACGGCTTCTCGCCGGCATCCACTGCGGTCTTCCAGTGCGCGACGCCGCCTGCATCGACGGTGAAGGACTCGGTCGCGTCGCCGCTGTCGGTGAATCCGCGCACGGCGACGTCGATCGGCCGGCGATCCGGCCCCAGCTTCACGACCTCATCGGTCTCGGTGATCCAGCCGCGCAGCGACATCGACATGCGATAGGCAATCCGGCCGTCGGCCAGCGTCCAGGACCAGACATCGCCATGCTTTCCCGCGGTGGAGCTGATCGTGAAGTGCCGCGCCTCGGTCGGCGGCGTCATCAGGTCCGCCTTCTGGGTCTGTGCAGCGGCGGGGAGAATAGCGGCAGTGGCCAGCAACAGGCCGAGACGAAGTGAGCGCATCGCGAGTCCTCAAGGTTGTCAGGCGACTTTGCACGCCCGGCTTGGTTCAGCAAATGTTACGCACAGACCATTGTGTTGCCGCTGAAACGCACTTGCCCGGAAAGCGCTTGGCCTGACCATTCGCCCATTGACGGCCAGACCAAAGCGTGAAAGATACCGCTAACATGACGCTGGCAGCATAAGTCGGCGCGCACCCCGGGAAGAGGATGGATGAGCCGACCAACGCGTTTGATGCCGAGCGAATGGATCGCAAGGGCGGGCGTTGCAGGCGGCGCCGATCCACCCTGACCCGGCACCTCTAAACCAACAGCGCGAACGAACTTCTCCTTGCGGCCACTCGGTTGGTCCGCCGTCGGAGCATCTCGTCCGCGACGATCGACACGTTGAAGGAAAGGACCGGCCACGCGCCGGACCACTTCGAGGGGACCTGAATATGACCACTATTACCCGCAGCTTCCGCCCTGCCCGCGCCGCCCTGCTGTGCGCGACCATCCTGAGTGCAGCCTGCGCCTCCACCGCCTGGGCGCAGAGCACGCCGTCCGCCGGAGAGACTGCCCCCGACGCTCCCTCGGTCTCGCCCCAGTCCGGCGAAGCGCCGATCGCGCAGGGCGGCGAGCAGGAAATCGTCGTCACCGGCTATCGCTCGTCGCTCGCCAAGGCGGTCAACGCCAAGCGTGATGCGACTGGCTTCACGGACTCGATCTTCGCCGAGGACATCGGCAAGTTCCCCGACACCAACATCGCCGAATCCTTCAACCGCATCCCGGGCATCACCATCACCCGCGACGTGACCGGCGAAGGCGTCAACGTCGCGATCCGCGGCCTCGGCTCGAACTTCACCAACGTCACCCTGAACGGCGCGCCGATCGCGGTCGCCTCCTCGGGCGGCACCGACGCGCAGGGCACCGATCGCTCGGTCGACCTCAGCTTCTTCCCGACCGACCTGTTCACCAAGCTGACGGTGAACAAGAGCTACACCGCCGACCTGCTCGAAGGCGGCGCGGCGGGTAACGTCGACCTGCGCTCGGCACGTCCGTTCGACCGCGCAGACTCGTTCCTCGCGTACAACATCCAGGGCTCGAACCAGGAGGCGGCCAAGCAGATCGGCGGCCGCGGCTCGCTGATCGGCAGCTGGCACAACGACACCATCGGCATCCTTGCCGGCGTCTCGGCGCAGCGGCTGTATACCCGCACCAAGGGTTTCGAGACGATCGGTTACACCAACCCGCAGCTGACCGCCGCCCAGTGCGGCGCGGGCAACACCTGCAACGTGACCGGCGGCGGCAACTGGACGATCCCGGCGGTCGTGCCCGCGGGTGCCGGAGCGGGTCTCGTCGCCGGCACGGTGATCGATCGGAACTTCCTGCTCGCGAACAATCCAGGCGCGACGATCCAGCAGATCGACAACGGCCTGATCCCGCGCCTCGGCCGCATCTCCGACATCCGTGGCCCGCGCGATCGCATCAACGCGATCGTCAGCGCCGAATATCGCCCCTCGGACACGCTGCATTTCTACATCGACGGCCTGTACGGCTATAAGCACAACGAGCTGATCCGCGAGGACATGGCGTGGGTGGGCCGCAACGGCGCCTCCATCCCGACCAACCTCAAGTTCGACAAGGACGATTGCAGCGCGGGCTGCACCGTCACGAGCGGCACCTTCGCCAACACCCAGTTCTTCGACGAATTCCGTCCCTATTACGAGACCACCGAGCTGTGGAGCGTCAATCCGGGCGCCGAATGGGAGATCAACGACAAGCTGAAGGCGACGCTGCAGGGCAATTATGCCCGCTCGACCTTCCACCGCGAGAGCCCGACCGTCGGCGGCATGACCCCGCTCGGCCAGGGCGGCACCGTCACCTACACCAACAATGGCGGCATCCCGGATATCAAAAGCAGCATCGACCTCAACAACCCGGCCAATTTCGGCTGGTACACCGGCGCTCGCGTCAACCTGCAGGACGAGCGCCGGCTCAACAAGAACAAGGGCGTCCGCGGCGACCTGACCTGGGGCGATCGCGCGCTGAACCTCAAGGTCGGCGCAGCCTGGGACGACGTCTCGCGCCGGATCCGCGGCTATGACAACAGCCAGGCCTGGCAGAACGCGGTGTGCGGCAACAACCCGAGCGTCAACCTGCCGAGCCCGAACGGCCAGCCGCCGTGCGAGGGTCTCAATGCGCCGGGCGCTGCGCCCGCCGGCTATCCCACCTATCCGGGCTATGGCACCGGCTACACTGCCGGCCAGACCGGTGGCGTCACCTATGGTGGCTCGCTGATTCCGAACGCGGCCTTCCCGACCTATCTGCAGCCCGGCCCCGCCGGCTTCGTGACGGTCAACTGGGACGCGTTCCGCAAGGCCAGCAACTATGACTATTTCCACGACAACGCACCGGAAAGCGGCGGTTCGAACACCGGCGCCAGCGGCGGCCTGATCCGCGAAGTCGTCAAGTCGGCCTTCGCCACGCTGAACGGCGAGCAGGAAGTCGGCGGCAACATGCTGCGCTTCAACCTCGGCCTGCGCTACGTCAACACGATCCAGACGATCCAGGGCCGAGTCTCGGTCGCCGATCCGCGCAACAGCACTGCGGCCGGCACCCAGATCCCGGACGGCAGCCGCTACCCGAACCTGGTCACCATCGTCTCGACCCGCAACAACTACACCAAGTGGCTGCCGGCCGCGACGGTGGCCTATGACGTGAGCTCGCACGCCGTGGTCCGCCTTGCCGCCTCGAAGACGATGACTCGTCCGGATCCCTCGGCCCAGCTGCCCGGCGTGAGCTTCGGCGCGCCCTCGGCCGACCAGGCGACGATCGGCAATCCGGCGCTGCAGCCGTACATGTCGACCAACATCGACCTCGGCTTCGAATATTATACCGGCCGCGACGGCGTGGTCAGCTTCAACGCCTTCCGCAAGTCGATCACCGGCTTCACCCAGAACCAGAACATCGACGCTCCGTTCTCGGCATTGGCGCAGTATGGCATCACCTACGACACGCTGAACCCAACCCAGCAGATCGCGCTCAACTCGCGCGGAGGACCGAATGCAGCACGCGTGCTGATCACCAGCCAGGTCAACGTGCCGAACAAGCTGAAGATCAACGGCCTGGAATTCCAGTGGGTCCAGCCGCTCGACTTCCTCACCGAGAAGCTCGGCATCCGCGGCTTCGGCTTCAACGCCAACGCCACGATCGTCGATCAGACCAGTGACGGCCCTGCCCAGGCGTTCGGCGTCGCGCCGTTCACCTACAACATCACCGGCTATTACGAGCGCAACGGCGTGATGCTGCGCGTCTCGACCACCTCGCGCGAGGGGTCGCAGAGCAGCGGCAACACCCAGAACGGCATCCCGGCCGCGGCACTGTTCAATTCCGACTATACCAGCTGGGACTTCTCCTCGGCCTTCGACCTCGACAAGATCTTCGGCGTGAAGAAGGCGCCGCAGCTGACGGTCAACGTGTCGAACTTCACCAATGCGACGCTGCGTTCCTACTTTCAGTTCCCGAACGCGACGTTCACCTCGTACAAGCCCGGCCGCCAGTTCCTGGTCGGCCTGCGCGGCAGCTTCTGACGCGCGCTGCGGGGCGGCGGTTCGCCGTCGCCCCGTATCCTACTACGTGCAGCGTTTCAGCCGCGGTCGGGCCGTGGCGGCGCTACCGAGGCGCGGTGGATGAGCGTCGAGGGGAACAGCGACGGCTCCTCCACCCCCTGCTCGTCCCCGAAGAAATCGGCCAGCAGCTTGAGCGCCGCCGATCGGCCCATCGACACGATCGGCCAGTGCACCGTCGTCAGCGGCGGCCAGATATGCGCTGCGATCGCGGTGTCATCGAAGCCGATGATCGACAGATCCTCGGGCACGCTCATGCCGCGGCGCCTTGCGGCGTGGAGTGTGGCCGCAGCCATCTCGTCATTGCACGAGAAGATGGCGGTAGGACGCGGCGAGAGGTCCAGCAGCCGGTCGGCTGCGGCCAGCCCGCTCTCGAACGTATAGGTACCCTCGGCGATCATGCTGCGCGGCAGCTTGATGCCGGCATCGCTCAACGCCTGCTCGAAGCCCTTGCGCCGCTCGCGTGCCGAGCGGAAACCGTGCGGCCCCGCGATCAACCCGATCCTGCGATGGCCGAGCGTGATCAGGTGCTGCACCGCCTCCACGACCACCTCGCAGTCGTTCGAGGCGACCATGTGCTCGGGGGCGTCGAGCGTCGTCGATCCCATGCGGACATAGCGGGTGCCGAGGCTCTGGCAGAGCTCGGCCAGCATGTCGTTCTCGGAAACCGGGGGCAGGATCAGCACGCCGTACAGCCGCTGCCGCTCGAGGAAGGCACGAACGTCGGCCAGCATGGTCGACGAACCGCGGTCGATCGGGCGGACGATCAGCTCGAACTCGGTGTCGCGGATCGCTTCCAGAATGCCCGCCTGGACGTTCATCACCATCTGCGCGTTGGGGTTGTCGTGGATCAGGCCGAGCAGGAAATTGTGCCGCAACGCCAGCGCCCGCGCCTGGACATTGGGGATATAGCCGAGATCAGCGATCACCGCCTCCACCTTGGCGCGGGTATCCTGGTTCAATAATGGCGAGCGATTGATGACGCGGCTGACGGTCTTCTTCGACACGCCGGCGATGCGGGCGACGTCGTTGATGGTGGGCTTGCCCGTCTTCTCCATGCGCCCATGCTATACGGCGGCGACAACGATTGCGATAGAAGAACGACGCCCCGGACACCGGTGGACAGCACCTTTCAGCTGCCCAAATCGACACAGGAAGCGGGCCCCGCGCGCGGTGCCGTGCAAGCGCGAAGCCGCCCGCAGACACCGCGCGACGTCCGGTTACCGTCGCACGTCCAGCCCACCTTCGGCAAACGCGGCGAGGTCGACGCGGGTGAACAGGCTGGCGTCGCCCGGCAGCGAGTGCTTGAGCGCGGTCAGCGCCAGCCCGGCCTCGGCCATGGCGCGGGCATCGCCGCCCTCCAGCAACCCGTGGAGCACGCCGGCCGCGAAGGCGTCGCCGCCGCCGATGCGATCGACGATGCCGCTGACGCGCAGCTCCTCGGTCTGGTGCCCGCCCTCGCGGGTGTCGACGCGCGCGGCGATGCGGTGGCTATCGACATCGTCGACGTGCCGCGCGGTCGAGGCGATCAGCTGGAGCTTGGGGAAGGCGGCGAACGCCGCTTCGGCCGCCTCGCGGCGGCGATCGGCCCCGTCGCCCGGAAAGTGCTCGCCCAGCAGCAGCGAGATATCGCGGTGGTTGCCGAACAGCACGTCGGCATGGCGGATCAACTGGGTCAGCACGCCGCGCGGATCGCTGTCCCAGGCTTCCCACAGCTTGGCGCGGTAGTTGCCGTCGAACGACACCGCGATGCCGCGCGCGCTCGCCGCCTCGGCCGCAGCGATGGCGGCGGCGGCGGTGTTCGGCCCCAGCGCCGGGGTGATGCCCGAGAGGTGCAGCCGGGTCGCGCCGTGGAGCAGCACGTCCCAGTTCCAGCTCTCCGCAGGACGCGTTGCGAACACCGAGCCGGCACGGTCGTACACGATCTCGGAAGCGCGCAGCCCCGCGCCGGGGGTGAGGAAATAGAGCCCCATACGGCCGGGCTCGGCGACGACGTGGCGAGCGTCCACCCCGCGCCGGCGCAGTTCGCCGACAGCGGCCGCGCCCAGCGGGTTGTCCGCCACCGCGCTGATCATCCGCACGTCATGGCCCAGGCACGCCAGCCCGGTCGCGACATTCGCCTCGGCCCCTGCGATCGCCACGTCGAGCTTGGGCGTCTGCAGCAGCAGCTCGCGGCCCGGCGGCGAGAGCCGCAGCATCATTTCCCCGAAGAATGCGAACGTCATCGTGCCAGCCAGCCTCCGTCAACGGCGAGAATATGCCCCTGCACATAGTCCGAAGCGCGCGATGCAAGGAAGACCGCGGCGCCCCCCAGATCCTCCGGATCGCCCCAGCGCCCCGCCGGGATGCGCTCGAGGATCTGGCGGTTGCGGGTCTCGTCGGCCCGCAGCGCCGAGGTGTTGTCGGTCGCGATATAGCCCGGCGCGATCGCGTTCACGTTCACGCCCTTGCTCGCCCACTCGTTCGCCAGCAGCTTGGTCAGCCCGGCGATGCCCGATTTGGATGCGGTGTAACTCGGCACGCGGATGCCGCCCTGGAAGCTGAGCATCGAGGCGATGTTGATGATCCGCCCGCGCTCGCCGGTCTCGCCGAAGCGGCGGATCATGAACTTGCCCGCGGCCTGACAGAGGAAGAACACCGACTTGAGGTTGGTATCGACCACCGCGTCCCAGTCCGCCTCGGTGAAGTCGAGGCTGTCGGCGCGGCGGATGATCCCGGCATTGTTCACCAGGATGTCGATCTTCCCCAGCTTATCCACAGCTTCGTCCACAACCCTTTGCACAGGCTCGGTGGTCGAGAGATCGGCGGCAATGATCTCGGCGCGGCGACCGAAGGCCCGCGCCTCGCGCACGGTTTCCGCGGCAGGGGTGCGTCCAACGGCGGCGATGTCCGCACCCGCTGCGGCGAGCGCCAGCGCGATGCCCTGCCCGATGCCGGTATTGGCACCGGTGATGACGGCCACCTGGCCGCTAAGGTCGAACGGGTTGGTCATCGCTATTCCTCTCCCCCCTCCCGCCCGCGGGAGGGAGAGTTCGGTGCTCACGCCAGCTGGCAGATATCCAGCACCTGCATGTCGGTATAATCCTGGTTCTCGCCGGCCATCGCCCAGATGAAGGCATAGGCCTTGGTGCCCGCGCCCATATGGATCGACCAGGGCGGGCTGATCACCGCTTCCTCGTTCGCCATCACGATATGCCGGGTCGCCTCGCCCTCGCCCATGAAGTGCATCACGCGATCCTTCTCGAGATCGTCGAGCTCGAAGTAGAAATAGATCTCGCTGCGGCGCTCATGGACGTGCGGCGGCATGGTGTTCCACACGCTGCCGGGCTTGAGCACCGTGAGCCCCATCACCAGCTGCGCGCTGTCGCACACGCCCGGGATGACGAGCTGGTAAATCGTCCGCTCGTTGGACTCGGCCAGGCTGCCGCGCTCGAGCGCGTTGGCATCGGCGATGTCGAGCTTACGCGTGGTGAACGCCTTGTGCGCCGGGCAGGACGCCAGATAGTAGCGCGCGCCCTCCCCGGCGAAGGTCACCTCGCGGCCACCCATCGTCACGTAGAGGCAGTCCTTGTTGCCCAGCGTGAAGACCTCGCCGTCGACCGTCACCGTGCCCTCGACCGCACCGACATTGACGATCGCCAGCTCGCGCCGATCGAGGAACGGGTGGCCGGCCGCCGAGGGCGGCTCGGTCTGGTCGGGCAGCTTCACCGGGGCGCTGCCCACCTCCACCCCGCCGATCACGAAGCGATCGGCATGGGTATAGTTGAGCACGCATTCGCCCGCCCGGAACAGCCCGGAGATCAGATAGCGGTCGCGCAGCTCCTCGTTCGACACGCAGTCCATCATGTCCGGATGCGTGGCGTAATAGGTCCGGTCGAACATCGTCTGTCTCCCTCGCGCGGCGCTTATGCTACCGGTGTCTATCAGGCTCTATCGAGCTTGTAGGCCTTGCGGACAAGCCCGTTGGTGAGCTCGAACGCCAGTTCCGCCGCTTCCCAGTCGAGCAGCCGCCCCTCGGCGACCAGCTGCGCCAGGAAGCCGCAGTCGATCCGCCGCGCAACGTCGTGGCGAGCCGGGATCGAGAGGAAGGCGCGGGTGTCGTCGTTGAAGCCAACGGTGTTGTAGAAGCCCGCCGTCTCGGTCACCTGCTCGCGGAAGCGGCGCATGCCCTCGGGGCTGTCGTGGAACCACCAGGCCGGGCCCAGCTTGAGGCACGGATAATGGCCGGCAAGCGGCGCCAGCTCGCGCGAATACACCGTCTCGTCGAGCGTGAAGAGGATGATCGAGAGATCGGTCGAGGTGCCGAAGCGATCGAGCAGCGGCTTGAGGCCGTGGACATAGTCGGTCGCCATCGGGATGTCGGCGCCCTTGTCGCGGCCATGGCTGGCGAACAGGCCGCCATTATGGTTGCGGAAGCTGCCCGGGTGGATCTGCATCACCATCCCGTCCTCGACGCTCATCGCCGCCATTTCGGTGAGCATCTGGGCGCGGAACAGCTCGGCATCGGCCGGGGTCCAGTCGCTGCCGAGGATCTTACCGAACAGCGCGGCCGCTTCCGCCTTGCTCAGGTTGGCGGTGCGCGCGGTCGGGTGGCCATGGTCGGTCGCGGTGGCGCCGGCGGCGCGGAAGTCGGCGCGGCGCTTGGCGTGGGCGGCGAGATAGCCGTCCCAGCTGTACACGTCCTCGCCGGTCTTCTCGGCGAAGACCTTGAGCGCGCCGTGGAACTGCTCATGCTCGACGTCGATCACCGCATCGGGACGATAGGTGGTGACGACGCGGCCCGGCCAGCCCGATGCCTGCACGGCATGATGCGCCGACAGATCGTCCTGCGGGCCTTCGGTGGTGGCGAGGAACTCGATGTTGAAGCGATCGAACAGCGCGCGCGGGCGGAAATCGTCGCTGGCCAGCTTGGCGTTGATCGTGTCGTAGTAGAAATCCGCCGTCTCGCCGTCGAGCGCCACGTCGAAGCCGAACACCTCGCCGAACACATGGCCCAGCCACATCGCCGAGGGCGTGCCGCGGAACAGGTAGAGATGCTCGGCAAAGGTGCGCCACGCCGCGCGCGGATCGGTGGCGGGCATGCCGGCCTTGCTCGGCACGCACAGCGCGTCGAGCGACACGCCCTGCGAATAGAGCATGCGGTAGATATAATGGTCCGGCGAGAGCAGCAGCTCGGTCGCGTTGGACCAGTTGGCATTGGTCGAGAACCAGCTCGCATCGGTATGGCCGTGCGGGCTGATGATCGGCAGCTCGGCCACTTCGCGGTAGAGTTCGCGCGCGATTTCGCGGGTGCGCCCCTCGGCCGGCAACAGCCGGTCGGGATCGAGCTTGAGCGGCTTGGCCATCGGAGACTCCGGACAGGTCAGAGGAAAATCAGGCGTCCATGTCGACACGGGCCAGCCGCGGCGACAGGAAATGCACGCAGGCGAGCGCGACGAAATAGGCGCTGCCGGCCACCGCGAAGAGCGGCCAGTAGCTGCCGATCCGCGCCAGCACTTCGCCGGCATAGAAGGACATCAGGATACCGCCCACCGCGCCGACGGTGCCGCCGATGCCGATCACCGAGCCCACCGCGCCGCGCGGGAACATGTCCGCCGGCAGCGCATAGAGATTGGCCGAGAAGGCCTGGTGCGCGGCGGTCGCGATGCCGATCACGGCGACCGCCATCCACACGCTGGTCAGCGATTCCGCGAACAGCACCGGCAGCACCGCGAAGGCGCAGACCAGCATCGTCAGCTTGCGCGCGACATTGGCGGTGTACCCTGCGCGCATCAGCCGCGACGACATCCAGCCGCCGGCGACGCTGCCCATGTCCGACACGAGGTAGATCGCGGCGAGCGGCAGGCCGAAGGTCTTGAGGTCGAGGTGATAGCGCTCGAACAGATAGCCCGGCAGCCAGAACAGGAAGAACCACCACACCGGATCGATGAAGAACTTGCCGAGCGCATAGGCCCAGGTCTCGCGCTTGGTGAGCACCGAGCCGTAGCCGAGCTTCTGCACCTTGTCGGCGGGGTCCTGCTCGATCCAGGCGAGCTCGCCCTCGGTTACCTTGGGGTGCTCGCGCGGGGTGCGGTACAGCATCCACCAGGCGATCAGCCAGACGAAGCTGACCACGCCGGTGATGACGAAGGCCGAGCGCCAGCCCCAGGCCAGCACCATATAGGGGATGACCAGCGGGGTGAGCACCGCGCCGATGTTCGCGCCGGCGTTGAACACGCCGATCGCGAAGGCGCGCTCCTTGGCCGGGAACCATTCGGTCACCGCCTTGATGCCCGCCGGGAAGTTACCCGATTCGCCGATGCCCAGCGCGAAGCGGGCGATCGCGAACTGGACCATGGAATGCGCGGCACCATGGAAGATGTGCGCGATCTGCCAGATGATGAAGGCGATGGTGTAGCCGACGCGCGCGCCGACCTGGTCGACAACCTTGCCGAAGATGATGTAGCCCACGGCATAGGCGAACTGGAACCAGATGATGACGCCGGCAAAGTCCTTCTCGGTCCAGTGCAGGTCGGCCATCAGCGTGGGCTTGAGCACGCCGATCATCTGGCGATCGATGTAATTGATGATGGTCGCCGCGAACAGCAGCCCGCAAATCACCCAGCGATACCGCCCCACCCGTTCCACGGCGCCGCTTACCGCGGCTTCGCCCTTGCTCGCCATCAACTCTCCAATCCCACTCCGCCGTCCCGGGATCAGGCGATCCCGATCGAGCATTGCACGCACAGCGCCGGTCCGAACCGCGCCTCGACCTTCTGCCCCGGCCGTACCGGATGGACGCCGGTGACGGCGCCGGTCGATAGCCACTGGCCTTCCGCCAGGGGCAGCCCGTGGGCCGCGCGTTCGAACAGGAAGCGCACCGCTCCGATCGGTCCGTCGAGCATCGCGCTCGCAGTGCCGGTTCCAGCGACCTCCCCGTCAATCGTTAGCGACACTGGCCAGTGAAGGAAATCCTCCCCAGAAGATATACGGTATCCGATCAGGAGACCATTATTGTTGCCGAAGTCGGAAATAGTGACCGCGGGGCCATGGCGGTTGATGCCCTCGAAGGGCGATCCGGCGATCTCGATGCCCACGCGGACCTCGTCGATGAACGGCAGCACCGCCTCGTTGGTCCAGTCGCGATCGAAGCGGTCGGGCAGCGATCCGAGCCGAAGCAGATACTCCGCCTCCACCGCGCCGAAGCCGTTGCGGAACACGGGCATTCCCGGCGTTTCGTCCGGCTTCGCCCACACCACGCTGTCGGCGAAGATCGGCCCCGAGAGGCGCTCGACGCCGCCGTGACGGGCGATGAGCGGCCCGGGCACGCGGCCGACCTTCCACCCTGCGATCGGCTGGTCGAACAGGGCGATCGCGCGCGCCTGGATGGCGTAGCCCTCGTCCAGCGTCTCCGGCATCGGACCCGGATAGTCGGCGAACCCCGCACGGGCGCGTCGCGCGGCCACGAACGCCTGGGCGATGTGCTCGACTGCCGCTTGCTCCGCCATCGCCTCGATTCCCTGTCCTGCCCCGATCGGACGCGCTTGATACCGGTAGCAAAGGGGGCGATCAACGATATGCGGAGGGTGTCGGGCGTGTCCGTGCCCGAAAGGCTCAGGCAGCCGCGCGCAGGTCGCGTTCCAGCGCCGCGTAGCGTTTCGCCTGGTCCAGGATCCCGAGCTGCTCGTAGAACATCGCCAGGTTGCCGGCCGCCAGATAGCTGCCGCAGCCGATCACCGACCCGTCGAGCATCGGCTGCTCGCCGATTTCCAGGCAGCGCAGCCACGCGCCCTCCACCACCGGCAGCAGTTCGTCCAACGCAAGCTCCGGCGCATGGCCGGCCCAGGCGAGA
Organism: Sphingomonas trueperi; assembly: GCF_040545665.1. Taxonomy (GTDB): domain Bacteria; phylum Pseudomonadota; class Alphaproteobacteria; order Sphingomonadales; family Sphingomonadaceae; genus Sphingomonas; species Sphingomonas trueperi_B. The sequence continues at coordinate 336,291 of NZ_JBEPMH010000005.1, read as the reverse complement.
TACAGGTCGGCGACGGCGAAGTAGAAGTCCGGCGAGGACGGCCAGGCGGCCTGCTCGGCATCGACCAGCGCCAGCGCATCGTGCAGTTGCCCCGCTTCCTTCAGCACGCGGATCGTGGAGAGCACCACCGCGTGCCGATACCCCGCCTTGGGCGGCGTCAGGCGATAGGCCGTCTGCAGCGGCGCCACCGCCGCCTCGGCCGCGCCGCGAACGAGGTGCTCACGCCCGAGCTGGTACCAGAGATAGGAGTCCTCGGGCGCCTCGGCGAGCGCCGCCTGGAGCAGCGCGAGGTTGCGCCCGTGCTTGGCGGCGAGCTGGGCCTCGGCATAGCCGTCATGCCCGATGCGGAGCGCGCAGGGCACCAGCGGCAGCGGGGATACCGGCTGCTCATGGATCCGGCCCGCATGGCGAACGCCGCGCGGCAGCAGGCGCGGGAGGAAGCGCCGCGCCGTATTGCCCTCCGCGCCCTCGTTTCGCAGCTGGGGGCAGCCGATGAAGGCAGGCCGCGCCTCGGATGCCGGCGGCAATGCCGAGGGCGCGAGTGCCTCGAACCCAGCTTCGAGCCACTCGTCGGCGTCGAGCATCAGGTTCCAATCGGCGTCTGAGTGATCAAGCGCGGCGTTGCGGGCGGCCGCGAAATCGTCGCACCAGGCGAACTTGTACACGGTCGCGCCACAGCGCTCGGCGATCGCCACGGTGTCGTCGGTCGAACCGGTATCGAGCACGATCATCCGGTCGACATGCGCGCGCGCGCTGTCGAGCGCCCGCGCGATCGCGCGCGCCTCGTTCCGGGCGATCATCACCAAAGCCAGTCGTACCACGCGCGCACCTTCCCCCGGGGCGCCGTCGCGACGCCTCGCTCGGCATTATAGGCGATGCGAGGTTCCATTGCGCTGCCGCGGCCCCAACGGTTGCGCATAGCTCCCCCAAGTCCGCCCTCCCGCCAGCATGTTACCGCATACATTTATGACCGCGCGCCACCCCGGCGGCGCGGGGGGATTCTATAATGGAGTACTTGCCACCGGTGCATCCAACGCCGGTGCATGGGGGATTCTAGGGATGAAACAGTTACTCGCGCGCGTGCGCGTGCCCGTCAAAATCCTGGCGGTGATCGCCTTGATCAGCCTGGTGACGCTGGTCGTCAGCGCGATCAGCGCCAGCAGCCTCAATCGCGCCAATCGCGATTATTCCGAACTCACGCTGGGCAAGCTGCCCAGCACCACCCACACCGCCCGGCTCAACCGCCTCCTCGAGGCGATGGCCTATGCCGGCTATCGCGCCGTCGCCTATGACGGCAACAGCACGATGGCGCGCGAGACCGAGGGCGAGGAAAAGGACAATTACACCCAGGCCAAGGCGCTGCTGGGCCAGATCGAACAGGAAGATCCGTCCGCCAAGCCGGTGCTCGACGAGGTTCGCGCCAAGATCGAGACGCTGCAGGACAAGACACAGGCCGCCATCCAGCACGGCCTGCGCGACGAGGACGCCGCCGCGCTCGCACTGCTGCGGGAGGTGGATCCCGACATCCAGGCGATTTCGCAGCGTCTAAGCACCTTCAACAACGAACGGGTGAAGGCCGCAGCCGAAACGTCGCGCAACCTGCAGGCCGCCGGCGAGTCGACGGTCTGGACGCTCGTGGTGATTAACGTGATCTCGCTGCTCGTAGCGATGGGCACCGGCTATCTCGTCGCGCGTGTCGGCATCACCGATCCGCTCAACGCGCTGCAGGCCGCAATGCAGGCGGTTGCCGGCGGCGACCTCCGCCGCACCGTGCCGGGCACCGACCGCGGCGACGAACTGGGCACGATGGCACGCACGGTCGAGGTGTTCCGCGAGAACGCGATCGGCCTGCAGTCGACCCAGCAGGCCAAGGCCGCCGCCGATGCCGAGCAGGCCCGCCTGCTCGATGCGCTCGACAGCCGACTGGATGCGCTGTCGCACGGCAACCTCACCGCCACCATCGACATCGCGGTGGCGCCGGAATTCGAGCCGGTGAAGTCCAACTTCAACCGCGCCGTCGCCAATCTGCGCGCGCTGATCGCCCAGGTGCTCGAAAGCGCCACGACGATCCGCACCGGGTCGAGCGAGATTGCCACCGCCTCGGAGGATCTGGCGAAGCGCACCGAGGCCAATGCCGCCAGCCTGGAGCAGACCGCCGCGGCAGTCACCCAGATGGACCAGCGGCTCAAGGCCACCGCCCGCGCTGCCGACACCACCGTCCAGCGTACCAACGGCGCGATCCAGACCGTCAACGACGGCCGGGCGATCACCGACACGGCGGTGCAGGCGATGACCCGCGTGTCCGAAGGCGCCAAGGGCATCGACAGCGTCATCGAGGGCCTGGACAAGATCGCGTTCCAGACCCGCGTTCTCGCGATGAACGCCGCGGTGGAAGCCGGCCGCGCCGGCGAAGCGGGCCGCGGCTTTGCGGTGGTCGCCGATCTCGTCTCGCAGCTGGCGATGCGCTCGGAGGAGGAAGCCAGCCGCGCCCGCGACCAGCTGAGCGCCACCCAGAAGGACATCGTCGAGGCGGTGCAGACCGTCCAGCAGGTGGAAGGCGCGCTCGACACCATCTCGACCGCGACCGCGGAGGTCCACCAGTTGGTCAGCGCGATGGCGAGCGACAACCAGGCGCAGGCCACCGCGATCTCGCAGATCGCCTCGGCGGTGCAGACAATGGACCACAGCACGCAGCAGAACGCCGCGATGGTGGAGCAGACCTCCGCCGCCGCGCGCAACCTCAATGCCGAAGTCACCAGCCTCAGCGATTCCGCGCACCAGTTCGAGGTGGGAGGCCAGCGCGCGGCATCGGCGCGGCAGACGCCGCCGCCGCAGCCCAGGCAGCAGGCGCCGCGCAGCAACGGCGGCGGCTATGTGTCGCCGGTGAAGCCCCTCCCCGCTGCCGCGATGGCAGGGGCCGACGCGGACGACTGGGCGAACTTCTAGGTCCGCGCAAAGCGCAAAAGAAAACGGCCGGGAGAGCGATCTCCCGGCCGTTTCCATTTCGTGCGTCGACGCTCAGGCGGCAGCGAGGCGCGCCGCGCTGCGGGCACGGCGACGCAGCGACGCGCCGACAAAGCCCACGCCTGCGATCATCAGGCCCCAGCTGGCCGGCTCGGGCACGCCGCTCGGGCCGAACACCGCGACCGGGGTCGCCGTGCCGATGGTAGCACCGGCGAGGCCGGCCGTACCCAGCGTCGTCTGGAATGCCGCGGCCGCCTCGTTGGTCAGCGTCAGCACCGAGCCGGCGCCGAGATTGAACAGCGAAATGTTGTCGCCGAGGGTGAAGCCGTTGGCCGAGGCGCTGCCGCGCACCAGGCCGGCGGCCGTATCGATCTGGAAATTGCCGATGCTGAGCGTGTTGCCGCCCAGCGAGAATTTCAGGCCCGAACCGGCATGGTCGATGATCGTCGCGCCGGTGGTGTCGTTGCGCGAGCCGCCGGTGATGAGGAAGGCCGCGACGAGATCGTTGCCGATCTTGAAGGCGCTGGCGGTGCCGTAGGTGGCGACCTTGTAGCCGAGCGAATTGAAGGTGCTGGTCGCGGTGAGATCGATGGCGGTGGCGCCGCCGATAACGGTGGCGGCCTGGGCCGTGACGGGGGTAAGCGACAGGCCCGCAACCAGGGCCGCCGCGCTCAAAGCGCCTTTAATCATCCGGAAATCTCCTGAACAAGGTACAACACGCCAGGGAACGGCCGCATGGATCATGCCCGCAACATGGCAGCCCCCGAACCGTGCGCGCGTGCAGCGAGTTCCGTCGATTTGTCGAGCTAAACGATCGACTTGCCCGAAAAATTAACCATTTCACGGCAGGCCGGCGGATTCCATCGACCACTTGCGCAGGTACGAATGAACCTCAGCGATTGAGGCGGTGGAGCAGCTGGGCGCGCAGTCGTCGTGCCGCAGTCGCGTCAATCGGCGCCAGCGGCCCCCGCGCCGCCTCCGGCAGATGTTTAGCCGGGCGCTCAGGGTCGCCGAACACATAATAGTCGAACAGCGCCTTCCATGCCTGCTTCTCGGATGCCGGGCGATCGCGCAGACTGAGCAGGCCGTGGAGCAGGGTAAGCTGGGGCGTATCGAGCCAGGCCGGGCTGGTGTTCCACCAATAGTTCACCAGCACGTTGAACGGCGCCAGTGCCTCGACATGGTGCCACCACATCGCAGGATAGAAGAGCAGGTCGCCCGCCTCCATCTCCGCTACCTGCGCCGTCGCCATCGCCTGGCGGAACCCGGGATGGCGATCGAAATCGGGCTTGGCGAAATCGACCATGCTGACCACCTGCCCGCCCGGCGTCGGCTCGAGCGGGCCGGGATAGAGGTTGGCGATCTGGTCGGGCGGGAACAGCGTGAAGCGCCGCCGGCCGACCGCGCACACCGCCAGATTGTGCGACATGTCGTAATGGCAGGTCGCGGTGGTGCGGTTGCCGATCCAGATGCTCGCCAGATGCTGGGCAAACATCGGGTGATCGAGCACGAGATCGTTCTCGGCGCGAAAGCCGGGCATATACTCGTCTAGGTCGGTCGAGCCGACATAGATGCTCGGCGCGTTAGGGTCGCCGATCAACGGGCGCATCGCGTCCAGCAGCGGCGTCAGCGGTTCGCGGCGGCCGGTGAAGTTCAGGCCGGTGACGCTCTCATCATAGAAGAAACGCCCGTGAATTTCCGGGGCACCGGTGAACGTCACCACCGGGCGACCGGCGTCGAAGCGCTGCAGCAGGTCCATCGCGTCATCTGCAGAGGCGAGGCCGGCCCGTACCAGCGGCCAGTCGGCGGCGATTCCCTTGAGGATCACCGGCGCCTGATCGGCCATCAACCGGTCGAACGGGATCGCATCCGGCGCAACGCCTTGAATCACCCGCACCGCGGGCGCAGACCCGGCAAGCACGTTCACCGCGCCGTGCCCGCATTCTTGCGCTCGATCAGCGCGCTGATGTTGCCGAGCGAGGCGGCGACGAGATAGGCGAGCCCCAGCACGTTCGCGCGATGCAGCCGTTCAATCGCCTCGGGCGCCAGCGCCGCCAGTCGGTCGTGGGACAACATCTGGAAGCCGTCGATCCGGTAGCGCTGCTCGTCGTGCAGCGTCACTTCGATGACGTTGCTTTCGAGCAGCCCCATTTCCTGGAACAGCGCGTAGACCGGCGCGGCTGCGCCGATCCCGCCATGGATCCGCCCCAGCACGCGCGAGACATGCTCCAGATAGCGGCTGGCGCCGCCCTGCGGCAGGAACAGCAGTTCGCCTGCCTCGGTGCCGACGCGGGAATCGTCGAGGTCGACGTGCACCGTCGGCCCCTCATCGGAATCAAGGCCATCGGCAGGAATGCCGATCGAAAAGGGCCCGCGCTGCTGAAGCGCAGGAACGTAGCGGCTGGTCCAGCGCTCGCCGTCGAAGAACAAATTCTCGTCGAGATCGAAGCCGGTGAGCGCCACCGCCTGCAGCCCTTCCCCTTCAGCCTCGCGGAACAGGATCGGGAATTCGCGCTGCACGGCCTCGAACTCGGTGGGAAAAATGAGGATCTGGTTGGCGGCATCGCCGAATTCCGCGCCGTGGCGGAAGGCGACGCGCAGGTCCTGGTGGAGCACATTGTCCAGCGCGACCGGGTTCGTCATTTCAAATACATCCATGTTTCCCGGCTTTCCGCCGCGTTCGACAGAACCATGGCGCAAAGCCGCGGCCCCCTCAACCATCCGCGTCCGCTGCGGGCAAAGGAAAGGGCCGCTGCCCCCGGCAGCGACCCTCCCTCTCCACTCGCGCGGATGCGCGGTAGCTCAGAACTTGAAGCGCACGCCTGCCAGGAAGCGGCGATCGAGTTCCTGCGCGAACCACAGCTCGCTCTGATCGCGGGCATAGGTCCGCACGCTCGCCTTGGTCAGGTTGATGCCTTCCAGCGAGAGCGCGATCTGCGGCGTGATCTCGTAGCTCACGTTCATGTCGAGCTGACCGAAGGGCGCGGTGAACTCGGGGTTGCGCGAGCCCTGACGGTTGATGCCCGACAGATACCGGTCGCGCCAGTTATAGGCGACACGGGCGGAGATGCCGTTCTTGTCGTAGATCAGCGTGGTGCTGAACGTGTCGCTCAGGCCAAGCAGGGCGAACTGGTCCTGACCCGGGTCGGCGCCCAGGTTGAAGCCCACATCGCCGCGCACCAGCGTGTATGCCGCGGAAACGCCGAAGCCGGTGTTGCCCAGGAAATACTGGCCAGCCAGCTCGACGCCGTAGATCTCGGCGTCCTTGTTGTTGATCGGCTGCGTTACCTGGAACTGGTACAGCGGATCGGCCGAGTTGCCGCGCAGATCGTACTGGTTGTTGATCGCCTTGACGTAGTTGTCGTCGAGCGCGCGGGTCGAGTTGTTGTAGTTCGCCTGGAACTCGGTGGTCGCCGCGGCGACCGAGCCGCGGTTGGCGATCAGCGCCGACATGACGAACAGGTTCACGTCGCTGATGTCCGCACCCAGCCCGTTGAGTGCGGCCTTCGCCTGGCCGGACCGGCTGCCCGCCGCGCCCGAGCTCGGATCACGCAAACCGAACAGCGGCGAGGTGAACTGGCCGTTGCCGACGAAGTTGTGCACTCGCTTGTCGAAGAAGGCGACCGAGACATAGCTGTCCGGCTTGAAGTACCATTCGAGCGAGGCGTCGAAATTGTCCGAAATCAGCGGCGAAAGCGAGGCGTTGCCCACCGAAGCGCTGGGGATACCGCCATTGTTCGTCGGACGCGGCGGACCGCCCACCGTGGTCGCGGTGAACAGGTTGTTGTAGTTCGGCCGCGAGATCGTCTTGCTGTACGACAGGCGGGCGAGCAGGTTGCGCTGCAGTTCGACCTGGAAGTCGACCTGCGGCAGGATGTTGTCATAGCTGTGCGATTCGTCGAACTGCGTCGTGTTGGTCAGCGACACCACCACGGTGAAGTCGTTGTCCGACACCCAGTCGAGTGCCGACGGCACCGCGACCTGCGAGATCGAGCGCGACTTGGTGTGCTCGTAGCGGATGCCGGCGACCAAGCGCGCGGGCGCATTGCCCACCTCGCCCTTCCAGGTCAGCTGGCCATAGGCCGCCCAGATATCTTCCTTGACGCGGTTGTTGTTGTTGCCGGTGATGCCAATCGCGTTGCCGCGGCCCGCATAATAGGAAGACAGGATCGGATAGAGCTTCGAGGCATCGCCGCGGAAGGCGATCTTCGAGTCCGGATCCGAGCCGGGGTCGTACTTGTCGAACTTGCACTCGAGGCAGAACGACTGGACCAGGCCCGGTGCCAGCCGCTGGACGTCGCCCGGATTGGCGATGCCCCAGTCGCCCAGCGTCTGCTGGGTGCTGACGAAGGTCTGGCGCATGTCGGTCTTGCGATAGTTCGCACCGAACTCGAACTTGCTGTCACCCCCCAGATCCCAGCCGAAGTCGGCCCGCGCTTCGCGAACCAACTGTTCTTGGGTCGACTTGTTGGTGCGGCCGATCTGGCTGCCGAACGAGTTAAGGTCGAGCGGGACAGAGCCGAGCGTGATGTCCTGCTTCGGAATGCCCGCCCCGCTATAGTCCACCGAGTGCGCGGCGACGACGTTGGCGCCCATGCCGACCAGCGTCGAGCTGACGCCGTTCGGATTGTCGGGCAGGCTCGACGACTTGGAGATGTGCCCGTCGAGGCGCAGGTTGAGGTTGCTGGCGAGCTGCCAGTCGGCGTTGAGGCCGAAATCGGTCAGGCGGTTCTTCTGGGCGCGCGACTGCGCTTCGAAGCCCTCGTCCTTGAAGCCGTTGATCGTCTCGTGGAGATAGGTCGCGGTGGCGACGGTGGTGTTGCCGTCGAAATGCACTTCGTCGAACGGACGGCTGAACCAGTTGGACAGGTCCGAGCGGGTCTCGCGCTGGCGGTTCTGCGCATAAAGCCCGTCCGCGGTCAGCGTGAGGGCGTCGGTAGGCTTGAACTGCACCACGGCCTGGCCGTTGATGCGCTCGCGGCTGCCCTCGGCATAGTGATAGCGGCTGTCGTTGGGAATTGCGACCAGCTGGCTGGTGTTGCTCGGCGCGCCCTTCACGATGGTGCAGCTCGAGCTCAGCGTCGTCTGGCTGGCCGGGCACACCGTGTTGTTGCGGGTGAAGCCGCCGGTGACGAAGCTGCTGTACGGAACGATGTTCCAGTCGTTCGAGGTCGCCGCGATCGAGGTGAAATTACGCTTCTGGTAGCTGCCGAACAGCTCGACGCCGAAGCGCTGGTCCGCATCGCTCCAGCCGACCACGCCGGAGAATTCTGGGGTGACCTTCGCGCCGCAATCCAGGCAGCCGTCCACGCTGGTATCGTACACCGCCTTGGCACCGACGCTGCCGTTGAAGCCCGGCTTGCTGCCACTGTCCAGCGGACGACGGGTGACGACGTTGATCGTCGCACCGATGCCGCCCGACGGCACCGCGGCGCGGCCCGTCTTGTACACTTCGAGCGCGCGCACGCCTTCGGAGGCAAGGTTCGAGAAGTCGAACGAGCGGGTGGTGCCCTGTGCACCGTCGGCATTCTGGTCGCCGCCGACCACCGAGATCGCCGCCGAGGCGAGCTGGCGGCCGTTCAGGGTGACCAGGTTGTACTGCGGACCGAAGCCACGGACGGTAACCTGCGAACCTTCACCATTGGTACGGTTGATCGACACGCCCGGAATACGCTGCAGCGATTCCGCGAGGTTGGTATCCGGGAACTTGCCGATGTCTTCCGCCGAGATGGCGTCGACGATACCCGGCGCTTCGCGCTTGATCGCAATCGACCGTTCGAGCGACGCGCGAATACCGGTCACGACGATTTCTTCGCCCTGCCCGCCCTCTTGCTGCGGTGCTGCCGTGGCAACGTTGTCGGACTGTGCTTGTGCAATCGTTGGCAACACCATGCAAGCAGCCACTGCCATCATGGAAGCCGAGCGCGACCATATAGTCGAACGCGATACGCTCTTCATGTCCCCTCCTCTGCCGACTTTGATCGTCGGAAACCGTTTTTGTTGCGAACGCCCCGATGCTTTCGCGACGCCGGTATCGCTACCATCGGGCCAAACATTGTCAATGTTGGAAACACAAAGCTGTCCAACAGGTTTGATTTTGTCGTCTAGTGTGTTTTCAAGGTTACAGGCTGCAAATAGCTTTCATGCCTGCAATATGCTTTCACCGACTATTGCAGCGCAACAACCTGTCGGACTGAAACGGGTTACATTGGCGGGATCGTGATACGCCGGCTATTCCGCGCGCGCTAACAGTCGACGTGCCTGTTCGAGATGTGGGCGGTCGATCATTCGGCCGTTCAGCCGCAGCGCCCCCGCCTCGGGATGTGCGAGGAAGGCCTGGACAATTTCCTCGGCCGCATTGATTTCGGCCTCGCTCGGGGTGAAGCCGCCGTTGATCGCCGCGATCTGCGCCGGGTGAATCGCCAGCATGCCGGTGAATCCGTCTCGGCGGCCGCGCGCGACATAGGCAGACAGCCCATCGATATCGGCGATGTCGGGATAGACGGTCTCGATCGCCGCCACGCCCGCGGCATGCGCGGCGAACAGCGCCAGCGAACGCACCATCGCGAAGGGTGCGGTGTAGCCGCCGTCTTCCTCGCGCGCACTCGCCGCGCCGATCGCGGCGGGCAGGTCCTCCGCGCCCCAGGTGAGCCCGGCAAGGTGTGGCGCGACTTCGCCATAGCTGCCGAGGTGGAACAGCGCAGCGGGCGTTTCTGTCGCGATGGGGAGGATCGGCGGGCACGCGGCCCCGGCCTTGGCGACCAGCGCAACTAGGTTGCGGATCGCGGCGGCACCGTCGGCCTTTGGGAGTACCAGCCCCGCGGGGCGGCAGGTGGCAATGGCGCCCAGGTCGTCGGCGATCGCCGGAGTCCCGAGCGGATTGACGCGGACGAAGCAGGGCGTGTCCGGCGCCTCGGCGAGCCACTCGGCGATGGCGTCGCGGGCGAAATCCTTGCGCTCGGCAAGCACCGAGTCCTCGAGATCGAGGATCAGCGCATCGGCGCCGCTCGCCGCCGCCTTGGCAAAGCGCTCCGGCCGATCGCCCGGCACGAACAACAGCGACCTAAGACGCATGGCATCCCTCTCCCCATTTGAGCGGGATGCCATGGCATCATCGGGGCCGGGGTGGCAACCACCCGGCCTTGTCCGTCAATCGCCGCTGCCGGGCTCGGCGATCTTGCGATGCTGCTCGGCCGTCACCGACTGCGGCAGGACGCCAGCGCCGGCGACCTGCAGCTTGTTGGACAGGCCGGAGACGATGTTGTCGGTACCCTTCATCAGCGCGGTCCAGCCATCCTTGGCAACATCGGCCGGGTCGGATTTGCTCTCGCTCTGGCCGACCTTTGTGTCCATCATGCCGGCGCGCTCGAAGAACTCGGTCTCCACCGGGCCCGGCAGCAGGGTGGTGATGGTGATGCCCTTCACGTCCTTCAGCTCGTTGCGGATCGCCGCGGCGAAATTATCCACGAACGCCTTGGTGCCGTTGTACACCGCCTGGAAGCTGCCCGGGATCCAGCCCGCGACCGAGCCGGTGATCAGCACCTTGCCCTCGCCTGCATCGCGCATCTGGCGCAGCACCTTCTGGAGCAGATAGACGGTGCCGGTGATGTTGGTGTCGATCACGTGTCGCCATTCGGAGACTTCCTGGTCAAGAAAGCCGCCGCCCAGGCCGTGGCCCGCATTGGCGCAGAGCAGGTCGACCCTGCGCCCGCCGGCCGCCGCCAGCAGGCGGTCGACGCCCTCGATGGTCGACAGGTCGGTTTCGACCGACTGCACGTCGACACCCTCGCCCTTCAGCGCGGCCGCGGCGTCGACCAGCGGGGTATCCGCCACCACCAGCAGGTCATAGCCGTCGCGCGCCGCGAGCCGCGCCAGTTCCAGGCCGATGCCGCTCGAGGCACCGGTCACGATCGCGAATTTGTCTGCCATTTTCCGTGCCTCCTTATTCGGCCGCCAGCGCCATGCCGGGCTTCAGCACGACCTTGGTCACTTCATTCTGGTTGTCGTGGAACATCTTGTAGCCCTGCGGCGCCTGCTCCAGCGGCAGCGTGTGGCTGATCAGGAAGGTGGTATCGATCTTCTCTTCCAGGATCGCGTGGAGCAGCGCGGGCATGTAATGCTGGACATGGGTCTGGCCGGTCTTGAGCGTCAGCCCCTTCTCCATCAGCGCGCCGAGCGGGAACTTGTCGACGAAGCCGCCATAGACCGCCGGCATCGAGACACGGCCGCCCTTGCGGCAGGCGAGGATCGCCTGGCGGATCGAGTGGATGCGATCGGTGCCGAGGAAGGTCGATTTCTTGATCTGGTCGAGCACATTGTCGACGAAGAAGCCGTGCGCCTCCAGCCCCACGCTGTCGATCACCGCATCCGGGCCGATGCCGCCGGTCATCTCGAACAGCGCGGCGGCCGTGTCGGTTTCCTCGAAGTTGATCGTCTCGGCGCCGAAGCGGCGGGCGAGTTCGAGGCGGCGCGGGAAATGGTCGATCGCGATGACCCGTTCGGCGCCCATCAGGAAGGCCGACTGCACCGCGAACAGCCCGACCGGGCCGCAGCCCCAGACCGCGACGGTGTCGCCGGGCTCGATCTCGGCATTTTCCGCAGCCATCCAGCCGGTGGGCAGGATGTCGGAGAGGAACAGCACCTTCTCGTCCTCGACCCCGTCCGGAATCACGATCGGGCCGACGTCGCTGAACGGCACGCGGACATATTCGGCCTGGCCGCCCGCATAGCCGCCGGTCAGGTGGCTGTAGCCGAACAGCCCCGCCATCGGCTGGCCGTAGAGTTCCTGCCCGATATCCTGGTTGTCGGCCGGAAGCCCGTTCTCGCAGCCCGAATATTGGTGCTTGCCGCAATGATAGCAGGAGCCGCAGGCGATCGTGAACGGCACCACCACGCGCTGCCCCTTCTTGAGCGTCGAGCGCGCGCCGGTTTCGACCACCTCGCCCATGAACTCATGGCCGAGGATGTCGCCGGCCATCATCGTCGGGATATAGCCGTCGTAGAGATGGAGGTCCGAGCCGCAGATCGCGGTCGAGGTGATCTTGATGATCGCGTCGCGTGGGTTGAGGATTTCGGGATCGTCGACCGTGTCGACGCGGACGTCGTGCTTGCCGTGCCAGGTGAGTGCGCGCATCAGTTCCGCTCCTCCTCGAGCTGCTGCTTGGTGCGGGACGAGGTTGCGATCTCGCCGGTTTCCATGAGTTGCTTGAAGCGGCGCAGGTCGCGCTGCGCCTGCATCTTCGGCTCGCGCTGGAAGATGCGCGAGAGGATGCGGCCGAACGTGCCATAGGGCTGGGCATAGTTGATCGTCGCGACCACCACCGTCCCGCGGTTGCCGGCATCGCGGAACTCGATCCGGCCGCTATTGGGAACGACGGCGCCCTCTTCCGAAGCCCAGGCGATCAGTTCGCCCTCGCGATCCTCGGTGATCCGCGAATCCCACTCGACCGTGCCGCCGCCGGGCGACTTCACCACCCAGTGGCTGCGCTCGCCACCGAGCACGTCGATCCGCACGACATTGTCGAGGATCGGCGGCAGATTACTGAAATCGCGCCAGAAGGCATAGAGTTCGGCACGCGGGCGGTTGATCGTCACGGCCCGCGCGACGAGCTTGTCGCCGCGCTGGACGATCAGGCCGTCCGTGGCCTCGTCGATCGCCTGGCGCTCGTTGTTCGCAGTACTCAGCGGCGCGTCGTCGTGCGACGCGCGGTTCATCGTTTCGGCCATAATGCCTCCGTTGGCGGTTCAGCCCTGCGGCGAACCGGGCAGCTTCGGGGGAAGATCGTCGTCGCCTTCTGCAGGCGACTGCGCGGACGTGCCGGCGGGGTTGGTCTCGGTAGAGCCGGGGTTGCGCTGTTCTTCGCGCACCTCGGGATCGTTCGGCGGGGTGGCCATGATCCAGTCTCCTGCACTTGGGGGAGGTGCAGAAGGTAACCACCGGGGCGGGCGCGGGTTGCAAATTTTGTTGAAGATAACGTGGGTTAGTCGGGCAATCTCGTGTCAGCGTCCGTAGATCCGATCGAGCACCTCGGCCGAGCGCGCGAAATGCTCCGCCTCGGCGTCGAACCGCGGCGCGCGTGCCAGTTGCTCCGCCCATGCCGCAGCCGCGCGGCCGCCCCAGGCGTCCGGCGGACCCGCCAGCAGCGTCTTGGCGGTGCCGGTAAACCGCTCCGCGACAAAATCGTAGAAGCTGCCGCCGACGTTGCGCAGGGCCGCCCCGCCTTCGGTGCCGTAGAACACCGCCGAGATCTCCGCATCGGTGCCGGCATGCACCCGCCACGAGCAGGCGAGCCGCACATCGGTATCGCCCGCCCGGAACGCAGCGGTGGCATAATCCTCCACCTGCATCGCGCCGAGCGGCTGCCCCTGCGCGCGGAGTGATGCGGTAACCCCGTCCACCGCCGGGAAGCCCAGCGTCCAAAGCGCTAGGTCCACCAGATGCACGCCCAGATCGATTACGCACCCGCCGCCCGACTGCGCCGGATCGTAGAACCACGGCTTGTCCGGCCCATAGGCATTGTGGAACACCAGATCGACCGCGAAGACATGGCCGAGCGCCCCGCCCCGCACCAGCGCGGCGATCCCGCGCATGCCCTCGGTATGCCGATAGGAGAGATCGACTCCGAGCAACCGGTCGGCCGTACGCGCGGCGGCGATCACCGCCTCCACTTCTGCCGCAGTCCGGCCCAGCGGCTTCTGGCAGAACACCGCGGCGCCCGCCTCCAGCGCGCGGATGCTCTGCTCGGCATGCAGCGCGCTCGGCGTCGCGATGACGATACCGTCGAGGCCGAGCCCCAGCATCGCCTCCAGCCCGTCGACCGCCTGCGCGTCCGGCGCCAGCGCGCGCGCCTGCTCGGCGCCCTCGGGCGAAGGATCGGCAAAGGCGGCTGCCTCGATCGCGCCGGTGGCGAGCATCGCCTCCATCCGGTGGCGACCGATCCAGCCGGTGCCGAGGAAACCCACGCGCGGCCTCATCGCAGCATCACCAGCGCCTTGACGAAATGCGCGGGCTTGTCGCGGGTCGCGGCCAGCGCTTCCCCAAGTTCCTCCAGCGCATAGCGATGCGTGTAGAGCGGCGAAGGATCGAGCCGCCCGCTCGCCACCGCATCCACCGCCTCGCGCAGGCCCTGCATCTGCACCGCGGGGTCGCGCTCATGGGCATTGATCACGTCGATACCCTTCCAGTTCCAGCCCTGCATGTTCACCTGGCGCGGCCCGTCCTGGTGATAGCCGGCCACCACCAGCCTGCCGCCGAAGCCGACCAGTTCGCCCGCCAGATCGAGCGGCCATTGCTTGCCGACCGCCTCGATCACGCGCGCGCACATCGCCTCCTCGGTCAGCGCCTTGACCGCGTCGATGATCGCATAATGGTCGTCCATCGGGATCGTCTCGGCCGCGCCATAGTGCCGGGCGAGGTCGAGCGATGCTCGCCGCCGCGAGATCGCGATCACCCGCGCGCCGGCGTCGGTCGCGAGCTTGGTCAGCACCGCACCGAGAAAGCCGATGCCGATGATCGCCACCGTCTGGCCTGCGCGAATGTCGCTGCGGCGGAAGATGTTGAACGCGCAGCCGAGCGGCTCGCCGGGAAAGGGCTGGCCGGACAGGCTGTCCGGCAGCTTCACCACCATGTCGGCCTTCGCAACGTCGTAATCGGCGAAGCTGCGGAAGGAGAGCGAAGCGACGCGGTCGCCCGGCATCAGCCCCTCGACGCCCTCGCCCATCGCGTCGATCTCGCCCCAGCCTTCATGGCCGAGCCCGCCCGGATCGCCCGGGAACTGGCTCCACGGCTGGCCCTGCCACGGCTCGACATTGGAGGCGCAGACGCCGCAGCCTTCCAGCCGGATGCGCACCTCGCCGGACCCGGGCACCGGCAGCGCCGCGGTGTCGATGCGGATCTGCTCCGGCCCTTCCAGGATCGCGGCGCGCATCATGCACCATCCCCCTGCAACCTATTGATCTTGCGGCATGTTGGGGATCGATGATCGAACCACGCCAGGGCATGGGCGCCACGCTCCGCCAGAACATCGAAGACCTCACGGCGCGGCAGCGGGAGGATGCCGAGCGCGCACCGCTCAGTGACAAGGTCGCGGATCGGATCACCCGCTTCACGGGATCGATGACGTTCGTGGTGCTGCATCTGGTCCTCTTCGGGCTCTGGATTTCGGTCAATCTCGGGGTGCTGCCCGTGGTGCCGCGCTTCGACCCCACCTTCGTGGCGCTGGCGATGGTCGCATCGGTGGAGGCGATCTTCCTCTCGACCTTCGTGCTGATCAGCCAGAACCGCATGGCGACGGTGGCCGATCGCCGCGCCGACCTGGACCTGCATGTCGGCCTCCTCACCGAGCATGAGCTGACCAAGCTCGCCGGGCTGGTGGCGCGGATCGCGGAGAAGCTCGACATTGCGGCCGACGATCCTGCCTTCGCCGAGATCCACGCCGACGTGGAGCCGGTCCAGGTGCTCGACGCGCTCGACGAGAGCCGGAAGGAAAAGGGAATCGAGTGAAGTCTTCCATTCCTCCCCGGCACGGGGAGGGGGACCATCCGCGAAGCGGATGGTGGAGGGGCCGCGCCGCAGGCGCGGTCGGACTGGACCCGCAGGACATTCCGCCGCTGGCGCGACGGCCCCTCCACCACGCTGCTGCGCAGCGCGGTCCCCCTCCCCGTGCCGGGGAGGAATTTGGGTTTGGCACACCCTCACTTACCCGCGATAAACGCTTCCACCGCCGCGTACGCGTCGTCGTCGGGCATCTGCTCGGGCGGGTGCTTGCAGAACCAGGCCGCCGCCGGAAGGATGGCCCCGCCCAGCCCGCGGTCCTGCGCCAGCTTGGCGCAGCGGATCATGTCGATCGCCACGCCGGCGCTGTTCGGGCTGTCCTCCACCGACAGGCGCAGCTCGAGATTCATCGGCACGCCGCCGAACATCTGGCCCTCCATGCGCAGGAAGCAGATCTTGTTGTCGTTCTGCCAGGCGACATAGTCGCTGGGGCCGACATGGATGTTCTCGTCCTCCAGCCGCGTCTCGGCGACCGACTGTACCGCCTCGGTCTTGGATTCCTTCTTCGACGCCAGCCTCGTGCGATTGAGCATGTTGAGGAAGTCGGTGTTGCCGCCGGTGTTGAGCTGGTAGGTCCGCTCCAGCTTCACCCCGCGCTTGCGGAACAGGTCGGTCAGCACGCGATGGACGATGGTAGCGCCGAGCTGCGCCTTGATGTCGTCGCCGATGATCGGCACCCCCGCCGCCGCGAACCGCGCCGCCCATTCGGGATTGCTGGCGATGAACACCGGGATGTTGTTGACGAACGCCACGCCGGCTTCGAGCGCGCATTCGGCGTAGAATTCGGTCGCCGCCTGCGACCCGACGGGCAGATAGTTCATCAGCACGTGCGCATTGGTCTCGCGCAGCGCCTGGACGATCTCGTCCTTGCTCGGCTCCGCGCCGTCGCCGAGCAGGAAGGTACGCTCGGGCGCATAGTCGGCCATGTGGTCGGCGACGCCGTCGAGCACCCTGCCCATCCGCACCTTTGCGCCGGTGTGCCGCACGTCGTCGCAGAACACCGCCGTGCAGTTCGGCTTGGCGAAGATCGCCTCGGCGACGTCCTGCCCCACCTTGCGGCTGTCGACATCCCAGGCGGCGACGACCCGGATGTCGCTGGGGGCATAGCCGCCCAGTTCCGGGTGCATCAGCCCGACCATGTCGTTGGCGCCGGCGCGGTAATGCTCGATGCCCTGGACGAGCGAGCTGGCACAATTGCCGACCCCCACGAGCGCGACGTTGATGGCATGGCGGTCTGGGGACAGCATCAGGCGGACCTCCTCTCGGCGGCGAGACGCTCGTCGCGGTTGAACAGCAAGGGGTTGAGCTCGGGCTGGCTGGTCGCCAGCGTCACGGGAGCCGCGGGCGGCGCCACGGTGGCAGCGCCGGCATAGCGATCGATCATCCAGGCGCAGAAATCGGCGAAAGCCTGCGGATCGCGCGCCGGGCTGGTGTGGTGCGGCGCGATGCCGAGATGCTCGGGGGTGAAGCAGAAGGTGACGGTGACGTCGAAGTCCGCCAGCGCCTCCATCTGCCGATCGAACCAGTCGACGGCATTCTCGCGGAAGCTGTCCGCCCAGCTGAGCCCGGTGCGGATGCGCCGCGTGCCCAGCCGCTTCATCCAAGCCACCGCCTCGTCGAGCCGGGGATCGTGGAAATGGAACCACTGCATCAGCCCTACTTCCGCGGCATGCTCGGCATAGACGTCGAGCGCCGGCTTGGGGGTGCCGTCCTCCCGGATCAGGCCGAGGTAGAAATGGCGATAATAGGAGGAACCTTCGGCCTCGCGGTGGCGCGTCTCGGCGCCCCAGCTGGTCGGCAGGTCGAACAGCGAGTACCAGAAGACCCGTTCCGCCTTGCCGCACAGCAGCTCGACCGTACGGCGCAGGCCGAATTCCTGCACCTCTTCGGCGCCGAACGAGCTGACACCCACCTCGGTCACCCAGACGGGCTTGTCGGTGACCGCCTCGATCTCGGCGATCTTGTCCGGCCAGGCGGAAAGCGGCCATAGGTTCCAGTCGAGGGGAAAGCCGTGCACCGCTACCACGTCGACGGCATCGAGCGCACCATGCGCCTCCATCCGCCGCAGCCAGTGCGGGTCGATCGGCGACATGCCGCCGAGCACGCGCGGCAGATCCGGGTTCACCGCGCGGATCGCGTTGCCTGCCGCGATGACATGCTGCGCGAACATGGACCAATCCGGATCGATCGCCGGATCCCAATGCGACTTGTTGTTGGGCTCGTTCCAGAGCATCGCGGCTTCGATCATGCGGCGCCTCCCTTTGCCGGGTAGACTGCGGCCGGGCCATAGTGCGCATAGGGCATGTCGGCGACGCGGCACCAATAGACTTCGGGCTCGGGATTGGCCTCGATCGCAAAGCCCGCGGCACGCAGCATAGCCTGGCTTGCGGCCGCGTTGGGCGCCCACCAGTTGGTCCAATCATGCGCGAACTGGCGCTCGATGAAGTGCAGCTTGGGGTACCCAGGATCGTTGAAATAAGCCGGCGGGTCGAAGGTGCCGGGCATGTGGAAGGGATGGTCCTCCGGGACTTGCGTGACGCTGTCCGCCCCCTGCTGCATCGTCTGGAACAGCATATATTCGCCCGCGACATGCTCGCGGATCAGGTCCAGCGCGAGGAGCGGATGGCGCAGATGGTAGAGCACGCCCATGAAGATGACGATGTCGAACCGCCGCCCAAGCGCGGCCACGTCGTAGACCGAGCGGTTCTCGAAGCGGACATCGTCATGGCCCAGCGCCTCGGCGGCGAAGCGCGCCTGTGCGAGGTAGCGCTCGTCGCTGTCGATGCCGAGCACGTCGCCCGCCCCGCGCCGCTTCATCTCGAACGCATAGAAGCCCGCATTGCAGCCGATATCGAGGACGGAGCGCCCCGCCAGATCGGCCGGCAGCGCATCTGCGAAGCGGGCGAACTTAAAGGCGGGATAGTCGCCGAGGAAATGGTCCGGCGCTGTCTCCACGCCCTGGATGCGAATATTCTGGAACCATGGCCCCAAGGCGTCGATCCGCGCGCGCAGATCGTCCGCTGGCGCAGACTGCGCGGCTGCTAGGCTTCTCATTCCTGTCCCCCATTGAGCTTGAGCAGACGCGCGCCCCAATTGCCGATCAGCAGCGTGCTGACCGAGCCCGGGTCGACGTCGAAGGCGAGCAGGCGATCCAGGCCCAGCCCGAGATAATGGGCGATCACGCCCCGAATGATGTCGCAGTGGCTGACGCAGAGCAGCGTGCCGCTCCATCCGCGCTGCACCAGCGCGTCCAGATGGCCGACAGCGCGGGCGGTCGCCTCCGCCATCCTCTCCCCATTGGGCGGGCGGACGGCCGAACGCTGCCGGTTCCATTCGCGCCATTCGGGATCGCGTTCCAGCTCGTCGAAGCTGCGGCCGGTCCAGGCGCCGAAATCGACCTCGTCGAGCGCCTCCACCACCTGCGCCCGCACGCCGATCCGGCCGCCGATGATCTCGGCGGTGGCGCGGGTACGCTCGCGGGGACTGCAGTGGATCGCGGCGATCGGGCTCTCGCGCGCGAAATGCGCGGCCAACCACTGCGCCTGTGCATGCCCAGCCGCGGATAGCGGCGATCGGGCGCTGCGGCCGCTCAGCACCTGACCAACATCGTCATGCGCGCCGTGCCGGATCAAATGTACCTTTGCAGTCATCAGCAGATTTGCAGCCCATCAGCATCAACTTAGATGCCAGCGCAACAACTGTTTTGCCCTAAAGGTTCCAGTTAACCTAGATCATCTTCTTATATTCGACAAGTTCAATCTACTTGTCACGTCATGATCCTCGGGAACAAAGATGAAGAAGAGGCTGTTTGTTTCATCGTCTGACGGTCTCCCTAGCGAGTCATCATTTCGTCATGACTTACTTAGGTTAGTTCTCAAGGCGGGAAAGCATCAACATGGCGGAAAAGGTGCTCGTAACGGGCGGTGCTGGGTTCATCGGGTGCCAGGTTTCGGCCGAGCTGCTGCGGAGAGGGCACCACGTCCGCGT
Source organism: Sphingomonas trueperi (assembly GCF_040545665.1). Taxonomy (GTDB): domain Bacteria; phylum Pseudomonadota; class Alphaproteobacteria; order Sphingomonadales; family Sphingomonadaceae; genus Sphingomonas; species Sphingomonas trueperi_B. The sequence goes on along the minus strand of NZ_JBEPMH010000005.1, from coordinate 316,787 downwards.
ACTGGATTCCATGCTGGAGCAGGTCCATGGCGATCGCGCGCGCCCGGAAGCCCTGGATGCCGAGGTCGAGCTGATCCGCGCCGATGTGCGCGACGGCGATGCCGTCGCCCGGGCGCTGCAGGGTGTCGACAGCGTGATCCACCTCGCCGCCGAGGTCGGCGTCGGCCAGTCGATGTACGAAGTCGAGCGCTATACCTCCACCAACGATGTCGGCACCGCGGTGCTGTTCGAGCGGCTGATCGACACGCCGGTCCGCCGGGTGGTCACCGCCTCGTCGATGAGCATCTATGGCGAGGGCCTGTACCGCGACGCCGACGGCATGCTGGTCGAGAATGCCGAGCGCGGGATCGTTCGCGACGGCCAGCAGCAGTGGAACCCGCTCGACGCGCAGGGCCGCCCGCTCGAGCCGGTGGCCACGCCCGAATGGAAGCGGCCGAGCCTCGCCTCGATCTACGCGCTCAACAAATATGTGCAGGAGCGCACGACCCACATCATGGGCGCGCCCTATGGCATCGAGACCGCGTGCCTGCGCCTGTTCAACGTCTATGGCCCCGGCCAGGCGCTGTCGAACCCCTATACCGGTGTGCTGGCGATCTTCGCCTCGCGGCTGCTCAACGGCCAGCGCCCGATGATCTTCGAGGATGGCGAGCAGCGCCGCGACTTCGTCCATGTCAGCGACGTTGCCCGCGCCTTTGGCGACGCGCTCGCCCTGCCCCAGGCCGCCGGCCAGACCTTCAACATCGGCTCGGGCGACGATCGCTCGGTGACGCAGGTGGCCGAGGCGCTTGCCCGCGCAATGGGTCGCAACGATGCCGCGCCGGAAATCGTCGGCAAGACGCGCGTCGGCGATATCCGGCACTGTTTCTGCGACACCAGCCTCGCCCGCGAGAAGCTCGGTTTCGAGGCGCGGCAGGATTTCGAGACCGGCTTGGCCGAACTTGCCGACTGGGTCCAGCAGCAGACCGCCGAAGACCGCGTCGGCCAGGCGCGTGCCGAGCTCGAAAAGCGGGGCTTGGTCGCATGAGCGGCGGCGACGAACGGCCGATCCTGATCACCGGCGGCGCCGGCTTCATCGGATCGAACCTCGCCGACCGGCTGGCGCGCCAGGGGGAGACGGTGGTGATCTACGATGCGCTGCGCCGCCCCGGCGTGGAGCGCAACCTCGCTTGGCTGCAGGCGCGGCACGGGGATAAAATCCGCCCACTGATCGCCGACATCCGCGAGACGACCAAGCTGGTGGAGGCGGTGCGCTCCGCCCGCGCGGTGTTCCACTTCGCCGCGCAGGTCGCGGTGACCACCAGCCTCACCGATCCGACCGCCGATTTCGAGGTCAACATCGCCTCGACCTTCGCGCTGCTCGAAGCGGCCCGCACCGTGGCCGCCCCGCCGCCGGTGATCTTCGCCTCGACCAACAAGGTATATGGCGACCTCGCCGACCTCGATTTCGAGCTGGGGGACAATGGCTACCAGCCAGTCGATTGCGCCGTGCACGCGCACGGCATCGGCGAGGCGCGCCCGCTCGATTTCCACACGCCCTATGGCTGTTCCAAGGGTGCGGCCGACCAATATGTGCTCGACTATGCCCGCAGCTACGGGCTGCCGACCGCGGTGCTGCGGATGAGCTGCATCTATGGCCAGCGCCAGATGGGCACCGAGGACCAGGGCTGGGTCGCGCATTTCCTGATCCGCGCGCTCGAAGGCGTGCCGATCACGCTCTACGGCGACGGCCACCAGGTGCGCGACATTCTCGACGTGTCGGATGCGGTCGACGCCTATGTCGCCGCATGGCGACAGATCGACCGCGTCTCGGGCCAGGCCTTCAACCTCGGCGGCGGCCCCGCCAATGCGGTGAGCCTGCGTACGTTGCTGGCGCATATCGAGATCATCACCGGCCGCCCGGTCGACCTGAATCTCGAAGACTGGCGGGCGGGCGACCAACGCTATTTCGTCGCGGATACCAGTAAGGCGCGAGCCGCCCTTGGGCTCGGCGCGCCCACCGGATGGCAGGACGGCGTGACCGCGCTGGCCCGCTGGCTCGGCGAAGAACGCGGCCTGACGATCGGCCGGCCGGTCCAGCGCGAGCGCATGGCGGCGGCTACACTGTGACCAGGCCCGCGCCGCTGCGACTGCTGCTCACCACCGATACGGTCGGTGGCGTCTGGCAGTACAGCATCGACCTTGCCCGCGCGCTGGCCGAACGCGGCGTCGAAACGGTGCTGGTGCAGCTCGGGCCGGCGCCCAGTGATGCGCAACGCGGAGAAGCCCAGGCCATTTCGGGCGTAACCTTCCTCGAAACGGGTCTGCCGCTCGACTGGCTGAGCGATGGCCCGGCGCCTGTGCGCGCAGCGGGCGCGGAGATCGGCCGTCTAGCGCGACTGCATGGCGTCGATCTCGTGCAGCTCAACATGCCCACGCTTGCCGCTTCGGCCGATCCTGGCGTGCCGATGCTGGCGGTAACGCATGGCTGTGTCTCCACCTGGTGGCAGCATGGCCGGCCCGGCGTACCACTCGATCCCGGCTTCACATGGCACCGGGCGCTGACCGAGCAAGGCCTCCGCGCAGCCGATCAGGTGGTGGCTCCCTCCGCGGGCTACGCCCAGGTCGTGCGGGACTTTTACGGCTTGCCCGCCCTGCCCACCGTCGTATATAACGGCCGCACGCCGCTGGTCACGCCAAAGCACGAACCCGCCCAGGACTGCGTGCTGACCGTCGGCCGCCTGTGGGATTCGGTGAAGGGCGCCGAACTGCTCGACACGGTGGCGGGCGAGCTCTCCGTACCCTTCCACGCCGCGGGCGCCGCGACCGGCCCGCACGGCGAGACCGTGCGTCTGGAAGACCTGCATCTGCTCGGCCAGTTGGACAGCGCGGCGCTCGCCAAGTGGCTTGCAGCCCGCCCGATCTTCGTCTCCGCCGCTTGTTTCGAACCGTTCGGGCTCGCCGTGTTGGAGGCAGCGGCCGCCGGTTGCGCGCTGGTGCTGGCCGACATTCCCGTGTTCCGCGAGCTCTGGGAAGGCACCGCCCTGTTCGTGCCGCCCCGCGAGCCCGCCGCCTATCACGCCGCGATCGAGCAGCTGATCGGCGATCTCGCGCTTCGCCGTAGCCTCGGCGAAGCCGCTGCCGAACGCGCGCGCCGCTACACGCCCACCCGCATGGCCGACGCCATGCTCCCCCTCTACCGCCAGCGCCTCGCCGAGCGCGCGCCCGCCGGAAAGGTCGCGGCATGAAGATCGTCTATTTCACCCATTCGCTCGCCTCGTGCTGGAACCATGGCAATGCCCATTTCCTGCGCGGCGTGCTCAGCGAGCTGATCGACCGCGGCCATGATGTGCAGGTCTGGGAGCCGGAGGATGCCTGGAGCCTTGCCAACCTGCTCGCCGATCATGGCCAGGCCGGCCTGGCGCCCTATCGCACCGCCTATCCCGAGCTGCGCGCCCACACCTACACGCCGATGTGTGCGCCGGCAGAGATGATCGGAGACGCCGATCTGGTGATCGTCCATGAATGGAATGATCCCAAGCTGGTTTCCCGCATCGGCCATGCCCGCGCGATGGGCGGCAACTTCACCCTGCTGTTCCACGACACCCATCACCGTGCGGTCAGCGCGCCCGCGGCGATGCAGGCCTATGATCTCGATGACTATGACGGCGTGCTCGCCTTCGGGGAGACGCTGGCCGAAGTCTATCGCGGCTGGGGTTGGGGCAATCGGGTCTGGGTCTGGCACGAAGCCGCCGATCTGCGCCGTTTCCAGCCGCCCGCGCAGGAAGGCGCGCGCGACGGACTGGTCTGGATCGGTAATTGGGGCGATGGCGAGCGCACCGAGGAGCTCGAACGCTTCCTGTTCCAGCCCGCCGCCGAGGCCCGCCTGCCGCTCGACATCTACGGCGTCCGCTATCCGGACGAAGCCAAGGCGATGCTCGCCCGCCACGGCGCGCGCTATCATGGCTGGGCACCCAATGCCCGTGCGCCGGAGATCTTCGCCGGCCACCTCGCAACCGTCCATGTGCCTCGGCGCTATTATGCCACGATCCTGCCAGGCATCCCGACGATCCGCGTGTTCGAGGCGCTGGCTTGCGGCATCGCGCTGGTCTCCGCGCCCTGGGACGATGCCGAGAACCTGTTCCGGCCGGGCATCGACTATCTGGTCGCCCGCGACGGCGCGGAGATGACCCGGCACCTGACTGCGCTTCGCGACGATGCCGATCTCCGCGCCGCGCTGGTCGCGAGCGGCCTCGAGACGATCCGCACCCGCCACAGCTGCGCGCACCGCGTCGACGAACTGCTCGCCATCGTTGCCGGCCTCGCCCGCCCCCAATTTGCCAAGGACGCCGCATGAAGATCGCATTCTACGGATCCAGCCTGCTCTCTTCCTACTGGAACGGCGCCGCGACCTATTATCGCGGAATCCTCAAGGCGCTGGCCGCGCGCGGCTACGACATCACCTTCTACGAGCCCGATGCCTTCGATCGCCAGCAGCATCGCGACATCGATCCGCCTTCCTGGGCCAAGGTCGTCGTCTACCCTGCGACCGACGAGGGCTTGCGCGGCGTGCTGGCCGAGGCACGACATGCCGATGTGGTGGTGAAGGCGAGCGGCGTCGGCGTGTTCGACCGCGAGCTGATCGAGGCGATGCGCACCGCGCCGCGCCCCGACGCGCTCCGCATCTTCTGGGACGTCGATGCCGCCGCCACGCTCGACGAGATGCGCGGTTATCCCGCCCATCCGGTCCGCGCCATGCTGCCGGAGATCGACCTGGTGCTCACCTATGGCGGCGGCCCGCCGGTGATCGACGCCTACACCGCAATAGGCGCGCGCGAATGCATCCCGGTGTACAACGCGCTCGACCCCGAGACGCACCACCCTGCCCCGGCCGATCCGCGCTTTACCGCCAATCTCGCGCTGCTCGCCAACCGTCTGCCCGATCGCGAGGCGCGGATCGAGGAATTCTTCCTCCGCGCCGCCCGGCTGGCGCCCGATCGCCGTTTCCTGCTCGGCGGCAATGGCTGGCACGACAAGGCGCTGCAGGGCAACGTCCGCGCGATCGGCCATGTCGGCACTGCCGACCACAACGCCTTCAACTGCACGCCGCAAGCGGTGCTCAACGTCGCGCGCGATTCGATGGCGGCGATCGGGTTCTCCCCCGCCACCCGCGTGTTCGAAGCCGCCGGTGCCGCCGCCTGCCTGATCACCGACGCCTGGGAAGGCATCGAGCTGTTCCTCCAGCCTGATACCGAAGTGCTCGTCGCGCGCGACGGTCAGGACGTGGCCGAGCACCTCGCCGCACTCACCCCGGAACGCGCCCGCGCGATCGGAGAAGCCGCCAAGGCGCGGGTGCTCGCCGAGCACAGCTACGATCTCCGCGGTGCGCAGGTCGACGCGATCCTCAAGTCGCACCAGCCCCGCGAAAGGAAAGCCGCATGAAGCTGATCGTCCTCGGCCTCAGCCTCGGCTCCTCCTGGGGCAACGGCCACGCCACCACCTTCCGCGCCTTGCTGCGAGCATTCACCGCACGGGGACATGACGTCCTGTTCCTCGAGCGCGAGGTGCCCTGGTATGCCGGCGCGCACCGCGACCTGGCCGATCCGGACTTTTGCCAGCTCGAATATTACCGCACGCTCGCCGATCTCGACGCCTGGCGCGAGGCGATCGCCGACGCCGATGCGGTAATGGTCGGTTCCTATGTGCCGGACGGCGTGGAGGTGGGCCAGTTCGTCCAGGCCACGGCGAAGGGCGTCACCGCCTTTTACGACATCGACACGCCGGTCACCCTCGCCAAGCTGGCGCGTGGCGAATTCGAGTATCTCACCCCGGCGCTGATCCCCGGCTACGACCTCTATCTCAGCTTCACCGGCGGCCCGACGCTGAACCGGATCGAGCGCGCGTTCGGCAGCGCCGCCGCCCGGGCGCTCTATTGCTCGGTGGATACCGATGCCTATCGCCCGCTCGACGTGCCGAAACGCTGGGACCTCAGCTATCTCGGCACCTACAGCCCCGATCGCCAGCCGACGCTGGAGAAATTGCTGCTCGAACCCGCGCGCCGCTGCCCGGAGAAGCGCTTCGCGGTCGCCGGGCCGCAATATCCCGACAGCATCGCCTGGCCCGCCAATGTCGAGCGGATCGAGCATCTGCCGCCGGCCGAACATCCCGGCTTCTATTCCGCCTCGCGCATGACGCTGAACGTCACCCGCGCGGACATGATCGCCGCCGGATGGTCGCCGTCGGTGCGGCTGTTCGAGGCGGCGGCGTGCGGCACGCCGATCCTGTCGGACCGCTGGGAGGGCATCGAGAGCCTGTTCGTGCCCGGCGACGAGATCCTGCTTGCCGAGACGACCGAAAACGCCATCACGGCGCTCCACCGCAATGCGGAGGCGATCGGCACCGCCGCGCGACGGCGCCTGTTCGAGGGCCATGACGCCGCGCACCGCGCCGCCGAACTGGAAGCCCATCTCAACGACGCCAGAGCGCGGCCCCACGGCACGCGCCGGGAGAGGAATGCCCCGATGACGAACGATACAGAGACGTCGCTGATCCTGGTCGCCGGAGGCGCCGGCTTCATCGGCTCGCACCTCTGCGCCGAGTTGCTCGACCGCGGCGAGCAGGTGGTGTGCCTCGACAGTCTCCAGACCTCGAACCTGTCCAACCTGCGCGCGCTGGAAGGCCGCCCCGGCTTCGAGTTCGTCCGCGGCGACATCGTCGATGAACTGCCGCCAACCATCCTGGAACGTGCGCATCGCTTCAAGCAGATCTACAACCTCGCCTGCGCAGCGTCGCCGCCGCAATATCAGGTCGATCCCGAGCATACGATGCTAACCAATGTGGTTGGCACCGATCGCCTGCTGCGGCTCGCGTCGCAGGCAGGCGCACGGTTCCTGCTCACCTCCACCTCGGAGGTTTATGGCGATCCCGAGGTGCATCCGCAGCGCGAGGAGTATCGCGGCTGGGTAAGCTGCACCGGCCCGCGCGCCTGCTACGACGAGGGCAAGCGCGCCGCCGAGGCGCTCACCTATGATTTTTGCCGAACCGGCCGCGCCGAAGTGCGGGTTGCGCGGATCTTCAACACCTATGGCCCGCACATGCATTTCGACGATGGCCGGGTGGTGTCGAACCTGATCGTGCAGGCGCTCTCGGGCAAGCCGCTGACACTCTATGGCGACGGCAGCCAGACGCGCAGCTTCTGCTACGTCTCGGACCTGGTGCGGGGGCTAACGCTGCTAATGAATAGCGATATCAGCGGCATGGAGCCGATAAACCTTGGAAATCCTTATGAGATCACGGTCGGCGAACTTGCAGAAAATGTCGGGGCTCTGACCGGGGCAGAAGTTGCTATTGAATATCATCCGCTTCCCACCGACGACCCGCGGCGGCGCAAGCCAGACATCGCGCGCGCCCATGCGCTGCTGGGATGGGAGCCGCGTGTTTCCCTGGCCGAAGGGCTCGAACGGACATGCGCCTGGTTCGCGCGAGCGATGGACCTGTCCCAACCGCAAGTGCCAGCGCTCGAGGTTGCTGCCGAATAATATCAACGGGTTGCACCTCCACGGCGCATCCGTATTGCCCTTGATGCAGTAGTTCCTTTGGTCCGCCCGCGGCGTATTTCTGCTCCCGCCGCGTCCCGCCTTGCCGCATGTCCTCCGGACGCGACACCGGATGCCGCTCTGTCGGTGCCTCGCGCGCTTGTGGACGCGCACCGGAAGGGGCGGAGCGACGCCCTGCACATCGCGTCGAAGCACGCTGCGCCGGGCATCGAAATCTCGTGGAAAGAGTATGGGGCTGCCATCCTCGCGCCGGCAGAAGGACCGCGCGCCGGCTTTGGAAGAGCACTAATCGAGTCTACCGTCGCTGCCTATGCGGGCACTCGGGCAATTTTCCGCTTACTTCCCGGCTTGGTCGATTGCAGGCTCTCGCTTCCAGAGAAAGCGCTGATATACTGATCCGTGTTAGCCAGTTTATTCTGAACTTAGCAGACCAACGGCGCGTTGGCTCGGGATTATGCTGAAAACTCCACCCCAGGCGGCGGACGCATGTGCGTCCAGCCGACTAGGCGCGCTCGCTTCGCTTAGCGATGCCGAGCGCCTTGCCCTCCGGCAGGCGGCGGAGTTTCCCCAGCGCATCCGCGGTACCCGTGACCTGATCCTGGCCGGGCAGCGCACGCCGGGGCCGCTCCTTCTGCTGGACGGCTGGCTGGGGCGCGTGCAGTTGTTCAGCGACGGCCGCCGCCAGATCCTCAGCTTCCTGCTGCCGGGCGACGTGATCCAGGACGCCGGCACCTTCCAGCCGATAGCACCCAGCACGATCACCGCGCTGTCCGATGCGGTCCTGTGCCCCGCCCCTGCCGCCGAAGCCACGGGCCTGCGCGAAGCCTATGCCGCGAGTGCTGCGCTCGACGAGATCTACCTGCTACGCCAGATCGCCCGGCTGGGCCGGATGAGCGCCTATGAACGCATCCAGGATTGGCTGTCCGAAATCCACGAGCGCCTGTTCCTCGCCGGGCGCGCGGGGCCCGAGAGCTTCCCGATGCCGCTCACCCAGGAAATGCTGGCCGATGCGCTCGGCCTCACCAGCGTCCATGTGAACCGCACGCTGCAGGCGATGCGGCGCGACGGCATCCTGGAATGGCGGGGGGGCACGGTACGCCTCCTGGGTGCGGTGACCGAGACGGCGCGCGGACGTCCGATGCCGGAAGCGGCGATCCCGGCCTTCCGCAAGGCGCTGCTCGCAGGCTAGACCAGGCATCGCCGCCACGGGCTCGCGCTCGCGCCTATCGGGACCACACGGGACACAGGGCGCTTCCGGAGTCGACGCGCCTGCGATCGAGCGGCTAAAGGCGCCGGCCATGAACGCTGCCCTGCCCCGCCCCACCCGCTGCGACCGCGCCTGGGTGGACGACGCCGTCCGCACCATCGATGCCGAGTTCAACCGCTCCGCCGACACCCATCTGGTCCGCGTCGAGCTGCCGGGTGCGCCGGGCATCACGCTGTATCTGAAGGACGAATCGAGCCACCCGACCGGCAGCCTCAAGCACCGGCTCGGCCGCTCGCTGTTCCTCTACGCGCTATGCAACGGCTGGATCGGCCCCAAGACGACGATCGTCGAGGCGTCGAGCGGCTCGACCGCGGTCTCCGAGGCCTATTTCGCCAGGATGATCGGGCTGCCCTTCGTCGCAGTGCTGCCGCGCGGCACCTCGCCGGAGAAGATCGAGGCGATCGAATTCCATGGCGGCCGCTGCCACGAAGTCGCCGACCCGCGCTCGGTCCGTACCGAGGCGCAGCGGCTTGCCACCGAACTGGGCGGCCATTTCATGGACCAGTTTACCTATGCCGAGCGCGCGACCGACTGGCGCGGCAACAACAATATCGCCCAGTCGATCTTCGAGCAGATGGCGCAGGAAGCGCATCCCATCCCCACCCACATCGTCTGCGGCGCGGGCACCGGCGGCACCTCGGCGACGATCGGCCGCTATCTGCGCTATCGCCGACTGGTGACACGGCTGTGCGTCGCCGATCCCGAGGCGTCGGTGTTCCATCGCCATTATGTCGATCGCAGTATCACCACCGTCGACGGCGCGCCGTCCTGCGTGGAGGGCATCGGCCGGCTCCAGCTCGAGCCCTCCTTCCTGCCCGACGTGATCGACCGGATGATCACCGTGCCCGATGCCGCGAGCCTCGCCGCCGCACTGCGGATCAGCCGCGTGCTCGGCCGCCCCTGCGGCGTCTCCACCGGCACCAATATCTGGGCGTGCGCGACGCTGGTCCGCGAGATGCGCGCCGCCGGCCAGACCGGCTCGATCGTCACCCTGCTGTGCGACGACGGCCGCCGCTATGGCTCGACCTGCTTCGATGCCGGCTGGCGCGCGGCGCATGGCTATGAGACCGACACGCACGATCGGGCACTTGACGATCTTTTCCTGCCGACTGTCTGAAAAGCGTCATCAATTCGTCATCGCACTGCTGCACCCGCGCGCAGGTATCATTTTGGTGACATGGGAGTTGGGGGCACGATGACGAACGGGGGCACGACGCGGCGGCGGTTCCTGGCAGCGGGCGCGCAAGCCGCGATGGCTTCGGCGCTGCCCGCCTCGATCGCACGGGCGGCGGCCATTCCCGCGGACGTCCGCAGCGGCACCATCGCCGATGTCGCGCATGTCGTGATCCTGATGCAGGAGAACCGCAGCTTCGATCATTACTTCGGTACAATGAAGGGCGTGCGCGGCTTCGGCGATCCGCTGACGGTGCCGCTGCCGAACGGACGCAGCGTGTTCGCCCAGGAAGCCGCCGATGGCCGGCTGGTCGCGCCCTTCCACCTCTCCACCAAGGAGCATTTCGAGCTGATGCGCGTGGCGAGCACGCCGCACAGCTGGCCCGATGCGCAGGCCGCCTGGGACCAGGGCCGCATGCAGCGCTGGGCCGCCGCCAAGACCGATCGCGCGATGGGCTATTTCACCCGCGAGGACCTGGATTTCCAGTTCGCGCTCGCCGAGAGCTTCACGCTCTGTGACGCCTATCACTGCGCCGTGCACACCGGCACCAACACCAACCGCCTTTTCCTGTGGACCGGCACCAACGATCCCAGCGGCATGATGGGCGGCCCGTCGATCGGCAATTCGCACGATGAACTGGCGACCAAGGGCGGCCATCCCGATTCCTATCGCTGGACCACCTATCCGGAGCGGCTCCAGGCGGCCGGGATCGACTGGCGCATCTACCAGGACATGGCGGACAATTTCACCGACAACCCCCTGGTCGGCTTCGCCGCCTATCGCGAGGCGCAGCCGGGATCGCCGCTCTACGACCGCGCGCTGACCACCCACGGGCTCGATCAGCTCCGCGCCGACGTGCTGGCGAACAAGCTGCCGCAGGTTTCTTGGATCATCGCCGATGCCAAGGGCAGCGAGCACCCCGCCCCCTCCAGCCCGGCGCAGGGCGCTGCCTATACCGCCGCGGTGATCGACGCGCTCACCGCCAATCCGGAGGTGTGGGCACGCACCGTGCTGATCGTCAATTTCGACGAGAATGACGGCTTTTTCGATCATGTGCCGCCGCCCGGGCCGCCGTCGCGCGATCCGGCGGTGGTCGGCGGCTTTCTCGGCGCCTCGCAGGTCGACACGTCCAACGATTATCACCAGATCCCCAGCGTCGCCGACGACAAGGCCGAGCGGCCCGAACTGATCGGCCGCCCCTATGGCCTCGGTCCGCGCGTGCCCTGCTATGTCGTCTCGCCGTGGAGCCGCGGCGGCTGGGTGAACTCGCAAGTCTTTGATCACACGTCGGTCATCCGCTTCCTCGAGACGCGGTTCGGGGTGCAGGAACCCAATATCTCCGCTTGGCGACGTGCGGTCTGCGGCGACCTGACCAGCGCGTTCGACTTCCGCAGCCCCAACCGCAAGATCGGGCCGGTGCTGCCCGATCCGCGCGACCTCGCCACCCGCGCCGCCGCGCTGCCCAGCCAGCCCGAGCCCAGCGCGCCCATCGCCGCCGGCCAGGCGCCGGCGCAGGAGCCGGGCATACGCCGCGCCCGCGCGCTACCCTATGCGCTGGAGGTGCGCGAAGCCGCGCTCGATTCGAGCAGGATCGTGCTGCGCTTCGAATGCAGCGGCGTGCCCGCGGTGGTACATGTCTATGATCGGCTCCAGCTCGACGCGGTGCCGCGGCGCTACACGCTCAAGCAGGGCGGCACGATCGAGGCCGAATGGTCGCTCGACTCGGATGGCCGCTACGATCTCTGGCTGCTCGGCCCGAACGGTTTTCATCGCCATTTCGCCGGCCAGGGGCCTGCCCATGCCGGTGCGGTGCGCTGGGAACAGCGCCGCGGCACCGCGCCGTCGTTGCTGATCCAGACGCCGGCCGGGCTCGGTTCGGAATGGCTCCGCCACCCCCAGCTCAAGCCGATCGTATCAGAAGAAACCAAGGTAGCGCTAACGGTTACCGGTGGCTGGTACGACCTCGTCCTCACCGATCCGGCTGTCCCCGGTTACCGTCGCCGGCTCGCCGGAAGGATCGAAAATGGCAGCGATGGTTGGTCCGAACCACCCTATACCAATGTTAAGGTTTCCCAAATCGATTAGGACGCGATACTGTCAGCGCTGACAGAATATCGCGTTGGGGGGCGGGACAGTTGAAGTCAGTGGGCTTAGTCGAGCTGGCGAAGATCGCAGGTGTGTCGGTTTCGACTGCCTCAAGGGCGCTTTCCAATCATCCCCGCGTGGCGCGGGGTACGCGCGAGCGTATCGTCGCGCTCGCGCAGGAGCATGGCTTCCGCCTCAATCAGACCGCCAGCGCGCTGCGCAAGCAGCGTACCGGCGTCATCGGGGTGGTGGTGCCGCTGGGCCATGAGGTGGACCAGGCGCTGTCCGACCCGTTCTTCATGGGGCTGCTGGGCGGGCTGGCCGATGCGCTGACCAAGCGGGGCTACGACCTGTTCCTGTCGCGCGTCGTGCCGCAGGGCCCGCGCTGGCTGGACGACATCATCGCCTCGGGCCGGGTCGATGGCATCATCCTGATCGGCCAGTCGGACCAGCTGGAGGCGATCGAGCGGATCGCGGGCAGCTACCAGCGGATGGTCGTATGGGGTGCCGCGCGGCTGGGCTCGAACCAGATCACCGTCGGCACCGACAATGTTACCGGCGGCGAGCTTGCGGCGCGCCACCTGATCGCGCGCGGCTGCAAGAAGCTCGCCTTTCTCGGCAACCCGGAAGCGCCGGAATTTTCCGATCGGCACAAGGGCTTCCACGCCGCGATCGCCGAGGCGGAGGGCGTCACCGACATGGTAGTGCCGATCCACCTGACGATGGAAGACGCCTATCGCGAGATGACCGCCTATCTCGCGGCAAATCCAGCCCCGGACGGCATCCTCGCCGCCTCCGACGTGATCGCGATGAGCGCGATGCGCGCGCTGGCCGAGCGGGGCTTGCGCGTGCCGGAGGACGTGGCGGTGATCGGCTATGACGACATCCTGCTCGCCGGCTACACCACGCCCGCGCTGACCACGATCCGCCAGGACGTCGTCTACGGCGCCAACCTGCTGGTCGAGCTGCTGCTGGCGCGGATCGCCGGGCAGAATGTCGGCTCGGTGGCGATGTTGCCCGAACTGATCGTCCGCGATTCGGCCTAGGCCAGGTCGCGCACGGCGGCGCGCACCAGCAACTGGTGGAGCGCCGCGGCGATCGTGCGGGCATCGAACGGCTTCTCGATCACGGTCACTGCGTCGAGCCCGATCGGCAGGTGGTCGCGGCCATAGCCGCTGACGAACAGGAACGGCACGTCGCGCGCGACCAGCGCCGCCGCCACATCGTCGACCAGCGCGCCCTGGAGGTTGCCGTCGAGCAGCACGGCATCGACCGGCGTCTCGTCGATCGCCGCCATCGCGTCGGCCGATGTGGCAACGACACCCGCCACCACCATCCCGGCATCGCCCAGGATCGTTGCGAGTTCGAGCGCGACCAAAGGCTCGTCTTCCACAATCAGCACGCGCTTGCCGACGAGCGCTGCGCCGCCGCCTGCCGGCAGCACCGGGATCGGCTTGCGCGCCGTACGCGGCTCCTCGCGCAGGCGCACCGCGCTGGCATAGGGAACCGACAGTTTCCAGGCGACACCGCCCTCGCCATAGCTGGGCACGGCGCTGCCGCCCTCGGCCTTCAGGCTGCGCTCGATCAGCGCGGTGCCGAAGCCGCGCCGGGTCGGCGGTGCCGCCGCCGGACCGCCGCTTTCCTGCCAGTCGAGCTCGAGCATGCCGCCCCGCACGCCCCAGTGCAGCCCCACCCGCCCCTCGGGCACCGACAGCGCGCCATATTTGTGCGCGTTGGTCGCCAGTTCATGGAGCACGAGCGCCAGGTGCAGCGCCGGCTCGGGGGCCAGCTCGACCAGCGGTCCACCGGTATCAAACCGTTCCGGATCAATCGTGCCGGTCTGCAACTGGCCTTCGACCAGCTCCTGCAGGCTCGCACCTTGCCAGGTCGTGCTGCTGAGCAGCGAATGCGCGCGCGCAAGCGAATGGATGCGGCCGATAAAGGTCGGCGCAAAGTCTGAGGGCCCGGAGGAATGACGCAGCGTCTGGGTGGCGATCGCCTGCACCGAGGCGAGCGTGTTCTTCACCCGGTGGTTGAGTTCGCCGATCAGCAGCCGTTGCGTCTCCTCGGCCCGTACCCGATCGGTGACGTCCAGGATCTGGGTGTTGACCGACAGCAACGACCCATCGGCTCCGAGCAACGCCGAGCCATAGACTTCGCAATCGAGCATCACGCCTACGGCCGTCCGCATGCACAAGGGCCGCATGTCGCGGACATGCTCGCCGGCGATCATCCCGCGGATCATCGCGTCGAACCGCGCGGCATGCTCGGCATCGAGCCATTCGAGCTCGGACGGGCGCAGGCCGGAAACCTCCACCGCGCGCCAGCCGAACATCCGCTCGGCACCCGCCGACCAGGCGATGATCCGCTGCTCGGCATCGAACTCGACGATCGCGAGCGGCGAATTGTCGCGATGCGCCTTCAGCCGGGCGAGTGCGGCGGCATGGCGATCGCGCTGGCGCGAGATTTCCTGCCGCTGCCGCGCCAGCTCGACGAAGATCTCGACCTTGTTGCGCACGATCTGCGGGTCGACCGGCTTGAGCAGATAATCGACCGCCCCGGTCTCATAGCCGCGGAACCGGCGGCGCTCGTCGGTGGCGACCGCGGTCAGGAAGATGATCGGCACGCGGCGGGTCCGCTCGGTGCCGCGCATCAACTCGGCGAGCTCGAACCCGTCCATGCCCGGCATCTGCACGTCCAGCAGCGCCAGCGCGACATCGTGCACCAGCAGCAGCTCCAGCGCTTCCATGCCCGAGGCGGCGGTCAGCAGCTCCAGCCCCTCCTGCGCGAGCAAAGCCTCCAGCGCGATCAGGTTTTCGGGCACGTCGTCGACGGCGAGCACCTTCACCGGGTCACGCATCGGCCATCGTCCGCAGCCCGACATTGGTGCGGCGGTAGATCCGTTCGCCCGCGTCGAAATCGGCGAAGGCGTCGGCATGGCGCGAGAAGCGCAGCGTCTCGCGTGCACCCAGCCCCAGGAAGCCGCCGCGCACCAGCGAGTCCCCGAACAGCCCGAGCGCGCGATCCTGCAGATCGCGATCGAAATAGATCAACACGTTGCGGCTCGACACGAGATGCGCCTCGGCAAACACCTGGTCGGTGGCGAGGCTATGTTCCGCGAAGACGGCGCGGGCACGGAGGCTCTTGTCGAACACCGCGCCACCATAGGCCGCCGTGTAGTAATCGGAAAGCGAACTATGTCCGCCGGATAGCCGGTGATTCTCGGTAAATTGCGGGATCCGCCCCAGATCGAAAATGCCCGCTTCGGCCTTGGCCAGCGCCGCCGGGCTGATATCGGTACAGTAGAAAATCGTCCGGTCCTCCAGGCCCTCCTCACGGAAGAGGATGGCGAGCGAGTAGAATTCCTCGCCATTGGCGCAGCCTGCAATCCATACCTTCAGAGAGGGCCAGGTGCGCAGGTGCGGCACCACCTTCTCGCGCAGCGCGCGGAAATAGCCGGGGTCGCGAAACATCTCGCTGACCTGGATGGTGAGGAAGCCCATCAGCTCGGCGAACACCGCCGGTTCGCGCAACAGCCGGTGCTGGAGCTGCGAGAAGCCCTCGCAGCCGAAGCGCTGGCACGCGCGCTCCATCCGCTTGTGCAGCGAGCTGCGCGAATAACCGCGAAAGTCATACTGATAGTGCCGCCATATCGCTTCGAGCAGCAGGTCCAGCTCGATCTCCATATGCGCCGGTACGAGGTCGTCGATCACCGCGGCATCCACACCCGCACCAGGCTGAGCAGCTTGTCGATGTCGAGCGGCTTGGCGAGATAGTCGTTGGCGCCCGCGTCGAGGCATTCCTGCTGGTCGCGCGCCATCGCCTTGGCGGTGAGCATCAGGATCGGCAGCGTCTTGCCCCAGGGCTGCTTGCGGATCTCGCGCGTGGCGGTGAGCCCGTCCATTTCCGGCATCATCACGTCCATCAGCACGAGATCGACCGGATCGGTGAGATGGCGCGCGGACTCGTCGAGCGCGTGCAGCGCCTCGCGGCCGTTGCGGGCGATACGAACCTTGACTCCATGGGGCTCGAAAATGCTCGTCAGCGCATAAACGTTCCGGATGTCGTCCTCGACCACCAGGATCGAGCGGCCTTCGAGCGCCGCGTCGCGGCCCAGCGCCTTGGCGATCAGCGCCTGCTGCGGCTCGGGCAGCTCCGAGACGACCTGGTGGAGGAACAAGGTCACCTCGTCGAGCAGCCGCTCGGGCGACTTGGCACCCTTGACGATGATCGACTTGGAATATTTGCGGAGCCGCAGTTCCTCGTCCGGGCTGAGGTCGCGGCCGGTATAGACGATCACCGGCGGGAAGCCGACGCTGTCGTCCTCGCTCAGCCGGTCGAGCAGGTCGAGACCCGAGGCGTCGGGGAGGTTGAGGTCGAGCACCATGCAGTCGAAGGTGTCGGCACCGAGCAGGTCGAAGGTCTGCGCGGCGCTATGGGCCTGCACCGTCTCCACCTCGCGCGAGGCAAGCAGCGCCTTGACGCTTTCGGCCTGCTGGGCGTCGTCTTCCACCACCAGCACGCGGCGCATGCGCTGCGACATCCGGGCTTCAAGTCCTTCGAGCATGTCGACCAGTTGCTCGCGCTTCACCGGCTTGAACAGATAGCCGACCGCACCGCTCGACAGCGCCGCCTGGCTGTCGTCATCGACCGAGACGACGTGTACCGGGATGTGCCGCGTGCGCACGTCGCGCTTGATCCGGTCGAGCACCGACAGGCCGGTATGGTCCGGCAGGTTCATGTCGAGGATCACGGCGTTGGGCACATATTGCCGCGCGAGCAGTGCGCCCTCGTCCGCGGTGCCCGCGATCAGGCACTGGAAACCGAGGTCATGCGCGATGTCGCACAGGATGCGCGCGAAGACGGGATCGTCCTCGACGATCAGGATCACGCGGGAATCGCCGGAGAGCTTCTCGCGATCGTCCTCGGTCGGCTCGGCGCTGCGGCGGCGACCGGGCTTGGGATTGGAGGGCTGCGGCTTGATCGGTGCCGGGCTTGGGCTCGGCAGCGGCGCCGGCGTCTGGACCAGCGCGGGGTCATAGGCCTCGGGCAGGATCAGCGTGAAGGCACTCCCCTCGCCCGGCATGCTCTCCACCGCGACTTCGCCGCCGAGCAGCCGCGCCAGTTCGCGCGAGATCGACAAGCCGAGCCCGGTGCCGCCGTACTTCCGGCTCACCGTGCCGTCGGCCTGGCGGAAGGCCTCGAAGATGACCTGCTGCTGCTCGGACGGGATGCCGACACCGGTGTCGCGCACCGTGAAGGCGATCCGCCCGTCGGGACGCCGCGAGACACCGAGCGACACTTCGCCCTTGGCGGTGAACTTGATCGCGTTGGACAGGAAGTTCTTGAGGACCTGCTCCAGCCGCTGCGGATCGGTCTCGATCTCGCCGGGCGCGCCTGCCGCCTGCTCGATGCGGAAATCGAGCCCCTTGGCGGTGGCCGAAGCGCCGAACACCGCCTTCAGCTTGTCGAGCACCGGCGTTATGCGGACGCGGCGCGGCTGCAGCTCCAGCTTGCCCGCCTCGATCTTCGAGATGTCGAGAATGTCGTTGATCAGCGTGAGCAGGTCGTTGCCCGAGGTCTCGATCGTCTCGGCATGGCGGACCTGGTCGGCACTGAGATTGCCCGCACGGTTCTCCGCCAGCAGCCGCGCCATGATCAGCAGCGAGTTGAGCGGGGTGCGCAGCTCGTGGCTCATATTGGCGAGGAATTCGGACTTGTAGCGGCTCGCCTGTTCCAGATCGGCAGCCTGCTGCTCCAGCGAGCCCTGGGCGCGGGCGAGCTCGTCGCGCTGCAGCTCCAGCGCGCGGGTCTGCGCCTCGAGCTCGGCATTGCTCTGCTCGAGCGCGGACTGCTGCGCTTCCAGCCGGGCGGCGGTGTCCTGCAGCTGACGGCTCTGCGTCTCCAGCTCGTCATTGTTGGTGCGCAGTTCCTCGCTCTGGACCTGCAGCTCCTCGGCCTGCTTCTGCGTTTCCTCGAGCAGCGCGCGCAGACGGGCACGGTACTTGCCCGAGCGGATCGACACACCGAGCTGCCCGCCGATCCGCTCCAGCAGCGCCTGCACCTGCGGATCGACCGCGCCGGGGAAGCCGAGTTCGAGCACGCCGTTGATCTCGCCGTCCGCCTCGGTGACACCGATTACCAGGGTGCGCGGCTGCGCCTGGCCGAGCCCTGAGCCGTAATAGAGATAGCCCTCCGGCACCTGCTCCAGCACGAACTGGCGGCGATCGGCGATCGCCTGGCCGAGCAAGCCCTCGCCGGGCTTGACCCATTCGGGCAGCGGCGCGTCGGCCGGCACGGCATAGGTGCCGCGACGACGAAAGCCTGCCCCGCTCGGATCACGGACGAAGATCGCCCCGGCCTGCGCGCCCGTATAATCGGCGAGAAAGCGCAGCGCCGCGGTGGCGAGCTCGTCGAGCGGCAATTCGCCCGCGACCGCCTTGGCGAGACCGACCTGCCCCGATTGCAGCCATTCCTCGCGCCGGATCGCCAGCCGGTTGCGCACGAAGGCGAAACCGATGCTCGCGAGGATCCAGATGATCGTCGAGCCGAGGATGCGGTTGACCAGCACGACCTGCGGATCGACGCCCGGCGGTGCCAGCGTGAACCCGGCGAAATTGAGCAAGGTCGCGAGCGCCGCGACGACGAGCGGCACCACCGGCCGCCCGGCCGTGTAGGCGATCACCGTCGGCAGGATATAGCCCGCCCAGGTCGCGGTGCCGAGCGGGAGCACCGTATCGGCGCCGAACGGCAGCACCAGCAGGGCGGCGAGCCCCGCATAAAGGGGAAGCGTGGGCTTACGGCTGCGCTGGCTGGGCGACATATGAAATCTCAAAGGGATAGGAGAACCATGGGGTACCCGCCTTTGCCCCGCCCCTGCAACCCTGGGAGCGGAACCATCGCGATCCTCCCCTGGGGGGAGGTGGCGCGCGCAGCGCGACGGAGGGGTGTCAACGCCGAGATGTCTAGCATCACTGCAGCGGGGACAGCCCTCCACCACAGCCTACGGCGGCGCCCCCCCTTGGAGGGGAGGATCGATGCCCCCTGAACCATCCCCTTCCCCGTCGGTTACCCCGAAAACTTCAGGAGACGGCAGATGGCGAAGCAGACGAGCGACTTTTTCGTGGAGCGGCTTAAGGCCTGGGGCGTGACGCGGATCTATGGCTATTCGGGCGACGGCATCAACGGCGTGCTCGGCGCGCTGCAGCGGGCCGAAGCCAACGGCGAGGGCATCGAGTTCATCCAGGTGCGGCACGAGGAAATGGCCGCGTTCATGGCCTCCGCCCATGCCAAGTTCACCGGCGAACTGGGCGTGTGCCTCTCCACCGGCGGACCGGGCGCGACCCACCTGATCACCGGCATGTACGACGCCAAGCTCGACCATGTCCCGCTGCTCGCCATCGCCGGCCAGGCCGAAACCACCGTGCGCGGCGCCAGTTACCAGCAGGAGCTGAACCTCGATCGGCTGTTCGCCGATGTGTGCGGCTATGTGCAGGAAGTCTCCGCGCCCGCGCAGCTGCGCCATGTCACCGATCGCGCGATCCGCATCGCCATCGCCAACCGCGACGTCACCGCAATTGTGCTGCCCAAGGACGTGCAGGACGAACCGTATCAGGATCCGCCCCTGCAGCACGGCTTCACCCGCTCAGGCCCCGGTTATGTCCGCCCGCAGGTGGTGCCGCCCGCCGGTGCGCTGGCACAGGCCGCCGAGATCCTCGACGCGGGGCAGAAGGTCGCGATCCTGATCGGCGCCGGCGCGCGCGGGGCCGAAGCCCAGGTGATCGAGATCGCCGAGCGGCTCGGTGCGGGCGTGGCCAAGGCGCTGCTCGGCAAGGACGTGCTGGCCGACGACCTGCCCTTCGTCACCGGCGCGATCGGCCTGCTCGGCACCAAGCCCTCGTCGGACATGATGGCGGGCTGCGACACACTGCTGATGATCGGCACCGGTTTCCCCTGGGCCGAGTTCCTGCCGAAGGAAGGCCAGGCGCGCGCGGTGCAGATCGACATCGATCCGGCGATGCTCGGTCTGCGCTACCCAGTGGAGTGCAACCTGCACGGCGGCGCGGCCGAGACGCTGAACGCGCTGCTGCCCCTCCTCAAGCGCAAGGAGGATCGCAGCTGGCAGGAAGGCATCGCCCACGAGGTCACCAAATGGTGGAAGACCATCGAGGAACGCGCCATGGCCGAGGCGAACCCGGTCAACCCGCAGCGGGTCGTCTGGGAGATGTCGCCGCGGCTACCGTCGAATGCCATCGTCACCTCGGACTCCGGCTCCTGCGCCAACTGGTATGCGCGTGACTATAGGGTGAAGGCGGGGCAGCGCGCCTCGCTCTCGGGCGGCCTCGCCTCGATGGGGGCGGCGGTGCCCTATGCGATCGGGGCCAAGTTCGCCCGTCCCGATCGGCCGGTGGTGGCGCTGGTCGGCGACGGCGCGATGCAGATGAACAACATGGCCGAGCTGATCACCGTCGCCAAATATTGGCAGCGCTGGGCCGATCCGCGCTTCATCGTCTGCGTGTTCAACAACCAGGACCTGAACGAAGTCACCTGGGAGCAGCGGGTCATGGAAGGCAACCCGCGCTTCCCGACCACGCAGGACATCCCCGACGTGCCCTATGCCCGCTTCGCCGAGCTGATCGGGCTGCAGGGCATCCATGTCGACACGCCGGAGGCGCTGGGCGGCGCATGGGACGCAGCGCTGCGTGCCGATCGCCCGGTGGTGCTGGAGGTGAAGACCGATCCCGATGTCGCCCCGTTCCCGCCGCACCTCACCTTCGCGCAGGAAAAGGGCTTCATGTCCTCGATGCTCAAGGGCGATGCGGGGCGCGGCGGCGTGATCAAGGAAACCGTGCGGCAGATCGCCAAGGAAATTATCGGCTGACCTCGCGACGCCGGCAGCGGTGCGGCGGGGGCGCGGGCGGTCCCTCGCCGTGCAGCGCCTCCACCCGCTCGCGCTGGCGCTGGAGGTAGAGGTTCCGGCGCGTCGCATAGGGATCGTCGCTCTTGCGGACGCCGTCCAGCATCGCTTCCTTCCGGTCGCGACGATCGAGGATGCGAACCGTTGCCGAGCTGATGACATAGGCGCGCGAACGGAACGGACCACCGATCATCGCGGGCGAGGCAAAGAAGTCGACGAGCCCGCCGACAACGTCGCGAACCGTCGTGGGCCCTGCGACGGGCACGAACAGGAACGGTCCGGGCTTGACGCCGTAAAAGCCGAGCGTGTCGGAAAAGCCATTCTGCCGCCGCGGCAGGTTGAACGGGCAGCGCACCGCCACGTCGAGCGTCCCGCCCAGCCCCACCGTCGTATTGATGGCGAAGCGCCCGGCGGTCTCGAACGCCTTGCCCGGCTTCAGCTGGAGCAGGTAATTGGCGAACACCACGGGCTCGCCCAGATTGGCGAAGAAGTTGCGCAGGCCGTGCCGCACCGGCTTCGGCACCACATGGGCATAGACGCGGGAGGCGGGTGCGGTGACCGCGTCGTCGATTTGATTGGTGACTGCAAAGGAAAGCGCGTTGACCTTCTCCAGCGGATCGCCCGGCATGCGGGCGCGCGCGGAGACGACGATCTCCTGCTGCTCTCCCGCTTCGGCGCCAGCCGGCGGGTTGCCTGCGCGCTGGGTGACGCGCGCCTGCGTACCCGCTGATTGCTGCGCCTGCAGGGTCGAAACCGCGGCCACCGCAGCGGGCGGCACGAACAGCATCGTGCCGAGCATCAAGGCATAGCCCGCAAACGGAAGGCGCAGACGGAAAGAGGCGACCGGCGGTGCGGCAAGGAAATCTCTCGTTAACGGCTCAAAGACAGGACGTCGCCGTCGTACCAAACCCGCACGCTGCCCGGGGAAGTGAACGGGCGTTACATCCCGAGCACCGTCCGGTCCGCCGTTGCCGCCGCGAGATCGGCGCGCGCGACCAGTGCCTGGTAGCGGGCATCGAGCGCGCGCAGCCGCGCGTCGGTCGCGCTTTCCTCGCGCTGGTTGATCAGGAAGAAGTCGCTGGCGCCCATGTCGAAGCGGCGCTGCTCGGCCGCCGCCATCTTGCCCGCGAGGTCGGCCTCCTGCCCCGCGAGGTCGGCGACCTTGTCGGCGCCTTCGATGCCGATCGCGATGCCCTTCACTTCGATCGCGATCTGCTCCTCGAGCATGCGGTGGCGAGTGCGCAGGCCGTCGATCTCCGCCTTGGCCTCGGCGATGCGGCCGCGGGCGCTGCGTCGTTCGAGCGGCACCGTGAATTTGACGCCGACCATCGCCTCGGCCGGCGTGCGCGACGGGCCGCCCAGGCCGATCGCGCCGACATCCTTGCCCAGTTCGGCCCGCGCATCGAGCCGCGGCTTCAGGTCGTTCTCGGCAAGGTCGAGCCGGGCGAGCGACTGATCGATCCGCACCAGCACCGTCTTCAGGTCCGGACGGAGGACCGGCCCCGCCTTGCGCGGGGCGATCGCCAGTTCGGGCAGGGCATCCGGCAATTGCTCGGTCGCCGGCACCAGCGGCATGCCGTTGGCGTCGCGCCAGAAGAAGGACAGCGCGTTGGCGGTCTCGGCCAGCTTCTGCCCGGCCTGCGCGACCAGCGAACGCCTGCGCGCGAGGTTCTGGTCGTTTTCGGTGATCAGGATCTGCGGCCGCGCGCCGAGCTGGACCTGCCGCGCCAGTTGCGACCGGCGCTTCTCGGACAGTGCCAGCAGATCGCGATAGGCCTTGAGCCGCAGCCCGGCGATCGCCCAGGCCTGATAGGCCCCCATCGCGCGGCGCTGCACGCCAATCGCCACCATCTCGCGCTCCAGTCGGGCGACGTCGACATCCTGATCGGCGAGGCGCAGCCTGGTGCGGCGCTCGTCGGTCACCCGGTCGCGGAGCAGCGAGAAGACCGCTCCGACTTTGAATTCGCCGAGCTGGTTGGTGTAGGCCTTGTCCTCATAGACCGGGAAACGCCCCCGCGAGACGCGGTAGCCCGCGTAGAGCCCGCCGCCGTTATTATCCAACGCGCGGCTGGCCTTGGTCTCCACCACCGTGCCGTCATAATAGCCGAAGGGCCGCGCCTGCGCGTCCACGTCGAACACCACGTCGAAGGCGCCCTCGGCGCTCAGCGCCTTGCCCTCCGCCTGGCGCTGCTTGGCCAGCGCCTCGATGATCTGGGGCGCGTTCTGCGCCGAGGAGCGCAGCACCTGGTCGAGCGTCAGCGGTCCCTGCGCGGCGGCGGGCACCGCGCAGACCAGCGCACACAGGGCGAGCAGCAGCCGGATCATTTCTTTTTCTTCTTGTAGACGTCCATGCCCTTCTCCTCGCCCTTGTCGGCGGCGGTGCCGAATTCGAGCGGGAAGTCGTTGAGCTGGCGCCAGAGTTCGTAACCCACCGGCACCGTCTCGCCCTGCACCCAGCCGCGCACCTTGGCGCCGAGGCGGACGAACCGGTCGCCCGGCCAGGCGAGCGTGCCGGGCATCGGCTCGATCAGCACGCGGAACAGGCCGTCGGGCATGGCCGAGGGGTCGACCGAGCGCACCCGCCCGTCGAACAGCCCCCAGGCCATGGACGGCCAGCCGCTCAGCTGGATCGCCGGCCAGCCCTCGAACTCCAGCCGTACGCGGCGGCCCGGGCGGACCAGCGCGATGTCGCGCCCGTCGACCATCAGCTCCACCACACGCTCGGTGCCGCCCTCGGGCGCTAGCGTCGCCAGCTCGGTGCCCGCGCTGACCAACGTCGCGCCGGCGGCGGCGTTGAGCGTCTGGATGCGGCCGTCGCGCGGGGCCCGCACGATCTGCACCGCCTGGCGGTTGAGCGACACTTCGATCCGGTTGAGCTTCGCCCGCGATTCCGCGAGCTTGGCGCCCTGATCGGCGACGCGGATCTGCGCCTGTTCGTAGTCGCGTCGCGCCGCCAGCCCTTCGTTGAACAAAGTGCGTGCGCGGTTCACGTCGATCGAGGCGACCGCGCGAGCGCTTTCGAGCGAGGCGATCTCGGCATGGACCTGGTCACGCTCCGCGGCGAGGCGTTCGAGCAAGGCGGGGTCGTTGTCCGAGATCTTGGCGATCGGATCGCCCTTCTTCACGGCCTGCCCGTCGGTGACGAACCAGCGCTCCACCCGGCCCGGCACCAGCGCGGTGACCGACTGCACCCGGTCGTGCGGATCGAGTGCGACCACCTGCCCCCGCCCCGGCGCGGTCTGCACCCAGGGAACATAGACCATGGTGACGCCAATCAGCGCCACGGCGATCACGATCATCCAGGCGATGGCGCGGGCGATACGCGGCGGGCGCATGGCGGCCAGCGTCGGGAAATGGCCGATATGGTCAGGCCTGAAGGGCATTGCCTGCCTCCTGCGCGGTGAGGGTGGCACGGAGCTGGTCTAGCGTCTCGAAGCGCGCCTGCGTGGTCTTGCCCAGCCACAGATAGCCGTCGCGGCGGATCGCCTCGGGACGGCCGGTGAAGAGAAGCACGGTGGTTCCCGCCTCGCGCAATGCGTCGAGCGCGGCGGTCAATCGTGTTGGCGGGATCAGGTCGTAGAGCGGCCCGAGCAGCAGCACCTTGGGCCGCGCGAGCAGCGCGTTGGCGAGCTTGAGCGCCATCAGCTCGCCGATCGACAGCGGATAGCCCGAGGCGGCAAGCGGGGTCTCCATGCCCTCGGGCAGTTGGCCGATGCGGGCGTCGAGCCCGACCAGCGCCAGCGCATCGAGCACCCTGCCCGCCGGGATGCCGGCGCCGGCCAGCCCCAGATAGTCGCGGATGCTGATCTCGACGATCGTCGGGCGGTCGAGCACGATCACGTCCGAGCGCAGGCGATAGACGTCGAGCGCCTCCAGATCGACGCCGCCCACCATCACCAGCCCGCGATCCGGCTGGAGGTTGCGCTTGAGCAGCATGGCGAGGCGGCTGTCCATCGTCGGCGCGCCGACCACGACCAGCTGGCTGGCCGCCGGGATGGTCAGGTCGATGCGGGCGTCGCCGGCCTCGACCTCGCGCAGCCGCACCTCGCCGTTGCCGGGCGCCTCGCTGTTGCGCGTGTGGGTCTCGTGCGGGATGGCGTAGAGCAGCGACACTTCCTCGGCCGCCGCTACCATGTCGTAAAAGGCGTCGAGATAGGTGCCGAGCTGGCCGAGGCCGTAGAACACACCCGACAGGATCAGCTCGGCGGCGACCAGCTGGCCGATCGAGAGCTGCCCCTGCAGGATCAGCCAGCCGCCCATCGCCAGCAGTGCGGCGCTCGCGGTGGCGTAGAGCAGCAGATAGGCGCAGGTCTGGGTGAAGCTGAAGCGGAAGTGGCGGCGATGCGCGGCGACATAGGCGGCGGTCATCGTCTCGGAGCCGTCCATGGCGAAGTCGAGATGGCGGCTCGACTTGTAGAAGCCGTTGGAGGTGCCCAGCCCCTCCAGCCAGCGCGCGGCATCGTGCTTGGCATGGCTGAGCGCCACCGCCGATCGGATCGCGCCGGGCGACCAGAGCTGCCAGATCAGCCACACCAGCGCGATCAGGATGACGTTGAAGCCGAGGAAGAACGGGTGGTAGAAGCTCGTCACCACCAGCCCCACCACCGATTGCAGCAGGATGGTGAAGCCGCCGATGACGAGGCTGGGCACGCTCTTCTGCACCGTCATCAGGTCGAAATAGCGGTTGAACAGATCGACCCGGCGGGCATCGGCGAAGAAGGGGTTGCGGGCGTGGACCGCGCGGATGGTGATTTCCGCCATGGTGCGCGCGAAGATCCGCCGCTCGAACAGCGCCATGATGTGGACGCGCAGCGCCGAGAGGATCACCACGATCAGCAGCAGCGTGAACAACAGCGCGGACAACGTGATAAGCGGCGCGGGCAGCGCGATCTTGGCGACGCTGTTGATCAGCAGCTGCACCGAGATCGGCGTCGCCAGCGAGAGCAGGCTGATCGCGATGCCATAGACCATGGCGAGGCGCAGATAGCCGCCATCGGGGCCGATCACCTCGCCCAGCCAGCCGCGCACCTGCCCCCAGCCGATCTTCTGTTTCGCCATCGCTCCACCTTCTCCCTTCCGGACCGATGAAGTGCGGGCCACGCGCCATAAGCACAATGCCGGCCCGGCTATATCATCGATAGGAAATACCTATGTCCTCGACACAGGCGACCAGTTCCTGCGCCAGTCTCTTATAGGCGGCGGCACGCGCCACCCCGCTGCGCCACAGCAGCCCCATCTCGCGATAGTGCCGCCCGCCGCGGAACGGGCGCGCGACCACGTCGTCGCCGGGGCGGATCTCCTGCCGCACATAGAGTTCGGGCAGCACCGCCAGCCCCATGCCCATCCCCGCCATCTGGCGGATCGCATCGAGGCTGGTGCCTTCATACTCCTCCCGCACCCGGGCCCCCGCCTTCTCGGCGATCGCGATGGTCTGTTCGGCGAGCCGGTAGCCGCGCTGGAGGGTGAGCAGGTCCTGACCCGCCAGATCCTCGCGGCCGATCGTCTCGCGCGCGGCCAGCGGATGATCGGCAGCCATGGCGAGGTGCAGCGGCTCGCGGAACAGCCGCTCGACCTGCGCGCCGGGCGCCTGCAGCGGCAGCTGGGCGAGGATGAGGTCGTGCGTGCCGGCGGCGAGCCCCTCGACCAGTGCCGCTGGCGGGTTCTCGCGGACGTGCACGCGCAGCTCGTGGAACTGCTGGTGCAGCCGCGCGACCAGCCGCGGCAGCAGATAGGCGCCGATGGTGGGCGTCACCCCCAGACGGATCGTGCCCAGCAGCGCCGCATCGCCCGCGCCGGTAAGTTCGCCGAGATCGCGCACCTCCAGGAGGATGCGGCGCGCGCGCTCGGCAACCTCGCGGCCGAGCGGGGTGAGGAAGGCGCGCGCGCCCCGCTCGACCAGCGGGGCTCCCAAAGCCTCCTCGAACTGGCGGATCGCCTGCGACAGCGAAGGCTGGCTCACCCCGCACAGCGCCGCGGCGCGGGTGAAGCTCGCCTCGCTGCCCAGCGCCACCAGATAGCGGAGCTGGCGCAGGCTGATCTGCTGTTCGAAACCGGGGGCCGCCTTCAGATCCATACAGCGTTGCAGTGAAGCACAAACGGCGCCGTTTCGCCTACGGTGTTTCCCTTCAATTGGGCGCTGCCGCCGCCAGAATAGCGTATGCCGTACTGCGCGGCAGCAGCAGGTGCCGCAGCATCTCCACGTCGTTGGCAATGGCCAGCGGATCCTCCACCAACGCAGCCTGCAGCCAGGGGCTGGTGCCCGGATGCGCCAGCACCCAGGCGATGCGACGGTCGATCGCGGCGATCTCCACCTCGGGCTCTACCGCGCGGCGCGGCGGCGCAATCTCGATCCGCATCGTCAGGCCTCCTGCGCGAAGGGCTGCCACGTCAGGCCGCCGGCATAGCGCCAGGCGACCCGGCCGGCATCGTCGATCGCCAGCAGGTGCAGCCAGTGGTTGTCGAACAGCGCGCGTACCCCGTCGTGCCGCGCGAGCATCTCGGCGATCGCCTCGGTCGGCGCCTCGATCACGACGGTCAGCCGCAGCGGATCATGGACCAGCGTCTCGCCGTCATGCACCGACTGCCAGGGCAGCCCGCCGCGCAGCGTGCCGCCATTGCCTTCGAGGACGCCGATGCCGCCGACGGCATTGTGGAGCAGCTTGTTGCCCGCGCCGAACACGCCCGGCGCGACGCTGGAGCCATAATATTGCAGGCTGATCCAGCTCGCCACCACCACCGGCGCGGTGAGGATCAGCTCCAGCACCGACAGGTCGGCATCCGCCCGCCAATCGTAGTCGTGGAGGAAGGCGCGACCGCCCAGCGACCGGCCTGCCGTCCGCGCACGCGGGGCGGCGATGAAGGCGCTGCACCCGGCAAGCCCCCATTCGGGCCGCACCTCCGCCCAGTCGCGCCCGCGCGCGGCGATCTGCGCGGCACCCTCGGCCCGAGGCAGCTTGGCCGCACGGGCGATCGCCGCCTCCACCGAGGCGCGGGCCAGAGCCTGCTCCACCTCGGCGAGCAGCGGCGCTGGCACCTCCGCATCTTCCGTGAACAGACGGATGCGGTCGCTGGTGGTGTCGTGCAGCCCGGCGATCGCCACCGTCTCGGCAGGGATCACGATTCCGCGCGCCGCCAGCCCGCCGCGCACGACGGCATCGTTGAGCAGCCCGGTTAGCAGGCGCGCGTTGACGTCCCCCGCATGGCCGCCGCACGCGCCGCACTGGAGCGCGCTGGCATGGAGGTTGTTCGTCACACTCGCACCATGCCCAACCAGGATCAGCAGCGGCGCAAAGTCGCTGGTCAGCGACATGGCCCGCAGGATGCGCTCCGCGGCGTCGACAGCGTCGTGCTGCGGCAAGAGCGGGTGGAAGCGCGGCTTGCCCTTGGCCGCCTTGGTTTCGGCCAGCCCCAGCGTGCCCTTGAGGAGCTTGGCCGCATAGACCAGCCCGGCCGATTCCACGAAAGCGAAGGAGGACACTGCCGCCTGCTTGAACCGCCCCCAGGCGCGGTCGCCGCGGGCATTGGCATGGTCGAGCGCTTCCAGATGCGGATCGCCGCCATCGTCGCTGGCGAGGCCCGGCCGCAGCAGCACCGGCAGCCGCGCCTCGCCCGCGCACGCACCGTGCGGCCGATGCGCCGTGCCGACCCCGAAGAAGCCGGCAAAGCCCTTGGTGCGGATGCCCGGCGCCACCCGTTCGATCGCGGCGCGGAGAGGCTCGGAGCGGACGTCGATGCAAAAGGCCATCTGCGCGATCGGGGCCGCTGTCGCCGCAGCTTCCACCGGCGCGTGGAGCCGCTCAGCGAGCCGGCGCTGCTCGGCCAGTTCGGCGGCGTGCTGGAGGATGGCGTCGACGCAGCTGTCCTGCCCCGGCCGCGCCGGCGCTGCGTACCGGCCCGCCGCCTCGGCCCAGCGCGCGCGCAAGGGAGCCTCGCCCAGCTCCCACAGCGCCGCTTCCCAGACCAACCGCACCGCGAGCAGGTCAATCAGGGTGTCGTCGGCTTCGTTCGCCAGCTCGGCCTGCCAGCCCCGATAGCGGGCGAATTGCGCCCAGCCGCCCAGGTCCATCAGCAGCCGCTCGAAATAGCGCGCCGCCGCATCGGCCCGCAGTCCCAGCCGCGCGGCGCTGACCGCGATCGCATCGCTGGCACTTTCCGGCGTTTCGGCGACGAAGGCGCGGAAGCCCGCCAGTCCGAAAATCTCGGGCGTCCGGTCGAGGCAGGCCTGCGTCCGCCAGCCGGCATAGGCACCCAGGCCCTGCGGTGCCGCCCACAAGGCCTGGCCGGCATCGAAATAGCTGCCCGCCCATCCGCCGATCTGGTCCGCGACCACCGACGGCCAGTCGATCCCACCCGAAACCGCGGCGGTTTCGGCGAGCGTGGGCAACGCCATGGGCTCGGCCGCATCTTCGCCGATCTGGACCAGGAACCGCTCGAAGCTGGGCGGGCGCTCGATGGACCGGGCAGCCTTCCATGCCGCGTACAGGTCGATCTCGTGGATCGCGCTTCCGGCGATCCGCGCGCGGTACCAGGCGCGCGGCATGGTCGCCCGGGCACCCCCGCTCCGCGCCAGCCAGACCGAGGCATGGGCGAGGCTGCGGCCGGTGTGGCCGAGGAAGGGATTCACCGCGACGCTGGTCGCCAGCGGCCAGAGCGGCGGGATGACGCGCGCGGCCTGTTCGGCGGCTTCGAGGAGCAGCCCGACATAGCTGGGCTGCGGGGCGTGCGATTGCGGGTCGGCACTGCGGTACATGGGATCAAGCCTTTCCGAGAACCCGGCCGCCGATCACCCGATCGAGCAGCGCGTTGACATAGAAACCGTGGGAGAGATGCGTGCGCAGGCGCTGCGCGGCAGGATGGTCGCACCATAGCGGCAACATCGCCTGCGCCACCGCGATGCCGCCGAATGCGATTAGCGCGATCGCCAGCAGCACCCATTGGAACGGGCCGGGCGCGGGCACCGCGGGCAGCGTACCGGCGGTCAGCCGCTCCGCCGTGGCGTGCAGCAGGAAATAGGCGGCGGTGGCGAGGATCGCGAAGCCGAGCGTCCGCTGGAGCAGGGCGCGGGGCGCGGCGGGGCTCATGCCTTGCACGATCAGATAGGCGACGCCGAACACCAGGATCGCGCCGAGCGCCACCGCCTGGGGCGGCTTGGCCCAGGCGCCGAAGCCGATCGCGAGCGCACCGTAGAGGATCGCCGCGCCCAGCATCGCCAGCGCCACCGCCATACCGTCCGGCTTGGCGACCGGGCCCAGCCGCCGCGCCGCCGCGATCCGCTCGACCGCGCCGCCCGAGGACAGGAAGGCATGCGCCTTGTACAGCGAGTGGGCGACGATATGCAGCAGCGCCAGATAGAACAGGCCCAGCCCGCACTGCATCACCATGAAGCCCATCTGCGCGACCGTCGACCAGGCGAGCTGGGTCTTGATCGCCGGCTGGGTGGGCAGCACCAGGCTGCCGAACAGCGCGGTGAAGCCGCCGAGCATCGCCAGCAACGCCAGCGCCGCGGGCGAAGCGAGCATCACATCCGCCAGCCGGATCAGCAAAAAGCCGCCGGCATTGATCACGCCGGCATGGAGCAGCGCGGAGACGGGCGTGGGTGCTTCCATCACTTCGGTCAGCCAGCCGTGCAGCGGAAACTGCGCGGACTTGAGCATCGCGGCGATCCCGATCCCCCAGGCGGCGAGCGCCATCGCCTCGGGCGCGGTGCCGGCGCGGGCGGCGGCGAGCAGCTTGGCGATGTCGGTCGAGCCGGTGGCGCGCCACAGCAGCACCGCCGATCCGATCAGCAGCACATCGGCAAGCCCGGTGCTCAGCGCCTTCTTGCGCGCCGCGCGGCGGGCAGCGGCGCGCTCGGGGTAGAAGAGCAGCAGCCGGCGCAGGCCCTGCCCCGTCGCGATCCAGGCGAAGACCAGTTGCGGCAGCGTACCGGCAGTGACCAGCAGCATCACGCTCGCCAGCGTCACCGCCAGCCAGGCGAGGAAGCGGCCCTGCCGTGCCTCGCCATCGAGGTAGGTCGCCGCGAAGCGCACCACCACCCAGCCGACAAAGGCGACCAGCACCAGCATGGTCACGCTCACCACATCCAGCCGGGTCGCCACAAAGGCTTCGGCCCCCGCAAGGGCGAGCGTGCGCGGTCCGCTCCAGGCGCTCCATGCCGCCAGCCCCAGCGCAGCGATCAGCGCGACAAGCGCCGCGACCGGCACGACCCGTCGCGTCCATCCCGGCCGGAACTGCCGTCCGACCCCCGCCGCGACTGCTGCCGCAGCAAGGAGCCCCGGCCCTGCATTCGCCAACCACCACATGCTCACTCCCGACCTCCATATCTGTTGGCGGGAGCGTTAGAGCTGCGGAACGATCCTATAAAATTCATTGTTTGGCGCAAAACGTTCACTTAAAAAGAATGAATGCGAGACCTGAACTACAACCACCTCCGCTATTTCTGGGCGGTGTCGCATGACGGGAACCTCACCCGCACGGCGGAGCGGATTGCGGTCTCGCAGTCGGCGCTGTCCACCCAGATCCGCAAGCTGGAGGAGCGGCTGGGCCATGCCCTGTTCGAGCGCGAGGGCCGCCGGCTGGTGCTCACCGAGGCCGGCCGCATCGCGCTCGACCACGCGGACTCGATCTTTGCGACCGGCGACGAGCTGCTCGACGTGCTGCGCGAGACCGGCCGCGCCCGCCAGGCGGTCCGGATCGGCGCACTCGCCACGCTGTCGCGCAACTTCCAGATCGGCTTCGTCCAGCCGCTGCTCCACCGCGCCGATGTCGAGCTGGTGCTGCGCTCGGGCAGCGCGGCGGAGCTGATGCAAGCGCTCGCCGCGCTCCAGTTGGACGTGGTGCTCGCCAACCGCCCGCCGGCGCGCGACGCGATCACCCCCTATCTCGCGCACAAGATCGCCGAGCAGCGGGTGAGCCTGATCGGTCAGCCAGGCATCGCGGGCGACACCAGCCTCGCCGCCTTGCTCGCCACCCAGCCGCTGGTGCTGCCGACGCTGGAGAGCAGCGTCCGCGCCGCCTTCGATGCGCTGGCGGCAACGCTGGGCGTCCGCCCGCAGATCGCCGCCGAGGTCGACGACATGGCGCTGATGCGCCTGCTCGCGCGCGAGGGCGTGGGGCTGGCGGTGTTGCCGCCGATCGTCGTGCAGGACGAGCTGGCGGCGGGCAGCCTCGTCGAATTCGATCAACTGCCGCAGGTTACCGAGAGCTTCTACGCCGTCACCCTGGAGCGCCGCTTCCCCAATCCGCTGGTGGCCGAGCTGCTCCGCGCCGCGCGAAGCTGAGCTAACACGCTGTTACCGCGATCATTTTCATGCCAGGACCGCGCAGGCATTCTATAGAAGAGAATGGAAATGCGGAAAATCTGCGCGGGGTGCCGCGACGGGGTCGATTTCGACATCCCCTTCGCCATGGCCTTTCAGCCGATCGTCGATACCGACACCGGCCTGCCCTTCGCCTATGAGGCGCTGGTGCGCGGCGAAGACGGTTCAGGCGCGTACGGCGTGCTGTCGCAGGTGACCGATGCCAACCGCTATGCGTTCGACCAGGCCTGCCGGGTCAAGGCGATCGAAACCGCGATGGCCGCCGGGCTGATGGAAACGGGCGCGCGGCTCTCGATCAACTTCCTGCCCAACGCGGTCTATTCGCCCGTCGCCTGCATCCAGCTGACGCTGCAGACCGCCCGCGCCGTCGCGATGCCACTCGACCGGCTGATCTTCGAGTTCACCGAGAACCAGTTGATCGCCGATCCGAACCACGTCGCGACGATCATCGATTCCTACAAGCAGATCGGCTTCAAGGTTGCGATGGACGATTTCGGGGCGGGCCATTCGGGGCTCGACCTGTTCGCCCGCTTCGCCCCGGACGAGGTGAAGCTCGACATGGCGCTGATCCGCGGCATCGATCGCGAGCCGCGCCGCCAGGCGATCGTCCGCGCGATGGTGGGCCTGTGCAACGAACTCGACACGCTGCTGATCGCCGAGGGGATCGAGACGGCGGAGGAGGCGGCCGTGCTGCGTAGCCTCGGCGTGCGCTACCACCAAGGCTATTGGTACGCCCGCCCGGCGCTGGGCGTGCTGCCACGGATCACGCCGGGGGCCTAGTCCTGCCGCGACTTGGCCTATAGAGACACGGTGACGCCCGCACCGGGCCCCATTTTCTGCAGGCAGGATCCATGACCGTCCTCATCAAGGAAGCCGATCTGATCGACAGCGTCGCCGACGCGCTCCAGTACATCTCCTACTATCACCCGATGGATTATATCCGCGCGCTGGGCGACGCCTATGCGGCCGAGCGGGGCCCCGCCGCCAAGGACGCCATCGCCCAGATCCTCACCAACAGCCGGATGTGCGCCGAAGGCCACCGCCCGATCTGCCAGGACACCGGCATCGTCACCGTGTTCATCCAGTGGGGTCAGAAGTGCGTGCTGGACAGCGAGCGCTCGCTGCAGGACGTGGTCGATGAAGGCGTGCGCCGCGCGTACCTCCACCCCGAGAACCGCCTGCGCGCCTCGATCCTGCGCGATCCGGCCTTCTCCCGCGTCAACACCAAGGACAACACGCCCTGCGTTCTCAACGTCGAGATGGTCCCCGGCGACCATGTCCATGTCGAGCTGGCGGCCAAGGGCGGCGGCTCCGAGAACAAGTCGAAGTTCGCGATGCTCAACCCGAGCGATTCGATCGTCGACTGGGTGCTCGAGATGGTCCCGAAGATGGGCGCCGGCTGGTGTCCGCCGGGCATGCTCGGCATCGGCATCGGCGGCACCGCGGAGAAGGCGGTGACGCTCGCCAAGAAGTCGCTAATGGGTGATATCGACATGGCGCAGCTCAAGCAGCGCGGGCCGCAGAACGATATCGAGAAGCTCCGCATCGAGATCTTCGACAAGGTCAACGAGCTCGGCATCGGCGCGCAGGGCCTGGGCGGGCTGGCGACGATCCTCGACGTGAAGATCCTCGATTATCCGACCCACGCCGCCTCCAAGCCGATCGCGATGATCCCCAACTGCGCCGCCACCCGCCACGCGCATTTCAGCCTCGACGGCAGCGGCCCGGTCTATCTCGACCCGCCGAGCCTCGACGAATGGCCGAAGGTGGAATGGGCGCCTTCGAAGGAATCGATCCGTGTCGACCTCGACACGCTGACCCCCGAGGTGGTGGCGAGCTGGAAGCCGGGCGACCGCCTGCTCCTGAACGGCAAGATGCTCACCGGGCGCGACGCCGCGCACAAGCGCATCCAGGACATGCTGGCCAAGGGCGAGGAGTTGCCGGTCGATTTCAAGGGCCGGGTGATCTACTATGTCGGCCCGGTCGATCCGGTGCGCGACGAGGTGGTCGGCCCCGCCGGCCCCACCACCGCGACCCGCATGGACAAGTTCACCGAGATGATGCTGGCGCAAACCGGGCTGATCGCGATGGTCGGCAAGGCGGAGCGCGGGCCGGTGGCGATCGAGGCGATCCGCAACCACAAGGCCGCCTATCTGATGGCGGTGGGCGGTGCGGCCTATCTCGTCGCCCGCGCGATCAAGGGCGCACGCGTCGTCGGCTTCGCGGATCTCGGCATGGAAGCGATCTACGAGTTCGACGTGAAGGACATGCCCGTCACCGTCGCGGTGGATGCCACCGGCGAGAGCGTCCACCACACCGGCCCGCTGGTGTGGCGCGAGAAGATCGCGAAGGAACGGCTGCTCCAGCAGGCCTGAGGCCATGGGTACGCCAGCCGAGACACCGTGGCGCCGCCGCGCGCGGATCACGCTGGCGTGCCTCTATCTGCTGGCGGGCGTGCTGCACCTGATGGTGCCGCGCCCGTTCCTGCAGATCACGCCGGTCTGGGTGCCGTACCCGGCGCTGGTGATCGCGGCCACCGGGCTCTGCGAGATCGCGGGGGCGCTTGCGCTGCTGACCTTGCGACTGCGCAAGCTCGCGGGCGTGATGCTGGCCCTCTACGCGCTGTGCGTGTTCCCGGCAAACCTCCAGCACGCGGTGCAGGACCTCTCGACCGGCACCGGGCTGGGCTGGGCCTATCATGCGCCGCGGCTGTTCCTGCAGCCGCTGCTCTGCTGGTGGGCGCTATGGGCGGGCGGGGTCCGGCGCTAGCCGCCAAGCGCATCCGCCAAATGGCAGTTCTTGCCCGGCGTCACCCCCTCGACGCGGTCGACCTGCAGGATCGAGCCGCCATCCTTCCCCTCGACATAGCGCCCGATCACCTCGCCATAGGCAGGCAGCTTGGTCTTGCGGAGCGCGTCCAGCACATGCCCGCCCGGCGCTTCGACCAGCGCATAGCGGTTCTCGGCCAGGTCGCAGCGCCGCAGGACGAGGGCGGTGCCGTCCAGCTCCACCGTGCCGATGAAGACGTCGGCGCCATCCTGCACCGGCAGCGCCGCAGCGGCGAGCGCAACCAGCAGCCCGATCATAGCGGCTTTCCGTCCTTGTCGAGCAGATCGATCTTGTACGAGCAGCCGTACAGCGTCTTGCCCGGGTGCGAGGTGACGTTGGAGACGTTGAGCGCAATGCGGGTGTGGGCGCGGAAGTGATCGCCATCGGCGGGGTCGGTCACGTCGCTGATCACCCGCTCCCCGAGGAACTTGCGGAACTTGATCTCCGATTCCGCCTGCGCCCGAGTCACCTTGCCCGAGGCGACCAGCGCATCGACCAGCCCATCGGCCCCCATCGCATTCTCGATCTTCTCCTTGCGCGCGACGAGCGCGGGATCGGGCTCGTCGAGGATCGCCAGGATGCCGCTGGAGGTGAAGGCGATGCGCCGCGTGCTGTACGAACCAGCCACGGTGATCGAGGCGGACAGGTCATATTCCTTGAGCAGGAAATTGCTCGACTTCACCGGCTTCCAGCCGAGCTTGGCCGCGATCGCGTCGTCGCCGGCCACGGCAATGGCGAAGCCGTTATAGGTCGGCGCGTCGAGGCGGCACGCGATCGCGTCGCGCACGTCGATCTTCGTGGGATCGACCTCGTCGTCCTGCACGGCGGCGGCGAAGGCGGAAGCCGGCAGCAGCGCGGCGAGCAAGGCGATGCGGAAGGATGGGATTGTCATGCCGGCCGGTTATTACGGTGCCGACGAGGCGACAATCGTTTCGCGCCGAAGCGATGCGCCGGCGGGATCATCCTATTCCGGCAGGATCCGAACCCGGCGCTTGCCCCAATAGCTGAGGTCGATCGAGAAATGCACCGGCGCGTCCTTCTTGGTCAGGATCATCTGGTCGCCCCGCCCGCCCTCGCCGGTGTAGCTGAACGCCCAGCCCTGCTTCTTCAGCGCCTCGCCGACCTTCATCACCGCCGACTGATCGCGATCGTGCCACAGGGTAATCTGGCGAAAGCCGCTCGCGCCGCCAGCGCCGGTGAGGTCCAGCGCCGCTTCGTACGGCCCCTTGCCCAGCAGCATCACGCCCGAGCGGCGGCAGCGCACATGGTAGCCGTCTATCTCCAGGCAATTGTCAAACCCGGCGCGCTTGGCATCCGCAAGGCTGCCGCTTACCGGCAGGCCCGCATAGGCGAGCGAGGGCGGCGGCGGTGCCGGCGGCTCGGAGCTGCACCCGGCGAGCAGCAGCGCCGCGGCTGCGGCCGTCGCCCGTACGAAGCTCCGCTGATGAAAGTCCGGCGTCGGCATGTCCCTCTCCCCTTGCGGGAAGCCTAGGCGGCCACCGGCTCGGGCGCAAACGCGCGCAGGAAGAGATCGACGATATAATCGGTCTCCTCTTCGATCTCGGCGTCGCTGAACTGGTGCCCCAGCATCGCCCGCTGCTGCGAGCCCATGCACAGGCTGGTCAGCGCGAACGCCGCCTTGAGCGGATCAGACTTGCGAAGCTGGCCCTTGTGCATCGCATCGTCGAGATGCGCCGCAACGAGTTCTCGGGTGCGCTGCGGCCCGCGGCGGAAAAAGATCTCGCCCATCTCCGGCGAGCGCTCGACCTCGGCATGGATCACCCGGTGCAGCCGGATCGCGTCCTTCGACGTCACCTTGCGCAACAGGCTGCGGATGAACGCGCACAACGTCGCCTTCAGATTGTCCGAAGGCACCAGCAACTGCATCACCTGCTCGCGATATTCGCGGGTCACCGCATCCAGGCAGGCGTCGAACAATTCTTCCTTCGACGCGAAATAGCTCCACAGGGTGCCCTTCGAGCCGCCCAGTTCCGCCGCGATCGCCGACATGGAAACGCCGGCATAGCCCTGCTCCATGAACTGACGCTTGGCGATCGCCAGGATGGCGGCACGCCGATCCTGCTTCCGCGCTTCGCGCTTGCCCAGGCATTTGGGGGTTACGATTTCCATAACCGTACTATAGGGTACGATTTTATATTGACAAGAGCGGAAGCGCTCTCCATCTGGAACTCGTACCCAATAGTACGGTTTTTCCAGACCATGATGAGTCGTTTCCCAACAAGGCCCTTGTTGCTGTCCGCTGCTGCCGCTTCGGCACTGGCGGCGTGCGCGCCGGTGCCGAACCTCGGCGCCCGCCCGGAAGTGCGCGCGGCGGACAGCTATGCCGCCGGCCAGTCGCTCGCCGGTGCCGCGCAGACGCAGGCGCAATGGCCCGTCACCAACTGGTGGACCGCCTATAACGATCCGCAGCTCAACGCATTGATGGACGAGGCCTTTCGCGGCGCGCCCAATCTCGCGGCGGCCGCGGCCCGGCTGCGCTCGGCCCAGGCCTATGCCGTCCAGGTCGGCGCCGCCCGCCTGCCGCGCGTCGATGCCTCCGCCTCGGCCGCAGCCAACCAGATCAACGTCGGCGACGGTCTGCCGATCGAAATCGGCTCGAACGTACAGACGCTCGGTTACGGCACGCTCAACCTGTCCTTCGATCTCGACATCTGGGGCAAGAACCGCGCCCAGCTCGCCGCCGCGACCTCGGAAGCGGAAGCCGCGCGGCTCGAACTGGAACAGGCGCGGCTTGCGCTTTCGACCAACATCGCCGCCGCCTATGCCGATCTCGCCCGCCTCGCGGCCGATCGCCGGGTGCAGGAGCGCGCGCTGGAGGTCCGCCTCGCCACGCAGAAGCTGGTCACCGATCGCGTGACCAACGGCCTGGAGACGCGCGCCGAAGAGAAGCAGGCCGCCTCCGCCGTCCCCGCCGCCCGCGCGCAGCTCGCCGCGATCGACGAGGATATCGGCCTGACCCGCAACCGCATCGCCGCGCTGCTCGGCCAGGGCCCGGACCGCGGCCTGAGCATCGCCCTGCCCGCCGCGCCGACCGAGGCACGCGGCATTCCGGCGGACGTGACGACCAACCTGATCGGCCGCCGCCCCGACGTCGCCGCCGCGCGTGCGCGGGTCGAAGCCGCCGCGAGCCGCATCAAGGCGGCGCGTGCGGACTTCTACCCGTCGATCCGCCTGAGCGCGCTCGCCGGCTATGGCGCGCTGGGTCTTGACAACCTTGTCAAGGGCAATGGTGCGTCGGTGTTCCAGGCCGGCCCCGCGATCAGCCTGCCGATCTTCCACGGCGGCGAGTTGCGCGGCCAATATGCCCGCGCCCGCGCCACCTATGACGAGGCGGTCGCCAATTACGACACGAGCGTCACCACCGCCTATCATGACGTGGCGGATGCGGTGACCAGCCAGAAGGCGCTTGCCACGCGCCTCGCCCAGAGCCGCCAGGCGCTGGACGATTCCGAACAGGCCTATTCGATCGCCCAGCAACGCTATCAAGGCGGGCTGTCGCGGTTTCTCGATGTTCTGACCGCCGAGGAGAGGGTGTTGCAGAACCGCCAGATCGTCGCCGGACTGGAAGCTCGTGCGTTCGCGCTCGACGTCCAGCTCGTCCGCGCACTCGGCGGAGGCTTTTCCACCAACAACGCGGCCGCTGCCGCCGCTTCCGAGGTCAAGACCCATGGCTGATGCAGAACCCGCCATCCATTCCGCCCGCGGCGACGCCGACCGCAACGAGCCTTCGCAGGCACCCGCCCATACCGACATGGACGAAGGCAAGCGCAAGAACCTTCGCAAGCGACTGATGCTCGGCATCGGCGGCCTCGTGCTGGTCGCCGGGCTCGGCTATGGCGGCTATTACATGGTCGTCGGCAGCCATTTCGTGAGCACCGACAACGCCTATGTCGGCGCCGACAGCGCCAGCATCACGCCCATGACCGGCGGCCAGGTGCTGCGCGTCGCGGTGTCGGACACCCAGGCGGTGAAGAAGGGCGACGTGCTCGTCCAGATCGACGACAGCGACGCCAGGATCGCGCTGGCCCAGGCCGAGGCCGATCTCGCCCGCGCCACCCGCCAGTTCGGCCAGACCTCGGCGACCAGCGAAGCGCTGGCCGCGCAGGTCCAAGCCCGCGAGGCGGACATCGCCCGCGCGCGTGCGCAGGTCACCGCGGCGCAGGCCGATTTCGAAAAGGCCCGCATCGACCTTTCCCGTCGCCAGAAGCTCGCGCCCAACGGCGCGGTTTCGGGCGAGGAGCTGACCTCGGCGACCAACGCCTTCCAGGCGGCGCGCGCGAACCTCGAACTCGCCAAGGCGGGTCTCGCCCAGGCAAACTCGACCCGCGTCGCGGCCAGCGGCCAGCTGGCGGCGAACCAGGCGCTGGTCAACGGCGCCACCGCGACGACTGCACCGGAAGTGCTCGCCGCCCGCGCCAAGGTGGACCAGGCCAAGCTCGATCTCGCCCGCACCACGATCCGCGCGCCGTTCGACGGCGTGGTCACGCGCCGCAACGTTCAGGTCGGCCAGCGCGTGGCGCCGGGCGCCCAACTGATGCTGATCGTGCCGCTCAACCAGCTCTATGTCGACGCCAACTTCAAGGAAGGCCAGCTGACCCGCGTGAAGGTCGGCCAGCCGGTCGAGCTGAAGTCGGACCTGTATGGCGGCGGCGTGACGTATCACGGCCGCGTGATCGGCTTCTCGGGCGGTACCGGTTCCTCCTTCGCGCTGATCCCGGCGCAGAACGCGACCGGCAACTGGATCAAGGTGGTCCAGCGCCTGCCGGTGCGCGTCGCGCTCGATCCGAAGGAACTGCAGGCGCACCCGCTGCGCGTCGGCCTGTCGATGGACGCCGAGATCGACACCTCGGCCAAGTAAGGAACGCCTGCCATGAACGGCCAGACGCAGCGCGGGGGCTTCCTGGAGGGGCCCTCGCTGATCCTCGCCGGCGTGGTGCTGGCGTTGACCAACTTCATGGTGGTGCTCGACACCACCATCGCCAATGTCTCTGTGCCGCACATCGCCGGCAGCCTGGGCATCTCGTCGAGCCAGGGTACCTGGATCATTACCTCCTACGCCGTCGCCGAGGCGGTGTGCGTGCCGCTCACCGGCTGGCTCGCCGGCCGGTTCGGGGTGGTGCGGGTGTTCATCCTGGGCGTGATCGGCTTCGGCATCTTCTCGGTGCTGTGCGGCATGTCGACGACGCTCGGCATGCTGGTCGCCTGCCGTATCGGCCAGGGACTGTGCGGCGGCCCGCTGATGCCGCTGACCCAGACGCTGCTGCTGCGCATCTTCAAGCCGGAACAGCATGCCCAGGCCATGGGCCTCTGGGCAATGACCACGGTCGTAGCGCCGATCCTCGGGCCCATCGCGGGCGGCACGATCAGCGACAACTGGTCGTGGCACTGGATCTTCTTCATCAACATCCCCGTCGCAGCGCTCTGCGCCTTCGGGGCGATGCGGCTGCTCACCAAGGCCGAGACGCCGACGCAGAAGCTCAGCGTCGACAAGGGCGGGCTGGCGCTGCTGGTGCTGTGGATCGGCGCGCTGCAGATCATGCTCGACCTGGGCCGCGAGCATGACTGGTTCAACGATCCGACGATCGTGTGGCTGGGCGTGATCGCCGCGATCGGCTTCCTCGTCTTCCTCGCCTGGGAGATTACCGCGAAAGACCCGGTCGTCGACCTGCGGGTGTTCCGGCACCGCGGCTTCACGGTCTCGGTGCTGTCGCTGTCCTTCGCGTTCGCCACCTTCTTCGCCTCGGCGGTGATCATCCCGCAATGGCTCCAGTCGAGCCAGGGCTACACCGCCACCTATGCCGGCTATGCCACCGCCTTTTCGGGCGTGGCGGCGGTGTTCATGTCGCCGGTGGTCGCCAAGCTTTCGAACAAGGTCGATCCCAGGCTGCTGGTCTCGTTCGGCATCCTGTGGCTGGGCGTTTCGGCACTGATCCGCGTCTATTGGAACAGCCAGGCCGGCTTCTGGACCTTCGCCTTCCCGCAGTTCCTTCAGGGCTTCGGCATGCCCTTCTTCTTCATCCCGCTGACCACGCTGGCGCTCGGCTCGGTGCGGCCGGAGGAGACCGCCTCGGCTGCGGGCGTGATGAGCTTCCTGCGGACGATGGCGGGCGCGATCGGCACCTCGGTCTCGACGAGCATCTGGGACGACAGCTCGCGCATCGCCCGCAGCGAGATCGTCTCGCGGCTGAACACCGATCCGACGATGAACGCGATGATGGCACAGGGCTTCTCGATCGGCCAGGTGCGCGCCGCGGTGGAGCGCATCGTCAACCAGGAGAGCCTGACCCTGGCGACGACCCATGTGTTCCTGCTGTCGGCGATCATCTTCGTGTTCGCGGCCGGGATCATCTGGTTCACGCCCCGCCCGCGCGGCAAGGTGGATACCAGCGCCGCGCACTGATCCTGATGTATTAATAGAGCCGCATGGCCCGTTCCAGCGATGGAGCGGGCCATGTGTCGTATATGCGACAGAAACGTTACGACATACGTCATTCGCGCATTGACACCGTGCGCCCCGGGGATAGCATCCTGATAGCAAGAAAGAAAAACCTCAGGGGTCGGATGTCCGAATCGGTGCTTTGATCAAGAACGGGGTGATCAAATGACCGACTATCGATTTCCAGGCGACGCTTCGGCGCTGCTTGAGCAGATGACACCGCGGAAACGGTCATGCTCTCGTGACCGATATGGCTTGTCTCCTATCGAATAATTCAGACGGCACATCGCCGGGATCCACGCGATCCGGGCACATCGGTGGCATGTCGGGATGACGTGTTCAGGTCGACAGAAGCGATAGTTTCTCTGTCGTACCATTATTCGGTCCGACGATTTGCGCGGGCCCGGTTCGAACCTGTTTTGATGTGATGTCGCCGTGCTCCCCATGGGAGCACGGGACGAGGACTTGCGGCTGCGCCTCAAGGTGACGCCGCGCTTGCGTACCCAATGTCGGCACGACCGATCCCGTTCGCGAAGCCTCGCTTTCGGGGAGGGACAGTCATGCCCGCGTCGGGGCCGACGGAAGAGAACGAGAAAAGCAGAACAGACCGCAATCTGAGGAACGAACGAACGACAACCATCAGCCTTCGGGGGGCACGATCGAATGCAATTTCGCGAAACGGCATCGTTCACGGTTCTGGCCATCACCCTGGCGCTCGGCGCCACACCAGCCTTCGCGCAGGACAGCGCGGCGCCTCCGGTACAGGGCGACGACATCATCGTCACCGGTACCCGCGTCACCGGCCTGCGCGCCGCGGACAGCCCCGCGCCGATCCAGCTGCTCAGCGCGGCAGACCTCTCCCGCACCGGCCAGCCGGACCTGATCCAGGCGCTCGCCCAGAACCTGCCGAGCGTGCAGGCGCAGGCGTTCGGCAGCGACCTTCAGGCGCACAACCTGCAGATGAAGCTGCGCGGGCTCAGCCCCAACCACACGCTGATCCTGCTCAACGGCAAGCGCCGGCACGGCACCGCCAACGTCTCGGTCGCCGGCGGCCCCTATGGCGGCAGCGCGGCGCCCGACATCAGCTTCATCCTGCCGGACTCGATCGACCATATCGAAGTGCTGCAGGACGGCGCCGCCGCGCAATATGGCACCGATGCGATCGCGGGCGTGATCAACATCATCCAAAAAAAGGCCGATCACGGCGGCATCATCGACGTCACCGGCGGCCGCTATTATGACCAGGGCGGCAAGACCTACGCTTTCTCCGGCAATATCGGCTTCGCGCCGATCGAGAATGCTTATGTGAACATCACCGCCGAGAAGAAGCACAAGGGCTTCAGCTTCCGCGGCGACATCAACCCGCAGGTCTATGGCAACAACGCCAATGCCACCAAATATCTGACGCTGTATCCGGGCATCAAGAACCTGCCCTATTACCCCTACACCAACCGCATCCTCGGCGACCCGGAAGTCGACCAGACCTCGGTGATGGTCAATGCCGGCTATGATTTCGGCGGCTTCGAATTCTACACCTTCGGCAGCTACGGCCACAAGAATGCCCGCGCCTATGAGAATGTCCGAACCCCGGACGTGGTGGTCAGCAAGGCTGGCGTGCCGCTCTACCCGAACGGCTTCCAGCCGCTCGAGGCGATCTCCGAGACCGACTACGCCGTCACCGGCGGCTTCCGCGGCTCGATCGGCGACACCACCTTTGATATCGCCTCCACCTATGGCGACGATTTCGTCGGCGTGTACGTCCAGAATTCGGCCAACGCCGCACTCTACAAGGACACCGGCTTCACGCCGACCGAGTTCCACAATGGCGACTTCAAGGCCAGCCAGTGGACGAGCACGCTCGACCTGACCCACGCCTTCGACATCGGCCTGGCCGATCCGCTCAACGTCGCCGGCGGCCTCGAATATCGCCGCGAGACCTATGGCATCGTCTCGGGCGATCCGGCCTCCTATTACGGCAGCGGCGCGCAGTCCTTCTTCGGCTACAGCCCGAACGACGCCGGCCAGCATTCGCGCACCAATTTCTCGCAATATCTCGACATCAGCGTGAAGCCGGTTGAGGCCTGGCTGATCGACGGCGCGGTCCGCCACGAGCATTACAGCGATTTCGGCGACACCACCGTCTTCAAGCTGACCAGCCGCTACGACATCACCAAGGCGATCGCGATCCGCGGCACCGTCTCCACCGGCTTTCGCGCGCCGACGCTGGCCGAGGGCTTCTATTCCGGCATCAATGTCGGCCCGAACAGCGTCTCGGGCGTACTCCCCGCCAACTCGGCCGGTGCCAAGGCGCTCGGCTTCGGCGGACTCAAGCCGGAGAAGTCGACCAACTTCAGCGCCGGCTTCGTCTTCACGCCCAGCCCGCACGTCAACGTCACGCTCGACGCCTATTGGATCGAGATCCGCGACCGCATCCTGATCTCGAGCACCTTCTACGGCTTCAACGGCAAATACTGCCCGCAGGGCTATGCCGGCTCCAACAAGGCGAACTGCGTCGTCTACAATGCCGACGCCTTCAACACCTACAACCAGCAGGCGGTCTACAACGCCGTCGCCACCGCGCTGGGCGGTACCATTCCGAGCTATGTGCTCACCGACGTCAATGGCGAGCGCAACATCGACGGCACCGTCTCGGTCCAGACCTTCGTCAACGGCGCCAAGATGCGCACCCGCGGCATCGACTTCGTCGCCAGCTACGACATGGACAGCGGGTTCGGGAAGGTGAACTGGACGCTTTCGGCCAATTACAACGACAACAAGGTCAAGAACATCGCCGCCCTGCCCGCTTCGCTCTACGTCAACAAGGCCAATCCGGCACTCTCGGCGCTGATCAACAATTATTCGATCATCGAGCTGGAGAACAGCACGCCCAAGTTCCGCGCGACGCTGGGCGCCTTCTGGGA
This sequence comes from Sphingomonas trueperi, assembly GCF_040545665.1. Lineage (GTDB taxonomy): Bacteria > Pseudomonadota > Alphaproteobacteria > Sphingomonadales > Sphingomonadaceae > Sphingomonas > Sphingomonas trueperi_B. The sequence continues at coordinate 272,287 of NZ_JBEPMH010000005.1, read as the reverse complement.
ATATGGCCGGTTCAGCCTGAACTTCCGCGAGAGCTATTACTCCAAGGTCTATGCGCTGGAATCGACCCCCGGCAACAGCCCGCTCAAGGGCGCGGACCTGGAGGTTCCGGTCAACGCCGCCTTCATCACCGATCTCGAAGGCAGCGTGAAGATCACCGAAGCCCTCAGGCTCTCGGTCGGCGCGAACAACCTGTTCAACCATTATCCGACCCAGCGGTCGTTCGAGAATATCCGCTCGGCCCAACTCGCCGCCGGCTCGCGCGGCTATTCGTCCAACCTCTACCCCACCATTTCGCCCTACGGGATCAACGGCGGTTATTATTATGGCCGGATCAGCCTGAAGTTCTGAAACTCTGCCGGCCGGGGGCACTGCCCTCGGCCGGTCCTGTCGCGTGCGAGAACATAAACCGGGAGTGATGTCCTTTGCTTACCTCATCCATGGACTGGCTGATCCCCCTGCTGGGCCTGCTGGTCGCCGGGCTCGCTGCCGGTTTCGCCGGCGGCGTGTTCGGCATTGGCGGCGGCTTCGTCGTCGTGCCCGCGCTGCTGCTGATGCTCCCGCTGCTCGGCGGCGAGCATAGCCAATACGCCCATGTCGCCATCGGCACCTCCGCGGCGACGATCATCATCACCTCGATCCGATCGGTGCTGAGCCATCACAAGCGCGGCGCGGTCGATTTCGAGATTCTCAAGACCTGGGCGCCCTGGGTGGTGCTGGGCGACGGCATCGGCGTGCTGCTTGCCAGCCATGTCGACGGCCGGGTGCTGACCATGGTCTTCGCCACCGGCGTGCTGCTGATGTCGGTCAACTTCCTGGTGCCCAAGCTGGGCAACCGCGTGATCAGCGATCAGATGCCGGGGGGCGTCACCCGCGTCGCCATCGCCGGCGGTCTGGGCACCTTCTCCTCGCTGCTCGGCATCGGCGGCGGCACGATCGCGATCATGGTGATGACGCTGTGCGGCCGCTCGATCCACCGCGCGGTCGCCACCGCCAGCGGCATCGGCACGCTGATCGCCATCCCCAGCGCGATCGGCTTCGCGCTGATCGGCCTGCGCGAGCCCGGGCTGCCCTGGGGCTCGCTCGGCTTCGTCAACCTGCCGGCGACGCTGGCCATCGCCTCGATGTCGATGCTCACCGCCCCGCTCGGGGTCGCAGCTGCCCACGCCTTACAGCCAGCCATACTGAAACGGGTATTCGGCATTTACCTCATCGTCATCGCGCTGGTGATGTTCCACAATGCGCTGAAGTTCTGACGCGCGTCTTCGATCGAAACAGGGAGGACCACGACATGACCATAACCGAAACGCTCAAGAAGCCCGAAATCACTGAAGACCTGCGGGGCCGCGGCTATTCGCGGCGCGACATGGGCCGCATCGCCGCGCTGCTCGGCGGCACCGTCGCGCTCGGCCGCGCTGCGCCTGCCTTCGCCCAGCAATCGGCTAAGGCCGTGATCGGCGCGGTACGGATCGGCGCGAACGAATGCTGGACCGGACCGCTGCCGGCCGGCGCGGCGGCGGCGATGAAGATCGTAACCGACGGCAATCGCTACGAACCCAATGGCGAGCACGACCAGTTGTTCGCCGCCGTCTCGACCGTCGAAGGCATTCCCGCCAGCCATATCAAAGCCTGGCCGGGCTCGAGCGATCCGCTCAACCGCGCCGCCGTCACCTTCGCCTCGCCGACGCGCGGCATCGTCACCGCCGACCCCACCTATGAGCAGATCTGGCGCACCGCCGCCTGGATCGGCGCCAAGGTGACCAAGGCGCCGCTCGGGCCGCAATACCAGCACGACGTCAAGGCGATGCTGGCGGCCGATCCCAACGCCGGGCTCTATTATGTCTGCTCGCCAAATAACCCGACAGGCACGCTGACCCCGATCGCCGACATCGTCTGGCTGGCCGAGAACAAGCCCAAGGACGCGGTGCTGATCGTCGACGAGGCCTATATCCACTTCGCCGACGCCCCCAACGCCGCCAAGCTCGTCGCTTCGCGCGACGACGTGCTGGTGATGCGGACCTTCTCCAAGCTGTTCGGCATGGCCGGCATGCGGCTGGGCCTCACCTTCGCATCGCCGGCGCTGCACGACAAGATGATGCGCTATGACGGCATGCAGGTGACCAACATGCTGCCGATGACCGCGGTCGCGTGCGGCACCGCCTCGATCCCGCTCGCCAGCGAGATCAAGGCGCGGCGCGACGAGATGATCGCGGTGCGTGAGAAGACCATCGCGCATCTCCAGAGCCGCGGCCTGAAGGTGCTGCCCGGCAGCCATGCCAACATGTTCATGGTCGAATGGAAGGGCAAGGCGCCGAAGGAGATGATGGCGGCGCTGCTCGCCCAGAACGTCCAGATCGGCCGTTCCTGGACCGCCTATCCGACGATGTCGCGCGTCACCGTCGGCTCGGCGGCGGACATGGAGAAGTTCCGCATAGCCGTCGACAAGGTGCTGATGGCCTGAGGTTTGCGGTGCCTGGCCCGCGTCGCCTCCCTGGGCGGCGCGGGTCCGTTTTTGCTCAGCCCTGCGGCGCGATCGGCAGCATCGCCTCGAACCGCGCGCCACCCTCGCCTTCCAGCAGCGTCAGGTCGCCGCCATGGGCGAGCAGGATCTGCCGGGCGAGCGCCAGCCCCACCCCGCTGCCCTGCGACTTGGTGGTGAAGAACGGGCGGAAGATCGCGGCGCGATCCGCCTCGGTAACGCCGGGGCCATTGTCCCGGACCTGCCAATAAGCGGCGCGCTCGTCCCGCCACAGCGACAGGCCCACCTTCCCACCGGCTTCGCCGCCAACCGCCTCGGCCGCATTCTGGAGCAGCGCCCAGAGCGCGGCGCTCAACTGGTCGGAATCGCCGTGCAGGCGCAGCGGCGCTGTCGCCTCGAAGGCCAACGGCACGTCCGGCCAGCGGGTGGCGAACAGGCGCGCCAGATCCTCCGCCGCCTCGCGCAGGTCGAGCGGGGCGAAGCGCGGCGCCGGTAGCCGCGCCAACGAGCGATAGGCCTCGCCGAACCGCTGCAGGCCCTCCGCCCGGCGCGCTACGGTGCCCACCGCATCGCGGAGCGCCGGGATCGACGGCGCGGGCTCCTCCAGCATGTCCGCGGCGGTGCGGCTGAGCGAGGCGATCGGGGTGAGCGCGTTGACGATCTCGTGGCTCAGCACCTGCACCAGGTCGCGCAGCGTCGCCGCCTCGGCCGCCTTGAGCTCGGCGTCGATGTCGATCAGCGCGGCGAGCCGGCTCTGCGCGCCGCCGAGCGCGAAGTCGCTGGTGGTGAGCGCATAGCTGCGCCCCTCGATCGCCACGGTGGCAGCGCGGCCCGAGGCATCGCCGATCGCCTCGACCAGCAGCGCCGGCGGGTCGGCAACTAGGTCCGCCGCGCCGAACAGCCGCCGCGCGGCGCGGTTGATCGCGGTGAGCCGCCCCTCGCCGTCGAGCGTGACGATCGGCGCGGGGGACAGGTCGAGCAGCGCGGTGAGCCGCCGCTCGCGATGCGCCGGGTCGGGCGCGGGCATCGGCGCCGCCACCGGCACCAGCTTGGGCCGCTGCGCCTCGACGATTCCCGTCACCACTCCCCACAGCGCCGCCAGCGCCGACACCAGCGCGCTGGCATACAGTCCCGCGCTCCACGCCACGGCGAACGCACCGCCCGCCAGCAGCAGCAACATGCCGCGCAGCAGCGCCGCCCAGCCTCTGGAGGTCATGCCCAAGCGCCGTCCCTCCCGCTGCAATTCCCTCTCTCGCTTCTTGTCCCCCTCCCGCCTGCGGGAGGGGCTAGGGAAGGGTGTGTGAGGGAAGCGAGCGGACCGCCGAAGATTCGCTGGAGCGGCGCAGCCCCCTTCTTCCAGTCAGGCATTCGGCTTCCCTCACACACCCTCCCCCTGCCCCTCCCGCAAGCGGGAGGGGAGAATGGGGCGTCGCGCCCGCTTACGGGAGGGAAGAAATGTCGCTCAAAGCCCATATTTCGCCATCCGCCGATAGAGCGCCGCGCGCGTCAGCCCCAGTTCCGTCGCCGCGCGGCTGACGTTGAACGCATGCCGCTTGAGCGCCGCCGATACCAGCGTCGCCTCGCTCCGCCCCAGGTTGAGGTCCGCCTTGATCGCGCGCGGCTCCAGCATGTCCTCGGGCAGGCTGAGTCCCAATGCGGGGACATCGATCGCCTCGCCGCCGCCGAGCAGCACCGCGCGCTCGATCGCCTGGCGCAGGCCGTGCACGCCGTCGGGCCAGGCATCGGCCGCGATCGCCCGCGCCGCCTCGTCGGTCAGCGGTCGCAGGGGCTGGGCGTGGCGCCCGGCGTAGAGCGCGCAGAAATGCCGGGCGAGCAGCAGCGCATCCCCGCCCCGCTCGGCGAGCGGCGGCAGGTCGATCTCCACCGTGTTGAGCCGGAAGCGCAGGTCATCGCTCAGCGCCGCGCGGGTTCTCGACCGGTCGCGCCGGCTGGTGGCAAGCACGCGCAGCCCGCCCAGCCGTCGTGCCAGTTCCGGCTGCAGCATGGGCGCGAGCTGGTCCACCGCCTCGATCAGCAGCGTTGCGCCTTCGGCCGCAGCAACCCGCGACTCGATCATCGCCAGATCGGCCACCGCTGCATCCAGCGTGACCAGCGGCCGCTCGGCGCGGGCCGAGGCGCGATGCAGCATCTGCGCCGCCAGCGTCTTGCCGCTCCCTGCCGGGCCGGTGAGCAGCACCGCGGCGTCGGTCGGCCCCACCCGGGCGATCAGCCCGCGGGCCGCCTCGATCGCGGGCGCCTCGCCGAGCAACAGCAGCGCCTCCTCGCCGCTCGGCGCCGGGGCGGCGGCCAGCTTCGCCCGGCGCAGCGCTACCGCCCGCTCGACGGTGGCGAGCAGCCGCTCGTTGCTCCACGGCTTGATCACGAAGTCGCTCGCCCCGCCGCGCATCGCCTGCACCGCCACCGCGATCCCGCTATGGCCGGTGACCACAACGACCACCGCGTTGCGATCGGCGGCGATCAGCCGGTCGAGCATGCGGAACCCCTCCTCGCCGCTCGTCCGCCCTCGCGCGAAATTGAGGTCGAGCAGGATCGCGTCGACCGGTCCCTCCGCCAGCCACACCCAGGCGGCGTCCGGATCGGGCGCGCCGAGCACGCGCATGCCGTTCCGTTCGAGCAGCAGGGTCGCTGCGCGGACGATGTCGGGATCGTCGTCGATCACCAGGATGGTCGGCGATTCGGTTGGCACAGGCTTGACCGCTCCACTTCAGTGTTCGGAATCGGACACTAGCTTGGACACTGTTCACTCGAAGCGCCAGCCTCTTTCATATTACCTAATAATGTCAGTGCTTTAGGAGTGCACGCGGACGTACCGTACACTGTCCGCCATGGACGTTACGCCTCTTCACACAAACGGCGCCGCGATGGACCGGCGGATCGAGCGCCCGAACGCACGCCGCCGCAAGCTGGCGGTTCGCATCGGCCTCGGCTTGGCGGTGGTCGCTGCGGCGGCCGCGCTGTGGTGGTTCCTGCCCAGCTCGGGCAGCCTCGCCGTCGATGCGGCCACGATCCGCATCGCGCCCGTTACCCGCGAAGCCTTTGCCGACTATGTGCCGCTGCGCGCCCAGGTCGCCCCGCTCCAAACCGTGTACGTCACCGCGATCAGCGGCGGCCAGGTCGAGGCGCTGATCGCCAGCGACGGCCAGTCGGTCGCCGCCGGCGCGCCGCTCGCCCGGCTTGCCAATCCGACGCTGGCGCTCGACGTCGCCAGCCGCTCGGCCAACATCGCCGGGCAGCTCAGCTCGATCAGCGGCCAGCGCCTGTCGATCCAGCAGAGCCGCGAGCAGACCGAGCGTGAGATCGCCTCGGCGCGGAACGAACTCGCAAAGGCCGAGGCGCTGCTTCGCCAGAAGCAGATCCTGTTCGACAAGCAGATCGTCACCGCCGCGGCCGTCACCCCCTTGCGGGACGAGGTGGCGTACCAGCGCGCGCGTCTCACCGCGCTCACCCGCAGCGCCGCCGAAGCGGGCAAGATGCTCGCCGACCAGTCCACCGGCGTCGATGCCACCGCGGGCGAACTGCGAGAGAGCCTCGCCATGACCCTCGCCGGTCTCGCCGCGCTCGTCGTGCGCGCACCGGTCGCCGGGCGGCTGACCGCCTTTACCCTCCAGCCGGGCCAGATGATCAAGCCAGGCGACGCGGTGGGCCAGGTCGATTCCGAACGCGCCTGGAAGCTCACTGCCGATATCGACCAATTCTATCTCGGCCGCGTCCGCACCGGCCTCTCCGCGGTGGCGGACCTCGACGGGCGCAGCCTGCCGCTCACCGTGATCAAGGTCCTTCCCCAAGTCACCGAGGGGCGATTTCGTGTCGAGCTCGGCTTCAAGGGCGCCGCGCCCGCGGGGCTGAACCGCGGCCAGACGCTCGACGTACGCCTCACCCTCGGCGCCGATCGCCCCGCCGTGGTCGCCCCGTCAGGCGGCTGGCTCGACGCGGGCGGCACCACCGCCTTCGCGCTCACCAGCGACAGCCGCGCCGTGCGCCGGGCGATCACTACCGGCCGCCGCAACCCCGACCAGGTCGAAGTGACCAGCGGCCTCGCCCCCGGCGACCGCATCATCACCACGCCGCTCGGCACCTACGCCCCCTACCAGACCCTGCTGATCCACTAGGAGCCCGCCATGATCCAGCTCAACGCCATCCACCGCGCCTACCGCTCCGACGAAGTCGAGACCACCGCGCTCGCCGAAATCGACCTGACCGTGCAGGCGGGCGAATTCCTCGCGATCATGGGCCCCTCGGGCTGCGGCAAGTCGACGCTGCTCAACATCCTCGGCACGATCGACCGGCCGACCAGCGGCGCCTATCTGTTCGAAGGCGAGGACATCGCCAAGGTGCCCGAGGCGCAGCTGGCGAAGCTCCGCCGCGACCGGCTGGGTTTTGTGTTCCAGAGCTTCAATCTGATCGACGAACTGACCATCGCCGAGAATGTCGCGCTTGCGCTCGCCTATCGCTCGATGCCGGCGCGCGAGAAGCGCGAGCGCGTCGATGCGGCAATGGACCGGGTCGGCATCGCGCACCGCCGCAACCACCACCCGCACCAGCTCTCGGGCGGCCAGCAGCAGCGCGCCGCGATCGCCCGCGCGATCGTCAGCGAGCCCAGGCTGATCCTCGCCGACGAGCCGACGGGCAACCTGGATACCGAGAATGGCGCGCAGGTGATGGACATCCTCACCCGCTTGAACGCCGACGGCGCGACGATCGTGATGGTCACCCACTCGCCCGCGCATGCCGATATCGCCAAGCGCACGGTGCACATGCTCGACGGGCGGATCCTGTCCGCGGTGCGGCGGGCGGCGTGAAGCTCGATCGCGTGCTGACGGTGCTGGTGCTGCTGCTCCTCGCCGTCGCCCTGCTCCGCCACCTTTCCGCCACCCGAGAACCGGGAGTGACGCCATGACCTCCGCGCTGACCAGCTTCTACCGCGCGCTGACCCGCCACAAATTGTTCGCCGCGCTCAACATCGGCGGGCTGGCGCTCGGCATCGCCGTGTTCCTGGTGCTGAGCCTGTTCGTGCGGTTCGAGACCGGCTTCGACCGCTGGATACCCGGCGCGGAACAGCTCTACATCGTCCAGGAACACTATCACATGCCGGGCTACCCGGAGACGCCGAACCCCAATACGATGGGCAACGAGCTGCTGCAGCTGCGCGCGGACTATCCGCAGTTGCAGGGCACGCGGATCGCGGCAATGGATGCGACGGTGCGCCAGGGCACGGTGAATACCCGCGAAGCGCTGTCCGCCGTCGACCCCAATTTCTTCCAGTTGCTGCGCCTGCCCGTCCTTGCCGGCGACCCCACCCGCACCCTCGCCGATCCCGACGGCATCGTGATCACCCAGCGCGCCGCGACCAGCTATTTCGGCCAGCTCTCGCCGATCGGCCGAACGCTCACCGTCGTCGCCAACGGCACGCCCTACACCTACCGGGTAGGCGCGGTGATCGCCGACATGCGCAAGGACATGAGCTACACGTCCGAGTTGTTCGTGCCGCTGGTGCCCGCCCGCTTCGCCACCGAATGGTTCGATCACTGGGGCAGCACCTCGCTCGTGACGCTGCTGCGCTTTCCGGACCGCGCGGCGGCCCACCAATTCGAGGGCGAGCTGGCGCGCTTCGCGGAGCGCCGCGTGTTTGGCGACAACCTCAAAAAAGGCCAATGGGAACAGAGCCTGCGCCCGCTGGTCGACAATCACCTCTACGCACCGTCCGATCGCGCGGTGGTCACGACGCTGGGCGCGGTCGGCGTGCTGACCCTGCTGATCGCGATCGTGAACTACATCAACCTTGCCACCGCGCGCGCCGGCCTTCGCGCACGAGAAGTCGCGGTGCGCAAGGTGCTCGGCGGCACCCGCCGGGCGCTCACCCGCCAGTTCCTCACCGAAGCGATGCTGACCGTCCTCCTCTCCGCGGTGATCGGGCTGGCGCTGGCCGAGATCGCGCTGCCGCTGATCAACGCGCTCGGCGGCATGGCGTTGCGGATCGACTATTGGGGCGCGAACAGCGTGCTGCTGCTGCTCGTGCCGCTGGTGCTGGTGGTCGGCGGGGTCGCGGGGCTGTACCCGGCGGCGGTGCTGGCGGGCTTCCGCCCCGCCGCGGTGCTCGCCGCCGCGCGTGCGCCGGGCGGCGGCCGCGCCGGCGCACGGGTCCGCGCCGGGCTGGTCGTCGTCCAGTTCTCGATCGCCATCGCCTTCGCGATCGGCACCACCGTGATGCTGGCCCAGGCAGCGCATGTCCGGAACGCCGATCTCGGCTTCCGGCGCGACGGACTTTATGTCGTGCGCTCACTCAACAGCGGGTCGGTGCTGCCCGAACAGAAGACCGCGCTGATGCGTACCTTCGCGGCGTTGCCCGGGGTGAGCCACGTCACGATGGCGCAGAACGCCCCGGGCGACCAGAGCCTCACCAATTTCTCGACGTTGTACCAGCCGGGGATGCAGGGCGTCCGCGCGCCCTCGCTGATGGATGTGCGCGTCGGCGATCATTATTTCGATACCTTCGGCGCGCGACTGGTCGCGGGGCGGCTGTTCGATCGCTCGCGCCCCGCCGACGATCGCGCGCTCCGCGCCAAGGGCAGCACCGCGCCCTTCAACGTGGTGATCAATCGCGTGGGAGCGGGCCTGCTCGGCTTCGCCAGCCCGCAGGCGGCGATCGGCAAGCAGATCGAAGGCGATGCCTCGATGACGATCATCGGCGTGGTCGACGATCTGCGGTTCCTCGGGCCGCGGCAGGCGATCAGCGGGACCTTCTATCGCCTCGACACCCGCCCCCTGAACGATGCCTACATCACGCTGCGCTACAGCGGCGACCCGCAGAAGATGGCCGACGCCGTCGAAGCCGCGTGGAAGCGGATCGTTCCGACCGAGCCGTTCCAGGGCCGCACCATCGAGGAGAATCTCTACAAGGCCTATTACGAGGAGGACACGCGCCGCGGCCGCCTGTTCACCATGGGCGCGGTGCTGGCGATCGCGATCGGCTGCATCGGCCTCTATGGCCTTGCGGCGTTCGACACCACGCGGCGGATCAAGGAGATCGGCATCCGCAAGGCGCTGGGGGCCTCCACCCGCGACGTCCTCCAGCTGCTGGTGACGAAGTTCCTGCGGCCGGTGCTGCTCGCCAACCTGATCGCCTGGCCGCTGGCCTGGGTGGCGATGCAACGCTGGCTCTCCACTTTCGACGACCGGATCGGGCTGTCGCCGCTCTACTTCCTGCTCGCCTCCGCCGTCGCCGTGCTGATCGCGGTGGCCACCGTCATCGGCCAGTCCTGGCGCGTCGCCCGCGCCGAGCCCGCCCGCGCGCTGCGCTACGAATAAGGATCGCTGGATGCACCGCCTCGCCTGGCTCGCCCTCTACCGTTCGTTCACGCGGCACAAGCTGTTCACGCTCGTCAATATCGGCGGGCTGGCGCTGGGGATCGCGGTGTTCCTGATCCTCTATCTGTTCGTCCGCTACGAGACGAGCTTCGATCACGACGTTCCCGGCTGGAATCGGACCTGGATCGTCGAGCGCACGCTGCAATTCCCGGGTGCGAACCAGGTGAACATCCCGTCCCGGCGCGAGATGCTGGAGCAACTGCAGGCCGAGCATAGCGGCCTGCAGGGTACGCGCTTGCTGCCGGCCGATGCCGCGCTCCAGCTGGGCACCGGTAGCACCCAGACGATCGTTGGGCAGGTCGACGGCAATTTCTTCGAGCTCTTCCCTTTCCCGGTCGTAGCCGGCAATCCGACGGCCACGCTGGCCACGCCGGACGGCGCCGTTATCACCGAACGCCTGGCGAAGACCTCGCTGCCGGGCGGATCGCCCCTCGGGCGCACGCTGAAAATCACGCTCGGCGGCAAGCCGCGGCTGGTGCGCGTCGGCGCGGTGGTGCGACTCAGCAAGGCGATGACCCAGCCCGGTGACATCTTCCTTCGCCTGCCTGCCGATGCCGACCTGTTCGGCCAGGGGACCCAAGGCCTGCAGACCCTGCTGCGCATCGAGCCCGCCGAAGCCCCCGCCGTGCAGCAGCTGGTCGCCGGATTCGACCACCGCCATCCCGATCCCAGCCTGTCCAGCGCGCCGAAGGGCATTCGCCTTGCAACCAGCCTGATTCCGCTCGGTGCCCTGCACCTGCGCGCCGCCCGCGACCGGATCGTCGTCGCCACGCTGGGAATGGTGGGGCTGCTCGCGCTGCTCGTCGCGATCGGCAACTATGTGAACCTGGCAACCGCCCGCGCCGGCCTGCGCGCCCGCGAAGTGGCGATGCGGAAAACGCTCGGCGCAACGCGCGGCGCGCTGATCGGCCAGTTCCTCGCGGAGTCGATCGCCACGACCGCACTCGCCGCTTTGCTTGGCCTGGCGCTGGTGGAACTGGCACTCCCGATGGTCAACGCGATCGGCGGTACCGACCTGCACCTGCGCTATTGGGGCAGCGGGACGATCCTGCCCGCGCTGCTGGGACTGATCCTGGGTGTCGGGCTGGTCGCCGGGGCGTACCCGGCCTTCGTCCTCTCCCGCTTTCGGCCGGCTGCCGTGCTCGCGAGCGCAGGCGCAACCGGCGGCGGCCGCGCCGGCCGGATGCTGCGCGCGACGCTGGTCGTGCTGCAGTTCGCCATCGCCATCGCGCTGATGATCGGCACCGGCGTGCTGCTCGCCCAGGTGCGTCACACCCAGACCGCCGATCTCGGCTTCGAGCGGCACGGACTGGCCATGCTCTCCTCCTTTGGCGACCCGGGGCTCGACGCCGCCCAGCGCCACGACCTCGCGGCCGCGATCGCCGCGCTGCCCGGCGTTACCGGAACGGCGCAGTCTGCCATTGCGCCCGGCGGGGGCAGTTTCGGCATCATGGAGATGCAACGCGAGGGCAGCGGCGGGGACAAGGTGTCGGTGATCCAGGCGGCGATCGGACCCGGCTTCTTCCAGCTCTACGGCGCGCGGCTGCTCGCCGGACGCTGGTTCGACCCGAGCCGCTACGCCAGCGATGATGCCGCTGGCGGGAAGATCCATGCCGTGCTCCTCAACCGGACCGCGGTCGTCCGGCTTGGCTTCGAGAGCCCCGCCGCCGCCGTCGGCAAGGTGCTTACCGGCGGGCAGCAACGGCAGACGGTCATCGGCGTGGTCGACGATCTGCGCCTGATGGGACCGATCCAGCCGGTGGAAGCGCAGGCCTATGCGCTGCAGACCAGCGGCCTTTCCGCGCCCGTGCTGAGCCTGCGCTATACCGGGGACGACACGCGCGCGCTGCTCGACCGCGTGGAGACGGTATGGCGCCGCCACGCCTCGGCCGTGCCGCTGAAGGTGCAGACCGTCGACCAGCAGCTCTACGAGACCTATGTCCGCGCCGATCTGGAGCGCGCCCGCCTGTTTACCGCGGGCGCCGGGCTGGCAGTGCTGATCGGCTGTATCGGCCTCTACGGCCTCGCCGCCTTCGATACCGAGCGGCGGATCAAGGAAATCGGCATCCGCAAGGCGCTCGGCGCCTCGACGCGCGACGTGCTCCAGTTGCTGGTGGGCAGGTTCCTGCGCCCGGTGCTGATCGCCAACCTGATCGCCTGGCCGCTCGCCTGGGTGGCGATGCAGCGCTGGCTCGCCGGCTTCGACGACCGCATCGCGCTGACGCCATGGTATTTCCTCGGCGCATCGGCGCTGGCGGTGGCGATCGCAGTGCTGACGGTGCTCGGCCAGTCTTGGCGCGTCGCCCGTGCCGAACCCGCCCGCGCGCTACGCTATGAATAGTCTCGCAAGGGCAACGCGATCGGGCAGGACTTGCAGAGGCGTGCAGTTCGGCTAGTGTCGATCACCGGGGGTTGATCGATGCACGACGTGAAGGGGGCGGACGAGCGGCTGGTAGCCGCGCATCGGGCGTTGCGCGATTCCGGCCGTATCCAGTTCGATCTCAAGACGAGCGAGCCCCCGCCCGCACCGCCGGGCTGGATCGAAGACCTGCTCCGCGCGCTCGGCCGGCTGCTGGCGCCGGTCGGCCGGTTCCTGCGCTGGGTGACGAGCTTCATGCCCGAGGCGCCCTATGCCCGCATCCTGCTGTGGGGCATGATCGTCCTGCTCGCTGCGCTGCTGCTGCGCGTCCTCTATGTCGGGGTGCGACACGGCGAGTGGCGGTTGCCGTGGCGGCGGCAGGGCGGCCGTGCGAGCACCCTCGCTTCCGAGGCGCCGGACGCGGCCTGGGTGCCGGCGGAAGCCCCCGCCCGGCAATGGTTGGCCGAGGCGGATCGTCTCGCCGCGGCGGGCGACTATGCCGCCGCCGTGCACCACCTGCTGCTGCGGAGCATCGACGACATCGCGCGGCGCCGCCCGCGGCTGCTGCGCCCTGCTCTGACCAGCCGCGAACTGGCGCGTACGGATGCGATCCCGCCCGCGCCGCGCCGGCTCTTCGCCGATCTTGCGGCGGTGGTCGAGCGCAGCCTGTTCGGCGGCCGCGCCATCGACGCTGAGGAATGGAGCCGCTGCCGCGACGCCTATGCCGATTTCGCCCGCGCGCGGAGCTGGCAGGGATGAGCGATATCGCGATCGGCGGCTCCTCCGCCGCACCGTCCCCGTTCAGCCTGCGCACCGTCGCGGTGATGCTGGCGGTCGGCATCCTCGGCTTCATCGGCACGGTGGTGCTCGGCGCCTATGCACCCGATCTGCGGGGCGGCGAGAATGGCGGCGCACACGCCCTGTCCAACGCCGCCACCGGCTATAGCGCGCTGGTCGCCCTGGCCCAGGCGACCGATCGCCACGCGCGCATCACCCGTACGCCAGACGCGTTCAGCACCGAGGATCTGCTGGTCGTGACACCCGAAAAGGGAGCGACCGACATCAGCGCGGTACTGCAGAGCCGCCTGGCCAGGCCCACCCTGTTCGTCCTGCCCAAATGGGACACCGTTGCCGACCCGAAGCACCCCGGCTGGGTCCGCTCGAACAGGATGCTGCCGGCGGCGGAGCCCCTCGGGGTTCTGGCGCCGGGCATCCGCTTCGGCATGGTTCGATACCGGTCCAGCGGCGAGCTGCTGCAAGGCGAGGGATTGCCGTCCGGCATCCGCTTCCACGCGCCGCGCATGGTCCAGGCGATCACCGGCATGCGGGCGACGCCGCGCGAGGACGGGTCGACGCCGGCGCTGTATCCCCTGATCACCGACTCCGCCGGGCATATCCTTCTCGCCCAGGTCGGCGAGGGCCCGCTCTACGTGCTCGCCGACCCGGACCTGCTTTCCAACCAGGGCCTGAAGGACGTCGAGGCGGCGCGTTCGGCGCTGCTGCTGCTCGACTGGCTCAATTCGAACGATCCCGAGGGCATCGCCTTCGACGTATCGCTCAACGGGCTGGGCGTGACGCGCAGCCCGCTCAAGCTGCTGCTCGAACCGCCGTTTCTCGCGCTGACCCTCACCATCGTCGCCGCGCTGATCCTCGCCGGCTGGCACGCCACCGCGCGTTTCGGCCCGCTGGCACGTCGCGAGCGGGCGATCGCGCTCGGCAAGGCCGCGCTGGTCGACAATGGCGCCATGCTGGTCCGCAAGGCGCGACGCGAGGCCGCAATGGGCACGCGCTATGCCGCGATGGCCCGTGAACGCGCCGCCCGTATCTTCGGCGCACCGGCGCGGCTGCGCGATGCGGCGCTCGATGCCTATCTCGACGCGCTGGGCGGACCGGCCGCCTTTACCGATCTCGCGCGCAACGCCGAGCAGGCGCGCGACCGCGCCACGCTGCTCGATGCCGCGCGCGCACTCCACCAATGGCACATCGAAAAACTGGGGAAGAGCAAGTGAGCGTTGCAGAAGTCCAGGCACTGGCCGCCGATATCCGCGCGCAGGTGGCCCGCGCCGTGGTGGGCCACGAACCGACCGTCGAGCTGATGCTGGTCGCGCTGCTCTCGGGCGGCCATATCCTGCTGGAGGGCCCGCCCGGCACCGCGAAGACGCTGCTGGCCTCCAGCTTCTCGCGCGCGATCGGGCTGCAGTTCGGCCGGATCCAGTTCACCCCGGACCTGATGCCCGGCGACATCATCGGCGCGAACCTGTTCAACTTCCAGACCAGCCAGTTCACCCTCACCCGCGGCCCGATCTTCACCGAGCTGCTGCTCGCCGACGAGATCAACCGCACCCCGCCCAAGACGCAGGCCGCGCTGCTCGAGGCGATGCAGGAGCGGACCGTGACGATCGACGGCGAGCGGCTGCCGCTGAGCGAGCGCTTCACCGTCGTCGCGACCCAGAACCCGATCGAGCAGCAGGGTGTATATCCGCTGCCCGAAGCGCAGCTCGATCGCTTCCTGTTCAAGCAGATCGTCGATTATCCAAGCGCCGAGGAAGAGCGGAAGATCATCGCGCTGCACGGCGCCCGAAGCGGCGCGATGGCGCCCGAGGATTGGGGTGTGCGTGCGGTCGCCGATGCTGCGCGCGTCTCCGCCGCCGTCGCCACCGCCGCCGAGATCCGGCTGGCCGACGAGGTGATCGACTATATCCTGGCACTGATCCGCGGCACCCGCGGCGTGGCCGACCTGCAGAGCGGCGCCTCGCCGCGCGCGGGGGCGATGCTGGCGGCGGCGGCGCGGGCGCGCGCCGCGCTGGACGGCCGCGACTTCGTGATCCCGGACGACGTGAAGGCGCTCGCCCCCGCGCTGCTCCGGCATCGACTGCTGCTCTCGCCGGCGGCGGAGATCGACGGGCGCGCGATCGAGGATGTCGTGGCGGACATCATCGAATCGATCGAGGCGCCGCGCTGAGCCCCGCATGATCTATCCCACCCGCACCGCGATTCTGGCGACCGTGATCGGCATGCCGGTGGCGTTCCTCGTGGCGCTGCTGGTGCCGGGGCGCTGGTATGCCGCGCTCGCCTGGCCGGCCGCGGTGCTGCTGCTCACCCTGGTCGACGCGCTGATCGGCGCCCGCCCCGGCAGCGCCCGCGCGCGCGTGACCCTGCCGTCCAGCGTCGGCGTCGGCACCGAGGTACCGGTGACGCTGGATATCGCGGCGGGCGGCGGCGTGCGCAGGGCCCAGGTCGCGCTGCAGACCAACGCGCTGCTCGAAGCGGCCGATGTCGCACCGGCCTGGGTCGCGCTGGAGGGCGGCGGCGGCCGCTTCGACCTGCCCTTCCTCGCGGTGCGCCGCGGCACGGGACAGGTCGAGCGGCTCTGGCTGCGCTGGCCGGGCGCGCTCGGGCTGAGCTGGAAGCAGCAGGTCTTCACGTTCGAGGCCCGCACCGCCGTGCTACCCGATCTTTCGCCGGTACAGGAGCGGGGCGCGCGCGTGTTCGAGCGTCATTCGCTCGACGGGCTGATGGCGCAGCTGCAGCACGGCGACGGCGACGACTTCGATGCGCTGGTCGAGTTCCGCGCGGGCATGGACCGGCGCTCGATCGACTGGAAACAGTCCGCCCGCCACGTGAAGCTCCACGCCAAGGAAATGCGCACCGAGCGCAACAACCAGATCGTCTTCGCGGTCGATTGCGGGCGGCAGATGAGCGAGCCCGTCGCCGGGCTGAGCCGGCTCGATCGGGTGATCTCGGCGGTGCTGCTCACCGGCTGGGTGGCGCTGAAGCTCGGCGACCGGGTGGCGCTCCACGCCTTCGATTCGCGGCCGCGCGTGGCGAGCGGGCTCGTCTCCGGCACCGCCGCGTTCGGGGCGCTGCAGCGGCTCGCGGCGCAGATCGACTATAGCGGCGACGAGACCAATTACGTCTATGCGCTGAGCGCACTGGCCGGGCAGCTGACGCGGCGTTCGATGATCATCCTGTTCACCGAGTTCACCGATCCGACCTCGGCCGAGTTCATGCTCGCCGCCGCCGCGCGCCTGCTCAAGACCCATCTGCTGCTGGTCGTGGTGCTGCGCGACGAGGAACTCGAAGCCATCGTCGACCGCGCGCCGGCCAGCTCTGACGACGTCACCCGCGCGGTGACGGCGGCGGCGCTACTGCGCGACCGGCTGACCGTGCTCACTCGGCTGCGCCATCTCGGCGCCCATGTCATCGAAAGCGAGTATGACCGCGTGCCCGACCGGCTGGTCGAAGGCTATGCGGCGCTCAAGCGAAGGAACCTGCTGTGACCGCCCTGCCCGGCGATACGCTCCCCGGCGGCCCGCTCGTCAACGCCACCCGCTTCCGCACCGCACACGAGGCCGATTGGGCGCGGCTCGATGCCTTGATCACGCGGATGGAGAAACGCTCGGTCCGCACACTGAGCGACGACGACATATTGGCGTTGCCGCTGCTCTACCGCTCGGCGCTGTCCTCGCTCTCCGTCGCGCGCGAGACCTCGCTCGATCGGGCGTTGGTCACCTATCTCGAGCAATTGTGCACCCGCGCCTATTTCCAGCTCTACGGCGTGCCGACCTCGCTGGCGGGGCAGATGCGGCGCTTTTTCGCCCGCGGCTGGCCGCTGGCGGTGCAGGCGCTGTGGAAGGAAACCCTGTTCTGCGTGTTGCTGCTGGCGGTGGGTGCGATCGCCGGCTTCGTCCTGGTCTCCAGCGATCCGGCATGGTTCTACAGCATCATGCCAGAAGGCATGGCGGGGGGCCGCGATCCTTCCGCCAGCACCGAGGGACTGCGCCAGACGATCTATGGCCCGCAAAACGACAATATGCTGCTGCCCTTCGCGACCTTCCTGTTCACCCACAACAGCCAGATCGCATTGTTCGCCTTCGCGCTGGGCTTCGCCTTCGCCGTGCCGACGCTGCTGCTGCTGGTCTATAACGGGCTGATGCTGGGGGCGATGCTAGCGCTGTTCGCCGCGCGCGGCCTCGGCATCGGCATGGCAGGCTGGCTGACGATCCACGGCACGACCGAGCTGTTCGCGGTCGCCATCGCCGGCGCCGCCGGGGTGCGGATCGGCACGGCGGTCGCCTTTCCGGGGCGGGAAGCGCGGATCGATGCCGCAGTGCGCGCCGGGCGCAGCGCCGCGGTCGCGATGGGCGGCGTGATCTGCATGCTGATGGTCGCCGGGCTGCTCGAAGGCGTCGGGCGCCAGACCGTTCAGAGCGACGCAGCGCGCTTTGCCATCGGTATCGCCGCGCTGCTGGGCTGGATCGCCTATTTCTACCTGCCGCGACGTTCGGAGGACGGCGATGCGCCTGCCCTTCCGCGCTAAGCGCGCGCCCAAGCCCGCCAGCCGCCGGCGCAGCTTCGTCACACCCGAGGGCGTCGACCTGGGGTTGGAGCTCGCCCGCCCCAGCGCGCGCGCGACCGCCTTTGCCGTCGACAGCATGATCATGCTGATCGTCCTGATCCTGGCTGCAGTCGGGATCGGCCTGCTCCGGCTGGGGAATGTCGGCCTCGAAGCGATCGCGGTGCTGTGGCTGCTCGGCGCCTTCGTGCTGCGCAACGGCTGGTTCGTGCTGTTCGAAATGGGCAGCCGCGGCGCCACGCCGGGCAAGCGGTTGATGAAGCTGCGCGTCGTCGCGCGCGACGGCGGCCGCCTCACCGGCGCCGCAGTGATCGCCCGCAATGCGATGCGCGAGATCGAGCTCTTCCTGCCGCTATCGTTCCTCGGCGCGCAGCGCAGCGCCGGCCTCGTAGACGGCGCGCTTACCGGCTTCGCGCTGCTGTGGACCGGGCTGTTCCTGCTCTTCCCGCTGTTCAACCGCGACGGGCTGCGCGCGGGCGACCTGATCGCGGGTACCTGGGTGGTGAACACCGTGCGCGGCAAGCTCCACGCCGATCTAGCAGCGGCGGACGCGCAGCGGCCGCGCCGCACCTTCAGCGCCGAGGCGCTCGACCTGTACGGCGTCTTCGAGCTGCAGAAGCTGGAGGACGTGCTGCGCCGGGCCAATGAGGAAGCGATCGTCACCGTCGCCGCGACGATCCGCCGCAAGGCCGGTCTGCCCGACGACGGCGACGATCTAGGCTTCCTGACAGATTATTATGCCGCGCTCTGCGCCCGGCTGGAGCGCGGCATGATGCTCGGCAAGCGCCGCGACGACAAGCACAGCGGCTGGTCGCGGCGCTGAGCCGAGCGCAAGGTTCAGCCGAACACCTCGGCCATGCTCGCGACGTTGTCGGGGTCCTTCGGGTCGAGGCCGAAGCGGTTCTCGCCCGGGGTGCCGGGCAGGACCATGAACACGAAGACGATCAGCCCCCCGACATAGGGGATGAAGTTGAGCAGCACGAACCAGCCGCTCATGTCGCGATCGTGGAAGCGGCGCACCTGCACCGCGATCGCCGGTATCAGGATCGCGAGATAGGCGAGCACGCCGGCGAACACCCAGATCGTGGCAAGGTTGCTCATCGCGCCGGCTTGAAATCCGCCCACGCCGGCAACGGCAATGAACACGCCTGCCCAAACGATCACGGCGAGAAGCATGAGCAGCGCGAACATCCAGTATTCAAGCCGCCGCGAACGCCCCTGAAAATCAGCGTACCGCTTCAGCGGCAAAAACATCCATTCCATTAAGCCCCCCTTGGGTCATTGCAGGAAAGTTACCAGACCACGGTTTGCAGGTGGGAGCAAGATCAAGCATCGGCGACGCAACAGGTTTTTGAATTCACACAACTTAATGATTAACAAATACTTACAGTCCATCGCTGCGCGCCCGCGCGCATTGCAACAGCCCGGCAGATCGATAGCAAGAGACTGGAGCATCGTCAGCGATGCTCCAGTGTTGGTCTCGCCTTGGCGTCTCCGCGCACCTTTACGACAGCAGGGCCGCCAAAGGCTGGCGATAGGGCGCGGCCGCATTGTTCGCCCGGCCCGCGCTCAAAGCGACATGGCTCTCCAGCGCGATGCCCATCAGGCTGCCGAACAGCAGGAAGCCGCCCATCGCGCTACCCAGTTCGGATAGGCTCGGCATGTCGCTGTCTGGCCCATAGATCTGCCCCGGCTTGGTCAGGTCGGCATCGGCCTGCGTCACTTTCCCGCCCAGCTCGGTCTGCCAGCCGCCAGCCGATTCCACTACGGTGAACCCGTCGCGATTGGCGGCATCGAGCGCATGGCCGTTGGTCGAGACGCTTACGGACAGGTCGCCCAGCTGCTGCTGGCTGATGCCGTCGATCACCACCGCATTGGCGCCGCGCGTCACCACCACCTGGCTGGCATAATAGACGTTCGGATTGCCCTTCGCCTGCTCGGTATTCACCGTGATCTTGGTGCCGTTGTCGAGCTCGAACGTCGTGGTGCCGTAGAAGTCGAACTGGTGCTTGCCGTTCACGTCGACATGCGGATCGCCCCACACGCGCGTGCTCTGGCCGGTCTTCTCGTTGAAGATCGTCATCTCGCTGTTCCGCTCGTCGATGGCGAGGTGGTAGCCGTCGCCCAGATCGACGCGCGCGGTGCCCTGCCCGGTGGTCTGGGCCGTGAAGCCCGCCTGGGGCTGCAGCTGCCCGGCGCCGGCCATCGTACCCAGCTGGATAGACAGCAGCGACGGCAGCATCGCGCTGGCATAGGCGCTGGCGCCAAGCGGGTTGAATTGCTGGGCGAGCACGCCGCCGGCGAGCGCCAATTGCGCGGCGGCGAACGGAGTCGAGGCGGCGGTCGAAATCGTCGTCATGTCCATGCTCCTGAAAAAGGCGATTGGGTGCGAGCCCGTTGCTATGGCTGCTGCTTCCCACGTCCCGCCCCGCCGCGGCATCGCCGGATCGCGTAGCCCGCCTAAACGAATCGTCTAGCGACGGACGGTGCGGCGGATGGCATCCGGGCTCCGACGACCTACGGCGAGGAACGACGAACATGATGTCGGCAGCTGACCAGCTATCGCGACCCACCGGCATCGGTTCCTCTTCGGCGATCTCGACGTCGCGGCAACGCGCCGCGAACGACGATTTCCAGGCACGTCACCTGCCCCCGCGCGAACTGCTTGCCTGGCAGCAGCCCGCGCCGCCGGTCCAGTTCGTCCGCAGCGAAGCCCCACAGCTTACGGCCGAACGGACCGGCGGACCTTCCACCGTGGACCTCGCGGCGATGGCGGCGGACGTCTACAACGACACCCCCGCCCCGCCCGCCGGCTACCGCGTCGCAAGCAGCGACGATCTCGCCCAGCTCGGCCTCCGCGCGGAAGACCTGACCTCGCCGCAAAGCAGCTTCCGCGCCCGCGTCTATGTGGCGGAAGGCGATGGCGGTCCCAATTATGTCGTCAGCTTCCGCGGCACCACCGATGGCAGCGACTGGAAGGCCAATGCGCGGCAGGGCGTGGGCCTGCCCTCGGATCAATATGGCCGCGCGCTGCTGATCGCGAAGGCGATCGGCCGCCATCCGGAGGCGCAGGTAACGATCACCGGCCATTCGCTGGGCGGCGGGCTCGCCTCGGCCGCGGCGCTTGCGAGCGGGCGCGACGCGCAGACCTTCAATGCCGCCGGCCTCAGCGACGCCACGATCCGCCAGGCCGGCACGATCCGCGGCGATACGCCCGCGCCCAGGATCGCGGCCTTCTATGTGCGCGGCGAAATCCTCTCGGCGATCCAGGACGGCGGCGATCGGGTCGCCGGCGCAATCATTGGCGGCATACCGGGTGCGATCATCGCCGACGCACCCGAGGCATACGGCACGCGCATCCCGCTCGATGCCAAGCAGCCTGCAGGCCAGCATTGGTATCAGGACACACCGATCCCCCGGCACCAGATGGACTGGGTGCAAAGCAGCCTGGGCGCGCATTGACCCGGGGCTCCCCCACTCCCTACAGCATGGGCCTGTGAACCGCCGCGTCCGCATCCTCGCCGCGCTGATGCTGGCGGCAGCCCCGATCGGAGGATGCATGGCCGCCGCGCCCAGTTGCTACACCAAGCGCGCCTCGGTTGTGCTGCCCGACCGTACCCGCGTCCTTGCGCATCTGAACAACGGCGCCGCGGGCCGGGCACTCGCCGAGGCGATCTTCGACGGCCGCGTCGAGGACGCACATGCGATGCTGGCGCGCGATCCGCGGCTGGTCGGCACCATGGTGGTCGACGATCCCAAGGTCCCGCAGCCCCCCGCCGGTCAATATGGCGACTTGCTCACCATCGCCGTCGCCCGCTGCGATGCCGATGCGGTGACCATGCTGTTCGCCGCCGGCATGCCCAGGGACGGCGTGAAGCCGGGCGCGGCGCTGTCGCTGGCGATCCTGGCCGACAGCCCGGCCATGGCGGAGCAGTTGCTCGCGGCCGGCGCGTCACCCGACCCGCAAGCCACCGGCAGCGAAAGCCCGATGCGCAACGCAATCGCCTTCGGCCATCTCGGCGGGGTGATGACGCTGCTCCGCCACGGCGCTGATCCGCGCCGCACCGATCGCTTCGGCATCGACCCCGTTCGCATGGCCTTGGACGCCGAACAGGCCGAGATCGCCGAGCTGCTGGTCGAAAAAGGGGGCACGCTGTGGAGCGTCGCCGACGACGGCAGCATGGCCGCGCACGCGCTGCTCGACCAGCCGGTGATCTTCACCAGCCCCGAAATGCTCGCCGCACGCGCCCGATTGCTCGAACGCGCGCGCAACGCCGGCTTCGGCTGGCCCCCGCCCGATCGAGCGACGGTCAAGAAACAGGTGGCAAGCGGCAGTTGGCCCACACCCGCCATGGCCAAGGCAGGGATGGTCGTGGCGCCCGCGGTACTAGAGCGGCTCCGCGCGACGAAGAACTAACGCCTGCCGGAGATGCAGGCCGGTCGCGGTCAACGGCTCGTCGGACGGTTCGTCGCATCCGCAGTCGCCCCGCTGGCCTGCATTCCGCTCGATTCCCAGTTCGGCTCCAGCGTAGCTTCCAGCCGTCGAAGTTCGGCATCGAGTGCTGCGACCGTCTCCTCGTCCCGTTCCGCCATGGCGAAGCGGATGCGCGAGGAGAGCTCCGCAATGGCGAATTCGGCATAGGCAACCGCATTGGATTCGCGATTGATCACCACCGAAGCGTTCCCCGCGAGCGTCCGAAGCGTCTGCAGCGCATCGGACCCGACGGTGCGTGGCTTCTGGTCCAGCAGGCACAGCGTCCCCAGCGCGAGGCCGTCGTTCGTGACGAGGGGCGCCGCATAATAGGCCCGCACGTTCATCTCGATGACGGCAGGCGCGAACTTGAAGCGCTGCTCCTGCCACGCGTCGGCGACACAAAGCGGCGCAAAGCCGGGTACCTTGATGGCGGCGTCACAAAAGCTGTCGGGCCGATCGAATTCGCGAGGATCGAAGCCATAGGCGACCGCAAGCCAGAGCCGCGACCGATCAACGATGGAAACCGCGGCGAAGGGAAACCGCGTCGCCTTCGCGGCCTGTTCTACAATCTGGGAAAGCTCCGCATCACCGCGCATGCCAAATACGCCGCTGGTAAGCACACGGGCCTGGCGCCGCAGTTCGATCAGGCGCCGCGGGTCGCTCTCGATCGTCTCCAAGTTCATGCTCTATCCCTTTGATGGCACGACGATATTATGGTTCGAACACGCGATTGGGCAACAGGTTTCAGCGTGAGCTTCGACGTAAAAGGAAGGGGATGCAATGGCGGCATCGCACGGCGAAGCTTCCGCACGGGCAGCAGGAGCAGGTCCCCCCCCTAAACGAATCGTCGAGAGACAGCTCCGCCGCTCGATGCGACCTTTGCTCCCGAAAGTTCAGGGAGGCGTTCCATGCTCGACTCGATCAGCCGCACCGGTACATCCGGCGGTGTCCGCAGTGGTGATAGCGGCGGCTACACCGTCCGCCACGGGGACACGCTGTCGAGCATCGCGGCACGGAACGGCGTGTCGCTTTCCGCCCTGCGCGCGGCCAATCCGCAGATCCGCAACCCCAACCTGATCTTTCCCGGCCAGACGATCGCGCTGCCGCAGTCGGGTGGCGCACACTATACTGTGCAGGCGGGTGACACGCTTTCGGGCATCGCCGCCCGCTTCGGGCTCGACTGGCACGACCTCGCGCTCGACAACGGCCTCGCCAATCCGGGCATGATCCTGCCGGGCCAGACGCTGCGGCTCAACGGTGGTGGCGGCGCACGCGTGAACGGTGCCGAAGCTACTGGCGGCGTTGGGGGCAGCGGTACCGGCCGCAACGCCGCCGATGTCGCGCGCCAGTATCTCGGGCGCAACGCCGCCGAGCTTCGCGGCGACCGCAGCGACAATCTGCCGATGAACGCGCAGGTGCCGGCAAACGTCTGCTGCGCCAACTTCGTATCGGCGGTGCTTACCGAAGCGGGGCAGCTGCCGGGCAAGTTGCACACGGATTCGGTTGCCCAGCTCGACAAGACGCTGCGCGCGCAGGGCTGGACCGAGGTCAGCGCCGCACAGGCCAAGCCCGGCGACGTGGTGATCATCCAGGGCGGCGGCGTCTCGCATACCGTGCTTTATGCGGGCAACGGCCAGACGATCGGATCGAACAACCGCAATGCCGACGGCACCCAGAAGGTGACGACGGGCAATCTCTCCTGGGCGCTGTCGCACGGCGCCAAGATTTTCCACGCGCCCAGTTCGGTCACGGCTCCCACCCAGGCGAGCGGCACCGCGGGCACCGGCGCGCCCTCGGCGACCCGCCAGGGCCGGATCGACCAGGCGATGACCTATTTCCAGGCCCAGGGCTGGACCCGCGCGCAGGCGGCGGGGATCGTCGCCAATCTCGATGCGGAAAGCCGGATGGAGCCCAATATCCGTCAGACCGGCGGCGGCCCCGGCTATGGTCTCGGCCAGTGGGAGGGGCCGCGCCAGGCGGACTTCGCCGCCTTTGCCGGGCACGACATCCGCCACTCGACGTTCGAGGAGCAGCTCGCCTTCGTCCAGCACGAGCTCAAGGGCACCGAGAGCGCGGCCGGGCGTCGCCTCGCCCAGGCGACCAGCGCCG
This sequence comes from Sphingomonas trueperi, assembly GCF_040545665.1. Taxonomy (GTDB): domain Bacteria; phylum Pseudomonadota; class Alphaproteobacteria; order Sphingomonadales; family Sphingomonadaceae; genus Sphingomonas; species Sphingomonas trueperi_B. The sequence continues at coordinate 248,126 of NZ_JBEPMH010000005.1, read as the reverse complement.
GCGATGCCGGGGCGATCGTCTGCCGCTATTATGAACGGCCTGCCGATATCGTCGGCGATTCCGCCTACCGGTCGCAGCTGGCCAACACCATCTTCCAGCGATGATTCTGCTCCCCCTCGCCGCGCTCGCCGCCGCTGCCGTCGCCGAGCCCGCGACCTGCGTGTTCGACATCGCCCCGCCCGAGCCCTGCACCCTTCAGGTGCAGGCGGGGGCCGGCGGCACCCTACAGCTGCGTGCCAAGGGCAAGAGCGGCAAGCAGGTCGTCTTCGCCGGCAAGCATGCCAATGGCTGGTGGGCGGGGACGCTGGACGGCACGCCCGCGATGGGCTTCGAGCGCAACCGCGGCCATGTGGTCTTCTCCACCCGCGCGCTGGACCGGAGCTTCGAATATTGGACCCGCGGCAACGAGCACGGGACCTATTGAGCGCTCAGCCGAAGATCGCCTTCGGCGCGCCGTGCTTCTCCGCCCAATCGGCCCAGGTCACGTCGGTGGGTCCTAGCGCTTCCTCTACGACGCGCCAGCCTGCGCCCGAGCGACGGAACAGCGCGACATAATCCTTCGAGACCATGCCTTCGGCCTCCGCCGAGGCTAGCGGGGTACCGGCATAGCTGATCGGCCGGCCCGCCTTGTCCTGCATCGTAGCGATCAGGAACACCCACGCACCCTGATGGCCGAGCGTGCGCACCAGCAGCCTGGGCGTCTTGCCGATACGGCGGGCGATCGCGTGGTGCGCGGCATCGAGAATGGCGGCGCGATCCGCAGGCGCGACCTCGGCGGCGACAGCAGCGACCAGGGGAAGGATCATCACGCAACTCCCGCAAACAGCGACATGGTTCCGTAGCATTGCCTAAGCGATTCGTGGAGCGCGCGGGCGCCCGCAACCGGCTATCTACGCTGGCATGTTGCATTCCACGGACGAGATTCGGCGATGACCCAGCCCATCGGAATCACTGGCCCGCGCGCGAGCGCGATCGGCGCCGTCGGTGCGGCGGGCAGCACGCCCGGGTCGCTCGCCGGCCAGGCGATGACGGTGCTGAGCAACCGCGTCGCCGGCACCGTGACCCGCGAGCTTGGCCTCGTGCAGGGCGGCCGGTCGCCGCTGCGGGCGGGGGACGCCTATGACACCGAAGGTGTCGCCCGAGATCTCGCCGCTGCGCTGAACGCGAGCCCGGCAGATGCCGGCCGGCTGTCGCGGGCGCTGAACGACTTCACCAGCGAGGTCGCGGCGCTGGTCGCGGCCAGCCCGACCAGCGATGTGCTCGATCGGCTTTCCGATCTCGGCTATGCGCTGCTCGATCCCGATGGGCGGCCCGGCATGAGCGACAGCGACAAGGTCGTCGCCACGATCGACTCCGCCATCTTCCAGCTGCGCGAGGATCCGACGCGGGTCGATCGCTGAGCGACGCGGCCTCAGCGCCGCGCCGTATTCGGGACCGCATTGCCCTGCACCCCTACCTTGCCGACGCGCACCTCGCGGCGGAGCAGCCGCTCGTGCAGTTGCTCGCTCCACTGGGCGGCCACCGCCGGCGGCACCGCGGCGGAGGGGATCAGCAGCACGTTGACCTGCCCTGCCAGGTCGTGCCCCAACACGGCACCCTCCACCTTGTAGCTGCCCAGCGGCAGCGACAAATGCACTTCGGGCTGCGCCGTCTTGCTGACTTCGGCGATGGCAGCCGCGATGCGGTCGAGCTGGGCATGCTGGGCGGGATCGACGGCGCCCGCCGCCGAGGGCCGTGCCGCCACCGCGAGCGCCGCGAAGTCGCGGGGCGCGACCATCGCCGGCTGCCCGTCGGCCTTGTCTATGCCGGGATCCTTAGCCGATCGCTTGCCGGCATGCCGGGACAGCGCATCGGCGAACGCCTTGCGCTGCTTCGGCGCAGCTTCAGGCTCGCCCTTTACCGGCGCGTCACGGGGCGTGGGCGCGGGCTTGCTCTGGACCGCGCCGCTGGTCGGGGCGCCGTTCATGCCCAGCCCCGCGACAGCAGGAAGGCCGCAGCATCGGAGTCGACGCGATCCTCGGCACGGCGCTGCTCGGCGCGGCGGAGGGACTGGTGGTGCGCGGCGACGCTTTCGCTGCGTACGCGGTGATGGTCGAGTGCGCGCCCCGCGGCACCCTGCGCATCGACCGCGAGTTCATGACGCGCACGCTGGTCGCTGGCGCGTGCCGCCGCGCCGATCTCTTCCGCGACGCGCTGGTCGAGCCAGAGCCGTGTCTGCGGGCACGCCGGGCTCGCCTGGAACAGCAGCCGGGCATCGCCGCGCGCGCATGCCGCCGCCGTGCGGGCCGCCTCTGCGGCGCTGGCCGCCGCTTGCGCCTGCTCGGCGGCCTCGCGCGCCTCGATCAGCGCGCGGGTGAGGCGCTGCTCGCGCATCTGGGCGATACGCGCCAGCACGGGCGCGCGATTGTCAGCGGGCATGGTCCATCTCCTCGAAGGTGCGCAGCCGGGCGATGCTCTCGCCCAGCGACGTGCGTTCACTGCCGGACTGGCGCAGATAGGCGGCGATCGCCTGGCGCTCGGCCAGCGCGCGGTCGGCCAGCGGATCGCGGCCGGGCTGATATTCGCCGATCTGGACGAGCAGCTCGATCTCGTCGAGCTTGGCCAGCATCGCGCGCAGCCCATGCGCCGCACGCTGCTGCGCCCCACTGGCGAGCCGCGGAAACAGCCGCGACAGGCTGCCCAGCACGTCGATCGCCGGATAATGGCCGCGCGACGCCAGCTTGCGCGACAGCACGATATGCCCGTCGAGCAGCGAGCGCACCTCCTCGCCGATCGGATCGCCCTCCTCGTCCTCCAGCAGCACGGTGTAGAGCGCGGTGATCGCACCCTCGGCGGCGGTGCCGCTGCGCTCGAACAGCCGCGGCAGCTCGGCGAACACCGAGGGCGGGAAGCCGCGCCGCACCGCCGGCTCGCCCGCGGCCAGCCCGATCTCGCGGAGCGCGCGGGCGAAGCGGGTGACGCTGTCCATCAGCAGCAGCACGTGTCGGCCTTCGTCGCGCAGCCCCTCGGCAATGGCGGTGGCGACATGCGCGGCGCGCACCCGCTCCATCGCCGGGCGATCCGAGGTGGCGACGATCACCACCGAGCGGGCCGAGCCCTCCGCCCCCAGCGTTTCCTCGATGAACTCGCGCACCTCGCGGCCGCGCTCGCCGATCAGCGCGATGACGATCGCGTCGCACTGGGCGTTGCGCGCGAGATTGGCGAGCAAGGTCGACTTGCCGACGCCGGCGCTGGCGAAGATGCCGACGCGCTGGCCGATGCCGATCGGCATCAGCCCGTCGATGGCGCGGATGCCGGTTTCCATCGCCGCATCGATCGGGCGGCGGTGCATCGGGTTGGGCGCATCGCCATGGATGGGCCGGTCGGTGCCGCGGCGCACGCTCCCCAGGCCGTCGAGCGGCTGGAGCCGGGCATCGAGCACGCGGCCGAGCATGTCCGCGCCATAGGGCACGCGGTCCTCACCGCTGCGCAGGATCACGTCGCTGTGCATCGACAGGCCCCGCAAGTCCCCGAGCGGGGTCAGGATCGCACCGCCATCGGCGAGGCCGATCACCTCGGCCCAGAGCGAGAAGCCGGTCTCGGCATCGACGATCTCGCAATTCTCGCCGATCCGCGCGCGCACGCCGGTGACGCGCAGCGTCGTGCCGAGCGCGCCGACGATGCGGCCATGCTGCTCGAACATCGGCGCGGCATCGAGCGCCCGAAGCAGGGCCAGCGGATCGCTCATGCCACCCCCCAGCGCTTGGCGAGGGTTTCGAGCTGGACCGAGAGGCTGGCGATCACCTGCCCCTGTTCGGTGCGGATCGCGCAATCGTGCGCGCCGAGGGCGGGATCGGGCAGGATGTTGACTTCCGCCAGCGCCGCGAGCCGGGCCGCAACCTTCTCGGCCATGTCCGGCGCGACGGCAACGATCACCGCGCCCTGCGGCTGGAGACGATCGAGCGCGCGGGCGACCAGCGCCGGCACCAGCGTCGCATCCTCCAGCTCACCCAGCACGGCATGCACCGCCGCCAGCGCCGCCTCGGCGATCTCGTTGCGCCGGGCCTGTTCCTGCGCGTCGATCGCGGCGGCGAACTGCGCGATCTTGCCGGCGAGCAAGTCGTCGATCGCAGTCTGCGCCTCTGCGAGTGCGCCGGCATATGCTTCATCCCGCGCAGCGTCCGCGGCTTGGACCGCCCGCGCTTGTGCCTCGCGCACCGCGCCGAGCAGCGCCACCGCGTCAGCGAAGGACTGGTGCTCCTCGCGCTTGATCACCGCACGCTCGCTGAACAGCAGCGCAGCGTCATCGGCATGGACGAGGTGATAGGTCATGCGAGACGCTCCGCGATACCATGGGCCCGGATCAACAGATCCCGCGCCACGGCGTCGTCGCAGGCGCCGGGGAACCGATCCTGCAAGGCGAGCGGCAAGGCGGCCTCCAGCAACTGCGTGCCGGCGGCGAGCACGCGCTCGGGCGGCGGCAGCTTCTCGGCCCCGGCCATTTCCGGCACCTCGGCTTCGCAGACCGCATCGAACAGCGGCTCGCCGACCGCCGCCGCCAGCGCCGCCAGCCGCGGCCCCGAAAGCTCGGCATCGATCGCCCGGCGATGGCGCAGCAGCCCCGCCGCCGCGGCAATCCGGGCGCGCTGTTCCTCGGGCGCGTCGAGCCAGTCGGGCAGCTTGGCGAGATCGCCGAAGCGCACCGTCGGCTGCCCGCTCGCCCGCCGGGCAAAGCGCGCGCCGCGCCCCTGCCCGCAATGCCGGGCAAGCAGCGCCAGCTTGGCGGTCCGCGTCTCCCGGTTCATCGCTGCACCGTATCCGGCAAGGTGGTCCGGGGCTTGCGCATCCGCCACAGCCCGCGTCCGGCAATCGCCAGCACGATCAGCGCGACCACGCCGATCGCCCCCCGCATCAGCGTCGAGACCGACACCATGCCCTCGCTCTCCGGCAGCACTGGCACGGCCTGCGCCGGCACCATCACCACCGAGACGCGATCATAGGTGAGCCCGTCGATCGAGTTGGTGACCAGCGACTTGATCGCCCCGGTCTGGCTGCGCAGGTCGAAGCCGGTGCGGTATTTGACGAACACCGATGCCGCCGAAGGCTTGGCCTCGCGCGACAGCGGATCGGCCTCCGGCATGGTAAGGTGCACGCGTGCCTGGACCACGCCGTCGATGCCGCTGATCGTCCGGCTCAGCTCCTGCGACAGGCCGTAGATCAGCCGCGCCCGCTCCTCGAGCGGCGTGGAGGTGAAGCCCTCCTTCTTGAACACCGAGCCGAGCGAGTCATAGTCCTCGTGCGGCAGGCCATGCGCGCGCAGCGTCTCCACCGCGCGGGCGAAATCGGCCTGGTCGACGGCGATGCTCCACTGGTCCTTCTCCCCCGCCACCTTGGTCGCGGTGATGCCAGCCTGGTTGAGCACGGCGATCATCTCGTTGGCGGCCGGTTCGGTGAGCTTGCCATAGACTTCCTGCCGGCTGCAGCCGGCAAGCCCGAAGGCGGCGATCACCAGCAGCGGCGCGGCGATCCGCGCCTGCCAGCGGCGGGCGGGGGCGCGGCCGCTCATTGCTGCTTGAACAATTGCTGCACGCCGTCCGAGCTCCGGTTGGCGATGTTGGAGGTTAGCTGCGCCTGGAACATGAATTCCGAGCATTTCATGTTGAGCTGGACCATCTCGCCGGGCGTCAGCTGCCCGCCGCTGGCCTCGGCCGTCTCGGCATAGCGCGAGACGGCGCGGGCCTGGACGTTCACCTGGTCGAGCGCGTTGAACATGCCCTTCATCGCCGGCGGTATGGGCCCGGCGGCGACATTGCCCTGCACCCCGCCCATCTTCTCCAGCGCCGCCTGGAAGCGCGCATCGAACTGCGGGGTGGTGGCGCCGCCGCCATGGCCGCCGGGGGCGAGCAGCTCGAAGGCGCGGGACACGCCGTTCGCGCCCTGCCCCCCGGCCGGCGCGACCAGCGCGCCGATCGCATCGATGCTCATCGTCAGTTCTTCCGCGCCATGGTTTCGAGCGCCTTGGAGACGCTGTCGATCGAGCTGTGCGAGCTGTTCGCCATGAAGCTCATCCGCATCGATTCGGTGGTCAGCTGGGTGATGTCGGAGGGCTTGTCGCCGCCCTGGCTCACCACGTCGGACTGGGCGGTGATGGTGTCGGCCTGGGTGTCGAGCGCCTTGCCCCAGGCTTCGCCGAACGCCTCGAACCAGTTGCCCTTGCCGGTGCGGCTCTCGGTGGTGCCCATGTTGCCTAGCGAGGCGATCGTGCCGAGGACGGCGCTGTTGATCGGGTTGGTCATTGGGTGGTCACTCCGTTGGTGTCGCCGCCAGGGGTGGTGGAAGGTGCCGGGGACGGCGGCGTGCTGGGTCCCAGGACGAGTTCTTCGATCCGGCCGTCGCGCTCGAAGCTGGCGCGGCCGTTGCCGATGGCGACGATGCGGTGGCCGGTCGGCACCGTGGCGCCGGCGAACCAGCGGGTGCCGTCGGCGGTGGTGAGGTAGCCGGGGTCGCCGTCGACGAAGGTGGCGAGGCCGTATTCCGAGCCCGAGAAGAAATACTGCAGGTCGCGGTCACCGCGCTTGCCATCGGTGGCGAAGTCGACACGGGCGATGCCGGGCACGTCCTCCTTGATCAGCCGGGCGAGATCGGCCTGGCGATCGGCGGGGAGGAATTCTGCTTTCACCATCAGCGTGTTGCCGCGGCGCGGGATGGCCTCCGCGTCCACCCCCTGCGCGCGCAGGAGATCGGTGGCGGCGGCGGCGAGGCCGTCCATCGTCTCGACATCGAGCGTCGCCGGGCCGATCTGCTCGGCGACGATCTGCCGCAGCCGGGCGAGTGCGGCGTCGTCCTTGACGATCCCGCGCACGATCGTGCCGTTGCGCGTCTCCTCGACCTTGAGGTCGCGGAAACCCGCGGCGGCGAGCATCGCCTGCTCGCCCGCCGTGTCGTGCAGCTGGCGTGTCGCCCAGCGGATCGCGGGCGGTGCGAACAGCAGGAGCAGCAGCAGCGTGGCCACGGCGGCGGCATAGGCGGGCCAGTATCGGTCGAGCGCCAGCGCGCCGCGCATCGGGTAGAGCCGCGTCGCCACCCGCTCGGGGATCGCCGCGCGTTGCGGCGCGAGGACGGGTGCATCGGCGGCGGCTGGCGCGACCATGGGAGCCAGCCGAATGGCGTCGTCCCAACGCGGATCTTCGGGTTCCCCGATAGCGACGGCTACCGAACCGACCAGCATCGGCACGAAGGGCGGCAGCGACGCCTGCTCGCCCGCCGCGACCGGCCGCCCGAGCAGGGTCACCTGCCCCGCCGCCACGCGGACGCACGCCATGCCCTCACCCAGGTCGAGCTCGAGCGACACGCCGCGCGCGGAAGGATCGCGCAGCACGATGTCGTGCTCGAACCCATGCCCGACGCGGACGAACTTGCCCCGGTGCAGCCGATGCTCGGCGCCCGACAGGCGACCGTTGAGCACCCGCAGCACCATCGTGCCGGGCTTCACCGGGGCGAAAGGCGCGTTCACCGGCGGGCCCTCCGGCTGCGCTTCTGGTGACGGTCGCCCGCCGCCTGGATCTGCTCGATCGGAATCGGGTTGGTGGCCGAGGTCGGCTGCACCGCCGCCGCCTGCTGCCCGCGACGCGAGACGACGCGCGGGGTGATCAGGAAGATGCGCTCGAAATGCTGGTCGCCCTTCTTGCGCTTGCGGAAGGCCTGGCCGAGCACCGGTATGTCGCCGGCCACCGGCACCTTCGACTTGTAGTCGTACGAGGTCTCGACGGTCATGCCGCCGATCAGCAGGCTCTCGCCCTGCTTCACCACCGCGCTAGTGTTGATGCTGCTCTGCTTCACCGCCGGGATGCCGTCGACGACAAGGCCGGTGGGCGAGCCGTCGAGGATCTCGATCGCCATGCGGGTGCGCAGCTCGCCGCCGTCATAGAGGATCGACGGGTTGACCCGCATCACCATGCCCGCGGTCACCGGGAACAGGTCCACCTGCCGGTCGCCGGCGACGCGGACATAATACTGCACCTGGTTGTTGAACACGGCGGGGATGTTGTTGAGCGTGCTCAGCCGCGGCCGCGAGATCACGCGCAGCGCGCCGGTCTTCTCCAGCGCGGTGATGCGCGCGGCGAACAGGTCGAGCCCGCCGGTGAGGTACGCCGCACCGACATTGCCGCTGGAGAAATTGCTGGCCGGGTTGGTCGCGTTGCCGCCGAACAGCGCGCCGAGCCCGCCGGTCTTGAAGCCGAAATCGAGCCCCAGTTCCTTGAGCTTGCTGGTGTCGAGCTCGAGGATCGTCGCCTCGATCTCCACCCCGCGCGGCTCGACGTCGAGCGCGCGGACGATGTCCTCATAGACCGTCATCGATTCGGGGCGATCGCGGATGAGCACGGCGTTGTTGCTGGGATCGACCTCGACGCGCGGGCCGTTGATGTCGCGCACTGCGGCTTCGCGCACCACCACGGTATCGAGCCCGGGCGTGCCCTGCTGGTCGAAGCTGCGCTGCGCCTCGTCGGGCGGCACGGCGTTGAGGCCGCGCCCACCGAGGCGGGGCAGCGACTGGCGTTCGGCCTCGAAATTACCGCTGGTCGAGACGGTCGAGCTGGGCCGCCCATCGCCCATCATCCCGCGCAGGATCGACCCGACGCCGGGAATGGTGATGGTGCGATCGAAGCTCTTCTGGATCGTGTCGTCGGCGCGGGCATAGCGGAGGTAGAAGATCCGCACCTCATAGGGCGAGCGGGTGGTCGCCCCGCTCAGCAGCTTGGAGCGGAGCGGCGAACTCGCCACCGTCTCCATCGCGGCAGGCCCGAGCAGCGGCGAGACGATCGGCGCGTTCGAGGACGTGGCCGAAGCCTGGATCACCGCCGGGTTGCCCGCGGTGCCCGCCAGCTGTGCCACGCGGTCGAGGAAGGCCGGCACGCCGGTGGCGCTCACCGAATTGCTCGCGGCCGAGACGCGGTTGGCATCGTCGAGGATCCGCAGCTTCTGCGCATCGCGCACCACCGCCTCCGGATCGGCGGCGTTGAAGCTGCGCGACGTCACCTCGGCCGCGGAGTACACCCGCACCACTGCGCCGTCATAATAGGCGACGAGGTTGAAGGCCTTGGCGAGCTGGGTCCACACCTGCCGGGGCGTGCCGACGAACACGCCGTTGACCTTGCCGGTCACCGCCGAGCTCACCTTGGCCTTTACCCCGGCCTGGCCGAACAGATCGACCACCGCGACGTCGACGCGCTGGTTGCGCGCGGTGAGCGTGATCCGCTTCTGCCCCATGGGCGGCGTCTCGGCGGAGGCGGCGACCGGCAGCAAGGCGGTACACGCAAGCAAGGCAAGGAAGCGCTTAGCGCGGATCATAGGGAAACCTCGTCCGACATCTGGTTGGTCAGGCTCTCCGGGGCGGCGTTAATTTCGCCGACGATGTCGAGCGGCACGGCCGGGTTGAGCTCGTTGAAGCTGATCACCGGCACCTCGAACAGGTCGCCCGCGATCAGCAGGCGCAAGGGCCGGCGGAGATCCTGCGCGGTGAGGATCGCCCGGGCGCCGCTGCTGGCGAGCTGGGTGGAAAGCAACGCGATCAGCGCGCGCATCTGGTGCGGATTAATCGCGAGGCGCATCTGCCCGTCGACGGGGGTGACGGTCTGGCGGATTGTCTCCTCCAGATCGGCCCCGACGATCAGCACGCGGAGGCGCCCCGCCTCGCACAGCGGCGCGATCAGGTGGCGGCGCATCGCCACGCGGACCCGCTCGGCCATCGGCACGGCTTCGCGCTCGTACTGGCCGACCTCGCCGATCGCCTCGATCGCGTCGCGGAAGTTGCGCAGCGGCACGCTCTCCTCGGCGAGCAGGCGCAGCACTTCGCCGATCCGGCCGGTGGGCACCGCGCGCACCGCTTCCTTGACCACTTCCGGGTGCGTCTCGCCGAGCCGGTTGAGGTTGTCGGTGACTTCCTGCAGGCCGAGGAACAGGCCGAGATTGCGTTCGAGCAGCTGCGCGACCCGCGCCGCCGCCACGTCCGGCAGCGCGCCGGCGTCGGTAGCTCCGCCGCCCAAGGGCGCATCATGCGCGCTGAGCAGCCATTCGCCTTCGTTCAGCCGCGCATCGGGAACGACGCGCAGGTCCGGAATGGCGATGCCGGCCCGCGTCTGGAGCGCGGCGGCGCCTTCGCGCAACCGGTCCGCCAGCGCGGCAAAGGCGGGGTGCTGCGGCGGCAGGCCGACGGCGAGCCGCAGCGGATCGACCACCGGCAGCGCCTGCGCGGCGATCAGCGTCTCGCCGGTCGCGACCGCCGTCTCGCCCGAGGCAAGACCCAGCCGCGTCCGCAGCCAGGCGCCCGAGGTCGGGTGGAGGAACGCGCCGCCCAGCAGCAGCGCGCTCGCCAGCGCGAAGAAAATGAGCGTCGGGAAGCCCGGCACCAGCCCGAGCAGCATCGCCAGGCCGCCGGCGATCATCAGCACATGCGGCTTGCCGGTGATCTGCCGCGCGATCGCCGGGCCCAGGTCGCTGTCGCGCTCCTCGTCGGTGGTGCGGGTGACCAGCAGGCCCGCCGCCATCGCCGAGAACAGCGCCGGCACCTGCGCGACCAGTCCGTCGCCGATCGTCAGGATCGAGAAGGTCGTCGCCGCCTCGCCCGCCGACATGCCGTGGTAGAGCATCCCCACTGCCAAGCCGCCGAGCAGATTGACCAGCACGATGATCACCGAGGCGATCGCATCGCCCTTCACGAACTTCATCGCGCCGTCGAGGCTGCCGTGGAGCTTGCTCTCCATCTCCAGCGTGCGGCGCTTCTCGCGCGCCTCGTCCTTGGAGAGGATGCCCGAGCGCAGGTCGCTGTCGATCGAAAGCTGCTTGCCCGGCATCGCATCGAGGCTGAACCGCGCAGCGACTTCGGCGACGCGCTCGGCGCCCTTCGAGATGACGATGAACTGGACGATGGTGATGATCAGGAACACCACCAGCCCGACCACGAGATTGCCGCCCGCGACCATCTCGCCGAACTGCTGGATGATCTCGCCGCCATCGACATGGGTGAGAATCATCCGCGTCGTCGAGATGCTGATCGCCAGCCGGAACAGCGTGGAGAGCAAGAGCACCGTCGGGAAGGTCGAGAAATCCAGCGGCTTGGCGACGTACATGCAGCTGAGCAGCAGCAGAATGCCCACCGTCATGTTGGTGGCGATGAACGCGTCGAGCGCCAGCGGCGGCATCGGCACGATCATCAGCAGCACGACGGTGACGACGCTGCCGACCAGCAGCATGTCGGCCACGCGCAGCGGCATGCGGCGCAGACCGCGCAGGATCAGGGCTGGGGCCATGGTCAGCGGCTCCGCGCGGCCTGTTCGGCGAGCAGCCGGCTATACCGGCCCATCACGCCGGCGACATAGGATTGGGTCTCGCGGTACGGCGGGATGCGGTTGCCGTAGCGCCGCACCGCGCCCTCGCCCGCGTTATAGGCAGCGAGCGTCAGGTTGAAATCGTTGAACCGGTCGTGGAGCTGGCGCAGCAGCCGCGCGCCGCCATCGACATTGGCCTCGGCATTGGATGCCGACACATTGAGCATCCGCGCCGTGCCCGGCATCAGCTGCATCAACCCATGCGCACCGACCGGGCTGCGTGCATCCGCACGGTAGCGCGATTCCTGGTCGATCACGGCATGGAGCAGCAGCGGATCCACGCGCCGCCGCGCCGCGACCCGCTGGATCATCGCATCATAGCGGGTGGCATAGGATACCGGCCGCATCGCCAGGATCGCCGCGTCCGAGGCAGCCGCCGTCAGCGACGAGGGCTCCTGCCGGACCGGCGCGATCGCCGCGACGCGGAGCGTGGACGCGGGCATCGGCTCCGCTTCACGATGCTTCTTGCCCGAGACCAGCTGGAAGGATGCCGCGCGGTCACCCGAGGAACCCTCCTCGGCCTCCGGCGCGATCCGCACATCCTTCGGCATTTCTGCCGGAGTGCCCGGCGCGACGACGATGTTGCTGCACCCCTGCAGAGACTGGATCCCCGCCAGGGACGCCGCGTCCGCCACCCGCAGGGTCGCGGTCAGCGCACAAGGCGGTGGCGGCGGGGTCTTGTCCCGCGACCATGCCGCTTCCGGAATAATCATCGCCGCACCGCACAGGGCCAGCGACGACACGCTAAGAACTACTCTACACATTGCATCGCTCCCCAGCCGATGGCGCTCTTGGCCAACAGTTGTCTCAGCACGATGCCCCACAATTCCCGGCCTGCTCGTCCAGGAACACCTATAGGCTGTCGCGATTTTCTTACAATTTCAAGTCGATATTCAGAAATATTTCGCAGTGTTACGGCGCGACGAACGGAGTAATTATGTCGATGAACTGAGGAACTTTTTGAGCTTCGCGTTTTGTTGACACGCGTGTCAGCACAACTGATCGCCGCTGAGCAACCGCCCACCGCGACTCGACTCATAGCACATCGTTATATATCAATGGCTTAGCTAATCCATTTTGCATCCGGCATGGATTTTGCCTGTTGCATCCGGGAACCGGTTACAGGATTTTAACGATGTTGCTGCCCCGCCCCACAGGCAGACAATGTGTCGACCTGCTCGACCTGCCCGGACACCTGGCGACTATGGTCGCACTGTCCGGCAGCAAGAGTTCAACTTCATGAGCCAAGGCAAGGACAGCGCCGACAAGAGCGAGCTCCCGACGCCGAAGCGGCTGCAAGATGCGCGCAAGAAGGGTGACGTCGCCAAGTCCAAGGATCTGGCCACCGGACTTCTTACGCTCGCCTGGTTGCTGCTGTTCGTCGGAGTCTCGGGCTATGCCGCGAGCGAACTCGCGCGCCTCGCCACCGATGTGGTGGCGCAGGCCGCGACGGGTTCGTTCGAGCAGACCGCCCCGGCGATCGGCTGGGACGCGGCCTGGACGCTGCTGCGCCTCACCTTCGCCACGCTGGTCCCCGCCGCGCTGATCGGCACCTTCGCCGAATTCCTCCAGGTCGGCCCGATGATGACGACCGAGAAGATGAAGTTCGGGCTGGAGAAGCTCAACCCGATTGAGGGCCTCAAGCGGATGTTCGGGAAGGACGGTCTGTTCGAACTCGCCAAGACGCTGGTGAAGGCCGGGCTGATCTGCGCGATCGGCTACCTTGTCTACCGGAGCGCGCTGTCCAGTTCCGGCCAGCTGATTCGCCTCGCGGCTACCTCGCCGATCGACCAGTCGCGTGAAGGTGCTGCGCTCAGCACGATCGGCCTCACCTATTCGCTGACGCTGCAGATGCTGGCGATGGTCGTCGCGGTGTTCCTGTTCGTCGCGGTCGCCGACCGGATCTATTCGAAGCACAGCTTCATCAAGAAGATGAAGATGAGCCGCCGCGACATCAAGCAGGAGCACAAGGAGAGCGAAGGCGATCCGCAGGTCCGCGCGCTCCGCCGCGACATGCACCAGGAATGGGCGAACCAGAACCATATCGGCGCTACCCGCGGCGCCGCCGCGCTGCTGGTGAACCCCACCCATATCGCCATCGCGCTCAACTATGACGAGACGACCTGCCCGGTGCCGGTGATCGCCGCCAAGGGCATGGGCGAGCTCGCCGCCGCGATGCGCGCCGAGGCCGAGCAAGCGCACGTGCCGATCGTCCGCAACGTCGCCGCCGCCCGCAGCCTGTGGGCCCGCGGCGACATCGGCGAAATCGTGCCCGAGGACATGTTCGATGCGATCGCTGCCGTGATCCTCTGGGCCGCCAAGGCGAAGAACGGCGACGGCCCGATGCAGCACGACATGGATACCGCCGCCCCGCGCCTCGCCGCGCCACCCCGCTGACAAGACCGGAGAACGTACCGCATCATGGGAATCGGAGCCGTCCTATCCTCGATCCTCGCCATCGTCGTGGCGCTTGCCCTGGTATTGGGCATGGCCTGGGGCGTGATCTGGCTGCTGAAGAAACTGCAGGATCGCCAGCTGGGCGTCGCCGCCAATGGGGAAGGCGAAGCGCCGATCCGCTTCCTCCGCTCGATGCCGCTCGGCCAGCGTGAGCGCGTGGTGCTGATCGAAGCGCGCGGCGAGACGATGCTGGTCGGCGTCACCGCCGGATCGGTGACGCTGCTCGCCCGCTGGCCCGAGGGGCAGGCCCCGGCCAAGCCGCTGCCGGCGCAGGTGCGCTTCTGATGGCGACGATGCTCCGCCTGGATGCACTCGACCTACCGCGGGTGGATCCCGCGCGCGATGCGCTGGCCGGCGCGGTCGCACGACTGCTCGAACATGCCGGTTTCGCCGTCGAGATCGTCGCGGCGCCGCCGCGCGGCAGCTGGTTCCGCTGTGCCGATGGTAGCCGATTCCGCCCCGGCGGGACCGCTCTGCACCCCGAGCGGATCGCCGAAGCCGCCGCAGCGCTGGACGATGCCGCGCCGCTGCTGCTCGCGCTGGAACAGGTGCTCGGGCTGCAGCTCGAACCCGAGGATCTCGGCAGCGCGCCGGACGATGCCGCGCTCCATTTCACCCTCAGCCGCGAAGGCCTGGACACCGCGCTGCTCCTCCCCTGCGACCATCCGCATGCGGCAAACTGGCTCACCGAGGCGGACGGCCTCACCCCGCTCGCCGCGCGCCTCCCAGTGCTCGCCCAGCTGCTGGTGCAGGGTCCCCGGCTCGGCATCGCCGAAGCGGGCGACCTTGCCCCCGGCGATCTCGTGCTGATCGGCGCCCGCCCCCGCGCCACGCTCGAAGCCCCGCATTTCGGCCAGGCCGGTCAGTTCGACCTCGCCGCCGGCAGTTTCACCCCGCATCCCGATGGAGCGCCCATGGAATCCAGCGACGCTGCCCCCTCCCCCCGCGATTTCGCCGTGCCCCTCACCCTCCGCCTGCCCGAGCAGCGGGTCAGCGCCGCGGCGCTCGCCGATCTCCGCCCGGGCGTGGCGCTGCCGCTCGGCCCCGTTTCCGAGGGCATGGCGGTAGAGCTGCTCGTCGCCGGCAGCCCGCTGGCCCGCGGCGAGCTGGTCCAGCTCGGCGATCGCTTCGCGGTGCTGATCGAGTCGCGTGTCGATCTCGCCGAGGGTGCGGTCCGGCAGCCGGTGGAGGTGGAGGCGTGAACCTCGCCCAGTTCACCCCCGGCTCGGCGCTGATCACGGTCGTCCTGATCGCGCTCGCCCCCTTCTTCGCGGTGATGGTGACCAGCTTCACCAAGATCGCCGTGGTGCTGAGCCTGGTGCGCAATGCGCTCGGCCTGCAGCAGGTGCCGCCCAACCTCGTGATCAACGGACTGGCGCTGATCCTCAGCGTGTTCGTCATGTACCCGACGCTGGAGAAGATGCAGGCCGCCGCCGCGGTCCAGGGCCCGGCCACTCCCACCATGCCAGGCGATCCCCCGGCGCAGGCGGAAAACCCGATCGAGAGCACCGGCGACATCTTCGCCACCGCCGACCGCGCCAAGGAGCCGCTGCGCGAATTCCTCGTCAAGCACAGCGACCCGCGCGAGCGCGCCTTCTTCCTGCGCACCCAGCAGCGCATCGGCGATCCCGGCAAGGTCAGCACGCTGCGCGACACCGATTTCGTGATCGTCATCCCGGCGTTCGTGGTGAAGGAGCTCAAGCTGGCCTTCCAGATCGGCTTCCTGATCTTCCTGCCCTTCCTCGTCATCGACATGGTGATCGCCAACATCCTGCTGGCGATGGGCATGATGATGCTGTCCCCGGTCACCATCTCGCTGCCGTTCAAGATCCTGCTCTTCGTGCTGGTCGACGGCTGGGTGAAGCTGAGCCACGGCCTGGTGCTGTCCTATGCCTGAGGAGGCGCGCGCATGAGCGGCGATCTCGTCGCCGTCACCACGCAGGGGCTGTGGCTGGTGCTGCTGCTCTCGGCGCCGCCGATCATCGCGGCGTCGGTGGTCGGGCTGCTCGTTGCGATCGTGCAGGCGGCGACCCAGCTGCAGGAACAGACGCTGCAATATACGCTCAAGTTCTTCGCGATCGTGATCAGCATCTTCGTCACCGCCAGCCTGATGGCGGGGACGCTGTACAGCTATGCCGATTCGATCTTCTCCGGCCTCGCGGCGGTGGGGCGATGATCGAGGCGGTGCCGCCCGGCGTCGGCGTGCCGCTGTTCGCGGCGATGCCCTGGCTCGACCAGCTGCTGGTCGTCGCGGTCGCCTCGGCGCGCTTCGCGTTTGCCTTCGTGTTCGTACCGGTGTTCTCGCGCGAGGTGATGCCGGGGACGGTGCGCAACAGCATCATCGTCACCTTCGGGCTGGTCGCGCTGCAGATGCAGCCGGACTTCCACCCGAACGACCTCTCGGCGATGGGCTGGCTGAAGATGCTGCTCAAGGAAGCCGCGGCCGGCGGGGCGATCGGCTTCTTCTTCGGCACCGTGCTGTGGGCGCTGGGCGCGGCGGGCGAGATCATCGACACCAAGGTGGGCGCGACGATCGGCCAGCTGGTCGATCCCTTGAGCGGCAATACCAGCTCGCTCACCGGCATCCTGCTCAGCCGCTTCGCCGAGGTGGTGTTCGTCACCGCGGGCGGGCTCACCCTGCTCGTCGGCACGGTGATGGGCAGCTACCTGATCTGGCCGCTCGGCCCCGGCGGGCTGCAGCTCGATGCGCGCGCGCTGCTATTCTTTGAGGGCGAGTTCGGGCGGCTGTTCGCGCTCGCCTTCCTGTTTGCGGCACCCGTCCTGACCGTGCTCTACGTGATCGACCTGGCGATGGGGTTCCTCAACCGCTTCGCTCAGTCGTTCAACGTCTTCTCGATGGCGATGCCGATCAAGGCCGCCGCCGCCACCTTCGTCGTCATCCTCACGCTCCCGCTGCTCGCCCAGGCGATCCTCGCCGATCTCGGCACGCGCGAGGAGATTGCGGGTGGCGCCCTCCAGCGAACGGCCAAGCCCCAATGAACAGTGCCACCGCCCTCCGCGCGCCCGCGCCGCCGCCAAGCGATGCCGAGCAGCTCGCCCAGCTGATCGCCGAGCTGCGCGATGCCGAGGCGCGCCGCGGCGCCGCCACCCGCGAGATCCGCATCGGCGAGTTCACCGTTCCCGGCTGGCGCGTGCCGCTGCTCCATCTGGCCGGCTTGCAGACGCTGACCCGCAACGAGGCCGCGGTGCTCCGCTTCCTCGGCTGGGGGCGCGCGAACGGCGATATCGGCACGCTGCTCAACATGACCGAGAACACCGTGCGCACGCACATGAACAACGCGATCCGCAAGCTCGACCTCGACGGCGTTCGCGAGCTCAACAGCCTGGCAGGACTGCTCTTCCTGCCGCTCGAATGACCGCGCGCCTCCACGATTCGTTGAGCCCGGCTAAACGAATCGTGGAGCGCGCGCGGAGACGATCCGGGGCAGTTTGCCCTTGTACCGGCGACACGGTGTCGGCGGCTTGGCTCCCGAGGGGAGCGCGATATCTGGATGGAAAGGAACGATCCATGGGTCTCCTGAGCGGTCTTACGCGGTCTCTGGTCAATCCGATCAGCCTGGCTTCCCTCGCGATGGGCCCGGCGGGCTGGGCATCCCTCGCGGTGCGCACGCTGGGCACGGCGATCGGCAAGGAAGTGCTGCAGCAGCTCGGCCAGCAGCTCGGCCTGCCGCAGAGCGCGATCAACCTGGTGCAGGACGGCTTCTCGATGGCCACCGGCTCCGTCGGCGGCCCGGCCACGATCGCCGAAGCGGTGGCGAGCCTCGCCCAGAATTTCGACCTGTCGCCGTCGCAGCAGGGCGAACTGCAGCGCGCTGCGGAATCGGACTCGCGCGACATGTTCCAGCAGCTGAGCGACGCCTTCCAGAGCGGCGAGGTGCAGGCCAAGGCGCAGTCCTCGCGCGGCGGCAAGGCGCGCAGCTGGCTTCAGGCGATTGCGGACTCGATGTCGGCGGTGCTCGACAAGAAGGTGCAGGACATGGATCGGATGTCGCAATCGCTGGACAAGCAGGGCAGCAACCGGTCCACCAAGATGAGCACCGATCTGCAGGTTGCCGGCCAGGAATTCTCGTTCCTGATGAACACCTCCAGCACGGTCATCAAGACGATCGGCGAAGGTCTCAGCGGCATGGCACGCAAGCAGTAAGACGATCAATTTTCTGGATCGGGGGAGCGGCCTGTGCCGTTCCCCCCTTTTCGCGTTTTGGAAGAGGAGCGGAGTATGAAGTGGTTTCTGGCAATCACCACCCTGGTCCTGACGGCAGGATGGGTGAACGAGGCTGCTGCCCAGGAAGTCTCCAGCTGGTCCACGATCATGCCCTCTATCACGCACACCGACCCGCTAAGCATGATGCTGGACGATCGGATGCACCAGGACGAGGCGCGACGCGCCCGCATGGCGGGACGCCGGCTCGCGACCCCGGAAGCGCCGCGCACGCTGTCTCCTGCGGCAGTGTCGGTGCTGCGCTATACGCCTTCCAAGGCGCGTCGCAGCGCCAACCTTGCTGCGTTCGTCCAAAAAACGCGCGCAACGGATCCTCATGGCGCAGCCGACCTCCAGAAGCTGTTCGCCGACGGCGACTTCATCGAGAAGATCGGCGCGCTCGTCGCACCGCAGGGCCTGCGCATCGACAATGTCGCCGACGCTTATGCCTTGTGGTGGATCACTGCCTGGCAGGCTGCGCACGGCAACAACGACACACCCAGCCGTGCAGTCCTCGGCGCGGTCCGCCAGCAGGCAGCGAACGCGGTGGTCTCCACGGGCGAGATCGCGCGCGCCTCGGACGCGCAGAAGCAGGAACTGGCCGAAGCACTCTGGGTGCAGAGCGCGCTGATCGACGGTGCGGTCGAACAGGCCAAGCGTGATCCGTCCCGCCTGCGCGCGGTCGGCGATGCGGTACGCAAGGGCGCCAAGGGCATGGGTCTCAACCTCGACGCGATCGACCTGACCTCGCAGGGCTTCGTGCCCGTTGGCATCGGCCAGAACGACACACTTGTCACAACGCCCGAGCCGGGAAGTGCCGCCCCCTATGGCGCGCTTGCGATGGCCGCCGGCAGCATGGGCGTGGGCGGGTTCCTGATGCTGCGCCAGCGTCGGGGTTGAATGGTTGAGGAGGCTGGCACCGTGAAACCATTTCGAGCGATCCTAGCCTTTGGGCTTACGGTCTCATGGGCGACTTGTGCGCAGGCGCAGATGATCGACAGCCAAGGCATCGCGATGATATTTTCCACCGCGACGCACTCCGATCCGCTTAGCATGATGCTCGACGATCGCATGCGCCAGGATGAGGAGAGGGCGCGCCGGCAAGGAAGGCCTTTCCCTAGCGAGGACGCGCCACACGCAATTGCGCCGGCTGAAACCGCAAAGCTGCTGTACCATCCCTCAAAGGCGCGCCGCAGCGCCAATCTCGCGGCCTTCGTCCAGAAGACCCGGGCCGCGGATCCGCAGGGCGCGGCCGACCTGCAGAAGGTCTTCGCCGAGGGCGACTTCATCGAGCGGATCCGCGCGCTGGTCGCCCCGCATGGGCTGCAGATCGAGAATGTCGCCGATGCCTATACGCTCTGGTGGCTTACCGCCTGGCACGCCGCGCGCGGCAACAACGACACGCCGCCGCCGGAAATCCTCGCCGCGGTGAAGGCGCAGGCGGCCCGCGCGGTCCTCGCCACCGGCGAGATCGCCCAGGCTTCCGATGCGCAGAAGCAGGAGCTTGCCGAAGCGCTGTGGGTCCAGAGCGCGCTTATCGATGTCGCTATGGAACAGGCCAAGCAGGACCCGGCCCGCCTCCGCCGGATCGGCGATGCGGTGCGCCAGGGCGCCAAGGGCATGGGCCTCGATCTCGATGCGATCGACCTGACCGCGCAAGGGTTCGTGCCGGCCCGCGTCGGGCGGAACGACCCTCCCCCCACGGGGCATGGCGGCACGCCACCCGCGTACGGCGCCCTTGCGCTGGCAGCCGGCGGCATCGGCGTCGGCGGCTTCCTGCTGCTGCGCCAGCGCCGCGGCTGACGCTGGAGGGTCTTCGCATGCAGCGACGTCACGCCGCCATCCTCCTCGCCCTCACGCTCGTCGCGCTGCCGAGTACGGCGCGGGCCCAGATGATAAGCCCGATGCTGTACGAAGGGCCGCGGATCGCGCTGGAAGATCATGCCAACCGCTTTTCCAGTAGCAAGGGCGAAACGCGGGCGGATGCGCAGCCTGCGGTGAATCCGGCCGCGCTGCGCTACACCCCGTCCAAGACCCGCCGCAGCGCCAATCTCGCCGCCTTCGTCCAGAAGACGCGTGCCAGGGATCCAAAGGGTGCGGACGACCTTCAGAAGGTGTTCGCCGAAGGGGACTTCATCGAGCGGATCGGCGGACTCGTTGCGTCGCAGGGGCTGCACATCGACAATGTTGCCGATGCCTATGCGCTCTGGTGGCTCACCGCCTGGCACGCCGCGCGCGGCGATAACGACACGCCGCCGCCCGAGATCATCTCTGCCGTGCAGGCGCAGGCGGCCCGCGTCGTCCTCGCCACCGGCGAGATCGCCCGCGCGTCCGATGCGCAGAAGCAGGAGCTCGCCGAAGCGCTATGGGTGCAGAGCGCGCTGATCGACGTCGCGGTGGAACAGGCCAAGCAGGACCCTGCCCGCCTCCGCCAGATCGGCGATGCGGTGCGCCAGGGTGCCAAGGGCATGGGCCTCGACCTCGACGCGATCGACCTTACCTCCCATGGGTTCGTTCCCGCGGGGGCTGGCTGAACAATCTCGGATCGCGTCGGAGGACAACCCCCAGCGCCTTTCCGCCGACCAAGCCGCGCCGCTTCCCGGTATCCTAGTGGCCGGGAAGCGTCGGCGCTGCCGCACCGTCCGTCATCGCCACCGCGCGAAGGCTGCCATCGCTGCGATAGCGGATGCGGTCGATCGCGATCTCGCGTTCGCCGCTATAGGGACCGGGGCCGGGCGGACGCTCCCAGCGATGATAGACGATCAGCCATGCGCCCGAGGGCGTACGGACGAAGCTGTGATGCCCGGGCCCCTGGTGCCGCGCATCGGCGGTGAGGATCGCGCCCCGATAGG
The DNA here is from genome assembly GCF_040545665.1 of Sphingomonas trueperi. GTDB lineage: Bacteria > Pseudomonadota > Alphaproteobacteria > Sphingomonadales > Sphingomonadaceae > Sphingomonas > Sphingomonas trueperi_B. The sequence goes on along the minus strand of NZ_JBEPMH010000005.1, from coordinate 227,232 downwards.
TCCAAGGCCCCGTCGGCGACTTGGCGGTCGCGTAGTGGACCGAATAGTCGGGGCCGTTCCAGCGACCATGGCTGTACGACAGATAGTAGGTGCCGTTCCGCACATGGACGAAGGCGCCCTCGGTGAAGTTGGGCGGGGTAGCGACCGAGATTTCGCGGACGATGCTGATCATGTCCGCGCCCAGCTCCCACACCCGCAACTTGGCCCCCGCGCTGCCGCCCGCATAGAGATAGGCCTTGCCCGATTTGGGGTCGACGAAGACCATCGGGTCGATCGCCTCGAAGCCGTGGCCGCCATCGGCGATCAGCGGGTGGCCGATGTCGCGATAGGGGCCTTGGGGCCGGTCGGCGACGGCGACACCGATGCGGCTTGGTGTCGGGTTCTGCGGCCCCACCGAGAAATAGAGATAGTAGCGCCCGCGCCGCTGCGCGATCGCCGGCGCCCAAAGGAAATGCGCGGGCGCGCCGTCGTCCTGGATCCAGGCGATCTGGTCGCGACGGATCAGTTCGCCGCGCGTTCGCCAATGCCGCAGGTCGCGCGAGGAGAAGGCACCGAAGCGGTCCGCCGCCCAGCTGCCGCCGGGGCCACCGGTGGGAAAGACCCACAGCTCCTTGCCGATGAACACCGCGTGCGGGTCCGCGCCGGTGAACTGCGGATTGTCCGCGAGCGCCGTGCCCGCGAGGAGCGCGGCCAGTCCGCACCTCAGGATGAAGCGTCGCATAGGAGGTCCTTGCCAATACCGAGGCAGGGCGCGGCATCACGACCGCACCCTGCCCTCTTCCGTATTTTCGATCAGAAGCGGAAGCGGACGCCCAGCGAATAGGCGCGCTCGAGATACAGCACCTGCCGCGTGTAGCTGTCGCCGGTGTCGAACTGGCGATAGCGCTGCAGCGGGTTGCCGAGCACGTTCACCACATCGAATGCGATCGTGATGTTCTCGACCGGCGTGACCGTCGCCGACAGGTCGAGCTGGCCGCGGCCCTTCTCGATCACCGGGTGAGCGATCGGGTCGAGCGCCTCCAGGCTGTAGAAGGACACGAACTTCGAGCGGTAGTTATAGGCGACGCGCGCCGAGAATTGCGGCTTCTCGTACAGCGCGACGACGTTGCCCGACCATTTCGACACGCCCGGGAAGGCCTGTTGCTGGTTGCCATAGGTCGCGGCGAAATTGGGGACCAGGTCGCCCTTGGCGTCGATATAGGTGCCGTTGGCCTGGATGCCGAAGCCCTTGGCCCAGTCCGGCAGCCCGTCGATGTCGAGGAAGCTGGTGAAGGTCACCTCGGCGCCCTGGAGCTTGGTCTTGCCGAGGTTGACCGGCGAGGCGAGCCGCAGCCCCGGCTGGGTGCGATCGTCGACCGTGGCGAGGAAGCCATTGGCATCGTGGCGGAAGATCGCGGCGGTGAACGATCCGGTCCGCGAGAAATACCACTCCAGGCTGGCGTCGTAATTGTCCGAGGTCAGCGGCTTGAGATACGGGTTGCCCGCCGATCCGCCGCGACGCAGGCGCTCGACGCATTCGGGGGTGGTGGCGTTGGTGAGGCACGGATCGCCCGGCGCGAGGATCACCGGCTGGTTCAGCGAGGTGTTCGGCCGCAGGTCGAAGAAATTGGGCCGGGTCCGCGTCTGGGTGAAGGCGAGGCGCAGCTGCAGCTTGTCGGTGAAGCCGATGCGGGCGCTCGCATTGGGCAGATAGTCGGTATAGTCGTTCTTGGCGCTGACCGGCGGATTGGTGACCACCCCGCCCGCATCCTCGACGCGCGAGAAGCCGTTGATGCTGGTCTTGGTCTTCACCGCGCGCAGGCCGACCACGCCGTCGATGTTGGTGTCGCCAAGCTCGAAGCCGTATTTGACCTGCGCATAGGCGGCGTAGGACTTTTCGTTGGCGCGGAAGGTCTCGGCCGGGTTGAACGGCGGGATGCCCGCGGGCGCGCCGAAGAAGCTGCGCAGCGCCGGCAGGTTGTTGCGGATGCTGTCGCGGGTGCTCGCCGCGTAGAAGACGTTGGGGTAGCCGTCATGATAGGCGAAGCCCGGCCGGGTCGGGCGCACATCGGCACCCGGCAGCGCGGTCAGCGGAACGCCCGCGAGTTCGTTGTTGATGTAGAGGTTGCCCAGGTCGCGCGCCGCCTTGCGGTCCGAATAGCGCAGGCCGACATCGATGCGCTTGAGGAAGCCGCCGTCGAAATCATAGGAAAGGTCCGTGCGCGCCTGCCAGTCGGTGCCGCTCACCACCAGCAGCTCCTGCCACAGGCCGCGGCTGATGAAGTTGGCGGGATCGGTGAGGCTGAAATTGACGAACTGCTGGCTCGGACCGCCGTCGACCGGCGCCTCGAACTGCACGTTGCGCACCGGCGAGCTGGCCGCAGCATAGTCGATATTGACGTTGTTCGCGGTGTAGGTGCTGTCGGTATAGGCGACGTCGGCCGAGATGCGCAGCCGGTCGCGCGTCCAGATCGCGCCGCCGCCGCCCTGATAGGTGTCGGTATGGCCGTTGAACGAGCCGCTATAGCCGTCGGGGCGGGTCGAGCCGCTCACCGTCATGCTGGCGATGTTCCTGCCGTTCGCCTGCGTGGTGATGTTCGACAGCTGCAGATTGTCGCCGAAGATCGGCATGAACATGTAGCGGTTATAGTCGCGCGAGCGGAAACCCTGGAACAGGCCGTCGGCATAGATTTCGAGCTCGGGCGTCGGCTTCCACTGGAAGGCGGCGTTGGCCGAGGGGCGCCAGCGATCGCCATACCCCAGGTACAGCCCCTGCGCGTCGGGATAGCGCAGCCCCGCCTGGCCGGCGGGCGCGTTGGCGGCGTTGGTCGTCGCGATCACCAGCGACTGTTCGCGGGTCGAATCGAGGAAATTGATGCCGACATAGGAGGCGTTGACCAGCAGGCCCATCTCGCCAATGCCGGTGTTCCAGCGATCGCTGACCAGCAGGTTGCCGTTCCAGGTGGTGCCCTTCGACTGCTGCGAGAGCACGCCGTTGACCGAGCCGGACAGCTCGAAACCCTTGAAGTCGAACGGCCGGCGGCCGCGGACGTTGATCTCGCCGGCGATGCCGCCCTCGATCTGGTTGGCGAGGCCCGACTTGAACACCTCCAGCGCGGCAACCGTGCCCGCCGGGAAGTCCTGGATCGCGACATAGCGGCCTTCGGCGGTGAAGATCTGCCGGCCGTTATAGGTGGTGGTGAGGTCGGGCAGACCGCGCACGGTGACGCCCGCCGATTCACCGCCGCCGCGGGTGACGTTGACGCCGGCGACGCGCTGCAGCGCGGAGGAGGCGAAGGTATCGGGCAGCTTGCCGATATCCTCGGCGACGATCGCGTCGACGATGCCGTCCGAGTTGCGCTTGATCGACTGGGCGGACTGGAGGCTGCGACGCAGGCCGGTAACGACGATCGTGTCCTCGGCACTCGTGCCCGTTTCCTGCACGGCAGCGGCCGGCGACGCGGGGTTGATGCTGTCGGCGCTGGAGCTTTGCGGCTTGGGCGATTCCAGCGCGGTCTGCGCAAACGCGGCGGGCGCCAGCGCCAAAGCAACCACGGCCGAGACGGACGCGCACAACAACGGCTTCATCTTCATGCTAAACCTCCCCTTTTTCACGCCGCTCGAATGGCGGGCTTGTTCGTGATGCGGAGATTATATAAGCCGGACATCGCAAGCAACATATTTATCATATTTTTGCTGCGTGCCCTGTGCGCTGCGAGGATCAAGAAAACAGAGCTTGGGAGGAGAAGGATGATGAAGGGTGCAATGGCGATCTGCGGCCTCGCCGCGATGGTCGCGCTGTCGAGCCAGGCCGATGCGGCGACCGCCAGGCGCGGTACCTTCGGCAAGATGGCGGACGGGCGCGCCGTCGCCTCGGTCACGCTCAGCAACGGACGCGGCGTCTCGGCAACCGTGGTCGCATACGGCGCGATGCTCCAGTCGCTGGTGATGCCCGATCGCGCCGGTCGCAAGGCCGATGTGATCCTCGGCTATGACAACATGGCCGACTATCTCGCCAAGGGGCAGTATTTCGGCGCCACCGTCGGCCGTTTCGCCAATCGCCTCGCCGAGGGGCGCTTCCGGATCGACGGCCGCAGTTTCCAGACCCCGGTCAACGACGGCAAGAACGCGCTGCACGGCGGGACTGTCGGGTTCGACAAGCTGTTGTGGGAGGTCGTCTCGGTGAAGGACGGCCTCACCGCCTCCGTCACGCTGCGCGCTGTCAGCCGTGACGGCGACCAGGGCTATCCGGGGACGATTACCGTCGACGCCACCTATGCGCTGGACGAGCAGAACAACCTGACGATCACCTACACCGCGACCACCGACGCGCCGACGATCGCCAACATCACCAACCACGCCTATTGGAACCTCTCCGGCGAGGGCGCGACGGGCGGCGCGATGGGCCACCGCGTCACCATCCCGGCGCAGACCTATCTGCCGACCGACGCCGGCGCGATCCCCACGGGTGCGTTCAAGAGCGTCGCCGGCACGGTGTTCGACTTCCGCACGCCCCAGGCAGTCGGCGACCGCGTCCGCGACGCGCGCGACCAGCAGATCGTGTTCGGGCGCGGCTATGATCACAACTGGGTGATCGGCCGCGAGGTGACGCGCGACCAGCATCTGATGGCGAAGGTCTATGATCCCGCCTCGGGCCGCGGCTTCGAGCTCTGGTCGAACCAGCCGGGGCTGCAATTCTACTCGGGCAATTTCCTCGACGGCACCACCCATGGGAAGTCCAAGCGCATCTACCGCGAGGGCGATGCGATCGTGATGGAGCCGCAGATCTTCCCGGACGCACCCAACCAGAAGGGCTTTCCGAACGCCCGGCTCGATCCCGGCCAAACCTATCGCAACGTGATGACCTATCGCCTGACCACCGGCCAGGCCGCGGCGCCGAAGAAGCGCTGAACCAGAAAAGGGGAGCAGACCATATGATGATCCGCCGCAGCTTTCTTCTCGCCGGCGCCGCGCTAGCGATCGCCGCCACCCTGCCCTCGGCCGAGGCGCGCGACCAGTGGACCAAGGCGCAGGCCAATAGCTGGTATGCCCAGCAGCCCTGGATGGTGGGGGCCAACTTCACGCCCGCGACCGCGATCAACCAGCTCGAGATGTTCCAGGCCGAAACCTGGGATCCCAAGCGCATCGATCTCGAACTCGGCTGGGCCGAGAAGATCGGCATGAACGTGATGCGGGTGAACCTGCACCACCTGCTCTGGGAAACCGACGCGCCGGGGCTCAAGCGCCGTATGGACGAATTCATGACGATCGCGGCCAGGCACCACATCAAGACGCTGTGGATCTTCTTCGACAGCTGCTGGGATCCCGATCCCCATGCCGGGCCGCAGCGCCCGCCGATCCCCGGCGTCCACAATTCGGGCTCGGCCCAGTCGCCCGGCGCGGCGCGGCTCAAGGACGCGTCGCAGTACGGCAAGCTCGAAGCCTATGTGAAGGACATCGTCACCACCTTCGCCAAGGACGAGCGCGTGCTCGGCTGGGACGTCTGGAATGAGCCCAACAATGGCGGCGGCGGCAACTACACGCCGACGCCGGACAAGAACAAATATGTCGCGCTGCTGCTGCCCCGCATGTTCGCCGCCGCGCGGGCGGCGAACCCGATCCAGCCGCTCACCTCGGGCGTGTGGATCGGCGATCACTGGGACGACCAGGGCACGCTCGACGCGGTCGAGAAGATCCAGATCGCCCAGTCCGACGTGCTGAGCTTTCACGATTACAGCTGGCCCGAGACCTTCGAGCGCCGCGCCAACCAGATGCTCGGCTATGGCCGCCCGGTGCTGTGCACCGAATATATGGCGCGCGGCAACGGATCGACCTTCGACGGCACGCTGCCGATCGGCAAGCGGCTCAACATCGGCATGTTCAACTGGGGCTTCGTCGACGGCAAGTCGCAGACCCGGCTGCCCTGGGACAGCTGGAAGAAGCCCTATACCTATGAGGAGCCGACGATCTGGTTCCACGAGGTCTTTCATGGCGACGGCAAGCCCTATCGCCAGGCCGAAGTCGACCTCATCCGGCGCCTGTCCGCCGCGCCCAAGGGCGTGGTGCCGGCCGCCCGCTAACCGGCACGGCTGCACCGCCCACGCGGCCGTGCAGCCGCTCCGCCCAGGAGCGCAAGATGATCCAGCCCCGCGCACTACTCCCGCTCGTCTTTCTTGTCCTCGCCGCGCCCCTCGCGGCGCAGGAGGCGCGGCAGGTCCGCAATCCGCTGCTGGACTCCGGTCCGGACCCGTGGATCGTGCGCGACGGGCGAACCTATTACTATATGAACACGCAGGGGAACCGGCTGGCGATCCGCAAGACCCGCGATCTCACCCGCCTCGCCGACGCGCCCGAAGTGACGGTGTGGACGCCGCCGGCCACCGGGCCGAACGCGCAATCGATCTGGGCGCCCGAACTCCACCGGATCGGCGGCCGCTGGTACCTCTATTACACCGCCGCCGCAGCGGGACATGACGACGATGCCCATCGCGGCATCTTCGTGCTGGAGAATGCCGGTCGCGATCCCACGCGGGGCAGTTGGGTCGACCGCGGTCGGCTAAAGACGCAGCTTGCCGGGATCGACGGCACGACCTTCGCCTATCGGGGCCGCCGCTATTTCGTCTATTCCGCCTATGACGGGCCCGACAGCGCGCTGCGGATCGTGGCGATGGCCAATCCCTGGACGCTGACCGGCACCGAGACGACGATCGCGCGCCCCGACCGCGCCTGGGAGCGGCAGGGCGGTCGCCAGATCGTCGAAGGGCCGGAGTTCCTGCGGGGCCCGCGGGGCGCGCTGTACCTCACCTATTCGGGGAGCGCCTGCTGGTCCGACGGCTATGCGATCGGGCTGCTGCGTGCCTCCGCCGGCAGCGATCCGCTCGACGCCGCGGCCTGGACCAAGACGCCCGAGCCGATCCTCGCCACCAACCCGGCGCAGCGCATCTTCGCACCCGGGCACAACGGCTTCTTCACGACGCCGGGCGGCGAGACGTGGATCGTCTACCACGCCAATCCGGCGGCGGGGATGGGCTGCACCGCCAGGCGCTCGCCGCTCATCCAGCGCGTACGCTGGCGAGGGGACACGCCGGATGTCGCCGGGCCCGCCGGCGTGGTCGCGCCGCTCGCCCCACCGCGCTGATCTATCGCGCGACCGGCCACCCGTCCGGCGTCCAGCCCAACCGCTGGATTTGCAGCGTCGGGGTGCCGCCGTGCGCCGTGTCATAGGCATGGTAGACGATGAAATCGCCGTCGTGTCGCTGCAGGATCGAGGCGCCGCCGCGCCCGACGAAGCGGGTACCTCGTCCGTTGGCAAGCACGACCGTGCCCCCGCCCGCAAGCATCGGCCGCCCCGCGCGATCGACATAGGGCCCGTCGGGCGCCGAGGACCGGCCGACCACGGTGTGATAGCTGCTCGCGGCGCCGCGGCAGCAGAAGTCGAAGGACACGAACAGATAATAGCGCGCGCCGTGGCGGATCACATAAGGTGCCTCCACTGCGCCCGGTGCGAGACGCGCCGCCAGCGCGCGCGGGGGTGCGTCGCCCGCCAGTCGCCGCCCGGTCGCCGGGTCGATACGGATCAGCTTGATCCCCGACCAGAAGCTGCCGAACACCAGCCAGGTGCGCCCCTGGGCGTCGCTGAAGGGCATGGGATCGATCGCGTTGAAATCGTCGCCGGGCCCCGATTGCACGACCGGCCCGCGATCGACCCAGTGCGCCGCCGGCGCCGCCGGATCGATCCGCGTCGCGGTGGCGAGACCGATGGCGGAGCGGTTCTTCCCGAAGGTGGAGACGGCGTAATAGAGCCGATATTCGCCGCCGGCTTTCGAGATGTCCGGCGCCCAGATCCCCGTCGCCCCCGGAACGGCGGTGCGCACCCAGTCCGGCAGCTGTGCAACGCTCGGCCCGCGCAGCTTCCAGTGGCGCAGGTCGGTGGAGGTGCGCAGCGGCAGCAGGCCGTGTGCGCTGCCGAGATGGCCGGTAGCGAACAGATAATAGGTGTCGCCGTCCTTGAGGATCGCGGGATCATGCACCCCCGCGATCGCGCCCTCCAGCACCAGCGGCGCCGGTCGCGGCGCACTGGCCGCCGCCCCGCCCGCCGCCGCGAGCAGGGCCAGTGCAAGCGACGCGGCGCGCTTCAAGGCCGCCGCAACGGGCCATTCGCGACCGGTGCGCCGAAGTCCGGCGCCCCGTCGGCACGGTAGCCGAAATATTGCATGCGGGTGTGGCGATTGGGATCGAACAGCGGATCGCCCTGGATCTCGGCATAGTCGCGCGCGTGATAGACCAGCACGTCGCGGCCGCGCTCGTCGACGGTGAAGCTGTTGTGCCCCGGGCCGTAGATCTTGTGCGCGGCGGAGGTCTGGAACACGGGCACCGGCGACTTGGTCCAGCTGGCCGCGTCCATCAGGTCCGCATCGGCGCGGGCGGTCAGCATGCCCAGGCAGTAGCGGGCATCGGTCGCGCTCGCCGAATAGGTCATGAACAGCTTGCCGTTGCGGATCAGCACGGCGGGCGCCTCGTTGACCTTGAATCCCTGCACCTCCCAGTCGAGCGTCGGCACCGAGAGCCGCACCGGCTTGGCGGCAAAGGTCAGCGGCGAGGCGAGCGGCGCCAGATACAGGTTCGAGTTGGTGTCGATGCCCGGCTCGCGCTGGGCCCAGGCGAGATAGCGGCGGCCCTTGTGGACGAAGCTGGTCGAATCGAGGTTGAAGCTGTCCCACGGCGTCTGGAGCTGGCCGAGCACCGACCAGGTGCCGGTCATCGGATCGGGTCCGTCGCACACCACGGCGTAGGTGCGGATGCGGAACACGTCCTCACCGCCGCCGCTGGGACCGGCGGCGAAGTACATCACCCATTTGCCGTCGATCCGATGCAGTTCGGGCGCCCAGAGGAAGCCGGACATCGGCCCGCTCGCCGCGTGCCGCCACAGCACGCGCTCGGGTGCGGTGGCGAGGCCCGCCAGCGTCTTGGAGCGACGCAGCACGAGCCGGTCATATTCGGGCACCGACCCGGTCAGGTAATACCAGCCGTCGGTGTGGCGGACGACCTGCGCATCGGCCCGCTGCCGCACGACCGGGTTGACGATCGTCCCGGTGGTGCGCGCCATCGCCGGCATCGCGGAAACGGCTGCCACGCCACCCAGGAACAGGCGGCGCGTGACCGTGGACGTGCCCCTGCCCCGTCGTGGCGCGTCGGTGCTGTCGAAAAATCGTGCGTCTTCTATCATTTCCGGCCTCTCCGCGTGCAGCCGCCCATAATCGAGGCCGGTCTGCGCGGCCCACTAGTCAGACAAATGGAAGGCGGCGTCAAATCAAAGCCCATCGGCGCACGTGCAACGCACGCGCGGCGCAAGCCTCGGCGCGGCGGTTCGCAGGGCAGAGCCCGCATTGGGCGGTTTTTGCGCAGGGAGAGTGGTACGGGCGGTCGGACTCGAACCGACATGTTGTTGCCAACGACGGATTTTGAATCCGTTGCGTCTACCATTCCGCCACGCCCGCGTGATGGCCACCGAGCCTATAGCGCGCGGCTCGCGCCCTGCAACCGGAAAGGTAGCGCGACGTTCTGCCCGATCACGTCTCCTCGCGGACCTGGGCATGCGCCAGCAGCGCGAACAGCACCGATCCGCCGAGGATGTTGCCGAGCAGCGCCGGCGCCAGGAAGCCGCCCAGCACCCAGCCGAGGCTCGCCTCGCCCGCCAGCCACAGCATCCACGCCTCGACCGCACCCGCCACGACATGGGCGAATTCGCCGAGCGAGATGAAATAGGTGCAGAACACCAGCACGAAGAATTCCTGCCGCCGCGCGCCCGGCAGCGACCAGGCGATCCCGGCCATCAGGAACCCCGCCGGGACCGCCGCGCGCACCGCATCCCAGCCGGTGAGTTCGAGCAGGCTGCGCGAGGTGTCGAGCATCGCCTTGGTGCTCGCTTGCGTGCCCACCCAGCCCTCGGTCGCGAGCCAGGCGATCAGCAGCGTGCCGACGAGATTGGCCGCCAGCACCAGGCCCCAGAGCCGACCGAGCCGCACGAAGTTGCGAACGGTCGGGTTCGCCGCGATGGGGATCACTGCGGAGAGCGTGCTCTCGGTGAACAGCTGCAGCCGCCCGAGCACGACGATCACGAAGCCCAGGCAATAGCCGATGCTCGACACCGGCAGCCGCCATTCGGTGTCCGGCAGATGGCTCTCGATCAGCCCGCGCCCGAGCACCGAGGCTGCCATCGCCACGCCCGCGACCACGCCGGAGAAGAACAGCGAACTCGCCGGCCGGTCGAGCTCCTCGTCGCCCTGCCGGCGGATGACCTCGTGGATGACGCGCGAGGACGCGGCCTCGCGTTCCTGGACATCCTCCTCCTCGTCGGGGGGAAGATTGGGCTCTTCGCCCTCCGGCGCTTCGTTTCGGGGCTGTTCCATAGCGTGGTGAACGCGGAGGTGGTTCGCCAGTTGCATCCGACCCGCACGAACGCGCGCAAGTAATATTCGTTAACTATACATCTTCACCGTTTCGATAAACACCTCCCCGCTTTCAGCCTATGTATTTATCCTCGACAGTCCCGACGCGATACATTCCACCCAAGCCATAGATGAACAACGCCTTCACCTACCCATAGATTCTTCGTACGCAGGCTGAGGTCACATCATGTTGGTGCGAACCATTACCTAGCCGGATCACAGTGCATGCACGTCAGATCGTCCAAGTCCAGCACCGGCACCTCGATGGTGCCGTCATCTGTTCAACAAAAGGGGGCGGTCGGGCGGCCGGCCTCGCGGCTGCGCAAGCTGGCGCGCATGTCTGCGCTGCCGATCATCCTCGCTGGAACGGTCTCGGGCAGCGTCACGGGATCGTTGGGCGGCGCCATGGCCGCTGCGAACGGGGCGACCAAGGCACTATCCGCGATGGACCTTCTCGGGAAGCGGTCACCCGGCGCGAGGGCTCCAGGCGCGACCAGCACCAAATCGCGCCGCCTGCCTGCAGCTTCGGAGCCTCGCGACGCCGTCGCGGAAGCCGCGCCGCCGCTCCCGGCCGCTGCGCTGCTTCCGCCAGAAGGCCCCTCGACCATGCTCGCGTCGCCAACGTACGATGATCCGGCGGTCCCCAGCACCGGGGCGCAAGCGCTAGCGGCCGCAGCCGACGCCCTACCCCCCGCGGCCGCGGGCGGCGGCGGCGGCGGCGGATTTCACGGCGGCGGGGGCGGTGGCGGCATCGGCGGCGGTGGCGGTGGCACGGGCAGCGGTGGGGGCAGCGCCGCGCCGGGCAACGGTGGCAATGGTGACAGTGCCCCCCATGACGGACCAGGCGAGGGCCCCGGTGGGGTCGCGGGTCCCGGCAACCCGACCACCCCATATACGCCAAGCATCGATACGCCGCCCTCCCGGCCTACCGCCCAACCGATTTCGCCAGTTCCTGAACCGGGCAGCTGGGCGCTGCTGCTCGTAGCGTTCGGTGCGCTGGGCGTTCGACTGCGCCTGCGCCGATCCTCCGCGGACATCGAACGCGCCGCTTGATGCCACTCGTCTTCGCCGTCTCCCGCCGCGCAGACGTCCACGTCCCGAGGATTCTGCCAGTGATGGGGGGAACCGATCTGGCCGGCGCGAGGCCTCAGCTCCGCGGTGCCTGGCGGCGGTAGCTGAGCGCCTCCGCCACATGGATGCGCCCTACCCCTTCTGCTCCCGCCAGATCGGCGATCGTCCGCGCCACCCGCAGCACCCTTGTGTAGCCGCGCGCCGAAAGCCGCATCGCCTCGGCCGCCTGGGCGAGCAGCTTGCGGCCCGCATCGTCGGGCGTGGCGACCGCCATCAGCGGCTCGCCGTCCGCCTCGGCATTGGTGCGCGTAGAGGTGCCGGCATAACGCACCGTCTGGATCGAGCGCGCCGCCGCCACCCGCGCCGCGACCTCGGCCGATCCTTCCGCGGGCGGCGGCAGGACGAGGTCGGCGGCGGTGACCGGCTGGACCTCGACATGCAGGTCGATGCGGTCGAGCAGCGGGCCGGAGACCTTGGCCTGATAGTCCGCCGCGCAGCGCGGCGCCCGCGCGCAGGCGAGCGCCGGGTCGCCGAGATGCCCGCAGCGGCACGGGTTCATCGCCGCGATCAGCTGCACCCGCGCCGGGAAGGTCACGTGCGCATTGGCCCGGGCGACGCTTACCACCCCTGCTTCCAGGGGCTGGCGGAGCGAATCGAGCACGGCGCGCTGGAACTCCGGCAGCTCGTCTAGGAACAGCACGCCGAGATGGGCGAGGCTCACCTCCCCCGGCTTGACCTTGAGCCCGCTGTAAATTTCTCACCTTGGATTGCAGCAGCGGGCGAACCCCGCCCTTTGTTGGAGCGCCTTGGATTGCAGGGCGGATCACGTTGCTCTGCAGAATCCGCAGTTGGGCGATGAACAAAGCTTCGAAGCCGGCCCCGACCATGATATGAATCCAGCAGAGAAGGCCGATTCTTCCAATGGCTCGTTTCTCAGGAAGGGCAGGAATGTCCGAGGCGCAGCAGACCGACGTTCCGCTGGACGGCAGAGAGCTAACTCAAAAGGAGGTGGAGCTCGCGTTAAGTCGACAGCCAATCTTTGATGCGCTTTTGCACTCTTCCAGCGAGGCGGAAGTCGCGGCTGCCGGGAAACGGATTGGGCGAAGCGCACGCACGGTGCGCTATCTCTTAAAACGATACAGGTGCTCGGGCAGATTAGTGGACCTATTGCCACGCGAAAGTTCACGCTCCAGAGGCCACCGCTTCCTTTCAATGGAAGCAGAGTCCATAGTTTCCGAAGTCTTACATAGATATCATCTGAGTAAAATGAGGCCGACGTACACGCAGACTACAAACGAGATACGTCGCCGTTGCGCCAACGCGGGCATTCCCCTACCTGCCGCGTCCACGATAAGGCGACGGATCAGATCGATACCCGCGATCGAAATCGTTGCGGGCCGAGAAGGTACCAAGGCAGCGAGGTCGAGATTGAAAGCCTTGAACGGCCAAACACCGGACACTTCGCGACCACTCGCGCGTGTTCAGATAGATCATACTCGGGCCGATATAGTAGTAGTCGACGAAGCCCAACGGATGCCACTACAGCGGCCCTGGCTCACGATAGCAATCGACGAGTTTTCTAGGTCAATATTGGGTTTCCATTTAAGCCTAGACGCGCCATCCGCCACATCAGTGGGCCTCTGCTTAGTTCATGCAGTGTTACCAAAAGAGGACTGGGCCAAGCGGTTCAGTTTCGAGTTTGAATGGCCGATGCACGGCCGCCCCGATGAAATCTATGTCGATAATGGCGCCGATTTCCATTCGGAAGCAGTCGAACGCGGGTGCGCCCTATGGGGCATGAAGATCAATTATCGCCCGCCTGGTCGCCCACATTACGGGGGCATAGTTGAGCGCGCCTTTCGCACTGCGATGGAGTCGCTGCGGACGCTTCCAGGCGCTACCGGTCGCTCCATCAAAGACCGAGGTGAGCGGCAACCACATAAAACCGCAGCCCTCACGTTAGGGGAACTGGAAGAGCATTTTACAAGATTCTTTTCTCAGGAATACCACCGACGGGAGCATTCGGGCATCGGGATGTCACCGTTCCGAAAATGGATGACCGGAATTTTTGGCGATGATGGATCATCAGGCTGCGGCCTTCCAATCCCCGTCGATGACCCGGGCAGGTTGTTACTAGATTTCTTGCCTCTCGCTAGACGGCGGGTAACAAGGTCCGGCATTGCTTGGGACCGAATTAATTATATGGACGACATTCTCAAGCCTTACATTGGCAGGGATTACAAAGAACCCTTTATTGTGAGACGCGATCCGCGCGATATATCTCGTATTTGGCTTCTGTCTCCGGATGATGGGAAGTACCATCCCATACGCACTCGTAGCCTGACAACTCCATGCATCTCGCTGTGGGACCTTCATGAAGCTCGCAAAATCATGAAGGTCAAAGGTACAAACGACTTTGACGAGGCCCAGATCTTTCTTGCTATTGAAGAGTTACAGAAGCATAGCCAAGAATCTACTAAAAAAACGTCTGTCGCCAAACGCGCTCGCATGGCCAAGGAACGGCGAAATCGAAACTCGCGCATTGCACCACCAGTTCAAACGACGCCAATCGATCAAGACGACACCATAATCACCGATGACTTCAATGACCTAAATATTTTTGACATTGAAGATTAGCAGTGACTCAGCGTAAACTATCCCGCGCAGCATCTAAGCTGCTGTCCAGTAGCAATGAAGTGCGCATTGCCTCACTTTGTCAAATGCCGTTCATCCAATATGATCTGGCGACTCGCATACGTGACCGGTTAAGTGAAATTCTTGCACAGCCTCACTCGCATCGCCCGCGAAGTATGCTGATTGCTGGGGCAACAAACAATGGTAAGACCATGCTAGTAAGCAAATTCGTAGCCGCCCAGCCGATAAATAAAGATCCGGCCGCGGAAGCCACACTGGTGGAAGTTCTATATGTGCAAATGCCACCAGTCCCCGATCAAAGACAATTTTACCTCTCCATTCTGAGGAAACTCGATTGTCCCGTTCGATCAACCGCTTCACTGGGCACGTTGCAAGCGCTGACCATGAAGATTTTGTCTGTAGTCAAAACAAAGATGATAGTTATCGACGAAATACACAACATATTTGCCGGTCGGTTTGAACAGCAACGGTCATTTTTGAACGTCCTCCGGTTTATTTCCAACGAAAATTCGATCAGTTTAGTTTGCTGTGGGATTGAGATATCCGTTCGCGCTCTGCAGTATGACGAACAACTTGCCAACCGGTTCGAGCACTGGGCACTTCCAAAGTGGGGATACAACGATCTATCGCGGAGACTTCTAGCAACTATGGAGTCCACTCTCCCTCTTCATAACGCCTCACAATTGGCTGATCGAGCCAATATGCAGTTGATTATTAGCTTGTCCGAGGGAACCATAGGAGAGATTGGACACCTTGTTTCGGCTGCGGCTCATCGAGCCATCCTAACAGGAAAGGAGAAGATCGACGCCGACCTTCTGGCAGAGCTATCATGGATTCCACCAAGCCAGCGTCGACGCGAAGCCGAGCGCGTTCTTGGCCTCCTTTGATCCCTATCCCCTGCTTCCGTGGCGCCCGAAGCCATGGCCGGATGAGGTGCTATCATCCTGGCTTCATCGGATTGCACTTGGAAATTCTGTCAAGCTACACTCTTTCTGCCACCTGCTTTGGCCTGGAAAGCAACTTTGGAACCGCGATCTAGACACCCTCGCGGATCAGTCATTCGTTAGCGGCCTGAGCAGCCTGTCTGGTACGAACTTTGACGCAGGCTGGAATACTTCCCTTCAAGCTTTTACCGGTTCCGTTTTCCCGAACGTTCGGGCGAATGGCGTCACGCGAGGCCTCCTTCCGTTAGGGATCTACCATCGAACGAGGAGAGGATTCGGGGCGCAATGGTGCCCACAGTGCCTCGAAAATGACTCCACCCCCTACTACCGGCGGAACTGGCGATTGAGCTTTGTCACCAGTTGCCCAAAGCACGCCACCATCCTAAGCGATCACTGCTCGCAGTGCGAAACGCCTGCCGTGCCGCACAAGAGCATCGACCATGAGTGTCATGTCTGTGGCCATAATCGCCGCAACTCTGCTACATCAGAGGCTGACCCACTCGCCCTCAAAATGGAAGAACGAATGGTCGCCATAGCACTTGGCTCCCCAGTGATGCCTTCTGACTTTGGGTGCCACCACCCCCTAACCTACTTCAGTCTCGTGAGGCATGTCGCATCCCTCGTTGCGTCGAATCCCCGATCAGCTTCTCTTCGCATGACAATTCATAAGCATTATGGTGGAGACCCCGCTCCCCCGTCGTTCATCGCGGACCTTCGTATGTTTGAGTTCATGATCACCGCTGAGCGTCATAGAATGAATGCGCTCGTGGCACGACTGCTAGCTTATTGGCCGTTCAATTTTGCAGCCCTTTGTTCAGAAGCTGGCGTTTGGTGGTCGTGGGCGACTCGTGGTGGCGCATCGACACTACCCTTTTCATTCGTGAGTGTAGCAAATACCTACTTGCATCCCTGATACAGTTGCATTTAGGTTAATAGGTTTAGAAAACCTAGGCTCCCCAAAATCTTGTGTTTAGGCAAACACTGCTATCGATGGCGCCGGTCTCACGCCGCTTCCCCATGCAATCAGTCTGTGGCGGATCGGACGTGGAGCGGGTTCCGTTTCATCTTAGAGCATGGTATCGAATCGAGCTGTTTCGGCGCTGTAACGCCGGGGCTGTGATTGCGATTGCAATGCTTCAAAGGGCCGCCGGTGCGGTAACACCGGCGGCTTTTGGTGCTGAAGTTGCTCAGATATGAGTTTATCCTGTCATCTGGTGGGCCGTTGAACGCGTTCGCCCACGCGGCAAGATTTGCCAGATGCCGCCACCCCGTCGAGTTTACGAGCTGCCTCGCCGAAGGCTGACACCGAAGCCCCCCACCCCTCTGCAGCGGGAGGACGAAGAGCAACTCACGGCCGTTGAGGTGGTTAACCAGCGCCTGAGGATGATGTGCTCGATAGACCAGTCTCGCGGGCGAACGTGCTCGATAGACGAGCCTCGCAGGCAAACGTGCTTGATAGACGAGCCTCGCAGGCAAACGTGCTTGATAGACGAGCCTCGCGGGCAAACGTGCTCGATAGACGAGCCTCGCGGGCAAACGTGCTCGATAGACGAGCCTCGAGGACAAACGTGCTCGATAGACGAGCCTCGAGGACAAACGTGCTCGATAGACGAGCCTCGCGGGCAAACGTGCTCGATAGACGAGCCTCGCGGGCAAACGTGCTCGATACACGAGCCTCGCGGGCAAACGTGCTCGATAGACGAGCCTCGCGGGCAAACGTGCTCGATAGACGAGCCTCGCGGGCAAACGTGCTCGATAGACGAGCCACGTGGACGAAGGTGCTCGATAGACGAGCCTCGAGGACGAGTGTGCTCGAAAGACTGGTTTTGAGGACAATGAGCCTCAGGGGCAACCACCGCCGGCGCGGCCTAGAGCTACACGCTGCCCGCAGCCGATTATCTGCTCACCGCGACGGTCCTCTACTCGGACGGCGACGGCGAAGACGGCACCGGCTTAGGCTTGGAGGGCCAAAAGCTCGACACGCTGGTGACTCTGGCGCTCGTGGAAATGTCGACGGGCATCCATGGCGCGATCGCCAGCAGCCAGGTCTGCAAGAAGGACCTGTCGATCATTGCAAGCTGGGTCCTTCTCAGTGCCGGCGTCGGCGCGCTCGGTGGCAGCTGTACGAGCACCTACACCACAAGATCACCTCGCTCGCGCTGCGAGAGGCTTACCGGAAGCTCACCACCGACGCGAAGGTGCGGCTTGCGCCGCCGGCGGCCGCCGCAGCGCCAGCACCGGCGCCTGCTGGCGCCAGCGCGACACCAGGGCAGCAGTGAGAAGAGGGGGAGAGGAAGGGCGAGGATGCCAGCTGGGCAGCCTCCCCTTGCCTTTCTGAGAGGTGCGCGATGGAGCTGCAGGCTGATCTCTTTCGGATGCCACGACACGTGAGATGGTCGAGCTGGAGGCCAAGACTCGGCAGCCAATGGCCGCGCCATGTGCTTGGCGGAATGCTGCGAACAAGCCGTGCCGGCGGCTCGCGCACGAGCCGGTTCTCATGGACGGCGAGCAGTTCTTCTACCGAGGGCATCCGATGCTCCACTGCATGCCCGAATGCTTCCGAGTGGCAACCACCCCGGCGACGGAGATTGACGATGGCGTCTGATCCCCCGATGCGGCTCTCCGGCAAAATGACCAGGACGCCGCGCGGCCGCATGCTCTGCGACAATGGCGGCATGCGTTGGCGCCTGACCGGAGAAGCTCTCTCACAATGCGACGACGCCGAGGAGGTCACGATCGAAGGTGTCCGACGCGGCCTCTCCGTGATCGAGGTCTACTATGTCGGAAGGGCTGGCGCATGAACGCTCCTATGCAAATCCAGGCAGCGCACTGCCCATATTGCAAGAACATCCTGTTCCAGAACCTGAAGCGGCATAAGGTTCGAGGCTGCCTCTCCTGCAAGCGGCCGATCGTGATCGCGCGCAGTCCTGTCGGGCGCCCGCGGCTCTACCGGATCTACAGCGTCCTGGACGTCGGCATGATGCTCTATGCACTCCTCACCATTGCACTGATCGCCTTCTTTCTGATGACCGGCCACGGCATCACGGGTTTCGTCAAAGCCTGCAGTACCGCTCTTTTCATCGTCGGATCGGTCCTCTGTGTGGATGGCGTGCTCGCCCTTCGAACAGCGCGGGACAAGACCTGGAACAGGCAAAGGCGCGGAGTAGCTGCAAGGACGCTCGGGGTTGGCAAGATAGCAACCGGTATCCTTGCCTTTTTCATGGTATTTGTAGGCGTCACGCTCTGAAAATTTGTAATTAATTGTCGCAAGCCGTTGATCATCGGAACCGAGATGGTATTCACGCCGCACGACCCAAACTTCGTAGGCGCTCCGTGGTGGAGCGCCATTTTTTTGCATAGGTTATTGGGCTCCGTTTCGCTTGTAATAGATGAAGGTTAGCGCTTCTATTCGCAACGATCGGCTCTTCCTCACGTTCTAGACGCCCAAATGAGGAGCGGTATGAGCGAGAGTCCGACCTATTGTCTCGAAAGAGCCCGCGAGCACCGTGAAGCCGCAGAAGCGACGCCGTTGATCAATGTGCGGCGAAAGCACAGCGAGAGCGCAGAGATGTGGGAGAAGATGGCAGCGCGAAACTCCGTCCTCAGCCGCTATGTCGAAACTCCCTCGGAGGATGGCTCAGCGGAGTAGGCGACGCGTTCACCGCGCTGGCTCAGCTTTGCCCTCCCGCTTGTGCCTCGATCTCTGCCAGCTCGGCACGGTATCGCTCAGTCGATCTCGCTAGGAAGCTTGGAGCATCTGCTGTCGTGCGATCGTCGCGCAGCCGGCGCGCCCAGCGCGTAACGAACGTCTCCACGGTCTTCATCGCGTCGCGCGTATGCTTGGGCGTGGTGATGTGCGTGTCGTTCTCGAGCATAGTAGCGATGCAGAGCGACAAGACGTCAATGACGTCATCAGCGGTGACGACGCCTTCGGAAGACATGGCTCGGAAGCTTTCCATGATCCCAGGAACGACATGTCCGGCAATCGAGAGCTTGTCGGCGTCAGATACCGTGAAATCGGGGGTCGGGGACGCAGCCAATGATATTCTCCACCACGGAAGCCATTGCCGAGGAGAGCCACGCTCGGGCGAGCCCTGCAACGGATGGTTCAAGCAACTTGTAAGCGGCACGTAGGTTCAAGCCCGCATGACAGCAAAGCCCAATAAGAAAGCCCGCTCCGCGAAAGCGAAGTCCAAACGGACCGCCAAAGGATTTCTCAGGAGGAACCGCGGCCTGATTGCAGGCGCGGCAGGTGTGCTGGCCCTCGCCGGGGGTGCATACCTCCAAACGCGGAAGCGGGCCGATGAGCCGGAAGGCCCTTCAGCCGAATAATCACAACAGCTTGGCATCGCTCCAGAAGGTGAAGACATGGCAGACGATAAGACGCAGGTTGGTGGTCAGGATCGCCAGCGGATTTCGCTGAGCGAGGAGTATGAGGTCCGAGACTGGATGGAGTCCTTCGGTGTTTCGAAGGAGAAGCTGGTCGAGGCAGTGAACGCCGTAGGCGATCGTGCCGATGACGTTCGCGAGTATCTGAAGCGCTAACCCGACGAGTGGTACGCAGCGCGCCGAGCAGAGCTGAGGCTCGCTCGGCGCATTTCCGCGGCATCAGCGAGCGGCGCCTCCCGCGCGAGGAGACGGCACATACGGGTAGGCCAAGCGCACCACCTCTGCGGCTTTCTCAATCGCCTCCACTTCCCCAGGCTTACCCTTGGGCTCGATCCGCCAATTAGACCTGGGAGCATCGATGATCGGAAGAGCGGTCACCGGTCCAATCAGCTTCAGCCAGTGCGCTTCATCTTCACCCGCCGCGCCGGCTAGAAGGTGCGCAAGCGAGTTGCGGATATCGTCGGTCGTTGTGGGCTTCGTCTCCGGCATCGTGCCAACCCTTCCTAGCGCTTCAACACCGGAATGGGAGAAATGGTGGCATGCCGCGGCGCCGGCATGTGCTGCACCGCAAGCGGATCACGGCTTGCTGGACGCTGCTGTCCCTGCCGAACCGCGAGAGGATCTTGTCGGCGGGCACGTTGATCGTGCGTCCGCATTCGCAGACGATCCGCATATCCGCGCGCTCAATGGCCCACTCGCCGAGGGTCTTGTACGAGCCTTCGACCTTAGCCGGCATGTCGCGCTCTATCGAAGATCATGCGGCGTCACCTCCTCGTAGCAGCCGGCGCGCCGCAGCTGCCGCACAATGCCGTTGAACGCGGCAGTCACCCCTTGGGACCGCCCAATCTCATTCTCCTGGCCAGCGGCATCCCAGTAGCAGGTCAGTGGCCACTTCTCTGGGCAATGCGGCAGCAGGCAGCGCAGCGCCAAGCGGATCTCGGGCAGATCGACGCGGGATTGCGCGCACCTGGTGACCCCACTTCTCAGAATATGCACTGAGAGCGCGATTACGACGCGCTGATGCCTGGCCAGCTTCGCCATCGATCAATGGAAGTCATGCGACTTGAACCGCACGACGTCTTCCGGGTCCATGCCGTCGGCGTGCGGCGGCCAATATTGGTTGCGCGCCTCGGGCTTCCAGGCCTCGTCGCCGCGGTCCGGGGAGCCTGCGTGCCGCGCCCCGTCACCGCGGCCAGTCTTGTGCGGGAACGACATTTCCCCCACCCTGTGCAGCAGATCGCCGTGGTCGATGATGCGGTCGCAGATGACGTGGATGACCTCGCCTTCCTTCTGCACCCGCCCCTTCAGGCCCACCATCGACGCTGACATGATGGTGCGGCGCTGCGCCTCGAAACGGTCGGGCCAGAGGATCCCATTAGCGATCCCGGTCTCGTCCTCGATCGTAATGAACAAGACCCCCTTCGCCGAACCCGGCTTCTGGCGGACCAGGACAATGCCGGCGACCTCGACGTGTCGGCCGTCGCGGATGTTCGCCAGATCGGCGCATTTGGCAACGCCCCGCCGCCGCAAATCGTCTCGAACGAAGGAGAGCGGATGTGCACGAAGAGACAGCTGCAGCGAGCGATAATCCTCGATCACCTCGCGCCCGTCGGTCAGCGGCCGCAACGCCACCTCCGGCTCCATCCCTTCCGCGCTGAAGCGCTCAGCGGCGCGATCGGCGGCAGCGAAGAGCGGCAGCGGCGCTTCGCCAAGCCCCCTCACCTTCCAGAGTCCTTGCCTCCGATCGGCGCCGAAGCTGTGGAAGGCGTCGCCGTCGGCCAGCTTCTCGATCGACGCGCGCGGGACCCCCGACCGCCGCCACACCTCCTCGACACTGGTGAAGGGCGCGGTGCCCCGCGCCGCCACGATCTTGGCGCCGTCGGCGTTGGACAGCCCGCGAATCTGCCGCAGCCCAAGACGCACGGCCAGGTAGCGGTCGCCCTTCTCGAGCGTGCAGTCCCAGCGGCTCGCATTGATGCAGGGTGGCCGAACCTCAACGCCATGCTCGCGCGCATCGCGGACGATCTGCGCCGGCGCGTAGAAGCCCATGGGCTGCGCGTTCATCAGCGCCGCGCAGAACACGTCAGGGTGATGGTGCTTCATCCAGCACGAGGCGTAGGAGATCTTCGCGAAGGACGCGGCGTGGCTCTCGGGAAAGCCGTAGGAGCCAAAGCCCTCGAGCTGGCGGAAGGTGCGCTCGGCAAACTCGCGCGGGTAGCCCCGCTCGACCATCCCCTCGATCAGCTTCTCGCTGAAGTGGGACACGCCGCCCGTGAACTTGAACGTCGCCATCGCGCGGCGCAGCTGATCCGCCTCGGCCGCGGTGAAGCCGGCCCCGACGATCGCCACGCGCATCGCCTGTTCCTGGAACAGCGGCACGCCCAGCGTCTTCTCGAGCACCGCGCGCAGCTCGGGCCGAGGGTACTCGGGCTTCTCCAGCCCCTCCCGCCGGCGCAGATAGGGATGCACCATGTCGCCCTGGATCGGACCTGGCCGAACGATCGCCACCTGAATGACCAGATCATAGAAGCGCTGCGGCTTCATCCGCGGGAGCATCGACATCTGCGCGCGGGACTCGATCTGGAACGTACCGAGGGTGTCGGCCTTCTGGATCATGCCGAACACTGCAGGATCATCCTCCTGCAGATCCTTCATCTCGACGTGCACGCCCTTTTCGGCCTCGAGCAGGTTGAAGGCCCGGTTCATGCAGCCGAGCATGCCCAATCCGAGGATGTCTACCTTCATAAATTTTAATGCATCAATGTCGTCTTTGTCCCACTCAATGATCTGGCGATCGTCCATTGCCGCCGGTTCGATGGGCACCAGATCGTCGAGGCGATCATGCGTCAGGACGAAGCCTCCCGGGTGCTGGCTCATGTGCCGCGGAACCCCGATCAGCTTGCGGGCAAGCTCGAGCGTCAGCCGTAGCCGGCGATCGCCGATATCGAGGTTGAGCTCCTCGACCTGCTTGTCCCCTACCCCCTCGGCCGACCAGCCCCAGACCAGGCCCGCAAGCGAGGAGGTCAGATCCTCGGGCAAGCCGAGCGCCTTGCCGACGTCACGCACGGCACCGCGCGCGCGGTAGCGGGTGACGACAGCGGTCAGCGCCGAGCGATCACGACCATAGGTCTCGTAGATCCACTGGATGATCTCCTCACGACGCTCATGCTCGAAGTCGACGTCGATATCCGGCGGCTCGCGCCGCTCGCCGGAGACGAAGCGCTCGAACAGCAGCTCGTGCTTGATCGGATCGATCGAGGTGACGCCGAGCACGAAGCACACGCAGGAGTTGGCGGCCGAGCCCCGACCCTGGCAGAGGATCCCACGCCGGCGCGCCTCGCGCACGATCGCGTAGACGGTGAGAAAGTACGGCGCATAGCCCAGCTCCTCGATCAGCTTGAGCTCGTGCGCGATCTGGTTGGTGTAGGCAGCCGGCACGTCGCCGTCGAACATCTGGCCGACCGCCTCTGTGGCCAGCTGCGTAAGCGCTTCTTGGGCGGTCAGGCCGTCGATCAGCCGCTCATGTGGGTATTGGTAGGCCAGCTCGCCCAGGTCGAAGGTGCAGGCACTGGCGATGTCGACACTCGCCTGCAGCGCATCGGGATAAGCGCGGAAGCGCCGGATCATCTCGTCGGGCGACTTCAGCGCGCGATCGGCGTTCACCTCGCGGCGATAGCCGAGCTCGTCCACGGTGCATTTCTCTCGCACAGCAGTTACCACGTCCTGCAGCAGCCGCGCGTCGGGTGCATGATAAAGCACATCGCCGGTCACGACCGCGCGCACGCCGGCACCTCCTGCTTGCCTCGCCAGCGCATCGATCCGCACCGCGTCCCCGGGGCGACGGCGTTGGAACAGTGCCATGTAGCCGCGCCGCCCATAGACCTTCTTCAGGTCTCGGAGGGCGGCCAGGTTCTCCTCGTCCGCCTCGTGGGGCAGCAGGATGGCGACGACGCCTTCAGACCAAGGCTCGAGATCGTGCCAGTGGAGTAGGCATCCCCCCTTCCCTGCCCGCTTCTTGCCGACGGTGAGCAGTCGCGTGATCCGGGACCAGGCAGGGCGGTCGGTCGGATAGAGAAGCAGCCGGCGGCCGCAGGAGAGATCCACGCGCGTGCCCGCGATCGAGCGGACACCCGTCGCCTTCTGCGCCTCCCATGCTCGCACAACGCCGGCAACGGTGCCGATATCGCTGATGCCGATCGCCGGGTAGCCGAGCAGCGCCGCCGCGACGAACAGTTCGTCAGGGCTCGATGCACCGCGCAGCAGCGAGAAATGGGTGAGCACCTGCAGCTCGACATAGCGGCTCATCCGAACACACCATGAATCCACCAGGAGAGGTCGCCGGTGTTGTCTTGGAAGCCGTCCCCGCGGCGGAATACCCAGTAGCGGCCGCCCTCCTCGTCCTCGACGCGGTAATAGTCGCGAACCGCCC
Organism: Sphingomonas trueperi; assembly: GCF_040545665.1. Classification (GTDB taxonomy): domain Bacteria; phylum Pseudomonadota; class Alphaproteobacteria; order Sphingomonadales; family Sphingomonadaceae; genus Sphingomonas; species Sphingomonas trueperi_B. Next base: position 203,317 of record NZ_JBEPMH010000005.1, on the reverse strand, counting down.
AGGTCTCAGCATCGCGGCGCCACCACTCACCGTGAACGCGCTCAGGCCCATCGCCGCCGACGATCGTGTAGCGCTTGCCTCGCCACTCGAAGCGGCGCGGAGGCTGATCGGGCAGCAGCGCCAGCACGTTGAAGAGGGGCTCGGGTCGCGCGAACAGCCGGATCGGGCGCTGCCAACCCGGCCACTCTCCCGGTTGCTCATTAGCATCGACCTGCGCGACCGCGCGCTCCGGCACATGGCTCTCGACAGGAGCGATGCGGAAGACCGCACTGGGGCCGATCCTACCGGCGATGACGTCGACGAGGCGCGAGGGGTCGCGGACCATCGTGTCGCCGGCGAGCACCGCGCCCAGGTCAACGGCATCGAGCGGCTCGGTATGAGGAGCGACAAGCCAGAACTGCTCGAGGCCCATGCCGGGATCGATGCGACCGATGCGCAGCTTCAGCAGGCGGAGAAGGTGCGATACCTCGCGCGTCGGCCGCGATGTGCCGATCGCCACCACCTGCTCGCCGCCGTCGACGCGCAGACCCGTCAACCGGAGCGAGCGGGCGCCGAGCCCCCGCTCCTGCAGCACTTGGGCCAGGTCGCCCAGCAGATCGCCCATCACCTGCTCAATCGCCTCGGCGGTGCCGATCGGCTCCAGCAACCGGCGCTCGACGAAAGGCACCTCAGCGTCTTCCCGGGGCGTGATGGGTTCGGCTACCGCGCCAAGCGCCTGATCGAGGCGCTCGATAGCTGGCAGACCAAGGCGGCGAGCCAGCGGGCCGCGCGCGACGGGCAGGAGATCGGCCACGCGCTCGAACCCGAACTTGCGAGCTGCAGCTTGTGCAGGCGCGGATAGGCGAAGAGCGGCTATCGGCAGCGGTGCGAGCGCATCGGCCGTCTTGCCAGGCTCAACCCGGGTCAGATCCTCTCTGCCGTAGCGGGCGAGGGCATGTGCGGCGCCGGGAGTATCGGCGACGGCGACGCGCGCGGTGAAGCCAGCTCGCCGGCAGAACTGCCGGAGCCGCCGGCAGAACCGCTCCTCACCGCCATGCAGGTGTTCGCAGCCGGTGAGGTCGATCCAGATCCCGTCGATCGGCGTCGCCGCCGCCGTGGGTGACCAGCGGCGCACCGCCAGCAGCGCTAGGCGATCGAGAAGCGCTGCATCAGCCTCGGGATCCGCAGGCCGGAAGTCCAGGTCCGAAACCAATGCGCGGGCATGCGTAGCGGCCATGCCGGGGCGGATGCCCAGCGCCTGCGCGCCCACACACGCGGCCACGACCTCCTCCCGGCGGCCGACCTTGCCCACCAGCGCCAGCGGTGCTTCTGATGTGGTTTCAATATGAAAACGCGATGCTTCTGCGGTGTTTACGCCATGAATTGCCTTGTACGGGTTGCTGGCGGGCTCCGAGCGTCGGCCGAGTTCGCGCATCGGCGGCTTGGCGTGCGAGGGCAGCGCCGCGATCTGCGCTTCAACGTTGGCGCGGGGATCCGCACCTTGCCGCGCCCAGCGAGCACCAGGTCGCCAACCCCCGCCCCTCGGCACCGAGCAAGCGCCGGGATCATCGTCGACGGGGAGCTGAAGCGGCGGCCGCTCAGGCGGCCGCGATGCGGGCCGTTCCAACCGTCTCAGCCGCTCGATGGCCAAGTTCGGCAGGAACAGCGAGACGACCCGTCTCATCGCTACCCTCCACAATCAGGGAGAAGGAGGCCCCACCACGCTGGCGCGCCAGCTCCACCAACCAGCGCGACCGCCCCACACCAGCGACGCTCAGCCGCTCGGACGGCGCAGCACCGATGCGCCACCGCGTCCATGCAGCCGACGGTTCGTCCAAGGGATCCTGGTCACGCGCGCGCCGGCGGCGCAGCAGCAGCACCGGCATATCCGCCTCGGCGGCAACCAGCTGCAGGCGGCGTGTTGCGACCATCGACACCCGGGTTGCCTCGGCCACGACCACAGACGGGGTGCCGTCGCGCACCGCGTCCTCGATAACGGCCAGAAGCGCGGCATCGTCCTTAGGCTGCGCGAAGATCACGCTAGAGGATGGCAGGCCGGCTTGGGCCAGGCCTGGCGCGTAGAGGTCGCTGCGGCAGCTCGCCCACAGCACCGGACCACCCGCTCCCGCCGCCTCGCGTGCGGCGATGCCGGCGAGGAAGAGCGTCGTGGCGGCATCGTCGACCATCGTGACGCTCCGCGCCGACGCCTCGTGCAGCGCACCGGCACGCAGCCCCCCTGCCCCGAGCCGGTTGTCGATCTCCTCAACCCCGAACGGCAGCACCCGGTAGTCGGTCGCCGGCGTGGCGATCGTTCGGAGCTGCGCTAGGGTCGGCGCGAAAGACTCGAGGGCGACGGACATCGTGTTCTAAGACTCTACTCGTTCTCTTTATGTTCCATTAAGCCGCCCGATCGGTCAAGGCAGGGACAATCACTGAGCTGTGGATTGACGGAACGGACGTGCAACATGCCGCCGCTACCCGAGGGCCGTTGCAGATGGGGCGCCGGATGCTAGCTTGCCCAGATGTGCAACAGAGCCCGCTATAGCGGTGAACCCGAAACGCTGTTTGGATCCGCGGCCGAGCTGTTTGAGGAGCGGCCTCGAGACAACCGGTTCAACCCGGTCGAGCTGCGACCGAAGTCGCGGAACTATGTGATCCGCGAACAAGACGGCAAGCGGGCTTGGGATGTGATGACCTGGGACGTCCTCGGCGGACAAGCCCCCTACCCGATGACGAACGTGAGGAACCTCAAGCTCCCGCAGTGGCGCCGGCTAGCTGAGAAGCCTGAGAACCGATGCATCATTCCGCTGACCGAGTTTGCCGAGTTCACCCCTGACAAGCACGATCTCGGGGACGGCAAGCCGCCGCTGAAGGGAGAAATGTGGTTCAGCGTCGTGGATCAACCGACCTTCGCCGTTGCGGGCTTCTGGCAGCGAACCACCGCCGGGCCGAGCTTCACGATGGTTACCTGTGACGCGAACGAGCTCGTCAAGCCGATCCACCCAAAAGCCATGATCACGATCTTAGAGCCTCAGGATATCGACCGCTGGCTGACCGGCACATACGCGGAGATCGTGGAGCTGCAGCGTCCTTATGACGCTGCCAAGATGACCGTCAGAGGACCCGCATTCCCCACCCGTGGGCGCGGATGACGTTGGTTTATCGAGGCGTAAGGGCCAGCGACTCCTGGGAGGCGATGATGCACGGGTCCGGGGGTCACCTGCGTTATTGAACTCGCAGCCGATTCAACCTATTGTCGATCCTGCGAATGCCAGTGCGGAAACACACTTGGTAGATAAAGAGGCCCCGGGGTTGCCGCCCCGGGGCCTCAATCGTTTGGGGGGGCGGTTGCCGCCACCCCCCCGCCCGTGTGCTACTTCTGGCGTGCCACCTCGATGACCTTCAAAAGAAGGGTTCCGAAGGCGAACAACACCAGAAGCAAGGTGCACAGGTCTGCGAATGCCATTGTGCTCGTACTCCTGATAGGGGGCGACGGGATGCCGCCCCGAACCGGATATAAGGCCAACGTTGTGGTTTGTTACCGCCGTCACACGCGAGCATCTGCCACCGCCGCGATGGAGCCGGCAACAGCGCTCAGGTAGCGACATCTAGTCCGCTCGGCCTCTAAAACGTGGTTGCCGACTTCAATGGCGTGAGCCTTTGACGCAGAGACAGGGGATCTAAGCCGTTCGCAGCATACGCAGCCATGGCGTCCTCTCGCCAAAAAAGGTCACCTGGGCCAGGATAAGAAGTTCGTAAGGACCGGATAACGCTGACGGCATTTTTCGCCCAAACCCGGAATTCCTCCGAGTTCCAGAATGCGACATCTCCAAGATGTAGCGCGGCATCGTCATCTGCACCCTTGATACCACTAACCAAAACCGGTAGTATCTGCGTCTTATCCGTGAACTTAAATCTGTTCCGAAGCCATATGGGATGGCTGGCGACCTGCCTAGCTTTCACAACACCGAGAGTGCTGTCTGGCTGCGCCTCAGTGTAGTCCTCAAAGACAATCGCAAAGGTATCATCTGCGATCCACCAACCGTCAGGAGCCGCATTCGTTTCTTCGTTGCCGGCCTCAAATCCAAGAAGAGAGCCAAGCTCCTTCTGGCCTCTTTCGAATGCCTTGTGCTCGTCCTGATCAATCGACTCCAAGATCGCTTTTTCGACCTTGACGAATTTTTCATCGTGCCTCGTCCCCAGCTCGGCAAAGCGCTGTTCTAATCGCTCAATCAGCGGAGCCGCGGTGCTGCCTGGTCGAGCCTCTTCCTCGGCAGGAGCGCCACGATCGTTTGAAAGGTCGCGAAACCAGTGAACCGACGGGGCCGACTTGGCGGCCATACGGTAATACTCCCTCGCGGCGCTGCTAAGGTCGGAGAGACCTGAAGCAGTCACCTGGCTCGCTGCATCGCCAGCGAGGTAATTCCAGAGCGCGCGATACCCCTTAAGGCCCCCGTCCTGCAGAATCGTCAGTATCTTCTTAGCGGCCTCTAACGCTGCCTCTGGATTATTATCCCATAGGGCATATTGGAACGCCACCTCCTGAGAAGCCGCCTCGCGAAGCTGATCTAGCGCCGGTAAGGTTGTCTGAACTGCCTCACCACGCAATCGTCGGATTTGGTTGTCGGCAGCCTTCCACTCCTCGCCGCGAGCGTAAAAGATCCGAAGGTTGTCGAGCATTTCCTCTGCTGTGCCTGACTCTGACATGCCGAAAGTGATCTCAGCCTGCAGCTCTGGATGAAGAGCCGTTCTCGTTTCCTTCTTGCTGATGTAAGTATGTAAGTTCTCGCCAAGTAGAATTACAGCGGAGTAGTCAGTCGCGGAGCGGGTGCATCGACCAACTGCCTGGACGAAGCGAGTCTTAATCCTGTCTGCAAGAAGAAGCCCTGCACTCATTCGCGATTGAAGAAATCTCTCCTGCAGATTTGAGGCAGACGGTAGGTCGCGCATGACCAGAAGACGGCACTGATCATCGGCAAAGTCAATGCCGTCGTACCTATTCGCTAGTACGGCGACGGCAGCTTCCGCTTCTACAAAGGGCGCCTTTGACTCTTCAATCTGCTTAGCGTTAAAAACCGGGTACTGGATTGTACTCGCAATCTCCGCCTCAACTACAGCAGCGCGTCGAAAGTCGGGAACCAAGACAACAGCTTTCTTGGCTTCCTCGATCGCGGCGCACTGTAGTGCATTTTGCTCCTCCTCCGCCAGAGCCTTGCCAGGCATGAGGAAAAAGCGACGTCCGACCCCTTGAGCGTTGAAGTCTTCACTCACGCTCAGGCGCGTGATCTTAGGCACGCCAGTGACCCGCTCCAAGTCTCCACCCTCGCCTAGCGTGGCTGACATGAAAATTCGTTGCTTCGCCTTCGCAAACGGGGAGTAGCGCATTGTCGGCGGCACTAACGGCCGGATAAGGATTTCCCCCGCACTTATATAGAACCGGCACGCAGCGAGGTGCCCCCTCACCTCTTGCCACCGCCACCTCAGGTCATCCCCAGCAAGATGCTCATCCAGTGCTGCAATCAATTGCGGCTCGATGGATCGAATGAACTGCGTCGCGACCATATCGACCCAGGACATATCACCAGATGTCTGGGCATCGTCACGAAGCGTCTTAACATCCAGTGCAGATAGGCACGGGGAGAGGATTTCCGTTAAGACGGCGAAAAGCGCTTTGTGAGACACTCTCTCGATCTGTAGGGACCAATGCTGCGTCATGTAGTTTTCGGCGGCATGAGCGTCGTCGAAAATAAGAAGATGCGGCTCGTCAAAAAATGTCTTAGCGTTAAACAGTCCACCGTATGTGGTTACGGCGATAACGTCCCCAGACTGGAATCTGCCTTTGTCTTCAGGCTTATAACTCGACTTTTTTCCTACGAAAGCCGCAATAGACTCGCCGAAGCCATACTTTCCGCGTGCTTCCTCAACTACTTGGTGCGCCAGCTGGTGCGTCGGGCAGACGTAAACAACACGCTCATGCTCTTTCCGGCGTCGCCATTCTGCTATTAGTGTACCGACAAGGGTCTTTCCACTGCCTGTAGGAAGCTTAATGGCGACATTCGAGGACGACATCGCTTTTTGCTGATATTCGGTGAGAACGTGGCCTTGATGGGTCAAAAGCCCTTTGAACACGCGGTCGCTAAAGTCGAGAAACATTCGCTCTGGCGACTCCAGAGAGATGTTTGACGCCGCTCCAAACTTGAATGCCACAGATAGCTCCTTGATGACCGGCGCCTAACGTGCACTCGGCGTGCTGGAGATCCAAGTCTATCTTCCTTACCGTTCGGCTAACGGTTCCCACGATTATATACCGGCCTTGCGGCAGCCAGCGGCCGCGGTCCGTCGGCGTGGCAGTCGAGGGCTGGAAAAGGCTACGAGCCCGCTGTAGGATCTATCGGTGGAATCATCGATCATAAACGCGAGCGAGCTACTAAGTGCACTTCGCTTCATCGTTGAACAGGCAGCTCACGTCGATGAGTGTCGCCGCAGAAACCTTGTTTTTAGCCTGCATAGCCAAAGTATAGGCAGAACGCTGAAGGTGCTGCTGTCGGCGGCAAGGGCATGGAGCATGCCGCAACTCAGCCATGTCATCCTTGAGGTTGAAGACGCTCATAACGTTTATTGTGTAGGCGGACTTAGCATCCATTCGGCAGAAGCCGTCCGTTATCAGCGTTCGTTAGAGAACCTGAAGGTAGTCCTGGAAAAAGGTCTTTCAGACAAGTACATCGTTCTCGGAAGTTCTAATTTGGGCCTCAGTGAATTCGGTGACATTGAGAAGAAGTTGCCCGCTATCGTGGCAGATGTGTCCGCTGCTATCCGCTGCCTTGAACTACAATGCAGCACAGCGAGCGTTTTTCACATGATGAGGGCTTTGGAGGCGACGTTAAGGGCCGTCGGGAAACGGCTTCGCATTGAAATTGAGCCGAGCAAGGAAAATTGGTATCAAATTGTTCAACACGTTAACAAAGCGGTAGATGCGCTCCCCAGCAAAACACGAACGCAAGCGGCTAAAAAGCAGCAATATGGTGCGCTTTCGGCGCACCTCAACGCGGTTAGGATCAGCTGGCGCAATGAAGTGATGCACCCGAATGCCTCCTACAGCGCAGAAGAGGCCGCAGAGGTCCTGGCGCACTCGAAGGTTCTCATACGGCATGTAACCAGAATGATTTGAGGTTGGTTCTTGAGGGAAAAATGGCTCGTGCTTCGCTGATGAAGCTCACATACGCTGCCAAACAATTTCTGTACGTTCCCTGAGGCGTATGGTGAATTCGGGATCGCCTCGGGTCGTGGAACTTCAAACGAATTCCCGGTTCCCCTCCCCCGGCTCGGGGGTCCACGCTTCAAGGATATCTGGGTCGGGCGAGTAGCCAGTCCAGGAATTGTTTCGCTTGCCGATGCGGGATTTGGGAGGTGCCTTTTGGGTATGCCTTTCGAGCACTGGGCGGGAGCCGGTGCTTCAAGCGTCCTGCAACGACTCAAAACAGACTGGCCCTTGAGGACCAGGTAAAGCAGACCGCTGGGATCGGATCGTCAGAGCTGTCGGAAAACACATGATTGCGGGCGAGCTCTGCTAACGAGGCGAGTACAACGGGCGATATGGTTCCGAGGCGAATGTCGCTTCGGCTAGCGCCCCTCAGAGGAACCTGCCTCGTCCGAGGCTGTCCGAAACCACCTGTTTGTCGTACATTCCTTTCGACAACAGGGTTTTCCGCCACTCCGCCGCCGGCATTGGGCAAAGCCGCCGTTCACAACGCTCGGTTCTGATGACCGCTTTCAGCAATAGCTGCCGCGATCGCTTAGCCCGCCATGCAGATGATAGCGGTGGGCCGGAATCTGCTCGTTGCAGCTAAACGGCGAATGCCGTCCGCGCATATCGCATCGGCGGCATCCCGACATGCCGTGAAAAAGCGGTGCTGAACGTACTTGCCGAACCGTACCCAACCTGAGTTGCGACGTGCTCGATCGACACCCGATCCGCGCGCAGCAGTCTTTTGGCTAGCGCCATGCGCCATGCTAAAAGATATTCCATCGGCGGCAGCCCGACGATCCGGCTGAAACGGGCAAAAAAAGCCGAACGGGACATCGCAGCCTCTGCAGCAAGATCAACGACCGTCCATCCGTGCGCGGGGCGCGCATGCATGGCGCGCAAGGCCGAGACGAGGCGATCGTCTGACAAACCTCGCGCAACGCTCGGCACCGAGGTTGTATCGACCCCGCTCCGAAGCGTCTCGATCAGCAGAACTTCAAGCAAGCGCTCAAGCACCAGTTCGCGGCCCGGCCGGGACTGACGGCTCTCGTCCCCCACCAACTGAAGCAACAAGGCAAGGCGTGGCTCGCCCCTCGCGACAATCATTGCCGGCAATAGGGAGACGAGCAAAGCGGCATCTGGCGAGGCGAAGCTGCACAAGCCAACCTGCAGTTTCAAGTTCACGGGTTCGCCAGACGGCCCGACTCGAAATCGTCCCTCACCCATTTCGGTTGGCATCATCTCGACCCCGTGCGGCGGCGCGTCGATGCTTTCGACAATGTGATCGTTGGTCGATGGGGACAGCACGAAATCGCCCTTTTGCACGATGATCGGCGGACGACCGGAAGATACGACGCGGCACTCCCCATCAAGCACAGCGAAAAAGACCGGCTTGCCTTCAATGTTGCGACGGATGCGCCAGCGTCCGGCATATTCGACAAGCTTGGAGTAGCTGGCCGAGGGCTGGAGAAGCGTCACGATCTCAGCAAGCGGATCGACATTCATATCAAGACTATCGCCAATGGAATCGAGACATCAACGCATAGCCGATCTCTCGATCGGCTGCCATATCCGGGTGACGCCAACAACCTCGGAGCGCGCTTATGTCCACCGTCCTTATCACCGGCTGTTCCTCGGGCTTCGGCCTTGAGACGGCCAGACTGTTCCTAGAGAACGGCTGGAACGTCATCGCCACAATGCGGCAACCCAAAGCCGATAGCCTGCCCGCATCCGATAATCTCACGGTTCTGCCGCTCGACGTCACGAACCCGGACAGCATCGCAGCGACGCTGGCGCAGGCCGGCGACATCGACGTGCTGGTAAACAATGCAGGCTTCGGTGCCGCCGTGCCGATCGAGCTGATCGACCCGGCTACCGCTCGCCAGTTATTCGAAACGAACACGCTCGGGACACTGGCGATGGTGCAGGCTGTCTTGCCGGGTTTCCGCAAGCGTCGTAGCGGCACGGTCATCAACGTCACGTCTTCAACGACGCTCAGGCCTCTGCCGCTGGTCAGCGTTTATCGGGCGAGCAAAGCGGCAGTTGACGCGCTTACCGAGAGCCTCGCGGTCGAAATGCAACCATTCGACGTGCGCGTGCACATCGTGCTGCCTGGACGCTCGCCCGAGACGAGCTTCGGCAGCAACGCAATGCCGCATCTGCGCGGGCTCGATAACCCCGATTACAAACCTATGATCGAAGGTTTCATCACCCATGCTCGTGAGAACGGCAGCCCGGTCACACATGCAGTCGATGTCGCTGCGGCGGTCTGGCAGGCTGCCACCGATCCGAACGCGCCGCTTAGGATCGCGGCAGGTGCGGATGCCGTGCAGTGGATGTCTGCCGCCGAGTAAAAACTTATCGACTAAGCGAATGGCGGCTCCCATCATGAGCCGCCATTCGCGGAGCCGTCCCGGACTGGGCTTAAAATGGTCGGAAACGGCCAGGCATGCTCCTGTCGGAAAACACATGATTTCCGACACCCTGCGCGACAACCCTGTTTCCGCGATCGCCTTGTCGCTGAAAGTGATCGACAAACCCTGTCGCTTTGGTGCAGTGTACGAAAATACGGTTTTGGGGGTTTTCCGTACATGCTCGTTGGATACATGCGTGTTTCGTCCGCCGATGATCGTCAATCGGTGGATCTGCAGCGTGATGCACTTATCGCGGCGGGTGTCGACCCGCGGAACATTCATACCGACAAAGCTTCCGGCGCGCGGGACGATCGACCAGGCCTCAAAGGTTGCCTCGCCTATCTGGCTGAAGGTGACACACTGGTGGTGTGGAAACTTGACCGTCTCGGGCGCTCTTTGTCCCACCTCCTCTCGATCATAGCGGACCTGAAAGAGCGCGGCATCGCGTTCCGCTCGCTTACCGAGCAGATGGACACGACCACCCCCCACGGCGAGCTGCTGTTCTCCCTGTTCGGTGCCTTGGCACAGTACGAGCGAGCTTTGACGCGTGAGCGAGTAGTTGCCGGCCTTGCCGCAGCAAAGCGCCGAGGACGCAAGGGCGGGAGGCCGCCAACGATCGACGCGGAGAAGATGGAAGCGGTGATCCAAGCACTGGCATCCGGCACCAGCAAAGCGGCGGTGTGCCGGAATTTCGGCATCCCTCGGTCTACCCTCGTGGGCACGCTTGCTCGTACTGGATGGACGGGTCCTTCAGACGCGTAGCCGCGTCTGCTCACGCCCCACTTGCCGACGTTCGCGGCCTTTGTAATGTTTCCGCTGACGATAGGCCTACAGGGGATGGGTCACATGCATGAGCACAACGCAAATGAAGAGGTAGGCGATAGTGGGGAACGCCACCCCTTCGGCCGATATGCCTTTGGCCTATCAGCCGCGTGCCTCGTACCAACCTATGCGATTTATATCTATTTTTCGAAAACCTCGTATTCAGATTACGCGGTGATGTTCGCTATACTTTCGTCAATGACCATGGTCTTGATAGTCATATCCGAGCGCTTAATAGTGAAGTTTACAGCGTGGGTTCTCATTGCCGTTTTCACCGGGATAAACTGGTATTTCGCCTTAAAATTCATAAACCCCCGTGAGTTCCAACCGATTTTGATGCTGCCATTTTTGATGCCGGAAATGGTATTCTATAGATCACTACTGAATAAGTTCACAGGATTTCAGCAAAAGACATAGGTGGTGCCAAGCACAGCGAGACACGACGTGGCAAGGCGCTCTGGACATGTCGAGTTTTTGGTGAGGTCTCGGTAAAAGGCCCGCTGTCACCGTCTCAACCTCTTTCACATTATCACAATTTCGGCTTTCCACCCACTCTCCGCCACCCAGCGCCGCACCCGCGCCAGGAGCGGCCGTTCCGCTTTGGATGAAAAAGCTGCCGGTCTGCTTCCGCCCAGAGTCAGTCATTCAGGTTCGCGCTGGCGTTGCCCGGAAGCTGACGTTTGTTCACCCCCGCGGCGCCAGAGCCTCGATAATCCTGCACTCTGCGACGGTACCGCCGTCACAGGAGTCGATGACCGCCTTCAGCTCGCGACGAAGCGCCTTAAGGTCAGCGATCTTCCGATCCACTTCCCCAAGATGTTCGTTGGCAATTCGATCGATGCCAGCGCAATCGCAATCCCGATCGTCGGACAAACTGAGTAGCGCCCTCACCTGATCAAGCGAAAATCCCAGGTCGCGGGCGCGCCGAACGAAGGACAGGCGGCCCAGCTCCGCCTCGCCATAATTTCGATAGTTACCAGAAGTTCGAGGCGGCTTCGGCAAAAGACCGATGCGCTCGTAATAGCGGACCGTCTCGACCTTTGTGTTCGTCGCTTTGCTCAGATCGCCGATCGTCAGTGACACCCTTCACTCTCCGCCAAATCGGAGGCGCACACCGCCGTTGATAGTGCGGCCCTCCAAGGGCCCCCATGCATCGACGGTCCATGCCCCGTCCGGCGCACGCGTCGGCAACAGCAACGGGTTGTAGCGCGTCTGGCGGAAGTTCAGCAAGTTCTCGGCGTTGACGAACAGACTGACGTTTCCAAGCACAAGCTCGCCCATTGCCCCAAGTTCAACATAGGGCCGGCTCAGCGTTCGGTAGGGGTTGTCCTCCAATCCTTGCAGGCCGGTGTAATACGCCTCCAGACCTAGTCTCCCTCGTCCAGGCTTTTCCCAAACAGCTGTCAAGCCGGCGGTATCGCGTGGGGTAAGCGGAACGGTGCGGCGCCCGAAGCCATCGGGATTCGGCTCCTCGGCATTTGTGTGGACGTAACTTCCGGTCAGGGTGATTGCGTCCCAGCGATAGCGAAGTAGCAGTTCCGCGCCCCGCGTGCGGGTGGACCCGTCAGCGTTGGCCAGGGCGACACGATCAGTGGCGATGTCGCGGAGCTGCACGGCGTGGGCGATGTCGGAGCCAAAAAGAGTCAAGCTCGCCTCGATCGGCCCGCGCGCATAACCAAAGTCGATTGAAGCCGTGTTTGCAGTTTCGGCGCCAAGCCTTTGCAGCGGCTGAAGGCGGGACAAGCCGGCCGCCTCGATCTCTTCGACGAACGGTGTCGCAGCGTAGAAGCCGCGGCCGAGCGACGCGCGTACTGTCCATGGTCCTGGCTTGAACAACATCGAAATTCTCGGGCTCAAGTGCGAGCCATATTTGCTGTGATCGTCCCATCGTGCGCTACCCGCGAGCGTGAGGGCGGGAAGCACTTTCTGCTCGACCTGTGCGAACAGCGCGGGCACCCGATAGGTGTAGTTGAACGCGGGAAAAGTACGCGAACGATAGCTATCGACCTGATACGCCGCACCGGCCAGCCAGGTCGTTATACCGCCTTCACCGCCAAGCGACGTTTCTGCCAGCAATGTCTGGTGACGGTCGTTCTCTACGACGTCTCCGAAACGATGCCGGTGCGACTGGTTCACACCCGACGCGCGCAGATATAGCGTTCCGACGCCCTCGATGGGCGCTTGCGCGTTCAAGCCGCCATCTAAGCGGCGGCTGCGTTGGTCCTGGGCAAAGGCCTTGCCGTCGGACGCGACGCGGCCAGGGAGCGTCCCACCCTTACGCTGCTCGGTCATGGAGCCGAGCGTGACGAAGGCTTTGGCGCCGCTCGGCCCGTTCCAGAATAGGCGAGGCCGAACAGTCCAGCGATGATAGCCCGGGATGTTCGCCCAGCCATCGCCGTCCACGTCCTTCCGATCCTGTCGGTTGAAGCCACCTGTCAGCGAGTAGCTCAGCGTATCGGAGAGCGGGCCCGAATTGTAGCCGGTCACGTCCTGCCCACCCCGCGTCGTCGCGTTGAGCAACAGATCACCGGTTCGTTCGGGAGAGGGCCGACGCGACACCAGGTTGATGACGCCGCCCAAAGCGGAGGGGCCATAAAGGGCGGACGCCGCTCCTTTTATGATCTCCACCTGGCCAAGATCGGTCGGGGGGATTTGAAGCAAACCAAGTGAGGGCGTCTGACCACCGTAGAGCGGCAGACCGTCCGCTAGAACTTGCGTATAGCGCCCCTTCAATCCCTGCACCCGGACGTTCGAAGCACCCAAGCCGGGAGAGGTCACCTGTACGCGGAGGCCCGGCGTCTCGTTCACCAGCATGGCGATGTTACCCGGCGACATGAGGATCTTCTCTTCAATCTCCTCCCGGTCCAGCACTTCGACACGGATCGGTTCGTCTTGCACGCGCCGACCAGTACGGGTCGCCTGCACGATGATCTCCTCACCCTCTGGCTTTTCGGCTCCCGGATTATCTTGTGCGTGGACGGGCGTAGGCGCGAAGCATGCCGCGATCGAAAGAGCCGACGACGCCGTCAACGCACGCGCATGTGTTCTCAGCTGCAAGCGACTGTCCCTACTCTGCACCGGCCTGATGGTGCTTCCCGGGAGCGCCCATAAAGGCTGTAGCCCCTATAGGGTCAAGCTCTTCCTCGGGTAGACGCATCGGCAAAACGACGGCAGCTTCTGCCGGTTGAGGGCTGCAAAGCAGACGTTCCGCTTTCCACCCATTTTCGGCCCCTCAGCGGCCCGGCCGTGCCAGGAGCCGCCGTTCCGCTTCGGATGAAAAAGCTGCCGGTCCGCTCCCGCCCCGCTTTCGGCCGTAGGGCGGTAAACTACGATTGCCCCAAAGCCGACATTGGTCCAGCTTCGGTGCATGGCATCAGGCAATTACAAGGGTGTGAGGGCGGGGGCTATCGCATCTGGCTTCTTCGTTGCGGCCACCTCTTTTCTGGTGCTCTATTTCGTCACCCTGTTCTTCCTAGTCGCGCCGGAGGGTGGACCAGATGATGCTGATCGCGCAGGAATAGCGGTCGACCTCTGCTGGCTCGCGAGTGCGTTGGTAGCACTATGGCTTGGCTGGCGAACGAAGCGATATTTTGATCGGCGAGCAGGTCGCCGATAGGTTCGGTTACAAGCCGCCTTCGCCCGAAAGTGCCCGTCCGCTTTCCACCCATTTTCGGCCGCTCAGCGCCGCGCCCGTGCCGGGAGCCGCCGTTCCGCTTCGGATGAAAAAGCTGTCGGTCCGCTCCCGCCCAAAGTCGGTCATTTCTGTCGGCGCTCGTATCGTCCGAAAACGGCCTGGAGGCGGACGTTAGCCGATCAGTGGGATGGCACCCGACTTGCTAGTCCATTTGTCGAAGTTCGTTGGAGCACGTTATGATACCGTCGTTGCAAAGGTCTGCTGCCACTCACCTCGCCAATCGTAGAGCGCCGCCGTCGTAGCATATTCACGTAGATACGAGAGTTTGCCATCGCGTAGTGTGGCGATGGTTGCCCCGTCAAACCGCTTTTCCTCACCACGCCACCTGTAGTGGAAAGCCCATTCGGCAGTTTCACCCTCACCCGAGGTTCGTAGATCGCGGATCGTCCAGTCGATCACGCAGCCGTCCTCAGCCAGCCATCTCGACACCCATTGCGCTACACAATCGTGCCCGCGATAGATCGGTCCGAAGCTCTCAATGACGACGCAATCCGGAGCAAGCGTCGCGAGTATCGCGGCCACGTCGTGCGCCCGCCAGGCAGCGATATACTGCTCAAGTTGCATCATCAATGTGATCTCCTTCCTGTGGGTCTCTCCCTTATAAGGCTACCTGCGCCGCGTGCACGAGGCGAGCTTGAACGGCAGCTATCCCCGCCTCGGCTCCCGCAAGCTGCCGGTCTGCTTTCCACCCATTTTCAGCCGCTCAGCGCCGCGCCAGCGCCAGGAGCTGCCGGTCCGCTTTGGAGGAAAAAGCAGCCGGTCCGCTCCCGCCCCAATCCCAGTCATTCCACGGCCTAATCCTAGTACCCGAAATCCGACTTTCGTTTATGTTCGTGGATCGCGTGGGGGGAGGTGACCATGACATTACCGGCGTTCACTAACTTGGCGGCAGTGGCGGAAGAGCTTGCGAGCAGTGGGAACGTAAAACTTCGGGCGATGGTCACGCAGGCATGGCGCGCACAATCTTGTTTGGGTGACCTGAGGCAGGCGAGTGATTGCGTGGACGTCCTGCGGGATATGCTTAAGCGCCCGACTGAGCAGGACACACCCGTTCTGTTGACGGTGGAACGGTCGTTGATGGCGAATGCCATTATGCTTTATGCTCGTGCGACATCGACCAACGGGGACAAGGGTGAGCGCGGGTCCATCCAGCTATCAGAGAAGAAGCTGACGCCTGAGGATTGGGCCGACCACAGCGCCATTCTGGACGTGCGGAATCAAGCAGTGGCGCATGTCTACGGCTCACGAAAGCTCAGCAATCACGATTGGCACCGCTCGATTTTCTTCGCCGTGTATTCTGGTGAAGGGCGCTGGAAGCCGGCAAGCGCGTCAAATCAGACCAGCTTTCATGCAGACACCTTCGCGAAGCTGGAGCGGATGCTCCCCATTGCTCTTCGTGAGCTAAAAGCAAAATTTCATGAGCGGATGGACGCCGTAGCTAAAGTGGTCAACGTGGACGTAAAGGCGGCGGCATTGCTAAAGCACGTCTTTGATCCGGTTGCGGTGTTCGGCATCGAAGAAGCCGTTCGCATCCTTCTTGCTGACGCGGGACAGGGCGATACCGCTTTTTGGATCAATGAAAGCAGGCCTGCTTAGCCGTCGATATCAAGATCCTTGAAAAGCGCGTTATTTACCGGTCAGGAACAGTCGCTGACTCGCTTTTCTTCCTGGAAGCCGCCGGTTTGAAATCCACGATTTTTCGCCATGGCGGCTTGCGCGATTGCAGTCTCTTGAAGACGCGATAGAAAGAAAACGTAGGTGGGTACGCCCTGGCCATCCAAGTAGCATAACCACTGGGGCTAACGACGCAGGGGTATAATGGCAAAACCGATCCCAATTCACGTAAGATCTCGCGCGGGGCAAATGGCGGGAACCGCATTCGTGGTCACTGACGGAAATTCGTCTTGGCTTACAACAAGTGTTCACTGCGTTTCTCATATGATTAACACCCCGCCGGTTGCCACCTTATTCAGGAACGCTGCGATCTCGGTAGTTGGGCGGGAACTTGAAATTGAACTCACCGACCGTGAATATAGGCCGCGCTATACCGTCGTTGAAAACAAGCAATTCGGCTTTCTTGTCGATGCCATGACTATAAAGCTCGACGCGATAGAAGCGGCGCGGCTGGCGCCTTTCGGCGCTTTTGACTTGCGTGAAGTGGAAGCACCATATATCGGTCAAGAGGTAACTATTCATGGGTTTCCTGGCTTGAATACGGAGTTGATAGACTCCACTGATATTACTGCGACGGTGGACCAGGTCGTCGGAATATCTATCGGGTTGGACAAACCTAGCGCAATTGGCCTGTCTGGCGGTCCGATCACAGCGGCAGGCAGGCTCATTGGCTTGATCCACGGAGATGTCGGGACGGAAGGCAACTTCCGTAGCGGGATAGGAGTGTTTTTTGCAGGACAGTTGAGGGCCGCGCTTTTCCGCTAATGTGGGGGGGCGGCGGAGTGGCCGCTTCCCACCCATTTTCAGCCGCTCAGCGCCTCGCCTGACCCAGGAGCTGCCGTTCCGCTTCGAATGGAAAAGCAGCCGGTCTGCTCCCGCCCCACTAGCGGAAGGTCTGAAGTGTCTCGCTCAAATGTGGTAAGGTGAGCCAGCGGACCTAGGCGCGCGACCACCCGAAGTGACGACGCAGTTTCCGCTGGCTCGCGTCCTTCATATCACCCTGCGCGCTTCTTGTAAGGTTCAAATCAAAAGGCCGCCGCCGATCAACGGGTCCGTGACCTTCCTATGTCCGCTCTCCACCCACTCTCGGCCATTCAGTCGGGCGGTCCTGCCGAGAGCTACCGCTGCACTCTGGCGGTCGTTTGCGGGGCGCATGTACGACAAACAGGTGTTATTCGGGTCGCCAAGCTCTCCCCTGCTTGGGTGGGAGCACGTCAGATAGCGTGATCAGAATGCCGCCACATAGCGCAGGCGTTTACGCCCTCGAGCTAGCCGATGAGCATTGTGCTTCATTCTCACAACTCGGTGTGGAACGCGCCCTTCAAGAAAGCCATTTTGAGAACGGCTTTTGAGAGTCCGGCGGCGGCGGTTTCGCAGCACTTGCTCGAGTGGGGCTCGCCCTCCCCTCCCCTGCTCACCAAGCGTTCCCTTTTGGGAAGGCTAAATCGGTCGCTTTTCTACCGTGTAGATGTCAGCCCTGATTGGCACGGCCCGTAAGCGGTAAATGGCACTCCCGGCGCAGCGGAAATCACCTGTTTGTCGTACATTCCTGTCGACAACAGGGTTTTCCGCCAATCCGCCGCCGGCATTGGCCGGCATCGGGACTTTTCTGCCATTCGCCAGCGACGTGTCGAACGGCGGGTCTGGCCAAGAGCCGACATCCGGCTTCTGCATAACCGGTATCACCGAACGACAAAGATCGGGTCGGTTGCAGACAAGCAGCTTTAGGGCGGAATGGTGCCGAAGCAGACGTTCGAGACAGAGCATCTCGTTTACACCGAGAGGACTTAGCGCCTTCCCGCTCAGCAGCGGGCCGCTGTCTGAGCCATCCCTGGAGCGCCCGGCGGTGCACCACGGCCCTGGTGCGCCGCCCGACGCTCGTTTGAGTTTCTTTCGTTCACATGGCGCCCTCCATGGGTGACCCTATCGGGAGTGGACCTTCAACGAGAACATTATAGCAAGCCGTGTGCCAATTCGAATCCCTCGCACGAGATTGGTGTCCTCCCCGCTCGCGCCGAAAAAATTGCCAATTAGTCGTGAAATTCGCCGCAAGATGGCAGGGCCGCTAGGGCTGCAATGATTGGCAGGTGATCGGCAACATGTCGCCGGCCGTTGGAGCGTTAGGCTCTCGACCAAGCGTGGGGTAATGCAATATCAATCTAAGCGAAGCGCTTAGATGGGTGGGGCATGGATATAAAAACTGCGGTCGAGCTATCCGACGCTAAAGAGGCGATGCGGCAGTTGCTCGCCGAGCAGGTTGGTACCGAACAGCGCAACGAAGCGGATACGCGGTTTCATCTGATCGACGTCCTCATCCAAGGCTTGTTTGGGTGGTCTCGTGACCAAATTCGGTTAGAGCGTGCACAAGGGCGAACATACACCGACTATGAACTCGGTTCGCCAACCCTGGCCATCTGGGAGGCGAAGGCCGAAGGGAGGGTCTTTTCGATCCCAGTGCGGACACGTCGAGGGATGATCCATGAGATTAGCTCCATCGCGATCGCCTCGGACGATGCGCGTGAAGCGATCGTTCAGGTTAATAGATACTGCCTAGACCGCGGCGCCGACATTGCTGTCGCAACGAACGGACACCAACTCGTGGCGTTCTGCCCGAGAGAGCCAGATCTCACCGCCACCATCCCGGGCAAGTGCCTCGTCGTATCGAGCCTCGATGACCTAGATCGCAATCTCGACCGCCTCTGGGACTTCCTCTCGCCGGAAGGTCTTCGCCAAGGTATTCTTCGCAGCTTCCTCGAAAGGATGTCGGCGCCAAGCGCTCCGAAGAGGCTGTCTTCCATAATTCCGAACTATCCTCAGTATATCCAACCATCTGCTCTGCAGCAATCGCTTGCGAGTATGGCGCACCTTCTACTTATCAATGTGGAGTTGCAGAAAGATATAGAACAGCAATTCTTTGAGGAGTGCTATTGTGAAAGTGGTGCGCTCTCCCAACATGCTCTCTTAAGCAAGCAAATGCTGAACGCTCGATATGCCTCTCTCTTTCCGGCAGAGGAGGCATCCCCGCGTGTCGAGCCCGTTATGGCAAAGCCAGGCAAGCCCCTGCTGACGCCTGAAGTTCTTTCCGACGCGATATCCAACAGACCTATAGTTCTTCTAGGAGATGTAGGGGTCGGTAAGTCGTCATTCTTAAAGCATCTTATGTATGTCAGTGCGTATGACGAGTTTCAGCATGCTCTCTACATCTATGTCGATCTGGGGCGTACCGGAGCACTATCTTCGGATCTGAAGGAAGTTGTGCTCGATCAGGTGGAATCCGCACTCTTGGAAGAGTACAACGTCGACATATTTGAAGCCGGCTTTGTAAAAAGCGTCTACAAACAAGAAATAAAGAGATTTGATCGAGGTATATACGGCTCTCTGCAGGTTTCCAATCCTCAAGAGTACGGCCGCCATTTGCTAGAGATGCTCGCAAAAAGGCAGGATGATCGCGCTTCTCACGTCAAGGCCGCTATTGGGTTCCTGGCGAAGGAGAAGAGGAAGCAAATTATCATTGCTCTGGACAACTCGGATCAGAGGGATTCTGAAACGCAGGCGGAGGCGTTCATCATCGCGCAGACGATGGCGTCGGATTGGCGAGCAACAGTTTTCGTGTCGATGCGCCCGCGAACCTTCTATCAGTCCAAACGCTCTGGCGCACTATCAGCGTATCCCCATCGAGTTTTCACAATTGCGCCGCCGCGCATCGATGCCGTAGTGCGTAAGCGGTTACAATTTGCGCTTGACGTCGCCGAGGGTCGGAGGAGCCTTGAGTCTCTTTCCCAAATTCGATTGAACCTCAGCAACGTAGCCGCATTTCTCCAGGTGATAATGCACACGGTTGACAACAGTGACGAGGTCAATCTTTTTCTAGAGAATATTACGGGTGGCAATATTCGATTGCTAATCGAGTTAATAGCTAACCTGATGGGGTCGCCAAACATGGACGCTGAGGCCGTCGTTCGCGTGTTGGAGCGGGAGGGGAATTATATTATCCCTACCCATGATTGGTGGAAAGTTGCAATAAAGGGTGATTTTAGGTATTTTGATCCTTCGCGCTCACTATCAGCAAATATCTTTTCGGTGTTTTCGCCCGATAAGAAAGAGCACTTCCTACTGCCTCTGATCTTGGCCTACTTGGACGCAAGCGGTAAACATCGTAATTCCGAAGGTTTCGTAAGCTACGCGGACCTTACGCGGGAGATGCAGGTTTGGGGATTTAGGGCCACCTCAATTGAGTCCGCCATTCGTCTCGCTAATAATATGCGCCTCGTAGAATCCAACCGGCGGGTTACGTTTGATGAGGACGAGGCCGGCCTCTACGGCACCCTTCCAGATCTATGGAGGATAAACACCGTTGGCGCTTATCACTTGAGAATTTGGTGCACAACATTCCCATACTTAGAGGCTATTGCCGTTGATATTCCTTTATTTGACGAGGAGCTCTTCGACTCGTTAGCTGAGCACTATCGCTCTGGCGCCCTCAGGGACAGGTTTGAGAGGGCGGCGGCCGTCAGGGATTATCTGACCGAGATCTGGCTCTCGAGCTCCATATCGGCCGAGTACTTCAGTTGGGAGGCGGCATGCGCGGTTGGAGAGTCTACGTTCGCGAGGGTCCAGCGGTTTCTGGATCGAGCCACCGCGTGAGCATTGGGCTTCCATAGCCGGACGCTCTGCTCTGCTAATGTTCCGACTCGGCGCAGTCAGGGCCGCACCATGAAGATCATGCTTCCCACTGAGCGGCGCGCGCGCCTGACCGAGCTGGTGCGCCAGCGTAAAGCGTGTCGAAGGGAACTCTCGCGCTTCATGGGGCGAGGTGCCGGGCACCTCTCGAACTACCTAACTCCCAGCGTGCCCTACGACCCGGCCGAGCGCGATCGCGAGCGGCTGGCCCGGTACTTCGGAGTCGACAAGGAAACGCCGCGGCCTACGGTGCCCAAGCTGCGGCACCGACCAGGCTACAGGGCGAGAGTCTTCGTGACGTCAATTTCGTAGCCCGCCTGTCGCATTTCGTGGACTAGGCTAATCTTCCAAGTGTCGTCCGCGCCAATCGGCGTCCACACCACACCCGCCCCGCACGCTTCCCGATGCGTAGGATCGCGAAGTCGGCGCACTCCTGCGGGAGAAGAAGGCGCCTTGCAGCCTATCCGGTTGATCTAAGCCCACCGACCGCCTTCGCCCCATAAGTGGCCATAAGACCAAAGGCAGCTTTTGGGATTGCGCCGAGCGTCAGCGAACGGCCGAGATTGGGCGTAAAGCCGACCGGCTGGTTTGCGCAACACGAATGGCGGATTTCAGGAAGAGCCGCCGCTCAGGTCAACAATGCTGAATTTCTTGAGCTGGTCGGCACAAGCCCTAAAGCCATTCGTCCGCAATCTCGTCCGCGAGCGTTCTACAGATGGCCATGTGGCCATCAAAGAACGACCATGGAGACGCCTGAAACCGAACGCAACGCCACCAAACGCGCGGTCTGTGACGTGATGGGGTGTACGGCCCCCGCACCAGCGTAGCTGTGCAATGATGCGGTCGTTGAGTGAGGTCCCCCGGTTTCTCATCCAGTCTGGGCGTGAGTATCCGGCGTTCATTCCGCGGCGATCTCGGCCGCGGCGGCAGCATATTCGACCGGCGGCAGCCACCCAAGCGATGTGTGAGGACGGCTCTCGTTATAGTCCCGGCGCCAGGCCTCGATCTTGGCCCGGGCATCGGCCAGCGACAGGAACCAGTGCGCGTTCAGGCACTCGTCGCGCAAGCGACCATTGAACGATTCCACAAGGCGTTGTCGGTAGGTTTGCCCGGCCGGCTGAAGTCCAGCGTGACGCCGTTCTCGTACGCCCAGCGGTCGAGCGCCTTGGAGATGAACTCCGGTCCGTTGTCCACGCGAATGGTCTTGGGAGCGCCGCGGATCGAGGAGATCCGCGCCATCGTCGCAACCACCTGCTCGCCCTTGATGCCCTGGTCAACATCGATCGCCAGCGCCTCGCGCGTGAAGGTGTCGACCACCGTCAGCGCTCGCAAGCGCCGGCCATCGAACAGGGCGTCGGACACGAAGTCCATCGACCACATCTCGTTGGCAGCCGATGCCGCGGGTTGCCGCACTCGGTTGGCGGCGCTGACGTTGCGCCGGGGCTTCTTGAGCCGAAGGCTCAGTCCATCCTCCCGATAGAGCCGATATACACGCTTGTGGTTCACGACCCATCCTTCCCTGCGCAGCAGGATGTAGATGCGGAAATAGCCGTAGCGCGTCCGCGTCGCCGCCAGATCACGGATGCGCATCACCAGCGGCGTCTGGTCCGGTCGGTGCGAGATGTACCGCACCGACGACCGCTCGACGCCCAACGCCGAGCAACTGCGCCGCTCGCTAATGCCGTGGGACGCCTGGACGTGCGCGACGATCGCGCGCCGCCGTCCAGGCGTCAGAGCTTTTTTGCCAGCACATCCTGCAGGATATGCTTGTCGAGACTCAGGTCGGCGACCAGCTGTTTCAGCTTCCGGTTCTCCTCCTCCAGCTGCTTCACTCGCCGCAGCTCGCCCACGCCCAGGCCGCCATACACCTTCTTCCAGCGGTAGAAGGTCTGCTCCGAGATCCCCATCCGGCCGATCACCTCCGCAACCGGCGTGCCCGTCTCCGCCTGCTTCAGCGCAAACGCAATCTGCTCTTCTGTGTACCGCGATTTCTTCATGTCCCAGCTCCTTGCCAAAAGGCTTCAAAGGGCCGGAAAACTCTCGCTCAAAACGGGCCAAAAAACAGGGAGGACGTCACCGAGATCGAGCGTCAGCTCACTCCTTTAGGATTCTCGGGACCCGACAGTTCGATGGTAGTCGCGATCTTCGCATCGTCAGCTGCTATCACTTAATCGAAGCGCCGGAGCATTCCTCATCGAACAGGCTTTAACCCGACGAAACAATCTACCCGCGCTGAAGAGTCCTATTGCTTAACATCTCACCATGTAGCATCTTCAATAAAAGTGCGTTTTCCTGAACAAGGTCAGATGAGGTCTGCTAGCATGACATGGCATCTCAGCGATCCACCCGATGACTTTGCCAGCTTACCTGAGTGGATAAGCTCCATCGCCAGAACACATAAATTTCCTTCCTTCCAGGAATTTATGACCGTAATTGGCTTTGAAGAATGTAGTTATCAGCGAACCTTCTACGATCCGCCCGCGGATTTGATTGACTTCATTTCGATCAAGACAGGACAACCTCGGTCCAATGTCGAGTGCCGCACATCATATTTTTTGAACGAGCTACCACAGCTCATTCACGACGATTACATAGGAGCAAAGCCTCGAGCAAGTGTTTCGGTCATCTCAAAAAGAGATTACGTGTTTCATGAAAAACGGAAAGGACTAACCGCTTTAAGTACTGACGTATTGATTGTAGACGAAATTCGAAACGAGTCCGACTATAAATTTTACGCGCAAAATTGCGACCTTTCTCAGTTTCGTGGCTGCAATATTCTATTTCCCACAACAGCCATACTGCCAAACAGCAATCTACAAGCCGTCAGTATGATAAAGCGATATCTAGAAAGCGACGTTATAATTGGCATTTTGGGTAGCTTTATGCTATATACTCCGGCATTCCTGCGCGGGCTCATATTTCGAATGATGGAGACAAGGATGGCGAATAGGGAAGCAAAATTATTGGATGGTCCGCAAAAGCCAAGGCGCAAAAAAGAAAGGAGCACTTAGCCCGCGCGGTAGCACCATCGCTCCTTTTGAAATATATCTCAGCTACGTTTCGAGGTTACTAGAATGGCGCCGAAGTCCCACTCGAAGAGTGCTGAAGCGCCAAGCTTTTATGTCCATCTTCACTTTGGCCGCGAGGTTCGCTGAAAGCCCTTCAGAGCGCAGAATAGGATCGAACTCTGCTGAAAGGGTCACTCAACAGCGTATCAATGCAGAGATCTGGGATGTCAAAAAGGCTAGACGGATTGCAAGCCCGCTGCTTCTGGCATCCTGCCTAGAATTTGAGCCCGCCGAGTTACAGCTCCGCGCAGGCTCAGGATGGTGTATCTTTCGACCACACGTTTGAAGATATTTCCTCATAGCTCGTGTAGCCGCAAGGTACAAGCACAGCGCGGGCTCAGAAAACGCAAATGATCCCCGAACCATTGTTTGTGATATCTTCTATTGACGAACGAAGATGATATCACATCTAGCTTCGGGGGGGGGAAGCGGCACGCCGAGTTTCTTCTACGACCTTGATAAAAAGATGATCGGCCGTCGCCGAACCCGTTGCATCCGCGCAGTCTCCACTGCAATCCAACATGCTCCACTGCAATCCAACATGCTCTACTGCAATCCAACATAGAAATCTTACACCCGCCGCCGGTCAGAGCCGCCATCGAGGCGGAGTGATGGGGGGCGCGGAACGGCCGGGTGCGGGTCAGCCGCCCGCCCTGCAGCGTCCCCGCGACCGAAGCGACCATCGACACTTCCAGCGCCTCGGCGGCCTCGAGCGGCGGCAGGATCCCCGGCAGGCACGCCGCCATCAGCGACTTGCCCGCCCCCGGGGGACCTACGAACAGCAGGTTGTGCCCGCCCGCCGCCGCGATCTCCAGCGCGCGCTTGGCGGTCTCCTGCCCCTTCACCTGGGCGAGGTCCGGCCCCTGCCCCGGCGGGTCGACCTCGCCCGGCATCGGGTTCGCGAGCAGCTGGTTGCCCTTGAAGTGGTTGAGCAGGCTGATCAGGTCGGGTGCGGCGAGCACCTCCACCTGCCCCGCCCAGCTCGCCTCGGGCCCCTGCGCGGCGGGGCAGACCAGCCCCTTGCCCGCCTCGGCCGCATGCATCGCTGCGAGCAGCACCCCCGGTGACGGCGCGATCCGCCCGTCGAGCGCGAGTTCGCCCACCACGACATAGCCGGCGATCGTCTCGGCATCGACCACGCCCATCGCCGCGAGCAGCGCCAGCGCGATCG
Source organism: Sphingomonas trueperi (assembly GCF_040545665.1). Lineage (GTDB taxonomy): Bacteria > Pseudomonadota > Alphaproteobacteria > Sphingomonadales > Sphingomonadaceae > Sphingomonas > Sphingomonas trueperi_B. The sequence continues at coordinate 178,572 of NZ_JBEPMH010000005.1, read as the reverse complement.
GCAGGTCGAAATGCGATCCTTCCTTGGGCAGATCGGCGGGCGAGAGGTTGAGGACGATATGCTTGGGCGGTAGCGCGAGGCCGATCGCGGCCATCGCGGCGCGGACCCGCTCGCGGCTTTCCGCCACCGCCTTGTCGGGCAGGCCGACGACGACCCTTGTAGGGACAGTTGACCCACAGAGGGCGGGGAGCCAAAGCGGTTGAGCTTGGCGCGTTTCTCGGGGGCCGAGGCATCTATGAGTTACCGAGACGAACATTGGTTGGAAATGGACATGGACAGCACGGCGGGTGGGCGCCCTCGGAAAGCTTACTCCTACATCAGGTTCAGCACGCCCGAGCAGGGCAAGGGGGACAGCTTCCGGCGCCAGCACGAGCTAGCAAAGCAGTACGCCCAGAAGCATGGACTGGAACTGGACGAGACGCTCACATTCCATGACGTCGGGCGTTCGGGTTACCGTGGCGCAAACTACAAGGCCGGTAGGCTAGCCGTGTTCATGGAGGCGGTCGCAGCCGGACACGTAGAGCCCGGCTCGGTGCTCCTGGTGGAACAGCTAGACCGCATCAGCCGAATGGACCCGCTGGACGCAATCGATGTCCTTCGTGACATCCTGCGGCACGGCGTGACGGTGGTGACGATCAGCGACGGCCGGGAGTACACTCGGGAGTCTCTGAAGAAGGACTTCACGTCTCTGATTATGGCCGTGGTGCTCTTCATGCGGGCTAATGAGGAAAGCCGTACGAAGTCAGAGCGCGGCAGCGCCGCATGGGGGAACAAGATGGCGCAGATTGGCTCGAAGCCCCTCACCTCAATGACGCCCGCTTGGATCGCCTTGGACGATGCGACATGCAAGCTGGAACTGATCGACGATCGCGCCACCCTTGTTCGCCGCATTTTTGAGATGGCAATCGGTGGCACTGGCGTAGAGGCGATAGCGAACACGTTCAACGCCGAAGGGATCGACACGTGGGCGCGAGGGAAGCGCAAGGCCAAGATGTGGCACCGGTCCTATATCGCTCGCATCATCAAGAACCCCGCTGTCCTGGGAGAAATCACCCTCCACCGCACCTCGCATGATGAAGAAGGTGTGATGTCGCGGGTGCCTCAAGAGACGGTGAGGGACTACTATCCGCCTGTGGTAACTCAGGAGATCTTCAGAGAAGCCAACGCCGCTACATCTGCACGGGGCGACCGCGTCCGTGCTCCGAGGGCGCTGTTCCCCACGCAGAACTTGCTGGCTGGGCTGACTGTTTGCCCAAAGTGCGGGGGCAGCATGGTCCGTGTGATGAAGGGCAAGCGCTCGTACCCCAGCTTGGTCTGCTCGATGGCGAAGGCGGGCAAGGCGTGTGAGTACCGATCCGTAAGGTACTCTCTGATCGAAGAGCGTTTACTGAAGGACCTTCCCGCAAGGCTGCGGCAGCGCGAGGGCTTGGACGCGACCGATGGTGACCTTGCAGTCCGTATCGCCGAAACGGAGGATCGCCTTAGCCACGTTAGCGACGACATCGGGCGCTTGGTCGATGATCTGGCTGCGGAGGACGATGAGAATGTTCGTCGCATTCTGCGCCAAAAGCTGCGGCAGCTCGCCGAGGCGCGTAAGGACCAAAGCGAAGAGCTGGAGCGCCTGAGGAAACTAAATGTCGCCGCTGACCACACCATCATCGCCGCGAGGGTCGATCGCGCCATCGAAGCTCTTGGCCAGACTCACGGCGAAATGGACCGAGCGGCTGCCAATCAAGCACTCCGAACGCTGTTCAGCCGGGTCATTATCAACTGGCCAGATGGGACCATAGATTTTGAGTGGAAGGCTGGCGGCCTGTGCCGGATCACTTACGCCATCCTTTTTGATGTACAAGAGTCCAACAATCATGAATCGAACTTGGAGCAGGCGTCGTGATGTCCCCCAAAACGGTAGCCTCCTCCGATCGCCTGACCATCCACATACCCGAGAATGACATGGTCGCAGAACTCATGGGCGATGGGCTGATCGTCGTTGATCAGGCGGAGCCAGGAAGAAAAATGCGACAGCGCGTAGTTCTTACCGAGGACGACCTTGAGCTTCTGTTGGCCAAGCTGCGCGGCTAACTAGGCGTCTGGTCGATAAAATACCCCCGGCACCCGAAGAGGGCGCTGGGGGCAATTAGCTTCTGGTTATGGCTTGGAGCGGTGAAGGCGCCGGCAGGATCATCCTTCCGCGGCCATCTCGTCGAGGATGTCCTCAGCGGTGCGGACGATGTGGTCCACCTTCTGCGCCGGTTTGGCTTTCGTGAAGTCGAGGATGAGGCGCCCGAGGGCGGCAACGTCCTTGGTACTCTGCGAGGCCCGCAGGGTCGTGACGGCCTTTTCGAGGGCCTCGACCGCGCGGGGATCGTCCGGGAGCTGGCCGGCGTCTTTCATTTTGGCGATGATCCGCTTTGCGTCCCGCTTCGCCTCTGCCTGTACCGTGGCCCACTGGGCGCAGGTCAGGCCGCGCGGCTTTCCGGGAATGTTGGTGTTCGGGTGGTTGCCCTTCCGGGCCGCTACGGGCTTTGCGGAGTATGCCTTCCGCTGCTCTGGCGTCATGTTGACCCAAGGTCCCCTCGGCGCCTTTGTGGGCGGCTTCGGGGGCGGAGCGATCGGGCAGCTAATCTGCTCGGTTACGAACGCGTCGATCGTCTTCGGCTTATTTTTGACCCCCAGTGGTCTCCCACGGGGGCGGCCAGTCGGCTTGGTGGGCATGGTGTAATCTCGTGGGAAACCCCGCCAGCGAATAGGTGCCGGCGGGGTTCGGTGGGTGGTTAGTGGTAGCCGGGGATGGCTGCGGGAGACACGGGGTCCGCCGCAGTGGGCATACCGGCTGCTTGGATGGCCGTAATCTGGCCAAGCTTGATGCCTGCCCGTTGAAGAGAGGCATTGAAGGCCCGGTCGGTATCGGCGCGGCGCTGGATTGCCGCCATGGCCTCGGTGACGTCCGCGGGGTTGGCGGCGGTGAGCACCTCGGCCACGCGCTCCTGGACCGCCTGCTTGAAGCGCCCAGCGCCGCGGCCACGGAACAGAAGGTCCATGGTGCCGTCGATCACGCGCCCGGTCAGGAACTTTGCCGCGACCTTCGCATCTCCGCCATAGATGGCGTCGTCATATGCCTGCCTCCCGTAGCTCTTGGAGTTGCCGAACGTCTCCGCGAAGGTTTTGAAGCCTTGGTCTTCCGCCTCCAGCCGATCATCCAGGCGGTTCAATGCGCCAGGGCGCCCCGACATGGCTTCGATCGCTTGTAGCTTAGCGACGTCGCCCGGAGCCGCGTAGCTGCCAGCACCGGAAAGGCCCAAGCCCTGTCTGACGCGCTGAGCCACATTAGCGTTCTCATGCTTCTGCCCGAATTGGACCGCACCATCCGCCAGAGCAGTGCGAGCGCCCGTCATCCACGCCTCTTGAGCATGCTGGGGCATGTCGCGCATCTGCCCCGCAATCTCGGGCCCGGTGAGCTTGGCCACATCTTGGCCGTTCGCTAGCGCATCCCGGAGGGCCATCTCGTCGGCATAGTTCGCCACCACGTCGCGGTAGGGCTCATTCTGCTCGCCAATGAGGCGCTGAAGGTCCCGGCGTCGGTTGTTGATGTGGACCGAGTTGGTCGTGTTCCTCGGGCGAAATCCTGAGGTATTCATAGCCGCCTCGGCGGAGTCACGCATGGCCCTGATGACCTGGTCGAAGCCTTCGACGGTGAGCGTGTTGGCGCCTTCGATCGAGCCATCCGAGTGCAGCCGGAAGCCCAGCTCTGTCGGGTTGCGCCGAGCGTTCTGGATGTTCTCGACGGCCCGCGGGAGGGCGTTTCGGAACGCCGGGGTTCGCATGATGCTCTCGATTTCAGGCGTGAGGACCATTGGCTGCGCATAGGCCTGTTGGTAGCCGGGGCGCGACGCCGCGGCGGCACGCTCGTTGATCTCATCCACGGCCTGGATCGGGTCCACAGCCGGGCCAAGCTCGTCCTGGACGTGCTGGCGGATGCGGGTCCCCTCCTGTGCCTGTCGGGCGCTCAGGGCCGCTCGGGCTCGGGTTGTCATCGGACCGCGACCTTGCAGGGCCCAGCTTGTGAGCCGGCGAAGGTCCTCGGTGGTGTCTGCGGGCATCGCGGGGGTCCCGAGAGCCTCCCGGCGGACCACTTCGGCCTCGACGCCCGCCGGGGTCGCTGCGGCGCCGGTCGCGCCCATGCCCTGTGCGATGTTGCCGTTGCGCATCTCGGTTCCGATAAGCCTTTCGGCCTGGGCGCGGGCTGCTCGGTTCGGCGGGGGCACGGGGAGACCGCGAGCGCGGCTTGCGACGTCGCCAATGGCCTCCACGGCGCGATCGGCGAAGGGCACCGTACGCAGCGCATAGGAACCCGCTGCGGCACCGCCGCGAAGAGCGGCCGGGGCAGCGGCGCCCACGGTCCCGCCGAACAGGAGGCCGTTACCTGCGTTCGCTAGTCGGCCCTCGCCGGTATCGTTGAGGAGCCCCGAGCCTCCGCCGTAAGCTGCGCCAGTGGCGAGCCCGTTGATGGCATGAGAGCCAAGGCCTGCGCCGCGGGCCACTCGAAGTTCGGGGGCGAGGAAGCTGGCGCCGAAGCCTGCCCAGCCGAGGCCATCCCCGAGGTCGGGGTGCTCCTCTGAGAAGCGCTTCGTCACCTTCTTCATGTCGGCCGCGTATTCGTCGAACGCCTTGCCGGGCTCCAGCGGCTTGCCGTGAACGGCCCAGTCCCAAGCATTGTCGATCGCGCCTCGGAGGCCGCGGATGGTGCTTGCGGCGCCGGGGAAGGCTCCGTCAGCGAACCGGCCGGCGGCGGCCCGAATATCCTCCCGAAGCGAGTTGTGCTCCTCGGGCTCTTCAGCCGCCGCTGGTGCGGCTTGGGGCTGCTCTGCCGCCGCGGCTGGCGCCTTCGGCTCGTCGGTATAGGACACCCGGTCACCGGCCTGCCCCCCCGCCACCGAACGCTGCTCGATGAAGTCGGCAGCGGTCTTAGGATCCAGGTTGAAGCCCTTCGAGGCCACATAGTCCACGAGCTGGTCCGCCGTGGCGTTAGGGTCCTTCGCGAGCTTGACGTACCCGGCTTCGTCCTCGGCGGACATGCGCTTGGGCGCGGCATCATGCTCAGCCTGAACGCGGGCCATGATGTCCTGCTCGGTCGCGCCGGCTGGAGCCTGGACCTCGTACTCGGTGCCATCGGGGGCCCGGACGGTGAAGGTGTCCTGCATTACTTCTTCCTGGTGATCGTCCAGCCAGCGGGTTGCGCAGCCGCGCTTGGCCTGCCCGGCGGTGGCTTAGGGAGGGTGCCGCCTAACTGCTTGGTGTATTGGTCGCGGCTGGTGTTGAGGAAGGTCCGCAGGCCGCGGATAGCTTCCTCGTTCGTCCCGTCGAAGTTCCAGCGGTTGGGGACGATCTGCGTTGCGAGCTTGGACTCGAAGTCCGACGTGGCGCCTTCACCAGGCGTGCGGGTGACGGGCCGGACGGCTGTCTTCAGCATCGCCGTGGCTGCGTCGTACTGCTGATTTTCCTGGCGGAACGGCAGGTACTCCTTGAGGCCGGCGAGGCCTCGTCCGCTCATTGCGGAGCGTTGAAGCTGCTCCACGCGATCCAGGATGGGCGACACGCGGCCAATGACCGCTAGCGCCTTGCGAGCGTCATCCCTCGACTTTGCAGTCTCAAGGGACTGCGAGGGGCTACCGTCCGCCGATGGGAGCGGCTTGGCCATCCCGCTCGCACGGTATTTCTCAAGCTCGGCCTTGTGCTCCGGCTTCAGCTTGCCTTGCGCCTCGCCCATTTCGAGAAGCGAGATGCGCTCCTTGAGCGGGTCTTTCTGAGACATGTTGGTGCCCTATTGCAGGAGGTAGGAGAGGTCGGAGTTGTGGGGCGAAGTCTTGGTCCTGCCTCCGCCTCCAGTCTTCGCTTTGCCGGCCGCGATGCCGATGCGCCGCTCGCCTTGCGCCGTCAGCGCGTGGCTTCGGTCTACGTAGGCAGTCGTCCGAACTGCGCGGTCTGCGGCGGCCCCTTCGCGAGCGGCCTTCAAGCTTGCGGCGTTGGTGTTCGCCGTTTCTCGCGCCTGCGCCTGCGCCACGGTCATGCCCATATGTGCCGTGTTGGCTACGTACTGGGGATCGTAGGTGGCCGGCATGTGCTCCGGGTCGATGCCGTAATAGTCGGGATGCTGGAGCATCGCGGCGTATACCGCTGGCCGGTTTGCCTCCGGCTCCTGGAGGAGAGCCGCCATGGCACGCCCGTTGATGTCCGCGGTGTCTTTAGCCTTGGTACGCTTAGCGGTCGCGTAGTCGGCGAACTGCTTCACCGGCTGGACGGTCCGCTCCCCGGTGACGGGATCAGTCGTTATCTCGAAGGCACCGTCCGGCCCGCCGTATTCGCGTTGAGGGCGGCGTGCGAGCCGTTCGGCCTTGAGCTGCTCTTCGAGGCCGAGGGCGTTCATTCCAGCGCGGCCGATGCCGTCCCCGAAGCTGTTGCCGGAGAGCAGGCCTGTTCCCAGGGCGATCAGCGTCTTGTGCCGATTTCCGGGGTCCCACAGGTTCGCGCCGGGGATCGGCGGGGCTTTCGGCAGCGGCCTCGGGTCATCTCCGGCCACGATCTGCGACACGGGCCCAGCACCATAAGGTGTCATAAAGGGGTTCATGGATGTCTTTCCTTACGCGAAGGGCTTCCAGCCCAGTCCGCCCGCCAGGCCCAGGCCGGTCGTGGCGATGCCCGCGAGGCCCGTGAGTAGGCCTTGGCTCTGCTTCGTGGTCTGCGTGCCGCTGGACGTGCCCGAGCTGCCCCACGCGTTCCCGCCGACGATCTTGTAGTAGCGATCGAGAAGGTCCGTGGCGCGGGTGTCGTTCCCCTGCCATTGAGCGTAAGCGGCGTCGTTCTTGCCCTGCCGGTCGGCCTGATCTGCCGCGCCAGCTTTGCTGATGGCGTCGTATGCGCCAGAAGCAAGCGAGTTGCCGGCGCCGATGGCGGAGATGCCCTGCCCGGCAAGCCCGGAGTAACCGCTGGCGGCCGTGGCCATGGCGGACAGTGTGTTCGCCCGGTCCTGTGCCGCAAGGCCGAGGCCTTGGCTGTACGCCTGCCCGCGTAGCGAAGCTGCGTTGTCGGCCATCCGGTCCGCGGCGCCCCGCTGCGCGATGCCCGCGGCGACGCCAGCTCGGCTGGAGTTGATGTTGCCGGAACCGGAGGCGGCCCGGTCGATGCCGGGTAGCGTCTCTTCGGAAAGTTGCCGGCTGACGTCGCGGTTCACCGCGTCGATTTGGCCGTCCAGATAGGGATTGGCTGCGTACTTGCTCGCCGCGGCGATGTTTGCGGCAGTGGCGTCGGTGGACGCGAGGTCCGAGTACCTCCCGAGGAGGTCCTGGGCCGTCTTAGCGTTCCCCACCAAGCCAGTGCCCATGCTGGTGAGAGCAGCGGCGGTGGGAAGAGTAGTTCCAGTGGCGTATCCGGTCTGAGCGGCAAGAGCCTGCTTTTGGGCATCGGACATGCCCGCGTACAGCTCGCCCTGATAGAAGGGAGTGCCGGACTGATTCGTGAAGTTTGCCTTCGCGGCATCGAATGCCGACGTCAGGTAGGGGAGCTGAAACTTGGACGGACCGGTGTCGGTCGTCTGGGATGATGTGGTCTTGGTAGAGCCGCCGAAGAGGTCGCCCATGGGGTCCTTAGGTCGTGTGGATTTCCATGCGGCGGTGGTGGCGATCAGTGTAAGACGCGGCCCAACGAAAGCCGAACATGGCGAGGAACTTGGAGTGCTTAGTGTCGCCCGGTTCGTGCAGGGCGTAGAGTGGCCCGCCGTGCAGCGACTTGAGGTTCTCAAAGTCGGTGGCGAGCTGGCGCTTGAGGCGCGGGGTCCACGGCGCATGAACGTCGCAGTGGAGGAAGGTGTGGAGCCGGGTCGCCTGCTCTAGGTACAGCGTGTACTCTGGGCGGCACACAACCGGGACCTTGAACTGGTGATCCGGCTCCGGGATGGTTGCACCCATGCGGGTCTCCCGGAGCTGGAAGTTGAAAATCCGGGGCTAGCCCCCGAGGGCTTCGAGACGAGCATCCAGGTCCGCGACGATCTGCTTGAGGTCAGCAAGGGCCGTCGCGAGGTTCTGGAACTCGCCGTCGAGAAATGGAGGGAGGCTGGAGCCTGCCGCCGGGCGCACGCGGCGCCGGTACGGGGTGAAGGCGGCGACACGTGAGCGCATCTTTGCGAGGACCTCGGGGAGGATCATCGCCGGCCCCTCACGACCGTTTGGACGTCGAAGCCGGAGAGCTTGAAGTCTCCGATGCCGCGCACGCCGAAGCGATAGGCGAGGTATTTGCCGGCCTCATTGACGTCGATGCGGGCTTCCGTCTTTGGATCGAAGCGCAGCTCGTCGCTCCACTGGGGCTCGACGTTCACAAGCTCGGACGCGCCTACTTGCCAGTAGCCATCGTCGGGGTAGTCGATGCTGAGCTGTGGCCAGAGGGTCTGGAGGTGGACGTACTGAGTCAGGTTCTTTCCCAGGCTGTCCAGGTCGATACCCGTCCGCTCGACGAAGGAAGGCTTGAGAACCTCCCGCTCGATTGGCAGCGCTAGAACGCCCCCTGCGATCAGGTCGTACCCGTAGAGCCTAGGAGCCGTGATGCCGGCTTTTAGGTCCGGGCGGCCGACGAAGAGCACGTGCTGGCTCTCATCGCCCTCGGTGGTGGCAAAGAGACCCTCGGCGGTGTCCCAGGTCAGCGTGTCGTCATCATCCCAGCTCGCGCCGGAGATGAGGGAGGACCGACAGGAACCAGTGACGTTGGGAAGGTCGTAGAAGGTCCACGTGCCGTTCGCATAGTTGTAGACGGCCGCTCGATTGCAGCCGGTGGTCGGGTTGTGGAAGCCCACTAGCCGGTCCGCAGACGGATAGCAGAAGCGGATTTCCGTCAGACGGGCATCATGCGACACGAAGCACAGGTGGGCCCTTGAGGTGTCCAGCGCCTCGAAGACGAACTCCTTGACCTTCGCGTCGGCGATCGAGCGTTGCTCGATGCCATCGTGAACGTAGAGGTCGTTCCGATCGAAGACGAAGTGCTGCCCGGCGACCTGGACCACGCAGTTCGCGTTGATGACCCCACGTTCATCGAAGAGCTTCGTGAAGGCGAAAATGAAGTCGCCCCCCACGTAGTCCATCTGCCACACGGAGTTGGTGCAGTAGACGATGAAGCTGTTGCGGAGGGCGAGGCCATCGACGATGCTGTGCTGCATCTCGTTGACGATGTTTTCGCCGGCCGAGTTGGTGGTGCTGGTCGGGTCCCACGAGCCGGGAGGCACCCCGAAGCCCGTGATGTCGGACCATTTGACCATCGTTGGGTAATAGGCCCCGTTCTTGGTCACCCCTAGGGCGATTAGCTGATCCTTGAAGGCACGAAGCACCTTGCAGCGGTCAGCGTCAGGCCAAGCCGGTATCTTCGAGTATCCAGGATCACCAGGTGCCTTGAAGAGCGGGACGTGGCTCTCCCGGTTGAGATAGCTGACGCCGCCGAGGAAGCAGCTCGTAATCGGCTGGGCCTCCGAGGACCCTACTTGCCCAGGGGGCGTGAGGTCATCGTAAGCAGAGCCGTTGAGGCGCTTTATCGTGGAGAAATCGGCCGAGACCATCACGATCTCGTCGTACCCTCCGGATGCGGGAGGTATCGAAAGGGCGTGCCCTGGCTCGAAGTCGAGAAGGGCAACGGTGCGGGGCGCGGGACCACGCGAGACGCGGCCATTGCTGAAGCGCACGTTCACACCCGCCGTGAAGACCGAAGGGTCCTCGATGTCGGCAGGGTTCATATCGGTCACCACGCCCCCGGCGCCTAATCGGCGCACGGGGAACGTAGGCATTATGCTTCCTAGATGGAGCGGTGATTTAAGCGTTCGCGAACTGTCCCAAGGACGGACGCAGAACCCCTTTCCAAGTCACATCCTGCCCGGTAATGCTTTCAGTAGAGGGCATTGGGGGATGCAGTTGAGACAGAGGCAAGTTTCCCGTTCGCAGCGTGCGAACGGCTGTAAGTGGCATTCAATTTTCGACCGACTATCGCTTGCATTGCTTCTTGCCCTGCTCGCGGGATCTATCGAGATTGCGAACGCTCTTGAGGGGGGTTGCCGAGTGGGGGATGCCGATTTCTCCACAGCCCGCCCCGCCTCGCCAAGCTAAGCTGTGCCGGTCCTAGCTCGTGACGCGGGCGAGGCCGACTCGGCTAAGCTGAACGACTGCCAGCGCCGGCTGATCAAACCCAGACGAGTTGGTAACGCTTACGCTGACCTGGATTACCGAGCCCGGCGTCGTGATGAAGCCTGGGCCGCCATTAGCGGTGTCCATGTTAGGATCAGCTAGGTCAATCATCTGCCCCACGAGGGGAGCAGTAGCCCCGCCAGCGTCGTAGCCGTATGCGCTGAGCAGATAGCCAAGCAAGTCACCGGTGTTGCCGCCCTGCGGGATGTTGTAGAGCGCGGACTGCTGCGACTTGGCGTCCGGGGTGGCGCCGGTTCGGACATAGCCAGTCAGTTCCGCGCCAGCAAACAGCTTGCTGCCAGCGAGGGGAACCACACGCCCAACAGGGCGCAGCTTGTCGGTGAGGCTAAGCTCAGAGCCGCTGCCGGCGATGGTGTTCTGATACAGGCTGACGCTATAGCCGGTCGTCGTAACCATCTGCGTACCGGACGGCTTAGCTGTGCCGGAGCTGACTTGGTACGTCGCACCAGCCGTGTTAGCCGTTCCGCTCAGAAGCGCCTGAATGAAGTACGAGTTGGAGCCAGCGTAGAGCGTTGCGCCGATGGCGATCGAACCGGCACCTTGGCTGGTGTCCATCGACTCGATCGTCAGCGTAGTGCCGGAGATAGAGCCGGTGAACTTCGCCGAGCGCATGGTCCCCGCCAGCGTGATCGTCGTCATCGGATAGCCGTCCGGGTCGGTTCCGGTCTTGTCGACCGAGACCGTAATGTCGGCGCCAAGCACCGCGTTGCTGCCCGAGAGCGTCCAGCCCTGAGGGATTGAGCTAGCCGGCGGCGGCGCGGCGAAACCGGCGGCGATAACGCTGCCGTTGCTGCCCGGCGTGAGCAGAGGATTCGTGTGGACGAAGCCGCTATGCACCCCGATGGTGTCTGCCGCGATGGTCGCCCCATTGCTCACTGGTAGGGAAACGCGCGACGGCAAGCCGGTGTAGGCGCTACCGAAAGCCGAGCTGAAACGCTGGTGGACAGCGCGTGCAACCTGCTGCGAGCCCCATGCCGTGAAGTGTCGATCGTCCCGATAGAAACCCTGCTTGTTCAGATAGGTCGTCGGACCGGATGCGGGATCGGCAATGAGAGCGTTCGTGTCCACAACGATGACGTTAGGCGTCGCGTTTGCATGGCCCGAGGCGTAGTCGAACGTCTTCTGCCAGGCCGCGAAGTCCATCACAGATTTGCTGGAGCCGCCTACCACCGCTCCCGCTTGGTTCACACCAAAGGGCGGCTCATTCAGGATGACGATGAGCTTCTGCGGAGCATTGGCCCGAAGATACGTGATGTAACTCTGGAAGCGCGTACGTGCCCCGGTGTCGAGGTCGTTGTCCGCGCCGCCATGCATGATCATCACGATTCCAGCGGGATGCGCGGCCGCGTAGTCGATGCCCTTATTCGTGGAGTCGCTGCCACGATACCAAGTCGGTGGGCTGCTCTGCGTCGCGGCGGCCGAGGGGCTGGCCGAAGTATACGTCGCCGGTCGCCGAGGGATCATCGAGCCGTTGAAGGTGTTCGACGCGGAGATGCCGAAGTTCGGGTAGCGACCGAGCCGCAGGCGATTGTTCGACTCCTGAGGGACGAGCGAGGCCCAGGAGAGCATGGACTGCGTTGCCTTGTAGCCACTGCTGCCAAGACCGGCACCTAGGCCGTTCTCGACGCGGCTGTCGCCAAATCCGATGTAGTCCCAGTTATTCGGAGCCGTCAGGGACGCAGAAGATGCCGAGTTGATGGTGAGCGCGAAGGTTGCGCTGTTCGCTCCGCTAGCAGCTACCTCCAGCGAGGCGCTGCCTGCGCTGATCGCAGCATTGCCCAGCATGCCAACCCAGCCGGTCGAAGCGCTTCCGCCTACCACAAAGCGCCCGTCGTTCGGGGTGATGGTCGGCGTGACACCTGAGGGAACCCCCGTGATCGTGAAGAGCTGGTATCCGGGGGCGGCATTGGCCGGGATCGACCCACTCGTGGGTGACAGGCTCAAGGTCGGCGTGGGGGTCGGGCTTGGACTGGGCGTAGGTGTCTGCGAGCCGCCACTTTGGCGCGGCATGCCCGCAGTAAGGGCGATCAGCGAAACGCCCATGCTGAAGGACCGCATTAGTTGTAGAGCGCCAGCATGTCCGCTGCGGTCGTACCCGTGGCGAAGATCAGCTTCGGGCAGTACGGAAGGATCGAGCCAGCCTGCACGTTCTTCCAGACTTCCGGAGTGTCGTCGGAGGGACCCTGCATCTTGATGGCACCGCCCGTGCCCACGTAGATTGCCTTCGGGATCGGGTCGATCGCGACGGTATCGCTGGGGACGATCGGGGTTGCCTTGGTGGCCGGAGTCGTGCGGGCCAGCGTGGACGAAATGGACATGGGTGGTCGGTCTTCTAGATTTTGATGATGAAGTTGACGGCCAGCGAAGGCTGGGTGACGTCGATGGTCGCCGAGTGGCTGTGGGAACCGGCCGCATCCACAGTTACGCCGTGGGTATGAGCGCCCGCCTCAGCGGCAGTTGCGGTGTGGGAGTGCGGCTTTCCGCCACCCACAGTCTCGGTGAGGCCCTGGTTGCTGTTGGACCCGGAATCGTTGCGGATGTTGCCGCCCGAGGGCCCCGACTTGGTGCCGTACAGGAAGATATTGCCGACGTTGTCGTCAGCCACGCCGTTCCCGTGGTTGTGCGCCGGCATCTGGTCCACGGAGAGCGCAGTGCCCTCAACGTTGACCTGGTGGCCGTGAGCGCCACCCGATGACGTGCTGCCCGAATGGGTATGCGAGCCGGCCGCGTCGGTCGTTATGGTCCGGCTGGCCTGCCCGAAGGTCGAGAGGAGCGCGTGGTCCGCAGAGGCGCCAAAGGGGACACGGTTGCGGAAGTCCGGCGTGGTGAAGTTGCCGGAGCCGTCCGACTTAGGGACCGTCTGGCCGTCGCAGAGCGCCCACCCTTCCGGTGCCGCGACACCGTAGTGCATCGCGATCGTGCCGAACGGGACGAGAGATGCCTTGAGGGCGTTGAGGAACGTGTGGGTGACCGAGGCGTCCAGAGGGCCCGTTAGTCCCGGAAAAGTTGCCTTGAGCGTCGCCTTGATGAGGCGGAGGTGGTCGTCGCCTTCCTTGAGCCGGTCGGAGCCGGACGGATAGGACGGATTGAGCTGATGGATGAACTGGGCGGTCTCGACGGACATTAGGTAACCTTCGGCGAACCGAAGGTGTCGGACGCCAATTCATGGGTGATTATTTGGGGGAGAGTTTGGCCCGCATCAGTGGCGAGCATCAGGAGAGTCTCAGAGTGGCCTTTAGGGGACCCTGAGGGACCTTGAGTGACTCTAAGGGTCTCTCTAAGATTCTAACTATCAGACTAACTCTAAGGGACCTTAGGGGGCCTTAAGGGGCTTGAAGGGGGCCCAGAGTGGCGGAATGGATCGTCGCCAATTGCAGACAGTTGTGCTTATATCCGTACTAATGCCAAACGACTGATTTCACTAGGTTTTCCAAGGGAGCCCAATGCGTCAAAGGGGACCCACAGTAACCTTTACCCCCAAGAAGGTAACGGACCAACCGGCAAGCAGCGGAAGGCGTCTTCGGGTCCCTCCAAGGGGCCAAAAGGGACCCGCCGCTCCCCAGAAATAATCGGGTGATCGTTCCGGTCCCGCAGCGATCGGTAAGAGGCGGCAAGAAATCCGGGGTAACTCCCGGAAAACTCAGGGGAACCGCCGCGTCATCAAGGGTCGGACTGGCGCTGTGGCCATCGCAGCGAAACCGCCAGTTGCGAACCGCATCCGATCGCGTCCGGCCGGTTCCATCGGGGGCGGCGGAAGGGACCCGAAGTGGCCGATTGCCCCACCATGCCGTCCCCCACCCTGCCCCAATGCCTAGGGAAACTGCGGTTTCCTACTGGATGTAGAAGCCAGCGTGGGCGTTGGGTGCGTGGGGAACGCGGGAGGATTGGCCGTTCGGAAGCGGCGGGCTGGCATCGGGGACATTAGGGCCGATCCGGGAGTATGGGGATCGACGCCAAGTAGCTCCATAGCTCATTTGCTGGCGGGACACCGGATCTCAACAACATCTTCTGCCGGTGGCCTTTCCAGCCCACACCCACCTTTGAGTTCGATCGAGGATAACGTATGCTCAGAGAAGTCTTGAAGCGGTAGGGGATGTGGAGTTGCCGAACAATCACGTCAGAGTTTTCGCGGAGGTGCTCGCCATCGACGCTTGGCACAAACCCCTTCGTGCCGGCGGCAGTTCATCCGTTCATGTGGATCTTAGTTTTCGTGAAGGAAGGTTAGGCGGGGACAACGATGATTTTCCTTTTACCTTTAGAATAAAATTGAAGAAGGCGTTACTGACAATCAAGGTCGAATCCCCCCTCAAGATCGAACGCAAATCGGTCGCCAGAGGCATCCCATCTGATGAGGCCGAGTACAGTCGGATAAGAGCTGTTCGCGAAGAGGCCAAAGCAAATGCAAGCTTAAAAGGACGATTAAGCCCCGCCGCAATTCATCTAACCGCATCCGGTGAATTATCCTCCGGGCACGAAGTACGTCAAGAGGACCAGGTCCGTGTCGTGCAGCATATACCTCGAATAATTGCCAGTCCAATCCCCGGTGGACAGCAAGAATATGGCTGGGAATTATCGCCGGGATATGACGAGGAACTTAGCGGATCGCCGTGGGAACCAGTTGAACATCCGCGCCTTTCTGTGCGAAGTCCTGAATCATCGTCCGCTATAGATCCCATAATCAAGGTTATAGTCACCTGCCGCCTCGAAGATATCGAGATCACAGATCTCACGCCAAAACAGTCTGGCTTCACTGCCTCGGTACGAGAAGCAATTTTTAACGAAATTAATATGGCTGCAGCGATACAGCAAATAAAGCTAACGCTACGTGAAGCCAATCTTGAAGTTGGGAAGCTAGACGATCGTTTTGCCGACATTATCTTGGCAGATGCCCTTTCGGTGGAAGAATGAAGACCCTTAGAGAAAATCTTCGTTTAGCGGATAACATGCTGCGCTCTGAGGAGCGCGATCTACTTACGCTCGCCCGGATGTCACAAAGGGATGCGTTTACCTTTTATCGTGGCGCGGATCTGACTGGATTGGATCTAAGTGGTCAGAACTTGAAAGGCATGAACTTCGACAAGGCAGATTTGCGCTTCTCGAATTTGGACGCAGCCCAATACGATCCGGGAGCTTTCAATGGCAGCGTACTCGACAAAACTCAGAAATGGCTCAAGGATGATTTTGAGTTCTACGACGACGACCTTGATAAGCACAATAATTTAGAAATATTGATTTTCATCAAGTTTAGGCCGGGGTTGGTCGACGGTATTCTAGATTGGCTGGGAGTAACCAACGCCAGCTTCGCTAAATCAGCCGATGTCAGCAAGAATGCCTTACGGAAAGCTAGGGTCGGCGATGTTGTTGCCGTTGATACCGCCAAGAGTATAGTTGATACGGCGCGGTTCGCAATAAAGCACACCGATATTGATGACCCAGAGGAGATTCTTGAGCGATTAAGACAGCCCTACCTCCAATTTCTGGGAGGAGGAAGCAACGCTCCTTTCTTCAGCATCCCTCGACTTCAATATGAAGAACTTGTGCGGCTCAGAGGCCAGCTAGTTGAAGCGTGGGGTGATCGCGAAGGAGGTGGCGGACGGTGGCGAGACACACCCAAATCGCTCGAATGGCATATGCGGCCTGAATACTGATTCACCCCGAGAGAACGTCGACCTGCGCACCGTCTCAATCGAGTATACCCTTGAGAGATGCAGGCGTGAGACGATTATTGCGTCTCAATAGGGTTGACTGCGAATTTTGAGGCATGTACCAGGGTTGGGTTTAGAGCCTATTGGGACTGAATGGATCATGTCAGCACTCGTTGGATACGCCCGCGTCAGTACCGATGATCAGGACTGCGCTCTGCAAGAGGAGGCGCTGAGGGCGGCAGGCTGCACGATCATACGGAGCGAGAAGCGCAGCGGCACGACGAGCGAGGGTAGGCAGGAGCTGGAAACCATCCTGTCGTTCCTCCGCTCAGGTGACACACTCATGGTCACGCGGGTTGACCGTCTGGCCCGGTCCGTCGCGGACCTGGAGCGCATAGTAGCGAGCGTACAGGATCGCGGCGCGTTCCTTCGAGCCACTGAGCAGCCCATCGATACCTCGTCGCCAGCCGGCGTCGCATTCCTCCAGATGCTGGGGGTCTTCGCTCAATTCGAGACCGCCATTCGCCGCGAGCGTCAGATGGAGGGGATTGCGAAGGCCAAGGACCGTGGCGTCTACAAGGGCCGTAAGCCGTCTGTGAACGTCTTGAAGGTCCGGGAGCTGCGAAAGGCCGGCATGGGCCCTGCGGCCATCGCAAAGCAACTCGGGATCGGTCGCGCGAGTGTCTATCGTGCACTTGGAGGCGCGGGGGAATGAGCAAGCGAGACGGATTCTCGCCGGCTGAATGGAAAGCCGCCGGTGAGATCCATTTGCGCAGCGCCGCTGTGTCACCGGAAGCCGTGGCGTTTGCCACAATGGCCCTCGGGGCCGCTGCAAAGGCCACTGGCGCAAGCACCAAACAGAGCCGGCCAAGCAATGGTTTGAAGACGCGGAGGGCCGTGGAGGCGCTCCTAGCGGACCTGTTGCGCCTCTACGTCGAGGGACAGGCCGGCTCCCACGGAACGCGGCCTGCTGACCTCCCCGCGAAGCTGCTCGGGTTCGGACGGCCGGCCTTTATGGAGGTGGTCGAGGGCCTAGAGGCGGCCGGGTGGCTGAGTTACGGAAAAGGGCGCAGGGCCAGCCCGAAGACCATGACGGACGGGTCTGTGGGTATGCTGTCCGGCGGCTGGCGGTCGCGTTTTCGACTTTCACCGGAGGCGCTGTCCATAGCCGCCTCGGCAGGGGTGCTTAGCGGCAAGCATCGAGACCACTGGGGCCGATCGGAGACAGTGGACACCCTTCCTGACCTCAGGGACTTGAGAGTACCCTTGATCGAGCTGCGAGCGGCCAAAGAGCCACGAGCCGGCAAGGCGGCGCCTGGCGCAATCATGGCCGTTGATTTCCGAGACTCAAAAGTTGCTGAGATGCTCGGGGACCTTGAGGCTCACAACGCTTTCCTGGCGGAGGCAGGCGTAGCCGGTGCGGACTTCGTAGGGCTTCGGCGCATTTTCAACAAAGGCGACATACCGGGCTTCCGCTGGCAGTGGGGCGGCCGGTTCTATTCGATTACCTTCCCCGGCATGGAGCGCGCCTATGAGCAGCGGAGCGGCGAGGAGCGGCGCAGGGTGCTGCGCTTGGGTGGCGAAGCGGTCGGCGAAGTCGACATCAACGCTTCCCAGCTCCGGCTTTTCTACGCCTTGAGCGGCCTGGAGCTGCCTCAGGGGCTGGAAGCGGACCCTTACGCTCTACCGGGGCTGGACCGCGCCGGGGTGAAGCTTTGGATCGCCCAGGCCCTTGGCAAGGAGACAGTGGGCGGGACACGGTGGCCACCTCAGGCGCGGCGGGAATACGCAAGGAAAACTAAGGGTAGAGAGTTGGCGGCTGATCATGACTTCGCGGCCCTCCGGAACGGCATCCTCAGCGCCCATCCGCATTTACAGACGCTGGGCACCCCCGAGGCATTCCCGGTCCTGGAGCTGCAATATCATGAGAGCGAAGTGCTGAGGCACGCTATGGGCGCCCTGCGAGCCGGAGGCATTCCCAGCCTCCCTGTCCATGACAGCTTGATCGTGCCCACTGGCAACCATGGTGAGGCTAGAGCTGCCATTGAGAACGGCTTCGCCGCAGTCGTTGGAGGGGTGATTGAAAACGCACCAATCACAGTGCCCCGAGTTACCTTGAAGGCTGCCTAACGCCTTTAGCGAGCGGAGAGGCACCTAGAGAGCGTACTGGTACGAAATCTCTTGAGCATTGGACCCGCCTGGACGCGGCGGGCGCCGGGCGATAAGTTTGAGCCGCTCCTGATAAGTTTGAGCCGCTCCAGGTGAACTGCGGGCCCTCGTTCCGCGGGGCAGAGGATGCGCCCAAACGCTCTCTCGGCACTTGGAGCACCGCCCCGCATCCACACCCCGCTGAGGCACTCACCGCTGCCATAGAGGCGCTGGTGGATGCTGCGGGCGCCTATGCCGCCTCGGATGGCATTGATACGCGGGCCTTCACGGCCGGCAACTATCGCGTCCGCTTCCAGGGCGAGCAGCTCCTCCGCGTCGAACGCGCCTGAGGATACCCCACGGGGCCAATCGAACACCACGGTTGGCCCCGTATTTATTGTCGGCCGCTAAGCGTTCAGGATCGTCTGAATATTATCTAGGGAGAGAGGTCCGAAGCCCCCTTGCACGTGATCATAGGCGTCAGCCATGCGCAAATACGCGGGCACCATAGGCATGTGACTGTTCATGTTACGGCCCCTCAGCTCATCGAAGCGGCCAAGCTCCTCCACCATGAAACGTGCCACCCCGTAGTGAGCCTCCTGGTTGCCATCGAACCCGACGAACACCGTACGATCGGCCTCAGGAATTTGCGCCAAATCCTCAGGTGAGAGCTCTCTTATGGAATGCTCCACTACTCGCGACATGGTTAAAATACGGCCAACCTCATCGACGATCTCTTCGTCTGGGCTTTCGTCATGGAATAGACCGGGATATTTCCATTTGAGCGCCCACGTGTGACCGCCGGTAAGTGCGTTGATGACAAAGTCGGCGTTGATTTCACCGTCGGCTCCAACCGCCTTCAAGACATCGGCGAGCATAATCGCCAACAATTTCTCTCCATCCGTCAACTTCATTCAAGTGCTCCCTGTTAACCGGCGGTAACATGGACATTGCAGGCTTATAGTCAATTCGGAATAGATATGAAAAGTGCTCACGACGACAGCGGCCTTCGTGGGTCACCAGCCCTACCCTGAGTGCGGCTCACGCGACAACGCGGCCCGCTACGCCTCCGGGCGCCTCTACTGCCATGCTTGTCAAAAAGACGATCGAGCGGCCTGACGATGACGAGCAGGGGCGGGCCCGCGACAAGTCTACGGATCACGCGAATAAGATCATGCGGCACCTGGTGGACCGTGGGCGCTTCGACGGGCGGGGCGTTCGCCATACGGCCCGGCTTGCCTGGCGTGCCCTGGCGATGCTCCAGGACGAGCTGGAGGCCGAAGAGGGCTTCGCGCGCTCCAGGGCCTCGAAAGACCTCGCAGCCGGCGCCCGCAGCCGCCTAATGCTGCCTCAAAGACCCCCTAGCGCCTTCGGGTGCCTGGGGGTTTTTATCAGACCCTATTTGTCCGGGTCTGCGAAGATCGGCAGGGGTGCCTCGGCGAAGGCAACCATCACCTGGTTATTCATCGAAGGCTCCATCAAAGCACAATAGTACATCGACTTAGAATCGGCGAGCATTATCCTGTGCTCATTTAGCAGCCTAACGATTTTGTCGTGCCACGAAGTTATCTCGGGAAAATTCATTTGTACGGTAAGTTGATTCCTTAGCACCTTCTTTAGGCTTCCACGATGCAGCTTGTTACCAACCTTTCCGATGAAAGAAAGAATCTCCTCTTTTGTGAGATATTCCTCAGTCACCTCGTGCAGACGAATGCTTCCCCGCGGTGCACTCTCTGAGGGAGGTTGATGCTCTCGCCTAACAGGAATTGGAAAGAAGTTGGGATGTAGACCTGCAAGCGTTTTGAGGATTTTGTCAGCATCCCAGCTCGTCTGCAGGGTTGATTTCTGCGTTGCGGGAATGTCTCCGTGTGCGAGCAAGCAGGCTAAAGCAATCAGCTCGCCGATCATGCGCAACTGAAGGTAGCAGAACTCTTCCACAAAACCTGGTGAGAGATGATAGTCACCGTTCACGGCAAGCTCTATAGCCTGCAGTCGGACTTTCAATTCTTCCATCAGTCCGGCGTAAGCGAGACGGGTTCGGGTGTCCGCCGCCTTTGATTGAGGTCTCCTCACATTAACTCCTTAGCGAGCCCGCGCCGCGTCCTTAGCTATGGTACTTGCCCTTTTCGCACCAAAACTTGACCGGGTGTTTGCCGGCATTGAGGCGCCCAACGTTCTCGTTGAGCAGCTCCATAGCCATCGAGCAGTTGTCGAGATTGTAAGCCGGGTTCGACTCGCTTGCGTCGAATGTTGCCCAATGGATGCGGGCAAGCTGAGTGCCCTTGATGTCCATCTCGACACTCGACGTTCGATAGAGCGTGTAGGTTTCCGCTCCGCCACCGCAAGACGCGACGAGGAAGCATAGGGGGGGCGAGGGGAGCGAAGCGCATCGACGCGGGATGCCGCGTGCCGATCGAGTCCGCAAGCCTCTTCCATGTTCCCGATTTGTTCTGATATGCCCGGCTGCATGGACCACCCGCCCGAAGAGCAACGCCGACGCGCCCGCTGCAAGACCGTAGACGCCTGCGTGAAAGAGGGCTTGGCCGTCGAGTTGGTCTGTAAGAGCTGCGACCGCATCCGGATCATCGACGCGGCCCCACTGGAGCGCCTAGCGCGGCTCAAGGTCTGGCCGCTCAATCTCGTCATGCTCTCTAATTTCTTCCGCTGCACCATCTGCAAGCAAAAGCTCTGTTCGATGCGTGCGAGCCTGGAGGAGCCGAATAGCCCACCGATCGGCCCCGCGACGCAAGCGGAGTTCCAGGCGATGAAGCGCAGGTATCGCGGTTAGATTGATTTTCGATAATATACCCGAACCCTTTTGCATTCAGATCGTTAGTCAACATGCATCAAGGGGAAGCTAATAATGGCCCAGGAATGCGACTTGACCGTGCTGATTGCTGAGGACGAGCCAATCGTTCGCATGCTGGCCGCTGACATCCTGGCCGAGGACGGATTCAACGTTCTGGAGGCTCAAAGCGCCACTGAGGCCCTCGACGTTCTGGCGGAGAACAAGGTCGAGGTGCTCTTTACCGACATCAACATGCCGGGAGCGATAGACGGGCTACAGTTGGCGGACGTCGTGGCCGTTCGGCATCCAAAGGTTGGCATCGTTGTAACTTCGGGTCGCCAGCGGCTGGAGGACTGGGAAATTCCGGATGACGGAGTGTACCTGCCAAAGCCCTACGACTACCGGACGCTCGCGGAGACTATGCGGCACCAGGTGAAGGACGGCAGGTTCCGCGGATAGCAAAAGGGCCCAGGGTTTCCCCCAGGCCCTCCGCTTCTCGGTCCGCCTGAAGCCTAGGCGGCCGATAAGATCATTCGGGAATCGTCGGCAGCCCTTCACTCAACCGATTGCCCCGTCCTTCGACCGGCGAGTTTGGCACGAATCCGCTGTGCGTCCGGGTGCGTGTATCGCATCAATTGGGATAATGTCAGATGCCCACTGACCGTGGCGACCTCCGGTGGCGACAGGCCTAGCTCCAATAACCTGGAAACGCCTTCGTGTCGTAGATCGTGCAGCCGAAGGTCCTGAATGCCCGCTCGCTTGCAGGCTGTCGTCCACGCCCAGCGGAGGGCATGAACATCGATAGGGAACACGTACTCGCCGTGCGGCTTGAGTGCCTTCAGCACGTTCAGGGCCTCGTCGGTCAGAGGAACGGTACGCGGCCGGCCGTTCTTCGTCTTGGGGATATGAACGCAACCCTGGGACAAGAACGCATCGCGCCATCGCAGCGACAGTATCTCACCCCGGCGCATCGCCGTCTCGATGGCGAACCGGACGTAGGCCCAGGCAAGTGGATGGCCGGCAAGTGCGTCCCGGAGCGCTTCGTATTCGCCAGCTCGCAACCGACGATCCCGAGCAGCACTTGGCGCTGGAAGGGCGACCAGGGCAGCGACGTTCGTCAGGAGCTGATAGCCCCACTCCCGCCTCGCAGTCTCCAAAGTCCGCCGGATGAGACTTATCTCGCTTCGGATGGCGCTGGAGGACACCTCGGCCGACCTCTCAGTCCGGTAGTCAGCGATTGCCTTACTTGTCAGCTCCGCGACCGGAAGGGCCGCCAAAAGCGAGCGCCGGAGCTTGCCGATGCGGTATCCCTCCACCGTGGCTCCGCGCTTCTGCGATGAGACATCGCGGCCATATCGCTCCAGCAGGTCACCAAGGGTGTCCACGTAAGGGTCGGACGCGTGCTCAAGCGGGCCATATCGCGATAATGCGCCCTGCCTCATTGTCATCCACGCCTTGGCGCGACTTTCGGATGTGAAACTCTTAGTTGAAAGCCGCCCCGACCCCGAAGCAAACTCGACCACCCAACGATCTCCTACGAACCTAAGCACGCATTTCTCCCGAGTTGATCAACTCAGGATACCACCTAATCTTTATTTCTTCACTGGATTTAAGATCTGCAATTGCAGACAATCTCCAACCATGAACGCAGCCTCTTGCGTTCGACACGTCACGCGGCGATGAACCTCAAGACAACTTCGATCGGGAGGTGTCGGCGCATAAGGAGAAATACGAGGTCTTGTGTTCCGACGACGACGAACTTGGGCAGCCCGGCGACAAGGTTGCATTGCACCTCCACCGCGCGCGCTTCCAACCCCAGATAGGCAACCGTCGAGACGCTGGCGACCACGAGAGCCCCCTCCCCGATATGAGAGCATAGCGGCTTTTGCTCGCTACGGAAGCGGTACAATCAGGGTCGAGCGTATTGCACAGGCACCACACCTCTCCCATCTGTGGGGCGATGTGCTCCGAACCCGGCCAATTTCCGCATCCTGCGTTGACTCTGGCGCCGCTTGCCCGTAATGGCGCTCGACACGCGGCCGCCCCTGTGGCGGCCCTTTTACGTTCTAGATACTCGAGGATGAGCGATGAAGCGGACCTTTCAGCCGAGCAACCTGGTGCGTGCGCGCCGGCACGGCTTCCGTGCACGGATGGCGACCCCGGGCGGTCGCAATGTGATCCGCGCCCGCCGCGCCCGCGGCCGCAAGAAGCTGTCGGCGTAAGCACCGACACGCCCTTGCTGAGCCTCGACCGGCTCACGCAGCGCAAGGACTATCTCGCCGCCAACGGGGGAAAGCGGGCACCGATGCCCGGTTTCGTCCTGCTGGTGCGCGAACGGAACGATGCCGATCCGTCGATGCGGATCGGCATTACCGTATCCAAGAAAGTTGGCAACGCCGTTATCCGGAATCGGATGAAGCGGCGCTTTCGCATGCTTGCGCGCGAAATCCTGCCCGAGGCGGGGATCGCCGGCGCGGACCATGTGCTGATCGGCCGGAACGGCGGAATCGAACGCCCCTATGCCGATCTGAAGGCGGAACTCGCCAAGGCGCTTCGGCGCGTGCGCCCCAAGGGCGACCCCAAGGTCGAATCATGATCGCGCGCCTGCTGATGCTGCTCGCGCGCGCCTGGCAGCTGGGTCCGTCGCTGATCCTGCCGCCCACCTGCCGCTACCAGCCTTCCTGTTCGGCCTATGCAATCGAGGCGCTTCGCCGCTATGGGGCGGTGAAAGGCGGCTGGCTTGCGCTCCGGCGCATTGCGCGCTGCCATCCATGGGGCGGGCACGGCCCAGATCCCGTTCCTTGAGTTTCCTTCCGGGGATTATCGGTGAAAGAAGAACAGAAGAATTTCATCCTCTTCGCGGCGTTCGCGGCGCTCGTGCTGCTCGGCTGGCCGATGATCAGCCACTGGTTTTTCCCGCAGCAGCCGGCCGCCCCCGCGAAGATGGTCGACGGCAAGCTGCAGCCGGTGCCCAATTCGGGCGTCGATCCGGCGACCAACGCGCCCAAGACGATTCGCAGCCGCGATGCGGTGCTGGCCGATAGCCCCCGCGTGGCGATCGATACCCCCGCACTGAAGGGCTCGATCAACCTCAAGGGCCTGCGCATCGACGATCTCGTCCTGCGCCAGTATGATCAGACCGTCGCGAAGAACTCGCCGCCGATCCGCCTGCTCTCGCCGAGCGGTGCCGAGGGCAGCTATTTTGCGCAGTTCGGCTGGCAGGGCGCGGGCGCGCCGGACGGCAACACCGTGTGGAAGGCCGATGGCGAGACACTGACGCCCGCCTCGCCGGTCAAGCTCACCGCCACCAACAGCGCCGGCCAGACCTTCACGGTCGAGCTCGGCGTCGATTCGAACTACATGTTCACCGTCCGCCAGACCGTCGCCAATCGCGGCGGCGCGCCGGTGGCCGTGACGCCCTATACGCTGATCTCGCGGGGCCAGCGCTCGACCGATACCAGCCAGTGGGCCGCGCATGTCGGCCCGGTCGCCGCGACCAACGATGCGGCGCACTATATCAACTGGAAGGACGTGGAGAGCACGCCGCAGCAGTTCACCACCACCGGCGGCTGGGTCGGCTTCAGCGACCATTACTGGCTGACCGCGGCGATCCCAGACCAGCGCGGCGGGGTGACCATCCAGCAGCGCGGCACCGCCGCCCAGCAGTACCAGGCCGATGTCGCGCTCGCCCAGCCGATCGCGATCCGCCCGGGCAAGGAAGCGACCTATACCAGCCACTTCTTCGCCGGCGCGAAGGAAGTGAAGCTGCTCGACGCCTATCAGAAACAGTATGACATCGCGAAGTTCGAGCGCGCGATCGACTGGGGCTGGTTCGAGATCATCGAACGCCCGATCTTCACCTATCTCAGCTGGCTGTTCAAGCTGGTCGGCAATTTCGGCGTGGCGATCATCCTGCTGACCATCACCATCCGCGGCCTGCTCTTCCCGATCGCGCAAAAGCAGTTCGCCTCGATGGCGAAGATGCGCCAGGTGCAGCCGAAGATGAAGGCGATCCAGGAGCGCTACAAGGACGACAAGGCGCGCCAGCAGCAGGAGATCATGCAGCTGTACAAGACGGAGAAGGTCAATCCGCTCGCCGGCTGCGCACCGATGATCCTGCAGATCCCGATCATGTTCGCGCTGTACAAGGTGCTGCTGCTGACGATCGAAATGCGCCACCAGCCCTTCGTGCTGTGGATCCGCGATCTCTCGGCACCCGATCCGGCGACGATCCTCAACCTGTTCGGCTATCTCCACTTCACCCTGCCCAGCTTCCTGGCGATCGGCGTGGTGCCGGTGCTGCTCGGCGTATCGATGTTCTTCCAGATGCGGATGAACCCCGCGCCGATGGACGAGATGCAGAAGCAGATGTTCGCGATCATGCCGTGGATGCTGATGTTCCTGATGGCGCCGTTCGCCGTCGGCCTGCAGATCTACTGGATCACGTCGAACGTGCTGACCGTGCTCCAGCAGCAGTGGCTCTATGCGCGGCACCCGGAGATGAAGGTCCCGGTGGCCAAGCCGGACACGGCCAAGGCCAAGTAATGGCGGCACGCCCCTCCACGATCCTCCCCTGCAAGGGGAGGTGGCAGGCCGAAGGCCTGACGGAGGGGTGTCCCCGTTCGCGTCGGAGGACCGCCATTGCACCGTCGACACCCCTCCGTCGCTTCGCGACACCTCCCCTTCCAGGGGAGGATTTGAAAGGGCCTCATTCTCTGAGGCAGCTGAATTCCTGATGTCCTTCGACCCCGACCAGATCGAAGCCGCGCGCAAGCTGTTCGCCGGCCCCATCGCCTTCCTAAAGTCCGCCCCCGCGCTCGAGCATCTGCCCGCGCCGACGGTGCCGGAAGTGGCGTTCGCCGGCCGCTCGAACGTCGGCAAGTCGTCGCTGATCAACGCGCTGACCAACCGCAACAGCCTCGCCCGCACCTCGGTCACCCCCGGCCGCACGCAGGAACTCAACTTCTTCGACGTCGGCGAGCCGCTGCGCTTCCGCCTGGTCGACATGCCCGGCTACGGCTTCGCCAAGGCGCCCAAGGACATGGTGCGCAAGTGGCGCTACCTGGTGAACGACTATCTGCGCGGCCGGCAGGAGCTGAAGCGCGCGCTGGTGCTGATCGATTCGCGCCACGGCATCAAGGATGTCGACCGCGAGATCCTCGAGATGCTCGACGACGCCGCCGTCAGCTACCGCATCGTCCTCACCAAGACCGACAAGATCAAGGCGAGCGAACTGGCCGAGGTGACCGCCCGCACGGTGGAAGAAGCCCGCAAGCGCGCCGCCGCCCACCCCGAGATCCTGGCGACGTCGAGCGACAAGGGCATGGGCCTGCCCGAACTGCGCGCCGCGGTGCTCGAAGCGATCGGCTGAGGGCACGCATATGGAGCCGCTCTTCTCCTACGGCACGCTCCAGCTCGACCAGGTCCAACTCAGCCAGTTCGGCCGGCTGCTCGACGGCACCGACGACGTGCTCCACGGCTATGTGATCACCGAAATCCAGATCCGCGACCCCGCCGTGCTCGACGCCAGCGGCATCGAAACGCATCTGGCGCTCGTCCCCGGCGACGGCCCGCCAATCGCAGGCAAGGTCTTCCAGCTCACGCCTGAGGAGCTGGAAGCCGCCGACATCTATGAGAGCGAGAACTATGTCCGGGTGCGGGTGCCCCTCGCCTCGGGCACCCGCGCCTGGGTGTATGTAAGGGCCTAGGCCGGGTTGTACTTGGCGAGGAAGGCTTCCATCGCCTTGAGGAAGGTTAGCCGGTCGTCGGCGCGGCTGAAGAAATGGTCGGCTTCGCGCTGTTCGAGGAACTCATAGGTCTTGCCCGCCGATTTCAGGGCATCCACCATCACCTTGCTCTGGTTGAACGGCACGCGCCGATCCTTCTTGCCGTGCACCAGCAGCACGGGAATCGAGAAATCCTGCGCGTGGAAGACCGGCGATACCGCCCGGAAATCCTGCGCCTTGGACTTGATATAGTCCTTCACCGCACCGCCGCCGAGGAACTGCGAGTCATAGCTGACCATCCGCTGGAGGTCGGACACGCCCGCGTAGGAAACCGCACAGCGGAACAGCCCGCCGTCGCGCTGCGCCGCCCGCAGCGCCGCATAGCCGCCATAGGAAGCCCCGACCACGCACACCCGCTTCGGATCCGCGATGCCGCGCTCCGCCAGCGCCTTCACCGCGTCGTTGAGGTCGTCCTGCATCGCCAGGCCCCATTGGCCGTCGCCCTTGCGGAGAAAACTGGTGCCGAGCCCCGAGGAGCCGCGATAATTGGGCTGGATCACCGCATAGCCGCGATCGGCGAGGAACTGGGCCATGAAGTCCCAGCTCTCCTCGTCGCGCGCCTGCGGGCCGCCATGCGGCATCAGGATCAGCGGCAGGTTCTTGGCCGTGCTGCCGCGCGGCAGCGTGAGAATGGCGGGGATTTCCAGGCCGTCGCGCGCCTTGTACTGGATAGTCGTCACCGGATGGAGACGCCGCAGCCCCAGCGTCTGGTTGTTCATCGACAGGGCGGTCATCGCGTCGTCGGCCGCGGTGTAGATGAAATAGGCGCCCGGGGCGCTGGCATCGCCGACATGGGCGATCACCACCGAGCGATCGGCGCTGTAGCTGGTGATCTGCACGCGCGCGCCCTTCACCCGCTCGCTGAGCTTGCGCTGCAGCGCCACCATGGCCGGATCGAGCCATTCGGTCCGCGCGGACTTCTCGGTCACCCCCACGCCCAGCAGCGTGGAGGTGCGCGTGTCTATCACGGGGCCATCGATGTCATAGCCGGCGACGCCGAACACCTTCTTGCCCCGCTGCATCGTCGTCAGGTCATATTCCCAGAGCGCCGAGAAGCCTTGATCGTCGTCCTGCACCACCAGCGCCTTGCCGGGGTCCGACAGGAACAGCTTGGGCATCAGCAGGCCGTCATTGATGCCCTTGGCGCGATCGATCACCCGGAAGCTGTCACGCGCGCTCGGCCGATAGAGCAGCCGGCGCTGGCGCCCATCGATCGACGTGCCGACGCCCATGCGAACCGTGCCGCTGCCATCGGCATACCAGTCCATCACCCCCTCGCGGCCTTCCATCACGGGGCGGTGGCGGCCGTTGGTGACGTCCACCTCGTCGACCTTGGGCCAGAAGCCGGGCTCGTTGGTGTAGACCGAGGTCTGGGCGGACAGCAGCACCTTGGTGGAGCCATCGTGCGGCATCCACAGCACGTCGTCGCCATTCTGGGCGGTATCGCGGGTGTTGAGCAGGATCAGCTTGCC
This sequence comes from Sphingomonas trueperi, assembly GCF_040545665.1. GTDB lineage: Bacteria > Pseudomonadota > Alphaproteobacteria > Sphingomonadales > Sphingomonadaceae > Sphingomonas > Sphingomonas trueperi_B. Next base: position 150,501 of record NZ_JBEPMH010000005.1, on the reverse strand, counting down.
GGTGGCGGCCTCGACGCTGAACACGCGGCTGATCGGCCACTTGTCGCCTTCGAATTCCACCTCGCGCCGCACGCCCAGCACGAGCCAGGAATTGTTCACCCAGCTCCACCAGTTGATGTCGATGTCGCCGGTGCCGATGACCTGGCGGTTGCCGCCATCGAGATCCATGACGGCGAAATATTGCGCGCCGTTGATCGCCAGCTTGGCCGCGATGTGCTTGCCGTCGGGCGACAGGTCCGGGCGCTGCACCGGCGGCAGTTCGGCGAATACCGCCACGTCGAGCCGCGCCGGCGCCGCGGCCTTGGCCGCATCGGCCGTCGCCTGTTGCTGCGCGCCCGCCGGAATCGCCAGCCCGCACAGCATCGCCGCTGCCGCCAGCAGCCGCCCCTTGTTCCGCATTCCTGCCCCCAGATAAGCTCCGATTCGCGGCCCCCGCCGCGGTAGCAGGCAAGGTGCTTTCGATTTGCGCCACATGCAATGGCGGCGGTTGCCGTCCTCCCGCCCCCCGGCTATCCCCGATGCCCATGAAGCTAATCATCGGCAACAAGGCCTATTCGTCCTGGTCGCTCCGCGGCTGGCTCGCCTGCAAGCTCTCCGGGCTCCCCTTCGAGGAGACGGTCGTGCCGATGTACGACCAGGATTGGGACAAGCGCCGCCAGGGCGCCGAGTTCGCGCCGTCCTCGGGCAAGGTACCGATCCTGTGGGACGGCGATGCGGTGGTGTGGGACAGCCTGGCGATCGTCGAATATCTCAACGACAAGACCGGCAACACGCTGTTCTGGCCCGAAGACCCCGCCGCGCGCGCGATGGCGCGGTCGATGGCGGCGGAGATGCATTCGAGCTTCACGGCGCTGCGCAGCAAGCACAGCATGAACGTGCGCCAGGTCTATCCGCCCGCGCCGGTCGATGCGGACGTGGCAGCCGATCTCGAGCGGATTATGGAGCTCTGGGCCCAGGCCCGCGCGCGCTACGGCAGCGAGGAGCCGTTCCTGTTCGGCGCGTTCGGTGCCGCCGACATCATGTTCGCACCGGTGGTGACGCGGATCGTCACCTATTCGCTGCCCGTCCCCCGCTTTGCCCAGAGCTACATGCTCGCCGTGCTCCAGCACCCCTTTATGCAGGACTGGATCGCGGGCGCGCAGGAAGAGGAATGGGTGATCGAGAAGTACGAACTGCCGGTGACCTAGCGCTAAGCCCCTCCTCCTTGGAGGAGGGGTTGGGGGTGGAGGGATTCCAGAACGCAGGTTGGTCTCTGTGAGACACAGCCCCACCCCAACCCCTCCCCTGAAGGGGAGGGGCTTAGAAGAGAACCTACTTCAACCGCTCGGTGTCGTACCGCGTCCCGTCCTTCCGGAAATATCCCTCGGGCGTGAACACCATGTCGATATCGGGATACTCCCCGCTCCCGCGCGGCCCCGCGCCGATCGCGAGGAACACCGCATCGGCCTCGGACCGGTTCTGCAGATGGTGCCCGTCCGCCACCCCCGCCGGGAACGCCGCGCAGTCACCCGCAACCAGCACCGTTTCCCCGCCCTCCTCCACCAGCACCGCCTCGCCCGCCAGCATCACGACGAACTCGTCTTCCTGGTCGTGCCAGTGGCGCTGCGACGACCAGGCGCCGGGCTTGAGCACGACATGGCTCACCCCCATCGCCGTCAGCCCGCTCGGCGGTGCGAGCCGGCGGTACCAGCGTTCGGCTACCGGCGCGTCGAACGGTGGCGGATAGCCGGTGGCATTGGTCTGCGGGATTGTATCCAGGTCCAGCTTGGGCAATGTCGCCTCCCTTGTGTTTGGGAGGTAGTGTGCCGGACGTCGTCGAACTCACCAAGGCCCTGATCGGCGCCGAAAGCGTCACGCCTGCGCGCGGCAGCGTGTTCGACGTGCTGGAGCAGGCGCTCCTGCCCCTCGGCTTCCGCGTCGAGCGCTTCGTCGAGGGCGAGGCGCCCGACGGCCCGGTAGAGAACCTGCTGGCGGTGCGGGGAAGCGATGGACCGCACCTCGCCTTTGCCGGCCATCTCGACGTCGTGCCGCCCGGCGAGGGCTGGACCAGCGGCGCCTTCGCCCCCGAGATCCGCGGCGACCTGCTCTATGGCCGCGGCGCGGTGGACATGAAGGGCGCCATCGCCGCCTTCGTCGCCGCCGCCGCGCAGGTGCCCGCACGCGGCACCACCAGCCTGATCATCACCGGCGACGAGGAAGGCCCTGCCACCTACGGCACGCCGAAGCTGATCGAGCGGATGGCGGAGCGCGGACTCGTCCCCGATTGCTGCGTCGTCGGCGAGCCGACCTCGGCCCAGCGGCTGGGCGACACGATCAAGATCGGCCGCCGCGGCTCGACGGTGATCGACATCGCCGTGATCGGCCGCCAAGGCCATGTCGCCTACCCGCACCTCGCCGACAATCCGGTCCCCCGCCTCGTCCGCGCGCTGGCCGAAATCGACGCGATCGTGCTGGACGCGGGCAATGCCTGGTTCCAGCCGTCGAACATCGAAGTGATCGATCTCGCGGTCGGCAACAAGGCGACCAACGTCATCCCCGGCCGCGCCGCCGCCCGGATCAGCATCCGCTTCAACGACCAGCAGCGCGGGCCCGACCTGATCGACCGCATCCGCGAGATCGTAGCGCGCCACGCACCCAACGCCGAGGTGCACGGCCGCGTCTATGGGGAGGCCTTTCTCACCGAGCCGGGCCCGCTTTCGGAGCTGATCAGCGGCGCGACCCGCGACGTGCTGGGGGTGGACGCAGAGCTTTCGACCACCGGCGGCACGTCGGACGCCCGCTTCCTGTCGCGCGTCTGCCCGGTGGTCGAGTTCGGCCTGCTCAATGCCACCATGCACAAGCTGGACGAGGCCGTAGCGCTCGCCGATCTGCGTGCGCTGACCAACGTCTATGCGGAGATCTTGCGCCGCGTTTGACCGCTCAGGCCGTCGCCCGGCGCGGCGCCATGTCCTGCACCCAGGCGAGGAAGTCCGCCTCACCCATCGGCGCGCCTATCGCATAGCCCTGCAGCACGTCGCAGCCTATCACCCGCAGCACCGCGGCCTGGGCCTCGTTCTCGATGCCCTCGGCCACCGCCTCGCAGCCGATGCCATGGACGAGGCCGATCACCGCCTGCGCGACGGCGCGCGCCTCAGGATTGGTACCGACATGCTCGATCAGGCTGCGGTCGAGTTTGACCCGGTCTATCGGCAGCCGCCGCAGCCGGGCGAGGTTCGAATAGCCGGTGCCGAAATCGTCGACCGCGATCGTCGCCCCCGCCGAGCGCAGTGTCGCGATCGCGCGCAGCACGTCCTCGGAGCAATGCATCGCCAGCGTCTCGCTGATCTCCAGTTCGAGCAGCCGGGCGGGTGCCTGTGCCGCGAGCATCGCCGCGCGAAGATGGCGGAAGAAGCTGGCATGGTCGATCTGGCGCTGGCTGACATTCACCGCCAACCGCTGCTCGACGCCGAGCCGGGCCCAGCGCGCGATGGTGTTCGCCACGGTCGCCACCACCCAGTCGCCGATCTCGACGATCAGCCCGGTCTCCTCGGCGCGCTGCAGGAACGAACCCGGCAGCTTGGTGCCATCGGGATGCTGCCAGCGCAGCAGCGCCTCGGCCCCGACGATCGCGCCCGTGCTCGCCGAGACCTGCGGCTGGAAGACCAGCGCGAATTCGTCATGCTCGATCGCGGCGCGAAGCTCGGTCTCCAGCCGGGCGCGGGCGATCATCTGCGCGGCGAGGCCGTCGCTGAACGTCTCGACGCGGCCGCGGCCCTGGGTCTTGGCCTGGTACATCGCAGCGTCCGCGGCACCCATCAGCTCGTGCAGCGTCACCCCGTGATCGGGATAGAGCGCCAGCCCGACCGACGCGCCGATGCAGACCTGCTGGCCGGCGAGATCGAACGGCTCGCACAGCGCCTCCAGCACCTTCTCGCCCACCCGCGCACGGGCATGGGGATCCGGCAGGTCGGCGAAGAACAGGGTGAACTCATCGCCGGCGAGGCGGCCGATCAGCGGCGTCTCGCCATGGTTGAAGGCGGCGCACTGGTCGCCCACGGCACGCAGCCGGTTGGCGACCATGCCGAGCAGCACGTCGCCCACCGCATGGCCCAGCGTATCGTTGACCGCCTTGAAGCGATCGAGATCGATGAAGAACAGCACCGCGCGCGCTTCCTCGTGCGCGTCCTCGAGCATCCGCTCGGCGCTGCGGCGAAAATGCGGGCGGTTGGCGAGGCCGGTCACCGTGTCGAACATGGCGAGCCGGTGCACGCTCTCCAGATTGCCGCGCAGCTTGAGGAACAGCTCGTCCATCGACTCGGCGAGACGCGGGGCGCCTTGTGCCAGCGCGGTCGGCAGCGGGCTTTCGAGGTCGCCCAGCGCGGCGGCATGCAGCCGGTCCACCGCGGCGGTCAGCACGGCGTTGCGGCGCGGCTGGAGCAGGACCAGCACGGCGAGAACGGTGAGGACGATCAGCGGCACGGCAAGCGCGACAGCGACGCCCAGCACGTTCAGCGTCGCGCCCGCAGCCCATGCGGCGCCGACGAGCAGGCAGGCTGCAAGCGCAGCGGCGCTTGCCACTCCCCTTCCCATGCCTCGCTCCCCCCAGCGCATTGCCGATCGACGCTCCAAAGATCCCCAGCGACGCCGACAGTAGATGGCGCCGCTGTAGACTTCGCATGCATTAGTTAAGAAATTCAGGACTTCTACGAAGACCGTGGGCGCCGCAATACAATGTACAGCGCGCCTGCGCCGCCGTGGCGAGGATGCGCCTGACGTACCGCCGCAATTTTGTCCGAATGCCGCGAGGCCGCCAACCAGTCCCCCACCGCCGCCCGAATGGCGCCGCGGGCATGCGGCCGCTCCGACTCGGGGCGCGGCGGCTTGCCGGTGACCAGCAACAACACGCGATCCCCTTGCGCGATTGCCTGGGCGAGCCCCGCATCGAGTCGATCATAGGCGGCGTGGAGATTGTGCCCGTGCAGGTCGATCGAACTTTCCGGCGCCACCAGCCCGCGCGAGAGCCGTCGATCCCAGCTTGCGTCGAGCGTTCGACGCTCGTGCGTGTCGGGCATCGGCGTGGAGAGCGTAATCGCCGACCGCGCGGGCCTTGTCGGTGTGAGCTTGCCGATCGGTATGGCGAGCGGCGTGCGGACCGGCCGGGCAACGGGTTGCGGCGCCGGTGCCGGTTCCGGCGGGAGGCGCCTGGGTGCGGTGCGGACGTGGAGCGGGGTGACGCTCGCAATCACCTTCTGCCACAGCGCCGCTTCCTCGGGCGCCAGATCGCGGCGCCCGCGCCCGCTCATGGCTGGGGAATCGTGGGCTGGGGGATTGCCGGCTGCGGTGCAGGCGGCTGGGTCGCATTCAGGCGGGCGAGCGTACCCTTGGGTAGCAGCAGCCAGGCGGTACCGCGCGCCGCCATGCCGCCGGCGATCGCGCGCGCATCGTCGCCCGCGCCCCAGAAGGTGTCGACCCGGTTGGCGCCCTTGATCGCGCCGCCGGTATCCTGCGCCACCCACAGCCCGCTCGCATCGGTGCGGTCCATCGACAGGAACAGCGGCGCGCCGAGCGGAATGAACTTCGGGTCGGCGGCCACGCTCGTCCAGCCGGCGACGGGATAGCCCATCGCGCCCAGTGGGCCGGCGCCGTTCAGCTCCTTGAAGAACACGAAGCTCTTGTTCTCGCGCATGATCGCGCGGCCTTCTTCCGGATGCGCGCGCAAATAGGCGACGATGCCCTGCATCGAGGTCTGGCCGGGGCCGAGCAGCCCGCGATCCTTCATCAGCTTGCCGATGCCGGTATAGTCGCGGCCGTTCTGCCCGGCATAGCCGATGCGCAGCACCTGCCCGTCCGGCCCCTTGAGCCGGCCCGAGCCCTGCACCTGCAGGAAGAACATCTCGATCGGGTCGGCCGCCCAGGCGATCACCGGGGCGTGGCCCTCGAGTGCGCCCTGCTCGATCTGGGTGCGGTCGTAATAGGGCACGAACTGGCGGCCATCGACGCGGCCGCGGATCTTCTTGCCCTTCAGCGCATCGGAGAAGAGGCCGAGATCAACTTCGATCAGATTGTCCGGCACGCCGTACACCGGCACGTCATAGCCCGAGCGCCGTGCGCGTACCCCCGCGATCTCGGGCTCGTAATAGCCGGTGGCGAAGGCGGCGCCGTTGCCGACCTGCACCGTCTCGAACCACTGGGCGAAGAAAGGCGCGGCGTCGCCCGACCAGCTCGCCGCGGCGGCGCAGGCATTGGTCCAGTCGCTGCCGGTGGTGAGCCCGGAGGCGTCGGTGCGGCGCAGCAGCCCCGGGCAGCTGAGCCTGAACGCGGCGAGCGCGCGCTTCGCATTGTCGGAGGTAATCGGCAGGGTTTCGATCGCCGGACCGGCGACCAGGCCGGACATGGCGGCCGTGGTCGCGCCCGTGGCGACGGGCGCGGCCGGCATCGCGGGCAGCGGGGTCGCGGCGGTCGGCTGGCGTGCGGGAAGATTTGCAGGCGTCTCAGGAAGCGTAGCACCCGGGCGCGGACGCTCGGGTGCGGGCTCCGGCCGTGCGGGCGCCGGACGCGTCGGCGCGGGCCGCTCGCCCGCTTCCGGGGGAACGATGCCGCTCGAACATGCACCGAGCAGCCCCGCGAGCGCCAATCCCCCGAGTATTCGCATACCGCCCCTCAGGCTTCGTCGGTCTCGACCAGCTTCCAGTTCGGATCGTCGCTGCGCAGCTTGCGGGCGAAGGTCCAGACGTCGTGCGTGGTCACCGCATCGCTCAGCGAGCCGGCGATCACATTGCCCTCGGCATCGCGGGTCAGCGCGACGATATCGGCATCGAAGCGCACGGTGACGCGGGCCACCTTGTTCTCCACGCCGGCCTCGGAAATGGTCGCGCGCTCGATCGAGACCAGGCGGTTGTCGAGCACTTCGCCCGTCAGCTTGCGATCGGCGATCGCCTGCTCGAACGCGGCACGCACCTCGTCGTCGACCAGGAAGCGCAGGGTTTCCTCATCGCCCTTCCAGAAGGCTTCGAGCACCATGCGATAGGCGGACTTGGCGCCTTCGAGGAACTTGGCGACGTCGAAACTCGAGTCCGCCGCAACGACGGCGCGCAGGCCGGTCTCGGCCCCCGAGTCGATCGCGCGATTCGCCGAGTCGCGGACCTCGGGCAGCGCCTCGATCGTCCGCGTCACGGGCGGCGCGGCGACGCGCTCCTCGGCAGGCTTGGGCAACGGCTGCTCGTGCCCGGTACGCTTGCCGAGTACGGCATACAGCCGAAGCGCCAGGAAACCGGCCACCATCGCGAACAGAATGACGTAGAACACTGGCCCTCCAAAGCCTCCGTCTGTAGTACATAGGCCTTCGTGCCCCGGGATTCAAACCGTACGATGGGCCGTGCGATTGCACCACCGGCACACGCCTGCTAGTCGCTTGCCCCGTAACGCGCCGAGGGCGCGAAATTCTCCTGCATAAAGAGGAAAGTTGGATGGCCGAGAACGACACCTACGCCGGCATGGGCGTTGAAGGCGGCGCGGACGATGCGCCCCAGGCGGGCGTGCTGTCGCAATATGTGAAGGATCTCTCGTTCGAAAATCCGAACGCACCGGCGATCTACCAGCAGCAGACGCCGCCGGCGATCGACGTGCAGTTCAACATCGGCTCGAACAAGGTCGGCGACGATGTGTACGAAGTCGCGCTGAAGATCGAAGTCCGCGCCCAGGCCGGCGAGCAGGTCGCGTTCATCGTCGACCTCACCTATGCGGGCCTGTTCGCGCTCCGCAACATTCCCCAGGAAGCGCTCGATCCGTTCCTGCTCGGCGAAGCCCCGCGCATCCTGTTCCCCTTCGCGCGCCGCGTGCTGGCCGACCAGGTCCGGGACGGCGGCTTCCCGCCGCTGATGCTGGAGCCGATCGACTTCGCCGGCATCTACATGCAGCAGCGTGCCCAGCAGGAAGGCGCGATCGGCTTCGAAGAAGCCGGCCACGCCTGATCCGGGCTGCAGCCTGAATTCGGGGGCGCGCCGCACGTCGGTGGCGCCCCCTTTTCTGTATTAGGACGGCGAAATCTCGATGAAGCTTGTGCGCAGCCTGGGTTCGGTGGGCGGTCTCACGCTGGCCAGTCGTGTCCTCGCGCTGGTCCGCGATTCGCTCCAGGCGCGCTATGTCGGCGCCAACTTCGCGTCGGACGCCTTTCTCGTCGCCTTCCGCCTGCCCAACATGTTCCGCGCCTTCTTCGCCGAGGGCGCCTTCGCATCGGCCTTCATCCCGATGTTCAACCAGAAGCTCGGCGTGAACGGCGAGCGCGGCGCGGCCTATGATTTCGCCGAGCGCACCCTCTCGGTCCTGTTCCTGATCCTGCTCGTGCTGACGCTGGTGGCACTCGCTGCCGCCTGGCCGCTCACCGCCATCCTCTCCGGCGGCTTCGAGAAGCAGCACCCCACGGCGGACCAGTTCGCCTTTGCGGTGCAGCTGTCGCGGATCACCATCCCCTATCTGATGCTGATCTGCCTCGCGTCGCTGCTCGGCGGCATCCTCAATTCGCTCGACAAGTTCTGGGTCAACGCCGCAGCCCCCATCCTGCTCAACATCGCGATGGTCACGGGGCTATTCTTCTTCCACGGCACGCCGGAGGAGACTGCGCGGGTGCAGGCGATCGCGGTGCCGATGGGCGGGCTGCTCCAACTCGGCTGGCTTGCGCTTGCCTGCCGCGCGTCTGGCGTGTCGCTGCGACCCCGCCTGCCCCGGATCGACGACGATGTGCGGCGGCTGATGAAGCTGATCCTGCCCGCGGCGGTGGGCGCCGGCGCGGTGCAGCTCAATCTCGTCATCTCCACCGCACTCTCGGGCAAGCTGCTCGGCGAAGGGTCGATCTCGTACATCTATTATGCCGATCGGCTGAACCAGCTGCCGCTGGGGATGATCGGCATCGGCCTGGGCACGATCCTGCTGCCCACCATCTCGCGGCTGCTCGGCGCGGGCAAGGAAGCCGAGGCGATGGAGACGCAGAACCGCGGCATGGAGCTGGCGCTGTTCCTCACCCTCCCCGCGATGGTCGCGCTGATCGTCGCCGCCGAGCCGATCGTGCGCGGGCTGTTCCAGTACGGCCATTTCACGCCCGAGGACACGGTGAAATGCGCCTGGGCACTAGCCGGCTTCTCGATCGGTCTGCCCTCCTACATCCTCGTCAAGGTGCTGACCCCCGGCTTCTACGCCCGGCAGGACACCCGGACGCCGGTGCGGCTGGCGATGATCTCGGTGGGCGTGAACATCGCCGCCAATCTCGCGCTGATCCCACTGATCGCGCATCTCGGGCCGCCGCTCGCGACTGCGCTGTCCTCCACGGTCAACGTGACGATGCTGTACCTCACGCTGCGCAAGCGCGGGCATTTCACGGTGGACGCACAGCTCGCCCGCCGCGTGCCGCGGCTCGCGCTCGCCGCGATCCTGATGGGCGTGGCGCTCTGGGCGGGGGCCGGGCTGCTCGACCCGTGGCTCAACGGCCGGATCTGGGAGCGCTATACCGGGCTGGTGCTCCTCGTCGGCGCGGGCTGCGCGATCTATGTCGCCGCCTGCTTCGCCACCCGCGCCTTCCTGCTTTCGGACATCAAGGCGCTGGTCCGCCGCCGCGCCGCGCGGTAGAGCGCCCGCGTCCTGGCAATTCGCGCGGCCGCAAGCACCCCCGCCGCCACGGACCCGCGGCCGGTCCAACGGCCGAACGGTCAACCGGGTGCGGAGTGAATACCAATGCGCGTCGTCTCGGGCATCCAGACCACCGGCAACCTTCACCTCGGCAATTATCTGGGCGCCATCAAGCAGTGGGTCGCGATGCAGGATCAGGGCGAATGCCTGTTCTTCCTCGCCGATCTCCACGCCCTCACCGGCACGGTGACCCCACAGGAGCTCGCCAACTCGACGATCGAGATGGCGGCCACGCTGTTCGCTGCGGGCATCGACGATCGCTCGATCCTGTTCAACCAGGCGCGCGTCCCCGCCCATGCCGAGCTGTGCTGGATCCTCCAGGGCACCGCGCGGATGGGCTGGCTGAACCGCATGACCCAGTGGAAGGACAAGGCCGGCAAGAACCGCGACGGCGCCAGCGTCGGGCTGTTCACCTATCCGGTGCTGCAGGCCGCCGACATCCTGGTCTACCAGGCGACCCACGTCCCCGTGGGCGAGGACCAGAAGCAGCATCTGGAACTCACCCGCGACATCGCGACGAAGTTCAACCAAGACTTCGGTGTCGAGCTGTTCCCGCTGCCCGAGCCGCTGATCAGCAAGGCCGCGCCGCGGATCATGAGCTTGCGCGACGGCAATGCGAAGATGTCCAAGTCCGACCCGTCGGACCTGAGCCGCATCAACCTGATCGACGACAACGACACGATCGCCGCCAAGTGCCGCAAGGCCAAGACCGATCCCGAGCCGCTGCCGGACTCGTTCGACGCGCTTGCGGAGCGGCCTGAGGCGCGCAACCTAGTGACGATCTTCGCGGCGCTGGCGGATCGTGATCCGCAATCGGTGGTCGAGGAATATGCCGGCCAGGGCTTCGGCGCGTTCAAGCCGGCGCTGGCGGACCTGACCATCTCGGTCCTCGGGCCGATCCGCGAGCGGTTGACCGCGCTGCTGGACGACCGCGCCGAAGTGGGGGCGAAGCTTGCCGAAGGCGCCGCGCGGGCGAGTGCGCTCGCGGCGCCGACGCTCAAGGCGGCGCAGCGGGCGGTGGGGCTGCAGGTCTGATCCCGTCCCTTCCCTTCTAAATCCCCCTCCCGCTTGCGGGAGGGGCTAGGGGAGGGTGCGTGAGGTTAGCGGGCGACGCCGTTGCAGAAGGAGCCTCCACGACACACCCTCCCCCTCCCGCAAGCGGGAGGGGAGAATGTAGACTCAATGCGTGAAGCTCTTCACCAGCGAGCCGGCGACCAGTGCCCAGCCGTCGACCAGCACGAAGAAGATGATCTTCATCGGCAGCGCGATCGTCGGCGGCGGCAGCATCATCATGCCCATCGCCATCAGCACTGCCGACACCGCCAGGTCGATCACCAGGAACGGCAGCAGCAAGAGAAAGCCGATCTCGAACGCACGGCGCAGTTCGGAGATCATGAAGGCCGGCGCCAACGTGGTGAGCGGCGTTTCGGCGCGCGTCGCGATCTTCTTGTTGGCGAGGTCCGCGAACAGCTTGAGATCGCTGTCGCGCACCTGGCCAAGCATGAACTGGCGGAAGGGCTCGCTGGTCTTCTCGAACGCCGCCACCTCGGTCAGCTTGCCCTTGGTATAGGGCTCGACGCCTTCGTTCCACGCCTTCTCGAAGGTCGGCGCCATCACGAAGAAGCTGAGGAACAGCGCAAGGCTGATGATCACCGGATTCGGCGGAACGCCCGGCGTACCGATGCCGGTACGCAGCAGCGACAGCGCCACGACCATGCGGGTGAAGCTGGTCACCGTCATCAGCAGGCCCGGGGCCAGACTGAGCACGGTCAGCATCAGCACCAGCTGGATGGCCTTGGCCGAAAGCGGCCCCTCGCCGCCGATGCTGATGGTCGCGCCCTGCGCCGCCGCCTGCGCGGCAGGTGCAACGGCTTGCGCGTGCGCCGCGACCGGCAGCACGATCAGCAGTGCGGCCGCGGCAAGCAGTTTACCCATTAAGAGCCTCACGCACGGCGCGCTTGTTCCAGCGCGTAGTGTCGCGCGGGATGCGAGTGCGGGCCTGCGCACGGGCGCGCGGGCGCGCAGCGCGCTCCGCAGCGGCGGGCGCGGCGTCGGTCTCGATTTCCGTTCCGGCTTCCACCGTCGCGTCGGGCTCGGCGTCGTTCGCTGCCAGCGGCAGGCTCGGCGCAGGCTCGACAGCGGCGACGACGGGTGTGTCGACCGGCGCTTCCACCGGCGTTTCAGCCACGGCCCCGGTCGCCGGGTACGCATCCGGGCGCACCCGCTCCACCATCGCCTTGAAGTCGAGCTTGCCGGCCAGCTTGGCCACGCCCGCCTTGAGTACCGCCAAATCGTCCTCTATCTTGGCCGAACCCTCGGCAGCCGCGGTCGCCTCCGCCACAGGCTGCGGCGGCGCGACGATACCTGTCTCGATCGTGGCATGGCCCTCGGGGCCGATGAAGATCAGGTGCTCGCACCCGTCGCGACGGATCAGCGCGACCGAGCGCTTGGCGTCCACCGCCAGCCGCTCGACCAGTTCCACCCGCTTGCGTCCCCCGCCGGCCACACGGCCCGGCAATTTCAGATCATAGCGACGAACAACCCACAGTGCCGTTGCCAGCATCCCCAACACCAGGCCCAGCGCGCCCAGCGTACGTAGCATCGACAGAAGATCCATTAGTGACGCGACTTCTTTACGAGTTCGGAGATTTCGAGCGACATGACCTCACCGTCGACGAGGATGCGCCCCAGCGCGACCAGCTCGCCATTGACATAGACCATGCTGGGATCGTCCTGCCCGCAATCCAGCGGGATCATCGCCCCGCGGCTCATCTGCAGGATCTGCCGGACCGGCACCTCGGTAGAACCGAGCACCACCGACATTTCGATCATGATTCCATCGAGTACGGACATGCGTCTCCCTTTCCCCCTGACTTATAGGAACCTTTTTTCCGCCCCCGACGCCCAGCCCGGCAAAATTTGCCTACAATGATGGCGTGGGCCGCTTTCAGGCTCGTGGAGGATCAACAATGGATTTGGATGCTTCGCTGGGCGTTTCCGCCTCGGGTCTGCGCGCGCAGTCGCTGCGGATGCGGACGATCGCGGAAAATCTCGCGAACCAGGATTCGGTCGCCGATACTCCGGGCGGCAATCCCTATCGCCGCAAGGTCGTGAGCTTCCAGGCGGCGATGGATCGCGCCACCGGCGGCACCGGCGTGAAGGTGAAGGCCATCCAGAACGACCAGTCGGAATTCGTGAAGGTCTACCAGCCGGGCCACCCGGCGGCGGATGCGCAGGGCTATGTACTGCGCCCCAACGTCAACGGCCTGATCGAGACCGCCGACATGAAGGCGGCGCAGCGCAGCTACGAAGCCAATCTCAACGCCATCGAAGCGGCCAAGAGCCTGACGATGCGCACCATCGATCTGCTCAAGTAAGGAATCCGGATCATGTCCATCGGAGCATTGGACGCCAGCAAGGCCTATGGCCGGGCCGCGTCGATCGGCAACACGCTCAGCAAGGCTGCGGGCGGCAATGACATCGGCGGCGACCAGCAGTCGGGCTTCGGCGCGATGGTCGAGAACCTGGTAGGCGGCACCGCCGACAAGCTGCGCTCGGCGGAGGCCGCATCGGCCAAGCAGGTCGCCGGCAAAGGAGACCTGATCGACGTCGTCACCGCGATCGGCGCCGCCGAGACCGCGCTCGACACCATGGTCGCGGTGCGCGACCGCGTCGTCGGTGCCTATACCGACATCATGCGCATGCAGATCTGACGAAGGCACGCCGCGACATGACGCCCGCACAGCTGATCAGCCTCACCGAATCCGCGCTGATGCTGATTCTCACCGTTGTCGGGCCGCTGCTGCTGACGTCGCTGATCGTCGGCGTGTTCGTCGGCCTGCTCCAGGCCCTTACCCAGATCCAGGAAACCACCCTCACCTTCGTGCCCAAGCTGGTCGCGATGGGGCTGGTGTTCCTGCTGATGCTGCCCACCATCGGGCAGGCGCTTGGCCAGTTCATGGCCAAGATCAGCGACATGATCATCCACGGATGATCGTCCCCCCCGATCTCGCGCTGCAGGTCTCGGCCTTCTTCATCGTCTTCGCGCGGGTCGGGGCGGTGCTGATGCTGCTCCCCGTCTTCGGCGAAGAGGCGATCCCCGGTCGCATCCGCCTGTTCATCGCCTTCGCGATGTCCTTCGCGATCTATTGCCTGATCGGCGCGCCGGCGCGCGCCGCGGTGCAGGCGGGCGCCGTGCTCCCCGCGATCCTGGTGACCGAGTTGATCACCGGGCTGGCGATGGGGATGATCGTCAAGATCCTGTTCTTCGCGATCTCAATGGCGGGCTCGCTGATGAGCCTCCAGATCGGCCTGTCCTCGGCGGTGATCTTCGATCCTTCGCAGTCCGGCCAGGCGCCGATGCTGTCGAAGCTGGTCGGTATCGTCGCCGCGCTGATGTGCATGAGCATGCAGGTCCATCACCTCTGGCTGGGCGCGATCGTCCACAGCTACCAGACCTTCCCGATCGGCGGCATGCCGCCGATGCACGATTTCGCCGAGCTGGCGGTGGAGGCGATCGGTCGTTCGATGACGCTGGGCATAAGCCTTGCCGCGCCCTTCCTCGTCTACGGCATCGTCTTCAACGTCGCGCTCGGCCTCGCCGCACGCGTGGCACCCGCGATCCAGGTCTTCTTCATCGCCCAGCCGCTCAACCTGCTGCTCGGCGTCGCGCTGATGATCACCACCATCGGCACCATGCTCACCTTCTTCACCCAGACCATGGGTGACGTGCTGCAAAAGGGCTGGTGATGGCGGGCGGCGGCGACGATTCGGACGACAAGACCCAGGAACCTACCGACAAGAAGCTCGAAGACGCGCGCAAGCGCGGCGACGTGCCGATGGCGCCCGAAATGCGCCATGCCGCGATGTTCGTGGCCGCACTGGTGGTGATGGGCGGCCTCGGCACCTACACGATCCAGCAGCTGGGCAATCTGTTCGTCCGGCTGTGGGGCGGTGCAGACGATTTCCGCTTCGATCCAGACGGCTCGCAAAGCTTCGCCACCGGTCTGTTCGGCGCGGTCGGCACAGCGCTCGCGCCGATCCTCGCCGCGCTGTTCGGCTTCGCGATCCTCGGCGGCGTGCTCCAGGGCCGGCCGATGATCAGCTGGTCGCGCATCAAGCCGAAGTGGAACAAGCTCAATCCGATGAACGGCGCCAAGCGCATGTTCGGCAAGCAGGCGATGGTGGAGTTCTTCAAGACCTTCGCCAAGCTCTGCCTAGTCGGCGGCATCGGTGCGGCGATCGCATGGCCGCATGCCGCGACGATCGACCGGCTGGTAGGCGCAGACCTGGTCGATACCGGCGCGGCGGCGAGCGACATCGTCCATTCGATGCTCCGCCCGATCGCCACGCTGGTCGGCGCGCTCGCGCTGTTCGACTTCGTCTGGCAGCGTCGCTCGTTCATGAAGCGGATGCGGATGAGCCTTCAGGAAGTGAAGGACGAGTACAAGCAGAGCGAGGGCGATCCGAAGATCAAGGGCAAGATCCGCAGCATGCAGATGCAGCGCTCGCGCAGCCGGATGATGTCCAACGTCCCCAAGGCCAGCGTGGTCATCACCAACCCGACCCACTACGCCATCGCGCTCCAGTACGACCATGGCAGCATGGGCGCGCCGGTGGTGGTCGCCAAGGGCGTCGACACGATCGCGCTGAAGATCCGCGAGATCGCCACCGAGCACAACATCCCGCTCGTCGAGAACCGCCCCCTCGCCCGCGCGCTCTATGCCAGCGCCGAGCTCGACCAGCCGATCCCGGTGGAGCACTATGCCGCGGTGGCCGAGGTGATCAGCTACGTCCTGCGGATCGCGCGCGGCCTGCGCTAAGGCCGATTCCGACCCCAAATTTGATAATGCGATTGACTCGCAATACACAGCATCCCTAAAGGCTCGCTCAGAAAACGAGACCCAAAGGGATTTGCTGAACCATGCATCTGTCGCTTCGCACCGCCTTGCTCACCACCGCGCTGTTCGCCCTGCCCGGCGTCGCCATCGCAGGTACGGACGGCAGCGCCGACAGCGACGACCAGCAGAACCAGATCGTGGTGACCGGCGTGGCGGCGCAGCCCTCGCGCAGCGCGACCGGCCTCACCCTCACCCCGCGCGAGACCCCGCAGTCGATCACGATCATCGATCAGCAGCGGATCCGGGATTTCCAGCTCACCAACATCAACGACCTGCTCGACCAGACCGTCGGCATCAACGTCGAGCGCGTCGAGAGCGACCGGACCTATTACAATTCGCGCGGCTTCGACATCAACAGTTTCCAGGTCGACGGCATCGGCCTGCCGCTGCCCTATGGCATCCAGTACGGCGACCTAGACACCGCGCTGTTCGAGCGGGTGGAGGCGATCCGCGGCGCCAATGCGCTGATGACCGGCGTGGGCAACCCGTCGGCCACGATCAACTATGTCCGCAAGCGCCCGACCGACATGCTGCAGGCGACCGCCACCGCGCAGGCCGGCTCGTGGAACCGCTGGCGCGGCGAGGCCGACGTCTCGGTGCCGGTGACCGACACCTTGGGCGTCCGCGCGGTCTATGCGCATGAGCAGCGCGACAGCTATCTCGACTACAACCACGTCAACCGCAACGTGTACGGCCTGATCGCCGACTGGAAGGTGACCCCGCAGCTCACCGCCACGATCGGCTACAGCCGCCAGGACAATGATGCCGACGGCGTGCTGTGGGGCGCGCTGCCGCTCACCTACACCGATGGCAGCCGCATCCCCTATGCGCGCTCGGCGACCACCTCGGCGCCCTGGACCTTCTGGGACACCACCGACCAGCGCGCGTTCGGCGAGCTCGCCTATGATCTGGGCAAGGGCTGGCAGGCCAAGGGCGTGTTCACCTACAGCAACAACAAGCAGCAGGCCCGCCTGCTCTATGCCTTCGGCGCGCCGGACAAGGCGACCGGGCTCGGCATCCAGGGCCAAGTCGGCGCCTATCCGTCCGAGACCGACCAGTATCTCGGCGATTTCACCGCTTCGGGCCCGCTCCACCTGTTCGGGCGCGAGCACCAGCTGGCGTTCGGCGTCTCGACCGGGCGCCTCGACAACCGCCAGTGGGAGGGCACCGGCAAGAACTATGTCGCCTATCCCGCGGTACCCAACCTTTCGAGCGCGGTCATCGCCGATCCCGGCACCGGGCCGATCAGCCTTCAGGCCGACAGCCGTACCGACGTCACCCGTGCGTACGGCGCCGCGCACCTCAGCGTCACCGACCAGCTGAAGCTCGTAGTCGGCGGCAGCGCGACCTGGCTCAAGTCCAGCGGCTACTCCTATGGCGCCGACCAGTATCGCAAGAACAGCCGCGTCAGCCCCTATGCCGGGCTGACCTACGACCTGACCAAGAACGTCTCGGTCTACGCAAGCTATACCGACATCTTCAATCCGCAGATCGAGGTGGACCGGACCGGCCGCCGGCTCGATCCGGTGACCGGCACCAGCATCGAGGGCGGGCTCAAGACCGAATGGTTCGGCGGCCGGCTCTACGCCACCGCCTCGCTGTTCCGCGCCAAGCAGAAGAACCTCGCGACCTTCGCCGGCACCTTCGGCCCAGGCGACCCCGGCCAGCCGGGCACCAGCTATTACAGCGGCCTCGACACCACCTCGCGCGGCTTCGAGATCGAGCTCGCCGGCAAAGTGACCGACAACTGGACGATCAGCGGCGGCTATACCGGGCTCGAGATCGAGGACGATGCCGGCAAGGCGGCGCGCGTGTTCATCCCGACCAAGAGCCTCAAGCTCGCCACCACCTATACGGTGCCCGAACTGCGCGACCTCAAGATGGGTGCCCAGCTGCGCTGGCAGAACAAGATCCGCAGCCCGGACTTCACCGTCACCCAGAACGACTATGCCGTGCTCGATCTGATGGCGAGCGTCCGCCTGATCGATCACGTCCGCGCCGCGATCAACGTCCGCAACGTGACCGACAGCAGCTATCTCGGCAGCGTGATGTGGGGCCAGGCCTTCTACGCGCCGCCGCGCAGCGTGCTCGGCAGCATCAGCTTCAGCTACTAAGGCAGGGCATGGGGGCGCATCTCCGCAAAGGCTGGGGCTACCGGGCCAACATCGCGACGCGCGCGGTGGCCGGCAGCCTCGGCGCCTATCTGGTCGCGGCGTGCTTCGCCGCGGCGGCGGCGCGCACCCTCCCCCTTCCCCGGCTCGACGCGATCGTGCCGGCGACGATGCTCGCCTTCCTCGTTGCCCCCGTGGCGACGATCTGGGCCTTCCTCGCCCCCGGTCCCCTGCGCGCACTTGGCGGCATCCTCGCCGCCGCCGCGCTGCTCGCGGGCATTGCCTGGGCGGCCGGGATGCCCGCGGCATGAGCGCGGTGCGCGACGGCGCCCGCCAGGTAATGGCGTGGCTGCATGGCTGGACCGGGCTGCTGCTCGGCTGGGTGCTGTTCGTGATGTGCCTCGGCGGCACGCTCAGCGTGTTCAAGCCCGAGATCGGCTGCTGGATGCGCCCCGAGACGATCGCCACCGCCGACCGGGCAACCGCACTGACCGCCGCCACCGGCTGGCTCACCAGGAACGCCCCCAACTCGTTCGGCTGGTACCTGACGCTGCCGAACGAGCGGATGAACACGGTCGAGGCGACCTATGATCCCGGCACCGGCTTCGTCTATCGCGCGCTCGATCCCGTCTCCGGCGCGCCCGCCCCGCGCGAGACGCTGGGCGGCGAGTTCTTCTACCGCCTGCATTTCGAGCTCCAACTCCCCTTCCCCTGGGGCCGCCTGCTCGCCTCGCTGGCGGCGATGGTGCTGCTGCTCGGGCTGGTCACCGGCATCATCGCGCATCGGCGGATCTTCAAGGACTTCTTCACCTTCCGCCCCGCCAAGGGCCAGCGCTCCTGGCTCGATGGGCACAATGCGCTGGGCGTCCTCGCCCTGCCCTTCCACATCATGATCAGCTTCACCGGTCTGCTGACGCTGGCGACGCTCAACATGCCCTGGGCGATCAGCGCCAATTACGGGAAGGACATGGCGGCGATGTTCCAGGCCTTCCAGCCGGGCCAGATCGACCGCCCCGCCATGGGCAAGCCCGCGCCGCTCGCCCCGCTCGCCCCGATGCTGGCCGAGTCCGAGCGGCGGCTGGGCAGGCCGGTGGGCCGGGTGACCGTAGCGCACCCCGGCGACGCCGCCGCGGTGGTCACCATGTTCCGCGACGATGCCCGCCAGATCGCCTATGCCGCGGGCGCGGTGAGCTTCGACGGCACGACCGGACGCGTCCTCGCCGACTTCACCGAGAATCGCCCGGCGCTCCAGACGTACGGGGTGGCCTATGGCCTCCACCTCGCGCGCTTCGCCCCGCTGGCGACGCGGTGGCTCTACTTCCTCTGCGGCGCGATGCTGACGCTGGCGGTGGCGAGCGGAATGGTGCTGTGGGTGGTCAAGCGGCGCGAGCGTGCGCCGCTCAGCCTGAGCAACCGGATCGTCGAGCGGCTCAATGCCGGCGTGCTGGCGGGCGTGCCGATCGGCTGCGTTGCCTTCCTGCTGGTCAACCGCGTGCTGCCGCTGGGCATGGCCGACCGCGCCGGTGCCGAAGTTTCGGCCGCGCTCTGGAGCGCTGCCGCTGCGCTGGCGCTCGGCGCCGTGCTCGCACCGAAGCGGAGCTGGCCGCTGCTGCTCACGCTCCTCGCGCTCGGCTGTGCGGCAGCGGCGCTCCCCGGCGGCGCCTTTGCGAACACCGTGCAGGCGAGCGTGAGCTTCACCCTGCTCGCCGCCGCCTTTGCCTTTGGCTGGCTGGGCTTTCGCCAATGGCGCCCCCGCCCGGCGCCCACGCGCCGCCGCACGCGCGAGCAGCTCGCATGATCGCCGCCGGCCTGACGCTGCTCGGCATGTTCGCGCTCGCCGCGGCCATGCCCCGCCACGCGCCGGCATTGCTGGGGGCATGGGAACGCCGGATGCCGAGCTCTGGCTTGCGGATCGCCGGATGGACCCTGCTGCTCGCCTCGCTCGCCGCCAGCCTCGCCGCATCCGACTGGCCGACCGCGCTGGTGACCTGGGGCGGCGTGCTGCCGTTCAGCGCCGCGCTCGTCCTGCTCGGCCTGACCTATGACGTGCGCCTGGCGCGCGCCGCAGCCGTAGTGGGTGCGCTCGCCATCCTCGCGGGGCTGCTCCGCTAGAGATTGGCCTGCTCCTCCACCGGCAGCTCGGCATCGGGGGGATAATAGAGCGTCGCGCATTCGGCGGCGAGGCAGCCGCCCTCGATCACGATGTCGTCCCGATAGGCGTCGCCGATGAAGCCCAGCGTGTCGACATGCCGCGCCTCGAAATACATCGCATGGACGTCGTCGCGCCCGGCGCCGTAGACCACCCGCCCGACCTTGGACCAGATCGAGGCCATGGTGCACATCCCGCAGGGCTGCAGCGTCGAGTAGAGCGTCGCCCCGCGAAGTTCGAGTTCGCCGGTGCTCTCGCAGGCGCGGCGGATCGCCATCATCTCGGCATGCGCGGTCGCATCGGGCAGTTCATGCGTCTGGTTGCGCTCGGCGGCGAGCACCTTGCCTTCCAGCACGATCACGCAGCCGAGCGGCGAGGTGGAAGGATCCGATCCTTTCGAGCGCGCCACCTCGATCGCCATTCGCATCCACTGTTCGTCGTCCTTGGTCGCCACGCGCCGTCTCCCAAAGGACGGACAACGCCGCGGCGCGCGTTTCGCCGCGACGTCCCTTGGGGAAGTGGCGGGCCGTTCGACCCGCCCTCCGTCCTTTCGCGCCTACACCAGGGTTTCGACGTCGATCTGCCGCACCAGCGGCGTGTAATTGACCGCCTTGGTGACATCGAACGCCGGGTTCGAGATGGCGTTCGGCGCCAGGCCGACGATCTTGCCGCGCTCGACCAGCGCCGGCACGTCGTGCCCCGGCAACAGGAAGCGGCTCTTCGCCAGCGCCCGCTTGATCGCCCGCTTCTCCTCCAGCGTGGTCATCGCGCGATTGCCGGTGATGTGGGGCTCGTGCGCCGCCTGCTCGAAGGCCGGGCTGATGATCTGGTCGTTGAGGTCATAGGCGATGTCGCCGCAGATATTGGCGATGCCCTCGTCGGTCTCGACCAGCACCGAGATCGAACCCGGCGTATGTCCGCCGGAGAGCTGCACCACCACGCCGGGGATCACTTCCTCCTCGAACGAGCCGTCCACGTCGAACAGGCGCAGCGCGCCGCGGGTGTGCAGGCGGTCGATGAAATGCTTGGTGTCCGCCGCCGTGTACATGCCCGGGCCCATGATGCCGGACGCCATGAACTGCATTTCCTGGCGGGTGATGCTCACCTGGGTGGTCATCGGGAACTGGAAGCTGCCGCCGGCATGATCCAGATGGCCATGGGTATGCACGACATGGCGGATGTCCGAACGCTTCAGCCCGTGCTGGGCCAGATGATAGTCGAGCGCATCCTCCTCGCGCACCCGGTACGGATAGCCGAGTGCGTTCACTTCCTCCGCGCTGCGCGGGCCCGTATCCACCAGCACCGGCTCCTCGCCGCCGAGGATCAGGAAACCCATGATCGGGATCGTCACCGTCCTGCCGGGATCGCGGAACAGGACCAGGCCGCTGGCATCCATGTCCAGCTCGCCATATTTGATCGGGTAAATCTTGAGCGACATCGCGCATCTCCGAAACCGTTCGAGCGCCGGTCTGGCCTCGATGGCGTGGAGATACGATTGCTCGCCGGGTGAGAGTATATGGCGGCCGCGAGAATGATCCTCTCATTTTTCGAGATAATGGAGAGGCGGATCGGACGTCGCCCCTCTCCGGAACCGTCGAGAGCGCCGGGCCTTCCGCAGCCCGGTGCTGACAGCCACCCCGATTAGAGCCGTCGATAGAGGATCAGCGCGTCCACCAGGCCGAGGCTCGGATGATCGAACGCCTCTGGCACCCGGCCCACCGTTTCAAAGCCGAGTGCGTGCCAGAGCCGCACCGCGGGCGCGTTGCTGCTCACCACGAAGTTGAACTGCATCGCGCGAAAGCCCCGCGCCCGCGCCTCGGCGACGCTGTGCTCGGCCATCGCACGGGCGATGCCGCGGCCGCGCGCCTCTGGGTGCGTCGCATAGCCGCAATTGGCGACATGCGCGCCGCCGCCGCCCTGGTTCGCGCGGAGGTAATAGGTGCCGAGCACCCGCCCCTCCGCTTCCGCGACGAAGCTCGCGCGATCGGCCGCCAGCCAATAGGCCAGCGCGGCCTCCCGCGAGAGATCGCGGTCCAGCGCATAGGTCTCGCCGGCACGAATCACCGGCTCCAGGATCGCCCAGATCGCCGCGCCGTCTTGGCCGACGGCAGGGCGAATCACCAAGCTCACCCCTCCAGGGTGCGCATCAGCGCGCGGACCGCGCCGTCGATCTCGACATCCTTGCTGCGCAGATCCTCGATCCGCTTGACCGCGTGGATCACGGTCGAGTGATCGCGGTTGCCGAACTTCCGGCCGATCTCGGGGAGCGAGCGCGTGGTCAGCCGCTTGGCGAGATACATCGCGATCTGGCGCGGGCGGGCGATCGCCACCGCGCGGCGGGCCGAGATCAGGTCAAGCTGCTTGACCTCGAAATGGGTGGAGACCGCACGCTGGATCTCGTCGATCGTGATGCGGCGCTGGCTGGTGCGCAGCACTTCGCCGAGCACGCTGGTCGCGAAATCGATGGTGATCGATTCGTTCGACAGGCTCGCATAGGCGACGAGGCGGTTGAGCGCGCCTTCAAGCTCGCGAACGTTGGTGGTGATCCGCGCAGCGAGCAGGTCGGCCACTTCCACCGGCATGTCGACGGCGGGCATGTCCTTGAGCTTCCGCTCGACGATCGCGCGGCGAAGGTCCAGCTCGGCGGGCTTGATGTCCGCCACCAGCCCGGCGCCGAGGCGGCCGACCAGGCGCGGCTCGAAGCCTTCCAGCGCCTGGGGCGCGCGATCGGCGGCGATCACCAGCCGCTTGCCGGCGCTCATGAACTCGTTGACCGTGTGGAAGAATTCTTCCTGGGTCGCGTCCTTGCCGCCGATGAACTGGAGATCGTCGATCATCAGCAGGTCGACCGAGCGCAGCCGGGTCTTGAACGCCAGCGTGTCCTTGTTGCGCAGCGCCTGCACGAACTCGAACATGAAGCGCTCGCCGGTCGAGTAGATCGCGGTCGCGCCCGGATTCGCCTCGAGAAAGGCGTGGCCGATCGCGTGCATCAGGTGCGTCTTGCCCTGGCCGGTGCCGGCATGGAGGTAGAGCGGGCTGAACATCGGCACGCCCGGCTGCGCGACGGTGCGCGCGGCGTTGAAGGCGACGCGATTCGTCGTGCTAACCACGAAGCGATCGAAGGTGAAGCGCGGGTCGAACGACGGGCGCTCGGCCGGCTCGACCAGCGTTTCCTTGCGCGGCGCGGGCGCAGGCTCGGCGCTGAGCACGCGCGGCTCGGCATCCTGCAGCGTCTCCAGCGTGACGGTGCGCACGTTGGGCAGCACCGCGCGGAATTCGAGCAGCAGGCGCTCGGCATAGTGATTCTTCACCCACTGGGTGAGGAACGGGGACGGCAGGCCCAGACGCACGGCGTGCGAATCGCTGCCCTCGACGAGGACCACGGGCTTCAGCCACTGGTCGAACAGCCGCTGGCCGGCCGAGCGGCGCAGGTTCGTGCGCACATGCGCCCAAGCCTTGGCGACGTCGCGGCCTTCCTCACGTTCCAGCGGTTGAACCTGAGTCACTGTGACGCACCCTTCCTTCGCGGGGATCAAGATTCCCGCGTTCTAAAACCATTGTCGATCATGAGGCCCATCGCAGCCGGTCATGCCCCCGGAGACGCGCGCTGAGCTCGTTGTCCCCGACCAGCAGCGTGGCCGGGAGGTTCGTTGTAGGAAGCTCGAACTGAGTCGAGCAAGGGCCTGCCATGTAAACTTTCTGAAATAGTTTTGTTGACAGCCCGAACCCCTAGGAAAACCGTGGGGGCGCCAGAATTATTCAACTAATTCCGTCAGTTAACATGGTAAACCCAGAGTCTTCGGCGACCGAATCGGTACGACTCGTGGATTTGCGCGATTCGCCTGCGTTGCTCAAATTTTAACCATTTTTGCAGCGCAAACGCGAAAAACCCCGCCGGACAGTGCCCGGCAGGGTTTTTCGTTACCGAAAAGTTACGGTTAGGCGAGCGCTTGAAGACGCTTGTTGAGACGCGAGAACTTACGCGCCGCAGTGTTCTTGTGCAGCACGCCCTTGGCGACGCCGCGGGCGATTTCCGGCTGCGCAGCGGCGAGCGCTTCAGTGGCAGCGGCCTTGTCGCCGGCGGTCAGCGCAGCTTCGACCTTCTTGACGAAGGTACGGATGCGGCCAACACGGGCACCGTTGATCTCGGCGCGGCGGTCGTTGCGACGGATGCGCTTCTTCGCTTGCGGCGTATTCGCCATTCGGTCTTGTTCCTGCTCGAAATGGGTGAGGCGCGGAAGCGAGCCCACGCCGGAAAGACGGGCCCCTTACCGGCTACAGCGATTCGGGTCAACCATTTCAGCGCTGGCATTTTCCACAATAGAAGGTGGAGCGCCCCGAATCCACGCGACGCTGCACAAGGCGGCCGCAGCTGCACGGCTCCCCTTCCCGCCCATAGACGCGCCACTCCTTGGCGAAATAGCCGAGCTCGCCGTCGGGCCGAGCGTAATCGCGCAGCGTGGAGCCGCCGGCGCGAATCGCGGCCTCCAGCACCTCGCGCACGGCGGCCACCAGTTTCTCCAGCTTGGCGCGGCCGATCGAGCCCGCCGGCTTGGTGGGCGCGATGCCGGCGAGGAACAGCGCCTCGCACACATAGATATTGCCGAGGCCCGCGACGATTCGCTGGTCGAGCAGCAGCGCCTTCACGGGTGCGATTCGGTCCTCGAACGCCGCCACGAGATGCGCTGCGGTGAAGTCCGGCCCCAGCGGCTCCGGCCCCAGCGCCTTGAACGCGGGCCAGTCGGCCAGTTCGGCGGTGGGCACCAGGTCCATCGAGCCGAATCGCCGCGGATCGTTCAGCGACAAGCGGTGCCGCGCGGTCTCGATCACGACATGGTCGTGCTTGCCCAGTTCCGCCGGATCGATCCGCCAGCGCCCGGACATGCCGAGGTGGAAGACCAGCGTATCCTCGCGGTCCGTATCTATAAGGCCGTATTTGGCGCGGCGGGACAGGCCGATGACGGTCGCCCCGGTCAGCCGCTGGCCGAGATCGACCGGGAACGGGCGGCGCAGGTCGGCGCGATTCAGCAGCACGCGCTCGATCCGCTGCCCTTCCAGCACGGGGGCCAGGCCGCGAACGGTGGTTTCTACTTCGGGAAGCTCAGGCATCTGGCGCTACAGCTAGGAAGTGGCAGGCGGAATGTCACCCTAAGATCCTCCCCGGCACGGGGAGGGGGACCGCGCGGCGTCAGCCGCGTGGTGGAGGGGGGCCGCCACACCGGAGTCGCTTTTGGATAGCCCCCTCCACCATTCGCGCAGCGAATGGTCCCCCTCCCCGTGCCGGGGAGGATCTACAATGGCCCCTCAGCCCTCTTGGTTTGGCCGTCACCTGCGGCTAAGGCACCCCCATGCCCGATACCGTCTCCTTCGGTTACGAAGACGTCGCCCCTGAGGACAAGACCCGCCGCGTCGGCGAGGTGTTCTCGAATGTCGCCAGCAAATACGACCTGATGAACGACGCCATGTCGGGCGGCATGCACCGGCTGTGGAAGGACCGCTTCGTCCGCCGGGTCAAGCCGCGCGCGGGCGAGCACATCCTCGACATGGCCGGCGGCACCGGCGACATCGCCTTCCGCATGGCCGAGACGGGTGCCGCGATCACGGTGGCGGACATCAATCCGGAAATGCTGAGCGTCGGCGTCGAGCGCGCCGCCCAGCGCGGCATCGACGGGCTGGTGTGGACCGAGGCCAATGCCGAGACGCTGCAATTCCCCGATCGCTTCTTCGACGCCTATACGATCGCGTTCGGCATCCGCAACGTGACCGACATCCCCAAGGCGCTCCGCGAGGCGCACCGCGTGCTCAAGCGCGGCGGCCGCTTCTTCGTGCTGGAATTCTCGACCACCCAGTGGCCGGGCTTCGCCGAGATCTACGACGCCTATTCGCATAAGCTGGTGCCCAAGCTCGGCAAGCTGCTCGCGCAGGACGAGGACAGCTACCGCTACCTGATCGAATCGATCCGCCGCTTCCCCGACATGCCCAGCTTCGAGCGGATGATCGCCGAGGCGGGATTCCGCCAGACCAAGGTCGAGCCGCTGCTCGGCGGGCTCGTCGCGATCCACAGCGGCTGGAAGATTTGATGGCAGCCGCCGTTCGATCCTCCCCGGCACGGGGAGGGGGACCGCGCGCGCCAGCGCGTGGTGGAGGGGGATCGCCCCACCGGACTCGCGCGTGGATAGCCCCCTCCACCAAGCCGCAATGCGGCTTGGTCCCCCTCCCCGTTCCGGGGAGGATCTGGGCATGACCGCGCCCGCCATCCATCTCTGGCGCCTGCTCAAATGGGGCCGCATCCTGGCGCGCCACGGCGCGCTGCGCGGGATCGAGCGCGACGCCAACACGCCGCGCCCGGTGCGCCGCCTCGCCCGCATCGCCCGGCTCGGCGCCCGTGTGCCTGCCGTCCCCGCCTATGCCGATGCCTTCCAGGCGATCGGCCCCGCCGCCATCAAGCTCGGCCAGACGCTGGCCACCCGCCCCGATCTCGTCGGCGAGGAAGCCGCGCACGACCTGCTGCGCCTGCAGGATGCGCTGCCGCCCGTCCCCTTCGACATCATCCGCGCGCGGATCGAGACCAGCTATGGCCGCCCGCTTTCCGCGATGTTCGCGGAAGTGGAGGAAAAGCCGATCGGCGCCGCCTCGATCGCGCAGGTCCACCGTGCGGTGACCACCGACGGCCGCCGCGTCGCGGTGAAGGTGCTGCGCCCGGGCATCGAGAGCGATTTCGCGCGCGCGATCGACACCTATGAATGGGCCGCCGCCCAGCTGGAAGCCTATGGCGGCGAGGCCCGCCGCCTGCGCCCGCGTCTGGTAATCGAAAGCTTCAAGCGCTGGACCGTGCGCGAACTCGACTTCCGCCGCGAGGCCGCCTCGGCCTCCGAGCTCGCCGAGGCGATGACCGCCGAGCCCGACTTCATGGTCCCGCAGATCGACTGGCAGCGCACCACCGGCAAGGTGCTTACGCTCGAATGGATCGACGGCATCAAGCTCAGCGACCGCGACGCGCTGGTCCGCGCCGGGCACGACATGCCGGGGCTGGCGGGCAAGCTGATCAAGGCGTTCCTGCGCCAGGCGATCGCCGAGGGCTTCTTCCATGCGGACATGCATCAGGGCAATCTGTTCGCCCTGCCCGATGGCCGCATCGCCGCGATCGACTTCGGCATCATGGGCCGGATCGATCGCCGCGCGCGGGTGTGGCTGGCCGAGATCCTCTACGGCCTGATCACCGGCGACTATAAGCGCGTCGCCGAGATTCATTTCGAGGCGGGCTATGTCCCCGCCCACCACAATGTCGCCGAGTTCGCCACCGCCCTGCGCGCGGTGGGCGAGCCGATGCGCGGCCTGCCGGTGAAGGAGATGTCGATCGGCGGCATGCTCGACGGCCTGTTCTCGATCACCCGCGACTTCGACATGATGACGCAGCCGCACCTGCTGCTGCTCCAGAAGACGATGGTGATGGTGGAAGGCGTCGCGCGCGGGCTCGATCCGGACATCAATCTGTGGGAAGTCTCCGCGCCCTTCGTGCGCGAATGGATCCGCACCGAGCTGGGGCCCGAGGCCAAGGTCGCCGATCGCCTGATCGAGGACCTGCGCACTCTCGCCCGCCTGCCCGAGCTGGTCCGCAACATCGAACGCCGCTTCCCCGCCCCCGGCGGTGCCCCGCCCGAGCCGCCCCTGCGCGAGATCCAGGTGGTGCGTGTCGGCGGCGGCTGGCGCTATGCGCTGGTGAGCATCGTCGCCGCGCTGGCCGGCGTGGCCGGAACGCTGCTGCTGAAATGACCGGGCGCACGCGCCGCCTCTGGACCCTCCAGCCGAGCCGCTTCGCCGCCCTGTCGCGGGGCCGCGCGCGGCTGGCCTGGCTGGCGGTGCTGCTGCTGGTGCTCGCGTCGCTGACCGCGCTGGCGGTGCCGTCGCTCACCGGCGATGGCACCACCGCCGCCGCCACGGCCGATCGGATGACCGATGTGGGGCTGTACGAGCGGGTCGTCGCGGCGATGAAGGGCGGCGACACCTATTATGTCGCGGCGAGCGATGCGATGCGCGCCGGGGCCTATCCGCTGCGGCCGTTCTTCACCATGCGGCTGCCCGCGCTGGCCGCGCTCGAGGCGCTGATCCCCGGCTGGGCGAGCATCGCCCTGCTGCTCGCGCTCGCCGCGCTGACCGCCTTTGCCTGGGCGTCGCGCGTCGGCGTGGCGCTCACCGGGCTGTTCCCGCGCGCGGTGATGATGATGCTGCTCGCCGCCTCGATGCTGGCCTTCTTCCAGCCGGGGCTGGTGCTGTTCCACGAGGTCTGGGCGGGCCTGCTCGTCGCGCTGTCGCTGGCGCTGCGCCGCCCTGGCCGCGCGCTGGAGGCGATCGCGCTCGGCCTCGCCGCGATGCTGATCCGCGAAACCGCGGCCCTGTACGCGATCGTCATGCTGGTCTTCGCCTGGGGCGAGGACCGTCGGGGCGAGGCGCTGGGCTGGGGCATCGCGCTGCTGGTCTTCGGCGGTGTGCTGGCGCTGCATGCCCATGCCGTGGCCGGGGTGACCGGGCCACTCGACGCCGCATCGCCCGGCTGGTCCGCATTCAACGGCCCCGGCTTCTTCCTCCGCGCGCTGGTCACCTCGACCGCGCTCCAGGCCTTGCCGGTGGTGGTCGGCGCGGTGCTGATCGCGCTGGCGCTGCTCGGCTGGGCGAGTTGGGACGAGCCGCTCGGCCTGCGCATGTTCGCGCTATTGATTGCCTACGGCGTGGTGATCTCCGTGTTCGCGCGGCTCGACAATTTCTACTGGGCGCTGATGATCGCACCTGCCGCGCTGGTCGGGCTGGTGTTCGTGCCCGACGCGCTGGCGGACCTGTGGCACCGTGCGCTCGACAGGCGACGGATCACGGTTACAACGGTGACGCCATGAAGCGCATCCTGCTCATCGTCGGCGGGGGCATCGCCGCCTACAAGGCCTGCGAGCTGGTCCGCCTGTGCCGCAAGGCGGGAATCGGGGTCACCTGCGTGCTGACCGAAGGCGGCCAGCATTTCGTCACGCCGATGACGCTCGCCGCGCTGTCCGAGAACCAGGTCTACACGACGCTGTGGGACCTGAAGGACGAGGCGGAAATGGGCCATATCCAGCTCAGCCGCCAAGCCGATCTGGTCGTCGTCGCGCCCGCGACCGCCGATCTTCTCGCCCGCATGGCCGGGGGGATCGCCAGCGACCTGGCGACCACGCTGCTGCTCGCCACCGACAAGCCGGTGCTCGCGGCACCCGCCATGAACGTGCGGATGTGGAGCCACGCCGCGACCCGCCGCAACGTCGCCCAGCTCCGCGCTGATGGCGTGACGGTGCTGGAGCCCGACGAGGGTCCGATGTCCTGTGGCGAATATGGCCCCGGCCGGCTGCCCGAGCCCGAGGCGATCCTCGCGGCGATCCAGCAGGCGCTTTCGCCCGTCGAGCAGCGGCTCGCCGGCAGGCATGTCCTCGTCACCGCAGGCCCCACGCACGAGCCGATCGACCCGGTGCGCTACATCGCCAACCGCTCCTCGGGGAAGCAGGGCTTCGCCATCGCCGGCGCACTGGCAGCGCTGGGCGCGCGGGTTACGCTGGTTGCCGGGCCGGTGACGCTCCCCACCCCACCCGGCGTCGCCCGAGTCGATGTCGAAACGGCGCGCGAGATGGCCGCGGCGGTCGATGCAGCGCTACCTGCAGACGCTGCCGTGATGGTTGCCGCCGTAGCCGATTGGCAGGTTGAACCCGCCGCCCAGAAGTTGAAGAAGGGCGATGCCGCGCCCCTGCTGCACCTTGCACAGAATCCTGATATTCTCGCCGGGGTGGCGCAGGGATCGCGCCGGCCGCGGCTCGTGGTGGGCTTTGCGGCGGAAACCGAACGAGTGATCGAACATGCCGTCGCGAAACGCACGCGCAAGAACGCGGACTGGATTGTCGCCAACGATGTTTCGGGCGATGTGATGGGGGGTGAAGCCAATGCCGTCCATCTCGTCACCGCCGAGGGCGTCGAAAGCTGGGAGCGCGCGTCCAAGGCCGACGTCGCCCGCCGCCTCGCCGAACGGATCGCCGATGCGCTCTAAGCTGCTGCCGGCCCTCGCTGGCGTGGCGCTGCTCGCCGGCTGCGCCGCGCCGGTCGCCACCAAGACGCACACCGCCGCCAAGATCGAGCCCGCGCTCAACCTTCACGCGCGCAACTTCGGCGTCACCACGCCGGACACGGTGCGCACCCTGATCGTCGTCCTCCACGGCGACGGCGGCCCGGAATCGCGCAGCGACCATTATCGCTTCGCCGAGGCCGCGACGCAGAGCATCCCTAACAGCGCCGCAGTCGCGCTGCTCCGCCCGGGCTATGGCGATGCCGCGGGCAACCGCTCGCCGGGCCAGGCCGGGCTCGGCTTCGGCGACGACTATACGCAGGAGCGGATCGACGCGATCGCGGAGTCGCTCGGCATCCTGCGCCGCCGCTTCGCTTCCGCGCGGCTGATCCTGGTCGGCGATTCGGGGGGCGCGGCGATCGCCGCCGACATCGCCGGCATCCGCCCCGATCTGGTCGACGCGATGGTGCTGGTCGGCTGCCCCTGCGCGCTGCCCGAGTGGCGCAAGGGCATGCAGAAGCAGCGCCACGGCGCGGCATGGGCGACCCCCGTCGCCAGCCTCGATCCGCTCAAGACCGCGGGCGGGGTAATGCCCGGCATGCGCGCCGCCGTGCTGGTCGGCCTCGACGACAAGATTACCCCCCCGGCCCTCTCGCGCGCCTATGCCGAGGCCCTTGCGCTTCGCGGCATCGCTACCGATCTCCGGATCGTCCCCGGACGGGGACATGATCTGCTCAACGATCCCGAAGTGCTGGCGGCAACCAACCGGCTGGCGACCGCGCTTCCCACGAAAGGCTGACCTTGCTGCCGCCGATCCGCATCGCGATCCAGCGCCTGCCCCATGGCGAGAACCTGCCCCTCCCCCGCTACGCCACCGAAGGTGCGGCGGGCATGGACGTCGTTGCCGCCGAAGACCTGACGCTCGCCCCGGGTGCGCGCCACGCCGTCGCCACCGGCTTCGCCATGGCGATTCCCGCCGGCTATGAGGTGCAGGTCCGCCCGCGTTCGGGCCTGGCGCTCAAGCACGGCATCACCTGCCTCAACACGCCGGGCACGATCGACACCGATTATCGCGGCGAAATCAAGGTGATCCTCGCCAATCTTGGCAACGAGGACTTCCCGATCGCCCGCGGCGACCGCATTGCCCAGCTCGTCCCCGCCCCCGTCCAGCGCGCCGATCTGGACGAAGTGACGAGCCTCGACGAAACCGCGCGCGGTTCGGGCGGCTTCGGCTCGACGGGCCGGTGATCGGCGCCATCGCTCTGGGGCTGGCGCTGCAGGCAACGCCGCCGCGCATCGACTGGCCGTCGCTCGCGCCGTTGCCCTATCGCAGCGAGCCGCAGATCACCCCGGACATGCTCGCCTTCGTCGCCAATGAAGTGACGACGCGCAAATGCCCGGTCGCGATCGGCCCGGGCCTGACGCTGAGCGTCGACGTCGCCGTGCTGATCGACGCACAGGACAATATCCGCACGACGGTGCCGCGCGCGATCCAGTGCCCGACGGTGGAGCAATATGCCGCCGCGATGGTCGCGGGCGCGGCGCGTGGCAACCTGCTGCCGCGCATGGCCAATGCCGACCAATGGTACCGCGCGACCGTCACCTTCACCTGGCCGAAATGACGCTCTCCGACGAGGAGCTGGAACGCTATGCCCGCCACATCATCCTGCGGGAGGTGGGCGGTGCGGGTCAGGCAAAGCTCAAGGCCGCGCGGGCGCTGGTGATCGGCGCGGGCGGCATCGGTGCACCGGCGATCCAGTATCTCGCCGCGGCGGGCGTGGGCGCGCTGACCATCGTCGATGACGACGTGGTCGACCGCTCCAATCTCCAGCGCCAGATACTGTTCGGCACCGACGATATCGGCACCGGCAAGGCCGAGGCCGCCGCCGCCCGCGTCGCCGCGATCAATCCGAATGTCAGCGTGCGGGTCGAGGCCCGCAGGCTCTCGGCGGAGGACGCGCCAGCGCTAATCGCCGGGCACGATGTCGTGCTCGACGGCACCGACAATTTCGCCACGCGCCTCGCCGTAGCGGACGCTGCGCTTGCCGCCCGTGTGCCGCTGATCTCCTCGGCCGTCGCGGAGTTCGTGGGCCAGCTAAGCACCTTCCGCGGGTGGGAGTCGGACAAGCCGTGTTACCGCTGCTTCGTCGGCCACGATCCCGAGCGCGAGGGCGTGAGTTGCTCCGAACAGGGCGTGCTGGGCGCGCTCACCGGCATCCTCGGCAGCCTCGCCGCGCTGGAGGTGATCCGCGCGATCGCGCCGTTCGGCGACGACACCGCCGGCAAGCTGCTGCTGGTCGACGCGCTTGGTTTCCGCTTCCGCACGCTTCAGCTGCCCAAGGATCCTGGCTGCCCGGCTTGCGGCACGGGAACGCTCCGGTAAGGAGAAGCGGCCTAGGAGCGGCACGGAATACCGCAGCACAGGAGCCATGATGACCGACCCGACCGCCAAGCCCCCGCGCGTGCTCGTCACCGGATCGGCCGGGTTCATCGGCTTCCACACCGCCAGCCGCCTGCTGCAGGCGGGTGCCACGGTGCTCGGCATCGACAATTTCTCGGATTACTATGACGTCGCGCTCAAGGAAGCGCGCAACGACATGCTCTCCAACCACCCGAATTTCCGGGTAGCGCGCCTCTCGATCGAAGACCAACCAGCGCTTGCCGCCGAATGGGCGGCGTTCCAGCCCGACGTGGTGATCCACCTCGCCGCCCAGGCGGGGGTGCGCTTCAGCATCGAGCAGCCGGCGAGCTATATCGGCGCGAACATCGTCGGCACGTTCAACCTGCTCGAACTCGCGCGCCACCATCCGGTGCGCCACTTCCTCGCCGCCTCGACCAGCTCGGTCTACGGCGCCAATACCGACATGCCGTTCGGCGAAACCCAGCGCACCGCCACCCCGATGAGCCTCTACGCCGCCACCAAGGGCGCGACGGAGCTGATGGGCCACAGCTACGCGCACCTGTTCCGCACGCCGATGACCTTCTTCCGCTTCTTCACGGTCTATGGCCCCTGGGGCCGCCCGGACATGGCGCTGTTCAAGTTCACCCGCGCCATCCTCGCGGGCGAGCCGATCGACGTGTACAATAATGGCGAGATGGTGCGGGACTTCACCTTCATCGACGATCTCGCCGAATCGATCGTGCGACTGGTCGACGCCGTGCCGGGCGACGTACCGGTGGAGGGCGACAGCCTTTCCCCCGCGGCCCCCTTCCGCATCGTCAATATCGGCGCGGGCCGCCCTACCCCGCTGATGGACTATATCGGCGCGGCCGAAAAAGCGCTGGGCCGCACCGCCATCAAGAACTTCCTGCCGATGCAGGCCGGCGACGTGCCCGCGACCGAGGCATCCTCCGACCTGCTGCGCCGTCTGACCGGCTATGCGCCCTCCACCACGCCGGAAGAAGGCGTGGCCGCCTTCGTGCGCTGGTATCTGGAGCATTATCGAAGCTGAAACCGGCGCTGGTGCAGAAGGGCCGCTCCCGATTGGAGCGGACAAGATGACCTTCGAGTGGCCGGCGCATGGACTCAAGCTGCAGACCCGGATCGAGACGCGTGCGGCGACGATCGGCATTATCGGCATGGGCTATGTCGGTCTGCCGCTGGCGGTGGCGTTCGGCGAGGCGGGCTGTTCGGTGCTGGGCTTCGACCTCGATCCCGAGAAGGTTGTCGCGCTCAACCGGGGCGAGAGCTACATCAAGCACGTCCCCGGCGACCGCATCGCTCCGCTGGTGGGCGAGCAGCGCCTCGCCGCCACCGCCGATCTCGACCGGCTGGGCGAAGTCGACGTCCTGCTGATCTGCGTGCCGACGCCCCTCACACGCCACCTTGAGCCCGACCTCAAATATGTCGAGCACACCACCCGCGCGATCGCGCACAGCCTGCGCAAGGGCCAGTTGGTGATCCTCGAATCGACCACCTATCCCGGTACCACCCGCGAGGTGATGCAGCCGATCCTCGAGGAAGGCGGCCTTGCCGCCGGCAAGGACTTCTTCCTCGCCTATTCGCCGGAGCGCGAGGACCCCGGCAACCCGACCTTCTCCACCACCAAGATCCCCAAGGTCGTCGGCGCCGACGATCCGGCATCGGCGGGCCTCGCCATGGCGCTCTATCGCCACATCGTGCCTGAGGCGATCCAGGTCTCCTCGGCGGCGACGGCGGAGGCGGTGAAGATCACCGAGAATGTGTTCCGCGCGGTCAACATCGCGCTGGTCAACGAGCTCAAGCTGATCTTCACCGCGATGGACATCGACGTGTGGGAAGTGATCGAGGCAGCCAAGTCCAAGCCGTTCGGCTTCATGCCCTTCTATCCGGGCCCGGGCCTGGGCGGCCATTGCATCCCGATCGACCCCTTCTACCTCACCTGGAAGGCGCGCGAGTACAACCAGCACACCCGCTTCATCGAGCTGGCCGGCCAGATCAACGCCGACATGCCGCAGCACGTGATCCGCGTGCTGGCGGACACCCTCGACGCCCGCTTCGGCCGCGGCCTGCGCGGCGCGCGCATTCTGGTACTGGGCGTGGCCTACAAGAAGAATGTCGACGACATCCGCGAGAGCCCGTCGCTCCGCCTGATGGAGCTGATCGAGGCGCGCGGGGCAACGGCCGACTTCCACGACCCGCACGTCGCCCAGATCAACGGCACCCGCGAGCATCCGACGCTCAACTATCGTCATGGGGTAGCCTGGGACGAAGCGACCATTGCGGACTATGACGCAGTGCTGATCGCCACCGACCACGATGCGGTCGACTATGCCGCGCTTGCTGCCTCAGCCAAGCTCGTGATCGATACCCGCAACGCGTGCGGCAAGGCCGGCGTCGCGGGCGAGAACATCGCCCGCGCCTGAGGCGGCGCGCCGGACTGCCCGGCGCACCGCCGGCTAGGGCTCAGCCCAGCGCCTTCTGCGCGAAGGCGCGCACGGCCGGTTCGAGGTCCGGACGCGACAGGGCGACCGCGAGGTTGGCCTGGATGAAGCCGGCCTTGTCGCCGCAGTCATAGCGCGTGCCCTGGAAGGTCACGCCGTGGAACGGCTGGTCGCCGATCATCTTCTGCATCGCGTCGGTCAGCTGGATTTCGCCGCCGGCGCCTTTGCCCTGATTCTCCAGGATGCGCATCACTTCAGGCTGCAGGATGTAGCGGCCGATCACCGACAGGTTCGACGGTGCGGTGCCCGGCGCCGGCTTTTCCACCAGGCCCTTCACCTCGGTCAGCGTGCCGTCCTGCGTGCCCGGCGTGATGATGCCGTAGCGGTGCGTCTGGTCGTCCGGCACTTCCTCGGCGCAGATCAGGTTGCCGCCCACCTTGTTATAGGCGTCGACCATCTGCTTGAGGCAGCCGGGCTGGCCGAACATGAAGTCATCGGGCAGCAGCACCGCGAAGGGCTCGTCGCCGACGATGTCGCGCGCGCACCACACGGCGTGGCCGAGGCCCATCGGCTCCTGCTGGCGGACATAGGTGATGTTGCCCGGCTTGAGGCGGGTGCCGTCGAGCACGTCCAGCGACTTGCCGCGCGCGGCCATCGTCGCTTCCAGCTCGTAGGCGATGTCGAAATGGTCCTCGAGCGCGGACTTGCCGCGGCCGGTGACGAAGATCATCTGCTCGATGCCGGCTTCCACCGCCTCGTCGACGGCGTACTGGATCAGCGGACGGTCAACGACCGGCAGCATCTCCTTCGGCATCGCCTTGGTGGCGGGCAGGAACCGGGTGCCGAGACCCGCAACCGGGAACACGGCCTTACGCAGCGGCTTGATCGTCATAACCCCCCTCGTGGTTAATTTTGGGTGCAGTGCGGCATAACCTCATACCGCGCGGGTGGCAAACGCGCGGGATCCGTAATGGTTCGGTGAGGCAGTTACGCTAATTGGGGGAAATGGCACAGGTTCGCAAAAAGCTGTTCGTCGTCTTCGGCACACGTCCCGAGGCGATCAAGCTGTTCCCGGTGATTCGCGCGCTGCAGGCGTCGCCGGATTTCGAGGTCGTCACCTGCGTGACCGCGCAGCATCGCGGCCTGCTCGATCAGGTGCTGGCGATCGCGGGGATCACGCCGGACATCGATCTCGACCTGATGACCCCTGGCCAGTCGCTCGATGCGCTGACGGTGCGGCTGCTGACCGGCATCGGCGGCGCGCTCGATTCGGTGCGGCCCGACCGAGTGATCGTGCAGGGCGACACGGCCACTGCAATGGTCGGCGCGCTGGCGGCCTATTATCGCAAGATCCCCGTCAGCCATGTCGAGGCGGGACTGCGATCGGGTGACATCTACCAGCCCTGGCCGGAGGAGGTGAACCGCCGGATCGTCGCGCCGATCGCCGACCAGCATTTCGCCCCGACCGAGACCGCCGCCAACGCGCTGCGCGACGAGAATGTGACCGCCGTCACCATCCATGTCACGGGCAATACCGTGATCGACGCGCTGCTCGCGACGCGGGCGCGAATCGCGGCCGAGCCGGGGCTCGCGGCCGGGCTCGACCCGATCGCGGCGCGGTTCGCGGGAAAGCGGATCGTGCTGGTCACCACCCATCGCCGCGAGAATTTCGGCGGCGGCATGGCCGCGATTGCCGATGCACTTCGCCGCATTGCAGCACGGCCGGACGTCGCGATCCTGTTTCCGGTGCACCCCAACCCCAACGTCGTCGCGGTGATGGACGCAGCCCTGGGCGACCAGCCCAACATCGCGCGGATCGACCCGCTCGATTACCCGCACTTCATCCGCGCGCTGGGCATGGCCGATCTGGTGCTGAGCGACTCGGGCGGGGTGCAGGAAGAGGCACCTGCGCTCGGCAAGCCGGTGCTGGTGATGCGCGAGACAACCGAGCGGCCCGAGGGCGTCACCGCCGGCACGGCCCGGCTGGTCGGCACCGATGCGGATCGCATCGTCGAGGAAGTCGGCCGCCTGCTCGACGATCGCGAGGCACATGCCGCGATGGCGCGCGCCCACAATCCGTTCGGCGACGGCCATGCCGCCGCGCGCATCGCCGACATCATTCGCGCCGGCTTCGGCCTCGCCTGAGCCGTCTTCCGATATTTTAACGCCTCTCTGCCATGGTCGCGGCTCCTGAATTCGCGCGGAGTTTGCGATGCTTGTCACCACGGAGCCGAAGGTCGCCGTACTCGGCCTCGGCTATATCGGGCTCCCCACCGCGGCGGTGATCGCACGGACGGGGGCGCAGGTGCTCGGCATCGATGTCGATGCGGGCGTAGTGGAGACGGTGAACTCGGGCCGGGTGCATATCGAGGAGATCGACCTCGACGGCCTCGTCTCGGGCGTGGTGGCGCGCGGCAACCTGCGTGCGGCGCTGGCGATCGAGCCGGCGGACGTGTTCGTCATCGCCGTGCCGACCCCGTTCGGGGCGAACCATGCACCCGACATCGGCTATGTCCTGCAGGCGGCGACCAGCATCGCCACGGTGCTCAAGGCGGGCGACGTGGTGATCCTCGAATCCACCTCCCCCGTCGGCACCACCGAGAAGGTCGCCGCGCTGCTCGCCCAGCTCCGCCCCGACCTCAAGGTCCCCGGCCACAGCAGCGGCAGCGCCGACATCGCCATCGCCTATTGCCCCGAGCGGGTGCTCCCCGGTCGAATCCTGGTCGAGCTGATCGAGAACGACCGGGTGATCGGCGGCATCACGCCGCGCTGCGCGCGCAAGGCACTGCACTTCTACCGCCGCTTCGTCCGCGGCGCCTGCGTCACCACCACCGCGCGCGCGGCGGAGATGACCAAGCTCACCGAGAATGCGTTCCGCGACGTCAATATCGCCTTCGCGAACGAACTGTCGATCCTGGCCGAGGGCATGGGCGTCGACGTGTGGGAAGTGATCCGCCTCGCCAACCGCCACCCGCGCGTCAACATCCTCTCGCCGGGCCCCGGCGTCGGCGGCCACTGTATCGCGGTGGACCCCTGGTTCCTCGTCCATTCGAACCCCGAACAGAGCCCGCTAATCCGCACCGCGCGCGAAGTGAACGACGGCAAGGTCGCGCACAGCATCGCACGCGCAGAGGCGCTGATCGCGCGGCTGCCCGGCGCGCCGATCGCCTGCCTCGGCCTCGCCTTCAAGGCCAATATCGACGATTTCCGCGAAAGCCCCGCGCTCAAGGTCGCGCAGGCAATCGCCGAGCGGCACGGTCCCCGCGTCCGCATCGTCGAGCCCTATGCGCCGGCGCTCCCCCCTGCCCTCGCCGCGACGGGCGCGACACTGACCGATATCGACAGCGCGATCGAAAGCTGCCCGATCTTCATCGTGCTGGTCGATCACGACCTGTTCAAGTCGGTGCCGCTCGACGAGCGCGCGGGCAAGCTGGTCTACGACACGCGCGGCATCTGGCCGGATCAGCCGGCCCCCGAGAGCATCGCCGCCGGCCTGCGCCTCGCCGGGTGAACAGGCTCACCGCGCTGTTCC
The DNA here is from genome assembly GCF_040545665.1 of Sphingomonas trueperi. Classification (GTDB taxonomy): domain Bacteria; phylum Pseudomonadota; class Alphaproteobacteria; order Sphingomonadales; family Sphingomonadaceae; genus Sphingomonas; species Sphingomonas trueperi_B. The sequence goes on along the minus strand of NZ_JBEPMH010000005.1, from coordinate 112,217 downwards.
GCAGGCCTGCGCCGCCGGTCTATGCGCTGCCGGCGGGGACCCGCGCCTATGCGATCGGCGACGTCCATGGCCGGCGTGACCTGCTTGCGGCGCTGCTGGCGCGGATCGACGCGGAGCGGATAGCGGATCCCCGTCCCCATGAGCATCTGATCCTGCTGGGCGACCTGATCGATCGCGGTCCGGACTCGCGCGGCGTGCTCGACCTGCTGCTCGAACGGCAGGCAACGGACACCGGCCTGACGATCCTTGGCGGCAACCACGAGGCGATGCTGGTCGCGATGCTCGACGGCAATCTGCGCGATCTCGAGAGCTGGCTGCACTTCGGCGGCGAGGAATGCGCCGCCAGCTACGGTATCGACCCGATCGCGCTGCTTGCCGATCCCGTGGGTGCGCCAGCGCTGCTCCGCGCGGCGATCCCGAAGGCGCATGCCGCGCTGCTTCGTGCGCTGCCCGACTCGAGCCGGATCGGCGACGTGCTGTTCGTCCATGCCGGCATCCGCCCCGGCGTCGCGCTGGACGCGCAGGACCCGCAGGACCTGCGCTGGATCCGCGCGCCCTTCCTGCGCAGCACCGCCGATCATGGCGTGCTGGTCGTCCATGGCCACACCGTGGTGGGCGAACCCGAAATCCATCCGAACCGAATCGCGATCGACACCGGCGCCAGCGCCACCGGCCGCCTTACCGCGCTGTGCCTCGACGGCGCCGACCGCCGCTTCCTCGCCACCGGCGCCTGAACAAGGTCCGACCTTCCCAAGCCGTCATCCCGGCGGAAGCCGGGACATTCGCCGCTACGTTGCAGAAAGAACCGCGACGGAGGCCCCACTGGATCCCGGCTTTCGCCGGGATGACGGGGGGGCGAATGCGATTCACCCTCCCGAAGCGCTTCGATGCACGCGAAAAAGCCCGCGAGGGTCGCTCGCGGGCTTTTCGACACGTTGCAATCGGAAGCTGCTTACTGGGCGGGGGCCTCGCCTGCGCCCTGCGGCATGCCGCCCTGCTGCTGCTGCTGCTGCTGCATCATCATCTGGCGGATGATCGCGGCCGGCACCAGTTCCTGCATGGTGACGTCGAAGATCAGCACCTGGTCGGACAGCTCGTTCTGCTGGCCGCCCTCCGCGCCATAGCCCAGCTTCGGCGGGAGCCAGAAGCGGTAGTGGGCGCCCTTCTTCATCAGCTTCACGCCTTCGGTGAAGCCCGGGATCATCGGCTGGCCGATCTGGAAGCGCATCGGCGTCTTGGGCTGGAATTCCTTGCCGCTGCGCAGAACGCCGCGAATCTCGGTGACGACGCCGTCCTGCTCGGCAGGGTTGGCGCCGCTTCCGGCCTCGATCACCTGATACTGGAGACCCGACGGGGTGGTCTGGATGCCCGACTGGTTCTTGTGCCACGCCATGAACGCGTCGGCATCGAGATGCGACGCGGCGGGCGTGCGGGTGCCGGTCCAGGCAAGCGCGGCGGCGACAGCGGCCGCTGCCAGCACCCCCACCCAGATCCAGAGCTTGTAGCTGCCCTTGACGGGCTGGAGCGGAACGGCGGTCACCGACATGATCGGACTCCGGCGGGGAAGGCATCCCCGTTTATGTAGGAAACAGAAACGACGGCGCGCGCTGGATAACGCGCGCCGGGCAGGCCTCAACGGGCGCTGTCGCGCTCCATGCGCTTGCGCTCCAGCTTGCGGGCGCGACGCACGGCGGCGGCACGCTCGCGAGCGCGCTTCTCGCTCGGCTTCTCATAGTGACGGCGCAGCTTCATCTCACGATAAACGCCTTCACGCTGCAGCTTCTTCTTGAGCGCCCGCAGCGCCTGGTCGACGTTGTTGTCGCGAACGATGATTTGCATAAAGTCGTACAGCTCCGATCAAACTCAATAGCAAGGGGCCGCCGAAACCATAGGTGCGGCGTCGAACGGGCCTCCTATCAGCGCCTGTTCGATTCTTCAAGCAAAAGCGTGCGGGGCGCAGCGGCTTCCGTAGAAGAGCGGTCCCGCCGCGTGCCGACGCGGATTACAGCAGATTGCAGTCCTGCAACCCGGCCGATAGAATCGGGTCGCAATACCCACTTCATGATGCAGTCAGCCCCCGCGTTGGACCTAGAGACCAGAATCCTCATCGTCGACGACGATCCCGGTATCCGCGAGCTTACCGCCGCGTTCCTGGCACAGCACGGCTATGTCGTCGATACGGCCGAGGACGCGACCACGATGCGCGCCGCCGTCGCTGCAAACAGCTATGCGCTGGTGGTGCTCGATCTGATGATGCCCGGCGAGGACGGGCTTTCCATCCTGCGCACGATGGACCGGCAGGCCGGTCCCGCAGTGATTCTCCATTCGGTGCTCAGCGAAGACATCGATCGGATCGTCGGTCTCGAAATGGGCGCCGACGATTATATCGCCAAGCCGGCCAACCCGCGCGAATTGCTGGCGCGGATTCGGTCGGTTCTCCGCCGCGCCGTCGCCACGCCGGCGGCGACGGGCACGCTGGAGCGCAGCTATCTGCGCTTCGCCGGGTGGCGGCTCGATCCGGTCGGGCGGCAGCTCTATGATCCCGAAGGCGTGCTGATCAACCTGTCGGACGGCGAGTTCCGGCTGCTGCTCGCGCTGGTCGAGCGGCCGCGCCGGGTGCTGACCCGCGACGCGCTGCTCGATTATTCGCGCGGCGCCCATGCCGAGCATTTCGACCGCGCGATCGACGTGCAAATGAGCCGGTTGCGCAAGAAGCTCGCCCGTTCCGACGCGGACGAGCTGATCCGCACCATCCGCAACGAAGGCTATATGTTCATCGCCGAGGTGACCACCAAGTGATCGGCCGCCCGGCGTCGATCGTGGTGCCGATGATGCTGTTCGCCATCACCTCGGCGGCAGTGGTGATGCTGGTGCAGTTCGCGGTGGTGTTCCATGGTCCGCCGCCCGGCTTCGGCCCGGTGCCGATCGCGCGCGTCGCCGATGCGCTGCGCACCGGCCGCGCCCCCGTCCGTATCCATGGCGAGGCGATCCACCTCTATTACGCCGACAGCGATCGCTTCGGGCGAACGGAAGAACGCGTCTTTCCGGAACGCGACTCCGCGATCGCCGCGCTGATTCCCGTGCCGGCCGATAGCGTGCGCGGCTATTATGAATGGCCGACCAGCGATCCCGACCAGGACATCCATGGCAGCTTCACGATCGGGCGCCGCACCGACAAGGGCTGGCTGGTCGCCTCGGTCAGCCGCGCGCCGACGCTGGGCCGCTGGCGAGTCGCGATCCTCCAGTGGATGTTGCTGACGCTGGTGATCCTGTCGCTGCTCGCCTGGGCGGCGGCGCGGCGGATCTCCCGGCCCATCCGGCGGCTGGCGGAGGCGGCCAAGCGCGCCCGGCTCGGCGCCCCCGAGGCGATCCCGCTCGACGGTCCGCGCGAGATTCGCGAACTCGGCCGCGCGATGGAGGCGATGCAGGCCCGCATCCTCCAGCAGGCGGAGAACCGCACCGTGATGCTGGCGGCGATGGCGCACGACCTCGGCACCCCGCTCTCCCGCCTCGCCTTCTGGATCGAGCAACTGCCCGAAGCCGCCCGGGAGCGCGCCGTCGCCGATATCGGCGAGATGCGCGCGATGCTCGCCGCGACGCTGCGCTTCACCCGCGACGATCGCACGCATGGCGAGATGGTGCGGCTCGATCTCGGCACGCTGATCGACAGCCTGGCCGACGACCTGGCGACGGCGGGCACCCCGGTGACGGTGGAGCCCGGACCGCGCATGGTGCTGATCGGCGACGCGCAGGCGCTGCGGCGACTGTTCGGCAACCTGATCGAGAATGCGGTTCGCTACGGCCATGTCGCGCGGATCAGCTGGAGCATCCGGAACGGGCATGGCGAGATCCACGTGGACGACGAAGGCCCGGGGTTCGATCTTTCGCGCGCCGAGAATCTGTTCGCGCCGTTCGTGCGTGGCGAAAGCTCGCGCAACCGCGCGACGGGCGGTACCGGGCTGGGCCTGGCGATCGTCCGATCGATCGTCGAGCTCCATGGCGGCGAGGTGATGCTCGCCAATCGGCCCAGCGGCGCCGGTGGCCGGGTGCGGGTGCGGCTGCCGCTGGCAACCTGATCGCAACACCCCGTCACGCCGCGACATCGTCCGGCGACGTTCCTGCCGCACGGTGCCCACAAGCCGCAGCCCCAACGGCGGCTCCGCGTCGCGCGTACGGCTTTCCGCGCGGTCGCAACTCCGCCTGCCGAGCGGCACGCCGCCCCCTGTGCGTGCCTTTCCGGCGGGCGGAGCTTTGCCGCACACGTCCATCTGGCCGCATCCGCAATCAATCTCGTCCAACGCCCCGTGGCGCGATACCCCACGAACAACGCCCGGACCGCACCGGCGCGACGCGTGGAGGTAGGTCTTCCGCTTGCAACATGAAGCAACAATGAAACCAGCGTGAAATCGGCATGAGATCCAGCCCGTCCACCTGATCCTGCCAGACAGGAGGGCAGGTTTTGACCGATACCGATCAACACGATCACGGCCTCACGCAGGATCTGCGTGCCATGAATGCACTTGCCAGCAGGCGCCGCGCGCTGCGCTGGTTCACCGGCGCGGGCACGGCGGCGGTGCTGGCGGCATGCGACGGCGGCACCAACGCGGCGGGCACGACCACCATCAGCGCCACCCCCACGCCGACACCCACCCCGACTCCCACGCCCACACCGACCCCGTCCGCATCGAGCGGCGGCAGCTGCGTCGTGGACCCGACGGAGACGAACGGCCCCTACCCGGCCGACGGCACCAACACCGCCTCGGGACTGACCTCGAATGCGCTGACCGCGAACAACGTCGTCCGCAGCGACATTCGTCCGAGCTTCATCGGCAGCTCGACGGCCGTCGCTGCCGGCGTCCAGCTGGAGCTTACCCTGACGGTGGTGGACGTGAACACGGGGTGTGCGCCGCTGGCGGGCTATGCGGTGTACATCTGGCATTGCGACCGGAACGGAAAATACTCGCTCTACGACCTGCCGAACGAGAGCTATCTGCGCGGCGTGGGTGTGACCGACGCCAATGGCCAGGTGCGCTTCACCACCATCTTCCCGGGCTGCTATGCCGGCCGATGGCCGCACATCCATTTCGAGGTGTTCTCGAGCCTCACCACCGCCACGAGCGGCCGCTACGCCACGCTGATTTCACAGCTGGCGATGCCGGCGGAAACGTGCGGCACGGTCTACGCGTCGGCAACCGGCTACAGCGCGAGCCAGAGCAATCTGTCGGGCGTGTCGATCGCCCGGGACAATGTCTTCGGCGACAACAGCGCCGCCCAGATCGCCCAGCAGACGCCCGTGATGAGCGGCAGCATCGACGCCGGCTACACCGCAACCGCGGTGATCGGGATCGCGCGCTAGGCCAACCGCGCGATCTGCGCCGCCAGCCGAGGGGCAGCATCCCCCTGCATGCGCCTTTCCGGCTGGCGGCGCTTTGCTATAGATCGGCGCGATGGCCCATGTTTCCGATGCTCCGCTCGACCGCGGCACGCGCCTTCGCTCGATCCTCGGCGGATCGGCCGGCAACCTCGTCGAATGGTATGACTGGTATGCCTATGCGGCGCTGGCCAGCTATCTCGCCCCGCACTTCTTCGCGCCCGGCACCGCGCAGGACCTGAACGCCTGGATCGTCTTCGCGATCGGCTTCTTCATGCGGCCGATCGGCGGCTGGCTGATGGGCGTCTATGGCGACCGCCACGGCCGCAAGGCGGGGCTGAGCCTGTCGGTGACGCTGATGTGCGCCGGTTCGCTGCTGATCGCGGCGACGCCCAGCTACAGCGCGATTGGCTGGCCGGCGACGGCGGCGCTGGTGATCGCAAGGCTGCTGCAGGGTCTGTCGCTCGGCGGCGAATATGGCGCCAGCGCCACCTATCTCTCGGAGATGGCCGGACGGCGGCACCGCGGTTTCTTCTCCAGCTTCCAATATGTCACGCTGATCTCGGGCCAGCTGACCGCACTGGTGGCGCTGCTCGCGCTGCAGGCGGTGCTGCCCGAGGGGAGCTTGCGCGAATGGGGCTGGCGCCTGCCCTTCGCGCTGGGCGGCGCGCTGGCGCTGCTCGTCTACTGGCTCCGCCGCCGCCTTGCCGAGACCGAGAGCTTCGCCAAGCGCGACCGGACCGCCGCCTCGGGTGCCTTCGCGCTGTTCCGCCAGCATCCGCGCGAGGCGATGCTGGTGCTGCTGCTCACCGCCGGCGGCACCCTCGCCTTCTACGCCTACACCATCTACCCGATCACCTTCCTCAAGAAGACCGCCGGCTTCTCCGACGCGGCGGCCACGCAGGTGAATGCGGCCGCGCTCTTCGTGTTCATGCTGGTCCAGCCGCTGGCGGGCGCGCTGTCCGACCGGATCGGCCGCAAGCCGCTGATGATCGGCTTCGGCGTGCTGGGGGTGTGCTGCACCTATCCGATCTTCGTCGCGATGGAGGGCGTGCGCGACGGGCTCTCCGCCTTCTGGCTGATGACCGCCGCGCTGCTCATCGTCACCGGCTATACCGCGATCAACGCAGTGGTGAAGGCGGAGCTGTTCCCCGCACATATCCGCACGCTGGGCGTCGCCCTGCCCTATGCCATGGCCAACGCGATCTTCGGCGGCACCGCGCCCTCGGTGGCGCTGTGGTTCAAGCAGGAAGGCTGGGAGCGCGGCTTCTACTGGTACGTCACCGCGATGATCGGCATCTCGCTCGTCACCTATGCGACGATGCGCGACACCGCGCGCAACAGCCGGATCGCCGAGGACTGAGCCTCAGGCGAGGATCGCCCCGCCGCGCTTGGCGAGCACCCGGCCGATCGCGTCGAACAGCGCGTCCATCGCCACCGGCTTGAACAGCACGTCGTCGGCGCCCGTCGCCAGGCAGCGCTCGCGCAGGTCGAGCGCGGTATCGGCGGTGACGACGATGATCGGCAGTTCGGCCTTGGCATCGGGACGCGCGCGGATCTGGCGAATCGTCTCGAACCCGTCGGTGCCGGGCATGCGCAGATCCACCAGGACGATGTCGAAGGTCTCGTCGTCGATCCGGGCGAGGCCCTCCTCGGCCCAGGCGGCCTCGGCCATCGTCGCCCCGGCCACGTCGAGCATGTCCTTCACGACGCGCCGATTCATCGGATCGTCCTCGATGAACAGGATGTTCATCGACGCTGGCCCTTCTGGGCAGAAACCGGCGTTCTGGCCACGTTGTGCATGTTCAGGTGTATTATCGCCCTAAGCCGCCTGCGAAACAAGCGGGTCGTTCCCCAGTTTCTTCTTTTTCCGCGCGGACGCGGGCAGTGCCGCTGCTACCAATTCCGTTCCAGCGACAGGCTTTTCTATCACCTGTGTTATGCCGGCGTCCAGAAATTGCGAACGTTGTTCAACGTTCTTGCCGCTCCACAGCAAGGTTGCGCATAGATCGGGCTGTATACTGCGTAGGATAGCGACCCCCTCCACCAGATCTTGCGTTGCGGTCGCGAGTGCCGCTTCGTCAATCACCAGCGCGTCGAACTGCTCCAATTCGAGTAGCTGCACGGCTTCATCGCGGTCCTTCGCGAATCGGACCCGGTCGGCTTCGGCTTCGAACAGAGTCCGCAGCATCGCCCGGGTGATCGGGTTGCGCTCGAGAATCAGGACGCCGGTGCCCGCTTCGCCCGCGTCCGGCAGCGCCGCCGGCGGCTCGGCGCGCAGGAGCGGCAGGTCGAGCGTGAAGGTCGAGCCTTCGCCCGGCATGCTCGCCACAAGGATCGCACCGCCCAGCGCTTCGGCGAGGTTGCGGCAGATAGTGAGGCCCAGCCCGGTGCCGCCATATTGGCGCGTGGTGCTCGAATCCGCCTGGCGGAAGCTCTCGAAAATCTCGCCCAGCTTGTCGGCCGGGATGCCGATGCCGGTATCGGAGACCGCGATCCGCAGGCGTTCGCCCGCGTCACCTTCGCCCGACACCACATCTGCCCGCAAGCCGATCGCGCCGGCCGAGGTAAATTTGAGCGCGTTCGACAGCAGGTTGAACAGCAGCTGTCGCAGCCGGCTCGGATCGCTGACGATCCAGCCGGGCGCGCCTTTCAGCTGGACGTCGAAGGCCAGCCCCTTGGCTTGTGCCGGATCGCTCCAGAGCCGCGCGACTTCCTCGGCGAGCGCGCGGAAATCCATCGGCACGGGATCGACGCTAAGATTGCCGCTCTCGATCTTGGCGACATCGAGAATGTCGTCGACCAGCGCCCGCATCGTCAGCCCGGCGCCCTGCACCACTTCCAGCCGCTCCCGCACGTCCCCGGCGATGGCGTCGTCCGCCAGCATCACCTGGGTCATGCCGAGGATGCCGTTCAGGGGCGTGCGGATTTCATGGCTGGTGGTCGCCAGGAATTCGGTCTTGGCACGCAGCGCCTTTTCGAGCGCGGCATTGGTGGAGGCGAGCACGCGGTTGGCCGCGCGCACCTGGTTGCGGCTGCGCCGGATGGTGAACAGCCCGACGCTGAGCAACAGGATCACCACCAGCGTGGCGACGCCGAGCGAGAGGAAGAGCACGCGCTGGAAATGCGCGGCCTTTTGCAGTTGCTCGGTCTTGAGCCTCTGGATGGTCAGTTCCTGGTTCGCATAGTCGAACCGGGCCGCCATCAGCGCGGCGCTATTGGTGGTCGCCACCTTCGCCGCCTCGTCGCTCAGCCGCTTGAGCGCCTCGAGGTGCCGCAGCGCCAACCGATCCTCGCCGAGCTTGCGGTAGATGAGGTAGGCGAACAGATGCGGCGTGCGATAATCCTGCGTGGTCGTCGCCAGGTCGACACCCTGGAATGTCTCGCCAATCAATGCCGCCGCGCGCTGCAGATTGCCCTCGTCCTTCGCCAGCTTGGCCGCGGTCGCGTTCAGCAGCCGCTCCAAGCCCCCCGCGTCACCCCCCTTGGCGAGCGCAAAGGCACGATCGAGCGTCGCCTGCGCACTGCGCAGATCGCGCGCTTCGATCTGACTCCGCGCCAAATTGTCGAGAATTCGCGCTTCGAGAACCGGTTTGCCGAGCTTCCGCGCCAGGCGCACAGCTTCGGTATATTCGGCATCGGCTTCGCGGTAGCGTTCAAGGACGAGCAGCACGTTGCCGCGGCTGTTGTGCAGGCTGAGCGACAGGATGTCGTCCCCGCCGTAGAGCAAAGACGCCTGGCGGAAATAGCGTTCGGCCCGGTGATCATCACGCGCGATCACATACAAGGAGCCGATCGACTGAAGCGCCAGCGCCTGACTGCGGACCTCATGCAATTGTTCGAAAATTCGATAGGCGCGCTGAAACGCCGACAGCGCCTCGGCTGCTTGGTCGCGCATCATGTACAGGTTGCCGAGCGAAAGCAGAAGGTCGCCCTTCACGCGTACCGGTGCGGCTATCGGCGCAACCGCCCTTTGCGCCTCCTCCAGCGAAATACGCGCCGCATTCACGTCGTCTAAGCGCAGCTGCATTTCCGCGCGAAGCCACAGCGCCGTGCCGCGGATGAGCGCACGCTGGCCGGGGTCCTGACTTCGATCGGCTGCATCGTTGATCCGATTGATCAGCGGCTTTGGATCCGCCGATTGATCGACAATCCGATCCCGCGCTTGCGCCACGAGCCCGGCAACGTCCCGCGGCAACTGCTGTGCGCGTAACGTTGTGGGGGCAGCGACGATGAGGAGTAGCGGAACAGCACGAGCGAGCAGGTGCCCGATGCGGTTCACGCGCGGGTCCACGAACTTCCCGACCGGAGAAACACCGGACGGCTGGCCATGGTCTCGGCCAGCTGGTCCTGCTCGCCGAGATAGGAGCAGAGCGCCGGGAACGGCACGGGACGGGAGATCAGATAGCCCTGCACGAGGTCACAGCCCATCACGCTCAACAGGGCAAGCGCCGCCGGCGTCTCCACGCCTTCTGCAGTCACCTCCATCTCGAGCGCATGGGCGAGATCGATCGTCGACCGCACGATCAGCGGATCGCGGTGGCTCGAGGTGAGCTGGGTGATGAACATCTTGTCGATCTTCAGCTCCTTGGCGGGGAGCTGCTTGAGATAGGCCAGCGAGGACAGGCCCGCGCCATAATCGTCGATGGCCAGCACCACGCCGTGATCGGCGAAGCGCTGCAGGTGGCGGATGGCGCTCTCCGGATCGCGGATCACCGCGGTCTCGGTGATTTCGAAGCCGAGCTTCGCCGCCGGATTGGCGGTGATGATCTCGCAGACCTCGTCGATGAAGCCCGCATTGGCGAGCAGCATGCCCGAGATATTAAGGAACAGCGGGATGTCGTGCCCCAGCGCGGCAAGCCGGCGCTGATCGGCGATCACCTGGCGCAGCGTCCATAGCGTCAGTGGGCCGATCAGGCCCGAATCCTCCGCCGCGGCGATGAAGTCGCCCGGCATCACCAGGCCGCGCTCGGGATGCTGCCAGCGGATCAGCGCCTCGGCGCTCGACACCTGCTGCTGGCGGACGTTGATCTTGGGCTGATAGTGGAGGAACAGCTCGCTCGCCGCGATGGCGCGCGGCAGGTCGGCGATGAGCGTGAGGCGGTCGATCGCGTGATCGGCAAGCGAAAGATCGATCATCTCGAAACCGCCCGCCTCGCCCGCACGCTCCAGCGCGATTTCGGCGACCTCGAGCAACCGCAGCGTGTCGCCCTCCTCGGTAGAGGCGCAGGCGGCGCCGATGGCGAATTCCAGCCGCACCTCGGGCAGGGCCTCGCGCTGTTGGGTATCCAGCGCACGACGGAGCGTCTGGAGGCGGGCCGTGGCCTGTTCGCGATCCGCTGCGGCAATATGAAACTCGATGAGGTCACGGCCGACGCCGACGAGGTGCACACCGGCAGCCTGCGCGACGATTCGTGCTGCCAGCGCCTCGGCAGCGAAATGCAGGCCATTTTTGCCGAGGATGCGGCGCGCTGTCTCGAAATTGGTCACGCGGCACAACGCCGACACGTTCAAGCCCTGGCTCACCGAATGCCCTCCCGCCGCCTGTTCGGCCACACACCGAATAAAGGACAGATTCGCGAAAAACTACTGGCTGATGCGGAAACCAGCCAAAAACCGGCATTTTTCGTGATTTATGCTGCCTGCCGGCCCCGACCTGCCCCTCGCGAACGCGCCCCGAACCGTTGGAGAGACAGGATTACGAAAAGTGATTGAAGAAAAGGTAAACAGGAACTTGCATATCTGCGCAGCTCTCACCCTCCGCAGAATCCCCGATTGCGGAAAAGTAAATTTTTCATTAACGAAATGACTTGCGCGGAACAGCGCAGAAATGGGAGCCAAAAAAATGACCTTCTTCACCCTCTTCTTCCGTGATGGCGTCGGCGGCACCGAGATCCGCCCGCTCTGAATTCAATCCTTTGGACGCTGGCGGCGCCACGTCGCCGGCCGACATTAACTAGGAAAAAGGCCTGCCCCCGCAGGCCTTTTTCTTTTCTGGCCAACGCCCTGACGCAATTGCTGCACTGCGGTGGGTTGCGGTCGCGGCAGGTTCGGTTAAGAGCCTTTGCTGACCGCTGGAAACAGCACTCTCGGCACAGGGGAAAATCGTGCGCATTGCGATGATCGGCACGGGCTATGTGGGCCTGGTATCTGGAGCCTGCTTCTCGGACTTCGGCCATGAAGTCATCTGCGTGGACAAGGACGCGCGCAAGATCGAGCTGCTCCACCAGAATGTGATGCCCATCTACGAGCCTGGGCTCGACGCGCTGGTCGCCAGCAACGTCAAGGCGGGCCGCCTTTCCTTCACCACCGACCTCGCCGAGGGCGTGAAGGATGCCGATGCGGTGTTCATCGCCGTCGGCACCCCCAGCCGCCGCGGCGACGGCCATGCCGATCTTTCCTACGTTTTCGCCGCCGCGCGCGAGATTGCGGAGAACCTGACCAAGCCGAGCGTGATCGTCACCAAGTCCACCGTGCCGGTGGGCACCGGCGACGAAGTCGAGCGGATCATCGCCGAGGTCGCACCCGATAGCGGCGCCAAGGTCGTCTCGAACCCCGAATTCCTGCGCGAGGGCGCGGCGATCGAGGACTTCAAGCGCCCCGACCGCGTCGTCGTCGGCACCGATGACGAATTCGCCCGCCAGGTGATGCGCGAGATCTACCGCCCGCTCTCGCTCAACCAGTCGGCCCCCGTCCTGTTCACCGGCCGCCGCACCTCTGAGCTGATCAAGTACGCCGCCAACGCCTTCCTGGCGGTGAAGATCACCTTCATCAACGAGATCGCGGACCTGTGCGAGCAGGTGGGTGCGGACGTGCAGGAAGTGTCGCGCGGCATCGGCATGGACAATCGTATCGGTGGCAAGTTCCTTCACGCAGGCCCCGGCTATGGCGGCTCGTGCTTCCCCAAGGACACGCTGGCGCTGATGAAGACCGCGGCCGACAACGAGACGCCGCTGCGCATCGTCGAGGCGACGGTGCAGGTGAACGACGCCCGCAAGCGCGCCATGGGCCGCAAGGTGATCAAGGCGATGGGCGGCGACGTCCGCGGCAAGACCGTCGGCATCCTCGGCCTGACCTTCAAGCCGAACACCGACGACATGCGTGACGCGCCGAGCCTCTCGATCATCGCCGCGCTGCAGGATGCGGGCGCGACGGTGAAGGCCTATGACCCCGAGGGCGTCGAGCAGGCCAGCAAGATGCTGACCAACGTCGAGTTCGTCGAGAACCCCTATGCGGCGGCCGAAGGCTCCGACGCGCTGGTGATCGTGACCGAGTGGGACGCGTTCCGCGCGCTCGACCTTACCCGCATCAAGAACAGCCTCAACGCGCCGGTCCTGGTCGATCTGCGCAACATCTATCCGCCGGCCGAGCTCGAGCGCGCCGGCCTGCAGTATACCGGCGTCGGCAAGCCGAGCCGCGACTGACCCGCTAACCCGCCCCCGCCGCAGGATCGGCCGGGGGCGGGTATGCCGCGCTAAACATTTACTAGATCGCACGAGCCCCAAGGGCTTTTTACATGCCCTTCCATGCTGCAAACGAGCACCATGGATTCCGTGACCGCGTCGCCCGCCCCGCTGACCCATCTCCAGCGGCTCGAGGCCGAGAGCATCCACATCCTGCGCGAAGTCGTCGCCGAGGCCGAGCGCCCGGTGATGCTCTATTCGATCGGCAAGGACAGCGCGGTGATGCTCCATCTCGCGCGCAAGGCCTTTTACCCGGCCCCCCCGCCCTTCCCGCTGCTCCATGTCGACACGACCTGGAAGTTCAAGGCGATGTACGAGCTCCGCGAGCGCTCGGCCAAGGCGGCGGGGATGGAACTGCTCGTCCACCAGAACCCGGAGGCCAAGGCGCGCGGGATCAATCCGTTCGACCATGGCGGGCTGCACACCGACTTGTGGAAGACGGAAGGGTTGAAGCAGGCGCTCGACAAATATGGCTTCGACGCGGCCTTTGGCGGCGCCCGGCGCGACGAGGAGAAGAGCCGCGCCAAGGAGCGCATCTTCAGCTTCCGCACCGCCAGCCATCGCTGGGACCCGAAGAACCAGCGGCCCGAGCTGTGGCGGCTCTACAATGCCCGCAAGGCCAAGGGCGAGAGCATCCGCGTGTTCCCGCTCTCCAATTGGACCGAGCTCGACATCTGGCAGTATATCCTGGCCGAAGGCATCGAGATCGTGCCGCTCTATTTCGCCGCGCCGCGCCTGACGGTGGAGCGCGACGGCATGCTGCTGATGGTCGATGACGAGCGCTTCCGGCTGCACCCCGGCGAAGTGCCGGTCGAACGCTCGATCCGCTTCCGCACGCTCGGCTGCTACCCGCTCACCGGCGCGGTGGAGAGCACGGCAGACACGCTGGAAACGGTGATCCAGGAAATGCTGCTCACCACCACCAGCGAGCGCCAGGGCCGCGCGATCGACCACGACCAGGCCGCCAGCATGGAGAAGAAGAAGCAGGAGGGGTATTTCTGATGACCGCCTACCGCCCCGACGCGCTGATCGCTTCCGACATCTCCGCCTATCTCGAGCTGCACCAGCACAAGTCGCTGCTGCGCTTCCTCACCTGCGGCTCGGTGGACGACGGCAAGTCGACGCTGATCGGCCGGCTGCTCTATGATTCGAAGCAGATCTTCGAGGATCAGCTCTCCGCGCTGGAGAACGATTCCAAGCGCGTCGGCACCCAGGGCCAGGCGATCGACTTCGCGCTGCTGGTCGACGGCCTCGCCGCCGAGCGCGAGCAGGGCATCACCATCGACGTCGCCTATCGCTTCTTCGCGACGGAGAAGCGCAAGTTCATCGTCGCCGACACGCCCGGCCACGAACAATATACCCGCAACATGGTGACCGGCGCCTCGACCGCCGATCTCGCGGTGATCCTGATCGACGCGCGCAAGGGTGTGCTGACCCAGACCAGGCGGCACAGCTTCCTCGCGCATCTGCTCGGCATCCGGCACCTGGTGGTGGCGGTGAACAAGATGGACCTGGTCGACTATGACCAGGCGGTGTTCGAGCGCATCGTCGACGACTATGCCGAATTCGCCCAGTCGATCGGCATCCAGGATTTCACGCCGATCCCGATCTCGGGCTTCCAGGGCGACAATGTCACGACGCGCAGCGATGCGATGCCCTGGTTCGACGGCCCGGTGTTGCTCGATCATCTCGAAAGCGTCGAGGTCGATGCCGACATCGATCGCATCAAGCCGTTCCGCATGCCGGTGCAATGGGTCAACCGGCCGAACCTCGACTTTCGCGGCTTTGCCGGGATGATCGCCAGCGGCACGATCAAGCCGGGCGATCCGGTGCGCATCCTACCCTCGGGACGCACCAGCACCATCGCCCGCATCGTCGCTATGGGCGGCGACAAGGAGCTGGCGGTCGCGGGGGAATCAGTCACCCTCACCCTCGCGGACGAAGTCGATTGCTCGCGCGGCGACGTGATCGCCACGGCCGATGCACCGCCGCAGGTTGCCGATCAGTTCAAGGCGACGCTCGTTTGGATGGACCCGGCCGAGCTGCTGCCCGGCCGCGCCTATTGGCTCAAGCTCGGCACCCAGACGGTCAGCGCGGTGATCCGTGCGCCCGAATATGCGATCGACGTCAACACCATGGCGCGCGCGCCCGCCAAGACGCTGGCGCTGAACGACATCGGCGTGGCCGAGGTCGTCACCGATCGCGGCCTCGTGTTCGAGCCCTATGCCGAGAGCCACGATCTCGGCGGCTTCATCCTGATCGACAAGCTGACCAACGCCACGGTCGGCGCCGGCATGCTCGATTTCGCGCTGCGCCGCGCGCAGAACGTCCATTGGCAGGCGGTGGAGATCACCCGCGAGGCCCATGCCCAGCAAAAGGGCCAGCAGCCGCGCCTGCTGTGGTTCACCGGCCTGTCGGGCTCGGGCAAGTCGACGATCGCCAACCTGGTCGAGAAGAAGCTGCACGCGCTGGGCAAACACAGCTTCCTGCTCGACGGCGACAATATCCGCCACGGGCTCAACCGCGACCTCGGCTTCAGCGATCAGGACCGGGTGGAAAATATTCGCCGTATCGGCGAGGTTGCAAAGCTGATGACCGATGCCGGGCTGATCGTGCTCACTGCTTTCATCTCGCCCTTCCGCGCGGAACGGGCGATGGTGCGCGCGCTGCTGCCCGATGGCGAGTTCTTCGAAATCTTCGTCGATACGCCGATCGAAGAGGCGGAGCGCCGCGACGTGAAGGGGCTCTACAAGAAGGCACGCGCCGGCGAGATCGCCAATTTCACCGGCATCTCCAGCCCGTACGAGCCGCCGCTGGCGCCGGAGATCCGCATCGACACCACCCGCACCTCGCCCGAGGAGGCGGCCGAGCAGATCGTCGAGGCGATCATGGGCGTGTGGAGCCCGATGCTGTGAACGACGCCCAGCTCGCCCATGCCATCGCCGAGGAAGCCGGCATGCTGCTGCTCCGAATCCAGGGCGAGTGCGCCGGCGGCGCGCGCGGCGACGAGGAGGCGAATGCGCTGATCCTCGACCGGCTGCGCGCGGCGCGGCCCGACGACGCGATCCTGTCCGAAGAATCCGCCGACGATCCCGTCCGCCTCGGCCGCAGCCGGGTGTGGATCATCGACCCGCTCGACGGCACCCGCGAGTTCGCCGAGCGGCGCGAGGACTGGGCGGTGCATGTCGCGCTCGCCATCGACGGCACGCCCGCGGTGGGCGCCGTCGCCCTGCCCCGGCTCGGGGTGACGCTTGCCAGCGACACGCCCCCAGCCCTCGCCCCCGCGCAGCAGCCACCGCGCATGCTGGTCAGTCGCACCCGCGCCAGCCAGCTCTGCGCCGAGGTCGGCAGCTCGATCGGCGCGGTGCATGTCGGCATGGGCTCGGCGGGCGCCAAGGCGATGGCGGTGGTGCGCGGCGAGGCGGAGATCTATCTGCATTCGGGCGGCCAGCATCAGTGGGACAATTGCGCGCCGGTCGCGGTCGCGCTGGCGGCGGGGCTGCACGCCTCGCGCATCGATGGCAGCCCCATCGTCTACAACCAGGCGAGCACCAGCGTGCCCGATCTGCTGATCTGCCGGCGCGAATGGGCCCAGCCCGTGCTGGCGGCGGTGGCTGACTGCAATCTATTGGATCGTTGAGAAAGCGTTACGGAGAAACCCGGATCGGACTCCACCCGAATGGCCGGGATCGGGCCGCGCGGCTATCTAGAGGGCATGCGAACGGCAGCGCTTCCCCCCGCTCCCTTCGCCGGTAACAGCGTATCGGCCAGCCCTGAACTGACGCAGGGCGCAGCCATTTTGGAACAAGTCGGCGTTCCACGACCGATCCCCCCAGTGGGGCGCCGACTTGTTTTCCGAGTGAGAGTACTGCTTGCGCATGACAGGCCGGTCCGCTTCCCTCCCTTGGCGGACCGGCCTTTTTGTTCAGAACGCGTAGGACAGGTTGAGCATGTAGGAGCGGCCCACCTCGACATAGCCGCCCTTGCGATCCACCGAGAGCAGCGCCTTGCCGACACCCGCTGTCGCCCAATAGCTGTGCGAATTCAGCAGGTTCTGCACCGATACGCCGGCGGTGAGATGCTGGTTCACCGTGTAGCTGAGGATCGCGTTCATCGTGGAGACCGGCTGGACGTAGGTGTCCGGCTGCGACGAGCGCAGGTCGTACAGCTTGTTGCCGGTATAGTTGTAGTTCAGCGCGGCGTTGAAGCCGCCATGCGCCCAGAACAGCTCGGTGTTGAACATCACCTGCGGCGCCTGCGGCATGCGCTGGCGACGATAGCCGTTCGAGACATACACCGTCGCATCAGCCCGCTGCAGCGTGACATTGCCCTGGAAGCCCAGGCCGTCGAACAGGCCCGGCAGGCCCTTCAGGCTGTACCGTGCGAACAGTTCGACGCCGTAGACGCTGCCCTTGCCGCTGGTGTCGAGCGTCTCGATCTCGACGCCGTCGGGCGAGAGCTGGCTGTTCGGCGAGGTCCATACGTTGAGATCGCCGGTCGCGTTGGTCGAGCCGGTCGAGAACATCACATGGTTCAAGCGCTTGTAGTAGAGCGAGGCCGAGAACAGATCGGTGCCCGCGCCCTTGTGCTCGATCGAGGTATCGACGTTCCACGCTTCGACCGCGTCGAGATTGGGGTTCGGCACGAAAATCGAGGTGATCTTGCCGCTGTCGTCGCGCGAGACGCTGGTCGGCCCGAGCAGCAGGTCGAACGCCGGGCGCGAATAGCTCTTGCGTACCGAGAAGCGATACACGGTGTTTGCGCCCGGGCGATAGGAGGCGACAAGGCTCGGCAGCCACTCGTCATAGCTGCGGGCGCTGGTGGTGAAGCCCGACGTCTTGCCATTGTCCTGCCAGTAGCGGCCCTGGAACCAGTTGTGCTCGTAGCGCAGGCCCGGGGTGATCGTCAGGCCGCCGAACGCGAAGTTGGCGAGCACATAGCCGCTGGCGCGATGCTCCTTGCCGTCGAGGCGGTTCTGTTCGAGCAGCACCGGATCGATGCTGGCGAGCTTCGACAGCGACAGCTTGGCGTTCTGCGCCTCGATCCAGGCGTGATCGGGGATGTAGAACGGCACCTGCACGTCGTTCATGAACCCGTTCAGCCGCTTGCCCGGCACCGCAGTGAGCTTGGTGATGTTCGGGTCGGTGGCGGTGAAGTCATATTCGAGCGCGCCGTCGTCGCCGAGGCTGTTCGAATAGCGCTTGGAGGCTTCGTACTTGCCGCCCGCCTGGATCGAGGAGAGCCCGCGATCACCGAACTTCCAGGTACCGTCCAACCGGCCCTCCAGCTTCGATTCCCATGAATCCTCGAACTGCGCCGTGGTGTAGGCCTGGGCGAAATTGTCGAGATTGGTGATCGTGTTGCGGGCGTCGTCGGTCAGCACCACCTGGGGGTTGGTGCGGTCGGCCAGGCCGGTGATCAGCTTGTAGGTCGCCGGGCCGGTCGCGTTGGTGCCGATATAGGTCGGGCTGCCCCACTTGGCCTGGATGCGCAGCGGATAGCTGGTCGCGCCGCGCGAATAGGCGCCGTTATAGTCGAGCGTCAGGTCGCCCAGCCGGCTCTCGCCGCCGATCTTGGTGCTGAACAGCCGCTGGTTGCTGTGCTCGGTGCGGAAGTAATTGGTGCCGCCAAGGCCGTACAGCGCCAGATAGCCCGCCGCGTCATAGTTGGAGCCGAGCGGGTTGGACGGATTCGGGTTGGTCTGACCTGCGGTGAGGCTCACGCTGCGCGCGGCGGTCTGGTCCATCCAGTTCTTCAGGCGGTATTCGCCGTAGGTGGTGCGGGCGTAGAGATCAGTGCTGTCGCCCTTCCATTCCAGGTTCACCGTGCCGCCGAAACGCTCGATCTTGTTCTGGAAGATGTTCCACTCGACGCCCACCGGCACCGCATTGGCCAGGTTGTCGCGCACCGCACCCGGCACATTGCCGTTCTGCTTGGTGTAATCCTTGTGGATCGCGACCGACTCGCTGAAGATGTTCTTCTTGCCGTAATAGCCCGAAGCATAGACGCCGAAGTTGCCGAACTGCTGCGCGGTTTCGAGCGCGATCGTGCCGCCCCAGGGGTCCTGGTCGCGGGCGGCGGCGCGGCCGGCGATCTGGCCCTGCGCACGGATCTGGAAATGGTGCGCGCCGAAATCGAACGGCGAAGCGGTGCGCAGGTCGATCACGCCGGCGATGGCGTCGCCGTCCTGCGCCGCGGTCGGCGCCTTGTCGACGCGGACTTCGGAGAGCGCGAAGGGCGACAGCAGGTTCATCGAGATGGCGCGGGTGCGCGCATCCGTCTGTGCCAGGCGAACGCCGTCGAGCTCATAGGCGTTGTAGGCAGTGTCGAGGCCGCGGATCGAGAGATACTGTGCCTCGCCGGTCGAAGCAGCGTTGCGCGACTGGTCGACCGAGGAATTCACGCCCGGCAGGCGGGTGAGCAGATCGGCCAGGTTCTGCTGCGGCTGCGCGCGCAGTTCCTCGCCCGAGACGATGGTGACGAGCGAGGCGTTCTTCACCTGCTCTTCCTGCACCGTCTTGATCGCGGCGCGCTGGCCGGTGACGACGATCGTGTCGCCTTCGCGCGTCTGATCGTCGGTATCCGATACCGAAGCCGCGACGGTGTCGTCACGCGGCGTGGCGGCCCATGCCTGGCCCTGTGCGATGAGTGCGACCATGCCCCCGCCCAGGAGCAGCGCGGTGCGCTTGTTCCAGTGTCCCATTGGTTATGTCCTTCGCTGGATATTGGTGCCAGCCTGTTCCTGCTGGTCGCTGCCGCCGCTAGCCGTGGCTGGGGGCAATTCAGCGTAGTGTCAGCGGCAATTTCAATGCGTTGAGATTACAGATTTGCTGCAGTGCGGCATAAAGCGTAGAAATCGTGGAGATAATACCAATTATTAAATTGGTATTCTTTTTCGTCACACAGCTTTCATGCGGACGGGCTAGCATGCGCCGATGATCACCCCTTCTCTCGCGCGCATAGGCGCGGTCACCGCGCTTGCCCTGCTCCCCACCCTTGCCCAGGCAACGACGGCGAAGCCCGCGCATGTCGAGCGGCTGGTGCTGCTGATGCGCCACGGCGTACGCGCGCCGCTCGACGGCGAGGTGCCGCCCGCGACGCGCACCGGCCAGCCCTGGCCGCGCTGGAATGCGCCGGCCGAACAGGTGACGCCGCATGGTGCCGCGGCGCTGCGCGCGCTTGCCAAGGCGGATCGCCGCTGGTTCGCCGCCGCCGGGCTGGTCGCCGCGAACGGCTGCCCCGATCCCGCGGCGCTCCGGCTCTGGACCAACAGCTCGCCGCGCACGATCGCGAGCGGCGAGGCCTATGCGGCGGGCTTTGCGCCGGGCTGCCGGATTCCCGTGGGTCACAGGCCCGAGGGCACCAACGATCCCATGTTCGAGCCGCTTGGCGCCCATCCCGCCGCGTTCGATGCGAGCCGCGCGGTGGAATCGATCAACCGCTACACCGGTGGCGCCGAGGCGCTGACCCGCCGCCATGCCGAAGGGCTCACGCTGCTGGAGCAGGTCCTCGCCTGCCCGGCCGCGCCGTGCAGCCCGGTGGAACCCGCCTTGGTCCGCGCCAGCGCGGACGGCCACGGGATCGACCTCAAGGGCCCGGTCCGCGCCGCCTCGGGCACCGCGCAGGTGCTGATGCTCCAGTATCTCGAAGGCATGCCGCTCGCGCAGGTCGGCTGGGGCCGCGCGACGCCCGCGCGACTGGAGGCGCTGGGCGCGGTCCATGGCGCACTGTTCGACGTGTTCAGCCGCCCGCCCTATATGGCCGCCTTCCAGATGGCACCGACCGTCGACCGCATCACGGCGGACCTTACCAGCGCGACGGCACCCAAGATCGACGTGCTGGTCGGCCACGACACCAATGTCGCGGCGCTGGCGGCGGTGCTGGGCGTATCGGTCAAGGCACCGGGCTTCGCGACCAACGACCCGTCGCCGGGCGGCGGCATCGCCATCGCGCTGGTGCGGGCGCCGAACGGCCGCCAGGCGGTACGCCTCTGGTACCGCAGCCAGGGCGCCGCCGACATGCGTGCCGCGCGGGATCGGACGGTGTGGACGCCGCTACGCCTGAAGGGCTGTGACGAAGGCGCCGAGCACCGCTGCCCGCTGCCGCAGTTCCTCGATCGGCTGGCGACTGCGACGGCGCCGGCGCGCGACCACGGCCCGGGCGCGCGGGACTAGATGGGGTAAACATCCCATTGTCGTGGCGGGCCCATCGCTCGATCCAGCGTGCGGAGATCGCACGCATGACGGCAATGGTTCGCATCCTGATATTGGCCTCGCTTGCCATGGCGTCTTCGCCGGCGGCGCAGGCGCAGCAGCTTTCCGTGGCGGAAGCGCAGCGCCCGCCGTTCGTGCCGACCAATTTCGCGCCGCCGACGCTGGTGAAGGCGAACGGCTTCAAGCTCGTGCCGCTCGGGCCCGCCTTGGTGAAGATCGACTTCGACGCCTACACGTCGTCGATCGAGCACCTTCAGAAAACCTTCACCCGCAGCACCGACTGGCCGCATGCCGGGATCACCGATGCCGAGGCGATGCGCGACATGGAAAGCGAACAGGCACGTTTCCGCAACCGCCAGTCCTTCGCCTACGCCGTGCTCACGCCGGATGGCCGCCGGGAGCGAGGATGCGTGTATGTGTCGCCGAGCCCGATCGCGGGCCATGACGCCGTGGTGAGGCTGTGGGTGACCAAGGCCGAGTACGATGCCGGCTTCGATGCCGAACTCTATGCCTGGGTACAGGCATGGATCGGGCGGGACTGGCCTTTCCGAACCGTCGCCTATCCCGGGCGCGCGATCGCATGGCCAAGCTGGGATGCCGCGATCGCTTCAGGAAAGCGACGCGCGGGAGAATAGCCCGATCGTGTCGCCGCCGTTGCTGGTACGCTCCGGACATGGGATAGCGCGTGGATGGACGCGCCACACAGCTTATCCATCCTTGTTTGGGACGTCGTAGCACCTCTTATTGGCCAACCCGTCTGGGGGGCCAAACAGGGCTATGGGAGTTTCCTCGACCTTGAGTTCGACGCGCCGAAACTGATCGTCAAGGAATGGCAATCAGGCAGCGACGGGCTGCGACGCCAGGCCTATGTGCGCGGGCGCTGGCACATCTGGATCTACTGCTGCGCGTGGCGCTTTACCGCGCATGGCGAACCCGTGGCTTGGAGCGAGGACATCCGGGACATGATTGCCCGCGCGACGGCGATGCTCGACGGACAGAAGTTGAGCGGGCTATCGCTTGACCCGCAAGCCGGCACCTCGCGTTTCACCTTCGATCTCGGGGCGCAGCTCGAGACCTGGCCGGCGGACGACGACCCTACCGTCGAACAATGGTATATCTACGGGCCGGAAAGCGTTTTCGCGTATCGCGCCGATGGCCGCTGTAGTCTCGGGTCCGGCGACACGCCACCAAAGGCAGTGGAATGGTTCGAGCTAGCTTAGCGAACCCTGACTCAGCGCGAACCTGCCGGCACTTCTTGCTTCGACCGCCTCACGCCGCCCGCGAGTACGCCATCGCCCGGTAGCTGGCGAAAAGCTCCTCGAAATGCTGGTCCATCGTCCGCGTGCTGGGCGCATCGGCGATCGCGCGCATGCGGTGGAACATCGGGGTAGTGTCGACGAACTGGGTCAGCGCATCGCGCAGGGACACCGGGTCGGCCGCGCGGTACAGCATCCCCTGCCCCTCGACGAACTGGTCCGCCGCACCGCCTTCGTCGGGCACGATCAGCGGCAGGCCGCTCGCGCGCGCCTCGGCCGCGACCATGCAGAAGGTCTCCGCCTCGCAGCCATGAACCAGCGCGTCCGAGCTCGCCAGCACGCGGGCGAGCTGCTGGCGGTTGCTGGTCGGCTCGAACAACTGGGCGTGCGGGTTGCGGCCGATCGCGGTGATCACCTTGGAGCGCGCGGTGCCGGTGCCGATCAGGATCAGCCCCATGGGGTGCCGCCCCGCCGCCGCCTCGGCCGCCTCGATCACCATCGGCCAGCGCTTCTCCGCCGCCAGCCGGCCGACGCCGATCAGCAGCGTCGCCTCGGGGCCCAGGCCGCAGCTGGCGAGCAGCTCGGCACGCAGCGATTCGTCGCGCAGCGTCGGGCTGAAATAGCCGGGCTCCACGCCCATCGGGATCGTCACCACCTTGGTGAGGCCGCCCTCGGTCAGGCGCCGGGCAAGGTCGCGCCCTGCCGTCACCACCTGGTCGAACCCGTCGTCCAGCCGGCGGAGATGCTGCCAGAAGGAGGAGAATCCCTTGTCAATCGTCTCGCGGTTGGCGATCGTGCCGAACCAGCGATAGGCATAAGCCGCCAGCGGATCGGCGTGCATCACCAGCGATCGCGCCGCCGAACCCTGCCAGCGCGCGACCATCGAGGCGCTGCGCCACGGCGACGAGGCCTCGACGAAATCGGGCCGCCAGCGGTTCAGCGCGGCGTGCAGCGCGGGCTCGTCGTCGAAATAGCGGTAGCGGCGGTCGAGCGGCAGCAGCGGTGCCGGGATGGTCGCGAGGATCGCGCCGTCGCGCTCCTCGAGGATCTCCTCGCGCTCGCCGGGGGCGAGGATGATGATCTCGTGGCCCAGCTTGGCGCCGAGTTCCATCTTGCGACGGACATAGGTTTTCACGCCGCCGCCATAGGGGCTGTAGAAGGCGCAGACGTCGAGGATGCGCATCAATGCGTCTCCAGCAGTTCGCGATATTGGCCGAAGCGGCCGCCCTTGGTGAGCGCACCGAGCGTCTTGTCGATGCTCGTGAGCAAGGCCGGCACGGTGACGTCCCCCGGATGCACGCCGAGCCGCATCGCCGGGCGGCGCGGGAGCAACGTTCGGGCGAGCGCGGCGACGGCCAGCGACGAGGCGATCCGGCTCTTGCTGCGGCTGGCCCAGGTAATCACCGGGCCCTTGGCGAGCACGCGATCCTGCTGCTGCGGCGCCCAGACGCGGAAATGGTCCTCGGCCAATGCGAAGCCGAGGTCGCGCAGCGCCGCGCGGGCACCGTCGCCATAGAGCCAGGCCGGCGCGATGAAGCCGGTGACGGGGCGACCGATGATGTCCTCCACCAGCGCCCGGCCGCGCGTCATGCGATCGCGCGCGGTCGCATAGTCGAGGCCCAGGAACTCGCCCTCGCCTGCGGTCATGTGCTTGGCCTTGAAGCGCGCGCTGGCCGAGGCGTGCTCGGACACGTCCTTGTGGAACCAGCCGTGCAGGAACATCTCGATGCCCGAATCGGCCCAGGCGCGCAGCCGCGTCGCAAACGGGCTGCCGGCGACGAGCGGAGCCGAGCCCCAATGGTCCGGCACCACCAGCATAGCGTAGCGGGGCGCGCCGATATGCCGCAGGAACAGCTCGGAAAGCTGGTCCACCGCGCCCTCGGAACGGGGCCCGACATCGTGGATCGATGCGAGCAAACTGGGGCCTCGGGGCCCTTGGGGGCGGGTGGTTGCGGTCATCCTATCGTTCTTTGCTGCGGGTGCGAGCGATATAGACCGCCGGAACAGGGCGGCAAGCGGGCCGAATTCGGACTTTTTGTAACGCAGTGACGTCAAAGCATCAAACGTCGCCGTTGCGGGCAATCCGCACCATGGCGGCGAGAAATGCGATCGGCCGCCGTCCGGCGACGGCGGTTGGCCGAACTTCTTGGTGGTTTACCCGGTGCCGACGCGCGTGTCCCTTATACTCCGGCATCGGCCACCCCCTGCCGCGGGCCGATGGCGCCGCATCGCCGGAACGGGGATTCTCGAAGACATTCCAGAGCCTTGGAGTCTGCCATGTCTGCCACCGAAACCAGCCTGACCGCCCCTACCCGCTTTCTCGCAGCGGAGAACGGCGTCCGCTATGCCTATCGGCGCTACGGCAAGCCGGGCGGCACCCCGCTCGTGCTGCTGCCGCGCTTCCGCGGCGATCTCGATACCTGGGATCCCGCGCTGCTCGACGCGCTTGCCGACGAACGCGAGCTGATCCTCGTCAACAATCGCGGCGTCAGCAGCACCAGCGGAACCACGCCCGCGACCATCGTCGAGATGGCGCGCGACCTGCTCGCCTTCATCGATGCGCTGAAGCTCACCCATATCGACCTGCTCGGCTTCTCGCTCGGCGGCTTCGTCGCGCAGGAGGTGGCGCTGATCCGGCCCGATCTCGTCCGCCGGCTGATCCTTGCCGCGACCGGCCCGCAGGGCGGGCCGAACATGCATGGCTGGCGCAAGGACATCGCCGATGCCGTCCGCAAGGACGAACCCGGCGCGGCCGAGCTGCTCTACACCTTCTTCAAGCCCACCGAGACCAGCCAGGCGGCAGGCAGGGAATATCTGGGCCGCTTTCTCGCCCGGACCCAGGATCGCGACGTGGCGAGCAGCCTGCAGACCCGCGATGCCCATTACGACGCGGTGTGTGCCTGGGGCGTGGCGGATCACGCCAAGCTGCAACGGCTGCAGAGCATCCGCCAGCCGACCTTCGTCGCCAATGGCGATGCCGATGCGATGATCCCGCCCAGCCTCTCGCACCTGATGGGCGGCCTGATCCCGCAGGCGCAGGTGAAGATCTACCCCGATGCCGGCCATGGCTTCCTGTTCCAGCACCACGCCGAATTCGCCGGCGACGTGAACGCCTTCCTCTCCGCCTGAAGGACATTCCATGATGACGACGACCAACACCACCACGCCGACCCTGGAGACCATCACGGTCGACGGCATTCGCATCCGCCTGCGCAGGGGCGGCGGCACCGAGGGCACGCCGCTGTTCCTCACGGCACCCTACCCGCAGAGCGTCCGCGCCTTCGACAGGGTGTGGGACGCGCTGGCGCCGCTCGGGCCGCTGGTCGCCGTCGACCTGCCGGGCTTCGGCCTGTCCGACCAGAGCGCCCCCCTGATGTCGCCCCAGGCGATGGGCGACTTTCTGCCTTTGCTGCTCGACGCGCTGGGGCTGGATCGGGTGCATGCGATCGTACCCGATGTCGGCACGCTGGCGGCGCTGTTCGCCGTCGCGCGGCACCCCGACCGCTTCGAGAGCATCGTCGGCGGCAGCGGCGGCGTTTCCCTGCCACTGCTGGGCGAACCGCTTCGTCAGATCGTCGAGAGCAGCCATGCGGATTTCGCGGGCGTCGACGGCGGCGAGCAGGTGGTGGGCCTGATCCGCTCCGCCGCGCGCGTGCCGATCGAAGAGGAAGTGCTGGAAGACTATCGCCAGGCCTCGGCGGGCAGCCGCTGGAACGACGCCGCGGCGTTCGTCCGTGCCTATACAAGCGACCTGCCGCGCTTGGGCGCGATCCTGGGCGGCATCGAAACGCCGGTGCTCGTCATCTCCGGCAAGGAGGATCCGTTCGTGCCGACCTCGAACGGCGACTTCCTGGCAGAGCGGCTGCCGCACTCCGTGCACGAGGTGGTGGATAGCGGCCATTTCGTCTGGGAAGACGCCGCGCCGCGCTATGCCGAGCTAATCTTGGGGTGGGTGGCGTCGGGCTACCGTCAGGCCTGAGGGCCAAGGCCGGGTGCACCGCTTTGCGGCTGCGCCCGGCGCTTTTTCCGGACTGCGTCGGGCTTTCCGCGCCCGAGCCGAACCGAGGCAACACCTGCGCCCCTGCCGGCGCACGGGGCTTGCAAGACCTTCAGGGATGCAGCCACCAGCGGATCACCGTAGCGACGATACCGAGGGCGGAGACGCTGAGGGCCCAGATCAGCACCATCCAGCCCAGCCGCTGCCACAGCGGCGCGAGCGGCCGGGCGGGCATCAATGATACCCCTCGGTCACGGTCTTCCCCCGGAACACGTAATAGGCCCAGCCGGTGTAGGCGAGGATCAGCGGCAGGATGAACACCGCGCCGACCAGCATGAAGATCTGGCTGCTCTGCGGGGCGGCGGTGTCCCAGATCGTCAGCGCGCGCGGCACGATATAGGGGAACATGCTGATCCCCAGGCCGAGGAAGCCGAGGCCGAACATCGCGAGCGCGATCACGAAGGGCAGCCGTTCGCGCCCGCGCTTGAGGCTCCAGAAGAACAGGAACGACGCGATCGCCGTCATCAGCGGCACCTGCGCGGTGAACAGCACGCCCGGCATGCGGAACCAGCGGTGCCAATAGTCGATCGCCAGGAAGGGCGTCGCCAGGCTCACGGCCGACAGGGCCAGGATCGTGAGGATGCCGAGGGTGAACGCGAGGCGCCGGGCATGCGCCTGCGTAGCACCGTGCGTCTTGCCGATCAGCCAGCTGGCACCCAGCATCGCATAGCCGATCAGCAGCGACGCGCCGGTCAGCAGGCTGAACGGGGTGAGCCAGTCGAAGCTGCCGCCGGCATAGGCGCGCCCGACGACATGGATGCCCTGCAGCACCGCACCCAGCATCACCCCCTGTGCGAAGGTTGCGACGACCGAGCCGATGCAGAAGGCGAGATCCCAGGCCGGGCGCTGGCGCGGGTCGCGCCAGCGATATTCGAACGCCACGCCGCGAAAGACGAGGCCGAGCAGCATCGCGATCACCAGCGGATAGGTGGCGGGCAGGATCACCGCATAGGCGAGCGGGAATGCGGCCATCAGCCCGCCCCCGCCCATCACCAGCCAGGTTTCGTTGCCGTCCCATACCGGCGCGATCGAGTTCATCGCCTGGTCGCGCTCCGCCCCCACCTTCAGCGTGGGGAAGAGGATGCCGATGCCCAGGTCGAACCCGTCCATCACGACATAGGCGAAGATGGCGAAGGCGATGATGCACGCCCAGACGGTGGCGAGATCGGGATTAGTGAGCATCGCCGCTGACTCCTTCGAACGCGGGTGCGGGGGTGATGCCGGCGGCGCGCTGGGGGATGGCGGCCGGCTCGGTTTCGTGCGGCGCGGGGGGCTTGGCCATCAGGCGCAGCAGGTAATAGGTGCCCGACCCGAACACGATGAAATAGACGATGACGAAGCTGGCAAGCGATGCCGCCACCGCCGATGCCTGGAGCGGCGAATGCGACTGGGCGGTGCGCAGGAAGCCATAGACGGTGAAGGGCTGCCGCCCGACCTCCGTCGTCACCCAACCCGCGATCACCGCGACGAAGCCGGTCGGCCCCATCAGCACGGCCAGGCGGTGGAGCCAGGGCGCGTCGTACAGCTTACGCCGCACCCGCATCGCCAGCCCGAACAGCGCCAGCCCCAGCATCGCGAAGCCCAGGCCCACCATGATGCGGAAGCTCCAGAAGACGATCGGAACCGGCGGGATGCGATCGGCGGGCACGCTGTCCAGCCCGCCCAGCGGCGCATTGAGATCGTGCTTGAGGATCAGCGACGACATCTTGGGGATCTCGATCGCATAGTCGACGCGCTTGGCGGCCGGATCGGGGATACCGAACAGGATCAGCGGGGCACCATGTGGGTGGCTTTGATAGTGCCCCTCCATCGCCATGATCTTCACCGGCTGGTGCTCGAGCGTGTTGAGCCCGTGCTGATCGCCCGCCAGGATCTGCGCCGGGGCGGCGATCGCCACCATCCACATCGCCATCGAGAACATCTTGCGCGCGCCGACATTGCTGCGGTCGCGCAGCAGGTGCCAGCCGCCCACGCCCGCCACCACCAGCGAGGTGGTGAGATAGGCCGCGATCACGACATGGACGACGCGGTAGGGGAAACTGGGGTTGAAGATGATCGGCAGCCAGGATCCGGCGGGCACGAACTGGCCCTTGTCGCTGATCACGAAGCCCGCCGGCGTCTGCATCCAGCTGTTGGTGCTGACGATCCAGGTGGCGGAGATCAGCGTGCCCGTCGCGACCATCAGGGTGGCGAAGAAGTGGAGCTTGGGCCCCACCTTGTTGATGCCGAACAGCATCACGCCCAGGAAGCCGGCCTCGAGGAAGAAGGCGGTCATCACCTCATAGGCCATCAGCGGGCCCACGATCGGCCCCGCCTTGTCCGAGAAGACCGACCAGTTGGTGCCGAACTGATAGGCCATCACCAGCCCCGAGACGACGCCCATGCCGAACGCCACCGCGAAGATCTTCAGCCAGTAGCGATAGAGGTTGGCGTACACGCCGCGCCCGGTCTTCAGCCATAGCGCCTCCAGCACCATCAGGAAGCTGGCCGTGCCGATCGAGAAGGCCGGGAAAATGAAATGGAACGACACCGTGAACGCGAACTGGGCGCGCGCGAGGAGAAGGGCTTCGTCTCCCATGGCAGGAAACCTCCCGAAAAGGGTTGCAGCCTGCCGTAGCAGGCGGAGGGTCGGTCGAACCGCTAGACCAGCGCGATTTTTCGCGTCACGTCGGGCGTAGTAAGCGCATCGAGCAGTCGCAGCGCACGCTCCAGCCGGTCGCGTGGCGTCGATCCGCCGATCGAAATTCTGAGCGCGGGCGGCGCGCTGGCCGGCGCCACCGCGAAGGCGTCGCCTGCCACCACGG
Source organism: Sphingomonas trueperi (assembly GCF_040545665.1). Classification (GTDB taxonomy): domain Bacteria; phylum Pseudomonadota; class Alphaproteobacteria; order Sphingomonadales; family Sphingomonadaceae; genus Sphingomonas; species Sphingomonas trueperi_B. The sequence continues at coordinate 83,053 of NZ_JBEPMH010000005.1, read as the reverse complement.
CCAGGCCCTGCGGCCGAAGCGCGTTGACGATTTCCGCCGCATTGGCGCCGCCGGGAAGCGGCATCCAGAGATGGTAGCCTTCCTCCTGCGACTGGAAGCTGCCGGGGCGCAGCACCGCGCGGGCGATCGCCTGGCGTGCCTTGGCCTCCGCCCGCACCGCGGCGCGCAGCGTGTCGAAGCTGCCGCTGTGCAGCCAGTCGGCGACGACGGCGACGTTGAGCGGCGGGGCCATCACCGCGGTTTCGTGCAGGTCGGCCGCGAGCCGCCATGCCGCCGCGATGTCGGGCGCGGCGATCCAGGCGACGCGCAGGCCGGGGGACAGTATCTTGGAAACGCTGGCGATGTGCCAGCACCGCTCCGGCACCAGCGCGGCGAGCGGCGGCAGAGTCTCTTCGGGGAGCAGCCCATAGGCGTCGTCCTCGATCAGCTTCAGATCCTGGCGGCGGATCACTGCCGCCAGTGCCTCGCGCCGGGCCAGGCCCATTGTTGCGGTGGTCGGGTTGTCATTGGTCGGGACGACATAGGCCGCCGAAACGCCGTCCGCGCAGGCTTCCGCCAGCGCCTCGGGCACCATGCCTTCCCCGTCGCTCGCGATCACCCGTAGCGTCAGGCCATATCGCCGCGCGACCGCGAGCAGCCCCGGATAGACGAACGCGCCCACCGCCAGCACGTCGCCGGGGCGCAGCTCGGTGCTGATCACCGCGTGTAGCGCGTGCTGGCCGCCGGCGCTGACCAGCACGGTATCTTCCTGGGCGGGGACGCCGCGGCCCTGCAGCAGGGCAGCCCCTGCCGCGCGCGCCAGCGGCATGCCGCCGCGCGGCTGGTAGTGGAACGGCGCGGGTCCGTCCGCGCGGCCGAGCAGGTTCGTCGCCGAGGTGGCGAACGCCTTTTCCAGCTGGCGGTCCGCGGCTTCGGGGGGCGCATTCATCCCGGCATCGGCGGGCTCGGTATAGGGAATGCCGCTGGGCTGGGCGGCCTTGTTGCGCACGAAGCTGCCGCGGCGGCCATCGCCCTCGATCAGCTCCAGCCGCTGTGCCTCGCCGTACGCGCGGGTGACGGTGGTGAGGTCCACGCCCAGCGCCTCTGCCAGCATCCGCTGCGGCGGCAGCCGGTCGCCGGGCTGCAGCGCCCCCGCCTCGATGTCGCGCGCGATCGCCTCGGCGATGGCGAGGTACTTCGGACCCAGGGTTCCGGCGATGTCGGGTTTCCAGCCTTGCATGGTTCGAGGCCTAGCCGATCCCATACAAAATTACAGACGTTGCGCGCATGTCCACCCCTCAATCCCGGTGCTGCGCAAAGCCGTCGCGGCCGCGCAGCGCGGCCCGGGCGACGTCGCCGCGGTCGTGATAGGCGAGCATCGCCTCGCACGGCTCGGCGTCCCAGAAGTCCGGATCGGCATAGCAGTGCAGTGCCCGTTCGAGCAGCGCGACCCGGCCGCTCGCCCGCTGGACCGCGAGCAGGGCGGTGCGCACCTCCAGGAAGTCGTCGCCCTGCCCGCGCGCGACCATGTCGGCCTCGGCCAGCCGCCCCATGTCGACGAGCACCGCCGCGGCGGCCGCGCGTGCGGCCTCGACCTGAGCAAAGGGCGCGGTCACGGCGATCACCCCTCGAACAGGTCGCTGCCGGCGGCGCGGCCGTCGAGCCGGTTCCACAACCGCTCGGTGCCCGCCTCGCGGGCGCGGTTCACATATTGGGAGGCCACCAGCCAGCCCTTGATCGGCCGCAGCGGCAACAGGCTGCCCAACACCATCAGCGGCAGCGAGGTGAACAGGTGGATCCACAAGGGCGGATCGAACGCCACCTGCACCCACACCACCACGAAGGTGAGCGGGAACACGACGATGCACAGCGAGAAGAAGGCCGGGCCGTCGTCCGGCGAGGCGAAGCGATAGTCGAGCCCGCATGCCTCGCACTTGTCGACAACCTTCAGCCAGGAACGGAACATCCGCCCCTTGCCGCAGCGCGGGCACAGCCCCTTCCAACCGCATCGAAGGATCCAGGGGAACGCCGCCTTCGCAGATACCGTCATGACCCAAGCTCCTGAGTCGCCTCATCTGCTTCCATACATAGTGCATGCAATATACATGCACAATCTATTTGGCATCAAATTCATGTGTCGTTTTCTCGCCCGCTTCTGCATGCGTCCAACGCCAGCTCGGAATATCGCCTAATCGCAACCAGCTCGCATCCATACGTGCGTATGTCGAACCTCGACACGGGTGTGCCAGCACAGCGCAGGTATCCGCCGATACGCCCGTATAGAACCGACCGAGCGCCCCCTGCCCTTAGGATCGCCCGGCGCGCCTCTCCGGCGTTGCACCAGGATCCAACAGGGAGAGCGACATGAAGAACGCATCATTGCCCCGGCTGCTGGCCTCCGCCACGGCCCTGCTCGCCGGGCTGGCGGCCCCGAGCCTCGCCGCCGCGCAGCAGACGCCCTACGAACAGATCAACGCCGCCGCCGCGTCGTCGGAGATCACCACCACTCCGCTGCGCGGCGGCGTGGTGCTGCTCCAGGGCTCGGGCGGCAACATGGTCGCGATGCCGGGCCCGGACGGGCTGCTGATGGTCGACGACGGCATCGCGCTGTCCAAGGCCAAGGTGGAAGCCAAGCTGCACGAGATCCAGCCGAGCGGCATCAAGTACGCGGTCAATACGCACTGGCACTGGGACCATAGCGACGGCAATGTCTGGGTCCACGATGCCGGTGCGACGATCATCGCCCAGGCCAATACCGCCAAGCATCTAGGCCAGACGATCCGCGTCGTCGAATGGGGCCACACCTTCGCGCCGCTGCCCGCCGGCGGCCGTGCCGCCATGCTGGTCGCGCAGGAAAGGTCGCTCCCCTATGGCACCGACGTCCTGCGCCTGCGCGCCTATATGCCCTCGCACACCGATGGCGACCTTTCGGCCTATTTCACCAAGGCCGACGTGCTGCTGACCGGCGACACCTATTGGAACGGCCTCTACCCGTTCATCGACTATGTCGCGGGCGGCAGCATCGACGGGATGATCGCCGCCGCCAACGCCAACATCGCGATGGCCGGCGAGAACACGATCGTGGTCCCCGGCCACGGCCCGCTCGGCACCCGCGCGACGCTGGTCGAATATCGCGACATGCTCGTGACGATCCGCGCCAACGTCGCCGCGCTGAAGCAGCAAGGCAAGACGCTGGAGCAGACCATCGCCGCGCAGCCGACCGCCCAGTTCGATGCGAAGTGGGGCCAGATGATCATCAGCCCCGCCCTGTTCACGACGCTGGTCTATCGCGGCGTGTGAAACAGCGAGGCCGCCGCGCCCGGCGCGCGGCGGCCCTTTAGCGCGTCAGCCCGCGTGCTCGATCAGCGCCAGCAGCTTCGCGTCGAGCATCGCGGTGATGCGATCGAGCGCTTCCGAATGACCGCGCCCGATCAGCGCCGAGGGGCGCACCAGCGTGATCCGGGTCTGCGCCGGCCCCACCTCGTCGATCAGCAGTTCTACCGGCGCGAACAGGCCGGCGACCCGGTCCTCGGCGATCATCGTCTCCGCGATCAGCGGGTTGCCGACGAACCAGCGCTCCAGCCGTCCGGGATGGCCGAACAGCTTGAGCCAGGTGCCGTGATCGATCACCCCCAGCACCACGAAGCCGCTCGCGCCCAGCCGCGCCTGCACGGCGCGGCCGAACGCGGCATGATCGGCCGCCTCGGCAGCGAGGACATTCACCTCGTCCGCGCTCAAGCGGCCCAGTTCGGCCGAGAGGCGCGCGACAACGGTATCGAAGCTGGCAGGCACCGTACGATGGAGCTTCTCGCCTTCGAACGGCTCGATGGCGAAGCCGGCGGCGGGGCAGACCTTGGTAAGGGCCTGTAGGGAATCGTCACGCATGGCAAACAGCCTTTCTGCAGGTTCGGAGTGAGGTGATGCCGGCCGGTTCACGCGAACTGCGAGCCGGAGAGATACGCCGCCTCGCCCGCATCGAAATCGGTCGAGCGGCTGACCGCCAGCCATTCGGCTGCAGCCTGCTGCCGCGCGCCATCGGCCTTTTCGAAGACGTGCAGCGCATCGCTGCCGAGCAGCAGGTGCGGCGGCAATGTCTCCTTGCGCGACAGGTCGAAGATCACCCGCGCGATTTTCGCCGGATCGCCGACTTCGTTGCCGACGAACCGCGCCATCATGTCGAGCATCGCGCCAACGGTGGGCTGATAGTCGGGCAACAGGTCGACGGGCTCGCGGTGGGCGGTCGCGCCCCATTCGGTGCGCATGCCGCCCGGCTCCACCGAGATCATCCGCACGCCGAACGGCGCCAGTTCCTGCGCCACCGCCTCGGTAAAGCCGCTGACCGCCCATTTGGCGGCCTGGTAGGCGCCGAGCCCGGGGGCGCCGACCCGGCCGCCGACCGACGAGATGTTGACGATCGTGCCCGCTCGTTGTGCCCGCATCGCCGGCAGGGCTGCGCGGACAAGGTTGACCACGCCGAACAGGTTGGTCTCGATCTGGTCGCGAAAGGCGGACGGGTCGGTCTGCTCGAACGGCGCGATCTGCGCATAGCCGGCATTGTTGACCAGCACGTCGAGCCGGCCGAAGGCGGCGATCGCCGCCTCCACTGCCGCTGCCGCCTGCGCGGCATCGGTCACGTCCAGCCGGAAGGTCTTGAGCGTCTCCGGATAGGCCTGCGCCAGCGCTTCGAGCGCCCCCAGGTCGCGCCCGGTGGCGAAGACCTTGTCGCCCTGTGCGAGCACATGTTCCACGATCGCGCGTCCGAGCCCTTTGGTGCTGCCGGTGATCAGCCAATGTCTAGTCATTGCTACGTCCATCTGGTTCGAGGGGTGCGTCAGCGGGCGCGCGGGGCGCCCCAATAGCCTTCCGGCGCGAACGAGGCGGGTGCGGCCGAACGGCGGGCGAGCAGCACCCGCGCGGTGTCCGCGATCACCAGCCAGGCGCCGGCGAGCAGCGCGACGTCCTTCAGCACCAGCCGGCCCGCGCCGGAGAGATAGGGAAAGCCGTGCTGCGCATCGCCCAGCGCGGGCACCCAGGCCTCGGGCGTGGTCACCAGGAAGGACAGGGTCACGAACGGCGTACAGAAGGCGAGGATCGCCCCCACCAGCCCTACCCGCGCCGAGACCAGCCCGGCCAGCGTCAGGAAGCCGATGATCAGCTCCACCGTGCCGAGCCCGCGCGAGAAGCTGTAGGTGCGGTTCTGCACCTGCCATTCGCGCTTGGCAACGTTCAGCTCGCCCTCATGGGTGAAGTGCGGCTTATAGGCCGCGGGATCCTTGTAGAAGAACGACATCACCGGGCTGTTCGCCACGAACGGGGTGATGCTGTCGGCCTCATAGGGCACGAACTTGAGCGCGCCGATCCACAGGAAGATGATCGCGATGGCGATCTTCATGCTGGCGATACCGATGCGGGTGGAGTTGCCGCTCGCGGCAAGACGCAGGATCTGATCGAAATTCATGACGTAGCTCCTCAGTACGGAGAAAAATGCAGCGAAATCAGCGGCGGACGGCCGGATGCGCGGCCTTCCAGGCCATCGCGTTCTCCAGCCGGTGACGAATGCTCGGATGCTCGTAGAACAGGATTTCCTCGAGCCGCCCCGGCGAGGGCGCGCGATAATCGACGGTCTTGAGCAGCGCGCGGGCGGCACCGTCCGGCGCGCGGGCGTGCTCCAGCCCATAGCGATCGGCATCGAGCTCCACGGTGCGCAGCGCGGTGTTGATCAGCGGGGTGGTGAGAAACACGAAGGTGGAAAAGATCACCACCAGCACCGGCAGGCCGGCGGGATCCGCCAGGGTGCGGTCGCCCGCCCCCAGCAGTCGCGCGACCGGGGCGAACAGCCGGTCGATCGCCAGCAGCGCGACGGCGACCAGCACGGTCATGAACAGCGTCAGCCACAGCAGGTGCTGGTGCTTGTAATGGCCGATCTCGTGCCCGACGACGGCGCGGAGCGCGGCGGTGTCGACCGGGGTCGCCACCATCCCCTCGCCCAGCACGATGCGGGCGAAACCGCCCAGACCATCCACGCGGGCGGTGTAGCTGGGGCCGTCGCCGCCATGGGCCACCACGATCTGCTCGGCCGGGGTGCCGGTCTCGTGTGCGATCGCCACGACCGTCTCGCGGACCGGGCCTTGCGGCAGCGGCGTGAACTTCTGGAACACCGGGCCGAGCAGCACCGGCTGGAGCACGATCGCCGCGAACAGCGCGATCGCCGAGATGCCGGTCCCCCAGAGCCACCAGCGCCGCCCGGTCTTGCGAATCAGCAGGTAGAGCAGCACCAGGAAAATGCCGCCCGAGATCGCCGAGAAGATCGCGCTGATCAGCGACTGCGCGAACCATGCCCCGCCGGCGATGCGGGTGATGCCGTAGCTGCGCTCGCGCCACCAATCGGCATAGGCGCTCCACGGCAACAGCAGCGCCCAGTGGAGCAGGAAGAAGGTGGCCGCCACCGCGAAGACGGCGCGGTTCTTGCGGTCCTTCGGTCCCGCGGCCTTGGCGGCGATGCGCCGCATCAGGCCCGTTCGCAGGATCACGATCGGCACGAGAATCGAGAACAGCCACCCCCACAGCACCAGCCAGTGCCCGCCCTGGGTATAGGCGGTGGCCAGCGCCGCGCGGGTGGCGGGGATCGTGGCAAGATACTGATCGGTTGCGGTTGCGGGATTCATGAAAGCGGTCGCCTGCCGGGGGGAGAGACGGAAAAGCAGCGGGGCAGCCGTGCACGGCCGCCCCGCTGCGAGAGGATCAGGCGCCGACCGGGATCGGGTTTTCGACCATCGACTGGTTGAAGGCATCAAAGAAGGCGTGTTCGCCCGAGCCCGGATTGTCGCGCAGCATCTGGATCGCATCGACGAACACTTCCGGCGCGTCACCGCCCAGCTTCGACATGGTTTCGGCGATGAAGGCGTCGAGCGGCATGGCGCGCGGGTCGCCGCTCTTGTGGATCAGGTCGGTGTCGACCCAGGGCGGCGCGATTTCCTGCACCTGCACCTTGGTGCCCCGCAGCTGGAACCGCTGCGACAGGGTGTAGGAGTGCAGCGCCGCCTTCAGCGCCGAATAGACGCCGTTGGTCGCGATCGGCACATAGGCCAGCACCGAGGTGTTGTTGAGGATCGCGGCATAGGGCTTGGTCTTCAGATGCTCGATCAGCGCCGAGGTCATGCGGATGGGCCCAAGGAAGTTGGTCGTGTAGATCCGGTCGACCAGCGCGTCGGCGATCGGCGCGCCGGGATCGTCGAACGGCATGATGCCGGCATTGTTGATCAGCACGTTGACGTCCGGATGCTCGGCGAGCAGTTGCTTCGCGGCCGCCTGGATGCTGGCCGGATCGGTGATGTCGAGCGCGATGCCCGCCATGCCCGGATTGGCGGCGACGATCTCGTCGATCAGCGCCTGGCGGCGGCCCGAGACGATCACCTTGTTGCCCAGCTTGTGGAACGCCTCGGCCAGCGCACGGCCGATGCCGGAGGTGGAGCCGGTGATGAAGATGGTATTGCCCTGCATCTGCATGGGATGGGTCCTTCTATCTGGATTTGAAGCTGAAAATTCGGGTCAGGCGAGCGCGGCGGCGCGGTAGCGCGGCGCCGGCTCGGCATGGGCGAGGTCGGCAGCGATGGCGCGACGCTCGGCGTCATGCGCTTCCCAGCGGCCGTCCTGCTGGAGCGGCGGAACGGTGACGAGTTCGCCCAGGTCGAAGCCGGCAAGGGCTGCATCGACCATGTCGGTGGCCGCCATCACCTTGGGGCTCTCGGCATAGGCACCGAAGCCGGCGATGTCCCAGAACTCGGTCGCCGTGCCGCCGGGCAGCACCGCCTGGACGCGCACGCCCTTGTCGGCCAGCTCGTGGTGCAGGCTCTGCGAGAAGGCGAGGACGTAGGCCTTGCTGCCGCCATAGACGCCGTTGAGGATTTCCGGTCCGATCGCGGCGATCGAGGAGATGTTGATCACCGCCCCCGCGCCGCGTGCCACGAAGCCGGGCACCGCCGCATAGGTCAGTCGGGTCAGCGCGGTGACGTTGAGGTCGATCATCGCTTCCATCTTGTCGATGTCGCTGCCGAGCAGCGGCGTGACCGAGCCGAAGCCGGCATTGTTCACCAGCAGCGTGATACTGGCATTGTCGCGCAGGATCGCCTCGACGCGGCGCAGGTCCTGCGAGGCGCCCAGATCGGCGACGACGACGTTGACCGAGCGGCCGGTTTCGTCGGTGATCTTGCTGGCGACCTCCTGCAGCCGCTCCTGGTTGCGGGCGACGAGGATCAGGTCATAGCCGCGCCGCGCCAGCCGGTCGGCATAGATCGCGCCGATGCCGCTCGATGCGCCGGTGATGACGGCGGTGCCCTTGGAATTCGCGTTCATGTTCAATCTCCCTTGGAAGGCCGCGCTGGCCATGCCGCATATCTAGGCTTGTCGTTCTCCGTCCGAAATGTCATAAACACGGCAAATTCGGACATTGGATGACGGTTATGCGCAAGGTCGGTTTTCTGATTCACCCAGGCTTCTCGCCGATGGGATTCGCGGTCGCGACGGCGTTCGAGATCGCCAATCTGCAGGCGGGGGCGCCGGTCTACGCGGTGCACATGCTGTCCGAGCTCGGCGGTCCGGTGCGGACCTCGGTCGGCTTCCCGGTGATGACCGAGGCGCTCGACTCCGAGGACTATGACCTGCTGCTGATCGGCGGCGGCATGGAGGAATCGAGCGCCGAGACGATCGCCTTCGTCCGCCGCGTCGCGGAACGGGCGCGCCGCGTGGCGGCGACCTGCACCGGTGCGTTCCTGCTGGCGGAGGCCGGCCTGCTCGACGGCCGCCGCGCGACGACGCACTGGGCCCGCGCCCGCGAGCTGCAGGAACGGTTTCCCGCCATCAAGGTGGAGGAAGACCGCATCTTCATCGCCGACGGCCATGTCTGGACCTCGGCGGGGATGACGGCGGGCATCGATCTCGCGATCGCGCTGATCGAGGAGGATATCGGCATCGAGGCGGCGCGCGGCGTCGCCCGCAAGCTGGTGATGTACCACCGCCGCACGGGGGGCCAGTCGCAATTCTCCGCGCTGCTGGAGCTGGAGCCCAAGTCCGATCGCATCCAGACCGCGCTCGCCTATGCCAAGCGCAACCTCGCCCAGCGGCTGAGCGTCGAGGATCTGGCGGAGGTCGCGCATCTCAGTCCGCGCCAGTTCAGCCGGGCGTTCCAGGCCGAGACCGGCCAGTCGCCCGCCAAGGCGGTGGAGCATCTGCGGCTGGAGGCGGCGCGCGCGATGATGGAGGATTCCAACCACTCGATCGACGTGGTCGCGCAACAGACCGGGTTCGGCGATCGCGACCGGATGCGCCGCGCCTTCCTGCGCGCCTTCGGCCAGCCGCCGCAGGTGATCCGGCGCGCGGCGCGGCCGACCATGTCGATCGCCGCCTGAACGCCGGCGGCCGGGCATCCGGGTGCCGTCCATGGCCCGGATCTACCGGTCGCGGCCGACACTTGCCGATCCATACGCCGGTATCGCGACATCCCACCCCGGCACGACCATCCCGCGCGCAGGGTGCGGCATACCGGTGGATAGTTGTTCGGACCCGCCCCGTGGCGGCACACCCATGGCTCCGCTTTCCCTTGGGCGAACGCCCCACTTGGAGACCATGATGCGACGCACCGTCATCGCCGCGCGGCAGCGTGCCGCCCGCACCCTGCGCCAGCAGCGCGAGCGCCGGCAGCGCTGGGCGCTGGTGGCACGGATCGCGGTGCTGGGCTGCGTGGCCGCGTTGCTCGCCTGGCTCCTCTATCCGCTGTTCAAGGATGCGGTGATGAGCGCGATCGTCAGCGGATTGGTGCTCGCCATCTTCCTCGCGCTCCTCGCCCGCAGCGGCGAGCGCGCGGTCAGGGAGACGGAATGACCACCAGGCCCTTGCCCTCGGCTGCCATCGCCGCCTGCACGGCGGGGCGCTGGTTGACCACGGCAAGGAAGCGTTCGATCCGGGGCAGTCCGGCCACCTCGAACTCGAAATAATAGGCCCAGCCGGCGATCACGAACAGATAGGCGTCGGCGGCGGTGAAGGTCTCGCCGGTCAGATAGCGCCGCCCGTCCAACGCCGCGTCGGCGATGGCGAGGCGCTTGAACAGGCGATCCCGTGCGAAGGCCATCGCTTCCGGCGAAAGCGCCCAGCGCAGCGGGATATAGCCCTTGTGCAGCTCCGCGGCGACGAAGCTCTGCCACTCCATCACCCGGTAGCGCGCCATCGTTCCGGCCTCGGGCATCAGGTCGTGCCGGCCGGCGCGGTCGCAGATATACTGCGCGATCACCATATTCTCGGTGAGGCTGGTGCCGTCGTCCAGTTCGAGCAGCGGCACCATGCCGCGCGGCGCGACGCCGCGATAGTCGCTGCCGTCGGCGCGGGTCTTGGCGCTGACGTTCACCACCTCCAGCTCGAACGGCAGGCCGGTCTCGCGCAGCAGGATATGGACCGACAGCGAACTCGCGCCGGGATGGGTGTAGAGCTTCACGGTATCTCCTCTTGATGGCGCAGCCGCGCCTGTTCCAGGCTGGCGAGCAGCAACAGAAGCTGGCCGTTGGAATAGCCGGCGCGGCGGAACAGCGTGACGTCCTCGTCCGCCAGGCGCGCACCGCCGATCTGGGCGCGTGCGGCGATGCGGCTCAGCACCTCGAGCCGGTCGACCGCCATGCGCCGGACGCGGGGCCCGCCGAACAGGCCGCGGAGCAGTGCCCCCAGCCGGAACAGGCCGCCGCGCGCCTCGATGCCTTCCTGCTGGCCGATCGCGATGGCGAGCCATTCGAGCGGGGTGAAGCCGCAACGGTCGCGGTCCTGCCCGATGCCCTCGAGGGCGAGGCCCACCGCCTCGGCATAGGGGCCGGCATGGCCTTCGAAGCGAAGCTGCGGACTCTGCATCATCGGGCGCCTCCTCCGGCTGCGGCTGCGGGTTGCTGGAGCTGCACGATCGCTCGCTTTGCGCCGCACCGAAATCGTACGGTCGGCCAAGCGGGGGCATACGGCCGTATGGCTGCGCATGGCGGCCCGCGCAGGTAGGTTCGGCCGCGTATCAAACCAGCATTTTCGAGGGGCGCATGCTCGAGCTATCGATCAACGGCGAGGCGCACAGCGCCGACGTGACGGCGGATGTGCCGCTCCTCTGGGTCCTGCGCGACGTGCTGGGCATGACCGGCACCAAGTTCGGCTGCGGCATCGCCCAGTGCGGCGCCTGCACCGTCCATCTCGACGGCCAGCCGGTGCGTTCGTGCCAGCTGCCGGTCGGCCTGGTCGGCGCGCGCAAGATCACCACGGTGGAAGGCGTCGGCGCCACGCCCGCCGGCGCCGCCGTGCAGAAGGCATGGCTGGACCTGGACGTGATCCAGTGCGGCTATTGCCAGTCCGGCCAGATCATGTCCGCGGCGGCGCTGATCGCCAGCACCCCCGCCCCCACCGATGCGGACATCGATGCGGCGATGGCAGGCAATATCTGTCGCTGCGGCACCTATGTCCGCATCCGCGAGGGCATCAAGAAGGCCGCGGCGGAGCACCACGCATGAACGCCGCGGCACCTACCCGCCGCCAGCTGCTGCGCGGCATGGCCGCAGGCGGCTTCGTCCTCGCGGTCGGCCTGGCCGGCGGACAGCTCGCCGTCGCGGGTGACGAAGCGCATGCCGCTGCCTTCGCGCCCGACGCCTTCATCCGCATCGGCACCGACGGCAAGACGACGATGATCATGCCCCAGGTCGAGATGGGCCAGGGCATCTACACCACGCTCGCCATGCTGATCGCCGAGGAGCTGGACGTCGATCTCGCCACGGTGACGCTTGCCGAGGCGCCGCCCAGCGACGCGCTCTACGGCAACCCGATCTTCAAGGTTCAGATGACCGGCGGCTCCACCTCGGTGCGGGCCTATTTCCTGCCGATGCGCAAGGCCGGCGCGGCCGCACGCGCGATGCTGGTGCAGGCAGCCGCTGCCCGCTGGAGCGTCGATCCGGCAAGCTGCACCACGGAGAACGGGCAGGTCCACCATACCGCCAGCGGCCGTTCGATCGGCTACGGCGCAGTCGCCGCTGCTGCAGCCCGGCTCAAGCCACCGGCCGAGCCGGTGCTGAAGGACCCGAAGGCGTTCCGCCTGGTCGGCAAGCCCCACCACCGGCTGGACACCCCGCACAAGGTCGACGGCAGCCTGCAATACGGCATCGACGCGATGCCCGAGGGCGTAAAGTTTGCCACGCTTTGCGCCAGCCCGGTGCTGGGCGGCAAGGTCGCGCATGTCGACGATAGCCAGGCAAAGGCGCTTCCGGGCGTCCGCCAGATCATCGTGCTCGACGATATCGTCGCGGTGGTCGGGGACCATATGTGGGCGGCCAAGCAGGGACTCGATGCCCTCGCCATCACCTGGAACGACGGGGCCAACGCCGCCGTCTCCACCGAAACGCTGTGGCAGGGCCTGCAGGCCGCCGCCGCCCAGCCCGGCGTGACGGCCAAGCCGGGAACGGCGGTCGACGCAACCGCCGCCGACGTGATTTCCGCGCGCTACGAGATCCCGATGCTCGCCCATGCGCCGATGGAGCCGATGAACTGCACCGTGCACGTGAAGCCCGGCGCCTGCGAGCTGTGGGTCGGCACCCAGGTCAGCACCATGGCGCAGCGCATCGCCGCCAAGGTGCTCGGCCTCGCGCCCGAGGCGGTAACGGTCAACAACCACCTGATCGGCGGCGGCTTCGGCCGGCGGCTCGAGGTCGACATGGTCGAGAAGGCCGTGCGCGTCGCGCAGAGGGTGGACGGGCCGGTCAAGATCGTCTGGACCCGCGAGGAAGACATCCAGAAGGCGATGTATCGCTCGGTCTATGGCAGCTGGATGGCCGCCCGGATCGACAAGGGCATGCCCGTGGCGCTGTCGCACAAGGTCGTCGGTCCGGCGGTGATCGCGCGCTTCCTGCCGCCCGCCTTCACTGGTGGCATCGACATCGACGCGATCGACGCTGCGGCGGAGACGCCCTATGTCCTGCCCGACCTGACCGTCAGCTATGTCCGCCACGAGCCGGTGGGCGTCCAGACCTGCTTCTGGCGTGGCGTCGGGCCGAACAACAACGTCTTCTCCACGGAGAGCTTCGTCGACCTGCTCGCGAACAAGGCGGGCAAGGATCCACTCGACTATCGCCGCAGCCTCACCGATCCCAAGGGCCGGGCACGCCATGTGCTCGATCTTGCCGCCGAGAAGGCCGGCTGGGGCACGCCGCTGCCGGCGCGCTCGGGGCGCGGCATTTGCCTGCAATTTGCGTTCGGCAGCTATCTCGCGACGATCGCCGAGGTCGCCGTGGCGGATGACGGGACGGTGCGGGTGCAGCGCGTGGTGACCGCGGTGGACTGCGGCGTCACCGTCAACCCGGACGGGGTGATCTCGCAGATCCAAGGCGGCCATGTGTTCGGCCTGTCCGCCGTGCTCCACCAGCAGATCACGCTGGAAAAGGGCCGCGTGCAGCAGAGCAACTTCCACGATTACCGCGTGCTGCGCATCGACGAGATGCCGCAGATCGAGGTGCATCTGGTCCCCAGCGCCGAGGCGCCGGGCGGCATCGGCGAGCCGGGCACGGTGAGCGTGCAGCCGGCGGTGGCCAACGCGGTCTATGCCGCGACGGGCGTGCAGCTGACCCGCATGCCGATCGACCCCACTCTCATCGCACGAAAGGCCTGACATGGCGATCCGCACCCGCACCATCGCCCTGCTCGTGGGCGCTGCCGTGGTGATCGGCGGCGGCGGCATCGCCGGCCGCATGCTGTTCCTTCCCGGCCCGCTCGATTTCGCGGGCGGCACCAAGGTCGCGCTGGCAGACTATAAGGGCCCCTCGCCCGTCGGCGTGCCGGCCGAGCTGGCCAATGCCAGCCTGATCGAGAAGGGCCGCTACCTGACCGACGCGGCCGATTGCCGCGCCTGCCACACCACCAAGGGCGGCACGCCGTTCGCGGGCGGCCGGCCGTTCAAGCTGCCCTTCGGCACGCTCTACACGCCCAACATCACGCCCGACAAGGAAACCGGCATCGGCAACTGGACCGACGCGCAGTTCCTCCGCGCCGTGCACCAGGGCATTTCGGCGGACGGCACGCGGCTCTACCCGGCCTTCCCCTATGCCTCCTACTCGCTGATGCCGGATGCGGACGTGCTGGCGATCAAGGCCTATCTCTTCTCGCTCCAGCCGGTGCGACAGGCCAACCTGCCCAACACGTTCCACTTTCCCTACAATCAGCGCTGGCTGATGGGCTTCTGGGGATATTTCTTCAACAGGGACAAGCGCTTCGAGGCGATCGCCGAGCGCAGCCCGGAATGGAATCGCGGCGCGTATCTGGTGGAAGGCCCGGCGCATTGCGGCGAGTGCCACACCCCGCGCACCCTGGCGCAGGCGATGAACACGCGCCAGAAGTTCGCCGGCGGCGTCGCCGAGGGCTGGAATGCCTACAACATCACCAGCGATCGCACGACCGGCATCGGCGCGTGGAGCAAGCCGGAGATCGAATCCTATCTCGCCACGGGCCATGCGAATGGCCGCAGCGTCGCCTCGGGCCCGATGCGCGAGGCGGTCGACCTCAGCTTCTCGAAGCTAACCAAGGGCGACATCGCCGCCATCGCCACCTATCTGCAGACCATCCCGCCGATCCACAGCGCACGCCTGGGGGCGCCCGCGGCCTTTGCAGCCGCCTCGCACGCACAGGGCCCGACCGACAATCCGATCGGCAAGCGGGTGTTCGAGCAGGCCTGCGTCAGCTGCCATGCGTGGAGCGGCAAGGGCTCGCTCACCGCCGATGCCCAGCTCACCGCCAAGAAGGCGGTCAGCGATCCCACCGCGGCGAACGTGGCGCTGATGGTGCTGCAGGGCACCGGCCCGCAGACCGCCGGCCGGCCCTATATGCCCGGCTTCGCGCACAGCTATAGCGACACCGAGATCGCCGCCGTCGCCAATTACGTGACCGCACGCTTCGGCACGATGCCGTCCAAGATCGCACCGAAGGAAGTGGGCAAGCTGCGGGCCGAATAAGCCCGCCCCCCCATACTCCGGTAGGGGCGCGTGGGATTTTACGGATGGCGACGCGTGCGGTATGTTACGGTCCGTTGCTGCGCCGTGCCGCTTCGGTTCGCTCCAGCAGGAGAATGGGAATGCTGGCATTGCGAGAAGAACACGCCGAACCTGTACTGGCCGATAGTCAGATCTTCGTCGTCGACGACGATGCGATGATCCGCGAGGCGCTGGTCGATCTGTTCGGCTCGGTGGGGCTCCACGCCGAAGCCTTCCCCTCCACCCGCGCCTTTCTCGACGCGCCGCGCCGCGACGTGCCGAGCTGCCTCGTGCTCGACGTGCGGATGCCCGAGGAAAGCGGCCTCGATCTCCAGCGCCGCATGAACGACCAGGGCCTGCGAATCCCCATCATCTTCATCACCGGCCATGCCGACGTACCGATGTCGGTACGCGCGATGAAACTGGGGGCGGTGAACTTCCTGCCCAAGCCGTTCCGCGACCAGGAGCTTCTGGATGCCGTGGCCGAGGCGCTGCGCACCGATGCCGAGCAGCGCGCCGCCGATGCCGGTACTGCCGAGCTGCGCAAGCTCGCCGAGCGGCTCACCCCGCGCGAGCTGGACGTGCTCAAGGCGGTCGACCGCGGCCTGCTCAACAAGCAGATCGCCTATGAGCTCGGCATCGCCGAGATCACCGTGAAGATGCACCGCAGCAGCGCCTTCCGGAAGCTCAAGGCGACCACCGTCGCCGACATGATCCAGAAGGTTCGCGCGCTCAACCTGCGCTGATCGCCTGCGCCTCGTCCGCCGCGACGAGGACGAAGCGGAACCTTGCCCCGCCTTCCGGTCGGTTCCCCGCCTCCAGTCGCCCGCCCATGCCGTCGACGATCGATCGGCAGATCTGCAGGCCCATGCCGATCCCGCCCGCCTTGGTGGTGAAGAAGGGCTGGAACAGCTTGTCGAGATGGGCCTCGGCGATCCCCGGGCCGGTATCCTCCACGCACACTTCGACGCCCTCCGCCACGGGCTGGACCGACACCAGGATGCGGCGCACGCCATTGCTGTCGCGCAGGGCATCGGCAGCGTTGCTGACGAGGTTGACGAGGACCTGCTGCAGATTGACCCGATCGGCGAGCACCAGGGGCGTCCCCTCCGCGCAGGTCACCTCGATCGTCGCCCGCGCGGCGCGCAGCTGCCGCTCGAGCAGTTCGCGCAGTTCGGACGCGAGCGCGCAGAGGTCCACGGGCTCGGCGGGCCGGTCGCCCGCGACGATGGTGTCCCGCGCGCGCGCGATGATCGCGGCGATGCGCTGGGCCGCCTGGTTGATCCGTTCCAGCACCCGTGCGGCGAGTTCCGGGTTAGGGGCGTCCCCCTGCAGCGTGCGCAGACCGGTGCGCGCGTCCATCAGCAGCGAGGCGACCGGCTGGTTGAGTTCATGCGCGATCGATGCGGAATAGGCGCCCAGAGTCGCGGCACGGTTGGCGCGTGCCAGCTCGGCCTGCGCCCCGCGGCGAAGTTCCTCGATCCGCTCGCGCTCGGTGAGATCGACCAGGCTCGACAGGTGCAGCCCGTCGCCCAGCGTGCTGACCGAGAAGTAGACGGGAACCCGAAGCCCGTCCTTGCCGATCAGCACGGTATGGCCGTTCAGCGTCGTTTCGCCGGCATAGATCATCTCCAGCTGCTGGAGCTGCACCTCCGGCCCGTCCTCCGCATTCTCGGCCGGCGGCTTCGCGGCCAGTTCGGTGAGATCGGCATAGCCCATCAGCCTGGCCAGCGCCGTGTTGACGCGGGTGGTGCGGATCAGGCCGAGGCAATGCGCGAGTTCGTCCGGATGGTCGGCAAAATAGGCGCGCAGGTCGCGCACCCCGGCGCGGCGCAGGTCCTCCAGGATCGGCAGGGTCGCGCCGAAGTCCATCTCGGCAAAGCTGATGCTGCTCAGCTCGAACAGGCTGGAGTTGCGCACCTGCTCCTTGGTCAGCGCGGCGGTGCGCTCGGCAACGAGGGTTTCGAGCGTCGCGTTCAGCTCCCGCACCTGCTCCTGCATCGTCACCTGATCGTGCACGTCGGTGTTGCTGCCGTAATAGGCGAGCACCTGTCCGTTCGCGTCCCGCACCGCACGAGCGGAAATCAGCATCCAGCGATATTGACCACTGGCGTGTCGCAGGCGGTAGGTAACACGGATGTCCGCGCCGGCTTCGAAGCATGCGCCGACATGGGCCAGGAACGCCGGCGCCTCTTCGGGGTAGAGATCGGGCGTCCAGTCCTGCGTTGCAATGGCGTCGGCAATGCTGCGGCCGGTAAGGTCTGCATACGCCCGATTGAAGAAGTCGATCCGGCCGTCGGGCGTCGAGCGCCATAGGATCTGCGGCACCGAATCGGCGAAATGCTCCATCTCGCGCCGGCTGATCTCCAGCGCCTCGCGCACGGCCGCCAGCCGCTGGTGGCTGACCAGCAGCGCACCGGTAACGCCGATCGCTACGCAGGCGAACAGCACGCGCAGGACATTGCCGGAATCCGGCGCAGCGCCATGGACGAGGCACCAGGAGAGCAGCGCCAGCACGATGCAGCCGCCTGTCGCCAGCCAAATCTCTCCCTCGTCGCCCGCCGACGCGATGAGCATCGGCACGAGAAGGTAGAGGATGGCGATCGACGCGTCGATTTCGGCGATGGAATCGCACCAGAACACCATGGCCGCCAAAGCGACGGCGGCGGTCCGCAGCGCCACTCTGGTCCCGTTCGCGGTCATATGGCTCCTGCTCGTGGCTCGGGCGGTTGCCCACCGGGACGTTGGCACAGCCATCGCTGGGACCATCCTATACCGGGGTAGGTGCGCCGCCGCCACCTCCCGCCATACCCCCGTCTAGGACGGCCCCGCCCCCCGCCCCTGCTACACCGTTGCTCGCCCGCAACGGGCAGAAATTTGGAGAAAAATCATGCACATGATGGATTGGAACGGCTATCGCGAGCAGGTACTGACCGGCGTCGGCGGTCTCGGCAAGCTCACGCCGGACACGGTGCGCGGCTATGCCACGCTGGGCGGCGCGGGCGCGAAGACCGGGCATCTCGACCAGAAGACCCGCGAGCTGATCGCGGTGGCCTGCGCCGTCAGCCTGCGCTGCGACGGCTGCATCACCGTCCACACCGATGCCGCGCGCAAGGCCGGCGCGACCCCGGAGGAGTTGGCCGAAGCGCTCGGCGTGGCGATCAGCCTGAATGCGGGCGCGGCGCTGGTCTATTCGACGCGCGCGATGGATGCGTATTCGGACCACGAATGATACGCCACGCGCCCCCTTCCCACGGGGAGGGGGGCGCCGCCGTTCATGCCCGGCCGGCAGCGTCCAGCTCGGCAAAGGCGTCGTCGCTCAGCCGGATACCGGCCGCGGCGACATTTTCCTCCAGATGGTGCACCTGGCCCGTCCCCGGGATCGGCAGCATCACCGGGCTGCGCTGGAGCAGCCAGGCCAGTGCGATCTGCCCCGGCGTCGCGCCGTGTTCGTGCGCGATGCGATCGAGCACCGATCCCTTCTCGGTCAGCCGCCCTGCCGACAGCGGATACCAGGGGATGAAGCCGATCCCCTCCCGCTCGCAATAGGCGAGCACGTCCTCGCTGCTGCGATCGCCCAGATTGTAGCGGTTCTGCACCGTCGCCACCGGGAACACCGCGCGCGCCGCCTCGATCTCCTCGACCGTCACCTGGCTAAGGCCAGCGTGACGGATCACGCCCTCGGCCAGCAGCCGCGCGATCGCATCGAACTGCTCGCCCGCCGGCACCTTGGGATCGATGCGATGGAGCTGCCAGAGGTCGATGCGCTCGACCCCGAGCAGCGCGCGGCTACGATGTGCCTGCGATACCAGATAGTCGGGATCGCCATGCGGCGCCCATTGGTCCGGCCCCGGCCGCTTGAGCCCGGCCTTGGTCGCGACGAACAGCCCGTCATAGGGATGCAGCGCCTCGCGGATCAGCGGCTCGGACACGTCGGGCCCGTAGGAATCGGCCGTGTCGATGAAGTTCACGCCCAGCTCGGGCAGGCGGCGGAGCGTCGCGAGCACCGCGTCGCGGTCGCGCGGCGGGCCCCATACACCCGGGCCGGCGATCCGCATCGCGCCGTAACCGAGGCGGACGACCTCCATGTCGCCGCCGATCGCGAAGGTGCCGGACGTGCGTGCATCCGGCGTACGGGTCTCGGTCATTGCTCAAAAGCTCCTTGCGACGTTGACGATGCGGAGCTGGGTGAAGTCTTCCATGCCCTCCTGCCCGTTCTGCAGGCCCAGGCCGGATTCCTTCGCGCCGCCGAACGGCACGTCATAGGGCAGCGACATGTGGCGGTTGACCCATACCGTGCCGCTCTGGATCCGCGAGGCGACCGCGATTCCGCGCGCCACGTCGCCGGTCCAGATCGATCCGCCCAGGCCGAACTCGCTGTTGTTCGCCTCGGCGATCACGTCTTCCACGGTCTCGTAGCCGAGCACCGGCAGCGCCGGGCCGAACTGTTCCTCGCGCACCAGCCTGGCGGTAAGCGCTAGGTCGCGCACGATCGTCGGCGCGATGAAATAGCCGCGGCCCAGCGCCTCGCCGCCGCTGAGGATCGTGCCGCCCTCGTCGCGCGCGCTCTCGATATAGCCCAGCACCTTCTCGAACTGCATCTTGTTCTGCACCGGGCCGATCGTCGTGACGGGATCGAGCCCGTCGCCCAGGACTGCCGCACGGGCAAGCGCCGCCAGCCCCTCGCTCACCGCATCGAGCATCGCGGCCGGCGCATAGATGCGCTTGGCGGCATAGCAGACCTGGCCCGCGTTGATCATCGCGGCGGCGAAGATCCGCGGCAGCACCACGTCGAGATCGGCATCGTCGAGGATGATCGCGGCGTCGTTACCGCCCAGCTCCAGGGTGAATCGCTTCATCGTGCCGGCCGCGCTGGTCAGCACCTTCTTGCCGGTGGGCGTCGACCCGGTGAAGCTGACATGCGCGACGTCCGGATGGCTGGTCAGCAGCGGGCCGAGATCATTGGCGTCGGTCAGCGTCTGGAACACGCCCGGCGGCAGGATGGTGCTGGCGATTTCGCCGAGCAGCAGCGTGGCGAGCGGGGTGGTCGGCGCAGGCTTGGAGATGACCGTGTTGCCGGTGATCAGCGCCGGGCCGAGCTTGAACGATAGCAGCGTCATCGGCCGGTTCCACGGCGTGATCGCCACCACCACGCCCTGGGCATAGCGCTGGCCGACGATCAGCTCCGCCTCGGTATCGCGGCGGACCTCGTCCTCCAGCCGCTGGTCGGCGAAGTGGCGGATCGCGCCCGCGGCGATGCCCACTTCGCGGCGGCATTCGGCGATCGGGCCGCCGCGCTCGCGGGTCAGCACCGTGGCGAGTTCGTCCACCCGCGCATCGATCGCGTCGGCCAGCGCGTGGAGATAGGGCTTGCGGCCGTCATAGCCGAGCGCCTCCCAGGCCGGCTGGGCCGCCTTGGCGGCGGCGATCGCCTGCTCGGCCTGGGCGGCGCTGGCGCGTGGTGCCTGGGCGAACACCGCGCCGGTAGTGGGGTCTACGACGTCCAGCTGCGCATCGCCGGGCACGAGCTTGCCGTCGATCAGCAAGTGGCGGGCGGCGGCGGGGTCGATGTCGGACATTGGAAGGCTCCCAAAAAAATCGAAACGGGGAGCCCCGATCTGGTACGTCGGCCCGGTCGGCGGGTAGCCCTACGCCAGTATGCGAAGGACACGGGGAGAGGGGGCATGTTCGCTTTGATGCGCAGGAACCCTTCTCCGCATACCCGAGTATGGCTTGTGCAGCAGCAGGAAGGACCGAGAGGTGACGGAGTGAACTATCGGCAAGAAGGCCTTGCGCGTGAATGACGCCCCGCTCGTCTCCATCGTTGACGACGATGCCGGCGTGCGCGAGGCGTTGGCCGACCTTTTCGAGAGCAGCGGCCTGCGCACGCGCGCCTTTGGCTGCGCCGGCGATTTCCTGCGCGCGGCGGTGGCCGAGAAGTGCCAGTGCATCGTCAGCGACATCCAGATGCCCGGCATGACCGGCATCGAGCTTTCCCGCCATCTCCGTTCGGAGGCGGTGACCACGCCGATCATCCTGATCTCCGCCTATGCGACCGACTCGGTCCGGCGAAGCGCCGAGGCCCTCGGCGTTAGCTGCGTCCTGGCCAAGCCGTTCGATCCGATGGAGTTGCTCGGCTGTGTCGAGGCGGTACTTCCCCCGCATTGAAGGATGGGGCCGACTTACCCCAGGATGGGTTAGCGGATACCTCCGTATACTGACGTCACGCCGCGCGGCGCGGTACATAGAAGGGGTCGGGCGGCATTGCCCCCCTGCCCCCCCGCCGCCCGACAACCTCACCCGATTCTGCGCAAGCGATAGCAGCCCAGGTCGGTGACCCCACGCGCACGAGAAAGGCCCGCAGGCGATGCCGTTCGCCTGCGGGCCTTTCAGGAAGACGATGGCAGAAACCGGGCGGAAGGCCGCCGCATCTCCGCCGCCCGGTGGCCGCTCCCTGGAAACCCGCTGCTTTCCTGCTTGGAACAGGGGGTGGGATGCGAGCTGGGGAACGTCACCGGGCGGCGAAGCGCCGGACGCGCCGGAGCGCGTCGCGAACCTTCAGAACGAAGTGATCACCGTGCGCGCGACGGCGCCGTGCTTCAGATCCTCATAGGCTTCGTTGATCTCGGCGATGTTCACCTCGCGCGAGACCAGATCATCGAGATTGTAGCGCCCCTGCAGGTACAGCTCGGCGAACATCGGGATGTCGCGCTTGATGTTGCTCGATCCCATGTAGACGCCGCGCAGCTCCACCTGGCGGACGATCAGGTCAAGCCCGGAAACCGCCATGTTCACGCCCGGCCGGTGCAGCCCGATCAGATAGGCGCCGCCGCCCTTGCGGACCATCGCCACCGCCTGTTCGGACGTGGGCACCAGCCCAATGATCTCGAAGGCATGGTCGACGCCGCCGGGGAATTGCGTGCGCACCGCCTCCAGCGCGTTGGTCGCGTGCGCGTCGATGAAGTCGGTCGCGCCGAACTTGCGGGCAAGCGCCTCCTTCTGCGGCTGGGCGTCGATGGCGATGATGTGTGCCGCGCCGGCCAGCTTGGCACCGGCGATCGCGTTCAGCCCCACGCCGCCCGCGCCGATCACCACCACGCTGTCGCCGGGGCGGACCTGCGCGGTGTTGATCGCCGCACCCGCGCCGGTGATCACGCTGCAGCCGAGCAGCGAGGCCTGCGGGAAGGGAAGTTCCTTGGGCACCTTCACCAGCTGGTTCTGGTGGATCAGCGCCATCTCTGCAAAGGCCGCGGTGCCGAAGCCGGGATAGACCGGCGCGCCGTCGGCGGCGCGGGTCAGCCGCTGGCCCTGCTCGGCCGGGCGCATCGTCTCCTCGGGATGGTCGCACTGATAGGTGCGACCGTCGAGGCACGGGAAGCAATGGCCGCAGAACTGCACCAGCGATGCGACGACATGGTCGCCGACCTCGAAGTCGGTCACGTCCGAACCCAGCGCCTTGACCACCCCGGCCAGCTCGTGCCCGAGCACGGCGGGCAGCGGCGTGCCGTAATTGGCCTCGGCCAGATGCAGGTCGGAATGGCAGAGGCCGGCGGCCTTCACGTCCACCAGGACCTCATGGCCCTTGGGCGTATCGATCGCGACCTGCTCGATGTCGAAGCGGCCTTCATTGGCGTTGAGGATGGCAGCCTTCATGGCGAAGTCCTTCTGGTAGGCGGGAAATCAGCGAGGTACTTGTGCGTGCTGCCATGCCGGGCCGCCATCAGGCGTGCGTATCCCGTCCCCTCCACCGCGGTATGGATCGCGGGAAACCGCCCCCCGGCGCGCTAACCTAAACGCACGTATGGCGCCGCCACGCCATGCGTAGAATGGAGCGATCGCCCGGCCTGGGGCTTATGGGTGCAACACTTGAGGAGACCGAACGATGCGCGTCAACTATGCCCGCAATGCCGGCCGCCCCTGGGCGGTACGCATCCTGCTCGACAGCCCCCAGCCGCGCAGCCCGCGCCGCGCCCAGGCGATGCCGTTCGACGAGCCCCCCGCCCCGCGGGCCGCCGCTCCTACCGGCGTATGATGGCGCCTCGGTCCCCCGCCCCTAAGCTTTGGGGAAACCGGAAGGGACCGACACCATGTTCAAGCTTGCCGCAGAAATCATCGACGCCCATGGCGGCCTGGAGCGCTGGAAGCGCCACGACAGCCTCACCGCGCACCTGACCCAGGGCGGCGTGCTCTGGCCGCTCAAGGGCCAGGGCGGCGTGCTCGACGATACCAGCGTCACCGTCAGCCTGCGCGAGATCCACGCCGGCCATGCGCCGTTCGGCACCATCGCCGCCCGCTCGGACTATCGCCCCGACCGGGTCGCGCTGTTCGATGCCGAGGGCGCGGAGATCGCCGCACTCGACCAGCCGCGCGACAGCTTCGCCGGCCACACGCTGGAGACGCCCTGGACCCCGCCGCAGCTCGCCTATTTCGCCGGCTGCGCGATGTGGACCTATTTCAACATGCCGTTCCTGCTCGCCTGGGACGGGGTGGAGACCGAGCAGCTCGCCGACTGGGAGGAAGACGGCAACCGCTGGCGCCGCCTGCGCGTGACGCTGCCGTCCGACATCGTCAGCCACAGCAGCGTGCAGACGCTCTACGTCACCGAGGAGGGGTTGATTGCCCGCCACGACTATGACGTCGAGATCGCCGGCGGCACCCCGGGCGCGCATTATCTGACCGACTGTACCGAGGTCGACGGCATCCGCCTGCCCACCCGCCGCCGCATCTACCCGCGCCAGCCCGACGGCCAGCGCGTGCCCGAACCGCTGGTCGTGTCGATCGACATCGACCACTACGTGTTCGGTTGAGCCGATGTCGGACGTCGACACCCCGCTGCGCCCCGAGCCGCCGGTCCATGCGCGCGAGGAGCAGATCTTCCCGCGCCTGGCCGCGCCGCTGATC
This sequence comes from Sphingomonas trueperi, assembly GCF_040545665.1. Taxonomy (GTDB): domain Bacteria; phylum Pseudomonadota; class Alphaproteobacteria; order Sphingomonadales; family Sphingomonadaceae; genus Sphingomonas; species Sphingomonas trueperi_B. The sequence goes on along the minus strand of NZ_JBEPMH010000005.1, from coordinate 59,153 downwards.
GCGCGGATCGCCGCCTATGGCGCGGAGGAGTCCCCGGCGTCCGACACCCTGCTGTTCGGCCGCGGCGATCGCGGGCCGGACTTCTTCGTCGTGCTCGACGGCGCGATCGACCTGTTCGATGCCGATGGCGGCTATGTCCGCAGCTATCTGCCCGGCCAGTTCAGCGGCGAGCTCCATTTGTTCAGCGGCCGGGCCTCGCTGCTCGACGGGCGTGCCGCCGCCGGCACGCGGCTGCTGCGCCTCGCGCCTGCCGCCTTCCGTCGCATGGCCTCGGCCGAGCCGGACATCGGCGAGATCGTGATGCGCGCCTTCATCCTGCGCCGCGTCGACCTGCTCGCCACCGGCTTCGGCGGCATCACGCTGGTCGGGTCGGCGGAGGACCCCGAGACGCATCGGATCCGCGAGTTCCTCACCCGCAACGCCCATCCGCACCGCTTCGTCGACCTGCGCGATCCCGCCGCGCCCGAAACGCTGGAGGCCGCCGAACTGCCTGCGGTGCTGCTGCCCGAGGGCAAGGTCCTGTCCCGCCCCACCTCGGCGCAGCTCGCCGACCTGCTCGGTCTCAACGCCGCACCGGGCGGCGGCGAGACCTATGATCTGGTAGTGGTCGGCGCGGGCCCGGCGGGCCTGGCGGCGGCGGTGTACGGCGCGTCGGAAGGTCTCTCCACCTTCGTCGTCGAGGCGGAGGCGCCGGGCGGCCAGGCGGGCACCAGCAGCCGGATCGAGAATTATCTCGGCTTCCCTACCGGGATTTCCGGCCAGGCGCTGGCCGGCCGGGCGATCACCCAGGCGCACAAGTTCGGCGCGGTGCTGCGCGTGTCGCGCCGGGCCGAGCATCTCGATTGCGGCGCCCGCCCCTTCCGCATCGCGCTGGCGGGCGGCGAGACGGTATCCGCCCGCGCCGTCGTCATCGCCACCGGCGCCCGCTACCGGCGGCTCGACCTGCCGGGCTATGCCGCGCTCGAGGGCCGGGGGATCTATTATGCAGCCACGCCGATGGAAGCGCAGCTCTGCGCAGGTGCCGAAGTGGTGGTGGTCGGCGGCGGCAACTCGGCGGGCCAGGCGGCGATGTTCCTGTCGCGCAGCTGCGCCAAGGTTCATATCCTGGTCCGCGGTCCGGGCCTCGCCGCGACGATGTCCGACTATCTCGTCCAGCGCATCGCCAACAGCGCCAATGTGCAGCTCCACCCCTTCTGCGAGGTGACGTCGGTCGAAGGCGACGCATTCCTCACCCGGCTCCGCTGGCGCGACCGCGCGAGCGACACGACCGAAACCCGCGAGGTACGCGGGCTGTTCGTGATGATCGGCGCGGCGCCCAATACCGAATGGGTGGCGGACTGCCTGACGCTCGATCCCGCCGGCTTCGTGCCCACCGGCCTGGATGCGGAGGGGCGCCCCCTCGCCTCGCCCTATGCGACCACCATCGACGGCGTGTTCGCGGTTGGCGACGTGCGGGCAGGATCGATCAAGCGCGTCGCCTCCGGCGTGGGCGAAGGCGCGGCGGTGGTCTCGGCAGTGCACCGGCACCTCGCGGGCTGAGCAAGCCCATGTACCTCGCCTCGCCATGATGTTAGCAGGGCGGCAGTCGCGCTGCGTCCGGTAGCGCAAGGCCGGGGAACATACGTGCAGCGAGTGCCAGCGCAATTGCTGGATCTATCAAGCGAGAGCATGATCTCCACCACCGCGGGCGCGGCGATCACCAGCTGGAATCTCGCCGCGACCACCCTGTATGGCTGGCACCCGCAAGAGGCGCTGGGCCAGGCGCTGCCGGACCTGCTCGGCCCCTATCCCGACAGTGCGATCGCGGAGCTGCGCGGGCGCGGCCTGTGGCAGGGCCGTGTCGAGCGCCGCCGCCGTGACGGCACCACCGCCACCGTTCACGTCCGGCTCGCCAGCTGCACCGATGCCGAGGATGCGTGGATGGAGGTTTCCACCGCCGTCGATCCCGCCCACCCCGCCGAAGTCGCGCTGGCGGCGAGCGAATATCGCTATCGCAACCTGTTCGGCGCGGTCGCCGCCTCCTTCTGGGAGATGGATTTCAGCGGGGTGGGCGCGTTGCTGCGCAGCCTGCGCGAACAGGGCGTGACGGACATCCCCGGCCATCTTCGCGCAAACCCGGCGCTGGTCCGCAAGATGATGCAGGCGACGCGGATCGTCGATACCAACGATCGCTCGATCGAGATGTTCGGCCCCGGCACCAAGCGTGACCTGATCACCACCCCGCTGGACCGCTACTGGCCCGAGGCGAGCACCGGCGACTTCCTCGAGAGCGTATTCTCCGCGATCGGCGGCAAGCCGCGCCATGTCGCCGAGACGCGGATGCGCGCGCTAGACGGTCGCGAGTTCGACGCGCTGTTCACCGTTTCCTTCCTTCCCGGCACGGTCGGCAACGGCACGCTGCTGGTGGGCTTCACCGATATCACCGATCGCGTGAAGGCCACCCGCCAGCGCGACGAGGCGAGCACGCGGCGCAAGATGCTGCTCGACGTGCCGACCATCGCGGTGTCGGAGTTCGCCGCGCCCGATACGCGGGCGCTGTTCACCCGGCTGCGTGCCGAGGGCGTGACCGACATGCGCGCCTATATCGACCAGCATCCGGAGCTGGTCGACCAGCTCGCCGCGAACCTGCGCTTCACCTCTGTGAACGAAGCCGCGGTGCGCATGTACGGCGCACGCTCGGCAGACGAGTTGATCGGCCGTTCGCTCACCGGGCTGATGCAGCCGGGATGCGAGGTGCTGCGCCGTTCGATCGAAGGCTCCTACGATCGCGAGCCGGTGTTCCAAGCCGAGGTGCGGATGTTCCGGCTCGACGGCACGCCGTTCGACACGCTGTTCTGCCGCGTCTCCAACCCCGACCCGGCCAGCGCCGAAGTGCTGGTCGCGCAGATCGACATCACCGACCAGGTCCGGGCGCGCGACGAGATCGAGCGGATGCGCCAGCAGGCATCGCACGCATCGCGCATCGCGCTGCTCGGCCAGCTCTCCGCCTCGATCGTGCACGAGATCAGCCAGCCGGTCACCGCCATCGCGATGCACGCCGCCGCCGCCGAGCGGCTGGCCAGGGCACCCGAGGCGCCGCTGGAAAAGCTTCGCAAGATCACCGGGCAGATCGGCCAGAACGCGCTGCGCGTCGGCGAGATCATCCAGCGCATCCGCGCGCTCGCCGCCAATCGCGAGATCGCGATGGTGCCGCTGTCGCTCGCCGACATCGTCGCCGAGACGCGGCTGCTGCTCCGCCAGGAACTCAGCGAACAGGGCGTCCAGGTCACCCTGATCCGCGATGCGGACCTGCCCGAGGTGTGCGGCGACCGCATCCAGCTGCAGCAGCTGCTCGCCAACCTGATGGTCAACGCCATCCAGGCGATGGGCGCCGCACCCTCCGGCGACCGTCGCATCGACCTTGCGCTGCGGGCCCGCGACGGCATGGTGTCCGCCGAGGTGGCGGATACCGGCCCTGGCCTGGCCGCCGACTTCCAGGCCGATCCCTTCCAGTCCTTCCGCACCACCAAGCCCGACGGGCTGGGCATCGGCCTCACCATCTGCCGCTCGATCGCCGAAGCACATGGCGGCCGGATGGAGGTGCGCGATCGCACCGAAGGCACCGGCGCCGTCTTCACGCTGGTGCTGCCGGCGGTGCAGGCCGCGGACTGACTGCAAGCCCATACCAGCGTTCATATCGTCGGCGACGACGCGCGTGCGCAAGCTGTGCGGCAAGGAGATTTGCCATGCACACCCATGCCACCGCCCCTACCCAGTTCATCGACGCCGGCGGCGTCCACTACGCCTATCGCCGCTTCGGCACCCCCTCGGCCGTCCCGGTCGTGCTGCTCCAGCATTTCACCGGCGGCCTCGACCATTGGGACCCGGCGTTCACCGACGGCGTCGCCGCCAGCCGCGAGGTGATCCTGGTCGACAATGCCGGCGTCGGCGCCTCGACCGGCGAGACGCCGCAGACGATCGAAGGCATGGCCGATTGCATCCGCGACTTCGTCGATGCCCTGGCGCTTCCCAGCTTCGACCTGCTCGGCTTCTCGATGGGCGGCATGGTCGCCCAGGCCTATGCCAAGCAGCATGCCGACCGCATCCGCCGGCTGGTGCTGGTGGGCACCTCGCCGCGCGGCGGCGATCCCACGCCGTTCGGCGCCGAGGTGGCGCAGCGTGCCCGCGGCAATGCCGGCGAGGAGGAAATGGCCTGGCTGTTCTTCGGCCATTCGGATGCCGGCCGCGCGGCTGCGGCTCGCTATTGGCAGCGCCGCCATGCCCGCACCGAGGATCGCGATCCGCCCAGCGAAATGCCGACCATCCTGGCGCAGGTTGCCGCCGGCCGCGACTGGCTGGCGCCGCATGGCGAACGCTTCGCCGATCTGGCGCGCATCACCTTGCCCACGCTGGTCGCGAACGGCCATACCGACGTGATGCTGCCGACGATCAATTCTTTCTATCTCCAGCAGCATCTGCCGAACGCGCAATTGATCCTGTTCCCGGATTCCGGCCATGCGCCGCACTTCCAGTATCCGGAGCAGTTCGTCGCGCATCTGGATCTCTTCCTCGCCTGATCCGCGCCTGCGGAACCGGGAGGCACCGGGCCGACGCCGCGACCGCCGGCCCGGGTTTCAACCGTAACCATTCAAGGTTGCGAATGTCACAAGGCCGACATCGCCGATGTTGAATAGTCGCCACCATGCTCGGGGGGATTGTACCGTGCGACGCACGGGAAACCAGGGAGTCCTCAACTGCGCATGCTGAACCGAGAGGTCTCGGTACAATCTAGTAAAGGGAGTAACGCGCATATGGGTTCCGTTATTTCGGTGGGGGCCGGCAGTATTGCGACCGAGTTTCCGGACGGTTCCAAGGGGCCGACCAACGACGCCGGCGTTCCGGTAAAGCCGCGTCTCACCGACGATTTCGTCGGCGCACCGCCCAGCAATTCCATCTTCACCACCCTGGCCTATGCCCAGTACGGCAATTTCTCCAGCGTGATGCAGGCCGATCCGTTCGGCTTCCAGACCCAGGCCCATGGCCTGAACATCGGCTATTCGGACACGCCACGCGTCACCGAGACCGGCTATAATTACGACTTCCACGCCGACCTCACGCTCGGCCTGGTCGGCATGAACGCCAGCGGCACCAAGCTCGCCGCCGCATCCGACTGGACCGCGACCGCCGACTGGGACGGCCAGATGCGCGCGACGATGGGCGAAGGCCTGCCCTTCGTCTATGTCACCCGTTCGAGCAGCGCCGATGTCGAGATCGACTTCAGCCAGCAGACCGGGCCGACCCGCGACGTTCCCAACAACCCGCTGAGCTACATGGCCACCGGGCTCAACGGCAGCTTCAACGGCGGCGCGCTGGCGTTCAACTTCCCCGTAGACGCCGGTTCGCACGTCGCCGACGGCATCCAGTTCCGCCTCTCCTACGACTTCGACGGAGACGGCAAGGTCGACCGCGTCGAAACCTATGACTGGTACGGCACCGACGCCGCCCAGGGCGACCAGGATTATACCGGCGCCAAGCTGCTCACCGCCACCGGCGCGATGAAGGACATGCACAATGGCTCGGTGAAGGTCGAGCTGTGGCGCGCCAATGGCGACGGCGACGTCTCGGTCCGCACCAACGACGCGTCTAGCTACGTCAAGCTGCCCTTCGGCAACCTGACGGACGCGACCGGCACGGCGATCAACGGCGGCGTGCTGTACCTGCAGGGCGGCGCCAAGGCCGGCAGCGATCCCTCGGGCCTCACCGCGGCGCCGGCGGGTGCGCCGACCTACGACACCACCCACATCCAGCCGGGCCTGAGCGTGCCGGGCTATGAAGGTCCGGGCCGCGTCTGGTACGCGCAGGACGGGGTCGTCGGCGTGACGATCAACGGCAAGAACTACGGGATCTTCGGCCCGAGCGGCGCGACCTGGAGTTTCACCGACAAGGGCCTGACCTCGAACCTGGACGGCAAGGACTATTATTCGGTGGCGGTGCTGCCGGATGCATCGGTCAGCACGCTGATGGATTTCCGCGCGCACGCCTATGCCTTCGTGACCGACACCAAGTCGTCGTTCACCGTCGACCAGAACACCGGCAAGCTCACCACCACCTTCACTGCCACCACGCAGATGATGGAGAACGGCCCGGGCCTGTCCGAAAACCCGATGATGGCGCTGTACCGGCACCAGTATATCAACTCGGACGCGCAGCTCAGCAACATCAGCTACGCCTCGCCGCGCGGCGAGATCAAGGTGCTGAAGGACGGCAACACGTTCACGACGACGATGAACGTCCAGCCGATCCTGCCCATCCTCCCCTTCGTCGGCACCGCCGAACAGCGGCAGCAGATCATCGACATGCTGCATAGCGAGCTCAAGGGGTTCCTCACCGCCCAGGGCAACAAGCTGGAAGGCGACACCTATTGGGGCTCGCGCCAGAACGCCAAGTACGGCGACCTCGCGATGCTCGCCCAAATGGTCGGCTATGGCCAGGCCAAGGACGTGTTCGTCGGCGCGATTGAGAAGCAGCTGGAGCGCTGGTTCACCGCCGATGACGGCGACAAGTTCGAGTTCGTCTACGACAAGGAATGGGCGACGCTGATCGGCTACCCGGCCTCGTACGACTCCGACGACAAGCTCAACGACCACCATTTCCATTACGGCTACATCATCAACGCCGCCGCCACGATCGCCCAGCTCGACCCGCAATGGGCACAGCAGAGCAAGTGGGGCGCGATGGTCAACGAGCTGATCAAGGACGCGGCGAACGACGATCGCAACGACCTGACTTATGGCTTCCTGCGCAACTTCGATCCCTATGCCGGCCACAGTTGGGCATCGGGTACCGGCAACGGGCAGAACCAGGAATCCGCGTCGGAAGCCCTGGAATTCGCAAGCGCCGTCGCCCGCTGGGGTGCGGTGACCGGCCAGAAGAACCTCGCCGATCTGGGCACCTATCTCCACACCACCGAAGCGACCGCCTTCCAGCAATATTGGCAGGACGTCGACAACGCCGTGTTCCCGGACGGGGTCGATCGCTCGATCATGGGCATCGTCGGCGCCGATGGCGCGGGCTTCACCAACTTCTTCGACGGTGATCCGGCGCACATCATCGGCATCCAGTACACGCCGATCAACGCCGGCTCGCTGTTCATGGCGGGCTATCCGAAGGAGCTGCTCGAAGAAATCGCCGAGATGCACGCGCTCCAGAAGGACGGGCGCGCCAGCGAGTGGATGAACGGATCGCAGATGGCGCTGGCCCTCGCCGATCCCGAAGCCGCCCTCGCCGACTATCTCGCCAACCCGCAATACCAGAGCGGCCAGGGCGAGGAATCGCGCGTCTACACGCTGCAATGGATCGAGACGCTGGTGCAGCTGGGCACGCCGGACCTGTCGATCACCTCGAACAGCAGCTTCGCGGTGGCGTTCAACAAGAAGGGCGTGAAAAGCTACACGGCGTTCAACCCGGGCGACAAGGCGACCACGATCACCTTCTCCGACGGCACCACGCTGACCGTCGGCGCGGGCGACATGGTGACCAAGACGGCGGACGGCCAGCTCCACACCACCGACTTCCAGAGCCAGGACATCCCGCAGCGTCCGGACGGCGTGCCGCTCGACCTGCCGACCGATCCGCCCGAATTCGCGCTCACCACGATCGCGGTCAACGGCGACCTGACGCTGTCGGTGGAGGCCACTACCGGCACTGCCTGGATCACCATCGGCAACGCGCAGCCGCGCGCGCTGCTTCATGGCGATGCACGTCAGGCGCTCGCGCTCGACGACCACACGACGCTGGTGGGCATCGGCCGCGATCCGGACGGTTCGATCACCCTGCTGGGCGCATCGAACGGCGGCGAGCCCTATTACCCGTACAAGCTGGACGCGACGCTGCACATCGGCGGCGGCGGTGCGGCGCTGTACAAGAGCGACTGGCAGAAGCTGGAGCCGCTGTTCGGCACCGACATGAACGGCGACGGCATCGTCGTGCGCGGCGAGCTGCAGACGGTGGCGCAGAACGGCAGCCTGAAGCTGATCCTCGATAAGGGCAGCGGCTTCGCCTATGTGCAGGACGGGGACGGCCGCATGTCGGCGATCTTCCGCGATGCCGACGGCAAGCCGACCGCGCTGGCCCGCAACGGCTGGAGCCTCTCGGCGATCGGCCGCGACCAGGACGGCAACATCCGCGTGCTGGACTCGATGGCGGGCGCGGGCGCAAGCTATGGCTGGAAGCTGGACGCGAAGGGCAACTGGATCGGCGAGACGGTCTACACGCCCCGCAACTTCCAGGAGGGCGAGGCGCTGTTCCAGAAGGACCTGAACGGCGACGGGGTGATCCCGGCACCGCAGGCCCAGCTGGTGGCCAAGAATGGCGAGCTGCGCCTGCTCGTCGATCCGGCAACCGGCAATGCGCTGATCCAGCTGGAGGACGGCACCCGCCTCACCATCACCCGCGGCGGACCGGACGAGGCGGTGAAGCTCGATCACGGCTCCAAGCTGTTCGCGATCGGTCGCGACGACCAGGGCCGGCTCCGCGTGCTCGACGGCAACGCCAACGACATGGGGCCGAACTCGCAGCACTGGGCCTGGATCCTCGACAAGACCGGCCACTGGGTGGGCGAGGACGTGTTCGCCGGCACCGATCTGCCCAAGGCGGAGACGATCTTCGGCTCCGACCTGAACGGCGACGGCGTCGTCGGCACCTCGGCGCTGCGTCCGGTCGACCAGCATGGCGGCGCGACGCTGTTCGTCGACCAAGCGACCGGCAAGGCGTCCTTCTCGATCAACGGGGGCACTACGCTGCAGATCACGCGGGACGGCGCCGACTGGGGCGACGTGCTGCAGCAGCGCGAGGACTGGGGCCTGGCGGCGATCGCGATCGACGACCAGGGCCGCACCCGCGTGCTCGACACCAGCCCGTTCTCGGACATGCGCTACGCCTGGATCCTCGATGCCAACGGCCATTGGTACGGCGAGGAGAGCTTCGACAAGAACAGCGTCGGCGCCGCCGAAAAGCTGTTCTCGGTCGATCTCAACGGCGACGGGGTGATCGGCAGCGCCGCGAAGACGGCCGCCGGGGGCGCTAGCGGCGCATCGTCTTTCTCGGCCGCATCGATGTTCCGTTAATCCCTAGACCCCAACTACCGGCGTCGCGTGGCGGTTCGTCCCCACGCGGCGCCCCTTTTCCATTGGTAAGGAACGCATTTCTTGCGCCCATCTCATCGGGCTCGCGCAATCTCGCTGCGCAGGGGATGCACGATCGCGCTCGCCTGTGCCGGCGCGCTGCTCCCGTCCCACGCGATTGCCCAGACGGTTGCCCCCATAGATGCGGATCGCCCGCAGACGGTGCGGACGCTCGCCGCGGCGATCGCCCTCGCCTATCGCAACAATCCCACGCTCCAGGCGACCCGCTACGATCTGCGCGGCGTCGACGAACGGATCGCCCAGGCCAAGGCCGAACTGCGGCTTCGCGCCGATGCGCAGGCCACCGCCGGCTATCAGTGGAACATCGAGGGCCGGGTCTCCCGCCGCGAGAACCTGTTCGGCACGCCCTACAGCGCCCAGTCGCAGAGCCAGCTCGGCCTCAGCGTCCAGCAGCCGCTCTACACCGGCGGGCACGCCACCGCCGCCCGGCGATCGGCCGAGGCGACGGTCAGCGCCGGCGAGCAGCGGCTGCGCGCCACCGAAGGCGACCTGCTGCTCTCGGTGGTCTCCACCTATATGGACATCTACCGCTTCGGTGCGGAGCGCGAGGTGCGCGCCGCCAGCGTGCAGGAACTGCACAAGCTGCTCGACGAGATCGAGGCGCGCCAGGTCGCCGGCGAGCTGACCCGCAGCGACATCGCCCAGGCGCGTGGCCAGGTCGCGCAGGCCGAGGCGCAGCTGCTCCAGGCGGAGCAGTCGCTGCGCACCGCCCAGGCCGAATTCCTGTCGGTGGTCGGCGCGGAGCTGGAGACGGCACCGGCACCCCCCGCCCTGCCCGGGCTGCCCGCCGATGCCGATCGCGCCTTCTTCCTCGCCGCGCAGCGCAGTCCCGAGCTCGCCTATGCGCGTAACACCGCCCAGGCCTCGCTCCACGACGTCGAGGCGGCGCGCGCCACCGGCCGCCCCACGCTTGCCGTGCGCGGTTCGGCCGGGCTCAGCGGCCGGGCCAAGCTGCCCTATCGGCTGCCCGACCAGGAGCAGGCCTATTCGGGCAGCGTCGTCCTCTCAGTGCCGCTGCTCGGCGGCGGGCTGCGCGCCTCGCAGGTGCGCGAGGCGACCGCGCGCGCCCAGGCCGACCGGCTGCGCATCGAAGCCGCCGAGCGCGAGCTGGCGCGCGTGGTGACCGATGCCTGGAACGACATCGCCACCGCCGACCGGATCGGCACGATCAGCGCCCAGCGCCGCGAGGCCGCGGGCACCCAGCTGGAGGGCATGCTGGCCGAATACCGGCTGGGCCTGCGCTCGACCTTCGACCTGCTCTACGCCCAGCAGACGCTGCGCGACGCCGAGGTCGCCGTGCTCGACGCCGAGCGCGACCGCTATGTGAGCCGCGCGACGTTGCTCCGCCGGATCGGCACGCTGGAGGCCGACGATCTTACCAGCGGCGTGCCGCTCCACGATCCCAAGCCGGCCCGCGCCGCCGCCCGCGAAGCCAACCGGCTGCCGCTCGACGACACGGTCGGCGCACTCGACGCGATCCTGGTGCCCGCCGCGCGGGTCCACGCACCCACAGCCCCCGCGCCGGCCGTCGCGCCCGTGCTCAAGCCGGATGTGGCGGCGATCGCCCCGCAGCCCATCACCCCCAGCCTTCGAAAGCCCAACCCGTGAGCGATGCCTCGAACCGCACCGAGAGCGGCCCCATCATGCTCGCCCAGCTGCTGGGCATGCACCGCATCGCCGCCGATCCCGCCCAGCTGCGGCATGCGATCGGCCATCAGGCGCCGCTCGACGCCACCGACATGCTCCGCCTGATCCGCCGCCAGGAAGGCACCAAGGCGCGCAGCCGCACCGCGAGCTGGGACCAGCTCGCGCGGCTACCTCTGCCGGTGCTCGCCAACGGCCCCGACGGCTGGTTCCTGCTCGGCCGCGTTGCCGGCGACGAGGCGCTGATCCAGCGCCCCGGCGAAGGGATCGTGAAGGTCCATCGCGAGGCGATGGCGCAGTTCTGGTCGGGCGAGCTGGTGCTGGTCACCACCCGCGAGGCGGTGGGCGCCACCGCGCGCGCCTTCGACTTCAGCTGGTTCGTCCCCCAGGCCGCCAAGTACCGAAAGCTGATCGGCGAGGTGCTGCTGATCACGCTGGTGCTGAATCTGCTGGGCCTAGCCGCGCCTTTGTTCTTCCAGAACATCGTCGACAAGGTGCTGGTCCACAACACGCTCTCCACCCTGACGGTGCTGGCGATCGGCTTCGTCGCGGTGTCGGTTTGGGAGACGCTGTTCGGCTGGCTGCGCACCCGGCTCTATTCGGAGACCAGCCAGAAGATCGACGTCGAGCTCGGCGCCAAGCTGTTCTGGCACCTGCTGCGGCTGCCGCTCGGCTATTTCGAGGCGCGGCGGGTGGGCGACACCGCGATGCGCGTCCGCCAGCTGGAATCGGTGCGCGAGTTCCTCACCAACGCGTCGCTCTCGGTGCTGGTCGATCCGCTGTTCACCATCGTGTTCCTGGTGGCGATGTTCGTCTATTCGCCGTCGCTGTCGATCGTCGCGGTGCTGACCATCCCCGCCTATTTCGCCGTCGCGATCCTCGTCACCGGCCCCCTGCGCGCGCGGGTCAACGACAAGTTCGAGCGCGGATCGGCGAACAATGCGCTGCTGATCGAAAGCATCGGCGGCATCCAGACGATCAAGGCCGCAGCGGTCGAGCCGCAATGGCAGGACCGCTGGGAGCGCCAGCTTGCCGGCTATTCGCACGCCAGCCAGCGGGTGATCGATCTGGGCAACACCGGCAGCCAGGCGATCCAGCTGATCTCCAAGCTGAGCATGGCCGGCATCCTCTATTTCGGCGCCAAGCAGGTGATCGCGCACGAACTCACCGTCGGCGGGCTGGTGGCGTTCAACATGTTCGCGCAGCGCCTGTCCGGGCCGGTGATCCGGATGGCGCAGCTGTGGCAGGATTTCCAGCAGGTGCGCATCTCGGTCGCCCGACTTGGCGACGTGCTCAACCAGCCGACCGAGCCCGGTTCGGGCAGCCAGGTCGCGCTGCCCGCGCTGCGCGGCGAAGTGCGGTTCGAGAATGTGAAGTTCCGCTACGGCCTGGAAGGGCCTTGGACGCTGGAGGACATCGACCTCACCGTGCTCTCCGGCCAGTCGCTCGGCATCGTCGGCTCGTCCGGCTCGGGCAAGTCGACGCTCACCAAGCTGCTCCAGCGGCTCTATGTGCCTGCCGGTGGGCGGGTGTTGATCGACGGGGTCGACATCGCCCAGATCGATCCGGCCTGGCTCCGCCGCCAGATCGGCGTGGTGCTGCAGGAAAACCTGCTGTTCAGCCGCAGCGTGCGCGAGAACATCGCGCTCGCCAACCCGGCGCTGCCGCTGGAAAAGGTGATCGCCGCGGCCGAACTGGCCGGCGCGCACGAGTTCATCACCCGGCTGCCCCAGGGCTATGACACGATGATCGAGGAGCGCGGCACCAACCTCTCCGGCGGCCAGCGCCAGCGGCTCGCCATCGCGCGCGCGCTGGTTACCGATCCGCGCATCCTGATCTTCGACGAAGCGACCTCGGCGCTCGACGCCGAAAGCGAGGAAATCATCCAGACCAACCTCAAGGCGATGGCGGAGGGGCGGACGGTGCTGATCATCGCCCATCGCCTGTCCGCAATCCGCCAGTGCGACAGCATCATCACGCTCGAGCGCGGCCATATCGTCGAACGCGGCAGCCACCACGAGCTGCTCGCGCTCGACGGCCGCTATGCCGATCTGCATCGCCGCCAGGCGGGCGTGACCCAGGGGTTCGCGGCATGAGCGCGCTTCGCCACTACGCCAATCTGTGGACCGAAGCCGTCCGCGCCGAAAAGGCCCGCACCCAGGGCCGCCTCGTCAGCCACGAGCCCGACTTCCTGCCCGCCGCGCTGGAGGTGATCGAGAAGCCGGTCTCCCCCACCGGCCGCGTTACCGCCTGGCTGCTGCTGCTCTGCTTCGCGCTGACGCTTGCCTGGATGACCTTCGGCAAGGTCGACGTGGTCGCCTCGGCCGAGGGCAGCATCGTGCCCGCGGACAGCGTCAAGCTGGTTCAAGCCTCGGAGACCGGCGTGGTCCGCCACATCTTCGTCCATGAGGGCGATGTGGTGCAGAAGGGCCAGCCGCTGCTCGACCTCGACCCCACCGTCTCGGGCGCCGAGGAACGCCAGGCCGAGCAGGCGCTGGCGACCGCCAGGCTCGACGTCGCCCGCGCGCAGGCCATTGCCGATGCGCTCCGCGGCGGTTCCTTGCGCTTCACCGCACCCGAGGGCACCCCGCCCGAGGTGGTCGAGACCCAGCGCCGCCTGATCGCCGCGCAACTCGCGCAGATCGAGGCGGCGGTGCACGGCTATGGCGCCGCGCGCGCCTCCGCCATGGCCGATGCCCGGGCGGCGGCCGAGCAGGTCCGCAAATATCACGCCACCGCACCCGTCCTCGATGCCGAAATCGACGCGATGAACGGCCTCGCCGCCAAGGGCTATGCCCCCGGACTGCGGCTGATGGAGCTGGAGCGCCAGCGGCATTCCGAAGGCGGCGAGCGCAAGGTGGCCGAGGCGCAGCAGGCGCGTGCGCTTTCCGAGGCGCGCAAGTTCGGCGACCAAGGCGTCCAGACTCGTGCCGAGGCACAGCAGCGCGCGCTCGCCGAACTCGCCAAGGCGCAGGGCGACGCCGTGCTGCGCGCCGAGGAACTGCGCAAGGCGCGCGAAAAGTCGCGGCTGCAGCGGCTCTATGCGCCGGTGGCAGGCACGGTGCAGCAGCTGGCAGTCCACACGATCGGCGGCGTGGTCGAGCCGGCCAAGCCGCTGATGATCGTGGTGCCCAATGGCGGGCTGACCGTGGAGGCCAAGGTGCTCAACCGCGACGCCGGCTTCGTCCGCCCCGGCCAGCCGGTGGCGGTGAAGCTCCAGGCCTTCCCCTTCACCACCTATGGCACCATCCCCGGCCGCATCCTGACGATCAGCCGCGACGCGGTGCCGGACAAGGATATCGGCCCCTATTTCCTCGCCCGCATCGCGCTGGAGAAAGCGAGCATCGACACCGAAAAGGGCAAGGTGCCGCTCGGCGCGGGGCTTGCCACCACCAACGACATCTCGATCGGGCGTCGCTCGATCCTGGCCTATCTGGTCCAGCCGATCGAACAGATCCGCCGCGAGGCCGCGCGCGAGCAGTGACCACCGGACGGCCGACAGTCGGTCGGCTTTCAGGATGTCTCGGACAAGCTCGACGAGCTGACCGGGGTGGTCGACGACGCAACGGCGAAGCGCTGGCGACGAGCTCGCGCATGAACGGACCCGCCGCGGGCACCACCAGGTAGCGGCGGCCCCGCGCGATCGCGCTGCAGAGGAGCTCTTCCTCGCGCAGCCGGGGCACGAGCCGCGACATGCGATCTCAAGCGGCGGCCGACAGGCCGTCGCCATCCTCGCGGCGCTCATCGTCGGGCGCGAACGTCGCCTCGACCTCCTCCCGGGTGGGCTTGGCCGCCCTGCCCTTCCTGACCGGCTCCGCCTCCACCTTGGCGACGACGCGCTCGAGCATCAGGCAATAGCGGATGAGATTCGCGGGCGCGGGCGCACCCTCGCCACTCCAGGTTCTCGCGGATCGAGGCCGAGCACTTGCCCACATAGGCCGGCCCCGTGCGCTCGGTCGCCCTCTCCTCGTCCGACTTCAGCGCCCGCTGCCGGAACATCGCCGCGAACCGTGGTGCTTTCAATCATATGCTGCCAGTCATCGGTCAGCCTGAACTCGACCAGCGTGGCCAGCATCGCATCCCAGACGCCTTGTCCCGCCCAACGCCGAAATCGCACATCGACCGCGTTCCACTTGCCGTAGCGCTCGTGCATCTCGCGCCGGGGCAACCGACCCGCAGCACATGCAGTATGCCGTTCAGAAATCGCCGATGGTCATGGGCAGGGCGCGCCTTTCGGCCACACTCGAACGGCAGCAGACCTTCCAGCACCGCCCAATCCCCGTCCGTTAGATCGCCTCGCGCTATTGCTGCTCCTCGCAACGAGCAGCTTATTGGAGGCGTGTAGCACCCTATGCTATCTTGGCCTAGCCGCCGGAGTCGGTCGCCGAACCAGTAGCGCCAAACGAAAGCAAGGTCGCAGACGAACGGATCAACCCGCGCCGGAACGCCGGTCTGCGGATGAGGGAGGACGTCGTTGTGGCAAATATTCTTCGGATTTTGGCATGCGCCGGTGCGGTGGGTGCCGGCATATTGCTGCTCTATTTGGGCCTCGCCCAGCATAGCCCTGCTGCGCTTCCTTGGGCGGGAGTGGCGCTTTTCGGCGGCATCACCGGCTTCATCTTCGGTACCGGCGGCGAGCCTGCGGGCAGCATCGATCCGCCCAAGCTGGGCGGCAAGTTCACCGGACTGCCGGACTGGCTGACCATCACCGACATGATCCTAGTCGTCCTCGCGCTGATCGCCAGCTTCGTCCTGAAGGGCTGACATCGTGTTCGCCTGGCCGGTGCTGCGGCCCTGGCTCCTGTGGATCAGCGCCGCCCTGTTCCTGATGGGCCTGTTCACCCTGTTCGCCGTGGTGCTCGGCTGGCCGCCGGTGCCCGAGGACTGTGTCGACACCTATTGCTATTGCGAATATTTCGATGTGCGGGACGTTACCGCTGGCGCCCCCGGCATTCGGCAACCGGTCAACACCTGGTCGAACCTCTATGTGTTCGTCACCGTGCCGATCATCGCCTTCACCCTCTCGCGCGATCGCCATCGCGGCGATGCCGCCAACTGCATGCAGTCGAACGGGTTCTGGGCCGACCTTTATGTCGTGGTCGCGCTGTTCCTCGGCCTGGGCAGCATGTGGCTGCACGCATCGGCCGCCAAGCATGTCGCCTGGATGGACGGCATGTCGATGTATGCCTTTGCCGGGTTCCTGCTGTTCTACACGCTCGATCGCATCTTCGTGGCGCATGGCGCGTCGCACGGCGTGCGCGGAACGATAGTGCTGCTCGGCTATCCGCTGGTCGTCATGTTCTTCACGCAGATCGGCGCGCGGGGCGTGAATTCGGAGATCCTAGTCGGGCTGCTGGTAGGCCTGTACGGGCTGCTCGAGCTGTTGCCGCGCAATCTCCGCTTCTGGCAATCGAACTGGCGCTACTGGCCGATGAATTTCCTCGGCTTTCGGGACGGCTGGGCGATGACCTTCTGGGGCATTGCCGGCGGAAGCTTCCTGTTCGCGATGACCGCCCGCGCGCTTTCCGCCAAGCCGGGCGACATCTGGTGCAGCCCGCACAGCGCGTTCCAGCCGCACGGGCTGCTCTGGCACAGCTTTTCGGGGGTGATGGCGCTGATGCTATACTTCTACTGGCGACGGGAAAACCGGGACCAGCCGCCCGCCCCCGCTCCGGCCGCGCCTGCCGCCGAGCGGTGGACATGACGGCCCCGGTCGATCGCTGATGGAGCGGCTTCGCATCCCCTTCTTCCTGCTCGCCTGCTGGCTGCTGCTGCTTGCACTGCTGATCGAACTCGGCTCGAGCTGGGCGATCGCGCGCATGGCGGGCGAGCACGCCACCCCCGGCATCGCAATTCCGGCGCTGGCGATCCTTGACGTGCTGCTGTTCCACAGCATCGCGCTGATGGCGCTGCAACTGGTCGCGCCGCGCAATCTGGTCGGTCGCCTGCAGGGACCGGTGACGCTGCTTCTCGCGCTCGCCGGGTTCGCCTTCGTCCTCGCGGTGCCCGTGGCGGGCGCGTTCGCCCTGCTTATGCTGATGGTCAGCCTGTTGCTGGCGGTGCCGTTCGGGACGATCGCCTATCTTGCGGCATGGGGCCATTTCGCGGTGCATGCGGCCGCCGGCACCCTGTTGCTGCTGATGCTGTTCAAGCTGGGGTTCGCGCTCTTGCTGCCACTGGCGCACCAACGCTTCCTGCAGAACAAGGGGCTGATCTTCATCACCGCCGCCTCGATCGGCCTGACCTGGCTGGTCGGCTTCGTGCAGGCGTTCGTCCCGTCGTTCCTCGCCAGCATCGCCGATGCATTGATTGCGCTGATCATCGCCATTGTCGGCCTGATCTGGCTGATCCTGCTGCTGATCGGATCGCTCATCGCCACGATCAAGGCCATCCGCAGCCTCGTCCCGATCGGGTAGCGTGGAACACCCGGCGGCTAGCCCTCCGGCTGCGCGACGCTGGATTCTCCGCCCAGCGCGTGAAAGCGGATCGTCCCGCCTTGCGGTGCCAGCAACAACATGCCGGTACCGTCCTTGCGCCCGCACAGCAGCGCACCGTCCGGCCCGGCGCGGTGCGCGATCCAGCCTGCCCCGCACGCGGCCATGGCAGAGGCATCGAGCGGCTGGCCCGGCCGGCACAGGCAGAGCCTCTGATCGCCATGAACCAGCAGCATTGCCGCCCCCGCACGCCATTCGAACGGCGCCTGCCGCGTCGATCGGCGCGCGTCCTCCCGCTGCGCCTCGGGCAGGGGCGGCACCGCCACCGTCGCGTCGCCAAGCGCCGCCGAAGCGCGCACCGGATGATCGAGGAGATGGGTGCGCGGCGCGAACCGCCGGGCAAGGAAGGCGACCAGGTCGGGCGGATCCGCGCACCAGTCCTGGTCGAGCGTGCCGTCCTTCATCGGCGGGGGCGAGCCGCAGCTGCCGCTCGGTTCCTGTGCGGGCGCCTGTTCGGGCACGGCCATCGCATAGCCTTCGATGATTGCGAAGCTGGCGCCGATCAGCAACAGCAGCAGGCCGAGGATGCGCATCGGGCGCCTAGCGATCGATCGGATGGCGCCGCCGAGCGGCATCGATACCGAACTTCCGATAGTCGAGGATCGGCGAGAAGGTGTGGATCGGGAACGGCCGGAGCAGGCAGAAGGGAAGAGCCTCGACGGTGGCAACGGTGAGTTGCACCGGGCTTCCCTTCGCCACCACGGTTCCATCGTCGACGCTCTGGCGCACCACCTTCCCGCTGGTCTCAGCCGTCAGCGTGTTCGACTTGCAGAGCGACAGGTTGAAACGGTCGCCGGCACGGTCTTTTGCCTGGGCGGGCGTAAGCCCCAGGAAGTGCGGAACGGCGACGCCGGGATCGTAGAGGATGTCGACCGTGCCTGGCGGATCGCCGGCCGCCGTCGACACGGTGGCGGAAAGAAAGGCCTTGGGAGCCAGCCCGGTTGCGGTGGCATTCGCCCGCGAGCGAGGCTTGTAGCCGATGGCCCCCAGATACCCTTCGGCATAGCTATAGGGCTTGTCGCGGAAGCGCGCCTCGTCGATCGGCGGCAGTGACGGCGTAGGCGTAGGCGTAGGCGTGGGTGTGGATGTGGGCGTCGGCGTCGGCGCCACGGCCGGCGTTCCTCGCAGAAAGCCGGGGCTGACGAAGGCGGTGAACAGAAAGACGAGCAGCACCAGCGTGCCGATCCCGATGGCGACGGCCCACCAGGGAAACGCGCGCTCCCCTGCACGGGGGGCAGCCGCGACGGCGATCGTGCCGATGGGGCTCTCGACATGATCATTGTCGGGATCGTTGACCGCCACCACTCTAAGCCGGAACTTGTGTTCGCCCGGCGGCGCCCCGGGCGGAACCGCGATCGAGACGGTGACGGTCTGGGTCTCGCCGGGCGCGAAGGGCCGCTCGCGTTCACCCTCGACAGCGAACCAGTCGCTCTTCGCATCGCCGGTGACCTGCACGGCGATGCGGGCGGTGACCGGCGCGACGGCCTTGTTGGTCACCGCATAGACGGCGCTGCCGCGTGCCGGATCGGCGGGCGACGCCCCCGGCTTCAGAATCACCTGGGCCGGACCATCCGGTATCTCGAAGCTCGACATCGCGCCACTCCCCTAAAGCAGGCCGTCTCCCGAAGTCCTCAATTGCACAACACATAGAAGATGTCGGAGACGCTGTCGCCATTGAAGTCACCGACACCGAGCTGTTCATAGCTCGGCCCCAATGCGACCGGCTGATAATTGGAATTCGCCGCCGACGAATATTTCCACTGATAGACACCGGGCTTGATGAGCGAGGTGGCAAGTGCGTCGGTCTTGCCGTCGCCGTCGAAATCGCCGAACCGCAGGGTTGAGGTTTCGTCGCCATCGGCCGTCTTGCGCAGTCCGGTCTTGAACTGGATCCACCAGGCGAAGGCGCCGGGATACAGCGTCGAGGGGAGCGAGAAGAAGATGTCGCTTTCCCCGTCCCCGTCGAAATCGCCGAAGCGCAGCGCCGGCAGATCGGGCCCGAGGCCCAGCGCGCGCGGGGCGCGACGCCCGCCCGAAAACATCTGCCAGCGGAACTGCCCGGCACCATCGGGCACCGTGGTCAGCACGTCGGTGGTGCCGTCGCCATCGAAATCGGCGAAACCGAGATGCTTGATATCCGGACCGATCCGCAGGTCCTGCGGCGTTCCGGTTCCGGCGGGCATGAAACGCCACTGCGTCGTCCCATCCGGAAGCGGCGTCGTGTAGAAGACGTCTGTTTTGCCGTCGCCGTCGAAATCGCCAAAGCCGAGATCGGCAAGATCGGGGCCGCTGCCCAGCGGACGGAACGGCTTGGCACCGCCGGGCGAATAAAACCAGCGGAAGCTGCCGTCCGGCTGAGCGACGCTGGTGAAGACGTCGGTCTTTCCATCGCCGTCGAAATCGCCGAACCGCAGCCGCCGGATCGGCGGGCCGTCGATCAGATCAAGGCCGCCCCCCCGCCCGCCCGGTGAAAAGGCCCAGTGGCAGTCCGCGCTGGGCTGCACCAGCGGCGCTGCCGATGCCACCGGCGTCGCTGTCGGCGGGGCGGGTTTGGGCGTGTCGGAAGGCGCGGGCTTGGGGGCGGCGCCCTTCATCGTCAGCAGCCAGACGCCCAGCCCGACCACGATCGCCAGCGCGACCAGGCCCAGCAGCAGCGCCAGCCAGGGAAAGGGGCCGGGCTTGCCGCCGGCTAGCACGATCGCGCCGGCCGGGCTTTCGGCATGGTCATTGTCCGGATCGTTCACCGCCACCACGCGCAGCCGGAACTTGTAGCGTCCGGGCGCGGTGCCCTGCGGCACGGCGACCTGAACCTCGACGGTCTGGCTCTCGCCGACCCCGAACTGGCGCTCGCTCTCGCCCTTGATCGTGAACCATTCGGGCCGGGCGCCGTCGCTGACTTGCACGCTTACCCGGCCCCTGAGCGACAGCGCCGCCTTGTTCGTCACCGCATAGACGGCGGTGCCATTTCCCCCTGCGGCAAGCTTCAGCTCGGCGGGGCCGTCAGGAATCTCAAAGCTCGGCATGCTGCTCCTGGTCCTCGCTTGGGTCGGCATAGCGGATGGAATAGGTCGCGTGGGCGGGCCGCTCGGCGGCGACGATCCGCGCGACGAGCGGGGCATAGCGGCGCGCTTCCGCCGGCAGCAGCACCTGGAGATGGAACGGGCGGATGCGCCCGTCCGCGCCTGCCACCCCGTCCTCCACCTGGATGCCCTCGATCCCGGTCGCGATTGTCAGGAAACGCTCCAGCGTCTGGCGCAGGCCGCGATCTCGCCACAGGCGGGCGGCCTCGGCGACGAGCAGGCGCAGGCGCTCGGTTCCCGTGGCGAAGCTCGCCACGCCTGCCCCCGGGCGCCCGCCAGTCCAGTCGAGATACGCAGCCAAGCCGAGCCAGTCGGCGAGCATGAACACGAACCGCTCTTCGCCGCGCAGCGGGTCGAGCACCGCGTCCAGGCTGTCGAGGCGGGATTCGGTCGGCATGTGGAGGCCCTCCATCACCGCGAGAAGGGCGGCGAGCGGCGTCCCCGGGCGCAGCGCGACCTGGTAGATTTCCGGCAGGAAGCCGGCGATCAGCTCGCGCCGCATCAGCGCCACGCCCCGTCGTCGCTCGCCACGTCGATGCGGTGCGCCCCGGCACAATAGAGCCAGCCCGGCGGCAGCGGGATACGTTCGGTGAAGCGCGTCGCCGAGGCGAGCAGGAAGCGGTTGCCGCCGTCGATGCTGGCATGCACGCCGAGCGGCCCGCCGCTGAGCACCATCGGCGCTCCGCCCGGTTGCGGCGTCGCGGCCAGCGAGGTGACGACATGGAGCAGCCTTTCGGTGTCACGGATCGGCAGCCCGGCATCGAGCCGTACCCCGGTCCAGGCCGGCTTGCCCGCCATCGCGTCCATCCACAGGACGCCCGCGCGATTCGAGCCGGCGAACACCATCGCATCGGCAAAGGCGAGCGCCTGGCAGCTGCCGCCCTGCCAGCCGATGTTGAACGGCTGGAACCCGTCCGGATCATTGGCGCCGTCGGCGCGCAATTCGCTGCGATAGGCGCCCTCGCCCTGCTCGCCCGCTTCGGCGGCGACGCCCGCCCAGAGAAACGCCCGCGCCTGGGTGTGTTGGACGGCAAGCACGCGGACATCCTTGCCCTTCAGGCCCACCGGCCGGAACGTCTCCGAAACGCCGCCGGCGGCCGAGAGATAGACGCCGCCTTCCCCGCACGCAGCGACCGCGACGGAGGCCACCCCCGAGGGCGACGTGGCGCTGGCGACCGCATAGAAGCCCCTGGTTTCGATCGCCTTGTCGACCGAAACGGGCACCGGCCCCGCTGTCCCGCGCGGGGCGAACTGGCGAAGCCCCTGCGCGGTTGCGATCAGCAGCATCGGCGCGCCGTCGCGATCGATCCATTCGGCGTCGAACACCTCCGCATCGAACACCGCCGCATTCTGCCGCCAGGTCTCGCCAAGATCATAGGAGACATGAATGGCACCGCCCTTGGCGCGGATCACCCCCACGGCCAGCACCCCGGCGAGGCCGGCATGGGGCACGACGAAGCGGACGGTCTCGCCCTCGTTCGCCAGCAAGCGGGCCCAGCTGTCGGCATCGTCGAGGCTGCGGTACAGCCCCGTCGCGCCGCCCGCGAACCAGCAGCCCGGCTGGTGCGGATCGCGGACCAGTGCCGCCACGTCACGATCGGGCGTCTCGCCGATCTCGAAGCACAGTTGGTCGGCAGAACGGACACCGGCCTGGCCCATGATTGCCTCGTAAACGTCGGCGGCGCGCAGCGCCGCACCGAACGGCAGCCCGCGCAGCGGCGACAGCAGATCGTTGACGCGCTCGCGCACCGCCTGGCCGATCCGGGCATGATCGGCCTCCTTGCCCACCACCACCCGGACCGAGACCGCAACAGGCCGCACCCGGGCCCAGACGACGGCCGTACGCACGCCGAGCGGACGGCGGAGATCGAGCGCCGAGGCGACGCGCTGACGCAGTTCCTCGCCGCGATGATCGCTTACGACCTCGGCGGTGATCGCCCGATCGGGCAGTGCCGCGGGGTCGATCGCGGGGATCAGTTGCACCTCGACCACGCCTGGATCGGCATGGGCCCAGGCCTGCGCCTGCGCATAGGCGCGGGCGCGGGCGACACCGCCGGTGGACAGAGCGACCTGCTCATAATCGCGTTCGGTCACCGCGCAGCGCAGCGACGAAAGTGCCAGCGGCGCGCGGGCCAGCGCCTCCGCCAGCGTCTCCGCATCGGTGCCGCCCGTGGCACGGGCGGCATTGGTCACCGCCACGCCGGCGGGGCCGTTCTTGAGCAGCTTCAGCGCGCCCACCGCGACATTGCCGCTGCGCCCGCCGCCGGTGCGATACCAGGCGCGCAGTTCGCGCCCTGGCGGCGGCAGGGCGGCCACGGCACGCGCGCCCTCCCCGCTCGTATCGATGGCTGGCGCGAACTGCACGCGCCCCTGCGCACGGTCGAGCCGATACACCCGGTCGCCGGCCCCTGTATCCGCGAAACTGTCGACCTCGCGCCACAGCCGATAGGCCTTGGTGCCGCAGGGCATCGTCGCGTCCCCTTCCAGATCTTCCTCCGGCGCGGCTTCGATGCCCAGCAGGAAGTCGGCGCCCAGATGGCTGGGCGCAATGACGGGCGCGCGCGACACCGATAGCGTCTGGCCCGGCTGGCCGCTCGCCACGCCGAGCAATTCGCCCTCGACCAGCGTGCAGTCGAGCGCTGGCACGTCGACGCTCGCCTGGCCGGTGTCGAGCGTGGCCGCCTGGGTGGTGACGAACTGCACGCTGCCGTCCGCCGTCGTCACCTGGGTGCCGCGCGGCACCGCGATGGCGGCATCCCCGCCCCCGGCACGCGCGAAAGTGAGCGTCGCCGCCGCCGCGCTGGGCGGCCGCAGTTCCACCCCCGCCAGGTTGAGAAGCGCGATGTGGAGCTTTTCCGGCACCCGGTTGACCCGGTAGAGCATCGCCTCGGTAAGAAAGGCGAACAGCTCGAGCAGCGTGCGGCCAGGATCGGCGGGGTTGTGGTCGGTCCATTCGGGGCAGGTCGCGCTCGCCTGCGCAAGCGCCTGGTCGACCAGTTGCTGGTAGGTGCGATCGTCCAGCCGTGGCGAAGGCAGCGGCATCAGTTCGCTCCCTGCAAGTCGATCGGCAGGACAATGCTGTCCAGCCGATCGGTGCGGCGCACGCGATAGTCGAGTTCGATGCGCAACCGTCCCCCGTCGGCATCCTCGGCGCCCGCATCGATGCGGACGATCTCGACTCTCGGTTCCCAGCGGCGGATTGCCTCGCGCACATAATGGATCGCGAGCCCGGCCGTCGTCGCATCATTGGGCGCGAACATCAGCCGATCGAGCGGGCACCCATAGTCGGGGCGCATCACCCGCTCCCCCGGCACGGTCGTCAGCAGGATCAGAACCGCCTGGCGGACCGCAGCATGATCATCCACCATCGCCAACGTACCCGTGGGCGTCAGCGTCAGCCCGTCGAACGGCCCGGCGCCTGTGCCGAGCAGGCCGCCCTCGAAGCGGAACCCCCGGATCGGCCGCAGGCTCATGCCGCCGCCTCCACCAGCGCCTGGCCGGGATTGGTCACCTTGTAGGCGACGGTGCCCGGCGGCGAGCCGTCGGTAAGCCCATGCACCGTATCGAGGCACACCGGACGCCCCTCGATCCGCACCAGCGCCGAATAGCCTTCGGCCACCTTGAGCGTGGTCAGGCAAGGGCGCAGGCCGATCACCGGATTGACGTTCGGGCAGCCGGCGATGCGCCGCCCCTCGGGATCGGTCGCCACCAGCACCTCGCGGCCCTGGATGCGCACCAGCGTCTGGGTGAAGCCGATGTCGACATGGCCGACATGGTCGCAGATCATCGTGGCATCGCGGGTGAGCCAGCGCATCGCTCAGGCCTGCTCGAAATCGATCGCCGCGGCGCGCAGCCGCAGCCGCCGCCCCGGCGCCTCGATCACCAGATCGCCGGTGGCATGGAGCTTCGCGCCATGCGGCCCGAATTCGAAGACGTCGCCGGCCCCCGTTTCGAGCCGGCAGGAGGCATCATGCCCGGACAAGCGAAGCTTCTGGCCGCCCGGCGCCTGGAGCACATAGGCGCGGGGCACACCGTCCCAGGCGAGCCGAGGATCGGCGTCCCCCGTGGCATAGAGACCGCCCAGAATGATACCGCGTGCGGGATCGCCATCGGGCAGAAGGACGAGCGCGTCGTCCTCCGGTTCCGGCAGCAGCACCGCGCCCTTGCCGGCGCCGGCGCCGAGCGACAGCACCGGCATCCAGCCGCTCTGGACCCCACCAAAGGCCGGCAGCAGCGCGCGCGCGCGGCCCAGCCGCTGCGGGTCGTCGACATCGGCGATCGTCCCCAGCGTCACCGCCGGAATCCGGGCGCGGGCAGGCGCCGGGGGCGGCGCGGTCGACAATTCGACGACATAGCCCATCGCCGCATCGAAGCGATGCTCGGTCACGGTCGCGACGAATGCTCCGTCGACCTCGTCCGCGATGCCGCGCACCGCCAGCACCCGGCCGGGCAGCAGCGCCGCCGTACCCGCCACCGTCGCCTCGAGCACGAGCTGCGCCGCGACCGCACGGTCCATGTCCGCCTGGGCGAGGCCGAGCGCCTCGTCCCGATCCGCGCCGACGCGATTGAGGAGGAAACGGGCACCCAGGTCGGAAAAGGCGCCGCCATCGATATCCCGCAATTCCACCGCGTCCTGCCGGGCGAGCCCGGCCGTCGCCGCGATCGGCGCGAGATCGGCGGGGCTCCAGCCTTGCGCCTCGCTCGATCGGCGCAGCGTTTCCACGCTCGTGGCGGCCCGGGCGGCGAGCAGTTCCGCCCCAACCCCCAGCGGCAGGGCCGGCCGCGCGTCACCGGCCAGGCTACATGCATCGAGCACACCGTCCTGCAGCCGGATGTAATAGCCATGGGCGGCGGCGCATTCGGCGATCAGGTCGAAATCGCTCTGGTCGTGCTGGATGAGCGTCGACCGCGGCGGCGTGTCGGGCGCAACGAAGGACGCGGCGCCGACCTCCGCCATCGCCTCGGCCAGCAGGGTCGCGAGCGTCACCTCGCTTAGCGCGCGGGGCCGTTGTCGCTTGCGCAGCCGGTGCAACCGGTCGAAGGCGCGCACGCGCAGGATACGCCCGCCCGCGCCATCGACCTGATGCTCGATGGCCGTGATCTCCCCGTCGAACAGCCAGCCCTCGCCGCGCACGCCAATTTCGACGGGGGCGCCGATCGCGATCTCAGCGCGGTGGGCCGGCGCCAGATCCGCCCACAGGATTTCGGCCGCCGCGGGCGCGCCCAGCGCGTGCCGCACGACAAGCGACGTGACCGATGCCGCCATTGGCCCCGTTACCAGCGCGCCGGACAGGCGGAGTTCGGGAAGACGGCGCAACACCGGCCCGCTCATAGAAACTGCATCAGTACCGCCGCCGGCGGCAGGGTGAGCGCGCCCCCTTCGGGGATGCGCAGCAGATCGTCGAGACCGTTGAACCGCGCGATCGCGCGGGCATAGGCGGTGTCTCCATAGCGTTCGGCCGCGATCAGATAGAGCCGGTTGAGCAGCATGCCGCCCTCGCCCGCCGCCACCGCGATGGAATCATAGTTCACGATGGCGCGGTCGTCGCGCGGCGGCGTCGCCACCTCGAACTGCGGGCTCGTCGGCAGGGGCACGGCCGGCGATGGCACCCGCTCCTCGACGCGGCGCAGGCGCAGGCTCAGCCAGGATCGCCGCGGCGCCCCATTCGCATCGAACTGCTCCAGCCGCTCCGCCACCGCGGTGACGACGCCGGGCACGTTCCACGCCTTGCCCCAGATGAAGCGCACCGTCGGCGGGGCACTGGTGCCGTCGTCGCCGCCGGCATTCTCGCTAAGGTTCCAGAGCGGCCGGGTGAGTTCACGCACGTCGCGGCTGCCCAGTGACGGCGCCTGGTCGGCCGTGCGCACGCTGCGCGCCTCCTCCGCCAGGTCGACGTCGAACAGCAGGTATAGGTCATATTCGGTGGCGCCGCCGCCAGTGGCGATCAGCGGATCGTCGGTGCGGGCCCCACCCAGCACGACCCCACCCGCGCCGGCACGCCGCCGCAAGCCTGCGGTGCGCCGCATCTCCAGGCTCTCCGGGTTGAGCAGCGCGGAGAAGCGCTCCCCGCTCGCCTCGATGACGAACGTCACGCGCTCCATCGGTTGCTTCCCTGTTCGGCGGCGAGATCGCTCGCCGGGCGCCAGGGCAGCGCCGTAGCTTCGGGATCGGCATCGGGGAGCGACGGCCAGCGCGCGTCCATCGATCGTGCGCGACGCGGCGGCGCGACGCTGGAGCGACCCGGCACGTCGAAGGCCATCGCAGCATGGCCGTTTGCGTGCCCGTCGCGCGGGAACTGCGGGTCCGCTCGCGGGCGGTGCGGCAGTTCCGGCCAGACCGGCAGTGCGACGGGCGGAGGCGAGAAGGGATCAGGCCCGTCCGGCGCGGCGTCCACGCGCGCCGCCGGCGGCAGGGGCCAGCGATCAGCCGGTCGCGAACGCACCGTCCGGGCGCCGTCCTCGCGACGCGGCTCCGGTACGCGCGAAGGTTGAAGCGCCGCGTCGCCCCAGGCGGTTGCGGGTGCCGGCGGGCGGCGATGCGTCGCCGGGAAGCGGGGCGAGGACCGCGGCTTCCGCCCCGGCTCGGGCGCCGAAGTGCGCGACGGCAGATTACGGCGCGGGAAGAGCCAGCGCAGCGGCGCCGGCCGAGACGACCGCGACCGGCCCGCGCGCTCCCCAACAGGCCCGCGCGCGGGCCGCCGTGCTGCCTCGTCAACCGGCCCCTCCTCCAGCCCATAGGCCGCGTCCGCCTCGAACGCCGTTTCCGGCGCGGCGAGGTGCGGCGCCCGCTCGGCAAGGGTCTGCAGCCAGTGATCCGGGGCATCAGGATAACGGCGGCGCAGCGCCAGCATCGTCCGCTCGGACGGCGCACGCCGCGCGCCGGCGCGATCCAGCCTGTCGGCCAGGAACCGCATCAGCGCGGCCAGTGCCGCCAGCACGCTGCCCAGCACGTGCCCCAGCCGATCCATCGGATCAGCCCCGATCCAGCGAATCGAAGGCCAGCGACAATTCCTCGATCGCGACGTCGCGGCCCATCGCGTCGAGCGCGGCGCCGCGCCACTGGCACGGCCAAGCGTTGATGAGGTTCCAGCGCATCGCCTCGCGCGCGCCATCGCTTTCGAGCAACACGATCGAGACGTGCCGCCGCAGCGGCCGCCCGGTCGCCGCCGCGTTCATCCAGTTCCACAGGTCGGTCGAGTTGGTGAGGCCATAGCGCAGCGTGACCTCCGCATAATCGACCGGCCCCGGCAGCGCGCGGACGATCTGCCCGGCGCCCGATTCGCGGTAGCGGATCGGCTGGATGCGCATCCCCAGCCCGAGGCATTCGGTGAACCGCGCCTCGGACACGTCCTGGATCGTCAGCAGGAAATGATAGTTGCGGTATGGGTCGGTGGGGGCGCCCACCCGCGATTGCTTGGTGCCATTGTCCGTGGGTGCATCGGGCATCGCAACATCTCCTCAACAAGGCCGGGGTCAGGCGCGTTCGACGCTCGCCCCCGTGGCGCTCTGGCCGATGCGGAAAATGACGAACTCGGCAGGCTTGACCGGCGCGATCCCGATCAGCGCGACCACCTGCCCGGCATCCACCACCTCCGGCGGATTGGTCTCTGCGTCGCAGCGCACGAAAAAGGCTTCCTGCGGAGTCGCTCCGGCCAGCGCGCCCTGCCGCCACAAAAGGGTGAGGAACGCATCGACGTCGCGCTTGACGGACTTCCACAAGGGCCGGTCGTTCGGTTCGAACACCACCCATCGCGTCGCGATCGCGATTGATTCCTCGATCATGTTGAACAGGCGCCGCACGTTCAGGTAGCGCCATTCGCTGCCGGCGGGGGCGAGGGTGCGGGCACCCCACACGCGCACACCCTCGCGGCTGAACTGGCGGATGCAGTTCACGCCCACGGGGTTGAGCACGTCCTGCTCCGCGCGCGACACGATGCGACTGACGCCCAGCGCACCCCGTATCGGCAGGTTGGCCGGCGCCTTGTGGACGCCGCGCTCGGCATCGGTGCGCGCATAGATTCCAGCGAGATGGCCGGAGGGCGCGATCTGCACCTGCTTGTCCGGGTCCAGCGCGTCGCGGACGATGATCCAGGGGTAATAGAAGGCGCCATAGCCGCCGTCGGAATCACGCGGGCGAAGGCCGGGCTTCTGCTTCGCCTTGCGGCCATCGCCCTCCTCGCCTTCGGCGGGGCTCACGCTGGCGGCGCGGGTCAGCGCTTCGACATCGTCGACCGCGGCCGGCCCGTCGAGGATCGCGACCCGGTCCCGCATCCGCTCCGCGGAGTCGAGCAGCGCGGCGTAGGCGGCCGGATCGGTGCGGCCGGGCGCGGCGATGATCGCGATCTCGTCGATCGCCTCCAGCAGGTCGAGCCCGCGCCCGCCGCCCGCGATCGCGCCGTCCGACGTCCCGATATTGACTACATAGCAGCGCGTGCCGCCGTTGAGGAAGAAGCCGTATACGGCGTTGGCGAGGTCCGTCGCGGCGCTGCCGGGTTCGACGAAGTCGCGGACGAACGCGCTCCAGTTGTTGATCGCCACTGCTTCGCCCGGCCGCGCCCCGGCGCTGGGCGCCAGGCCGACGAACCCGGCCGTCGAGGTTCCCACCGCCTCGATCGGGCGTGGACCCGAACTGACTTCCTCCACATAGACACCGGGACTGAGATAGGCCGCCATGTCAGTTCTCCATCCTCAACGTGACGATCGTCGGTTCGCCGGGGGCGACCGGCATCTCCGCTTCCATGCCGCGCGCCCGCACGCGCACCCGCAACGCGGACTCCGGATCGGCGGGCGCGGACAGCCGGAAGCCGCCATCGGCACCCGTGCGGGTGACGGGATCGAACCCTACGAGATTGACGAGCGCCCCGGCGATCGGCGTTTCGGCCGGCCCCAGCACGCGCCCCTGTACGCTGCCGATCGCGCCCATTCGCGCGCGCAGCGGGAAGCGGACCAGCGGCGCTTCCTCCGCCGGCTGCACGCGGACCAGCGACGCCCGCACCACCATGCCGGGCGCGAGCGCCATGCCCAGCCGGGCACAGCAGCCGGGGACATCGGCATCGTCGACAATGGCAAAGCCAGGATCGCCGAGCAGCGCGAAGGCAAGGTCGGCAACGGCGCGATGCTCGGCCAGCGCATCGCCGCGCCGCACCGTCACCAGATAATCGAGCTGAAGGTGATCTGCCCGATCCCAGCTGCGGGGTGCGCCCCGAGGACGCACGGCAACCAGACGCACCTCGATCCGGTCGATGTCGCCGCCCTGCCCCGCGGAAAGGGCAACGACCGGCAGGCCGGTGCCATCGGCAAGGCGGGCAATCAACGATCGCGTGAGGTCGTCTGCGTGTTCGAGCATGCGC
Source organism: Sphingomonas trueperi (assembly GCF_040545665.1). Taxonomy (GTDB): domain Bacteria; phylum Pseudomonadota; class Alphaproteobacteria; order Sphingomonadales; family Sphingomonadaceae; genus Sphingomonas; species Sphingomonas trueperi_B. Next base: position 29,403 of record NZ_JBEPMH010000005.1, on the reverse strand, counting down.
CCGCCTCCCCCTCGCCCGAATAGTAAATCAATAACCTCCAAATGCAAAGCAGCAAGATTCGGCCACTTTATCGCACATACTTGTACCAAGGCTCGAAGAGCGAGACTCACGGGGGCTTGCGGGCAGCGGCTGGCCCTGATTCAACAAGGCAACCGGATAGGAGTTTGCCATGGCGATCGCGCTCTGGTCGACGAGCTTTTTCCAGGCATCGCAGCAGTGGCCGACGATTTCCTCGCAGGCGGCGAAGACGCGGCTCGCCAGCCAGTTGTCGCGCAGGAATTGCCAGACATTCTCCTGCGGATTGAGTTCAGGGCATTTGGCCGGGAGCGGGACAATGCTGATGTTGCCAGGCACGGCGAGTTGGGCGGTCATGTGCCAGCCAGCCTGATCCATGAGCAGCACGGCGTGGGCGCCTGGGCCATGTGCCTGGTGATTTCGGCCAGGTGCAGGTTGTTGGTGTCGATATTGCAGAACGGCAGAACGAGGCGGCGGCCTTGCCCTCCTGCGGGCAGATCGCATCGAAGAGGTAGGCGGATTTGGTGCGCTGGTCGTGCGGCGCCGATGTTCTTTTGCCCGATCCGGGCCTAGTCGCCGGATCAAGTCCGGGGCAGGCTCTGGAACCAGATCTCTATCGGTGTGCCGCGCAGGAGGGAGCCCCTGACTTGGTCCAGCTCGGCGGCAAAGCCCCCTTTTTTTGAAAGCCTTGATCGCCTCCGGGTCTTGGGCATGGTGTTTCGGCCGCGCCGAGAGCTTGCCATAACCGAGCGCGCAACTCGCGGCGCAAGGTCGGTCGCGATTGTCCCGCCGCCAGGTCAGCGTGTCTGTCACCAGCTGGACGAAACGCCTGTCACGATGCTCCGCCACTAGCGCGATCAAGGCGTCGCGGAAGGCCGCCAGGCCGGCAGCAGCGTCCGCCATCATAGCGGTCCAGAAGACACGGGCGAGGTCTGGGCTTGACCTCGGCCAGCTGAACCCGTTCCCCAAGCCAAGCGCCCGTCGCTGCAGATCCCTCCGCCGTCCGGTGTCACAGCCCAGAAATATTAACTTCCGACGCTAATCTTTTTGAACGCCACACGTGAACCCCGGCCACGCCAGCACGTCACTCAACGGTGACGGACTTTGCCAGGTTGCGCGGCTGGTCGACATCGGTGCCCTTGGCGACGGCGACGTGATAGGCGAGCAGCTGCACCGGCACCGCATAGACCAGCGGCGCGATCAGCGGGTGGACCTTGGGCATGGTGATGGTGGCGATGCAGCCGTCGCCCGCCGCCTGGATCCCGTCATAGTCCGAGATCAGCACCACCTTGCCACCGCGCGCCTGCACTTCCTGCATGTTGCTGACGGTCTTGTCGAACAGCGGACCCGAGGGGGCGATCACGATCACCGGCACGGCATCGTCGATCAGCGCGATCGGCCCGTGCTTCATCTCGCCCGCGGCATAGCCCTCGGCGTGGATATAGCTGATTTCCTTCAGCTTCAGCGCGCCCTCCAGCGCCAGCGGATAATCGGTGCCGCGGCCGAGATACAGCACGTCGCGCGCCGCCGCGATCACCCCCGCCATCGCCTGGATCGACTCGTCATAGGCGAGCGCGGCGTTGAGCGAGGCCGGCGCCTCGGCCAGGTGGCGGACGATGCGGCGTTCCTCCGCCTCGTCGAGCTTGCCCTTGGCGCGGGCGAGATTGGCGGCCAGCGCCGCGAGTACCGCCAGCTGGCAGGTGAACGCCTTGGTGGAGGCGACGCCGATCTCCGGGCCGGCATGGGTCGGCAGCAGCAGGTCCGCCTCGCGCGCCATCGAGCTGGTCGGCACGTTGACCACGGCGGCGATCGTCTGCCCTTCGCTGCGCGCGTGGCGGAGCGCGGCGAGCGTGTCCGCCGTCTCGCCCGACTGGCTGATCACGATCATCAGCCCGCCTTCTTCCATCACCGGCGCGCGGTAGCGGAATTCGGAGGCGACATCGATGTCCACCGGCACGCGAGCGAACTGCTCGAACCAGTATTTCGCGACCATGCCCGCATAATAGCTGGTACCGCAGGCGACGATGGTGACGCGCTTGATCGCCGAGAGATCGAAGTCCGGGATCGGCAGCGTGATCTTCTCCTCCATGCGCTGGAGGTAGGAACGCAGCGTCTGCGCCACGACGATCGGCTGCTCGTAGATCTCCTTGAGCATGTAATGCCGATGGTTGCCCTTGGAGATCAGCTCGCCGGTGACGCCGGAAATGGTGATCGGCCGCTCAACGGGATTGTTGTCCTTGTCGAAGATATCCGCGCCGTCCTTGGTGATGACGACCCAGTCGCCCTCCTCCAGATAGGCGATGCGCTGGGTGAGCGGCGCCAGCGCCAGCGCGTCCGAGCCCAGATAGGTCTCGCCCTCTCCATAGCCGACGACCAAGGGCGAACCGAGCCGCGCGCCGATCAGCAGATCGGGATGCTGGCGGAACAGGATGGCAAGCGCGAAGGCGCCGTGCAGGCGAGGCAGCACGTCGCGCACCGCATCGGCAGGCGCCATGCCAGCCTCGACCTTCTCGCTCACCAGATGGGCGACGACCTCGGTGTCGGTCTCGCTGGTGAAGGTGCGGCCGCGGGCGGTCAGCTCCTCGCGCAGCGCCTTGAAATTCTCGATGATGCCGTTGTGGACGAGCGCCACTTCGCCGGTGGCGTGCGGATGCGCGTTGTTGGTGGTCGGGCCGCCATGCGTCGCCCAGCGGGTGTGGGCGATGCCGGTGGTGCCGGGCAGCGGGTTGGCGGCGAGTTCCTTGCCGAGATTGACCAGCTTGCCCGAAGCGCGGCGACGCTCGATCGTGCCGTCTACGTCCGTCGCGATGCCGGCCGAATCATAGCCGCGATATTCCAGGCGCTTGAGCCCTTCGAACAGACGCTCTGCGACGTCTTCCTTGCCCACGATTCCAACGATTCCGCACATGGCATCCGTCCTCCTGCCCCAGCCCTAGCGCGGGTGGGCGGCCGCGCCTAGACGCGCTATCGTTGCGACAAGCTGAACGATGCCTGCGCCCAAATCCGGCGCGCGACGTTTAGGGGTGCATCATCGAGAAGAGGGTCATCCATGTTCCGTGCGAAGCTTCCACTCCTGGCGCTGATGCTTACCCTCGGCGCCTGCGGTGGTGCCGATCGCACGGACCCGGTGTCGAACGCAGCGATGCCGGGCAACCAGTCGACGCGCGCGGACAAGGTCGCCCCTCTCACAGCCACGCCCAGCGCCGCCGCCACGCTGGCCGCGCTGACCCGGCGCAGTTGCGCGGACGAGATCGGCAAGGCCGCGGCGGCGCAGCGGGTGAACCTCTGCATAAAGGTGTCCCCGGCGACGCATCCGCCCTGCAATGCCGCCAATAGCTGCGCGATGATCGAGGACGAGATCGCCCGCAGCTGCGCGCTGTTCGACGGCGACGGCGAGCCGGTACAAGGCTGCACCGTCGACCCGAGGAGCAGCCAGGCAGCCGCCGATGTGGTCCGCCGCTACTACGCGGCGATCGACGCCCGCGACTATGGCACCGCCTGGACGCAATGGGGTGATGACGGGCGGCCGGGCCAGACCTTCGCGGCGTTCGAGAAGGGCTTCGCGCACACCCGCGCGACCAGGGTGACGATCGGCACGCTCGGCCCCAGCGAGGGCGCGGCGGGCTCCGTCTATCAGACCGTGCCGGTGACCGTGGAAGCGACGCTGGACGATGGCGGCGCGCAACGCTTCGCGGGCAGCTATGTCGTGCGCCGCGTCAACGGCGTCGACGGCGCCTCCGCGTCGCAGCTGCGCTGGCATCTCGATTCTGCGACGCTGCGCCCCGCCCCCTCCAATTAGGGGCGGCGCCCGGCGTCAGTGCGGGAAGTTGGTGTCGTTGAAGATCCGGGTGAACTCGGCCGGATCGGGCTCGTGCCCCTGTTCCTCGCGGAAGCGCACCGCGCCCTTTTCCCAGACCTCGCGGATCGCCCCGGCGATCCCCTCGGGGAACTGCATCCGCTCGACCACAATCGTCCGCCAGTCGCTGTCCCCGCCGAATGCCTCGCGCAGTGCCGGCTCGGCGGCCGTCAGCTGGGCATCGCTCTTCTCGTCGAGATGGCCGATCGCATCGAGCACATAGGCATCGAGCAGCTTGAGGAACGGCTTGTCGGTGTAGCGGTCGGTCATTTCGCGGCCTTTCGTGCCTTCATTATCGCACGGAAGGTCGTGGCCCAGCCCTGCTTCGTCAATGTTTCCGGCCGGGTGACGGCCAGTGCGTCGGCTTCGACATTGCGGGTGATGACCGATCCCGCGCCGATGATCGCCCCGTCGCCAATCGCCACCGGCGCCACCAGCGCGCTGTTCGATCCGATGAAGGCGCCTTCGCCGATCACCGTCTTCTGTTTGAGGAAACCGTTGTAATTGCAGGTGATCGTGCCCGCGCCGATGTTCGCCCCGGCGCCGACGCTGGCATCGCCCAGATAGGTCAGGTGGTTGGCCTTGGCGCCCTTGCCGAGCACCGCGTTCTTCAGCTCGACGAAATTGCCGACATGGGAGTCCGCTTCCAGCACCGCGCCGGGCCGCAGCCGGGCATAGGGGCCGACGCTCGCGCCGCTGGCGATCGTCGCGCCCTCGATATGGCTGAACGCGCGCAGCACCACCCCGTCCGCCACGGTAACGCCCGGACCGAAGACCACGTTGGGCTCGATCGTGACATCACGGCCGATCTGCGTGTCATGGGCGAACCACACCGTTTCCGGGGCGATCAGCGTCACGCCCTCGACCATCGCGCGGGTGCGCCGCGCCTGCTGCCATTCGGCCTCGAGCGCGGCGAGTTCGCCGCGGCTGTTGACCCCGGCGACTTCGGTCGCGCCGGTTTCGATCACCGCCGCCACCCGGCCGTCGCCGTTCGCGAGGCCGACAATGTCGGTGAGGTAATATTCGCCGGCGGCATTCTCGTTGGTCACGCGCTCCAGCAGCGCGAACAGATCGGCGCCGCGCACCGCCATCAGCCCCGAATTGCACAGGGTAACGGCCCGTTCCTCCGGGCTCGCGTCCTTGTACTCGACGATCTTGGACAGGCGATCGCCGCCCTCGACGATCAGCCGGCCATAGGCACCCGGATCGCTCGGACGGAAGCCGAGCACCACCACCGCCGGATCGTCCGCGCCGTGCAGCCGCGCGACCATCCGCTGCATCGTCGCGGTGGTGACGAGCGGCACGTCGCCATAGAGGATCAGCACGTCGCCCGCGAAGCCCGCCAGCGCGTCCTTCGCCTGGAGCACCGCATGCCCGGTGCCGAGCTGCTCGGCCTGGTGCGCGGTCTCCGCGCCCAGCGGCGTGACCGCGGCCTCGACCTGCTCGCGGCCTGCCCCCACCACCACCACTTCGCGCGCGGCGCCCAGCGCCTTCACGCTGTCGATCAGGTGGAGCAGCATCGGCCGCCCGGCGATCGGGTGGAGCACCTTGTGGGTATCGGATTTCATCCGCGTGCCCTTGCCGGCGGCGAGGATGATCGCGGCGATGGGTGCAGTCACGTGGCCAGTCTCCGGTCAAATGGGGTGCAACCCCTGCCACGGTGCAGATGGCTTTTCCATAGCGATGGTGCCATGCGCGCGGCCATGTCCGCCTTCCCCTTCGCCACAATCGGCTTCGATCTCGACGGCACGCTGCTCGACAGCAGCGGCGACCTCGCCGCCACGCTGAACCATGTCCTGGTCGCGGATGGGCGACCGTCGCTGCCGATGGAGCAGGTGTTGCGGATGGTCGGGCGCGGGGTACGCACCCTCATCCGTGAGGCGGTGGAGGCGACCGGCGGCGGCGGCGAGGCGGCGGTGGAGCGCATGTATGCGCCGTTCGTCGCGCATTATGCGGCACATATCGCCGAGGACACCCACCCCTATCCCGGCCTTGTCGAGGCGCTGGACGCGCTGGCCGACCGCGGCGTCACGCTTGCGGTGGTCACCAACAAGCTGGAAAGCCTCGCCCGACCGCTGCTGGAGGCGACCGGCCTGCTGCCGCGCTTCGCCTGCGTGATCGGCGGCGACACCATGGGCCCGAACACGACCAAGCCTTCCCCCGCGCCGGTGCTGGAGATGCTCCGGCGCTGCGGCGGGCCGGCGGCGTTCGTCGGCGACACGATGTTCGACGTGCAGGCCGCGCACGGCGCCGGCATCCCGGTCGTCGCGTGCAGCTTCGGCTTCTCGCAGGTGGCCGTGGGGACATTGGGCGCCGAGGCCGTGATCGATTCCTTCGCCGAACTGCTCCCCGCGCTGGCGTCTCTCCGCCCAATCAGCGTTTGACAGCGCGAAGGCGCACGGCGAAACACAAGCTGTCGGAAAGGGAGAGAATCCGGGCAACCGGATCGCCGAAGGAGCAACCGCCCCGGAAACTCTCAGGCAAAAGGACCTTCCGCACGACCAGATTCTGGAGAGTGGCGCCGGTAAAGCGCCCGCCGACGGGATAGCGATCTCAGGCACAAAGGACAGAAGGGGCCCGCAACCGCGTAGTTAGGAGCAGGGTTCCGTGGCGAGTGCCAACAAGGGCGTCGGGCCGAATGCAGGGCCGATCAGTATCCAGGACGTTTTCACGATCGGCATCGGGCCGTCGAGTTCGCACACGGTGGGGCCGATGCGCGCCGCGCGCGATTTCGCGCTGTGGGCGGTCGCCGATGGCCGCGCCGTCACCAGGTTGTGCTGCGAGCTGTTCGGATCGCTGGCGCTGACCGGGCGGGGCCATGCCACCGATCGCGCGGTGGTGTTGGGCCTGGCCGGTGAGCGGCCCGACGGCGTCGACCCGGACGCGGTAGAGCCGATGCTGGCGCAGATCGCCGCCGAGCGCCGCCTCCTGCTGAACGGCACCGCCTCGGTCGGCTTCGATCCCGAGGCCGACCTCAAGTTCCGCAAGCGCCAGTTCCTCCCCGGCCACCCCAACGGCATGAAGCTGCGCGCGACGCTGATCGACGGTGCGGTGCTGGAGCGCACCTATTATTCGGTCGGCGGCGGCGCGATCCGGCGTGAGGGCGAGGAAGCGGCGGCAGGCCTGTCCGCCGGCACCAACCACCCCTTCGCCAGCGCCCGCGAGATGCTGGAGCGCTGCGACGAGCTAGGGCTCGACATCGCCGGGCTGATGCTCGCCAACGAGCGCGGATGGCGCGACGATGCTGCGACGCTTGCCTTCGTCGACGGCATCCACGCGGCGATGAACGCGTGCATGGATCGCGGGATGGTGCAGGACGGCATCCTGCCGGGCGGGCTGGAAGTCCCCCGCCGCGCGCGCAAGCTGCACCAGAAGCTGATGGCCCGCGGCCCCCGGGTCGAGCCCGCCTCGGTGCTCGAATGGGTGAGCCTCTGGGCGCTGGCGGTCAACGAGGAGAATGCCGCGGGCGGCCGTGTCGTCACCGCACCCACCAACGGCGCGGCAGGCGTGATCCCCGCGGTGCTGCGCTATTACGAATACTTCGTCGGCAACGCGACACAGGCGGGCAGCCGCCGTCTGCTGCTCACCGCAGCGGCGATCGGCATCCTCTACAAGCGCCAGGCGTCGATCTCGGCCGCCGAGATGGGCTGCCAGGGCGAAGTCGGCGTGGCCTGCTCGATGGCTGCGGCGGGTCTCGCCGCGGCGCTGGGCGGCAGCAACGCCCAGATCGAGAATGCCGCCGAGATCGGCATGGAGCATAATCTCGGCCTCACCTGCGATCCGATCGGCGGGCTGGTGCAGATCCCTTGCATCGAGCGCAACACCATGGGCGCGGTGAAGGCGATCAACGCCGCGATGCTCGCGCTCCACGGCGACGGCACGCACAAGGTGTCGCTCGATGCGGTGATCGAGACGATGCGCCAGACCGGCCTCGACATGCGCTCCAAGTACAAGGAGACGAGCCTCGGCGGCCTGGCGGTCAACGTCGTCGAGTGCTGACCCGGCTCAGGGCTGGGCGGGCTTGAACTCGAAGTTCATCCCCGAGACGCGGCTGGGCTGGAAGCCCTTCCAGATCGTCGAGGCCGGCGCGCCGGGGCTGAACCCGGCATAGCGGCCGCCGGGGGCGCCCTGCCATTTGCCGTCGTTCGAGTTCGGCACCAGGCCGTCGATGTACGCGGCCTTGGCCTCCTCGCCGTTCACATAGCGATCAAGGAACGCCGTGATGAAGTGCGCCTGCACCGCCATCAGCCGGTCCTTGCGCCACACCGCATCCTCGAACCAGTCCAGGTCCCAAAAGCTCTCGCGCATCGCCGGCGGCGCGCCGATCAGCGCGATGCTGTGCGCCGCTTCGCGGAAGGTGAGCAGGTAGCGCGGGGCATGGACTTCCTGGTCGAACAGCGTGCGCACGCCCGGATCATAGCCGACGACATGGTCCTGGCTGCCGACGATGAACAATGTCGGCGCGCGAATCGCGGCGACGCCGGGCGCCGCCCAGAGCGGGGTGCCGTAGAGGTTGCTGGCAGGCGAAATCGCCACCACCGCCTTGAGGTCGGCGACCTTGAGGCTCCCCGCCTTCTCCGCCCCGGCCACATAGGGCGCGAGCACGCCGCGCGTCGCCGACGCTACCGCTGGGTCGAGCGGGGCCCCGGCGGCGGTGAGCACGCCATAGCCGCCCATCGAATAGCCGATCAGCGCGGTGCGGGCGGCATCGGCGGCCGCGAACGCCCCCTGCCCGGCCTGCGCCCGCCGCTGCGCCTCGGCGGTGACGAAGGCGATGTCGAGCGGGCGGCTGGTCAGCGGACCTGCGCGGGCGGCCGGGGTGCGGATGGTGATCGGCGGATCGCGGAACGCAGACGCGACCACGACATAGCCCTTGCTCGCCAAATTCTCGCCGAGCCAGGACAGCACCTCGGGGGTGTTGCTGTAGCCATGCGCGAGGATCACCAGCGGGAAGCGCCCCTTCGCCGCCGCCGCGCCGGGCGTGGCGAGCCCCGGCACCTCGAAGGGCACGTCGCTGCCCTTCTCCCCCGGCAGCGCGGTGCGATAGCGGGTGCCCGCGCCCTTCGCCGCAGCCGGATACCAGACCTTGATGGGGATGTGCCGGTCGACGATCGCGGGCTTGTCGGTGCCCTGCAGCGGATCGGCCCGGCCCGCTTCCACGAACTCGAGATCAGCGACGCCGATGCCGTAGCTGCCGAGCGCCGCCAGTTCCGGCGCGTCGACGCTGGGTCGCGCCGGCGCCTGCTGCGCCTGCCCCTCGAACGCAAAAATCGCGGCTGCGCATGCTGCGGCCGCGATCCCGATTCTGCCGATCATCCGGTCTCCTCTCCTGATGGCGAGGGCGGAGGCATCGCCCCCGCCCTCCCGTGTCTGCATCAGTAATTTACACCGAAGCGCAGGCCTGCATAGCGACGGAAATCGCGCGGCAGGACGGACTGGGTGGCGATCGTACCCGCAGGCCCGAAATTGCCGCCCGAGTTGACCAGCGCCGGGAAATACTGCTTGTCGAACAGGTTGTTGACGAACAGCGTCGCTTCCCAACGGCGGCTATGCTCGCGCACGCCGACGCTCAGGTTGAAGATGCTGAACGCGGGCTGGAAGGTCTCCGGATCACGCGCCGCGTAATAGACGCTCGTCTGATACTGCCAGCTGCCGACCAGCACACCGTTCAGATTGTCGGTGATCGCCGGGGTATAGTCGAAGGACATCGAGCCCTTCCACTCCGGCGCCTGCACCGCACGGGTGCCGCTGAGCACCTGATACTTCACCGTGCCCTGGAGCAGGCAGCCCGTCGCCGCGGTCTGCTGGGTATAGCAGGGCGCCGCCGGCCACGAGGTGTAGGTGGCGTCGAGATAGGTCAGGCCGCCATTGATCGTCAGGTCGCGCATCACGCGGGCCGCCGCCTCGAACTCCAGGCCCTGGGTCTTCATCTTGCCGACATTGGTGAGGCGGAAGTTGGACGTGCCGTCGGCCAGCGGCTCGATCGTCTGCGCCTGCAGATCGGTGTACACGGTGTTGAAATAGGTGACGTTGAAGGTCAGGTGCCGGTCGAAGAACTGGGTGCGGAGGCCGAACTCCCAGTCCTTCGAGGTTTCCGGACGGATCGGGCCGGCAGCGGCGCGGTTCCGGTCGAACCCGCTGCTGATGTCGTAGGTCTGGCCCTTATAGCCCGTGGCATAGCTGCCGAACGCGAGGATATCGCGGGTCGCCTGCCAGTTCAGCCCCAGTCGGTAGGTGGTGGCGTTGTCGCTGGCATGGCCGCCATAGTTGGTGGCGAGCAGCTTGTCGCTGAAGGTATATTCCACCCGCTCGTTCTGCGCGCGACCGCCGACGGTGGCGGTCAGGTGCTTGATGAACTCCCAGTCGATCTGGCCGAACGCGGCGATCTGGCGCGAGCCCGAGGTGGCGAACCAGTCGCGCACCGACGTGGCCGGGCCGCGATAGAAGCGGCGCTCGAACGCGGCGTCGGCGAAGTAGACGCCCAGCGCATAGCGGAACGCGTCCTCGCCCGGCGAGAGCAGGCGGATTTCCTGGGTGAACAGGCGCGACTGAAAGCGGCCGTCCTGGATGTTGCGACCGACCGCACCCGGCGCGACCGTATCGTCCTGGTCGATATAGTCGTTCATGTGGAACTTGTCGTACGACGTCAGCCCCAGCACCTGCATCTTGCCGATGTTGATGTCGCTGCGCAGGATGCCGCCACCGCCGGCGAACTTGGTGCCGGCGCGATCATTGTTGGCGATCTTCTGGTTCTGCGGATCGATCGTGATCCCCGGCAGCACCACGTCGGTGGTCAGGCCCGGCCGGTTGAGCAGCGTCACGCCTGGGGTCATGCGGATGAACGGACGACCGAAGTCGGTCTTGCCGTCCACGTAATTGCCGGAGAGCGTGAAGGTCGCGTCCGGCGTCGCCTTCCACTTCAGCTTGGCGCGGGTGTTCAGCGTCTCGCGGCCGTTGACGCGCTTGTTGTCGAACACGTTGAGGACGTTGCCGTCCCAGTTCGAATAGCTGGCCGAGACGACATAGCCGAGATTGTCGTTGATCGGGCCGGTGACGCTGAAATTGCCGCTATATTCGCGGTCGTCGGTCGCCAGCACATTGGCCTTCACGTGGAAGTCCTTGGTCGGCTGGGTGGTCATGATCTTGATCAGGCCGGCCGAGGCGGCCTTGCCGTACAGCGTGCTCTGCGGCCCGCGCAGCACTTCGATCATGGCGACGTCGGGAAGGTCCGAAAAGGCGCGCGCCTGGAAGGCGAGCGGCACGCCGTCGACCGTCACCGCCACCGAGGATTCGACGCCGATCGCGTACGCAAAGGTGCCGATGCCGCGCAGCGAGACGTTGGCGTTGACCGGGTTTTCCGAAGGGCGGATCACCAGCGAGGGTGAGACCTTGCCGAGATCCTGGAAGTGGCGGACGCCCTGCGCCTCGAGATCGGCGGGCGTCACCACCTGCACCGCGAGGGGGACGTTCTGGATGTTCTCGAACCGCTTCTGCGCGGTGGTGGTGACGATGATCTCGCCATCGTCCTGCCCGGCGGCCGGCGCGGCCTGGGCGGGTGCCCCCGCACCCTTGTCAGCTTCCTCGGGCGTCGCGGCATAGGCGCTGCCGGCGAGGAACGTGGCGGCGAGCGCGGCGGCGCGTGCCGAGAATGGGAAACCCCTCATGAAACTTGAACCCCTTGCGTGATGCTATCGTTTGCCTCTCCCAAGCTGGAACGGCCGGCTGCGCGGGTGCGCGCGCCGACGCTGATTTTGTGAGAATTATAGGATAAGTATTTTGGTCAGGCCGCAAAATGACCCGAAAATGTTTTTGGTCTGTCCTGTTTCCGAATGTTGCGCATTTGCGCCTCACCAACGAAAAAGGGGCGGAAGCATCGCCTCCGCCCCTCCCCCGGCTATCCTCCGCTGAGCGGAGGGATCAGTAGTTCAGGCCGAAGCGAATGCCCGCATAGCGGCGGAAATCGCGGGCCAGCAGCGCCTGTGTGGCGATGACGGTCGGGGCGTTCGGCGCGGCGCTCGCGTTGAAGTTCGACGAGGTGTTCACCAGCGACTGGAAATACTGCTTGTCGAACAGGTTGTTGACGAACAGCGTCGCCTCCCAGCGGCGCTTGTGGTCGCGTACGCCGACGCTAACGTTGAAGATGCTGTAGGCCGGCTGGAAGGTCTCCGGATCATGCGCGACGTAGTAGACGCTCGACTGGTACTGCCAGCTGCCCTGGAACACGCCGGTCAGCTTTTCGGTAAGCGCAGGCGCATATTCGATGCTGGCGTTGCTCTTCCACTCCGGCGCCTGGATCGCACGGGTGCCGGTGAGGTTCTGGAACGCCGGCTTGCCCGGATTGCAGCCCTGCGCCTGGGTCTGCAGCGGATAGCATTGCGCGGCCGGGAACGATGTATAGGTCGCGTCGAGATAGGTCGCCGCACCGCTGATCGTCAGATCATGGGTGATGCGCGCCGCGCTCTCGAATTCCAGGCCCTTGGTGTTCATCCCGCCGACATTGGTCAGGCGATAGTTGCTGTTACCGTTGACCGTCTCGATCGACTGCGCCTGCAGGTCCTTGTAGTTGGTGTCGAAATAGGTGACGTTGAAGGTCATCCGGCGCCCGAAGAACTGGGTGCGGACACCGAATTCCTTGTCCTTCGACGTCTCCGGCCGGATCGGGCCGGCATCGGCACGCGCCTGGTTGAAGTTGCTGGTCAGATCGTAGGTCTGTCCCTTGTAGCCGGTGGCGTAGCTGCCGAAGAGCATCACGTCGCGGGTCGCCTGATATTGCAGGCCGAGACGATAGGTGGTGGCGTTGTCGCTGGCGTGGCCCGCCCAGCTGCCCTTCGCGTTGTTGTCGCGGAAGGTATATTTCACCCGCTCGTTCTGCGCGCGGCCGCCGACGGTCGCGGTGAGGTTCTTCACGAACTCCCAGTCGATCTGGCCGAACGCAGCAACCTGGCGCGAGCCGGAGGTCGCGTACCAGTTCTGCTGCGAGAACACCGGACCGCGCATGAACGGGCGCTGGAAGCCGGTATTGGCATAGTAGAGGCCCAGCGCGTAGCGGAACGCATCGGTGCCCGGCGATAGCAGGCGGATTTCCTGCGTGAACAGCCGCGACTTGAAGGCACCCACCTGGATGTTGCGGCCGAAGGCACCCGGCGCAGCCGTGTCGTCATGGTCGATATAGTCGTCCATGCGGAACTTGTCGTAGGAGGTCAGGCCCAGCACCTGCATCTTGCCGACGTTCACGTCGGTGCGCAGCATGCTGCCCCAGCCCCAATATTTGGTGCCGGCGCGATCGTTGTTCGCGACCTTCTGGTTCAGCGGGCTGATGGTGATCCCCGGCAGTACGACATCGGCGGTGAGGCCGGCCTGACCGCGCAGTACCGCACCCGGCGCCATGCGGATGAACGGGCGACCGACGGTGGTGTTGCCGTTGAGGTAGTTGGCGGAAGCGGTGAAGACGACATCCGGGCTCGCCTTCCACTTCAGCTTGCCGCGGGTGCTCAGCGTCTCGCGGCCGTTGACGTCCTTGCCGTCGACCACGTTGCGCACATTGCCGGCCCAGTTGGAATAGCTGGCCGAGAAGACATAGCCGAGCGTGTCGCTGATCGGGCCGGTGACGCTGAAATTGCCGCCATATTCGTTATCGTCGGTGACCGTCGCATTGGCCTTGACGTGGAAGTCGTTGGTCGGCTGGGTGGTCATGATCTTGATCAGACCAGCCGAGGCGGCCTTGCCGTACAACGTGCTCTGCGGACCGCGCAGCACCTCGATCTGGGCCACGTCGGGCAGATCGGTGAAGGCACGCGCCTGGAAGGCGAGCGGCACGCCGTCCACCGTCACCGCGACCGAGGACTCTACGCCGATGCCGAAGGCATAGGTGCCGACGCCGCGCAGCGACACGTTCGAATTGACCGGGTTTTCGGCGGTGCGGATCACCAGTGACGGTGCGACCTTGCCGAGATCCTGGAAGTGGCGGACGCCCTGCGCCTCGAGCTGGGCGGGCGTGACGACCTGCACCGCGAGCGGCACGTTCTGGATGTTCTCGAAGCGCTTCTGCGCGGTCGTGGTGACGATGATCTCGCCGTCGTCCTTTGCCGGCGCCTTCGCCTGTTGCGGCGCCGGCGCCGCGGCCGGATCACGACGTTCTTCCGCCGACTTCGCGTGTGCTGCGCTGCCGATAAACGATGCGGCGAGCGCAAGCGTGCACAGCGGAAACTGGTAACCCCTCATCAATCATGCCCCTTTGGAAGGTGAACCTCATCCCTCCTCTCCCCCACGCCGGTATACTCTCTGGCCACCGGTCGCTCTGTCCTGACAATTGTAGGACCAGCGGGAGAATTCCCAAATTTGCTTGAGAATTATCGGCAACCTTTGCCAAGAACGCGAGCATGGTGTGACGTAGAAGTCACACATCAGCAAACGTTTGCATTTTGTAATACAAAAAAGGACGGAGGCATAACCCCCGCCCTTCCCTGTATTTTCTTGGACTTAGTTGCTCAGTAGTTCACGCCAAGGCGGATACCGGCGTAGCGTCGGAAGTCACGCGGCAGGATGACCTGGGTGGCGAGTTGGCTTCCCCAGTTGCCCGCCGAGTTCACCAGCGACGGATAATATTGCTTGTCGAAGAGGTTGCTTACGAAAATCGTGGCTTCCCAACGACGCTTGTGGTCGCGCACGCCCACGCCCAGGTTGAAGAGGCTGAAAGCCGGCTGGAACTGCTGCGGATCGCGCGCTGCGTAATAGACGCTCGACTGATACTGCCAGCTGAGCTGGGCGACGCCGTTCAGCGTTTCGGTCAGCGCTGGCGCGAAATCGATCGCGGCGGAAGTCTTCCATTCCGGCGACTGCACGGCGCGCGTGCCGTTCAGGTTCTGGAATTTCGGCCCGGTCGGCGTGTTCTGCAAGCAGCCTTGTGCCAGCGTCTGCGTCGGGTAGCATTGCGCGGCCGGGAACGAGGTGTAGGTGGCGTCGAGATAGGTTGCGGAACCGGTGAAGGTGAGATCTCGCGTCGGCCGCGCCGCTACTTCGAACTCCAGGCCCTTGGTGTTCATCCCGCCGACATTGGTGAGACGGAAGTTCGAGGTGCCATCCGGCAGGGGCTCGATCGTCTGTGCCTGCAGGTTGGTGTAGTTCGTATCGAAATAGGTGACGTTGAAGGTCACGTGCCGATCGAAGAACTGGGTACGGACACCGAATTCCTTGTCCTTCGACGTTTCCGGCTTGATCGGGCCGGCATCGGCGCGGGTCTTGTTGAAGCCGGTGGTCAGATCGTAGGTCTGCCCCTTGTAGCCGGTCGCGTAGCTGCCAAACAGCATGACGTCCGGCGTCGCCTGCCAGTTGAGGCCCAGGCGATAGGTAGTGGCGTTGTCGCTGGCATGACCGGCGAAGCTGGTCTTGGGGATGTTGTCGCGGAAAGTATATTCCACGCGCTCGTTCTGCGCCCGTCCGCCCACCGTCGCGGTCAGGTTCTTGATGAACTCCCAGTCGATCTGGCCGAACCCGGCGATCTGCCGCGAGCCTGCCGTCGCGTACCAGTCGGCCGCCGAATAGGCGGGGCCGCGCAAGAACGGGCGCTGGAACTGGGTGTTGGCATAATAGACGCCCAGCGCATAGCGGAACGCATCGGTACCCGGCGACAGCAGCCGAATTTCCTGGGTGAACATCTTCGACTTGAACGCACCGATCTGAAGGTTCTTGATCGTCTTCGAAGACGTATCGTCATGGTCGAGATAATCGTCCAGACGGAAGCGATCATAGTTGGTCAGGCCCAGCAGCTGCAGCTTGCCGATGTTGATGTCGGTACGCAGCAGGCCGCCGGCGCCCCAATATTTGGTGCGAGAGTCGTAATCGTTGCTGACAGTCTGGTTGCCTTCGCCGATCGTGACCCCGGGCAGGGTGACGGCGGTGGTCTGGCCCGGCGTGCCGCGCAGCAGTGCATTCGGCGCCACGCGGATGAAGGGACGGCCGACCGTGGTGTTGCCGTTCAGATAATTGCCCGACAGCGTGAACACGACGTCCGGCGAGGCCTTCCACTTCAGCTTGGCGCGGGTGTTCAGCGTCTCGCGGCCGTTGACCTTCTTGCCGTTGAACACGTTGAGGACGTTGCCGTCCCAGTTCGAATAGCTCGCCGAGAACACATAGCCCAGCTTGTCGTTCAGCGGGCCGCTGACGCTCAGATTGGCGCCATATTCATTGTCGTCGGTAACCGTCGCATTCGCCTTGATGTGGAAGTCGTTGGTCGGCTGCGTGGTCATGATCTTGATCAGGCCGGCCGAGGCGGCCTTGCCGTACAGCGTGCTCTGCGGCCCGCGCAGCACTTCGATCTGCGCCACATCGGGCAGGTCGGTGAAGGCGCGCGCCTGGAAAGCCAGCGCCGCGCCGTCGACGGTCACGGCAACGCTCGATTCCACGCCGATGCCGAAGGCGAAGGTACCGACGCCGCGCAGCGACACGTTGGCGTTGACCGGGTGTTCGGCCGGGCGGATGGTCAGCGACGGGGCGACCTTGCCGAGATCCTGGAAGTTGCGAACGCCCTGGGCTTCGAGCTGTGCGGGCGTCACCACCTGCACCGCGAGCGGCACGTTCTGGATGTTCTCGAAGCGCTTCTGGGCGGTGGTCGTGACGACGATCTCGCCGTCGTCCTGCGCCATCTTGCCGGCGGTCTGCGCAGCAGCGGCACCTGCAACCACGATGGTCGCGGCCGACGTGTCGACGGTCTGGGTCTGGGTCTGGGTCTGCGCGTGCGCGCTGCCCGCCATGCAAGCCGCAACTATAGCGACGTGCGCGACCGATACCTGGTAACCTCTCATTAATACTCCCCTTGTCCGGCAGGGTTATACCCGCAGTTCTTTTTTAGACAGCCGGACAATAGGTTCCCCGACACTCCGAGAAATATCGGGGAAACACGGTATGCAATCGTTTTTTAGTTCCCGTCTTGCTCATTTTGTTGCATCGACGCCACACTGACAGCGCTGCCACCCTCAACAACTAGCGTCCGCCGATCGTTACTTGGTAGCAACAAGGTTATATCGGATCGATCCAATTGCATACCTTCCGGCGTAACACGGACCACGACCCGATCGTCCCGCGCCTCTCCCTCCACCTGCCACCGCACGACCGCATCGCCGGTGCCGCCCGAATCTTCCATCGCTTCGCAGGTGAAGCGGCCTTCGCTCGGCGGGAACAGCCACCAGCCACGACGCGGTGCGCCCGGGCGCCAGCCGCCCTCCGCCAGATCGACCAGCATCGCCGATCCGGCGCGCGCGAACAGCGGCGGCGGCCCGTCGAGCGGCGCGGCGACGGTCACCCAGGCGCCGCCGGCAAAGGTTTCGCCGGTCCAGACGTGCGTCCAGTCGGTACCGGCCGGCAGATACAGCCGCCGCTCTGTCGCGCCCTGCTCCACCACCGGGGCGGCGAGCACATCCGTGCCGAGCAGATGCTCGTCGCTTTCCGCCCAACATTGCGGATCCTGGGGGAACACCGCCCAGGTCGGCAGGACCATCGGCATATAGTCGGAGTGATAGCGGTGGAGCAGGTCGTGGAAGAACGGCACCAGCCGCTGGCGGAGCCGCATCAGCGCCTGGATCGCCGGCAGCGCCTCCGGGTACATCCAGGGTTCGTTGACCGTGCGATCGTCGTTCCAGCTGTGGATGCTGAAGCGCGGCATCAGCACGCCCGCCTGCACCCAGCGGACCAGCAGCTCGGCGTCCGGCGCCGGCCCGGCAAAGCCGCCCACGTCATGGCCACTGTTGGACACGCCCGACAGCGCCAGGCCGATCGCCATCCGCGCATTGTAGCGCAGCGTCTTCCACTCGGTGCGGTTGTCGCCGGTCCAGGTCTGGGCATAGCGCTGCAGCCCGGCCATGCCGGCGCGGGTGACGACATAGGGCAGTTCGTCCGGCCGCGCCTCGATCTGCGCGCGGCGCGAGGCGCGCATCATCAGCAGCGGCTGCACCGGTCGCATCGCCGCGGCGGGCACCGAGGTGCCGAAGCCGGCGAAGCGGGCGCGTGCGTCCCACACTTCATATTCGTTGTTGTCGTTCCAGGTCGAGCGGATGCCGTTGTCGAGCAGCGCCGACTTGACCTGCGCACGCCACCAGGCCGCGGCGTCGGGGTTGGTGAAGTCGATATAGCTGCCGACCTCGTCCCAGAACTGCGCCTCGACCGGCTGACCCTCCGCGTCGCTCACGAAATAGCCGGCGGCGGCGACCTCGTCGTAGCGCGGGTGGCTGCGCAGCAGCGCGGGCTTGATGTTCGGCACCAGCTCGACGCCGGCTTGCGTGTAGCTCGACACGAACGCCTTGGGATCGGGAAACTTGTCGCGGTTCCAGTGGAACACGTAGCGCTTGTCGCCGATCGAGGTGTAGCCCGAGGAAAGGTGGAACGAGGTGCAGCCGATATCGTGTTCGGCCAGCTTCTCCAGAAACCCGCCCATCTGCGCCGCGGCGTCGGGCGCGTCGGTATAGGTCATGGTCGAGCCCGAATAGCCGAGCGACCAGCGCGGCATCAGCGCCGGGCGGCCGGTCAGCCAGGTGAAGCGCTTGGTCACCGCCAGCGGATCGGGGCCGGCGATCATCCACAGATCGACATCGCCGTGATCGGCGACCATGTGCCGGTAGAAGCCGTGGTAATTGTCGAGCTCGCGCCCGAAATCGAACGCCACGTCGGCCACCGTGTCGTAGAAGGCGCCGTGGCAGCGCCCGGCCTCGTCGGCGACCAGCACGTACGGGATCGACTTGTACTGCGGGTCGCTCGTCTCCGCGTCATAGCCCATCGGATCGAGATTGGTGAGGCGGAAGCTGCGGCCGGCGCGGTTGGCATCGCCGGTGCGATCGCCCAGGCCGTAGAAGCGCTCTCCCGGGCGACGGGCGACATAATGGTGCGCCTTGCCGTCCCACCAGCCGAAATCATAGGCATGGGTCGGCCGATCCTCGGCCATCGGCACCCAGTCCTCGCCGTCGCGCTGCTCCCAGCGGCAATGCAGCCCGTGGAGCCGCGCGGTCAGGCGGATGCGATCGGTCTCCAGCACCAGTTGCCCGGCATCGTGGGACAGCCGATAGTCCGGGCAGGTGAAGCCGGAGACGTCCATCCGGTCGCGGCCCGGCTCGGCGATATCCTCCTGCCCCGGCGCGATCGCCCAGCTCGGTGGGCTGGTGACGGTGCCCCCGGCGAGCAGCAGCAGCCGCACCATGTCCTGCTCGAGCACGAACAGGTGCGCGACCGCGCCGGTATCGGATTCCAATGTAATCCGCCCCTGCCCCGCCTCGGCGACGGTGAAGCGCGGGGGATTGGAAAGCGTGGCGCGTCTCATTTCACAGGCTCCGGAAGGCGAAGATGGCGCAGGCCGGCGATCAGCACGACAGCGCCGATGATGTCGAAGATGGAGAGCATGCCGAACAGCGGCGCATAGCCGACCGTATCGGCCAGCTGCCCGATCAGCAGCGAGAAGAGCAGCCCGCCGACCCAGCCGGCCTGGCCGATAAAGCCGTTGGCGGCGCCGACCTCTTCGGCAGTGAATACGTCGGCGGACAGCGTGTTGATCAGCACCGAGATCATCTGGTGCGCGAAGCCGCCGATGCAGAACAGCGCGATCGCGGAATAGGGGCTCGACACCAGCCCGATGCAGCCGGGCGCGATCATCAGCACCGCCGCCAGCGCGACGCCGGCGACGCGCGAGGCGATCAGCGGCAGGCGGAAGCGCTGCACCAGAAAGGGTGAGAGATAACCGCCCAGCACCCCGCCCAGATCGGCGGCGAGGAAGGGCAGCCAGGCGAACAGCGCGATCTGCTTGAGGTCCATGCCGCGCTCGGTGGCGAGATAGAGCGGGATCCAGAAGCTGAAGGTCTGCCAGGCCGGCTCGGCGAGGAAGCGCGGCACCGCGATGATCCAGAAGCGCGCTGTGCCCAGGATCTCGCGTGCCGAGGCGCGGCGGTCGAGCGGCTTGGGCCGCCCCTCGGCGATCAGCATGCGTTCGTGATGCGTGATCTTCGGATGGTCGCCGGGGCTGCGGTAGAACACCCACCAGGCGAGCGACCAGAGCAGCCCCACCGCGCCGGTGACGACGAAAGCCATCCGCCAGTCGGTATAGATCATCACGATCGCCACCACCGGCGGTGCCAGCAGCGCCCCCAGCGAGGTACCGGCGTTGAACCAGCCGACCGCCACCGATCGCTCGCGCGCCGGAAACCACTCGGCGATCGCCTTGATGCCCGAGGGGATGGCGGCGGATTCGAACATGCCGAGCAGCCCGCGGAAGAACACCAGCCCCAGCCACCCCGCTGCCAGCGCGTGGAGCATGTTGGCGACGGACCAGGCCGCGCCGAACAGCGCGAAGCCCGCGCGCAGACCGATGCGGTCGACGATCATGCCCGCGATCGGCTGCATCACCGTATAGGCGAGCTGGAAGCCGCCGACGACATAGCTGTACTGCTGCGTCGTCATGTGCAGCACGGTCTTCAGCTCGGGCGCGAGCACCCCCAGCGAGTTGCGCGCGAGATAATTGGCAATGGTGCCGGCACAGATCAGCCCGACGATCCACCAGCGAAGATGGGCAATACGCCGCATAAACCTTTCACTGCCCTCTCTGAACGGCTCCCCGGCCATTCTGTTCTTCGGTTTCGGCAATCCTGCATGGATTGGCCTGACCAATCAAGCGTCCGTCTGCGTAACCTTCACTTGCCCCGCGGCGCACGCGGCAGCGATCCCCGGATGTAGGAGGCGATCGGTGACCAAATGATCAACGATTCCGATCTCTGCGATCCGCACCGGCGCGGGCCTGCCGAACTTGGTCTGGTCGGTCGCGAGGATCACGGTGCGCGCCTGCTCGATGATCGTCTGCGAGACGCGCACCTCGTCCATGTCGAAGTCGAGCAGCGTGCCCTCCTCGTCGATCGCCGAAGCGCCGATCAGCGCGTAATCGAGCTTGAAGCCGCGCAGGAAATCCATCGCCAGCGCACCGACCACTGCACGGTCGCTCGCGCGCACGCGGCCGCCGACCACCACGACCTCTATCGTCGGCACGCCACCGAGAATGTCGGCGACGTTGAGATTGTTGGTCACAACCAGCAGATGGCGGTGCTGGACCAGCGCGCGGGCGATCGCCTCGGTCGTCGTGCCGATATTGATGAACAGGCTGGCGCCGTCCGGGACCAGCGCCGCCGCCGCCGCGCCGATCGCGGCCTTGGCCTCGGCGGCCACCTGGCGCCGCGCCTCGCGATCGAGATTGTCGACCCCCGAGGTCACCACCGCGCCGCCATGGACGCGCGACAGCATCGCCTGCCTGGCGAGCTGGTTGAGGTCGCGGCGGATCGTCTGCGGCGTAACCTCCAGCGCCGTCGCCAGCGCCTCGACGCTAACGCTGCCGGTGCGGCGGGCGAGTTCGAGGATCCGCGCATGGCGCCCCGCGACCAGATCGGGCAGGTCCTCGGCCATCAGGCCGATCGCGCCATCCGCCGGGGCTCGCCGCCAAGATATTCGGCGAGCCGCGCCGCGGTGCCCGGCGGCACGTGCAGCCCCAGCTTGCTGCGGCGATAGAGGATGTCCTCCGCGGTCACCGCCCATTCCTGGGCCCGCAGATAGTCGACCTCGCGGAACGTCAGCCCGCCGCCGAGATCGGTGCCCAGGTCGAACATCGTCATCGCGTCGCCGAGCAGCGCGTTGACCCGCGTGCCATAGGCGCGGGCAAGCCGCCGCAGCAGATCGGCTGGCAGGCCCGGGCGCGCATGCTGGAGATTGGCGACGAAGCGATCGAAGTCGCCCTCGGGCAGGTCGCCGCCGGGCAGTACCGCGCCTGCGGTCCAGGCTTGCCCCGCCGCGAGGAAGAAGCGCGCCAGCTCCGCCATCGCGTGCTCGGCGAGCTTGCGATACGTCGTGATCTTGCCGCCGAAGATGCTCAGCATCGGCGCGCGATCCTCGTCGCCGTCGAGATCGAGCACATAGTCGCGCGTCACCGCCGAGGCATTGCCCGCCTTGTCGTCATAGAGCGGGCGGATGCCGGCATAGCTCCACACCACGTCCTTCTCGGACGGGGGATCGGCGAAATAGCGCGCGGCGGTATCGAGGAGGTAGCGGGTTTCCTCGGCGCTGATCTGCGCCTTGCCCGGCGCGCCTTCCCAGACTTCATCGGTGGTGCCGATCAGCGTGTACTTGCCCTCATAGGGCACGGTGAACACGATCCGCCGATCCGGGTTCTGCAGCATGAAGGCGTGGTCGCCGGGATAGAGCCGGGGCACGACGAGATGGCTGCCCTTGACCAGCCGCAGCCCGCGATCGGCGACCACGTCGGGCACGCGCCCCAGCACGTCCGCCACCCAGGGGCCCGCGGCGTTGACCAGTGCCTTGGCGCGGACCGTGCGCTCGCCCGCGTCTTCGGCGATCGTCGCGATCCATTCGCGCCCCTCGCGACGCGCCCCGCGCAGCGCGGTGCGGGTGCGGATGTCCGCCCCCTTTTCCGCCGCATCCATCGCGTTGAGCACCACCAGTCGGCTGTCTTCCACCCAGCAGTCCGAATAGACGAAGGCCTTGCCCTTGGCGGTCTTCAGGCCCCGCCCGAACGGCGTGCGGGCAAGGCTGATCGTGTCGGTGCCCGGCAGCTTCTTGCGGCCGCCGAGATGGTCGTAGAGGAACAGCCCCAGCCGCACCATCCAGGCCGGGCGCGGCGACTGGGTCTGCGGCAGCACGAAGCGCAGCGGCCAGATGATGTGCGGCGCCATGCCCCAGAGCCGCTCGCGCTCGATCAGCGCCTCGCGCACCAGCCGGAACTCGCCATATTCGAGATAGCGCAGGCCGCCATGGATCAGCTTGGTCGAAGCCGAGGAGGTGTGGCTGGCAAGGTCTTCCTTCTCGACCAGCAGGACCGAAAGGCCCCGCCCCGCCGCGTCGCGGGCGATGCCGGCGCCGTTGATGCCGCCGCCCACCACCAGCAGATCGAAACGCTCGTCGGAATGTGCGGCCGCCATGCTTCGCCTCATGTTCGCTATTTTTCGTTTATAGCACCAAGCGAACATAAACGAAAGCGTTGACGCACGAACGAAAATCTACGAGCGTCCGAACGAACATGGGAGGGGCTTTGGTGGACCGGAATCACATTCTCGCGATCGATCAGGGCACGACCTCCACGCGCAGCGTGATCTTCGATTCGGCCGGCCGCCGCGTCGCCACCGCGCAGACCGAGTTCGAACAGCATTATCCCGACCAGGGCTGGGTCGAGCACGATCCCGAGACGATCTGGCGCGACGCGCTGACCACCGCGCGCGAGGCACTGCTGAAGAGCGGCGTCGGCGTGGCGAGCATTGCCGCGATCGGCATCACCAACCAGCGCGAGACGACGCTCGTCTGGGACCGCGCCACCGGCGAACCGATCCACCGTGCGATCGTTTGGCAGGACCGCCGCACCGCCGATCGCTGCGCCGAGCTCAAGGCCGAGGGCGTCGAGGCCGAGGTGCGGGCACGTACCGGGCTGCTGGTCGATCCCTATTTCTCGGCGACCAAGCTCGGCTGGATCCTCGACCATGTGCCGGACGCACGCGCGCGGGCCGAGCGCGGCGAACTCGCCTTCGGCACGATCGACAGCTTCCTGCTCTGGCGGCTCACCAAGGGCGCGGTGCACGCGACCGACGTGACCAATGCGTCGCGCACCTCGCTGTTCAATATCCACACCGGCGAGTGGGACGCCGAGCTGTGCCGGCTGTTCGGCATTCCGATGGCGCTGCTGCCGGCGGTGCACGACAATGCCCATGTCTACGGGATGACCGACCCCGAATACTTCGGCCTGCCGATCCCGATCGCGGGCATGGCGGGGGACCAGCAGGCGGCGCTGTTCGGGCAATGCTGCTTCGCGCCGGGCTCCGCCAAGTCGACCTATGGCACTGGCTGCTTCCTGCTGCTCAACACCGGGGACAAGGCCGTCGCCTCCGAGCACCGGATGCTCACCACCCCCGCCTATCGCATCGACGGGCGGACGTCCTATGCGCTGGAAGGCTCGATCTTCGTGGCGGGGGCGGCGGTCAAATGGCTGCGCGACGGCATCGGGGTGATCACCCATGCCCGCCAGACCAACGACATGGCGACGCGCGTCTCCGACAGCCACGGCGTCTACATGGTGCCGGCGTTCGTCGGCCTCGGTGCGCCGCACTGGGATCCCGAGGCGCGCGGGGCGATCTTCGGGCTGACGCTCAGCGCCACCCAGGCCCATCTCGCCCGTGCCGCGCTGGAGGCGGTGGCGTACCAGACCTACGACCTCGTCGCGGCGATGGTGCAGGACGGCGGGGTGCGGCCGGCGATGCTGCGCGTCGATGGCGGCATGGCGGCCAATGACTGGCTGTGTCGCTTCCTTGCCGACATTCTCGACGTCGCGGTGGAGCGGCCGGATGACTTGGAGACCACCGCGCGTGGCGCGGCCTTCCATGCCGGACTGGCGGTGGGGCTGTGGTCGGGGCTGGACGAGCTTTCGGCGATCTGGTCGCGCCAGGCGTGTTTCGAGCCGGCGATGGAAGCCGGGCACCGCACCACGCTGCTCGCGGGGTGGCATGATGCCCTGCGGCGGACGCTGGGGTAACCACAACTTCAGCCCCTCCCCTTCAGGGGAGGGGTTTGGGGTGGGGCTGTGTCTCACCGAGACCAACAGAGGTTCTGGCATCCCTCCACCCCAACCCCTCCTCCAAGGAGGAGGGGCTTAAGTGTTGTTTGACCCCTTGCCTTTCCCCACGACACAGCATAATACTGAACCATATGGTTCAGTATAGCAGCGCCGCGTTGGATGCGTCGTTCGCCGCGCTCTCCGATGCCACCCGCCGTGGCATCTTGGAGCGGCTCGGGCGGCAGGAAAGCTCGGTCTCGGCGCTCGCCGATGCGTTCGACATGACCCTCACCGGCATGAAGAAGCATATCGGCGTGCTGGAACAGGCGGGCCTCGTCACCACCGAGAAGGTCGGGCGGGTGCGGACCTGCCGGCTGGGCGGCCAGGGCCTGCGCGCCGAGGCCGCCTGGATCGACGGGGTACAGCAACTTTGGGACGCGCGGTTCGACGCACTGGACGGAATCGTAGAGGCACTCAAACGCAAGGAGCAGTCGGATGGGCCTGAGCATGCATGCCACCGCATCGTCGCGGACCAGGGTGGAGCGTACCTCCGACGTGGACATGGTCGTCCGACGGACCTTTGATGCGCCGGCCCGGCTCGTCTTCCAGGCGTGGAGCGACGCCGAGCTGTTCCGCCGCTGGTGGGTGCCCGCCTCGGCACCCGTCCGCCTGCGGACCTGCGAGATGGACGTACGCACCGGCGGCAGCTACCGGCTCGAGTTCGGCGAGGATGAAGGGCCGGTGCACGCCTTTTTCGGCCGCTATGTCGAGGTGATCCCCGACGCCAAGATCGTCTGGACCAACGAGGAAAGCGACGACGGCGCGCTGACCACCGTCACCTTCGAGGAAAGCGACGGCAAGACGCTGGTGACCTATCACGACCGGCATGGCTCGAAGGAAGCGCTCGACGAGGCCTTCGAGGGCATGGAGGGCGGGATCGCCGAGCAGTTCGATCAGCTCGCGGCCGTTGTTGAGGGGTAACATCTTTCCTCTAAGCCCCTCCCCTTTAGGGGAGGGGTTGGGGGTGGGGCATGATGTGCGAGCAATGGATTCGCTTCCAGCTCAGCCCCCACCCCAACCCCTCCCCTGAAGGGGAGGGGCTAAGGTAGCTCACAACGTCAGCGCGAACTTCAGCCCGAGCACGCCGACATCCTTGGCGTTCTTCACCCCGCCCGGCTGGTGGATCCACTGCACGTTGGGCTGCACCACCAGCCATTCCGTCGGCGACACGCTGTAGTAGAGCTCGGCCGCATATTCAGCGTCGCGCGCCGGCTTGCCCGCCAGCCGATCCGCGGTGTCGATCCGCCCGTTCACATTGGTCCGCGCGACCGCAAGGCCGATCACGTCGCCCGGCAGGCTCGGCGCGAGGCCCTTGTAGAACAGGCCGACCGAGACCTGGTTGTCGGTTAGCGACGTCGCCCGATCGGCGAAGGTCGCATTGGCGAACATGCTGAACCCGGTCAGCGACCGCCCGTCCTTGGAGGTGCCGGTCAGCTGCTGCTGGACGCTGGCGAACACGCCGTAGCGGCTCGAATGCTGGAGCGGCGCGAGGCCTGTCACCGCGCGCGGCTGGCGGTTGATGTCGAGCACCAGATCGTCGCCATCGGCGGTCGAGATCCAGCCGCCAAGCTTGTACGAGCCGACATGGCCCTTGTCGCCGCCCCGCGTCCAGCCGATCTCGGCGGGGAGCAGCACGCCGGTCGCGCCCTTGAAATGGCCGATGAAGAAGGTGCTCTCCAGGTTGCGCGGGTTCACCTCATAGGCGCCGCCCTGGACATAGACGCCGGGCGCCACGTCGACATGGACGTTGGCGCCCCATTGGCTGACCGGCCAGTTGTACCAATAGTCACCGACGAGATTGCCCGGCTGCGCGCCGCAGAAGCTGAGATTCTGGAAATGGCAGGAAAAGACCGCGAAATCCTCGCCCGGATTGGTGCGGCCCAGCTTCACTTCCACCTTGTCGCCCAGCTTCTGCTGGAGCCACAGCTGCGTCACGCGCACCGTCTGGCCGCGGCCATAGACTTCCTGCACCTGCTGCAGCGCGCCGAGGCCCGCGGTGGTGGTAAGATCGATGCCGCGGCGCCAGGTGACGGTGCCCTGCAGCGCCGCCCCGCCCCAGCCGACCAGCTTGTCGAGATCGAGCAGCGCGCCGAAATCGAACTGGCCGGTCTCGGCCACAAGGCTGCGATCGCCGCCGCTGAAATTGTACGCCGTTTCCGAGGCATAGCGGGCGGAGAGGCCGATGCCGCGCTCGCCCATGCGGGTGCGGATGTCCTGCCAGTCGCCGATCAGGCCGGGCGGCGGCGCGCTCTGCGTGTCACCGGCCAGCGACGAGGGCGAGGGATCGCGCGGGTGGAGCATGTGGCTGCGCGCGCGGCGCTGGGTATCGGCGCGCGGCCCGGAGCCGGCATCCGCCTGCGTCGCGTCGGGCTTGGGCTTGTTCAGCTCGTCCGCGGGCGGCGGCGGCGCGCCCACGTCCACCTGCTGCGCCAAGGCGGGTATCGCCGTTCCGAACGCCATGATCGCGAGCAGAGCCCCCTGCCCCGCGCGCCAACTCCCACGCTTCATTTTTCATCCTTTTATGTCGCGGCGCACCAAAGTGCCGAGTGGCCATTTGGTTGCGTTGCAGAGCGATCCCAGCTTCGGGGACTCGCAATCCGCGCCGCATAGGGGATGAAGCGCCCTAGCGCATAGGCCTGCCCCGAAAACCTATACCAACGGCTAGCCGATGCGTGTCAGGCGGGGAGGCGCAGCGTCTCCATGGTGCGGATCCAGTGCGGCAGCAGCACGTCGCCCGCGCCGCCCTCGGACTGGTGCAGCACCAGACCTACACCGGCTCGCGCCTCACTCGGCGTGATGCCAAACGCCGCCTTGAACGCGCGCGAGAAGGTCGACCAGTCGGCGAAGCCCCAGCCATAGGCGATCTCGGCGATCGACTTGCCGCGCTGCGCCGGGTCGCCCAGGTCGCTGAGCACCCGCTCCAGCCGCTGGCGCCGGATGAAGTCGCCGATACTGCCCAGCGGCGCGAAAGCGCGGTAGAGCGAGGCGCGCGACATGCCCATCGCGCGGGCGACCATGTCCGGACCCAGCTCCGGATGCGCAAGGTTTGCGCGGATGAACCGCTTGATCCGGAACAGCGCCGCCACCGCCACCGAGGCGCGGGGACCGCTCTCCTGGATGACGGGGGCGATCAGCCCGCCCATCATCAGCCCCGTCGCGCGCGCTACCGCCATCGCATCGTCCGCGCCTGCCTGGGGCAGCCGCTCGACAAGCATCCGGGCATGTTCGCCCAGCAGCTGCGCCGCCAACGTCTCGCGGCGCAGCACCAGCCCGTGCAGCCCATCGAGCCGAGGCTCGTCGAGGCCCAGCGCCCCGTGGTGGACCACCATGCTGATATTCTCGCAGCCGTCGGTGCGGGTGGCGAAAGGCCGCGTCATGTCGGCGACGCAAATGTCGCCGGGGCGGGTCACCGTCGCCTCGCCGTCGTGCAGCCGCACGTCGCCGCCGCGGGTGATGATCTGGACCAGCACCGCCTCGACCCCGGTCTGGGCGACCTTGCGGATATCGCGGTCATAGTTGAACCCGGCGCCCCACATCCGCGAGCGGCCGATCAGCACCGGGCCGGCGTTGAACCCGTCGAGCCCCACGCTGAAATCGCCCCCCACCGCCTCGCGCCGCGTATCGAAGATCGGATCGACCGACTCCGCATAGGCGTCGAAGCGCAGTTCGGGCGGCGCGTTCGAGAGGGTGAAATAGGGCACGCCGGGCGCTTCCGCCCGGACCCGCAAGTTCCGCTGTTGCTGCACCACCCCCATCTACCCCGTTTTTGTAACGCAAGCGTTGCAATTTGAACAGGGTTGCCGTCCCAGCGATGGACAGGAAGGGTCAGGGGTCGGGACTATCCGCCGTGAACGGCGAGCAGCACGGCTTGGTCGCGGGCTTGAACTCCATCAGCTCCACCCGTGTGCCGTCGGGATCGTAGAAATTGGCCTGCCACTTGCCGTCCAGGCCCATTTGCGGGCCGTCGTGCCGCGGGCTCAGCCGGTTCTCGCGATAGAGCGTGGTCACCGCCGCCTGCATGTTGACCACGCCCAGCGACAGGTGGTTGAGCACGCCCAGCTGACGCGCATCGACCTTGTCGAGCGTCACGTCCGAGCCTTCGCCCACCATCATATATTCCAGCCAGTCGCGCCCGTCCGGCAGTTGCTGCGAAACCCAGTCGACCTTGTCGGGGTGGAAGGCCCCGAACCAATAGGGGCGGAAGCCCAGCAGCGTGCGGTAGAAATCGTTCTGCTTCGCGCGGTCGTGCACCGCATGGCCGACATGGATGATCCGACCGCTGATCGCGCCCTTCTCCGCCGTGGTGGCGCTGCTGCCCGGCTGGACGAACTGGATCTGGTTGCCCTCGGGGTCGCGCCCGCCGAACCATTGGTCGCCGCCCTGCCCGCGCTGCACCGTCGTCAGATCGCCGACACCATGCGCGGCGAGCCAGGCGCGCAACTTGCCCGCATCGGCGGTGATGTAGCCGACATGGGCGAGCATGCTGGGCCCATGGTCCTTGGGCGCAGGCAGGACCTCGACGAACTGGCGCGGGCTGAAATAATAGCGCACGCCTGCCGGGTTTTCCGGGTCCGCGCCCTTCCGCGCCCCTAGCACCACCCGGTAGAAATGGTCTGTCGCCGCCATGTCGGTCGCATAGACGGCGAGGTGGGAGATGCCGGTGATCGGCGGTCGCGCTGCGTCCGGCGGCGCGGCGCCGATCATCGTCGCGGCGATCAGGCCGAGCGCGGCAAGCTTGCGGAACATCGGCATCGTGTCTCTCCCGGGGGGGGGGGGGGGGGCGATGCTTTCGATCGCCTTTGCAGGAGCAAAGCATGTGCGCGCGACGTGTCACGGGGGGTTCGGCGCGGGGCCCGTGCGGGCGCGGCGGAAAAGTTCGTGAGCCACCCTCACCACCCGCACGGCG
>NZ_JBEPMH010000004.1:0-506791 GCF_040545665.1 Sphingomonas trueperi | reverse complement strand
GTGGTGGGGTTTTTTTTGTTTTTCTTTTTCCCTTGTTTTTCTTAACCCCCCCCCCGTGGGGGGGGGGGTGGGGGGGGGGCCCGAGTCTCACCGAGACCAACATCGGGTCTGGCATCCCTCCACCCCCAACCCCTCCTCCCAGGAGGAGGGGCGAAGAAGAAGGATCACGCCGCGTCCAGCGTTTCCACGGTCAGCCGGTCGTTGGTGTAGACGCACAGCTCGCCGGCGATCGCCATCGCCTTGCGGGCGACCACTTCGGCATCGGGTTCGTACTCGATCAGCGCGCGCGCCGCGGAGAGCGCAAAATTGCCGCCCGAGCCGATCGCCGCGACGGTGCCATGCTCGTGCGCCTCGGGCTCGAGCACGTCGCCATTGCCGGTGATCACCAGCGTGACGTCCCTGTCGGCGACGAGCAGCATCGCCTCCAGATTGCGGAGATATTTGTCGGTCCGCCAGTCCTTGGCGAGCTCGACCGCCGCGCGTAGCAGCTGGCCGTGGTGGCGCTCCAGCTTGGCCTCGAGCCGCTCGAACAGGGTGAAGGCATCGGCGGTGGCGCCGGCGAAGCCCGCGATCACCTTGCCGTCGCCCAGTGGACGCACCTTGCGGGCGTTGGGCTTCATCACGGTGTTTCCGGCCGAAACCTGGCCGTCGCCTGCAATCACCACTTTGCCGGATTTGCGCACGGAAAGGATCGTCGTGCCGTGCCACGCAGCGTTCTTGTCACTCATGGACGCGCATATGGGTGGCGGGTGCGGGCGTGCAAAGGGGGCGTTCCCCTAAGGTCGCGTCCGCGCAACGATCCGGCGATTTCAGGATTGCTTGGGTGTGGCTTGGTCGGGGCGACAGGATTCGAACCTGCGACCCCCACACCCCCAGTGTGATGCGCTACCAGGCTGCGCTACGCCCCGACCGAGGGTGCGCCCTGTATGCCGCTTGGCCGCAGGACGCAACCCCCAAAGCGCGCGCGCTCAGCGATCGAGCGCTTCGAGCCCCATCGCGATCGCGCCCAGCGGCCCCGCCATGTCGCCCAGCCCCGGGGGGCCGACCCGCGTGTCGAGCTCCTCGCAATAGCCCGCCAGCGCGCCATAGCCGTTGATGCTCGCCGCCACCTTCGCGCGCACCGCGCCGAACAGCTGTGGCCGCCGCGTCATCACCCCACCACCGATCGCGATGCGCTCGGGCGCCAGGCTGACGATCAGATTGTGGAGCAGCGCCGCCAGATCGTGCGCGAAATAGTCCCATTCGGGCGCGTCGTCGGCGACATCCTGTCCCGGCCGGCCGAATCGCGCCGCCAGCGCCGGGCCGGAGAGCAGCCCCTCGGCACAATCGCCATGATAGGGGCACCAGCCCTGGAACGTGTCGCCGGGGGCGCGGGCCGAGCGCATATGCCCCGCCTCGCCATGCGCATAGCCCATGATCGGCCGGCCATTGGCGACCAGCCCGACGCCCACCCCGGTGCCGATGGTGATATAGGCGTGGGTCGACAGCCCCGCCGAGGCCCCCCAGCGCGCTTCGGCAAGCGCCGCGCCGTTGACGTCGGTCTGGATCGCCAGCGGCTTGCCGTAGCGCGCGGAGAGGCGGCGGGTAAGATCGGTGTCGTTCCAGCCGGGCTTGGTCGTCGCGATGATCGAGCCGAAATTGGGGCGTGCCGGGTTGAGCTCGATCGGGCCGAAGCTGGCGATGCCGATCGCGTCGAAGGACCAGCCGTCGAGCACCGCCTCGAGTCCGGCGAGCGTGGTCGCCGGATCCGTGGTCGGCACGACATGCTGTTCGCGGATGTCGCCCGGGCCGCTGCCCAAGGTCGCCACGCATTTGGTGCCGCCCAGTTCGAGGCCGGCGATCGACAGGTTCGCAGTCATGCAACCGCGCTAGCGTGCCCCGCCGCGCGGGGGAAGCCCGTGTGCGCTCACCGGTCGCGCGGATGCATGTACTCGCTGAGGCTGACGAACGCGAGCGCCAGGGTGAACACCCCCATCGCCCCCACCACCATGTACAGGTAATTGCTGCCAATGACGTCGAGCATTTCCGCCTCCATCAAAGAAGTGCAGAGATATCCCGTAGTTAACCGCCCTTTACTTTGACGATGATCAAATCCTAGCGTGCGTTCGGGAGGCGGCGTACAGATATGCGAACGACCGCGTACAAGCATCGGAGTTTATGACGGATAGACCCGCCCATGATCCTGCGGCGATGGCGCTGCTGTTCGAGGCGGCGACCGATCGCGGCGTGCTGCTGCTCGACGCGCTGGGCCGGATCGCCAGTTGGAGCCGCGGCGTTGAGCTGCTCGACGGCTGGATGCCCGTTGATCTGGCCGGCGCCGAGGTCGCACTCCATTACCCCCCGGCCGAGGCAAAGGCGTCCAAGCCGAGGCGGGACCTGGAGCGTGCCCGCGCCGCTGGCCGGCTGATCGAGGAAGGCTGGCGCATCCGCCGCGACGGCAGCGAATATCTTGCGGAAGTGCAGCTGACGGCACTGGTCGCTGCAGACGGATCCTTGCGCGGCTATGCCGAGGTGTTTCGCGACATCACCGACCAAAAGGCGTCGCAGACCGCGCTCGCCGGCAGCGCGCTGCACCTGCGCTCGATCCTCGCCACCGTGCCCTCGGCGATGGTGGTGATCGACGACCAGGGCGTCATCCTCTCGTTCAGCGCCGCCGCCGAACGGCTGTTCGGCTGGACGGAGGCGGACGTAATCGGCCGCAACGTCAGCATGCTGATGCCCGCGCCCGACGCGCAACTGCACGACTCCTATCTCTCGCGCTACCTCACCACCGGCGAGCGGCGGGTGATCGGCATCGGCCGCATCGTCGTCGGCCAGCGCCGCGACGGCACCGATTTCCCGATGGAGCTGCAGGTCGGGGAGGCGAGTAGCGAGGGGCAGCGGATCTTCACCGGCTTCATCCGCGACCTCACCGACGAGCAGCGCTCCGAGCTGCGGCTCAAGGAGCTGCAGTCCGAGCTGATTCATGTCTCGCGGCTCTCGGCGATGGGCACCATGGCCTCGACGCTGGCGCACGAGCTCAACCAGCCGCTCACTGCCATCGCCAATTATCTCGAGGCCGGCCGCAACCTGATGGCGCGCGACAACGACGATCCCGAGGATCAGGCGATGATCCAGGAAGCCATGGAGGAGTCGGTCAAGGAAGCGCTGCGCGCGGGCAACATCGTCCGGCGGCTGCGCGAGTTCGTCGCGCGCGGCGAGGCGGACATGGGGCTGGTCGACCTGCCCCGCCTGATCGACGAGGCCAGCCGGCTGGCGCTCACCGGTTCGCGCGAGCTGGGCGTGCGCGCCTTCTACGCACTCGATCCGCACGCCACCGCGGTGCTGTGCGACCGGGTGCAGATCCAGCAGGTGCTGGTCAACCTGATCCGCAACGCGATCGAGGCGATGGCGGAGAGCCCGGTGCGCGAGATCACCATCGGCTCGGAAGTGGCGCCGCGCAATCTGGTCCGCATCTGGGTGGCGGATACCGGCCCGGGCATCGCGCCAGAGCAGGCGCCGCGGCTGTTCCAGGCCTTCGCCACCACCAAGGAGCGCGGCATGGGCCTCGGCCTGTCGATCTGCCGCACCATCGTCGAGGCGCATGGCGGCCGCATCTGGGCGGAGCCCCGCGCCGAGGGGGGCACCATCTTCAACTTCACCCTGATGTCCGCACACGAGGAACCCGCATGAGCGAGCGCAAGCGCATCCACCTGGTCGACGACGAGGAGTCGGTCCGGCGTTCGACGAGCTTCATGCTGCGCACCTCGGGATACGACGTCGACACCTATGGCTCGGGCGTCGATTTCCTGGGGAAGGTGGCCGACGCCAAGCCCGGCTGCATCCTGCTCGACGTGCGCATGCCCGAGATGGACGGGATCGAGGTGCAGGCCGAGCTCGCCAAGCGCGGCGTCAAGCTGCCGGTGATCGTGCTGACCGGGCACGGCGATGTCGGCACCGCCGTGGCGGCGATGAAGGGCGGCGCGATCGACTTCCTCGAAAAGCCGTTCGAGAGGGACGCGCTGGTCGAAGCGCTGGAACGCGGCTTCGAGCGGCTGGAGGAAGGCGATGCCGCGCTTGCCAGCCGGGCGGAGGCGGAACGGCGCATCGCCCTGCTCTCCCCGCGCGAGCAGGACGTGCTGCGCGGGCTGGCGCGCGGCTACCCGAACAAGACCATCGCCTATGACCTGGGCATCTCGCCCCGCACGGTGGAGGTCCACCGCGCCAACGCCATGGCCAAACTGGGTGCGCGCAGCCTTTCCGAAGCGCTGCGGCTCGCCTTTGCCGTCGGGCTGGACGACTAGCGCGGCGCGCCTGTCCCAGCCCCGGCCAACGCAAGCGGCTGGCAAGATGCGCCGCCGCGTGTATGGTCGGCGGGTTTGCTGGCCTGGATTCCGCCGGCGATGGGGACGAACACTTCAGAATGACTCATTTCCCGATCGGCATTTTCGGGGTGCTGGCGATTTTGGCGATCGCCTTCCTGCTTTCCAGCAATCGCCGGGCGATCCGCCTGCGCGTCGTCGGGCCCGCCTTCCTGCTCCAGGCCGGCCTTGCGGTCATCGTGCTGCGCACCGGCTGGGGCCAGGTGGCGCTGCACAGCATGGCAAACGGGGTCTCGGCGCTGCTCGGCTATGCCAGCGCGGGCACCCAGCTACTGTTTGGCAACCTCGCCAAGCCCGAACTGGGCGGGCAGAGCCTCGCGATCGCAGCGCTCCCGGTGATCATCTTCTTCGCCGCCCTCGTCTCGATCCTCTACCATGTCGGCATCATGCAGCTGGTCGTGCGCTGGATCGGCGGCGCGATCGAGAAGGTGACCGGAGTCAGCAAGGTCGAATCGCTCTGCGCGGCGGCGAACATCTTCGTCGGCCAGAGCGAGGCGCCGCTGGTGATCCGCCCCTATCTCGCCCGCCTCACCCCCTCGCAGGTGTTCGCGGTGATGAGCGTCGGCATGGCGGGCGTCGCGGGCACGATCCTCGCCGCTTATGCCAGCCTGCTCGGGCCGGCTTCGCTCCCCTATCTGCTCGCCGCGTCGTTCATGGCGGCGCCGGGCGGGCTGATGATGGCCAAGATCATCATGCCGGACGAGCCCGCCGTCGTCGACGCGCCGATGTCGGGCGAGGACGAGGTGATCCGCGTCGCCGAGGAGGATTTCCAGGAGGAACGCGCCGCCAACATCATCATGGCAGCGGCCAATGGCGCCTCGACCGGCGTGAAGATCGCGGTGGCAGTGGGCGCAATGGTGCTCGCCTTCGTGGCACTGGTGGCGCTCGCCAACGGCCTGCTCGGGATGGTTGGCGGCTGGTTCGGCTATCCGCACCTCAGCTTCCAGGCGATCATCGGGGCGATCTTCGCGCCGGTGATGTACCTGCTCGGCATCTCGTGGCACGAATCGCTCACCGCGGGCGGTCTGTTCGGCACCAAGGTGGTGCTCAACGAGTTCGTCGGCTTCATCGAGCTCGGCAAGGCGACCGACCTGGCGCCGCGTTCCAAGGCGATCATCACCTTCGCGCTGTGCGGCTTCGCCAATTTCAGCTCGATCGCGATCCAGATGGCGACCACCGGCAGCCTGGCGCCCAACCAGCGGCCGGTGATCGCGCGGCTGGGGATCAAGGCGCTGATCGCGGGGAGCCTGGCGAACCTGATGTCGGCGGCGCTCGCGGGGCTGCTGCTGCCGTAGTTCCTCGTGCTCCTGCGAAAGCAGGAGCCCAGGGTAGGAGAGCGAGTCGCCCGCGACCCTGGGCCCCTGCTTTCGCAGGGGCACGGAGGTGACGCAGAAGCTCGGCGTAGCTCTATGCCGATTACCCCCCGCCCATCCCCTCGATCACCTTGCCCGTGCCGCCGCAATTCGGGCAAACGCCACCGTCGATCCGGCCCGACCCGCCGCAGCGGCGGCAGATATCCTCGCCGGTGCCGGGCGTGCCGGGGGCGGCGTCGTCGCCGGGGTTGAGGGGTTCGGCCATGGGTCTTGCTCCTATCCGTCGAGATGTATGGCGAGCCAAACGCTCGGCCGGTCACGCGCGGTCCATGTCACCCAATGTTTCTGGCCGGCGGCGATCAGCAGATGGTCGCCCGGGCCCAGCCGCACCTCGGCCGAATCCTCGATCCGAATCCCCGCAGCGCCTTCGAGCACCACCACCCATTCGTCCCAGTCCTGCACCATCGGCGCATCCCCGGGCGTCGCCTGCCCGCGCGAGACGATCCGCTCGATCCGCACCCCCGGGCGCTTGAGCAAATCGGTGAACACCTCCTCGTCGTTCGCCTCGGGCAGGTCGCGCAACAGGTTCGCGACCTCGGGCTTGAAGCGCGGCCTGGGCGGCGGTGCGGGCTTGGGCTTGGGAGCAGGCTTCGGCTTGGCCGGGCGCCTGGGCCCCGGCGTGGTCTCGACCGACGTGCTCCAGTCGCTCCGCACACCCCCGCGCAGGAAATCGCGGATCGCCTCGGCATCCGCCGTCAGCCCGTCGGCCCCGAAGCCGAACACCTCCGCCCCGCCCGCATCCTTCAGCCCATACAACCCGAAGTCGCCCCCGGCCTTGCGCCGCCGTGACTTGACCAGCTTCAGCCCGCGATGCGTCGCCATCGCCCGCAGCTCGTCGTCCTGTTCCGCCACACGGCCCTCCCTTGGATTCCCGGCCCAAACGCGCCAATAGCCACGCATGCCCCGTTTCCAGTTCACCATCCACGCCACCGACGGCAAGGCGCGCCGCGGCACCATCGCCATGCAGCGCGGCGAGATCCGCACCCCGGCCTTCATGCCGGTCGGCACCGCCGCCACCGTCAAGGCGGTGAAGCCGCAGGACGTGCGCGCCAGCGGCGCCGACATCCTGCTCGGCAACACCTATCACCTGATGCTGCGCCCCACCGCCGAGCGCGTCGCGCGGCTGGGCGGGCTGCACAAGTTCATGGGCTGGGACCGGCCGATCCTCACCGATTCGGGTGGCTATCAGGTGATGAGCCTGTCCGAACTCACCAAGCGCAGCGAGGAAGGCGTCGCCTTCGCCTCGCACCTCGACGGCTCGCGCCACATGATGAGCCCCGAGCGCTCGATGGAGATCCAGCGGCTGCTGGGCTCGGACATCGTCATGGCGTTCGACGAGTTGGTGCCGACCACCTCGGCCCGCGACGTGCAGGCCAAGGCGATGGAGCGCTCGATGCGCTGGGCCAGGCGCAGCCGCGCCGGCTTCGATTCGGGCGAGGACCATGCCGCCCGCGCCGCGCTGTTCGGCATCCAGCAGGGTGCGCTCGACGAGGGCCTGCGCAAGGCCAGCGCCGACGCGCTGAAGGATATCGGCTTCGACGGCTATGCGGTCGGCGGCCTCGCGGTGGGCGAGGGCCAGGAGGCGATGTTCGGCGTGCTCGACTATGCCCCCGGCCAGCTCGACGAAGCCAAGCCGCGCTACCTGATGGGCGTCGGCAAGCCCGACGACATCGTCGGCGCGGTCGAGCGCGGCATCGACATGTTCGATT
The DNA here is from genome assembly GCF_040545665.1 of Sphingomonas trueperi. Classification (GTDB taxonomy): domain Bacteria; phylum Pseudomonadota; class Alphaproteobacteria; order Sphingomonadales; family Sphingomonadaceae; genus Sphingomonas; species Sphingomonas trueperi_B. The sequence goes on along the minus strand of NZ_JBEPMH010000004.1, from coordinate 499,348 downwards.
GCGTGCTGCCGACCCGCTCGGGCCGCACCGGCCAGGCGTTCACGCGCGAAGGGCCGATCAACATCCGCAACGCGAAGTTCGCCGAGGACCAGGGCCCGCTCGATCCCGCCTGCGCCTGCCCGGTCTGCAGCACCTGGAGCCGCGCCTATATCCACCACCTCGTCCGCGCCGGCGAGATCCTGGGCGCGATGCTGATGACCGAGCATAATCTCTGGTTCTACCAGGCCCTGATGGCGGACCTGCGCGCGGCGATCGAGGAACAGCGGCTCACCGCCTTCGCCAACGACTTCCGCGCGAGGTACCTGGCGAAGCAGGGCTGAAACCGCCAGCTTTTCCGTGACAGGCGCCGCCCCGCCCCTCTAGGCTCCCGCCAAACGGGAGAGGGGCGGCGCATGCGACAGTTCGGCATCGGTTTGGCGGTGGTGCTCGCCGTGGCGGCACCTGCGCAGGCGGCGGGCGACCCGGTGGTCGAGAAGCAGCGGCTGATCGTCCTCTCGGACATCGAGGCCGAGGCGGACGACAGCCAGTCGCTGATCCGCCTGCTGCTCTACGCCAACGAGATCGACATCGAGGGGCTGATCGCCACCACCTCGATCTGGCTGAAGACCGATCCGCAGCCCGAGACGATGCGCCGGATCGTCGCCGGCTATGGCAAGGTCCAGCCCAACCTGCTGCGCCACGCGCCCGGCTATCCCTCTGCCGCCCAGTTGCTGGCGCTGATCCAGAGCGGCCAGCCCGGCTATGGCATGGCCGGCGTCGGCGCGGGCAAGGACAGCGCCGGGTCGGCGCTGCTCCTCCGCGCGCTCGAACGCCCCGATCCGCGGCCGCTCTGGGTGGCGGTGTGGGGCGGCGCGAACACGCTGGCACAGGCGCTCCACACCTTGCGCGCCACCCGCAGCCCGGCCGAGGCGGCCCGGCTGATCGCCAAGCTGCGCGTCTACACCATCTCCGACCAGGACGATTCGGGCGCCTGGTTGCGCCGGGAATTCCCGAACCTCTTCTACATCGTCAGCACCGGCCCCTACAGCAACGGCAGCTGGACGGGCATGAGCACCCCGATCGAGGGGATCGACAACGGGTCGGTCTCCAACGACTGGATCGCCCGCAACATCCAGCAGGGCCACGGCCCCATGGGCGCGCTCTATCCCGACGTCGCCTGGACGATGGAGGGCGACACACCCTCGTTCCTCAACCTTATCCCGACCGGCCTCGGCGACCCCGAGCATCCCGAATGGGGCGGCTGGGGCGGTCGCTACGAGCGCTATGTCCCCCGCCCCTTCCCGCCCGGCGAGACGGTGACCGGCGGCATCCCGCTCGCGCCCGAGACGCGGCCGATCTGGACCAACGCCGACGACGCCTACACGCCGATGGTGCCGACGCCCTATTCGCGGCCGGTCGCGTCGGAGAAGAGCTTTCGCGGGCCGATGGTGACGGTGTGGCGCTGGCGCGCGGCCTATCAGAACGACATGGCCGCGCGCATCGCCTGGACGACGCGTCCGTTCGCCGAGGCCAACCACCCGCCGGTCCCCCACCTCGCCCATTCCGATCGGCTGACCGTCCGTTCGGGCGAGACGATCGTGCTGGATGCGTCCCCAAGCACCGATCCAGACGGCGACAGCCTGTCCTTCGCCTGGTTCCCCTATCCCGAGGCGGGCAGCTGGAAGCAGCCGGTGCCGATCAACCGTCCCGAAAACATCTACCGCGCCAACGCGACGGCACCCGTAGTGGAGAAGCCCGAGACGGTGCATTTCGTCGTCGCGGTGACCGACAAGGGCACGCCGGCGCTCACCCGGTATCGGCGCGTCATCGTCACGGTTCTGCCGTCAGCCGACGGGATCCGCCGCGGAAGCTAGCGTGCGGCTGATGGCAAGGATTTGTGGAGAGCGGTCATACGCTATGTCATCAAAACTGAATTCAGACGGCCTCAGGCGGCGGACGGGCGTGTGTTCGGCGACGAATTCCCGAGCGGTGTCGCGGCGCATCGCCTGTCCGCAGTCGAGGTAGAGCGGCATCGATATCTCCCTCTCCCGCCTGCGGGAGAGGGCCGGGGTGAGGGTGAGTCGGGCGAAGGAGAGGGCCGCATTCGTCCCACACACCCTCACCCTTCCGCCGCCTGTCGGCGGCTCCCTCCCTCTCCCGCAGGCGGGAGAGGGAAAGTCCGTACCCGGGGCTTAACCAGTCGCCTAGCTACGCCGCGCCGAACTGCAGCGAAGCAACCCACCTTCCCAACCCCTTCGGAACGATACGGAATTGAGGACCACCCCGTGCACCCATAGGTTCTCCCCCGCCAAGCCCGTTCCAACGGGTGCGCGACGCTGCCGGATCGGAACCCATGGAAGCTGCCTTCTCCATCGACGTCGACGCGTCCAACAGCCTCGTCCGCATCGTGATGTCCGGCTTCTTCGCGGTGGAGGACATCGTCCGCTTCGTGGCGGCGCGGGACCAGGCGCATCGCCAACTGACATGCGCGCCCAACGCGCATGTCACGCTGGTCGATATCCGCGGGATGAAGATCCAGTCGCAGGACAGCGTCGAATCGTTCAAGCATGTGCTGAACAACCCCAAATTCGCCTCGCGGCGCCTCGCCATCGTCGTCGCCCAGTCGCTGGCGCGGATGCAGATCAAGCGGGCAGCGAGCGACCGCGAGGCCTATTATTTCGACAGCATCGAGGGCGCCGAAGCCTGGCTGCTGGCGCCCGATGCGGCGGCTGCCGAAGCAGCGCTCGAATCGGTAGGCCATGCCTGAATCTCACCTGCTGGGCAGCCGCGGCAAATTGCGTCGACCGCATGTCCTCCGGCGTCCTGCGGGCCTATAAGCAAGGCAGGTCCCCTCGCCAACGGAGTTCCCTTGCCGCCCCTCCCGCACCCCGAGCAGCGCCAGCGGATCCTCTTCTACCTGCCGATGGTGACCAACTGGTGGTTCGTCCACATCGTCGAGCCGATGCTGCGCCGCCTTGGCGAGCGCCATGAGGTCCATGTCCTCGCCCCCGCGCCCTGGCGTGGCACCGGCATCGGCCAGGACGAGCTCGCCCGCTGCGCGGACCTGCCGGAGCTGCGCTGGTACATCATGGACGGCCCCGACCATCCCAGCACCCGCACCGCGCCCGAGGATGCCGAGGGGCTGATCGGCTTTGTCCGCGATCTCGCGCCCGACATGGTGCTGTGCCGCACCGCCGATTACGAAACCACGCGCCACTTCCCCGGCACCGTCCGCCTGCTGATGGAGGGGCGCTACGAGCCCTTCGCGCCGCCGCCGCGCTGGATTTTGCTCGCCGAGCGCCCGCACGACCATGGCCTGCTCGCGGAGATGACGCCCGCCGAGGCCGATCGCCTGCGGGCCATGATCGCGCCTGCCTGGGAGCGGCTCCAGCGCAGCCTCGCGCCCGCGCCGGACGAGCGCGCCATGCTGTTCGCGCGGCTCGGTATGCCCGCGGATCGCCCGCTGCTGCTCCTCCCGCTCGAATGCGAGACCGAGGACAATTTCTTCGCGATGCACCGGCTGGGCACCAAGCCCAATGCCGCGCTGGTTCGCGAACTGTCGGCCCTACTGGGCGATCGGTGCACGCTGGCGGTGACCAACCACCCGCTCAACGATGCGCATGTCGATGCCGCCGCGCTCATCGAGGCAGTGGGCGATTGCGACAATGTCGTGCTGCTGCCGCCCCGGATCGGCATGCAGCCCGCGACCCTGGCGATGGCCCGCCACGCCGACGGCATGCTGGTCGGCGACTCCAAGACCTTTGCGCTGGCCGCGTTCTTCGGGGTGCCGATGCATCGTCACTCGCGCTTCGACAGCGGCGGGTGGCTGAACGCCTATGGCGCGCTGGCGCCGTTCGTGGCCGGCGTCGCCGCCGGCACCGCGCGGCGCCCCGATCTCGAAGCGGCGCGGCTCTGGTTCGCGCAATATCTGCTGAACGATGCCTTCGATCCGCTGGCGCCCGGGGACGATCTGCTCGCCCGCCTTGCCCGGCCGTTCGATCCGGATCGCTGGGAGGCGGCGCTAACGCGGCTGGCGCGCACCCTGCCGGCGCTGTTCGCCGAGGAAGCTCAGGCGAGCGGGTAGAGCGCGCCCGCCACCCAGCGCAGCTCGGCGCGGAGCACGCCCCAGGCGCGCGCCGCCGCGCGGCTGTCCATCGCCTCGATGCCGATGCCGCGCTTCTCCAGCGCCTTCACCAGGGAGAGCGGCGGCCGGATCAGCGTGGCGCCGGTGCCGAGCAGCAGGAATTCCGGCTGCGGATCCAGCGCGAAGGCGGGTTGGAGGTCCGCCTCGGTCAGCTCGGCCACCGTCGGGGGCGACCATCCGTCCGCGCGCTGCGGCGTGATGATCAGCCCGTGATAGACATTCTCGTCGACGCGAAAGCCGCCGCCGGAAAACCCGGAGATCAGCGGTCCTTCTGCGCTACGCCGCTCGATCTTCACGTCAGGGACGCTCGCGCGGCGCCACGCGCTCGGCATTGTCGGCGATCGAATCGCCCTTTTCGGGCTTCACGCCGGGCTTGAGGCCGAGCGTGATCAGCAGCGAGGACGAGACGTAGATCGACGAATAGGTGCCGACCACGATGCCGAGCATCATCGCCGAGGTGAAGCCGCGCAGCACGTGCCCGCCGAACACCAGCAGCGACGCCAGCGCGAGCAGGATGGTGAGCGAGGTCATCACGGTACGCGGCAGCGTCTCGTTGACCGAGAGGTCGATCAGCTCGCTCATCCCCATCTTGCGGTACTTGCGCATGTTCTCGCGGATGCGGTCGTCGATCACCATCTTGTCGTTGATCGAATAGCCGATGATCGTCAGCACCGCGGCGACGATGTTCAGGTCGAACACCATGCCGGTCACCGCGAAGAAGCCGAGCGTCATCAGCACGTCGTGCAGGATGGCGACCGCGGTGGAGACGCCGAACTGCCATTCGTAGCGCAGCCAGGAGAAGATCGCGATGCCGATGATCGCCAGCGCCACCGCGAGCACGCCGTTGCGGATCAGCTCGTTCGAAACCTTGCCGGAAACGGTCGAGTAGGTGGAGAAGGTCGCGCCCGGGAACTTGGCCGCCACCGCGCCCTTGACCCGCTCGACCATCGCGTTGGTCGCGCCCGCATCGTTCGACTTGGGCACCGGCAGGCGGATGGTGACGACGTTCTTGCCGCCCATGTCCTGAAGGACCGCCTCGCCATAGCCGAGCTCGTTCACCGTCGAGCGCAGCTCGTCGAGCGGGGGCGCCGAGGTGAATTTTTCCTCGATCGACACGCCGCCGACGAAGTCGACGCCGAAGTTGAGGCCATGCACCGCGACCAGACCGATCGCGGCGACGGTCAGCAGCGCGGTGACCGCGAACGCGATGAACCGGATGCGGACGAAGCCGATATTGGTGTTGTCGGGTACGATCTTGAGGAGCCGCATGTCGGCGCTTCCTTAAATATGGATCTCGCTCGGGCGCTTGCGGCGCAGCCAGAGCGTGACGAGCATGCGCGTGAACACCACGGCGGTGAAGACGGAGCTGGCGATGCCGATCAGCAGCACCACCGCGAAGCCGCGGATCGGGCCCGAACCGAGCACCAGCATGATCGCGCCGGCGATCGCGTGGGTGACGTTGGCCTCGAAGATGGTGCGGCTGGCTTCCTTGTAGCCGAGCTCGACCGCCTGCATCACGCTGCGGCCGCGGCGACGTTCCTCGCGGATACGCTCGTTGATCAGCACGTTGGCATCGACCGCTGTACCGATGGTCAGCACGAAGCCGGCGATGCCGGGCAGCGTCAGCGTCGCGCTGAGCATGCCCATCACTGCCAGGATCACCAGCACGTTGAGCGTCACGGCGATATTCGCATAGACGCCGAAGCGGCCATAGGTGAGCACCATGAACACGATCACCGCGACGATCGCGATCACCGACGCGGTGACGCCGGCGCGGATCGAGTCGTTGCCGAGCTCGGGGCTGACGGTCGATTCCTGCACGACCTTCAGGTTGATCGGCAGCTTGCCCGAACGCAGCGCGATGGCGAGCTGGTTGGCGCTGTCCACGGTGAAGCCCCCCGAGATCGAAGCGCTGCCGCCGAGGATCGGCTCGTTGATGTTCGGCGCCGAGATCACCTTGTTGTCGACGATGATCGCGAACGGCTTCTGCGTATTTTCGGTGGTCACCCGAGCGAAGCGCTTGGCGCCGGCGCCGTCCAGCTGCAGCGTCACGTCGGGACGGCCCTGCTGGTCGTAGCTCTGCTTCGCGTCGACCAGCATGTCGCCGGTGATCATCGCGGTGCGGTTGACCACGATCGGCGCGCCATTCTCGTACTGGAGCAGCTGCGAGGTGACGGGGATGTCGTTCGAGGCGATCTGCTGCGGGGTCACGCTGGTGTCGACCAGCTTGAATTCCAGCTTGGCAGTCTTGCCGAGCAGCGCCTTGAGCTGGCTGGGATCCTGGAGGCCGGGGACCTGCACGACGATGCGGTTGCTGCCTTCGCGGATCACGGTCGGCTCTCGGGTGCCGAGCGCGTTGATACGCTTGTCGACCACTTCGCGCGCGTCGTTCATCGCGGTTTCGATCTGCTGCGCCAGCCCCGCCTGGGTGGGGGTCAGCACGAAGCGGGTCGAATCGACGACCTGGATTTCCCAGTCACGCTGGCCGGTGGTGCCGACGCCGTTGGTCATCGGCAGCAGCTTCTCGCGCGCCGCATCCACCTTGCCGGGATCGCGGACCATGAAGCTCAGCTTGCCGCCGGCGATCGAGATGTCGCCGATTTCCACGCGCGGGTCGCGGCGCATCGCCAGGCGGACCTGCTCGCGCATCTGCTCGAGCTTGGTCTGCTGCACGTCGCTCGTATCGCCCTCGAGGAGCAGGTACGAACCGCCCGCGAGATCGAGGCCGAGGTTGACGGCGGGCTTGGGCACCCAGTGCGGCCAGGTGTTGCGGATGCTCTCCGGCACCAGGCTCGGCACCGCGAGCAGGACCATCAGGGCAAGGCCGAGGGTGATCGACCAGACCTTCCAGCGCGGGAAATCCAGCATCAGTCGTTCGCAGGCTTGGCGCCGTGCGGGCGCACTTCGGCGAGCGTCGACTTGATCGCGCGGACCTTCACGTTGGGGCCGAGTTCGATCTCGACTTCCGTCTCGTCGACCTTGGTGACCTTGCCGATCAGGCCGCCGGCGGTGATCACGGTGTCGTTCTTCTTCACCGCCTTGAGCGAATCCTGCAGGGTCCGCATCCGCTTCTGCTGCGGGCGGATCATCAGGAAGTAGAAGACGATGAAGATCAGGACGAGCGGCGCTACCGACGCGATCCCGGCCAGAGTGCTACCCTGACCAGCCGCGCCTGCGGCCTGTGCATATGCTGGAGTGGCGAACATGGGTTCCCGAAAAGCCTGAAGTTAGGGACGCGGAATGGCCCCATTCAAGCCGCGGGCGCTACCATGCGAGGGATGAGGGCGCAACTATAAGGGGGCGCGGCGGGATTTCCGGAATTGGACGATCTTGCGGCTTGCACCTCGCGGTAGTGCGTTTCCTCCCCCGCCAGGGGGAGGCGGCGACGGAGGGGGAGGACGCCAGAACCTCGCGGGCCGTCGTGCTTCCTCACCCTCCGACCTGCTGCGCAGCCGACCTCCCCCTGGCGGGGGAGGATACGCCTTCAAATCTACGCGCCCTCGCGGCTCACCAGCAGCTTGTCGATCTTGCGGCCGTCGAGGTCGACGATCTCGAACCGCCAGCCCTGCTGCTCGAACACCTCGCCCTCGACCGGCAGATGCTTGAACACCGCCAGCGCAAGCCCCGCGACGGTCGCATAGTCGCGATCCTCGGGCAGATCGATGCCGAGCCGCTCGGCCAGCTGGTCCGCCGGCGTGGCGCCAGCGACGAGCAGCGAGCCGTCCTCACGCTCGACGATATTGGGGTTGTCGCCTGGCTCCGCGTCCGACGCGAACTCGCCCGCGATTGCCGCGAGCAGGTTGGCCGGCGTGACGATGCCTTCGAAATGGCCATATTCGTCGTGCACCAGCCCCATCGGCACCTCGGCCTGGCGGAGCGCGGTGAGCGCGTCCATCGCGTCGACCTGGTCCGGCAGCACGGGCGCCTTACGCATCAGCTTGCGCAGGTCGAGCGGCTCGCCGCGGAACAGCGCGGCGGCGATGTCGCGCGCCTGCACCACGCCGATCACGGAGTCGATCGAGCCCTCCGCCACCGGCAGGCGGGTGTGCGGCGTGGCGAGCAGCTCCTCGCGGATGCCGGCGCCGTCCAGGCTGACGTCGAGCCAGTCGACCTGGGTGCGCGGCGTCATCACCTCCCGCACCGGGCGATCGGCGAGGCGGACCACGCCCGAGATGATCGAGCGCTCATGCTCCTCGATCACGCCCGACTTGCTGGCCTCCGCCACGATCAGATGCAGTTCCTCGGCGGTGACGCGGTTTTCCGATTCGCGGTTGAGGCGGAGCAGGCGGAAGACGAGGCCGGTCGACGAATCGAGCAGCCACACTACCGGAGCCGTGCCCCAGGAGAGCCAGCGCATCGGCAGCGCCATCGCCGCTGCGATCGGCTCGGGCGAGCGCAGCGCGAACTGCTTGGGCACCAGCTCGCCGATCACCAGCGAGCCGAACGTGGTGAGCCCGATCACCAGCGTGAGGCCCAGCGTGTGGGCGAGTTCGGCGGAAAGCCCCAGCGCCTCGATCCGCTTGCCCACCGGCTCGCCCAGGCTGGCGCCCGAATAGGCGCCGGCGACGATGCCGATCAGGGTGATGCCGATCTGAACGGTGGAAAGGAACTTGCCGGGATCCTCCGCCAGCTCGATCGCGGTCTTGGCGCCGCGATTGCCCAGCCGGGCCAGCGCCTCCAGCCGCGCCGGGCGGGCGGAGACAATTGCCAACTCCGACATCGAGAAAATGCCGTTGATCGCGATCAGCACGAAGATGATCGCTACGTCGATCCAGGGAAAAGGTGCGCTCATGGTGCACCGCCCTCATATCCGCAGCGACGCCCTGTTCACAACCTTTTGCGGTGCAAAAGCCCAATGGGCTCAGCGGCGGGCGCGAAAGAAGGCGCGCAGCACCGCCCCCGCCTCCGCCTCGCCGATGCCGGGATAGACCTCCAGGCGATGATGGCAGGTGGGCTGGCCGAACAAGCGGGGGCCATGCTCGACCGCCCCGCCCTTCGGATCGCTGGCCCCGTAATAGAGCCGGGCGATTCGGGCATGGGCGATGGCGCCGGCGCACATCGCGCAGGGCTCGAGCGTGACCCACAGGTCGCAATCCTCCAGCCGATCGCGGCCGAGCAGCGCCGCCGCCGCGCGAATCGCCAGCATCTCGGCATGGGCGGTGGGGTCGTGGAGCGCGCGCGGGGCGTTGGCGGCGGTGGCGATCACCTCGCCGTGCCGCACGATCGCGGCGCCTACGGGCACCTCGCCCTGCTCGGCGGCAGCCTGGGCGGCGGCAAGTGCAGCGCGCATGGGAGGGGGCAAAGGAAACATCGCGCCCGGCTTAGCCGCCGCGTGCCGCCCGGTCACGCCCTGCTCAGGCGGCGGCAGGCTCCGGCCGGCGCAGCAGTCGCCACAAGGCATAGCCCGCGCCCGGCAGGAAGCCGAACACCGTCAGCCCGCAGGCGATCTGAAAGGGGCGGCCGGCGCCCTCTTCCAGATAGACGCCGAGCGGCGGCAGCAACGCCGCCGCCGCGATTCGGGCAGGCGCCGGTTTCACTTTGCCGGCGTCGCCGTCGGCTCCGGCGCCTTCTGCACGTCGATGGTCGGCAGCTTCACCTGCTTGTCCTTCATCTCGACGGTGGGCACGCGCACCGTGCTGTTCGATTCGCCGACCGAAACCTTGCCCGTTTCGGCAGCCACCGTCGGCAGCTTGCCGCCGCGCACGTCGACATTGAGGAAGCCCAGCGCGATCAGCACGACGGCAACCAGCACCAGAATTCCCAACAGCCCCAGGATTGCGCGCATCCCAATCTCCTCCTATCGTTTCACCTGCCCAACGCCCCGGTGGCGAGCAGGTTGCGCGCATTCCGCCGTGAATCGGTTGACTGCGACGCGCATCGACGCTAACAGCGCGGCCTTTCCGGCTTACCGCCCAACTCAGGATTTGAAGCGATGTCGCGCATTTGCGAGCTGACCGGCAAGGGCCGGCAGGTGGGACACAATGTTTCCCACGCCAACAACAAGACCAAGCGCACCTTTCTGCCCAACCTGCAGAACGTGACGCTGATCTCGGATTCGCTCGGCAAGAGCATCCGTCTCCGCGTCTCGACGCACGGCCTGCGCTCGGTCGAGCATGTCGGCGGCCTGGACAACTGGCTCCTGAAGAGCAGCGACGACGATCTGTCGCTGCGCGCGCGTCGCCTGAAGCGCGAAGTGCGCAAGGCGACCGCCGGCACCGCCGAAGCGGCCTGATCTCTCTTCAGACCAACGGTTTGGCCCGCTACTGCACGGCAGTGGCGGGTTTTTCCGTGTCCGGCGTTCGGGATCGCCGCGCCTAGAGGTCCAGCCGGAACTTGAGCAGCAGCGTCTGCTGCCACCATTGCTCGTTATCATCCGATACCATCCACAGCACCATCGAATCACCCTCGCGCTGCACCGCCAGCCCTTCGAAATTGTCATGCTGGAAGGGCGGGGAGAAATCGGCGAGCTCGGTGCCGTGCAGCACCTGTCCGGCCTTGACGCCTCGGATATCGACCAGTTCGATCTTTACCGTGAACAATGTGCGCGCGGCGAATCGCCGCACCAGCACCAGCAGGCGCCCGTCGGGCAGCAGCGCCGCATCGCTCGGATCATAGCCCGCGGGCGGGACATAGGCGAAGTGGATCGGCTGCCGATCGCCCATGGTGGGATCGCTGGGGAACAACAGCACCTCGCGCTGCTCCACAGAACCTCCGCGCAGCCGCGCCGTCTCGCCGATCACCAGAAACCGCCCGTCGGCGAGTCGCACCATCGATTCGGCACCGCCGTTACGCGGCCAGCGCTTCATCGCCTCCGGATAGGCTTGCCCCAAAGTGCGCCGAAGATCGCGATCGAATCGGAAGATCGCGTTTTGCGACTCGAAGCCGACCCAGAATTCGCCGGTCACCGGATCGCGTGTCAGCGATTCGGAATCGCGGTCGCCTTTGAAGGCGCTGCTCCCCGGCCCGCCCGGAACCTCCGCGAATCGCACATGCGCCGGCTGCCAGTCCGTGCCCATGCGAAACTGGACAAGATTCCCCCGATCGCTGAGCAAGGTGAAATGATCGCCGACGACGCTGAGCGCGGAGAACCCGGAAAAGCCTAGATCGGGACTGGTGAGCCGCACGCCACCGATATAGCGAAGCCGACCGATCCCCTGCCGGGCAGGGTCGTCCGGCGCGAGCGGAACGCGCGCCACCTGCATCACGGGGTCGGTGCCTAGCGGCGTTCGCAACTCCTTCCCCGAGGCGGTGAGGAACAGGATGGAGAGCGCCAGCGGCGGAAAAGCGAGCGTGCGGAGCCGGAAGCGCATCCGCCCCTCTTAGCGCCTAGCGTGCCGACCGCCAGTGCTGCAGGTGCGAAGATGAACGGGAAATAACCAACTCGTTCAGCGTTCGCTCAAGGGAACCGCTCTATCCAGAGCGGGTTGTACGCGTACAGTTGCTCTCGCGTAGCGTATCGAGAGACGTTGGGGGCCGGAACCGAAAGGATCCGGCCCCCTTGTTCGTTCAATACATGTGCTGCCCGCCGTTCATCGACAGCGTCGATCCGGTGACGAAGGCGGCGTCGTCCGAACAGAGGAAGGCAACGCCGCGCGCGATCTCGTGCGCCTGGCCGAGCCGGCCGACGGGGATCTTGGCGACGATCTTCTCCAGCACATCCGCCGGCACCGCAGCGACCATGTCGGTATCGATATAGCCCGGTGCGATCGCATTGACGGTCACGCCGAATCGCGCACCTTCCTGCGCCAGCGCCTTGGTGAAGCCATGGATGCCCGACTTGGCGGCAGCATAGTTCACCTGCCCGTACTGGCCGGCCTGACCATTGATCGAGCCGATATTGACGATCCGGCCCCACTTGCGCGTGCGCATGCCCGGGAACACCGCGTGCGCCATGTTGAAGCAACCGCCCAGATTGATGCGGATCACGTCTTCCCACATCTCGCGAGTCATTTTCAGGATGGTGCCGTCGCGAGTGATGCCGGCATTGTTGACGACGATGTCGACCGGACCCAGCTCGGCTTCGACCTGCTGCACGCCGGCGGCGCAGGCGTCGAAATCGCCCACGTCCCACTTGTACGCCTTGATGCCGGTGCGTTCGGTGAAGGCGGCGGCCTTCTCGTCATTACCGGCATAATTGGCGGCGACGGTGACCCCGGCCTCCTTGAGCGCCAGGCTGATCGCCTCGCCGATACCGCGGGTGCCGCCAGTGACGACCGCTACACGTGCCATGTACATTCCTCTCCAAATCAAACCCAAGAAATGGCTAGGCGGGGTCCACCCAGCCGGCAAGTTCGCGCCCGATGATCTGTCGCAGCAACCCCATGCCCGCCGCGCCGTCGTTAAGACAAGGTAAATATGCGAAGTCGGTGCCACCGGAATGGAGGAACGCCTCGCGGCCGCGGATCGCCAGTTCCTCCAGCGTTTCCAGACAGTCGGCGGAGAAACCTGGCGCGACGATCGCGACGCGGCGGATGCCCTTGGCGGGCAGCGCTTCGAGCGTCGTGTCGGTCGCCGGCTCCAGCCACTTGGCGCGTCCGAAGCGCGACTGGAAGGTGACGATCAGCTCGCGCCCGAGTGCCTCGCCGAGCAGCCTTCCGGTCTTGCGGCAATGGCAGTGATAGGGGTCGCCCAGCCCCAGCGTCCGCTGCGGCATGCCGTGGAAGCTGGCGATCACCGCATCGGGGGTGAAATCGAGCCCGGCGAGCCCTTCCTCGACGCTGGTCTTGAGCGCCGCGATATAGGCGGGGTCGTCATAATAAGGCGGCAGCGTGCGCAGCGCCGGCTGCCAGCGCATCGCGATCAGCGCCGCGAAGGCGACGTCGTTGGCGGTCGCGGTCGTCGCTGCGCAATATTGCGGGTAGAGCGGCGCCACCAGGATGCGCTCGCAGCCCTGCGCCTTGAGCGCGGTGATCTGCTCGCCGATCGAGGGCTTGCCGTAGCGCATCGCGTGCAGCACCGTGACGCCCGGCCCGAACGCCCCCTCCAGCCCACGCGCCTGCGCCTTGGTGATCGCGGCGAGCGGCGATCCGTCCTCGCGCCATACCTGGCTGTACGCATGCGCGGACTTCTTCGGCCGGGTGCGCAGAATGATGCCGCGCAGGATCGGCTGCCAGAGAAGCGGCGAGATCTCGACCACCCGGCGATCGGACAGGAACTCGCCCAGATAACGCTTCACCGCCCCGGCATCGGGCGCGTCGGGGGTGCCGAGATTGACCAGCAGCACGCCGATACGGGCGGGCGGGATCTTCGGATGGTCGGCAGGCAGGGTCATTCGGCATCCGATAGCAAGGGCAGGCGACGGAATCGCGTGCCGGTGGCGGTTTGTAACGCGTTAGCGATGGCGGGTGCGGTCGGCGGCACGGCGAGTTCGCTTACCCCGCCCGGATCCGATCCGCTGGGCACGATTTCCACCGTGATGTCGGGCGTGTTGGCCAGCGTCGGGAGGTTGAGATCGGCAAGGTTCTGCACATCGGCGATATTCTCGCTGAACGTCGTCGGCGCGCCCAGCGCGGCGGCGAGGCCGAACAGCAGCCCGCCCTCGATCTGCTGGCGGACGAGATCGGGATTGACCACCCGCCCGCAATCGACTGCGGCGACCAGCCGCTCGACGACGATCTCGCGCTGGGGGGTCAGATGCGCCTCGGCCATCACCGCGATGTACGATCCGCGAAAGGCGTGCGCGGCCAGGCCCTGCCCGCTGCCCGGCTCGCCGCCCTGCCAGCCGCCGAGCTGCGCCGCGGTCTGCAGGCAGCGCGCGAGCCGCGGCTGGTCGCCGAGCATCGCCATGCGGAACGACAGCGGATCGCGATTGGCGACATGCGCCAGCTCGTCGACGAAGCTCTCGGCGAAGAAGCAGGTGTAGCTGTGCGCGCCCGAACGCCAATAGCCGGTCGGCACGCCGATCTCCGCCGGGTGGTGGTCCACCGCGAGGTTCGGGATCGCGTATGCAGGCGCCGCGCCCTCGACCGCGGAGGGATCCTGCCTGCCCGGCAGCGCCAGCCCCGCCGCTGCAACCGTATCGCCGGCGAGCAGCCGCGCCGCCAATTCGCGGCCGGTCGACGGCGCGGCGATCTTCGCCAGCCAGGCCGAGACGGTACCCCCCTGCCCCAGCTTGGCGGTGAGCCGTGCCGCGGCGGCCGGGCGGAAGCGATCGCGCCGCAGGTCCTCGTCGCGCGGCCAGGTCAGCTGCACCGGGCGGCCAACCGATTGGGAAATGAGCGCAGCCTGCACCGCCGCATCCACCTCCAGCTTGGCACCGAACGATCCGCCGCCGAGCATCGCATGCACCGTCACCCGCGCCGGGTCGACTCCCATCGCCTTGGCCGCCGCGGCACGCGCGAGACCCGGCGCCTGGGTCGGCAGCCACAGCGCCAGCCGGCCATGCGCATAGTTGGCGGTGCACGTCATCGGCTCGAGCGGCGCATGCGGCGCGAGCCCGACGCGATAGTCCGCCGTTACCACCTTGGCCCCACGGAACTCGGCGGCAAGGTCGCCCTTGGCTTCGATCCGCGCACCTTCACCTTCCAGCGCGGCATCGAGCGCGGCATCGATGCTGTCGTCGTTGACCACCGCCGCGGGATTGCGGAAGCGCGGCCGCAGCGCCTGGAGCGCACGCTCGGCCGCCCACCAGTTGCTCGCCACGGTCGCCACCCATTGCTTGGTGGTGACGATCGACAGCATGCCGCGCACGCGGTTCGCCGCCGCGCGGTCGACATGGACCAGCGCGGTCTCGCCCACCGGCCCCTGGCGGATCGCGGCAAAGACCATGTTGGGCAGGCGCACATCGGCAGCGAAGTTCGCGCTGCCATCCAGCTTGGCCGGGGCATCGAGCCGCGGCAGCGGCTGGCCGAGCAGCCGCCCGGCCTCGCCGCCGCGCAAGGGAAGCTGCGCCGGCGCCCTTTCCTGCGCGGCTGCCCCGGCGAGCTCGCCGAAGCCAAGCCGCTGGTCGCCGTGGATCACCGTGCTGCCGGCGGTACCGCAGGCCTGCCAGTCGACGCCCCAGCGCCGCGCCGCCGCCTTGCACAGCAGCACCCGCGCCGCCGCGCCCGCCTGGCGCAGATCGTCCTCGAAGGCACGCACCGAGGTGGAAGCGGCGGTGAGCATCAGGTCGGCGCGGGCGGCATGGCTGCGCTGCACCTTCTCGGGCAGGCCGCCCAGCGCGGCGGCGAACAGCGTCTGCGCCGCCAGCGGATTGGCATAAAGCGGGTTGAGCGGCGCGGGTTCGACGCCGACCAGCTTCCAGTCCGCGCCCAGTTCATCGGCGAGGATCTGCGGGAGCGCGGTATAGACGCCCTGCCCCATCTCCGCCTGCGGCACCGCGACCCGGATTTGCCCGTCCTTGCCGATCTTGAGCCAGGCACCGAACAGGCTTTCGCCCGGCCCGGCGCTGAGGTTCGGCGCGTAGCTGCGTGGCCACAGCCCCCAGGCGACCACCAGCCCCAGTCCCGCGCCGCCACCGATCAACAGCCTGCGCCGATCGAGCCTGATGCGGGGTGGAGTTCTGCCAGCCATCCGCCGGCTCTATCGCGCGCCGAGGCCCCACGCCAGCATGGGCTTTCGATCAGCCTGATCGCTCCCCCTTGGGTTTGCGGCGTTTTGGCTCTATCGCGGGGCAAAGTCGCTTCTCACGCCGGGGAATATCGTGCTGCCCACCCTGCTTGCCGCTGCCGGCGGACATCTGCATTTCACCGATCTCCACCTCGATCCGGTGGCGATCAATCTGGGCTTCTTCCAGATCAAATGGTATTCGCTGGCCTATATCACCGGCATCCTGCTCGGCTGGGTGTATCTGATGAAGCTGCTGGCCCAGCCCGGCGCGCCGATGGCCAAGCGCCATGCCGATGATCTGGTGTTCTACGCCACGCTCGGCATCATCCTCGGCGGCCGCATCGGCTATGTGCTGTTCTACGCGCCGGAGATGCTCCAGAACCCGCTGCAGATCCTGATGCTGTGGGAAGGCGGGATGAGCTTCCATGGCGGGGTGATCGGCACCTCGCTGGCGATCCTCTATCTATCCTGGCAGAACAAGCTCAACTGGCTGCGCGTGCATGATTATGTGGTGTGCTGCGCGCCCCTCGGGCTGTTTTTCGGCCGCCTCGCCAACTTCGTGAACGGCGAACTTTGGGGCAAGCCCGGCGACGTGCCCTGGGCGATCGTGTTCCGCGGCACCGTGCCGGCGGGCATTCCGGAGCCGGCGCGCCACCCCAGCCAGCTCTACGAGGCGGGGCTGGAAGGCCTGCTGCTTTTCGCGGTGCTGTGGTTCTTCTTCTGGCGCACCGATGCGCGCTACCAGCCGGGCAAGCTCGCCGGCATCTTCCTGCTCGGCTATGGCATGTGCCGCTTCTTCGTCGAGTTCTTCCGCGAGCCCGATCGCCAGCTGGTCTGGCTGGTCGACCTCACCGGCCTGCACATGGGCCAGTGGCTGTGCCTGCCGATGATCGCAGGCGGCCTGTTCCTGATCGCCACCGCGCCCGGCCGCCGCAAGCGGATCGAGGCGATCACCGGGCCGAGCGTCGCCTGATTTGGACGCCATGACCAACCCGCTCGACGCCCAGCCCGACGAACGCCGCGACAACGCCGCCGAAGCCGCCCTGCCCGAGCGGTTGGCGCGGGCGATCACGCTCGCCGGGCCGATCCCGCTCTCGCAGTTCATGGGCGCGGCCAACGCGCATTATTACGCGACCCGCGATCCGCTGGGCGCGCGCGGTGACTTCACCACCGCGCCCGAGATCAGCCAGATGTTCGGCGAGCTGATCGGGCTGTGGCTGGCCGACCTGTGGGACCGCGCCGGACGGCCCGAAGCCGCCCGCTATGTCGAGTTCGGCCCCGGCCGCGGTACGCTGGCGAGCGATGCGCTGCGGGCGATGGGCAAGGCCGGGTTCACCCCGCCGGTCGACTTCCTCGAGACGAGCCCCGTACTGCGCGCGGCGCAGAAGGAACGCGTACCGCACGCCGAATGGCACCTCGACCTGGTCGGGCTGCCCGAGGATGCGCCGCTGCTGGTCGTCGCCAACGAATTCTTCGACGCGCTGCCGATCCGCCAGCTGGTGCATACCGCGCAGGGCTGGCGCGAGCGGCTGGTTGCCTGCCAGGACACGCTGTTCCTGCCGGTGACCGGCGATCGCGGCTTCGATCCCGTGATCCCGCCGGCGCTACGCGATGCGGCGCCCGGATCGATCCTCGAAACGTCGCCGGCCAGCGTCTCGCTGCTGCGCGCGCTCGCCCAGCGGCTGCTGGCGCAGGGCGGCGCGGCGCTGATCCTCGACTATGGCTATGAGGGCCCGGCAATCGGCGACACGCTGCAGGCGGTGCGCGGCCACGCCTTCGCCAATCCGTTCGACGCGCCGGGCGAGGCGGACCTTACCGCGCATGTCGATTTCGGCACGCTCAAGGAAGCCGCCGAGGCGGAGGGGCTGACCGTCCACGGCCCGGTGACGCAGGGCGATTTCCTCAAGGCACTCGGCATCGACGAGCGTGCCCGAGCGCTGGCGCGCGTGGCGCCCGAACGCGGCGATTCGATCGCGGCCGATCGAAACCGGCTGGTTGGCGACGACCAGATGGGCTCGCTGTTCAAGGTGATCGCACTCACGGCGCCGGGCTGGCCAATGCCTGCGGGGTTCGCATGAGCTTCCGCGACGCTACCCCTGCCGATGCCGCGGCGATCGACGCGGTGTTCCGGGCGAGCTTCCAGGCGACCTTCGGGCATCTCTATGCGCCGGAGGATCTCGCCACCTTCCTTGCGAAGTTCACGGTCGAAGGCTGGGCGGACGAGATCGCCGATCCGGCCTTCGCGTTGCGGGTGATCGAGGATGCGGAGGGAGTCGCCGGCTATTGCAAGCTCGGGCCGATCAGCCTGCCCGCAACCCCCGAGGGTCCTGCACTCGAACTCCGCCAGCTCTATCTGCTGGAGCGCGCCAAGGGCAGCGGCGCCTCGCAGGCGCTGATGGACTGGGCGCTCGCCACCGCCCGCGCGCGGGGCGCCGGCGAGCTCTGGCTTTCCGTCTATACCGACAACCACCGCGCCAAGCGCTTCTACCAGCGCTACGGCTTCGAGGATCGCGGACCCTATGCCTTCATGGTGGGCAACCATGCCGACGAGGATCGGCTGATGCGGCTGGCGCTGTGAGCGACGTCGAGGTCACCTGCGCCCGCGCGCTGGACGGCGTGCCGCACGGCTTTCTCGGCCGCGTCGGCGGCGTCTCCACGGGCGTCGTCGCAGGGCTCAACGTCGGCACCGGGTCGAACGACGATCCCGCGGCGATTGCCGAGAATCGCTGCCGCGCCGTCACGGCCGTGCTGCCGGGTGCCAAGCTGGTGACGGTCTACCAGGTGCATTCGGCCGATGCGGTGACCGTACTCGTCCCGTTCGACGAGGCGCTGCGCCCCAAGGCCGACGCGCTGGTCACCAACCAGCCGGGGCTGCTGCTCGGCATCCTCACCGCCGACTGTGCGCCGGTGCTGTTCGCCGATCGCGCGGCAGGCGTGGTCGCGGCCGCGCATGCGGGCTGGAAGGGCGCGATCGGCGGCGTCACCGATTCGACGATCGCCGCGATGGAAGCGCTCGGCGCGCGCCGCGAGCGGATCGCCGCCGCGATCGGGCCGTGCATCGCCCGGGCCAGCTACGAGGTCGATGCTGGCTTCTTCCAGCGCTTCTGCGAGCAGGATCCGGCCAATGAACGCTTCTTCGCCGATGGCCGCCCGGAGCATTTCCAGTTCGACCTGGAGGCCTATGTCGTCCACCGGCTGGCGCTGGCCGGACTGCGGACGATCGAGGCGCTGGGCACAGATACCTATGCGAACGAGGCCCGCTTCTTCAGCTTCCGCCGCGCCACGCATCGCGGCGAGCCCGATTACGGCCGGCAGATCAGCCTGATCGGTCTGGCGGACTAGGCCACTCGGACAAGAGAAACGCCGTCATCCCGGCGAAAGCCGGGATCTATTGGGGCCTACATTGCGGCTCTTGCTGTGACCTAGAGGCGACTGGATCCCGGCTTTCGCCGGGATGACGGTAGAGGGGTTTTCCCCTAGGCTGCGTCTTCCACCCGCACTTCGGGGGGATGCAGCCGCAGGCGGTTCACCTTGCGCTCGTCGGCATCGATGACCTCGAGCTTCCAGCCGCTTTCATGCTCGAGGCACTCGCCTACCGTCGGGACATGTCCCGCCAGCACGAAGGCGAGGCCGCCGATCGTGTCGACATCCTCCTCCACCTCGGCCAGCCGCGGATCGACCGTCTCTGCGACGTCTTCCAACTCGGCACGGGCATCGGCTTCCCAGCCGCCGCCGTCGATCGGCACGATCAGCGCGGCGGGCGCCTCGTCATGCTCGTCCTCGATCTCGCCGACGATTTCCTCGATCAGGTCCTCGATCGTGATCAGGCCCTCGGTCCCCGAATATTCGTCGAGCACAACGGCAAGATGGGTGCGCTTCACCCGCATCTGCGCGAGCAGATCGAGCGCGCCCATCGATTGCGGCACGTAGAGCGGCTGGCGGATCAGCCCGGCGATGCTCGGCGGATGCGCCTCGCCCTTCGCGAGGATCTCGAACACGTCCTTGATGTGGACCATGCCGATGATCGTATCGAGTTCCTCGCGATAGACCGGCAGGCGGCTGTGCCCTGCCTCGGCGAAGAGCTGGACGAGATCGGCGAAGCTGGTCTGCTCCTCCACCGCGACGATGTCCGCACGGGGCACACCCACGTCGCCGGCATCGCGCTCGCCGAAATGCAGCAGGTTCTTGAGCATCTGGCGCTCGATCGGGGCGAGGTCCCCGGCCGGTGGCGTGCCGCCATCGCTCTCATGCTCGTCAATGGCTTCTTCCAGCCGCTCGCGCAGCGTTTCTTCCTGTTCCTCGCCGAACAGGAGTGCGCGCAGACTGCGCCAGATGCCCCCATTTTCGTGTCGGTGTTCGGGCGAGCCGGTACTAGGGCCCTCGTTCATGTTGGTGGTCAGTCCTCGCGTACGGGATAGGGATCGTGCAGGTTCAGCGCCGCCATGGCGGCCTGTTCCATCGCCTCCATGGCTTCCGCCTCGCCATCCTCGATATGGTCATAGCCTAGCAGATGCAGCATGCCATGGACAATCAGATGCGTGGCATGGTCTTCCACGGAAATGCCACGCTCTTCCGCTTCCACCGAACAGACGCCGTGCGCAAGCACGATATCGCCCAGCAATACTTCGCCATCATCGCTGTTCTGGGTGACGGTATCGAGCAGATCCGGCTGGATCATCGGGAAGGACAGCACGTTGGTCGGCTTGTCCTTTCCCCGATACTGGCGGTTGAACGTCTGGACTTCCTCGTCGCTGGTGAAGCGCACCGCGACTTCGATCGCGGTCGGCGCGCCCCGCCAATCGGCATAGGGCGTCTGCGCCAGCGCCGCCTCGGCCGCCCGCAGCGCGAGCGCTTCCCACTCGCCGTCCGGCCAAGGGGATTCGGGAAGGGCGGCAACGTCGAGCATCAGGCGAGGTCCGTCTTGGAGAAATCGTCGCCCTTGTAGAGCAGACGCGCATCATGGGATTTGGCGCAGGCATAGGCGAAGCAGTCGCCCATGTTGAGTCCGGCCGGGTGCCGTCCCTTGCCGAACTGCTGATAGGAATCGAGCGCCAGTTCCAGCTCGCGGGCGCCGATCGGCACCAGCGTCAACCCAAGCTGGTCGGCGTAGAGACTGGCTTCCTGGCGTGCCGCCGCGATATCCATTTCGCGCGAACGCGAGAGTGCGGCGACGGTTTCCCAGGCCGCCATCGCCGACCAGAGCGCCGGCGCGCCCTCGACCGCTTCGACCACCAGCCGATCGCGCTCGGGTTCCTCGGCAATGATCGCGACCATCGCCGATGCGTCTACGAACAGCGTCAAGCCTCGCCCCACAGCTCGTCGAAAAAGGCCTTGTCGGCGGGCAGCCCGGTCGGCGGCGGCAGCGGATGCGCGCGGCGGTGCGCGTCGAGCTTGCGCAGCACGTCCTGCGCGCGGCCCTTGGCCTCAAGCTCGGCCTTGCGCCGCAACAGGCTGTCGCGCACCGCCTCGGTCTTGGTGGTGCCGAGCGCGGCCGCGACCTCGGCGGCAAGCGCCGCGGTGTCCGGATCCTTGATGTAGAGCGATGCCACGCCGCGCCTCCGAAAGGGATATCCCGAATGTAGAACGGGATATCCCGGCCTTCAACCTTCGCCCTCATAGGCCGCGACGATGCGGCCGACGATCGGGTGGCGGACCACGTCGCCCACGCCGAAGCGCACCATCGAGATGCCTTCCACGCCCTCCAGCCGGTTGACCGCATCGTTGAGGCCAGAGGCATTGGGGCCGCCGGGAAGATCGGTCTGGTTGGGATCGCCGCAGATCACCATCCGGCTGTTCTGGCCGAATCGTGTCAGGAACATCTTCATCTGCATCGGCGTGGTGTTCTGCGCCTCGTCGAGGATGACGAACGCGTCGGCCAGCGTGCGGCCGCGCATGAAGGCGATCGGCGCGATCTCGATTTCGCCCGAGGCGATCCGCCGCTCCACCTGCTCGGCGGGCAGGCAGTCGTAGAGCGCGTCGTAGATCGGGCGGAGATAGGGATCGACCTTCTCCTTCATGTCGCCGGGCAGGAAGCCGAGCCGCTCGCCCGCCTCCACGGCCGGGCGCGACAGGATCAGCCGCTGGACGCTGCCGGTGATCAGCTGCGCCACGGCCTGCGCCACCGCCAGATAGGTCTTGCCGGTGCCCGCGGGCCCGAGCGCGAAGATCAGGTCGTTCGAGGCGAGCTCGCGCATGTAATGCGTCTGCGTCACCGAGCGCGGCACGATCGTCTTCTTGCGCGTGCGGATCATGATCGAGGGCTTGGGACCGCCACCGGTCGGTTCGGCGCGGACGATGCCGGTGAACATCGGTTCGGTCGACATCGCGATCACCGCATCGATCAGCCCGCCATCGACCTCCTCGCCGCGAATCACACGGCTGTGCAGTTCCTGGAGCACCTCGCGGGCATGCGCCACGGCTTCGGTGCCGCCTTCGATCACCACCCGCTGGCCGCGCGCGTGGATGTACACGCCCAGCCGCTCCTCAAGCATCAGCAGGTTGGAATCGAACTCTCCGAAGAGCTGCGGCAGGAGCTGGGGCTTGTCGAAGGTCACCTCTACCCGGGAACGTTCGCCGGACTGGGCGGGGACAGGCTTGCGGCTCATGCGGTCCTTTCGGTGTTGGCGCGGGGCGCGGGGATCACGCGGCCCCGGAGGGGCAAACCTTGGCATCGTGCGGAGGTTCCTTGGCGCATGTCGACGAACAAGATGGCAGACGCGGGCGCGGCTGCACAGGGGGCGTGTTGATTGCCCCTGCAATGCCGCGCGCGTGTGACGCGGTTGCGACACTCTGCCGCGGTTCGCCTCGGCGCTCCCCTTGCCCCGCGCGTGCCGAAACGGGAACGACCGGAGCGAGCCCTGGGGTTGGAAATACGCGACACCGTCGCTATCTGCACGGCCACGCATCAGTAACAACCAAGGTCTTCCATGAAGTATCTGCTTCGGGGCGCGTTCGCATGTGCGCTCCTGCTGTACGCGGGCTCGTCGCTCGCATAACGCCCGGGCAAAATGCCCAAAGCGGGACAGCGTTGAGACGCTCCTCCACGCTGGTGAGACGCCTTCCCCCAACGCTGCCGTCGAGCGAAATGCCCGCAGCTTGTACAAGCGTCTTCACGTCTATTTTCAAAGGAAAAGAAGAATGAAGTTCGCTGTTGCGGCGTTCGCCGCCGCCTTGCTCGCCACGACCGGTGTCGCCCGGGCAGCCCCGATCCTCGATACCGGCGCGGGCAACGCCACCACGGCGCGCGCGATGGACATTGCCGGGTCGCGCAGCCTTGCCGGCTATTTCGAGCTGGCCAGCGACGTGACCGTCGACGGCATCTACGGCTGGATCGGCGGCGACGAAGGCGCGCGCCTCACCGCCAGCATCTACAGCGAAATCGACTTCGTCCCCGCCAAGCAGCTCTTCTCCACCGCCTTCATCAACCGGGGCACCGTCGACTGGCAGGGCGCCGATTCGCTGAGGTGGAACCTCAAGGCAGGCTCCTATTGGGTCGTCTTCTCGGCCGCCGACGAAGATCGCACCAGCTACATGCCGGGCGGCGCGTCCAACCCGCTGGTGGCGTACCTCCACGGCAGCGAGGGCGACTGGCGCCGTCTGCGCGAGCAGAATCTCGGCATCCGCCTGACCGGCACCACCGGCGGCGCGGTACCCGAACCGGCAAGCTGGGCAATGTTGATCGGCGGCTTCGGCCTCGCCGGCGGCGCGATCCGCACCCGCCGCAAGCGTCCGGGGGCGCTGGCCTGAAAACCCGACCGGGCCGGGACGGCGATGCCGCGCCCGGCCTCGGCTACAGGCTCACCATCAGGTTGAGCGCGCCATATTTCGTCCAGCGCCCCGGCGGGGCGCCCGGCGCATCGCGCAGGAAGCGGCCCTTGGCGAACAGCACCGCATCGGCCTCCAGCCGCACCGCCTTGCTCAGCCGATAGCGCACCCGCCCGTCGAGCTGGTGCCCGGCAAAGTCGCCGGAGCGCCCGCGCACGTCGCGCACGCCGGTGCTGGAGAAGCTGTCGGTACGCGACGCCAGCCACATCGGCCGGTAGCTCAGCATCAGCTCGATCCGCGCATCGGGCGCGGCCTCGACCTGGAGCGAGGGCGCGACGACGTTGCTGCGCGCGATGGCGTTGTAGAGCCCCGCCGGCGCCAGGTCGGCGCGGCGCATGCCGAACAGCGTGTCGAAGCGGCCATAATGCCCGCCCGCTGCATCGCCGCTCGCATAATCGAACTCAGCCATCAGCCGGGGCTTCCAATCGCCCTGCCAGCTATAGCCCACCCGCCCATGGACGAACCAAGCGCGCACCGGCTGCCGCGCCCCACCGGCCAGCAGGCTCACCGATTGCGAGCCGGTCTGGCCGATCGCCTCGACTTCATAATCGAGCCTGGCCGGCGCCGGATCGCGCACGATGCGGATGGCGGCGGTATCCAGGGACCGATCGCGCGTCGGGCGACCGGGGGTGTCGTGCTCGCCGAGGTGGAAGTAACTCGCCTCGACCATCGCCGGGCCGATCGTCCGCGCGCGGCTGACCAGCCCGCCCCAGAGCACCAGCGCCGAGCCTTCGCGATCGATCGCGGGTTCGTTCGAGAGCAGGGAATCGAGATCGTCTGGCCGACGGCGCTGCGGCATGGTGTAGATGCCGGTCGCCGCCCAGCGCCCGCTGCTCCAGTCGGCGCGCACGCCAGTATAGCCGTTGGTCGTGTTGCGGTAGTCGTCGGCCGCGACCAGCCGGCGCGAGCCCAGGTTCAGCATGAAGCGCCCGGCCTGCAGCTTGAGCTTCGATCCGCGCCCCAGCGCCGCGCCGAGATCGAGCTGGACATAGGCCTGCACCGGCTCGAGCGTGTTGACCTCGCCCGTCGTCACCGGCGAGCCACGGTTGCCGTTATACACGCGGCTGTCCCACAATTCGCCGACGATGCTCGCCGGCCCATGCTGGTAGCGCGCGAGCAGGGTCGTCCGGAAATTGACGAGCTGGTCGCTCTCGTTGAAGCCGGCCCGCGCCTGCCCGTCGATCGCCTCGTAGCGCACGCGCTCGCTGGCGGCGAAGGTCAGGCCCTCGGCGGGGGGCGGCAGCACGCCCTGCGCGTTGGCGGCACCTGCCACCCCACATGCCAGCACCGCGAACGCCACCACCCGCCTGAACATTCTGGTTCCCCCGGATCCGAGGCAGCACCCCTAGGCCGGATCCGAGCGGCGGGTCATCCCGAAACCGTGAGCAGCTCCCGGCCGGCCAGCGAATTGGGACCGGCGCTGACCAGCTCGACCTCGATCAGGTCGCCGATCCTGGCGTTCGTTTCCAAATGCACCGATTGCAGCCAGGGCGACTTGCCGATCATCTGGCCGGGGCGGCGCCCCACCCGCTCGATCAGCACCGAACAGCGCCGGCCGACGCTCGCCTCGTTGAACGCCTGCGAATGGCGCGCCAGCGCCGCCTGCAGTCGCTGCAGCCGCTCGTCGGCGACTGCCTCGGGCAGGAACTGGTCGACCAGATCGGCCGCCGGCGTGCCCGGGCGCGGCGAATATTTGAAGCTGAAGCACTGGGCGTAGCCGACGGCGTCGACCAGCTGCAGCGTCTCCTCGAACTCGGCCTCGGTCTCGCCGGGGAAGGCGACGATGAAGTCGCCTGACAGCGCGATGTCCGGCCGCGCAGCGCGGACGCGCTCGAGGATCCGGAGGTAGGAATCGCGCGTGTGGCTGCGGTTCATCGCCTTGAGGATGCGGTCGCTGCCCGCCTGCACCGGCAGGTGCAGGAACGGCATCAGCTTGGCCACATGGGCGTGCGCCTCGATCAGCCCTTCGGCCATGTCGTTGGGATGGCTGGTGGTGTAGCGGATGCGGGCCAGGCCCTCGATCCGGTCGAGCGCCACGATCAGGTCGTGCAGGCCGCGGCCGTCGTCATCGCCCCAGGCGTTGACGTTCTGGCCGAGCAGCGTGATCTCGCGCGCGCCTGCATCGACCAGCGCCTTGGCCTCGTCGACGATCGCCGCATAGGGCCGGCTGACCTCGGCGCCGCGGGTGTAGGGCACCACGCAATAGGTGCAGAACTTGTCGCAGCCTTCCTGCACGGTGAGGAATGCGCTCGCGCCCACCTTGCGGCGCGTGGGCAGCTTGCCGAACTTGCTGGCGATCGGCATGTCGGTGTCGAGGCCGAGCTCCCCCCTGGCGGCCTTGTCCACCAGCTCCGGCAGATTGTGATAAGCCTGGGGCCCCACCACCACGTCCACCTTGGCGCGGCGGGCGATTTCCTCGCCCTCGGCCTGCGCGACGCAGCCGGCCACCGCGATCATCGGCCTGCCCGCCTCGCGCAGCTTGAGCCGACCGATCTCCGAATAGACCTTCTCGGTCGCCTTCTCGCGGATGTGGCACGTGTTGAGGACGACGAGATCGGCCTGGTCCGCCTCGGCGGCGACAAGGCCCTGGGCGGCCATCAGCTCGCCCATGCGCTCGCCGTCATAGACGTTCATCTGGCAGCCGTACGACTTGACGTGATAGGTCTTGGGGGTGGTCATGATCGGCGCGCCTATACGCGGGAAAGGCGGCGAAAAACAGGCCTTCTACGTCTTTGCGCAGGCGCCCGGCTCGTTCGTCATCCCGGCGAAAGCCGGGATCCATTGGGGTCTCCGTTCGGGCTCTTTCTGATAGCGACAGGCGAATGGATCCCGGCTTTCGCCGGGATGACGGTTTAGGCGGAAGGGTCGGATGCACCCTGCGCCGGCGCCTTGTACCCGATCGGATCCTCGGCGAACCTAAACGGCCGCAGCGGCTGGCCGAGCGTGCGCACCAGCGCTTCCTCGATCCGCCGCCGGCTCTCCGCCGCGATCGCCTTGCGGCCGGGGAAGTCGCGCGGGTCGAAGGGCTCGAGGAAATGCACGCGCAGCCGGAAGCGCTGCTTGCGCGCCAGCACCCGCTTGGCGTTGTTGAGGCCCCGCTCCTGCCCGATCCAGGCGATGTCCTCGCCCGCCGCGCCGTAATCGAGCATCACCGGCTGGACCATTACGCCCGGCGGCGGCGGCTCGAGCACGCGCAGCATCGGCGTCTTGAACGGCAGCAGCGACTGGCCGTCGGTGGTGGTGCCTTCGGGGAAGATCGTGACCGCCCAGGTCTCCGCCAGCGCCTCGCGCAGCTGATTGATCTGTTCGGCCACACCCATGCGGTTCTCGCGCTTCACATACACGGTGCGGTTGAGGCTCGCGAGCCAGCCGACCAGCGGCGAGGCACCGATCTCCGCCTTGGCGACGAAGGCGGTGCCGCTCGCCCCGCCCAGCGCGAGGATGTCGATCCAGCTGAGATGGTTGGAGACATAGAACACGTCGCGCTTCAGGGGCGTGCCGACGCGCTTCACCCGGGCGCCGGCGATCCGCGCGGCACTGCCCAGGAACAGCCGCGGCCAGGGCGAGGGCAGCCGCACCAGCCGGAACAGATAGTGCAGCGGCACGTGGACCAGCAGCGCCAGCGCCAGCCGCGCGATGCGGAACCACAAGCGTGCCTGCTCCGCCCCGGTCAGCCGGGTCGGCACTCCCTGGGTCGCTTCCTCGCGGCGGCGCCGGGCGCGCTCAGTTCTTGCGCTCGAGCGCAACCCCGTAGAGTTCCATGCGGTGGTCGACGAGGCGGAAGCCGAGCCGCTCGGCGATCTGCTTCTGCAGCAGCTCCAGCTCGGGATCGACGAACTCGATCACCTTGCCGCTCTCGACGTCGATCAGGTGATCGTGGTGCGCCTCGGGCGCGGGCTCGTAGCGCGCGCGACCATCGCCGAAATCGTGGCGGTCCAGGATGCCCGCCTCCTCGAACAGCCGCACCGTGCGATAGACGGTGGCGATCGAGATGCCCGGATCGATCGCGGCGGCGCGCTCATAGACCTTTTCCACGTCAGGATGGTCGTCGGCGTCGGAAAGCACGCGCGCGATCACCTTGCGCTGTTCGGTGATGCGCAGGCCTTTTTCGTGGCAGAGCGCTTCGAGATCAATCTTGCGAACCATGACACCGCTGTAGCGCCATTGACGTCATCGGAAAAGGGCAAGCCGCTCGCTCATGCTGATCGACCAAATGCGAAAACGCCGGCCGCGGACGGAGGTCCGGGCCGGCGCTTCATGCCTTGTCCCTGGGGACGTTGGCTCAGCGGGTCTTGCGACGCTTGGTGCCGAGGCCGATCTTCTTCGCCAGGCTGCGGCGCTGCTCGGCATAGTTCGGGGCGACCATCGGATAGTCGGCCGGCAGGTTCCACTTGGCGCGATACTGTTCCGGGGTCATCTGATAATGGGTCATCAGGTGACGCTTGAGCATCTTCAGCTTCTTACCGTCTTCGAGGCAGACGATATAGTCGGGCTTCACCGAAGCGCGCACCGAAACGGCCGGCTCCTGCTTGACTTCCGGCTCCGGCTGCACGGTGCCGAGACCGGTGAGCGCGCCGTGCACGTTCTGGATCAGCTGCGGCAGGTCCGACACGGCGACGCTGTTGTTGCTGACATGCGCAGCGACAATATCGGCGGTCAGCGCGATCAGGGTTTCCTGAATTTCAGATGAAGCTTCCATGATATTCCTTTCGACCCGTTCATGGCGACTATTCTGGATGTCGCCTGCAGCGTCCTATCGTGCGAAGCTTGGTGATTGGCAAGAGATCAACGTCGCAATGGTTGTAATTTTTACGCAAGCGGACGTGCCAAAGTGAGAGCATCGAGAGCCAGACCGCTAGTACCGCGATAATAGCCTCGACGTTCACCGATCTTCTCGAAACCCTCGCGGTGATAGAGGTGGATCGCTTCATTGCCTGCGCGGACTTCAAGATGGAGCTTGGTTGCCCCGCGATTGCGCGACTCCGCGATCACCGCGCGCAACAACGCGCCGCCAACACCCCGCCCACGCGCGCCGGGACTGGTCGCCAGCAACAACAGTTCGGCCTCGTCGAGCATCGCCCGCGCCATCGCAAAGCCGACGTCGCGACCACCGATGCTGGCGACAACGAGCCAAACGCCCGAAAGCGCCATCATCCCCACGCATTGCGACTGGGTCCAGGCCTCGCCGAATTCGGGATCGAAGGCCGACTGCATGATCCGGTTGACCGAGATCAGGTCGTGCACCCCGCCCTCGCGCAGCTCGATCGGCTGGGGCGCGGCGCTCATGCGAGGCCCCGCTCGGCGAGCGTCTTGGCATCGGGACCGCGGCCATAGAGCGGGCGCGGCGGCAGCGTGGCGAAATCGGGCGGCAGCAGCACTGCCTCAGCGGCACGGGGCAGCACCTCGCGCAGGTCCAGTCCCTCGGCCAGCGCGGCGAGGCGGTGGACGCCGCTGCCGAACGCGGCGCGGCCGTCGAGCGCGGCGAGCGCTGCCTCGGGCTGGAGCGAGGCGAGCGGGGTAGTGTCGACCAGCGGGGTCGCGAAATGCTGAACGAAGACCTCGCCGTGCCCACCTTCGAGCACCACCGACAGCCGGTCCAGCGTGGAATCGCCGGCGAACCCGGCAGCCGCGATCAGCGCGAGCGAGGAATAGCCGTGCACCGGCACGCCCCAGCCGATCGCGAGGCCCCGCGCGGCGGCGAGGCCCACGCGCACCCCGGTGAAGCTGCCGGGGCCGACATCGACGAGGATCGCATCGGCACGGCCGCCGCCGGGCAGTTCCCCGATCATCGGGATCAGCCGTTCGGCATGGCCGCGGCCGACAAGTTCGTGCCGTTCGGCAAGAACGGCACCATCCACCAGCAAGGCCACCGAACAGGCGGCAGTGGCGGTTTCGATCACGAGCAGTCGCGGGGCTTCAGCCATCGCCCCGCGCTAGCCAAAGAAATGGGGGCAGGTCAAATCACCCGGTTGAACTTGTCGAACGCCGGGCGCGGCAGACGCGCATGGACGGTCGACGGATCGCCGACGCCCAGCGTCGAGATGAAGTTCGACTTCACGCCCGGCTGGTCGGCGAAGAAGGCCTCGTCGACCTTGGCATTGTCGAAGCCCGACATCGGCCCGGTGTCGAAGCCCAGTGCGCGCGCGGCGATGATGAAATAGGCGCCCTGCAGCGACGAGTTGCGGAAGGCGTGCGGCTGGCGCGACTCTTCGGTCGGGAACCAGTTCTTCGCTTCCGGCGCGTGCGGGAAGAATTCGGGCAGATGCTCGGTGAAGTTCACGTCATAGCCGATGATCACGCTGGCCGGCGCCTTGCGGATCTTCTCGGCATTGCTGCCGCTGGAAAGGCTGGCGAGCTTGTCCTTGGCTTCCTGGCTCGTCACCCAAACGAACCGCGCCGACTGCTGGTTCATCGACGTCGGACCCATTTTGAGCAGGTCGTAGATCGCCTCGATATCGGCCTGGGTGACCGGCGTATCGGTATAGCCGTTGAAGCTCCGCGCGGTGCGGAAGATCGTATCGAGGGCGACGTCGTTCAGCGGCTGGCCCATGGCCTGCGGTCCTTTCGTGCTGGGGAGGCGGGAAGCGGGTGCGCGATCAGATCGCGCGCACCTCGGTGACTTCGGGGACATAATATTTGAGCAGCTGCTCGATGCCGTTCTTCAGCGTCGCGGTGGACGAGGGGCAGCCCGAACAGGCGCCCTGCATCTGGAGGAACACCTTGCCCTCGTTGAACCCGCGATAGACGATGTCGCCGCCGTCATTGGCGACCGCGGGGCGGATGCGCGTATCGATCAGCTCGCGGATCTGCGCGACGATGTCGGCATCCTCGGGATTGTCGCCGAAATCGGCGCTTTCGGGGGGCACGCTGAAGCCGGCGGCCGAGCCGGCCATGAACAGCGGCATGTTGGCCGAGAAATGATCGAGCAGGATGCCGAGCACGTCGGGCTTCAGGCTCAGCCACTCGACGCCCGGCGCGGCGGTCACCGAGATGAAGTCGCGGCCGAAGAACACGCCGGTCACATCCCCCAGCGCGAACAGCGCGGTGGCGAGCGGCGAGGCTTCGGCCTCTTCGGGGCTGGCGAAGTCGCGGGTGCCCGCCTCCATCACGATCCTGCCGGGCAGGAACTTGAGCGTGGCGGGGTTGGGCGTGGCTTCGGTCTCGATCAGCATGCCGCCCACATGGGCGCGTCCTTGCGCCGGATCAAGCGGCGCGCGGGAAACCCTGTGTTGCCGGCGCCGAAGTTCCGCTCAGGCGTCGGGATCGGTGGCGGGATAGACCTTGCCGACATGCGGCTCGCCGCGCGTGGCAGCGAAACTCTCCTGGCGCTGGCGCTCGCGGTAGCGTTCGCGGTCTTCATCGGTGCGCTCGTCATAGCAGGCGGCACAGCTTACCCCCGCCTCGTAGCGCGGCGAGCGGCGGTCCTCGACGCTTACCGGGCGGCGGCAGGCGTGGCAGAGTTCGTAGCTGCCGGGCGCCAGGCCATGGCCCACCGTCACCCGCTGGTCGAACACGAAGCATTCGCCGTCCCACAGGCTCTGCGCCTCGGGCACCTTTTCCAGATAGTTGAGGATGCCGCCCTTGAGGTGGAACACGTCCTCGATGCCCTCGGACTTGAGGAAGGCGGTCGACTTCTCGCAGCGGATGCCGCCGGTGCAGAACATCGCGACCTTGGGCGGCGTCTCGCCGCGGCCCAGCAGTTCCTCGCGGTGGGCGCGAAACCACTCTGGGAAGTCGCGGAAGCTCCTGGTGTGCGGGTCGATCGCGCCGCGGAAGGTGCCCGCCGCGACCTCGTAATCATTGCGCGTGTCGATCAGAATCGTGTTCGGGTCGGCGATCAGCGCGTTCCAGTCCTCGGGCGCGACATAGGTGCCGACGCTCGCCAGCGGATCGATGTCCGGCTGGCCCATGGTCACGATCTCGCGCTTGAGGCGCACCTTCATCCGGTAGAAGGGCTGCTCGGCGGCACGGGAATATTTCACGTCGAGACCGGCGCAGCCCGGCAGCGCGCGAACGTGGTCGACCACCGCCGCGATGGCGTCGTCGCTGCCGGCAATCGTGCCGTTCACGCCTTCGCGTGCGAGCAGCAACGTGCCCTTCACGCCCTGCGAACAGCAGAGCCTGGCCAGCGGGCCCTGCAGCGCCGCCGGATCGTCGAACCGGGTAAATTGGTAGAGCGCCGCCACACGGATCGGCAGCGCGGCAGTATCCGCAGCTTCAGTCATTTCGGCGGCTGTACTCCAGCGCGCGCGATTAGACCATGAAGCTTTCGCCGCAGCCGCAGGTGCCCTTGGCATTGGGGTTGGTGAACACGAAGCCGGCGGTGAAATCGTCTTCCACCCAGTCCATCGTCGAGCCGATCAGGTACAGCACCGATCCGCCATCGACGAAGAAGGTGCCGCCCGGAGTCTCGATCTTCTCGTCGAACGGCTTGGCCTCGGCGACATAGTCGACCGAATAGGCCAGCCCTGAGCAACCCTTGCGGGGCGTGGAGAGCTTGACGCCGACCGTGCCTTCCGGTGCCTTCGCCATCAGCGCGGCGATGCGCGCTTCGGCGGAGGGGGTGAGGAGCAGCGCGGCGGGGCGCTGGCGGGAGGTCGTCGCGGTGGTCATCGTCTCTTCTACCTTCTTGAGCCCCTCCCCTTCAGGGGAGGGGTTGGGGTGGGGGCCGACCGATCCACAAGTTGGTCGCTCGTGGAGAGTCCCCCACCCCCAACCCCTCCCTATAAGGGGAGGGGCTTAGATGGGTCACAACATCCCCAGTTCCAGCTTGGCCTCGTCGCTCATCTTCTGCGGGTCCCAGGGCGGATCCCACACCAGATTGACGTCGGCCGTCGCGATGCCCGGCACCGCGCTCACCCGCAGCTCGACCTCGCCCGGCATCGATTCGGCGACCGGACAATGCGGCGTGGTCAGGGTCATGGTGATCGCGGCATGGCCGTTGGCGGTAATGTCGACGCCGTAGATCAGCCCCAGATCGTAGAGGTTGACCGGGATCTCCGGGTCATAAATCTCCTTGAGCGCGTCGATCACCGCTTCGTAGAGCGGCCCCCCGGGCTCGCCTGCACCCGCCTCGACGGGCTTTTGCGAAAGGAAGCCGGAGAGATAGTCGCGCTTGCGCTCGGCGGCGGGCTCGACGGCCTCGTCGACCCGCGCCTTGGGCGGCGCCTCGACCGCGTCGACTTCTTCCACCACGATCCTGCGTTCTTCGTTCATCCGAAGATCCTCGTCACTCGCTCGATTCCTCGTACGAGCGCGGCGACGTCCGCCGGCCCGTTATACACGCCGAAGCTCGCCCGCGCGGTGGCGGGGACCTCCAGCAATTCCATCAGCGGCTGGGCGCAGTGATGCCCGGCGCGGATCGCGACATTGCCCTCGTCGAGGATCGTCGCGACGTCGTGCGGGTGGACGCCCTCCACCGCGAAGCTGACGATGCCGGCGCTGTCCTCGGGCCCGAACAGCCGCACGCTGTTGATCCCCGCGAGCGCGGCGCGCGTCTCGGTGACCAGCGCGGTCTCGTGCGCGTGGATGCGGTCCAACCCGATGCCGTCGACATAGTCGATCGCCGCATGCAACCCGACCACGCCGACGATGTGCGGGGTGCCCGCCTCGAAGCGGCCCGGGGGCGGGGCATAGGTGGTCCTGGCGAAGCTGACCCGGTCGATCATCGATCCGCCGCCCTGATAGGGCGGCATCGCGTCGAGCAGGTCGTACCGGCCCCAAAGCACGCCGATGCCGGTCGGGCCGTAGAGCTTGTGGCCTGAGAAAACATAGAAGTCGCAGCCGAGCTCGCCGACGTTTACCGGCAGACGGGCGACCGCCTGGCAGCCGTCGATCAGAATCTTGGCGCCGACCTTGTGCGCCAGTTCGGTCGCCCGCCGCACGTCGAGCACCGAGCCGAGCACGTTGGAGACATGGGCGAGCGCGACCAGCTTGTGCCGGTCGGTCAGCATCGCCGCCATCGCGTCGAGGTCGATACGGTGATCGTCGGTGAGCGGCATCACGTCGATCTGCGCGCCGATCTTTTCGGCGGCCATCTGCCACGGCACGATGTTCGAGTGGTGCTCAAGCGCCGAGAGCAGGATGCGGTCGCCGGCCTTGAGCTGGGTGGCCGCATAGCATTGCGCGACGAGGTTGATCCCCTCGGTCGCGCCGCGAACGAACACGACTTCCTCGGGCTTGCCGCCGATGAACTTCGCCACGCGCGCCCGCGCCGCCTCGAAGGCGAGCGTCATGTCTGCCGAGCGCTGGTACACGCCGCGGTGCACGGTGGCATAGGTTTCGCCATAGCCGCGCGCGATCGCGTCGAGCACCGGGCGGGGCTTTTGCGAGGTAGCCGCGGTGTCGAGATAGGCCCAGCCGGCGGGAATGGCCGGGAAGTCCGCGAGGACGTCGAGCGGGGCGCTCCGATCCTCCCCGGTACGGGGAAGGGGACCGCCGGCGAAGCCGGTGGTGGAGGGGGAGCTCGACCGGGCGATGGACTCGTGGAGGCCCCCCTCCACCACGCCGCTCCGCGACGCGGTCCCCCTCCCCGTTCCGGGGAGGATCGAATTGATCTCGCTCACAGCGCCGCCTCCAGCCAGGCCGCGGCGTCCGCCGCAAAGGCTTCGCGCACCGGCTCCTCGCCGATCCGGGCGAGCGCGTCCGCGACAAAGGCGTGGGTCAGCAGCGCCTTGGCCTGCGCGTCCGGGATGCCGCGGCTCTCCAGATAGAACAGCGCGTTGCGATCGAGCTCGCCCACCGTCGCGCCATGCGCACACTTCACGTCGTCGGCGAAGATTTCGAGTTCGGGCTTGAGGTTCACCGTTGCCGTGCGCTGTAGCAGCAGCCCGCGCAGCGACTGTTCGCCATCGGTCTGCTGCGCGCCGCGTGCGACTTCCACCCGCGCAGCCAGGCTCGCCACCGACTGGTCGGCCGCGACCGCGCGCCAGATCTGGCGCGACGTGCCTTCGATCTGCTCGTGGCGGACCGCGACCGCCGCCTCCTGGCGCTGGGTGCCGCTGGTGAGCAGCGCCCCGCCCATCTCGGCGAAGGCACCCTTGCCGGTAAGCGTCAGCGCGCCATCGATCCGGCTGCCCATGCCGCCCGCGCCGAGGAAGATCGAGACCAGGCTCGCTGCCTCGCCGATCTCGGCCTCGTCGCGGATCGAGACGAAGCCGCCGGTCTGCACCAGTCGCACTGAGCGCATCAGCCGCGCGCCCTTGCCGAGCGCGATCGCGGTCAGTCGGTTGGCCCAGCCGGTGCCGGCATAGGTCTCGACGATCGTGGCGACGGCATCGTCGGCAAGCAGGATGCGTGCCGGCACATGGTTCTCGCCGCCGGTGCCGATATGGACGATCTGGATGCAGGTCGCGGCATGCTCGGGGCCGCGGTGCAGCGCCCAACCCTCGCCGATCGCCAGGCTGCCGAGCGGGTGATCCGTCGCGGCGATCTGGCGGGTGACTTCCACCGGACCCGGGCGGCTATGCGCGGGTTCGAACACGCCGTCGACGAAGCAGAGGCGCGGGCCGTCGATATCGAGGAAAAGCGCTGCCGGATCCACCCCGGCAGGGGTAGGTGGCAAGGCCGCCGCGGCGCGCAAGGTCGCCATATCGGCCCAGCGCCATGCTTCCTGCCGGGTGGAGGGAAGATCGAGCACGGTCACGCCGCCAGCGCTCCATAGCCTTCGCGCTCGAGTTCGTGCGCCAGTTCCGGCCCGCCCGAACGGACGATGCGGCCATCGGCGAGCACATGGACGAAGTCCGGCTTCACGTAATCGAGCAGGCGTTGGTAATGGGTGATCAGCAGCACCGCCTTGTCGGGCGCGCGCATGATGCGATTGATGCCCTCGCCCACCGCCTTGAGCGCGTCAATGTCGAGGCCGCTGTCGGTCTCGTCGAGGATCGCGAGCTTGGGGTTGAGGATCCCCATCTGCACCATCTCGTTGCGCTTCTTCTCGCCGCCCGAAAAGCCGACATTCACCGGCCGCTTGAGCATCTCCGCGTCCATGCCGAGCGCGGCCGCCTGTGGGCGCGCCAGCTTGAGGAACTCGGCGCCCGACAGCGGCGCCTCGCCGCGGTGGCGGCGCTGGGCGTTGGCCGCCTCGCGCAGGAACTGGACGTTCGACACGCCGGGGATCTCGACCGGATACTGGAAGCCGAGGAACAGGCCGGCGGCGGCGCGCTCGTGCGGCGCCAGCTCCAGCAGATCCTGCCCGTCGAAGGTGACGCTGCCGCTGGTGGCGTCATAGCCGTTGCGGCCGCCGAGGACGTAGCCCAGCGTCGACTTGCCGGCACCGTTCGGCCCCATGATCGCGTGCACTTCGCCCGCGTTCAGCGACAGGGTCAGGCCCTTGAGGATTTCCTTGCCGTCGATTTCGGCGTGCAGGTTCTGGATGTTCAGCATGGGGTTCAGATCGCCACGGTCACGAGAGAAAGGGTCTTGGGCTTGGCGCCCGCATCATAGGCATCGACCATGGCGCCGTCGGGCAGCTTCCACATGATCTTGTACTGCTTCGGCGCGGTGACGCTGGCCTTGATGTCGGCCTCGATCGCATCGAGCACCGGGGTCAGCTTGTGCCAGGCGCTCGGCTGGTAGGGCCGATCGTTGAGCAGCAGGCGGCCGGCCTGGAAGTCGGAATCGAGGAAGTCCCGGCACTGCTTGATCGCGCCGGCGACCTTGGCCGTGCGCGCGGCCGCGTCCGCCGGCGCGGTGCCGATCGCGCGGACGATGCAGCGCGCGTGGTTGGTCGCCGCACCGAACTGCGCCGCGCTGTCGATCGCGACGCCGCCCTGGAGGGCGAAGGCAACGGCAAGAAGGGCGTTCAACATGCACGATACTCCTGCGGACCCGGAACGCGGCCCTGCGTCGTCACTATATCAGCCGACATGAGCGCAGGCTGAGCGGGGGCAGCGGGGCGGCTCACCCCACCGAGCCTTCGAGCGAGATGCCGAGCAGCTTCTGCGCCTCGACCGCGAACTCCATCGGCAGCTGCTGCAGTACCTCGCGCGCGAAGCCGTTGACGATCAGCGCCACCGCGGCTTCCTGGTCCAGCCCGCGCTGGAGCGCGTAGAACAGCTGGTCGTCGCTGATCTTGCTGGTGGTCGCCTCATGCTCGATCTGCGCGCTCGGGTTCTTCACCTCGATGTACGGCACGGTGTGCGCGCCGCACTGGTCGCCGAGCAGCAGCGAATCGCACTGGGTGAAGTTGCGGACATTCTCCGCGCTCGCCGCCACGCGGACCAGCCCGCGATAGGTGTTGTCGCTGCGCCCGGCCGAGATGCCCTTCGACACGATGGTCGAGCGGCTGCCCTTGCCGAGATGGATCATCTTGGTGCCGGTATCGGCCTGCTGGCGATTGTTGGTCACCGCCACCGAATAGAACTCGCCGACGCTGTTCTCGCCCGCCAGCACGCAGCTCGGGTATTTCCACGTGATCGCCGAGCCGGTCTCGACCTGGGTCCAGCTCACCTTGGAGTTGCGACCCTGGCACAGCGCGCGCTTGGTGACGAAATTGTAGATGCCGCCCTTGCCGTTCTCGTCGCCGGGATACCAGTTCTGGACGGTCGAGTATTTGATCTCGGCATCGTCGAGCGCAACCAGTTCCACCACCGCGGCATGCAGCTGGTTCTCGTCGCGCATCGGCGCGGTGCAGCCTTCCAGATACGAGACATAGGCGCCCTTGTCGGCGACGATCAGCGTGCGTTCGAACTGGCCGGTATTCTCCGCGTTGATGCGGAAATAGGTGGAAAGCTCCATCGGGCAGCGGACGCCCTCGGGCACATAGACGAAGGTGCCGTCGGAGAAGACCGCGCTGTTGAGCGTGGCGAAATAATTGTCGCGCTGCGGCACCACCTTGCCCAGCCACTTCTGGACCAGTTCGGGATACTCCCGGATCGCCTCGCTGATCGACAGGAAGATGACGCCCGCCGCCTTCAACTCCGCGCGGAAGGTCGTCGCCACGGAGACCGAGTCGAACACCGCGTCGACCGCGATCTTGCGCGCGCCCTCGACGCCGGCGAGCACCTTCTGCTCCTCGATCGGGATGCCGAGCTTCTCATAGGTCCGGCGGATTTCCGGATCGAGCTCGTCGAGGCTCGCGATCGTCTTCTTCTGCTTCGGCTCGGCGTAGTAATACGCGTCCTGATAGTCGATCGGCGGCACGTTGAGCTTGGCCCAGTCCGGCGCCTCCAGCGTCTGCCACAGGCGGAAGGCCTTGAGCCGCCAGTCGAGCATCCACTCCGGCTCGTTCTTTTTGGCGGAGATGTAGCGGACGGTATCCTCGCTCAGCCCCTTGGGCGCGAACTCCTGTTCGACGTCGGAGGCGAAGCCCCATTCGTACTTCTTGTTCGCGGCGGCGAGCGCCTCAGCATTCTTGGTGGCCATCAGAAAGATACCTGGCTTTCCCCGACGAGCGCCGGAGAAGGAGAAGAAAGGTCGGAAGTGGAAGGCGCGAGCCCATGCACCGGCAGTGCCGGCGCTGCAAGCGCGGGAGGACTGCTGAGGCTGGCAAGGCTGACCTGGGCGAGCGCCGAGCGGACCGCATCGCTCACCACGCCCCAGTGCGGCTTTACCCGGCAGTTGCCCTCGACGGCACAATCATGCCGCGCCGAATCGACGCAGACCGTCAGCGCGATCGGTCCCTCGATCGCCTCGACGATCTCGGCAAGGCTGATCGCCGCGGGCGGCCGGGCGAGGCGGAAACCGCCGCCGGTGCCGCGCGCGCTTTCGATCAGGCCTGCAGCGGAGAGCTTGCTCACCAGCTTCTGCACGGTCGGCAGCGGCAGGCCGGTCTCGTTCGCCAGCAGCGTCGCGTTGAGCCGGCACGACGCACCGCAGTGGCGCGCAGCAGCGGCCAACATCACCACGGCATAGTCGGCAAGGCTCGAAAGACGCATCGACTCCCAATCGGACAAAGTTGATCCGATTGGGCATGTGGGCCTAGCGACCGCCGAGGTCAACTGTCTCGGGGATCACATCGGGGAGAAAGTGGAACTTCTCGTGCTCGAGCGTTGCGGCGAGCACCGGATCGATGCTGTCGCGGAGCAGGCCAGGTGTCTGGCCGGTGAAATGCTTGATCTCATTGATCATGTGCGACTGGTCGGCAAAGGGCGCCACCACCTCGGCGAGCGGCGCGCCCTGGTGAATGCGCATCGCCGCGCCGATTGCGCGGAACTTGCGGCGCAGATGGTTGGGCGGGCCGGCGAAATATTCCTTGCACAGCCGCTGGACCTGGCGCTGGCCCATGCCGGTCTCGGCTTCCATCGCGTCATAGAGCGCGTCGATCGTCGGATCGCCCGAGGCCGCCCATTCGCGGACGATGCGTAGAAAGGCGACATGCGCCTTGGGCACGCGCCGCGCGGTGTCGATCCGGCGCAGCAGGAACGGCTCGACCGCGGCGACCATCGCCTCCAGCGTATCGAGCGTGCGGAGCTGAGCGTGCAGCGCATGCACCTCCGCCCCGAAAATCTCGCCGCCATCCACCAGCCGATCGGCCACCTGGTCCGCAGGCCGGCCGACCAGCGTGCGCCAGCCGATGCCGCGCAGGGAGATGCCGAAGCAGCGGAAGGGCCCCTGGATCCGGTAGGTCCAGTGCGCAGTGCCGGGGCCGTTGACCATCACCGGCAGCGTTGTCTCGCTATGCTCGTCGGGGAAGCGGACAACGCCCTCCCCCTCCAGGCAGAAGCGCCACTGGCCGAGATCGACGCGCTCGACGCCCTCGATGCACGGCGCGTCGATATGGGCGAGATAAAAGCTCTCGACATGCGGTATCAGCCGCCCGGTGGACGGTTGAAAGCGAATATCCAAAGGCTGTCCCGCCCCCGCGCCACTGCGCGCGGCAATTGCAACCTGGCCCTCGTCGGCGCCACGCATGCGAAGCTGTTCCCCTGTGCTTCGGTTCGTCGCACAGCTGGAGCATGGACGCGCGAAAAGCGCAACGGAAAAGAGGCCCGGCCGGTTGCCCGGCCGGGCCCAAAGGAAAGGGTTCCCCCCGTTAAGCGGAACCCCTCGGGTCGCAAGGATGCTCTACCCGATTCGGGAGGCCCGGTATTGTACGGAATCGACATTCTGGCCTTTGACGACGTTTGCCTTGCGATGCATGAGCGCTTTCATGGGCAAGATTCTTCGCAACATGGTCTTCACGCTCGATCCGGAGCGGGCACATCGCGCTGCGATTCGCGCGCTGGCGCTTTGGGGCGGCGCGGGTGCGCCCTTCGGTGGCGGGCCAGAGTCGGCGACGCCGGTGACGCTGGCAGGGCTGACCTTCCCCAATCGAATCGGCCTGGCCGCGGGGCTCGACAAGGATGCCGAGGCGATCGCCGGCCTGTTCGGACTCGGCTTCGGCGCGGTCGAGGTCGGCACGCTCACCCCCCGCCCGCAGCCCGGCAATCCCAAGCCCCGCCTGTTCCGCCTGGTCGAGGACGAGGCGGTGATCAACCGCATGGGCTTCAACAATGGCGGGATCGACGCCGCACTGGCCCGGATCGCCCGGCTGAAGCAGCGGCCCGGCATCCTCGGCATCAATGTCGGCGCCAACAAGGAGTCGACCGACCGCGTCGCCGATTACGCGCTGGGCGTCACCAAGGCCGCGCCGCACGCCGATTACATCACGATCAACGTGAGTTCCCCCAACACGCCGGGCCTGCGCGACCTGCAATCGCGCCCCGCGCTCGACGAGCTGCTGGCGGCCGCGCATGCCGCGCGCGGCACCACGCCGCTGTTCCTCAAGGTCGCGCCCGATCTCGACCGCGCTGGGCTGGAAGGCGCGGTGCGCGCGGCGATCGACCATCATGTCGACGCGCTGATCGTTTCCAACACCACTATCTCGCGCCCGCCCCTCGCCTCGCCCCAGGCCGGGGAGGCGGGCGGGCTTTCGGGCAAGCCGCTCAAGGAGCTCGCCCGCGCCAAGCTGATCGAGGCGCGCGAGGCCTCGGGCGGGCAGCTGCCGCTGATTTCGGCAGGCGGCATCGACGGGCCGGACGAGGCCAAGCGCCGGATCGAGGCGGGCGCGGTGCTGGTCCAGGTCTATTCGGCGCTGCTCTATCGCGGCACCGGTCTGGCACGGAGCATCGCCAAGGCGCTCGCCTGACCGCTTGCCTCCGGGGCAAAGCGCGCTACGCCTAGGCGCCATGAAGAAAATGGTCGCGCTGCTCCTCCTGCTGTTCACGCCGCTGCTCGCCCATGCCCAGGGCATGGTGAGCGCCGCCGATCCGCGCGCAGCGGCGGCGGGCGTGGAGATCCTGCGCGCAGGCGGCAGCGCCACCGATGCCGCGATCGCGACGATGCTGGCGCTGGGCGTGGTCGAGCCGCAGAGCTCGGGGCTCGGCGGCGGCAGCTTCCTGGTGCTCTACGACGCCAGGACCAAGGCGATGACCACCGTGGACGGCCGCGAGACCGCGCCCATGGCCGCCGACGACCATTGGTTCTACGGCGCCGACGGCCAGCCGCTGAGCCATTTCGCCGCGGTGCCGGGTGGGCGCAGCGTCGGCGTGCCCGGCGCGGTGCGCGCGATGGCGCTGGCGCACCGCCGCTCGGGCAAGCTCGCCTGGGCCCAGCTGTTCGCCCCCGCCATCCGCCTTGCCCGCGACGGCTTCGTGCTGAGCCCGCGGATGAACAATTCGCTGACCCAGTTCTCGGGCCATGTCGATCCCGCCTATCGCGCGCTGTTCTTCGGCGCAGACGGCAAGCCGCTGCCCGCCGGTACCACGGTGCGCAACCCGGAGCAGGCCGCACTGCTCGAACGCATCGCAAGCCAGGGGCCCGACAGCTTCTATGTCGGTCCGCAGGCGACCAAGCTGGTCGCGGCGGTCAACGGCGCGGCGCGCAATCCTTCCAAGATGACCGCCGGCGACCTTGCCGCCTATGACGCCAAGGCACGGCCGGCGCTGTGTGGGCGCTATCGCGGCTACAAGGTCTGCTCGATGGGCCCGCCATCCTCGGGCGGCATCACCGTGCTGATGATCCTGGCGCAGCTCGAACGCTTCGACATGGCGAAGCTCGGAAAGGATTCGGCCACCGCCTGGCACCTGTTCGCCGAGAGCTCGCGCCTCGCCTATGCCGATCGCGACCTGTATCTCGGCGATCCGGACTTCGTGCAGGTGCCGCTGAAGGGGCTGCTCGACCGCCGCTACATCGCCAGCCGTTCGAAATTGATCGATCCCGCCAGGACGATGACCCGCATCGCCGCCGGCACCCCGTCGGGTGCGCCGAAGCGCGTGCTGGCCAAGGTGCAGGAAGTCGCCGGCACCACCGATCTCGCGGTGACGGACGGGGCAGGCAATGTCGCGGAAGTCACCACCACCGTGGAAGGCCCGTTCGGCTCCGGGCTGACCGTCGACGGCATGATCCTCAACAACCAGCTCACCGATTTCGACATCGTGCCGGTGAAGGATGGGTATCTGGTCGCCAACCGAGTCGAGGGCGGCAAGCGGCCGCGCAGCTCGATGGCGCCGACGATCGTGTTCGGCCCCGACGGCAAGGTGCGCCTCGCGGTGGGCGCGGCGGGCGGATCGACGATCATCGCGCAGGTGGCGAAGGCGATCGTCGGCGTCGTTGACTGGAAGCTCTCCGCGCAGGACGCGATCGGGCTCGGGCTGCTCTATGCGCCGGGCAGGACCGCGACCGCCGAGCAGGGCACCCAGCTCGACGCGATGCTGCCGGCGCTGCGCGCGCTCGGCGAGGACGTCCGTACCGCGCCGATGGGCCTCAAGGCCAATGCGATCGAGCGCGTGGGCGGCCGCTGGGTCGGTGCTGCCGATCCGCGCAGCGAAGGCGTGGCGATGGATCAGAACGGCGCGGTAACGGTTATACAGCGGGTGGGCGCCAAGCCCAACCGCCCGTCGGAATGACGCGGGACGCCCAAGGATAAGATGGGGCGCCTGCAGGGGGAGTAGGAATGCGCAAGCTCGAACGTTTCGATAATCTGGTGGCGATGTTTTTCACGCGGGCGGCGGAGAAGGGCGACGCGCCGTTCCTCTGGTACAAGGCCGGCGGCATCTGGCACCCGACCAGCTGGGCCGAGGCGGCGCGGCAGGTGGCGAGCCTCGCCGCGGCGCTCAAGGCGCTGGGACTGAAACCGGGCGACCGG
Organism: Sphingomonas trueperi; assembly: GCF_040545665.1. Taxonomy (GTDB): domain Bacteria; phylum Pseudomonadota; class Alphaproteobacteria; order Sphingomonadales; family Sphingomonadaceae; genus Sphingomonas; species Sphingomonas trueperi_B. The sequence goes on along the minus strand of NZ_JBEPMH010000004.1, from coordinate 456,788 downwards.
GTGATGCTCGTTTCCGAAAACCGCCCCGAATTCTGCATCAGCGACCTCGCGATCATGGCGGCGGGCTGCGTGACGGTGCCGACCTACACCACCAATACCGAGCGCGATCACCAGCACATTCTCGAGAATTCGGGCGCCTGCGCGGTGATCGTCTCGAACACCAAGCTCGCCAAGACGCTGCTGCCGGCGATGCTGCGCTCCTCGGCGGGCCGCATCGTGATCGGCATCGACGATGTCCGCCTCGGCCAGCAGGGGACGCTCGAAGTCCATGATTTCCGCGAACTGATCGCAGCGCATCCCAGCGATGCCGCCACCGCCGCCGCACAGGCGACGTTCCGGCGCGAGGACCTGGCCTGCATTATCTACACCAGCGGCACCGGCGGATCGCCGCGCGGGGTGATGCAGCACCACGGTGCGATCCTGCACAATTGCCAGGGCTGCACCGCGATCATCTCCGAGGATTTCGGCTGGGCGGACGAGGTGTTCCTGTCCTTCCTCCCCCTCTCCCACGCCTATGAGCATACCGGCGGCCAGTTCTTCCCGATCGCGCTGGGCGGGCAGATCTATTATTCGGAGGGGCTGGAAAAGCTCGCCTCGAACATCGAGGAGGTGCGCCCCACCATCATGGTCGTGGTGCCGCGGCTGTTTGAGGTGCTGCGCACCCGCATCACCAAGCAGGTCGAGAAGCAGGGCAGCTTCGCCACCTATCTGCTGGAAAAGGCGGTGGCGATCGGTGCGCGCAAGGCGGTGGGCAAGTCGGGCATCGCCGACGCGCCGATGAACCTGCTGCTCAACGCCACGCTGCGTCCCAAGCTCGCCAAGCGCTTCGGCGGCCGAATCAAGGCGCTGGTCTCGGGCGGCGCGCCGCTCAACCCGGAAGTCGGCATCTTCTTCGAGTCGCTCGGTCTCACCTTTCTCCAGGGCTATGGCCAGACCGAATCCGCCCCGGTCATTTCGTGCAACCGCCCCAAGGTCGGCCTCAAGATGGACACGGTCGGGCCGCCGATGGACGATGTCGAAGTCCGCATCGCCGAGGACGGCGAGATCCTGGTGCGCGGCGAGCTGGTGATGCACGGCTATTGGCGCAACGAGGCCGAGACCGAGCGCGTACTGAAGGACGGCTGGCTCCACACCGGCGACATTGGCGAGATCGACGCCAAGGGTCGCATCAAGATCACCGATCGCAAGAAGGACATCATCGTCAACGACAAGGGCGACAATGTCTCGCCCCAGAAGATCGAGGGCATGCTGACGCTCCAGCCCGAGATCCTGCAGGCGATGATCTATGGCGACAAGCGGCCCTACATGACCGCGGTGATCGTCCCCGATCCCGAATGGGTGCAGGAGTTTTGCGCCAAGACCGCGACGCCGTGCAAGTTCCGCGACCTCTCGCGGGACGCCGACTTCAAGGCGACGATCGGCGCGGCGGTCGAACGGGTGAACCGGGATCTCTCGGTGATCGAGCGGGTGCGCAAGTTCATCCTCGCCGATCAGGCCTTCACCATCGAAAACGAGCAGCTGACGCCGAGCATGAAGATCCGGCGCCACGTGCTGAAGGCGGTGTACGCGGAACGGCTGGACGAGCTGTATTGATAGATCCTCCCCAAAACGGGGAGGATCCAAACCTTACTTCGCCGCCTTCTCCGGCAGCACGACCATGGTCCAGTCCTTGTCCGACCGCAGATACTTGGCCGCCAGTGCCTGCAGCTCGGCCGGCGTGGTCGCCGCATAGTCTTTCGCCAGGCTGCGCATGCCAGCAATCCGCGCCGGATCCTGGGTGCCGCCCTCGACCAGGTTCATCCAGAACATGTTGCCGCTCGACATGCGCAGCAGCTGCTGCTTGAGCGGGGTCAGCGCGCGGTTGAGCTCGTCGGCGTCGATCGGCTTCGCCGCCAGGTCCGCCGCGATGTCGCGGGCGAGCTTGAAGAAGAAGTCGGTCTTTTCCGGTGGCACCATGCCCAGCGCTGCGATCTTGCCCCCGGCGGCCAAGCCCAGCGGCCAGTCGCTCATCACGTTGGGCGAATAGCTCACGCCCGCCTGGATGCGCAGTTGCTCGATCAGCCGGTCGCGGAACACCGCGGTCAGGATCTCTAGCTTGCGGCTCTCGGCGAGACCCGCGCTGCCGCCCCCCGTCGGCCAGGCGATCACCGCCGCGGCCTGATCCACCGCACCGGTGTGCGTGCGCACCACCGGCGTCGCGACATGCGCGGGGAAGCGCACCGGCGCACCGCTTTCCTTGCCCTCGGCGCGGGGCTTCAGCGCGCCGAAGCTGGCCGCCACCGCCTGCACCGTCGCATCGGCGTTCATGTCGCCGAAGATCTCGACCTCGATCGGGCCGGTCTGGAGCAGCGGCTCCCACAAGGCGCGGAACGCCTGCGGGGTGAGCGCCGAAACTTCCTCGCGGCTCGGCACGCCCCAGCGCGGATCGCCGTCGTGGAGCAGCACGTCGAGGTCGCGGCCCAGCACCGCGTCGGGCGAGGACGAGAGGCCCGCGTACGACGCGAGCGTCGCCGCCTTGGCGCGGGTGATCGGGTTGGGATCCCAGCCGGGCGCTGCGAGCTTGGTCGCGAACAGGCGGAGCTGGTCGGCGAGGTCCTGCTTGTTGGTCTGCGCCTGGAAGACGAAGGCGTCTTCCTCGATGTCGAAGCCGAGGCCGATCTGGCGGTTGCCGGTCAGCGCGTCGAGCTCCTCCTGGCCGAACTTGCCGATGCCGCTGGCCATCAGCGCGGTCTTGCCCGCCCAGCCCGGCACCCGCTTGTCGCCCGGCAGCGCGCGCAGGCCCCGGCCGAAGCGGATATTGACCCACACCTTGCCAGTCTCGGACGTGTCCTCGCGCATCAGCAGCTTGACGCCGTTGGCGTAGGTCACTTCGTCGATGGCGAGATCGGGGTCGATACGCTTGCGCTCGACCACCTTGCCCGGCGCGCCGATGCGCGGCAGCTGGTCGAACTTCACGTTGAGCGCGCGGCGCTTCATCACCGCCGCCTTCACGTCTGCCTGGAGCGCGGCGGTCACCTTGCGGACCACGTCGGGATCGGGGGCATGGGTGTTGACCAGCGCGCGGGTCGCGGTGCCCTCGAACACCTTTTTGGCCGAAGCCTGGACGGCCGCCGGCGTGAACATGCGCGCCGCGATCGCGCCCTTGAAGATCGCGTAGGAGGCCTCGGGCGTGGTGACCGTCTCGTTGATGTCGACCGCCTGGACGAGGTCGTCCGCCAGCGACACGGCCGACTCGACCGGTGCGGTGGAGATGCGGTTGCGCATCACCGCGTCGATCTCGCCGAGTTCGCGGTCGATCTCCGCCTGGCTCGGCGGGGCGGCCATCAGCTCGGCGGCGGTGGCGCGGACGTCGCGGAGCGCGCTTTCCCAATCGTCACCGGTCGGCAGCACCGTAAGCGTCGTGACGTTGGCCGAGCGCGCGATGTCGTCGAGATCCGCCCCCGCCCCGAGGAACGAGGCACCCGAGCGCGCGCGCGATTCGAGGCGGCGGTTGAGGATGCGGATCGCCACCATGTCGATCATGCGCTTCTGGTTGAAGATCACCGTGTCGGCATAGACCGTCCAGGGCCGCACGATCGCCATCAGCGCGACCGGCTGCAGCGCGGGCTCGACGATGCTGGCGGCGATAGGGTGATCGGCCTCGGGCTTACCGAAATCGGGCGTCTTGGGCGCCTCGCCCTTGCCCTGCCAGCTCGCAAAATACTTGTTGATCATCGCCTCAAGCACCGCCGGATCGACGTCGCCGATCGCGATTACGGTGGCGCGTTCGGGGCGGTACCAGCGATCGTGGAACGCCTGGACGCTGGCGGGCGTCGCGGCGTTGAGCGCCTCCACGGTGCCGATCGGCTCGCGATCGGCGAGCAGCTGGCCGGCGAAGATCAGCTGGTAGAGCGCGTCCTGCATCCGCTTCTGCGGCGCGGGCTGCTCGCGGCCCTCGGCCAGCACCACCGGCCGCTCGGCAGTGAGCGACGCCTGCGTGATCGCCGGATTGGCCATCATGCCGGAGAGGATCTTGAAGCTTTCGTCCAGCCCTTCCGGCGTCGCGTTGGGCAGGTCGAGCTTGTAGGTCGTGCTGATGAAGGTCGTCGCGGCGTTGCTGTCCGAGCCGAAGGTGACGCCCAGACGCTGCCAGATCCGCTTCGAGTCGCCATCGGGCACATAGGTCGAGCCGCGGAAGCTGAGATGTTCGAGCAGATGGGCGAAACCGCGCTCCGAGTCGCGCTCCATAAGCGAGCCGGCGTCGATGCGCACGCGGATCGAGATCTGCCCCGGCGGCACGCCGTTCTTGCGCACCGCATAGCGCACGCCGTTGGAAAGCCGCCCGAACTTCCATTTATCGTCATGGACGAGGTCGCTGCCCTTGTAGAGCCAGGGATCCTCGGCGGTCTGGACGCCCTCGGGCCGGCCTTGCGCCAGCACCGGGGTGGGCAGCGACGGAGCAGCGAGTGCGAGGAGAAGCAGGGCGAAGCGCGGCATGCGCGGACGTGAGAACATGAAGCCCTTTCTAGAGGCGAGTGGCGCGGCATGCCACCGGCAACCTTTCTGCCGGATGTACGCCACAAGAATCCATGGACCCGCCATGTTTTGGACCCAAGTGACGGCCTAGACCCGAGGCATGGATTGTTGCGTTGCAGCACCGAACTTCGGGCGTAACGTGGAAGCTGCGGGGAAGTTGCGCGTGGACATTGCCACCAGCGAGGCGCCGATCGGGCAGACGGGCGACAGCGTCCTGCGCGCCGATTCTTACCCGCGCCCCCGCCCGTTGCTGCTGCGCTGGGGGAAGCATCTGCGCGGCACCTTCGATCGGCTGATCGCCGCCTCCTCGCTGGTGCCCAACACGCCGGTACTCGACATGCGCGCCTTTCCCTGGACCGCGGCGTTGCGGGCCGACTGGGAAGCGATCCGCGACGAGGCGATTGCGGCGATCGGCACCCAACCAGGCGCACCGTCGCTCGCGGCCATTTCCCCCGATCACCGCGCGATCGCGCCGCTCGGCAAATGGCGCAGCCTGTTCCTGTGCGGCTATGGCTACCGCGTCGACGAGAACCTCGCGCGCTGCCCGCATACCTCGCGGCTGATCGGGCAGGTGCCCGGCCTCAACAGCGCGATGTTCTCGATCCTCGCGCCCGGCACCCACATCCCGGCGCATCGCGGCGTCACCAAGGGGCTGATCACCTGCCATCTGGGGCTGGTCGTGCCGCGCGACGGCGACGTCCGCATGCGGATCGGCACCCGCACCGTCCGCTGGGCCGAGGGCGAGACGCTGGTGTTCGATGATACCTATGATCACGAGGTATGGAACGACAGCGCGCATACCCGCATCGTGCTGCTGATCCAGTTCCGTCGCCCGCTGCGCAATCCCGGCCGCTGGATCGCCGACACGCTGCTGGGGGTGCTGCGCCGGTCGGCCTTCGTGCAGGAGGCGCGGGCAAATCTGTGCCGCTGGCATCGCGGCGAGATCGCGGCCGACGTCTGAGCGTTGTCGGGGGAGTTGCGGGCGGCTAAGCCAAGCCCATGCCACGCCCTTTCCACCTCGCCTTCCCGGTCCACGACCTTGCCGCCGCGCGCGGCTTCTATGGCGCGCTTCTAGGCTGCCCCGAGGGCCGCTCGTCCGAGCAATGGATCGACTTCGATCTCTTCGGCCACCAGATCGTCGCGCATCTCGACCCCGCCGCGAAGCCTGTCGCCACCACCAATCCGGTGGATGGCCATGACGTCCCCGTGCCGCATTTCGGCGTGGTGCTGACGATGGACGACTGGCACGCGCTCGCTGCCAAGCTGCAGGAGGCCGGCATCGTCTTCGGCATCGCGCCGCATATCCGCTTCCAGGGCCAGGTGGGCGAACAGGCGACGATGTTCTTCCGCGATCCCAGCGGGAACGCGCTGGAATTCAAGGCGTTCGCCGATGACGCCATGGTATTCGCAAAATGACCCCGCAGACGATCAGCGTCGACATTCCGCATCAGCTCGGCCGCGAAGGCGCCCGCGCCCGCATCGATTCGAAGATCGGGCGGCTTGCCGACAAGATTCCCGGCGGCGCCACCGTCGAGCATCGTTGGGAAGGCGACAGCCTCCACTTCACCGTCGCCGCGATGGGCCAGCAGGTGGTCAGCCGGCTCGATGTGCAGGATGCGCAGGTCCATGCCGAGATCGCGCTGCCTGGCATGCTCGCGCTGTTCGCGGGCAAGGTCCGCGAAATGCTGGCGAAGGAAGGCCCCCGGCTACTCGCCTGAGGGCTGCGCGGGTCAGCGCCCTGCGCTAACCCGCCAGATCGTGTTGCCGACATCGTCCGCCACCAGCAGCGCGCCGCCCGCGCCGGTGATCACCGCGACCGGCCGGCCCTGCGTCTCGCCCTTGGCGTTGAGGAAGCCGGTCAGCACGTCCTGCAGCTTGGCATCCTTAGCCGGGAAGCCATTGTCGCCGAACGGCACGAACACGACCTTGTAGCCAGACGGCGGCTGGCGGTTCCACGAACCGTGCAGGCCGACGAATGCGCCATTGGCATAGGCATTGCCCAGCCGCGCACCATCGGCGAAGGTCAGCCCCAGCGGCGCGGTGTGCGCGCCCAGCGCGAAATCCGGGCGGCGGACATATTCGCGCAGGTCCGGTCGGCCCGGCTCGACCCGCTTGTCCTCATATCCGCCCCAATATTGCCAGGGCCAGCCGAAGAAGGCGCCGAGATCGACGCGGCTCATATAGTCTGGCGGCATGTCCGAACCGAGCATGTCGCGTTCGTTGACCACTGCCCACAGCGCCTGCGTCTTGGGTTCGAACGCCATGCCGTTGGCGTTGCGGATACCCCAGGCGAAGATGCGGCTGGTCTTTGTAGCGGGATCGACCTCGAGGATCACCGCCCGATTGGTCGGCTGCGCGGCGGCCGCGGCCATCTGGCCCGGGCTGCCGGCGCTGTAGATCGGGCCTTCGGCCTCCAGCCCGTCCTCGGCGATGTTCGACGACGATCCGACGCTCACATAAAGGCTTTTCCCGTCGAGCGAGGCGACCACGTTGCGTGCCCAGTGATTGCCGCCGCCGGGCAGCGACAGGATCTTCTCGGGCTTGGCGGCGATCTTGGTCTGCCCCTCCAGATAGGGGTAGCGGACCAGCGAATCGGTATTGGCGACGTAAAGCGATCCGTTGGCCAGCGTCATCCCGCTCGGCGAGTTGAGCCCGGTGAGGAACACGGTGCGCATATCCGCCACGCCATCGCCATTGCTGTCGCGCAGCAGCGTGATGCGATTAGCCGAGGCACCGCCGGCGCCGGCCTTGTTCATGAGGATGCCCATCACCCAGCCGGTGATCCCGCCCTTGTCGCGTGGCGGCGAATTGCTCTCGGCCACCAGGATATCGCCATTGGGCAGTTGGTACAGCCAGCGCGGATGATCGAGCTTGTCGGCAAAGGCCTGTACCTTCAGGCCGGCCGCAGCCTTGGGCGTGGCACCCGCCGGCCAGCCGACCGCCTTCGCGACGCCCACCGTGGGGATGTTCTGATAGCGCGGTTCGGTAATTTCCGGCGCGCGGCCGGTGACGGCGATCTCGGGGAGCGTGGCGATGTCCGGGCGGCTGAGCCAGTACCAGGCGGCACCGCCGGCGACGATCAGAAGGGCGAAGGCGATCAGGAGGCGCTTGAGCATGACGCCAGCGATAGGGGGCAGCGCGATCGATTCCAATGCGATTCTGCGGGCGGCGCTTGACTTCGCTTTGCGCCAGGCAAGAGTGTCGGCTCACCTGTTCCGGGGGGATCGGCCCGAATGCGGTTCTGGTTGCGTGCGCTTGCCCTGCTCTTGGCCTTCTCCGCCGCCGTTCCCGCCTTCGCGCAGCAACAGCCGCCCGAGCATCGCACCGAATGGCCCGGGCTCGTTTCCGGGGACGACGGCATCGACGGGATGGAAAGCGGCCCGGAACTCCAGCGCGGGCGTGATCCCCGGGCGATGCTCGTGGACCAGCGGCGACTGAACACGGCGCTCGCCGCCCTTGAGCCCGAACGCAAGGGCGTGGTCGACGCCTATGTGCTGAGCGTCGCGCTCGACAGCGATCCGGTATTCGCCCGCGAGGCGCGCGAGAGCGGCCGCGTCCTCACCCGCCGCTACGATGCCGATGGCCGCGCGCTGGTACTGGCGGGCCCGGACGGCCGCGGCGGCGCCACCCTTCCCACTGGCAGTCTTACCGCCCTGAGTTTGGCGCTCGCCCGCGTGGCCGAGCTGATGGACCGCAACCAGGACGTGCTGGTCCTCTACGTCACCGCGCATGGCGCCCCCGATGCCGGCATCGCCTATCATGACGGAGATCAAGGCTTCGGCGTGCTGCCACCCGCACGGCTTGCCGCGCTGCTCGTCGGGCTCGGCATCCGCAACCGGCTGCTGCTGATCTCCGCCTGCTATTCCGGCGCCTTCGTCAAGCGGCTGATGAGCGACACTACCGCGATCCTCACCGCCGCCTCGGCGACGCGCTCGTCGTTCGGCTGCCGGGCCGAGAATGACTGGACCTTCTTCGGCGACGCGCTGGTCAACCACGCGCTGCGCAAGCCCCAGCCGCTCGCCGATGCTGCGGCGGAAGCACGCAAGACGATCATCGGCTGGGAACGCGCAGGGCGGCTCGATCCATCCATGCCGCAGGTGACGATCGGCGACGGCGTAAGCGGGTGGCTGGCGCCGCTGGAAGCGCGGATGCCGCAGGCTGCCACGGCACCGGTGGGCGCGCCGGCGACAGATGCGCTGAAGCCCTAGCCTCCGATCCTCCCCTGGAAGGGGAGGTGGCACGCCGAAGGCCTGACGGAGGGGTGTCCGCGCTGGTGCGTCGGCCTCTCCCATCAGCGTCGCCCCCCCTCCGTCGCGCTCCGCGCGCCACCTCCCCTTGCAGGGGAGGATCTGAGGCCCGGGAACTCCCCCGCCCCTCGTCGGTTGGCCGCGCATGTCCGATTCCGAGAGCCCGCTCCAGCGTTACCCGCTGCTCGCCACCCCGCAAGTGCGGCTGCAGGGCACGGTGGACGATTCGATGTACCAAAACTTCCGCGACCAGCTGCTCGCCGCGCCGAGCGACGGCCCGCTGGTAGTCACTCTCTCCACCCTGGGCGGCGACCCAGAAGTCGCGCGGCTAATGGCCGACGAGCTCCGGCTGCTGCGCGAAGCCACCGGCCGCGAGCTGCTGTTCCTCGGCAAAGTCGCGGTCTATTCGGCGGGCGCCACCTTCATGGCAGGCTTCCCGGTCGACAAGCGCTTCCTCACCCGCGGCACGCGGCTGATGCTGCACGAGCGGCAGATGCATTCCAGCATCGACCTGTCCGGCCCGCTGCGTGCGCTGCCGGCGATCCTCAAGGCCAAGCTCGCCGAGATCGAGCATTCGATCGCAATCGAGGAAGAGGGCTTCCGCGCCCTTGTCGCCGGCTCGCGGGTCGATTTCGAGGAGCTCCGCCGCCGCGCGCCCTATAACTGGTATATCGAGGCCGAAGAGGCCCGCGATCTGGGGCTTGTGCTCGACGTGATCTGAGGGCCCAGCCCAAAGGACACTTGCGCTGCGCCCGCGAAAGGCATAGCCCGCGCCGCAAAACCGACGCGTCGCGCCGAAGCGAAAGAGGAAGTTTCAGGAATGGCCGAATTCCGCCTGCCCAAGAACAGCCGTATCACCAAGGGCCAGGAGCACAAGGCAAGCCCCGAAGCCACCCGGGTGAAGAAGTTCAAGATCTACCGCTACGATCCGGATTCGGGCGAGAACCCCCGCTACGACACGTTCGAGGTGGATCTCGACGATTGCGGCCCGATGGTTCTCGATGCGCTGATCAAGATCAAGGGCGAACAGGATTCGTCGCTGACCTTCCGCCGCTCGTGCCGCGAGGGCATTTGCGGCTCCTGCTCGATGAACATCGGCGGCAAGAACGGCCTCGCCTGCACCACTGCGATCGAGGACATCAAGGGCGAGGTGCAGATCACCCCGCTGCCGCACATGGACGTGATCAAGGACCTCGTCCCCGATTTCACGCATTTCTATGCGCAGTATGCCTCGATCAAGCCGTGGCTGCAGACCGTCACCACCACGCCTTCGGGCAAGGAGCGGCTGCAGAGCCCGCAGGACCGCGAGAAGCTCGACGGCCTGTACGAGTGCATCCTGTGCGCCTGCTGCTCGACCTCGTGCCCGAGCTACTGGTGGAACAGCGACAAGTTCCTGGGCCCGGCGATCCTGCTCCAGGCCTATCGCTGGCTGGCCGACTCGCGCGACGAGATGACCGGCGAGCGGCTCGACCAGCTCGAGGATCCGTTCCGCCTGTATCGCTGCCACACGATCATGAACTGCGCGAACGCCTGCCCCAAGGGTCTGAACCCGGCCAAGGCGATCGCCGAAGTGAAGAAACTGGCCGCAGAGCGCGTGCTCTGAACGCCCTTTCTTCACGAATTTGAGAGACACCGAGCTGCCTGGCCCTTCCGGCCCGGCAGCTCGTTTTCGTTGGTAGACCTGCCCCATGACCCGCGTCCTCGATCGTTACCGCGCCCTCGTCTCCGCCGGCGAGCTACGCCCCGATCGCGAGCAGGAGGCCGCCGCCGCGCGGCTCGACGCACTGGCCGGGGAGCTCCAGGCGGCGCCGCGCAAGGGCAGCGTGTTGTGGAAGCTCACCGGCCGCAAGCCGGCGGTACCGCGGGGCCTGTACCTGTGGGGCGGTGTCGGCCGCGGCAAGTCGATGCTGATGGACCTGTTCTTCGACAGTCTCGACATCCGCCGCAAGCGCCGCGTGCATTTCCACGAATTCATGCTCGAGGTGCACGAGCGGCTCAACGTCGAGCGGCAGAAGAATACCGCCGATCCGGTGGTCGCCGTCGCCGATGCGCTGGCCAGCGACACGCGGCTGCTCGCCTTCGACGAGCTGGTGGTCAACAACCCGCCCGACGCGATGATCCTCTCGCGGCTGTTCACCGCGATGATGGCGCATGGGCTGACCGTGGTCGCGACGTCCAACCGCCCGCCCAAGGACCTCTACAAGGACGGGCTCAACCGCCAGCTGTTCCTGCCCTTCATCGACCTGATCGAAGAGCGGATGGACGTGCTCGCGCTCAACGGTCCGGTCGACTACCGGCGCGACCGGCTAGGCAGCGTCGATACCTGGCTGGTGCCCAATGGTCCGGAGGCGACCGCCACGCTCTCCGCCGCCTTTTTCCGCCTCACCGACTATCCGGTGGAGGACCGCGCCCGCGTGCCCACCTGCCGAGTGCCGATCCCAGGCGGGCGCGAGATCCTGGTGCCGAAATGCGTGAAGGGCGTCGCGGTCTTCTCGTTCAAACGGCTGTGCGCCGAGGCGCGCGGGGCGCCCGACTATCTCGCCATCGCGCGGCGCTTCCACACGGTCATCCTCGTCGGCATCCCCAAGCTGGGCCCGGAGAACCGCAACGAGGCGGCGCGCTTCGTCACGCTGGTCGACGCGCTGTACGAGCACAAGGTCAAGCTGCTCGCCGCTGCCGACGCCGTTCCCGAGCATCTCTACGAGAGCGGCGACGGGCGGTTCGAGTTCGACCGGACCGTTTCTCGCCTGCTCGAGATGCAATCGGACGACTATCTCGCCAAGGGCCATGGAGCGGATTGATCAGACCACGTTGTAAGTCCAACTCCGCGCTTCTAAAATGCCCTTGGGCTCCGGGATTTCCCGGAGGAACAGGGAGACAATGATGCGGCCTTTGCGCCTGCTCGCGGCCATGGGGCTCGCGGTTCTCGGAATATCCTCGGCCTGGGCACAGCCCGTGCTCGTCGCAGCGGACCTTCGCCAGCAGCAGAGCCTCGACGGCCCGTGGCACTGGTCGATCGATCCGTATCGCGACGGCCTTGCCGGCTTCCACGGCGAGCCGCCGAACGCGCGCACCAACCGCGCCGCCGACGTGATCGCTGCCGACGTGATGCAGGCCAAGCCGCGTACCTTCTTCGAACAGGACATGCAGCAGTCGCCGGTGGTGAGCCTGCCCGGCTCGTGGATCGGCCATTCGCCCGAGATGCGGCTCTACCAGGGGCTGGTGTGGTACCAGCGCGAGTTCCCTGCGACCGCGCCCAAGCCCGGCAACCGCGTGTTCCTGCGCATCGGCGCGGCCGAATATCGCTCCTATGTCTATCTCAACGGCAAGCCGCTGGGCGAGCATCGCGGCGGCTATACCCCCTTCGCCTTCGAGGTGACCAAGCTGCTGCGGCCGGGCCGCAACCAGATTACCATCGGCGTCGATTCGGTGCGCACCGCGAACGACGTGCCACCGCCGGTGACCGACTGGGAGACCTATGGCGGCATCACCCGCAGCATCACCCTCGTCACGGTGCCCGACACCTATGTCGACGACGCGTTCGTTCGCCTGACGCCGGACGGCAGCCATATCGCCGTCTCGGTGAAGCTCGAAGGGCCGAAGGCGGCCAACACCGCCGTCAAGTTCCGCATCCCGACGCTCGGCGCAACGCTCGACGGCAAGACCGATGGCGAGGGCAAGTGGGAAGCGACGCTGCCGGTGCCGCGCAATCTCGTCCGCTGGTCGCCCGAAAACCCGAAGCTCTACGACATCAGCATCGATGCCGGCGCCGATCACTTCGCCGATCGCATGGGCTTCCGCACCATCGCGGTGAAGGGCACCGACATCCTGCTCAACGGCAAGCCGATCTTCCTGCGCGGCATCTCGATGCACGAGGAAGAGCTGGGCGAGAACCCCGTGCGCGCGATGACCCCGGCCGCCGCCCGCGCGCTGCTCAGCGAGATCAAATACGGCCTGCACGGCAATTTCGTGCGGCTGGCGCACTATCCGCACAGCGAGCTGACCACCCGCCTCGCCGACGAGATGGGCCTGCTCGTGTGGAGCGAGATCCCGCTCTACTGGCTGGTCAACTGGAACAACCCGGATACGCTGGCCGACGCCCGCCGCATTCTGTCCGAAAACATCCACCGCGACCGCAACCGTTCGTCGATCGTGCTGTGGAGCGTCGCCAACGAAACGCCGACCAACGATGCGCGCAACGCCTTCCTGCGCACGATGATCGCCGATGTCCGCAGTCTCGATTCGAGCCGCCTGGTCACGGCCGCGCTGCTGAGCGGGCGCGAGGGCAACAAGATCATGAAGATCGACGATCCGCTCGCGGCGGACCTCGATGTCATGGCGATCAATACGTATAACGGCTGGTACACCGACGACGCGCTCGAGGACCTCGCCAGCCAGGAATGGCGCGGGCCCGCGAACAAGCCGCTGATCTTCTCCGAATTCGGGGCGGATGCGCGCGCCGGCTATCACGATCCGGTCGCCAGCCCGCACAAGTATAGCGAGGAATATCAGGCGGCCTATTACCGCGCGACGCTCGCCATGGCCGCCAAGGTGCCGTTCCTGCGCGGCATGAGCCCCTGGATCCTCAAGGACTTCCGCTCGCCGCGGCGCCAGCACCCGATCTATCAGCAGGGCTGGAACCGCAAGGGGCTGATCTCCGAGACCGGCCAGCACAAGCTCGCCTTCGACGTGCTCGCCGGCGACTATGCCAAGCGCGAGGCGGCCGACTCGGCCAAGCGCTGATTTGGCAGGGCTGGGGCGGGCAGGACCTGCCCCGGCCTTCCTGCCACCTCTCCACGATCAGGCGCGCGGGTGCGCGGCGCGGTAGACGTCGAGCAGATGCGCCGCATCCACCCCGGTATAGACCTGGGTCGAACTGAGGCTGGCATGGCCGAGCAGCTCCTGCAGCGATCGCAGGTCCGCACCCCGCCCCAGCAGATGCGTCGCGAAACTGTGACGCAGCGCGTGCGGGGTGGTGCGGTCGGACAGCCCCAGGCTCGTCCGCGCCGAGCGCACCGCCTTGCGGATCGCCCCCGGCGGCAGCGGCCCGCCCTTGGCGCCGCGGAACAGCGGCAGGTCGCGCGCGGTGCCCCAGGGGCACACCTCGACATAAGCCTCGATCGCAGTACGGACTTCCGGCAGCAGCGGCACGTCGCGCGTCTTGTCGCGCTTGCCGGTGACGCGCAGCGTGGCGCCGAGCGGGAGTGCCGCACCGGTCAGCGCGACCGCCTCGCCGATGCGCAGGCCCGCGCCGTAGAGCAGCAGCAGCACCGCCCAGTCGCGCGCGGCGATCCAGGGCTCGCTGGCTTCGTCCGACGCCCATTCGGCGAGCGCCACCGCCTCGTGCGGCGCAATCGGGCGCGGCAGGCCCTTCTTCACCTTGGGCCCGCGCAAGCGGGGCAGCTGGGCATCGTCGCCCCCGGCAAACTTCAGGAAGGCGCGAACGGCGGAAAGCTCGCGCGCGGCCGAGGCGTTGGACAGCCCCTCGCCGCGGCGGTGGGCGAGATAGGCGCGGAGGTCTGCGGCGCCGACCTTGGCGAGCGCCTCCTGCGCGACCGGACCGCCCCAATGGCCCTGCAGAAAGCCGAGCAGGCGGATGGCGGTCGCCTCATAGGCGCGGATCGTGTGCACCGAGCGCCGTCGGTCGCGGCCGAGATGCTCGGCGAACCGGCGCGGAAGGGGGAGGTCGGTCATGGGTGCGGCGCCCCCGCATTGGACTGGAGCCGCCCAGAGAGACCGTCGTCATTCCCGCGAAGGCGGGAACCCATTCGCCTGTGCGCCGGGGGACAGGACCGCTGCATCACCGCCAACGGATCCCCGCCTTCGCGGGGATGACAAGGGACCTGAACGGACGCCGTTGCATTGCTCATCCGGCCGACGGGAAGCCCGCAGCGGAGTCCGAAACTTCCACGCCAGTCCCTCCCTCAACCCCTCCCGCAAGCGGGAGGGGAGTTTACGCTTCAACCCGGACTCAGCCGATCGTCTGGCCGGTCTTGGCCCAGTCGGCCATGAACGATTCGATGCCCTTGTCGGTCAGCGGGTGCTTGACCAGCTGCTTGATCACCGCCGGCGGGGCCGTCATCACGTCGGCGCCGATCTTGGCGGCCTGGAGCACATGGATCGGGTGACGCACGCTGGCGACCAGGATCTCGGTGCCGAAATCATAATTGTCGTAGATCAGGCGGATGTCTTCGATCAGGTCCATGCCGTCGAAGCCGATATCGTCATGCCGTCCGACGAAGGGCGAGATGAAGGTCGCGCCCGCCTTGGCCGCCAGCAGCGCCTGGTTGGCCGAGAAGCAGAGCGTCACGTTGACCATCGTGCCGTCGTCGGTCAGCGCCTTGCACGCCTTGAGGCCGTCGATCGTCAGCGGCAGCTTGACCGCGACATTGTCGGCGATCTTCCGCACGATTTCCGCCTCGCGCATCATGCCCTCGAAATCGAGCGCGACGACCTCGGCCGAGACCGGGCCTTCGACGATCCCGCAGATCTCCGCCACCACTTCGAGGAAGTTGCGGCCCGACTTGGCGATCAGCGACGGGTTGGTGGTGACGCCGTCTAGCAGCCCGGCATCGGCCAGGTCGCGGATGTCGTCGATGATGGCGGTGTCGGCGAAGAACTTCATGGCAGAACCTTCCAATGGAGTGTTGCCGCCCGCCTAGCCGACACGGCCGCGCCGGGCAAACCCCTGCGAAGGGTTGCCGTAGACCAGCATCAGCTTCACCTGCGGCTTCTGCAGCTTGCCGATGGTGACGCGGTAGGTGCCGGGTTCGAGGCGGTAATAGACGATCTTTTCGATCTTTGCGCAGGTGACACCCGGCGCGCGGGAGGCCATGCGCAAGGGACGGCCGCTGCCCTTGGCCACGTCGATCCAGCCGGGCTGGTCCGCCGCGATGCCGAAGGTGCCGGCCTTGCGGATGGTCACCTGGGTTTCCGCCGCGCCGTTCTTCGCGGCAATCGTCGTCGCATGGCGGGTATCGAGCCCGTCGGCGCTGCGTTCCCAGCCAGACAAGGATCGCGGAAGCTCGGTGCATTGCGGCACCGTCAACATCATTCCAGCTACGAATATCAGCATCGCCGACTCCCTTGTTCAGCGAGTCGCTGTTCTATATTCGTTCCACCCCGAGAACAAGCCGATTCAGTTCGGCACCAGCATCATCTTCGCCTTGGTCTGCGCTAGGCCGCTGGCGAAGGCGCGGTAGGTGCCCGGCGCCAGCTCGAAACGCACGATCTTGCGGATCGTCGAGCAATCCGGCCCATGCCCGTGCGCCACCGACTTCAGCGCCGCGCCGCCCGCCGCCCCCGGCACCACGTCGATCCAGCCCGGCTGGTCGAGCGCGATGCCATAGGTGCCGGCCTTGGCGATGCGGAATTCGATCGTCGCCGCCCGCCCCGGCTTGGCGCCCTTGGGCAGGCCCTTGAGCGTCGATGCGTCGACCGTCGCCAGTGACACTGCCTTGTCCGCCACCAGCTCGTCGCCGGGGGTGCTCCAGCCGGCGAGCGCGACCGGCAGGCTGGCGTCGGGCGCCTTGCACGCGGTGGTCGCCTGGGCGGGCGCAGTCTGGGCGAGCAGCAGGGCGAGCAACAGCATCGGCGGGTCTCCTTGGACGACGAACCGGCGATACGGGATTCCCGTTCCGCCGAAAATGCCCATATGAGGGGCCGATCATGTCCCGCGCGCGCATTCTCGTCCTCCATCCGGCTCTGGGGCCGCTCGACTATCGCGTGCCCCACGGCATGACGGTCGAGCCCGGCAGCATCGTCATCGTGCCGATCGGCCCGCGCCAGTTCGCCGGCGTCGTGTGGGAGCCCGAGCGGCTGCCGACCGAGGAGATCGGCGACAATCGGCTTCGTGCGATCCTCGCCGTCGCCGACGCGCCGCCGATCCCCGCCCCCGTCCGGCGCCTGATCGAGTGGACCGCGGACTATTATCTCGCCCCGCCCTCCTCGGTGCTGGCGATGACGCTGCGCACCTCGGCCGCATTCGAGGCAGCGCCAACGATCACCGAATATCGCGCGACCGGCGCGGTCCCCGACCGCCTGACCCCGCAGCGCGCCCAGGCCCTGGAGCGGATCGGCGAGCGCCAGGGGCTGGTCCGCGAGCTCGCCGCCATCGCCGAGGTGTCCGATGCCGTGATTCGCGGGCTGGTGAAGACCGGCGCGATCGAGGCGGTGACGGTCGACACCCAGGCCCCCTACCCGCTGCCCGATCCGGATTTCGCGCCCCCCGAGCTAAACCCCGCCCAGGCGGCGGTGGCCGGGGGCTTGCGCACCGCAGTGGAGACCGCCGCCTTCCAGCCCTTCCTGCTCGACGGCGTGACCGGATCGGGCAAGACCGAAGTCTATTTCGAGGCCGTCGCCGCTGCGATCGAGGCGGGCAAGCAGACATTGGTGCTGCTCCCCGAAATCGCGCTGACCGAGCCCTTTCTCACCCGCTTCGCCCGCCGCTTCGGCTGCGAGCCGGTGGCCTGGCATTCGGGCCTGCGCAGCTCCGAGCGCCGCCGTGCCTGGCGCGCGATTGCCAGCGGCGAGGCGATGGTCACGGTGGGGGCGCGCTCGGCGCTGTTCCTGCCCTATCCCAAGCTCGGCCTGATCGTGGTCGACGAGGCGCACGAGACCAGCTTCAAGCAGGAAGAGGGCGTCCACTATCACGCCCGCGACGTGGCGGTGATGCGCGGCATGTTCGAGCGCTGCCCGGTGGTTCTTGCCTCGGCCACCCCTGCGATCGAGACGCGGCACCAGGTGGAGGTCGGCCGCTATGCCGAGCTCAAGCTGCCCGGCCGCTATGGTGCGGCGCAGATGCCCAGGATCGAGGCGATCGACCTGATCCGCGAGCCGCCCGAGCGCGGCCGCTGGCTGGCCCCCCGGCTGGTCGCGGCGATCGAGGAGACGCTGAAGCGCGGCGAACAGTCGCTGCTGTTCCTCAACCGGCGCGGCTATGCCCCGCTGACGCTGTGCCGCCACTGCGGCCACCGCTTCCAATGCCCGAACTGCACCGCCTGGATGGTCGAGCACCGGCTGCTCCACCGCCTGTCGTGCCACCATTGCGGCCACACCATGCCGACGCCGAGCATGTGCCCCGAGTGCAAGTCCGACGACACGCTGGTCGCCTGCGGCCCCGGCGTGGAGCGCATCGCCGACGAGGTGGCGGCGCTGTGGCCCGAGGCGCGCACCGCCATCGTCACCTCGGACACGCTGTGGTCGCCGGCCAAGGCGGCCGAGTTCGTGTCGCGGATGGAGCATGGCGCGATCGACATCGTCGTGGGCACCCAGCTGGTCACCAAGGGCTATCACTTCCCCAACCTTACGCTGGTCGGCGTGGTCGATGCCG
The DNA here is from genome assembly GCF_040545665.1 of Sphingomonas trueperi. Classification (GTDB taxonomy): domain Bacteria; phylum Pseudomonadota; class Alphaproteobacteria; order Sphingomonadales; family Sphingomonadaceae; genus Sphingomonas; species Sphingomonas trueperi_B. The sequence continues at coordinate 438,695 of NZ_JBEPMH010000004.1, read as the reverse complement.
ATCTGGGCCTGGACGGCGGCGATTTGCGCGCGTCCGAGCGCACCTTCCAGCAGATCATGCAGGTCTCGGGCCGCGCCGGCCGCGGCGAGAAGCCGGGCACGGTGTTCATCCAGACCCACGCGCCCGAGGCGCAGGTGATGCGCGCGCTCGTCTCCGGCGATGCCGAGGCCTTCTACGCCGCCGAGACCGAGGCACGCCGCGATGCCGATGCGCCCCCCTTCGGCCGCTATGCCGCGATCATCGTCTCCTCGGAGGACAAGGCCGCGGCGGAGGAAACCGCACGGATGATCGGCCGCTCGGCGCCCGCGCTGGCCGAGATGCACGTCTACGGCCCCGCGCCTGCGCCGCTGGCGATGCTGCGCGGGCGGCACCGCTTCCGCCTGCTCGTCCACGCCAAGCGCAGCTTCGACGTGCAGGACGTGATCCGCGACTGGCTCGGAGGTCTCAGCTGGAGCCCGCGGGTGCGCGTGGCGGTCGACGTGGATCCCTACAGCTTCGTCTGATCCGATTCGATTTGCCATCGCTCCGCCGCACGATATCCTGCTGGCTGGGGGGCGACGGGGAACCGTGTATGCGGTGCTTGGCCTTGCTGGCGTTCTTCCTGGCGACTCTCGCAGCACGGCCAGCCCATGCCGACTGGCACGTGGCCGAAACCGCGCATTTCATCGTCTATGCCAATGCCTCCGAAGCCGCGCTGCGCCGTACTGGAGAGCGGCTGGAGAAGTTCGATAAGGCGCTGCGCGTCTCGCGCGGGATCCTGGAACCTTCGCTGGGCAAGGCGGGGCGGCTGACGGTCTATTTCGTCGGAAACAAGGATCGGCTGGCGGCGCTTGCCGGAACCCCCAAGGTCGCCGGATTCTACATTCCCCGCGCCGGTGCCTCGGTGGCGTTCGTGGCGGGCGGCTTGTCCGAAGACGGACCGCTCGCGCTCGGCTCGCAGCAGGTGCTGCAGCATGAATATGCCCATCATTTCATGGCCACCACCTGGCCGGATGCCGCCTTCCCGTCCTGGGTTTCCGAAGGCTGGGCCGAGTTTCATGCGACCGCCAGCTTCGATCGCGACGGAAACCTGCAGTTCGGCGCCGCGCCGCTTTATCGCGCCCACGGATTGCAGGCCGGCCATCCGCTGCCGATCCAGCAGATCCTGGCGGGCGCGGCGGGCAGGCTGCGCGCCGATCAGCGCGATGCGCTCTATGGACGGGGCTGGGCGCTAGTCCATTATCTGAGCTTCGAGCCCAGCCGCAAAGGCCAGTTGAGCGCCTATCTCGATGCGATCACCAAGCAGCGAAAGTCGCCCGAGGCAGCGGCGGCCGCGTTCGGCGACCTGGATGCGCTGAACAAGGAGCTGGAACGCTTTCTCCGGCAGCCGAGGATCAGCGGCTTCCGCATCCGGGCGGAAAACCTCGCCGTCCCGCCCGTGACCATCCGTCCGCTGCGGCCGGGCGAGGCCGCGATCCTGCCGGTGCGCATCCGCATGGACGCCGGCGTCGACGAGAAGACTGCCCCGGGCATCTTTGCCGACGCGAAGGCGATCGCCGCGCGTTTCGCCGACGATCCCGAGGTCCAGCGCGTGCTGGCGGAGGCCGCGTATGACGCCGGCGACTACACCGCCGCGCTCGCAGCTGCCGACCGCGCCATCGCCGCGGACCCGAAGCTGGTCGAGGCGTATTGCTCTCGCGCGTTGGCACAGATGGCGATCGCCGAGGCGGCGAAGAACGACACGGCGGAGGGCTGGGCCGAGATTCGCCGCACGATCGAGCGTGCCGGCCGGCTCGACCCCGAGGATCCCCGGCCGCTGATCCTGCTCTACCGCAGCTATGCCGATCGCCGCCAATGGCCCCCCGAGGCCGCGCGGAAGGGGCTGCTGCACGCCTATGCGCTGGCGCCGCAGGATCGGGGACTGCGCATGCAGGTCGCGGGCATGCTGATCGGCGAGAACAAGCTCACCGAGGCGCGAGCGATGCTGCTGGTGCTCACCTATGATCCGCATGCCTCCGGCGCCGGCGCGGCGGCTTCCCGAATGATCGATAGGATTGACGCGCAGATCAGGGCCTTGGCATCAACGCCGAAATCCTGACGCGTCCGCGTCCTGTCGGTTTAGACACTGTTGCTTGTCATTTTTGGGGGGAATGATGATTCGTACGCTGGTCTCTGCGCTGCTGCTGTTGGCGCCTGCTGTCGCCCATGCCGACTGGTATGAGGGTTCGTCGAAGCACTTTCTCGTCTATGCCAACGAGGATCCGGAAAAGCTGCGCGCCTATACAAAGCGTCTCGAGCGGTTCGACCAGTCGTTGCGCTTTCTCACCGGCACGCCTGATGCACCGCTGAGCCCGCGGATGCGCGTGCGGATTTTCCTCACCGCCAGCAGCGCCGACGTTCAGGCGCTGGCGCATCAGTCGGACGTGGCGGGCTTCTACAATGCGCAGGCCCGGGGCCCGGTGGCGTTCGTGCCGGGTAGTGACCAAGCGGATACGACGCTGGATTCGCAGACGATCCTGCAGCACGAGTACAGCCACAGCTTCATGTATTCGAGCTGGCCCAGCGTCGTGTTCCCGAAATGGTTCTCGGAAGGGTTCGCCGAATTCTTCGGCACCGCCTTCTATCGCGACGGCACGCTGATCATCGGCAAGGCACCGGAATATCGATCCTTCGGCATTGGCCGCGTCGCGGCGGTGCCTGCGGAGCGCCTGCTGCGACTGGATCCCGGCGACAAGGAGCTCGACACCCAGACCTTGTACGGTCGGGGATGGCTGCTGACCCATTATGCGTTCCTGGGCGGCCATGTGAAGGAACTGCTGCAATATATCGCCGCGATCAATGCGGGAAAATCCGTCGACGAGGCCAACCAGGCGTTCGCCCCGATCGACCGGCTCGACGGCAAGCTCAACGCCTGGGGCATGCGAAGCGCGCTGCCCACCATTAGAATCGAAGAGAACAAGGTTCAGATCGGCGAGATCGGCATTCGCAAGCTCACGCCAGGCGAGGCGGCGTCGATGAAGGCGCGGTTCTGGTCGGAAGCGGGAGTCGACGAAAAGCGCGCGCGCACGGTCGTCGCCTGGGCCCGCGCAGCGGCAGCCGCCTATCCCAACGATGCCGCCGCGCAGGACGAACTGGCCGAAGCCGAATATGACGCGAAGGACTATGACGCCGCAGAAGCTGCGGCCGATCGCGCGCTGGCAGCAGACCCGGCTTCCATTCATGCCATGCTCTACAAGGGAATGGCGCAGATGGAACGCGCCAAGGCGGCAAAGGTCACCGATCCCGGGCAGTGGCGCACAATCCGCAGCTGGTTCATCAAGGCCAACCGGCTGGATACAGAATATCCCGAGCCTCTAATCCTCTATTATCACAGCTTCCTCGTCGAAGGGCAGAAGCCGAGCGATGCTGCCCAGAACGGGATGCTCAAGGCCTATCTCCTCGCCCCCTATGACGACGACGTCCGCGCCGAAGCCGGGGCTGTGCTGCTGCGGCAAGGCAATGTCCCCGCCGCACGTGTCGCCTTCGAGCGGATCGCCTTTGGACCGCACGCGGGGGCCGACACCCCGGCACGCGCGATCCTGGAGGCGCTCGACAAGCAGGGGGCGGAAGCCGCGATCAAGGTCTACGAAGCGGCGGAGGAAAAGGCGAAGCAGCACGAGGGCGACAAGAAGTCGCATTGATACGGGGTGGCCCCGCTTGAACCGGCGGCGCTTTTCGCCGAAAGCGCGGGCCATGGCTAGAACCGGGGTGTTTCCGCGCATGCGGCAGGTGATCATGCTGGTGGCGATGCTGCTCGCCTGGAGTGTGCCGGCGCATGCCGACGACATCTCGGCGGCGGGGCGCGGCGTGGTGCGGATCGTCACCATCGCGGTGGCCGATGACGAGGTGGTCGGCTTCGGCCATGGCAGCGGCTTTGCGGTCGCGCCCAACCGGGTCGTCACCAACGCGCATGTCGTCGAGCTGGCCTCGCGCTATCCCGGCAACGTGGTGATCGGCGTGGTGCCGTCCGAGGGCAGCAAGTCGTTCCAGGGCAAGCTGATCGCGATCGACACCAAGCGCGACCTGGCGCTGATCGAGTTCAGCGGCGCCAAGCTGCCGACGCTGGCGCTGTCCAGCGGCGCGGTGACCGATGGCGAGACGCTGATCGCGCTCGGCTATCCCGGCAATGTCGACGTGGCCACGGCGCGCTCGGCCGCCGACTTCATCACCCCGCAATCGCCGGTGCGCTCGCAGGGCGGCTTTGCCGGCACGCGGACGCTGGAGGGCATTTCGGTGCTGCTCCACACCGCCAACATCGCCCGCGGCAATTCGGGCGGTCCGCTGCTCGACGCGTGCGGCCGCGTGCTCGGCGTCAACTCGGCGATCACCAACAGCGAGGAAGGCGATTCGACCTTCGCCTTCGCCATCGCCTATCCCGAACTGACCGCCTTCCTCACCCAGGCCAAGCAGCCCTTCGTCTCGATCGCGGCGCCGTGCATCAGCGTCGAGCAGCGCAACGCGCTCGACAAGGCGGCAGAGGAGAAGGACCGCGCCGATATCGCCAACCGCAACGCCCAAGCCGAATCCGCCGCGGCGCGCGCCCGCGAGGCGGCGATCGACAAGGCGCGCGCGGCCAACGAGTCGGCGCGCGAGACCTATATGGCGGGCGCCGCGGTGCTGCTGGTGTTCGGCGCGCTGGCGCTGGGCGCGGCGGGGCTGCTGCTCTCGCGCGACCGGCAGCGGCCGGGCATCTGGACCGCGGTGGGCGGCGGCGCGCTGCTGCTCGGCGCGGTCGCGCTGTTCGTGCTGCGGCCGAGCTTCGACGAGGCGAGCATCGCCGCGCCGGGCGACGGCAACCAGATTGCCGAGGCCAAGCTGCCGGCGGATGCGGCGGAAGGCCCGCTGGTCTGCACGCTCCAGCCCGATCGCAGCCGCATCACGGTCTCTCCCGGCGAAGCCGTGAAGCTGAATGTCGGGCCCGACGGCTGCTTCGACGGCGGCACCCAATATGCCGAATCCGGCCGCCGCTGGCAGCGCGTGCTCGTCCCTGCGGACGAGCAGACGGTGACGGTGCGCGAGTTCGATCCGGACAGCGGCACGCTCGTCGACACGCGCTATTTCCTGTCGGCGGCCGACATGCAGAAGGTGCGCGACGTCAAGCCGGTGGTGCCGGTCGCCCAGTGCACCGCCGACCAGGCCAAGCGCGCCAGCCTCGCGAGCCTCCAGCAGCTGATGCGCGCGACGCTGCCGCCGGCGTATAACGAGAAGCTGGTCTATCACTGCGCGCCGGGCGGGGCGGAGTGACGTAATTCCTCCCCGGGCGAAGCGCGGGGAGGGGGACCGCGCCGCGCAGCGGCGGGGTGGAGGGGCCGCCGCGGCACGCGGCGGTGTCCCGCGCTGGAAGCGAGCCCCGCGCCTGGCGGCGCGGCCCCTCCACCACCGCCTTCGGCGGCGGTCCCCCTCCCCTGCTGCGCAGGGTAGGATCTCCAAAGCTATTTCCGCTCGCGCACGCCCTCACGGCGGCGCAGGGCGCGCTTGCGCTCCAGACCATAGGCATAGCCGCCCATGCTGCCGTCGCCACGCTGGGCGCGGTGGCAGGGGATGGCGAGCGCGACCGGGTTCGCCCCGCACGCCGTCCCCGCCGCGCGAACGGCCGCGGGCTTTCCCGCCATCGCCGCGAGTTCGGCATAGCTGCGCGTCTCGCCGGGCGGAATCGTCCGCAGCGCCTGCCACACGGCTTCCTGGAAGGCGGTGCCCTGCACGTCGAGCGGCAGGTCGCGCTGGCGGTTGGGATCCTCGACCAGCGCCACCACGTGCGCCGCGAGCGCGGCGAAGTCCGCGTCGCCGGGCTCCACCGTCGCGGCAGGGAAGCGGCGGGCGAGCATGTCGGCATCCTCGTCGAAGGCGATGCGGCACAGGCCCTTGTCCGTCGCGGCGATCAGCAGCGGGCCGAGGCTGGTGTCCGCGAGCGTCCAGCGGATCGTCACCCCCGCCCCGCCGGCCCGCCACGCGCTCGGCACCATGCCGAGCCGCGCGCCCGCCTCGGCATAGAAGCGGCTGGGGGCCGAATAGCCGGCGGCATAAATGGCCTGGGTCACGCTGTCCTCCTCGTCGAGTGCGACGGCCGCCCGCCGTGCCCGCAAGCCGCGTGCATAAGCGGCGGGGGTCACGCCGGTCGCGCGCTTGAACAGCCGGTTGAAATGATGCGGCGCATAGCCGACCGCCGCCGCCAGCGCCTCCAACCCGATCGTCTCCTCCGCCGCATCGAGCAGGGCGGTGGCACGCGCGACCGCGATGGCGTCGCGGGCGGCTTCGTCGGGCTTGCAGCGCAGGCATGCCCGGAACCCCGCCGCCGCCGCATCCGCACCGGCATCGAAGAAGCGAACATTTTCCGGCCGCGGCCGCCGCGCGGGACAGCTCGGCTTGCAGTAGATTCCGGTCGTCGTCACCGCGACGACGAAGCGGCCGTCTTGCGCCCGGTCGCGCGCGGCGAAGGCGTTCCAGCGGGCATCGTCGAGGGCAGCAGCTTCGGTCATGCCATCGCTATACGCCCATTGGCGTAGTTGCGGCATCCCGCCGCTTGCGCGCAAAGCCGCCCCGGCTCTTGCAGTCGGCGCGCTTTGCTGGCAACGTTAACGTTAACACGCGTGTCGGCGCGGAAGTTTGGAGAGTGCATGTCCTTCTGGCACCGCACGAGCGCGCTGCGCTGGTGGATCATCGGCATCGTCATGCTGGGCACGATGCTCAACTATCTGACGCGGAGCACGCTGGCGGTTGCCGCGCCGAGCTTCATGGTCGACCTCCACATCGACGAGCAGCAATATTCCTACATCACCGCGGCCTTCCAGGGCGGCATCATGCTGCAGCCGGTGGTGGGCTATATCCTTGACGTGGTGGGCCTGCGCTCGGGCATGGCGCTGTTCGCGGCCGGCTGGGGGCTGCTGAGCATGGCGCACGGCCTGGCGTTCAGCTGGCAATGGCTGTTCGCGCTGCGGGGCATGCTGGGCTTTGCCGAGGGGACGTCGCACACCGGGGGGCTCAAGGTCGTCTCGGAGTGGTTTCCGGCGCGCGAGCGCGGCTTTGCCGGCGGCATCTACAATCTCGGCGCCTCGGCCGGCGCGGCACTTGCAGCGCCGCTGGTCGCGGGATCGATCGCCTTGTGGAACTGGCGCGCGGCCTTCGTCGTCACCGGCGTGCTGGCATTGCTCTGGGCGCTGCTGTGGCTCGCCAATTATCGCACCCCGCAGACGCATCCGAGCCTCTCGAAGCAGGAGCGCGACCTGATCCTCAGCGGCCAGGAAGCGCATATCCAGGAACGCGCCGAGCGTCCCTCGCCGCTACGCCTGCTCGCCCAGCGCAACTTCTGGGGCATCGCGCTGCCGCGCTTCCTTGCCGACCCGACCTGGGGGACGCTGACCTTCTGGATGCCGCTCTATCTGGTGAAGGTGCGCGGCTTCAACCTGGGCGAGATCGCGGTTTCCGCCTTCCTGCCGTTCATCGCCGCCGACCTGGGCTGCATGTTCGGGCCCGCGCTGGCGCTGTTCCTCCAGCGGCGCGGCATCAGCCTGATCAACGCGCGGCGCTGGACCTTCACCGTCGGCGCGCTGCTGATGACCGGCATGGTGTTCGTCGCCAGCGTCGAGAGCGCCTGGCTGGCGGTGGCGCTGCTCTGCCTCGGCGGCTTCGCGCACCAGACCCTCTCGGTCACCGTCATCACTATGGCCAGCGACCTGTTCCCGCGCAACGAGCTCGGCACCGTCGCGGGCCTGGCCGGCACCTTCGCCAACAGCAGCATCCTCATCTTCTCGCTGCTGATCGGCGGGCTGGTCGCCTCGCTCGGCTATGGCCCCTTCTTCATCGCCCTCGGGCTGCTCGACCTCGTCGCCGCCCTTCTTCTCTGGACCCTCGTCAAGGCGCCCCGATGATCCGCAATCCGATCCTTCCCGGCTTCAACCCCGATCCGTCGATCTGCCGCGTCGGCGACGATTATTACATCGCGACCTCGACCTTCGAGTGGTTCCCCGGCGTGCAGATTCACCACAGCCGCGACCTCGCCAACTGGACGCTGGTCGCGCGGCCGCTAGTGCGCGCCGCGCAGCTCGACATGCGCGGCGATCCGGACAGCTGCGGCGTGTGGGCGCCGTGCCTGACGCATGACGGCACCCGCTTCCACCTGCTCTACACCGATGTGAAGCGCTATGGCCGCACGACGATGGGCGGTGCCTCGGGCGCGTCGCTGCGCGACTTCCACAACTATCTCGTCACCTGCGACACGATCGACGGCACCTGGTCCGATCCGATCCACCTCAATTCGAGCGGGTTCGACCCCTCGATGTTCCATGACGAGGACGGCCGCAAATGGGTGGTGAACCAGCTGTGGGACCATCGCCCCGGCCGCAACCGCTTCGCGGGCATCGTGCTGCAGGAATATGATCCGGCGACGGAGAAGCTGGTGGGGACGCGCACCAACATCTTCCCCGGCACCGCGCTGGGGCTGACCGAGGCGCCCCACCTCTATCGCCGCGGCGAGTTCTACTATCTGCTAACCGCCGAGGGCGGCACGGGCTGGAACCATGCCGTCACCATGGCGCGGTCGCGGGCGATCACCGGGCCGTACGAGCTGCACCCGGATACGTACATTCTCTCCAGCCGCACCCGCCCCGATGCGGTGCTGGCGCGCGCGGGCCATGCCGATCTGGTCCATACGGCGGACGGGGAGCCCTGGCTCGCCTATCTGTGCGGGCGCCCGCTGCCGAATCGCGGGCGCTGCGTGCTCGGCCGCGAGACCGCGATCCAGCCGATGCGCTGGGGCGAGGACGGCTGGCTCTACACCCGCGACGGCCGCGGCCTGCCCGAGCTGGAAGTGCCGGCGCTGAGCAACACGCCCTCGCCGGGGCGCCAGACCGAGGAGCGGCACGAGTTCGACTCGGCCACGCTGCCGATCGACCTGCAATGGCTGCGCACCCCCGAGCCAGACCGGATCTTCAGCCTCACCGCGCGGCCCGGCCATCTCCGCCTGTTCGGGCGCGAGACGATCGGCAGCGTCTTCACCCAGGCGCTGGTCGCGCGGCGGCTCCAGGCCTTCTGCACCTCGACCCGCTGCGTGCTCGACTTCGAGCCGCAGGACTTCCAGCAGGCGGCGGGGCTGGTCGTCTATTACAACAGCACCAAGTTCCACTACCTGCATGTCAGCCATGACGAGGAAATGGGCCGCCATCTCCGCGTGATGACAGCGCTGCCCGATGCCCCCCAGGGCGACGCCTTCACCGCGCCGATCCCGCTGCCGGCGGGACCAGTGGAGCTCCGCTGCGAGGTGGATTATGAGCGGCTGCGCTTCGGCTACCGGATGGCGGGCTCGGAGTCCTGGTACTGGCTCCCCGAATTGTTCGACGCCTCGATCCTCTCCGACGAGGCAAGCGCGCCGGGCCTGCCCAACTTCACCGGCGCGTTCATCGGCATGGCCTGCCAGGACATGGGCGGCACGGGGATGGCGGCGGATTTCGACTGGTTCGCGTATCGCGAGCGGGCGTTCGTGGTGGATCCGACGGAGGGCTAAGTTCGTAAGCGTATAGCCTGTTGGCTGGCCCGGGGAAAAGCGGCCGATCAACGATGCCGAGAAAGCATTGCAAGCTCTGCAGCTTCGCTGGCTGTAACCTCGCTCCAGACTTTCGATTGGCCGCAGTTATAGTTGATCTACAAGGCACCCTTAGCGGCGGGCGGGTCAGACCTGGGGAAGGGTCGTGGCGTCAGAAACAGTAGATAATCCCTATCGAGATCGGGTCCGCCACCGTCCCCATCCATATAAAAGCCGCCGCTGTTCCGCTCTGTAAAGAAGGCGAACCGCATTCGCAGCTGCCCCTTGTAGGATTTCATGATCTTGAGCCGGTAAAGTGCCCATGACTCATCTTCATCGGACCAATGATAATCAACTGAAACAACATGCGCACGTACAACCCATCGGGAGTCCGTAAACTCCTGAGCGATAGTAGTTTTTGCATTGTCCACACCGTGATAAATGCAAAGCGCCGACGCAGGGAAGCTCCATGCTATCACCAAAATTGCGGCCGCGAGCATCTTAAGCACGCTGGCCGATAACGCAGAAGCATGGCGCCCGCTACTGGGCCGCGAGCTTCGCCGCAATATCGCCGCTCAACCGGGAACAACGAGCGGCCCTACTCCCCTCCCGTAACATGCTCCCCCGTCGCAGCCGCACTTCCAGATCCTCCCCCAACGGGGGAGGGGGACCGCCGCCGAAGGCGGTGGTGGAGGGGCCGCGCCGCGAGGCGCGGTAAAGGCCGGGAGGTCGGACTTCCGCCGCTGGCGCGGCGGCCCCTCCACCATGGGCTGACGCCCATGGTCCCCCTCCCCTGCTTTGGCAGGGGAGGATTTGGAGGGCCTACTCCCCTTCCCGCAACATGCTCGCCCGCCGCAGCCGCGCCTCCAGATCCTCCACCATGCTTTCCCGGCTGCGGAACGCATGCTGCAGGTCGCGCTGGCTGAGCGGCATCAGGAATTCGCAGCCGTGGCGGTTGTCCTCGCGCCATACCACTCGCGCCTCGCGCGCGCCGGCGCCGGACATGCCGATCCAGATCAGCGTCCCCTCGGGCAGTTCGACATCGGCCTTGAACAGGAAGCCGGTGCGCGAGAAATTCTCGACCACCGCGTCGAACGGGCGGCCGTCCATGCCGCGCACGGTGGTTTCCCGATTCACCAGGAAGCGCACCGCGCCGCGCGCGTCCATGCTTCCCCAAACTTCCAGTCGCGCGACGAGCACTCGTGCCTGTTCCCTTGCCCCAGGGCACCGGCTCTACGACAAACGGGGTTAACGCCTGACCAACGCGCCGCTGCTTCTTGACGCGGCGCAACATCGCTGCCATATGCGAAACCACGACGAGGCATTTATATGCAGCGTGATCGGCGGCGCGCCCCTGTCGGGGACCTGCTCCGCTAGGCTCTGCTTCGTCGCTTATCGGCTTCCCAAATCACGCGGGGCGTCACTTGTTGACCCCGCCTTCGCGTGCGCCCTTTGAAGATGCGTGCGCGCCGGCCGCATCTATAAGGTACTACCATGCAATTCAAAGAACTCGGCCTTTCCGAGACCGTCCTGGCTGCGCTCGCCGCCAAGGGCTATACCGACGCGACGCCGATCCAGGCGCAGTCGATCCCCGCGCTGCTCGAAGGCCGCGATCTGCTCGGCATCGCGCAGACCGGCACCGGCAAGACCGCGGCGTTCATGCTGCCCTCGATCGATCGCCTGATCGCCAGCGCCAAGCGTCCGCAGCCGCGCGGCTGCCGCATGCTCGTCCTCGCGCCGACGCGTGAGCTCGCCGCCCAGATCGCCGACAACGCCAAGCATTATGCCAGCGGCACCGGCCTGCGCATCGCCACCGTGTTCGGCGGCACCTCGGTCCACAAGAACAAGACCGACCTCGCCCGCGGCGTCGACATCCTCGTCGCCACCCCGGGCCGCCTCGTCGACCTGCTCGACCAGCATTTCCTGATCCTGCTGGGCATCGAGATCCTCGTGCTCGACGAAGCCGACCAGATGCTCGACCTGGGCTTCATCCATGCGCTGCGCCGCATCGTGAAGGAGCTGCCGTCGAAGCGCCAGTCGCTGTTCTTCTCGGCGACCATGCCGAAGACGATCCGCGAGCTGGCCAGCCAGTTCATCCACAATCCGGTCGAAGTGAAGGTGACCCCGGTCGCCACCACCGCGGAGCGCGTCGAGCAGTTCGTCACCTATGTGACGCAGGCCGAGAAGCAGGCGCTGCTGACGATGCAGCTGCGCAACCCGGAGATCGACCGCGCGCTGATCTTCACCCGCACCAAGCATGGTGCCGACCGCGTCGTGCGGCTGCTCGCGGGCAACGGCATCGCCGCCAACGCGATCCACGGCAACAAGAGCCAGCCGCAGCGCGAGCGTGCGCTCGGCGAGTTCCGCTCGGGCAAGGTCAAGCTGATGGTGGCGACCGACATCGCCGCGCGCGGCATCGACGTGTCGGGGGTGAGCCATGTGTTCAACTTCGAGCTGCCCAACGTGCCGGAGCAGTATGTCCACCGCATCGGCCGCACCGCGCGCGCCGGTGCCGACGGCATCGCGATCAGCTACTGCGCCGATGACGAGCGTCCGTACCTGAAGGACATCGAGCGCCTGACCCGCCAGAAGCTCACCGTGCAGCCGCTGCCGGAGAACTTCATGGCCGAGGCCGACAAGATCAAGTCGACCCGCTCGCCGATGCCGGCGAGCCGCGACGAGCAGAACGGCCGCAACGGCCGCGCGATGCAGCATGCCTCGGGTCGTCGTGGCGACGGCCAGCCGGGCGGTCGTGGCCGTGGCGGTCCGCGCAGCGATGCGCCGCGTAGCGGCGAGCCGCGTCGTGCCGAGGGTGGTCCGCGCAGCGACCAGCCGCGTCGCGCCGAAGGTGCCGGCCATGCCGGTGCAGGCGCCGGTGCCGGTCGCGGCCCGGGTGCGCCCAAGCGCAAGTTCAACGCGCGTCCGGCCGGCAGCGGCCAGGGTCGCCCCGGCGGCAATCGCGGCCAGGGCGGCGGCGGTCAGGGCCGCGCGCGCTGATACTCAACTCCTCCCCGGAACGGGGAGGGGGACCATGCGCAGCATGGTGGAGGGGCCGCGCCGAAAGGCGCGGTCTTTCGCGTTCTGAGGAAGGGGATAACCGCCGCGTGCCGCGGCGGCCCCTCCACCATTTGCTCGCGCAAATGGTCCCCCTCCCCGTTCCGGGGAGGATCTAGGTCCGTCCCACTCCGGCACGGCTGTGCCAAAGCCGGTCATTCACCAAATTCAATAAGCTAGCCCCGCCCCCTGCGCGCCCGCTAGCGCTGGTCCCCACAACAGGTGGGAACAGAAGACGATGCGCAATGCCCTGATGGCCGCAGCCCTGGCGCTCGGCGCGGTGGTGCCGGCAGCCGCCCATGCGACGGTGGTGATCACCGGCTATGACGACGATCCCGGCTATCTCGCCGCGGACCAGATGATCTACACCCCCACCGGCTTCGTCGGCAACTGGCCGGGCATGAGCCGCTTCCGCTTCACCGGCACCGAGAACGGCAAGACGGTGGAGTTCCTCACCTATTGCGCCGACGCCTTCACCGCGATCGGCACCGGCAGCTTCGAGCGCACCGGCATCTCCGCCGTGCTCGGCGACGTCACCCGCCAGCAGCAGCTGCTCACCCTGCTCACCCATTCGGACGTGCTGCTGAACGGCGAGAGCGACCTGCTCGCCCGCAAGACCATCTCCGCCGCCACCCAGCTCGCGGTGTGGGAAATCCTTGAAGAGAATAGCGGCAGCTACGACACCACCAGCGGCCAGTTCTACACCGTCGGCGGCAACAGCGACGATGCCCGCGCGCTGGCCAACAGCTACCTGACCCAGATCACCACCGGCGGCTGGACCGCGATCGCCGGGCACAAGCTGCAGCTGCTCTTCTCCAAGGACCAGCAGAGCCAGGTGTTCCTGAGCGCGGTGCCGGAGCCCGCCAGCTGGGCGACGATGATCGGCGGCTTCGCACTGGTCGGCGGCATGTTCCGGCGCAAGCGTGCGGCGGCGCCGCGAGTCGCCTGACACCGGCTAATCCCATGATTTCAGGGCAGGCGCGCACACCGCCTGCCCTTTTTCTTGGGCGTTTCCAGACACCGCGCAACCCAAACATGAAACGAGCGTGTGACGTTTCGGCGACTCGGGTTGCATACGGCCAAGCGCGATGCTAGCAGCCCGGCAACCCATCGGGGGCGCAGTTTGCGTCGCCCCCCTTTTGTGCATGGGGTCACTTCCGACCCTCCGAGAGGAAACGAATCGCGTGGAGAATTCCGGCGGTATTCAGGCCAGCCTAAGCGGACGCTACGCAACCGCGCTGTTCGAGCTGGCACGTGACGCCAAGGCCATCGAGGCCGTCGAAGCGAGCCTTGCGACCGTGCGGGCGGCGCTCGACGAGTCGCCCGAGTTCAAGGCGCTGACCACCAGCCCGCTGATCGGCCGCAAGGACGCCGGCAAGGCCGTCGCTGCGGCGGCCGGCGTGATGGCGCTGGATGCGACGACGACCAAGTTCCTCGGCGTGCTCGCCGAGAACCGCCGTCTGGCGCAGCTGCCGGCGATCATCCGCATGTTCCGCTTGCTGGCGACCAGCCACCGCGGCGAGACGACCGCGGAAGTGACCTCGGCACACCCGCTCGATGCCGAGCAGGTCGACGCGCTCAAGCAGCAGCTGCGTACCCGTATCGGCCGCGAGGTCTCGGTCGACCTGTCGGTAGACCCCTCGCTGCTCGGCGGCCTGGTCGTGAAGATCGGCAGCCAGATGATCGATTCGTCGATCAAGACCCGACTGAACTCCCTCGCGCACGCGATGAAAGGCTGAAGGCTAAGAAGATGGATATCCGCGCCGCAGAAATCTCGAAGGTCATCAAGGACCAGATCGCCAATTTCGGCACCGAAGCGCAGGTTTCGGAAATCGGCCAGGTGCTGTCCGTCGGCGACGGCATCGCGCGCATCCACGGGCTGGACAATGTCCAGGCCGGTGAGATGGTCGAATTCGCCAATGGCGTGCAGGGCATGGCGCTCAACCTCGAGGCCGACAATGTCGGCGTCGTGATCTTCGGCTCGGACGCCGAGATCAAGGAAGGCGACACCGTCAAGCGCACCGGCACGATCGTGGACGTCCCCGTCGGCAAGGGCCTGCTCGGCCGCGTCGTCGACGGCCTGGGCAACCCGATCGATGGCAAGGGCCCGATCGAATATACCGAGCGTCGCCGCGTCGAAGTGAAGGCCCCGGGCATCATCCCGCGCAAGTCGGTGCACGAGCCCGTGCAGACCGGCCTCAAGGCGATCGACGCGCTGGTGCCGATCGGCCGTGGCCAGCGCGAGCTGATCATCGGCGACCGCCAGACCGGCAAGACCGCCGTCGCGATCGACACCTTCATCAACCAGAAGGGCCCGAACAGCTCTGGCGACGAAGGCAAGAAGCTCTACTGCATCTATGTCGCCGTCGGCCAGAAGCGCTCGACCGTCGCGCAGATCGTCCGCCAGCTCGAAGAGAATGGCGCGATGGAGTACTCGATCGTCGTCGCCGCGACCGCGTCGGAGCCGGCCCCGCTGCAGTTCCTCGCACCGTACACCGGCTGCGCGATGGGCGAGTTCTTCCGCGACAACGGCATGCACGCCGTGATCGTGTATGACGATCTTTCGAAGCAGGCCGTCGCCTATCGTCAGATGTCGCTGCTGCTCCGCCGTCCGCCGGGCCGCGAAGCCTATCCGGGCGACGTCTTCTATCTCCACAGCCGCCTGCTCGAGCGCGCCGCGAAGATGAACGACGCCAACGGCAACGGCTCGCTGACCGCGCTGCCGATCATCGAGACCCAGGCGGGCGACGTGTCGGCCTATATCCCGACCAACGTGATCTCGATCACCGACGGCCAGATCTTCCTCGAGACCAACCTGTTCTACCAGGGCATCCGTCCGGCCATCAACGTGGGTCTGTCGGTGTCGCGCGTGGGTTCTGCCGCGCAGACCAAGGCGATGAAGAAGGTGTCGGGCTCGATCAAGCTCGAGCTCGCCCAGTATCGCGAAATGGCCGCCTTCGCGCAGTTCGGTTCGGACCTCGATGCCTCGACCCAGAAGCTGCTCAACCGCGGTGCACGCCTGACCGAGCTGCTCAAGCAGCCCCAGTTCAGCCCGCTGCCCTTCGAGGAGCAGACCATCTCGATCTTCGCCGGCACCAACGGCTATCTCGACCAGGTCGCGGTGAAGGACGTGGTCCGCTTCGAAGCTGCGATGCTCGCGCACTTCCGTTCGCAGCACGCCGAAGTGCTCGCGGAAATCCGCGACACCAAGGCGTTCGAGAACGGCACGCGAGACAAGGTGAAGGCCGTGCTCGACGCCTTCACCAAGACCTTCGCCTAAGGGACCGCCGCCGGATGGCCAGCCTCAAGGAACTCAAGGGCCGGATCGCCTCGGTCAAGTCGACCCAGAAGATCACCAAGGCCAAGCAGATGGTCGCGGCGGCGAAGCTGCGGAAGGCGCAAGCCGCCGCAGAAGCCGCGCGTCCCTATGCCCAGCGCCTCGAGGGCGTGGTCGCCAGCCTGGCGAGCAAGGTCGGGGCCAGCGACAACGCCCCCCGCCTCCTCGCCAGCACCGGCAAGGCGGACACGCAGCTCCTCATCGTCGCCAATGGCGACAAGGGCCTGTCGGGTGCGTTCAACGCCAACATCGTCAAGGCTGCGATCCTCAAGGCGCGCACGCTGATCGCCGAAGGCAAGACGGTGAAGTTCTACCTCGTGGGCCGCAAGGGCCGCGCGGTGATCGCCCGCACCTTCCCCGGCATGATCGTCGGCCAGTACGACACCACCGCGGTGCGTACCCCGGGCTATGACGAGGCGCGCGCCATTGCCAAGGACGTGACCGACCGCTTCTTCGCGGGCGAGTTCGACGTCGCGACCCTGTTCTACTCGCACTTCCGCTCGGCACTGGCGCAGGAGCCGACCGAGCAGCAGCTGATCCCGGTCTCGGTTCCCGAGACCACGGTCGCCAGCTCGGGTGCCGCGGTGGAATATGAGCCCGACGAAGAGACGATCCTTGCCGATCTGCTGCCGCGCAACCTGACGGTACAGATCTTCAAGGCGCTGCTGGAGAACCAGGCCAGCGAGCAGGGCGCGTCGATGACCGCGATGGACAATGCCACGCGCAACGCCGGCGACCTGATCAGCAAGCTGACGATCCAGTATAACCGTTCCCGCCAGGCCGCGATCACGACCGAGCTGGTGGAAATCATTTCGGGCGCGGAAGCGCTCTAAAAGCTGCACGAAGCAAGGAAAGCAACAATGGCAACCGCCGCTGTAGACACCAGCCCCGCCACGGGCACCAACAATGTCGGCCGCATCAGCCAGGTGATCGGCGCGGTCGTCGACGTGACGTTCGACAACAACCTGCCCGCGATCCTTTCGGCGCTGGAGACCCAGAACAACGGCCAGCGCCTGGTTCTGGAAGTCGCGCAGCACCTGGGCGAGAACACCGTCCGCACCATCGCGATGGACTCGACCGAGGGACTGACCCGCGGCCAGACCGTGACCGACACCGGCAGCCAGATCCAGGTTCCGGTGGGCCCGGCGACGCTCGGCCGCATCCTCAACGTCGTCGGCGAGCCGATCGACGAGCGCGGCCCGGTCGGCACCGATCTCAAGGCGCCGATCCACGCCAAGGCCCCCGAGTTCATCGACCAGTCGACCGACAGCGCGATCCTCGTCACCGGCATCAAGGTGATCGACCTGCTCGCGCCCTACGCAAAGGGCGGCAAGATCGGCCTGTTCGGCGGCGCCGGCGTGGGCAAGACCGTGCTCATCCAGGAGCTGATCAACAACATCGCGAAGGGCCATGGCGGCACCTCGGTGTTCGCGGGCGTGGGCGAGCGTACCCGTGAGGGCAACGATCTCTATCACGAGTTCCTCGACGCCGGCGTCATCGCCAAGGACGCCGACGGCAACGCCATCTCGGAAGGCTCGAAGGTCGCCCTCGTTTATGGCCAGATGAACGAGCCGCCGGGCGCCCGTGCCCGCGTCGCGCTCTCGGGCCTGACGATCGCCGAATATTTCCGCGATGTCGAAGGCCAGGACGTGCTGTTCTTCGTCGACAACATCTTCCGCTTCACCCAGGCGGGCGCGGAAGTGTCGGCACTGCTCGGCCGCATTCCGTCGGCGGTGGGCTATCAGCCGACCCTGTCGACCGACATGGGCGCGCTGCAGGAGCGCATCACCTCCACCAACAAGGGTTCGATCACCTCGGTGCAGGCCGTGTACGTGCCCGCCGACGATCTTACCGATCCGGCGCCGGCAACCTCGTTCGCCCACCTGGACGCGACGACCGTGCTCAACCGCGCCATCTCCGAGCTGGGCATCTACCCGGCGGTGGATCCGCTCGACTCGACCAGCCGCGTGCTCGAGCCGCGCGTCGTCGGCCAGGAGCATTACGAGACGGCACGTGCGGTGCAGGCCATCCTGCAGAAGTACAAGTCGCTGCAGGACATCATCGCGATCCTGGGCATGGACGAGCTTTCCGAAGAGGATAAGCTGACCGTCGCCCGCGCCCGCAAGATCCAGCGCTTCCTCAGCCAGCCCTTCCACGTCGCCGAGGTGTTCACCGGCATTCCGGGCGCCTTCGTGCAGCTGGAAGACACGGTGCGCTCGTTCAAGGCGGTGGTCGACGGCGAGTATGACCATCTGCCGGAAGCGGCCTTCTACATGGTCGGCGGCATCGAGGATGCGATCGCCAAGGCCAAGAAGCTCGCCGACGAGGCGTAAGAACTACGACTAGCCCCTCCCCTTCAGGGGAGGGGTTGGGGTGGGGCGCGAGCGCAAGCGAGCGTCCTGTAACCCCAGCGAATACCGACGTCGGGGGCGGTGTCCCCCACCCCAACCCCTCCCCTAAAGGGGAGGGGCTTAGGAAGAACCGAGATGCTGCACTTCGAACTCGTCACCCCGGAACGTCTCGTCCGCTCGGAAAAGGTCCATATGGTCGTCGTCCCCGGCAGCGAGGGCGATTTCGGCGTGCTCGAAGGCCATGCGCCGATCATGTCGACGATCCGCGACGGCAATATCGAGCTCTACAAGGCAGGCTCCACCACGCCCGAGCTGATCCGCGTCGAGGGCGGCTTCGCCGAGGTCAACGAGCGCGGCCTGACCGTGCTGGCCGAACGCGCCGAATAAGCCCGGCATCCGCCGCTGGCCGCCAGACAGCCCCGCGCGAGCGGGGCTGTTTGCGTTTGGGGCCCGGCGCATAGTTAGCCAAATCGCAAGGCTTCTCCTTTAGTCCCCGTGGCTTCCTGGAGGACTGAAGTTCGATGAGCGCGTTCGGGCGTCGTGGCGGCATTGGAGGCGGGAGCGGGGGGCGTCCGGCCTTCGGCGTGGCGCGGCCGATGCAGGGCGGCGGCTTCCAGCGTGCGGAGCCCCTGCCGCTCGGCGGCGAGCAGTTCCCGCCGCTCGATTCGGTGCCCCTGCCCGGCCAGCACTTCGCCGACCCGATGCTGGAGCGCGACCCGCTCGGGCCCAGCGCCGCCAGTGCCGACGCGATGCAGCGCCTTGCCGATCGCCAGGCCGCGCCGGCCGAGCAGGGCAGCTCACGCAACGAGGGCTTCGAGGCCTCGATCCACCGCATCAAGGAACAGGTGCTGCCGCGCCTGCTCGAGCGTGTCGATCCCGAGGCCGCCGCGACGCTGAGCAAGGACGAGCTGGCCGAGGAGTTCCGCCCGATCATCGGCGAGGTGCTCGCCGAGCTGAAGCTGACCCTCAACCGCCGCGAGCAGTTCGCGCTGGAAAAGGTGCTGGTCGACGAGCTGCTGGGGCTTGGGCCGCTCGAGGAGCTGCTCGCCGACTCGGCGATCACCGACATCATGGTCAACGGCCCCGAGCAGACCTATGTCGAGCGCAAGGGCAAGCTCGAGCTCGCCAACATCCAGTTCCGCGACGAGGAGCATCTGTTCCAGATCGCCCAGCGGATCTGCAACTCGGTCGGTCGCCGCGTCGACCAGACCACCCCGCTCGCCGACGCGCGCCTCAAGGACGGCAGCCGCGTCAACGTGATCGTGCCGCCGCTGAGCTTGCGCGGCACCGCCATCTCGATCCGCAAGTTTTCCGCCAAGCCGATCACGCTCGACATGATGGCCAAGGGCGGATCGATGTCCGAGAAGATGGCGACCGCGCTCAAGATCGCAGGGGCCAGCCGGTTCAACATCGTCATCTCGGGCGGCACCGGCTCGGGCAAGACGACGATGCTCAACGCGATCTCCAAGATGATCGACCCGGGCGAACGCGTGCTGACCATCGAGGACGCCGCAGAGCTCCGCCTGCAGCAGCCGCACTGGCTGCCGCTGGAGACGCGGCCGGCGAACCTGGAAGGCCAGGGCGAGATCTCGATCCGCGACCTGGTCAAGAACGCGCTGCGCATGCGGCCGGACCGGATCATCCTGGGCGAAATCCGCGGCGCCGAGTGTTTCGACATGCTCGCCGCGATGAACACCGGGCATGACGGTTCGATGTGCACCCTCCACTCGAACAGCCCGCGCGAGGCACTGGCGCGCATGGAGAACATGGTGATGATGTCGGACATCAAGGTGCCCAAGGAAGCGATCAGCCGCCAGATCGCCGATTCGGTGGACCTGATCATCCAGGTGAAGCGCTTGCGCGACGGCAGCCGCCGGGTGACCAACGTCACCGAGGTGATCGGCATGGAAGGCCCGGTGATCGTGACGCAAGAGCTGTTCAAGTTCGAATATCTCGACGAGGGCACCGACGGGAAGATCATCGGCGAATACCGCTCGATGGGTCTGCGGCCGTACACGCTCGACAAGGCCAAGCAGTTCGGCTTCGACCAGGCGCTGCTGGAGGCGTGTTTGTAAATCTAAGATCCTCCCCCGGAGGGGGAGGGGGACCGCCGCCGAAGGCGGTGGTGGAGGGGTGTCCCGGCTGGGCTGGCGGGCTGAGCCTCCAGCGCTGACACCCCTCCGTCGCGCTACGCGCGCCACCTCCCCTTACAGGGGAGGATCGTCACAGCCTCACCCCGCGTGCAGCGCGACACTCACCAGCACCAGCGCGGCGAACAGCCCGGCCATCTGGATCGCCATCCACGGCACCCAGCCGACCCGCTCCAGGTTCCGCCGCTTGCGCCGGCGATGTTCGGCCACACCGGCGATGATCGCGACCAGCAGCGCAACCCCGGCGCCGATCCAGAATTCTAGTTGCATCGTCATCCCGTTGCGTCACAGTCGCGCACCGATAGCAGGGAGCCATCGCTTATGCGCCATCGTCTTGTCGCCGTCGCCGCCGTCACCACCCTCGCCGCCGTCGCCAGCGTTGCTGCGCAGCAACCCGCCTCGCTGCGCCAGGCGATCGACGCCGCCGTGGCTGCCCCCAGCCGCACCCCCGCCAATACCGCCCGCGACAAATATCGCCACCCCGCCGACACGCTCGCCTTTTTCGGCGTGAAGCCCGGCGACACGGTGGTCGAGATCTGGCCGAGCGGCGGCTGGTATACCGAGATCCTCGCTCCGCTCACCAGGGGCAAGGGCACGCTCTACGCGGCGGTGCCCAGCGGCAACGCCAAGGGCATCGAGGCGCTGAAGGCGAAGGACGCCGCGCTCTACGGCCCGATCCGCGTCGTCGCCTTCCCCGCCGCCGCCGGCCAGGCCAAGGTGCCCAACGGCACGGCGGACGTGGTGCTCACCTTCCGCAACGTTCATAACTGGCGGATGGGCGGCCAGGACGGGAAGGACTATTCTCCCGAGGCGTTCAAGCAGATGTTCGCGATGCTCAAAAAGGGCGGCACGCTCGGCATCGAGGACCATCGCCTGCCGGAGAGCGCCAGCGACGAGCGCGAGACCAAGAGCGGCTATCTGAAGGTGTCGACCGTTCGGCGTCTGGCCGAGGCAGCGGGCTTCAAGTTCGTCGGCGCGTCCGAGGTCAATGCCAACAAGGCCGACACCGCCGACTGGCCGAACGGCGTGTGGACGCTGCCGCCCACCTATGCGCTCAAGGACCAGAACCGCGCGAAATACACCGCGATCGGCGAGAGCGACCGCATGACGCTCAAGTTCCGCAAGCCGTAGGGTTCGGTAAATACAAGCCTATCCTCCCCCGCCAGGGGGAGGAAACGGCCTTTGCGGGCGTGGCGTGGCCTTAGTTCCCGATGCCCTCGATCTTTCGCACGCGGGGATAGCGGCGGCACCCCGCCCAGAAGTTGCACGCGCGCCCGCCAGCCAATCGCGAAAAGCCTATCCTCCCCCGCCAGGGCAGGGCTATCGCATTTGACCGAGGTACGCTGTCATCCCGGCGAAAGCCGGGATCCATTGCCCTCTACGCTTGGGGAAAGAACCGCCAATTCGGCGCGAATGGATCCCGGCTTTCGCCGGGATGACGATCATTTTTGAGTGCGTCCCCGTCCCGAGACGCCAAATGCGATACCCCTCCCCCTCGCGGGGGAGGATATGGCTTACCGCATCGGGAGCGTTACTTCCCCAGCTTCTCGATCTTTTCCTGCAGCCGGGCCAGCTCGGCCTTGAGCGACGAGACGTCGCCGTCGCTGGTCGCCTCGGGGGCCGCCGGCGCGGCCGTGGGCGCGGCACCCGGCGTCGAATTCACCGCGCCGCCCGGCTGGAAGGCGCTCGCCGCGGCTTCGAACATCGCCATGTTGCGCTTGGCGATCTCCGCGAAGGGCGAGTTGGCGAAGGCGCCCTCGACCGCCGACTTGAACTGTTCCTGGTTGCGGCGGAAGCTGTCCATCGACGCTTCCAGATAGCCCGGCACCATCGCCTGCATCGAATCGCCGTACAGCGAAATCAGCTGGCGCAGGAAGTTCACCGGCAGCATCGTCTGGCCGCGCGCTTCCTCCTCCATGATGATCTGGGTGAGGACGTTATGGGTGATGTCCTCCTCGGTCTTGGCGTCGACGACCTTGAAGTCGCGGCCTTCGCGCGTCATCGCTGCGAGATGCTCGAGCGTGATGTAGGACGAGGTCTCGGTGTTGTAGAGTCGGCGGTTCGCGTATTTCTTGATAATGACCGGACCGCTTCCAGGTGCAGCTTTCTTCATGGGGAACCCCGCGCGTGACAGATGCGCACCTAACTACAGTTTCTGACGCGCCGCAACACGGACCGCGCCCTTTGCCGCTTTTTCTTGCATTGCTGCGCAACGAAACGGCAGCATCGCCCGAAAGACGCGCCGCCGCTCTCGCGGGACTGGCCGCCTATCAGCACGCGCCCCGTCCCGCCCCGCGCCCTGAAAAGCCGATCGTCGCGCGCGCCGGCCGCGCCGTGCTGCGCGATTATGGCGGGCATGGCCGGCCCGTCGTGTTCGTACCCTCGCTGATCAACCCGCCGGTGGTGCTCGATCTCGCCCGCGGCAATTCGCTGCTGCGCTGGCTTTCGCGGCAGGGCGTGCGACCGCTGCTGGTCGACTGGGGCAGCCCCGCACCCGAGGAAGCCCAGCTCGACGTCAACGGCCATGTCGAGCAATTGCTGCTCCCTTTGCTGCGCCAGTTGCGGCGGCCGCCGGTGCTCGCCGGCTATTGCCTGGGCGGCACCATGGCGATCGCGGCGGCGCAGGCGATCGAGACCGCCGGCCTCGTCACCATCGCCGCGCCCTGGCACTTCGCGGGCTATGGCGCCGCGCTGGAGCGGTTCGCGGCGCTGTGGGACGGGGCCTATCCCACCTGCGAACGGCTGGGCGTGGTGCCGATGGAGGTGCTCCAGGCCGGCTTCTGGCAGCTCGACCCGCGCCGCACGATCCTGAAGTACGAGCGCTTCGGCCGCCTCCGCCCGCGCGATCCGGAGGCGCGTGCCTTCGTCGTGCTTGAGGACTGGGCCAATGCCGGCGCGCCGCTCAGCTTCGGGGCCGGGCGCCAGCTGTTCGACGACTTCCTCTCCGGCGACCTGCCCGGCACCGGCCGCTGGCAGGTGGCGGGCATCACCGCGCGGCCGGAGACGCTGGCCATCCCCGCCCTCTCGCTGATCTCCACCACCGATCGCATCGTCCCCGCCGCCAGCGCCGCGCGGCTGGGCGAGGTGCGCGAGATGACGCTGGGGCATGTCGGGATGATCGTCGGCGGCCGTGCGCGAAAGGCGGTGTGGGAGCCGCTTGCTCACTGGTTAACCGCGCTTCCCCGCACTAGATAGCGAGCAAACACACCCCAGGAGACCAGCATGACCGACGTCGTGATCACTGCCGCCAAACGTACCCCGGTGGGCAGCTTTCTCGGTGCCTTCGCCGCAACCCCCGCACACGAGCTCGGCCGCGTCGCGATCGAGGCCGCCCTTGCCGAAGCCGGCGTGAAGGGCGAGGAAGTCTCCGAAGTCATTCTCGGCCAGGTGCTTACCGCCGCGCAGGGGCAGAACCCCGCCCGCCAGGCATCGATGCATGCCGGCGTGCCCAAGGAAGTGCCGGCGTGGAGCGTGCAGCAGGTCTGCGGCTCGGGGCTGCGCGCGGTGGCGCTCGGCTTCCAGTCGATCCGCAACGGCGACGCGTCGATCATCGTCGCGGGCGGCCAGGAATCGATGTCGATGAGCACCCATGCCCAGTCGCTGCGCCCCGGCACCAAGATGGGGGACCTGAGCCTGGTCGACACGATGATCAAGGACGGCCTGACCGACGTGTTCAACGGCTATCACATGGGCATCACCGCCGAGAACCTGGCCGAACAGTATCAGGTGACCCGCGGCGAGCAGGACGAATTCGCGGTGCGCTCGCAGAACCTCGCCGAGAAGGCCCGCGCCGACGGCCGCTTCAAGGACGAGATCGCGCCGGTGACGGTGAAGACCCGCAAGGGCGAGACGATCGTCGCCGACGACGAATATATCCGCGCCGGCGCGACGGTGGACAGCGTCGCCGGTCTGCGCCCCGCCTTCAAGAAGGACGGCACCGTCACCGCCGCCAACGCTTCGGGCCTCAACGACGGCGCCGCGGCGCTGGTGCTGATGAGCCGCGAGGAGGCCGAGAAGCGCGGCGCCCCGATCCTCGCCACCATCCGCAGCTGGGCGAGCACCGGCGTCGATCCGTCGGTCATGGGCATCGGCCCGGTCACCGCGAGCCGCAAGGCGCTGGAAAAGGCCGGCTGGACGATCGGCGACCTCGACCTGATCGAGGCGAACGAGGCCTTCGCCGCACAGGCGCTGTCGGTCGGCAAGGAACTCGGCTGGGATGCCGACAAGGTGAACGTGAACGGCGGCGCGATCGCGATCGGCCACCCGATCGGCGCCTCGGGCGCGCGCATCCTCACCACCCTGCTCCACGAGATGGGTAAGCGCGACGCCAAGAAGGGCCTGGCGACGTTGTGCATCGGCGGCGGCATGGGCATCGCGATGTGCGTCGAGCGCGACTGAGTCGCACCTGGACACATTCCAAGAAGGGGTCGGGAGCTTTCCTGGCCCCTTTTTTGTATGATTTTTCAACGATGCGCGAATTTGGGGCAGCTTTTGCCTCGTCCAATATTCGTTTCTTATCCCAACCCTTCATCGCGTAGAAACATTGTTGCAGAGAGTGTAACATTTTTGCAACGTCATCATTCATTTTGCGTTAAGCTACAGCGGGCGTCTTGTAACAATACTACGTGATGGGGTCAGTTTGTATCATCGGGCATCCCGCCTGGTGGGGCAAAATCATGAGACATTCCCGTTGGCTCGGCGCAAGCGCACTTGTCGGCATTTCGCTTTTGTTTCCGCTTGTATCCTCTGCGCAGACGGCGGCCTCCGATGCCGCGCAGACTCCGCCCGGCGCACTCCGCGGTGGACGCGTGAACATTCCGGCGGAAGATCAAGACACGATCGTGGTCACCGGATCGCGCATCGCGCGGCCGGAATATGAGGGTGCACTGCCGGGCGTGCAGATTCGCGCCGACACGATCGACACGCGCGGCTTCACCAACGTGCTCGAAGCATTGCAGGAC
Source organism: Sphingomonas trueperi (assembly GCF_040545665.1). Classification (GTDB taxonomy): domain Bacteria; phylum Pseudomonadota; class Alphaproteobacteria; order Sphingomonadales; family Sphingomonadaceae; genus Sphingomonas; species Sphingomonas trueperi_B. The sequence continues at coordinate 413,310 of NZ_JBEPMH010000004.1, read as the reverse complement.
ATCCCGCTGGTCGGCGCCGGCGCAAGCCCGCTCAACGGCAACAATGGCGGCCAGACGGCCAGCCTGGGTGCCGCCTTCGTCGACCTGCTCGATCTCGGCACCGCCCGCACGCTGACGCTGGTCAACGGCCGCCGCTTCGTCTCCGGCAACTCGGCGTCGCTGTTCGTTGCCGGCAACGAGACCGGCAGCCAGGTGGACGTGAACACGATCCCCTCCTCGCTGGTCGACAAGATCGACATCGTCACGGCCGGGGGCGCTGCCGTCTACGGCGCCGACGCGGTTGCGGGCGTGGTGAACTACATCCTCAAGACGGATTATCAGGGCTATCGCCTCAATGCCCGCGGCGGCGCGTCGACCAGGGGCGATGCCGCACAGTATCAGCTGAGCGGACTCGCCGGCTGGAACTTCCTCGACAATCGCGCCAATGTGACGATCTCCGGCGAATATAGCCGCAACGACGGCCTGCAGGCGGTCGCGCGCAACTTCCGCAACGTGCGCCCGGGATCCTATACCAACCCGTTCAACGGCGGCGTCCGCAATCCGAACTTCACCGGCACCGCGATCATCGACGTGACGGGGGCGAATAACGGCGCGTTCCTGCGCGCGTCGGACGACGGCCAGCCCTCGTCGCTATACGGTTTCGGACTGGTCACCCAGACGCTCAGCAATCCGGGCACGGTGCTGAACGTCAACAGCACCAGCTTTTACACGCCGTACGCCCCGATCACCTCGGGCAGCGGCGCGACTCTGCGGACCAGCAACTACATCACCTTCCAGAACGGCCTCGCCCCGGTCGGCTTCGCGATCAACGCCACCGACGCCAAGGGCGCGCGCACGACGATCAGCACCAGCAACAACGGCTATTGGGTGACCAGCGGCCAGTTGATCCAGGGCACGCCCGGCGCGGCGCTGATTTCGGGCAACGGGCTGAACGGCCGTGCCAGCGCGATCAGCAACGTTCCCTTCGCGACCTTCGCGCCCACGACGGTGACCGCCGCGCTGGTGCCGCAGATCCTTGCAGCGTACGGCGTCACCGCACCCACGGGCGCCACCCAAACCCAGCAGTCCGCTATTGCGGTCAATCTGCTGCAGGCGAACCGCTTCACGGCGCGCGAATTTCTGGCGGCCAACCCGAACGTCAACCTCAACTACTTCGTCGGGACCTTCGCGCCGGACGTGCCGCGGGTCGCCAATACCGACACGTCGCTGGTGAACGTCAAGGTGAACGGGGCCACCGTGCAGGTGCCGGTGAACCAGGTACTGCCGTTCGTCGCGGTGCCGCTGGAGTTCACCGACGCCGGCGTGCTGCGCCCGTACACCTTCTCCGGCCCGATCAGCGGCGCGATGCCGATCACGATCGGCTCGGCGGCGGGCGGCGATGGCGGTTTCCGCCGCAGCCTGGAAAACACCGTGCTGCGGACGCAGCAGGATCGCTATGTCTTCAACGGCAACGCCAACTTCAAGATCAACGACTCGCTGACCGTGTGGACCGAGAACATGTACGCCAATGTTCTCAACCGGTCGCTCGGCAACATCTCCGGCGCGCAGAACTTCCTGACCAACACCCAGGAAAACGCCGCGCTGATGGTGAACTACAACAACCCGTTCCTGTCGACGGCGAACCGGGCCGTGCTGAACTCGGTCGGCATCACTCCGACGGCGACCAACCAGGGCAATTTCCTGGTGACGCGGCAGAACCAGGATATCTTCGGGGCCAATCCCTATACCAACCGACAGGAGACCTATCGCGTCTCGGGCGGCCTGAAGGCCAAGTTCGAACTGCTGGGCCGCGCCTGGAACGCCGAAGTCTCCGGGACCTACGGCAATTCCAAGCAGAACACCCGCAGCTACGGCATCGCGGATGTCGAATATCAGCTGGCGCTCGACGCGGTCGATCAGGGCCTGGCGACCACCGGCACGGCGAACGGCAAGATCCTGTGCCGCGCGCAGGTCTTCCCGAGCCAGTATCTCGGCAAGACGCCGATCGGCACGGCGGAGAACATCACCCGCGTGACGGGAAGCGATGGCCTGCCCACCGAGGTGCTCGTCACGCCGACGATCACGCAGGACATGATCAACAGTTGCAAGCCGCTCAATCCGTTCGGCTACAACCAGATGTCGCAGGAATCGAAGGATTACGTGACCAGCCCGTCGCTGTTCCGCAACCTTTCCGAGCAGACCTATCTGAACGCCAATCTCGGCGGTGGGCTGTTCAACCTGCCGGCCGGCGAACTGGCGTTCAACATCGCCGGCGAATATCGCCGAGAGCATCTGGCGTTCAGCACCAACGAGCTCAACCGCCTCGGCCGCTCGCGTTCGGCGCCTTCGGCCAATACCGACGCGTTCACCAAGACCTATGAGTTCGGCGGCGAGCTCTCGGTTCCGCTCACCAGCAGCGAGTTCCTGCCGTTCCTGGGCGATCTGACCTTCACGCCGGGCGGTCGCTTCACCAAGCAGAATGGCCAGGCGCAGACCTATCGCAGCCTTGCCGGGCAGGTGGTCACGCCGCGCGCCAGCGGCAAGTGGAACTCGATCTACTCGCTGGGCGGCCTTTGGGCGCCGATCCGCGACATCACCTTCCGCGGCAACTACACCAAGTCGGTACGCCAGCCGTCGATCGTCGAACTGTTCCTAGGCGGCCAGCCGGTGTTCAGCACGCCGACCGACTATTGCAGCCAGGCCAACATCGATTCGGGCTCCTTCCCGAAGAACCGGCGCGCGAACTGCATCGCGGCGGTGATCGCCAACGGCAACGCCACCGATACGGCGTCGGCGACCAGCTTCCTGTCCAGCTTCACGCCGGCCGGCGCCGGCCTGCAGGGAACCTATACGGGCGCACCGAACCTGCGCGCGGAAAAGGGCACCAGCTGGATTGCGGGCGTGGCGCTGCGGCCGCGCTGGATCCGGGGTCTCAACCTCTCGGCCGACTATCTCGACGTCCGCGTCGACGATACCATCGTGCCGGTCGGCCTGGGCCAGATCCTGCAGACCTGCTATGACAGCCCCACCTATCCGGACACCACGGGGTCGGTGGGCCTGAACACCTGCTCGCAATTCTCGCGCGACAGTGCCTTCCAGATCCAGAACGGCTATCGAGCCGGCTTCCTGAACCTGGGCGGGATCAAGGTGAAGGCGATCAACGCATCGCTCGACTATTCGGTGAACTTCGGGTCCGACAAGCTGACGCTGTACGCGAACGGCTATTACCTGATCACCTATGACAGCTCGGCGTCGGGCAAGTTCGACGACACGATCGCGAGCGCCGGCAGCCGTTCGCGGCCGAAGCTCAAGACCACCGCGCGGGTCCGCTACGATCACAAGAACCTGTTCGGGCAGGTCGCCTGGTATCGCGAATCCGCGACGAACATCTTCGTCAGCGGCCTCGTCGCCACCACCGAGCAATATCCCTATTATCGCTACTCGCCGGTCAACGACGTCAGCATTGCGGTGGGCGCGTCGGTGAACAAGAGCTTCCGCATCCAGGCAACCGTGTCGAACATTCTCGACCAGACCTCGGTCGGCCAGCTCGGCTACGAGTTCGCCGATTATTACGACCAGATCGGCCGCCGCTTCCAGTTGTCGGCCACCGCCAACTTCTGATCGGGCAACCGATGTATCGGGAGGGCCGCCCGGCGACGGGCGGCCCTTTTCTTATGCCCAGACCCGATCGAACCGCGCGCCCAGCCCGGTGAGCAGCTCGTACTGCGACAGCCCGCTCAGCGCTGCGGTCTCGGGCAGCGCATAGTCGATCGCCACCCAGTCGCCCTCGGCGAGATCGGGCGCGGCATCGACGCAGATGGCGGTGAGGTCCATCGAGACGCGGCCCACCACCGGCAGCACCGCGTCTCCGGCGTGCGCGCGTCCCTTGTTCGAGAAGCAGCGCAGATAGCCGTCGGCATAACCGAGGTTGAGGATCGCGACGTCGATGTCGTGCGGCGCGGTGTAGGTGGCGTTGTAGCCGATCGTCTCGCCGGCCGGCACCCGCCGGCGCTGGAGGACCTGCGCCTCGGGCGTGACCACCTGCGCGATACCGGCATGCGCCTCGCGCTGGCGGCCGCCGTAAAGTGCGATGCCGGGTCGGGTGAGATCGAAATGATAGTCCGGCCCCAAGGCGATGCCGGAGCTATTGGCAAGGCTCATCCGGCGCGCATCGGTGCGCCCGGCGAGCGCCGCGAACGTGTCGCGCTGACGGGCGTTGAGCGGCACGTCCTCGTCGGCGGAGACGAGGTGGCTCATCAGCGTGTCGATCGCCAGCCCGTCGAGCAGCCCGTCCGCCACCGCCTGCGGCGACACGCCCAGCCGGTTCATGCCGGTATCGACCATCACGTCGCACCCGCCCCCGCCCGCGTCGCGCCAGCGCCGGACCTGCTCGGCGCTCGCCAGCACCGGCCGCACATTGGCCGGGCGATCGGCCAAATCCTCGGCGCGAACGCCGTGCAGCACCGATACCGGTACGCCCAGATCGGCGATGTCCCGCGCCTCGGCCCAGGTGGCAACGAAGACATCGCGGCAGCCCGCCGCCGCCAGCCGTTCGACCACGCCGCGCGCGCCCAGCCCATAGCCGTTCGCCTTCACCGCCGCGCCGCACGCCGCCGCACCACTCAGGCGCGCAAGCAGCGTCCAGTTGGCAGCGAGGGCGGCGGCGTCGAGGCGGAGGCGAAGGGGGGAGTCGGTCATCCCCCGTCGGTTAGCGCCGCGCTGCGCGAAGCGCCACCGTCTCGCGCAATCCCATCGCCGTTACCACCAGCGCCATCGCCACCACCGCGAAGGTGTACCACAGCCCCGCATAGGGGTTGCCGGTGCGTGCGACGATGTAGTGGCTGATGAAGGGCAGGAACCCGCCGAAATAGCCGGTGCCGATATGATAGGGGATCGACATCGACGAATAGCGGATGCGGCTGGGGAACATCTCGCTGAGCAGCGCCGCCACCGGGCCATAGGTGGCGCCGCACAGCGCCATCAGCACCGTCATCGCCACCAGGATCATCGCGATGTCGATCGGCTCGGGCACGATGCGATCGAAGCGATAGCCGGCATCTTCGAGCGCGGCCTTCACTGCCTTGGGGTTGTTGCTTTCGACGACCTGGCCGCCGATGGTGACGACCACCGTGGGCGCCTCGGCGGTCTTGTAGCTGACTCCCAGCCGCGAAAGATGGTCGAGCATCCGCCAGCACTCGTCCGCCTGGGTGGTGGCGAAGGGGTCATAGGCGCAGCGCGGCCCGGCGACGATCACCGGCTCCCGCTTCGATGCCTTGGCGAGGCCGGGATTGGCGGCGCTGCCGATCACGTAGAAGCAGGGGAAGAGCAGCACCAACGTCAGCGCATAGCCGATCACGATCGGCGGCTTGCGCCCCACCCGGTCGGAAAGCTTGCCGAAGAAGATGAAGAAACCCACGCCGATCACCGCGCCCGCACCGGTGATCAGCTGCGCCGCGGTCTGGTCGAGCCGCATCGGGCCCGAGAGGAAGGCGAGGACCGAGAACATCGCGGTGTACCACACCACGGTCAGCCCGCCGGCGATGCCGAACAACGCGACGAGCAGCCGCTTCTTGTTGCCCGGATAGGTAAAGCTCTCGACGAAGGGATTGCCCGCGGTCTCGCCCGCTTCCTTCATCGCGCGGAACACGGGGCTTTCGGACAGGCGGAAGCGCATCCACAAGGAGATGGCGAGCAGCACCAGCGAGAAGAGGAAGGGCAGCCGCCATCCCCAGCTTTCCCACACGCCGGCGGCGGCAAAGCGGAACAGCAGCACCACCGCGAGGCTGAGGATGAACCCGCCCACCACGCTGGCCTGGATGAAGCTCGTGTGGAAGCCGGCGCGGCCCTCGGGCGAATGCTCGGCGACGAAGATCGCCGCGCCGCCATATTCGCCGCCCAGTGCCAGCCCCTGTGCGATGCGCAGCACGAGGATGACGATGGGCGCGGTCGCCCCGATCTCGCGATAGCCGGGAATCAGGCCGATGCCGGCGGTGGCCAACCCCATCACCGTGATGGTGACGAGGAAGGTGTATTTGCGCCCCATCTTGTCGCCGAGATAGCCGAACACGACCGCGCCGAGCGGGCGGAAGCCGAAGCCGATCGCGAAGGTCGCCCAGGAGAGCAACGTCGCGAGATTCTCATTGCCCGAAGGGAAGAAGGTGCGGCCGAGGATGCCGGTGGCAGTCAGCGTGCCCCAGATGAAGAAATCATACCATTCGAACACGGTACCCAGCGACGACGCGCCGATCACCATCCGCATCTCGCTGGCGCTGGGTTCGCAAACCTCGTCGGCCATCCTGTATGTCCCCCACTTGTCTCGCTGTGCTTCTACAGGAGTCGCACGGGGGAGCAATCTGTCAGGCGCGGCGGCCCAGCGTCTTGAACATCAGCGTGATCCGCGCAGCCTCGGGCGCGACCGCGTAGATCGGGCGCGCGGCGTGCGGGATGGTGCCGGGGAAGATCACCAGCCGATCGGGCTTGGGCACCACCGCCTTCACCACTTCGCTGCCGCTGCGATTGAAGAACAGCGTCTCGCCGCCCTGGTCGGCATTCCACTCGCCTTGCGGATAATAGATCGCGGTAAGGTGGTCCTTGCAGTCCGAATCGAGATGCACGCCGCCGCCGACGCCCGCCGGCATGCGGTTGGCATAGCAGCGCGACAGCCGCTGGGCGCGCAGCGGCTTTTGCAGCAGCGCCTCCCACACCTCGGCGATCAACGGTGCGGCGGCCTGCAACTCGTTGCCGATCGCCTTGGGATCGCGATCCTCCTGCGCGCTCTTCTGATAGCCGGCGAAATGCTTGTAGAAATAGCGCGGCGCATCAGGCGCACCCGAGGAATAGGCGCCATGCGCCCAGCCCGGCTGGTCGAGATAGTCCCAGACGCGCTGGCGCCGTTCGTCGCCGAGGAAATTGTCGAGTACGCGAATGTCGTTCAACTGGCCGGTCCTTGCACCACGCCCGGCGGGGCCGCTTCGGGCTAGCGGAACAAGGTTAACGGCGGGTTAGAGGACCAGCTCCGCCTTGAGGAAGTCGACGAAGGAGCGCACCCGCAGTGCCAGCCGGTCATGGCCGACGAACAGGGCGTGGATGTCCTCGCCGTCGCCGGGGTTGAACGCCGCGAGCAGCTCGACCAGCCGTCCGGCCGCGAGATCGGCGGCGACATGGAAGCGCCCCATCCGCGCGATGCCGCCGCCGGCCAGCGCCATCAGCCGCACCGCCTCGCCCGAATTGGCGAGGAACGGCCCGTCCATCGTCCGCTGGACAACGGTTCCGTCGATGCGGAACGGCCAGCTGTCGATCGAGCGGCGGAAGTTGAAGCGCAGGCAGGTGTGGCGATCGAGGTCATTCGGGTGCCGGGGCGTGCCGCAGCCGGCGAGATAGTCGGGGCTGGCTACCACCGCCATCGTGCTGCGGCCGAGCTTCGCCGCCTTGATGCCGGTATCGCGCAACGGCCCCACGCGGATCGCGACATCGGCCCGCTCCTCGACCAGCTCGACCAGCGCGTCGGACAGGGTGAGGTCCACCGTCACCCCCGGATGCGCGCGCAGATAGGCGGGCAGGATCGGGATCAGGAACTGCATGCCCAGCGGCACCGAGGCGTTGACCCGCAGTGGTCCGCGCGGGACCTGGTCGCGCTCGAAGCTGTGCTCGATCGCGTCGATCTCCGCCATCAGCCCGGCGACGCGGGCATGATAGGCCTGGCCTTCCGGCGTCAGCGCCAGAGCGCGGGTCGTGCGCGTGGCGAGTTGGACGCCGAGCCGCGCTTCCAGCCGCGCCATGCCGCGGCTGACGGCAGAGGGGGTGATGCGCAGCGCCTTGGCGGCACCCGCAAGGCTGCCCTCGGCCGCCACCGCCAGGAACATCTCCATCTCGCCGAGCCGATTGTCCATCCGTGATTCCGATGCACTTCTGTGATGCTGACCGGCAATCTACTCAGCAATGCGGGCGGCGCCTACCTTCCGTTGCGACACTGGAAGGAGATACCCCCCATGGATCTGCAGCTCACCGGCAAGACCGCCCTCGTCACCGGCTCCACCGCCGGCATCGGCCTCGCCATCGCCGAACGGCTCGCCCAGGAAGGCGTGGCGGTGACGATCACCGGCCGCAGCCAGGCCAAGCTTGACGAGGCCGCCGCGCGCATCGCCAGGCTCGGCACCGTCAACCCCGTGCTCGCCGACCCCGCCACGGCGGAAGGCGCGGCGACGCTGATCGCCGCGGTTCCGGATACCGACATCCTCGTCAACAATCTCGGCATCTACGAAGCCAAGCCGTTCACCGAGATCAGCGACGCAGACTGGCACCATCTGTTCGAGGTGAACGTGGTCAGCGGCGCGCGGCTCGCCCGCCATTATTTCCCGCGGATGCTGGGGCGCGACTGGGGCCGGGTGCTGTTCATCGCCAGCGAGAGCGGGCTCGTGATCCCCAGCGAGATGATCCACTACGGCATGACCAAGACCGCCCAGCTCGCGATCGCGCGCGGCCTCGCCGAGCAGACCCGCGGCACGGGCGTGACGGTCAATTCGGTGCTGCCGGGGCCGACGCGCTCGGAAGGCATTGTCGAGTTCATCCGGTCGGTGGTCGACAACAAAGACGCGCCCGAGGCCGAGCGCGAGGCCGAATTCTTCGCCAAGCTGCGCCCGCTCTCGCTGATCCGCCGGCTGATCGAGGCCGAGGAAATCGCCGCGCAGGTGGCGCTGCTCGCCAGCCCGCTGGGGGCGATCACCAATGGTGCCGCGATTCGGGTGGAAGGCGGAATCGTGCCCACGATCGCGTGATCTAGATCCTCCCCGGAACGGGGAGGGGGACCGCCGCCGAAGGCGGTGGTGGAGGGGGGCCTCCCCACCGGATTCACTCGCTGCGATCCCCCTCCACCATGCTGCGCATGGTCCCCCTCCCCGTTCCGGGGAGGATCTTTGGTTAGCCCCCGAGACCCTCCAGCGCCTCGCTGGCTTCCATCCAGGTCAGCTCCGCCGTCTCGATCTGCGCGCTTACCTCGGCGCGGCGCTTCATCAGGTCGGTCATGGTCAGCTTGGTGAGCGCGGCATCGGCATTGGCCGGATCGAACATCGCCTTTTCCAGCGCCGAAAGCTGCGCCTGGAGCTTGGCAAGTTCGGTCTCCGCCGCCTTGGCCGCCTTGCGCAGCGCGGTGCCCTTCTCGCGCGCCTCGGCAGCGGCGCGGCGGGCTTCCTTGCGATCGGCCTTCGACGCACCACCCTTGCCGCCGCCGCCCGAATCCTTCGAGAGCACGAAGGCGATGTAATCGTCCAGACTGCCGTCGAATTCCTTCGCGGTACCCTGGTCGACCAGCACCAGCCGGTCCGCCGTCATCTCCAGCATGTGGCGATCGTGGCTGACCACGACGACGGTGCCCGAATAGCCGTTGAGCGCCTGGATCAGCGCCTCGCGCGCGTCGACGTCCAAGTGGTTGGTCGGCTCGTCGAGGATCAGCAGATGGGGCGCGTCGCGGGTGATCAGCGCCAGCGCGAGGCGCGCGCGCTCGCCGCCCGAAAGCTTGCCGACCTTGGTCGTCGCCTTGTCGCCCGAGAAGCCGAAGCGGCCGAGCTGCGCGCGCACCGCGCCGGGGCTCGCGCCCGCCATGTTGCGCGTCATGTGCTGCAGCGGCGTATCGTCGCGGTCGAGCTCCTCCACCTGATACTGGGTGAAATAGCCCACCTTCATCTTGCCGCTGCTGTTGATCGCGCCGTCCATCGGCGTCAGCTGCGCGGCGAGCAGCCGGGCCAGCGTCGTCTTGCCGTTGCCGTTGCGACCGAGCAGCGCGATGCGATCGTCGGGATCGATGCGCAGGTTGAGCCGCTGCAGGATCGGCGTGTCACCATAGCCGACGCTGGCCATGTCGAGCGTGATCAGCGGCGGGCGCAGCTCGTCGGGATTGGGGAAGTCGAAGCTGAGCGAGGGATCGTCGACCAGCTCGGCGATCGGCTGCATCTTGGCCAGCGCCTTCTGCCGGCTCTGCGCCTGCTTGGCGGTGGAGGCGCGCGCCGAGTTGCGGGCGATATAGTCCTGCAGCTTCTCGCGCTCGGCCTGCTGCTTGACGCGCGCGGCGGCGAGCTGGGCCTGGCGCTCGGCGCGCTGGCGCTCGAACGCGTCATAGCCGCCGGGATAGAGCGTCAGCTTGCCGCGCTCCAGATGCAGGATGTGATCGACGACGTTGTTGAGGAAGTCGCGCTCATGGCTGACGAGCAGGATCGTCGCGGGATAGGATTTGAGGAAGTCCTCCAGCCACAGCACCGCTTCGAGATCGAGGTGGTTCGAAGGCTCGTCGAGCAGCAGCAGGTCGGGCTGCGAGAAGAGCAGGCTGGCCAGCGCCACGCGCATCCGCCAGCCGCCCGAGAAGCTCTCCAGCTCGCGGTGCTGCATGTCCTCGTCGAAGCCGAGGCCGACCAGGATGCGCGCGGCGCGGGAGGGGGCGGCATGCGCGTCGATCGCGATCAGCCGCTCGTGGATCTCGCCGATGCGATCGGGATCGTGGCTGGTCTCGCTCTCCTCGAGCAGCGCGGCGCGCTCGATGTCGGCGGCGAGCACCGTCTCGAACGGCGTGGCCGTGCCGCCCGGCGCTTCCTGCGCGATATAGCCGAGCTTGGCGCCGCGCGGCATGTCGACGCTGCCGCCATCGGGTTCGAGCTGGCTGGCGATCACCTTCACCAGCGTCGACTTGCCGGCGCCGTTGCGGCCGATCAGGCCGATGCGCCCGCGCGGCGGCAGCTTGGCGGTGGCGCCGTCGATGATCGTGCGGCCACCCAGGCGCACCGTGATGTCGGTCAGATTGAGCATGATTGCGCACCGCCTAGCCGATGCGCAGCCAAAGGGCCAGCAGCAGCAGAGCCTGTCCCGCGCATTCTTCGGCGCATCCCGCCGACGCGTTAAGCGGTCCTAAGAATTCGGACTGCTAGTCGCCGGACCGACGATCCTTGCGTCGGATGCTGCACGGGCACGCCGCCCGCGCGGATGCCGATGCCCGACGGAGCAGCCCTTGTCCGCAGTACCAGCGCTGGATCCGTCCTCGCCCCGGCCCCAGGACCGCATGCCAAGGAGACGGCCATGTACGCCGCGCCCATTCCTGATCCCAATCCCGAATCGGAGCTGTCGCTGGCGGAGATCGAGGCGACGTTGCGCCAGGTCGCCGGCAATCTCGATTCGCGCTTCGTCTCCGCAGGCGAGGCGCTGGCGCAGGCGCATGCGATCGGCGAGCGGCTGATCGCCGCACTGGAGAGCATCACCCATGCGCTGGGCCGCGATGCCGCCGAAGCGGCCGTGCGGAACATGCGGACCACCGCCGAACGGCTGGAACGGCTGCCCGCGGTGCAGGCGACGCGGCAGGCCGGGCTGGAACGGATCGCCGCCGGCGCACGGCCGCTCGCGCACCACATCGCGCAGATCAAGCGGACGCTCGATTTCCTGCGGATCTGCGGGCTCAACATCAAGGTGGCGGCGGCGGGCCGCAACGGCTTTGCCGATTTCGCCGACACGATGAACGTCCGGCTCGACGTGGGCGAGATCGAGATCGGCGGCATCGGTACCGAGATCGAGCGGCTCACCGCCAGCATCCCGGCGCTGATCGAAGTCGATCGCCAGCTGGCCGCCGAATGCGCCAAGGTGATCCCGCACGTGCCGCGCAAGCTCGCCGAGGATGCCGAGGCGCTGCAGCGCCACCAGGCGGCCGATGCCGCCCGCGCTGCGCGCATTGCCGTCGTCGCGCGCGAGATCCACGGCCAGGTGGCGACCGCGATCGACGCGATGCAGATCGGCGACATCACGCGCCAGCGGCTGGAGCATATCGCCGCCGGTATCCGTGCGCTGATCGCCTATCGCGACCGCGCCGATCCCGCCGCGGCGATCTCGGTCATCGGCCATATGGTCGCGCTGTTCGCCGCCCAGACTTCGGACACGGTCGAGGCCTTCCACCGCGAGTCGCAGCGGCTCGCCGAAAGCCTGCACGGCATCGCGCCGAGCGCGGCGCAGCTGCTGGAGATCAAGGCCGAGGGCGATCGCGAACGGCGCGACGATGGCGGCGTGTTCCTCGCCGCGCTGGAAAAGAGCATCGCCGATGTGGCGCAGGTCACCGCGCGGCTGCGCGACGCCGATGCCAAGGCACAGGCGCTGGGCGGCTCGACCTCGGACAGCGCCGAGCGCCTCGCCGAGCGGCTGCGCGTGGCGCACCGGGTGAACGAGGACGTGCACCTGATGGCGTGGAACACCGATCTGCGCTGCCACCGCCTCGGTGACGAAGGCAAGGCACTGGCGATGGTCGCCTCGGAGATCCGCGGCTTCGCGACGACGCTGGCGACGATTTCGGGCGAGATCCGCCAGTCGGTGGAGGCGATGGTCGCCGCAGTGACGGCGCTACGCGATCCGCGGGCCGAGGAAGGCGCCGACCCCGCCGCGGCGCTCACCGAATCGCTCGCCTGCATCCATGAAGGCGCCGTGCGCGTGCGCGAGGGCTTGGCCGGGCTGGGCGAAGATGCCGCGGCGGTGCACCGCATCCTCGAGAGCAGCACCAAGAACGTCGATTGCGAAGCCGCCTTCGGCGATATGCTGCGCAGCGCGGTGCTCCAGTTGAAACTGTTCGGCAGCCCCTGCGCGGCGCCGCAGGGCGATGTCGCCGCAGCACTTTCAGGCCAGCTCGACGGCATGGCCCGCAGCTACACCATGGCGCGCGAACGCGAGATGAATGGCCGGTTCGCGCTGCCGGGCTCGGGCGGGTCGAGCAACGGTCTGCAGGACGATGACGGGCTGTTCTGAACCGCCCGTCCCGTGTCCTACTTCTTCTGGGTCTCGTCCGGTTCGTTGATATAGTCGACGAAGCTGCCGACCAGCGAGTCCCATAGCTCCAGGTTCTTGCGGAACAGCGCGGTGGTCATCGGCTGGTCCTCGAAGTTCAGGTCGTACTCGATCGCCGCCTCGCCCTTGTCGTCCGAATAGACGCGGGCGAAGCGATGCTTCTGCGTCCAGGCATTGGCGCGCTCGGGCGTCAGCTTGTCGGTCCAGCCGGCGTAGAACTGGAGGTCGCCGCAGTTGCGGCCCTTGTCGCAGCTCATGAAGAAGATGGTGTATTTATAGCCCTGCGCGCCGCTGCGGATGATCGGGTCACCGTCGCTGTCCTTGGACAGCTCGGCCTTGTAGCCGGCATCCTGCAGCGCCTTGACCACCGATTGCGGATCCGTGGACTTCACCTGCGCCTGTGCCGGCACCGTTGCCAGCAGGCCCAGCCCGATCAGCACCCCCGTCTTCATCTGCTTTCCCCTTGCCATTGGTACGCGAGCGTTGCCCGTATCGCGAACCCGGCGCGCCTGCCAAGCCTAGCGGCGCCCGAGCCGGCTGCGCTGTGCCTGTTTGCGCAGCGCGCCCGGCATCCAGCGCGCCGCGAACCACAGCTTGCGCGCCGTCTTGCCGACGCGAGTGTGGAGCACGGTCCTGTGCACCGCCGCCCAGGCGGCCTCGGCAACCTCGCCAACCGGCGTGATCTCCAGCCCGGCGCGGCGCACATTCTCGCGGATATGCTGGTTGGAGCCGCCCGCCGGCTGGTCGAGCAGCGGCGTGTCGATGAACGAGGGCATCAGCGTGCGCACCTTCACCCCGGCCGAGGCCCATTCGCCGTCCAGCGCCTCGGCCAGCCCGCGCACCGCGAACTTGGTCGCCGAATAGATCGCCGCACCCGAGGTGCCGTAGATCCCCGCCGCCGAGCTGGTGATCAGCATCACCGATCCCGGCGTCGCGGCGAGCAGCTCGAAGCCGGCATGCGCACCGTGGACCACGCCGAGCAGGTTGATCGCGACGCAGCGCTCCAGCTCGGCCGGCGGCGTGGTGGCGAAGGGCCCGCTGGTGCCGATCCCGGCATTGGCAAACAGCACGTCCATCCGCCCGCCGCTCGCAGCCGCGAAATCGGCAAGCGCCACTACCCATTGGTCGCGGTCGCGTACGTCGAGCTGGTGGGTCGTGGCACTGCCCGCCGGGAGCATCGCCAGCGTCTCCGCCAGCCCCGCCGCGTTGACGTCGGCCAACCCGACGCGCCAGCCGCGCTGCGCGAATAGCACCGCCACCGCCCGCCCGATGCCCGACGCGCCGCCGGTAATGAAGATCGCCTGCTGGGGCATCGCCCGCCTCTCCCTGATCGCTGGCGCCTGTCGCGACACCTTGGCGCCATCCTTCCGCAGGATGCTGCGCAATGCCAGCGCGATGTTGCGGGCCTCAGGCCGTGGCGAGCAGTTCGTCGACCCAGGCCGGGACCAGCGTGCCCGCCGGCCCCATCCGGCTCTCCTCGAACCAGTGGCTGCCGCCGGAGGGCTCCAGGTTCATCTCGAGCGTCGCCGCGCCATGGTGCCGCGCGGTCTGGACGAACCCCGCCGCCGGATAGACCGCGCCCGAGGTGCCGATCGAGACGAACAGGTCCGCGTCGGCAATCGCCGCCTCAATGCGTTCCATCTCGTACGGCATTTCGCCGAAGAAGACGATGTCGGGCCGCAGCGCGAGCATGCCGCAGTTCGGGCATTCGCTCTCGGGCGGGAGCGCCTCCTCCCAGCGCTCGCGCACGCCGCAGGCCGCGCACAGCGCCGAGCGCAGCTCGCCATGCATATGGAGCAGCCGCGTCGCCCCCGCGCGCTCGTGCAGGTCGTCGACATTCTGCGTCACGATCAGCAATTGGCCTGACCATGCCGCGTCGAGCCGCGCCAGCGCATGGTGCGCAGCATTGGGCTCGACCGTCTCAAGCGCGGCGCGCCGCAGATCGTAGAAACGGTGGACCAGGGCCGGGTCGCGCGCCAGCGCCTCGGGCGTGCAGACATCCTCGACGCGGTGCCCCTCCCACAGCCCGCCCGGGCCGCGAAAGGTCGCGATGCCGCTCTCGGCGGAGACGCCGGCGCCGGTGAGAATCACGAGATTGCGGATACTGGCCATGCTGCGACCCTAGGCCCGCCATGCCGGCGCCGCAAAGTCCGGTTTCTCTGATCGCTCAAGGATCGGAGACAAATCCATGGCCCTGCTCGCCTTCGCCCTCCTCGCGATCCTGCTGCCGCAACAGGCACGCGGCCCCGCCGGCGACGACGACGGCACCGGCATCGTCTCGCGCCCGCTCACCCAGCAGCGCTGCGTGGTCCCCACCGATCCCAACGAGATCGTCGTCTGCAAGCGCGACGAACCCGATCGCTACCGCATCGGCCCGCAACTCGCGGCGCCGCCCCAGCGCCGCGCGCTCGATCCCAGCTTCCGCCTCCCCGGCGGCGGCGAGGTGCGCGCCGAGGCGCAGCAGCAAAGCGCCGGCATCGCCTCGGTCCCCGCCGCCTTCGTGACCCTGCGGATTCCGTTGGGGGCCAAGAAGAAAAAGCCGGACGATCCGCAAAAATAGCATCTGTCGTTTCGAGCCGGGATCGTGCAACAGCCCGCAGCATGACCAGCATCGGCATCTACGGCAGCATGGGGCGGATGGGCCAGGCGATCGCCGCCGCCCTTCCCGATTTCGGCGCCCGCCTCGCAGGCGGCGCGGACGTGGGCGACGATCCCGCCGAGCTTGCGCGCAAGGCCGATGTGCTGGTCGACTTTTCGGCCCCCGCCGCGCTGGAGGCGAACCTCGCCGCTGCGCGTGCCGCGCGCACGCCGATCGTGGTCGGCACCACCGGCCTCGCCGAGCGCCACCACCGGATGATCGACGCCGCCGCGGCGGAGATCGCCGTGCTGCAGACCGGCAACACCTCGCTCGGCATCGGCCTGCTCTCGCGATTGGTGCAGGAGGCGGCCGCACGGCTCGGAGCGGACTGGGACATCGAGATCGTCGAGATGCACCACCGCAACAAGGCCGATGCCCCCTCGGGCACCGCGCTGATGCTGGGCGCCGCCGCCGCCGAGGCGATGGGCACCACGCTGTCCGAAGCCGGGGTGAGCGACCGCGCCGGCCTCACCGGCCCGCGCGCCGCCGGCACGATCGGCATGGCCAGCCTGCGCGGCGGGTCGGTGATCGGCGACCATACGGTGGTCTTCGCCAGCGACGGCGAGCGGATCGAGCTCACCCACCGCGCCGACGATCGCGCGATCTTCGCCAAGGGCGCGATCCGTGCGGCGCTGTGGCTGCCCGGGCGCGACGCCGGTCGCTACAC
The DNA here is from genome assembly GCF_040545665.1 of Sphingomonas trueperi. GTDB lineage: Bacteria > Pseudomonadota > Alphaproteobacteria > Sphingomonadales > Sphingomonadaceae > Sphingomonas > Sphingomonas trueperi_B. Next base: position 397,228 of record NZ_JBEPMH010000004.1, on the reverse strand, counting down.
CATGGCCGAGGTGCTCGGCGTGTGAAGAAGGCGCAGGTCGTCGAGTTCTTCGCGCGGCTGGCGGCGGACAATCCGCACCCCGAGACCGAACTCGAATCGGTCAACACCTATACGCTGCTCGTCGCCGTGGTGCTCTCCGCCCAGGCGACCGATGCCGGCGTCAACAAGGCAACGCGCGCATTGTTCGCGCAGGTCGACACGCCCGAGAAGATGGTCGCGCTCGGCGAGGCGGGGCTGAAGGACCATATCAAGACGATCGGCCTGTTCAACACCAAGGCCAAGAACGTCATCGCGCTTTCGGAGGCGCTGCTCCGCGACCATGGCGGTGAGGTCCCCGCCGATCGCGACGCGCTGGAGCAGCTGCCCGGCGTCGGCCGCAAGACCGCCAATGTGGTGATGAACGTCGCCTTCGGGCAGGAGACCTTCGCGGTCGACACCCATCTGTTCCGCGTCTGCAACCGCACCGGACTGGCGCCGGGCAAGACGCCGCTGGCGGTGGAACTCAAGCTGGAGAAGGTCGTCCCCCACCCCTTCCGGCTGCACGCGCACCACTGGCTGATCCTCCACGGCCGCTACATCTGCAAGGCGCGCACGCCCGAATGCTGGCGCTGCCCGGTGGCCGAGCTCTGCGCGTTCAAGCCGAAGACGCCCGCTCCCAAGGCGAAGAAGGCCGTCGCGCCGGCCTGAGCTTTTGCGCAGCGGCCTGCCGAAACGGGCTGGCGTTCGGCGAAAGGCTTTGCTAGTCGCCGCTTTCCAGGCACCCGTAGCTCAGCTGGATAGAGCGCTGCCCTCCGAAGGCAGAGGCCACAGGTTCGAATCCTGTCGGGTGCGCCAATTTTCAATGGCTTAGCTGGATCAGCAGCAAACTTGTCAAATATACGTCAAATATGCACGTGCGGACGCAAGTGGCTGAAGGCGCACGTCCGACCTATCCTCCCGCCAGAATTTTGGTCCGCTCCGCGATCTTGAAGATTAAGCCCGATTCTGCCGCCTTCCGGCGAAGAAGCGCGCGGGCGTACTGCCCAACGCCTTCTGGAACATGGTGATGAACGCGTTGACGGACTCATAGCCCAGATCCGCAGCCACGCCTTGCACGGATGCCCCTCCTGCCAGCTCCCGAAGCGCGATGATCAGATGCAGCTGTTGGCGCCAGCGACCGAAGGTGAGACCGGTTTCGCGGATCATAAGCCGTGACAATGACCGTTCGCCCAACGCCACGCGCTTCGCCCATTCCGCCTGTGTAGCGCGGTCCGACGGGTTGGACGTTAGCGCATCGGCAATGGCCCGGATTTTCGGGTTGGTCGAAACCGGCAGATTGAACCGTTCGTGCGGCATCTCGGCCAATTCATCGAGCAGCACGCGCGCCAGCCGTGCGGCATGGCCGTCCGGCGGATAGCTGGCGCCTTCCTCGGTCAGTCGATCGATCATCGCGCGGATCATCGGGGATATCGACAACGCGCAGCAATGGTCCGGCAGGCTTGCCACCCCCGGTTCGACGAACAGATAGCTCAGCCGCGCGTTGAGCGTGGCGCGGGCACTGTGGGGCGTGCCCCCCGGAATCCAGACTCCGCAGTTCGGCGGTACGATCCAGAGCTGGTCGTCCGCGGTGCAAGTGACCGCACCATGCAGCGCCAGGATCATCTGCCCCTTGCGGTGCACATGCGCGGGCACCTCTGCGGCATAGTCCGCGAAATCGAGATTGCGGGCAATCGCAGGCCGGTCGGTCGCGTCAGGATCGAAGGCGGCGATGGCGGGTTGCGGGGACAGCATGCGATTGACCGAATTCAGGGACTGATTGTCAGGATACCGAATTTATAACGATCTAAGAATCGTTATCAACAAGCCGATGGGTATCTGGCTGTTTTACACTTATGGTTGGGTCGGGCCGCGACTGACGCTGCCGCCGATCGGCACGTTCCTGCGCGCGCCGGCGCTGCGCGCCGATGCGGAGGCGCTGCTGTTCTCCGCCAAGACCTTCGCGGCGGCGATGCTGGCCTATTATATCGCCCTGCGCATCGGGCTTCCCCGCCCGTCCTGGGCAATCATCACGGCCTATCTGGTGTCGCAAGGCTCGGCCGGTGCGTCGCTCAGCCGCGGCGTCTACCGCATGGTGGGCACGCTGATCGGCGCTGCGGCGACGGTGGTGATCCTTCCTACCTTTGTCGCCGAGCCCATCATTTGCAGCCTGGTGCTGGCCGGCTGGATCGGCTTCTGCCTGTTCCTGTCGCTGCTCGACCGCACGCCGCGCGCCTATGCCTTCGTGCTGGCCGGCTATACCGCCAGCCTGATCGGCTTTCCCGGCGTCGCCGAACCGGACGCGATCTTCGACACCGCGCTGGTCCGCGTGCAGGAAATCGGGCTTGGCATTCTCTGTGCTGTGCTGATCCACCGCTTCCTGCTGCCCCGGCCAATGACCGGCCAGCTCGTGGCCAAGGTAACAGCGACATTGCGCCATGCACGGCGTTTGGCCGGCGACCTACTGCGCGGCGAAACGGACCCGCGACAGCAGGCCGACCGCCACCGGCTGGCGCTCGATCTGCTCGCCCTGAACGGGCTGGCAATGCATCTCCCCTACGACCCGGCGATCGCCCGCCCACGCCGTGCGACGCTGCGGCACCTCCACGATCGGCTGGCGCGGCTGCTCCCGCTGGCGACGGAGATCGAGGCCCGGCTGGCAGCGATGCACAACGACGAAGCGCTGGCGGCGCTGCTGCACGCCATCGACCAGTGGATCGACGCTGCGCCCTCGCCGGAGTCGGACGCCACCGCCCGCCATCTGATCGACCGCGCGCATCAGCTACGAGCAGAGGCCTATGCCGAACCGGCGCAAGAGGGACGGCTGCAGACCGGCAATCTCGCCGGCCACCTCGCCGAACTGGTCGGGCTGCTCCACGAGGGTGACCTGCTGGGGCGCGAGTTCGCGAACACCCGTCCGGCCCGAAATTGCACACTGCGGTTCAGTGGCATGTCAGCAACGGGCTATGTCCATCACCGCGACCCGCTTATGGCCGCACGTGCTGCAACCGGCGCGACCCTCGGCATCCTGACCGGCTGCTTGTTCTGGATCTGGTCGGCCTGGCCGGACGGCGGGCTGGCGGTATCGGTGCTCGGCGTTACCTGCGCGCTCTTCGGCAATGTCGACGCGCCTGCGCCCAATGTGCGCAAATACATGCTGGGCTCGCTCTACGGCGTGATACTGAGCCTAGCCTTCAGCTTCGTCATCCTGCCGCGCGTCACGGATTTCCCAACGCTGGTCGCCGTGCTCGCCCCCGCCTTCCTCTGGGGCGGATCGCTGCAGGCGCGGCCGGCCACGGCCTATATGGCGCTGGGCATCACGCTAACGATCCCGATCCTCTCCGGGCTGGGTGCACAGTATAGCGGCGATTTTGCCGATGCGCTCAACGGCAGCGTGGCGTTGTTCGTGGCAACCGCGTTCGGGGCGGCAAGCATGACCCTGCTCCAGACCTTGCCTGCCGATGCGGCGATCGATCGCCTGCTGCGGCTGAGCCGCCGCGACGTCGCCCGGCGCGCGCGCGGCCATGGCCCAGCCGAGGCGGGCTGGACGAGCCTGATGGTCGACCGCACCGCCCTCCTCCTGCCGCGGCTTGCCGCGTCGAGGCGCTCGCGCACCGACACGCTCGACGCGATGCTGCGCCATCTCCGCATCGGGCATGCGGTCGCCGGGCTGCGTCGCGCGCTGGACCCTGCGGTCGGCGCCATCGACCAGCAGGCGCGGCAACTGCTCGGGGCGCTCGCCGAGAGCGTAGCAGACGGGCGCGATGGCAATGCCGACGCGCTCGCTGCATTGGACCAGCGCCTCAAAACGCTGATCGCGCGTGTCGCGGCCGACGCGGACGAAGGCAGGTGGCGGCTGCTCGATCCGCTGCTCGACCTCCGCTTTGCGCTAACTGCCGCAGCCGCAACCGATCCGAAGCGCGCGGCATGATCCGCGACCTCGACATTGCCGGCGTCCTGGTACCGGGACTGCTGGCGCTCGCCTGCCTCGCCCTGATCGCGACAATACTCCTGCTGCGGCTCTTCGCCGTCACCGGCCTGTCGCGCCGCCTCGCCTGGCCGGCGCTCACCGAGATCGCCGTGTTCCTCCTCCTCTACGGCCTGCTCCTGCGGGCCACCCTGTGACCGGATCCTTGTTATGAAGTCCATTCTCTCCGTCCTCGCGCGCTACGGCATCACGCTTGCCGTCGTCGCTATTGCCGCGCTGGTCGGCTGGCAACTCTGGGACCGGCACCAACAGACGCCCTGGACGCGCGACGGCCGCATCCGCGCAGATGTCGTTCGCGTCTCGACCGACGTCGGCGGGCTGGTGACGCAGGTAACGGTTCGCGACAACCAGACCGTCCGGCCCGGGCAACTCCTGATAGTGCTCGACCGGCCGCGTCTTGCCGCGACAATCGAGCGCGCGGACGCCGCCATTGCAGAGGCGCGGGCGCAGCTCGAACAGGCGCGCAAGGAGGCGCGCCGCGACGTCGCGTTGGGCGACCTCGTCGCGACCGAGGCGCGCGAACAGAGCGCCGCCAGGGTCCGGACTTCGGAGGCCGCGCTGACCCGCGCCATCGCCGACCGCAATGTCGCCAAGGTCGATATCGAGCGGACCGAAATCCGCGCCACCGTGGCGGGCATCGTCACCAACCTAGACATCCACCCCGGCGACTATCTTGCCGCGGGCGCGCAGGCGATGGCGTTGGTCGACACGGCCTCGTTGCGGGTCGAGGGCTATTTCGAAGAGACCAAGCTGCACCGGGTGGCGATCGGCGACCGTGCGCGCGTCCGATTGATGGGAGAGGATGGCGAGATCGCTGGGCATGTTGAGAGCATCGCCGCCGCGATCGCCGACGATCAGCGCGACAATACAGGCAATCTGCTGCCGAAGGTCGCACCAACTTTCTCCTGGGTTCGGCTTGCCCAGCGCATTCCCGTTCGCGTGCATATCGACCGGGTGCCTGCCGGCACCCGCCTGATCGCGGGGCGAACGGCGACCGTGGAGCTCCTTCCCGCCCTCGCCGCGCCGGCAGGAGGGCGGCGGTCGTGAAGCGCGTCGTCACCACCCTCCCCGCCCTGCTCCTCGCCGGCTGTGTCGCCGGGCCGGACTATCGCATTCCCCAGGCCTCGATCGTCAACCGACCCGAAGCGGCGGCACCGTTTCTGGGAATCAATGATAGGAGCGTGTCGCAGGCCGCGTTGCCGCCGCGCTGGTGGCGGCTCTACGGCGATCCCCGGCTCGACGGCTATGTCGAGGAGGCGCTGGCCGCCAACACTGATCTGCGCGCTGCCGATGCAAATCTCCGCCGCGCGAGCGCAATCTTTCGCGAAGCCGCCGCCGAGCGGACCATAACCACCGGCCTGAGCGGCCAGGCATCGGGCGGTCGGATTGGCGGCCCTACTGCCTCCCTGCCGGCGCCGTTCAGCTACGCGCTCGGCTTCGATGCCAGCTACCCGCTCGATCTCGCGGGCGGCATCCGGCGCGGGATCGAGGCTGCTTCGGCGCAAACAGAAGTGGCGGTGGCGGCGCGCGATCAGGTGCGCGTCGTGGTCGCGGCAGCCATTGCCCGGAATTATGCACGGGTCTGCACCGATGGCGTGGCCTTAGCAGCGGCGCAGCACATCGCCGCGATCCAGCGCGCGACCTTGGCAGTGGCGGTGCGCACGGCGCGCCGGGGACGCGGGACGCGCTTCGACATCGACCGGGCACGCGCCGCCGCCTTCGCCAGTGAGGCAGCCCTCCCGGACATCCTTGCCGACCGAAAGGCCGCGTTGTTCGAACTGGCCGCGCTGATGGGCCGGACGCCTTCCGACTATCCACGCGAACTCGAGGCCTGCGCCACGATCCCGGCGCTTGCGCGGCCGATCCCGGTCGGGGACGGTGCGATGCTGCTCCGGCGTCGCCCGGACGTGCGAGGGGCCGAGCGCGTGCTCGCGGCGACCACTGCGGGCATCGGCATCGCCGAGGCCGAGCTCTACCCGAGGGTCAGCATCGGCGGATCGGCAGGCACGGCTGCTTCGATAGGTCGCGCTTTGGGATCGACTTCGTTCGGGTTCAGCCTCGGCCCGCTCGTGTCGTGGTCGTTCCCGAACAGGAAAGCGGTCCGTGCCCGGATCGACCAGGCCGGTGCCGATGCAGACGCTGCGCTGGCGGGCTTCGATGGCGCCGTGCTGTTCGCGCTGCAACAGACCGAGACGGCGCTATCGGCATATGCCCGGGCGACGGACCGGCTGCGGGATCTGGAACGAGCGGCAGACGCCGCATTTCGTGCCAGCCGTGATGCCGACAGGCTCCAGCGGTTCGGCCGCACGCCCTTCCTCGACGTCCTGAACGCACAGGCCGGGTACGCCGATGCCCAGGCAAGTTTGTCCCGCGCCCGCGCCAGTGTCGTCGATCGACAGATCGATCTCTTCCTCGCGCTGGGAGGCGGGTGGGAAGAATGACATCTTTGGGGGCATGTATGTGTAACGCCATGTTTGCTCGATGCCATATCTTGGGAAGTGCCCCCCGGCTCGGATCGCCTAAACCTCGGAAGCGTCGGCAACCTGGCCGGAGGTTGCTTAGCGCAAGACCCGTCTCCGGCTTGACGCTCAGACTAAGCCCTCTAAATTGCAACGCGCCTAAAAAGACAGCGATGCAGGTATGGTGACAACCTGCGGTCTCCCGGGAGACAGTCAAGCTTGAGCGGGTCACGCCGCTCTTGGCCATGGCCGGACACAGCGAGGGTTCACCTCGTGCGTGGCCGGTCGTCGTTGTCTGATCGCGATCGGCTCGTGTCCGTCTAACCAACGGAAAGGCATGACCATGAAGCTGAACCACCTCAACCTATACAGCGATGATGTCGAAGCTGATCGAGCGATGTTCGAGCAGTATTTCGGCCTGCGCACGCTCGTTGTGCGCGGCACAAAGATGGCGATCTTGCAGGATGACGACGGGCTGGTGTTGATCATCAATCACTTCGAAAACAAGCTCGACGGCTTCGACTACCCCAAACAGCTCAACATACTGCATATAGGCTTCATTCAAGAGACCCGCGATGCTGTGGATGCCATGCATGCCCGCTTGCGCGGGGACGGATGGAAAACGCAGGCGCCGCGCGATGCGCACGGCGCTTGGTGCTTCTATTTCCGGGCAAAAGGCGGCTACTTCATCGAAGTGACGACGCTTAGCCGGGTCCGTCCCGAAGAAGCCTATCAGGATAGCCGGCAATAAGGTCCCTCCTGGGTCGGCGGAGCTATCCGCCGACCATTCTCGCCCTTGACGCAGCTCGGACGAAGCAGCGAAAAAGCCACCGATAATTCCCTGTTTTCAAAGCCAATCTTGGGAAAACATATGTTCACGCACATCATGATCGGTAGCAACGACCTGGCACGATCCAGAGCCTTCTATGACGCAACTTTTGCGGCGCTGGGCGGCAAATCGGGCGAGAAGGACGAGAGAGGCCGGCTCATCTACGAACACGACGGTGGAAGATTGATGATCACCCGACCGATCGACGGCCACCCGGCGACGGCGGCCAATGGCGGAACGATCGGCATTGCCGCCCTGAGCGCGGACCATGTCCGCGCATGGCACGAGGCCGCCACCGCGCATGGTGGCACCTCCATAGAAACGCCACCGTGCGAGCGCCCGAACGGTGTCTTTGTTGCCTATCTCCGGGATCCTGACGGCAACAAGCTCACCGCGCGAACGAAAGCGACGCGGTAATGCGCGGCGCTTGGCTATGCGGCTAGCCGAGGACCCTCATGTCCATCGGTATCAGCCTGATCGTCCTGGTCGCTGCGGTCCTCCATGCGAGCTGGAACGCCCTTCTGCGCGGAGGCGGCGACCGGCTCTGGTCGATGACGGTCATGTGCATCGCCATCGCGGTTGCCTGTGCCCTGATGGCCCCCTTCTTACCGGTTCCCGCAAGGGCGAGTTGGGGCTGTGTTGCCTTGTCAGCGCTGCTCCATACCGGATACAACCTCTTCCTTGTACGGACCTACCGGGAAGGTGATCTCGGGCAGACCTACCCGATCGCGCGCGGAGCCTCGCCGCTTTTGGTTTCGCTCGGCGCGGCAATCTTCGCGCGCGAGCTGCCCGACGTACTCAGCCTGACGGGCGTGCTGCTGGTATCGGGCGGGATCGTCGCACTGGCCTTCCAAGGCCGAGCCATCGGGCGAAAAACCTTGCTCTTCGCGCTAGGAACCGGCTGCTTCATCGGCGCCTACAGCGTGACCGACGGGCTGGGCGTCCGGTTGTCAGGCGCACCGCTGGGCTACACCGTATGGATGTGCCTGTCGTGGGGCCTGCTCGCGCCAGCGAGCTACATCATGCTGCGCGATGCCCGCACCCTCGTGCGCGGGCGACAGGAGATGCTGGTAGCGGCTGGTGGTGGGCTTGCCTCGCTTCTGGCGTACGGCATCGTCATCTTCGCCATGGCTCGTGGCGCGATGGGACCAGTGTCGGCGCTGCGCGAGACAAGCGTCGTCTTCGCCGCCGTGATTGGACGCATCTTCCTTTGCGAACGCCTGAGCTGCTATCGGATTACGGCCTGCCTGGTAGTTGCAACAGGCGCGGTTCTGATCGGCCATGCGGGTTGACGACACATACGATTGGATTGAGCCGATCGTACAAAATCGTGCTGCCCGCCATTCTCGAACCTGGTTCCTTTCGAGAATATTGGCAATTGCCATCTGCATCATGAGAGCTGCCGCGCAAACTTTCCAACAAAGGCTTCTAACCCGTGCTGAGAAAGCGCCCTCTCACGGCGAAAACACGGGTTCGAGTCCCGTAGGGGTCACCAGCCTTTTCAGAGGCTTGACTGCTGAATGGCTGCACGAAAGTGCAATTTACTGCAAATTTACTGCAAAACCATAGCTGGAAATCGGCGGACTTCACGGATTGTTCTAGGGCCCCACAGCGTCGATATCCGCGGCTGGCGGGACTCTGGCGAGTGTCTGATTCGCACCCCAGACTCAGCCTTTCCACCTTCCTCCGGGATATCCGCCGACCACCATCGTGGGCGCATCGCTCCCGGCACGTGGCGACCAATTCACGACCTTCAGTGGCCGTGCTGTGGATGACCGCCTGTGCCGAAAGCTGCCGCCAGATGGCGGAGCTTGTCGGGATTACGAACTATATAGATCCCCATGATGCGGCCATCGCGTACATCGAGCGCAGTGGTCTGGAGCACGTCGCCACGATCGATACTGATGTAGCCGGGCAGGCCGTTAATGGTCGCGGTGCGTAGCAGCGTCGGCGCTGACGTGTACTTGCGACGCAACCCGGCGAACAGGCGAAGCGCTCGGTCGATTCCGCGCACCACATTGCGGAAAGCGATGACCTTGCCGCCGCCATCGGAATGGATCTCGACGTCGCGCGCCAGCAGTGCTGACAATGCGACCGTGTCACCGTCGCGGGCAGCAGCAAAGAAGGCTCGCGCGATCCGATCAGCCTCCGCCGCCTGTACGGTAAAACGTGGCCGCGCATGCTGCACGTGTTTGCGCGCACGCGAGGCAAGCTGCCGGACGGTTGCAGGCTCGCGCCCCAATGTCGTCGCGACCTCGGTCAGCGCCATGTCGAACACGTCGTGAAGCAGGAAGGCGGCACGCTCCAGCGGGGACAGGCGCTCCATGGCGAGCATCAGAGTGAGCGTCACGTCATCGGCGATCGTTTCCTCCGCCTCTGTCGTGCCCATCAGCGGGTCGGGAAGCCATGCGCCGACGTAGGTCTCCCGGCGCGCACGGGCGGACTTTAGCTGGTCGAGGCAGAGACGCGTGACAACGCGGGTTAGATAGGCCGCCGGCGTGTCAACGCTCTCCGCCCTTGCCGCCCATCGCAGCCAGGCCTCCTGAACGACATCCTCTGCCTCGCTGACTGATCCGAGCATCCGATAGCCAAGACGCAGCAGTCTTGGCCGCTCGGCCTCGAAATCAGCGAGGCGTCTGTCACTGGGCGGCACGAGAGTCCTCCACCGGATGCGATCGGTGACTGCCGCCTGCCGCATCGCGCCACGCCCACAGGGCGAGAGCGGCCGTCAGTATAGCCGGAAGTGTCACCGCAGGAAAATCCTGAACCAGCGCGCCCGTGCCGCAGATGCCCACCGCCACCTCCCAGAAATGGAACAGCGCGTGGCCCCCAAGCCAGAGCGCAGCTAGGGACCACAGCGTGACGCGTGCCGCCGACCGTGCGGCACCGGTCAGCATCGCGATACCGATCAGAAGGAAGACCAGTCCGATATCGCGAAGGAAGTGCTGGTTGAACGGGCCGGTGGTGGTGACGCCCGGGACCGCGAAGTACCAGTTGGCGGGCGAGATCAGCATGAACAAGCCATTGGCTATGGCCCCGAGACCGAGCGCTAAGGCCAGCGCGATAGGATGGCGCCTGTTCATGCCGCCTGTCCCTGCGACTGAGCGGCGAGCCACGCATCAAAACGCGTAGGCGCGATCCGCGCGTCCTCTCCAGGTACCAGCGTGTGGTCGTTGGCGGCGGCGCCGAAATAGTTGCGATCGTCGGTGACGACAATCCGGCGCGGATCATCTCGCGCGCCAAGCCAGCTGGCGGTGAATTCCGCAAGCGGCGCGCGCTCGGGTCCCGCGGCTTCGATGATGCCATCTGCAGGATCAGCCGTGGCTATCTCGGCAAGCAGGGCCGAGATGTCGGCGGCAGCAACCGGCTGGAGCGCGATGCCCGGCAAGTGCACGGCGTCGCCCTGCGTATAGCCGTCCGCGATGGTTGACAGAAATTCGAAGAACTGGGTGGCCCGCACGATCGTGTAGGGAACGCCGCCAGCGGCGATCAGCTGCTCCTGCGCCAGCTTGGCACGAAAATAGCCCGAAGCTTGAAGGCGATCGGTGCCGACGACCGAGAGCGCGACGAAGTGGCGCACCGCGGCGTCGCGGGCCGCTTCCAGCAGGTTCGCCGTGGTACCGCGAAAGAAGGCGAGAGCGGCCGCATCCTCGAACGAAGGAGCATTGCTGACATCAACTAGCACCGCAGCATCTGTCAGCGCCGGAGCTAGGCCTGTGCCGGCTTGGGCATCAACGCCGGTGCTGGGCGATGCGGCGACTGCTTCATGGCCCTTGGCTCGCAGCAGTTCGACAAGGGGCCGGCCGATCAGTCCGGTTCCGCCGATGACAACAATCTTCATCTCCATATCTCCCATGCAAGTACCTGCCTGCCTGACGAGGTGGACAAGGCCAGTGTGACATGGGTGACCACAAACTCGAAAAAATGTTCGGGATAATGTCACGATGCGATTGTGTCTCTCGTCAAGCCACCGAGTGCCGATGGTCGGCGCGGTGACAAGGAAAGCAACATGGCCGAAATGAAGCGATTGAACTGGTCCGAAGTCGCGCCTGAAGGCGCCAGGGCTCTGTTCGGTATCCACCGTTATGTGACAACGAGAACGGGTCTTCCCGAAGAGCTGATCCATCTGGTCTTTCTGCGTGTGTCGCAGATCAACGGCTGCGCCCATTGCATCGATATGCACACGCGCGATCTGCTCAAGACCATGGCGATCGACAAGGTCGCGCTGATCCCCGTCTGGGCGGAGGTGCCGCATCTGTTTTCTGACCAGTATCGAGCAGCGTTGGCTTGGGCGGAGGAAGTGACCAATGTCAGCACGACCCATGCTTCGGACGAAGCCTACGCCGCCGCTGCCGCCACATTCGTCGAGAAGGACTTGGTCGATCTCACGCTTGCTATCGCAGCAATGAACGCGTTCAATCGTCTCGGCGCGCCCTTCCGCCTTCCGGTGGCCGCCAAGCCATAGGCCCGCAAAAGGGGAAGCATACCTTGCTTTCCCTTTCGACGGCACACGACCAGTTCAAGACATTCCGCGGCAAGCGCATGAACGTCTGCTCCCGCAGGAATTGGTCATCCGCATGCGATTCGGCAATCCAATTACAGCACGCCCTGCGCCTCCCGCTTGAGCGGCACATCCTCATGTTGCCATAGCGGCCGCAAAGCGGATAACGAACCGCTAGGATCGAACCTGCACAAGTCCGTCAGGCAGAGGGAATTATGGCGTTCAACGAGGATCGGGTGATCCTGAACCTGACCGACAGCGAGCTTGAGGACTTGGTGAAGAAGTGGCTCGCCCGGCTCCGGGGCGATTATCACGGTTTCGAGCGTCCGACCGCGTCTGCCGATATGGGCCGGGATGCCGTGGGGTTTCTGTCGGCGCAAAGATACGATGGCGCGTGGCACAATTATCAGTGCAAGCATCTGAAGGATCCGCTCGGATCCGGGGAATTCGCGGTCGAGCTCGGCAAGATTTTTCATTATGCCTGCGCGGGCGAGTTCACTGTGCCGACGCGATATATCTTCGTGTCCCCGAATTCCGCCGTTCGCCCTGTCAAGAAGTTGATCGACAGGCCGTCGCTGGTTGCGGATTTTCTGGTGAAGACTTGGAACGATTACTGCCTCAAGCGGATCTCCAAGACGGATTGCCCGCTCACCCCCGAGATAGAGGCGGCGGTCAGGGCCTATGACTTCAGCAAGGTCGAGCTCTGGAAGGCCAGCGAGCTGGTCGAGCAGCCGCATATGCGCGCGGTTCTGCATGAGCATGTCGATATCGATCCCGGCGAAGCTCCACGGTTGAGGGACTGCGATGTGCCCGCCGAGCTTTCGGACGAGGAGCGGCCTTACGTCGGTCAGCTCGTCACCGTCTTCACCCAGGCGAGCGGGATCGCCTTTGCAGATCATGACCACGTCGCAGCGGACGCGAAATTTGGTCCGCAGATGATCCTTGCACGACGGCGCTATCTCGAGCGCAACGGATTTCGCCGTCATTTCCGCGACAATCTTCCGGCGGCACAGATCGATGCCGTCGATGAGGATGTACACGCGACAGTGATCGACCGCTATCACGCGATGGATGGGGCACCGCTGTACAGCCGACTGACCGATGTGATGACCGTTGCTGCGACCGCTCCGATCACGGGGGCTTTGGGCCGCCACAATCGCGTCACGGCGGCGGTCAGGCAGGGGGTTTGTCATCACCTCGCGAATATCGGCACGATGCCATGGGCATGATGGCAGCTGATGTCGGCCCGGCGCTGTTCAATACGCCACTCGAAGCAGGACTTCGCGCGGTCATCATCCTGGAGGCGTTCGAGCCGGCGCAATTCGATATCGCGACCATTTCGCTGCTGGACTATTTCCTCGTCCACACCGCGGATGCCGGCGGCCCGGAGAGCATCCATCCCGACATCAGCGCTCGCGGTGGGGAATATTTCGTGCGCCGCCATCTCATCGAGCAGGGCGTTGCGCTGATGATGCGCTCGTCGCTCATCGAGCAGATTCCAACCGCGTCCGGCATTCTATTCCATACCCACGAGGCCGCCGCCGCCATGCTCGATCTGCTGAGCACCGACTATAATCGGAAACTGGTTGCCGCCGCCAATTGGCTCGCCACACAGGCACGCGACCGCGGCGAGGCTACCTTTCTGCGCGATCTCAGGTCCAAAATCGACCGATGGTCGCAGGAGATGATCGGAGGGCGCGCGCGATGACCAACGATCGCAAGCGAATCCGGATTGACGCGCTGATCTTCACCGGCCCTGAGCGCAAGCCGACCGTGCTTCCGTTCCATGATGGCGTGAATATCATCTGGGGCGCTTCCAACAGCGGGAAGTCGTTCGTCCGCAAGTCAATCGACTATGTGCTTGGCGGGGACAAGCCGACGTTGCCGCCCGAGGGCAAGGGCTACGATAACTACCTCCTCTGGCTGACGCTGCCCGGTGCACGGAAGATATCCCTGCGCTGCTCGGCTCTCGGCGGCGACATCTATAAGGCTGAAGGTCACCAGCTCGATTTCGGCGCGAGCGCCGATGGGTTCGAGACGCTATCGCGCAAGCATGTTAATGGGCCCAATGTCTCGCGGATGCTGCTCGGCGAAGTCGGCTTCCGCGACGCGCAGCTACTCAAGAATGAGCGCGCCCAGAAAGGCCCGTTCTCGCTGCGATTGCTGATGCGATATCTGCTCGTTGACGAGACGAGGATGATTGACGAGCGCAGCATTTTGCTCGCGCACAACACGACGATCACCTCTGAAGACAAAGGCCTGATCAAGTTCGTTCTGACCGGCGTGGATGGCGCCTCGATCGAGCCCGTCCGATCGGCCGATGAGCTCAAGGCGGCGCGCGACGGCAAGATCGAACTCCTGTCGCAAATGGCTGACGACCTGCGCCAGTTGATCGATGAGACCGTCGATAGTGAGCAGATCCGTTCTGATCTCGCGCTCGCGGAAGAAGAGAGCGAGCAAGCGCTCACCGTCCTGTCCGGTCGCCAGGAGGAACTGGACGGCCTTTATGCATCGCTCCGCGAGATGGATGGCGAGATCCAGACTCTTAACAGCCGCATTTCCGAGCTCAGGCTTCTTATCGTCCGGTTCGAGGAGCTCGGATCGATCTACGGGTCCGACATTGAACGGCTACAGGGATTGGAGGAGGGCAGCTTCCTCCTCCAGCGCTTCGCCGGCGTAAATTGTCCGCTGTGCGGAGCCGAGCCGGAGCATCAGACCCACGATCATGGGCTAGCCCATGTCGAGGAGCAGCGCCGCGCGGTAGCCGCCGAAATCGCGAAGATCAGCGCTGAAGCGTTTGAGTTGGATGGAGTCATCGGCGCGGCCCAGCACGAGCTCACCGCCACACAAAATCTGCTCGATGGCGCTCTCGCTCTTCGCGCCGAGAAGGCCGAGGATCGTGACGACGCCCGACAGCGCGAACTGGATGCTCGTCGATCCATTAGTGCCGCGAATGGACGGGTGCGCAGGCTCGAGGGCGATCTCGAGAACCGCAACAATCTCGCGGCGCTCGAAGCCCGGATTGGACGGCTGCGTAGCGAATCTGTCCGGGTGCGCCAGCGGGCCGACGGCATCGACGTAAACCTCGACCTAACCCAAAGCGAGGCGCATGATCTCTCGAAATCGATCCAGAGCGTGCTGACAGCCTGGAATTACCCCGGCGGCGACGCCTTACATTTTGCCAAGGATGATCAGGATATCGTTGTCGATGGCAAGCGGCGGCGCGACAACGGTGCCGGCGTGCGCGCGCTGCTGCACGCCGCCTTCAAGGTCGGGGTGCTGGTCTATTGTCTGGAGCACCACCGCCCGCACCCAGGTTTCGTGATACTGGATTCACCGTTGGTCGCGTTTCGGCCGGCGGAAGAAGAATCGCCTTATGGCGCACTCGAAGATGATGAGATCGCCCTGCGCGGAGCAGACGTGGCGCGCCATTTCTACAAGCATCTCGACAGCCTCAAAGACCGCGCGCAGTTCATCATCATCGAAAATCACAAGTCTGATCAGGAAGTCGTCGCCCCCTACGCGAACTATCAATTCACAAGAAACTCCGCGCTCGGCCGTGTCGGCCTATTCGAGCAGCCGCAATTTGACCTCTGAACCAATCGCAACATTAAGCTGGTATGCGCGTAGCAACGATTCGGTATCGTCGCCATGCTGCACGGGGTGGCAACTCAGCGCTTTCTATTCTGGGCTACTGCCGGATCGATCCTACCAGACTGCTGGTACCATGCGCAGAGACGGCAGGCGCATCCGACACCTTCCAACAACATGATCAAGGACCAGCCGGAGATGACCACCGCCACCGAACTCAGCGCTGCTGATATCGCTCGCTTGGCGGGATCCGACTTCGAATATCGCTATCAGGAACTTTCCAAGTTCGGTGATGCCGATATCCGACAATATATAAAGCGGACTCGCACGCTGGCGGCTCCAATCGCAACCTCCTTTAATGATGAGTGCAACGCTGAATGGTTCATCCGAAGCTATCTCGCGTTGAAGCTTGTCTTGTCCTCTACCCTGCTGGCCAACACGGCTCTTTATGCCCGTGACCACAATCTCCAGTCGGTCAGGCCATATCTCAGTTACTATTTGATGTTAAATTGCTGCCGTGCTTTCATCTTCACCCTGCCATGCGTGCCATGGCAGGGGCTAACAACGATCGAGATGACACACAGCAAGATCCTCAACGTCGCAACCGACAAGCTGAAGCGCTTGAGCTCGGATGAGAAAGAGCGGTGCGGCCCGATACTCCGCGTCGCGAAAGAGCAGCGCGATCTCTTCTCATACAGATTCCCAGCGACCGGCCTATCGCTGTTCGGCGCGAACCTTGTCGATCTCGACGTCGCAATCGACATTGCGCGATTATTTGCCGAGCTTGCGCAGTTAAATCTCGCTTGTCTCGAAGGGGAGATTCTCAAGAAGGCGCTCGGTCCGTTCTCGATCCCGCAGGTCGATGACATCTGGCACACAGTTAGATACGAAACCGCGGGAGAGGATTTTATCGACGATGACGATTATCAGCGCGTCGGCTATTTCTATCGCAAGTATAAGAGGCCGGTTGCGCTCGTCGGGATCGCAACGGAGGGCTTAGTCGAGGACTTCTTTGGCGCTTGGTCCAGCGGCGACGATGAAGGCTTCGATCCGGATAGCGATACCAGCTTGCTGCTAGACCTTCTCTGAATAAAAGGGTTTTTCTATGAAGGATCTTGTACGGCCGATGTATAGATTTTGCCTAAGGCAAAACGGTGACCTATTTTCTTTGTTTTCAGTTAGAGAAAATAGCGATGGCACATTGGCGGTTTACATCACCACGGAGGATAGCCACGAGGGGTTTTCCGAAGACTTTCAAACAAAAAAATTGTTCCGCGGGACGGGTTCAGCCTCCCAGAGAAAATTTTCCGTCCATCCTTCGATTGGACGAGATGGAATAACTATAACTTATCAAGTCGTGCTAAATAGTGAAAAATTCCGTTCGAAGCTCCTAGGGCCGGGACTCACAAAAACCACATGACGCTGGCGGCAAGATGGATGCTGCCGAGGAAGACGGTGGCGGTGCGGTCATATCGCGTGGCGAGGCGTCGGCAGTCCTTGAGGCGGCAGAACATGCGCTCGATGGCATTGCGCCCCTTGTAGAGGCTGCGGCTGAAGCAGCTTTTCCAGCGCCGATTGGCCTTGGGCGGAATGTTGGGGATAGCCCTCTGTTGCTCGATCAGGTTGCGGATGCGGTTGGTGTCATAGGCGCGGTCGGCATGGACGATGCAGCGGGCCGGCAGGCCATTCAGCAACGCCTCGGCTGCCCGACAGTCCGCGGCCTGACCTGGCGTCAGGCGGAAGGCGAGCGGCTTGCCTTGGGCGTCGGCGATGGCGTGGATCTTGGTGTTGCGCCCACCGCGGCTGATGCCGATCGCCTGGGCGTGCGCCCCCCTTTTCCGCCGGCTGCCGACCGATGGGCCTTCACATGCGTGCTGTCGATCAGGACCTCGGCTGGTGGTCCACCGGCAGCGGCGAGAGCTTCGAACACTGCCTGCCACACGCCCTTTTCCGACCAACGCTTATGCCGATTGTATAGCGTCTTGTAGGGACCGTAGGCGCTTGACGCATCTTTCCAGCGGCAGCCCGCCTGCAGCACATGGACGATGCCGCTGATCACGCGACGGTCGTCAACCCGCGGCACGCCTCTCGGCTTGTTCGGCAGCAGCGGCCGTAGCCGCTCCCACTGCTCGTCGCTCAGCCAGAACTCTCCCGGCAAGTTACCCTCCACAATCAATGTGCAGGGTGAATCACATCTCTCGCGCCAAGGGAATCCTGTTTATGGGTCCCAGCCCTAGTGGACTCAGACTTGCCCAATCTTATTGCGAGAGTTTGCACTTATTTATGCCCGATAATGAACGAACGATCATTGGTTGAGATAAAAAACAAAAAAGGGAACTTAGTTGAAATTGCAAGTCTCTCGCGAGATTATAAAGCGTCTATTATATACTCAATCGTAGTGACCGGTAAATTTTGCCCGCCTACAGCAATTTCCGGATTTCATCGGACCGAAATCGAATTCGAATATTTCAATCTCAATGTATATTTATCTTATTTAAACTTCCCCGCGGCTGACGTTAGTATCATGAACTCTCAAATGACGTTTTCTCCGCAGATCGACGGAAAACCGATTGGAAGAGTGAATTTGATCAAATCCCCCAACGAGGAGTCACGGTTTCTGCCAGACCTGGTCAGGCAATCGGCTCTTCGAGTCGCAAATCGCGCAATTGATATTTATGTAAGAAGATATCCCGTACTTGCATCTATGAAAGATATTCCACTTTATTTTCATCCTAGCTTGGACGCTTTAAGAAAAGGGCGTGCTGTACGCGGCTTCTAACGGCATCACTACAAATTAGCATATCATATAAAAGGTCCCACGATCGCAATCGCTTCAGTTGCGATCCATTGCCGTCCGAAAGGCGGTTTCGCCCGTAATTGGTCGTTCGCTGTCGCTTTCGTGAAGGGCAGGTTTGTCCCAAATTCAGACTGTCACGCAGGCCACTTTTAGCAAGACCCCAAAGCTCAGACCCCAGCCAAAGCTAGGACAGCAGAACGACATAAGATGGGATCAACGAACCACGTCGAGCTGGTCGTCTCGATCATAGAGGGCCGAAATCATACGCTCAACAACAAGGTCTTCAGCTTTTCCCCGCCTCCCCTCGTCCGCCGATGATAGATCGCATCGAACCGCCTCGGGGGTCGAGGCAAGGCTCGCCGTCAAAATGGCATTGGCCAGAAACGGGTGCATCACCTCGGCTAAGGGGGGCCGGGCGCCGTCGCCCGCGGTGGGGCCGCCACGCTGAAGCAACGCGTCGATGCTGGTCATCGGCACGAGCGTGATCGCGCCTACCTTGATCACCCCGATCTCGCCGGCCTTGATCAACTCGTAGAACTTCGACCGGCCGATGCCGGTGATGCGGCAGGCATCAGCAATCCGCAGCGTGATGGGCGACAGGTCGGTGTTCGGCTTGCTCAGCGTAGGACGCATGGGACGCTCCTTCATCTGTCCCTCCCCAGTTCTGGGGATTGACGGTTGGCGATGCGGTTATTCGTGTCGCCCCGGGCGATTGCTCGACCGACGAGCTCGACGAAGGCGTCGTAGCGAAGCCGGCCGAGACGCTGCGTCTCGGTATCAAAGGCCGGCTGGTGCGCCGTGAGGGTAAGCTGGTGGCGGACGAAGAGCCCGAGGGCTTCGGTCAGATAGTCGAGCTTCTGCTCCATCCGGTCGGCGGCGCGGTTCTGACGGTCGAGCCGCGCACCGAAGCGCTGGTCGAGTTCATGGCCCGCACGGCGATCAAACCATGCGGTCAGCGCGTCGGTCAGGATCGCGGTCTTCGACGATCCCGGCTGCGCAGCCATCGCGTCGAGCTTCGCCGACAGTTCGTCGGGAAGGTAGAATTGGTGGCGGGTCTTGCGGGTCTGCATGCCGTGCAGATTCCGCCTCTTCCCACTTCCGTTACAGGGCCTCGCTGGTGAATCCCGGTACCTCTTTGGGGACTCTCAGAACCCGCCGATCTCCGGACCCGAACGCCGGCGCCCAAATGTCCAGCTGATCGCACCGCCGCGATCGATGCCGGAAACGGTTCGACCGATCTGCTTTTCCAGCACCGGCCGCCAGGGCACCAGCGTGAATTCTCGCGATTTCTCGATCACCGCATATTTCGCGGCGCCGACCTGCACCGCCTTGCGATAGGTACCCTCAATCGCGCCGCCGCGATGCTCGGTATAGCCAAGCCCCATCTCTTTCGAGAGCTGCCCCGCCACCTGCCGCAGTTCGCGACGCCGCAGCTCGGTCAGCAGATTGGCGCGGAAGCGGACGGTATCGCCGTCGCGCCAGGCGAGGTCCTCTTCGATTAGCCACTGGCGGCGAAGCACCAATGCCTGTCGCACCTGCGCGCCGAAGCCGCCGCCCAGCACTTCCGGTTCTTTCGCGACCTGCTGCTCGTCGAGCCAGGTCACGCCGTCGTGGCGAACCAGCTCCAGGACCGGGCGCTCGGCAAGCGCTTCGATCTCAACGGGCCGTGCCGCAGCCGCCCTTCGCTCGAAGGCCAGGACCTTGTCGAGATGATCGGCGCCGATCTTCCAGCTGCCGTCCGGCATGCGCTCGACCTCGCCCCCTCCCCGTCGCAGCGCTTCCAGCCGCCGGACATGGGCTTCGGCGAAACGCTGGCTTGCACTGGCGTCATGGCGCAGGTGCCGGTCGACGCTGTAGATGCCGTTGTTCGCGGCGGCGACCTCGGCAACCATTCGATCGACATCGCGGATGCCAGCGATGACCGGCGACACCCGCACAATTTCAGGGCGATCGCTCGATTCCGAGAGCGACCGATTGCCCAGGTCGACATAGTGGCTGCGCCCGTCGGTCGCTGCCACGATCAGGTAATGGCGGTCGCGATGCTCGTCCGCCAGTCCGGTCGCCACGACGCGGCCGATGAGCGGCTTGCCCTCGGCTTGCTCGTAGATCGCATAGTCCTGCGGATGCACCTCAGGCGCATGCCCTTTCATCTGCGCATGCATGGTCGCAATGATGTCGCCGCGCCGGCCCATGGCCCGCAGCGTCGCTTCCAGATCGTCGGCGAGCCGGTAGCGCCCATTTCCCTCGTCGGTCACTAATCCCATCCGCGCGAGCTTGCCGAGGCGCGCCGCGCGCAGCCCCTGCTCGATGCTGTCACCATGCCGGGACGACACCAGGCCGTCGGCCTCGCGCCCAGCCAGCAACCTACGATCAATGCTGGTGAACCGCTCCTGGCCGATCTCCCGCTGACGCCCCTCGAAAATCTCGCGATCGGTCCGCGGCCCGAGATCGAGATTGACCAACTCCACTGCCCGCGCGGCAAGCCCGCGGCTGATATATTCCCGAGCGATGATCAGGTCCCGACCACGATCGTCGACACCGCGCACCAGCACATGGGTGTGCGGATGCCCGGTGTTGAAATGGTCGACGGCAACCCAGTCGAGCTTCGTGCCGAGGTCCTGTTCAACCTGCGCCATCCAGCGCCGCACCAGCGGCTTCAGATCTTCGTACTGCGCACCGTCTTCGGGCGCGACGATGAAGCGGAACTGGTGCCGGTCATCGGCGCCGCGTTCGAGGAATGCCTTGCCGTCAGCAACGTCGTGATCAGCAGCATAGAGCGTGCCGCGCTCACCGTTCCGGGTGGTGCCATCGCGCTGCAGATAGCGAAGGTGCGCGGCAGCGCCCTTTACCCCCTTCCCGGCCAGCTTCACGAAGCGGGCCTTCACGACGACGCGGCGCGCACGAATTCCGGCAAAACGATCGGATGCCCCGAGCACCCGACCGACGCCCGATCCGCGACCGATCCTGCTGCCATCGAAATGCCGGGCGCGCGCAGCCGAAGATCGTGCTGCGCCGCCAGCGAGATTGGTGGCTTTGCGAAGCTGGTGCGCGAACGGGCGATCCGCGCCGACCCGCCCCAACCATAGCTCGAATGGATCCTCGGCCATGACGCTGTCCCATGCTGCAAAGCGCCAGATGAGGGTGCGCCAGCGCAGCCCTTCAAGGGCCTCCATTCGGGGGAGCCGGAAAGCCGCAGAAACGCTGGCGTTCCGGCAGCCGCGCCTTCCAGATGGAGGCACCGCCATCGGCATGCCTCCATCAAAGACGACGTGCAGACGCCACTTCCGGGGCCGCTTGGAGGCACCGCTTTTATCTTGCCATCCCTTCTATCCCCCCGCCGGTCCCCGCCAGCCTTTCATGTGTTCCCTCTATGTTCTACTATCGCAGCCTTTCCGAGTCGCCAGGAATGGGCCCGATATGTCGATCAGAATCGAACCACTGGAGAATGGCCGGCTGAAGCTTTCCGGTGACGTGGAGGACGAGATTTGCCTGTCCGCGCGGGCGCTAGATGAGGGCTTTGGCATCGCGATTTCGGACGGCACGCTGGTGCAGGGACGCTTCGATAATTGGGCCGACGAGTGCCGATTTTCGGTCGACGTCGACGGCGCCGGAATCGCTACAATCAGCCGCGCGGAGCACGGCGACGTGCTCGATCTGGCGTGGAAAATCGAGTGGATCAGCGTCGCGATCGCCCGCGACATGCGCTGCGCCGAACGCAGCGAAGCGCCACAGTTGCAGCGCGAATTGTCGTTCGCGGACGCCGGGAAAATCGCCGCCTAGATCAGGCGGCGGCGCTGCGTTCCAATACTGCGATCCGCTCTTCGCAGATCACCTGCACCGCCTGACCAAGTGCCTCGACACGCTCGCCGAGCCACGCCAGTTCTTCCTCGCTGATGCGGTAGTGCTTCGAATAGCGCGCCTTCACATAGGCCTCTTTCAGCTTCTCGAAGCGGGCACGATCGGTGCGCTGGTCACGCGGCCAGGCATCGACCAGACGCGGGTCGATGCGCTCCGCCTGGGTGCGGAGGAAGCCCAGATTATGCACGTGGGGGGTGTAGAAAGTGCAGACCAGAAGCACGCAGTGGTAGAGGCGTTCAGCCGTCTGGTGCAGCAAGAAAGCGGCCAGCTTTAGGTCGCCATCACGCTCAGCGTACCCAGCATTCCGTTTGAACCCGGCTGCTGTTGGAAACCATTCTCCGAAATACTCCTGCGCCATGGCCAACGCCTGCTTCGGCGTCTTAGGCTTGGGCTGATGTAATTCGGTATCGTCGCTCTGGTACAACGCGATGCCGTCGCGGGCGACATCCATGAAGAAATAGCGGCCGTGCGCGAGGCCGTCATTCACCTCCTGCAGAGTATGAACGATGAAGTTGACCGGCGTGCGCAGCGTTTTGGTAATCGCCAATTCACGATTGAGCCGGTCGTCGGCGGTGGTCCAAAACTGGGCGCGATCGGTGAGCTTGTCGTTGTTGACGATCACCAGCAAGTCGAAGTCCGACTGATAGCCTTTGGCGGTATGTGGCTCGTCGATCCATCCGCCGCGCGCATAGCTGCCGTAGAGAATTACCTTTAGGATGCGCCCCTGCTTCTTCCAGTCCGATGTCGCAACAGCGGTCGCGTCGCCAAATTCCTGGAACAGGATTTGAACGACACGCTCCAGCTCGCGCTGCTTGGCTGGCGGCAAATGATCGAGGCCGGTCCTCATGGATCGATCCTAACGCGCTGATGCGGCGGCGTACACCTCGCCCGCAGGTAGCGGGCGAGGTGCCGCCTTCATCGCGGCCCTTTGCCGCGTTCGGCACGATCCAGGGCAAGGATCACACGGGCAATGGCCTGCTCAACCTCCCGTACCGTGCAGCCATGCCTTTCGGCCGCCTCGACGTAGTTGCAATCATCAAACCGCACCGATCCGAAGATCGCCCGATCCCGTTCGGGCAGGGCACGAAATGCGCGGCGCATCCGCCGCAGTCGAAGCCAGCGCATCATTGCTCCGCCTCCTCATCCGACGTGAACCCAAGCAGGTAATCAGCCGCCTTGCTGGCCGCGCTCGCCGCCCGAAAGATCGCCTTTTCGTCCTGCCGCAGCACGGCCAACCAGCTGCCAATATAATCGGCATGCCGCACTGTCGGCCGGATCGCCAGCGATGCGCAGGTGAACGCGCTGGCCATCTCGGCAACCAACTCCTCGCGCGCATAGGAAGCGCTGCCGAACGCCCCCGACTGGTCACGATCCAGCCGCGAACAATGCCCGGTCCAGTGCCCCAGCTCGTGCAGCACGGTGCGATACCAATTGATCCGGTTGTAGAAAACGAGCTGCGGCGGCACCGCGACATAGTCGCCGCCCGGGCTGTAATAGGCCTCACCGCCCCCGACCCGGATATCTGCCCCACATGCTTCCATCAGTGCATGCGCGGCGGGAATGCGGTCCGCCTCGGCCACCGGTTCGGCGTGCTCCACCACCGTCAGCCGCTCGGGCAGCCCCTCGCATTGGTCGACGTTGAACACGGTGAACCGCTTCAGGAACGCCAGCTGCCGCGCCTCGCGGTCCTCATCCCGCGCCCGCTCGGCCTCGTCCTTCGGGGTGAAGCGATCCGCATAGCAGATCGTCGTGCCCCGCTCGCCGCGCCGCACGCTCCCACCTGCCGCCTGCGCCTGCCGAAAGGTCAGCCAGCGCTGCGAGGCATACCGCCCCTCGATCACCGCCGCCCATAGGATTAGTACATTGATCCCCGAATAGCGCCGCCCGGTCACCGCATTGGCCGGCATCGCACAGCCACACGCCGCAGCATCCCAAGGCTGCACCCAGGGCAGCCGTCCCTGTTCCAGCTCGGCAATCACCCGTCCCGTCACCTCGGCATAGAGGCTCGCCCGGCTCTCGCGTCCAACACCCATGATCCTGCTCCTTCCAAAACACCGCAACCGGCGCCGGAAGGGCGGGGGAGCGGCAGGAGCGAACCGACAGTCCTGCCGAGGGTGGCAGGCCGCACCCGAAGGGCCGAAACACCGTGGAGGAGCCGGGCACCGCCCGGCTTGCGGCATGCCGCGGCAGGACTACAGGGAAGCGACGCTCCCCCTGCCCTGTCCGCGTGCTGGCGCACCAACGCCGCTGCGCCCGGCGCGGCGACCATCCTGTCAGCGCGACCGCGCTGCCGGGCGTCATCGCGCCCGGACAAGAACCGCACCCTTGCAACCGGGCGGGCCCGCGCGGGCGGCGTGCGTGCGCCAGCCGCCGCCCGTGCCTCCCGCCCGGGCAAGTGTGCCACGCGGGCACGAACACAGCGCGCGCACTGTACCAGCGTTCCGCTGCCGGCACCTGCCGGTAGCCGATCCGCAGGATCGGCGCTCGCGTCCACGATAACAAGGCGGCCAGCCAACTTGGGACCGCACAGCGGCATGCGAACGCATCATATCGGGCGTCACACGCCCAGCGCTGACTCCCTATTCCGCCCGTCGTTCAAGAGGCGCACCTACCCTGACGATCGCCACCCTCGCATTTAGCGGTTTTTGCGATTGGACGAGGGGAGCTCAAAGAGAAATGCCAGTCCGTTTCGCTCGAGCCAGAGGTCACTGCGATCGGCGTCACATTCCTGTCGCAACGCCAAACGACAATTATCGATTACCGCTAACTGCTCTTTCATTAACAGTGAAAGGATGCGCGTGCAGCAACCTAACACTATGAAATTGGCTCGCTTTACCCCGCAGAACTTGAAAGCGATTAGTTTCGATCACGATGATCAAAGACGTCAATTTCTGTAATCCTTCTGCTCAGCATAACGCCGCCCCAACCTCAATGGAGCTAAGGGAGCGAACATGAAGCATAAACGTATCCTTGGTATGGTGGCGGCGCTCGCCGGGCTAACTCCCGCCGCGTACGCCCAGACCACATTAACCCGAGATACCGGTGCGCCAGTGGGAGACAATCAAAACAGTCAGACTGTCGGCGAGGACGGTCCAGTGCTGCTGGAAGACGCAAGACTTATTGAGAAATTACAACGATTCGACCGCGAGCGAATTCCTGAACGCGTAGTTCACGCGCGAGGCACTGGCGCACAGGGAGTGTTCGTGTCTGACGGAAATTTTTCAGCCTACTCAGAAAACACCGTCTTTTCCGCTGCCGGAAAGCAAACCCCCGTCTTCGTTCGCTTCTCCACGGTTATGCCGTATCGCGGCTCTCCCGAAGCAGCCCGTGATCCCCGGGGCTTCGCTGTCAAGTTCTACAGCGACCAGGGCAACTGGGACATTGTCGGGATCAATTTCCCCGTCTTCTTCATCCGGGACGCCATAAAGTTTCCCGACTTCGTGCACGCGAATAAGCCGTCGCCGGTCACGAACATCCAGGACCCAAACCGCGCGTTCGACTTTTTCGCCAATGTCCCAGAATCAACGCACGTTCTGACCTGGCTGTACACGGACACGTTCGGGATGCCGATCAACTATCGCATGATGGACGGCTATGGTGTTCACGCGTTTCGTCTCGTCAACGCGCAAGGCAAGCAGGTGTTCGCGAAGTTTCACTGGAAGAGCCGGCAGGGCCTGAAGGGCATGACCCTCGAACAGACGCGTGCCGCCGATGCCGACTACGCGACGCGCGATCTTTACGACCAGATCCGGGCCGGCAATTTCCCGAGCTGGGACCTATACGTCCAGTTGATGCCGGCGGAGAGGGTTGGCCAGCTCACCTACGACGCTTTTGACGACAGCAAGATCTGGGAAGATGTGCCGGAAGTGAAGCTCGGCACGATGACGCTTAACAAGGTGCCGGATAACTATTTTGAATATAGCGAGGAGTCTGCCTTCGCCCCGTCAAACCTGATACCCGGCGTAGAAGCCTCACCTGATCGGATGCTGCAAGGCCGATTGTTCGCCTATGCGGATACCCAGCGGTACCGTCTGGGCGTCAACTTCGCGCAGCTTCCCGTGAACCGTCCACTCGCCGCTGTAGCAAACAACAATCAGGACGGGTTCATGGCTGCGAGCGGCCGTAATGACGACATCAATTATGAGCCCTCGCTCACTAAGCCCACGCCGCGCGCCGATGCGCGGTACAAGGCGGCTGAATACCCGGTCGGCCCCACTGCGCAAATCCGCGTCATCAGCAAATTGGATAATTTCCGACAGGCCGGTGCGCTTTACCGCACGTTGAGCGCTGTCGAGAAGGAACACCTGGTCAAGAATCTGGCGTCCGACCTTGGACGGGTGAACAGTCCCGAGGTTCGTCGACTGATGGTTGGGCACTTTTATGCCGCAGATGCGGACTATGGAACGCGCCTCGCCAAGGCAGTGAACGTGACTGTGGAGGACGTTCGCCAGACGATGGCGGTGCACCCCGAGCAGTTCCCGAACCAGCAGTAACGCAGAAGCGGCAAAGCCCCGGCGCCCTCTGCGGTGCCGGGGTCCACGACACTAGGATTTTGAGATGTTTCGATCTTTGTTGACCATTGCGATGTCCATGGCCGTGGTCGCCCCCTTGCCCGCAGCCGCGAATGGGCAGGCAGCGCAAACCTCGCTGACAAGCGCGCGAGCGCAGGAGCTGCTGTTTGATGCGGCTCGGCTCGGCCGTACCGATCTCATCCCCGCGCTGGTTGCCGCGGGCGCCGATGTGAATGCATATGATCCGCGAGGCTATACGGCGCTGATCCTCGCTGCATATGACGGAAATGCGGACACGGTAGAGGCCTTGCTAAAGGCCAAGGCAGACCCCTGCAAGCCCGACGCGACCCAGGGCAATACCGCGCAAATGGGCGTTGCCTTCAAGGGCTTGGACGCGCTCGCAGCAAGGCTGCTCTCCACTGGCTGTGCGGTTAATGCCCGCAACAAGCAGGGACAGACGGCGCTCATGATGGCAGCGATGTTCAACCGCAAGGCGCAGGTCGACCTTTTGCTGACCGCCGGCGCCAAAACGGACATTTTCGATATGGAAGGAAGGACCGCAGCGTCTGTCGCCCGAGCGCAGGGCAATGACACCTTAGCGGCCAAACTGGAACATTGAGCCGATCGCCGCACCGCGCAGGGCAGTTCAGGCAAGCCTCGGCCTGAATTGCCCCGGCGTCGCGTGCGCCAGCTTTCGCATCATTCGTCGCAATGACGTGGCGTCGGCATAGCCCAGCTCGGCTGCGACCTGCTCGATCGACAACCCTCTGTCCTGAAGTAGCTGGCGAGCGCGATGGAGGCGCACGCTCTGCAAAATTGCAGAGACATTCCCGCCGGTCTCACGCTTTATTCGTCGGGAAAGTGTCCGACCGGACATACCGAGCTCGGCCGCGAGTTGGGTAATCGTCGGTGGGTCGGGTAGTGCTGCCTCAAAGGATGCAGCCACCTTGCTGACGAGATCCAGCCTTCCCGCCGATGCCCGCACGGCCGGGCGAGGCGCTTCAAGTTGCCGCCCGTCCAGGATCATGGCCTTGGCAACGGCCTTTGCCAATGCGGGGGGGAAGTGCGTCCGCAGAAGATGCAGCATGAGGTCGAGATGGGCGAACGCTGCTCCCGCGGTCACGATATTGCCATCAACGATCACGGTCTGTTCGACGTCGACCACGCAATCCGGCTGCAGTCTCTGGAGATACTCTCCCAACCACCAAGTCGTCGTCGCGCGTCTGCCCCGAAGCAGTCCGGCCCTTTCCAACAGCAGAACGGCGGAGCACGCGCACGCCACCGTTCCGCCACGCGCGCCATGCAGGTGTATCGCCTCGGCGGCCGTGACCGCATCCGGTTCCGACATGCGTGCCGCAGCAGACTCCACACTGTCAGTCTCAAGGCCCGCAACGAACCAGATGGAATGGTCCGAGGTCTGGTCGCTCTGCGCCAGCGCCGTCGCTTCGATCTTCACGCCGTTGCTCAACGTGACCATCGGGTGTGACGAGACGACGTTCCACCGGATCGGCCCGCAGCCGCAGGACGGAGCCAGCCGGGCTGCCGTCGCCATAATGTCGAGCGCAGCAGCCACGCCTGATGCGAATGCGCCCGGAAGCGCCAGGATGGTAACATCAACCATCGGCCGATCGCGCCCGCAAAATGGCCGGAATGGCCCTCGTTAAACCGAGCACACTGCAGTCCACTGCGCGCGTGCCCACCGAGGTCGCGATCGATCCCGCGGCGGTTGACCCAACCGGGAAAGCGATGGAATCATGAAGAAGAGACCGCTCGACGCCTATGATCCGCTCGAGGATTTCGAGGCCAGGAAAATCACCGAACTTGATACGACCAAGACGGTGCATGTCTCCGGCACTGGGCCGGCGGTGATCGTCATTCCGGAAGTGCCCGGGATCAGCCCGCACGTCGCGCGGTTCGCGCGCTGGACGCGCGACGCGGGGTTCACCGTTTACATGCCCTCGCTGTACGGGCGAGACGGCGAGCCGGTCGACCTGGAGGTCGGCCAGGCGATCTTCAAGCGGGTGTGCATCAGCGCTGAATTCCGGGCGTTCGGATCGGGAGGATCGGCGCCGGTGACGCAGTGGCTTCGTGCCCTGGCGCGGACGGCGCATGAAGAATGCGGCGGCCCTGGCGTGGGTGCGATCGGCATGTGCTTCTCGGGCAATTTCGCGCTCAGCATGATGCTGGAGCCGGCAATGTTGGCCCCGGTCCTGTCCCAGCCCGCGCTCCCGCTCGACGATGACGCCGGGTTGCAGATCGCACCGGAAGAGCTCGAAGCGATCCGCGAACGCTTGGACCATGAAGACCTTTCGGTTCTCGCCTATCGGTTCGACGGCGACCGCTTCTGCAAGGCGGAGCGGTTCGCAGCCTATGATAGGGCGCTCGGGAAGCGCTTCATCGGCCGGGTTCTCCCCGACAGCGCCGCCAATCGCGACGTCCCCGAGTTCTTCGAGAAGGTAGTGCAGACGCCCCACAACGTCGTGACCGTTCACCTGATCGACGCGGAGGGGCAGCCGACGATAGCCGCTCGAGATGAAATCCTTCGCTTCTTTGCGCACCGTTTGCTCGGGGTGCGTTGACGATCGACCACGGAATGATTGCCGCCGGGGTGGTGCAGTCTTCACAGCCTGCCGCGGCGCCGATCTTCGCTTAGCTTGAGAATGGTGCGCTGGGGTAATGTTGCGGGTTGCAGCCTTTCCCACAGCGTTTCCGAACCTTCGATGGCAGCCCGCTGTTCCCAGCGCTGCAGCCAGTCCTCCGCACTGCGGATCCGCGTCGGATGTATCTCGTCGAGCAGCGCATAGTCGCGGGTGATGATGTCGTGCTTCCAGAGGTTCCAGAAGCCGGTGAAGTTGTCGCGGAAGCTCATCGTGCTCTTGTCTGCGGGGTCTGCGTTATAGCCAGCTGGCAGGTCTGCGACGGCGGCCAGTGGTGCGAAATAGGCATCGAGGCTGGTGTCCACGAACCGTGCGGGGTGGCCAGTCACGCGTTCGAAGGCTGCGGCGAGATCGGCATAGCGAACATGCTCGATCGCAACTTCGAGGTTCATGCCGTTGGCACGCTCCGAGTGATCGAACAGCCAGCGCACATAGTGGCCGCAATCTTCCAGCGCGACATGGACCACGGCGCCGGTCCCCAGCGGCACGCGCCAGGTCAGCACGCCGTCTTCAACCCGGGGCGTCATCGGGGTCTGCGCGGAGAACGCCATCTCCATATAGGGTCCGGTGGTAAACAGCGCGGCACCCATGCGGTCAGCGTTCACCCCATTCTGTGCGAGGATCCAGTCGCCGATGCGCCCCTTGCCGTCATAATGACCGGTGCGGAACATCGATCTGTACCCCGATTTCTTCAGGCCGTAGTCCAAGTTCCCATAGACAAGAAACTTGACGCCTTCCTCCAATGCAATCTCGTAGCTTCGGATCGCCCAGTACATCTCCGTCCGCTCGCCGGCATTGAAGCCGTCGATGTTAACGAACGCCCCATCGCAAGCACGAAACCCCTCTCGAAGGGTGTCCTCATCGGCGAAGCTGCCTTCCAGCAACGCGACATCACCCATGTCCCGCAGCGCTTGGGCGCGCGGCGCGCTGCTATCGCGCGTGAGTGCGACGACGTTGTAGCCGCCGTTCGAAATCAGCCCGCGCACAACGGACATGCCCTGCGCTCCCGTCGCACCAATAACGAATATCCGAGAAATTCCAGCCATTTCCCAATCTCCTGCGCTTGCCTTTCCGTAGTAGCTCTCATAATCAGAGTCTATAACTCCTTTGATAAGAGTTTATCGGCTCTGCCGGGGTGAGAACGAAGAGATGCGATCAAAGAGCTTTGAGGGAATGGCCTGCTCGATGGCCGAGGTGATGGGCGCACTAGGGGATCGCTGGGGAGCGCTCGTCATGCGCGACCTGCTGCTGGGGCTCACGCGCTACGAGGACCTGCGCCACTCGACAGGCGCGACCAACGCCACATTGTCCGATCGACTGAAGCAGCTGGAACGATCCGGCCTCGTCGAACGGCGGGAATATCAGGTTCGCCCGGTCCGACGCGAATATCTGCCGACCGAGAAGGGTCGCGATCTCAGCTTGCTGCTGCAGGCGATGGTGCAGATCGGCGACAAGTGGCGCCACGCGCAGCACGAAGAAGCCCCCTTGCACATCGTCGATGCGCAGACCCGCCGTCGCCTGAAGCTGGAACTGGTAGACATGGAATCCGGTGCCAGCCCCTCCTCCGGCGCAATCGCGCTTGAGGCAGGTCCCGGGAGCGACGCCCACATGCAATGGCGGCTCGCCCGTGGCGAGGCGGAGCGGGCCCGGCGAAGCGAGCGCCTCCCCGATTGAGCTCTTGTCCAAAGGAACACGCGAACATGATCGACTTGTTGAAACGCGCCATCGACGCTCATGGCGGATGGGAGAGGTGGCAGGCGATCCGCTCGATCTCTGCCAGACTGACGACCGGCGGGGCGCTGTGGGACATCAAACGGCCGGGCTTTGTGACCGACCGCGAAATCATCGCCGACCGCGCCGCACAGCACCTCTCCTTCGCTGTGGACGACGGGGAGCGCCTCTTCTTCACGCCGTCGCGCGTCTGGACCGAGGATCGGCATGGTGCGGTGCTGGAATCTCGCGACGATCCTGCCACAGCCTTTGCCGGACAGACTTTGGAGACACCTTGGGATAGGCTGCACGCCACCTTCTTCACCGGCGAGGCTCTGTGGACCTATCTGACGCAACCGTTCCTCTATGCCTATCCGGGCATGATCGTGGAAGAAATCGCGCCATGGGTTGAGGCAGGGGAGACGTGGCGCAGCCTGCAGGTCACCTTCCCCGACACGCTCGTCAGCCACACGCGGACCCAGATCACCCGGTTCGGCCCCGACGGGCTGATCCGCCGCCACGACTATACAGTGGACATTCTGGGCGGCGCGCGCGGCGTCAACTATGCGCACGCCTACCGGAGCTTCGATGGGATTTTGGTTCCAACGCAACGCCGCGTCTTCGCCGCCGACGACGACTGGCAGGCCGTGCATGATCCGCTGCTCGTCTCCATCGATATCACCGACATGCGGTTCGAGTAATGTCGGCGATCTCCCCAAATCGCCGCCTCCGCCTGCAACGGTCGCTTGCGCTCCTGCTGATGACGCTGAGCCTCGCCCCGCCGCCGGCAGCGGCCGCAGGGACGAAACACCCGTCTGCTCTCGAGCATGCGATCCTTTGCCGCTTCGATGCTTTGTTGAAGGCCGAAAATGCGCAGGACCTGCCCGCCACCCGCGCGCTGTTCCGCGACTCCGAGGACACGCTGTTCGTCGGCAAGACGCCGCCTGGTGCGGCCGACAACTGGGGCGGCTTTTGGGGCGAGGAGGCGACTACGCAGATCAGCGCGCTTTGGCATGCCGGCGGCTTCGCCATTGCCGAGCGCGCGTCGCCGCGTGTCACACGCCTTGGGCATGGCGTTGCGCAACTCTACGCACCGGTGTCGATCCGTGTCGCCTATGCAGGCCAGAGCGGCAAACCGCGGCCATTCCTCCTGATCCTGGATTGGGTCCGGAAGCGCGGAATCTGGAAAATCGCGTCCGACATCGCCATCCCGGCGGGCTGAAACCTATAAAACATCAATATCTTGCACCGATATGTGCAATTACACACTTCTAAGGAGACTCACGCGTGAAAATTGATCTTAACGGCAAGACGGCGCTGGTGACGGGATCCACCGAAGGCATCGGCTTCGCGATCGCGCAAGGACTTCACGCCGCCGGGGCCGAAGTGATCGTCAACGGTCGCACCGAGCAGAAGACGCAAGCAGCAGCGGCGAAGTTGAGCGGATCCGCGCGTGGCCTTGCGGCCGACATCGGTTCGGCAGAAGGCTGCGCCGCGCTCATCGCTGCCGAGCCGCGTATCGACATCCTCGTCAACAATGCCGGCATCTACCAGCCGGCGGACTTCTTCGACGCGGACGATGCAATGTGGGACCTGCACTGGCAGGTGAACGTGATGGCCGGAATGCGACTGTCGCGCGCCTATCTGCCCGGCATGGCGGATCGCGGTTGGGGGCGAGTCATCTTCCTCGCATCCGAATCCGCCTTCAACCTACCGGTGGAGATGCTGCACTATGGTGTCAGCAAGACTGCGGACGTAGCTCTTGCACGCGGGCTCGCCAAGCGGATGGCGGGTAGCGGCGTCACCGTCAACTCGGTCCTGCCCGGCCCGACGTTCACGGAAGGCGCGGCGGCGATGCTGCAGGAGGCCGTAACCGCCTCTGGCAAGAGCTTCGAGGAGGTAGGTGTCGACTTCGTCACCACGCACCGTCCCAGTTCGATCCTGCGCAGGCCTGCCACGCCTGAAGAGGTCGCCAACATGGTCGTCTTTGCCGCGTCGCCACAAGCATCGGCCACGACCGGGGCAGCCCTCCGCGTCGACGGCGGCGTGGTCGACAGCCTGTAATCTTCCTCTTCCCCGATAAGGAATCCCCCATGTCTCAGCCCATTCTCGTGACCGGAGCGACCGGTGAGACCGGTCGCTATACGGTAGATCGATTGCTCGCGCGCGGCCTTGCGGTACGTGCATTGGCACACAAGGACGACGATCGCGCCGCGCGACTTCGCGCGGCGGGCGCAGAAGTGGTCGTCGGCGATCTGCTGGAGCACGACGACGTGCTGCGCGCAGTCGACGGCGCGCGCGCTGCCTATTTCTGCTACCCGGTCCGCCCCGGCCTGATACAGGCGACAGCCTATTTTGCCGATGCCGCGCTTCGCGCCGGCCTGGAAGTGATTGTCAACATGTCGCAGATCTCCGCGCGCGAGGATTCGAAGAGTCATGCGGCGCGCGATCACTGGATCGCCGAGCGGCTGTTCGATCGCGCGGGCGTGCCGGTCGTACACTTGCGACCCACCTTCTTTGCGCAGTGGTTTCTCTACCGCCACGCCAAGGCGAGCATCGTTGAGCGCGGCGAGATCGACCTACCCTATGGCGACGGACGACATGCACCGATCGCGGCGGAGGACCAGGCACGTTTCATCGCAGCGGTGCTCGCGGATCCGCAGCCGCATCTGGGCAGCACCTACACTCTGCACGGCCCGATCGAACTGTCGCAGGCGCAGATCGCCGGAGCGATCAGCGAGGCGCTCGGGCGGGAAGTCCGCTATGCTCCCTCCTCGATCGACGCCTATCGCGCGCGGCTCGAGCAGGCAGGGCTGCCGGCATTCCTCATCCAGCATTTTTGCGCGATCGCTGTCGATTATCAGAACGGAATCTTCGCTGGCGCGGACACG
Organism: Sphingomonas trueperi; assembly: GCF_040545665.1. Lineage (GTDB taxonomy): Bacteria > Pseudomonadota > Alphaproteobacteria > Sphingomonadales > Sphingomonadaceae > Sphingomonas > Sphingomonas trueperi_B. The sequence goes on along the minus strand of NZ_JBEPMH010000004.1, from coordinate 363,421 downwards.
GCAATTGCGACGGTCACGGGCACGCCGCCGATGACCGTCCAGGCCTTCATCGACCTGCATCGGACCGCTTTCGAGCGTCCCGCCTCAGCCTGATCGCGGCGATGTACGCGTGGGAGGCGAGTGCCCGCCTCCCACACTCAAACTAATGCAGCACAATCAGCACGTGCCGCCGGCCGCGCTCGGACGGACATAGAGGGTACCGGACGCATAGTCGATCACGGCGCCGTTCTGGAGCATGAAGTCCGCACCCAGCGTGATGGACGCGGGAACGTTGGCGGGGATGCCCGGCTTGCCCGCATAGATCGCCTGATCATAGATCACGGCACCGCCTACCGGCCAACGATGTCCTTCCATGCACAGCGGCACTGCGCGGGACGAAGTAAAGCTCGACTGCACCGATCCAGCCGGCCCGCCCGCTGTTTCGCCCCGATCGACCAGGGGCAGGTCGAGCCGCTGCGCAATCGGCAGACCGATGATATTCTCCGACACGGTCGACACGAGCACCGGGTCTGCTGCGCCCGCCGTCGTACCGTCGACGGTGTAGTTGCGGCGCTCCGCGTGCCAGGTCATCCGCAACGCGATATAGCCGCGCCCGCGAAGCTCCTCCCCGAGTTGCGCCGCATCCGCGTCGGTTTCGGCGAAGCCGAGCCGCCGCTGCGCGTAATCGACGATCACGTGGTTGGCGCGCAACCACTGCACTCCTAACATCCCCTGCATCACCGGCTTCTGCGGCGTCTCGAAGACCGAGAGCGCCACATCCTTGTTCTCGACAGCGCCTACGCGCAACGATCCCAAAGTCGTTTCGGCGCGCCCCAATGCACTGACCTTGCCATGCGCGACAATGCCATAATGTCCCACGCTCTTGAGGTCCTTCAATCCGGCCCGCGCCGCATTCGCATGCGTGGTCATCACGAAGAAATCGGCATTTGAATGCACCATCAGCAGCAGTGGAACGCCGTTCAGCTTCGCCTGGACGAAGGGGCGTTTACCCGACACCTGCCGGATAACGAACGGCACATAGCTGGTCTTGGACAGCGCAGGCTCGATCGCGCCTGCAGCCAGTGTAAAGCCACACAAGGCGGTAATGGCAAATTTCACGTCCGACACTCCTGTTCTTCCGGCGGCGACCTTCACGGCCGCTCTATCGCCACCGCGGTGGCCTCACCCCCGCCGATGCACAGCGTCGCGACGCCGCGCTTGCCATCGCGGGCTTCCAGCGCGTGAAGCAGCGTCACCAACAGCCTGGCGCCGGTCGCGCCGATCGGATGTCCCAGCGCGCAGGCGCCGCCGTTGACGTTCAGCCGCTCCAGCGGAAATTCGAGTTCCCTGGCCGCAACCATCGCCACCACCGCGAAGGCTTCATTGACCTCCATCAGGTCCACGTCCGCCAAACTCCATTCCAGCTTTTTCAGCAGCTTGCGCACCGCTGGCGCAGGCGCGGTCGTGTACCATGCGGGATCCTGGCTGTGCGTGGCATGGCCACGAAGGATCGCGCGGATCGGCAACCCTTCACGCTCCGCCATCGATCGGCGGGTGAGCACTAGCGCGGCTGCACCATCTGCATTGGCGGAGGCGCTGGCGGCGGTGATCGTTCCATCCGGGCGGAATGCCGGCCGCAGCGTGGGAATGCGATCGGGGGAAACCTTCAGTGGATGTTCGTCGGTGTCGATCGTCAGCGCGCCGGCCCTGGTCGGCACCGTCACCGGCGAGATCTCCGCTGCGAACTGCCCGTTGGCGATGGCCGCGCGAGCGCGCGTAAGCGTCTCCACCGCATAGGCATCCTGCGCCGCGCGATCGAAGCCATATGCTTCCGCCGCCACCTCGCCGAAATCTCCCATGGGCCGACCGGGCTCATAGGCATCTTCCAGCCCGTCGAGCATCATGTGATCGAGCACGCGATCGTGGCCGACGCGATAGCCGGTACGCGCCTTGGCCAGAAGATACGGCGCGCCAGACATCGACTCCATGCCGCCGGCGACGATTAGATCAGCGGAACCGGCGACCAACAGGTCGTGCGCCAGCATCGCCGCCTTCATGCCCGAACCGCACACCTTGTTGACAGTGGTCGCGCCGATCGCGTCCGGCAGTCCTGCGCGCTTCGCCGCCTGACGGGCGGGCGCCTGGCCTTGGCCCGCGGGGAGTACACACCCCATTAGCACTTCCTGCGGGCGATCGACAGCGACGCCAGATCGCTCCAGCGCCGCGCGGATGGCAACTGCGCCCAGTTCGGCCGCGGGAACCGCCGCGAGGTCGCCTTGAAACCTACCGAGCGGCGTCCGAGCCGCGCCAACAATGACAATGGAGTCTTGGTCGCTCACGCTGATCTCCTGGGGAACGGAGGATGGGAGAATGGTCACGCCACTACGATGTCGTGGGTCGCGGGCTCGTGGTGCTCCGGCGGCTCACCCGGGTCGCGGTCAAGTAGGGGCTGGATGCGGAACCAAAGCGCGTAGAGAGCCGGCAAGAACACCAGCGTCAGCGCCGTGCCACCGATCGTGCCGCCGATCAGGGTGAAGGCCAGCGAGCCCCAGAACACCGACTGGGTAAGCGGAATGAACGCCAGCACCGCCGCCAGCGCGGTCAAGATCACTGGGCGCGCACGCTGGACGGTAGCCTCCACTACAGCGTGATACGGATCTAGTCCTTCAGCCTCGTTCTGATGGATCTGCCCCACCAGGATCAGCGTGTTTCGCATGATGATCCCGGCGAGCCCGATCAGGCCTAGGATGGCGTTGAAGCCGAACGGCTGATGGAACAGCAGCAACGTGGGCACCACCCCCACTAGCGCGAGCGGTGCGGTGAGCAGCACCATCGCCATCGCCGACAGCGAGCGGACCTGGACGATGATCACAATCATCATCAGCACCAGCATGATCGGAAAGACTGCCGCCAGCGCCTTGTTGGCCTTGCCGGCCTCCTCGATCGCAGCGGCCGTCTCGATCTTGTACCCTGCCGGCAGCTTGGCGCTTACCGGCGCAAGAGCCTTGGCGATCTGAGTCGAGATTTCCGGCGGCTGGAACCGCTCGTCGATGTCGCCGCGCACGGTGATGGTGGTGAAACGGTCTCGACGGCGGAGGATCGGCTCTTCCATGCGGACTTCCAGTCGGCCGATCTGGTCGAGCGGGATGCGCTGGCCGGCACTGCCGGTGAACGTAAACCCATGGAGCCGTGCGGGATCGAGCCGGTCCGGCCCCTCGCTGCGCGCGACGACGTCAACGGCGCGTATGTCTTCGCGGATCTGGGTTACCGACGCCCCAGTCAGCAGGAACTGCAGCTGCTCTGCAGCATCATGACTGCTCAGGCCAATCGCCTGGAGGCGATCCTGATCTAGCACCAGATGCACGGTCGGCACGCGCTCCCCCCAGTCGGTGTTGACCTGCCGCATCGAAGCATTGGCAAGCATCACGGCGCGTACCTGTTCGGCGATACCGCGAACCTTCTCTGCGTCGGGGCCCATGACCCGGAAGGCGACGGGGAACGGCGAATAGGGGCCGAAAACGAGCTGGGTGGCGCGGATACGCGCCTCGGGCACCAGCCCGTCAGCCGCTGCCTGTCGCACGCGCAGCTTGAGCGCCTCGCGCGTCTTCTCGTTCGGGGTCAGCACGACGATTTTCGCGAAGGAGGGATCGGGAAGCTCGGGCGCCATCGCCAGGTAGAAGCGCGGCGCACCCTGCCCGACATAGCTGGTGACGATCTTCGCCTCGGGCTGCCTGCGCAGCCAAGCCTCGACCTTGGCGGTGGCAGCGTTGGTCGCCTCGATGCTCGATCCCTCGGGCATCTGCACTTCGATCAGCACTTCGGGTCGATCGGAGATAGGAAAGAACTGCTGCTTGACCGATCCCATCAGCACGAATGCGCCGATCAGAAGGGCGATCACCACCGCCAGCACCGTCTTGCGCCGGCGCACGGCGCCCGCGATCAGTCGACGGACACGTCGATAGCGCGGCGTGCCGTAGATGGCGGCGTGGCCACCCGCGACGCGGCCGATCTGCGGCAGGAGCTTAACGCCCATATACGGTGTGAACACCACCGCAACGACCCAGGACGTGAGCAGCGCGAACATCACCACCCAGAAGATGTTGCCGGCATATTCACCTGCGCTCGACTTGGCGAAGCCCACCGGCATCAGCCCGATCGCCGTAAGCAAGGTGCCGGCGAGCATGGGCGCGGCAGTATGTCCCCATGCCCAGGTGGCGGCGCGGATACGGTCGACCCCCTCCTCCATCTTCACTACCATCGCTTCGATGATGATGATCGCGTCGTCGACCAAGAGGCCAAGCGAGAGGATCAGCGCACCGAGCGTGATCCGGTCGAAGTCGCGGCCTGTGGCCAGCATGATCACGAACACCGCCGCAAGCGTGAGCGGCACCGCCAGCGCGACGACGATGCCGACGCGCCAGCCCAGGCTCACCAGGCTGACCACGATCACCACGACGAGCGCGACGAAGAATTTCAGCATGAACTCGCCGTACGCTTCCTGGATGTTCACCGCCTGATCGCTCACCTTGGTGAACGACATGCCGAGCGGGGTCTCCGCAGCGACCGATTTCGCTTCCTTGGCAAGGTCTCGTCCGAGATCCAGGCCATTATACCGCTCGCGCATCACGACGCCGAGCAGCAGCGATGGCTCGCCCTGATTGCGGATCAGGAAGGTGGCAGGATCCTCATAGCCGCGCCGAACCTCGGCGACGTCCGAGAGCTTGAGCGTCCTGCCCGCGGCGGTGATGGGCGTGTCCTTGATCTTCTGGAGATCGTCGAACGCTCCGTCCAAGCGCACCAACACCTGCGGCCCCTTGCTGTCGATCGATCCCGCCGGCGTCACGAGATTCTGGTTGTTCAGCGCCGCGAAAATGTCCCGCGGGCTGATGCCGAGGTTGGCGAGACGCGCGTAGGAGAACTCGACGAAGATCCGCTCGGGCCGTTCCCCGATGATGTTTACCTTTTTCACGCCCGGCACGTGCAGTAGTCGCTGGCGGATGCGCTCGGCCTCTCGAACCAACAGCCGCTGCGGCTCGCCATGGGCCTTCAGCGCATAGAGTGCGAAGGTGACATCCCCATATTCGTCGTTGACGATCGGCGCCAACACCCCGCGCGGTAATCGGGAAGTCTCGTCCTGCAGCTTCTTGCGCGCTTGATAGAATTCGCTCTGCACCTGGGCCGGCGGCGTCATGTCGCGGAGCGTCAATGTGGTGAAGGCCAGCCCGGGCCGGGTGAAGGTCTCGGTGCGATCGTACCAGGTGAGTTCCTGCATCCGCTTCTCCAGCGGCTCGGCCACCTGCTCCTGCATCTCCTGCGCGGTCGCACCGGGCCAGACGGTGACGAAGGTCATCACTTTGACGGTGAAGTTGGGATCCTCGGCACGGCCAAGATTGACAAAGGCAAAGATGCCGGCGAGCGAAATGGCGACAATCAGGAACAGCGTCACCGCGCGTTCCCGGACCGCAATCGCGGAAAGGTTGAAGCCGCTCACTGTGCGGTCGCTCCAACACGCACGGTCTGGCCCTCGTGCAGCAGATGCGCACCAAGGGCGACGAACCGATCGGCAGACCGCAGACCCTCTGCGACCGTCGCGGTCTCCTCACCGATCGCCGCTATACGAACCGGCCGCCAGTGCACTTGGCGTGAGGAGCTGTCTAGGATCCACAGGCCCGGCCCCTGCCCGCGATCGAACACCGCAGCGATCGGCACCTGAACACCGTGCAGCGCTTGCGGCGACGATATCGCGACGGAAACGGTCGCCCCCAGCGGGGCGCGGGCAGCGTCGCCGCTCAGCACGTAGCGCGCGGAATAGGTGCGGGTTGCCGGGTCGGCCGCGTTCGAAAGCTCGCGCAGGCGGGCTTCGGCCTGTTGTCCCGTCCGGAAAAGCTGGGCCCTCGCCGCCGATCCAATCGCTGGGCGCACCGTCTCGGGCAAAGCCACCAACGCCTCGCGTGGCCCAGCATGTGCGAGCTTAACGACCGGCTGGCCAGCGGCAACCACCGCGCCCGGTTCGGCCAGTGTCTGCACCACGACGCCGTCCGCGTCGGCGCGCAGGACCGCATACTCGGCTTCGTTGGTTGCGACCCGCGCCAGCGCTTGTGCCGCGCGCAGCTCCGCACGGGCAGAATCGGCCGCCGCCTTGGCCTGATCATACGCGGAGGCGGACACGGCACCGGCCGAAACGAGGTCACGGTACCGCCGCTCATCGGCGGCCGTCTGCGCAGCCTTGGCTTGTGCTGCGGCGACAGTACCCTGACGGGCATTCGTGGCCAGCACCAAATCGGCAGGATCAAGCCGCATCAGCGGCTGGCCCCGCCGCACCAACTGCCCCGTGTCGACAAGACGCTGCACCACCTTGCCCGCCACGCGAAAGCCGAGGTCGCTCTGCACCCGCGCCGTTATCACGCCGGTGAACGTGGCAGTTCCTTCCGCCGCATTACCGGCCTGCGCGACCCGCACCAGTGGCGGCCCGGCCCGCGGATCCGGCGCCTCCGCGTCACAAGCTGAAAGGGAGAGAAGGACTAGAAGGGGAAGAGCGACAGGCGAAAGGGTTTGCGACACGGGAGCCTCCTGGATCGGCTCCCATCTGCGCGGTAGTGACTAATATGTCAAGGCGTCACTAGTCATCAGTTACCTACGGCGCCAGACTGCGCAAGATAAGAGCGGACACCTCCGTGGCCGCCTCGGCCGCGTCGTCCAGACCATATTGGAGAATCAGCGGGTTGGTGAACGGCTGCACCACACGCAGGATCGCGCGACACACCTCGTCCGCCGGCGTCTTGCGCTCGAATTCGCCGGCTGCTCGTCCTTCCTGAAGGATGGTCTCCAGCCGCGCCCGTAGTCCGTCCCCATAGCGAACCGTTGTCTGCCATTTCTCCGCAGAGGAATAGGACGCTATCTCGTACAGCTTGCGATCTTCAAAGAATAGCCGCACCCCTTGATTAGCAACGACACCTATAAGGCGACGCATCTTTTCCGTGGCACTAGGCGCATCAGCGAGAGCGGAATCAACCGCATCGAGAATGATTGATAGGAAATTCCAGCAGATTGCCTCGCCAATCGCCTGCTTGGAGCCAAAGAACTTGTAGATATAGGCCTTGGAGAACCCGATTTCACGAGCAAGGTCGGACACCGTGGTCTTGTCATAGCCATAGCGGCTGAAATGCTCGCCCGCCGCGGCAATGATCTGCTGGCGCAGGCGCGCCGCGTTTTCCGTCCTATCGGACGCCTGGGGTTCCACATCGCTCATGCGAAGGCTGATAGGACAGCCTGTCCAGCTTGACAACGAGTGTCTATAATGGAATTTGGTCACAACCATTGACCGAGGACGACATGCGAACCCTCTCCCTCCCGTCGAGAAGCCTAGCGCTCTGCGCGCTCCTCTCCGCTTGCGCCGTCGGCCCGAACTACAAAAAGCCAGACTTGGCCGCGCCGCCCGCCTTTGTAAGCACGCAGGTGCCGGATGGTGCCGCTGCGCCTCGTGCCGACTGGTGGAACGCCTTTGGTGATCCCATGCTCACCACCTTCGTCGTCCGGGCGGAAGCCCAAAATCTCGACATAGCGCAGGCATTGGCGCGCGTTCGACAAGCCCGAGCTGGCCTTCAGCAGGCGACGGCCGCGCTGCTGCCCTCCGGCACAGTCTCCGGGCAGGCGACCACCGCGCATCTTTCTACCGATACGCCGACAGGGCGTATCGTCACCCAGGTTGCCGGCGCTGGCCGGGATCTGGAGACGTACGAACTGAATGCGAATGCCGGGTGGGAACTGGACCTGTTCGGCGGCCTGCGGCGCGGTCGCGAGGCAGCGGTCGCCGATTATCAGGCATCGCGCGCGGGCGTAGCCGCTGCCCGGCTGAGCATCGCGGCGCAGACGGCAGATACGTATGTGACTATTCGCGGGCTGCAGGCGCGCCTGGCGATCGCGCGCGATCAGGTCGAAACGCAAAGACGGCTTGTACAGACCGTCGCGCTGCAATACGCCAAGGGTGTCGCCGCCGAACTGCAGCTGCGCCAGGCCGAAGGCGCGCTTGCCCAGATCGAGGCCATCGTGCCGGTGCTCGAAAATGCGCGCGACATGGCACTGAACGCGCTCGATATCCTGCTCGGCCAGCAGCCAGGGACATGCAGGCAGGAATTGGCGGAGGTCCAACCGATCCCCTCCGTTCCCGCGCTTGGGGACATCGGCACGCCGGCCGATCTTCTACGGCGACGGCCGGACCTGATTGCGGCCGAGCGCCACCTCGCCGCATCCAATGCCCGGATCGGCAGCGCGATCGCCGAGTATTTCCCGAAGCTTTCCATCGGCGGCCTAATCGGCACTGCGACCACCACCACGAGCACATTGTTCACCGGCGGCGCCTTTCAGGCGCAGGGCGTAGCGGGCCTGCGCTGGCGGCTTTTCGACTTCGGCCGCGTCGATGCGGAGATAAAGATTGCGCGCGGGCAGAACGCCGAGGCGCTGGCCTTCTATCGGCTGAGCGTGCTGCGCGCCTCCGAGGATGTCGAGAACGCACTGTCCGCACTGACCCAGCGATCGCAGCAGCAGGAGACGCTGGCTGGCGGCGAGCGCGCTCTTGCGCGTGCGCGGGACGCATCCTTCGCCGCCTACAAGGGCGGCGTCGTCAGCCTGATCGAAGTGCTCGATGCCGACAGCCGCCTGCTTGGCACACGGGATGCCCGCGCCCAGGCGCAGACTGAGGCGGCCCGTGCCGCCATCGCCACCTACCGCGCGCTCGGCGGCGGCTGGGAAATTCTTGGGCCTACGGACGGAAGGATCTGAATCTTGGCAAGCACCAGCTTTCGCGCGATCGGCTATACGGAGGCGCGCGCCGGACTACCACTCGTCGCCTTCGATCACCCGATCCCCGTGCCCGGTGCCGGCGAAGTCCTCGTGCAGGTGCTGGCCTCTTCGCTCAACCCGCTGGAGTACAAGCTCGCCGAACTCAACTTCATGGGCCGCGCAGCGCCAGTGCCCCTCGGCTTCGATCTAGCCGGGTATGTCGCGGCGGTGGGGCCTGGCGTCGAGACCTTCGAAGTTGGCGATCCGGTGGTAGCAATGGCCGATTGCGACGGCGATGGCGGCTGGGCGGAAGGCGGTGCGGGCTATGCCATCGCCCGCGCCGCTCTTACCGTACGCAAGCCGAGTGCGCTCAGCTTCGCAGCAGCAGGCACGCTGCCGGCCTGTTTTCTCGCCGCGCACCTGGCGCTTACGGAGCATCTTGCGGGCGTGCAGTCGATCTATATTCCGGGTGGCGGTGGCGGTGTCGGGCACCTGGCCGTGCAGATCGCCAAGAAGGTGTTCGATGTGCCGCTGGTGATCAGCAGCGCCGGCCGAGCAGACTCGCGCACGCTGGCGGAAAAGTCGGGCGCCGATATCGTGCTGGATCGTCAGTTACAGGATATCCCCCGCGAGGTTGCGGGTCTTACCGCCGGACAGGGTGTCGATTTTGTGTTTGACGCGACCTATAGCGAGATCGGCTTTGTCGAAACCGCCGGGCTGGTCCGCCGCGGCGGTGCTTGGTCCGTGCTGGGCGTCGGCCCGGGCCGTACGACCCGCACCAGCGAAACGAAGAGCCCAGTCGCGGACATCCTCGCGGCGCGGGAAGCGACACTACTCAATGCCAATGTGCTCAGCTTTTTCAGCACGCCGGCGTCCGACAGGGCTCAGCATTTCGCGCCACTTGAAGCCGGCATGCGCGATCTCGCGCGCTGGACCGCGCTTGGGCGGGTCACGCCGCACATCGGCGCCACGCTGCCGGGAACAACCGAGACGATCAGCCGCGGCCTCGCGGAACTGAAGGCGGGGACTGCGCCAGTCGGCAAGATCGCAGTGCAGCTTGGGCACAGCGCAGGGCAATGAGCCCTGCCCTGCGTTCGTGGCGCGGACGCTCAGTCCGCCGCCACGACATGGTCGCTGGGTGCCGGGCGCTTGCAGAACCACAAGATCGCTATGAGTGCGAACGAAACCCAGCCGCACACCCAGAAAATGTCAGTGGCAGAGAGCAGATAAGCCTGCTTGATGACTTCCTGGTAGAACAGCCCAATGCTCTGCGCGTGCGAGACACCCCGCGCGCCGAGATCGAGCTGGTCGCCGGGCCATCCCGCTCCCTGCGTCGAGATCGCCTCCACCAGCGCCGTCTGGTGAAGCGCTTCGCGGCGATCCCAGAAGGTCGTGACCAGCGAGGCTGCAAAGCTGCCGGCGGTGATCCGCGCGAAGTTGGACAGGCCGCTCGCCGAGGCGAGCTTTTCCGGCGGGATGCCGTCCAGCGAGATGGTCAGCAGCGGCACGAAAAACAGCGCTGTCGCTACGCCCTGCACGAAGAGCGGCAGCGCGAGCGAGAGAAAGTCGGCATCCGGCGTGTAGTTCGCACGCATCAGGAAGGAGCAGCCGAAGCAAAGAAAGGACAGGCTGGCGCCCAACCTCGGGTCGAGCCGCAACCGCCCGGCGAAAGGCGTGGCCAGCACCGCCAGCACGCCGCTCGGTGCTGCGACCAGTCCCGCCCAGGTGGCGGTGTAGCGCAAATGCTCCTGCAGCAGAAGCGGCAGCAGCAGGTTATTGGCGAACAACAGCGCATAGCCAAGGCAGATCGACAGCGAACCCAGCGCGAAATTGCGGCTGCGGAAGAGGCGAAGGTCGACGGCGGGGTGCGCGTCGGTCAATTCCCAGATGATCCACAGCGCGAAGCCGATCATCGCGCAGATCGCGAACGCGGTGACGAGCGGGTCCTCGAACCAGTCACGGTTCTTGCCGAGGTCGAGCACGATCTGCAAACTGAACACCCAGAAGGCAAGCAGCGCCAGGCCGACCGTATCGACCTTCAGCTTGCGGGTGTTTTCGGCCATCCCGGCCAGGTTTCGGCGGGTGATAAACGCAGTAGCGATGCCGAACGGCACGTTGATCAGGAAGATCCAGCCCCAGAAGTAGTTGTCCGAGATATAGCCGCCGAGCACTGGCCCCAGCGCTGGCGCGGACAGGGTCGTCGCCGACCAGATCGACAGCGCAAGGCCGCGCCGCTGGGGCGGGAAGACCGAGATCAGCAGCGCCTGGCTACCGGGGATCATTGGCCCGGAAACCCCGCCCTGCAGCACTCTGAACAGGATCAGCGAAGGCAGGTCCCAGGCGACGCCGCACAAAAAGGACGCCATCGTGAACAGGACCACCGAGGTCACGAAGGTGCGCACCACCCCGTAGCGCTGGGTGAACCATCCGGTCAGCGGCACCATCACCGCATTGGCGACGGCGAACGAGGTGATGATCCAGGTCCCATCATCGGTCGAATGGCCCAGATTGCCGACGATGGTGGGAAGCGAGACATTGGCAATCGAACCGTCGAGCACCTGCATGAAGGTGCCCAGCGCCAATGCCACGGCGGTGACGGCAAGCGCAGAGCCCGCCAGGGTCCCAGCCGCGCCCTGCGTCTTGGTCTCGGTATCCATTGTTCCTCGGAAGGGTTCGGGAGTGGCGACCTGATTGGTCGGTGACACCAGACGTACGCAGAGCCTTCCACTTCGTCCAAAACCTTCGCGGTTCTGGCCGCAACTTGTTGGGTAGAGCACTGATGGAATTACGGCAGCTCCGCTATTTCCTCGCCGCTGCGCGCCATCTGAACTTCACGCGCGCCGCGCGGGAGGTGCATATCGCGCAGCCGCCCTTCGGCCGACAGATCGCTGCACTCGAGGCGGAACTGGGCGCCCAGTTGCTGAACCGCGAGGCGCGCGGCATGTCTCTCACGCCGGCCGGCGCTCTGGTGGCTACGCGCGCCGAAGAAATTCTGGGCAGCATCCGGCGGCTGGAACAGGATGTCGCCGCTCTCCCCGTTGATGGCTGCAGCCCGTTCCGCATCGGCGCGACGCCATGGCTGCTGCACGGCAGGATGCCTGATGGCATCGCCTATCTCCGCCGCGCGCATCCCGATCTGGAGGTGAGTCTTTCGGTTCACCCTATTGAGGAACTGGAAGCCCGCTTACGACGCAACGAGCTGGACCTGACCGTGGGAGACGAGCCCAGCCAGGACCCTGCGATCGAACAGATACAGCTCCGGGAGGAGGCGTTCGTCCTGGCGGTGCCTGAGGGTCACCGCCTGCTGCTTGCACCGACCGGCCGCGAGCCAGAGGAGGATGTTCTAATCCAGATTGAGACACGCAAAGCCCGGCGTGACGAACACATCGCCAAAGCCCTGCGCGCATTGGGCGTGCGGGTCGGAAGGACACTCACGGTCACCGAACCCGGGGCGGCGTTGGCGCTTGTGGCCGGCGGCGCCGGCGTCGCCGTTGTACCCGCGCTTGCGCGACGAATGCACTCGCAAGGCATCGTCTATCTGCCGCTGCCAGGCATTTTTTCTCCGGTGCTGTTATCTTCCCTCCGCGGAAGGAATATGGCCGTCGTCGCTGGTCTCGCCGACGCGCTTCGCCGCCTGGAGGCCGAGAATCGATTCCAGGCGCCACTAGAAGCAAACACTGTTCAGGGCTCCTGACGCGCTCCGCTCGGCGGGACTCCGAAACGCGCTTTGTATGCCCGGCTGAATGCCGCATCGGAATCATAACCGATGGTGCGGGCCACCACGTTCACCCGAGCGCCCTCAATCCGCAGCAGGTCGCGCGCCAGGTGCAGCCGCCAGTTTTTCAGGTAGCGAAGCGGCGGCTCACCGGTACAGGCGAGAAACCGTGCGGCGAACGCCGATCGCGACATCGCCGCCGCGGCAGCAAGCTGCTCGAGCGTCCAAGGGCGATGCGGATCAGCATGGATGGCACTGAGCGCACGCTCGATCCGCGGGTCCGCTAGGCCGCCGATCCACCCGTTTGCGCCTTCCGGCAGTGCTGCCGCCCAGGAGCGCAGCGTCCGCACCACTAGCACGTCAATCAATCGAGAGATCATGATGGCCGCGCCCGGCCCTGGTGCTGTCGCCTCGGCCAGCAGGAAGTGGACGAGCGGCTCGAGCCAGGCGGCATTGCCGCCATGATCCCGAGCGATGCGGATGAAGGGCGGCAACGTGCGGAAGATCGATTCCTGCGTTCGATCGTCGAAGCGGAAGGTGCCGGTCACCAGCCGGGTATCCTCGATCGCGGCGATGGCATGGGCATTGCCCAGCGGCACCATGATCAGATCGCCTGCGGTCGCTTCGTGGAAGGTCGCGTCGAGGCTCAGGGTGACGCGTCCCTGGGCCACCAAATGGAAGGATGAGGCACCGGCTGCAACCTGCTTTACCGCGCCGGCCTCCAGACTGGAGGCCGCAATGGATTCACCGCGCATCCGCAGCGGCGACAATAGTTCCGACAGAAGATCGGTGCTGCGCGCGTCCGCAGACGATCGGGCAAGATCTGCGGATGCACCGTCATGGGCTTCTTCAAACGGCCTACGCATATTCGAAACGGACGAGCGGTGTCACGGCGATACGCCCCCAGTCGATGTGCGCGGGTCGCGCAGACTGCCCCTCTTTCTTCAAAGCAAATGAAGCGCAAGGACCTTTTCGATGTTGATAATTCCTCCTTTCCTGCTCGGGGTCGTAGCCGGGCTGCGCGCGATGATGGCACCTGCCGCCGTCAGCTGGGCTGCCTATTCCGGCGCGATTGATCTCACCGGCACGCCTTTGGCGTTTCTCGCATCTATCTGGGCCGCGATCGTTCTCTCGATCGCGGCAGTCGCAGAACTCATTTCCGACAAGCGCCCGACCACCCCTGCCCGCACGGTACCGCCACAGTTCGGCGCACGGATCGTGACGGGCAGCCTCAGCGGCGCAGCATTGGGCGCAGCACAGGGAAGCCTTGTAGCCGGGCTCGTTTGCGGTCTGTTTGGAGCGGTGATCGGCACGTTGGCCGGGCGCGCCGCCCGCGCTGCGCTTGCTCGTGGCTTCCGTGCCGACCGGCCTGCGGCATTGGTCGAGGACCTGGTGGCGCTGATCGGCAGTGCGCTGATTGTCACAAATTTCTGGTGACCCCCTTGAACAGTGCAATTGCACACATATCTTTCGACCATGACGAGCGGTTTCGGACCCGACCTCTGCCACAACTTCGCTGCGCGTCGTAGCGCGCGCGGCCTGACACGGCTGTACGACCAGCATCTCGCATCATCCGGTCTTTCTGCGTCGCAATACTCGATCCTTGCGGTGATCAGTGCGCGTGAGTCGATCACCATCGCGGATCTCGCCGAAGAAATGGTGATGGAACGCACGACGTTGATGCGCGCGCTCGGCCCATTGGAAAAGGCGCGCCTGATCGAACGGCGCCCGGTGGAGGGACAGCGTGCCAACGCGCTCGCCCTAACAGACGCTGGCACCGCGCGGCTGCATCTTGCGGCCCCGCTTTGGGAGGCTGCGCAACAGGCATTCGAGAGAAGCGTCGGTCCGAACCGCGCAGCGCAGCTTCGTGACCTGATCCTGGAAATTGGATTCGAACGATAAGACGCACCTGTCTTATACCTCATGATGTGCAATTACACACTATTTTGGGAATTTTGAATGGGCTTCTTTCCGAAGATTCAAGCCAGCAGCGTCGTCGCTCCTGAAGTCCGCGCTGACGCCATCGATTATGTGAACCGCGTCAACTGGCTGTTCGAGACGTGGGACCTTGAAGGCGCGATCGCCGCCTTCACGAGCGACGCCCGGGTATATCATTTCCACGGTTCGCTGCACGGGGAAGCGGAGATCCGGCACTTCCTTAGCGAGGTATACCCCTATCTCATTCCGGGCGTCAGTCGGCACGCCTCCAATCACATCGTCGATGTCGAAGAGAGCGGACTGGTGGCGGTGCGCTACCAGAACCTGTTGGTCCGCTATGCGACCCTGGAGGATGCACCCAAGCTCGGCGACGGACAGGTGCAGGAGAGCGAATTGCTGCCCGCGCTGTGGCTCTACTCGCCGATGCTCGATCGATTGGAGAAGACCGAGAAAGGCTGGAAGATCGCTGAGCGCTACATCGGCGGCTCCACCACCAACATGATGCTGACGCCGGTGGATACTTCAGCCGCGGCGGTCGCACCGTATCTGCCCAAGCCTTGACGCTACGGCGTCTCGCTTGATCCCCCAAGTTTACGATCGGAGATCCACAATGAACATCCAAGATACTGTCGCCTTCGTCACGGGCGCCAACGGCGGCATCGGTCGCGCACTCGTCGCGGAACTGCTCCGCCGCGGAGCGGCAAAAGTCTATGTCGCCGGGCGTTCGCACGAACAACTCGCCCAGCTCGTTGCCGAAGGCGGCGGCAAGGTCGTGCCCGTCCTTCTGGACCTCACCGATCCGGCGCAGATCGAGACGGCAGCTCGCACCGCGAGCGACGTACGGCTGCTCGTCAACAATGCCGGCGTCTGCGAAATGACCGGCGTGCTCTCCGAAGGCGCCGATGCCGCCGCGCGCCGCGAGATGGAAGTGAACTATTTCGCGCCACTTGCACTGTCCCGCGCGTTCCTGCCCGTGCTGAAGCAGGCCAACGAGGCCGCCGTTATCAACATCCTGTCGTTCCTGTCGCTGGTCACCATGCCAAAGATGGGCACCTACTCCGCATCCAAATCCGCCGCACTGGCACTGACGCGCAGCCTGCGTGCCGAACTCGCCGACCAGTCAATCGCTGTGGTTGCGAGCATGCCCGTGCAGGTCGACACCGCGATGGGCGCTTGGTCCTCCGACGCCAAGGTCACGCCCGCGGAAGTGGCTACCGAAACGCTTGATGCGCTGGCCGAAGGTCTCGACGACGTCTTCCCGGGAGAACCGACCAAGGGGCCGGCGGCGATGTTCGCGTCTGATCCCAAGGGCCTGCAGGCCTATATCTCCACGGTTTTGCCCTGAAATGCCGCAGACTGCCCCGCAGCCGCCCGCCCTTGAGCTGATCGGCGCCCGCACCGGCAACTGCCTCAGGGTGGCAATCGCAATGGAGGAGGCGGGGCTAGCCTATGCAGTCCGGCGGCTGAACCTTCGGGACGGGGAGCAGCGTTCTCCGTCCCACCTCCGGTTGAATCCCGCCGGCAAGGTTCCGACGTTGATCGATCGACGTGGGCCCGAGACGCTCACGATCTCACAATCAAACGCCATCCTGCTGCACCTTGCCCGTACCACTTCCGGGCTGCTGTTGCCGGAGGATCCTGCACGACATGCGCTGGCGCTGGAACGCTTCTTTTACTTCGTCACGGACGTAATCGGACCCAGCCACGCGGCGTTCCGTGCGCGTCAGCTTGGTGACGACGACGCGGCAGATCATCTCGACGGGGTTGCGGTAATGGCCCTCGCGGCAGCCAATGCGTTCCCGGCACCGGGTGGCTACATGGCCGGCGACAACGTGACGCTTGCCGACATTGCTGCATTCACCATCGCAGGCTCCTACCGCACGGTGCTGGATCTCGGGAAATTTGCCAACTTCGTTGCTTGGTACCAGCGGATGGGGACCAGGACGGCCGTTCTACGAGGGATGGGCGCCTGGGACTGATGGCTGGGCTGAAGCCCTCACCATCACCTTTTACGCTGGAATGAGACGACTTGCGCGGTACGACTGGATCGCCCGGTCGTACATCGTGGCGTCGCTTCGTCCGCGCGCGACAAGTTGCGCGCCTTCGATAGCCGCGAAAATCGCAATTGCCCGGTCAAGCCGGGCATCCGCACGCAACTCCGGCAGCAGGCTTTCCAATCGAGACTCCAGCCACGCGACGTTCATGTCGGTGAACCGCGACACTTCGACACGCACTTGCTCCGGCAAATCATGCTGCTCCGCCGCCATGATGCCGCACAGGCACATCCGATTGTCGTCTTCCAGCGCCTTACGGAAAATCGCCAGATATCCGTCGAAGCAGCCGACAGCCGAGTCGCAAGCCGACAGCTCGTCCAGATAGGCTTTGCCCTGCGCGGTATAATCGCGGGCGAGCTCTGCTCCGAGATCGCCCTTTGTCGGGAAATGGTAGTGAATGCTGGCGCTTTTCACACCGATTTCCTTGCCGATTTCGCGGAAGCTCAAGGCGTTATAGCCGCGCGCCTGCACCGCAGAGCGGGCCGCTGCCAGAATCGCCTGTCTCGTATCGGACATCATCAATCTCCCTATCGACTGATAGATAGACATTGACTCCGCCGACAACAACGCCCATTGCCTACCTATCGATAGATAGGGAGTACACTCACATGCGAATCTATGACCGTTCCGGCTTCCCCAATCCCGCCCGGGTCCGCATCGTTGTCGCTGCGAAGGGCCTTGAGGATCAGATCGAATTCGTTCCCGTCGACCTGATCGGCGCTGGCCACAAGCAGCCCGACTTTCTCGCGAAGAACCCGTCGGGCGTCCTGCCGGTGCTCGAGCTCGACGACGGCACGTTCATTTCCGAAGTCACCGCAATCACCGAGTATCTCGACAATCTTGACGGCGCGCCGCTGCTGACCGGCCGCACGCCGCGCGAGAAGGCGATGATCCACATGATGCAGCGCCGTGCAGAAGCCGAGGTGAGCGAGGCCGTCGGCCACTATTTCCATTATGCCACGCCTGGACTCGGCGCCGCGCTGCAGCCGCACAAGAGCCTCGACTGGGAGGGCCGTACCGCCTGGGGCGAGCGTGAACGCGATCGTGCCTTTGCGGGCATGCGTTATTTTGATGGCGTTCTCGCAACGCGGCCGTTCGTTGCCGGGGACGGCTTCTCGATGGCCGATGCCACGCTGCTCGCGGGACTGATGTTCGCCGATGCCGCCGGCATCAGCGCGCCCCAGGACCTGACCGCGCTCGCCGACTGGCGCAGCCGCGTCTCGGCGCTTCCGTACGTCGCCAACCGCAGCGGCCAGGCCTTCGAGGCCGAAGACCTCCGCCGTCTCGGCTTTTGATCCATCGCGGGCCGAGCCCATGCTCCGCCCGCTAGAGGAGACCACGCATGTCCAATGCCTTTTTTGACGGTAGCCGCCGTTCCTTCCTGGCCGCTGGCACCGGCGGCGCTGCCGCGATCGGCTTTGCCGCCTCCAGTCAGGCCGCGACCCCGGTGGCGGCCGATCCCCGCTTCCCGGGAAGTACGCGTGTGATCAACCGTACCGCCAGCACGCTCCGCCTCTCGGACGGGACCGAGCTCTACTACAAGGACTGGGGCAAGGGTCCCGCTGTAGTCTTCTGCCACGGCTATCCGCTCTCGTCGGATGCGTGGGAAGACCAGATGTTCTTCCTGGCAGCGCGCGGTTTCCGCGTTGTGGCATATGATCGTCGCGGCTTCGGGCGTTCCAGCCAGCCGTCCCATGGCTATGACTATGATACCTTCGCCGACGATCTTGCCACGCTGATCGAAGCGCTCGACCTCCGCGCGGTAACGCTGATCGGTCACTCGATGGGTGGCGGAGAGGTAGCGCGCTATATCGGCCGCCACGGCGAGGGGCGCATCGCCCGCGCCGCCTTCGTCGCGGCCGTCACGCCGTTCCTGTTGAAGACGGCCGACAACCCCAACGGTGCGCCCAAGGCCCTGTTCGACACGTTCCGCGCAGCGGTGCTGGAGAATCGCGCGCAATGGAACCGCGACGTGACGATCCCCTATTACAGCTTCAACCGGCCGGGCGCGAAGCCTTCCGACGGGTTGCGCGAGAATTACTGGCGGCAAGGGCAGGCCACCGGCATCCAGGCGGCCTATCACGCGCTCGGCGCCTTCTCCGAGACCGACTTCCGCGCAGATCTCCCCAAGATCACCGTGCCCACCCTCGTCGTGCACGGCGATGATGACCAGATCGTACCCATTGAAATTTCGGGCAAGCTGACGGCGCAACTGGTGCCGCATGCGCAGTTGCTGGTCTACAAGGGCGGGTCGCACGGCCTGCTGCACATCGACAAGGAGCGCCTCAACGCCGACCTGCTCGCTTTTCTCCAGCGCTGAGGCGTGATGGCGATCGAGGAGGAACTCGACCGCTTCACTGCGATAGGCGATGACGGCACCTGGCTGACCGTCATCGCCTATCGTCTTGTCGACAGCGTGGACACGCCGCGCGGACCGCGCCGCTTGCTGGGCGCGCGGGCGTGGCGATTGTCGACGGGCGAGCCACTGTTGCTCGTCGACAGCGCGACCTATCTGGTCACCGCTACCGGCGAACTCGTCCGGCGGATGAATCCGCCTGCCGGTGACCGCGGAAACTTTCCCGGTAGCGCGCGGGGTTAAGGCCCACCCTGCGCTGAAACGCTCCCCGCATCTGTTCGGTGCTGGCAAAGCCGCAGTCGAATGCAATGGCCTTGAGCGGCCGGTCGGTCATCTCCAGGAGCTTACGCGCCTGATCGATCCGCACGCTTTCAACGAAGTCATGTGGGGTCACCCCCAGCTCCGCGACGAACAGCCGTGCGATGCTGCGCGGGCTGGTGCCGCCTATTTCCGCCAAGCGCTTTACGTGGAGCGGCTCGTCCAAGTGCCCGAGGACATAGTCCTGCACCTTGCCGACGGGCGAGTCCGCATCGATGCGGGCGGTGAGCAATGGGCTGAATTGGGATTGGCCGCCCTGACGCTGCGCTACGACAACCAGCCGCTTCGCGCAGGCTAGTGCCAGTGCCTCGCCATGGTCCTCGCTGACCAGCGCCAACGCCATGTCGATCCCCGCCGTGACGCCCGCCGAAGTAATCAGCGCCCCATCGCGGGCGAAGATGCGGTCAGGCTCGACCCGCGCCTTCGGGAAGCGCGCGGCGAGCAAAGCCGCATTCTGCCAATGCGTCGTCACGGTCCGACCGTCGAGCAACCCGGCATGGCCAAGCGCGAAAGCGCCTGTGCAAACCGATCCATAGCGCTCGGCGCGCGCCCCGCAGCTTTGTAGCCACCCCGACACCATCGGATCTGCTGCTGCGTCCGGCAGCGTAGGCCCGCCCGCCACCAGCACGGTGTGGAACCGCCGCTCCGCCTCCCCCAGCGAAAGATGCGGCATCAGCGCCATGCCGTTCGAAGCGCGCACCGGCGCATGCGACGGCGCTACGAGCAGGCCGTCATAGTACTCGGATCGGGCAAGAAAGCCGTTTGCTTCGGCGAAGACATCGAGCGGCCCAGCGACGTCGAGCGCCTGCACTCCATCCTGAATCAGCACCGCGATCTGCCGCTTCGCCACGCTATCCTCCCCTTCCGATCACCGTGATCGCCTATCCGAACCGCGCGGCATCATATCACACAGCATTGGCAGAATTTCCAGCAAGCGCGTGATTGCTGCCAGACCCGCATCTTGCGAAAACCGCGGGGTCGACACGGGTTGTCCACCCCGCAATCGCCCGTGCCGACACCCGATCTTCCGGCGGAGCGGTCCGCCGCCGCGCCCCAGGCGCGCTTCCACAGGAGCCTATCCGATGGCTGACGACAGGCATTTCACCACCGCTGCCGGCGCGCCGGTGGCAGACAACACCAACATCCTCACCGCGGGCCCCCGCGGCCCTGCGCTGCTGCAGGACGTGTGGCTGCTCGAAAAGCTCGCCCATTTCGATCGCGAAGTGATTCCGGAACGCCGGATGCATGCGAAAGGTTGGGGGGCGTATGGCCATTTCACGGTCACGCACGACATCACGCGCTACACCAAGGCGGCGATCTTCTCGGAGGTCGGCAAGAAGACGGATCTGTTCCTGCGCTTCTCGTCGGTTGCCGGCGAGCGTGGCGCCGCAGATGCGGAACGGGACATTCGCGGCTTCGCGGTGAAGTTCTATACCGACCAGGGCAACTGGGACCTAGTGGGCAACAACACGCCGGTCTTCTTCTTCCGCGATCCGCTGCGCTTCCCCGACCTCAACCACGCCATCAAGCGCGATCCCCGCACCGGGCTGCGCTCGGCGGACAACAATTGGGACTTCTGGACGCTGCTGCCCGAAGCGCTGCACCAGGTTACGATCGTGATGTCGGAGCGTGGCGTGCCGAAGAGCTTCCGTCATATGCACGGCTTCGGCAGCCACACCTACTCGATGATCAACGCCGCGCGCGAGCGCGTGTGGGTGAAGTTCCACTTCCGGACCCAACAGGGCATCGCAAACCTCACCGACGCCGAGGCCGGCGAGATCGTCAAGAACGACCGCGAAAGCCATGGTCGCGACCTGTTCACTGCGATCGAGACCGGCGACTATCCCCGTTGGACCCTGTTCATCCAGGTAATGACCGAAGCGCAGGCCCAGCTGCACCGGCACAATCCGTTCGACCTGACCAAGGTATGGCCCAAGGCGGAGTTCCCGCTGATCGAAGTGGGCGTGCTGGAGCTGAACCGGAACCAGGAGAACTATTTCGCCGAAGTCGAACAATCCGCCTTCTCACCGGCAAACGTCGTGCCGGGCATCGGCTTCTCGCCGGACAAGATGCTGCAGGCGCGGCTCTTCTCCTATTCAGATGCACAGCGCTACCGGCTGGGCGTCAACTTCGCCCATATCCCGGTCAATGCGCCGAAATGTCCGGTGCACGTCTATCACCGCGACGGCGCGATGCGGACCGACGGCAATCTGGGCGCGACCACGCCCTATCACCCCAACAGCAGCGGCCTGTGGGCCAACCAACCCGACTTCGACGAACCGCCGCTGCCGGTGGACGGTGCCGCCGCCCATTGGGACCACCGGGTCGATGATGATCACTGGGAGCAGCCAGGCAATCTGTTCCGCAAGATGACGCCGGCCCAGCAGCAAGTGCTCTTCGACAACACCGCACGCGCGATGGGCGACGCGGCGCCGCACATCAAGCAACGCCACGTCGACAACTGCACGCGCGCAGATCCCGCCTATGGCGCCGGCGTCGCCGCCGCCCTCGGCCTCCCCGCCTTGGCCGCCCCCACACCGGAGAACCCCGCATGACCGACACCCTGCGCCACAGCGCCGCAATCCACGGAATCGTGGTGCCAGATTCCCGCCTGGGCCGCGCGATCACCGCGTTCGTGCGCGACACCGAAAGCGAGCTGTTGTTCAACCATTCCAGCCGCGTCTTCTTCTTCGGCGCGCTTGCCGGGCTCCAGCGCGAACTGAGCGTGGATCGCGAACTGCTCTATGCAGCTGCGATGTTCCACGACATCGGCCTGATGCCCTCGCACAGCAGCCCCGATCTGCGTTTCGAGGTGGACGGCGCAAATGCCGCGCAGGACTTCCTGCTTGGGCATGGCGTCGATGCGGGCGAGGTCAACCTGGTATGGACCGCCATTGCGCTGCACACCACGCCCGGCATCCCCGCCTTCATGCATCCGGTGGTCGCGCTGACGACTGCCGGTGTGGAAATGGACGTGCTCGGCCTGACCTATGACGACTATGACGATGCCACGCGCGACGCGGTAGTTGCCGCCTTTCCGCGCACGGCGCATTTCAAGGAAGACATTCTCCAGGCGTTCTACGAAGGCATCCGCCACAAGCCGGACACGACCTTCGGCAACGTCAAGGCGGATGTCATCGCGGACAAGGAGCCGCATTTCCACCGCGGCAATTTCTGCTCGGTGATCCGCGGCTCCCGCTGGGCAGGCTGATCGTCTCCTGAAGACTTTGGATCGACGGCCGATCCCTCGGCCGCCGATCCACCTTTTTTCAGGCCGGGAGCCGCATCTGCTTGCGAAAGCTTTTGTCGAAGGCGCCTTCGGGCACGAAGCGGCGAAGCAGGCTGACCTGGCGAGCGACCTTGCCCACCGTATAACGATGCCGGGGCGCCCGCGCAGTCGCCGCTTTCAACACCGCCGCTGCAACAAGCTCGGGCGGATCCGCCTGTACCATCACATCCCGCATCAGCGCCTGAGCATTAGCGCGGGCCTCAGCATAGGCATCCAGCGGTGTGTCCGGCACGACGAGGTTCGCTTCGAACGCAGTCTGGGTATAAGCAGGCTCGATCAGGCTGACCCGAATACCGAAGCCGCGAAGCTCGTGATCCAGCGATTCCGACAACCCCTCGAGCGCGTGCTTGGACGCTGCGTACAGCGCCGAATAGGGCGCCGGCAAGAAGCCCAGCACAGAACTGATGTTTAGGATCCTGCCCTCTCCCTGCGCCCGCATCTGCGGCAGCACCGCCTTCACTGCGCGAATGACCGCGAACAAGTTGACCGCAAACAAATCTTCCGCCTGCGCGATCGACGATTCTTCAAGGCCGCCAAGCAGCCCCACTCCCGCGTTGTTAACGAGAAGGCGGATAGGGCCGGCCTGCGAGGCTGCGGCAACGGCCGCCTCCACCGACGCGGTGTCGGTCACGTCGCAGGCGAGCATAGTCACCCTATCGATATTCTCGCGCGGACGCCGGCTGGTGCCAAACACGCGGTAGCCGCACGCGGCGAGCAGCTTCGCGGTCGCCAGCCCGATCCCGGTCGATGCACCCGTTACCAGCGCAACCCTGTCATTCTCCTGCATATACAGCCTCTTGCCTCCTGCTCGACTCGTTTATAGTATGATCATCATATTATAGTATGGCCATAATACAATGCTGAAGAAGGAGCACGCGCATGCGACGATCGTCGCTTGAGAAAGCCGCCTCGCGGGAGCGGATAGTGGCGGCCGCCGGGCGGCAGTTCCGCGACCAGGGAATCGCTGCCACGGGCCTGGCTGGCATCATGGCCGAAGCCGGGCTGACCGTAGGTGCCTTCTATGCGCACTTCCAATCGAAGGAGGATTTGGTCAGCCACGCCCTCGACGCGGCGCTCGATCAGCAGCGGTCGGCGCTGTCATCCGATGCCGGGTCCAACCTACTTCCTGCGCTGATCGACGCCTATTTGTCGCCAGCGCACCGCGACGCGCCGGGGCAAGGCTGCGCTAACGCGGCGCTTGTCGCGGAGATCGCACGCCAGCCGGGGCCGGTGCGCGAGGGCTATACCGCGCAGCTCCGCACGTTGATCGATCAGCTCACGCCTGCGTGCCGCTCCGCAGACGACAAGGGGGCCCGTAGCCGGGCAATTGCCACCTTCGGGATGCTGATAGGCTGCCTCCAGCTCGCTAGAGCCGTAGACGATCCCGCGCTTTCTGAAGAGATCCTAGCCGCAGCCAGGGAGGCGGCTGTCGGGCTGGCGAGCCCGGCGCGTCAGAATGACGAAGGGCCCGGCGAATAGCGCCGGGCCAAGGGGCTCACATCGTCGCCTGCTCGATCGCTGCAACGAGCGCGGCCGGGTTGGTGACGAAAGGCGTATGCCCCGTATCGAGGGACACTTCCTTGCGCACCGGCGTCGCAGCCACCATTGCCGCCTGTCCTGCAGGGCTTACGACCTGATCGCGAGCGGTGTGGACATAGACCTTGTCGACACCGGCGAGCCTGCCGGAAAGGTGGATCGGCTCAGCCAGCGGCGCCAGCGGCTCTGGCACGACCGCCTTCGCAACCACCGCCTGGACACCCGCATCGGCATCATTAGCAAACAGTTCGCCGCGAGCATCCTCCGCGATTGAGGCGATGCCGTTCGCCTTGTCGACGATCAAGTGCGGCGCAACTTGCGAGCCCGGATCGGCCGTCGCCAGCGAGAGCAGCGAGTCGCCGTCGCGCGGCAGTAGAGCCGCCACATAGACCAAGGTGCGGACCTTCTCTGGCGCCGCGTCTGCAACGCTCGAGATAATTATCCCTCCGAAGCTGTGCCCGACGAGGATGACGGGGCGACGAGCCTTGTTGATCGCCTCCAGCACTACGCGTCGATAGACATCCAAACTAACGGCGTCAGAGTGCTCCGGGCTGCCTGGCCTGCCGGGCAGATCTACGGAAAGCACGCAATAGCCGTCGTGTCGCAGCGCCACCTCCACGCCATTCCAGATGGCGGCAGTCTCGAATGCTCCGTGCACGAGCACAACGTCGGGCTTTGGCTCGGGTCGCGCTATCGCGGGCAGGCTGGCTAGAGCGGTGCATATGGCGAGCAGGGTCGACGTTATTTTCATATGAGGGTCTCCGTTGTCGAGACCGAAAGCTAGTGCGTTTGCGCAGTGCACCCCATGATTGCAAATCCAGTATATTTGCCCAGACGTCTGCATACCTGCAAATGCGCGAGAGCAGCGAGCGATGGCAGCTAAGTCTTACGGCGATTAGCGAGGTGCCCGCCCATGGATCAGGTAGCCAACCATTATGCGTTCCCGGACGTTGGCTGACACTTATCGGACAAGTGGAACTACGGCACGTGCCGCGATCTCCTCCAAGCCGTCCGCAATCCAAAAGCTGTAGTGCTTCTCGATCATCTCGACACTGGTGTCGTGCAGAGCGGCAACAAGTCGGATGGGACTGCACAAGCGCAAGTGGCGGACGATTGACGAGTGACGGAGACTGTAGGGTCCATACCCAGGAAGGCCAGCACGTTCGGCGACGAGCCTGAACACCTTGGTGATCTCGTGGGAGGCCCGCCACGGTCGACGTCCCTCGCGAACCCATCTGCCAGGCCCTTTTTGGCGATGATGCCAGCGTTCCACCAGATGGGCAGTTTTGTCCCGCCCATCGATAGCGGGCTGCAACATCTCAATTACGTCCTTTCCAACTGGAATCGGAACGTAGCGTGCGCTCTTCTTGCGCCCCTTGGCACTTGACGGCATCATGATGCGTGATGCGATGATCTGCAAGTCTTGCACCGCAAGGCGTTGCACCTGACTAAATCGGGCGCCCGTGGCGGCCAAGATAATGACCATTCGCAGGAGGTCGCCGTCCCAATCCCGCTCATTGTCGATTTGTCGGGCGGCCTCAATGATCCAACGCACCTCTTGATCGCTTAGGATTTGACTGTCCCGAGCGACAATCTCCGCCGGCTCGACTGCCTCGGCGCAGGGTGCTTTCAGTCCATTCTTGATGGTTAGGGGAAGATCGGCCGGAAGCCCGCGACGCCCTTCCAAGGCGGCCGCATTCAGCGCTGCCTTCAGATCGGCCGCTAAGCGCGTCCGGGAACTTGCTTTCCCGCTGGTGAGCGCCTCGCGCCAACCCCGCAGCATCTCTTCCGTCAGCGCGTGCAAGGGCACGTTGCAAAGAGCATCGTTGCACAAGACGTGCTTTGTGAGGCGGGTGTCGGCAGTCGACCGCACCGTTCGTCCAGCGCGCACACTGGCCCGTGCGTTCTGCCGAACGATGTAGCTCTTCACCGCAGCCCGCACGGTTATGGCGGGGCCAGCCGCTTCAGCCGCAGCAGCGCGGCGACCGCTCGCGACAGCCTCGCGTGCCGCCTTGCAAGCACCTTCGAACGTGAGCGTCCCCTCGGTAATCACATCATCGGCTGTGCCGATGGTCTGCTGCCGATACGCACCATCCCCTTCGTAGCTGCGTACCAGCCATCGCCCGCCCCGCTTCGCCTTGCGGTAGCCAAGATGCGTGTCCGGATCGAGCAGGCGCCAGTGTACACCCGGCGTCAAATTCGCCCGCGATGCTCGAGTGGTGATTGGCGTTTCTCTCAGGTTTTTCGGCATGTTGGACCTGAAAACTTGTCAAATATACGTCAAATATACGCCTCCGGATCGCTCTGCACAAGCGCGCACTTACTTCGTTAACATATTGATATACATGGATGTATTTGGATGGTCATGGACGTCAAAATACCTGAATTTGTCCCTCCGAAGGCAGAGGCCACAGGTTCGAATCCTGTCGGGTGCGCCATTTATCAATGGCTTAGCTAGATCAGCAGCAAACTTGTCAAATATATCTCTCCGGACTCCTGCGGCTGCGGGCGCACGCCTCGGTCCGAATCCGAGCGGTTGCCGCTTTGAACGCTCTCAGCATCGCCAGGAAGAGTGGATGAGAGGCGAAGAAATATAAGCTGGCAAGCCGCCCTTCGGACGCCGGCAGCGGGAATCATCACAGAAGCGCAAGGGCCGAAAGTGGGACATTCCTGCCGTTCCCCCGGCACGTGTCTAACGGCAGCTGTCGCCAAGACCTGCCTCTTAGCCGGCGCGAGACCGCTTGGCAGCGCGACCTTCGTCCGGACATTGTGAGTCCGGCACGCTACTAGTCAGCCGTGACCGCCTACTCCGCGCCCTCTTAGCTAATGCTCTACATAGTCCACCAGCACTCAGTTGGCCCGCCAGGGGAGGGTGCGCGGCATTATGTGTGGTTTGTTCAATCCGTGGCACCAGCGCACAAGAAGCCGCAAAGCCTGAAAGGCAGACCATGCGGCATGGGTAGCATCGGCCATCGGGAACAGCGTTCATGGTCTTCCTCCTGAAGCGGGTCCGCGGCAACGCGCGATGGCTGCTCGCTCTCCTGCTTCTCGGCCTCGCCGGCGCGCTAATCGCGCTGGCCCTCAGCTGGCGGCCGGCGATTGCGCCCATCGCGCCACCGCCGGCTCGCAGCTTCACCTCCGAACAGGTCGCGCGCGGCGCGGTGCTGGCGAAGCTGGGCGACTGCGCGGTCTGCCATACCCGCGACGCGGGCCGCCCGCTTGCCGGGGGCCGCCCGCTGGCGACGCCGTTCGGCACCCTCTATTCGGACAATCTCACGCCGGATCCAGAGACCGGGATCGGCCGCTGGTCCGCCGCCGCGTTTCGGCGGGCGATGAAGGACGGCGTCAGCCGCACCGGCACGCACCTCTATCCCGCCCTGCCCTACGAGCATTTCACCCATGTCCGCGATGCGGACCTGGACGCGCTCTACGCCTTCCTGATGACGCGGCGCCCGGTGCACGAAGCGGCGCCCGCCAACCGGCTGATCTTCCCGCTCGGCTTCCGGCCGCTCCTCGCCGGATGGAAGCTGCTGTTCCTTCACCACGGCGAGACGCCGATGGACCCGGCACGCTCCGCCGAGTGGAATCGCGGCGCCTATCTCGTCGAGGGCCTCGGCCATTGCGGCGGCTGCCACACGCCGCGCAATCTCGCCGGCGGCGAGATCCGCTCCCAGGTCTATGCGGGCGGCATCGCCGAAGGCTGGCGCGCGCCGCCGCTCAACGCCGCCAATCCCGCCGCGCGCCGCTGGACCCAGGAAGCGCTGGTCACCTATCTGCGCACCGGCATCTCGCCCGATCACAGTGCCGCGGCCGGTCCCATGGGCCCGGTCGTTGAAAGCCTCGCGCAAGTGCCCGAAGGCGAGGTGCGCGCCATCGCCGCCTATATCGTCTCGAAGATGGGTGGCGCGCCGAGCGCTCCGGCCGCGCCGCTCCCAGATAATGCCGACGCCGCCGCCCGCCGCTTCCCCGATGGCGCGGTGCTGTTCGCCGGTGCCTGTGCCGGCTGCCACGGCCCCGGCGCGCCGATGATGGGCCAGGGACGGCCGCTGCTGTCGCTCGCCACCGTGCTCCGCGACACCGAGCCGACCAGCGCCGCCCAGGCGGTGCTGCAGGGTATCGAGCCGCCGGTCGCCGGTCGCGGCCCAAAGATGCCCGGCTTCGCCGACGCGCTGACCGACCAGCAGATCGCCGCGGTGCTGGGCTATCTCCGCGCCCGCTACACCGACCGGCCGGATTGGCGGAAGCTCCCCGCCGCCGTCGCCAAGGCCCGCAAGGAAGGCGCCCAGCCATGACGCTCTCGATCACCGTGAACGGCGCCCGCCACCAGGTGGACGCCAGCCCCGAGACGCCCCTGCTCTACGTGCTGCGCGACGATCTCGGCCTCAACGGCGCCAAATATGGCTGCGGGCTTGGCCAATGCGGCGCCTGCACCGTGCAGCTGGACGGCAAGGCGGTGTTCTCGTGCGTGACCCCGGTCTCGGCAGTAGGCGACCGGCCGGTGCGAACGGTGGAAGGGCTCGGCACCGTGGATCGGATGAGCGCGCTCCAACAGGCATTCCGCGACGAGCAGGCAGCCCAGTGCGGCTATTGCATCGCCGGCATGCTCCTGCGCGCGCAAGCCCTGCTCGACGCCGATCCGCACCCGGACGAAGCGAAGATCCGCGCGCACATGCAGACCAATCTCTGCCGCTGCGGCACGCACATGCGCATCCTTCGCGCGATCCGTCGCGTCGCCGGCATCCCCAACGATGGAGCCGCCGCATGAGCATCGATCGGCGCCAGTTGCTCGCCGGCGGCGGCCTGCTCGTCGCGTTCTCCCTGGCGGGGCATGGCCTCGCCCAGCTCGCCGGCGGCGGCGAAGGCGGGGCCGCGCCACCACCGCGCCGGCCCGACCTGCCCGGCAGCCTGAAGAGCAACCCGGTGCTCGACAGCTGGGTGCACATCGCCTCCGATGGAAAGATCACCGTCTTCTCGGGCAAGGCCGAGCTGGGCCAGGGCATCCGCACCGCGCTGCGCCAGGTCGCAGCGGAAGAGCTGGACGTGCCGCCGACCACGATCGACCTCGTCACGGCGGACACCGCCCGTACCCCCGACGAGGGGCTCACCGCCGGCAGTCACTCGATGCAGGACGGCGGCACCGCCATCGCCAATGCCTGCGCCAATGTGCGGATGCTGCTCACCCGGGCCGCGGCGAAGCGCTGGGGTGAAGCGGCCGACACGCTATCGACGAACGGCAAGGCGCAGGTGATCGCGCCCGATGGCCGCAGCCTGGGCTATGGCGCGCTGGCGGCGGAGCTGTCGCTGCACGTCGAGGCGATCCCCAACGCCCCGCGCCGCGATCCCCGCAACTATCGCACGCTGGGGCACGACCTGCCGCGCATCGACATCCCGGCCAAGCTCACCGGTGGGGCGGCCTATGTGCAGGATCTGCGCCTGCCCGGCATGCTCCACGCGCGCGTCGTGCGGGGCCCCAGCTACGGCACCCGCCTCGCCAAACCGCAGCTCGATCGCGCCCGCAAGATGCCGGGCGTGGTCGCGGTGATCGAGAATGGCCGCTTCGCCGCAGTCGTCGCCGAAAGGGAATGGCAGGCCATCCAGGCGATGCGCGTCGCGCAGGACAGCGACTATGTCCGCGACAAGCCCCCGCTGCCGGTAGACGATGGCCCGCACAGGCTGCAGAAGCTGCCCACCCGCGAGATCCAGGTGCTCGACACGCACGACGGCGCGAAGCCCGTGTGGAAAACCGTGCGCGGCAGCTACAGCCGGCCCTGGTACAGCCATGGCTCGATCGGCCCTTCCTGCGCGGTGGCGCTGGCCAAGGGAGGCGAGCTGACGCTCTGGTCGCACAGCCAGGGCGTGTTCGACATGCACCGCGCGGTCGCCGAGCTGGTCGGCCTGCCGCCGGAGAAGGTGCGCTGCATCCACACCCCCTCGGCCGGCTGCTACGGCCAGAACGGCGCCGACGACGTCACCGCCGAGGCCGGGCTGATCGCGATGGCGCTGCCCGGCCGCCCGATCCGGCTGCAATGGATGCGCGAGCAGGAATTCGGCTGGGAGCCGTGCGGCTGCGGCATGGTCACCCGCGTCGAGGCGGCGATCGGCCCGGACAAGCGGATCGCGCACTGGAACTATGAAGTTTGGAGCAACTCCCACAACAACCGCCCGGTCGGCGCCGGGGGGTATGCCGTGGCGCAGGAGATCAGCCCCGGCTTCCCGGCACCCGAACCCAAGCCGATCCCGATGCCCGAAGGCGATGGCGACCGGAACGCCAACCCGCTCTACGTCTTTCCCAACATGGACGTGCGCTACCATTTCGTGCCGGAGATGCCGCTGCGCGTCTCGGCGCTGCGCTCGCTCGGCGCGCATCTCAACGTGTTCACGATCGAGAGCGTGCTCGACGAGCTGGCACTGGCCGGCGGCGTCGATCCGCTCGCCTTCCGCCTCGCCCATATGCAGGACGAACGCGCGCGAGCGGTGATGATCGAGGCGACCAACCGCTTCGACTGGGCCAGGCGTCCGCGCGGCGACGGCCGGCGCGGCTGCGGCATGGCCTTTGCCCGCTACAAGAATATCGGCGCCTATTGCGCGATCGCGATGGAGATCGAGGTCGAGCGCGAGACCGGCGCGGTCACCGTCCACCGGGTGCAGGCGGCGGTCGATGCCGGCCAGCCCGCCTCGCCTGACGGCATCCGCAACCAGGTGGAAGGCGGCATCCTCCAGTCGCTGAGCTGGGCGAAGCGCGAGGCGGTGACCTACGACGCCACCCGCCGCACCAGCTTCGACTGGGGCAGTTATCCGATCCTGCGCTTCGAGGAGGTGCCGGGCACGGTCGCGGTGCACGTGATGGACCGGCCGGGTGCCCCCTTCCTCGGCGCGGGCGAAACCGCGCAGGGGCCCACAAGCGCCGCACTCGCCAACGCGATCGCCGACGCGACCGGCGCGCGGCTGCGCGACATGCCGCTCACGCCGGAGGTGGTGAAGGCCGCAATCGGGCTGGCAGGTTGAAGAACCGGGGGATCGAGGTCCGCGCGGTTCGGACGCCGTGCAGCGTGCCGTCGATCATCGCCGTGCTGCGGCGCGCACGAGCGGATGGGGATCATCGGCAATCTCTATGGCGAGGCGCGTCCTGCTAGCCGGGGAGGGCCGCCCATGCTCTTCGATTCAGCCGCCTTTCTGGCCAGTTGGCGCTTCGTTGGTCACCAGCACCTTCCCCAGCGCCCGGTCCAGCGCGTCGATGAACGCACGCACCTTGGCGGGCACCAGCTGCGCGGTGGGATAGACCGCCCAGATGGCGAGCGGATCGGGCACGCCGTCCGCCAGTTCGACCTCGACCAGCGCGCCGCTGCGAATCGCCGGATCCACGTCCCAGCTCGACAGATTGGCGATCCCGAGCCCTCCCAGGCATGCCTGGTGGATCGCCTCGATCGAGTTGGCGCTGAACGCACCGCCCACCCGCTGCCGGACCCGCTTGCCGCCCTGCGCGAATTCCCAGTGCGTCATGTTGGTCGGCAGCAGGCATTGATGCGCCGCCAGTTCCTCGATGCGCTGCGGCGTTCCCCGCTCCGCCAGATAGGCGGGCGACGCCACCAGGCGGCGGGGATTGTCGGCCAGCTTGCGGGCGACGAGATGGTTGTCGCGCAGCTTGGCGATCCGCACCGCCACGTCGATGCCGCGCGCGACGATATCCACCTGCTCGTCGGTCATCAGCAGCTCGACCTGCAGCGCCGGATGCGCGTGCATGAAGCCGGGGATCATCGGTGCCACCACCTTGCGGCCGAAGGCGGCCGATGCGGTGATCCGCAGCATGCCCGTCAGCCCGGCCTCGTTCGGGCGCACCGCGGCGATGCCGTTCGCCTGCGCCTCCAGCATGGCCCGGGCATGGGGCAGGAACGCCTCCCCGGCGGTGGTGGGCGAAAGCGAACGGGTCGTGCGATGGACCAGCCGCGCGCCGACCTCCTGCTCCAGCGCCGCCAGCCCGCGCGACGCCGCCATCGCGCCGATCCCAAGCCGACGTGCCGCCCCGGCGATGCTGCCGGCCTGCACCGCCTCCACGAAGATCGCCAGCTCGGCGAGGTCCATTACATCACCTTGTGTTATACTGCCCTAACCGATCAGATGAGTACCGCCATATCCGTTGCAATGCCATATCCGCCGCATCGAAACCGCCGACATGGCAGCCCGAACACCGACCTCGCGCCAGCGCCGGCAAGCATTTTGTGAGGACCATCGCATGCATGCCACCACGCATCCTGCCGGCACGATCGCACCCGTACTCGGCCGCGGGCTGAACTTCGCCATGGCGGTGGCGGCGGGCCTCGCCGTCGCCAACATCTATTACAACCAGCCGATGCTCGGGATCCTCGAAGGCGAGATGCCCGGCGCGCTGACCGGCCTCGTCCCCACCGCCACCCAGCTCGGCTATGCGCTGGGCCTGTTCGCGCTGGTGCCGCTGGGCGACCTGGTCGAACGGCGGCGGCTGATCGTGATCCAGTTCCTGGTACTCGCGGCCGGACTGGTCGGCGCCGCGCTCGCTCCCTCCTCCGCGATGCTGCTGGTCGCCTCGCTGCTGCTCGGCGCCTCGGCGACCGTGGCGCAGCAGATCGTACCCTTCGCGGCGCAGCTCTCCTCGCCCGAGAAGCGCGACGCGACCGTCGGCACGGTGATGTCGGGGGTGCTCTGCGGCATCCTGCTCAGCCGCACGCTGGCCGGCTTCGTCGCCGCGCACGAAGGCTGGCGCGCGATGTTCTGGCTGGGCGTGCCGCTCGCGCTGGGTGCTGCGCTGCTGATGGCGGTGACGCTGCCGCACAGCAAGCCGGCGAGCGACCATAGCTATGCCAGCCTGCTCCGCTCGCTGGTGCACCTGTGGGGCGAGTTCGGCGCGCTGCGCCTAGCCGCCATGACCCAGGCGCTGTTGTTCGGTGCGTTCACCGCCTTCTGGTCGATCCTCGCGCTCTACCTGCAGACGCCCCGCTTCGGCCTGGGCTCAGAGATTGCCGGGCTCTTCGGCATCGTCGGTGCGATCGGCATCCTCGCCGCGCCCATCGCCGGCCGCTATGCGGACAAGCGCGGGCCGCACCAGGTGATCCTCGCCGGCACGCTGCTCACCGTGGTCTCGTGGATCGTGTTCGGCGTGTGGCATGCGGTGGCCGGGCTGGTGATCGGCTGCATCCTGCTCGACTTCGCGGTGCAGAGCGTGCTCGTCTCCAACCAGCACATCGTCTACGCGCTTCGCCCCGAAGCCCGCTCCCGGCTGAACACGATCTTCATGGGATCGATGTTCCTGGGCGGGGCCGGCGGTGCGGCTGCCTCCACCGCGGCCTGGAACGCCGGCGGCTGGACCGCGGTCTCGGCGCTCGGCATCGCTCTCGCCCTTGTCGCTTCCGCCCTGCAGCTCGCCGGCCGCCGCAAGGCCGCCTGAGCGCTGCACGCCCACGCCGTTCGCCCCCTCCCCCCTCGGCGAACGGCGTGGGCACCCCCTTGCCCCTCTCTCACGTCAAGGAACCGGATCATGCACCCCACGCTCTTCTCGCCGGTCACGTTCGGCCGGATCGACCTCCCCAACCGCATCGTGATGGCCCCGCTCACCCGCTCGCGCGCCGGCGCGGGCAACGTACCGACCGACATGAACGTCGACTATTACCGCCAGCGCGCCGGCGCCGGGATGATCATCACCGAGGCTACGCAGATCTCGCAGCAGGGCCAGGGCTATGCCTGGACGCCGGGCATCCACAGCGCGGCGCAGGTCGCCGGCTGGCGCAAGGTCGCCGATGCGGTGCATGCCGAAGGCGGGCGGATCGTGATGCAGCTCTGGCATGTCGGCCGCGTCTCGCACCCGGTGTTCCAGCCGGGCGGCGCCGCGCCGGTCGCGCCGAGCGTGATGGACGTGCCAGGCAAGACCTTCATCATCGACGCCGACGGGAACGGCGCCTGGGCGGACATCCCGCGCCCGCAGGCGCTCGACCTCGACGGCATCCGCGCGATCGTGGCCGACTATGCGCAAGCCGCGCGCAATGCGATCGCCGCCGGCATGGACGGCGTGGAGATCCACGCCGCCAACGGCTATCTGATCGACCAGTTCATCAACAGCAACAGCAACCGTCGCACGGACGCCTATGGCGGCTCGATCGAGAACCGCACCCGCTTTCTGCTCGAGGTGGTGGATGCGGTCGCGGGCGCGGTGGGCGCCGATCGGGTGGGCGTACGGCTGACCCCAATGGGCCGGTTCATCGGCATGGGCGACGATACGCCCGAACAGACCTTCGGCCACATCGCGCGCGCGCTCGGCCCGCGCGGTCTCGCCTATCTCCACCTCGTCGAACCGACCACGCTCGGCGTCGAGACCGACACCGCCTATGATCCCCGATGGAACGCGATCATCCGGCTGATGCGGGCACTTTATCCGGGCAAGCTGCTGCTCGCCGGCGGCTATGACAAGGCCAGCGCCATCCGCGCGCTCGCCGAGGGGCGCGGCGACGCCATCGCCTTCGGCAAGCTGTTCATCGCCAATCCGGATCTGCCGCGCCGCTTCGCGTTGGGCGCCCCGCTCAACGCCCCCGATCCGGCCAGCTTCTTCGGCGGCGATGCGCACGGTTATGTCGACTATCCAGCCCTGCCCGCCGCTGCATGACCCCTTGCGGCGTCCGGAACCGACATATGACCGGCCGCCGCGCCAATCCTCGCGTACCGCGCTGCCCCACCCACGGCAGACCCCGGTTCAGGGATTTACCCCTGATCGCCTCCGCCAGCCAACTGCTCCGAGCAAACGGCATTCGCCGAAAAACTACATCGATGCCATCGAAGCGTGGCGGGCGGTGTCCTCCATGGTTCTCCGGAAATGAGCTTTGCCCCAACGCCACCGAACCCCGTCGTGCGCGAACTCCAGCGCACCATCGCGTCAGACCAGCGTGGCAATGGCAAAATCGACAAGCTGGCCAGTGCCCGCGGAGGATCCGGAGATGCCTTGAGTCTCAAAACGTTCGCATTTGTGGCAGTTGCCAAAGCAGCAGAAGGGGGAAAGAGGACGCTGCCTAACGGTCTGCATCGAAGATCTGCATCGACAGCTCCTGACAGAACCAGACATTCGCGGTGACAGATCGGAACGACCATATCTGGTCGACTGCTGCCGGTCGTTTGTGGGACGAAGCCGTCTTTCCGGCGCGACGGGTTCAGCGGCAGGTTAATCGCCAAAACCCGATGTTCAGCAAACGCACCACTGCGTAGGAACTCTACCCGCTACTGGGTCCGCTTTTGCCTGCGAGCCAGCCACCACCTTCCTCATAGACTTGGCCGCCTTTGCTCGATGGCCGTGTGGAGCTCCCGCGACCGCGTCCCGGACACCACCGGATGATGACGCGGTCATGCACCGCAGTGCGGGCGGGCTTCCTCAGTCAATCGGCGTGATGCGCGCCTCGAAGAAGGCCCAGTTACCATCCTTGTCCTTGAAGTCCGGCCCATCTGCCCAGGCTGATTGCAGGGACGCGAAATCTTGCATCAGGAACATCACCGTTTCGCGATGCCCCTCTGAGATTGTGATCGTCTGATGCTCTTTTGCGTAGAGCTCAAACTTTGGATCTCCCGAAGGCCAGTCGTAGGTGAAGACGTCAATCTCCGCCAGCATTAGAGACGATGGTGGGTTCTTGAGGTTGATAGCTAACTGCGGCCGCTCGATTGAGTATCCGCCACTTTCTTGCTTCTCAAAGATGAGATCGAAAGCGGCATACATATAGTCGCCATCATCGAAATGACCCATGCCAACTGAACTTGGGCTGGTGTATTCAATCCACCCCTTGTCAGGAACGGCCGGACGATCCGGCCTCAGCGTCAGCCACGGTGTTTTCAGATCATACGGTGTGGTCTTGCCTAGAACCTTGGCGACGCGAGCACCTCGCGTGCGCATCAGCTCAGCACTACGGGTCTGGTCAATCCGCACCTTCTTTGGATCGAAACGCTTTGTGATGACCGTCCGCAGAATCCGTGGAGAAAGCATTGCCGAGTCCCCCTTGTTGACGACTCCGACTATCGCGGAAAGCACAAAGATCGCCAAATCAATACGTTATTTGTTAAGGCACTCGGCTATCTCGCTAGAGGGTAATGTTATTTTGCTCGCCTAGCTTTGCCTCCGCTGACCTGATCACCCGAAATCGGTTCGTATCGGTGTGAGAGGGGTGACCCGGGGTGGCGAGTCAGGCTTGGGCGGCCTAGATTTCAGCGATGACAGCTCACTTGCACCCGTTGCTCGATGGCCCCAGGCTTGCTCCTATCGCCGTTGGCAACGCAACCGGCTTGGTCGTACTCCTTCACGGATACGGGTCGAACGGCGACGATTTGATCTCGCTCGCCAAGATGATCCAACCCGCACTGCCTGGCATAGCGTTTGTTGCTCCCGACGCGCCTTCATTGATCCCGCGGATGGCGAACGCCCATCAGTGGTGGCCGATTGAGTCATTCTCGGCAGCGGAGCGGGCCAAGGGTGTTGCAGATGCGGCTCCTCCGCTGGACCGGTTCCTTTCAAGCGAACTAGAATCCCATGGTTTAGCAGACGACCGACTGCTGATTGTCGGTTTCAGCCAAGGCGCAATGATGGCTCTACACGTGGGCTTGCGGCGACGGCAGCCGATCGCCGGGATCATCGGCATCTCGGGGATGCTCGTGGATCCGGGAAGCCTGGAGGCTGAGATCACCAATCGACCTCCGGTGCTGCTGATCCACGGGACGGCGGATGACGTGGTGCCGTTTCCGTCGTTGGAGCTGGCATCAGAGGCACTGGACGCTGCAGGGGTTCAGGTCACCACGCATGTTTCTCGCGACCTTGGGCACTCGGTGGATCAGGATGGGCTTGCCGCCGCTGCAGCGTTCATCGCTCGCCTGTTGAGCTGATGCGCGGATAACTCGGTCTGTTCTTGGGCCGATATTCGACCTCTCAGGTTGCCTACACGTCGACCCGAAAGCTGCCGTCTCACCGCAGGCATTCGATCGGCCGCAAGTGGGACAAATCTGCCATCCGTAGCGGCCTCGCCAAACGGCGGGTTCAGCCAGAGCTGCCATTCGCGAGTGTCCCGACTGGGATGGTAATCTGGGACTAATTCAGGCTTCTTGAAAACAGAGCCAACGCACTCGCCTCTGCCAAAAGCTATTTTCAGATCAGCGCTGGCCGGCCAGTGCGACGGCCATAAAGTTGCGGACGATCGTGCCGTGATTCTCGCTCCGGTGGACGATCGCAAGGCTGACGGCCGGGTGCAGGTCGGCAATCTCGCGATAGGCGACGCCTTCGAGCGCGAGCTGGCGCATCGAGGCCGGCACGATGGACACGCCCTCGGCCGCCGCGACCAGCGACAGGACCGATGCGATCTGCGGCGCAGGCTGGCCGAGCCGGGGCGTGAACCCCGCCGCCTCGCAGGCCCCGATCGCGGTATCGAACAGGCTCGGCCCGATCGCACGCGGCGTCAGGATGAACGCGTCATCGCGGAGTGTCGCCAGCGCGACCGCCCCGCCATGGTCCCCGTCGAGCGCGGGATGGCCGGTCGGCAGCGCGACCACCATCGGCTCGTCGGCGAACGGCACGACCCGCAGGTCTGCCGACGCCTGGTCGGGGCCGGGGCGCAGGAAGGCGACGTCGACGCTACCGTCGTGCAGGCCGGCGGTGAGCGTCGTGCTGTTGCTTTCAGCCAGCGACAGGTCGACGTCGGGATGACGGTGGCGGAACGCGCGGATCGTCCTGACGACGACCGGGTTCATCGCCGCCGATCCGGTGAACCCGACTTTGAGCGCGCCGATCTCGCCGCGGCCGGCGCGCTGCGCCGCCCGCACCGCGTCCGCCACCTGTCCGGGGATGCGCTCGATCTGCGAGCGGAACGCCCGTCCGGCCTCCGTCAACTGGGCACCGTGGGGAAGGCGCCGGAACAGGGGTGTGCCGACCTCCGCTTCCAGATCGCGGATCTGCTGGCTGAGCGGAGGCTGTCCGATCCCGACACGGGCAGCGGCGCGCGTGAAGTTGGCTTCATCTGCGACGGCGATGAAGTAGCGGATGTGGCGTAGCTCCACGGTATCTCCAGAACCAATGGACAAGAGCAGCGCCATATATTGGACAGCGTTGCGGGTCGAGACGATATGGGCGGCATGATCGGCACGTCATCCATCCTCTCGCGGGCGCAGGCCGCTCCGCCGGCGCGGCGGACGACGCGGCAGCCAGCATCGGTATCCGAGGGACTGGAGCATGGCTCCTCATCTTATCGGAAGGCCAGCATCGCGCTGTTCCTGGCGGGCTTCGCCACCTTCTCGCTGCTTTATTGCGTCCAGCCGCTGCTGCCCGAGTTCGCGCGCGACTATCATGTCGCGCCCGGCGTCAGCGCACTGGCGCTGTCGCTCACCACGGGCGCACTCGCGGTCGCCATCTTCATCAGCGGTGCGGTGTCGCAGATGCTGCCACGGCGCGGGCTGATGTTCGCGTCGATGGCGCTCGCCGCCCTGTGCAACCTCGGGGCGGCGCTGGCGCCCAGCTGGCCGCTGCTGCTGCTCGCGCGGCTGCTGGAGGGCGCGGTGCTGGGCGGTGTGCCGGCGGTGGCGATGGCCTATTTGGCGGAGGAAGTGCATTCGCGCGACCTCGGCAGGGCGATGGGGCTCTACGTCGCCGGCACCGCCTTCGGGGGCATGGCGGGCCGCGTCGGCATGGGGCTGCTCGTCGAATGGGGATCGTGGCGCCTCGCCATGGCCTTCCTCGGCGCTCTCGGGCTGGCCGCCGCAATCGGCTTCGCGGCGCTGCTGCCCGCGTCGCAGCGGTTCGCGGTGCAGCGCGGCCTAGCCGTCCGCGATCATGCGCGCACCTGGGGCGGGCACCTGCGCCACCACGACCTTTGGCGGCTGTTCGCGATTGGCTTCGTGCTGACCAGCGTGTTCGTGACCTTGTTCAATTATGCGGGCTTCCGCCTGTCGGCGGCGCCGTTCGGGCTCGGGCAGACCGCGATCAGCCTGATCTTCCTGAGCTACGTCTTCGGCATCGTCGTGGCGCCCTGGGCGGGGCACCTGTCCGACCGCTGGGGTCGGCGCGGGCCGCTCGCGGCATCGCTGCTGATAATGGCGGCGGGTGCGGTGATGACGCTACCGTCCGCCCTGCTCGTCATCGCGCTCGGCATCCTGTTGGTCACGGTCGGCTTCTTCGCCGCGCACGCGGTGGCCAGCGGCTGGGTGGGCGAACTCGCCGGCCCCGCCAAGGGCCATGCCTCGTCGCTCTACCTGCTGTTCTACTATGTCGGGTCGAGCGTCACCGGATCGGCCGGCGGCTGGTTCTGGCAGCATGGCGGCTGGGGCGGGGTCGTCGCGCTCACGGGCGGCATGGCGCTCGCGGGCACGGCGCTGGCTCTCACCGTCAAGGAACGGCGGCATGGCTGAGCGCGCGCCGCTGCTGCTCCTGCCCGGTCTGCTCTGCGACGCAGCCTTGTGGCGCGTGCAGGTGGAGGCGCTGGCGGACGTCGCCGAGGCGCAAGTCGCCGACCTCACGCTCGACGACAGCGTGGCCGCGATGGCGGCGCGCGCGCTGCGTTCGGCACCGCCCCGCTTCGCGCTCGCGGCCCTGTCGATGGGTGGCTACGTCGCGTTCGAGGTTCTGCGCCAGGCACCCGAGCGTGTCACCCGTCTCGCGCTGATCGACACCAGCGCCGCGCCCGACAGTGCGGAGCGGAGCGCCGAGCGCCGTGCCGCGATGGCCTCGCTCGCGTTTGGCCGCTTCGTTGGCGTAACCACCCGGATTCTGCCGCAGCTCATCCATCCCGACGCGGTGGCCGGCCCAGTCGGTGCGGCCGTGCGCGCCATGGCGGCACGGGTTGGTGGCGACGCGTTCCTGCGCCAGCAGCGCGCCATCCTGAACCGGCCCGACAGCCGGCCGCTGCTGCCCGGCATCCGCGTGCCGACTCTCGTCGCGGTCGGGGCCGAGGACCTCCTGACCCCGCCTGCGGATGCTCGGGCGATGCACGCGGCGATCCCCGGCTCGACCCTTCACCTGTTCGAAGATTGTGGCCACCTGCCGCCGCTGGAGCGGCCGGCGGAGACGACGGCGTTGCTGCGCGCCTGGCTCGACACGGGAGGACCGATCGGATGATCGGGCCCGACGATTGGGAACAAGGTCTCGCGACCTACGGCACGCTGGCGCCCGGCCGGCCCAACGCGCACCTGCTCAACGGTATCGACGGGACGTGGCGGCAGGGCAAGGTACGTGGCCACCTGATCGAGGAGGGCTGGGATGCGGCGATCGGCTATCCCGCCATTGTGCTCGACGAGGCCGCGCCGCAAGTGGTGGTCCACCTGTTCACTTCGGCCGACCTGCCCGTCCATCGGCCGCGGCTCGACGCGTTCGAGGGCAAGGGCTATCGCCGCGTGCCGGTGGCAGTAACGACCGGCGACGGCGTCACATGGGCCGGCATCTACGTGTCGGCGAACAACGGTTCCGATCAGGGAGATGCATGCCATGCTGTCGGTGGACGCGTTTGATCACCTCGTCTTCAACGTTGCCGATGTTGCGGCTTCCGCCGCCTGGTACGAGCGCGTGCTCGGCATGACGCGTGAGACCGCGACGCCGCCGTCGGGCGGGGCACCCCGCACCACCCTCACCTTCGGCCGCAACAAGATCAACCTGCGCCCGATCGACGCGAGCCAGGAGGAATGGTTCACCGCCCGTTCGCCCCAGCCCGGCAGCGACGACCTGTGCTTTCTTACCAGCGTCGCGCCGGACGCCGTCGCCGAGCATTTCCGCAACTGCGGCGTGGCGATCGAGCAGGGCCCGGTGACCAAGAAGGGCGCGATGGGCCCCATCCGCTCGGTCTACGTGCGCGATCCCGACGGCAACCTCGTCGAGGTGTCGTCGTACGAGTGACCGGCCGAGGGACCGATACGTTACAACTCGATCCACCCGGCCGCCATCCTCACGCCGATCTGAAAGCCGATGCGGGGCGACGGTCCCGATCAGGATGCCAAGATGCAGGCGCTTGTCGCGGACACGCCGACATTGGCTATCCCGAATCCTCTCTGGCCGTGGAAGCGCCTGAACGGCACGGCATCCGATGTGCTTTCGACACTCGCGCCGAAATGAGCAACACTGGCCGAAAGGGGATCGCCGGCTTGAGGAACAGAATTGGCCATTGCTGCCATTTCAAAGACAGAAACTACCGCGAACCATGCAGCGAATGGCTATTCGGGATGGCTAGCGGAAAAGCGTCTGGCCTCGAATAAGAGCGGCATCAGTTTTTGACCCTTCTCCGACAACCGATATTCGACACGAAGCGGCTTTTCCTCGAAGTCGATCCGCTCAATGAGGCGGTCTGTCTCTAGCTCCCGCAAATGCTGCGTCAGCATTTTCTGCGAAATGTCGGGCATGTCGCGCATCAATTGCGACGACCGCAGGCTCGGGTCAGCAAACAGGCGAAACAGAATTGGGAGTTTCCAGCGACCCTGGATCATCCGGATTACGCGAATCACATGCTCGGAGGTGCCGTCAGGTCCGAGACAGGCAGCCCGGTGCTCAGGCGTAACAGGCACCTTAAAGTGCGTACTTGTCTCACTCGCCGTCACGATCGACCTAGCTCCTCCTCAGCGACGCAAGATGGGCTTTGGACGATGGATCTGCAACTCGACCACAAGACGGCCCTGGTGACTGGCAGCAGCAAGGGGATCGGCGAAG
Organism: Sphingomonas trueperi; assembly: GCF_040545665.1. Classification (GTDB taxonomy): domain Bacteria; phylum Pseudomonadota; class Alphaproteobacteria; order Sphingomonadales; family Sphingomonadaceae; genus Sphingomonas; species Sphingomonas trueperi_B. Next base: position 321,793 of record NZ_JBEPMH010000004.1, on the reverse strand, counting down.
CAATAGCTTTAGCGCTAGCGCGCGAGGGTGCGGCGGTCGTCATCCACGGACGCGATCAAGAGCAGGTTCAACGTGTCGTGAACGCCATCGTCGCAAGCGGTGGGCGCGCCCATCCGGCGCTCGGGGATTTGACGCAGGAAGAGGAGGTTGAGCGGCTGGTAGCCGAGGCGCGAGAGGCGGTCGGCGCGATCGATATCCTGGTCAACAATGCTGGTGGCTCCGGCCCGAAAAACGATTGGGAGGCGACCACGTCTGGCGGCTGGGCATCGACGTATGACCGCAACGTCCTTGCTGCGGTCCGCGTCAGCACGCGCATCTTGCCCTTCATGCGACAGGCCCGTTGGGGCCGCGTGATCAACATTTCTAGCGGCGCGGCAACGATGCCCCCTATGACGGGGCCGGACTATTCCGCCGCGAAAGCAGCGATAAACGCTCTGACCGCCTCGATGGCGAAAGCGGTGGCCGCCGATGGCGTCACGGTCAATGCGATCTCACCCGGAACGATCAAAAGCGACAAACTTGAGGGTGGCTTTAGGGCGGTAGCAGCGGCGCGCGGGATCGCGGCTGAGGGTGCGCCTTGGGAGGACATCCAGCGTGGCGTGCTGCCACTATTCGCCGCCGTTCCGCTAGGCCGCGTTGGAGAATTGAGCGAGCTTGCCGATACGGTTGCCTTCCTTGCAAGCCCGCTCGCTGGATATATCACCGGCGTCAATCTCCACGTCGATGGCGGCTTTTCGTCAATTCCACCTGGGACCTGCCTACCATGAAGTTTGCGCAAACCGACACCCTGCTCATTGCCTATGAGGAGCTCGGCTCCGCAGACGGCTGGCCGGTCATACTTTCCCACGGCTTTCCGTATGACATACGAGCCTATGAATACGTCGCGCCGATCCTTGCGACCGCCGGGGCGAGAGTGATCATGCCCTATCTTCGAGGCTTCGGCCCGACCCGGTTCCGGCGTGCCGAAACCATGCGCTCCGGGCAGCAGGCGGCGCTGGGCTCGGACCTGATTGGCTTGTTGAATTCACTGGCCATCGAACGCGCGATCCTGGCGGGCTATGACTGGGGTGGCCTCGCTTCCTGTGTCGCGACGGCTCTCTGGCCGGACCGCGTGACGGGCCTCGTGTCGCTCGCCAGTTACGACGTAATCGACGTCAAGCGGATGCGCCATCCGTTTCCGCCTGCTCTTGAGTCGGTGCTGTGGTATCAGCACCTGTTTCAGACCGAGCGGGGCCGCGAGGGGCTCGCCGCGAACCGTCGCGATCTTTGCCGGCTCCTGTGGCGACAATGGTCTCCGAACTGGGACTTCGACGACGCGACATTCGAGCGAACGGCGCAGTCATTCGACAATCCCGACTTCGTTGATGTCGTCATCCATTCCTATCGTTTCAATTTTGGTCTGGCGGCGGGGGACCCAATCTACGAGGGTCTCGAGGCGCGCCTTCGGGAAAAGCCGAGGATCACGGTCCCGGCCGTGACGTTGGACGGCAAAGACGATCCTCTCAAGCCAGGCGGGACAGCAGACCAGGCAGCGATGTTCACGGGTCCGCACGAACATCGAACGATCGCCTCGGGCCATAACCTTCCTCAGGAAAACCCAAGCGCATTTTTCGAGGCGGTAACAACTGTCCGCAAAATGTCGGTAAGCGAGGGCTGACGCAGTAAGCGGATGGTCCGGGAATCGCCCGATCATGGGCATGCGCCATTAGGAAAGCTGGCTGTCGGCGCCCGCCCGAATTGCGGACGTCAGGGATGGACGCGCCCGACGGCTGATTGTGTGCCGTTTGCGGACCGGCAAGTTCCGGCGTGAGAGGCGGTGGAAGTGGTAGCTCATTTGGTCTCCGCATGATCGCTAATCCGCGGTTGCAATTAGGCGCGCTGCGGTCAGGCAATTAACGCGATGACTGGCGGCTTCCTGCCGTGTTAGCGGTTCCCAAAAACGATGGTTGATAAGGAAGCCAAGTACACGCCGGATCAGCCTTTATGAGATGTGTTAGTTGATGATCACCGCTTCGCGTCGAGCGTCGCCCGGAGGTGATCGACAATCGCGCGGACCTTCGCCGACGGCCGCGGACCTGCCGGAAAAATAGCGTAGACCTCGGCCGGATCAAGCCGATAGGGCTCGAGCAACTCCGTAAGCAGGCCGGTGCGGAGTTCCTCTCCGGCCATCACGCGGGTCGCCAGCGCGATGCCCAACCCTGCTACCGCGGCCGCCAGAATCCCCGGTGCCGAGTTGATCCAGAGCTTCGCGGGTACATTAACGGAGGTGACCGTCTGATTGTGCGTGAAGCGCCAGCTCTCGGGGCCAAACAGGCCATGCTGGACGATACAATCGTGCCGGGCGAGCTCAGCTGGATTGGCGGGCGCGCCACGCGCCGAGAGATAGGCCGGGGCCGCGACAACCAGGCGCTCGACCAGCGCAAGTTTGCGGGCGCCGAAGGTGGAGTAGTCCAGCGGTCCGACGCCCAGGCGGATGGCGACATCGACTCCGTCGGTGATGAGGTTCTGGCGCGCATCGCTCATGATCATCTCAACCCGGAGATCCGGATGTCTGGCCAGGAACGGCGCAAGCGCCGGAATGACCGCGCGCGTGCCATAGAGCACCGGCATCGCCAAGCGTATCACGCCGTGTAGCGAGTCCACCCCCCGGACGGCCTGCTCGGCCTCTTCCATTTCCGCGAGCAGGGATCGCGCGCGCTCCAGATACAGGCCTCCGGCTTCGGTCAGCGAGATGCTGCGGGTGGTGCGCAGCAGAAGGGTCGTGCCCAGCCGCGCTTCCAGCGTAGCGACAATACGCGATACCGACGGTTGCGAAAGCTTCAGCTCGCGCGCCGCGCGCGAGAGACCGCCACTCTCCGCCACGCGGACGAACACAGCCATTTCCTGCCAGCGATCACTCATTCAAATTTCGAATAGATGTTGTCCACATTGGATGGATACACGTCCTTCCACGCATCGCCTACCTCCCAGCTTCCGGTGGGTCCACCGCGATATGGAGAATGGCGATGACGCTTCAGCACAAGCTCGACGCAATGCGGGAGGATTTTGAGAACGGACGCTTTCCGTTGGTGCCGACCCGCGATCAGCTCGACACGATGCAGCGCGCCACCCAGTCGTTGATCGACAGCGAGCAGGCCGATTACGCCTTGAAGGCCGGCGATACGGCGCCCGAATTCACGCTTGCGGATGCAGCGGGCGCCACCGTGAATTCGCGGGCGCTGCTGGCGCGAGGGCCGCTGATCGCGACCTTCTATCGCGGTGTCTGGTGCCCCTATTGCAACTATGACCTTCAGGCACTCGAGGAAATCCGGCCGGAGATCGAAGCGCGCGGCGCGAGCCTCGTCGCGATCTCTCCTCAGACGCCGGCAAATAGCCGCAAGGCCCAGCGCGACAACAAGCTCGGTTTTCCGATCCTCAGCGATGCCGGGGCTGCCGTCGCCGCTGATTACGGCCTGCGCTTCGCGCTGCCGGATGACCTTATCGAGGTCTACAAGGCCTTCGGCAACGATCTGCCGACGATCAACGACGATGCGGCCTGGGTGCTGCCGATGCCGGCGAGCTACGTGATCGGGATGGATGGCACGATCGCCTATGCCGAGGTCAATCCCGATTACACGCGGCGTCCCGATCCGTCCGAGCTGTTGCCGGTGCTCGACCGCCTGCGCGCCGACGCGCAAGCCTGACCCTCGACTTCCAAGGCTAGATCAGCCGCGTCCCTCCCTCTTTTAGGTCCGGCCAGCCTAATTTCCCCCATGCAAAGGACGATCTAACAATGGCAATCAAGATCTACGGCGATCCCGGTTCGGGCAGCCGGCGCCGCGTCACGGCAGCAGCTGCTGCCATGGGCATCGACATTGAGATCGTGAACGTCGATCTCTTCAAGGGCGAGAGCCACACGCCCGAGTTCCTGCAGCTGAATCCGCACGGCTTGTCGCCCGTGATGGTAGACGGCGACTTCGTCCTCTACGAGTCGGCGGCGATCAACCTCTATCTCGCGGAGAAGGCGGGGAGCGATCTGGCCGGCAAAACGACCCGTGAGAAATACGAGATCCTCCAGTGGATGTTCTGGTCGGGCGAGCAGTGGCGGATCTTCGCGACGCTCACCTTCGATGAGGTGCTCGGCAAGCGTTTCATAGGCCTGCCCGCGGACGAGACCATCGTCCAACTGGCGGCCGACAAGATCCGTGCGGGGGCTGCCGTCCTGGACGCGCATCTCGCCAAGCACGACTATATCGTCGGCGACCGGCTGACTTTGGCCGATTTCGACATCGCCGGGCCATTCTCGCAGAACGAGCGGACAAAGATTCCGCTGAACGAATTCCCCAATCTGGTCGCCTGGCAGCAGCGCCTGCTCGACACGGTACCCGGTTGGGCTGCGACCAAGCGCGAGGTTGATGAACGAATCAATGGTGTGCTCGCCGGTGCGGGGATAGAATTGTGAGCGCGGTAGGGGCGCCGATCGATCACGAGCTCTTCTGGGTCAGCGGCAGCCCCTATGCCTGGCGGGTACAACTGGCGCTTGAATATAAGGACGTGCCCTATGCGTCCCGCCGCATGGATACCGCCCAGTTGGCGGAGCGCGTGCCCGCATTTCTCCAGCTCAATCCGCGCGGCAAGGTGCCGGTGCTGAAGACGGGCAGCGCTGCGCTGTACGAATCGGTGGCGATCATCGCCTTCCTGGATCGTGCCCATCCCACCGTGCCGCTGTTCGGCCAGACGATGCAGGAGCACGGCCGCATCTGGCAGCGCGTGGGCGAGTTCGAGAACTACACGCGCGATCTGTTGGATGTTGAGATCGTCCGCCCGCTGTTGCGCGGATATGCGAAGGACGATCCCGGAGCAATGCGTGCGTCTGCCGCGCGCGCATATGATGCGCTTGGTTGGATGGAGCAGGCGCTGTCCATCGCGCCGTATCTGGCGGGTGACGACATTACCGCAGCGGACATTGTCGCGCTTCCGAACATCCAGATGCTGCTACGAGTCGCGGCGCGTCCGGAGGCCATCGAGATGGCGCTTGGCCTTGAAGACCTGCGTGTGCGTCTGCCAGCGCTGGGCGCGTGGCTGTCGCGGATGGAGAAAATGCGGGGATATGACGCTGCTTATCCACCGCACTGGCGGAGTTGACCACGGGCAGGCAGCGCGCCTGCGATGGGATCGCTGCCTACCAATCGCTCGGCAGAGCCAATCCACTCCCGAGTCACCATCCCTTGGTAAAGGCGAACACCGCCCGCATTTATCGCTGTTTCGGCCTCGCACTGCCCGCACCCCGGGCCGCCATTGGCCGCCGTGCCGACGGCGCGTGGAGGCGGCTGGGGCGCCACATCAACGGACGGCGGCTTCCGGGATCGACCCCGGCGAGCTCAAATAACAAGAAGTGGGGCGCATAACTGACCGCCGGCTTGCGCGACCTGAATGGCGGATTCTGGCGATAGCTGACGCTTACATCAACGATGCTGAAGGTCTTGAGTTGGTCGGGAACCGTCGGCGGCACGTGGACGACACAACAGATGTCGCCGCTGCCGTCAGCGTCTGGATGGCGACGACGGGCGACTGGCCCGACTAGCCAGCTTCGTCCGGCTCGGCTGGCTTTTCGACCTCCGGTGCATACGCAGCGGTCTTGAGCAGATAGAGCTGCGCTGTCAGGCGCCGCCGCGCGATCCGTTCCTCGTTCGCCACCGCCCGCGTTGCCTTGGCCGGGAACATCGCCAACTGCGGCAGCTGGAAATAATATACGTAGCCGTCGTGGTGCGCCCACTCGACCCACGGACCCAGTTCCGTAAGCGAGTTGATCTTGCCCGACGGCACCTGCGGATCCCAGTCGCCCGTCGCATTGAAATGGCCGTAGCCGGGGTTGACGTCCTGATAGGTGATCGGGGTGTAAGATGCGTTTTGCACCGCGTTCATCGCGGAATGAATGCCGCTCCACACCGCCGAATAGATGCCACCGCTGAGCAAGCCCCACTTGCTGCGATAGCGGGTGGGTTGGGGAACAAAGGTGGCCTTCGGCAGGAACGCAGACAAGTCGTCCCACGCGTGCGGAACGATATCCAGCGTGTTGCGGAAATTGGTGTTCCACGGCAGCTTGCTATCGTCCGACTGCGCCTGCGGGAACGCCGCCCCGAAGGCGTTGGAGAAGGCGGTGTTGCCGGGCGTCGGGCCGGCCAGCGCCAGTACCCGCATCGCCCCCCACGATCCGCCGCCGTTCAGCTTGTAATCGAACGCCAGCGTCGGCGACAGGGCACCGGCCAGGCTGTGCCCGGTAAAGACGAGCGTGCTGTTCTGCTGGGTACCGGCCGGCACGCCGCTGGTCAGGAAATCGTACAGGCTGATCGCCCCCGGCCCCGCAGCGCTGCTGCCGGTCATGCTTTTCAGGTTGGTGACCCCGGTGCAGGTCGCTACCGAGATACCCGCGGCCGATGGGTCGGTGACCGTTCCTTGGCACATATCCTGCGCGCTCAGCGGCCAAGCCACCAGCGGCGGATCGACGTAGAAATCCTCTTCCAGCCAGTCGTACACGCTGGTGAAGTCGGTTCCGGCGATCGCGACCACGTACATCGCGTTACTCGGGCTGTAGGCGACGTACATCGAATTCGCGGCGGTATCGGTGCCCACGGTACCGGGCGGCAGGATTACGACCGGCCCCCACACCACCGACCAGTCGCCGCCGGCGAGTTGCTGCGCCCCGGCCTGATTGTACTGCGGGAAGAACCCTTTCCAAGGAGCGGGTGCCAGCGGCGAGGCACCGCCGTTCAAAAATACGTTCAAATCGGCGGTAAGTTCTGCCGCGGTTCCGGTAATCCCGCTCGCCCCGTAACTGGCGAAAGCCATCGTCGCGACCGATTGTGCCACCGTTAGCGCCATAAGATATCCCCCTGCGAATATTGACCGGCGACGGCCATTCCTGCCCCGAATCTTCGCCAATGTTGCGAAGCTCGGGGCAGGAACGCAATTTGGACTGGCAATGTCAACGATCTTGTTTCTGACGTCGGCATTCCGCCCCGCTCATTCCCGGTCACTGTCCTCTTGTCAGCGATTTGCGCCCCACGCCCAGCCGCGCCACTTCTCCAGTGCCCGGTCGTAGACGGCATCCGCAGTCGCGGCGCTCTGGAGGTGTCTGAAGCCCGGCGGCTGCGGCAGCTCGAGGATGAGAATGGCAAGCTGAGGCGTCACGCCCGGCGCGCTTCTGCCGGTGGCGCAGCACGAATTTCAAACCGGCGGACTCTCGGTATGCCTGCGGGGCCGACGGAGGGGGCAGGTCAGCCGATACGAACGGGCTGCCGATCGAGGCCAATGGCGCGCGTCGGTCAGCCCGAAATGGCGGCAACCTCCCGTTGCGGCACCGGAGTCAATGACGGACGTACCTGCCAACCACCTCTCCACCGGCCAGAGCGGCCGATGGATCGACCGTGTGCGGAGAGACGATAACAATTGCCACCGCGTCATCGCCGAAGGCGTTATCCCGCGGCAGCGACATGATGAACAAACACGCCCGGTCGAATACCCTTACCCTATCCCCTTTCGAGATGGTTTGCAGGTAGCTCCCGAGACGGACCTTTCCTGCTTTGGTCGTCGGTCCAGCTGCGTAATATGCGATATCGACGGCGAGCCCAGGCTTTTCGTGCTGCCACGTGGTGATCAGACCGACAGGTTCAGGAACAACCTTGCGATCGATCGTCTTCCCGCGCTTGTCTAAAGTAATAGAAACTTCACGCTCGAACGTTCCGGTTTGGCCCACGCTTCCCCGGCTGGCGGAGGACGTCTCATGATAGATCGAGCGAATCATGCCGGTACGAAGCAAGGCTGTGACGCTAGAACTGGAAGTCGAACCGCCCTTGCCTAGACTTGCGGCAATCGCACGAGGCGCGATATACGCATATATTTCGATATTCCGATCTTCTGACACAGCAGTTGCCACAGGACCGGAGCTCTGCGCCATCGCCGGTGGCACGACAACTGGACCAGAGCAAAATAACGACACCGCAACTTGCATGACAGTCGCAATCTTCACCACACACTCCTTCATCTTGGTACGTGGCTATATGATTGCTGAACGACAAAACTAAGCTGAAAATTTCAACGTTGGTTAACGACGCAGTAGATATGTTGAAGCACATTGGTCAGCCCAGCGGGCGCGTAATCCTGCCTTCAACCGCGTGATCAACGAAATCGGGCGAGTACCGCGGCATTCCAAGGCGCCGCCCCGCTTCTACCGTCCGAAGCGAGCGAGAGCCTGCTCGCGCGGTGGATCTACGAACGAAAGCGATTGAAGCACCAGGCCCCGCGTTTCTTCGTCAAGGAGCCGCGACGCAGAGGGGCGACGGCGCGCCGCCGACACGTTCACGCCTAACCTCGACGAGGCTGGTGATGCGGTGGCTCCGGATCTCGACCAACGGCGCCGGCGGGCTACACACTGTCTGGCCCGGATCTGCCTTAAGGAATCGTCCGTCGCAGGGTGAAGCCCTGCTGCGTACATTCCCCCGGAACCGAAGTTCCGGGGGAACGCAGCCCGTGCGTCAGAGGCGCAGCGAGACGCCCGCAACCAGCTGGCGGCCCAGCAGGTCGTAGCCCATGATCGTGTTGCCGCGCAGCAGGCCGATGCGGCTGCGGCTGTCCGGCACGATCGGCGGGTCGCGATCGAAGATGTTGTTCGCGGCGAGACGGAAGGTCATGCGCTTGTTGACGTCGAAGGTCAGCGCCAGGTCGAACCAGTCATAGGCCTTGATGCCGGGATACGCATCGCGCTTGTCGGCTTCCGGCAGCGCCGGGATGCCGGTGCTGGCGGGCGCATAGACCGTCCGCGGCATGGCGCTGCGGTGGCGCCAGTTGAGCGACAGGCTGGCGACGCGGCTCGGCGCCGTCCAGGTGGTGCGGAACTGGTGCGCCCAGGTCGGCATGCTCTCGCCGCAGCCGCTATCGAAATAGCCGGTGCAGTCGCGCGGGGTGATGTCGGGCGCGCCCTGGCTGCCGACCAGCGTCATCAGCGTGCCGTTGAAGCTCATGTCGAGCGAACCGACATTGCCCAGGCCGGTATTGTACTGGCCCTGGAAGTCCCAGCCGTGCGACTTGGACTTGTAGCCATTGGTCGAACCGCGCGAGACCCAGCCGGTCGCAGGGCTGCCGCTCGTGGGGCTCGACAGCGTGCCGTCGGCGTTGCGCTTGATGCCGCGGCAATAATAGTCGTTGCCGGTGGCGAGGCAGCCGTTGATCCAGTCGAGCGGGTTGAAGAACTCGAGCTGGTCCTGAAGGTCGATCAGCCAGCGATCGACCGATACCGTGAGGCCCGGCACGAAGCGCGGGCGGAGCACCACGCCGAACGTCTTGCCATAGGCGGTTTCGGGGCGCAGCGCGAAGCCGCCTTCGCGGACGGTGCAGCGATCGTCCGGACAGATCAGCGTCGCGCTGTTGTACAGATTGGTCGCCAGGCCGGTGCGGGCGCACTGCTGCGGCGACCAGGACGGCGCGACGCGCGGGCCGTTCGGGTTCGCTGCATTGACCTGCGGGGCGCACGGATCCGCATAGAAGCCGCGGTTGTACGAGATGTTCGACGCATTGGCCGCTGCACCCACGCCCGGTGCCGCCTGCGACTTGTTGATCGAAGCGCGGAAGGTGATGTCCTCGATGGGCGACCAGATGCCCTCGATCTTCCACGTACCGAACTTGTCGTCGAGGCGGTTATACTTGGACAGGCGGTAGCCGCCGTTCAGCTGCAGCAGGTTGGTCCAGGACTGGTGCTCGACCAGCGGCGCCTGGATTTCGACGTTGCCTTCCAGGATGTTCTGTGTGGCGCGGACGTTGTCGCCGCTGCTGTTGTTCTGACGGAAGATCTCGTTGTAGTCGGTGCGATCCATCTCGTCGCGATATTCGGCGCCAACCGCGATCGCGATGCCCTGCTCGGCGAAGGGCGAGGTGACGCCGTACTTGCCCAGATCGCCGCTCACCGTGCCGACGAACTGCAGCAGGCGCGGAATGCGCTTGGCGATGCCGCCGGTCGCGCCGCCGTACAGATAGTTGTTCAGCGCCGAATCATTGTTGAACGGGGCGAAGGCGTTGAACGGCACGCAGGCGGGATCGCTGCCGTCGATCACCGAACGGCAGGTCGGGCGACCGTTGACGTTCACCACGTTGAGCGAGCGGTTGACCTTGGTCGCGCTGGCGAAAGGCTCGTCGATCGTGTCGAGCTGGGCGCGCGACAGCATGCCGGCGACGTCATAGGACCAGACATTGTCCAGCACCCGACCGCGCAGGCCCGCGGTGATGCGATACCCGGCGTTGATATATTCCTGGCGAACCAGCGGCTGCGAGTCGAAGCGGTAGCGCACGTCGAGCGATGCGAACTGCCCTGCAACGCCCGCATTCGCGCCGCACAGCGTTTGCCCCTGCGAGGCCGAGAGGAACGGGTTGTCGCAGTTCACCTGGTACGGCGTGGTGCCGAGGGCGCTGTAGGACAGGACGCGGTTGAGCTGGGTGTTGTACGACTTGTCGCGGTACCACAGCACATTGCTGTACAGTTCAACGTGATCGTCGAGCTGCGCGGTCAGGAAGCCGCCCGCGTTGACGCGGTGGAACGGCCGCTGGAACGCCCAGTCGTCATACGGATTGGCCGAGCTGCCCGGGCCCCCGCTGTTGATCGGGATGAAGGTGCCATTGCCGTTGGGGTTGTTAACGTACTGCGTACCGCTGGCCCCGCCCGGGATGATCGTGCCGGCCGGCGTGTAGCTGGCGCGCGAGCAGGCGAGCGGCGAGGTGCGGCTGCTGGTGATCACTTCGCAGACTGCGTTCGAGCGGTCGCGCAGGCGAACCAGGCTCGACTGGCGATAATCGGCGAAGGCCGAGATGTTGACCTTGCCGTCGAACAGGTTGGTGCCCGCGGCGATGCTGACGTCGGCGCGGCCGCCGTCGTTCTTCATGCCCAGCGGCGCGTTGAAGCCGGCGCGCTGCGCCGCCTCGGTCACCGCGCTCGCGCGGTTGTTGTGGTTGAAGAAGCTGTAGTTGCCGTCGATGCGGATGCCGGTGAAGTTCTTCTTCATCACGAAGTTGACCACGCCCGCGACCGCGTCCGACCCGTAGACCGACGAGGCGCCGCCGGTGAGCACGTCGATGCGATCGACCAGCGCGTTGGGGATGATGCCGACGTCGACCGAGTTGGGCAGGCCGATGCGCATGCCGTCGATCAGCATCAGCGTGCGCTCATAGCCCAGGCTGCGCAGCTTGATGCGCTGGCGGCCTTCGGAGTCGCTGAAATTCTGCTCGGAATTGACCTGGACCTGCGGCAGGCGGTTGGTCACTTCCTCGATCGTGGTCGCGCCCTGCGCGGCGATCTCGGCCGCGGTGGTGGTGACGATCGGCGCGGCCGAACGGTTGTTGAGCCGCACGATGCGCGTGCCGGTGACGACGATCGGGCCGCCGGCTGCGTCCTGATCCGGTTCGTCGGCCAGCTTGGCCGAGGCAACCGGATCGCCGATCGAGACCGGCGGATTGTCATTGGTCTGCGCGGCGGCAGGCACCGCCATCAACGCGGCCACGCAACAACTGCTGGCCCAAACTCCCCGTAGCATCATGAACAAGTCCCCTCTTGCTGACCAAGGCGCCGGGACATCCGGCCGATCGGGGACCGCCATGCTCCGGGGAGCGCGGCTGCGCGGTGTTCGCGTCTGGGGCCCCAAGCTGCCTTACCGGTCTTGGTTCCAAGAAGGTGTCATGCTGGTTTCATCTGGGCAACATCCAGGTTACCTAAAAAAGCAATTTGATTGCGATATTTCGCAGAGCGTTGCCGAAAGGTTACAACCTGGTTTCCATGCAAACGATTACGGGGCGCCGAGCGGGCGCCCCGTTTCGTCGTCAATGCGCAAGCCGGCCATAGGAGGGCGGTCGATCCGCCTTGTCGGCGCCAAAGCGGGAGGGCTTGGCGCCCATGGTGAAGACCAGTTCCCCGCCTTGTGCCAGATCGGCATGACCGATCCAGTTGCGGCTCCAGGGCTTGCCGTTCCAGGTTACCGATTGGACATACGGCCGGTCCGCAGCATTGCCGACCGCGCGGATGCGCAGGGTGCGCCCGCCGCCCAGCTGCAGCTCGGCGCGATCGAACAGCGGCGAGCCGAACACATAGACGCCACTCACCGGATCGACCGGATAGAAGCCAAGCGCGCTGAGGATGAACCAGGCGCTGGTCTGGCCGCAATCGTCATTGCCGATCACGCCATCCGGATCGGCCTTGTACATCTCGTTGCACAGGCGGCGGACCATCGCCTGCGTCTTCCACGGCGCCCCGGCATAGGCATAGAGATAGGCGACGTGCTGGTTGGGCTCGTTGCCATGCGCATATTGCCCGACCAGGCCGGAGATGTCCGGCGGCGCGTTCTTGGGCAGCGTCGAGGGTGCGGTGAACAGCGCGTCGAGCTTGGCCTCGAACTTCTGGTCGCCGCCGAACAGCGCGATCAGACCGTACACGTCGTGCTGGTTGAGGAAGGTCGCCTGCCAGCCATTGGCCTCGGTATAGTCGCGCTGCTTGTCGGGGTTATGGCCCAGCTGGATCGGATCATAGTCGTTCCACCAGCTACCGTCGGCAAAGCGCGGCCGCGCGAAGCCGATGTCGGTGCTGATCACGTTGCGATAGTTCTGCGCGCGCTTGCGCAGCGCCGCCGCGTCGTCATGCGCGCCGGCCGCCTCGGCGAGCACCGCCATCGCCCAGTCGTCATAGGCATATTCCTGGGTGCGGCTGACCGATTCCCAGATCTTGTCGGCGGGCACATAGCCGAGGTCGTAATAGAAGCCGCGGCCGAGCGTGCTGTCGATGTCCGGGAAGGTCCGATCGAAGGCGCGCGCGCGGATCTTCGGCCAGGCGGCGGCATAGTCGGCCTGGATGCCCTTGTTGCGCGCTTCCGCCAGCACCGACACGGCATGCCAGCCGATCATGCACGCGGTCTCGACGCCCTGGAGCGGCCAGACCGGCGGGCCATAGGGGCTCTGCTGCGTCTGGCGGACGAGATCCTGGGTGAAGCGCGCCGCCATGTCCGGCCGGATCAGCGTGAGCAGCGGGTGCAGCGCGCGATACGTGTCCCACAGCGAATAGGTGCTGTAGGCGGGCGCGTCGCCGGGCGCCTGGTGGACCTGCCGATCGAGCCCGACATAGCGGCCGTCGCGATCGGTGAAGAGCGTCGGTGACAGCGAGGCGTGGTAGAGCGCGCTCGCCATGATGGTGCGGTGTTCGGGCGTGCCGCCCTCGACGCGGATGCTGCCCAGCTCGCGCGCCCAGGTCCGCGCCGCCGCCGCGCGGGTGGCGTCGAACGCCCAGCCGGGGGCTTCGGCCGCCAGCGCCGCCTTGGCGCCCGCGACGTCGACCGCCGAGATGCCGGTCTTGATCTCGATCGGCGTGGCACCCGCATCGTCGAAGAAGAAGGCGACCTTCAGCCGCTTGCCGGTAACCCCGGTCGCGCCGGCGGGCGCGGGCGCGTCGTCGTCGCCGAAGAACTGCACGCGGCTCGGCTTGCGCGACAGCTGCAGCGCGAAGTGGATGTGCCGCCCCTTGGCCCAGCGATTGACCTTGCGGCTGCCGGTGAGCAGCCCCTCCGGCGAGAGCGCCAGCGAAGCGTCCTCGACCAGCGTGCCCTTGTCCCAGCTGTCGATGATCGCATGGGCGAAATCGATCAGGATATGCCCCTCGCCCTTGGGGAAGGTGTAGCGGTGCTGGCCGGTGCGCTCTGTGACGGTCAGCTCGGCGAGCACGCCCGATTCGAGCCGGACGCGATAATAGCCGGGCTCGGCATGCTCGTCCGAATAACGCTGGCGATAGCTGCCCTCGGGCTTTTCCAGCGTGCCCGGCGTGAGCTTGAGCGGCCCGCGGCTGGGCACCACCAGCACGTCAAGCATGTCGCCGATGCCGGTGCCGGACAGGTGCGTATGCGAGAAGCCCAGGAGGGTCGCATCGTCCTTGTGGTAGCCGGAGCAGGCATCCCAGCGGCTGTTGTCGGTATCCGGCCCGAGCTGGACCATGCCGAAGGGCAGCGCCGGGCCGGGGAAGGTATGGCCATGCCCGCCGGTGCCGATGAACAGATCGGGCCGCGCGGCCTCGAAGGCGGCGGACCAGGCGGTGCGCGGCAGCGCGGCGGCAATGGCGGCGGTGCCGCTGCCCAGCAGCAGTTGGCGGCGTGTGGCGATGGTCATCGTCATCGGCTCCGAATGAGAAGTGTAGTGGTGTGGGATGGCATGTGCCTAGCGCCGTCATCCCGACGAAAGTCGGGATCCATTGCCCTCAGCGTTCCGGCTCCTGCCGCAGCGGAGAGGCGACTGGATCCCGGCTTTCGCCGGGATGACGTGCTTTGAGAGGCGGGCACAACCGAGCCATGCATCGCGATCAGTAGGTGCGGGCGAGCAGCGCGGGGCGCCGCCGCTCGAGGTCGAGGATCAGGTCGCCGAACAGCCCGTTGGTCCAGGCGAACCAGGCGCGGGTGAACTTGGCGGGATCGTCCTTGTTGAAGCTCTCGTGCATGAAGCCGGTGCCGCCATGCGTGGTCTTCAGCCAAGCGAGGCACTGGGCGATCACGGCATCGTCGTCGCTGTTGAGCGCATGGGTGATGATCGACATCGGCCAGATCATGTCGAGGCCGATGTGCGGGCCCCCGATGCCCTTCGCGGCCTTGCCCTCGAAATAATAGGGGTTGCGATCGCTCCAGGCGAGGTCGGCGGTGCGGCGGAACAAGGGATCGTCGCGGCGCGCGGCGTCGATCATCGCCAGGCCCGAGAGGCTGGGGACATTGGCATCGTCCATGAAGATCCAGTTGCCGAAGCCATCGATCTCATAGGCCCAGACCTTGCCGCCCTTGCCGTCCGGCACCAGCGCGTGTTCGTGCAGCGCCTTCTCGACCTCGTCGGCGAGCGCTTCCGCATCCTTCGCCGCGGCTTCGTCGCCGCGCGTCTCGCGATGCAGCTGCGCCACCTTGCGCAGCGCCGAGACCGCGAAGAGATTCGACGGGATCAGGAACGGATAGACGCAGGCATCGTCCGAGGGGCGGAACATCGAGTGGATCAGCCCGATCTTGCGCGTCGGTGCGCCATAGCCGCCCATCGGCACGCTGTCGGTCGGCGCGACCGCCTGGCGCTGGAAGTGATACGGCCCCGGCCCATGCTTGCGCTGCTGCACCCGGAAGGTGGCGACTGCCAGCTTGGCGCCCTGCGACCAGAGATCGTCGAACGGCGTCTTGTCGCGGGTGTGCGTCCAATAGGCATGGGCGATCCGCATCGTGTAGCAGAGCGAATCGATCTCCCATTTCCGCTCGGCGACGCCGGGCTTCATGTCGGTCACGTCGACCTGCGACCATTCGAGGCTCGACTTGGCCTTGGGGTCCTTCTCGAACGCATTGGCATAGGGATCGACGAGGATGCAGCGCGCCTGGCGCTGGATCAGCCCGACGAACAGCCGGCGCAGCGCCGGATCCTGTCCGGCGAGATGGACATAGGTCTGCGCCTGCGCCGAGCTGTCGCGCAGCCACATCGCGTTGATGTCGCCGGTGATGATGAAGGTGTCGGGCCGGCCGTCGAGCGTGCCGATCTCCACCGTGGTGTCGAGCGTGTTCGGGTAGCAATTCTCGAACAGCCAGGCGAGTTCGGGATCGGCGATGCGCGCCCTCACCCGCGCGATCTCCGCCTCCACCGCCTTGCTGACGAAGCGGCGCTTGGCGACCGGCGGCCGCTTGCTGACAAAGCCGGTGGCGGCGCGCGCGGCACCCGGCAATGCGGCGGCGGCACCCAGCGCCGCGGCACCGGCCATCAGCGAACGTCGATCGAACTGCATCGTCTTTTCCCCTGCGCTCATTTCGGCGCGCTCATCGAGAAGGGCGCATCGGCCTTGCGCGCACCCCAGGCCTTGTTCGGCGTCGGCCCCATCACGAAGCGCAGCGTGCCCCCTGCCTGCAGCGCCTCGCGGGTAAGCCACGGCTTGGTGTACGCACGGCCGTTGAGCGTGGCGGACTGGATGTAGACATTCTCGGCGCTGTTGTTGGTCGCCTCGATCGTCAGCACCTTTCCGCCCGGCATGGTGAGCCGGACGTTGCGGAACAGCGGGCTGCCGACCGCGTACTGGCCGACGGTCGGCGTCACCGGATAGAAGCCCAGCGCCGAGAAGACGTACCAGGCCGAGGTCTGGCCGTTATCCTCGTCGCCCGGATAGCCATCCGGCGTCGCGGCATACAGCTTGCGCATCACGTCGCGGACATGGGCCTGCGTCTTCCAGGGCGCGCCGGCCCAGTCGTAGAGATAGATCATGTGCTGGATCGGCTGGTTGCCATGGGCGTACTGGCCCATGTCGACGATCTGCATCTCGCGGATCTCGTGGATCACCTGGCCGTAATAGCTGTCGTCGAAGATCGGCGCGGTGGCGAATACCGAGTCCAGCCGGTCGACGAACTTGGCATCGCCACCCATCAGGTCGATCAGGCCCTGCACGTCCTGCATCACCGACCAGCTGTAATGCAGCGCATTGCCCTCGGTGAAGGCGTCGCCCCATTTGTACGGATTGAACGGCGTCTCCCATGAGCCGTCCTTGTTGCGGCCGCGCATCCAGCCGCTCTCGGGATCGTAGAGCTTGCGGAAATTCTGCGCGCGCTCGGCATAGAGCCGGGCATCGTCCTTCTTGCCCAGCGCCGCGGCGAGGCGCGACAGCGAGAAGTCGGCGGTGGCATATTCCAGCGTGCGCGCGGCATTCTCGTTGATGCCGACGTCATACGGCACATAGCCGAACTGGTTGTAATATTCGACGCCCTCGCGCCCGACCGCGCCGACGACATTGCCGTTCTTGTCCTTGGGGCGGCCCTGGCTGGTCGTCGCGTTCTTGACCATCGCCTCGTACAGCGGCTCGATATCGAACCCGCGCACGCCGTTCAGATACGCATCGGCGATCAGGTTCGCCGAGTTGGAGCCGATCATCACGTCGCGGTATCCCGGGCTCGCCCATTCGGGCAGCCAGCCGCCCTCCTTGTAGGTGTTCACGAGGCCCTGCATGATCTCGGCATCGCGCTCGCGGTACATCAGCGCGAACCAGGGGAAGACCGCCCGCCACGTGTCCCAGAAGCCGTTGTCGGTGTACATCGGGCCGGGATGCACCTGCCCGTCATAGGGGCTGTAATGGACCTGTTTCCCCTGGGCATCGATCTCGTAGAACATGCGCGGGAATTGCAGCATGCGGTAGAGCGCCGAATAGAAGGTGCGGCGATTGTCGAGATTGGGATCGGTCACGCGGACGCGGCCGAGCTCCTTCTCCCACGCCGCCTTGGCCTTGGCCTTGGTCTGCTCGAAGCCGTCGCCGCCGATTTCGCTGGCGAGGTTCCGCTCGGCCTGTTCGGGGCTGATGAAGGACGAGGCGACCTTCACATGGACCTGCTCGCCAGCGCGGGTGGCGAAGCTCACCACCGCACCGACATGGTTGCCCTCGCGCTGCGCGGCGGCGGTCAGCTGCCAATTGTCGTCCCAGCTGCGCGTGACCGCGAAGTCGTGGTCGAACTCGGCGACGAAATAGTTGCGGAAATTGCCCGGCACGCCGCCATGGTTGTTGCGCACCCAGCCGCTGATCCGCCGCCGCGCGCGATCGATCGTGACGCTGGATCCGCCGGCGAAGGCGTCGAGCACGATGTGCGCGTCATCGGCCTTGGGGAAGGTGAAGCGGAACTGCGCGGCGCGTGCAGTCGGTGCCACTTCCGCGGTCACGTCGTAATCGGCGAGGTAGACGCGGTAGCTGTACGGGTGGCTCTCCTCGGCCTTGTGGCTGTACCAGGAGGCGCGCTCGGCCTCGCGAATCCGCACCGGGCCCGTCTCCGCCATCAGCGAGAAGGCGGCATAGTCGTTCATCCAGGGGCTGGGCTGGTGGGTCTGCTTGATGCCGTTGATCTTGTTGTCATGGTACATATAGCCCCAGCCGCTGCCGGGCTTGCCGGTAACCGGGGTCCAGAAGTTCATCCCCCAGGGCACGGCCACCGCGGGATAGGTGTTGCCGTAGGACAGCTCATAGGTGGAATCGGTGCCCATCAGCGGGTTCACCAGATCGACCAGGGCCTCGCTGCGATCGGATTGCTGCGCGACGGCAGGCAGCGTTGCGACGCTGGCGAGGAGCGCGAAGGCGGCGGCGCGGAGCGGCTTGGCGGAGAAAAGGGGCACGAGGGTTCCTTTGGCTGGGCGCGTCGTCAATGGGTGCGGGTGCGGCGGAGCGGTTCGGGCGCCACGCCGTCGTTGGTAAGCCGAACTGGCTGGATGGAGCCGTCCGGGTTGAAGGTCATGCGATCGATCGCGAGTTCGCGGTGCTCGCCCTGCTGGTCGGCGAGCGGACGGCGGTGATAGGCGATGTACCAGCGATCGGTGCCGGGCACGTTGACCACCGAATGGTGCCCCGCCCCGCGCGCGATCTTCGGATCCTCCTGGAGGATGGTGCCGCGCGGGGTGAACGGGCCCGTCGGGCTGGGGCCGGTCGCATAGGCGACGCGGTAGTCCGAACCCGTCCATTCGCCTTCGGACCACATCAGATAATAGACCCCCTTGCGCTTGATGACGAAGGAGCCCTCGACATAGCCCGGCGGGGTGATCTCCTTCCAGGTCGAACCGTCGGCATGGGGCAGCACGCGGCGCAGGTCCTTGCTCAGCCGCACCACGTTGCAGTGCCGCCAGCCGCCATAATAGAGATAGACCTGCCCGTCGGTATCGCGGAACACGAAGGGGTCGATCGGCTGCGCGCCGTTATGGAATCCGCCGATCAGCGGCTTGCCGAGCGCGTCGCGGAAGGGCCCGCCTGGCTTGTCGCTGACCGCGAGGCCGATGCCGCCGTGTTCCTTGTCGCTCTGGATATCGTTGGCCGAGAAGAACATGTAGTAGCGCCCCTGCGCCTCGATCACCGAGGGCGCCCAGATCGCATAGGCCGCCCAGGAAATCCGCGACACGTCCAGGACGTGGGGGTGCTTGGTCCAGTGGAGGAGATCGGGCGAGGAGAAGGCGTTGAAGAAGGTTTGGTAGGCATAGGACGGCCGCACCGTCTTGCGCTTGCGGGCCTCTTCCTGCGCGGGCGTGAAACGCCGGGTGCGGTCGGGCGCGCCGTCATCCGCGGAATAGGTGGGGTAGATCCAATATTGCCCGTCGAACACCCGGATCTCCGGGTCGGCATACCAGCCGCGCACGATCGGGTTGGACGCGGAGGCGGCGAGCGGCGCCATCAGGGCGAGAAGGGCGAGCGCCCGGCGGAGCTTCGATCGCATGAGCCTCTCCTTGGCCGATCCGCAGCGTGAAAAGCGGAAAAAAAGGTGGCGGGGCGGCACAGGGCCGCCCCACCAGAGGGGGGTTTGATCAGAATTTGTAGGCGAGGCCCAGATAGGCGCGGCGGCCGGTATATTGGTTGCTGATGAACCGGGCGTCGGTGTCGTTGCCCAGGTGCGCCCGCTCCTCCGACTTGGTGAGGTTGATCACCGAGGCGGTCAGCTGCAGGTTCTCGAAGAAGCTGTACGAGGCGTTGAGGTCGACCTGCTCATACGGATCCGAATAGACGTTGAGGCCCGACTGGATGCCACCAACCCGCGTACCGCGGCGATTATACGAAGCGCGCAGCAGCAGCTTGCTGTTCTCGTAGAAGATCGAGCCATTGATCTGCGTCTTCGAGCTGCCCACCAGCGGGGAGTCGCCCACCTTCTTGCCGTCCAGCGTGATCTCCGCGACCGAGGTGTCGTTATAGGTGAAGTTCACCTGCGCACCGAGGCCGAAGGGCAGCGTGTGCTGCGCGTAAAGCTCGACGCCCTGCGACACGGCGTTCGATCCGTTCGCCTGGGTGGAATATTGCTGCACGGTCACGGTGTTGCCGGCGACATTGCTCTGAATGTCGAGCACCAGCGGCACGATGAAGTCCGACACGTCCTTGCGGAACAGCGTGCCGCCCAACACCGAGCCACGGTGGAAATACCATTCCACGCCGACGTCATACTGCCACGCCTTGAACGGCTTCAGGTTGAAATTGCCGCCGCTGCCGAACCAGCCGGGCAGCGCGCCGAACTGCTTGCGGTCATAGACAAACGCGTCCGAGTTGAAGGTCAGCGAGCGCGCGCCGGCGAGATCGCCATAGCCCGGACGCGCGATCACCTTCGATGCCGCACCGCGGATCAGCAGGTTGGGCGTCACGTTCCACGAAATGTTGAAGCTCGGCAGGAAGTCCGTGTAGCGCTTGGACTCGTCGTTCGGGCTGAACACCTTCACTTCGCGCTGCGCCTGCGGGAGCACCAGGCAGTTGCCGTCCGGGCCGACCGGCGGCGGGACGAACGGATTGCCGTTGGTGTTCTGGCAGTAATCATTCTCGTAATAGATCACGTCGGTGGAGACACCCGACTGCTTGGTGCTCACCACGCGCAGGCCGAGGTTGCCGCGGACGTTGTTCACCTTGAAGTTCGCCTGGGCATAGCCCGCCCAGATCCGCTCCTTGATGTCGTAGCGATTCT
Organism: Sphingomonas trueperi; assembly: GCF_040545665.1. Taxonomy (GTDB): domain Bacteria; phylum Pseudomonadota; class Alphaproteobacteria; order Sphingomonadales; family Sphingomonadaceae; genus Sphingomonas; species Sphingomonas trueperi_B. The sequence goes on along the minus strand of NZ_JBEPMH010000004.1, from coordinate 301,343 downwards.
CCGGCTCGGGCACGCGGACCGGGCCGTTATAGGTCTTGTTCAGATAGGCCAGGTAGTTGTCCATGTTGAATGCCGGGAATACGCTCGTCGAAAAGCCACCCGCGATGTTGCCGATCGGCTGGCTCTGGAAGAAGGCCGGCTGGGTCACCGCGGCACCGGCGGTATCCTGGTAGCGCAGCGTGCCCGCCGCATCCGAATACCATTCGAAGCGCCCGGTCTGCCGCTCCACCTTGCCCTCGCGCCACTTGGCACCGACCTGGATCGAGTCGATGAAGCTGTCGAACCGGCGGGTCAGGTCGATCTGGGCATATTTCTGCTCGATCGCGCTGTTGGTGTAGCCCGAGCCGGTCGAGCCGAGATCGACCTGCGAGATGCCCTTCATCAGGTTCTGCTGCAACTCGGGCGAGAACTGCATCGCCACCGACTGGTCGGTGAAGCTCCACTGGCTGAGCATATTGCCGTTGACGCGGTTGGCGAGGCCGTTGCCGACCACCAGCCGCGGCTTGGCCTGGGCGTAGAACTGGAACGAGGGGCCGCCGGTGGCGCGGGTCTTGCCGCCGGCGAACGAAACGGTCAGCCGGTCGCGGGTGAAGTCGCCGTGCAGGTCATAGGTGTTGGAAACGGTCTTCTGGCGCGCATAATAGCTCTGCATCGCCGGGGTTTCCATCGTGCACGGCGTATTGCCGGTGCGGCAGGCGGTGCCGTCCTGCGGCACCTGGAAGGTCGCCGAGGTGAGGATCGTGCCGCTCTTGTCGAACTGGCCGGCGGTGAAGAAGTCGCCATAGCCCCATTCGGGAATCTTGATGAGGTTGGAGACGTTGTCGCCGTTGAGCTGGAAGCGGAAATAATTGGCGGTGAGATTGAAGCCCTCGAACGGCTGCCACTGCGCGGTGGCCTGGATGCCGAGCCGCTTGCGCTTCTCGATCAGCACGGTCTCGTCGACCGACTGCGGCGCCCAATAGCCGTTGTAGTGCGTCCCACCCTGGGTGGTCACGCCGTCGTTCCAGTAGGAGATGGCGTCGTCATTGGCGAAGGTCTTGCCGTTGACGTCGGTGGCCTGCTTCGGGTTCTTCTCGTCCGTCCACCAGTGCCAGCTTTCGGTGGCGGCGCTCAGCGTGCGGTTGGTGCGGACCTGATAGGTCGCACCGAGCAGGAAGCCGATGGTCTTGTCCTCGTTATGCCAGGAGAGCAGGCCCGAGACGCTGGGCTCGACCTTCTTGGTGACGTCCGAATAGGTGCCTTCGACCTGGACGTTGCCCGACCAGGGCTTGAGATCGAACGGGCGCCGGGTGTGGTTGATGATCACGCCGCCGACACCGCCTTCGTCGAGCCGCGCTTCCGAGGACTTGAATACCTCGACGCTGCCGATCAGGTTGGCGGGGAGCAGCAGATAGTTGAAGCTGCGCGAGGGATCGCCGGAATCGGCCGAGGCGATGAAGTTGCCGTTGAGTTCGGTCAGCGTCAGGTCGGAGCTGAGGCCGCGGATGCTCACCCGGCTGCCTTCGCCGCCGTCGCGCTCGATCACCACGCCGGGCACGCGCTGCAGCGCGTCCGCCACGTTCTTGTCGGGGAACTTGCCGACGTCCTCGGCGGTGATCACGTCGACGAACGCGTTGGCGTCGCGCTTCTGCGCCAGGCTGGTCTCGATCGAGGCGCGGTAGCCGGTGACGACGATGTCGCCTTCGCTGTCGCCGGGTGCGGCGTTCTGCGGCGCGGAGGTGTTGCCGGCCTGCGGCTGCGTCGTCGCCGCCTGGGCGAAGGCCATTCCCGGCAGCGCGGCGCACAGGCTGGTGCCGAGCATCAGCTGGGTCAGCAGCCGCTGGCGCGCAGACACCGACGTACGAAACAAATTGCCGTAGGACACGATCCTTCTCCCTCTTTGCACCCGATGACCCCCAGGCCCGATCGGTTGTTTGTGACCGCGCTGTCAGATCTGAGTTCGCGGTTCTTGCGGAGGGTTTCGCAATAGAAAAACAAATTGTCAATTAAATGCGCGCGGGCTTTTGTGGCTTTTCAGCAACGGGCAGCAACAAACTGTGTTTGTTGTGCAAACGTTGTCATTAGGCGCATGAAGCGGTGAACAGCGGACGTAGAAGGCTTGCGCAGGACCCGCTGATCCTCCCCGCAACGGGGAGATGGCGCCGCAGGCGACGGAGGGGGAGGAAGCACGCCGGTCTAGAGGGTCTGGCATCCTCCACCTCCGTCAGGCTTCGCCTGACACCTCCCCCTGGCGGGGAGGATAAGAAGGAGCCCTAGGCCACCACCAGCCGGTAGCCCACGCCGGGCTCGTTGAGGATCAGCTGCGGCCGGCTGGGGTCGGCCTCCAGCTTCTGGCGCAAGTTGCGCACGACGATGCGCAGATAGTCGAGCTGCTGGACATGCGCCGGGCCCCACACGTCGCGGAGCAACTGGCCGTGCGCGATCACCCGATCGGGATGCGCCGCGAGCAGCGCCAGCACGCCATATTCCTTGGGGGCCAGATGCACCGCCTCCCCATCCTTGCGCACGCGACGATGGAGCAGGTCGATCTCCACGCCGCCCACCACCAGCTGCTCGCGCTCGGCGGTACTCGCAATCCGGTGGCGCAGCGCGGTGCGCAGGCGGGCGAGCAGCTCCTCGGTATCGAACGGCTTGGTGCAGTAATCGTCGGCACCGAGATCGAGCGCCGCGACCTTCTCGCTGGTCTCGGTGCGGGCCGAGACGACGATCACCGCCGCCCCGCCTGCCTTGGCCTGCTGGATCAGCTCGATGCCGTCGCGATCGGGCAGACCCAGGTCGAGCAGCACCGCGTCCGGCTTGTCGATGCCGAAGGCGGCGATGGCTTCGCGCGCCGTCGCCGCCTCGATCACCTGGTGGTCCGCGCGGGACAGCGCCCCGCGCAGCAGCCGCCGGATATGGCTGTCGTCCTCGACGATCAGGACCTTGGTTGCGCTCGCCATGGCTTCGCTTAGCGAGCGCCGCCCTGCCGGTCGAGCGCGAGATTGAGCGCAAGTACGTTGACCCGCGGCTCGCCGATGATGCCAAGGAGGCGGCCCTGCACGTTGGCTTCCACCAGCTGCGCGACGCGGTCCGGCGCGATGCCCCGCGCCTTGGCGACGCGCGCGACCTGGAAGCGCGCGGCCGCCGGGCTGATCTCGGGGTCGAGGCCCGAGCCCGAGGCCTGGAGCAGGTCGGCCGGGGCATCGGCACCCAGGCGCTTCTGGTCGGCGGTCACCCGGTCGACCAGCTTCTTGGAGGCCGGCCCCAGGTTGGAGCCGCTCGAGGCGAGCGAGTCATAGCCATTGCCTGCCGCGGAGGGACGGCCCTGGAAATAGCGGTCGCCCGCAAAGCTCTGCCCCAGCAGCATCGAGCCGCGCAGCTTGCCGGCATCGTCGCGCACCAGCGAGCCGTTTGCCTGCGCCGGGAACAGCAGCTGCCCGGCGCCGGTCACCACCAGCGGATAGACGACCCCCAGCAACGCGGCGAAGATCAGGGTGAAGAGGAGCGTGGGGCGAAGGCCGGAAACGAGATCGGAACGCATGGCGATATCCTCCTCAGAAGCGCGTGGAGACGCCCAGATAGACCTGGGCATCGGGAGTGGCCTGGTTCAGGCCGAAATTGGCGCCGAGATCGAGCTGGAGCGTCGGGCGCAGCAGATAGGTCGCGGCGATGTCGGCGGAGGTCTGGGTGACATAAGCCGCCGGGTCGAAATTCCGTGCGACCCAGAACTCGCCGATCAGCGTGAACTTCGAGGTGACCGCCTTGCCGAGATTGGCGGTGCCGACCAGCTGCGCATGATGCCCATGGCCGTCGCTGTCGGCGAGGATGTCGCCCTCGGGGCCGAAGGTGAGCGTGAAGCCCTTGGGCAGCGCAATGTTGACCGGCACGGCCACGCCGCCCTCGGTCTGACCGTTGCCGATTCCCGTCTTGGCGGTCGGGATTTTCACGAAGGGCAGCAGCGCGATCTGCACCTGCCCCGCGGGATCGGTGAGGCGCTGCTTCAGCCGCAGCGTGAGGTCGCCGACGCCGTGCAGCGTCTGGGTGCCCTCCGCGGTGCGGGTGCGCACCGTCGCATAGGGCGCGATGCTGGCCTCGATGTCGGTCGAGCCGGTGAGACCGTATTTCAGCGTAGGGTTGGTGTAGAGGATCGTGTCGACGCGGGTGTCGCCGGCGTCGGTGCGGGTCCAGTTGCCGATGTCGGTCTCCAGCTGGACCATGCCCTGCGGCACGGTGCAGGCGAAGTTCGACTTGGTGGGGCGGTCGGTGCACAGTGCCGGTGCCGAGGGTGCTGCCGCCGGGGCGGCAGGCACGCTGTCCTGGGCAAAGGCCGGAACGGCAACGACGGTGAGCGACGCGAACGAAAGAAACGTACGGAACATTTGGGTTCAAATCCTCAGGCGAGGTGGAGGCCGGCGACGGCCAGATCGATGAGCTTGATGCCGATGAACGGCGCGACGAGGCCGCCCAGGCCGTAGATGGCGAGATTGCGGGCAAGCAGTTGCCCCGCCCCCATCGGCTTGTAGGTCACGCCCTTGAGCGCCAGCGGCACCAGGAACGGGATGATGATCGCGTTGAAGATCACCGCCGACAGGATCGCGCTGGTCGGGCTCGACAGGCCCATCACGTTGAGCACGCCGAGACCGGGATAGAGCGCGACGAACATCGCCGGGATGATCGCGAAATACTTCGCGACGTCGTTGGCGACCGAGAAGGTGGTCAGCGCACCGCGGGTCATCAGCAGCTGCTTGCCGAGGCCGACGATCTCGATGAGCTTGGTCGGATCGCTGTCGAGATCGACCATGTTGCCCGCCTCGCGCGCCGCCTGGGTGCCGGTGTTCATCGCTACGCCGACATCGGCCTGGGCGAGTGCCGGTGCGTCATTGGTGCCGTCGCCGCACATCGCGACCAGCTTGCCGCCCTGCTGTTCCTGGCGGATCAGCGCGAGCTTGTCCTCGGGGGTGGCCTCCGCAAGGAAGTCGTCCACGCCTGCTTCTGCCGCGATGGCGGCGGCGGTGAGCGGGTTGTCGCCGGTGATCATCACCGTGCGGATGCCCATCCGGCGCAGCTCGGCGAAACGCTCGCGCACGCCGGCCTTGACCACGTCCTTCAGCGCCACGGCGCCGAGCAGGCGACCGTTGCGGGTCACCGCCAGCGGAGTCATGCCGCCGCGCGCGATGCCGTCGGTGATGCGCTTGAGCTCGGCGGCACCGGCAGCCTCCGGATCCATCTTGAGGATCGAGTCCACTGCGCCCTTCAGGATCACCGTGTCGCCCTGGCGCACGCCCGAGCTGCGGGTCTGCGCGGTGAAGGGGATGACTTCGGCGTCGGCATCGAGCTTCGCGTCGAACGCGAACTTCTCGCGGCCCAGCGTCACGATCGAGCGGCCCTCGGGCGTCTCGTCGGCGAGGCTGGCGGTTAGCGCGGCCTCGGCCAGCGTGCGTTCTTCCACGCCGGTCAGCGGGTGGAAGGCGCTCGCCTGGCGGTCGCCGATGGTGATCGTGCCGGTCTTGTCGAGCAGCAGCACGTCGACATCGCCCGCCGCCTCCACCGCGCGGCCCGACTTGGCGAGCACGTTGAAGCGCACCAGCCGGTCCATGCCCGCGATGCCGATCGCGGAGAGCAAAGCCGCGATGGTCGTCGGGATCAGCGTGATCAGCAGCGCCGCCAGCACCGCCACCGGGATCGCCCCGCCGGCATAGGTGGCGAAGGCCGGGATCGTGCCCACGGCGATCAGGAAGATGATCGTCAGGCCGACGAGCAGGATGGTCAGCGCGATCTCGTTCGGGGTCTTCTGGCGCTCGGCGCCTTCGACCAGCGCGATCATCCGGTCGAGGAAGCCCTTGCCGGGATCCTGCGTCACGCGGATGATGATCTTGTCCGAGATGACGCGCGTGCCGGCGGTGACCGCCGAGCGGTCGCCGCCCGCCTCGCGGATCACCGGCGCGCTTTCGCCGGTGATCGCGGCCTCGTTGACCGAAGCGACGCCCTCGACGACTTCGCCGTCGGCCGGGATCAGGTCGCCGGTCTCGACCAGCACGAGGTCGTCGCGCTGGAGCAGGTGCGCCTCGACCTTGCGCCAGGTCTCGCCGACGCCGGTGAGCTTCTTGGCCTCCAGCTCGGACTTGGTGGCGCGCAGCGACGCCGCCTGGGCGCGGCCGCGGCCCTCGGCCAGCGCTTCGGCGAAGGTGCCGAACAGCACGGTGAGCCACAGCCAGACGATCAGCTGGACCTGGAACCCGACCGGCAGCGGCTCGCCGCCGAGTGCCAGCAGCACGGTGAGCAGCAGCGCCGCGACGGCCGTGGTGAACAGAATGGGGTTGCGGATCAGCTCACGCGGATCGAGCTTGCGGAACGCGTCCCCGATGGCCGGGCCGATCAGCTCGGCCGCGAAGATGGACTTGGGTGCAGACATGGTCGTGTCCTCAGAAGAGCTGGCCGCGGAGCAGCGTGACGTGATCGGCGATCGGCCCCAGCGCCAGGCTCGGCAGGAAGGTGAGCCCGCCCAGGATCAGGATGATGCCGACGAGCAGCCCCACCCACAGCACGCCCGTGGTCGGAAAGGCGCCGACGCCGCCGGCCACCTGCTTCTTGGCGGCGAGGCTGCCGGCGATCGCCAGCACCGGCACGATCACGAAGAAGCGGCCGAGCCACATCGCGATGCCGAGCATCGCGTTGTAGAAGGGCGTGTTCGCCGAGAGGCCCGCAAAGGCCGAGCCGTTGTTGCCGGTCGCGGAGGTGAAGGCGTAGAGGATCTCCGAGAAGCCGTGCGGGCCGTTGTTGGCGATGCCCGCCAGCCCGGCCGGCAGCACCGAGGCGAGCGCAGCGCCGCCCAGGATGCAGAGCGGGAGCACCGCAACGGCGAGTACCGCCAGCTTCACTTCGCGCGCCTCGATCTTCTTGCCGACATATTCCGGCGTGCGCCCCACCATCAGCCCGGCGACGAACACCGCGAGGATGGCGAACAGCAGGAAGCCATAGATACCGGCGCCGACGCCGCCGACGACGATCTCGCCGAGCTGGATGTTGAACAGCGGGATCAGGCCGCCCAGCGCGGTGAAGCTGTCATGCATCGCATTGACCGCGCCGCACGAGGCTGCCGTCGTCACTACGGCGAACAGCGAACTGGCGACGATGCCGAAGCGGGTCTCCTTGCCCTCCATGTTCGCACCGGCGACATGGATCGCGTGCAGCGCCGGGTTGCCGGCGGACTCCGCCGCATAGGTCACCGCCACGCCGCCGAGGAACAGCACCGCCATCGCGGCGAGGATCGCCCAGCCCTGGCGCGTGTCGCCCACCGCCTTGCCGAAGGTCCAGGTGAGGCCGACGCCGACGAGGAAGATCGACAGCATCTGCACCAGGTTGGTCAGCGCGGTCGGGTTCTCGAACGGGTGCGCCGAATTGGCGTTGAAGAAGCCGCCCCCGTTGGTGCCGAGCATCTTGATCGCTTCCTGGCTGGCCACCGGGCCCAGCACGATCGTCTGGCGCGCGCCTTCCAGCGTGGTCGCGTCGACGCTGCTGGCCAGCGTCTGTGGCACGCCGCTCGCGACGAGGAACAGCGCATAGACGAGGCAGGCGGGGATCAGCAGGTACAGCGTCACGCGGGTGAAATCGGCCCAGAAATTGCCGATGCCGCGCGCTTCCTTGCGGGCGAAACCGCGGAACAGCGCAAAGGCGATGGCGATGCCGGTCGCAGCGGACGTGAAGTTGTGGAGCGTCAGCCCCAGCGCCTGTGACAGGTTGGACAGCGTCGATTCGCCCGCATAGCCCTGCCAGTTGGTGTTGGTGGCGAAGCTGATCGCAGTGTTGAAGGCGCCGTCCGCGACCATGCCGGCAAGGCCGCGCGGGTTCCACGGCAGCACCGCCTGCAGGCGCAGCACCGCATAGGTGAGCAGCGCGAGCGCGAGATTGAACAGGATCAGGTGCAGCGCATAGGTGCGCCAGCCCTGCTCGGCGTTCGGGTCGATGCCGCCGATGCGGTAGATGCCGCGCTCGACGGGGCCGAACACACGGTGGAGCGGGGTGCGACGGCCTTCGTAGAGCGCGAAGAGCCACAGGCCCATCGGCTTGGCGGCGGCCGCCAGGATGGCGACGAACAGGGCGATGAAGCCCCAGCCTTGGAGTGTCATGCGGCCCTCCTCAGAAACGCTCGGGCCGCAGCAGCACCGCGACCAGGTAGAGGAGAAGCGCGAGTGCGGTCGCGCCGGCGAGCATCAGGTGCAGGCCCATCGCTCAGGCCTTCACGCACAGCTGGACGAAGGCCAGCGTAAGCAGGAAAAGCCCGCCGAGCGCGGCGAGCCAGAGAATGTCGGACATGGGGTCGGCCCTTGTTTGCGCCGCCGGGTGGCGGCCTTGGGGGCGATCTAGGTCTGGTGGCCGTTAAGCTTCGACGGCGAATGCCGGGGCCCGGCATTAAGATTCCATATAGTCGGGCGGACGCCCGTGGCGCCGGGCGGGCGGGCGCACTACCAAGGGCGGCGATGAACGACCGCCCCAATCCCGATGCGCTGCTGCGCGAAGCCCGGCGCGAGGCGCGCGGACGGCTGAAGATCTTCCTCGGCGCGGCCCCGGGCGTGGGCAAGACCTTCGAGATGCTCCGTGAAGGCGCCGAGCGGCTCCGCGACGGGAAGGACGTCGTCATCGGCGTGGTCGAGACGCATGGCCGCGCCGAGACCGAGGCGCTGGTCGCCCCCTTCGAGGTGCTTCCCCGCAAGGCGGTGGAGCATCAGAGCCACCGACTGGAGGAGATGGATCTCGACGCGATCCTCGCCCGCCGTCCGGCCTTGGTGCTGGTCGACGAACTCGCCCACACCAACGCCCCCGGCTGCCGCCACCCCAAGCGCTGGCAGGACGTGGAGGAGCTGCGCGACGCGGGCATCCATGTCTACACCACACTCAACGTCCAGCATGTCGAAAGCCTCAACGACGTGGTGGCGAGCGTCACCCGCGTGCGGGTGCGCGAGACCGTGCCCGACGCGATCTTCGACGATGCCGAGATCGAACTGGTCGACCTGCCGCCCGACGAGCTGATCGACCGGCTGAAGGAGGGCAAGGTCTACGTCCCCGCCGAGGCGAGCCGCGCGCTGGCGCACTTCTTCTCCAAGGCGAACCTCTCGGCACTCCGCGAAATGGCGCTGCGCCGCGCCGCGCTCAGCGTCGACCGTGCGATGCTCGACCATCTCGACGCACTGGCGATGCCCGGCACGTTCGCCGCGGGGGAGCGCGTGCTGGTCGCGGTGAGCGAACTACCCGGCGGCGACGGGCTGGTCCGCGCGGGCAAGCGGCTTGCCGATGCGCTGAAGGCGCCGTGGCAGGTGGTGTTCATCGAGACGCCGCGGGCCGAACGCTTCCGCCCCGAGCAGCGCCACCGCGTCGCCGAGACGCTGCAACTCGCCGGCAGCCTGGGCGCCACCGTCGCCACCGTGCCCGCCGCCACCGTGATCGACGGGCTGCGCACCCATCTCGCCGGCATGCGCGCGACGCAGCTGGTGATCGGCCGCTCGCGCCGCAGCTGGTGGTTCGAGCTGCGCCACGGCTCGGTCGTCGAATCGATGCTGCTCGCCAGCCAGGGCGTGGCGGTGCACGTCCTGCCCTCTACCGAGGAGCGCGTGCGCGAGCGCCGTGCCCCTGCCCTGCCCGCGCTCGGCCGCTGGCAGGAGCATCTGGTCGGCATGCTCGCGGTCGCGCTGACCGTGCTCCTCGGCAAGATCACCCTGCCGCTGATCGGCGCGGGGGGCACCGACCTGCTGTTCCTGCTGCCGGTGATCCTGATCGCCTTCCGCTCGGGCTTCGGGCCGGGCGTGTCGACCGCGATGATCGGGGGCCTCGCCTACAACTTCTTCTTCCTGCCGCCGCTCTACACCTTCACCATCGGCGATCCGCAGAGCGTGCTGACCTTCTTCGTGTTGACCGGCATCGCGCTGTTCACCGCCAACCTCACCGGCCGCCTGCGTGCGCGGGCGACGCTGGGCACGCGCAGCGCGCAGGAGAATGCCGCCGTCGCCGCTTTCGGCCAGGCGCTCGCCCGCGCCTCGGATACCGAAAGCACCAGCCGCGTCGTCTGCGAGGAGATCGCCCGGCTGCTCGACGTGTCGGTGCTGCTGCTGATCCGCCGCGACGGTGCGCTGGTCCGGATCGCCAGCTGCCCCGAGGACGCAGCCCCGATGGGCGCGGTCGACCATGCCGCGGCCGAATGGGCGTGGAGCAGCGGCGAGGCCGGCGGTGTCGGCACCGGCACGCTGATCGCCGCCGACTGGCAGTTCCACCCCTTGCGCACCAGCCTGGGCGTGCTCGCGGTGATCGGCCTCGCCGCGCCCGACGGCCGCGAGCCGATCACGCCGGATCGCGCGCTGCTGCTCTCGACCCTGCTCGGCCAGGCGGCACTGGCGCACGAGCGGCTGCGGCTGGAGCAGGACGTGCGCGAAGTCTCGGTGCTGCGCGAGCGCGACCGGCTGCGCGCGGCGTTGCTCTCCTCGATCGGCCACGACCTGCGCACGCCGCTCACTTCCGTGGCGGCGGCGGTGGATGCGCTCGCCCATGCCCATCCCGACGAGCCCGCCACCGCTATCGCGCGCGCCGAAGTCGCGCGGCTGCGGCGCTTCCTCGACAACCTGATCGACATGGTGCGGATCGATGCCGGCGCGGTGGCGCTCAGCCTCGAACCGATCGACCTCACCGATGCCGCCGCTGCCGCGGTGCACGACCTGCGCGACGTGCTGGCCGGCCGCGAGCTGGTGCTGCGCGTGCCGCCCGATCTGCCGCTCGTCCGCGCCGATCCGCGGCTGCTCCACCACATCCTGCTCAACCTGCTTTCCAACGCCGCGGTGCATGGCGGCGACGGCCCCATCGAGATCCTCGGCGAGCGCCGCCCCGATGCGGTGCGGCTCGCGGTGCGCGACCATGGTCCCGGCCTCCCCCCCGGCGAGGAAGCGACGATCTTCGAAACCTTCGCGCGCGGCACCGGCAGCGATCGGGCCGGCGGCAGCGGCCTCGGGCTCGCCATCGCCAAGGGCTTTGCCGGCGCGATGGCGGCGCCGATCCGGGCGATGGATGCGGAGGGCGGCGGCGCGCTGTTCGCGGTCGATCTCCAGCCGGTCTGAAGCGACGGCACGAATATAGGATAAAACATCCAAATCCGACTCCCTGCCTCCGGATCGGACTTGCCATGCCGCGCGCCAGCCAACATGGTGGCAACACAGTTTTACATCGAAACGCAGGGCGTGGGGGCAAGCGAGATCGACCTGGCGACGCGGTTCGCCCAACTCTTCGCGTGCAGCGAAGCGGTCGCGGCCGAACTGGCCGGGGCGGCGATGCTCCGTCGCTGCCCGCAGGGCGCCACCGTCGTCCACCAGGGCGAGATGCTGGGCCGGGTGCTGGTGCTGCTCGAAGGCCATGTCCGCGCCGCGATGGTGACGCTGGACGGCCGCGTGCTCCAGATCGCCGAGCATCATCCCGGCGACATCTTCGGCGGCGTCGATCCCGGCCGCGAGCAGGCGAGTGACTGCACCGCCACCATGCCCACCCAGATCGCCAGCTTCGCGACCGCGGACTTCTATGCCTTCGCCGAACGCCATGCCTGTGTCGGCATCGTGCTGGCCCGCACGATGGTGCGCCAGTTCGGCGCGCTCAGCCAGCTGGTCTCGGCCCGGCTGACGCTTTCCGCCAATGGCCGCGTCCATGCCGAGCTGCTGCGCCTGGCGCGCGCGCAGGACGGGCGCTGGATCCGCCCTCTGCCGGTGCTGTCCGACCTGGCGCTGCGCGTGCAGACGGCGCGCGAGACCGTCTCCCGCGCCGTCTCCGCGCTCGAACGCCGCGGCATCGTCCAGCGGCACGAGGACGGGCTGGAGATCGTCGCCCCCGCCCGGCTCGAAGCACTTATCGTCTGAACCGCGGTTTGAGCGCGTAGACGGTCGTCGGCGCCTGGCCGACCAGCGCGATCTCCCCAACCAGCTCCGTCCGCCCCGCATCGGCCTCGCAGGCGGCGAGGCTGGCGGCGAAGGCTTCGCTGGCGAAGGTGGCGCCGGCCGTGGTCACCCCCAGCAGGCGTTCGGCGAGGTCGAAGGCGCCGCCGAGCAGCACCGGCGCACCGGTCACCGGATCGTCGATCGAGGTGGCGAGCCCGATGTGCAGCGCCTGGCGGAACGGTCCGCTAGCGCCCAGCGTCGCCGACAGGCGCACCGCCGCACCGTACGCCTGGCTGGTGCCCTCGAACGCGATCAGCAGCCGCCGCGAGGTCCAGCGGATGGCGAGCGTCGGGGTGGCGCACAGCGCCTGGCGCAGCGCCGGCAAGCGCCCGGCGACGTCGCGGTCGAGTGCCACGAAATCCTCGCCCTCGCCGCCGAGCAGGTCGACCGCGAGCACCGAGATCACCTGCGGCGCGGTGCGATCGGCACCCTGGGGGCCCGAGGGCGCGCGCAGCGGCAGCAGATGCTGGCGCCGCCCCGCCTTGCGCCACAGCCCGCCGGCATGCGCGCTCTGGCCGACCTCGTCGACCGAGGCGGGGCCGAGCAGCAGTTGCACCGCCTCGGACTGGAGCAGCCCCGCCTGCATCGCCGCGCGCCCCATCGCGACGAGATCGGCGAGCCGGACCGAGGGCATGAACGCCGCCGGGCTCGCCTCGCCCATTTCCTGGACGCTGGCAGCCTCGGCCAGCGCCGCCTCGAAGCGCGTTACCCAGCCTTCGCCATGCGGGCGCACCGAGCGATCGACGAACGCCGCGACGTCGCCGGGCAGCACCACGTGCAGCTCGGCGCCGCGCGCGATCAGCCGTTCGGCGATCAGCAGGTCGGCGCCCGCGGCGAGCGCGCCATAGCCGAAGCCCACCCGCTCCTGCTCCAGCAGCGCATCGATCGAATCGGAAAGCGCCGCCACGTCCTCGGGCAGGCGCATATGGCCGGCAAAATGGAGGCTGCGCGGGGGGCGATAGGCATCGAGCCACGCCGCCGGTGCGCCCTGCTCGGCGAGGATCACGCCGAACTGGCGCAGCGTCGAGGCATGGTCTTCCCATGCCAGGGGGGCCGCGCCGATCGCGCGGGCGAGCGCGGTCTCGGCGGCGTCGCGGTCGCCGCCAAGCAGCAGCGCCTCTGCCTCGGTCGCCCCCAGCCAATAGGGGGTTTCGTCGGCAACGCCGGCCTGGAGCAATTCCTGGACATCGGCGGCGAGCGCCCGGCTGCCCGCCGTGTCGCCGGCGATCAGTGCGAGCGTCGCCGCGTTGATCAGGGGATAGGGGGCAGGCGACAGCTGCGCCGCCGCGCTATAGGCGGCGGCGGCTTCGCGGGCATGCTGCCGCCGGGCCTCGCCGGCGAGCAGCAGTGCCTCGTCCTTGAGGAGGCGCCCCTTGAGGCTGAGAACGGCCGGATCATCCGCGACACGGTCGAACCCCGCTTCGCGGAACATCTGCCAGGCGCGATCGAGCGCACCCGCGCGCGCCTGGGCGGTGATGGCAAGCACGCGCGACATCATCCGGTCCGACTCGTTCCCATTATGGGCATGCTCCTCCTCTTACCGCATCGCCGTCAGACCACATCAGGGGCGCCCATCGCCCTTATTCTCGATGCCTGGATCGATGATCGTCGGCAGACGCAGATTGCCCTGAACGAAATCCACATAGAGGTTGAGCCCGTCGCACGTCCGCGCATGCTGCGGATTAACAACGTACTCAACGAAAAATCCGACGGCAGCAATCCTGCCTTCATTGTCCAGCAACGGAAATGCGCGACGATACTTACCGTCCGGGAATTCGCGCTTGGTGCTCACATACAGGCTGTTCGGCGTGTATTCCCAAAAGTCACCGATTAGCTTTAGGATGACACAGCAGGGCTCGCGAACAACGAAGTCCAGCTGGTTCGGCGCCGGGGTCAGCGTTCCGGCAACACCCAGCTCGATATTCGGCGGAGCCACCACGAAGTCGCGGACAATCTGTGTAAAGTCCTCTTCCGGCGTTACCGGCTTACCATTGCCGATTCGGTCGACTTCTTCGTACCCCAAAATATGAAACTGGAGATCCTGCATCGGAACTCCACCCGATCCAGTCGTATAAATCTGAAAACGCTTGACCAATTTGATGTTAGAGGGCGGATATATTGACAACGGATACTGACCGATCATAAAGATCCCCTTTCCATGCCGACCAACTCAGTCTGCATCTCCTCCAACTTAGACAGCAGTTCTTGATTTTCTGTATCCAACCCCGTCATTCTACGTAATTCAGCGATGGCAGCGCGCATTCTGGCAACGGCAGCAGCGCGGTTACCAGCATGCGATTCCGCTTTGGCAAGCGCGCGCTCAGCCCAAATGTGTATCCGTCGATTGCGTGCATTGCGCGGATCCTTCGCCACCAGCCGATCAAGCAAGGCGACCTGTTCTCGCCGCAGCTTCAAGTTGGCAGCGAAGTTGCCCGCATTGCGCTGCGCATCCGCGAGCCAGCCTTGCCAGTTGGCCACGTCACGCCAGCGCTGGTCGACAGCGGGTTCACGTCGGGCCAGCAACTCCGCGGCATGAAGAGCCTCAGCACATAGCGGCACCGTTCGGGCCGTTGCGCGTTGTTTCATCCGAAGCGCGCAAAGATTGCCCGCAGAATAGGCGACTTCCTCTGCGGTGCGCCGGTCAGCGGAATTGATAACCTTCAGCCGATGGGCAAGCACCGCATAAGCCTCCAAATGCGACTCCGCTGTTGCAAGTTCGTCGGCATTGAAGTGGAGCAGGCCGAGATAATATTCGCTCTGCGCGTGCGCGAAGACGAGGTCGTAGACGTTCGGCGACCGCGCGACGAGTGCACCGGTCACACGATTCGCCTCGACGAAAGCGGTACGCGCGCGGGCGACATCCTTGGCCTCTAGCGCATCCTCGCCCATCGTCATCAGCGCGCGGGCGCGGCGGGCGAGCATGTCGGGCGGTAGCGTCGCCAGGTCCTGCTCGCCATAATAGCGCAGGGCGCGCTCGTTGGCCGCGCGGAGCACGTCCAGTCGCCCGACCTCCTTCAGCCGGTCGCGCAGATCGGTCAGCATGAACTCAACCAGCCCCTCCGCCTGGGCACGCCGAGCCTCCGCCTCCCCGCGGGCCCGGACTGCCAGGATCGTCAATCCGGCCATGGCTAGCAGCAAAAGAATCGCCAGTGCCGTGACGGCCGTCACGCGCCGCACCCGCGCCTGCGCGTCGCGCTGCACCAGCGCGTCGAGCGGCACCCCCACCGCGCCGGCGACCAGCTTGAGCAGCGCCAGCCGCTTGCCGTCCTTGCCTTCGCGGAAATCGGCGGCGAGCGGCTCGGTCTCCGCGCCGTCGGCGGTGCGCCGGAGCGGCAGCGGCAGCGCCTCGGCGGGCTCGCCCTGGAACAGAGCGGCGAGCACCGGGCGATCGGGATGGAGTTCGCGGAACAGCGCGATCTCGCGCGCCACCCATTGCGAGGCGGCGCCCGCCGGCGTGCAGACGACGATCAGGCAGGCGGAGTCGGCCAGCGCCGCGCGTACCTCGGCGCTGAGGTCGCTGGCGGCGGAGAGTTCGTCGAGGTCGCGAAAGATCCGCCCCAGCCGCCGCGGCACCGGCCCGAACGCGGCCGCGCGCCCGACCAGCTTGGCGGGGATGCGATAGCGCTCCAGCGCGCGGTGCAGCCAGCGCGCGCGGGCGCGATCGGCATGGTTGTAGCTGATGAACGCGCCGTACCGCGCGCTCGCGCCCGATTCTGTCGTTGTCACGCGGTCCCTTCCCCGACCGCGACTATCTCAGAGCACCGGGAGACCGGCAATCCCTTGGAAACCGCCGGACGGGAAAAGCTGCAACCAAACAATGCTCAACCCGTCCGCCAGCGCACGCTTACTTCGGCTTCGGCGGCTCCACCGGAATGTTACCGCCATCGTTTTCCACATCGGGCAAGTAATCCGAGAGATCCATGTCGAGCAGAAAATCCGTTCCGTCCGGAAGTACCTTCGGCGGATGTTGGCCGCCCTGATTCTCCACGTCGGGCAGGAACTTCGACGCACCAATACCAAACAGCGCGACCTTCGTGCCGCCTTCGGCACGGAGGTGCTGCGCATCCTCGCTGGCGAGGGCCGGCGTGCTGAGCGCGGCCGCAGCAAGCGCCATCGTTACAACAAGCTTCCGCATCCTATTTCCCTTTCCTTGCGTCCGGATGGACGCCGAACTTGCTACGCGCGTCGGAAATCCATCACAAGCACGCAAAACAAAGGCTTGTTGCGCAAACGTTACTTTTATGCGCGCCAGCCGATGCGGGGCCCGCCAGAGCCCCGCACCCGCCCCTCTCACGCCAGCGCTGCCTTGCCGCGACGCCGCAGCATGCCGCCGATCATCCCCAGCCCGGCGATCAGCATCGCCCACACGCCCGGCTCCGGCACCGCCGCCACCGACTGGGCGACGTATCCCGGCAGGTCCTTGTCCTGGAAGCCGAACACGTAGAACTGGTTGGCACCCGCCACGCCCGGGACGAAGTCGTTGTCGTTGGCGAGGTACAGCGTGTGGTAGGTCCCGCCGTTGTACGCCACGTCCTGCCCGAAGCTGACGCCTTCGATCTTGGCGGGCACGTTGGCGCCGGTGACGCCCTGCTTGGCCAGCTCGGCCACCAGATCGAGGAAGGGCGTGGAGGACTTGGCCACTGCCTTGTCCAGCGCCGCCTTGCCGCTGAGATTGGTGATGTCGGCGGCGCCGGCCAGGTCGATCAGGAACAGCTGCTTCACCTTGGCGGTGGAGCCGTCGCCCAGGCCCTTGCCGTCGCGCTCGTCGACCAGAAACTGGTGATCGTTCAGCGCCACGATCTCGCTCACGCCCGAACCGCTGGTGAGCTTGTAGCCATATTCGTGCGTCTCGCCCGTCGCGATGTCGATGGTGACGATGCGGACCAGCTTGCCCGCCTTGTCGGCATCCTGCTCCAGCGCCGCCTGCATGATGCCGACCAAAGTCTTGCCGTCGGGGGTGATCGCCAGGCCTTCCATGCCCTTGTTGGCGACGCGGCCGACCGTGTTGCCGCCGATCTCGGTATCGCCGTGCGGCGAGAGGTTGGCGACGTCGAGGTTGGTCGGCAGCGTGAAGGTCTTGACCAGCGCGCCGGTCGCGCGGTCGAACTGGCGGACATAGGGGCCGTATTCGTCGGAGATGAAGACGCTTTTGCCGTCGTTGGAGACGCGGATCGCCTCGGGATCGAAGCGGCCATTGGCCGGGTTGGCCGAGCTGCCCGCGCCGTAATTGTCGGAGCGGCCGCTGAAGTAATAGTGCCCCGCGCTGTTCACCACCGGCGCACCCGAGCCGAGCGGGGTGCCGTCGATCTTGGTGCCGAGCCCGGCGCCGCTGCCGTAATTGAGCGCGGTCGGGCTGTAGAGCAGGGTCGTCTTCTGCAGCTGCGGGGTCAGCGTGAAGGGCAGCGCGCCACCGGCCGAGGCGGTGAGCGTCATGCTCAGCGTCTGGAAGCGGCTGATGTACGAGGTCGTATCGTCGACCAGCGCGTTATACGCGGTCGCGTTGGGCCCGCGATCGGGCACCGCGAGGAATGTGTTGCCGCCGGCATAGCTCAGCCCCGAGCCGATGCCGCCGAGGATATTGGCGGGCACGCCGTTCTCCAGCGTGTAGCCGAGACCCGACAGATCCTTGCCGGTACCGGCGGCGCTGCCGGTCAGCTGGCCCTGCGCGAGCAGCACCAGCTGGGCCTGGGCCGGAGCGATGACGGCGCACGACAGCGCCAATGCGATACCCGTGTTGCGAAGCATGGAAATCCCCCTGAACGCGCCACCACCGGCGCCAAGGTGTTGTTAACCATGCCGCATGACGCTTCCGAGACAGGCTGCCCCTCTGCCGGGGTTGCAGGCGGGCGCGGCGAGGCATAGCTGGGCGTCCATGACCGACTCCGTCCTTGCGATCGCCGATGCGCAGCTCGATTCCAGCGTCGAGCGCCTCGCCGCGCTGATGCGCGTGCCCTCCATCTCCACCGATCCGGCCTATGCCGCCGACTGCCGCCGCGGCGCCGAACAGCTCGCCGCCGAGCTGGCGGACCTCGGCTTCGCAGCGCGCGTCGCCGATACGCCGGGGCACCCGATGGTGGTCGCGCACCATGACGGCGACGGGCCGCACGTGCTGTTCTACGGCCATTACGACGTCCAGCCGGTCGACCCGATCGCGCTGTGGACGCGCGACCCGTTCGATCCGTGGATCGACACGCGTGCGGACGGATCGAAGACGATCGTCGGCCGCGGCGCCTCGGACGACAAGGGCCAGCTGCGCACCTTCGTCGAGGCATGCCGTGCCTGGAAGGAAGCGGAGGGCCGCCTCCCCTGCCGCGTCACCATCCTGTTCGAGGGCGAGGAAGAATCGGGCTCGACCAGCCTGGAGCCGTTTCTCCACGCCCATGCCGAGGAGCTGAAGGCCGACTTCGCGCTCATTTGCGACACGCTGATGTGGGACCGCGATACCCCCGGCATCACCATCGGGCTGCGCGGCATGGCCGCCGGCCAGGTGACGGTGCGCGGGCCCTCGCGCGACCTCCACTCGGGGCTGTACGGCGGCGCGGCGCGCAACCCGCTCCAGCTGCTCGCCGGCATCCTCGGCGAGATGAAGGACGCCGACGGCCGGGTGGCGCTCGACGGCTTCTACGACGGCGTGCCGGATACCGATCCGGCCGTGCTGGAGAGCTGGAACAAGCTCGGCTTCGACGCCGCCGACTTCCTCGGCGAGATCGGCCTGCGCGTGCCCGCGGGGGAGGCGGGCAAGACCGTGCTCGAACAGGTGTGGTCGCGTCCGACTGCCGAGATCAACGGCATGTGGGGCGGCTATACCGGCGAGGGCTTCAAGACGGTGATCCCGGCGGAAGCGCATGCAAAGGTGAGCTTCCGGCTGGTCGGCACCCAGGATCCGGACCAGGTGTGGGAAGCTTTCCAGCATCATGTCCGCAGCCGCCTGCCCGCGGATTGCTCGGCCGAGTTCGTCACCCGCGGGCCCGGCAGCTTCGCGATCAGCCTGGCGAGCGACAGCGGCCCGCTCGCGGCGACGCAGGGCGCGCTCGATGCCGAATGGGGCACGTCGGCGCTGCTCGGCTGCGGCGGTTCGATCCCGGTGGTCAACTCGATCCGCTCGATCCTGGGCATGGACAGCGTGATGGTCGGCTTCGCGCTGCCCGACGACAATATCCACTCGCCCAACGAGAAGTACGAGCTGAAGAGCTTCCACAAGGGCATCCGCTCCTGGGTGCGCATCCTCGGCGCGCTGGGCGAGACGGTGCGAGTCGAACGCGCGACGGTCGCCGCCTGATCAGCATTGACGAAGGCGAACGGAAGCGGGATAGCAGAGCCATGGTTCCCCTTTCGTTCGCCGGCCATGACTTTCGCGCGCTACCCGAGGGCGCGCTCTACTGGCCCGCGCGGCGGGCGCTGCTCGTCGCGGACCTGCATTTCGAAAAGGCGAGCTGGTTCGCGCTCGGCGGCCAGATGCTGCCGCCCTACGACACGCTGGCGACACTCTCGGCGCTGACTGCTTTGGTCGAGCGGGTCGCGCCGATCGAATTGTGGTGCCTGGGCGACAGTTTCCACGACGTCGAAGGCTGCGAGCGCCTTCCCGCGCAGGCCCGCGCGATGCTGACCGCGCTGACCGGCGGGCTCGCCTGGCACTGGATCACCGGCAACCATGATTCGGTGCTGGTCGATCATTGCGGCGGCGTGGTGCACGAGGAGGCCGAGGTGGACGGCCTGGTGCTGCGCCACGAGGCCGAGGCCGGCGAGCCGCGGCCGGAGCTGTCCGGCCACTTCCACCCCAAGCTGCGGCTCACGGTGCGCGGGCGCCATGTCGCCCGCCGCTGCTTCGTGGCGACCGGAACCAAGCTGATCCTCCCGGCCTTCGGCGCGCTCACCGGCGGACTGGATGCGGGGCATCCGGAGATCGTCCGCGCGGTGGGCCCCGGCGCCGAGGC
Organism: Sphingomonas trueperi; assembly: GCF_040545665.1. Lineage (GTDB taxonomy): Bacteria > Pseudomonadota > Alphaproteobacteria > Sphingomonadales > Sphingomonadaceae > Sphingomonas > Sphingomonas trueperi_B. Next base: position 281,470 of record NZ_JBEPMH010000004.1, on the reverse strand, counting down.
GCTGGTGGCGACGGAGCGCAAGCTGCTGCGGTTCCCGCTGGCGGCGTGACGGGTCGCCCGAGCCTCGTCTAGGCAGTCTGCTCGGCGGACAGGACGGCTAGGAACGCGGCCGCATCCATCACGAGCATTTCACCTCGCCCGAGCCGATCTTGCTCACCTCGCACTTGGCGCCGCCGCGCAGCTCGACATCGCCCGAGCCGAGGATCGAGACCGAGGCGTTGCCCGGCACGTTGGCGCGCACGCTGCCCGAACCCGCGATGGAAATGTCGGCGGTGTCGGCCGTGAATCGCTGCCCCTTGAGGTCGCCCGAGCCGGCGACCGAAACGTCCATCTTGTCCGCGCGCCCCGCCACCGTGATATCCCCCGAACCGGCGATCGAGAAGGATGCCTCCTGCGCCGTCACCGATGCGAGGTTCAGGTCGCCCGAGCCCGCGACCACGCCGTCGAACTTGCCTTCGGCGCGATCGACCAGCATCGTGCCCGAGCCTGCCACCGTGGCCTCGGTCAGCCGCGGCAGGACGACATGGATCTTGGCCGAGCCACCCTTGTCCCAGAACATGCCCGCCTTGCCCTTGCGGCCGACATTGAGCGTCTTCCCGTCGAGCCGGATATCGAGCTGGTCGAGCACGGCAGGGTCCCCCGCCGCCGTGACGGAAAAGGCGGTACCGGTACGCACGTCGACGTCGTCCGAACCCTTCAGCGCGACCCCGGTGAAGTCGCGCGCGGCGAAGCTGCGGCTGGTGCCGGTGCCGCTTGCCTCCACCTTGGTGCCCTTGTTGTTGTCCCAGCCGACATGGCACGCCGTGGCGAGCGGCAGCAGGGCGAGGGCGAGCAACGGACGCATGTGGAACCTCCCGGATCGTGTGTTGCAGCCATAATACACGATCCGGCCGTAACGAAAAGGGGGCGCGAGCCCGTGGCTCCGCCCCCTTTCGATCCGACCCTTCGGGTCCTCGCCGTCAGGCGGGAACCTTGTCCTTGTTGTGGATCGCTGCGGCCTTGCGCAGGATGTCCAGGATCTTTTCCAGTGCCGCCGGCTCGTCGATCTCTTCCATCGCCGCCAGCTCGCGGGCGAGGCGGCTTGCCGCGCCTTCGAAGATCTGCCGCTCGGAATAGCTCTGCTCGGGCTGGTCGTCGGCACGGAACAGGTCGCGGACCACTTCGGCGATCGACACGAGGTCGCCCGAATTGATCTTGGCTTCATATTCCTGGGCGCGGCGCGACCACATGGTACGCTTGACCTTGGGCTTGCCCTTCAGCGTGTCGAGCGCTTCGCGAAGCGTCTTGTCGCTGGAAAGCTTGCGCATGCCCACGCTCTCGGCCTTGTTGGTCGGCACGCGGAGCGTCATTTTCTCTTTTTCGAAACGCAGGACGTAAAGCTCGAGCTGCATGCCTGCAATTTCCTGCTTCTGCAGCTCGATCACACGGCCCACGCCGTGCTTGGGGTAAACGACATAATCGCCGACATCGAAGGACAGCGCCTTGGCAGCCATGGTGCGAGGAACCTTTCGTGAATTACCGGCCCCGGTTGGATTGCGGATCCCGCCCAAGCGCGCAGGGCGCGGCGGACGAGGGAACACGGGGCATACGCTAGCGTCTCCGGGCGAAGGCGAGTCCTTGCCTTCGTCGGGCGCTATTTAACACGCTCGTAATAAAATTACCAGTGAAAGGTCATGCGAAAGGCGCATAAATCCCTGCGCCCTGCACCATTTCGGGGCCATCGCGGGCGGCGACGGACGCCGCCCCGGCGCCTCAGTCGCCCGAGCCGGGGTTCGGCGAGAAATATTTGTCGAACTTGTCGGTCTCGCCCTTCATCGCATCGGCATCTGCGGGCGCTTCACCCTTGGTGGTGATGTTGGGCCACTGCTCAGAATAGGTGCGGTTGAGCTCGAGCCACTTTTCCAGGCCGTTCTCGGTATCGGGCAGGATCGCCTCGGCCGGGCATTCCGGCTCGCACACGCCGCAGTCGATGCATTCGCTGGGATTGATGACGAGCATGTTCTCGCCCTCGTAGAAACAGTCGACCGGACAGACCTCGACACAGTCCATGTACTTGCACCGGATGCATGCGTCGGTGACGACATAGGTCATTGGGGAAACGGTCCTTGGTTGCGAACGATCAATGCGGGGGCCCTGCTATGCGCGTGCGGCGCACACGTCAATCATCGGACAGGGGCTGAACGTCCCGATCGGTAACGAGATCCTCGTAGCATAGTCGCGCCTCGCCCGGCGGACCGCGTCGGATCGGCAGCGCCTCGATGCGGAGCACGCGTACCTTGCCCTGGATCGGGAAGGCGAGAATCGAGCCCACCCGCACCGAGGCAGCGGAACGCTCCACGCGGCGGCCGTCGATCCGCAGCAGCCCCTTCTCGCACAAGGCCTGCGCGGCGCTGCGCGTCTTCACGATCCGCACATACCATAGGAAACGGTCGAGCCGCATCGCCGGGCCGTGCGCGGACGGGTCAGCCATTGCGGAGCGCCGCCAGCGCGGCGAAGGCATTGCCGGGCACCACCACCGGCTTTGGCTTGGCGAGCGGGGTCAGCCCCTGCCAGATCCAGCGCTGCGGGGCGTCGCCATCGCCGCGCGCGGTGCGGAAGCCGAGCTGCGCCATCAGCCGGGCGATCGTCTCCGGCTTGAGGCCGATCGAGGTGGCGAGCGCCGGATCGGGCGCGAAGGGCTTGCGGCCCTGGCGCGCATCGTGCGCGGCCCGCGCGATGCGCTCGACCAGGTCGACGCGCACCGCCTGCGCGCCGAACGCCCGGAAGCCATGGACGAGATCCGCACCCTTGGCGTCGCGCGGCAGCACCACGGCGGCATCGGGCGGCCCCTGCTCCAGCCCCATCAGCGCACGCCTGCGGGCAGCGGCGCGGGGCTTGAGCAGCGCGGGCGCGAAGACGTCCAGCGTGCCGATGGTCATGCCGATCTTGCGGAGGCGATGGCGCGCGGCGCCGTCGAGCGCTTCGAGCATGGCGCCGGCGGCCCGCCGGGGCAGCAGCCCGCCCTGCTCCAGCAGCGCATTGGCCAGCGCACGCAAGGGTGCCCCCGCCGCTCCCTCGCGGGTGATCGCGTCGAGCCTAGCGAGCACCGGCAGATCGGCGGCGACCCGCTCGGTGAACCAGCGCTCCAGCCGCGCCTGCACGGCGCTCTTGGTCTGCGGATCGAGCACGTCGAGCGCGCGGTCGAGCTGGACGCGCGGCCGGACCAGATTGGCGCCGGGCTTGAGCAGCGCGACCTCGTGCCCGCGCCAGTGGATCGCAGTGCCGACCTGCGCCAGCTCCACGTCGGGCGCCTCGGCCAGCGCCGCGCCCCGCCGGCGATATTCGCCCGCCAGCCGTTTCTCGGCCGCAGCGAGCAGCATGCGCTTGTCCCCGGCGCGCGCCTCGGCGGCGACGGTGAAGCGGAATCCCTGCAGCGTCCCGAGCGGATGCTCCTCGACGCTCACCTCGCCCTCGGGCCCGATCGTCACCGGCAGGTTCGAGGCATCGGCGCCGATCTGGCGGAGCAGCACCGTGGTGCGCTTGTCGACGAAGCGCTGGGTGAGGCTGACGTGGAGCGCGTCGGACAGCTTCTCCTCGATCGTGCGGGTGCGCTCGGCCCAATGCGCGGGCTGCTCCAGCCAGTCGGCGCGGTGGGCGATATAGGCCCAGCTGCGCGCCGCGGCGATGCGCCCGGCAAGCGTCTCGACATCGCCGCCCATATTGTCGAGCCGCTGGATCTCGTCGGCGAACCACTGGTGCGGCACGTGGCCGCGCCCTTCGGACAAATGCCCGAACAGCCGGCCCACGAAGCGCGCATGCGGATCGACGCCGAGCTTGCGGAAATCGGGCAGCCCGCACGCCGCCCAGAGCCGCGCGACCATCCGCGGATGCCGCACCCGATCGCGCACCCAGCTTTCCTCGGCCAGACGCTTGAGCACGGCAAGGTCGGTCGCCTGGGGCGCGGCGCGCAGCACCTCCGCCTCGGGCTTGCGCTCGAGGCTGCCGATCAGCGCGTCGATGCTGTCGAAATCCGGCTCGCCCTCACGCCAGTAGAGATGCTCGAGCCTGGGCACCTGGTGCCCCTCGATCGCCAGAACCTCCTCGGGGGTGAAGGCGCTCGGCCCCTCCGCGTGGAGCGCGCCGAACGTGCCGTCCTTCTGGTGGCGGCCGGCGCGGCCGGCAATCTGCGCCATCTCGGCGATGGTCAGCCGGCGCTGACGGCGGCCGTCGAACTTGTGGAGCGAGGCGAAGGCGACATGGTGGACGTCCATGTTGAGCCCCATGCCGATCGCATCGGTGGCGACCAGATAGTCGACCTCGCCCGCCTGGAACATCGCGACCTGGGCGTTGCGGGTGCGGGGGCTCAGCGCGCCCATCACCACCGCGGCGCCGCCGCGCAAGCGCCGCAGCGCCTCGGCCACGGCATAGACTTCCTCGGCCGAGAAGGCGACGATCGCCGAGCGGCGCGGCAGGCGCGAAAGCTTCTTGGCGCCGGCATAGCTGAGCGTCGAGAAGCGCGGCCGCCCGACGATCTCCGCCTCGGGCACCAGCGCCTTGAGCATCGGGCGCAGGCTGTCCGAGCCGAGGATCATCGTCTCCTCGCGGCCGCGCGCACGCAGCAGCCGATCGGTGAAGACATGGCCGCGCTCCGGATCGGCGCCGAGTTGCGCCTCGTCGAGCGCGACGAACGCAGTCTCGCGCTCCAGCGGCATGCTCTCCGCCGTGCAGCAGAACCAGCGCGCCTTGGGCGGCAGGATCTTTTCCTCACCCGTGATCAGCGCGACCTCGGTAGGCCCTTTCATGGCGACGACGCGATCATACACCTCGCGCGCCAGCAGACGCAGCGGGAAGCCGATCATGCCGCTGGCATGGCCGCACATCCGCTCGACCGCGAGGTGGGTCTTGCCGGTATTGGTGGGCCCGAGCACTGCCGTGACGGGGGAACGCGCGAACTGGCTCATGTCGTTTTCCAAGATCGGCGCGCGCGCCGGATTAGGCAACTCCTTGGCCGCGCTTTTCCACGACTTCGTGCCGGTTGCGACCGATTCGGCCATTTCGCCGCGCCCATTGCACGGGTCGGCGCGTGCGGTGTCACCGGGTGGCAAACTTAATTTGACTTTAAGACCGTGATTCCAGAGTGATTCGATGGACGCGCCGCTTCTTGCCGCGCGCAATCGGGTCTTAGGGGCAGCACGGCTTGTTCTTTCGCGACGATCATGGCTCGGGCCTTGCCGGCGGCGGCGGTGGCCTGGCGCGCGCGATCCCGGCCGTCGTCCCCGCACGGATCGGCAAGCGGCTAGCGACGCTCGACCTGGTGCCCGATCTCGGCGCCGACATCGGCTCCCGAACCTGGTTCCGCGGTGCCGCGACCTGCGCTGCGCTGTGCGCCGCCACCTGGATGCTGTCGCCCGGTTTCGACCGGCCCATCGCGGGCATCGTCCCCGCGCCGCTGACCGGTGAAGCCGAACAGGCGCAGCAGGCGCAAGCCATCGCGCCGCTCGCCAAGGGTTCACACACCGGCATCCACGTCGCCGCGACCGGCCCGGTCAAGCCGCTCACCGATACCCCCGAACGCCCGGTCATCGAGCATGAGGCACGGCTCGCGAGCGGCACGATGCTGCGCGGTGTATTGCAGCGCTCGGGCGTGGGCGAGGCGGATGCCGGGATCGTCGCCAGCCTCGTCTCCGGCGCGATGCCGCTCGGCCAGATCCAGCGCAACACGGTGCTGGAGATGACGCTCGGCCGCCGCGTCGACAAGTCGCAGCCCCGTCCGCTCGAAAAGCTTGCCTTCCGCGCGGCCTTCGATCGCCGGATCGAAGTGGTCCGCACCGGCGCCGCGCTCGCCATCAAATCCATCCCGATCGCGATCGACCACACGCCGCTGCGCGTGCAGGGGCTGATCGGATCAAGCCTCTACCGCTCCGCCCGCGCGGCCGGTGCGCCGGCCAAGGCGGTGGAGACCTTCCTGCGCACGCTCGCATCCCGTGTATCGGTGTCGAAACTGGGATCTGCCTGCAAGTTCGACCTGATTCTCGGCCAGGCGCGCGCCGCCACCGGCGAGGTCCAGTACGGCCAGTTGATGTACGCCGGCGTCACCGGCTGCGCGAACGGCGTCCAGCTCGCCCCTTGGGAGAGCGACGGCAAGACCGAATGGTTCGACGCCAGCGGCACCGGCAGCAAGACCGGCATGATGACGATGCCGGTCAATGGCCGCTTCTCCTCGGCGTTCGGCATGCGGATGCACCCGATCCTCGGCTTCACCCGGATGCACAAGGGCATCGACATCGCCGCCCCCTATGGCTCGCCGGTCTTCGCCGCGGTCGACGGGGTGGTGCGCGTGGCGGGCGGCGCCTCGGGCTATGGCAATCTGGTGCGGATCGACCATGGCGGCGGCTTCGCCACCGGCTATGCGCATCTCAGCAAGGTGATGGTCCGTCCCGGCCAGTCGGTGCGCAAGGGCCAGCAGATCGGCCGCAGCGGCAATTCGGGGCTGTCGACCGGCCCGCATCTCCATTTCGAGACGACGCGCAACGGCCAGGCGGTCAATCCGCGCGCGGTGTCGTTCACATCGGTGCGGCGCCTCGCAGGCGGTGCGCTGGGGGCGTTCCGCGCGAAGCTGCACGGCCTGATGGCAGTGCCGGTCGGCCACGGCGTCCAGAAGGAAGCGGCGGAGTAAGCCCTAGCGCCCCTGCGACCGCCAGCGGCGGATCGTGCGCTCCAGCATCGCCTCCTCGCCGCCGACCTCGCGCCACAGCTCGGAGAATAGCGGGTCATCCGAGGCCGGGCGCTTGGCGGGATCGAGATCGTCGAACAGCAGCCGCACCGGCGTCGCGACGCCCTCGCCCACCGCGATGCATTCGCGGTTGCGCAGCGCCGGGATCGCATCGAGGAATCCCCGCGCGCCTTCCGGCATCGCCGCGCGGACAAAGGCCTGGTCGCGCTCGTTGTTGAGCCGCATCGACAGGATCGTGCCGCACTGGGAGAGTACGCCCTCGGCCAGGTCCGACGGGCGCTGGGTTATCAGCCCCAGCGACACGCCATATTTGCGCCCTTCCTTGGCGATGCGGCTGAGGATCCGCCCCACCGACGAGCCATCGGCGTTGCGCTCGTTGGGTACATAGCGGTGTGCCTCCTCGCAGACGAGCAGCACCGGCCGCTTCACCTCGCCGCGCGACCAGATCGCATAGTCGAACACCATCCGGCTGAGCACCGCGACGACCACCGACGTGATCTCGTTGGGCACGCCCGACACGTCGATGATCGAGATCGGCTTGCCGTCACCGGGCAGGCGGAAGATGCGCGACAGGAACGCCGCCATCGTGTCCGCCACCAGCATGCCCGAGAACATGAAGGCGTAGCGCGGATCGCCCTTCACCTCGTCGATCTTGCTCTTGAGGCGGAGATAGGGCGCGGTGTCGGTCGCCTTGTCCATCTTGCCCATCTCGAGGGTGAGCGCGTTGGTGAGGTCCGAAAGAAGGTACGGCACCGGCGCGTCGACGGTGAGCTTGCCGATCTCCTGCCCGATCCGGTTCTTCGCGCGCGCCACGAGCAGGCATTTGGCAAGGATGTCGGCATCCACCTGCCGGTCGCTGCCCTCGCTGGTGAGGAACACCTCGCAATGTTCCTCGAAGTTCATCAGCCAATAGGGCAGCTGCAGGTTCGACACGTCGAACAGCGCGCCATTATGCTGAAAGGCGCTGCCATATTCGCCGTGCGGATCGATCATCACGACATGGCCCTGCGGCGCCAGCTCGCAGATGCGGTGGAGGATCAGCGCGGCGGAGGTCGACTTGCCGGTACCGGTCGAGCCGAGCAGCGCGAAATGCTTGCCGAGCATCGCATCGACATAGAGCGCGGCGCGGATGTCCTTGGTCGGGTAGACGGTGCCGATCTCGATATGCGCGCGATCGTCGGCGGCATAGATCTGGCGGAGATCGGCGGTGGTGACCGGGAATACCTCGGCCCCGGGCGTCGGATAGCGGGTGACGCCGCGGCGGAAGCGGTAGAGCTTGCCGGTAAGCTTCTCCTCATCGCCCTCGCCGAGAAAGTCGATCGCCGCCGCGACGCGCGCGCCCGAGGGATCAAGCCGTGCGGTGCGGATGCTGGCGATCAGCCAGGCGTTGCCGACGCGGATCTTGACCTGCGCGCCGACCTGCCCGGCATTGGCCAGCGCGGCATCGTCGCTGCGGGCAAGCGCATCGAGTTCGGTAAGATCGAGCAGGACCTGGCTCGACGCGCCGGCGATCTCGAACACCGCGCCGATCGCGCGCACCGCACCGGGCACGCGTCCAGCGGAAAAGCCGCCGCCGCCCGTCGCTTCTCCCTCGAACCCACCGACGCGAAACTGGCCTTCCATCGTGCATCCCCCAAAAAGGCGGAGGCAGCATGCGCATGCCAGGGTAAATTTTAAGTGTGTGCGCTCAGAAGCGACGCCAGAGCGCTCCCGCCCCCCAGCCGAACAGGAAGGACATGCCCACCGCCACCAGGCCATAGGCGATGGCGTTGCGATCCGCGCTGGTCGCGACGAAGCGCTCGAAGCCTGATTTGCGAATCTCGATCGGCCGCACCGCCGCCGCCAGCACGCGGCCGTCGCGGATCAGGAAAGTCTCGGCGGTGAAGCGCCCCACCGGCACGCGCGCCGGGATGGTGAGCCGCGCGCGGTACAGCACGCCGCCGGTGATCTCCACCGCGCCCGGCGCCTCGTAGAACAGGCCGCTGCGCCGCTTGAGATCGACCAGGCCGCTGTCGAAGCGCTGCTGGATCTGCGGGGTGGCGCCCGAGGCGGGGGAGAGCTGCAGGCTGTCCAGCCCCAGCTCGTAGATCGCGCGCGTACGCTCGTCGACCAGCTGTCGGATCGGCCGCGACGAGGCCATCGCATAGAAGCTCGGCGCCGAGCGATAACGCATCTGCGCGGCGTTCACCCAGATGCCGGCGACCTTCGACTTTTCGCGGACCACCACCGATTCGGTCGGCCCCTTGATCACCACGACGATGTCGGCGGGCCGCTCGCCCTGCCCCGGCGCACGACCGCCGGGATAGAGGATCGCGCCGAACAGCAGCAGCTCGGCACCGGTGAAGCTGTAGGCGATCTCGATGTCGCGCTGCGAGACGTCGGGCACCAGTTCGGGCTTGGCCTGCGCCATCAGCAGGGGCGCGAGCAGCGCCAGCGCCCCCGCCCGCGTCACGCCGCGGTCACCGAATAGATCTCGTCCGGCCGCCAGGCGAGGCCGAGCAGCATCCGCGCCGCGACCAGCAGCACGATCACCGCGAGCAGCAGCCGCAGATATTCGGGCTTGGCCTTGGCGGCGAAGCGCGCGCCGAGCTGTGCGCCCACCACCGAGCCCAGCAGCAGCAGGATCGCCAGCACGATGTCGACCGCCTTGGTGGTGGTCGCGTGGACCATCGTCGCCACCGCGGTGGTGAACAGCGTCTGGAACAGCGAGGTGCCGACCACCGTCTGCGTCCCCATGCCGAGGATGTAGAGCATCGCCGGCACCAGGATGAACCCGCCGCCCACGCCGAGCAGCATGGTCAGGACGCCCACGAACACGCCGAGCAGCAGGGGGGCGAGCGGCGAGATGTAGAGGCCCGAGGCGTAGAATCGCCAGCGGAAGGGCAGCGAAGCGACCAGCGGATGGTGCCGCCGCTTGCGGGCCTTGGGCGGCCGCGCGCCGCGCGACACCCGGATCGCGCCGACCGATTCCTTGCCCATCAGTCCACCGATCGATCCGAGCAGCACGACGTAGAGCACGCCGATCACCACGTCGATCTGGCCGCTCGCCTGGAGCAATTTGAACAGCCAGCCGCCGAGCAGGCTTCCCAGGATGCCCCCGGTGACCAGCACCGCGCCCATCTGGACATCCACACCCTTGCGGCGGAAATGGGCAAAGACGCCGGAGACGCTGGCGCCGGTCACCTGGCTCGCCGCCGAGGCGGCCGCGACGGTGGGCGGAATGCCGTAGAAGATCAGCAGCGGCGTGGTGAGGAACCCGCCGCCCACCCCGAACATGCCCGAGAGCAGGCCCACGCCCAGCCCCAGCGCCACGATCACGAGCGCGTTGACCGACAGATTGGCGATGGGAAGGTAGAGATCCATGCGGCCCTAGGCCTAGCCGGTTTGTGCGGGCTTGCGAAAGGGAGAAGGTGGGGTTTGGCCGTTCGTCCGGCTCAGAAATCGCTGCCCAAGGTGAGCGCGATGCCCGAGCCCGGCCGGGCGTTGCCCGCGATCCGCTGCCGCCAGTCCAGCGCGATACGCGTCTTCAACTCGCCGATCGGCACGCTGGTGACCAGCGTGGGGCCGATATCGAGCCGCTGTACGCCGCGCTGCACAGCGCCCCAGCTGCCGATGCCGACGGACAGCGCCGTGCCCTGGCTGCTGGCGATCGCGCGGGTCAGCCGCAGCGCGCCATCGGCATAAGGCTCCAGCCGCGCGCGGAGGATCGCGCCGGCCTGGCCATAGGCCTCGAGGCGGAAAGCCGCGCGCTCGCGATAGAGTCCCACAACCGCGCCGAGCCCCGGGCCGCCATGGATGCCATCCAGGCCGAACCGCTCCTCCACCGCGATCCGCACGGGCGTACCTGCCGGTCGCCACTCGAACCCGAGCGCCACTTCCGCACCCTGCCCGCGCAGCGGCCCGGCGATCCGCCCGACCGCCGCAAGCCTGCCGTACGGGTCCAGCGCGCGCGCCACGCGCACGCCATATTGGCTGCCACCGAGCTGCCCCGCCGCGGGCGCCGCGCCGATGCCCTGGCCGGGCCGCAAGGCAAGCCATGCGCTGCCGCTCCACCGCTGCGGAGAGGTGCGCACCGGCGGGTCCAGTCGCTGTCCGGGAAAGGCCTGCGCTCCCACCCATACCGACGCCACGCCCGCGCCCTGGGTTTCGAAGCGTTGCGGCGAAGGCACGATATCGAGCGTATGGATCGGCAGGCGCGGCCGACGTTCCTCCGGGGCAAGATCCGGCAAGGCGCGCCGCCTTGGCAATGGCACCAGCGCTGCTCGGGCGGGCGGACGGGCCATCGGCTGCGGCGAAGTCCGGACGGCCGTGACCGCCTGGCCCGGCACCGGATGGGCGGCAATGGGAAGCGTGTCGGCCACCGGCGGCCACAGCAGCACGCATCGCAGCCCGATCCAGCCCAGCCCCACTACCCCGACGAACCGCAGCGGCCGGCCGCGGCCCGCGCGGTTCATGCAACGGCCGATTGGGCGTCGAACGACATGCTGGGGAACTGGTGCGCCGTCTTGTCCCAGCGCAGGGGACCGCCGGCGAGCAGGCGGACATAGATCCACAGCGCCCGCCGCGCCGCAAGCAGCCCGATATAGTTGCCCACCACCATCCGCGGCACGGCCCAGCACCCTTCGCGCCAGCCATGGAGATGCGTGACGAGCGCAGTACGCATCGCCAGCCGCCAGCAAAGCAGCAGCAGGTTGAGCGCAACCAGCTGCCCGAGCAGCGGATCCTGGGCAGGCGGAGCGTCACCGGTCACCGCATGCAAGAGCGCCGAAAGGCCCCAGCAGACCAGCGCGGCATAGGCGATGGCGAGCACCGGCATCGCCAGCGTCACCCGGCGATCGCGCATCCGCATCCAGTGATCGCCGAGATCCCAGGGCCGCGCCCAGCCGGTGCGGTCCCAGCCGGCCAGCGCGATGCCGGCCATCCAGCGCGCCTTTTGCCGCACCGCCGCCGATATGGTCGCCGGGAAATAGGCGCGAATCGCCACCGGGGGGCCACCGGGGCGTTCGGCCACCCGCACGAAGGCGCAACGCGTGCCCAGCGCGCGCAGGCTGAGGCCGAGCTCGTAATCCTCGGTGAGGCTCGTCGCGTCGAAGGGCATGCCTCGCGCCTCCGCGATCCGGCGCAGCACGTCGCAGCGGATCGCGCACCCCACCCCGGCGAGCGGCAGGCTTGCGCCCAGCATCTGCCGCACCAGCAGCGTCGCACCATGCGACTGGGCGAATTCGTCGAGATAATGCCCGGAAACCAGCCGCGACCCCGGCTGGCAGAGCGGTGCGACGGGCAGCTGGACGGCGCCGTAGCGGTCGATCCATCCAGCGTACACGGCGAGCTCCTGCGGGTGAACCACGTCTTCCGCGTCGTGCAGCACCACCGCCGTGAAGGCCTCCCCCTCGGTGGCCTCGTCCCGCGCCAGCGCCGCCCATAGCGTGTTCAGGCAATCCGCCTTGGTCGTCGGGCCCGGGCGGGCCCCGACCACAAGCCGCACGCGCGAATCGTCCGCGCCCAGCGAGAGCACCGCCGCGATGGTTGCCGGGTCGTTGGGGTAGGTGCCGACATAGATGCGGTACGGGCCGTTCCCCCATCGGCCGAGCATCGACCGCAACATCGGCGCGATCACCGACGACTCATCCCAGGCCGGCACGAATATAGCGAAGCGATAGTCGGCCGCTGCCGCGGGAAGCTCGTCAATAGACGCCCGCCTTCCCTTACGTCTTCCGACAAGAGCGCCTAGAAAAAGCACGTCGACGATGAAATCGTCTACTCCGCCGATCGCGAGGAAAATCGCGGCGAATAGGGTAAGTTCGCGCGTGGCAGCATCGAAGATACTCAGTGCCATCAGCATTCCCCCCCGGGCGATGCATCCGAATCGGACACCCGCATGGTTGCGAGGAAATGCATCTAGGACAACCCGAACGTTTCATGAACTGATGGAACGACGCCGTAAATCTCCGTGCCGCACGCGTTTTCGCTCAAAAGGACTGCACCATTCCGGCGGTATTTTTCTGGGAACCCTGGCGCGTGCGCCACGTTCTGCTGGCGCAACAGATCCCTTGGATAACCCGCAACCTGAAACCGGCCGCATCGACAGGATCGATGCGGCCGTTTTTTTGTTACCAGTAGAAGCCGGGGACCACGCGGATCACGCTGCCGCGCCGCGTATCGACGAGCAGTACGTCGTTATAGTGGCGCACCCATTGCTGGCCGAAGCCCGGGCGCGGCAGGTGATAGCGCCAGGGATCGCCGATCACGTAGCGCGGGCCGTAATAGACGGTGCCGATCCGCGCGCCGGGCTGAAAGCGATAATAGCGGAACGGCGCCCGCCACTCGCCACGGGCATAGAGGCCGCGGTTGCGGTCGCGCCAGCTGCGCCAGTCATTCTCGGCCCAGCGACGATCGCGGTCGCGCAGGTCTTCGCGATATTCGCGGTGCGCCTCGCGCAGGTCGCGGCGTTCCTCGTGGATGCGCCGCGGATCGCCCGACCATTGCGCGCGGCGCAGGTCGTGCTGGGCATCGCGAATGTCGCGGCGGTCGTCGCGCAGCTCGGCGCGCGACTGCGCCATCGCGCTCGCCGGCACCAGCAGCGCGGGCGCCGCGATCGCCGTCAGCAGGGCGATGGGAACGAGCTTCTTCATGTGCTTCTCCATCCTGATCGAACCCGCCGGTCCGAAGGCCGGCTTGGGGACGATCTATGTAGAAGCACGCCTGAACGTTGCGAGAACGATCCGGTCAGCCTCCAGAAAGCAATTACGGGCCGGTGTTGCCGCCGCCGCCCGGGCCGCCGCCCGCACCCGGCGCGCCGACGGTACCGATATTGCCGAACAGATCGGAGAAGAAGCTGCGGCGGCGACCCAGGGTCGGCGTGGTCTTGCCATAGGGATCGATCGAGGCGGCGAGCTCGACGCCGGTCTGGTCGATCGAGGTGACGTTGCCGGCCTGGTCGAAGCGGATGCGCAGCGTCGTCTGGCTCTTCACCTTCGGGTTGCGGAAGGCGAAGTTGCTGCTGTCGCGCGAGACGTAGAACCACTCGCCTTCGTTGAACTGGCTGGTGAAGCTGGGATGGCCCAGCGTCTGCATCACCGAATCGCGGGTATCGATGCCCGGCTGCACCGAGGCGACCAGGTCATGATCGACGACATAGCCCTGATGGGTCCGCACCGGCGTACAGGCGGTGGTGCCGAGCACGACCAACAACGCGGCGGTGCCGAGCGTGCGAACGGGAAGCGACATCAGGATCTCCAGGCAAACACGAGCGGCCCCCGGATTGCATCGCGGGCCGAAGGCCTCAATATGCGGCAAAATGCGGCCAAACAAGGTCGCACCCAAGGAAGGCACGAACAACGGCGATGCGAATGCTCCAGCGGCTCTTCGGCAAGCCCGATCGCGGTACCGCGCCGCAGCTCTATGCGGGCGTCGTCGCGCGCGGCCGCGCGCCGCACTGGTACACCGACGGCGCGGTGCCGGACACGGTCGACGGCCGGTTCGACATGATCGCGGCGGTGCTGTGCATCGTGCTGCTGCGGCTGGAGGAAGCGCCCGCCGGGATCCCGACCAGCACCGCGGTCGCCGAATGCTTCATCGACGACATGGACGGCCAGCTGCGCGAGATCGGCATCGGCGACATCATCGTCGGCAAGCATGTCGGGCGGATGATGGGCATGCTCGGCGGCCGGCTCGGCGCCTATCGCAGCGGGCTGGCGGAGGGCGACCTCGGCCCGGCACTGGTCCGCAACCTTTATCGCGGCGAGGCCCCCGCGCCCGCCGCCCTCACCCATGTCGAGGCGCGGCTGCGCGCCTTTCGCGATGCGCTGGCGGCACTGCCGCTGGCGCGTGTGATCGCAGGAGAGCTTCCCGAATGACCGATGTAGAATTTGCCCGCCCCCACCGGCTCGACCAGATCGGCGCCGGCGAAAGCGACGTCCGGATCACTGCCGACGAGGCCGAGCGCGCCGCGCTCAGCAAGCGCTTCGGGCTCAAGGAAATCGAGACGCTGGAGGCGGTGTACCATTTGCGCCGCGATGCGCAGGGCGTGGTCGCGCGCGGGCACCTGTCGGCCCGGCTCACCCAGCTCTGCGACGTCACCGGTGATCCGCTGCCCGCCAAGGTGGAGCAGGATTTCGCGATCCGCTTCGTCCCCGAACCGACCACCACCGGCGAGGACGAGGTGGAGCTGACCGAGGACGAGTGCGACACCGTGTTCTACAGCGGTGGTACGATCGACCTGGGCGAAGCCGCGGCCGAGACGATGGCGCTCGAGCTCGATCCCTATCCGCGCAGCCCCCGCGCCGCCGACGTGCTGCGCGAAGCCGGGGTGAAGAGCGAGGAGGAAGCAGGGCCGACCAAGGCGCTCGCCGGGCTCAAGGATCTGCTCGCGAAGAAATAGCCGTCCCGATCCCCCGCGCCAGCAGCTGCGCCACCACCTCGGCGATCGCCTCGGGCGGCGTGCCTTCGTCCCACACGCTGTAGCGCAGGCCGAGGAACACGTTCATCCCCATGATCGCCCAGGCGTGGATCTCGCCGACATCGTTGCGCACCTCGCCGCGCTCGGCGGCGGCGCGCAGGCGGGCGGCGATACGGTCGGCGGTGCTCGCATAATGATGGCGGAAGCTGGCGGGATCGACGAACTCGGCCTCGTCGACGATCCGGTAGATTTCCTTGTGCTCCCGCGCGAAGCGGATGAAGGCGAGCAGCGCCGCGCGCTCCGCATCGATCTGGTCGCGCGCGCCGCGCAGCGCCGGGCCGACATGCTCGCGCACCTGATCGCTCATGTCGCGGACGAGCGCGCGGAACACCGCGTCCTTCGAATCGAAATAGGTGTAGAAGCTGCCCAGCGCGACACCGGCGCGCCGGGTGATCCCGCTGATCGAGCCTTCGTGGAAGCCCTTCTCGCCGAACTCCGCCGCGGCAGCATCCAGGATCGCGCGCAGCGTGCGGCGGCCGCGCTCGGTGCGGGGCACCTTGGCGTCGCTCGCCGCTTCGCCGCCTTCCGGCACGGAAGTGGCCGGAATGCCACGCTCGCCCGCCATGCTACGCCTCCCCTTCAGATCCCAAGTTGAAACCCGGTTCAGGTTTCAGTATAGCTTCGCGCAACGGCTTACAACCCGCGTTCAAAGATGGGTTGCACCAGGGGAGGATTACCATGTCACGGCACGATTCCGTTCGTATCGTCCTGCTCGCGAGCGCCGCATTGCTCGCCGCCACGCCCGCCTTCGCCCAGGACAGCGAAGCCGCGGGCCAGACCGCCGAGGCCGCGCAGCAACAGCAGGACGGCGAGATCATCGTCACCGCCCGCCGCCGCGCGGAAAGCCTGATCGACGTGCCGATCGCCGTCACTGCGATCAGCGGCGCGCAGCTGAGTGCCCAGGGCGCGCTCGACATCACCGACATCGCCCAGTCCGCGCCGAACGTCTCGCTCGAAGTATCGCGCGGTACCAACAACACGCTGTCGGCCTTCATTCGCGGCGTCGGCCAGCAGGACCCGGTCGCCGGGTTCGAGGCGGGCGTGGGACTCTATCTCGACGACGTGTACCTCAACCGCCCGCAGGCGGCGGTGCTCGACATCTACGACGTCGAGCGGATCGAGGTGCTGCGCGGGCCGCAGGGCACGCTCTATGGCCGCAACACGATCGGCGGCGCGGTGAAATACGTCACCAAGCGGATCGGCGCCGACCCGACGCTCCAACTGCGCGGCAGCTATGGCTCGTACAACCAGGCCGATCTGGTGGTGAGCGCCAGCGCGCCGATCGGCGACACCGGGTTGAAGGTGAGCGCCGCGGGCGCGCGGCTGAGCCGGGGTGGCTTCGGCACCAACCTCACCACCGGCCAGGACAATTACAACAAGGACCTGTGGGCGGCGCGCGGCACGGTGGAGTACGAACCGAGCAGCAGCGCCTTCTTCCGCGTCTCGGGCGACTATACCCATGACAAGAGCAACAGCCGCGGTGGCCACCGGCTGATTCCCGGCATCGTCAGCGGCACCCCGGTGCTGGTCGACAAGTTCGATTCGCAGGGCGGCCTCGTCACCCCGCGCCAGGACGTGAAGGCCTGGGGCGTCACCGGCCTTGCCGAGCTTCGCCCGGCCGACTGGCTGACCTTCCGCTCGATCACCGCCTATCGCAAGGACGACAGCGCGACGCCGATCGACTTCGACGCGCTGCCGGCGGTGCAGGTCGACGTGCCCGCCTTCTACAACAACAAGCAGTTCAGTCAGGAGGCGCAGCTGCTGGTGGATACCGGCGGGCTCTCGGGTCTGCTCGGCGTCTATTATCTCGACGCCAAGGCGCGCACCGTGTTCGACGTGCGCCTGCCCGGCGGCGTGACCGCGCTGACCTTCGGCGACGTGAACACCGATACCGTCGCGGTGTTCGGCGACTTCACCTATGATCTCACGCCGATGTTCAGCATCTCGGCGGGTGGGCGCTACACCTGGGACCAGCGCCAGTCGCGCGTGCTGCGCCAGACCTATCTGGGGGGCGGCTCGCCCTATTTCGGCGGCACGGGCGTGCTGGCCGCCACCACCTCCAACTTCCGCGGCAGCGCCGATTTCAAGAAGTTCACGCCCCGCGCCTCGATCAGCTTCAAGCCGAGCGCGGATCACACGCTCTACGCAAGCTGGTCGAAGGGGTTCAAGGGCGGCGGCTTCGACCCGCGCGGTCAGACCAGCGCCTGTCGCACGCCCAGCGGCGCCACCTGCACGCCGGCCCAGGTCTATGACTTCATGTCGTTCGATCCCGAGACGGTGAGCAGCTACGAGCTCGGCTACAAGGCGGCGCTGTTCGATCGCCGGCTGACCTTCGCGCTCGCGGCCTTCCATGCCGATTACACCGACGTGCAGGTGCCCGGTTCGATCGGCACGACGATCAACGGCCAGCAGACCTTCATCGGCATCACCACCAATGCCGGCAAGGCGCGGATGCGCGGTGTGGAATTCGAAGGCAATCTGATCGCCGCGCGCGACCTCGGCGCCCGGGGCGATCAGGTTACCCTCAACTGGTCGGTCGGCTATCTCGATGCGCGCTACCAGCGCTTCATCGATTCGCGCGGCATCGACGTCGCCAGCCGCCGCCGCATCCAGAACACCCCCGATTGGACCGCGAGCGGCACGATCGGCTATTCGGTGCCGGTCGGCAGCGAGGGCCAGGTGGCGGCGAGCTTCACCGCTTCCTACCGCAGCGCCTCGCAGCAGTTCGAGCTGCGCACGCCCATGCTCGACCAGCCGGGCTTCACCCTGTTCGACGCGAACCTCAACTGGGACATCAACAAGATGTTCTCGATCGGCGTCCATGGCCGCAACCTGTTCGACAAGCGCTACATCGTCTCGGGCTACAACTTCCTCGCGCAGAACCCGGACACGGGTGACTTCCTGCGCACGCCGGCGGGGGCGTATGTCCCGACGCTGGGGACCGAGGGCGTGCTGACCGGCTATTACGGCAATCCGCGCCAGGTGTTCGTGACGGGGACGGTGAAGTTCTAGGGGGGCACATCCCCCTCACCCTTCCCACTGCCTTCGGCAGCGGGCCCCTTCCCTCTCCCACAAGGGGAGAGGGAGTTTCGACCCCGCTCCCTCTCCCCTTGTGGGAGAGGGAAGGAGCGCCGAAGGCGCGGAAGGGTGAGGGGGACTCGCGATAGGGCTACCACCACCGCCGAAGCCAGCGCACAAAGGAACCACCATGCCCCCGCACCCCACCCGTCCCGCGACCCCGCGCGGCGTCGTCCTCGCGATGTTGCTGCTAGTCTATATCTTCAACTTCCTCGACCGGCAGATCCTCTCGATCCTCGCCCAGCCGGTGAAGGCGGACCTGGGGCTCGACGACGGGCAGCTCGGCATGCTCGGCGGCTTCGCCTTCGCGCTGCTCTATTCCACGCTCGCCATCCCGCTGGCGATGCTGGCAGACCGCACCAGCCGCAGCTGGGTGATCGCCGTCTCGCTCGGCATCTGGAGCGCCTTCACCGCGCTGTGCGGCACGGCGCAGCATTTCACGAGCATGTTCCTGTACCGTCTCGGCGTCGGCGTGGGCGAGGCAGGCGGGGTGGCGCCCAGCTATGCGCTGATCGCCGACGCCTGGCCGGCCGACCGGCGATCGCGCGCGCTGTCCATCTATTCGCTGGGAATCCCGCTGGGCTCCGCGGGCGGGGCGCTGCTCGGCGGCTATATCGCGCAGACGGTGGAGTGGCGGACTGCCTTCCTCGTTGTCGGGCTGCTCGGGCTGGCGATCGCGGTGCCGTTCAAGCTGCTGGTCCGCGATCCCCCGCGCGTGACCCCGGCGAAGGACCAGGTGCCCCTCTCCCGCGTCTTCGGCATCCTTGCTGCCAAGCCGAGCTTCTGGCTGCTCGCCTTCGGCGCGGCGGCGGGATCGATGTGCGGCTATGGCGTGGCGTTCTGGCTGCCGAGCCTGATCCTGCGCAGCTTCCGGCTCGACCTCGCGCAGGTCGGCCAGTTCTTCGGCGCGCTCGCGCTCACCGGCGGCGTGGCGGGCATCCTGCTCGGCGGCTGGCTGGGCGACCGGCTCGGGCAGCGCGATCGCAAGTGGTACGCGCTGGCACCGGCCATCTGCTATGTCCTCGGCCTGCCGCTGTTCGTGGCCGGCGTGCTTGCGCAGAGCTGGCAGGCGGCGTTCCTGCTGTTCCTTGTGCCGCAGGCGCTGGTCTATGTCTGGCTGGGGCCGGTGCTCACCGCCGTCCAGCACCTCGTGCCACCGCAGATGCGCGCGACCGCCTCGGCCTCGTTCCTGCTGATCAACAACCTGATCGGGCTGGGGCTGGGCAGCTGGGTGATCGGCCTGCTCTCCAAGCAGCTGACGCCTGCGTACGGCGCCGCCGACGGCCTGCGCTACGCGATCGCGGCGGGTCTCGGCCTCTACCTCGTCGCCGGCATCCTGATGGCGCTGGCGAGCCGGCGGCTGGCGGCGGACTGGGTCGAATAGCGGCGCGATTCCCGCTTCCCCAAAGTTACTTCTATAATAACCACATGAGCTATACCCCGACCGACCTCGTCAAAGCCGAGAAGAATGTGGTGCTCGCCGAGCGTCACATTGCCGCCCAGCAGGAAGTCCTCGCCATGATGCGTGCCGCCGGCACCGACACCAGCGGCGCCGAGGAACTGCTTGCCAAGTTCGAGGCCGATCTCGGCCGCGCCGAGCGCATCCGCGACTGGATCGCCAGCGGGCTGGGCGAGCGCGGCCGCGAACAGCGCGCGGCGGCGTAAGCAAATGTCATCCCGGCGAAAGCCGGGATCCATTCGACACTCCGCTGGGGCTTGAACCGATCGGGCGACCCCAATGGATTCCGGCTTTCGCCGGAATGACGACCGGGACTTGTCGCGTGCTCAGCGCTCGCGCGTCGCCGCGAACGTCACCTTGTTGTAGCGCTCGGCGATATAGCCGACTTCCCAGGCCGACTTGGCCAGGAACACCGGATTGCCGTCGCGATCCTTGGCGAGCGCGCCGCGGTTGAGGTCGAGGAACTCCTTAAGCGCGGCGGCATCGTCCGATGCGACCCAGCGTGCGGTGTCGTAGGGCGAAGGCTCGAGCACCGCGCCGACCTTGTACTCCGCATCGAGCCGGCTGAGCAGCACGTCGAGCTGCAGCTGGCCGACCACGCCGATGATCCAGTTCGATCCGATCTCCGGATAGAAGACCTGGATCACGCCCTCTTCCGACAGATCATCCAGCGCCTTGCGCAACTGCTTGGTCTTGGTCGGATCCTTGAGCGCGACGCGGCGCAGGATTTCCGGCGCGAAATTGGGCAGCCCGGTAAAGCGCACCCCCGCCCGCTCGGACAGCGTGTCGCCCACCCGTAGCGTGCCATGGTTGGGAATGCCGATGATGTCGCCGGGGAACGCCTCGTCGGCCAGCTCGCGCTCGCGGGCGAAGAACAGGATCGGCGAGTGGATCGCGATCGGCTTGCCATGCCCGGTCGGCGTCAGCTTCATGCCGCGCTTGAAGGTGCCCGAAACCAGCCGCATGAACGCGATGCGGTCGCGGTGGTTGGGATCCATGTTGGCCTGGACCTTGAACACGAAGCCGGTCACCTCGTCGCGCGTCGGCTCGACCGGCGCGGGTTCGGCCGGCAGCGCGTGCGGCGGCGGCGCGAACTCGGCGATCGCGGCGATCAGCGAATCGACGCCGAACTCCTTCAGCGCCGAGCCGAAATAGACCGGCGTCATGTCGCCGTTGCGATAGGCCTCGCCATCGAACTCGGCATAGCCGGCCTGCGCCAGCTCGACATCCTCGCGCAGCTTGGCGAGATTGGCGGGCGAGACGATCGCATCGAGCTGCGGGTCGTCGACGCCCGTCGTCTGGATCACCTTGCCATGGAACTCGCGGCTGTCGCCTTCCGGCAGCAGCAGGCGGTTGGTGGCGAGGTCGAAAATGCCCTCGAAGGTGCCGCCCATGCCCACCGGCCAGGTCATCGGCACCACGTCGAGCTGGAGCAGCTCGGCCACTTCGTCCAGCGTCGCGAACACCTCGCGGCCCTCGCGGTCCACCTTGTTGACGAAGGTGATAATCGGCACGTTGCGCAGCCGACAGACCTCGAACAGCTTGCGCGTCTGGCTCTCGATGCCCTTGGCGACGTCGATCACCATCACCGCCGAGTCCACCGCGGTCAGCGTGCGGTAGGTATCTTCCGAGAAGTCCTCGTGGCCCGGCGTGTCGAGCAGGTTGAAGGTGATCCCGTCGCGCTCGAAGGTCATGACCGAGCTGGTGACCGAGATGCCGCGCTGCTGCTCGATCTTCATCCAGTCCGAGCGCGCACGCCGCGCAGCCCCGCGCGCCTTCACTTCGCCGGCGAGGTGGATCGCTCCGCCGAACAGCAGCAGCTTTTCGGTGAGCGTGGTCTTGCCCGCGTCCGGGTGCGAGATGATGGCGAACGTACGACGATCGGAGGGGGACATGCGGGTGCTTCGAACGGGAGGGAGAATCGCGACGCCTTAGTCGGTGGCGGGATTTTTATCCAGCGGCGAGTAGGGCGTGCCCTTCCCTCAGTCGACCAGCGTTACGTCCATGCCGAAGCGCCGGGTCTCGCCCGGCGCCAGGCGCTGGATGCCCGGCTTGTTCCAGATCTCGCCGTCAAACCCCGCCGGGTCGGCGATGCCCCACCAGGGCTCGACGCAGACGAAGCGGGCGCCGGGCTTGGTCCAGATGCCGAGCAGGCCGGTATCGGGGAAGCGGATGCGCAGTTGCGGCCCATCTTCCGCGCCGTACAGCAGCCCGCGGCTGGCGAGCTGGTCCCAGATCAACGCGTCGGCGGTGAACAGGTCGTCGGAGAGCGGCAGCGCCCGCCCCTCCACCGGGCTGGTCCGGCGGTCCGGCGCGATTCCGCCCTCGCCGATGTAGCGGAGCGACGAGAATTCCGGCTCGTCGAACAGGATCCGGTGGTCGGCACGCGCGCGTCCATAAGGCAGCGGCCAAGCAAAAGCGGGATGGAAGCCGAAGCTGGCAGGCATGTCGCGCGTGTCGCGGTTGGTGACCGCGATCTCGATCCACAGCGTGGTCTCTTCCAGTCGATAGGTTGCATCGAGGGTAAAGGCGAAGGGATAGACGGCGCGGGTCTCGGCATCGTCTTGCAGGCGGAAGGTCGCGCGGTCGGCGCCCTGCTCTACCAGCGCGAAGTCGCGGCGTCGCGCGAAGCCGTGCTGCGGCAGGCTGTAGTCCTTGCCGTCCAGCCGGTAGCGATCGCCCACCAGCCGCCCGACGATCGGGAACAGCAGCGGCGCCCGGCCGGACCAGAAGGCGGGATCGCCGTCCGTCATCAGCTCGCGCCCGGCGGGGTCGCGCAGCGACGAGAGCTCGGCCCCGTGCGGGTTGATCGCGGCGGTCAGCCGCGCGCTGGCGATCTCGATCATGTCGTCTCCCCTGGCAGCGCACCCGCGATAGCCGCGGGCCGCCGCCAAAGGAAGCGCCATCAGAACCCCCAGCTCAGCCGCACCGCGCCGCCGATGTCGCTCGGCATCGCCGCGATGTTGCCCGGCTGGCGCCGCAGGAAAAGGTTGCTGCTCACGTCGCCCTCGGCGAAGCGCCAGTGGTAACGGAATTCATAGTCGATCTCGCGCCCGACCGGGGCGAGGTTGATCCGTTCGCTGCTCCAGCTGGTGACGCTGAGCGTGTCATAGTC
Source organism: Sphingomonas trueperi (assembly GCF_040545665.1). GTDB lineage: Bacteria > Pseudomonadota > Alphaproteobacteria > Sphingomonadales > Sphingomonadaceae > Sphingomonas > Sphingomonas trueperi_B. The sequence continues at coordinate 258,648 of NZ_JBEPMH010000004.1, read as the reverse complement.
CCAGCTCTGCGGCAGGGTCAGGCCGATGCCGCCGCCGCGCGCCACCCGCAGCGGCTGGGCGATCCGCAGGCCGACCGAATCGTTGCCGAACAGCCCGTCCTTGCCGATGTCCGCCGCCCAGGCATTGGTGCGGATCACGCCCGAACCCTGGATGCCTTCGCGCAGCCGCACATTGGTCCAGCCCTGGCGCAGCGATCCGCCGAGGCTGAGCCCCAGGCCGAGGTCCCATCGCACGCCCAGATCGGTGAACAGGCTGTTCGCCCGCGCCGCGCCCAGCCCCGCGCTGAAGCGCGCGCCGAGCACGGTATTGTCTTCGGACAAGCGCGTCACGCCGACGCTGGCGTTGAGCCCGCCGAACCGCCGGTCGATGGCGATCGTGCTGCGATCATAGCCGAAGCGCAGCCAGCGGGCCTGCAGCCCCGCGGCATCGCCGGCGCGCTGGCTGAGCACGTCACCGACTTCGCTCGCCACGGTCACGCCCCAGCGCCCCACCGTCTGGCGCAGCGCCGCCGATCCGCCGACATCGGTATCGAAGCCGGCGTTGCTCAGCGGATCGCGCGCGATCAGGAAGGCGGGGTCGTCGCGACCCGCCAGCTGCGCGGTCAGCACATTGCCGGTCTGCGAGGCGCCGAAGGCGAACTGCGCCTTGGCGCCCAGCCGGCCGCTCACCGTCGTCGCCAGCATCCGCGCCACGCCCGCGTCGCGGCTGGTGATGCCGAGCCGTTCGATCCGCACCGAATCGACGGAGGGCACCAGCGACACGGCGACGCGCATCTGATCGCCGCCGACCGAGAAGCTGCGATCCCGCGTCGCCATCAGCGCCGGCAGGTTGCGCGACAGGCTCTGCCGCTGGAAGCTGCGGTTGATCGTTGTCGTATAGGCGCGACCGAAGGAATCGAGCGCCGCCATGCTGAGCGCGCCCTGGCTGGCATCGCCCATCGGCCCGCTGAGCGTGCCGTTGATCGTCGGTGAGATCACCGCGCTCGTCCCTGCCACGGACATGGTGCCGACCGGCTGGAAGGCGCGGGTGAGATCGAGCACGCCGCGGCCGTAGATCGAATCGACGCCGGCATCGCCCACGTCGCGCGCGGTGGCGTAGAGCAGGTCGACGATCTGCTTGCCGGTAAGATTGGGAAAGGCTTGGGCGAGCAGCGCGATCGCGCCGGTGATCTGCGGCGCCGAGAAGGACGTGCCGGACCAGATATAGGCGGTGTTGTTCGCATCGGGCGCGCGCACGCCCTCGCCCACCGCCGCCAGATAGACGGCGGCGGAGGAACCGGCGCGGTTCGAGAAGCTGGAAATCTTGTCGCTGGCATTCACCGAACCCGCGATGATCACCAGCCCGCGCGAAATCGCCGCGTTGGTCGCCGCGCTGGTGAAGGCATCCGGATTGGCGCCGCCGTCATTGCCGGCGGAGATCACCACGATGACCCCCGCCGCGGTCGCGCGGTCGATCGCCGAGGCAAGCGTCGACGACGCCGTATCGCCGCCGAGCGAGATGTTGACGACGCGTGCGCCTGCCTGCCGGGCGCGGTCGAGCCCCGCGGCGATGGCGCTGTCGGAGAATTTGCAGGTGCCGGTGTCGGTGCCGTTGCAGCTGCCCGGTTGGTCCGCACGTTCGACGACGAGCTGGGCGTCGAACGCCACGCCGTGCGTACCCGCATCGTTGCGCCGGCCGGCGATGGTGAAGGCGACCGCGGTTCCGTGCCCGCCGACATCGTCCACCGAGCCATTGCCGCCGGGATCGCTCGAGCTGGCGAGAATGCGGCAGCTGCCGGTGCCAAGGCCGCCAGAACAATCGCCGAATTCGGGGCTCTGCATGTCGATACCCGAATCGATCACCCCCACCTTGATGCCGTTGCCGGTCGCGCCCTTGTTGTAGGCGACCAACGCGTTCATCGAGACGGCACCCGTCGTGTTGCGGTACTCGGTCGTGTCGTAATTGGCGGTCGGCACCGGCGTCGGCGTCGGTGTGGGTACCGGGGTGGGCGTCGGGCTCGGCGTGGGCGTCGGTGCGGGGATCTGTGCGGGTGCAGGTGCCGGCGTGCTCCCAATGCCGCCGCCCCCGCCGCCGCTGCACGCACCCAGCGCCACGAGCCCGCCGAGCGCAGCCGTGTGCATCCATCCTACGCGCAACGCCACTCGCATACCGAAAACCCTCGTATCAGGAGGGTCTTCACCTACGCGCAGAGTGGTTTTTTTTGCGTTTACCCAGGCGCCGGGGAAGCTCCGAGGGCGCGCGGCGCGCTCGGCGCTTGCGACGACGGAGGGCACCTCCTACACGCCCCGGCGATGCTCGCCTCGCTCTCGCACGTCCGCACCTGGATCTTCGATCTGGACAACACGCTCTATCCCGCGAGCGCCAACCTTTTCGCGATGATCGACGCGCGGATCGGGGAATATGTCCAGCGCCTGCTCCATTGCTCGCCGGAAGAGGCGCACAAGGTGCAGAAGGCCTATTTCCACGCGCACGGCGCGACGCTGTACGGCCTGATCGAGGAGCACGGCACCGATCCGCACGACTATCTGGATTATGTCCACGATGTCGACATGAGCGTGCTGGAAACGAACGAGGCGCTGGTCGAGGCGCTCGCGCGCCTTCCCGGCCGCAAGCTGATCTTCACCAACGGCGACGCGCCCTATGCACAGAAGGTGCTCGACCGGCTCGGCCTGGGCGAGACCTTCGAGGCGATCCACGACATCCACGCCACCAGCTACCGCCCCAAGCCCGAGCCCGCGGCGTACAAGGGCCTGTGCGAGGCATACGGCCTGGACCCGCACGAGTCCCTGTTCGTCGAGGACATGGCGCGCAATCTGGGGCCGGCCAAGGCGATCGGCATGACCACCGTCTGGATCGACAATGGCTCGGAACAGGCGCCGGACGCCGATCGCAGCTTCATCGACTACACCATCACCGATCTCGGAGCCTGGCTCCACAGCATCTTGGAGAGCTGACATGACCGATCTCGCCGCGACGATCGACGCCGCCTGGGAAGACCGCGCCAATCTGAGCTTCGCCACTGAGGGCGCGGTGCGCGAGGCCGTCGCCGAAGCGCTGAACCTGCTCGACCGCGGCGAGGCTCGCGTCGCCGAGCCGGTGGCCGGCGGCTGGCAGGTCAACCAGTGGCTGAAGAAGGCCGTGCTGCTCAGCTTCCGCCTCAACGACAATGTCGTCGTGCCCGGGCCCGAAGGCACCGCCTGGTTCGACAAGGTGCCCTCGAAGTTCACCGGCTGGGGCGAGGCCGCGTTCCGCGACGCCGGCTTCCGCGCGGTACCGGGCAGCATCGTCCGCCACGGCGCGCACATCGCCAAGGGTGCGGTGCTGTTGCCGAGCTTCGTCAATATCGGCGCCTATGTCGGCGAAGGCACGATGGTCGATACCTGGACCACCGTCGGCAGCTGCGCTCAGATCGGCAAGAACGTCCACCTCTCCGGCGGCGTCGGCATCGGCGGCGTGCTCGAGCCGCTGCAGGCGGACCCGGTGATCATCGGTGACGGCGCCTTTATCGGCGCGCGCTCGGAAGTGGCCGAGGGCGTGCGCGTCGGCGAGGGCGCGGTGCTGTCGATGGGCGTGTATCTCGGCGCGTCGACCAAGATCGTCGATCGCGCGACCGGCCAGGTCTATCGCGGCGAAGTGCCGCCCTATGCGGTGGTGGTGCCCGGCACGCTGCCCGCGGAGAACGGCAAGCCCGGCCTCTATTGCGCGGTGATCGTCAAGACGGTTGACGCCCAGACCCGCAGCAAGACCGGGATCAACGAGCTGCTGCGCGACTGATTGTTGCAAGGACCGTTACAAAGGCGGCGGGAATGCGGAAAGGCGACACGCTTTCGCCCCACTCCCGCCGCCACGGTCAAGGTGTATAGCGACCGCTTTGGCGAGCCCGGATTCCCCGGATTCGCCCCTTCCTGAGTGTCCTGCGCGCCATGCTGTCCACCACGTCCGCCTCGCCCGTGCGCCGGCTGCGCGCTTCGCTGCGCGGCCGGACCGTTGCGATTCTGCTGGCGCTGGCGATCGAGCTGCTGATCGCGCTGCTGCTGCTGTGGATGGCGCCGCATGTCGAGCCGAAGGAAAAGCCCAAGACCGTCGTGTTCGGGATCGAGGCATCGGAAGGCGACAAGGCGCCGGCCGAGAAGGACGCCGCAAAGGCGCCCGAAAAGGCCCGCAAGCGCGCCGGTGAAAAGGCGGAAGCACAGCAGCAGACGCCGACCGCGGCGCTCCCCCCGCCCCCCGTCGTGCCGCCCGTATCCAGCGGTCCGCCGAGCTTCATCGTGATGAGCCGCCGCGACTATGCGGCGACCGACATCGCCAAGGCGCCGGCTGCCCAGTCCGGCGACCAGGGCAACACCCAGAGCGCCGACGTCGGCGGCGGCAGCGGCGCCGACGACACGCCGCGCGCCGGCACGGGTCCGCATGGCGAGACGCTCTATGCCGCCGACTGGTATCGCCGCCCCACCAACGCGCAGCTCTCCCCCTATCTGCCGCAGCGCGCGCTGGGTCGGGAAGGCTGGGGCGAAGTCGCCTGCCGCACCATCGAGCGCTACCAGGTGACCGATTGCCAGGAACTCGGCGAATTCCCGCGCGGCTCGGGCTATGCCGGCGCGGTGCGCCAAGCCGCCTTCCAGTTCCGGGTAAAGGCGCCGCGGGTCAACAGCCGGCTGCTGGTCGGCAGCTGGGTGCGGATCCGCATCACCTATTCGCAGCGTGCGGGCGGCGGCGACGGCGGCGACGCCGACTGACCCTCGATACTTGCGGCCGGCACGCCGCCACCCTAGATCCGCAATTGTACGGATTCATACAGCACATCGTATGGGTTTTGTGTGTTATTGATATGTGCGAGAGCGTCGCCGCGGCAACCGTCGCGGCGGATGGCCGCACGGCGCAGATCAGGTGGTTGCGATGATTTGGGTTCCGATTCTGCTGGGCACGTTCAAGCTCGCCGTGTTCGGCACGGGCATGTTCTTCGCCATCAAGTGGCATTACGACCAGGGCAAGAAGAAGAAGGAAGAGGAGGCGCGCGCCGCCGCCGAGGCCGCGCTCGAAGAAACCGAGTAAGGCGCGGGCGTCAGTCCGTCGCGGGCGCCTCCGCCGCGAGACGCGCCAGCCAGGCCTGCGCCTGCTTGGGCTCGCCGACCGCCGATGGCCCCACCGGGCCGCGTGCGGCGAGGAATTCCTGCTGGAGCGCGAAGGGCGGAAGGCCGAGCCGATCGCGCGCCGCGTCGATCTCTTCGCCCAGTTCGGCCAGGTGATCGAGCGTCGGGCGGATCGCGGCGCGGGCGTGGCGGTCCTTCTGGTGGTCGAACAGCCCCCATTTGCCCGCCGCGGTGCGCTCCAGCGCCTCGATCAGCGCGGCGCGATATTCCGCCTCGAGTTCGATGCGTCGGGTGTCGAGCCGTTCGAGGCGATCCGCTTTTGCCATGTGGGGGCTGTATCGGGGACGTGCGGAGGGGGCAACCGCACTAGCTAAGCCCCTCCCCTTCAGGGGAGGGGTTGGGGTGGGGCAGTGTCTCACCGAGACAGACAGACGTTCTGGAATCCCTCCACCCCCAACCCCTCCTCCAAGGAGGAGGGGCTTAGAGAGGGAACGCCTCGTCCGCATCCGCAGCCGTCCGAAACCGGAACGCCATGCTGTGGCGATACATCTCCCCCGCCTCCACCCGCGCCGAGGGGAAGCCCGGCTGGTTGGGGCTGTCGGGGAATTTCTGCGGCTCCAGGCACAGCCCGCCGCGCGTCGGATACACGCCGCCGCCGGTCCCCGGCGCGCCATCGGCGAGATGGTTGCCCGAATAGAACTGCACGCCCGGCTCGGTGGAATGCACCTCCAGCACGCGACCGGAGCCCGGATCGAACAGCGTCGCGATGCGGCGCTCGAAGCCCGCAGGACCGTCGAGCACGAAATTATGGTCGTAGCCCTGCCCCAGCGCGAGTTGCGCATCCGCCGCGTCGATCTCGCGCCCGATCGGCTTGGGGCTGCGGAAGTCGAATGCGCCGCCCTCCACGGGGGCCAGCACGCCGGTCGGGATCAGCGCCTCGTTCACTGGCGTGATCGCGCCCGCCGGGATCTGCAGCAGATGGTCGAGCACCGTCGCCCCGCTGCCCTCGCCCGCGAGGTTGAAATAGGCATGCTGGGTAAGGTTGACGATCGTCGCCCGGTCCGCCGTGGCGGTGAAGCGCACCGCCAGCCCGTCTTCCTCCAGCGCATATTCCACCCGCGCGACCAGATCGCCGGGAAAGCCGTTCCAGCCATGCGGCGTGTCGAGCCGGAAGGTGACCGCGCTGTCGCTGCGCGCCTCCACCGTCCAGATCTGCCGGTCGAACCCATCGGGACCCGAGTGCAGGCTGTTGCCGTTCTCGTTGGTAGCCAGCTGGAAGGTCTCGCCGTCCAGCGTGAAACGCCCGCCCGCGATGCGATTGGCATAGCGCCCCGCCACCGCGCCATAATAGCGCGGCGGCTGGCGGCGATAGTCCTCGAGGTCGGCATAGCCGAGCACGACATTGTCCGCCCGGCCGTGTCGGTCGGGCACCTCCAGCCGGTGGAGCGTCGCGCCCAGGGTGAGGAACTGCGCGCGGAATGCCCCGCGCGCGATGTCGACGACCTCGATCCCGCTCATTGGCCCGGGCAGACCGAGTTGTTGGGATCGGAGACGATCTTCGCCTCGGCCAGCGAGAGCGTAAAGGGCCCGTTCGCCTGCAGCACGATCGGCGCGTTTACCTTGGTCACGTCGACTCCGTTCTTCTGATAGCATTTCAGCAGCACGTTGACCGTCTGCCAGCCGCGCTTGCCGGTGAACAGGCTGGTCGCATCGATCGTTCCCGTGTTCTTGCCGCCTTCCATCGACAGCCGCACCGGACCGGTCGGGCCGGCATCGACGCGGTAGACCAGCCGCAGCGACAGGTCGCCATTGGTCTCGCGGCTGAGATCCAGGTCACTGCCGCCGATGCGCAGTGTCGCCGGACCGGCAGGCCAGGTGAGCTGCTGCGCGCCTTCCTGGGTGGCCGGGCCGTCGACGGTCTTGCGGGTGATCTTGCTGTCGGTCGCGAAGGAGAAGGGCGCCGGGGTGACGCCCTTGGCGAAGAAGGTGCTGGTGTTGGCCAGCGACGCATCGACGCCCGAGACTTCGCTGAGCGCACCCACCGTGCCCGGCTTGGCGTAGCTGAGCCCGTAGCCGAAGGCGAAGAGCGGGTCATAGCCCGGCTCGCCACGGTTGAGCGTGAACTGGCCGGCGGTCTTGGGCCAGCTGAAGGAGAGCGTGCCGGTGAAGTCGCGGCGCGGCTTGCCGGCCTTGTCGCCGATCAGCACGTCGGCCACGCCCGCGCCCTCGCTCCCCGGCAGCCAGGCGGCGACGAACGCGTCCGATGCGTTGAGCTCCGGATTCACCCAGAGCGGGCGGCCCGACAGGAACACCGAGACGACCGGCACGCCCGCCGCCTTGAACTTCTTGAGCAACGCCAGCGCCTGCTTGTCGCCCGGCTGGAATTCCAGCGTGCGCACGTCGCCGCGCATCTCCGCATAGGGCTCCTCGCCGAACACGACGATCGCCACGTCGGGCTTGCTCGTGAAGCTACCGTCTGCCGACAGCGTCGCGGTGCCGCCGCCGGCCTTCACCGCCGCCTGAATGCCCGCGAAGATCGTCTCGCCGTTGGGGAACATGGTGTTCGGGTTGCCGTCGCCCTGCCAGCTGAGCGTCCAGCCGCCGGTCTGCTGCGCCATCGAATCGGCACCTGGCCCGGCGACCAGCACGTTGGCGCTCGCCTTGACCGGCAGCACGCCGCTGTTCTTGAGCAGCACCAGCGACTTGGCCACCGCCTCGCGGGCAATCGCGCGATGCGCGGCCGCGCCGACCAGCTCGGCCTTGCTCTCATAGGGCCGCGCGGTGTTGAACAGGCCCATCTGCACCTTCACGCGCAGGATGCGGCGCACCGCATCGTCGACGCGCGCCATCGGGATCGTGCCGTCCTTCACGTGCGCGATGGTCGATTCGTACAGCCCCTTCCAGCTGTCCGGCGCCATCGCCATGTCGAGCCCGGCGTTGAACGTCGCGGCGCAATCGGTGGGGGTGCAGCCCGGCACCTGGGCATGGCCGTTCCAGTCGCCGACGACGAAGCCGTCAAAGCCCATGCGGCCCTTCAGCACATCGGTGAGCAGCGACTTGTTGCCGTGCATCTTCACGCCGTTCCAGCTGCTGAACGACGCCATCACGGTCATCGTGCCGGCATCGATCGCGCCCGGATAGCCGGCATTGTGGATGCGGATCAGTTCGTCTTCGGACACGCGGGTGTCGCCCTGATCCTGCCCGCCGAAGGTGCCGCCGTCGCCAAGGAAATGCTTGGCCGAGGCCGCGACATAGCCCTTCTGGAGCCTGTCCTTGGTGCCCGGTGCGCCCTGCAGGCCGCGGATCATCGCGCCGGCATAGCTGCGGACGACCTCGGGCTCCTCCGAATAACCTTCGTACGCGCGGCCCCAGCGCTCGTCCCGCGGCACGGCGAGCGTCGGCCCGAACGCCCAGTCGATGCCGACCGAGCTCGTTTCCTCGGCGGTCGCGCGGCCGATCTTCTCCATCAGCGCCGGGTCGCGCATCGCGCCCAGCCCGACATTGTGCGGGAAGAGTGTCGCGCCGACGATGTTGTTGTTGCCGTGCACCGCGTCGATGCCGAACATGATCGGGATCGCGACATGACTGCCCTTGCGGGCGAGCGCGGCCTTCTGGAACTCCTGCGCGGTTGCCAGCCACGGTCCGCGGGGGCTGCGATCGGGCGCGCCGAGCGGCGGCGAGCTGCCGCCCGCGAGGATCGAGCCGAGCGGATAGATCGCCAGATCCTCGGGCTTGATGCTGCCGATATCGGCCTGGATCATCTGGCCGACCTTCTCCTCCAGCGTCATCTTCGCCATTAGCTCGGTGACGAACTTCTCGGTGGCGGGATCGATCAGCCCCTGGCTCTTGGCCGCGGGCCATTTGTCAGGATGCGCGACGCCGGACAACGCTGTCGGCGCCTGCTGCGCGATCGTGGGCGCGGCGGCGAGGATGGTGGTTGCCAATAGCAGCTTCAGGCCTGCGGACATGTCTCTCTCCCCTTACGGTGTTGGGGAGGCGATACCGCAGGACCGGCGCCCAAGTCCATGCGCCGGCCGAACTTTGCCCGGGGTTAGTTGCCCTGTGCCTGCAATGCCATCGCGATCGGCCCCAAGGGCCCGGCCTGGTCCCCCAGCGCCGGGGAGACAATGTACGGTGCGGGCGGCACCGTCAGATAGCCGGCGATGCTCTCGCGCAGCAGCGGGTCGATCCGGGCGAGCAGATGCGGCTGGCGCTGCATCACGCCGCCGCCGATCGCGATCCGCTGCGGCCCGGCGGTGGCGACCATGGTGTGGCAGAGCAGTGCGATCGCCGAGGCGACGCGGTCCCACACGACATGGTCCTCGCCGACGCTGTCGACCGGCTGGTCGCCCAGCGCCGCACGGATGCCGGTGCCCGAGGCGAGACCCTCGATGCAGTCGTCATGGAAGGGGCAGCCGCTCGGCGCGGTGTCGGTGGGCAGGCGCGGCACGCGGATATGGCCCATCTCGCAATGCCCGATGCCGCGGGTCGGCTTGCCGTTGATCACCAGGCCGACGCCGACGCCGGTGCCCACGGTGACATAGGCGAAGTCGTTCAGCCCCTGCCCGGCGCCCCAGCGCATCTCGGCGAGCGCCGCACCGTTGACGTCGGTATCGAACGCCATCGGTACCGCGAAGGGGGCTGCGAGGCGGCGCGCGACATCGGTGCCGCTCCAGCCGGGCTTGGAGGTGGTGAGGATGTGACCGAACTGCGCGTTGGCAGGGTCGAGGCATACCGGCCCGAAGCTGGCGATGCCGAGCGCGGCAAAGCCCGGCGTCCCCCACCAGCCGCCCAGCACCGCCTCAAGGGCGGCGAGCGTCTTGTCCGGCGCTTCGGTCGGCACGGTTTCCTGCGCGAGGATTCGGTCGGGGCCATAGGCGAGGGTGAGGATGCACTTGGTGCCGCCGAGCTCGATGCCGGCAACGGGAAGCGTTGCGCTCGACATCAGCGGCGGACGCCCCGCGCTGGCTGGTTTCCCATGCGATCGATCGCCACCGACATTCCTCCCCAACGGGCCGGCAGCACGCCGGTCTGTTCCTGAACCATCGCGCCACGCGCGCGGCCCTTCCTCTGCCCCGCACAGGCGCCGGGCACAAGATTAAAGTTATTCAGTTGATTTAATGAAGGGTCAAGCCGTGGCGCTTGCGCTGTCAGCGGTGTCTTTCCACAGCGCGCTACTCTTGGGCAGCAGGAAATAGCTGAACGGCAGGATCGCCGCGCCGACCGCAGGGGCGTCGGCGGAAAGCTGCGCGCGGGCGATCGGCGCGAGCGCCGGGGCATCGCCGCCCTGCTCGGCCAGCAGCGCGTTGGCGCGTTCGGCCAGCCTGTCGACATGGCGGCGCGGGAGGCGGCCACCGATCAGCACCGTCTCCGGGTTGATCAGGCAGTTGACCGCGAGCAGCGGCCCGACCAGCAGCCGCGCGGCTTCCTCGATCCAGGCATCGACCACCGCTTCGAGCGTCGCGTCTCCGCCGTCGCAGGTGAGCATGTCCTGCACGGAATAGCCCGCAGCCTCCAGCGGCGCGGCAAGGCCGGAGAGCGAGACATGCGCCTGGATCTGCCGCACCACGCCGTCAGGATCCCGGTGGGTGAGGAAGCCGAGCTCGCCGCTGCGGCCCGTCGCCCCGCGGAAATAATTGCTGTCGATCACCAGGCCGCCGCCCAGCGCCGAGGAGATCAGGATATAGAAGAAGCTCGAATGCTGGAGCCCGAGCCCCAGTTGCAGCTCGCCCATCGCGGCGGCGGCGGCGTCGTTCTCGACGAAGACCGGCACGTCCAGCGGCCAGGCGAGCAGTTCCGCGAGATCGGTCTGTTCCCAGCGGCGATAGGCATCGGGCTTGCCGGGCAGCTCGATCAGGCCGAGATCGTCGGGCGTCGCGACGCCCAGGCCGACGATCCGCGCGGGGTCGACGCCTGCCGAGGCGATCAGCACTTCCACCTCGGCGTGGTAAAATTCGGCGACCTGCTCGGGCAGCGCGAAGTCGATCTCGCGCGCGGCGCGGGCGACCGTCTCGCCGAGGAAGTCGACCAGCACCAGCGTGACATGGTCGCGATCGATGTTGAGCCCCAGCGAATAACAGGCCTGGGGATTGATGATCAGGTTGGTCGGCGGCTGGCCACGCCCGCCGAAGCGCCGCCCGGCCTCCTGGATCAGCCCGTCCGCCAGCAGCCGCTTGGTAATGTTGGCGATCGCCGCCGCGGTGAGGCCGGTGATCCGGGCGAGATCGACCCGGGTCAGCGAACCGTTGGCGCGAATGGCATGGAGCGTCACGCGCTGGTTATGATCCGCGGCGCGTTCCAGATTGGTCCCGGAAAGGCGGATTGGAGGGCGGCCGCTACTCATCTTGATTGCGATAACAGTCGATTTGCGGCCACGGTGCAAGCATGGAACCGTTCTCGCCGGTTGAATTGCGAAATTTGGTGAATAAAAACAGGTCGCCGACTTGGCGTGCCTGGTGCAGTTTTGGGGGAAGAAATCCGATGCGCAGTTTCACCCGTGCGATGCTGGGCGGTGCCGGGCTGCTCGCCATCTCCGTTGTTCAGGCGGCAGAGCCGGACAATGCCGGGCCGTATAACGCCAGCTTCCTCGCTGGCGGCATCGGCATCGATCGGCCGCTGAGCGGCGCGGACGCGCTGCTGCGCTCGGGCGCGCCGGTGACGCTGTCGGCCTGGGTGAAGCCCGATGTCGTGCCCCAGGGCGTGGTGACGCTGATCGCGTTCGGCGATCCGGCGGGCGACTGCCGATGCCTGGGGCTGCGCAACGGCGCGCTGCATTTCTTCGGCAGCGGGACGGCGGTGAACAGCACGCCCAAGCTCGCCGCCGGCCGCTGGAGCCATGTCGCCGCGGTGATCGAGGGCGGCCGGGTGCGGCTCTATCTCGACGGCAAGCAGGTCGGCGAAGGCGCGCTCAACGGCTCTGCGGTGGCGCCGCGGATCGCGCTTGCACCGGTCACGCCGGGCCAGCCGCATTTCGGCGGCGCACTGGTCCAGGCGCAGTTGCGCGGCGTCGCGCTGGGCGCGACCGAAGTGCAGGGCGAGGCCGCCGCCCCGCCCACCTTCGAACTGGTCCAGATGTGGCAGGTCGGCGTGGGCTGGAACCTGCAGAAGACGGCCAATATCGGCATGACGCGCCAGCAGGATCCCTGGACGCTGCCGCAGAGCGACACCGCCTATACACCGGCTGTCGCCAAGCCGGTGCCGGCATTGCCGAGCCTTGCGCCCGCCGGCCCCTTGCGCTGGCAGATCAATGGCTGGCAGCTCGCCGCCGTCCCCGGCGTGCCCGCCGACGGCGCCGCGCTGTCCAAACCCGGCAAGCCCGAAGGCACCTGGTATGCCGCGACCGTCCCCGGCACGGTGCTGACCACGCTGGTCGATCGCGGTGTCTATCCCGATCCCTATTACGGGCTGAACAACCTCAAGATTCCCGAAAGCCTGGCGCGGCAGGACTATTGGTATCGCACCAGCTTCACCGTCCCCGCCGAGGCCGCGGGCAAGCGGCTGACGCTCGTCTTCGGCGGCATCAACTATGCCTCGGAAGTGTGGGTCAACGGCCAGCGCCAGGGGGAGACGCGCGGCGCCTTCATCCGCGGCCAGTTCGAGATCGCGCCCGCCGCCGGCGAGAACGTGATCGCCGTGCGCGTGTCGCCGCCGCCGCATCCGGGCATCCCGCACGAACAGTCGATCAAGGCCGGCGTCGGCGAGAATGGCGGCCAGCTCGCGATCGACGGCCCGACCTTCGTCGCGACCGAGGGCTGGGACTGGATCCCCGGCATCCGCGACCGCAACACCGGCATCTGGAGGCCCGTGGAGCTGGTCGCGACCGGCGACGTCAAGATCGGCGACCCGCATGTCGTGACCGACCTGCCGCTGCCGCGCATCGACAGCGCCGATGTCTACATCACCGTGCCGTTCGAGAATCGTGGCAGCGCCGCCCAGCCGGTGACGATCCGCGCCGCGTTCGACGACGTGACGGTGGAGAAGACCGTCACCGCCCAGCCGGGCCAGGGCGAAGTGCGCTTCACGCCCGCGGAATTCCGCCAGCTCACCGTGCGCAATCCGAAGCTCTGGTGGCCGAACGGCTATGGCGACCCGGCGCTGCACGACCTGAAGATCGACCTCGCCGCGAGCGGCCAGCCGAGCGACACCAAGGCGCTCCGCTTCGGCATCCGCGAGGTGAGCTACGACCTGTCGCTGTTCGACCATCTCGGCCAGCTCCGCCGGGTGAACGTCCAGACCACCGATGGCGGCCTGGCCGGCCAGCAGCTGATCGACGTCCGCCACGAGGCGCTCAAGCGCAGCCCCACCGGCTGGGCCGAATCGCTCACGCTCGCTGGCGAGACCTCCAAGGCGGTCACCGCGATCCCCGACGAGACGTTGCCCGAGCCGCATCTGGCGCTCCGTGTCAACGGCGTGAAGATCGCCGCGCGCGGCGGCAACTGGGGCATGGACGATGCGATGAAGCAGGTCAGCCGGGAGCGGCTCGCCCCCTATTTCCGCCTCCAGCGCGAGGCGCACATGAACATCATCCGCAACTGGATGGGCAACAACGACGAAGAGGAATTCTACCAGCTCGCCGACGAGAACGGCATGATGGTGCTCAACGATTTCTGGCAGTCGACGCAGAATTTCCAGGTCGAGCCGGACGATGCCGCGCTGTTCCTGGCCAACGCCCGCGACGTGGTGGCGCGCTATCGCAACCATCCCTCGATCGTCGTCTGGTTCGGCCGCAACGAGGGCGTGCCGTACCCCACGCTCAATGAGGGCCTGGACAAGCTGATCCGCGAACTCGATGGCACGCGCTGGTACACCGGCAGCTCGAACGAGGTGAACCTGCAGGGTTCGGGCCCCTATAACTACCGCAAGCCAGAGGGCTATTTCACTGATCTCGCCACCGGCTTCTCGGTCGAGACGGGCACGCCGTCGCTCTCGACGCTCGAGTCCGTGGGAGCGACGATGCCCGCCAAGGATCGCTGGCCGCTGTCGGACACGCTCGCCTATCACGACTGGCATTTCGGCGGGAACGGCGACACCAAGACCTTCATGGCCGCGCTGACCGGCATGTTCGGCCAGCCGCTGAGCTTCGAGGATTTCGAGCGCAAGGCGCAGATGATGAACCTCGAGACGCACAAGGCGATGTTCGAGGGCTTCCTGGGCCATCTCTGGACCAAGAACAGCGGCCGCCTCTTGTGGATGACCCACCCGGCCTGGCCGTCCAACACCTGGCAGATCTACAGCTGGGATTACGACACCCAGGCCTCCTATTACGGCGCCAAGAGCGCGGCCGAGCCGGTGCACATCCAGCTCAACCTACCGGACAACCAGCTGGTGGTGCTCAACACCACGCGCGACGACCTGCGCGGACTCACCGCCAAGACGCGCGTCGTCAGCCTCGACAATGTCCAGCTGTTCGCCCGCACCGACAAGGTGGATGCGCGTGCCAACCGGGTGACCACGCTGGACGACGTGCCGCTCGACCGGCTCTATGCGGCGAGCCCGATGCTGCTCGTCGAGCTGACGCTGAGCGATGCCAAGGGCACCCAGCTCTCGCGCAACTTCTACTGGCGCGGCCGCGACGACACGGCCTATCGCGCGCTGGAAAGCCTCGCCTCGGTGCCGCTGGAGGTGCAGGCGAGCACGCCCAAGACGGAGAGCGAGGACAAGGTGATCGCGGTCACCGTATCCAACAAGAGCACGGTGCCGGTGCTCAACGCCAAGCTCACGCTGGTCGATGCCGAGGGCAAACGCATCCTGCCGGCCTTCTACAGCGACAATTACGTCTCGCTGCTCCCCGGCCAGCACCGCGTGCTGAGCGTCCGCTACCCGGCGAGCGTGATGGCCGCGGCGCATCTTGCGGTGCGGGGGTGGAACGTCAACGCGGCCAATGTAGCGGCGACGGGGAAGTAGCGCGGCGCGCTTCCCCCCAACCGTCATCCCGGCGAAAGCCGGGATCCATTCGCCTCTCGCGATCAGCACGAGGCGCTAGGGTGGCCCTAATGGATTCCGGCTTTCGCCGGAATGACGGCGGTTAGACGAAGCTTTATCGTCCGGCCGCAGTCTGCAAGCCAGCCGTCGTGCTGCCCGAGGCCAGATAGAGCGCCACGCTGTCCGCCAGCCGCGCGCCCTTGGCCTGGACCAGTTGTACCGATGCCTGCGATGCCGCCGACGAAGCATTGAGCAGCTGCAGCGTGCCCAGCGCGCCGAGCTCGACTTGCCGCCGCGTCATTGCCAGCGTTCGGCTTGCCGCCGCATCGGCGCGCGCGGCTGCGTCCAGTGCCTCGGCATCGGTGCGCAGCCCGGCGATCGCATCGTCGACGTCGAGGAACGCCTGGAGCGCGGTGGCGCGATACTGTGCCTTGGCTTCTTCCAGCGCCGCTTCCGCCGCACGCTGCTGGTGCTTGAGCTGGCCGGCATGGAAGATCGGCTGAGTGATGCCGCCGACGATCGAGAAGAACGGGTTGCCGTCCTGGAACATGTCGAGGAACTTGGTCGCCGACCCGCCGGCATTGCCGCTCAGCGTGATCGACGGCAGCCGTGCCGCGATCGCCGAGCCGACATCCGCGGCGGCACCGCGCACCTGCGCCTCGGCCGCGCGCACGTCCGGGCGGGCCGCGACGATGTCCGCCGGCAGCGCGATCGGCAGGCTGGCCGGCAGCTGCAGCTCGGCGAGCGTCGGCAGCTCCCCGGCTGTGCCCGGCGCCTGGCCGGTCAGCGTCGCGATCAGCCCCGCCTGGTGCTGCGCCTGGCGGAGCAGCGGTGGCAGCGTCGCCTCGATCGTGGCGAGCGCGGTCTGCTGCGCGCCCACGTCCGCCTCGCCGATATCGCCGAGCTTGCGGCGCTTCTCGAGCAGGTCGACCAGGTCGCGATTGTCGCGGATCGCCGATTGCGTCGCCTCGATCTGGGCCTGCAGCGCCGCATGTTGGATCACCGCGAGCACCAGATTGGCGACCGCGGTGGCCTGCGCCGCATGCAGCCGGTGCGCCGCCACGTCCGCCGCGGCGCGCGCCGAACGGACCTTGTTGCGCCCTGCACCGAACAGGTCGAGCGGATAGGCGACGGTCAGCTGCGCGGTGTGCAGCGTGTAGAGATAGTCGTTCTGGTCGGCGAGCGGGCCGGACAGCGCCTTCGAGATCCGCGTGCGCTGCGCCTGATAGTTGGCGTCCACCTGCGGCCCGGTGCTGCCCGAGGCGGCCCTGGCCAGTTCCTGCGCTTGGCGCAGATTGGCCTCGGCAGCGGCGAGATCGTTGCTATGCGCAAGCGCCTGGGCAACGAGCGCGTCCAGCCGCGCGCTGCCGAAGCCCTGCCACCAGTTGGGCACCACCGCCGCGCCGGCGACGAGCTGCTGTGCGGCACCGCTCACCGGGGCGATCGTTCCCGGCGCCTGCGCCGGCGGCGTCGGCACGGGGTTGGTCAGGTCGTGCGGGCCCACCGTGCAGCCGGCGAGCAGGACGAGCGGGATCATGGAAGTGCGGCGCATCATGCCTGCTCCGTCGGGGTGCCGTCGACATGGTGGCGACGGACGGTGTGGCCATGCGCACCCTGGTGGCGCGAGAACTTCAGGATCAGCGGCGGCAGCACCAGCAGGATCAAGAGTGGCGCGAGCGTCATGCCGCCCACCACCACCAGCGCCAGCGGCTTCTGCACCTGGCTGCCGATGCCGGTCGACATCGCCGCAGGCAGCAGGCCGATCGCGGCGGCGAGGCAGGTCATGATCACCGGGCGCAGCGAGTGCTTCACCGTCGCCGCCATCGCGGTCGTGTGATCCATGTCTTCGTTGACGTTCTGGTTGAACGTGCTGACCACCAGGATACCGTCCATCACCGCGATGCCGAACAGCGCGACGAAGCCGATCGCGGCGGAGATGCTGAACGCCGTCCCCGTCAGCGCCAGCGCGAGCACCCCGCCCACCATCGCCATCGGGATGACGCTGAACGCCAGCAGCGTGTCGCGGATCGAGCCGAAGTTGGCGAACAGCAGCACCAGGATCAGCACCAGGCTGATCGGCACCACCACCTCCAGCCGGTTGACGGCATTGGTCAGGTTGCCGAGCTCGCCCGCCCATTCGAGATGATAGCCCGGGGGCAGCTGGACATGCTTGGCGATGCGCGCCTGCGCTTCCCCGATCGTGCTGCCCAGGTCGCGTCCGCGCACGCTGAACTTGATCGGGACATAGCGTTCCTGGTGCTCGCGGTAGATGAACGACGCGCCCGAGGTGAGCTTGACGGTCGCCACTTCGGACAGCGGCACCTGGATGATGCCGTTGCCGGTCGGCGACGGTGCGCCGATTTGGATGCGCCGGATCGACTCGATGTCGTCGCGCTGTGCGGCGTCGAGCCGGACGACGATCGGGAAATGCCGGTCGGTCGACTTCTCGTACAGGTCGCCGCTCGACTGGCCGCCCACTGCCGCGGCGACGGTGGAATTGATGTCGTCCGGCGTCAGCCCGTAGCGGGCGGCGGCGGCGCGATCGACGTCGATGCGCACCGTCGGCTGGCCGAGCGAATCGGAGATGCCGAGATCGGCGACCCCCTTTACCTGCGCCATCTGCGCCTTGATCTGGTTGGCGATCGATTCGAGCGTTTCGAGGTCGCTGCCATAGATCTTGAGCGAGTTGGAGCTCTTCACCCCCGACGACGCCTCTTCGACATTGTCCTGGATGTACTGCGAGAATTCGAACTCGACGCCCGGATATTTCGCCTGCAGCCTGGCCTGCAGTTCGGCGGTCAGCTTCTCCTTGGTCACCCCGCTCGGCCAGCTGTCGAAGGGCTTGAGCGGCGTGTAGAATTCGGCGTTGAAGAAGCCGGTGGGGTCGGTGCCGTCATCCGGCCGGCCATGCGTAGAGACGACGCGGTCGACCTCGGGATAGCTGGCGATGATCTTGCGGATGCCGTTCACCGCATCCTCGCCCGCCTCGAGCGAGATCGACGCCGGCAGGCTGGCGCGTATGTAGAGATTGCCCTCCTCCAGATGCGGCAGGAACTCGACGCCCAGCACGCGGATCGTCGCGAACGAGCCCAGCACCAGCAGCCCCGCCAGCGCGAAGGTCAGCACGCGATTGGCGATGGCGAAGGAGATGGCGGGCTCCAGCACGCGCCGGATCTGCCGCACCACCCAGGTATCCACTTCCTTCAGGTTGTCCGGCAGCAGCAGCGCGGAGAGCACCGGCGAGACGGTGAACGCCGCCAGCAGACCGCCGGCGATGGCATAGGCATAGGTCTTGGCCATCGGGCCGAAGATATGGCCCTCCACGCCGGTCAGCGTGAACAGCGGCAGGAAGCTGGCGATGATGATCGCGGCCGCGAAGAAGATGCCGCGGCTGACGTCGCTGGAGGCGTGCAGAATCGCCGAGAAGCGGTTGGCGGGCGTCGCATGGATCCGCCCTTCGGAAATCGCGGTCGATCGGTCCGCCAGCCTTCGGTAGATCGCCTCCACCATGATCACCGCCGCATCGACGACGAGGCCGAAGTCGAGTGCGCCGAGCGACAGCAGGTTGGCCGATTCGCCCTGGATCACCAGGATCAGCACTGCGACCGACAGCGCGAACGGAATGGTGATCGCGACGATCAGCGCGCTGCGCAGGTCACCCAGGAACAGCCACTGCAGGATGAAGATCAGCAGCACGCCTTCGAGCAGATTGTGCATCACCGTCTTGGTGGTGACGCCGATCAGGTCCGAGCGATCATAGATCCGCTCGATCTTCACCCCCGGCGGCAGCACGCCGCTGGTGTTGATCTCCTCGATCTCGGCCTTCACGCGGTTGATCGTCGGCAGCGACTGGGCGCCGCGCTGCATCAGCACGATGCCCATGACGATGTCGTCGTCCTGGCCCTCGCCCGCCACGCCCAGGCGCGGCAGGTTGCCGATCTTCACCTGGCCGACGTCGCGCAGCAGCACCGGCGTGGTGCCGGCGGTGCCGACCAGCACGTTGTTGATCGCGTCGACCGACTGGATCAGGCCGACGCCACGAACGATCGCCGCCTGTTCGCCGAAATTGACGGTCTGCCCGCCGACGTTCGAGTCGCTCTTGCCGATCGCGCTGAGCACCTGCGGCACGGTGATGCCGTGGGCGGTCAGCTTGTCGCGGTCGAGCTGGACTTCGTAGGAGCGCAGCTTGCCGCCCCAGCCGGTCACGTCGATCACGCCCGGGATGCGCTTGAAGCGGCGCTGGAGCACCCAGTCCTGGATGGTCTTGAGGTCCATCACCGAATAGCCGCTCGGGCCGGTGAGGCGATAGCGATAGATTTCGCCGATCGGGCTGGTGGGGGAGATCAGCGGCTGGGCGTTGTTGGGCAGATTGCCGAGCTGGGACAGGCGGCCGAGCACCATCTGCTGGGCCTGCTCGTGCGTCACGTCATAGCTGAACTGGATCTTCACGTCGGACAGGCCGAACAGCGAGATCGAGCGCACCGCGGTGAGGTGCGGCAGCCCGGCGATCGCCACTTCAATCGGGGTGGTGACGTTGCGCTCCATCTCCTCGGCGGAGATGCCGTCGCTCTGCGTCACCAGCTCCACCATCGGCGGCACCGGATCGGGATAGGCCTCGATGTTGAGGTTGAGGAAGCCGAGCACCCCCGCCGCGATCATGCCGATCAGCAGGGTGAGCACCAGCATCCGCTGGCGCAGCGCCATTTCGACGAGGCGGTTCATTCGCCGAGACCCGCCTCGTTGACGAACAGCGCGCCCTTGGCGACGATGCGGTCGCCCGGCGCGAGTCCGCTGAGCACACGCGTGAGCCCGCCATCGGTCTCGCCGATCTGCACCGGGCGGCCGTAGATCAGGCCGTCCTTGGCCTTCACCCACACGCGGGTCGTGTCGCCTTCATGGATCACGGCGACGGCGGGCACGAGTACGCCCTTGCCGCTATCGACCGGACGGCGGATCGTGAACGACGCGAACATCTGCGGCTTCAGCTCGCCGTTCGGATTGGCGATCGTCGCGCGCACCGGCAGGCGGTGCGTCGTCGGATCGAGGCCGGCGGCGACGTTGTCGACCGTGGCGGTGAATTCGCGGCCGGGGAGCGCCGGCGTGGTGACGACCACCTGGTCGCCGACGCGGATGCTCGCCGCCTCGCTCTCGGCGAGCTGCGCGACCAGCCAGACGCGCGCGGGATCGGTGATCGTCATCACCGGCGTCGCATTGCCGCTGCTCAGGAACTGGCCGGGTGCGACGTTACGATCGGCGATGATGCCGGAAACTGGCGCGCGGTACACGGTATAGGCCGAGGTGCCGACGCCTTCGGTCTTGCCGAACAAGGCCAGCCGATCCTGCGCGGCGCGCTGGGCGGATTCGGCCTGGCGGGCGGCGGACTGGGCGGCGACGAAATCCGCTTGCGCCTGGAGATAGTCCTTCATCGCGCCGCCGGCGGTCTCGTAAATCGCCTTCTGCCGGGTGACGTTGCCCTGGGCGATGCGCAGCGCCTCGGCGGCGCTCGCCCGCTGCGCGCCAGCGCTGAGCAGGGTGTTGCGAGCGTCGATCAGCTCGGGCGAGGCGATGCGGAGCAGCGGCTGGCCGCGCGTGACGCGCTGGCCGGGCTCGACCAGCACCTGCAGCACCTGGCCGGAAAAGGGGAGGACGATCGGCGTGCTGTGGTCGCCGTCGGCCTGGATCGAGCCGCTGGCGCGCACCAGCTCGACATTGGCGCCGCCCTGCACGGTGGCGAACTGCATCTGCGCCAGTTGCTGCTGCGTCGGCCGGAAGGCGCCCGGCGGGACCGGCGTATCGGGGACCGGCTTGGGGGTCAGCGCGGCCTTTACGACCATCGCCACCACGAGGATCGCGACCACCGCGACCACGATCGCCCCCACCAGCAACCCCTGCGAGCGCATCGTCAGGCGGCGCGCTGCCGGCAGGGTGTTGCTTTCCAAATTATGTCCAGTCACCAGCTTCACCTCTCGGGTGCAATATAGCAGACACACGTCCGTTGCGGTCGATGCTGCAGCGCGCCATTATTGGACCCGACTGACAGGAAGCTTACGGGAAGATGAAATCGTGCGGGTGCTGATGATCGAGGACGACCAGCCGCTCGCCAACGCGCTGACCGAAGCGTTGAAGCGACGCGGCGTGCAGAGCGACGTTGCCGCCAACCTCGCCGATGGCCGCCAGATGCTGGCAGCCGCGCGCTATGCCGCGCTGCTGCTCGACCTGGGATTGCCCGACGGCGACGGCCTCGCGCTGATCCGCAGCCTGCGCGCACAGAACGACCCGATTCCCGTGATCGCCGTGTCCGCCCGCAGCGCATTGGATGCGCGGATCGCGGGGCTGAATGCCGGCGCGGACGACTATGTCGTCAAGCCGTTCGACGTCGACGAACTGACCGCACGCCTCCACGCGGTCCTTCGCCGCCAGGGCGCGTTGGCGGGGGCGGAACTGCGCTTCGGCAATGTCCGCTTCGACACCGTCTCGGGCGACCTGACGGTGGGCGAGACCCCCGTCATCCTCACCGCCCGCGAGCGACAGTTCGCCGCGCTGCTGCTGCGTCGCTTCGGCCAGGTGATCAGCAAGCAGTTCGCCGAGGACCAGCTGTACGGCCTTACCGAACCGGTGGGGTCCAACGCGCTGGAGGTGCAGGCCTATCGCCTGCGC
Source organism: Sphingomonas trueperi (assembly GCF_040545665.1). GTDB lineage: Bacteria > Pseudomonadota > Alphaproteobacteria > Sphingomonadales > Sphingomonadaceae > Sphingomonas > Sphingomonas trueperi_B. The sequence continues at coordinate 236,979 of NZ_JBEPMH010000004.1, read as the reverse complement.
CGCAAGCTGGAGGCCGCGGGCGCGACGCTGCGCATCGAAACGATCCGCGGCGTCGGCTACATGATGCGCGATATCGCGGCCTGATGGCCGCCGCCGCCGGCTTGCGATAGACGGGCGCGATGAAATTCTGGCCGCGCTCGCTGATCGCCCGCATCCTGCTGCTCGAACTGGGCGCGATCGCGATCGCCGCGGTGGCGCTGCCGATGCTGCTCACCTCGTTCCTCCGCACCGAGGCGCACCGCTACGAACAGCGCATCCTCGCCGAGCAGGCGCGGGCGATCGCCCTTGGCATCCGCGGCGGCGCGAACGGCCCGATCGTCCGGCTCGATCCGGCGATGGTCCGCCTCTACGCCTCGCCCTATGACGGCCGCGCCTTCGCCGTCGCCGATGCCGCAGGCCGGACGATCGCCGAAAGCCCCTATGCCGATCTCGTGCCCTGGCGGAACGCGCCACGGGCTGCCGAGCGGGTCCCGTTCCGCGCAGGCGCCTTTGTGGGCGTCAGCCAGCCGGTGCGGGTCGGCACCGACCGCATCTGGGTGATCGTGACCCAGGACCGCACCGGTCCCGGCGCGATCCTCGACGACGTCATCCATGGCTTCATCCGCCGCTATGATCCGGTGCTGATCTCGATCCTGCTGCTGCTGCCGCTGATCAACAGCGCGCTGACAGCCTGGCTGTTCTTTGCGGTGCGCGATGCTTCGCAGCAGGCCGCGGCGATCGGCCCGCACAATCTCGACGTCCGCATCGAGGAAGCCGGCTTGCCGCTGGAGGTGGCGCCGCTCGCCCATGCCACCAACGACCTGCTGGCGCGGTTGCAGGCGAGCTTCCGCAACCAGTCCGAATTCGTCGCCAATGTCGCGCATGAGCTGCGCACGCCGCTCACCGTGTACCGGGTGGAGCTGGAGGCGGTCGAGGATCCCGCCCTGCGCGCCCGGCTGCGCGACTCGGTCGATCGGCTCGGCCATGTCGTTGCCCAGCTGCAGGATCTCGCCGCACTCGAAGTCGCGGCCGAGGACAGGTTCGAAACCTTCGACGCCCGCCTGCTCGCGCAGGAAACGATCGGGCTGCACGCGCCGCAGATCTTCGCCGCCGGCGACTCGATCGCGCTCGATGCGCCGCTTGCACCGGTGCCGATCCGCGGCAACCGGGTGCTGGCGGGACTCGCACTGGCCAACCTCATCACCAATGCCAGCCGCCACACGCCTGCGGGCACCGCGATCGATGTGCTGGTCGCCCCCGACGGGGTGCTGATGGTAGGCGACGACGGGCCGGGCATCGCCGCGTCCAACCCGCAGGATGCCACCGAACGCTATTGGCGTGCCGATCATCAGCGCTCGGACGGCGCGGGGTTGGGCCTGTCGATCGTTCGCCGGATCATGGACGTGCACAATGGCAGGCTGGTCGTGCAGAGCCGGCCGGGCGAAGGAACGCGCGTCTCGCTGCGCTTCCCGCTCGCCCCCGAGACGGCGGTCACCAGCCCGTCGTGATCCCGATGCGGAGGTTGCGCGGCCGCAGCGGCGTCAGCTGATCGCGCAGGTTCAGACTGAACGGGTTGCCGAACGCGAACTGGTTGGCGCGGCGATCGGTGAGGTTGTTCAGCGTGACGCTCAGCTCCGCCTTGCCGATGCGCAGCGCGGCGAAGGCGTCCGCGGTCCAGTAGCGCCCCTGGCTCACATCGAGAAAGTCGCCCGTGCCAAGCACCGACCGCCCCGTGTAATCCGCCGAAAGCCCGATCCGCGGCCGCACGCGCGATGCCTCCCACGCATAGGAAAGGCCGGCATGCGCCGCGAAGGGCGGCGTCTCCGGCAGGCGGCGGTTGTTGCGCTTGGACAGGTCCGCGATCGGCCCCTCGACATGGTTGTCGGTGAACAGGAACGACGCCTGCGCGCGCAGCCCGCGCACCGGCACCCAATCGAGATTGCCCTCCAGCGTGACGATCTTCGCATTGCCGATATTGGCGGTATAGGGCTGGCCCAGTCGCGTGATCAGATCCGCCTGCACATTTTCCCACGAGGCGGCGGAGACGCTGCCCGAGGCGGCGAGACCGGTCGCCCCCCGGCGCAGCTTGCGCAGCCCTGCCTCGACGACGGTGATCGCGTCGGACTTGTAGTCGGCCACGCGGCCGATCCCCGGCGCGACGGCGAGACCGCCGGTGCGGTAGCCGGTCTGGAAGCGGGCAAACAGCGCAAGGTCCGTTGCCAGCTGCCACGAGGCGGCGACGGTGGGATCGAAGCGCTGGGTCAGGCGTCCCTTCACGAAGTTCGAGGGGCGGGCCTGCGCCGAAGGGTCGCCATCGGTGCGTGCGCTCGAATAGCGCCCGCCGGCCGTCACCGACAGCCTGGGCGTGAGCACGAAGGTGGCCTCGCCGAACCCGGAGAAGGCGTTGGTGACGTTGGTGACGCCGACAATGCTGACGTCTCGCCCCGCCTGGGCAACGCTGCGGGTCAGCACGTCGCGATCGCTGACGACCGTGAAACCGGCGACCCAGCTATTGCCATTGGGCAGCGAGCGCGACAGCCGCGCCTCCTGGCCGATCAGCTGCTTGTCGTGATTGGCGCGGTAGATCGTCCGCGGGCTCAGCACGGCACCGCGCGCGCTCCGCGCCGTCGCATCGAAAATCTCGCGCGTGTCGAAGCCTGCAATCCCGCTCGCCGAGACGAAGCGGAGGCCGCTGTCCCAGTCCTTGCTTACCACCAGTCGCCCGAACAACAGGCGGTTGTCGAAAGGCTGCGCGAGCAGCGTGCGCCGCGCCAGCGTTCCCTCGATGCGCTCGGCATATTGCCCGTCGGCGGCGTCGATCCACTGCCCGGCCCCGCTCGCCTCCACCTGCCAGCCTTCTCCTGGCGCGACACGGAGCGCCACACGTGCGCCACTGGTGTTGGCGCGGTTGACGTCGCGAACCTTGCGATCCTGATCGCGCAGATAGCCCCCGTCACGAATATGATAGGCCACCAGCCGCACCCCAGCCTTGTCCTGCCGCAGCGGCAGGTTGAGCATGCCGGCGAGGTCGTAGCCCGGCTCCGCGCCGCCGGTCGCGGTGATGCCGGCGGTGGCGGCGGTGGCGATGTCGCGCAGATTCACCGCGTTCGAGGTCAGCCGGATGACCCCGCCGATCGCACCGGAGCCGTACAGTGTCCCCTGCGGCCCTTCTAGCACCTCGACGCTGGCCATGTCGTACAGCCGCAGCCCCGGCTCGGGACCCGAATAGTTGAGCTGGACGTCGTCGAGATAGACGCTGGTCGGCGCCTGGGTGCTGCCGTTGAAGCTGCTGTCGGCGATACCGCGGATGAACACCTTGTTGCGACCCGCGCCCAGCTGCGTGCTCTGCAGGATCGGCACCTGATGCGCGGCATCGCTCAGCGTGCCGGCGGCGGCGCCCGGCAGCGCCGACGGATCGGCGACCTGGGTCAGGCTGCCCGGATAGCGCAGCAGCGTGATCCGCTGCTTGCTGGCGGTAACGACAATATCGGGGTCCGGGGCCGGCGGCGGTGGCAACGGCGCGGCGGGAGGCCGTGCCGGCGGCACCGCCCGCGCTGGCGGCAGCGCACCCCGTTCGATCCGATAGCCGCCCCCGGCAAGGCGTCGCGCGCGATAGCCCGTATTCTTCAGCAGCTGGCGAAGCGCCGCCTCCAGGTCGCGCGCGCCGCGGATCGCCGGCGTCCGGATCGAGCGTAGGCTCGGATCGATGCTGACGATATCCGCGCCGGTCTCGCGGGCCAGCTGGCCGATGGCGACGTCGAGCGTTGTCGCGGGCAGGCTGATCGGTCCGCGCTGGGCAAGCGCCGGCGTGGCGGGCAGCGCCAGGGCGAGCGCGAGACTAAGGGGCGCTCGCCCCCTGCTCCGCCAATATCCACTGCCCCCCGTCACGACGCCACGTCGCCCCGATCAATTCGGCAAGGCGCGGCACATCGCGATCGGCGACGCCCGAAAATTGAACGACACCGGTGAACGGCCTTTCCGACAGCGTGCCCCGCAGGGCGATATCGGTGCCGTAAAGCCGTTTCAGCGACCCTGCAACCTCGTGCAAGGGTTGGCCGGCAAAGCTCAGACGCCCGCTGCGCCAGCCGCCCACAAGTGCCGGGGCGACGCGGGTCCGCGTCACCTCCCCGCCATCGTCGCGTGCGGACAATGCGTCCCCGGCGCGCAGCGTCACCGCCGCACTGCCCGGCTCGAACGCAACCGATCCTTCCGAAACGGCGACGCTCATCCGCCCGCCGACGTGCGTCACGTCGAACACGGTACCCAGATCCTGCACCGCGACTCGGCCCACCTTGAGCGTGAACGCCGTGCGGGAATCATGGCGAACATGGAACAGCGCCTCACCGCGATCGAGCGTCGCGACGCGGGGATCGGCACGGTCGAGCGTCAACTGGGTGCCCCCGCTCAGCTCGATCTTCGTGCCGTCACCGAGTGCTACCGTCCGGCGCTCGCCGTCGCGGGTGGCGACCTGATAGGTTTGCGCGCGCGGCTGAATCGTCGGCACGATCGCAAGCGCCACGGCCGCCGCCGCCACGGCACCGCCCGTCCACCAGAGCCAGCGGCGTGGCGCGGGCAGATTGTCGTTTTCCGCAATGGGGGCGGGTTCGGGGAAGCGCGCCTCCGCGATCAGCCGGTCGGTCGCCGCGACACGATCATAGGCCGCCGCATGCGCAGGGCTTTCCTCCAGCCAGGCGACGAACGCCGCCCACACGGCCTCGTCCGCCTCGGCCAGCTTCAGCTGCCAGGCAATCGCCGTCTGGATTGCGTCTTCCGTCTCAACCTGCACGGTCGGAACCCCTTTCATTATCGAGACGACGCACGCCGGGCGAACCCGCACCACCGGAATCGAGCCGCTCCTGAATTTTCTTGTAGGCGCGCTGCAGCAGTTTCTCGACGCCGCTCACCGTAATACCCAGTTGCTCTGCGATCGCACGCTGCGGACGCTGCTCGAGCCTAAACAGGCGAAGGGCGGTTGCCATCCGCTCCGGCATCTCGGCGATCGTCTCCTCCACCGCATGCCATTCGCTGCGCGCGACCAGCGTGCGCTCGGCATCGGGCACTTCCTCGGCGCCGGGCTGGGTCTCCATCCAGCCGGCGTCGCGGCTGCCGCGGCGACCAGCCGCGATGCGCCGATCGGTGGCGAGGTTGGCGGCGACGCGGAAGAGGAACGCGGCAGGCTGGGCAATCGGCTGCTCGGCCAGTTGATCGATTCGCAGCCACATGTCCTGCAGCGCGTCCTCGGCATCATCGCGATTGCTCAGGCGCGCGGTAAGCAAGCGCAGCAGCATCGGCCGCTGCGCCAGGAACACCGCCTTCAGCCCGTCGTCGCCCACGCCCCTTCGATCCCCCGGCGAGGGTCAGGCAGGAAACGCCAGTCCCTCGGCACCAGCCATGTCGGCGATCGGCAGCCGGTGCAAGGCCTTGGCTTCGACAATGCGTGCCGCGGCGATACTGTCGCCGGCACGCTCGCCCGCTCCCGGATGGCACATCACGAGGTGCATCGACCCCGGTCGGCGGAGGAAGCGCGGAAACAGGGCGGCATAATCGCCTCGGAAGTCATAATGGCCGGAAAAGCCGTGATTGGTGCGCAGCCCCAGCGCTGCAGCTGCCTTGCGCAGGCCCCGGCTGTGCCAGGCGCTGCCGATCGCCTTCCCGGAGAAGGGGCGCCGCAGGATCGCCAAGGGGCTATCGGTACAATCGCGAACCCAGGCATGCGGCGCGCGCGCGACGGTTTCCGCCAGCACCAGATCGCGGATGCCCGGCAGCGCATGGGCGTGCTGGTGCCCGTCGACAAAGTCGGGCGGCCGCCGCATTGCTGCGAAGAAGGCGTCGAACTGTGCGGAAACCTCCATCGCCACTTCGTCGAGCGGTATCGCCCAGCGCCCCGCCACACGGGAGAGCGGGTCGATCGTCGGCATCCGTCCGCCCGGCGCGAAACGCGGCATCGCGGTACGCGGCGCTTCCTCGGTCAGCGTCAGGTGCAGCCCGATCTCGACATGCGCCGGCAGGTCCGCCAGCAGCCGCGCATCCTCCGCCCAGCCGGGCATCACCGCCATGCAGCTGATCGCGTTGATCTTGCCGGCCTGTGCGAGGGTGACGATCGCGGCGCTGATCGCCGGCGAATAGGCGAAATCGTCAGAGCAGAGAATGAGACGGGACAAGCACCGGTCCTTCGAGATGCTGATACTGGCGCTCGCGGATGCGATTGCTCAGCAGGCGGCGGCGCTGCAGCCGACGCGAGAGGAATGTGTAGAAGAACCAGTCGCCCGCGATCGGCGCGGCGACCGAATAGAGCAGTCTTTCGAACAGCGTCCAGCGGATCGAATCGCGGTCGCGCTCGCGCGGGCTCGGCGTGCACCAGAAATCCGCCCCATAGCCCATACGGCCCTGACGCATCACGCGGTGGATCACCTCGTGATCCTCGAGCACGAAATTCCAGCGCGCCGCATCGAAGCCGCCGGCCGCGCGCAGGCTGCGCGTGCAGAAGGCCTGGCCCGCACCGCCGGCATGGCATTGCCGTGGCAGCAGCCGCGCGGCCGTGAGGAACCGCGCCGCCTCGGTCACCCGCGCCGGATCGCTGATCTCGGGTGCGATGAAATAGGCACCCGCAACAACATGGCCGGGCCGCGACAGGATCGCCTCCGCCGCCTCGAGATAGTGCGGCGGATAGACGGTATCGGCATCGCAGGTCGCGACCCAGCGGGTGCGCACCCAGGCGAGCCCGGCGCGCAGCGCGGCAACCTTGCCCGGCGTGCGTTCGGTGATCAGCAGGTAATCGAGCTTATAGGCCCGGCAGAACGCCTCGGCCACCTCGGCGCTACCATCCGTCGAGCCGTTGTCGACCAGCACCAGCGTGCACTTGGTGGTCTGCTGGGCAAGGCTCTCGATCGTTGCCGGTAGATAATCGCGCTCGTTGAAGAACGGGATCAGCACGGTCCATTGCAGGTTCGGGCCTTGCGGCTGCCGGTCGAACGGGTCCTTCGAAAGATCCAGAAACATCGCTGCGAACATCCCATCGAGTCGAATGGGCGCAGGGGACCGCCCGCAGAACCATAACGGCGGCCAAGTGCTTGCCGCCGGTCGGTTCCTGGCTCGGCCAGTTCCTCCCCACCCGATCGAAAGACGACGCCTGCGCGACCGATCCACACTGCTCCGGCGATAAAAATTTGGAACCTGTTAAGGCTGGGATCGGCGACGATATGGCGAAGCGGTTCCGCACCATCGCACGCAGAAATTTCGCGCATGACGCGGACGCCTTCGCCGACTAGTTGGTCTGCCCCGTGGAGCATTGGACCCCAGTTCGCACCGCCCGTCCGGCAAGCGCGTGGCATCATATCGCATGGACGCTGCTGCTGTTCACCGGCGTCGCGTTCGCGCTGCGGCTGCACGATTTCGGCAATCCGGTGATCCATGTCGACGAGCAATATTATCTGCTGGTCGGCGACCGGATGCTGCACGGCGCGCTGCCCTATGTCGATTTCTGGGACCGCAAGCCGCTGGGACTGTTCCTGCTGTTCGCCGGCATGCGGCTGCTGCCGGGCGACGGCATCCTCGCCTATCAGCTGACCGCGACCGTGTTCGCCGCGCTTACCGCCGGGTTCATTGCGCTTTCGGCGCGGCGGCTGGGTGCGCGGACGCTGGGCGCGGCGGCGGCGGGCTGCGCCTATCTGCTGTGGCTCGGCTATCTCAGCGGGCGTGGCGGTCAGTCACCGGTCTTCTACAACCTGTTCATGGCGGCGGCGGGCTGGCTGACGCTGCGGCTGCCCGCCCTTGCGGACACGCGCCACCGGCGGGGGATCGTGCTGCAGGGCGCCGCCGCCTGCCTGCTCGCAGGACTGGCGATCCAGACCAAATATACGCCGGTGGTGGAAGGCGCGTTCTTCGGGCTGGCGCATCTCTGGTACCTGCACCGCGCCGAGGCGAAGCTGCCGCTGCTCGGCGGTGCAGCGATGCTATGGGCGCTGATGGGCCTGGCGCCGACGCTCGGTGCGGTCGCCTGGTATCATGCCCAGGGATCCGCGGTGTTCTCGAGCTTCTGGTTCTCCAACTTCGCATCGGTGGCGCTGCGGCGCAGTTATCCCGCGGCCAAGATCGTTGATCGGCTGGCCGGAACGACCGCGCAACTCTCGCCGTTCCTCGTCTGCGCGGCACTCAGCTGGCGGTGGCAGCCGGCGGAGCATCGCGCCGAGCTGCGGGTGGCGTTCGGCTGGCTGGGTGCGGCGCTGATCGGCTTCGCAATGATCGGCGCCTTCTTCGACCATTACGCGCTGCCGCTGCTGGTACCCTTCGTCATCGTCGCCGCCCCTGCGCTCGGGCGATCCCGGGTGGCGCTTGGCGCGAGCGCCCTCGCCGCCGCGATGCTGTTCGTCTTCCACTGGCAGATCGAGCCCGACGACCGCGCCACCGCCCGCGCCGCGGGACGGATCGTCGCCGCGCATGCCCATCAGGGCTGCCCCTATGTCTTCGCCGGCGATTCGGTGCTGTACCTGCTCGGCCATGCCTGCGTGCCGACCGCCTATGCCTTCCCGTCGACCCTCGCCTACGAAGCCGAGCAGGGCGCGACCGGGATCGACGAGGCCGCCGAGGTCCGCCGCATCATGGCGACGCGCCCGCCCGTGGTGGTGACGATGGACCCGCCGCTCGCGCCCTGGAACCGGCAGAGCCTCGCGGTGATGGCGCCGCTGCTCGCCCGCGACTATCGCCTTGAACTGCGCGCGCCCCGAGAGGAGACCCATCTCCTCGTCTATGTCCGCCGCGATCTGGCGCGCTAGGGGTTTACACGGCGGCCCCGCTTCGGCTTGGGTGGGCGCACGTAGAAGCGAAGAGGGTTCCGATGAAGCGCATCCTGTTGGTGGTCTTGGCCGCGATCGTGCTGGTCGGAGGCGCCGCCTTCGCCTTCACCCGGATCAAGCCGAGCGGCATCCCGGTGGTGCGCGCCGTCGCCGTCGCGACGCTGCCGCACGACGCAAGCGCCTTCACCGAAGGCCTCTTCTTCGAAAAGGGCGCGATGTACGAGAGCACCGGCCAGATCGGCGAATCGGTGATCCGCAAGCTCGATCCCGCCACCGGCAAGGTGCAGCAGGAAACCGCGCTCCCCGCCCCCTATTTCGGCGAGGGCATCGTCGCCTGGGGCGACAAGCTGTTCCAGCTGACCTGGCAGGACAAGACCGGCTTCATCTACGGCCTCGACACGTTCGAGCCGCGCGGCACCTTCGCCTATACCGGCGAGGGCTGGAGCCTGACCCGCAACGACAAGAACATCATCATGAGCGACGGCACCCCGGTGCTGCGCTTCCTCGATCCCAATTCGATGCAGGTGACCTCGACGCTGCGGGTGACCGCCAATGGCTGCCCGGTCGCCAATCTCAACGAACTCGAATGGGTCGACGGGCAGATCTATGCGAATATCTGGCAGACCAACCTGATCGCCAAGATCGATCCCACCAGCGGCAAGGTCACCGGCTTCCTCGACGTCAGCGACCTGGGGCCGAAGGATCGCGGCACCGACAATGTCGCCAACGGCATCGCCTATGATGCGCCGACCAAGCGGCTGTTCGTCACCGGCAAGCGCTGGCCGCAGCTCTACCAGGTCAAGGAAGGCGATGCCGTCGCCAAGTCGTCCGAGGCGGCGAAGCTGACGAGCTGCAGCCAGCAGTAAGCGGCACCTCCCCTTTTCAGTCCTCGCCCCGGCGTTAGGGGACGGTGTGTGCCGGTAGCGGACGACGCGCTGCAGAAGGAACCGTCACGTCGCCCCCGCGCCTGGCGCTCTTGCAAGCGGGAGCACTACCAGGTCTTGGCCCCCATAAACGTCCGCTCTTGCGTGAGCACCTGAATGTCCGAGCGTAGTGGGGAGCTGCCGCTGAGATAAGATGCAAAATGCTCACGCCGTCGACAAAGCGAAGCGGCTAATCTCCCCCACTTTCTCTTGCGCGGCTGCGGAACCCGTCTCTGTTGTACATGGCGGATTGCTACCACCGCAGGTGCCACCGGTGGTAGTAGGGACCACCAAGTGCCCCTGGTGGAAGAGAGCCAATCGTCAGTAGCAGAGCGCGGGCGGACAGAATTGAAGAGCTAGCACTAACTTGCCACGATCTGGGTGGCAATCTCCGTGGCTGCGCGAGGTCCGACATGACGAAGCCTGCTAAGACCCAGTTCCGAACGAAGTGCATCTACTGCGGGGTTAACGTTTACTCACAAGAGCACATTTATGGGCAGCGGTTCCGCCCACATTTGCTAGAGACCGAAGATACTTGGACACACCGCGCGGTCCGATATGGCCAGGATAACGAAATAATTGTTGTCAGAGACAAGGTCTGCAACGGTTCCATTTATGGTCGTTCAATCAATGGGCCTTGCGAAAAATGCAACAACACCTGGATGCAGATCATTAATGATCAGGCTGCTGATAGGCTTCTTGAACTGAAAGATGGCGTCTGGCCAAATCTGTCGGGATTGGATCGGGAAGCGCTTGCGCGTTGGGCCACCTTATTCGGAATGACCTATGTGCATGGCGACGCGCTTAGGGAATGCGTCACTGCTGAGGAGCGACACCAGTTTTATCAGCGCAAGCTGCCCCCGCATGGATGGAGCGTGTGGGTCGGCCGGTTAGACGCTGATGCGCGCTGGGTGACAGGCTCTGGGCACTTGAAGGCTATGACTTTGAGGCCAGATCTAGGACCGACTTCACCGGATACGATGACCCTGACGTTCTCATTCGGCCGGTTATTGTTCATGGTTTTCAAGACATTACCAATATACGCCTTGAACCCGAAGATCGCGCGGGAGATATTGGGCCTAATCCGGATTTGGCCTACGCCGTTAGAGCTCACACATCCGCCTTACCCTCACATCACGGACTCTGGAGCAGAACGCGTGGCATTCTGCTTGGCCGAGGTGAACGATATGCCGCTAATCATCTATGCATAATGGTATTCGAATCTTCACCCTCGCTGTTTTGGGGTGGCTAACACTGAAGGGGCGCACGCAATTCAAGCGCTGGGCCAAAGCAGCCCCAGCCCCCGCGGTCAAAGACAAACAGCCTCTCGAATATCGCTGCGACCGACAATAGAATAGGCTGGCCAAGCGCAAAAATCATCCCCGAGAGTTCGGCCCGTACGGGCCGCGCCAGTACCAGAGCAGCGACGTTTCGTGCGCTCAATGAAAGGCGGCAGATGGCGTGCTAAATCTCCGCAGTTGGGCGATTCATGCCGATCCGGTTTATGAGTCTAGGGCATAGAAAAAGGTGGCCGGCTGACACACCCTTGCCCCCTCCCTCCGGCTCGCTATCACCGGGCGCGCCAAGAACAACGGGGAGGATCCATGGCCAGTCTGTTCCGTCTGAAACCCATCACCGCCGCGGAGGACCAGCCGCACGGGCATCGCCTGGCGCGCACGCTGAGCTGGTATCATCTGGTGGCGCTGGGGGTCGGCGCGATCGTCGGCACGGGCATCCTTACCCTGATCGGCGTCGGCGCGGACCGGGCGGGGCCCGCCGTGATCCTCTCCTTCGTCGTCGCCGGCGCGATCTGCGCCTGCGCCGCGCTCGCCTATGCCGAACTCGCCACGACCATCCCCACCTCGGGCAGCGCCTATACCTACAGCTATGTCGCGCTCGGCGAGATCGTCGCCTGGGTGGTCGGCTGGAGCCTGCTCGCCGAATATACGCTGGTGGTCGCCACCGTCGCGGTCGGCTGGTCGGGCTATGCGACGCCCTTCCTGCTCGGCATGGGCGTGCCGCCGGAGCTGACCCACGGCCCGCAGATCGTCGCCGGTCAGGTTGCGGCCTGGGGCGTCAACGTGCCGGCGCTGTTCGTCGTCTGGCTGGTCGCCGGGCTGCTGATCCTCGGCACGCGCGAAAGCGCGACGCTCAACGCGATCCTGGTCGCGGTGAAGCTGGTCGCGCTCGCGGTGTTCGTCGCGGTCGCGCTGCCCTATTTCGATTCCGCCAATTTCGATCCGTTCGCCCCCTTCGGCTTCGCCAAGCATGCCAGCGGCGGGGTGGAGCGCGGGATGATGGCGGCGGCCGCGATCATCTTCTTCGCCTTCTACGGCTTCGATGCGATCTCCACCGCCGCCGAGGAGGCCAAGAACCCCGGCCGCGACCTCGCGATCGGCATCGTCGGATCGATGGTGGCCTGCGTCGCCATCTACATGATCGTGGCGCTCACCGCGGTCGGCGCGCTCCATTATACCCGCTTCGCCGACAGCCCCGAGCCGCTGGCGCTGATCCTGCGCGAGATCGGCCAGCCCGGCGTCGCCAAGTTCCTCGCGCTCAGCGCGATCGTCGCATTGCCGACGGTGATCCTCGGCTTCCTGTTCGGCCAGAGCCGCATCTTCTTCGTGATGGCGCGCGACGGGCTGCTGCCCAAGGCGCTCGCCAAGGTCTCGCGGCGCGGCTCGCCGGTGCGGATCACGCTGTTCACCGCCGCGATCGTCAGCGTGTTCGCGGCGTTCCTGCCGATCGACGAGATCGCCGCGCTCGCCAATGCCGGCACGCTCACCGCCTTCGCCGCGGTCGGCCTGTGCCTGCTGGTGCTGCGTCGCCGCGCGCCCGACCTCGTCCGCCCGTTCCGCACCCCGGCGGCGTGGGTGGTGGGCCTCGGCGCGATCTTCGGCTGCTGCTACCTGTTCCTCAGCCTGCCGACCAAGACGCAAGCATGGTTCTGCTGCTGGAACCTCTTGGGTCTCGTCGTCTATTTCGCCTATGCCCGCCGCAACGCAGCAAAGGGTGACGCATGAGCGGTTGGACGATCGGAATCATCGGCGGTTCGGGCCTCTACGATGTCGAGGGCATCGAGGGCGGCGCATGGGTGGAGGTGGCGAGCCCCTGGGGCCAGCCCTCGGACGCCTGCTTCGTCGGCCATGTCGGGCATGTGAAGGTGGTGTTCCTGCCGCGCCATGGCCGCGGCCACCGCATCAGCCCCTCGGACCTCAACGTGCGCGCCAATATCGACGTGCTCAAGCGGCTGGGCGTCACCGACGTGCTCGCCGTCTCCTCGGTCGGCTCGCTCGCCGAGGAACGCGCGCCGGGCACCTTCACCATCGCCGACCAGTTCATCGATCGCACCAAGGGCCGTACGCCCAGCTTCTTCGGCAGCGGCATGGTCGCGCACGTCTCGATGGCCGATCCGGTCTGCCCGCGCCTCTCCGCGCTGGCGGCCGAGGCGGCGCAGGCGGCGGGCGCGGTCACCCATGTCGGCGGCACCTATCTGGCGATGGAGGGCCCGCAATTCTCGACCCGCGCCGAGAGCAACCTGTATCGCAGCTGGGGCTGCGACATCATCGGGATGACCGCGATGCCCGAGGCCAAGCTCGCCCGCGAGGCGGAGCTGCCCTATGCGCTGGTCGGCATGGTCACCGATTATGACTGCTGGCGCGAGGGCGAGGAGGCGGTCGATGTCGCGCAGGTGATCGCCCAGCTCTCCAGCAATGCGGAAAAGGCCCGCAAGATGGTCATGCACCTGCTGCGCAACCTGCCCGAGGCGCGCACGCCCTCGCCGATCGACACTTGCCTCGACATGGCGCTGATCACTGCCCCTTCGGCGCGCGATCCGCAGCTACTCGCCAAGCTCGACGCCGTCGCCGGCCGGGTGTTCGGCTGATGGCGCGCGCACTGCTCGCAGCGACGGCGCTGCTGTTCGCCGTTCCCGCCATGGCGCAGGAAGCGCCGGTCGATCGCTCGCAGGACCTGCGCTGGCAGAGCGCCCAGTCGCTCGCGCTGGCCAGCCGCGGCTCGGCGCAGGGCTGGCGCGTGCTCGAGGGCGGCCTGCGCTGGCGGCGAGTGAAGGGCGACGGCTCGGGCCAGCACCCGGCGGTGAGCGACATGGTGACGCTGCATTATGCCGGCACCTTCGTCGACGGCAGCGAGTTCGACAGTTCGTACGGCGGCCCACCCGCGCGCTTCCCGCTCGATCGGCTGATCCGCGCCTGGCAGATCGCGGTGCCGCTGATGGGCGTGGGCGACACGATCGAAATCGCGGTGCCCGCCGAGCTTGGCTATGGCTTCCAGGGCAAGGGCCCGATCCCGGGCGGTGCCACGCTGCTGTTCAAGATCGAGCTGCTCGGCATCGGCGGCTGAGCGGCGACGGGCCGCGGGCCCCGATGCGGGGTCTCGCGGCTCAGCCGAAACGCAGTAGCATCCGCCGCCGCCGGTAGCGCGCTGCCGCGCCCACCCAGCCGATCCCGGCGATCAGCATCGCCCAGGCCGCAGGCTCCGGCACCATCGCGAACGAACGGTGGGCGGTGGAGGCGTAATAGGCCTGATAAATCTGTCCCGTGGATACGCTGTAGCCGGTGTTTGCCAACACGTTGACGTTGAGGTTCCAGCCGATCGCGTCGAACACCGCCAGATCGGCGGCGGTCACCACGTCGTTCACCCCGTCGCACGAATAGGGATTCATCATGCCGATGAAACCGGTGCAATTGCCGACGATCTTCCAGTGCGAGGCCTCCCAGCCGTCGCCATAGTTTTCACCGGTTGAGAAATAGGCGCTGCCGCCAAAAGCCGTGGCGCCGCCATTGATCGAGAAATAAGCGGGTGCGTCGAAACGCCAATCGAGCTGGCCCAGTGCCGAATAGCGGAACAGGTCCATGCCATAGGCGACCGGGATGTTGTCGATATGGTCTACCGGCCCGACCACGTTATCGAACGTGTCCACGCCACTGGTGAAGCCCAGCGCATGCCCTATTTCATGAATAGCGGCGCCGATGAAATCATAGCTGCCAGCCGTGATTCCGTCCGACGGATTGAAGTCGAACGCATAGTCGCTGGAGAAGATGATTTCTGCGTCGAGGCCGTTCACGTTGTTCACCAGCGCCTTCAGATTGGCTCCGGTGAGCGCGATGGTGCTGCCGATGATGCTGCCATTGGGAGCGATGCGGGTTCCGGAGGCGGCGACCCCGTTCTTGTGGGCCGGGTCGTCATAGGCAGGGATCAGCACCGTCGGCGTGCCGGCGCTGCTAAGCGGCTGGAAGTGGCTGGTGGCCTGCGCGTCAAGTGCGCTGTTGCCGGTCACCGCCAGCGCGTTCTGGTAGCTGGCGATGGTGATGCCGTCATAATAACGAAAGCCCGTCGCGGCCAGATCGCCAGGATCCAGCGCCTGAAAGCCGACATTGATGTGGATGGTGGCGTTGTTGGTGAGAACCGATTCCCAGTAATGCGCCGCGATCGTCAGCGCGACGTCCGCGGGAGAGCCGGTGACCCCGCCCACATCGTGCAGCACGATGTGGGTCTGTGCCACGGCCGGCGCCGCGACCGTGACCAAGGCTGCCGCCGTCCACGTCAGGAACCGCGCGTGATAGGAGCCCATAGCCGTACTCCCGCTGGAGGCGAACGACCGGCGCCTTCGCCGCTTCGCTCCGCCTGCTAGCGCCCCTGAGCACGGACTGGAAAGCGGAGGTAGGTGCAAAACGGACATGTCCGTCCGAGAACGCAATGCAAAACGGCCCCACTTCGGAAGAAGCGGGGCCGTCGTTCCTTCAGTTCGCGGGGATCAGGCGAAGCGAACCTGCCGCGAACGGTTGCGATAGCGCATCGCGCCGCCGATCGCGCCGAAGCCGAGGATCAGCATCGTCCAGCTTTCCGGTTCCGGCACGGCGCCGCCGGCGGCGATCCAGGCCTGGGCCACGTCCTTGGTGGTGAACTTGTAGCCGCCATTGGCGACGACATCGACGTTCACGTTCCAGCCGATCGCGTCCATCAGCGCGAGATCGGCGGAGGTGATTTCGTCCATCTGGCCGCTGCAGGTGTACGGGTTCATCACCCCGACATAGTTGCTGCAGGTGTTGTTGGCCTTCCAGTGCGAAGCCTGCCAGCCATCGCCGTAATTCTCGCCGGTCGAGAAATAGTCCTTGCCCTGGAAGACGGTCGCACCGCCGTCGATCGAGAAATAGGAGGGCTGGTCGAACGCCCAGTTGAGCTGGCCGTCGCCGCTGTAGCGGAACAGGTCGAGCGCATAGGCCCACCAATAATTGTCGGTCTTGAAACCCGAGCCGACCGAATAGTCGAAATCGTCCGCGCCGCTGAGAAAGCCCAGCGCATGGCCCATTTCGTGGATGGCGACGCCGACGAAGTCGGCGGTGCCGGCCTGGATGCCGTCGGTCGGGTTGAAGTCGAAGGCGAAGTCGCTCGAGAACTGGATCGTACCGTCCGAGGCCGCCGCTGCGGCGCCGAGCGCCTGTGCGTTGGCGCTGCTCAGCGCCATGGTGTTGCTGATCGCCTTGCCATCCGGCGTCAGACGCGTTCCCGTGGCGGCGACGCCGTCCAGGGTGGCGGGCTTGGCATAGTTCGGCACGATTGCCGAAACGCTGCCGGTGGCGCTCAGCGGCGCCAGATGCGAGACAACGGTCGCATCGAGCGCGCTCGTGCCGGTCGCGGCGAGAGCGCCGTAATAGCTGTCGATGCCGACATTGGTGAGCAGCGTGCTGCTGGTGCCGCCCAGGATGTTCGGCCCGAGCTTGGCGAAGCCGACGTCGAAATGCAGCGTCACGTTGTTGGTGAGGACGCTTTCCCAATAGCTCGCGGCGATCTTGAAGCCGAGTTCGGCGGGCGAGCCGGTCACACCGCCAATGTCGTTGAGTACGATCTTCGTCTG
This sequence comes from Sphingomonas trueperi, assembly GCF_040545665.1. Taxonomy (GTDB): domain Bacteria; phylum Pseudomonadota; class Alphaproteobacteria; order Sphingomonadales; family Sphingomonadaceae; genus Sphingomonas; species Sphingomonas trueperi_B. The sequence goes on along the minus strand of NZ_JBEPMH010000004.1, from coordinate 220,408 downwards.
CGCAGCCGCAGGTTGTGCCGCAGTAATCGCCAGTCCGAATGCCGTCGCAGTCGCGAGCAGCGCCTTCATCTTCGTCGTCTTCATCCGAACCCCCATTTTGGTCGATGACTTCGATCGCACCGAATCCCGGTTTACCGATCGTTAACCAAGGTGATGGAGGCAGCGGCACCAGGTCAAGCAGGAAATGTTACAGTTTGTTGTTTTGTTGAAATGTCGTGTCGCGCGGTCATCACACATCTTCATGTTCGTGAATACTACGCGACAGGAAGAACTATACGCAAAAAAACCGGCGCCCTCCCTGCGGAGGACGCCGGCCTTTTGCGTAGCGCGACGGATCAGGCCGCGAGCTTGCGCAGCACGTAGTGCAGGATGCCGCCGTTGAGGAAATATTCCAGCTCGTTGACGGTATCGATCCGGCAGCGAGTGAGGAAGCTTTCCGAGGAGCCGTCGGCGCGCGTCAGCTTCACTTCCACGTCCTGGCGCGGGCGGAGGCCCGCGACGCCGGTGATGGTGAAGGTTTCCGAGCCGTCGAGCTTCAGCGTCTCGCGCGTTACGCCCTCGGCGAACTGCAGCGGCAGCACGCCCATGCCGACCAGGTTCGAGCGATGGATACGCTCGAAGCTCTCGGTGATCACCGCACGCACGCCGAGCAGGTTGGTGCCCTTCGCCGCCCAGTCGCGCGACGAGCCGGTGCCATATTCCTTGCCCGCGACGATGACGAGCGCGGTGCCGTCGGCCTTGTGGCGCATCGCGGCGTCGTAGATCGGCATCACCTCGCCGGCGTACTTGGTCATGCCGCCTTCGACGCCCGGCACCATCTCGTTCTTGATGCGGATGTTGGCGAAGGTGCCGCGGACCATGACTTCATCGTTGCCGCGGCGCGCGCCGTAGCTGTTGAAGTCCTTCTTGGCGACCTGATGCGACTGGAGGAACGCACCGGCGGGCGAATCCGCCTTGATGCTGCCGGCGGGCGAGATGTGATCGGTGGTGATCGAATCGCCCAGGATCGCCAGCGGCTTGGCGTCGACGATGTCCTGCACCGGCGCCGGGGTCATCGACATGCCCTCGAAGTAGGGCGGGTTGTGGATGTAGGTCGACGAGGTCGGCCAGGCATAGGTGTCCGACACGGTGACGCTGATGCCCTGCCAGTGGCTGTCACCCAGATAGACGTTGCCGTAGCGCGAGCGGAACATCTCGTCGTCGATGTTGGCGCTGATCAGGCCCTGGATTTCCTCGTTCGAGGGCCAGATGTCCTTGAGGAAGACCGGGCCGTTGGTGCCCTGGCCGATCGGCGTCTCGTACATGTCCTCGGTCACCGTGCCCTTCAGCGCATAGGCGACGACGAGCGGCGGCGAGGCGAGGAAGTTGGCGCGGACGTCCGGCGAGACGCGGCCCTCGAAGTTGCGGTTGCCCGACAGCACCGAGGCGGCGACGATGTCGTTGCCGTTGATCGCCGCCGAAATCGGCTCGGCGAGCGGACCCGAATTGCCGATGCAGGTCGTGCAGCCATAGCCGACCAGGTTGAAGCCGATCGCGTCGAGATCCTCGGTGAGCCCAGCCTTGTTCAGGTAGTCGGTGACCACCTGCGAACCCGGCGCCAGCGAGGTCTTCACCCACGGCTTGCGGGTGAGGCCCAGCGCGCGCGCCTTGCGGGCGACGAGGCCGGCGGCGATCAGCACCGAGGGGTTCGAGGTATTGGTGCAGCTGGTGATCGCGGCGATCACGACGTCGCCGTCGCCGATGTCATGGTCGCGACCCTCGACGCTGACGCGCGCGGGCTGCTCCTTCTTGTACACCTTGGTCAGGTCGCCGTTGAACACTTCGTCGACGCTGTCGAGGCTGACGCGGTCCTGCGGGCGCTTCGGGCCGGCGAGCGACGGACGCACCGTCGACATGTCGAGCTCGAGCGTGTCGGTGAAGATTGGCTCGGGGCCGCTGACGTCGTGCCACATGCCCTGCGCCTTGGCATAGGCCTCGACCAGCGCGACATTCTCGTCGCTGCGGCCGGTGAGGCGCATGTAATCGAGCGTCTTGTCGTCGATCGGGAAGAAGCCGCAGGTCGCGCCATATTCCGGCGCCATGTTGGCGATGGTCGCGCGGTCGGCGAGCGTCATCGCGTGCAGTCCGGGGCCGTAGAACTCGACGAAGCGGCCGACGACGCCCTTGGCGCGCAGCATCTGGGTGACGGTGAGCACCAGATCGGTCGCGGTGATGCCCTCGGCAAGCTTGCCGGTGAGCTTGAAGCCGACGACTTCGGGGATCAGCATCGACACCGGCTGGCCGAGCATCGCGGCTTCCGCCTCGATGCCGCCCACGCCCCAGCCGAGCACGCCCAGGCCATTGACCATGGTCGTGTGGCTGTCGGTGCCGACCAGCGTGTCCGGATAGGCGATCGTGGCGCCGTCGGGCGCCTGCGACGACCAGATCGACTGCGAGATATATTCCAGGTTCACCTGGTGGCAGATGCCGGTGCCCGGCGGGACGACCGAGAAGTTGTTGAGCGCCTTGGAGCCCCACTTGAGGAACTCGTAGCGCTCGGCGTTGCGCTCGTACTCGAGCTTGACGTTATCGTCGAACGCCTGGGGCGTGCCGAACTCGTCGACCATCACCGAGTGATCGATCACGAGGTGCACCGGCACCAGCGGGTTGATCTTGGCCGCGTCGCCGCCGAGCTTGGTGATCGCGTCGCGCATCGCGGCGAGGTCGACCACGCAGGGCACGCCGGTGAAATCCTGCATCAGCACGCGCGCGGGGCGATACTGGATCTCGCGGCTGGGCGCCTTGGGGTTCTGCTGCCAGTCGACGATCGCCTGGGCGTCCTCCGGCGTGACGGTCACGCCGTCGTCGAAGCGGAGCATGTTTTCCAGCAGCACCTTCATCGAGAAGGGCAGGCGGCTGATGTCGCCGAGCTTCGCCGCCGCCTTGGGGAGCGAGTAGAAGCTGTAGGTCTTGCCGGAGACGGTGAGCGAGTCACGCGTGCCGAGCGTATCGTTGCCGATGGCGGTCATGAGGCGCGGGGTCCTTTCCCTGATCTGGTCCGCCGGGCGCTCGGTGGACGCAGCCCATTATAGGCCGCGCGGGCGCACCGTCGGGGTGCTGCGAATGCGAAGATTCGCGAGGGGCCTTAGCGCGGTGCGGCGGGGAGGGAAAGGGGAGGTTGGTAGGGGGACTGGTGGTGGTAGCGGTAACGGTTCAAAGCGGTTGAGGCATGTGACTTAGAACCATCTTCTCATCCGCTGGTTGGCAGCCTATGCGAAGCAAGTATGACGGTGGAGCAAGATCTCTGGATTCACTCCGATGAAACGGAGGATGTTGCGGGGTCGCTCCGGCATGTATTGCGCTGCATCGATTACGTCAAATCCGATTCGCAGGCTTGGAAATGGTTCGCGCTCGCATTGCATTCGGCACTCCAAGGAGCGTGCGTCTGCCACCTTACAACTTCCCTGGCTCCGGTCGGGGCGGTGACGAAACGCAATGCTGCTGAGTGGATATCGTTTGTTGAAATGCGTCGTACTAATCCCGCGGCGGAAATGCCTCGCACCGAGTTAATGTCTCTACCTGATCTTCTGAAAGCCGTGCGCAAGCCGTATTCGGCGGGTGACCGCAGCAACAGTGCGGGCATCGCAATTTCCGATAGGGAGCTCACTTGGATTAGGCGATTCCACGATGAAGTGCGCAACCAGTTCGTGCATTTTGAGCCGATGGGATGGGCGATCGAGGTTTCCGGCATACCGGACATTGGTAAGTTTGTTTCACGGATCATCGGCGAAATTCTGGAGGCCGGCTACGGCTTTAGACATCGAGATTTGGCATGGCGAGATGCTCTCGCCGCGGACGTTTCCCGCCTATCTTCGTTGGGTTTGCTCGGATAGGCGAAGGGCTCTCACTCTCGCTTCCCGCATTTACATCGTTCGCTGTGATTGGCGGCTGCAGAGTGAATTGTCCTCCCGGGTGGTGAAGCCGCCCCTCGCCCATTGCCGTTTCCCGCCCCGCTGCTAGCGTCGCGCCCATGACCGAAGGCATGACCTATGGGCGCTATCTCGCCCTCGACCAGCTGCTCGCCGCCCAGCATCCGCTGTCGGACCGGCATGACGAGCTGCTGTTCATCATCATCCACCAGACCAAGGAGCTGTGGCTCAAGCAGATCCTCGCCGAGCTGCACCTCGCCAAGGAATTGGTCCGCGCGGGCAAGCTGATCGAGGCGTATAAGGGCCTGGCGCGGGTGAGCCGCATCCAGGCGGTGATGACGCTGAGCTGGGATGTGCTCGCGACGATGACGCCCAGCGACTATACCCGCTTCCGCTCGGTGCTCGGCGGCAGCTCGGGCTTCCAGTCGGACCAGTTCCGCGCGGTCGAGACGATGCTGGGCCTGCGCGGCGGCGGGGTGCCGGGGCCGCTGACCGACGAGGCCGCCGCGCTGCCGAGCCTGTGGGACGATGCCAATGCCGCGCTCGCCGCCGCCGGCTTCGACCTGCCCGAGGCCGTGCTGCACCGCGACTGGCCGACGCCCTATCAGCCGAACGACGATGTCCGCGCCGCCTGGGGCCAGGTGTACCGCGACACCAATCGCTACTGGGACCTCTACCAGCTCGCCGAGAAGCTGGTCGACATCGACGACGCGATGGCGACGTGGCGGCACAAGCATGTCCTCACCGTCAGCCGGGTGATCGGCGGCAAGATGGGCACCGGGGGCACGCCGGGCGTCTCCTATCTCGAATCGACGCTCGCCAAGCGCGCCTTCCCCGAACTCTGGTCGCTACGGACCGACCTGTGAGCAGCTTCAAGCATTTGTTCCAGCGGTCGCTGGCCGCCGCCCCCGACCGGCTGCACTTCGCCGCGCACAGCCATCATCTGTGGCCCGACGCCTCGTGGCTCGGCCAGCAGGCGGCGTGGGACGATGCCGCGCGGCTCGCCGACCGCAAATGGGGCCGGGTGATGGACGAAATCTGGCCCGCCGCGCAGGCGCATGTCGCCGCCGAGCTGCACCTGCCCGATCCGTCGACGGTCGTCTTCGCTTCCAACACGCATGAACTGCTGCTGCGGATCGTCTCGGCGATGGCCCCGCGCCGGCCGCTGCGCATCCTCGCCACGGACGGCGAGTTCCACAGCTTCCGCCGCCAATCGCTGCGCTGGGAGGAAGCGGGCACGGCGGTGGTCACGCGGGTACCGATGGAGGAGATCGTCGCGACGGCGCGGGGGGGCGGCTTCGACCTGATCGTGGCGAGCCATGTCCAGTTCGGCACCGGCCATATCTTCGATGGCGTCGCCGAGCTTGCGGCGCTGGCGCGGCCCGAGGGGCCGTGGGTGCTGATCGACGGCTATCACGGCTTCATGGCCGTCGAGACCGATCTGTCGGCGGTGGCGGATCGGGTGTTCTACGTCGCGGGCGGGTACAAGTATGCGATGGCGGGCGAAGGCGTCGGCTTCCTCCACGCGCCGCCGGGCTTCGGGCCGCGGCCGGAGATCACCGGCTGGTATGCCGAGTTCGAGGACCTGGCGCTGCCGCCGGGCCGGATCGGCTATGCGCCCGACGCCCGCCGCTTCCTCGGCGCGACCTTCGATCCGTCGGGGCTCTACCGCTTCGTCGCGGTGCGCGAGATGCTGGCGCGCGAGGGGCTGACCACGGCGGCGATCAATGCCCATGTCGCGCCGCTCCGCGCGCAGTTGCTGGCGGACTTCCCCCTCGACGCCGAGCGGATCAACCCCGCCGCGCCGGACGCGCCTCAGGCCCGCTTCGTGGCGCTGCGCAGCCCGCATGCCGCCGCGTGGCAGGCGGCGCTGCTGACGGACGAGATTGTTACCGATGTGCGCGGCGACGTGCTGCGGATCGGACTGGGTATCTACCAGGATGCTCGCGACGTGGCGAAGCTGCGTGAGGCCCTCGCCGGCCTCTAGCCGCCTGACGGCAAGCCCACCCTGCCGTCATCCCGGCGAAAGCCGGAATCCAGTCGCCTCTCGTTAGCAGCGAGAGCCGTAACGGAGACCCCAATGGATCCCGGCTTCCGCCGGGATGACGGAGTGAAACTAGCGCGCGCTGCGATCAGGCGGCGGCGAGCGGCGCAAGGCCCAGCCGGCGGATCTCGATCGCCGGGCAGCGGTCCATCACCACCTTGAGCCCGGCCGCCTCGGCACGCGCCGCGGCTTCATGGTCGATCACGTCGAGCTGCATCCAGATCGAGCGGGCACCGGCCGCGATCGCCGCGTCCACCACCGCGCCCGCGTGTTCGGACTTGCGGAAGATGTCGACCATGTCGATCGGCACGCCGATCTGGCTCAGTTCGCGAAAGACGAACTCGCCATGGATATGCTCGCCGGTAATCTGCGGATTGACCGGGATCACGCGATAGCCGTGCCGCTGGAGCAGCACCATCACGCCATTGCTGGGTCTATTCGGACGATCGGACGCGCCGACCATCGCAATGATGCGCGTTTCCTCGAGCAGGGTGCGGATGTCTTCGTCACGCGTCAGCGGCATGCATCACCTCTTTAGCCAATCATAGACCGAATCGGCGAGCGTTACAAAGGATCCGGAAGACTCCGTATCTCCGGCGGCGGGGGGCGTGCCTGCATCCGAAGCGGCGCGGATTTCCATCGCCAGCGGGATGCGGGCGAGGAACGGAATGCCGAGCGCGCCCGCCGCCTTCTCCGCCCCGCCGCTGCCGAACGGATCGGAGACGCAGCCGCAATGCGGGCAGCAGTATCCCGCCATGTTCTCGACAAGACCCACGATCGGCACCCCGGCCTTGTTGAACAGGTCGATCGCGCGGGTCGCGTCGATCAGCGCGAGGTCCTGCGGGGTGGAGACGATCACCGCCCCCGCCGGCTTGTGCTTCTGGATCATCGTCAGCTGCACGTCGCCGGTGCCGGGCGGCAGGTCGAGTACGAGCAGCTCGGTATCGCCCCAGTCGGCATCGACCATCTGGCCGAGCGCGCCGCCCGCCATCGGCCCGCGCCAGGCGATCGCCTGCCCCTCGGCGACCAGCCCGCCCATCGACAGCATCTTGAGCCCGAACGGCGTTTCGATCGGCAGCAATACTTTGTCACGCGCCTGCGGCTTCACGCCCTCGACGCCCAGCAACTTTGGCTGCGAGGGGCCGTAGATATCGGCATCGACCAGCCCGACCTTGAGCCCGCGCCGGGCCAGCGCGATCGCCAGATTGGCGGCGACGGTCGACTTGCCCACCCCGCCCTTGCCGCTGGCGACCGCGAGAATCCGGCGCGTGCGGCGCTCGCTGGTGAGGAGAATGCGCACTTCGGCGACGCCCGGCAGCGCGGCGGCGGCGCTGCGCACCTCGGCTTCGAGCGCGTCGCGGGTCTCGGGCGCGAGGCCGGTCACGTCGAGCACGACATTGGCGCGGCCGCCTTCGAGGCGCACGGTGGCGCGGCCGGCGGAGACGGGGGCGAGGGCGGCGGAAAGGTCCTGCGGGTCAGTCATCCCGCGGCACATAGGTACACAATCGTCCGACGCCACTGTAAATCCGCGTCGCCCTGCTTATAAAGGTCGGCATGGTGAATAGTTCTGGCCGTGACGCGCTGTCCGGCACCTTCCACAACGAGCCGCCGAAAAGCCCCTGGGGCGGCGGCCCGGACAAGGATGACGGCAATGGCGGGGGCCCGCGCAACCCGTGGTCCGTCCCGCCCGAGGGTCGGCGTTCGCGCACCGGCTCGCCCAGCGCGCTCGACGAGCTGTGGCGGCGGGCACGGAGCGGCGGCGGTGGCGGCGGCCTGCCCGGCGTGCCCACCGGCGCGCGGCTGTGGCTGCTGATCCTCGCCGGCCTGCTGGCGGTGTGGGTGCTCTACACCTCGATCCACCCGATCGGGCCGCGCGAGAAGGGCGTGGTCACGTTCCTCGGCCGCTATTCGGGCACGCTCGATCCGGGCATCCAGTTCACCCTGCCCGCCCCCTTCCAGCTGGTCGACGTCGTCGATGTCGGCAATATCCGCACCGAGAATTTCCCGAACAGCGGCGAAAACCTGATGCTGACCGGCGACCAGAACATCGTCGATCTCGCCTATTCGGTCCGCTGGGACGTGCGGAGTGCTTCTGCCTATGTGTTCCAGATCGCCGATCCGCGCGAGACGGTGCGCGCCACGGCGGAAAGCGCGATGCGCGCGGTGATCTCGAACACCACGCTCAACGAGGCGATCGGTGAGGGCCGCTCGAAGATCGAGGCCGAGGCCCAGGTCGCGATGCAGAAGATCCTCGACGAATATGGCGCGGGCATCCGCATCCAGGGCGTCGCGATCCAGAAGGCCGCGGCACCCGCACAGGTGGACGACGACTTCAAGGCCGTCACCGCCGCGCAGCAGGAAGCCGAATCGAACCGCAACAACGCCAATGCCTATGCCCAGCGCGTGATCGCCGCGTCGCAGGGCGAGGCGGCCGAGTTCGACAAGATCTACGAACAGTACAAGCTGGCCCCCGAAGTGACCAAGCGCCGGCTCTATTACGAGACCATGGAGGCCGTGCTGGCCAACACCAACAAGACGATCGTCGAGGCACCCGGCGTGAACAGCTACCTGCCGCTGCCGGCGCTGCGCCGGGGCAATGCGCCGGCCGATGCGCAGGATAAGGGAGTCGCCAAGTGATGGCCTGGGCCCGCAATCCGATCGCGCTCGTCGTCGCGGTGATCGTGGTGCTGATCGTGCTGATGAGCACCGTGGCGATCGTGCCGGAGACCAAGCAGGTCGTCGTGCTGCGGCTGGAGAAGCCGTACCGCACGGTCAACGCCTACAAGGACGGGGAAGGCTTCGGCCGCACCAATGCCGGCCCGGTGTTCCGCATCCCGTTCGTCGACCGCCTCGTCTGGGTCGACAAGCGGATCCTCGACGTCGACCTGCCCGACGAGCCCGTGCTGTCGACCGACCAGCTGCGGCTCGAGATCGACGCCTATGCCCGCTACCGCGTCACCGATCCGCTGCGGATGGTGGTGACCGTCGGCACCGAGGAGCGGCTGCGCGAACAGCTCCAGCCGCTGCTGCGCTCATCGCTGCGCAACGAGCTGGGCAAGCGCCGCTCGAGCACGCTGCTCAGCCCCGAGCGGGGCCAGGTGATGGACAATGTCCAGGATTCGCTCCAGCGGCTCGCCAGCCAGTATGGCGTGCAGATCGTCGACGTGCGGATCAAGCAGACCGAGCTGCCCTCGGGCTCGCCGCTGACCAGCGCGCTCACCCGCATGGCCACCGCACGCCGCCAGGAGGCGGAGACGATCAAGGCGCAGGGCCTGAAGGACGCGCAGATCATCCGCGCCAACGCCCAGGCGCAGGCGGCGCAGATCTATGCGGCGGCGTTCAACAAGGATCCGAAATTCTACGACTTCTACCGCGCGATGCAGTCGTACCGGACCACCTTCCTGAGCCCGGATGCCAAGGGCGAGAGCCAGATCATCCTGTCGCCGAGCAATGAGTATCTGCGCGAGTTCACCGGGCAACGATGAGTCTGTCCGCTCGTTCATATTCAAATCAGGTTCAGCCGCGCTGGGTAGAAGCGCGGTTTGAGACGAACACCATTCCTTTCGAGAGGAAATGACCCCGTGCGTTACGCCTACGCCTTGACTACCGCGATCCTGCTGGGTGGCGCCGCCACCGCGCTTTCGCTCAACCAGCCGGCCGGCGCGCAGACCGCGCAGAACGAGCCGGGCACCATCCAGGCGGTGGCCCCCAAGGCCGGCGCGCCGATGAGCTTCGCCGATCTCGTCGCCCGCCTCCAGCCCGCCGTCGTCAACATCTCGACCACGCAGCGCGTGAAGGTGAACGCCAATCCGTTCGCCGGCACGCCGTTCGAGATGTTCGGCCAGGGCCAGGGCCAGCCGGTGACCCGCGAGGCGCAATCGCTGGGTTCGGGCTTCGTGATCTCGGCCGACGGCTATGTCGTCACCAACAACCACGTGATCTCGGCGGGTGCGCAGGGCGCGGTGGTCGAATCGATCACCGTCACGCTGGCCGACGGCCGCGACTTCAAGGCCAAGCTGATCGGCCATGATGCGCAGTCGGACCTCGCGGTGCTCAAGATCGACGGCACCGCGCTGCCCTTCGTCAAGTTCGGCGATTCGGCGCGCGCCCGCGTCGGCGACTGGATCCTGGCGATCGGCAATCCGTTCGGCCTGGGCGGCACCGTCACCGCCGGCATCATCTCGGCGACGCACCGCGTCACCGGCACCGGCGCCTATGACCGCTTCATCCAGACCGATGCCTCGATCAACCGCGGCAATTCGGGCGGCCCGATGTTCGACCTCAACGGCAACGTGATCGGCATCAACTCGCAGATCCTGTCGCCCACCGGCGGCAATGTCGGCATCGGCTTCGCGATTCCGGCCGAGGAAGCCAAGCCGATCATCGACAAGCTGATGAAGGGCCAGACGATCACGCGCGGCTATCTCGGCATCGCGATGCAGGACCTGACCAAGGATCTCGCGGCCGGCTTCGGCCTGCCGTCGGACCGCGGCACGCTGGTCGCCCGCGTCGAGCCCGGCCAGCCGGCCGAGAAGGCGGGGATCAAGCAGGGCGACGTCATCGTCAAGGTCAACGGCAAGGACGTGACCCCCGACCAGACGCTGTCCTACATCGTCAGCAACGTCACGCCGGGCACGCGCATCCCCGTGGAACTGCTCCGCGACGGCAAGCGCCAGACCGTCACCGTGACGGTCGGCACGCGTCCGCCGGAAGAGCAGCTCGCCCAGTTCGATCCGAACGATCAGGACGGCGCGCAGGGCGATGACGGCGATGACGGCAGCAGCGCGGCGACCGCGCCGACCGCACTGCTCGGCATCGGCGTGACGCCGCTGACCCCGCAGATCGCGCGTTCGATCGGCGTCGACCCCTCGATCGGCGGCGTCGTGATCCTGGGCGTGAATCCGAGCAGCGATGCGGCCGGCAAGGGCCTGCAGCGCGGCGATGTGATCGTCTCGATCAACCAGCAGCCGGTGCGCACCTCGGCGGACCTGACCAAGGCCGCCGCTGCCGCCAAGGCCGCGGGCCGCAAGCAGGTGGTGCTTTACGTCCAGCGCAAGAACATCGGCAACTATATCCCCGTCGGTCTCGCCGGGAACTGATCCGCCGCAAAAGCGGCTGACCAGGGCCCGTTTCTTCCCTATGCCGGCTCCCCACAAGAGGAGCAGGAAATGGCGGAAGAGACGGGCCTTTTCGTTGGTGCAGCTGGGGACGCGCAGATCGAGCTGAACCTGCGCCGGGCCAATCGCCACGGGCTGATCGCCGGGGCGACCGGCACCGGCAAGACGGTGACGCTGCAGGGCCTGGCCGAGGGCTTTTCGGCCGCCGGGGTGCCGGTGTTCGTGGCCGACGTGAAGGGCGATCTGGGCGGGCTCGGCATGGCCGGATCGCCGCTCGCCAAGCCGCATGCCGCCTTCGCCGCGCGGGCGGAAGCGATCGGCGACAGCGGCTGGAAGTACCAGGCAATGCCGGTGCAGCTCTGGGATCTGTTCGGCGAGCAGGGCCACCCGATCCGCGCCACCGTCTCCGAAATGGGCCCGCTGCTGCTCGCGCGGCTGATGGACCTCAACGAGGTGCAGGAAGGCGTGCTGACCATCGCCTTCCATGTGGCCGACGCCGAGGGGCTGCTGCTGCTCGACCTTGACGATCTCCAGGCGATGCTGGCGCACTGCGCCGAGCGCGCCGAGGAACTGAGCACCACCTACGGCAACGTCTCGAAGCAGAGCGTCGGGGCGATCCAGCGCCAGCTGCTCCAGCTGCGCTCGCAGGGCGGCAGCCATTTCTTCGGCGAGCCGGCGCTCAGCATCCAGGACTTCCTGGCACACGACGATATCGGTCGCGGCGTGATCAACATCCTTGCCGCCGACAAGCTGATGGCGAGCCCACGGCTCTATGCCAGCTTCCTGCTCTGGCTGCTCTCCGAACTGTTCGAGACGCTTCCCGAGATCGGCGACCCCGACAAGCCGGTGCTCGTCTTCTTCTTCGACGAGGCGCATCTGCTGTTCGACGATGCGCCCAAGGCACTGCTGGAGAAAATCGAGCAGGTGGTGCGGCTGATCCGCTCGAAGGGCGTCGGCGTCTATTTCGTCACCCAGAACCCGATCGACATCCCCGAGGACGTCGTCGCCCAGCTCGGCAACCGCGTCCAGCACGCGCTGCGCGCCTTCACCTCGCGCGACCAGAAGGCGATCCGCGCCGCCGCCGAGACCTTCCGGGCGAGCCCGGGGCTCGACGTGGCGACCGTGATCACCGAGCTGGCGGTGGGCGAGGCGCTGGTCTCGCTGCTCCAGGCGGACGGATCCCCGGCGCCGGTATCGCGCACACTGATCCGCCCGCCCGCCTCGCGCGTCGGCCCGCTGGCGGCGGACGAGCGCAAGATCCTGGTCGAGACCGATGCGGTCGGCGCCAAGTACGACAGCGCGATCGACCGCGAGTCCGCCGAGGAACTGCTCGCCGCCAAGCGCGCCGAGGCGAGCGCTGCGGCTGCCGAAGCCCAGGCCCGCGACGCCGCCGAAAAGGCCGCCGCCGCCCAGGCCAAGGAAGATGCCCGCCGCGCCAAGGAGGAGGAACGCGCTCGCATCGCGGCCGAGCGCGAGGCGGCGAACAACCCGCTGAACCGCGCGATCCGCTCCGCCACCCGCTCGGCCTCGTCGGCGGCGGGACGCGCGGTGGCGAACGAAGTCAGCAAGGCGGTGTTCGGCAGCAAGGGCGGCGGCGGCGTGCTGGGCCAGGTGGTCCGCGGGGTGCTGGGCGGGCTGTTCCGCGGCTGAACGCCCGGAAAAGCCTGTCCTTTCGCTGTCGCCGGTGCCACGGTGCCGGCAATGCGACGGCGAGGATGCCATGCTGATCCGAGCGGACCACTGCGTGCAGCAGTGGCGCGGTTTGGCACGCCCCGCCCCCACCCCCTTTCGGAGCCTCTAGCGCATGGCCACTGCCCCTGCCCGCGCGCCGCTTGAACTCACGCTGCGCGGCGTGCTGCTCGGCGGCGCGATCACGCTGCTGTTCACCGCCGCCAATGTCTATCTCGGCCTCAAGATCGGCCTGACCTTCGCCACCTCGATCCCCGCCGCGGTGATCTCGATGGCGATCCTGCGCTTTTTCCCCGGCTCGACGATCCTCGAGAACAATATCGTCCAGACCGTCGCCAGCGCCGCGGGCACGCTGGCCGCGATCATCTTCGTGCTGCCGGGCCTCGTGATGATCGGCTGGTGGAACGGCTTCCCCTATGTCGAGACCGCCGCGATCACGATGTTCGGCGGCATTCTCGGCGTGATGTTCTCGGTGCCGCTGCGGCGTGCGCTGGTCGTCGATTCGCCCGAACTCCCTTATCCTGAGGGCCGCGCCGCCGCCGAGGTGCTGCAGGTCGGCGCCGGCAGCCGCGAGGGTGCCGAGGAGAGCGCGCGCGGGCTCAAGGTGATCGTGGTCAACGCGGTCGCCGCGGCGGGCTTCGCGCTGGTCACCCGGATGAAGCTGGCGGCCGAGGAAGGTGCCATGTTCTTCAAGGCGGGCGCGGGCTCGACCGGCATCATCGGCGGGCTGCAGTTCGCGCTGATCGGCGCGGGCCACCTGATCGGCCTCACCGTCGGCATCGCCATCCTGGTGGGCATCGCGATCGGCTGGTGGATCGCGCTGCCGATCCTGAGCGCCGGTATGCCGGGCGCGGCGGACGCGGTGGCGAACACCGTGTTCCGCAGCGAGGTGCGCTTTCTCGGCGCGGGCACGATCGGGATGGCGGCGATCTGGACCTTGCTTAAGATCATCGGACCGGTGATCGGCGGCATCCGCTCCTCGCTCGCCGCCTCGGCCGCCGCGCGCAGCGGTGCGGAGGTGCCGATCGGCGAGCGCGACCTGCCGATCACTATCGTCGCCGTAGTCACGCTCGGCATGCTGCTGCCGATCGGCTGGCTGTTGTGGAGCGTGCTTTCGGCCGGCCCGCTCTCCGCCTCGGCGGGGCTGCTGGTGGCGGGCTCGCTGGCGTTCGTGCTGGTCGTCGGGCTCGTGATCGCTTCGGTGTGCGGCTATATGGCCGGTCTTATCGGCGCGTCGAATAGCCCCGTGTCGGGCATCGGCATCCTCTCGGTGGTCGCCGCCTCGCTGATGCTGGTGGGGCTGTACGGGCGCGATCTCGATCCCGGCACGACCCAGGCCCTCATTGCCTATGCGCTGATCGTCACCGGCATCGTGTTCGGCGTGGCGACCATCTCCAACGATAATCTCCAGGACCTCAAGACCGGCCAGCTGGTCGGGGCGACGCCGTGGAAGCAGCAGGTGGCGCTGATCTTCGGCGTGATCTTCGGCAGCCTGGTCATCCCGCCGGTGTTGAGCGTGCTCAACGCCTCGTTCGGCTTTGCCGGCGTGGCGGGGGCCAGCGCCGATGCGCTGCCGGCCCCGCAGGCGGCGCTGATCTCGTCGCTCGCCAAGGGCGTGCTGGGCGGCGACCTGCGCTGGGACCTGATCGGCATCGGCGCGGCGATCGGCGCGGGCGTGATCCTGGTCGACGAGGTGCTGGCGCGAACCTCGAAGCTGCGCCTGCCGCCGCTCGCGGTGGGCCTCGGCATCTACCTGCCGATGGGGGTGACGCTGACCGTGGTGATCGGCGCGGTGATCGGCTGGTTCTACGACCGCGCCGCCGAACGCGCGCGCGACCCCGAGTTCGTCAAGCGCATGGGCGTGCTGATGGCAACCGGCATGATCGTCGGCGACAGCCTGTTCGGGGTGCTTTACGCGGGCATCGTGTACGAGACCGGGAGCGAAGTCCCGTTGGCGCTGGTCGGGCCTGGGTTCGCGGGCGTGGCGCTGGCGGGGGGTACCGCGCTGTTCCTGGCGCTGACGGCGGGGCTGTACCTGTATACCCGGCGGCAGGCGCGGTGATTCGGTGATCCTCCCCTGAAAGGGGAGGTGGCGCGCGGACCGCGACGGAGGGGTGTCGACGCTGCGATGGCGCGAGCCACGTTGACCGGGACACCCCTCCACCGCCGCCTTCGGCGGCGGTCCCCCTCGCCCTACGGGGGAGGATCTTCAGCCCGCCAGCAACTCGCCGAGCTTGCCCTGCTGGATCGCGGCGAACGCAGCCCCCAGCGCCTCGCGATACCGCGCCTCCTCGGCGACGCGCGCCGGGAAGACCTGCCGCAGGGCCAGCACCGCCTCTACCGGCGCCGCATCGGTCGCCGCCGCAGCGAGCACATCCGCCAGCGGATCGGTGATCTTTTCGCCCGCCTTGGCCTTGTTGCCCAGGAACGCGATCCACGCCGCCACCGGCACCACCAGCCGCTCGACCGACGGCCCGGCATCCAGCGCCGCCGCCGTCGTATCCAGCAACCGGTACGGCAGCTTCTGCGAGCCGTCCCAGGCGATCTGCGCCAGCAAATGCCGGATCGCGGGATTGCGGAAGCGGTCCAGCACCGCATCGACATAGCCGGGCACGTCCAGCCCATCGACCGGCCCCAGCGACGCCGCGATGTCCTGATGCGCCAGCCGCGTCACGAAGCTGCCGAGCGCGGCATCCGACATCGCCTCGAACACCGTCTCGTGGCCGAGCAGCAGGCCGATATAGGCCAGGCTCGAATGGCTGCCGTTGAGGATGCGGAGCTTGGCCTGCTCATAGCCGCGCACATCGCTGGTCAACGTGACGCCCGCCGCGGCGAGATCGGGGCCGTCGGCCATGTCGAAGCGCTGCAGCACCCACTGGGTGAAGGATTCGCGCTGCACCGCTGCCTTGTCGTCGACGCCGAGCGCGTCCGCCACCTTGGCGAGGAAGGTTGCGTCGCTCGCCGGGGTGATCGAATCGACCATCGAATCCGGGAAGGCCACTTCCGCCGCGATCCAGTCGGCGAGGCCCGCATCCCATTCGCGCGCCAGCGCCACGCAGGCGGCGCGGAGCTTGCCGCCATTGCCGGTCATGTTGTCGCAGCAGAGCATCGCGAAGGGCGGCACCCCCGCCGCGCGGCGATCGGCGAGGCCGGCGACGATCCAGCCGATCACGCTCGCCGGCTCTTCGGGGCGGGCAAGGTCGTGGACGATATCAGGATGATTCATGTCGAGCGTGCCGTCGCCGCCCAGGCAATAGCCCTTCTCGGTCACCGTGCTGGTGGCGATCCGCACCTCGGGGCTGGCGAGCAGCGCGCGGAGGCGGGCGCCCTCGCCCGGGCCGATCGCGTCCGAATGGGCGGCGATGATGCGGGTGGAGGGCGCGCGGTCGATCACCGCCAGCGTGTAGAGCCCGTCCTGCGCCTTGAGCGCGTCGGTGGTCGTGCCGCTGCGCAGCGACACCGCCGCGATGCCCCAGCGCGGATCGCTATCGAGCACCCTGTCGATGAATGCGGCCTGGTGGGCGCGGTGGAAGGCGCCGGGCCCGAAATGGACGATCCCGGTGCGGATCGCGGCCAGGTCATGGCCGGGGCGGAGGATGCCGGCAGGAAGCCCGGCGAGCGTCGCGCGCGAAAGCGTGGTCATATGGTCAGGCCAATCAGACCCGGCCGGTAAAGTCAATCGCGGGCTGGGTTCCGCAGGCCCGGCGGCAGCAGTGGCGCCTCGAAATTGGCGCGCTTGTCGCGCATGCCCCGCGGCAGGAAGAAGCGCACCTGGCGGTTCGGAAAGTCGATCTCGACCCGGCGGAAGCTGCGCATCGCATCCATGCCGAGCATGATCGCCGGCCGCTTGGTGAGCCCGAAGCGCTTGAACGGCTCGGCCTCGGCAAAGGCGACCGGCAGCGCATCGAACGCTACATTGCTCACCCGCATGTCGGGCACATGGCCATATTGCGCGAGCGTCTTGCCGCCATCGACGCTGGTCAGCTCGATCGTCTGCAGCACGCCCAGGCTCTTGCCGACCTTGCGGCGTAGCGCTTCGTTGCCCATCGTCACCTGCGAGCCGGTATCGAGCACCACCTGCACCCGGGCATTGCCGTAATAAGCGTCGGTGACGATCAGCTGGCCGAACTGGTCCTTGGCGGAAACGACGATCTCGTCCGGATCGTGCTTCTCGCCCCGCTTGCGCTTGATGCTGGGACGCACCGCCATCGTCGCGGTGTCGAAGTCGATCGTCACCTCGTGATCGCGCAGCGTATCGATGCCGAGCAGCCCGGCCGCGCCGATATTGGCGGCATCGAAGGCGGGCGCGACGATCTGGTGCGAGGTCCCGATCGACTCGATCTTGAGATCGGGCACGATCACGGTCGTGGCGAGGCTGCGCCCGGTCATCGAGGTGACGTGCACCGACGCTCCCGCGGCGAGCCCCAGCCGCGCCGCCAGCTCGTGTGACACCACGGTGCGCTCGGCGCCGGTATCGATGATGAAGTTGTATGGCCCCTGCTGCGTGATCGCGACCGGCACGGTGAGCCGCGCATTGGTTTCGCCCAGCGCCAGCTGGATCGCGTCGGGCTGGCCGGCGGCGGGTGCCGTCTCAGGATCGGTTCGCACCGCCAGAGGCCCGCTTGCCAACAGGCCGAGCGGCAAGGCCCAGAGGACCAGCGAGGACGAGACTCCGAACATTGGCAGAACATACGCCTGTCCATGTTGCGCAGCAATCCCGCAAAAGAACGGGGTCAGTCGAGCCGCATCGCCTCGGCAGCAATCGCCTCCGCCTCTTCGAGCAGCGCGTCTTCGGTGGTGCCTTGCGCGACCGATTCGCGACCGATCATGATCAGCACAGGGACTGCCATCGGGCTCACCCGCTCCAGATCGACATGGAGCATCCGCTCGCCCGCCTCGTCGAGCAGGCGCGCGAGACGGCCGACATCCGTCATCTTCGCCCGCGCATCTTCCCAGGCGGCGCGCAGCAGCAGGTGATCGGGTTCGTACTTGCGCAGCACGTCGTAGATCAGGTCGGTGGAGAAGGTGACTTGCCGCCCGGTCTTCTTCTTGCCGGGATGCTGGCGCTCGACCAGCCCGCCGATGATCGCGACCTCCCGAAAGGCGCGCTTGAGCAGCGCCGAGCCCTGCACCCAGTCGACGAACTCGTGCTCCAGGATGTCGGGCGAGAAGAGAGGGCGCGGGTCGAGGATCTTTTCCAGCCCATAGACCGCCAGCGCATAGTCGTTGGCGACGAAGCCGAGCGGCTTTAGCCCCATCGCCTCCATCCGCCGCGTGACCAGCATGCCGAGCGACTGGTGGGCATTCCAGCCTTCGAAGCTGTAGATGACGAGGTGGTGGCGGCCCTCGTGCGGGAAGGTCTCGACCAGCAGCTGGCCCGGTGCGGGCAGCGTCGAGCGGCGGTCCTGCGTCTCCAACCATTCGCGCACGTCCGCCGGGAAGCGCGCCCATTGGCCGCGATCGTGCAGGAACGCCCGCACCCGGTCGGCGAGGTTGGCGGTGATCGCGAGGCGCGCGCCCATATAGCTCGGCACCCGCGCCTGCTTGGCGGTGGCGCGGACGATCAAGTCGGTCGCCTCCACCCGCTCCACTTCCAGCGCGAGCCCGCCGAAGAAGAAGGTGTCGCCGGGCGAGAGCGACGCGGCGAACCCCTCTTCCACCTTGCCGAGCCGCTTGCCGTTCTTGAACCGCACCTCGAGCATCGGCGATTCGACGATGATGCCGGCGTTGAGCCGATGCTGCGCAATGAAATTGGGCTGGGTGACGCGCCATACGCCGTCCTTGCCCTGGGTCAGCCGCTTGAACTTGTCATAGGCGCGTAAAGAGTAGCCGCCGTCGGCGATGAAGTTGAGGACCCGGTCGAACACCTCTTGCGGAAGCGCCGAATAAGGCAATGCTGCACGTACTTCCCGCAGCATATCGGCGGCGAGGAACGGCGCCGCGCAGGCACAGCCCATCACATGCTGGGCGAGCACGTCGAGCGCGCCGGGGCGGAAGATGTCGGGGTCGAGCTCGCCCGCCTCGACGGCGTCGAGCGCCGCGCGCGCCTCCAGATATTCGAATCGGTTGCCCGGGATCAGCACCGCCTCGCTCGCCTCGTCGAGCCGGTGGTTGGCGCGGCCGATCCGCTGGAGCAGGCGCGACGATCCCTTGGGCGCGCCCATCTGGATCACGCAATCGACATCGCCCCAGTCGACGCCGAGGTCGAGGCTGGCGGTGGCGACCAGCGCGCGCAGCCGCCCATCCGCCATCGCCTGCTCGGCCTTTTGCCGCGCCTCCAGGCTGAGGCTGCCATGGTGCACGCCGATCGGCAGCTTGAGGTCGTTGACCTTCCACAGCTGCTGGAAGACGAGTTCGGCTAGGCCCCGGGTGTTGCAGAAAACGATCGTCGTCTTGTGCGTTTCGATCTCCGCCATCACCTGCGGGATGGCATAGATGCCCGAATGCCCGGCCCAGGGCACGCGACCTTCGGGAAGCAGGATCGCGATGTCGGCATCGGCGCCCTTCTCGCCCTGCACCAAGGTGACCGCATCGATATCGCCATAGGGCGCGAGCCAGGCGCGATAGCCATCGGGATCGGCGACGGTGGCGGAGAGCCCGACGCGGCGAAAGCCCGGCGCCAGCCGCTCCAGCCGGGCGAGCGCCAGCGCCAGCAGGTCGCCGCGCTTGCCGGTGGCGAAGGCGTGGATCTCGTCGATCACCACCGTCTTCAGCCCCGCGAACATCGTCAGGCTGTCCTCATAGGAGAGCAGCAGGCTGAGCGATTCGGGGGTGGTCATCAGCACCTGGGGCGGGCGGGCGCGCTGGCGGACCTTCTTTTCGTGCGGCGTGTCGCCGGTGCGCGTCTCGACGCGGATGGGGAGGCCCATCTGCTCGATCGGGGTCAGCAGGTTGCGCTGCACGTCCACCGCCAGCGCCTTGAGCGGCGAGATGTAGAGCGTGTGCAGCCCCTCGGCGGGCGTCTCGATCAGGTCGGCGAGCGTGGGCAGGAAGCCCGACAGCGTCTTGCCCGCACCCGTGGGGGCGACGAGCAGCGCATGCCGCCCGGCCCGTGCGGCGGCGAGCATGTCGCGCTGGTGCCGCCGCGGCGCCCATCCGCGCGCGGTGAACCAGTCGGCCAGAGGTGCGGGGAGATCGGCGGGCACGGACCCTATGTAGGGCGGCGATCGCGTTTGGCCAAAGGCGCCGTCATCCCGGTGGAAGCCGGGATCCATTCGCGCCGATCTGGCGGTTCTTTCCGCAAGCGCACAGGGCAATGGATCCCGGCTTCTGCCGGGATGACAGTGGTGGCCGTCGACCGGCCAGCGGTCACGCAGGCTCCACCCTGCCGTCCGCCACGCGGTAGCGGGTGGCGGTGGCGGGGACCGCCTCGAACAGCGCGGGCTCGGTGCCGGTCATCCACACCTGGCCGCGCCCGGCCAGCCGCGCGAACAGCGCGGCGCGGCGGCCAGGATCGAGATGCGCGGCGACCTCGTCGAGCAACAGGATCGGGGGCGTGCCGACCCGGTCCGCCACCAGCTCGGCATGGGCGAGGACGATGCCGAGCAGCAGCGCCTTCTGCTCGCCGGTCGAGCAGAGATGCGCGGGCTGGGCTTTGTCGAGATGCGTCACCTGCAGGTCGGCGCGGTGCGGGCCGGCGAGCGTGCGCCCGGCGGCGGCATCGCGGCGACGGCCTTCACGCAGCGCTGCGGCAAGCGCGGGCGCGTCGCCCTGCCAGCCCTCCAGCGTGAGGCCGGCGCGCGCGAAGGGCCCCTCGGGCTGGTCAGCGAGCCGCGCGCCGAGCGCCGCCACGGCATCGCGGCGGGCAGCGTCGATCGCCGCGCCATGCTCGGCCATCCGCGCCTCCAGTGCGTCGAGCCAGGCGGGGTCAGGGGGCAGCTCGTCGGCGAGCAGCCGGTTGCGCTCGCGCATCGCCGCCTCGTAACGCGTCGCCTCCTGCGCGTGGCGGGGGTTGAGCGCGAGGGTCAGCCGGTCGAGGAAGCGGCGGCGGTCGCCGGGGGCCTCAAGGAACAGCCGGTCCATCGCCGGGGTGAGCCACAGCACCACCAGCCACTGCGCCAGGCTGGTCGCCGCCGCCGTTGCGCCGTTGACGCGGACGATCCGCCGCTCGGGCGCGTCGGCGCGGGTGCCCGTGCCGATCTCGGCTTCGTCGAGGGTCGCCGCGATGCCGAAGCCTCCCGCCCCGCCCTGCCGGGCCATCTCGCTCAAGGGCGCGCCACGCAGGCCGCGGCCGGGGGCCAGCAGCGACACCGCCTCCAGGATGTTGGTCTTCCCCGCGCCGTTTTCGCCGCTCAGCACGACAAAGTCCGCCCCCGGCGTCAGCAGGGCATCTTCATGGTTGCGGAAGTCGGTGAGCAGGAGACGCTTGACGGCCATGAAAGGGGCTGTAGCGCAGCACCTTGCCCACGAACACCGCTTGGCCGATAGATCAGGGCGAAGGGATAGAAACACATGATCCGCAAGACTGTTACGATTGCCGCGCTCGCGCTGGTGGCGGCCTGCTCAAAGGCACCCGAGGACGTGACCGCGACCTACGCCGCCGCCGGCGGCCGCGGCACGATCACCGTCAAGGCTGCCGCCAATGGCGACGCCAAGGTGGAAGCTGGCCCGCAGACCCTGATCCACAAGGGCGGCACCGATTACGTCGTCATCACCGACGGCAACGACAAGTTCGCCGCCAGCTTCGCCGATTTCGTCGGCGCGACGCAGGACATCGCCAAGGCCAAGGGCATGAAGCCTCAGGCGCTGCCGCAGGACCCGGACTATGAAGCGGTCCAGGTCGGCGAGGAGAAGGTCGGCGACCAGAAGGGCACGATCTGGAGCGTCCAGCCCAAGGGCAACCCGCAGGGCGATTCGATCCGCATCGTCGTCAGCGACGACAGCCGCCTGAAGAACATCGCGACCGCGATCAGCATGCAGACCAAGCTGACCGGCGCGCGCATGGCGACCGTGTTCACCAGCGTTCCCAAGGCCGAGAAGGTGCTGGAAGACGTGATCGCCAAGGGCGCCGTGCTCCGCCTGGGCGAAGCGCTGACGCTGCAGAGCGTCAAGCCAGGCGCGATCCCTGCCAGCGAGTTCGCGCTGCCGAACGTGCTCGACCGCGCGGCGCTGCGCAAGCGCATCGAGGACCAGGCGAACAAGGCGCTCGAAGCCGCCAAGGCCGCCGGCGACAAGACCGGTGCCGCACCGGCCGAGGGTGCGCCTGCAGCACCTGCCGCGCCTGCCCCGGCACCGGAAGCGACCCCGGCCGCGAAGTAATGCGCAAGCGTCTGGCACGCGCACTGCCGATCCTGCTGGCGCTGGCTCCGTGGCCGGCGCTGGCGGACGTAAAGGCTACCTACAAGGCCGGCATCGACCAGCTGACCGTGGAAGTGGCCGACAATGGCGATGCGCGTGTCCAGATCGACGACCTCGTCTATGTCCGGCACGGCGGCGAGGAATATGTGACGTTCGGCAAGTTCGACGGCATGGCGATCTCCGGCCACCGTGACGACATGCTGGAATTCGTCCGCGTGATGTTCCGCGCGGCCGGGAAGACGCCGGCGCCCCCCGCGGCCGCGCCGCGGCTCGAACCTCTGCGCGAGACCGAGGTACTAGGGCTCAAGGGGCAGGTCTGGCGGATCTGGCCCGAGGGCAAGGACGACCCCGCCGCCAGTATCGAGGCCGCGTTTAGCGACTCGCCCAGGCTAGCGCCGGTGAATCGCGCGCTGCGATCGGCGGCCACCGGCTTTTTCGACACCTTCGCCCCTCTGGACAAGCGCGGGCAGTTCCGCGCGGCGCTGGCGGCGATGGCGGAAAAGGGCGCACCGCTGATGATCGGCGATGCCAAGACCGTGCAGTTGCTCGCGGTCGACTTCGGCCCGATCGCCCCCGCACGCTTCGCCGTCCCCAAGAATCTGGCCAGCCCCGAGGCGCTGCGATCGATCGCGAAGGAGATGGAAGAGAAGCGGCTCGAAGAGAAGCGGATGCGGGGCGAGACCCCTTAAAGCGCGCCGATTCCCGCCTCGGCCAGCTTCGCCTGGGCAACACGATACTGTTCCGGCTCGGCAATCGCCAGCCGGGCCCGCGCCCCCTCCAGCGGCTCTTCGAGCAGCTTCTCGTAATCCTCGGCGTGGAGCCAGCCGGCGCGCTTGCCGTGGCGATAGCCTTCCCAGATCGCCTTCACGCAATCGAGCCGCCCGGTGGTGCGGATGCTCTTGAGCGCCCCGCCCAGCGCGATGAAGCCCCAGCCGGTGCCGCCGGTCTGCGCATAGGAGAAGGCGACCAGGCACAGCTCGCCGAGATGCTCGTCGGCCTTGTAGCCGGTCAGCACGTGCCAGAGATCGTGGATGTCGCGCTCGCGCCGGCCCATCCAGGCATAGGGGTGCTCGACCTCGATGCCCTGGAACCCGCCCTCGACCATGCTGACCTGGACCAGCCCGTCGGCCGAATAGCCGGTCGAATCGAGAAAGTCGCGATAGGACGCACCCAGCGTGCCGGGGGCGAAGCCGTCGATCCAGCCGCGGTCGGCGAGCCGCTGCGACAGCTCCAGCCGGCGATAGGCGAGCTTGCCGCCGCCGGGCACGGTGAGCAGCTTGCGGTAGTTGCGCTGGCTGACGTCCCCGTTCAGCGCGCGCATGATCTTGAAGACCTGTTCGGTATCGTCGCCATTGGCGAGCAGCTTGCGGAGTGCCGACAAAGCCGTGCCCCATTCGCGCTTGAGCGGCACGCCGGGGTTGAGCAACGGTTGCGGAGCCTTGGTCGCCATGCAGTCCGATCCCCCTAACTGACATGACTGTTAATAGCAGGCGGGCGGGATGTTTTCAAGACGCACGGCCGAAAGCTTTGAGGCGGACGACGGATCCAGGGAGATCCGCCGCCCGACCCAAGTCCCGTAAAGTGCGACCCTCGGGGCTTGGCCCGGCTTATGATCGCAAAGAAACCGCCGACATAGCCGGGGAAAGCGCGGGGGACGCCGGAAAGCGGCCGTCAACCATGGACATGCCGCTGTATCTTAACGGAAAACCGGTGCGGGATCAGACCCGCATCGGCATCAATACGTAGAGCGCGGGCGAGGAATCATTCTCGCGGATCAGCGTAGGCGCCGCCGCATCGGCCAGATGGACCTCGACGAGATCGCCTTCGATCTGGCCGAGAATGTCCATCAGGTAGCGGCTGTTGAAGCCGATCTCGAAACCCATCGCGGCATATTCGCCAGGGACTTCCTCGGCCGCGACGCCGTTCTCGGGGCTGGTGACCGACAGCACGACCTTGTCGCGTTCCAGCGCCATCTTCACCGCGCGGGTCTTCTCGGTGGCGATGGTCGAGACGCGGTCGACGCCCTGCATCAGGCTCTTCGGATCGAGCTTGAGCAGCTTGTCGTTCGCGGTCGGGATGACGCGGCTGTAATCGGGGAAGGTGCCGTCGATCAGCTTCGAGGTGAGGATCGCCTGGCCCAGGTCGAAGCGGATCTTCGACGGCGAGAGCGACACGCCCACCGAGCCGTCGACTTCGTCGAGCAGCTTGCGCAGCTCGGCCACGCACTTGCGCGGCACGATCACGCCCGGCATCGCATCGGCGCCGTCCGGGCAGGGCACGGTGACGCGCGCCAGCCGGTGGCCGTCGGTCGCCGCCGCGCGCAGCATGCGGGTGGCATCGTCGGTCACGTGGAAGAAGATGCCGTTCAGATAATAGCGCGTCTCCTCGGTGGAGATCGCGAAGCGGGTCTTGTCGATGATCTGCTTGAGCGTCTCGGCGGGCAGCTCGAACGTCGTCGGCAGCTCGCCCTCGGCGATCATCGGGAAATCGTCGCGCGGCAGCGTGCCGAGCTGGAAGCGGGCGCGGCCCGCCACCACCGTCAGCTTGCCCTCGGCCGCGGTGAGCACCACCTGCGAACCCTCGGGCAGCTTGCGGACGATGTCGAACAGCGTGTGCGCGGACACCGTCGTCGCGCCGACCTGGTCGACCGCGGCGGGGATCGTCTCGTCGATCTGCAGATCGAGATCGGTCGCCATCAGCCGGATCGTGCCGCCGAGCTGCGCATCGATCAGCACGTTGGACAGGATCGGAATCGTGTTGCGCCGCTCGACCACGGACTGGACGTGGCTCAGGCCCCTCAACAGAGTTGCGCGTTCGATCGTCGCCTTCATGTACCTCAAACCCCCGGGCCGTCGCCCTGCTTTCTACCCGGCATGACCCGGCCGGTGGCAATGCGCCATGACGTACCCTTAACGCGAAAAAGGGCCGGAGCAAGCCGCTCCGGCCCCCTTTTCCACAGTCAGATGGCCTTTTCGGCGATCAGAAGCGGACGCCGAGACCCGTGATGATCTGGTGACGCTCCGGATCGACGCCGTTGGCCTGCGAGCCATAGTTGGAATAGCGATATTCCGCCTTGGCAAAGACCTTGTCGGTCAGCTTGAACTCGGCACCGGCGCCCAGGCGCCAGCCGTCATAATTGTCGCGCTGGCGGAAGGAGAGCGCCGGGGCGGTAGCGGTGGCCGGCGAATCATAGTCGGTGATGAACTGCGCGTTGGTGTAGCCGGCCTTGGCGTAGATCAGCGTACGCGGTCCCGCCACAAAGCCGAGGCGACCGCCGACATAGAGGTCACGGCCGGCCTTCACGCGCAGCCGGTCGCCGGGGGTGAGCACGTCGCCGCTGCGGTCGCTAATCGACGAGCCGGTCACTTCGCCCTCGACGCCGAACACGGTGCTGCCGCGCTGGATGTCATAGCCGATGTTGCCGCCATAGGTGACGCCGTCCTTCGACGCGTCATAGGACGACTTGTCGTTCACATGATCCCAGCCGGTGATCACTTCGACGTGCGACCCGTTGAAGCTCTGGTCCTGCGACTGGGCGAAGGCCGGTGCGGCGAAGGCCGTGGTGGCGATCAGGGCAGCGATGGAAAGCTTGGTACGCATAACGAATACTCCTCACTGAAGCCGCACCAACAGGGTGCGGCCTGACTTCAGCCGCAAGCCAGAGGGCTTCGGCTGGACGCTCGGTATCGAGGGGAAGGGGCGGCCCGACGCGGGCACCGCGACCTGTTCTTCCTCCCGTTCGCTCCCGGCGTGCTCCGCGAGCGAGGGGACGGATGCACCCCGCGCCCTGTCGCGGGCATGAACGAATCAGGGCCAAAAGGGGGCATTGCGTTTCCGCCGGTTTCGCCCGAGAGACATGGCCATGGCCAGCACCCGGAAAGGCCGCGACTTCATCGCGCGGCACGGCGAGACCGTGTTCAACATCGCTCGGCGGATGCAGGGCGACCACCCCCACACGCCGCTGACCCGCGCCGGCTTCGCCCAGGCCGATGCAATGGGCGCGGCGCTGCGCGAACTGCTCGGGCCGAAACCGAAGCTGACCTTGTGGGCCTCCAGCGCCGGTCGCGCGCTGCAGACGCTGGCGATCATCGCCGAGCATCTCGAGCTCGACTGGCACCAGGCCCGCACCGACAACCGGCTGGTCGAGATCGGCATGGGCGCGTGGAGCGGGCGCTACTATGCCGATCTGGAGCGCGAGGTGGGCAGCTTTCTCGATGCCGAGCATGGGCTCTACACGCGGCCGCCGGAAGGCGGCGAATGGTATGACGCAATCGCCGCGCGAGTCTCCAGCTGGCTGGCCGATACCGACGACGATCCCGGCGACCGGCTGGTGATCATGCACGGCATGTCGAGCCGCATCCTGCGCGGGGTGATGACCGGGCGTGACGTACTGCCGCAATTCGATGCGCCGGTGGCGCCGGACCTGCCGCAGGGATCGATCGTCCGCATCGAGGGCGGCGTGGAGACGGTGGTGCATCTCGGCACCGGGCGCGGCGCGGCGCCGGCATGATCCTGGCGCTGGCGCTGCTTGCCCTGGCGGGACCGCGCGAGACGATCGGCATCTTCGCGCGCTGGGGCGCCTTTCGCGACACGGCGCCGACTCGCTGCTTCGCGGTAGCGCGGCCCAGCGACCTCGCCCGGCGCGGCGAGGCCTATCTCAGCATCGCAAGCTGGCGGGGGCGCGGGGTGCGGCACCAGCTCTACGTCCGGCTCAGCCGGGCCCGGGCCGACCATGCCCGGGTGATGCTGGTCGCGGGCGAGCGACGCTTCGAACTCACCGCCAGCCGACACGACGCCTGGGCCCCCGACGCGCGCACCGACTCGGCGATTGTCGCCGCGATGCGCGACGGGCGGGCGCTCAGCGTGGAGAGCGTGGATACCGGCGGCGTGCCGTTCGTCGACGGCTATGCGCTACAGGGCGCCGCCAGCGCGATCGACGCGGCGACGCTGGCCTGCCTGTAGCGCAACGACGAGGGCAGACCTCCCGCCTCTATCGCCCCCCTCCCGCCTGCGGGAGGGGACGGGGGAGGGTGAGAGAGGGAAGCAAGGGCTGACATAGAAGAAGCGCACTGACGGAGATCGGGCAAATCTCGACGGCTCGCCCGCGAACCTCACACACCCTCCCCTAACCCCTCCCGCAGGCGGGAGGGGGATAAGAAGAAGCAGAAGGGGACAAGAAGCCGGCAGGAACAAACCACTGGCACCGTTCGCGCCAGCCACTATCTTGTCCCTCGTGCGATCTTCATCCGTCACCGCCCGCCTCGCCGACGGCGTCGCCTCGATCCCGGCGGCGGAGTGGGATGCCTGTGCGGGGGCCGACAATCCGTTCCTCAGCCACGCCTTCCTGTCGATCCTCGAAGCCTCGGGCTCGGCGACGGCGCAGGCCGGCTGGCAGCCGCTGCCGATCGTCGTCGACGGACCGGACGGCACCCCCGCGGCAATCGCGCCTGCCTATGCCAAGAGCCACAGCCAAGGCGAATATGTGTTCGACCATAGCTGGGCCGATGCCTGGGAACATGCCGGCGGGCGCTATTATCCCAAGCTCCAGATCGCGGTGCCGTTCACCCCCGTACCCGGCAACCGGCTGCTGCTGCGCGACCCGGCCCAGGCCTCCGCGCTGATCGCCGCGATCGAGGCGGTGGTGAACCAGCACGGCCTTTCCTCGGCGCACGCCACCTTCGTGGAGGAGGCGCAGGTGCCGATGTTCGAGGCGGCGGGCTGGCTGATCCGCACCGGTACTCAATTCCATTGGCAGAATGACGGCTATGCAAAGTTCGACGACTTCCTCGGTGCGCTCGCCAGCCGCAAGCGCAAGGCGATCCGCAAGGAGCGCGCCGCCGCGGTCGAAGGGCTGACGATCCGTCACCTGACCGGCGCGGAGATCACCGAGGCGCATTGGGACGCGTTCTGGGCCTTCTACCAGGATACCGGCAGCCGCAAATGGGGCCGCCCCTATCTCACGCGACCGTTCTTCTCGATGCTCGGCGAAGCGCTGGGCGACAAGGTGCTGCTGCTGCTCGCCGAGCGCGACGGCCGGCCGATCGCCGGGGCGCTCAACCTGATCGGCGGGGATGCGCTGTACGGCCGCTATTGGGGCTGCGTGGAGGACGTGCCGTTCCTCCATTTCGAGCTCTGCTACTACCAGGCGATCGACGCGGCGATCGCGCGCGGCCTGCCCCGCGTCGAGGCGGGCGCGCAGGGCGAACACAAGCTGGCGCGCGGCTATGTGCCGGTGACGACCTGGTCGGCGCACTACCTCCCCGACCCCGGCTTCCGCCGCGCCGTCGCCGATTTCCTGGTGCGCGAGCAGCAGGCGGTCGAGCGCGAGCAGGAATATCTGGAGGAGCTGACGCCGTTCAGGAAGGTGGAGTAGCGCCGCCGGGTGCCGCGCGATCGCAGGAGGCGATTAGTCTTACAGTGGCGATCTGGTCCAACGCAGACATTGGGAAAGCCGCTGCACGATCGGTCGATACTGCGCCGTCTTCGTTGCCGGATATGTCAGCTGAAAGGTCGCGAAGGCGTCGCCGTGCTTCATCGCCTTGAGGTAAAAGACGAAGCCGGTCCCGGTTTCTCCTGAGAAGACCATCCAATCGCCACGCCCCGCACGATAGGTTATCTTCCCTAGCCTGCCGACATATGTCTGCGCTTGCTCCTTGGTCCAGGCGGCGAGCCCAGCCGCCTCGCCTTCCCACTGGCCGAATGCCAGAAGCCGTGTACCATCGCTGCCGAGAAACGCTCGGCCATCCCCATTATCTGCTTCACGCTGCGGTCGTAACACCGAAGATGGATAGCAGATGGAATAGCCAAAGCGGGCATTCGCGTAGATGGACCAATTGGCGGTGACGGCGAGAGCTAGCGTCGAAATCATGAGACCTCAGGGAGTCTGCGGACTAATGCTTTTCAGGAGCTGACGGACGTACTGCCTTGGCCTCCCTCGCTCAAGACGGCGGCGCGGTGCCGTTGCCCGGCAGTTCCCCCGCCGCCTCCGCCTCGCGGATCAGCACCGCCTCCGGCCTGGGGATCGGCAGGTCGCCCGGATTGAGCCCCGGTCCAGGCACATCGTGGTCCACCCGGTACAGCACGCTCGGCCCGTCGCGCCACACGGGGAACAGTCCCTGCTCGTAGCGCTTGTCGAACGCCGGCGGCCGGATCAGCCAGACATAGTCGAAGGCGTCGCGCGGGAAGAGTGCCAGGCTGCGCGCGATCGGGCGCCACCATTCGCGCGGGCACTGGACGTTGGTCACCAGCTCCGACGGATCGTGCGCGAATCGTTTGGCCGCGCGGTAGCGCACCGTCATCAGCTGGCCGCCGGCCATCGACCATTGGTCGTTGGTATAGGCCAGCCGCCGCTCGAGCGCGAGGCCGGGGACGTGCTGCAGCCGGGTCATCGCCCATTCGTTGTAGCAGGTCTCGCCGACGAAGCTCACCAGCCGCGCGCCGACGGGCACATGCGCCAGCGCCTTGAGCTCGCGATCATAGGCCTGGTCGTAGAGGTAGAAGCTCGCCGTCGTCGCGCCGATGCGGGCGAGGAAGAAGGCGAGGCCGAGCATCGCCACCAACGTCGCGCCGCGCATCGACAGACCCGGCTTTGGCCGTATCGCCAGGATCGCGATCGCGAACATGAAAGGCACCATCCGCATGTCGGCATAGGCCGATCCGAAGACCACGCGCGGCAAAAAGATATAGACCAGCAGCAGGAACAGCGCGGAGAGGCCGAGGTTGCGCGAATATTGGATGTTGGGATCGCGGACCGCCTTGAGCAGCAGCAGGAAGATCACGCCGACGCTGGCGATGTCGAACAGCTGCCAGCGGTCGCGGAACATCTGCGTCACCCACAGCGTCTTGGCGCGCCAGTTGTACCAGTCGAAGGTCTGGCCGGAGACATGCTCGCCGCCGCGCCAGATCACCATCAACACCGCCGGCAGCGCCATCACCGCGCATTGCAGCCCGGCGAAGAACACCGGCGCGAGCCAGCCGCCGGCCAGATCCTTGTACCAGGGCAAATCGCGGTTTCGGCGCAGATCGTGCTGGCGGATCAGCTCGGCCGAGAAGGCGAGCACGCCCAATACGCCCCAGCCGAAGGTGTGGGTGATCCAGATGATCACCGAGAGCGGCACGAACACCATCGAGCGGAAGCGGAACTTGCCCAGCCGCGCCAGCCGCAGCCACCAACCGAAGGCCAGCATCGCCATCGCCATCGACAGCGCGAAGTTGACGAAGCCGAAATGGAAGGGGAAGGCATAGGCGAAGGGCAAGGCGAACAGCGCCGTCGCGGGGATCCGGCCATGCACTTCGCGGGCGATCATCAGGAAGCCGGCGACCGTCATCGTCGGGATCGCAAGGACGATCAGCTTCACACCCAGTTCGAGGCCGAAGATCTTGGCCATGGGAAAGACCAGCAGGTCCACCCCCAGATTGCCCATCAGCTGCCAGCGGAAATCATACCATTGCCGCAGCCATGGCACCTGGTCGTACACCAGCTGCACGCGATAGCGGCCCATATGCCCGGGCAGGTCGACGAGCGGCGGGATGTCCGGCCATAGCAGCGGCACGGCCGC
Organism: Sphingomonas trueperi; assembly: GCF_040545665.1. GTDB lineage: Bacteria > Pseudomonadota > Alphaproteobacteria > Sphingomonadales > Sphingomonadaceae > Sphingomonas > Sphingomonas trueperi_B. Next base: position 189,795 of record NZ_JBEPMH010000004.1, on the reverse strand, counting down.
CACCAGCGTGGCGAGCAATACGAACCAGCGCGTCTGCCACCAGCGCAGCGGAACCCCTTTATCCATCGCGTCGCTTTAGTGCGCGAGCGCCCCGGACGGCAAGCGCTTGTGCGGCGTAGGTGCGACGCGGAACAGCATCGAGGGCCCGGAACGCGCGACGGGCACCAGGTCCGGCGGCAGCGGCGGCGCGGGCAGATCGATCATCCACACATAGCCGAAGGTGCCGCGATCGAAGGTCTGCAGCATCGCCGGCAGGCCATGCCCGTTCCACGCGCAGCCGGGATCATAGATCATCTGCGAGGGATCGGCACGATAGGCGCCGGCTCGGGGATGCCGGTCGCGGAGCAGTTGCTGGCCCGCCAGCGTCCACTCGCCGTTCTCGAACACGTCGCGCCGCGCAACTGCGAGCCCGGTGACGTGCGCCAGCCGCGCGACGCTCCAGGACCTGCAGGGTTCACGCACCGCGACGAGGACGGCGGCACCGCGCGGCAGCCGCACTGCCACCGCCGCCGCTTGCTCCTGTGCTGCGGCGGCGCCGAGGAACACCCAGGTGGTGGTCGCCATGCGCAACAGGAAGAAGAAGGTGCCGGCCAGTGCCAGCGCGTTGGCAATCCGTCGATCCTGAGCGCGGATCGCCACGATCAGCAGCGCGACGACATAGGGCGTCATCCGCATGTCGACATAGGCGCCGCCGAGCAGCCGATAGGGTAGCACCAGCCATGCGACCGCGCCGATGCCCGCCGCCCAGGCAAGCGGACGGTCGACGCGCAGCGCCGCGCTGCGAAGGCCCAGCCAAACGAGCGCGAGGAGCAGCACCGCGCAGATCAGGTCGTAGCTCTGCCATTGCTCGCGCAACAGCGATGCCAGCCATTGCAGCTTGGCCAGCCATTCCCAGCTTGCGCCGAGCCTTCCGTCCCCGGAGCCGCCGCCCCCGAGCATCGGCACGAGCGACACGGTCAGCGGCAGGCAGCGCAGCCCGGTTCGCAGGATCGCTTCGCCCCAGCCGCGACCGTTCGCGCGGAGCGCCGCCAGATCGGCACCGAAGGCGAACAGGCAGAACATCGCCCAGCCGAAACAATGCGCCACCCACAGCAGCAGGGCGATCGGCACGAACAGCAGCGCGCGCATACCCACCGCCCGCTGCATGCGCATCCATAGCGCTAGCGCAAGCAGCGCGAGCGCCGCCGACAGCGCGAAGTTCACGAAGCCGAACTGGAAGGGGAAGCCATAGGCGAGCGGAAAGGCGAAGGGTGCTGCCGGGGCAAGCCGCCCGCCGCTCGCGCGCGACACCAGGATCAGGCCCGCCACGGTGAGCGGCGGGATCGCCAGCACCACCAGCTTGGCCGCCAGCACCGCCCCGAACATGCGGGCCAGGGGCAGCACCGCAAGGTCGACGCCGAGATTGCCGATCAGCCGCCAGCGATAGTCCCAGTGCTGGCGGAGCAGCGCCGAGTCCCCCAGCTGCGCGGCGATATGATAGCGGCCGATATGGCCGGGCAGGTCGGTAAGTGGCGGCACGGTGGGCCACAGCAACGGCACCGCGCTGAGCAGCACCGCCGCCAGCGCGAACCAGCGCCGCTCCCACCAGCGCACCTCCCCCTTGCGCGGTTCGCTCACTGGGTAGTGCGTCGAACGGGCTGGGTGAGGGTGTAGACTTGGGTGCTCGACCCCGCAGGCGATATCGGTCGCAGCCAGGGCGGCACCTGCCCCGCCATCAGGCTGCCGGCCAGCAGCTGGCGATCGCGTGCACGGTCGCCGACTTCGGCAAAGCCGTCCTTGCAGAGCGCGACATAGTCCACCCCCCATCGCCGCGCGAGCGCTTCCGCCTGGCCGGAGGGGCTTAGGAACAGGTCGTACATGGCACGATTTCCTTGCGTATCACGGTGATAGGGTCCGGCGAGAACATGGTGCCGCGTAGTGGCGAGCAGCGTCGGGCCGAAGTCGATCGGCGCGACGACGAGGCCGGGTGGGAGCGCAGCGAGCCGCGCCGCGGCGGCGGCAGGCGTACAGCCATGGGCAGACGCTTGCGCTGGCGGTGTCAGCCGGTCGCCGACCCCCGCATAGGCGATTCCGCTCGCCCCCAGCCAGGCGACGACCAGCGCCATCGGTCCGCGCGGCCGGGCGGCAGCGATCATCGCGGCCAGCGCCGGGACCGCGGTCAGCGCCGCCAGCGGCGCCCCGCGCACCTGCACCAGCGTGACCCCAACCGCCGCCGCCTGGAAGGCGAGCAGGATCCACGAAGCCGCCGTCCGTGTCGTCCAGGCGAACCAGATACCGGCGCCGAGCCCGACCAACGCCATGCCCCCGGCGGCGATCGCCTTGCCGAGCGGTAGCGCGAAGAGCGGCTGCGCTTCGTTGACATGGGCAAGCCAGAGCCGCGCGAGCAGCGGATCGACCTGCCCATAGGGATGGAGACATGCCGGCGCGCTCATGGCGGCGGCCGCCAGCGCGAGTCCTCCGCCGACGATCAGCACCGCGGTCCGCGCCGCGACGGATTGGGTGGCGAAGCCCGCCACCGCCATCGCCGCCGGCGCCAGCGCCGCCAGCATCGCGGCGCGCCACAGGATGGCGGTGAAGCCGTCGCAGGCCGCGACGTTCCATCCGCTCGTCCGGAAGAGCACCGCCGCGGCGCTCAGCCCCAGCAGCAGCGCGGTCGCATAGCCCGCCATCCGTGCCTGTCCGGCGGCGCCATCGAGCCGCCAGCGCAGCGCGATGGCAGCCCCACCGGCGGCGAGCAGCGGCGCCGTCTCCATGCCGACGACCAGCGACAGCACGGTCGCGCTGCCGGCGATAGCCCCCTGCCCCAGCGTACCCCGCCCGACACAGGCATGGAGCAGCGTAAGCACGAGCACGATCTGCAGCGCGTGGTGATCGATCCGTCCCGGCGTGAACAGGGTGATCGCGGGAAAGGCGAGCGCGCCAAGGATGACGGCGACGAAACCGGACTGGCCGAGGCGACGCGCGATCGCGGCAACGATGATCAGCATCGCCGCGAACAGCAGCAGCGGCGACACGATGACGGCGGCGACGGTCGCGGCCTTTACGCCGAGCAGCGGGGTGAACGTCAGGATCAGCAGGGCAGGCACCAGATCGGCCAGCCGCGACCAGTGCATCTGCAGCCCTGGCGCCGGGCCCAGCCGGTGCTGAGCGAGATCGGCAAAGCCCTGCCCGCCCAGCCAGTCGCGGACCTGCTGGAGGCGCATCAGATCGTCGGTATCGGGCAGCCGCAGCGCGCCCAGCGCGACATGATCGCGCACCGTCCAGGCGATTCCCATCAGCAACGCGAGCCCGATCGCCAAAAGCGAATCGCGTCGTATGTTGCGGAGATGCCCTGGACCCATGCCCATCAGCGCTAGGCCCCCATGGTTAATCGGGCGTTTAGACCCGCCTAGGGCGGTTACCCGCTGTTGCGCAGCGCGGTGGCGATCGCGTTGATCGACAGGAGGATGCCCTCGCCGATCCGCGGATCCTCTTCGCCCGCCCGATGCCGCTTCATCAGCTCGATCTGGAGCAGGTTGAGCGGCTCGATATAGGGCAGCCGCAACCGGATCGAGGTATCGAGCAGCGGGTGCTTCTCCAGCAGCCGCGTCTGGCGCGTCACCTGGAGCAGTCCGTCCTGCGTCTGCTGCCAGCCGTCCTTGATCCGCCCGAAGATGGTGTCGCGCAGTTCGGCATCCTCCACCAGCGCGGCATAATGGCTGGCGATGCCCATGTCGGACTTGGCGAGCACCTGCTCCATATTGTCGAGCGTCGCGCGGAACAGCGGCCAGGCGGTAGCCATCTCGCGCAGCAGCCCCTTGTCCTCGAACGCGTCGAGCGCCGCGCCGACGCCGTACCAGCCCGGCAGCATCACGCGGGCCTGCGCCCAGCTGAACACCCAGGGAATCGCGCGCAGATCCTCGATCGCGTCGCTCTTCTTGCGGCTGGCCGGGCGCGAGCCGATCTTGAGACCCGCAATCTCGGCGATCGGCGTCATCTGGCGGAAGAAGGTGGTGAAGCCCGGCGTCTCGTAAACCAACCCGCGATAGGCGCGGAAGGCGCTGTCCGACAGCTGGTCCATCGCCGCCGCGAAACGCTCCGCATCGGCGGGCGCCAGCCGCTCGGGCTCCAGGCTGGCGAGCAGCGTGGCCGAGGTCATCGCCTCCAGGTTGGTCATCGCGCTTTCGGGACTGCCGTACTTGGCGGCGATCACCTCGCCCTGCTCGGTGATGCGGATGCGGCCCTGCACCGTCCCCGGCGGCTGGGCGAGGATCGCCGAGAAGCTCGATCCGCCGCCGCGCCCGACCGCGCCGCCGCGGCCATGGAACAGCTGCATGGCGATGCCGGCTTCCTCGAACACCGGCTTGAGCGCGGTCGAGCCGCGGCTGAGCTGCCAGGTCGAGGTGAGATAGCCGCCGTCCTTATTCGAGTCGGAATAGCCGATCATCACTTCCTGATGCCCGCGCGCGGCGGCGATGGCGGCGACCTCGGGCAGGCCGAGCCAGGCTTCCATGATCGGCGGCGCGGCTTCGAGATCGGCGATCGTCTCGAACAAAGGGATCGCCATGATGTGTGCCTGCAGGGTCTCGCCCGGCACGTAGAGCCCGGCTTCCTTGAGGAGGATATGGACTTCGAGCAGATCGGACACCGACTGCGCCATCGAGACGATGTAGTGCCGGATGCAGTTGCGGCCGTAGCGGGCATGCGCCGCCGCCGCCTCGCGGACGATCGCCAGCTCGGAGGCGGTCTCCTCCGAATAGACCGAATAGGGGCTGGTCAGCGGCCGGGCATTGGCGAGTTCGCGGCGGAGCAGCGCGATGCGGGCGTCTTCGTCGAGCGCGGCATAGTCGTCGCACACGCCGGCCGACTTGAGCAGCTCTGCAACGACCCGTTCGTGGATCGCGCTGTTCTGGCGCATGTCGAGCGTGGCGAGGTGGAAGCCGAAAGTCTCCACCGCCCGGATCAGCCGACCCAGCGCGCCGCCGGTCGCCAGCGGTCCGCCGTCCGCGAGACCGCGTGCGATGGCGACGAGATCCTCGCGGAACTCGGCGGGATGGCCGTAGGGCGCGCCCGCAATCGGGGACGGCCGGCCCGGCTTCTTGCCGACCAGTTGCTCGTGCGTCGCGGAAAGGCGGGCATAGATGCCGGTCAGCGCGCGGCGATAGGGCTCGTCGCTGCGGCTCTTGCCGGTGTCGCCACTGGCCTCGGCGAGCTGGAGCACCGCCTCGGGCACCTCCGCATGTTCGGTCGAGATCGACAGCTCGGCACCCAGCGCATGGACCGCCTCCAGATAATGGTCGAGCACCGTTTCCGCCGCGCGGGCGAGGGCGAAGCGCATCGATTCCGCGGTGACGAAGGGGTTGCCGTCGCGGTCGCCGCCGATCCAGCTGCCGGGGCGCAGGAAGCTCGGCGCGCGGTCGCCCAGCGCGCGGTCCCAGCGGGCATAGAGCGCGGGAAGCACCGGCAGGAACACGTCGCGGAAATAGGAGAGCGCGGTCTCGACCTCGTCGGGGACGCCCAGCTTCTCGCGGCGCAGCACCCGAGTCTGCCAGAGCAGCGCGATCTGGCGGAGGATGGCCTCCTCCACCTGGTCGCCGTCCGGCGTCTCCTCGACTCCCTGGTCGCGCAGCGCCATCAGCTCGGCGATGCGATTCTTGTGGTCGATCATCGACTTGCGGCGCACCTCGGTGGGATGCGCGGTGAGCACCGGGCTGACTAGCGCTTGCTCCAGCAGCGCCATCACCGGCTCGCGGCCGATTCCCGCCTTGGCCAGCCGCTCCAGCGCGGCGGCGACATCGGCATCCTTTTCGGTGGCGACGCCCTGGCGGTCTTCGGCCAGGTTCGCGAGCATCGAGAACAGCATGAATCCGCGGACGAAATCGAGCGTCTCGTCCAGGCTCAGCCGGTCCAGCCCGGAATCGATCTTCCCCGCCCCAGCCACACCGCGATGCCGATCCACCGACGTCGCGCGGATATATTCGATCCGCTTGAACAATTCCTCGCCGCCATAGGCACGAATGACGTCGCCGAGCAGCCGTCCCAGGAAGCGGATGTCGGGGTTGTTGGTGATCGCGAGTGTGGCCATGGGCGCGATTGCTGCACTGCAAAGCGAACCCGGTCAACTTGTTCGCGCTACCAGAGTACCTAGCTTAGCAAGATGGATTTCGTTGCATTTGCAACCCACAGCGTACGGCGCGCGATGATCGGCCAGGTGCGTGCCGTGTTCAACGATGCCGCGCGCGGCGAAGCGCCGGTGCAGCGGAGCGACGACGCGCTGTTCACGCGCGATTCGGTGCTGTGGCGCGTGCATGGCGACGTGACCACGATGATGGTCGGCGGCGTCGCCGCGCTGCTGCTCCAGATGCTGCATCCGGCGGTGCTGGCGGGGGTGTGGGACCATTCCAAGTTCCGCCACGACATGCTCGGCCGGCTGCGCGGCACGGCGCGGTTCATCGCCCAGACCAGCTATGCGTCGCGCGGCGAAGCCGAGGCGGCGATCGCGCGGGTGCGCGGGATCCACCAGCACGTCCGCGGCACCTTGCCCGACGGCACGCCCTATCGCGCCGATGATCCCCGCCTGCTCGCCTGGGTGCACGTGACCGAAGCGGTGAGCTTCCTCGACGGCTGGATCCGCTATGCCGAGCCCGGCATGTCGCGCGCCGACCAGGACCGCTATTTCGCCGAGTTCGCGCAGGTGGCCGAGGCGCTGGGTGCCGATCCGGTGCCACACAGCCGCGCCGAGGCGATGGCGCTGATCGCGGCGATGCGGGGCGAGCTCCGCCATGACGATCGCACCCGCGAGGTCGCGCGGCTGCTGCTCGAACAGCCCGCGCCCAATCTCGCGACCAAGCCCTTCCAGGCGATGACCTTCGCCGCCGCGATCGACCTGCTGCCCGGCTGGGCGCGGCAGATGCACCATCTCTCGACTCCACCGCTCGCCGCACCCGCCCTGCGGCTCGGCACCCGCGGCGTGGCGGAAACGCTGCGCTGGGCGTTTCGCTAAAGCTCAGCGCACCAGCGTGAGGTCCGGCCGCCGACGCGGCCGGGTCATGCTCGCCGACAGCAGCGTCAGCACCGCGGCGAAGAGCGGCGCCAGCCAAAGCGCGTTCCAGCCCCAGCGGAACTGGCTCTCGGCGCCGATCACCACCCCGCTGACGAAGCCGAGCCACAGCGCCAGATAGCGGAGCCAGCCGAAGCGATCGGCATCGCCCATCAGCGCGCCGGCCAGCTTCTGCCCCAGCTTGACCAGCGAGCCGGTCATGTAGGTGAGGCCGATCGTCACTTCGCCGTCGCGCTGGAACACGCCGTTCTCGGTGCCCATCGCCGCGGCGAGCAGCAGCAGCACGATCGGCCCCGGCATCAGCGTGGCGACGATCGCGGCGAGCGTCAGCAGCAGGGTCACCGCCGTCATCACCACCGGCTGGTGGCGGTGCGGGCGGGCGCGGCCGATCACGCTCGACAGGATCACGCCGGCCACGAAGCTCATCACCAGCGACGCGGCGATGGCGGCGTCATAGCCGGAGCCGCTGCCGAGGCCGACGCCGAGCCGCGTCGAATTGCCGCTCATGAACGAGGCGAAGAAACCGCCCAGGCTGGTGAAGGCGAGCGCATCGACGAAGCCGGCGAGCGCCGCCAGGAGGATCGCGAGCGCGATCAGCGGGGACTCGGTACGTTGCATGACCCCTCTCTGCCCCAAGCGACGGGGCCTCGCCAAGGGGCCGTGTTTGACTTGGGGGCAGGCCGCGCGGCAAAGCGAGGGGATGAACAGTTCGGTCGCCGCCCAGATCGGTCCCATCCTGCCCTGGCTCGACCTGTTCGGCATCGCGGTATTCGCCGCCACCGGCGCGCTCGCCGCGACCCGGCACCAGCAGACCATCGTCACCGCCACCTTCTTCGCGCTGATCACCGGCGTCGGCGGCGGCACGGTGCGCGACCTGCTGATCGGCGCGCCGGTCTTCTGGGTGCACGATGCGACCGTCGCGTCGCTGTGCCTGGGGATGTCGGCGATCGTGTGGATCACGCCGCAGCATTGGTGGAGCGACCGGACCTTCGCCTGGCTCGATGCGCTGGGGCTCGCCGCCTATGCCGCGTTCGGGGCAGCCAAGTCGCTCGGCTATGGAATCCCGCCGGTGCCCGCGGCGGTGATGGGGGTGGTGACGGCCTGCGTCGGCGGCATCATCCGCGACGTGCTGGCGGGCGAGCCCTCGATCCTGATGCGGCCCGAACTCTATGTGACCGCCGCCGCGCTCACCGCCTCGCTCTATGTGCTGCTCAGCCAGATGGGGCTGCCGCCCTATGCCGCGGGACTTGCCTCCGCTGCGGCGGGGTTCGCACTGCGCGGCGCGGCGATGATCTGGAAATGGGGGTTGCCGGCCTATCGCGGCGGCAAGAACTGACGCCGCCCCCAAGTCCGTTGCGCGATTGCACCATAACGGTTGCTACCACCGGCGCAATTGTTGCCAGTTCCGACGAAAATCTGTTATAGATGGCGCGCCACACGCCTGTATTGCGTACACTGTTACGAAAAACAGATACTTATGTGGAGGATTGCATGAAACGTACGCTCTTCTTGAGCGCTTGCTGTGCTGCTGCAGTTGCGGCTGCCGCACCGGCCAATGCGGCGCAGTACAGGTTCGTCATCACCGGAAGCCAGACGATCAAGTTCGTCCTCGACGCCTCACCGACGCCTCCGGTCGTCGATCCGGGAAATTACTTCGTTCTAGCCGGCGTCACGGGCACCATCAACAACGTCTCCACGACGTTCGATCTGGGCTTCGGCAGCCCAAGCTATTTCTTCAATTTCGGCCTGATCAACAATGTTATCGGCACCGGCTTTGTCTCGACGGGTACCAGCCTGTTCACGGGCCCCGAATCCGCGCCGACCTTCAAGCTGGGAACGTTCAGCCTCACGCCGAACACGCCCGATCCGGACTACACCCTCACCATCACGGCGGTCCCCGAACCCGCGAGCTGGGCGATGCTGCTGGCAGGCTTCGGCGCGCTCGGCATGATGGTCCGCCGGCGCCGCGACGTAACCGTGCGCGTCCGCTTCAGCGGCTGATCCTCTAGGCCCATCGCAACGCCGCCGGTCCTGGCGATCGGCTGCGTTGCGATCAGCGTCGCATACGTCGACCGCAACCGTGCGGCTTCAGTCCTTCATCGCGTCGATCAGCTTCTTCACTTCCTGGCTGCGGCCGCGCGGCAGCACCAGCACGTCGGCGCCCGAGACGACCACGATCAGATCCTGCACGCCGACGAGCGCTACGCGCTTGCCGGGCTCACTCTGCACCAGGCAGTTGGTCGCCTCGATCGCCACCACGTCGCCGCGCACGACATTGCCGCCGGCATCGGGGTTGCTGATCGCGTGCAGCGCATCCCAGCTGCCCACGTCGCTCCAGCCCATCGTCACCGGGACGACGGCGACACGCGGCGCCTTTTCCATCACCGCATAGTCGATCGAATCGGACGGGCAGGCGGCGAAGCTCTGCGCATCGGGGAAGATCCGTGCGCCCTCGTGCCTGGCCTGGTCCATCGCCTGCTGCGCGGCGACCAGCATCTCGGGCGCGAACACGCTGAGCGCACCCAGATACATGTCGGCACGGAACAGGAAGATGCCGCCGTTCCAGGCATGGTCCCCCGAGGCCAGCATCGCCTCGGCGCGGTCGCGCGGCGGTTTTTCGACGAAGCGATCGACGCGGAACACGCCGGGGGAGAGCTCCTCCTCGCCGATCTTGATCCAGCCATAGCCGGTCTCGGGCGAGTCGGGAGTGATGCCGAAGGTGACCAGCCAGCCTTCGTTGACCAAAGGCAGCGCCGCATCGATCGCGGCATGGAAGGCGTCGACATCGGAAATCACATGGTCCGACGGCATCACCAGGATCGGCTCGCTGCCGCTGCCCGCCGCCATCGCGGCAAGCGCGATCGCCGGCGCGGTATTGCGGCCGATCGGCTCGAGGATCAGCGCCCGTACGGCGAGATCGACCAGCGCGAGCTGCTCCTCGACGAGATCGGCGTGGAAGGCGTTGGCGACGACGATCGGCGCGGTGAATCGCGGGCCCGAGGCACGCCGCGCGGTCAGCTGGAGCATCGTCTCCTCGGCCGTCAGCGACAAGAGCTGCTTGGGGCGTTCGGGCCGCGACATCGGCCAAAGGCGCGTGCCCGAGCCGCCCGAGAGAATGACAGGCGTGATCGGCTTCGAATCCGGCATGCGGAAAAGGCTCCCTGGTTCGGTGCTGTGGAGAATAGCTGGGCGGTCTCCCGGTCTGAAACAAGGATGCGCCGAAACGGTTGCGATACGACGTAAATTTGATGCGCCGACGCGGGCTTGGCCGTTCGTTTACCCTTAGGCGCTACACCGGTGGGCGCCATGATCCGCCTGTTCAAGCATTATGTCCCGAATACCGTGCTGCTGCTCGGCCTGCTGGACGTGCTCCTGCTGGTCACCGCGGGCGAGCTGGGCTGGCAGTTGCGCGCGCACCAGGCCGGCATCGATGTCGGCCCGATCGGCGAGCGGGTGCCGCAGCTGGCGAGCTTTGCGCTGGTGCTGGAGACCGCGCTAGTTGCGCTCGGCGCATACGGCGCGGAGGCGCTCCAGTCGCTGCGCCACGCGCTGGTGCGGCTGCTCGTCTCGATCGGGCTCGGCGTGCTGGGCCTGGGCTTCCTCTATTTCCTCGTGCCACCGATCGGCTTCTGGCGCTCCAATCTGCTCTGCGCGGCGGTCACCGCTTTCGTGCTGCTGCTGCTGATGCGGGTGCTGCTCGGCAAGACGCTGGGCGGCGCGGCGTTCAAGCGCCGCATCGTCGTGCTCGGCGCCGGCCCGCGCGCGGCGCGGCTCAAGCAGCTGTCCAAGGCCCCCGGCGCCAGCTTCGCGATCGTCGGCTATGTCGCGATGAGCGACGCCAACCGCGTCATCCCCGAGGCGATCGCACGCGACGCGATTTACAATCTCGCCGACCATGTCGTGCTGCTCAACGCCAGCGAAGTGGTGCTCGCGCTGGAGGAGCGCCGCAACGCGCTGCCGCTGAAGGACCTGCTGCGGATCAAGACCACCGGCGTCCATGTCAACGAGTTCTCGACCTTCCTCGAGCGCGTCACCGGCCGCGTCGATCTCGACAGCGTCAACCCGAGCTGGCTGATCTTCTCCGACGGCTTTTCCTCCGGCCGACGGATGTCGGGCCTGTTCAAGCGGCTGTTCGACATCCTCGCCAGCCTGATCCTGCTGCTCGTCGCCTTCCCGCTGGTGATCGTCACCGCTATCCTGATCAAGCTGGAGAGCCGCGGCCCGGCGCTCTACCGCCAGCAGCGCGTCGGCCTCTACGGCCAGGCGTTCGACGTGCTCAAGCTGCGCTCGATGCGCCAGGATGCCGAGGCGCCGGGCGAGGCGGTCTGGGCCGAGGAGAATGATCCGCGCATCACCCGCATCGGCCGGATCATCCGCAAGATCCGCATCGACGAGCTGCCGCAATGCTGGAGCGTGCTCAAGGGCGAGATGAGCTTCGTGGGGCCCCGCCCCGAACGGCCCAAGTTCGTCGAAGATCTCGAACAGGCGCTGCCCTATTATGCCGAGCGGCACATGGTGAAGCCGGGCATCACCGGCTGGGCGCAGATCAACTATCCCTATGGCGCCTCGATCGACGACTCGCGCCAGAAGCTCGAATACGACCTGTTCTACGCCAAGAACTATTCGCCCTTTCTCGACCTGCTGATCCTGCTCCAGACCGCGCGCGTCATCCTGTTCCCCAGCGGGGCGCGCTGATGCTCACCGCCGCGCTGAGCCTGTGGCTGCACGCCCTGGCGGCGCTCTTGTTCGCGCTGCTGCCCTTCGCGGCGCTGCGCACCGGCGGCGATCCGCTGCCGCGCCGTGCGCTGGCCGCGGCGCTCGGGCTGACCGCACTCGCCGCGCTCGCCACCGCCGGCATCGGCGCGGAAGAGATCGCCACGCGCCTTGCCGAGACACTGCGCACGCTCGCCTGGCTCGCCTTCCTGCTGCTGCTCCACCGCCGCGCCGGCGAGCCGCGGCCGCCGCTCGCGCTGGGCACCGTCTATGGGGTGGTGGCGCTGGTGACCGTCGCGGCAATGGCGCTCGACATGGTCGCGACCAGCCCGACGCCGATCGCCGGCGAGGCCACCTCGGTGGCGCTGCTGCTCAACCTGCTCGTCGCGGTGGGGGTGCTGGTGATGGTGCAGGCGCTGCATTCGGCGCTGGCCCATACCGCCGGGGGTGGCTTGCGCTGGACGGTGGCGGCGCTCGGCGGCTTCTGGCTGATCGAGTTCGCGGTGCTGACGCTGGCCTATCTGGGCGTGCCGATGAGCGGGCTGCTGCTCGTCGCGCGCGGGGCGGCTTTGGTCTGCGTCGCCGCCGCGATGGGGCTGGGGCTGCAGCGGCGCGGCGACTGGCGGGTGCGGATGTCGCGCACCGTCGCCTATCAGTCGCTGACGCTGGTCGCGGTCGGCGCCTATTTCGTGCTGCTCGCGCTGGCGACCAGTGCCCTGGCGACGCTGGGCGGGGCGCATGCCCGGCTGCTCCAGACCGCCTTCGTGTTCGGCGCCACCGCCGCGATCCTGGCGCTGGTCTCCAATTCCGGCCTGCGCGGCTGGGTGAAGGTGAAGCTCGCCAAGCACCTGTTCCGCCACCGCTATGACTATCGCGCCGAGTGGCTGCGCTTCACCGAGACGCTGGGCGCACCGGGCGCCGCGCCGCTCGACCAGCGCATCGTCCGCGCGCTCGCCGACCTCACCGCCTCGCCCGCCGGCCTGCTGCTGGTCGCCGAGGAGGGCGGGCTGGTGGCCGGCGCGGGCTGGCACTGGGACCGGGCGACGCTGCCGCTGAGCGCGGACCAGGCGCTCGCGACGCATCTGGAGACGACCGGCCGGATCATCGAGGTCGATGCGGTGCGCCTCGCCCAGGCCGATGCCGCCGATGCCGATGCGACTCCCGGCTGGATGCGGGCGGCCGACGCCGCCTGGGTGGTGGTGCCGCTGCTTCACCGCGGCGCGCTGGTCGGCGCGATCCTGCTCGGCCGCCCGGCGCTGGCGCGGCGGCTCGACTGGGAGGATTTCGACCTGCTCAAGGCCGCCGGCCGCCAGGTGGCGAGCTATCTCGCCGAGGCACGCGCGCAGGAGGCGTTGGCAGAGGCCCAGCGCTTCGACGAGTTCAACCGCCGCTTCGCCTTCCTGCTCCACGACATCAAGAACCTGGTCAGCCAGCTCGCACTCACCGCGCGCAATGCCGAGCGCCATGCCGACAATCCCGCATTCCGCGCCGACATGATCGCGACGCTGCGCGACTCGTCGGACCGGCTCAACGCGCTGCTCGCGCGGCTCGGTCAGCATCACCGCGGGCGCAGCGAGCCGCCGCGCCCCACGCCCTTGCTGCCGCTGCTCGAGCGGCTCGTCGCCCGCCAGCCGGGGCAGGTGCGGCTCGTGTCGGGCGCCGAGCCCGCCATCGCGCTCGCCGAGCCGGCCGCGCTCGAGCAGTTGCTCGTCCACCTGATCCAGAACGCAATCGAGGCGAGCCCGGCCGATGCGCCGGTGACGCTCGCGCTCGCCACCGACGAGGAAAACGCCATCATCGACGTGATCGATCGCGGCTGCGGCATGTCGCCCGGCTTCGTCCGCAACCGCCTGTTCAAGCCGTTCACCTCGTCCAAGCCCGGCGGCTTCGGGCTCGGCACCTTCGAGGCGCAGCAGCTGGCGCAGGGCATGGGCGGCCGTATCGAAGTCAGCTCGCGCGAAGGCCAGGGCACGCGCTTCCGCGTCGTCCTCCGCGCCGCGCCTGCGGTGGAGGCGGCGGCATGAGCGACGCGCTGCCCAAGCTGCTGCCAAAACTCCTCATCGTCGAGGACGATGCCGGGCTCCAGCGCCAGCTGCGCTGGGCCTATGAGGGCTATACGGTCCTCGCCGCCACCACCCGCGACGAGGCGATCACCCTGCTGCGCGCCGAGGAACCGCCGGTGGTGACGCTGGACCTTGGCCTGCCGCCCGATCCCGATGGCACCAGCGAGGGCTTCGCGACGCTGGAGGCGATCCTCAAGCTCGCCCCCGCGACCAAGGTGATCGTCGCCTCGGGCCATTTCGAGCGCGAATCGATGCGCCGCGCGATCGAGCTCGGCGCGTGGGACTTCTACCAGAAGCCGATCGACATCGACGCGCTGGGGCTGATCGTCGCCCGCGCCTTCCACGTCCATGCGCTGGAGGCGGAGAATCGCCGCCTCGCCGAGAAGGCCGAGGCCAGGGCGGTGCTGGGCGGCATGCTCACCGGCGCGCCGGAGATGCTCAAGGTCACCCGCACGATCGAGCGGGTGGCGGGTGCCGACGTCTCAGTGATGCTGCTGGGCGCCAGCGGCACCGGCAAGGAGTTGCTGGCGCGGGGCCTGCACGAGTCGAGCCCGCGGTCGGGGGGCAGCTTCGTCGCGATCAACTGCGCGGCGATTCCGGAGACGCTGCTTGAATCGGAGCTGTTCGGCCACGAGAAGGGCGCTTTCACCGGCGCGGTGAAGACCACCGAGGGCAAGATCGAGCTCGCGCAGGGCGGCACGCTGTTCCTCGACGAAGTCGGCGACATCCCGCTGCCGCTCCAGGTCAAGCTGCTGCGCTTCCTGCAGGAGCGGGTGATCGAGCGGATCGGCGGGCGGAAACCGATCCCGGTGGACACCCGCATCGTCTGCGCGACCCACCGCGACCTCGACGCGATGGTGGCCGAGGGGCGGTTCCGCGAGGATCTCTATTACCGCCTCGCCGAGATCGTGGTGCGGATTCCCTCGCTGGCCGAGCGGCCGGGCGACGCCGGGCTGCTCGCGCGGCACTTCCTGGCGCGCTACGCCGAGCAGATGAAGACCGGGCAGAAGAGCTTCGCACCCGATGCCTTGGCGGCCATCGACGCCTGGGGCTGGCCCGGCAATGTCCGCGAGCTGGAAAACCGCATCAAGCGCGCGGTGATCATGGCCGAGGGCAAGACGGTCCATGCCGAGGACCTCGATCTCGCGCCCGGCGACGCCGCCGCGATCAACCTGCGCGCGGTGCGAGAGGCGGCGGACCGGCAGGCGATCCGGCATGCGCTGGCGCGGAGCGACGGCAATGTCTCAGCGGCCGCGCGGATGCTCGGGGTCAGCCGGCCGACGCTGTATGATCTGCTGAAGGCCTACGACCTGCAAACCTGATCCCGCCTAATCCCCACTCCCGCTTGCGGGAGGGGATGGGGGAGGGTGAGTGAGGGTAGCAGGCGATGCCGGTGCAGAAAGAACCTCCACATCGCACCCTCCCCTAGCCCCTCCCGCAAGCGGGAGGGGGACTAAGAAGGGCGACGCTGCCTACTTCTTCTTCTCGGCCTGCACCGCGGCCTGCGGGTCCTTGGCGGGGGTACCTTCGCCCGGCGTGGCCTGCTGGACGTTCACCGACACGTCGGCGCCTTCCGCGGCGCTGTTGCTCTGCACCCCGGCATTGTCCGGCTCGGAGCCCGCGCCGGGCGCCGCCGGCAGCGGCAGGTTCGAGCCCTGCTTGTTGAGATAGAGGATCACGTCGGCGCGCAGCTGCGGGTCCGAAATGCCGGCGAAGGTCATCTTGGTGCCGGGCGCGAACTTGCGCGGGTTGGTGAGCCAGGCGTCCATCTTGTCGAGGTCCCAGCTCCCGCCGACGCCCTTCAGCGCGTCCGAGAAGGCGAAGCCGCCCTTGCCCTGCGCGATGCCCTCGCCCAGCGTGGCATAGAGGTTGGGGCCGATGCCGTTGGCGCCGCCCTGCGCGATGGTGTGGCACGAGGCGCATTGCTTGAAGCCGCTCTCGCCCTTGGCGGCGTCGCCCTTGGCGAGGCGCACCGGCAGCGGCTCGGCCGCCGCGGCGCCACCCGCCGCATCTTCTACCGCCTCGACGACATAGCCGGGGCGTTCAGGCTTCTCGGAGTGGAAATACTTCGCGCTCGCGATCGAAAGTCCCAGGGCGGCGATACCACCCGCCAGCGCCCAACCTGCGATCGTATTGAAGCGATCTTGCATTCATCCGCTCCCACCTGTGCTTTGGTTCATCTTTAGAGCCCTGCCGCGCCGGAAGGCAAGCACACTTGCGGCGGAGTTCTACGGAGGCTAGCGCCGCGCCCCATGGAGAATTTCGCCGCCCCCGCCCGCCCGATCGTCGCCCGCATGCTTGCCGAGGCGGAAGCGGCGCCGGCGCGCGCGGTCGCCTATCAAGGTGCACCGGGCGCCAATTCGCATGTCGCGGTGCGCGAGGCCTTCCCGGATGCGCTGCCGCTGCCCTGCTTCTCGTTCGACGATGCGATCGATGCGGTGAAGGAAGGCCGCGCCGACCGGGCGATGATCCCGATCGAGAATTCGCTCCACGGTCGCGTGGCGGACATCCATTTCCTGCTTCCGGAATCGGGTCTCTCGATCATCGGCGAGCATTTCCTCGCCATCCGCCACACGCTGATGGGCACGGGTCCGATCGAGGGCGTGCGCGAGGCGATGAGCCATCCCCAGGCGCTCGGCCAGTGCCGCCACTGGCTGAAGGCCCACGGCATCGCGCAGGTCGCCTATCCGGACACCGCGGGCGCTGCCGCGATGGTCGCCGAACTCGCCGACCCCAAGGTGGCGGCGCTTGCGCCTGCGCATGCGGCGGAGCTGTACGGGCTGAACGTGCTGGCCAGCGACATCGCGGACGCCGCGCACAACATGACCCGCTTCGTGGTACTGTCGCGCGACGCGCCGGGGGTCACCGGCGAAGGCCCGTTCATGACCTCGCTGATCTTCGAGGTGAAGAACATTCCCGCCGCGCTCTACAAGGCGCTTGGCGGCTTCGCGACCAACGGCATCAACATGACCAAGCTGGAGAGCTATCAGCGCGAGGCCAGCTTCTCCGCGACCGAATTCTACGCCGATATCGTCGGCAGTCCCGAAGACGCGGGCGTGATCCGCGCGCTGGAGGAACTGGTGTTCCACTCCAAGTGGGTGCGGCTGCTGGGGACATACCCGCAGGCACGGCCGCGGCCGTAAGGTAGAAAGCGTATCCTCCCCCGCCAGGGGGAGGTGGGCCGCGCAGCGGCTCGGAGGGGGAGGAAGCACGACGGCCGGGAGGTTCTGGCATCCTCCCCCTCCGTCGCCTTCGGCGCCACCTCCCCCTGGCGGGGGAGGATACGGTCGCGCCTATTCCCCCTCCGCCCAGGCCTTGAGCAACGTGTAGGCGATCGCATAGCCCGGCGGCGCGAGGAACGGCGCGTCCGTATCCCGTGCCAGCGCCTGCCGGATCTGCGCGCGATCGAACCAGCCGGCATGTTCCAGCTCGTGTGCGTCGATCGCGATGTCCTCGTCGAGCGCCTCGCCGATGCACGCGATCATCAGCTGCGACGGGAACGGCCAGGGCTGGCTGGCAACGTAGCGGACCTTGCCGACATGCACGCCCGATTCTTCCAGCGTCTCGCGCCGCACGGCATCCTCGACGCTCTCGCCTACCTCGAGGAAGCCCGCGAGCGCCGAATAGCGCCCCGGCGGCCAGCTCGGCTGGCGGCCGAGCAGCACCCGGTCGCCATGCTCGGCGAGCATGATCACCACCGGATCGACGCGCGGATAATGCTCGGTCCCGCAATTCGGGCAGAGCCGCCCCCAGCCCGCGCGGAAGATGTCGCTCGGCGTGCCGCAGCGCGAACAGAAGCCGTTGCGCGCATGCCAGTCGATTAGGCTGCGCGCCGCGGCATAGTTGGCGGCATCCTCGGGCCGGAAGGCGTCGAGGATCGCCGACAGCTCGGGCGGGCGGCCCGGGGGCAGCGGCGTGCCCGGCGCCAGCGTCTGCACGAAGCGCGGTTCGCCCGCGATGAAGCCGAGGAACAGCAAAGGCTCCGTCGCGGCGTCGAGGCCGGTCCAGACCAGCCGCCCCTCGCCGTCCAGCTGCGGCACCAGCCCGTCCATTACCAGCAGCCGCGCGCGTGGATCGGCGAGCGCCGCCGCCAGCAATTCGGGCTCGTGGCGGACTCGGTCGTCGCGGTCCAGCGTGCCGCCGGTAAAGCCGGGGACGATCACTTGTTCAGATCGGCGTAGACGGCCGCGCGCACCGGCACCTTGAGGCCAAGTTCGGCGAGCAGGATGTTGACCATCATCGTCGCGCGGACCTGGTTCTTGGGATCCACCCAGGCGAAGGTGCCGGCAGCCCCCGACCAGCCGAAGGTGCCCTTGCCCGCCCCGCCCGGCTGGTCGGCGAGGAACACCGATCCGCCCGCGCCGAAGCCCATCGGCACGCCGGTATCGCGCGCCATCACCGCGAGATTGGTCTTGTCCACGCCCGCCGGCAGCAGGTCGGACATGGCGAGCGCAACCGTCTCGGGCTTGAGGATGCGAACGCCGTCCAGCGTGCCGCCATTCTGGAGCATGTGGAGGAAGCGATCATAGTCGCGTGCCGACATCGCCAGCCCCGCGCCGCCATAGGGGAAGCTCGGCTTCTTGAGATAGACCGAGGTCGCGCCCGGATCGATCGGCAGGCGGTTGCCGCCCGCAATCGCATATTCGGTCGCCAGACGCCCCGCCTCGCCCGCGGGCACCGTCCAGTAGCTGGAGGTCATCTTGAGCGGCGCAAGGATGCGCGTGTTCACGAAGCTGTCGAACGGAATCCCGCTCGCCACCTCGATCACGCGGCCGAGCACGTCGAGGCCGATCGAATAGCTGAACTTGGCGCCGGGCTCGGCGATCAGCGGCAGCGTCGCGGTGCGGTTGGCGAATTCTTCCAGCGTCGCCGGGCGCACCGGCCGCGCGGTCGCCTCGAACGAGTCGCTCACCTGGGCGGGGTTGATGCCGAGGCGGTTATACTCGTTGAGCAGCGGCCCCTTGGTGATGATGTTGTAGCCCAGCCCCGCGGTGTGGGTGAGCAGGTTGCGCACCGTGATCGGCTTGGTCGCGGGGCGGCTGGTCAGGTCCTTGTTCGGATCGACCAGCACCTTCATGTCCTTGAACGCCGGGATGAAGTCGCTGATCGGCTGGTCGAGCTTGAGCTTGCCTTCCTCGATCAGGATCATCGCCGCGATGCCGGTGATCGGCTTGGTCATCGAATAGACCCGCCACAGCGTGTCGCCGTTCACCTTGGGCGCGGTGGGCTCTTCGGACATGCGGCCATCGGCCACGATCGTCGTCGGCGCCTGGCCCTTGGCATAAGCGACGACGATGCCGGGCACCTTGCCCGAGGCAACGGTCTGGCGCGCGAAGCTCTGGACCTGGCTGGGTGCCGGCACGGAGGCCGTCTGGGCCTGCACCACTGGCGCCTGGAGCAACAGTGCCGCCCCGAAAAGTCCGAATATGCGCTTGGCCGTCATCGCAGTCTCCGTATCGCTTTGGCCGCCTTGGCGAAGACGGTGGGAAGCCCCGCCGACTCGATGTCGGCGATCGGCCACCATTCGCCGGGGGGTGCGCTTGCATGGCGAGGGATTGTTGCAGTCGCAAGCGCCACCTCGAGATCGAAATGGGTGAAACCGTGACGGACGGTTTCGTTCAACATCCGCCAGCTTGTGGCGGCAGGCGCGTCGGCAATGCCCGGCGGCGACTCGCCCCAGGGGCCGGTGGGCAGCGCGCGCATGCCGCCGAGCAGGCCCTTGTCCGGGCGGCGGACCAGCAGCACCGCGTCGTCGTGCTCCAGCCAGAACATCGTGCCGTGCCGCTGCGGCTTGGGCGCCTTCTTGGCCTTGACCGGATAGGCTTCGGGATCGCCCTGCGCCCGCGCCGTGCAGCCGAAGGCGATCGGGCAGAGCAGGCATTTCGGCGCGCGGACGGTGCAGATGCCGCTGCCCAGATCCATCATCGCCTGGGCGAAATCGCCGGCGCGGGCATCGGGGGTGATCGTGTCGGTAAGGCGTCGGATCGCCGGGCGCGATCCCGGCAGGGGCTCTGCGAGCGCGAACAGCCGCGTCACCACCCGCTCGACATTGGCATCGACCACCACCGCACGCCGCTCGAACGCGATCGCGGCGATCGCGGCGGCGGTATAGTCGCCGATGCCCGGCAGCGCTCGCAGCCCCGCCTCGGTGTCGGGCAGTTCCCCCAGCCGTGCGACCTCGCGGGCGCAGGCGAGCATGTTGCGGGCCCGCGCATAATAGCCGAGCCCAGCCCAGGCGGCCATCACCTCGGCATCCTCGGCCGCCGCCATCGCCTCGAAACTGGGCCAGCGCGACGTGAATTTCTCGAAGTACGGAATCACCGTGGCGACCTGCGTCTGCTGCAGCATCACCTCGGACAGCCACACCCGGTACGGGTCCGCGGCGTCAGCGCCGGGCGGCGCCCGCCAGGGCAGACGGCGGGCATTGGCGTCGTACCAGGCGAGGAGCGGGGGGGCGATCGATTCAGGAGCGTTGTCGGGCACGCCCCGCCTATGGCATGGGGGACCCGCAATGACGAAGCCCCCGCGTACCACCACCCGCCAGCCGCGCCTCGAGCCGCAGCGCTCGAACCGCGTCCGTGCGGTATCCGAGCTGCTGCCGGACGTGGGCGGCGCGGCTTTCCGCAAGTTCGGCTTCGTCCAGTCCGCCGTGGTCAGCCGCTGGAGCGAGATCGTCGGCGAGCGCTATGCCCGCGTTTCCGCCCCCGAATCGATTCGCTTCCCGCGCGGCAAGCGCGAGGAAGGCGTGCTGGCGCTCACCGTCTCTGGCGCCTTCGCGCCGATGATGCAGCATATCGCGCCCGAGATCATCGAGCGGGTGAACCGCTTCTTCGGCTATCCCGCCGTCGCCAAGCTGGCGATCCGCCACGGCGACCTGCGCGCGCCCAAGGCCAAGCCCGCGCCACCGCCCAGCCTCAAGCCGCTGTCGGAAGCGATGGGCGACAGCCTGCGCGGCATCGCCGATCCGGAGCTGCGCGCGGTGCTCGAATCGCTTGCAGCAGGAGTCGCGGCGCAGGACGAAACGCCGGTGTTCGGCCGGATCGATTGAGATGATGCAAAGACTCATTACCCTGATGCTGGCGCTGGTGCCGCTCTTCGCGCTCGGCGCCGCACCTGCTCCGCAGCCCAACTGGCTGACCAACGTGGTCGCCACGCCCGAGGGCGGCTATCGCCAAGGCAATCCCAACGCACCGATCAAGCTGGTCGAATATGGCTCGCGCACCTGCCCGACCTGTGGCCGCTTCGCCAACGAGGGCATGAAGCCGCTGCGCGACCAGTATATCGCGACCGGCAAGGTCAGCTATGAGTATCGCGACTTCCTCGTCCATGGCGCGCCCGATCTGGCGCTGGCGCTGCTCAACCAGTGCGTGGGCACGCAGCGCTTCTTCCCCGTGCTCGACGCGATCTATGCCAACCAGCCCAGGTTCGAGGAAAAGCTGATCGCGCTGGAGAAGACGCCCGCCACGCTGGAGGCCTGGCAGAAGCTGCCCCCGCCGCAGATGGCGACGCGCTTCGCCGAGGCCATGGGCATGATCGCCTTCCTCAAGACGCAAGGGCTGCCCGAAGCCAAGGCACGCCAGTGCCTCGCCGATCCCAAGGGGATCGCGCGCATCGCCAAGACCCAAGCGGACGGCGCAAGCCTCTACAAAGTGGACGGCACGCCCAGCTTCTTCGTCAATGGCCGGCGGGTGCGCGCCTTTACCTGGCCGTATCTCGAGCCCGAACTGCGCGCCGCCGGCGCCTGACCCTTTCGTAACCCGGAGACTTCCATGCGTTTCGCCCTCGCGCTTCTTCCCATCCTGGCGCTCGCCGCCTGCAACGGCGGCAACAAGGCCGGCGGCACCGGCGGCAACAGCAGCGCGCCCGTCCAGACCTCAGCGCCGGTCGCCGGCGCGGCGGCCCCCGCCGGCAAGCAGTGGACCGACGTCGTCGAGAAGACCAAGGACAATGGCTTCCGCCAGGGCAACCCCAACGCGCCGATCAAGCTGGTCGAATATGGCTCGCGCATGTGCCCGTTCTGCGCCCAGTTCGGCACCACCGGCGTCGGCCCGCTGCGCGAGAAGTACATCGCGACCGGCAAGGTCAGCTATGAATATCGCGACTTCCTGATCCACGGCGCACCGGACCTAGCGCTCGCGCTGCTCAACCAGTGCGTGCCTTCGGATGCCTTCTTCCCGACGCTGGACCAGATCTATGCCGGCCAGGAAGAGTTCGAGAAGAAGATCATGGCGCTCCAGCAGACCAACCCGCAGGTGCTCGACCAGATCCAGCAGATGCCGCCGCCCCAGGCCGCAGCCGGCTTTGCCCAGGCGCTGGGCATGGTCGACTTCATGAAGCAGCGCGGCCTGCCCGAGGCCCAGGCCAAGGCTTGCCTCGCCGACCAGAAGCAGATCGAGACGATCGCCAAGGTCAATGCCGACGGCGCCAATGTGTACGGCGTGAACTCGACGCCCACCTTCTTCATCAACGGCCAGAAGACCGATGTGAACACCTGGGCCGATCTGGAGCCGCTGCTCCAGAAGGCCGGCGCACGCTGATCGACCAGCCATGCAGATAAAGCGGCTGCGGCTGACGGGCTTCAAGAGCTTCGTCGACCCGGCCGATCTGCGGATCGAACCGGGGCTGACGGGCATCGTCGGCCCCAATGGCTGCGGCAAGTCCAACCTGCTCGAAGCGCTGCGCTGGGTGATGGGCGAGACCAGCGCCAAGTCGATGCGCGGCGCCGGCATGGAAGACGTGATCTTCGCCGGAACCGCGACGCGGCCGCAGCGCGACTTCGCCGAAGTAGCGGTGGTCGCGGACCTGGACGACCAGCAGGACGAGCTGGAGATCATCCGCCGCATCGAGCGCGGCGCCGGATCCGCCTATCGCATCAACGGCCGTGACGTGCGCGCCAAGGACGTGGCGCTGGCCTTTGCCGATGCCGCGACCGGCGCGCATTCGCCCGCGCTGGTCAGCCAGGGGCGGATCGGCGCGATCATCGCCGCCAAGCCCGGCGAGCGCCGCGCGATGCTGGAGGAAGCGGCGGGGATCGCCGGCCTCCATGTCCGCCGCCGCGATGCCGAGCAGAAGCTGCGCGCCACCGAGACCAACCTCACGCGCCTCGACGAATTGATCGGCGAGCAGGAACAGCGCGCCGCCGCGCTCAAGCGCCAGGCGCGCCAGGCCGAGCGCTATCGCGAGCTTTCCGACCGCATCCGTGTCGCCGAGGCGCGGATGATCTTCGCCCGCTGGCGCGACGCGGCCGCGGCGGCCGATATCGCGCGCAAGGAGGCTTCCGAGGCCGAGTCGCTGGTGGTCGAGCGTACCGCCGCGCAGGCCGAGGCGGAGGCCGCGCAGAAGGCGGCGGCCGAGGCAGTCGGCACGCTTCGCGCCGAATCGCTGCGGCTGCGCGATGCCGCCAGCGATGCCCAGCACCGGCTCCAGACGCTGCGCAGTGCCCGCCACGGCGTCGAGCGACGGATCGCCGAACTGGCCGAGGCGAGCCGGCGGCTGGAGACAGATCGTGCGCGCGAAGCCTCGCTGGCGCGCGACGCCGCCGAGGCCATCGCACGCCTGACCGGCGAACAGGCGACGCTGGAAGCGCGGATTGCTGAGACCGCGGCGCGCGTGCCCCTGCTTGATGCGACGCTCGCCGATACCGAACGCGCCGCCCGCGATGCCGAAGTCGCGCTCTCGCAGGCACTGGCCCAGCAGGCGGCCGAAGCCGCGGAAGTGCGCGTCGCCGATGCCGCGCTGTCCGCCGCGCGCGGCCGGGTGGAACGCAGCCAGCGCGATCAGGCGCGGATCGAGGCCGAGGCGCGGGCCCTCGGCGACGCCGCACCGCTCCATGCCGAGCGCCAGCGCGCCAGCGAAGCCCGGGCCGAAGCGCAACGCCAGGCCAACTCCGCCCGCGACGCGCTCACCCGCGCCGATGCCGAGGAGCGCGCCGCGATCGAGGCGCGCAACGGCGCCCAGGCGGCGCGGGCGGCCGCGCATGCAGAGCTCGCCCAGATCGACAGCGAGGCGGCGGCGCTCGCCAAGGCAACCAGGCCCTCGGGCAAGGACCGGCTGCTCGACCGGGTTACCGTTGCCGCCGGCTATGAACGCGCGCTGGCGGCGGCGCTGGGCGACGATCTCGAGGCCGGGCTCGATGCGAGCGCCGAGCGCTATTGGGGAGGCGCGGAGGCACTGCCGACCGATCCCGCGCCGCCATCGGGCACCTCGCCGCTTGCCGAGCACGTCACCGCCCCACCGGAACTCGCCCGGCGACTGGCGCAGGTGCTGGTGTGCGACGCGGATGAAGGCCAGCCCCTCGCGGTCGGACAGCGGCTGGTGACATTGCAGGGCGTGCTGCGCCGCTGGGACGGCTATCGCGCGCGCTCGGGCGGCGCGGCGGCGGCTGAGCGGCTGGAGCGGGTCAACCGCCTCACCGCACTGGAGCAGGCACGTCCCGCGGCGCAGGCGGCGCTGGAAGCAGCGGCGGCGGAACTCAACCGGATCGAGGCGAGCATCGCCGAGGCCCGCCGCAGCGCCGCGGAGAACCGCAAGCGCCTAGACCAAGCCGACCTCGCCGCGCGCGAGGCGACGCGTGCCGAGGATCGCGCCGCCAACCAGCTCGAACGGCTGGAGGCGCAGCGCGCCGATCTCGAAACCCGCCGCGCCCGCATCGCGGCCGAGGCGGAGGAAGCCGCCTCCGAGTTTGCCCGCGCAGAGGCGGCCAAGGCCGCGCTGCCCGACGGGACGGAGACTCGCGCCAAGGTCGCCGCACTCTCCCGCGAGGCAGACCATGCTCGCGCTGCCGTGGCCAGCGCCCGCGCCGAGCGCGCCAGCTTCGACCGCGACCTGGCCCAGGCCCGCGAGCGGCTCGCCACCGCCGGGGCCGAGGCGAAGAGCTGGTCCGCCCGCGCCGCCGATGCCACCCGCCGCTCCGCCGAAATGGACGAGCGCGCTGCAACGCTGGCGCAGGAGCGCGATGCAATCGCCGCCCGCCCCGCCCAGATCGCCGCGCAGCTCGCCGACGCCGAGGCCGCCGATGCCTGGATGCAGCAGGAATCCGCCGCCGCCCAGGTCGCCGAGCGCGAGGCCGACGCCCGGCTGCGCGCCACCGAGGCGGCGCTGCGCAAGGCGAGCGAGTCGCTCTCCGAAGCCCGCGAGCGCCGCGCCGGGGCCGTCGCCCGCGCCGAGAACCAGGACGTGCGCCGGGTTGAGATGGGCCGGGTCTCGGGCGAACGGTTCGAATGCCCGCCGCCGCTGCTGCCGGCGCGGCTGCACTTCGAGGCCGACAGCGTGCGCAGTCCGCAGGACGAATCCGCAGCACTCGACAAGCTGACCACCGATCGCGAACGGCTCGGGCCCGTCAACCTCGTCGCCGAGACCGAGCTTGCCGAGATCGAGGCCGCGTTCGGCACCAATGCCAAGGAACGCGACGAGCTGCTCCAGGCGGTCAACCGGCTGCGCGGCTCGATCGGCACGCTCAACCGCGAGGGGCGCCAGCGGCTGCTCGCCGCGTTCGAGGCCGTCGACCAGCATTTCCGCCGGCTGTTCACCACCTTGTTCAACGGCGGCCAGGCGCATCTAGCGCTGATCGACTCGGACGATCCGCTGGAGGCCGGGCTGGAGATCCTGGCCCAGCCACCGGGCAAGAAGCTGCAGTCGCTCACCCTGCTCTCGGGCGGCGAGCAGGCGCTGACCGCGGTGGCGCTGATCTTCGCGCTGTTCCTCACCAAGCCCTCGCCGATCTGCGTGCTCGACGAAGTCGACGCGCCGCTCGACGACGCCAATGTGGATCGCTTCTGCGACCTGCTGGAAGCGATGACCCGCGAAACGGCGACCCGCTACCTGATCGTCACCCACAATGCCGCGACCATGGCGCGGATGCACCGGCTGTTCGGGGTGACGATGGTCGAGCGCGGGGTCAGCCGGCTGGTGTCGGTGGACCTCGGCGGCGCGACGAGCTTGCTTGCGGCGGAGTAGCGGGAGGCCGTCGCTTGGAGCCCTACGGCGTCAGCGCTCCGGGCGTTCATCCCTTCAGGTTCAAGATAGTTGCGCAAGCACTTCCGACATTCAAAAGCTGCTACCCTGGGTTATCGCCGCCGCCGCCTTGTACACCGACGCCTTGAACCAGACGCCATCGCTGACCAGGTGCATAACGCTGCCTCTACCCTGAAACAGCCCAGCCTTGCCGCGTGTCATCTTGCTGTGTCGCAAGCTACCCAGTTCGCGGCTCGAATTGCCCTCGAGCTTGACTAGCGTGATCCGATCCAAGCGGTCGTTGTAGCCGCCACCCAGCATCACGAGGTCGTTTTTCACGGCGACGGCCTTAGCCCCGGCAACCCCGTTCGACCAGAACGCCGCCTTGCCTCCGCTGACTTTGACGATAGGGAAATTCGAGTAATAGCACGCCCAGACTTCATCGCCGCAGAGTGTCATTGCGTAGATGTCGTCAATCCCACGCTCCTCGCCATACTTCTCGTTGAACGCCCAGAGAACACGGCCAGATGCATCGAACTGAACAAGCCCGCCTGACGATACGGGCCAGCTTCCGTCCTTCTTCGGCCCGCCAAAGACGCCCTCGTCGAAGTAACCAACCCAGATCGTCGCGTCAGGGGCGCAAAACAGGGTTTCGATCCCGTCGCCGAGAACCATCGCCCATTCCTTCTCCCCATCCGCAGAATAGATGACGCCGTTCTTCTCTCCTTCTTTGGCGCGAGAGCCAGCAATGAGCCATCTACCGTCGGACATCCTATCTACGACGGGATAGGCACCCGATGGCAGAATCGCCACATCGGACTCCGTAGTTCCGTCAAAGATCGAGAGCCGCATCTGATCGTCCCAGACCTGCGGGTGCTTTGGTGAACCCCAGCCACCCTGCGCGGCCTCCCTCCACCGCCTGAACTCGCTATGGACATCCTTCCGAGTGCGGATGAGCGCCAATCTCCCGTCCGCCAACGCGGTGTAGCCGTAGTCGAACCAACCTTCCGGTGTCGCAGGAAGAGGAATCATTTCCGCGATAGTTTCAAACTCGATCATGTCACAGCGTTTGCAATTAGGTGCGACGTCTGCAAGCACTCACCCCATCGCAAATATGAAAACGCGTGCCGAATATGCGTGCGACACGTTGTGCCGCCTGATTGATCGCCTGACCGGCCTTCGTTGGGGCGCACGCGGACTCAAGGGCTGCCGCCCGCCCATCAATGCTTGGTCTGGAAGCTCGGCTCGCTCTGCAGCGCGGCGGCGACCAGCAGGCTTTCCTCCAGCTTCACCCGGTCGCGCAGGCGCGGCAACATAGCGCGGCTGGCGTCGGCGAAGCCCTGCCGGTCGGCGGCGATCTGCTCGGGGGTCCAGAACTGGAGATAGTCCTGCCAGTTGGCCTTGAGCCGCTCGAAATCCTCGCGGACCTGGTCGACCTTGGTGCGCGAGATGCCCGGCTGGGCCGACATCGTGAGCGTGTAGATCGTGGTGTCTTCGCGGGCGAGATGCTCGGCGACGCAGTTGAGCAGATGGTCGAGCGCGGTGGAAAGCTGGAGGGGAGTCGCGTCGCTTTCGAGTAGTCCCGACAGGCGCCGTGCGAGAATGTCGATCATTTCGTGATCGTGCCGCAGTTCGGCGATCGTCGTCGTTGCCATCATCGTTCCGCCCTTACCCTTAGCTTCGCGTGCTCCGATCCATCCCCCCAAGGATTGCATAGCGCTGTTTAACGCAAAGTGGAACTTCGGAATGGGTTAATGAAAAAGGGGCCCGGCAACGCCGGACCCCCTCTCATTTCTTGCGCGAAACGCGTGCGGTCAGTCACGATCGCCGGTCAGGAACGCGGGCAGGCCGATGTCCTCGCCGCCTTCGTCCTTGCCGCCTTCGCGACCACCCCCGCGCGGCTTGTCGCCACGGTCGCGGCGCGGGCCACGCTCGCCGCGCTCACCACCGCGCTCGCCGCCACGGCCGCCTTCGCGACGGCGGTCGCCGCCACGATCGCCGCGGTCGCCGCGATCCCCACGGTCGCCGCGCGGCTCGCGGGCTTCACGTGCGGGGCGCGAGTCTTCCAGCTCGGCACCGGTTTCCTGGTCGACGACGCGCATCGACAGGCGCACCTTGCCGCGCGGATCGATCTCGAGGACCTTGACCTTGACTTCCTGGCCTTCGCTCAGGACGTCCGAGACCTTCTCGACGCGCTCGTTCTTGATCTCCGAGACGTGGACGAGACCGTCCTTGCCGCCCATGAAGTTCACGAACGCACCGAAATCGACGAGGTTGACGACCTTGCCGTTGTAGATCTTGCCGACTTCGGCTTCCTCGACGAGGCCCTTGATCCACTTGATCGCGGCTTCGATCTGCGCCGGATCCGACGAGCTGACCTTGATCACGCCCTCGTCGTCGATGTCGACCTTGGCGCCGGTGGTGGCGACGATCTCGCGGATCACCTTGCCGCCGGTGCCGATCACTTCGCGGATCTTCGACTTGTCGATCGTGAAGGTCTCGATGCGCGGGGCATGCGCGGAGAGCTCGGCGCGGACTTCGCCCAGCGCCTTGTTCATCTCGCCCAGGATGTGCGCGCGGCCGGCCTTCGCCTGGTTGAGCGCCGCCTCGAAGATCTCCTTGGTGATGCCGGCGATCTTGATGTCCATCTGCATCGTGGTGATGCCTTCGGACGTGCCGGCGACCTTGAAGTCCATGTCGCCCAGGTGATCCTCGTCACCCAGGATGTCGGACAGGATCGCGTAATCCTTGCCCTCGAGGATCAGGCCCATGGCGATGCCCGAGACCGGACGCTTGATCGGCACGCCGGCGTCCATCATCGCGAGGCTGCCGCCGCACACCGACGCCATCGACGACGAGCCGTTCGACTCGGTGATGTCGCTGGTCAGGCGGATCGTGTAGGGGAAGTCTTCCTTGGCGGGCAGCACCGGGTGCAGCGCGCGCCATGCCAGCTTGCCATGGCCGACTTCGCGACGGCCCGGCGCGCCGAAGCGGCCGACTTCGCCGACCGAATAGGGCGGGAAGTTATAGTGCAGCATGAAGTTCTGGTAGCTGAGGCCGTTCAGGCCATCGATCATCTGCTCCGCATCCTTGGTGCCGAGGGTGCAGGTGGCGATGGTCTGGGTCTCGCCGCGGGTGAACAGCGCCGAGCCGTGCGCGCGCGGCAGGAAGTGCGTCTCCGCCTCGATCGGGCGGATCTGCGTGGTGGTGCGGCCGTCGATGCGCTTGCCGTCCTTGAGGATGGCGGTGCGGACGATCTCGGCTTCCAGCTTCTTGGTCAGCTTGATGCCGGCCATGACGTCCTGGGGGCTGAGGCCTTCCTCGGTGAACTGCGCCTTCGCCTTGGCCCGCGCCTCGTTGAGCGCGTTCGAGCGGGCCGACTTGTCGGTCAGCTTGTAGGCGGCGGCGATGTCCTTGCCGATCAGCTTCTTGAGCTTGTCCTTGATCTTGGCGTTGTCGTTCGACGACGCCATTTCCCAAGGCTCCTTGGCGGCCTGCTCGGCGAGCTTGACGATCGCCTTGACGATCTCGCGGCAGGCATCGTGCGCGAACAGCACGGCGCCGAGCATGATCTCTTCCGAAAGCTCCTTGGCTTCGGATTCGACCATCATCACCGCGTCATAGGTGGCGGCGACGACGAGATCGAGCTCGCCCTCGGCAACCTGCGCGTCGGTCGGGTTCAGGATATACTCGCCGTTGAGGTAACCAACGCGGGCGGCGCCGATCGGGCCCATGAAGGGCACGCCCGACAGGGTGAGCGCTGCCGAGGCGGCGATCATCGAAAGGATGTCGGGCTCGTTCTCGCCGTCATAGCTCAGCACCTGAGCGATGGCGTTGATCTCGTTGTAGAAGCCTTCCGGGAACAGCGGGCGGATCGGGCGGTCGATGAGGCGGGAGACGAGCGTCTCCTTCTCGGTGGCGCCGCGCTCGCGCTTGAAGAAGCCACCCGGGATGCGACCGGCGGCCGAGAATTTTTCCTGGTAGTGGACGGTCAGCGGGAAGAAGTCCTGGCCTTCCTTCACGCTCTTGGCGGCGGTGACCGCGCACAGCACCACGGTTTCGCCGAGGGTCGCGATCACCGCGCCGTCGGCCTGACGGGCAACCTTGCCCGTTTCGAGAGTCAGCGTCTTGCCGCCCCACTCGATCGATACAGTCTTCTTGTCGAACATGTCGTTTCCTTCACTCCCCGGTGCAAATCACGCGGGGGGCCTATGCGTGAGCCGTATGTGGCTCGTGGGACCGACCGTATTGCCGGATCCCCCGTTTCGATCCCGGCGCCTTTCGCCGGGGACCGCCGATGCGTTATCGCACCGGAATGACAAAAAGGCGACCCGAAGGTCGCCTTTCCGTGGTTACTTGCGAAGACCGAGCTTCGCGATGAGATCTGCGTAGCGCGCCTGGTCCTTCTTCTTCAGATAGTCCAGCAGGCTGCGGCGCTTGTTGACCAGCATCAGCAGACCGCGGCGCGAGTGGTTGTCCTTCGCGTGGGTCTTGAAGTGCTCGGTGAGGTTGGCGATGCGCTCCGAGAGGATCGCGACCTGCACTTCGGGGCTGCCGGTATCGCCCTCGTTGCGGGCGTGTTCCTTGACGAGCGCTTCCTTGCGCTCCTGCGTGATCGACATGCAATTTCCTTCGACATCTAAGGCTACAGGTTGAAGCCGCGTACGACCCGGATGCTGCCGGTTTCCGCCTCTACCAGCGCAACCGGGGTATCCCCGAGCAGCGCGAAATACAGGCCCTCGTCTTTGGCAATCCCGACCAAGACCCGCCCCTGGCGGAGCAGCCCTGCCTGATCGGGGGTGAGGGATAGAGCCGGGATGTCGTCCAGCCCCGCCCTCAGCGGCAGGCAAATGTCTTCAAGGCGCCGCTCCTTAGCGGCATCCGCCAAAGAGTCCAGCGAAATCGCCCGGTCCAGGGTGAAGGGCCCGGCCTTGATGCGACGGAGATAGGTGACGTGGCCGACGGTTCCTAGGGTGCGGGCGATGTCGCGGGCGAGGCTGCGGATGTACGTGCCCTTGGAGACGTGTGCACGCAGGGTGATTTCGTGGAGCGGCGCGCCCGCCAATCCAGTCGAAGCGCCCGCCCCCTCAACGCCGTCATCCCGGCGAAAGCCGGGATCCATTGGGGTCATCGTCTCGGCGCTTGCTGCTGGCGGAGTGGCGAATGGATCCCGCCTTTCGCCGGGATGACAGCCGTCGGGTGAAGGCACGACCTCCAGCCCGTAGATCGTCACTGCACGGCTCTTGAGTACCACCGTCTCGCCCGCGCGGGCCAGATCATACGCCCGCTCGCCATCGACCTTGAGCGCCGAATAGGCGGGTGGCACCTGCTCGATCGGCCCGGTGAAGCGCGGCAACACCGCCTCCAGCTGCGCCAGCGTCGGCCGCGCGTCCGACTCCGCGATGCCCTTCCCCTCGGCATCGAGCGTGTCCGTCTCCACCCCGAACCGGATGGTGAAGTCGTACACCTTGTCGCTGTCGAGCATGCGGCCCGCGAGCTTGGTCGCCTCGCCCAGCGCGATCGGCAGCACGCCGGTCGCCAGCGGATCGAGCGTGCCGCCATGGCCCACCTTCACCTTGGGATAGCCGCCCTCGCGCAGCGCGCGCTTGACCGCGCTCACGCCCTGGGTCGAGCCGAGGCCCAAAGGTTTGTCGAGAAGGATCCAGCCGTGCATCGCCGCGCCATAGGTGCCCTTCGCCGCCCGCGCAAATCACGACATTATTGCAACACCAACAGGCAAACCGTTCGGGCGCAGCCCGAAACGCTTGCTGCAAATGACGGTTCCGCTACAGGCGCGCGAAAAATCAGCGACACCGACAAGAAACGATCGCGAAAACGCGCCGGAGAGGACGAGCCAACACTGTACGGGGACTCGACTCAGCCATGACCACTTCCGCCATCCTTCGCGGCCTGCTGCTCGCCAGCGCCGCGCTCACCGCGCCCTCGGCGCTCGCCGCCAATCGCAACGAAACGCCCGCCCCGGTGCAGGGCGCCCAGCCCGACGAGACCGCGCCGCAGCAGAGCGGCGAGATCGTCGTCACCGCGCAGCGTCGCACCGAAGCCGCCAAGGACGTGCCCGTCGCCGTCACCGCGATCGGCGGCGAGAAGCTCGACGTGCTCAATTCCTCGGGCCTCGACATCCGCTTCCTCTCGGCGCGCACGCCCAGCCTGCAGATCGAAAGCTCGTTCGGCCGCACCTTCCCGCGCTTCTACATCCGCGGTCTCGGCAACACCGATTTCGATCCCAATGCCGCGCAGCCGGTGTCGGTGGTGTACGACAATGTCGCGCTCGAAAACCCGATGCTGAAGGCGTTCCCGGCATTCGATCTGGCGCGCGTCGAAGTGCTGCGAGGGCCGCAGGGCACGCTGTTCGGCCGCAACACGCCGGCCGGCGTGGTGAAGCTCGAATCGCAGCGCCCGACCGACAAGTATGAAGCCAAGGGCGGCATCAGCTGGGCGACCTACAACACGATCAACGCCGATCTCGCGCTCAACGCACCGCTGGGCAATGGCTTCGCGCTGCGCGTCTCGGCGCTGGTCCAGCACCGCGACAACTGGGTGGTGAACGACAGCACGAGCAAGCTCAGCGTCGCCAACCGCAAGCTGGAAGGCTATACCGATCGCGCCGGCCGCGTGCAGCTCAGCTACACCAATGGCGACTTCAACGCGCTGATCAACGTCCATGGCCGCGACCTCGAAGGCACGCCGCGCGTGTTCCGCGCCGGCCTGTTCCAGCAGGGCTCGAACAACTTCTCGGCGGGCTTCGACCCCAAGCACGTCAAGCTCGACGGCTATACCAGCCAGTGGCTGGAGCAGTGGGGCAGCAACCTGCAGCTCGACTATCATTTCGATGGCCTGGGCACGCTCTACTCGATCACCTCCTATGAGCGTGCCAAGGTGCAGAGCACCGGCGACGTCGACGGCGGCGACAACTACACCTTCCCGGCGCTGGGCCTGAACAACGCCCTGTTCCCGTCGAACACCGGCGGCATCACCAGCCCCAAGGAGTTCAGCCAGGAACTGCGCTTCGCGACCGACCAGTTCGGCGCTTTCCGCGGTCAGGCCGGTGTCTATTATTTCGACCAGAATCTCGATTACAGCGAATATGGCTATCCGCTGGGCGGCGGCGCGCAGAACCAGAATATCGGCCATGTGAACATCAACGAGAATTTCGGCGTGTTCGCCTCGGGCGAGTTCAAGGCGACCGACGCGCTGACCCTGCGTGCGGGCGTGCGCTATTCGCATGACCGCAAGAACGATGTGATCACGGGCTTCTCCGGCGACCTCACCAGCGGCCTCAAGCTGCCGGTGCAGACCAAGGTGAAGGGCGAGGCGGTGACCTGGGATGCCAGCGCCACCTATGCGCTGACCCCCGACGTCAACGTCTATGCGCGCTTCGCCACCGGGTATCTCGGCCCGGCGATCCAGGACCGCGTGACCTTCGGCTCGGTGCCGACCACCGCGGGCAAGCAGTTCACCAAGTCGGCCGAGGCTGGCGTCAAGGGCGCCTTCCCGGCCAAGGGGCTGAACTATGCGCTGACCGGCTACTGGTTCCGCACCGACGACCTGCAGCTGACCGCGGTGGGCGGCGCGAGCAACTCGACCCGTCTGCTCTCGGCCGACCACGTCAACGGCTATGGCGTGGAGGCGGAGTTCAGCTATCGCCCGGTGCGCGGCCTGGATCTCACCGCCAGCGGCAGCTACAACTTCACCCAGATCCGCGACCCCAAGCTGGTCGTGGCGGCGTGCGGTTCGCTGTGCACGATGACCGATCCGACCTTCACCGTCGGCACCAGCACCTTTGCCCGGATCGACGGCAATCGCCTGCCCCAGGCGCCGCGCTTCGTGCTGAACGCCACCGCCCGCTACGGCGTGCCGCTGGCGAACGGCGGTGAGGTCTATGCCTATACCGACTGGGCCTATCGCAGCGAGATCAACTACTTCCTCTACGAGGCCAAGGAGTTCCGCGGGCGTTCGCTGGTCGAGGGCGGGCTGCGCATCGGCTACCGCGCGCCGGAAGGCTATGAGGTGGCGGCGTTCGCCCGCAACATCCTCAACCAGATCCGCGCGCAGAGCGCGATCGACTTCAACAACCTGACCGGCATGATCAACGAGCCGCGCATCATCGGCGGCGAGATCCGGTTCCACTTCTGATCGGGGGCGCGGTGGGTTGGCTCCCGGCCGCGCATTCGGTTCCAAGGGCGTCGCAGGGTATCCTCGCGGCGCCCTTTTCTTATGTCAGCCGATCGCGCCGCGCCGCTCAACGAAATGGCGGCGGCAAAGCGCAACATAGCGGTCGTTGCCGCCGATCTCCCGCTGCTCGCCCTCGCGCACCGCATGTCCCGCAGCGTCGACACGCAGGTTCATCGTCGCCTTGCGCCCGCATTCACAGACCGACTTGATCTCGACCAGCGAGTCCGCGATCGCCAGCAGCGCCGCCGCGCCCTCGAACAACACGCCGCGGAAATCGGTGCGCAGCCCGTAGCAGAGCACCGGCACCTCGTCCTCGTCGCACACGGCAGCGAGTTGTCGGACCTGGGCGGCGGAGAGGAACTGCGCCTCGTCGACCAGCACGCAGGCCAGCGGCGACGCGAAATGCGCGTCCTGGACGATCGTGCGCAGGTCCGTGGCCGTCTCGAACGGGATCGCATCGGCATGGATGCCGAGCCGCGAGTCGATCACGCCATGCCCGCCGCGATCATGGAC
Organism: Sphingomonas trueperi; assembly: GCF_040545665.1. Lineage (GTDB taxonomy): Bacteria > Pseudomonadota > Alphaproteobacteria > Sphingomonadales > Sphingomonadaceae > Sphingomonas > Sphingomonas trueperi_B. Next base: position 155,322 of record NZ_JBEPMH010000004.1, on the reverse strand, counting down.
GCCTGCGGTGAACAGCAAGGTGCGCATACCGCGCTCGCGATAATTGAAATCGGCCTGGAGCAGCGTGGTCGATTTCCCCGCATTCATCGAGGCATAGTAGAAATAGAGCTTGGCCATCAGGCGAGGGTCTCGATGGTGACGGGCGGATTGGGACCGGCGGCGCGTTCTATGCCCCGAGCGAACGTCACGAAGCTGGTGGCAGGGCCGACCGCGAGCAAATGGAACATGTCGGTCAGGTCGGCGCCCTGCGCGACACGGTCGAGTGCCCAAGCCAACGCGCCGCTATCCTCTACCTGGACGGAAGGCAGATCCATCAGGTCCCGCAAGGCACGAGTCACCGCGTGGGCGGGCTGGCGGTAGCGCGACTGCAGCAACCACCCTAGTTCGAGCAGCACGCTGTTCGAAACATACACGGGACTACGCAGCACCTCGCCGGCCGCTGCGGCTTGCGCCGGATCATCGCCAATCAGAAACCGGGCAAGAACGTTGGTATCAACGGCGCGCACGATCGTCCCGCGCACCCGCAGCGTCGGCAGCGGACTGCCCGACCGCGTGATTCATTTCTTCGATGGATACCGGCGGGCCATCGTAGCGCAGCGTCGCGCGAAGCGAGGCGGTGATCTCATCGAACGAGCGGCCGGATTTCGTGACGATCGGACGCAGCACGATCGATGCGCCGCTGCGAACCACCTCAAGCTGCTGACCGGGCAAAAATCCCAGCGCGTCCCGAACCTCCTTCGGGATCACGACCTGGCCTTTCGCAGAGAGCGTCGTCGTAGCGTTCATGTCGGTAAGATGCGTCTTACCGGCTGCGGAGTCAATCTTCGTCCGCGCTCAGGTCCCGCGCCACGTTCGGCGCGCGGAGCAACTGGTCGATATGGCTACCCTCGTCGAAGCTCTCGTCGGCCAGGAACTTGAGCTTGGCGGCGTATTTCATCTTCACCCGGTGCGCGACTTCGCGCTGGAGGAAGGCGGTGTTGGTGCGCAGCGCCTTGAGCACCGCGTCCTCGTCCTTGCCGAGCAGCGGCTTCACGAACACCGTCGCGTGGCGCAGATCCGGCGACATGCGCACCTCGGTTACCGAGACCAGATGCTTGGCCAGCACCTCGTCATGCACGTCGCCGCGCTGGAGGATCTCGCTGAGGATATGGCGCACCTGTTCGCCCACGCGCAGCACGCGGACGGAGCGGGTTTCATCAGTGTCGTTCTGGCGCATCTTGTGATTCTGACCGGTTTTCGCTATGTAGAACAGGCTACGTTGTGAACTTGCAATAAGTCACTTCCTGAGCCCGGGTGTTCCAGCGCCCGGGCTCAAATCATATTGGGCTCCCGGCGTTCCAGCGCCGGGAGCCCGCACTGGTTACTTGCGGCTCAGCTCAATCAGCTTCACCACCAGACCAAGCTGAGCGATAACTAACATCGCGAAACCAAGAACCAGGCTTGCAACTACTTCAATCGACATATGCACCTCCTTCCATCGACCTAGCGATGAAAGGAGGTGTAGGCCTTCGTATGCGCCTCAGCGATCAACTGCCCTTGTAAACTCGCGTTTTACAAGGGCAGCCGCATTACAGCGTACGTTCGCGCAGTTCGACTTCGTAGGTTTCGAGGTAATCGCCTGCCTTGATGTCCACGAAGTTCTGCGTGAACGTCACGCCGCATTCGAGACCGGCGCGCACTTCGGCGACATCGTCCTTGAAGCGACGCAGCGAGGCGATCTCGCCCTGGTAGATGATGACGTCGTTGCGCGTGATGCGTGCCTTGAGCGCCTTGCGGATGAAGCCGTCGACGACCAGCAGACCGGCTGCCTTGCCGTGCTTGCCCGCCGAAAAGACTTCCTTGATCTCGGCGCGGCCGACGACCGTTTCGAAGGCTTCCGGACCCAGCTCGCCCGCCATGCCGGCGCGGATCTCGTCGGTCAGGTCGTAGATGACGTCGTAATACTTCAGCGCCACCTTGTTCCGCTCGGCAATCTCGCGCGCCTTGGCATTGGCACGGACGTTGAAGCCGATGATCGGCGCGCCGCTGGCGGCTGCCAGCGAAACGTCGCTCTCGGTGATGCCGCCGACGCCCGAGTGCAGCATGCGCACGCGGATGTCGTCGTTGCCCAGCTTGCTGAGCGCACCCACGATCGCCTCGGTCGACCCTTGCGTGTCTGCCTTGACCACCACCGGATATTCGATCGCCTGCTTGTCCTTGAGCGCGGAGAACATGCTCTCCAGGCTCGCCGGTGCCTGCGTCGTGCGCTTCTGGAGCAGCACGCCCTGGCGATATTCGGCGACCTCGCGGGCACGTGCCTCGTTCTCGACCACCTGCATCGGATCACCCGCCGACGGGACGCCCGAGATGCCGAGCACCTCGACCGGCATCGCCGGGCCCGCTTCCTTGATCTGGCGACCCTTGTCGTCGATCATTGCACGGACCTTGCCGCTTTCCGCACCGACGACGAACACGTCGCCCACGCGCAGCGTGCCGCGGTTGACGAGGATGGTCGCGACCGGGCCGCGGCCCTTGTCGAGCTTCGCCTCGATCACGGTGCCTTCTGCCTCGCGATCGGGGTTGGCACGCAGTTCGAGCAGTTCGGCCTGGAGCTGGATCTTCTCGATCAGTGCGTCGAGGCCGATCTTCTTCAGCGCCGAGACTTCGACGTTCTGGACGTCGCCGCCCATCTCTTCGACGATCACCTCATGCTCGAGCAGACGCTCGCGCACGCGCTGCGGGTTGGCGCTGTCGAGGTCGACCTTGTTGATCGCCACGATCATCGGCACGCCGGCCGCCTTGGTGTGATTGATCGCCTCGATCGTCTGCGGCATCAGCCCGTCGTTCGCGGCCACCACCAGCACGACGATGTCGGTGACGTTGGCACCGCGCGCACGCATGTCGCTGAACGCTTCGTGGCCCGGCGTGTCGAGGAAGGTGATCTTCGACTTGTCCTTCAGGGTGACCTGATAGGCGCCGATATGCTGGGTGATGCCGCCGGCTTCGCCGCGCACCACATCGGTACCGCGCAGCGCATCGAGCAGCGAGGTCTTGCCGTGATCGACGTGACCCATGATCGTGACGACCGGCGGACGCGGCTGCAGCTTGTCCTCGGGATCCAGCTCGGTATCGACCTGGATATCGACGTCGCTGTCGCTGACGCGCTGCACGTTGTGCCCGAAATCGGTGACGAGCAGTTCGGCGGTATCCTGGTCGATCGACTGATTGACCGTGACCATCATGCCCATCTTGAACAGGGCCTTCACCAGGTCCGCACCCTTTTCGGCCATGCGGTTGGCGAGTTCCTGCACGGTGATGGAATCGGGCACCACCACGTCGCGGACCTGCTTGATCTGCGGCTCGCGCGGGCCACCATAGGAGCGGCGATGCTCCTTCTCACGGGCGCGCTTCAGCGCGGCGAGGCTGCGGGCGCGCGCACCATCGTCGCCGCCCAGGGCACGCGTGACGGTGAGCTTGCCCGACTGGCGGCGATCGTCGCCCTTGCGGTCGCGCGACGGCTTGGCCGGATCGGCACCCGGGCGGCGCGGCGCGGCGCCGGGACCCGACGGGGCCGGACGCGCGGCACCGGCGCCTGCAGCGGGACGCTGCTGGGTCTGGTTCTGCGCGGGCTGCTGCGTCTGCTGGGTCGCGGCAGGGGCTGCCTGCTGCGGCTCGGGCTTGGGCTGCGGCTTGGGGATTTCCGGACGCACGACCGGCGTGAAGCGACGCGGCGCGGGCAGCGACGCATCGAGCTGCAGCGTGATCGGGCCCTGCGGCACCGGACGACGCGGCGGCTGCGCGGGCGCGGCCGGCTTGGGCGCTGCGACCTGCGGCTGGGCAGGCTTGGGCGCCGCCGGCTGCTGCGGGGCAGCGGCCTGGGGTGCTGCCGGCGCAGGCGCGGGAGTCGGCTCCGGCGTCGGTGCGGCGGCCGGAGCCTCCGCTGCAACTTCCGGCTTAGGCTCGGGTGCGGGGGCCGGCTCGGGCGCGGCGGCTTCAACCGGGGCGGCAGCCGCCTCGGTCTGGGCACGCGTGCGCTCTTCGGCGCGGCGACGCTCTTCTTCCTGCGCTTCTGCGCGGAGGCGGTCGTCGCGACGACGACTCTCTTCCAGCGCCTGCATGCGCTGTTCCTCGGCCTCGCGGAGCAGCTTGGCCTGGCGCTCCTGCGGCGACAGGTTGTCCATCGGCTTGCGCGGCGGCTGGGCCGCCGGGCGCTGCGCCTGCTGCGGGGCAGCGGCGCGGGGAGCCTGAGCAGCCGGCGCCTCGGGCGCAGCGGCAGGGGCCGGCGTCGACTCGTCGATCGGCGCACCCTGCGGGCCGAGAACACGGCGACGCTTGACCTCCACGACCACGGTGTTGGAACGGCCATGGCTGAAGCTCTGCTTCACCTTGCCGGTTTCCACCGTGCGCTTCAGACCCAGCGGTGCGCGCATGCCCAGTTTCGGCTTGTCGTTTTCGGTGTCGCTCATGCGGCTACTCAAGTTCCTCGATAATGTTCGTCGTCAATGGCACGGCGGACGGCAAAGCCGATGCGCCTTGCGATTCGGAATCGCAAGACACGGGATCAGGTTCGGGTCCGATAAAGTGCAGCCAGCGATCGAGCGCTTCGCTCGTCCGTTGCGCCGCCCGGGCGTCGATGAGTCCGGCGTGTACCACATTTTCGCGGCCTAACGCCAAGGACAATATGGTGCGCGAGACCGGCAATGTTAACCCCTTGAGGGCAGAACCTTCCCGATCCGAGCCAACCCGCCACGCCTGGGCCAGCTTTCGGCTGCCGTCGTCGCGGGCGTCGGATGCGTGGAGCAGCAGATGGAGTCGGCCGCTGCGCGCGGCCTTTTCGATCCGCTCGGCACCGATCACGACATAGCCCGCCTTCGCCTCCAGGCCCAGCCGGTCGAGCGCGGCGCGCTGCAGCTGGGCGGCGATCCGGTCCTCCAGATCGTCGGGAATGCGAAGCTCGCCGGTGCGGAAGCTGCGCGAGAGGGCCCCACGAAGCTTGCCCTTGTCGCGCGAGGCCGTGAGTCCCGCCTTGTCGACGGAGATCCAGGCGCCGCGGCCGGGGGCCTTGGCACGAATGTCGGGCAGCACTTCGCCCTCGGGCGAAAGCACGAGTCGGATCAGCCCTTCCCGCGGCGATTCCTCGCGCGACAGGATGCAGGTGCGAACCGCGTCGGTCATCGTCCCCTCCCGTGGCCGAGAGGGGGGATGACCAGTGCCAATGTCAGTCGGCGCGTATCATTGTTCGGAGTCCGCAATTGCGTCCTCCTCGCCTGCTTCCGCAGGTTCTTCATCGGCGAACCAATGGGCGCGGGCCGCCATGATGATCTCGTTGCCCTGTTCGTCGCTCAGGCCGTACTCCGCGAGGATGCCGCCCTTGGGCTCCTTGCGGGGGGTGTCGTCGCCGCGGCGACGCGGCTCGGCACGCTTCTTCTCGACCAGCTCGTCGGTCGCCAGGTCGGCAAGGTCGTCGAGCGTCTTGATGCCCGCCTTGCCGAGCGTGACCAGCATCGCTTCGGTGAGGTACGGCATGGTGGTCAGGTCGTCCTCGACGCCGAGCGCGCGGCGTGCCTCGCGATTGGCTTCCTCGCGGCGCTCCAGCGCTTCCTGCGCGCGGTTCTGGAGCTCCTGCGCCAGGTCCTCGTCGAAGCCCTCGATCGTGGCGAGTTCCTCGACCTCGACATAGGCGACTTCTTCCAGCGCGCCGAAGCCTTCGGCGACCAGCAGCTGGGCCAACGTCTCGTCGACGTCGAGCTCGTTCTGGAACATCTCCGAACGCTCGACGAATTCCTTCTGGCGCTTCTCGCTCGCATCCGCCTCGGTGAGGATGTCGATCGCCTTGCCGGTCAGCTGCGACGCCAGGCGGACGTTCTGGCCGCGACGGCCGATCGCCAGGCTCAGCTGGTCGTCGGGGACGACGACTTCGATGCGGTCCTCTTCCTCGTCGATCACGACGCGGCTGACATTCGCCGGCTGCAGCGCGTTGACGACGAAGGTTGCCGTGTCCGGCGACCAGGGGATGATGTCGATCTTCTCGCCCTGCATTTCCTGCACGACGGCCTGCACGCGGCTGCCCTTCATGCCGACGCAGGCGCCGACCGGATCGATCGAGCCGTCATGGCTGATCACGCCGATCTTGGCGCGGCTGCCCGGGTCGCGGGCGGCGGCCTTGATCTCGATGATGCCGTCGTAGATTTCAGGCACTTCCTGCGCGAACAGCTTCTTCATGAACTCGGGGTGCGCCCGGCTCAGGAAGATCTGCGGCCCGCGATTCTCGCGGCGGACGTTGAGCACCACCGAGCGGACGCGGTCGCCGACGCGAACGACTTCACGCGGGATCTGCTGGTCGCGGCGGATCACGCCTTCGGCGCGGCCCAGGTCGACGACGACATGGCCGAACTCGACGCGCTTCACCACACCGGTGATGATCTCGTTCACCCGGTCCTTGAACTCGTCATACTGGCGCTCGCGCTCGGCGTCGCGGACCTTCTGGAAGATGATCTGCTTCGAGGCCTGCGCCTGGATGCGGCCGAACTCGATCGGGGGCAGCGGATCGACGATGAAGTCACCGACCTTCGCGCCCTTCTGGAGCTTCTCGGCGCCCTTGAGGTCGACCTGCTTGAAATAGTCGTCGACCTGCTCGACCACCTCGACGACGCGCCACAGGCGCAGATCGCCCGAGACCGGATCGAGCTTCGCGCGGATGTCGTTCTCGACGCCGTAGCGGTTCTTCGCGGCGCGCTGGATCGCGTCTTCCATCGCCTCGATGACGATGGCCTTGTCGATCAGCTTTTCCTTCGCGACCGAATCGGCGATCGCGAGCAGCTCGGCCTTGTTGGCAGAAATGGCGGTGGCCATCCGGGCTTATCCTTCTACTTCGATAATCTTGTCGGCGCCCTCGGCGGAGAGCGGCGCGGTGGCGGCGATCAGGCGATCGGTCATCGTCAACTTGGCATCCTCGATCGCCGCGAACGGCAGCACATGGTGCGTCTCGTCCTGCGTCACGATCGTGATGGTGCCTGCGTCCGCATCGATGCCGGCGAGATCGCCCTTGAACTGCTTGCGCCCGTCCAGCTTCTCGGCGAGCGTGATCCGGGCCTCATGGCCCTGCCAGTCGGCGAAATCCTGCAGCCGGGTGAGCGGCCGGTCGATGCCCGGCGAGCTGACTTCCAGCCGATAGGCATGGTCGATCGGATCGCGGCCCTCGGCCTCCAGCCGGTCGAGCAGGTCCGAGATGCGGCGCGACAGATCGGCGCAATCGTCGATCGTCAGCTGGCGCGTATCCGGGCGCTCGGCCATGATCTGCAGCGTTGGATCGCTCTGGCCGCCGAACAGCTTCACGCGCACCAGGGAAAAGCCCAGCGCCTGCGCTTCGGTTTCGATCATCTTGGCCAGTTCGGCGAGATTCGCCACACACGTCTCCGGTTGAATTCAAGCAGCTTCGGCGCCGGAGCCTGGTGGCCCCGACCTCGATCATGTTTGACGATGTCCGAGAAAGCATCCGCGATATACGCAATCGTGTGCCCCGGAGCAAGGGGGCGCCTGAGTAGTTGCATCTTTTGGCGGACGAAAGTCGTTGCAACACGTTGCAAAACCGGCTGCGTTCGTGGCCGAACCATCGCCGGAGAGGATTCCCCATGCCCCGTTCGCTGCTGCTGATCCCCGTCTTGTTCGCCGCCGCCTGCTCGTCGCCCGGCTCCAATGCCCAGCAGCCGACCGGTGCGGCCGCCACGCCGACACCGTTGCCGGTGCCGAGCGGCACCCCCGCCCCGCTGCCGGCCGGCGTGCCGTTCACCGCGATCCGCGTCGCCGATTTCGATTCGCCCTTCGCGCTTGCCTTCCTGCCCGACGGCGCCGCGCTAGTGACCGAGAAGGCCGGGCAGCTGCAAGTTTGGGAGGTCAACCAGAAGGCGCAGGCGGTGACCGGCGTGCCCAAGGTCGCCGCGGGCGGCCAGGGCGGTCTGCTCGATGTCGCCCCCGCGCCGGACTTCGCCAGCAGCAACACCATCTACTTCACCTATTCGGAGCCGCGCGCGAACGGCAGCGCATTGGCGCTCGCCCGCGCCAAGCTCACCCGCGGCAAGGCGATGGCACCGCGACTCGACAATGTCGAGGTGCTGTTCCGCTCGGGCGCGGACGGCGACGGCGGCCAGTTCGGCGCGGTGATCGCCTTCGCGCCCGACGGAAAGTCGCTGTTCCTCTCCTCGGGCGAGCGCCAGCGCTTCACCCCCGCGCAGGATCCCAGCCAGGCGATCGGCAAGATCCTGCACCTCACGCTCGACGGCAAGCCGGCCCCGGACAATCCCGACGCGGGCAAGGTCGGCGCGACGTCCGTGCAGGTGATCGATCCCCCCGAGGATACCGAAGCCGCCAAGACCGCCAAGGGCCGCCCCTTCGCCTTTGACGGGCCAAACCCCGCACCGGCTTCGATCTGGAGCAGCGGCCATCGCAATCCCTATGGCCTCGTCTTCGATGCGTCGGGTAATCTGTGGGAGCACGAGATGGGCCCGCAGGGCGGCGACGAGCTCAACCTGATCGTCAAGGGTCGCAACTATGGCTGGCCCAACGTCTCGTTCGGCGAGAATTACAACAACAAGCCGATCCCCAAACCCAAGGCCGGCGACGGCTATGAGATGCCCAAGCTCTACTGGGTGCCGTCGATCTCGCCCTCGGGGCTGATCTACTACACGGGCAGCGAGTTCCCGCAGTGGAAGGGCTCGCTGCTGATGGGCGCGATGTCCGGCCAGGCGCTGATCCGCATCGCGCTCGACGGTGCCAATGCCCGCAAGGCGGACCAGTGGAACCTCGACATGCGCATCCGCGACGTGGCGCAGGGGCCCGACGGCTCGCTGTGGCTGCTGCAGGACGGCGCCAAGGGCGATGGCGGCTGGCTGATGCGGGTCACGCCGAAGAAGTGAGGCCGTCAAATTCCTCCCCGGGCGTAGCTCGGGGAGGGGGACCGCCGCCGTTAGGCGGTGGTGGAGGGGCCGCCGCGCAAGCGGCGGTTGCCTTCGATGCTGGGCGAACCGCGCCTGGCGGCGCGGCCCCTCCACCACGCTGCTGCGCAGCGCGGTCCCCCTCCCCCGTCGGGGGAGGAGTTGCATTACCGCACGATCAGAAAATTCATCCGCGCGGCCGCGATCGGCCGGTCTTCCTCGTCCTGCCACGCCACCGCGCTGACATTCGCCACCCGCTTGCCGAGCCGGGTCACCGTGCCCCTGGCCCGCGTCTCCTTCTCGCGACCGCCGCGCATGTAATCGACGGTGACATTGACCGGCTTCACCTTCGCCCCGCCTTCCGACTCCAGCGCCTGGAGCAGCGCACCGACCGCCGCCATCTCGAGCAGACCGCCGATCGCGCCGCCGTGCAGGAAACCGGGCCGCCCGACCACGTCGCCGGAAAAGGGCAGCACCAGCACCGGCGCATCGGCGCCCGGCTCGACACTGAGCCCCAACAGCTCGGCGTAGGGGGGAAGCTTCACCAGTATCCGTCCGCCGCCATGAAGGTGCCCGCGACATGCGCCAGCGGATCGGCCGGATCGCCGTCATGCGCCTGCCCGCGCACGAACGCGATCGATCGGGTCAGCCGATAGCATTCGGCGCGGCCGATCACCGTCTGGCGGGTGCACGCCGGGCGGAGATAGTCGATCCGCAGGTCCAGCGTCGCATGCGGCAGGAATCGGCCCACCTTCAGCCACACCGCAACGCTGCTCGCCATGTCCATCAGCGCCAGGATCGGCCCGGAGGCGAGCACGCCCGTCTCCTCCTGCCCCACCAGATCGGCGCGCCACGGCAGCTCGAGCTCGGACCAGTCCTCGCCATGATTGCGATAGGCGACGCCCATGCGGCTGCCATGGTTGGGAAAGCGGAGCGCGAAGAAGGCGCGGGGATCGAACCGGGGCGGTACCGCGGGATCGCTGGATTGGGACATACCGACTTTTCTAGCGCCCCCGTCTTGCCCACGCAAATGCTCCGCCGCACATTGGCCGGGAACGAGAGAGGATGCGGGTATGAGCGAGCGGGTGACGTGGACCATCGAGAACGGCGTGGCCGACGTACGGCTGAACCGGCCGGACAAGATGAACGCGCTCGATCCCGCCATGATCGAGGCGTTGCTGACGGCGATCGACACGCTCGGCCAGACCAAGGGCCTGCGCGCGGTGGTGCTTTCCGGCGAAGGCCGCGCCTTCTGCGCCGGGCTCGACATGGCGAGCATGGCGAGTGTCGGCACGGGCGTCGATATCGCGGCGCGGACGCACGGGCTGGCGAACAGCTTCCAGCAAGTCGCCTGGGGATGGCGGACGCTGCCGGTGCCGGTGATCGCAGCGGTGCACGGCGTCGCCTTTGGCGGCGGGCTGCAGATCGCGAGCGGGGCCGACATCCGGATCGCCGCCCCCGATACGCGCCTGTCGGTGATGGAGCTGAAATGGGGCATCGTGCCGGACATGGCGGGCTTCGTGCTCTGGCGCGGCACCGTGCGCGACGACGTGCTGCGCGAGCTCACCTACACTGCCCGCGAGTTCGATGCGGCGGCGGCGGAGAGGTTCGGCTTCGTGACCCGGCTGGCCGAGGATCCGCACGCCGAAGCCCTGGCGCTTGCGCACGCCATCGCAGGCCGCAACCCGGACGCGATCCGCGCCGCCAAGCGGCTGGCCAATCACCGAGGCGACGCCGCCGCCGTGCTGCTGGCCGAGAGCGTCGAGCAGGTAGCCCTGCTGCGCACGCCCAACCAGCTCGAGGCGGTGATGGCCAACCTGCAGAAACGCGCGCCGCAATTTCGCGACTAGCAGCCCCATACCGCAGCTTCAAAAGTCGGCACCGTCCCTCGAGCCTCCGCCGAACGGGTTGCAGCCGCGCGCGACACCTGCGAAACGGCCCGCGGTTTCAACCCAGACGGAGGGCGTGCGCCGATGTCGTTCAACAGCTTCGGTCGCGTGTTCCGCTTCACCACCTGGGGCGAGAGCCATGGGCCCGCGCTCGGCGCGGTGGTCGATGGTTGCCCGCCGGGGCTGACGCTCAGCGAGGGCGACATCCAGCCCTTCCTCGATCGCCGCCGCCCCGGCCAGTCGCGCTTCACCACCCAGCGGCAGGAGCCGGACCAGGTCCGCATCCTCTCCGGCGTGTTCGAGGGGCGGACCACGGGCACGCCGATCGCGCTCCATATCGACAATGTCGACCAGCGCTCCAAGGACTATTCGGAGGTCGCCAAGGCCTATCGCCCCGGCCATGCCGACTATGCCTATGACCAGAAATACGGCTTCCGCGACTATCGCGGCGGCGGCCGTTCCTCGGCGCGGGAGACCGCCGCGCGGGTGGCAGCCGGTGCGGTCGCACGACTGGTGATTCCGGAGGTGACGATCACCGCCTGGGTCGAGGCAATCGGCGGCGATGCGATCGACTATGCCCGGTTCGACGCGGCCGAGATCGGCAACAACCCCTTCTTCTGCCCCGATCCCGATGCGGCCGTCCGCTGGGAAGCGCTGGTCGATGCCGCACGCAAGGACGGTTCCTCGCTCGGTGCCGTCGTCGCCTGCGAGGCGACCGGCGTGCCTGCCGGCTGGGGCGCGCCGCTGTACGCCAAGCTCGATAGCGAACTGGCAGCGGCCTGCATGTCGATCAACGCGGTGAAGGGCTTCGAGATCGGCGACGGCTTCGCGGCAGCCGCCCTGCGCGGCGAGGAGAATGCCGATGCGATGCGCCCGCGCGGCGATGGCGGCGTGGATTTCCTCGCCAACCATGCCGGCGGCATCGCGGGCGGCATCGCCACCGGCCAGCCGGTGCGGATGCGCGTCGCGTTCAAGCCGACCAGTTCGATCCTGATCCCGGTCGAGACCGTCACCCGCGAGGGTGAGGCCAGCGAGATCCGCACCAAGGGCCGCCATGATCCGTGCGTCGGCATCCGCGGCGTGCCTGTGGTCGAAGCAATGGTCGCGCTCGTGCTGGCAGACCAGAAATTGCTGCACCGGGCGCAGGTCGGCTGATCTTGCGCTCGACTCGCCCCTGACCCGTTCGCTTTTATCGATTAATCGAAATCAGTTAGTGAGACTTGTTGGGGATTTGATGGTTAATCTTCCGTTGGCATAATCAACAGAAGGATGCCGTGTAATGTATATCAAGACCATTCTCGCCGCTGCTACGCTGATCGCCGCGCCGGCTGCCTTCGCGCAGCAGACCACGCCGGGCCAGACGACGCCGGGCGGCTCGACCATGGACCAGAGCACCACGCCGGGCCAGCCGTCGACCTCGCCGACAGATCCGTCGATGAACCCGTCGACCACGACGACGCCCGGCGGCACCACCGGTTCGGGCACGATGAACACACCGGATTCGTCGACCACGACGACGACGACGTCGCCGACGGACCCGAGCGCGACCACCACGGACTCGACCACGAGTGACCAGACCGGCGACAAGCCCAAGCGCAAGCGTCCGCGCTAACGAGCGGTAGCTCGGCGCGGAGCCTTTCCCCCTTTCAGCCCCGCGCCTTGAGTTCCGATGCGCCCGGCCCTCCCCCGAGGGCCGGGCGTTTTCGCGTCAGTCTGCGAAGGGGTCGCGGACGAGGATGGTGTCCTCGCGCTCGGGGCTGGTCGAGACCAGCGCGACCGGGCACTGGATCAGCTCCTCCACGCGGCGGATATACTTGATCGCCTGTGCCGGCAGATCGGCCCAGCTGCGCGCACCGAAGGTCGACTCCGACCAGCCTTCCATCGTTTCGTAGATCGGCTCCACGGCCGCCTGGTCGGGCGCGCTGGCAGGATAGTAATCGAGGACCTCGCCGTTCAGGCGATAGCCGGTGCAGACCTGGATCTCCTCGAACCCGTCGAGCACGTCGAGCTTGGTCAGCGCGATTCCGGTGATGCCCGAAACCGCGACCGACTGGCGCAGCAGCACCGCGTCCAGCCAGCCGCAGCGGCGCTTGCGCCCGGTGACGGTGCCGAACTCGTGCCCGCGCGTGCCGAGCCGCTCGCCCACATCGTTGTCCTGCTCGGTCGGGAACGGGCCAGATCCGACGCGGGTGGTATAGGCCTTGGCGATGCCGAGCACGAAGCCCACCGCCCCCGGCCCCATGCCGCTGCCGCTCGCCGCGGTGCCCGATACGGTGTTGGACGAGGTGACGAACGGATAGGTGCCGTGGTCGATGTCGAGCAGCACGCCCTGCGCGCCTTCGAACAGGATGCGGCGGCCGCGCGACCGTGCCTCGTTGAGCATCTTCCACACCGGCTGCACGAACGGCAGCACGAAGCCGGCGATGCCGCGCAGCTCCTCGACCAGCGCGTCGCGGTCGATCGGCGGCTGGCCGAAGCCGGCGCGCAGCGCGTCGTGGTGCGCGGCGAGGCGATCGAGCTGCGGCCCGATCGAATCGAGATTGGCGAGGTCGCACACGCGGATGGCGCGGCGGCCGACCTTGTCCTCATAAGCCGGGCCGATGCCGCGGCGGGTGGTGCCGATCTTGCCCGCGCCGCTGGCGTCCTCGCGCAGCGCGTCGAGATCGCGGTGGAAGGGCAGGATCAGCGGGCAGGTATCGGCGATCTTCAGCGTGTCCGGAGTCACGTCGACGCCCTGGTCGCGCAGCTTCTCCACCTCGGCCTTGAGCGCCCAGGGATCGAGCACCACGCCGTTGCCGATCACGCTGGGCGTGCCGCGCACGATGCCCGAGGGCAGCAGCGAGAGCTTGTAGACCTTTTCACCGATCACCAGCGTGTGGCCGGCATTGTGCCCGCCCTGGAAGCGGACCACCACATCGGCACGCTCGGCGAGCCAGTCGACGATCTTGCCCTTGCCTTCGTCACCCCATTGGGCGCCGATCACTGCCACATTTGCCATGGATACACGTCCTCCGCCTGCCGGGCGGACCCTGGCCGCCCTTCGACAGGACTCGGCGGCAGGGACTGGTCAAACGGACGCGTCGCCCGAAGCCGCGGCGCGAATGGCGAACGCGCGCCCGAAGGTCAAGCCTTTCCTGCCGTCAACCGTCCAGTGCGGCGCGGATCGCGGTGGCCAGCGCGGCGATGTCGAACGGCTTGGGCAGGATGTGCTCGTCCTCGCGTGCCGCCGGCGAATCGGGCGCATAACCGCTGGTGAGGAGCACCTTGAGATCGGGCATGCGCTCGCGCACCCGCGTCGCCAGCTCGCGGCCGCTCATCTCGGGCATCACCACGTCGCTGAACAGCAGCGAAACCCTCTGCCCGCGTTCGAGCAGCCGCAGTGCCTCGATCCCGTCGCGCGCGAAGACCACGCCGTAGCCGAGCTCGCGCAGCGCTTCGACCGAATAGGTGCGCACCCGGTCCTCGTCCTCGACGACGAGGATCACTTCGCTGGACTGCCCGCGCGGCAGTTCGCGCGTGACGCCGCTTGCGGCGGGCGTAGGCACCGCCTCGGGCTGGGCGGGCAGCAGCACCCGCACGCAGGTACCGCGCCCGGGCACGCTCTCGATCGTCACATGCCCGCCCGACTGGCGGACGAAGCCGAACACTTGGCTGAGCCCCAGCCCGGTGCCCTTGCCGACACCCTTGGTGGTGAAGAACGGATCGAAGGCGCGCGCCGCCACCTCCGGCGGCATGCCGACGCCGGTATCGCGGATGCGGATCTCGACGAAGTCGCCGGCGGCGATCTCGTGCCGCGCGGCCTCTTCCGCGTCGATCGCCACCAGCGCGGTCTCGATCGTCAGCGTGCCGCCCTCGGGCATCGCATCGCGGCCGTTGACGGCAAGGTTGAGCACGACATTCTCGAGCTGGTTGCGGTCCGCCACCACCGGATCGAGCCGGCGGGCGAACTGGGTCTCGATCACCACGCTCTCGCCCAGCGTGCGCACCAGCAGCTCGATCATCCCGCCGAGCATGTCGTTCACGTCGAGCGCGGTCGGCGCGAGCGGCTGGCGGCGCGAGAAAGCGAGCAGCCGCTGGGTGAGCGCCGCCGCGCGGCTCGCCCCGTCGCGCGCGGCGATGAGATAGCGATCGATATCGGTGCGCCCCTGCGCGACGCGGCGCTCCATCAGGTCGAGCGCGCCGATCACCACCGCGAGCATGTTGTTGAAGTCGTGCGCGATGCCGCCGGTCAGCTGGCCCACCGCCTCCATCTTCTGCGCCTGGCGGAGCTGCGCCTCGGCAGCCATCAGCCGCTCGGTCCGCTCGCGCACGGCGGCCTCCAGTTCCTCGCGCGAGCGGGCGAGCACTTCGCGCGCGTCGACGATGTCCTGGATGTCGGTGCTGGTGCCGAACCAGCGGACGATGCGGCCGGTCTCGTCGCGCAGTGGCTGCGCGCGGCCCAGCGCCCAGCGATAGATGCCACTATGGTGCCGCAGCCGATACTCGATGCGATACAGCTCCCCGGTGTGGACGCAATGCTCCCAGGCCGCGGCCGCCCGCCGCTGATCGCCGGGGTGGAGCACCTGCCCCCAGGCCTGGCCGTCGGTACTGCCGCGCTCGACGCCGGTATAGTCGTACCATCGGTCGTTATAGAAATCGACCGCACCCTCGGCATCGGCCGACCAGACCATGTGATCGATCGAGTTGGTGATCGCGCGGAACTGCGCCTCGCTCTCGCGCAGCGCCAGCACCGCATCGGCGCGTTCGACCGAATCCCAGGTGGTCTCGACCACGGTCTCGACGAAGGCGATCTCCTCGGGCAGCCATGCGCGCGGCCCGGCGCCATTGGCGTAGAAGGTCGCCACCCATTGCCCGCCGCGCAGCAGCGGCACGCCGATCGCCGAGGGCGAGAGCTTGCTCAGCTCGGTATGCGGGAATTCCGCGCTGCTGTCGTCGAAGGTGACGGTGCGGCCCTGGCGGTAGCGCTCGACCAGCGGCGCCACCGCATCCAGCCGCCATTGCCCGGCGAACTTGGGCAGGCTGCCATCGGTCCAGCACGGGCCCAGATGAATGACGTCGCCCGCCACCCGGTAGAAGCCGACCCGGGCGAGCCCCAGCTTCGCTCCCAGTTCGGCCGCGGTGAGTTCCATGATCGCGTCGGGGGTGTCGAGCGCGCGCTGGCGTTCGGCGAGGCCGTGCAGGAACGACTGCGACTCGGTGGCGGAGCGCAGGTCCTCGGCCGCCTCCTGCGCGGCTTCCTCGGCGAGCTTGCGGTCGGTGATGTCGAAGCTGACGCCGGGGAAGCGGATCGGACGCCCCTCGGCATCGAAGGTGCAGCGCCCCTGGGTGAGCAGCCAGCGCACCTCGCCATCGGCACGCACCACGCGGAATTCCAGCTTGAGCGGCGCGCGGTCGGCGATCGACTGGCGCACCTCCAGCGCGATACGGGCGCGATCCTCCGGGTGGATGAAGTTGAGCACCGCATCGAAGGCGCCGCCATGGGTCACCCGCTCGGGATCGATGCCGAACAGCGCGGCGAAGCGTTCGTCGCCGGTCACCCGGCCGCTCTCCGCGGTCCAGTCCCAGGTCCCGATGCCGGTCGAAGCGTTGAGCGCGAGCTGCAGCCGCTCCTCGCTCCGCCGCAACGCTTCCTCGGCAGCCGCACGCTCGGTGATGTCGGCAGCGGAAATGAAGATGCCCGTGCACGCGCCGAGCGAATCCTTGATCGGCTGGAACGCGAAATCGAGTACGCGGCGCTCGGTGGGTGCGTCCGCGCGACGCTGCAGCATCACGTCGCGATTGACCGCGCGGTAGGGGGTGCCGCTGCGAAACACATGGTCGAGCACATCGACATAGCCCTGCTCGACGACCTCGGGCAGCGCCTCTGCGACGCGTTGCCCCACCACGGCCTCGCGGCCGACCAGTTCGAGATAGGCGGGGTTTGCCAGCACGAATCGGTGCTCCGGGCCGTCCAGCAGCGCCACCGCGCCGGGGGCCTGCTCGAAATAGTCGCGCAGCCGCTCGATCTCGGCCTGCTTGGCGCGCTCGGCAAGCACCACCCGCGTCGTCTCGTTGCCTTGGTTGAGGATGCCGAGCACCCGCCCCTCGGCATTGCGCACCGGGGTGAAGCTGTAGTTCCACCAAGTATCGCGCGGTACGCCGTCGCGCGCCATCCGCAGCAGCTGATCGTAGACGGCAAAGCCGCGGCCGGTGGCGACCACCTCCTCCATCTGCGGGCCGACCACGTCCCAGATCTCCGCCCAGACCTCACCGCCTGCGCGGCCCAGCGCCCAGGGGTGCCGGTCGGCTGCGATCGGCGCCCAGGCATCGTTGTAGAGCAGCCGGAACTCGGGGCCCCAATAGAGCGCTTTGGGAAAGCGCGAGGCCAGCATCATGTCGACCGTGATGCGCAGCGGCTCGCACCAGGACCCTGGCGGGCCGAAAGGATGGTTCGTCCAGTCGAACGTGCGGATACGTTCCGCCATTTCGCCGCCATGATCCAGAAAGCGAAGCGGAGCGGCCATATGTAATTCGTTGATCATGGCCCGCCCCGAAGTCAATGCGACTGGGCAAAATACGTACCAAGGGGCTACGGTTCCGTGGCGAGCGAAGTTGCTCTATGGCGACCGCCGAAGGAGATGGTGTCAAATGAAACTAGCCAGCCTCAAGCAGGGCCGCGACGGCAAGCTCGTCGTCGTCTCGAACGATCTCGCCTGGTGCGCCGATGCCAGCCATATCGCCCCCACGCTGCAGGCGGCGCTGGACGATTGGGCGCGGGTGGAGGGCGATCTGCGCAACCTCGCCACCGATCTCGAGCATGAGACCATCCCGATGATGCGCTTCCACGAGCGCCAGGCATCGGCCCCCTTGCCCCGTGCCTATCAATGGGCGGACGGCTCCGCCTATGTGAACCATGTCGCGCTGGTGCGGCAGGCACGCGACGCCGAGCTGCCCGAGAGCTTCTGGCAGGATCCGCTGATGTACCAGGGCGGGTCCGACGGCTTCCTGGGCCCGCGCGATTCGATCCCGCTCAAGGACGAAAGCTGGGGCTGCGACCTGGAGGCCGAAGTGGTGGTCGTCACCGGCGACGTGCCGCTGGGTGCCAGCCGTGAGGAAGCGCTGGCGGCGGTGCGGCTGGTGGGCCTGACCAACGACGTGAGCTTGCGCAACCTGATCCCGGGCGAACTCACCAAGGGCTTCGGCTTCTTCCAGTCCAAGCCGGCCAGCGCCTTCTCGCCGGTGTTCGTCACGCCGGACGCGCTGGGCGATTGGTGGCAGGACGGCAAGCTCCACCGCACGCTGATGGTCGACCTCAACGGCAAGCCCTTCGGCCGGGTCGACGCGGGCGAGGACATGACCTTCGATTTCGGCACGCTGATCGCCCATGCGGCGAAGACGCGCGCGCTGGGTGCGGGCACGATCATCGGATCGGGCACCGTCTCCAATCGCGACGACGATGGTGGCCCGGGCAAGCCGATCGGCGAGGGCGGCAAGGGCTATTGCTGCCTCGCCGAGGTGCGCACCGTCGAGACGATCCTGCGTGGGAGCGCCGAGACACCGTTCCTGAAGGCGGGCGACACGATCCGCATCTGGGCAGAGGACGACAAGCACCACCCGATCTTCGGCACGATCGAGCAGACGGTGGTCGCAGGCTGATCCGCGGGGCCGGCGCGGCGTCCTAGCGGCGCGGCGCCGGCCTGGCCGGTCCGCAGGGCGTGACGATCAGCCGATAGGTGGCGAAGAGGCTTTCCTTGCCCACGGCATCGCGCGCGACGATCGTCCATTCGAGCGCCGGCCCCGTGCGCCGCCAGCGATTGACGAAGGTGTCGCTGCCGAAGCGATAGCGCATCTCGAATCCCTGATCCTGCGCCTCGCCCTCGCCGGGCGCCGCGAAGGCGCCGCCGAAGCTGTCCGCCCAATAGCCGGTGAGCGCGCCTGCCGGGCGCCCGGCCTTGGCGGGCAACCAGCCGAAGACGAGGTGCGCGGCGTAGCGGTCGGCGGCATCGGCGGTGGCGACGCTGGTCGTATCGAGCGCGATCATTGCCCCCATCGCCGTCGGCGCGGCGCGGAGCGTGAGGGTGACGGGCTTGTCCATCACCTTGCCGCTGCCCTGCCAGCAGCCTTCGAGCGCCTGCAGCGCCGCGGGCGGCGGCGCGACGCTTTGCGCGTGCGCGGTGGATGCGAGCAGCAGACCGGATCCGGCGATCAGAAGATGGTTCAGCATGGTTCCCCCCGGAAGATGATGCAACGGCGTAGCGATATTCGGAATCAGTGGAAATCGTGCGACTTGATCGGAATGATGTCCTCGCGCCGCGACGGCCAGCTCTCCGGCGTTCGCTGCTTTGGATAGGCTTGTGCGGGATCGGTGGCGCGGGTGACCTTGCGGTCGCGCGAATCGATCGTGCCGCCATGCGTCGCGCCGTCGCCGGGCATCGTCATTCGCGGCAGGTCGAGCGCGCCGACGCTGCGCAGCAGGTCGGTCAGGTCGGTGATCGTCTCGGCGATCAGGTGCAGCACCTCGCCCTCGCGCTGGAGGCGCCCCCGCACCGCGATCATCGGCGCGGCGAGGATGATCGGGCGGTAGAGCGCGAAGCGCGCCGGCCAGACGATCGCATTGGCGATCCCGCTCTCGTCCTCCAGCGTGAGGAAGATGCTCTTGGCGCTGCCCGGCTTCTGGCGGACGAGCACGATTCCCGCCACCTCCACCCGCGCGCCGTCCTTGAGCGTCTTGAGGTCGCCGCAGGGGCGGATGCGCCGCGCCGCGAGCGTGCCGCGCAGGAAGTGGAGCGGATGCGCGCGCAGGCTCAGCTGGGTGGCGCGATAATCCTCCACCACCTCGCGGCCGGCGGTGAGCGGGGTGAGCGTCACCACAGGCTCGGCGGCCTGGATCGGCCCCTCGATGCCGGCGAACAGCGGCAAGGGCGCCTGGTCGAGCGCCTTGATCGCCCACAGCGCCTGGCGGCGATCCTGGCCGAAGGCGCGGAAGCCATCGGCCTGGGCGAGCTTGGTCAGCGCGGCGGGGGAAACGCGGGCGCGGCGCCAGACATCCTCGATCGAGGTGAAGGGCCGCTCGGCACGGGCGGTGAGGATCGCCTCGGCATCGCGCGCGGACAGCCCCTGCACGACGCGCATGCCGAGGCGAAGGGGGAGGAACCGCAGATCCTCCCCGGCACGGGGAGGGGGACCGCCGCCGAAGGCGGTGGTGGAGGGGGAGCTCGGCAAGGGATGCCCGTGTGGAGCTCCCCCTCCACCATGTGCTGGCGCACATGGTCCCCCTCCCCGTTCCGGGGAGGATCCTAAGACCCGCGTATCCCAGTCGCTGTCGTTGACGCACACCGCGCGTACCTCGACGCCATGCTCGCGCGCATCGCGGACGATCTGCGCCGGCGCGTAAAAGCCCATCGGCTGGGCGTTGAGCAGCGCCGCGCAGAAAATGTCCGGATGGTGGCACTTCATCCAGCTCGACGCATAGGCGATCTTGGCGAAGCTCGCCGCGTGGCTCTCGGGAAAGCCATAGCTGCCGAAACCCTCGATCTGCTTGAAGGTCCGCTCGGCGAAATCCTGGGTGTAGCCCTTCTTGAGCATCCCGCTGATCATCTTCTCCTTGAAGTGCGTGACGCCGCCGGTCGACTTGAAGGTCGCCATCGCGCGGCGCAGCGCATCGGCCTCGGCCGGTTCGAACCCCGCGCCGACGATGGCGACCTTCATCGCCTGCTCCTGGAACAGCGGCACGCCGAAGGTCTTCGACAAGACGTCCTCCAGTTCCGCGCTGGGATACTCGACCTCCTCCTTGCCCTCGCGCCGCCGCAGATAGGGGTGCACCATGTCCCCCTGGATCGGCCCCGGCCGCACGATCGCGACCTGGATGACGAGGTCGTAGAACTCGCGTGGCTTCAGTCGTGGCAGCATCGACATCTGCGCCCGGCTCTCGATCTGGAAGGTGCCGAGCGTGTCGGCCTTCTGGATCATCTTGAAGGTGTCTTCGTCGTCCTCCTGCATCGCGTCGGAAGCCAAGGTGAGCTTCACCCCCTTGTGCTGCTCGAGCAGGTCGAACGCGCGCCGCATGCAGCCGAGCATGCCGAGCCCGAGAATGTCGACCTTCATCAGGCCGAGTTCCTCGATATCGTCCTTCTCCCATTCGATCACCCGCCGCGCCACCATCGCCGCCGGTTCGATCGGCACGATCTCGTCGAGATTCGCCTGGGCCAGCACGAAGCCACCGGGATGCTGCGAGCGGTGGCGCGGGGTGCCGATCAGCTGGCGGGCAAGATCGAGCGTCAGCGCCAGCCGCGGTTCGCTGGCATCGAGGTTGAGCGCGGCGGCATCGGCCTCGCTCACCCCTTCGTTCGACCAGCCCCAGACCTGCCCCGCCAGCCCGGCGGTGACGTCCTCGGGCAGCCCCAGCGCCTTGCCGACCTCGCGCACCGCCCCACGCGTACGATAGCGGCTGACCACGGCGGTGAGCGCGGCGTGGCGCGCGCCATAGGTCTCGTAGATCCACTGGATCACTTCCTCGCGCCGCTCATGCTCGAAATCGACGTCGATATCGGGGGGCTCGTCGCGGTCCTCGGAAATGAACCGCTCGAACAGCAATTTGTGCACCACCGGGTCGATCGAGGTGACGCCGAGCAGGAAGCAGATCAGCGAATTGGCCGCACTCCCCCGCCCCTGGCACAGGATTTCCTGCGCGCGGGCGAAGCGGACGATCGAATGGACGGTGAGGAAATAGGGCGCATAGCCGAATTTCTCGACCAGCCGCAGCTCCTTCTCCAGCAGTTCGGCATAGGCGGGCGGCGGCCCTTCCGGGAACTTGGCGGCGAGCGCATCGCGGGCGAGCTTGGCCAAAGCCTGCTGCGGGCTGCGGCCGGACATCACCACTTCATCGGGGTAGCGATAGAGCTTGCCGAGTTCGCGGGGGGAGAAGCTGCAGCGCTCGACCACTGCCTCCACCGCCTGCAGCGCCTCGGGCCAGGCGGCGAAGCGGCGCGCCATTTCGTGCGGGGGCTTGAGATGCCGATCGGCGCTGCGGGCGCGGCGGAAGCCGAGATCGTCGACGGTGGTGGTGTGGCGGATCGCGGTCATCACGTCGTGCAGCATCCGCCGGTCGGGGTGATGATAGAGCACGTCGCCGGTGGCGAGCGGGGTCAGGCCATGCGCGGCGGCGGCCTCTGCCAGCCCGTGCAACCGCACCGCCTCCTGCGGCCGGCGATGGCGGGTGAGGGTGACATGCCCCCGGTCCCCGAACACATCCGCCATCCAGCGCAGCGCCGCCGGGTCGCCGCCATCCGCCATGCCCGGCGCCAGCGCGGCGACAAGGCCGTCGGCATGCCCCGCCACATCCTCCCAATGGAGGAAGCACTGCCCCTTCTCTCCATGCTGCGCATCCGCCCGCGCCTTGCCGATGCTGAGCAGCCGGGTGAGCCGGGACCAGGCGGCGAGATCCTCGGGCCAGACCAGCACGCCGCTGCCGTCGGTCAGGTCCAGCCGGCAGCCGGTGACCAGCCGCACGCCCGTCGCCTCCGCCGCGACCAGCGCGCGGACGATCCCGCCGACACTGTTGTGATCGGTAATGCCGAGCGCGGGCATGCCATAGGCCGCCGCCGCCTCGAACAGCTCGGACGGCGCGGAGGCGCCGCGCAAGAAGGAATAATGGCTGGTGACCTGGAGTTCGGCATACATGGCGGTCACCCGAACAGGCCGTGGAGATACCAGCTGAGATCGCCGGTAACGCTACGTTCGCCATCGCCCTGGCGGAACAGCCAGTAACGGCGGCCGCGTTCGTCCTCGACGCGGAAATAGTCGCGCGTGGCATGCGTCTCGGTCGCGCGCTTCCACCATTCGCCATGGATCCGCTCGGGCCCGTCGGCGCGGACCACCTCGTGCCGCTCGCCCCGCCAGGTGAAGCGACGCGGCGGCTGGTCGGGCAGCTCGGCGACCACGAAGTCCAGCCGCTCGGGCCGGCGCAGCAGGCGGATCGGGCGCGGCCAGTCGGGGTGCCAGGGCGGCAGCGGGGCATTGCGATCGAGCTGGCGGACATCGTCGGCCTTCATCGGCGGGGCCTCGCGTTCGGGCGGATTGAGCGGCGGGAGGGCGGCGGCCGAGCGCTCCGGCACGTCGCTTTCCACCGGCCGCATCCGCCAGAGCCGCGCCATGCCGATCCGCGTCGCCAGCGTGTCGATCAAGGGCGCGAGATCGGGCACCGTCTCGGCATCCAGCCGCTCGTCGACCGGCTGCGCACCCAGCGGTTCGCTGCGCAGCAAATGCAGCGTCATCGCGTCGAGGCCATAGCCGGGTTCGATCTGGTCGATCCGGCGCGCGAGCAGGCGGAGCAGGTGCGCGGGATCGCGGCTGGCGCGGGCGAGACCGATGCCGATCCGTTGCGGCACGCCGTCGACCCGGTCGGCGACCAGCCCAATGCGGCGCGCCCCTTGCCCTGCTTCGGCCAATGCTTCGGCGAGACGGTGGACGAGATCGCCCAGCCAGTGAGCGATCGCCTCGGGCGTGGCGATCGGCTCGGCGAAGCGCTGGGTGACCGCGATCTGCTCGGGCGGGGTGACGGGGGTGACCGGCTCCGGGATGCGGCCCAGCGCCTGGTCCAGCCGCGCGGCGATGACGGTGCCGAAGCGGCGGACCAGCGGCGCGCGGGGGAGCGCGGCGAGCTGGCCGATGCTGTCGACGCCGAGCCGGTGGAGCAGGTCGAGCGCATCCCCCTCCAGCCGCAACGCCTCGACCGGCAGCGGCGCGAGCCACGCGCCATGTTCGCCGGGCGGGCAGCGGAGCAGCGTCTCGGGGCGGAAACGCGCCAAGGCCCAGGCGGCGCCAAGGGTATCGGCGACGGCGATCCTAGCGGCGAAGCCCAGCCGGGCGAGCAGCGCATGCAGCCGGCGCAGCATCCTGGCTTCGCCGCCGTGGAGATGGGCAACACCGGTCAGGTCGAGGAACAGCAGGTCCTCGCCGGCCAGGGTCACGCTCGGCGACCAGCGCCGCGCGAGGCCGTGCGCCAGCCGTTCGAGGTCGGCGCGATCGCCTTCGGGATCGGCCGGGTCGACGCGCAGCTCGGGCACCAGCGCACGGGCCTGGGTAAGCGCCATGCCGATGCGGATACCCGCGGCGATGGCGGCGGGGCAGGCGGCGGCAACTTCGCTGCGGCTGCCGGTGCGGCGGGAGAGGATGCGGGGAAACTCCACACCCCTTTCGTCATCCCGGCGAAGGCCGGGATCCATTACCTTCTCCGCTGGGGAGGAAGCCGAAACCGACAGGCGAATGGATCCCGACTTTCGCCGGGATGACGATTGTGGGGGAGGCGCCGACGCCACGACGGACGGCGCAGCCCCGCGCGCCGCCAGCGGCAACCGCACCACCCCACCCGCCATCGCCCCGCCCTCGTCGGGCCGCATCCGCTTGAACACCGGCGCCGCCGCCTCGCTGCGCCGGCCGAGCTCGCGCATCGGCGGCCGCTGGTGCGGCGGGAGCGCGGCGATGGCAGCATCGCGCGCGACCCGCGCCCAGCGCGCCCCCGGCCGCCAGCCGCCGCCGCGCTGGACGGAGCAGGCGGCTTCCTGCTCGGCTGCGGCGAGCGCTTGTGCCTGGACGAGCCCTTCCAAGTCTTCGCTCCCCTCCCGCCTGGAGGAGGGACTGACGTGGAGAGGGTGGACTACGCTAAGATCAGCCCCTCCCCCGGCCCCTCTCGCAAGCGGCAGGGCAACGGGTGCGGTATCGTTCGTGGAAAGCGCCCGGCCCCGCTCAGGCGGCGGCAGCGCGCGCCGCTCGGCCCGCCGCACGCGGTCGAGCGACCAGTGGGGCAGGAAGAGCGCAGCGACCCGTTGCATCGCAGGCCTCCACCAAGAGTTGGAATGATTCCCCCCCACGTTGCCGCGCCAGCGACACGTCCCAGCGCGGCCGCCCGACCCCCTCCACCGGCAGCGGCGCCGAGGGTGCGCAGCCGATCCGCCAGCGCGTCACCGCCGCGGACGGCGCCCCCAAGGGATCGCTCCCCTCACGGGCATGGCGCTTGAGCAGCAGCGCGATCGTGCGACCGCCCTCCGCCACCAATTGCAGCCGCCGCGTCGCCGGCATCGCCAGCCGCTTCACTTCGCCGATCACCGCGCCGAGCCCACGATGGCGCAGCCCTTCCTCCATGATCGCGAGCAGTTCGTCGTCGTCGCGCGCCTCGGCATAGATCACCCGCTTGGGATCTAGGCCCACCTGCGCCAAGCCGGGGGCGAACAGGTCGCGCCGCCGGACCACCCACAGCACCGGCCCCCAGCAGCGCGCGGCGACTCCGCCGAGGAAGGTGGTGGCGGCACAATCGTCGGTCAGGTCGGGCGTGGCGCCGGCGATCTCGTGCAGCGCATCCAGCCGCAGCCCGCCGTCCGCCAGCTTCGAATCGAGCCGCTCCAGCCCGAAGGGCAGTACAGGGCGCCGACGGAATCCGGTGCCGTCGATGGCGCTGAGCATTGCGCGCAACTGGTCGAGAGTGGCAGGATCGGGCACGGCGACTCGCTCGGGGGTTGATGACAGGTCCGACTCGTTCGTTCCTATTTTGTTCTAATCCGCCACGGAGTCAATCGGACTCCCCACCTCAAATTTTTAGGCCAGCCCTGCTGCCCCATCTCGACAGGCCGATTGAAATTTTATAACAAGCGCGTGAAATCGAGTTCCGTGCGTTGTCCGTGGCGACACGGCCGAATTTATGGAGAGACCATGACGGTGGACGCCCCGCGCGCCAACCTGCCGCCGCTATCGCTGCATGTGCCCGAGCCGCGCTTTCGCCCCGGCGACGAGGCCGATTTCAGCGATCTCGTCGTGCCCCCCGCCGGCGCCGCGCGCCGCCCGGACACCGCCGAGCCGGCCGATCGCTTCCACGAACTCGCCTATGGCCTGGTCCGCGTCCTCGATGACGAGGGCAATGCCGTCGGCCCCTGGGATCCGCGGCTGGACCCGGATGCAAAGCGGAAAATGCTGCGCAGCATGGCGCTCACCCGCGCGTTTGACGAGCGCATGTTCCGCGCCCAGCGCCAGGGCAAGACCAGCTTCTACATGAAGTCCACCGGCGAGGAGGCGGTGTCGGTCTCGGCCGCCTTGGCGATGGCCGGCGATGACATGTGCTTCCCCAGCTATCGCCAGCAGGGCATCCTGATCACCCGCGGCTATCCGCTGGTCGAGATGATGAACCAGATCTACTCGAACCGGGGCGATCCGCTGCAGGGCCGGCAGCTGCCGATCATGTATTCGTCGAAGGAAACCGGCTTCTTCTCGATCTCCGGCAACCTCGCCACGCAATATCCGCAGGCGGTGGGCTGGGCGATGGCGAGCGCGGCGCGCGGCGACACCCGCATCGCCGCCACCTGGTGCGGCGAGGGCTCGACCGCGGAAGGCGACTTCCACTCGGCGCTGACCTTCGCGACGGTCTACCGCGCGCCGGTGATCTTCAACGTCGTCAACAACCAATGGGCGATCTCTAGCTTCTCGGGCTTCGCGGGCGCGGAGGCGACCACCTTCGCGGCGCGCGCGATCGGCTATGGCATCGCGGGCCTGCGCGTCGACGGCAACGACGCGCTGGCGGTCTATGCGGCGACCGAGTGGGCCGCCGAGCGCGCGCGGACCAACCAGGGCCCGACGCTGATCGAGCATTTCACCTATCGCGCCGAGGGCCACTCCACCTCGGACGATCCCAGCGCCTATCGCTCGGCGGGCGAGACCAATGCCTGGCCGCTCGGCGACCCGATCCGGCGGCTGAAGGACCATCTGATCGGCCTCGGCGAATGGGACGAGGAACGCCATGCGGCGATGGACCTCGAACTCGCCGAGACGGTGAAGCGCGCGCAGAAGGAGGCCGAGAAGAACGGCATCCTCGGCCACGGCATGCACCAGCCGTTCGAGACCATGTTCGAGGGCGTCTTCGAGGAGATGCCCTGGCACCTGAAGGAACAGAGCGACCAGATGATCGCCGAGCGCAAGGCGGCCGGGATATGAGCGGCGCCCCCCGGATGAACATGATCCAGGCGATCAACTCCGCCATGGACGTGATGATGGAGCGCGACGACCAGGTCGTCGTGATGGGCGAGGATGTCGGCTATTTCGGCGGCGTGTTCCGCGCGACCGCCGGGCTCCAGGCCAAGTACGGCAAGACCCGCGCCTTCGACACGCCGATCACCGAGATCGGCATCATCGGCGTGGCGATCGGCATGGGCGCCTATGGCCTGCGCCCCGTGCCCGAGATCCAGTTCGCCGATTACATCTACCCGGCACTCGACCAGCTCGTTTCCGAAGCCGCGCGGCTGCGCTACCGCTCCAACGGCGATTTCACCGCGCCGATCACGGTACGCTCGCCCTATGGCGGCGGCATCTTCGGCGGGCAGACGCACAGCCAGTCGCCCGAGGGCATCTTCACCCACGTCTCCGGCATCAAGACGGTGATCCCGTCGACGCCCTATGACGCCAAGGGCCTGCTGATCGCCGCGATCGAGGACAACGACCCCGTCCTCTTCCTCGAGCCCAAGCGCATCTATAACGGCCCGTTCGACGGCCATTATGACCGCCCGGCCAAGAACTGGACCGCGCATCCGGCGAGCGAGGTGCCCGAGGGGCACTACCGCGTCGAACTCGGCAAGGCCGCCACGGTCCGCGAGGGCGAGGCGGTCACCATCCTCTGCTACGGCACGATGGTGCACGTGGTCGCCGCGACGATCGAGGAGCTGGGCGTCGATGCCGAGATCATCGATCTGCGCACGCTGGTGCCGCTCGACATCGAAGCGATCGAGACCTCGGTCAAGAAGACCGGCCGCTGCATGATCGTCCATGAGGCGACGAGGACTTCCGGCTTCGGCGCCGAGCTTTCCGCGCTGGTGCAGGAACGCTGCTTCTACCATCTCGAAGCGCCGATTGCTCGCGTCACCGGCTTCGACACACCTTACCCCCACAGCCTCGAATGGGCCTATTTCCCGGGTCCCGTGCGGATCCGCGAGGCGCTCAACAACCTCCTCAAGGACTGACGCCCATGGCTCGTTTTACCTTTCGTCTGCCGGACATCGGCGAAGGCATTGCCGAGGCCGAGATCGTCGCCTGGCACGTGAAGATCGGCGACCGCGTCGAGGAGGACCAGCAGGTCGCCGACATGATGACCGACAAGGCCACGGTGGAGATGGAATCGCCCGTCTCCGGCGTGGTGGTCGAACTCGCCGGCGAAGTGGGCGATCAGGTGCCGATCGGTTCGGCGCTGATGGTGATCGAGGTCGAGGGCGAGGCGGAAGCCGAGGCGGAAACGCCCGTCGAGGAGCAGGTCGAAGCGGAGAATCCTGGCGTGGAGGAATCGATCCTCCCCGGCACGGGGAGGGGGACCGCCGGCGAAGCCGGTGGTGGAGGGGGGGCGTCGCTGGGCGACCCCGCCGAAACTGCGCCCGCATCCCCGGCTGAGCCCCCCCTCCACCATCAGCCTGCGGCTGATGGTCCCCCTCCCCGTTCCGGGGAGGATCATAAGATCCTCGCCTCCCCCGCCGTCCGCGCCCGCGCCGCCGACCTCGGCATCGACCTCGCGCAGGTGAAGCCCGCCGAGGGCGACCGCGTCCGCCACGCCGATCTCGACGCCCTCCTCCGCTATGGCAGCGCGCAGGGCTATCACGCGCCGCACGCCAGCCGTGCCCGCGAGGACCAGCCGGTGAAGGTGATCGGCATGCGCCGCCGCATCGCCGAGAACATGGCCGCGTCGAAGCGCGCCATCCCGCACTTCACCTATGTCGACGAGATCGATGTGACCGCGCTGGAGGCGATGCGCGCCGACCTCAACGACAATCGCGGCCAGCGCCCCAAGCTGACCCTGCTGCCGTTGCTGATCGTCGCCTTGTGCCGCACGCTACCCGACTTCCCGATGCTCAACGCCCGCTATGACGACGAGGCCGGCGTGGTTACCCGCCATGGCCGCGTCCATCTCGGCATGGCGACGCAGACCGATGCCGGCCTGATGGTGCCGGTGATCCGCGATGCGCAGGACAGGAATGTCTGGCAGCTGGCGAGCGAGATCACCCGCCTCGCCGAGGCTGCGCGCACCGGCAAGGCGACGTCGCAGGAGCTGAGCGGCTCCACCCTCACCGTCACTTCGCTTGGGCCCCTTGGCGGCATCGCGACGACGCCGGTGATCAACCGGCCGGAAGTCGCGATCATCGGCCCGAACAAGATCGTCGAGCGCCCGGTGTTCAAGTCGAATGGAATGGGGGGCGACGACATCGTCCGCGCCAAGCTGATGAACCTCTCGATCAGCTGCGACCACCGCGTCGTCGACGGCTGGGATGCGGCGAGCTTCGTCCAGGCGGTGAAGAAGCTGCTGGAGACGCCGGTCCTGCTGTTCGCCGACTGAGCATGGCGCATGTCCTGCTCCGCTACACCCTGGCGCCCGACTATCTCGCGCGCCGGGGAACGCTTCGGGAAGCGCATCTCGCGTTCGCCTGGGCCGCAGCGGAGGCGGGCACGCTGCTGCTGGGTGGCGCGGTGGGTGATCCTCCAGAAAGCGCGCTGCTGCTGTTCGACGATGCCGAGGCTGCGCGCGCCTTCGCAGAACAGGATCCTTATGTGACGGAGGGGGTCGTCACGCACTGGGAGGTGGTGCGCTGGACCACCGTGGTGGGGGCGGACGCGGCGATACCGATCCGCCCCGCCTGACTGCTCCGCTTGTTGCGTTGCACCGCAACACGGCGCAACAGGGCGACATGTCCAACGTTCAGGGCGCCGATCGCGCCGGTCTTTCCCTCGGCATTGCCGCCTACAGCCTGTGGGGCGTGCTGCCGCTCTATCTGCACCTGCTACAGGCAGTGCCCGCACTCCAGGTGCTGTCGCATCGCGTGCTATGGTCGCTGCTGCTGCTCGCCGTGATCGTCGTGGTGCTGCGCCGCGTGCGGAGCATCGCCGCCGCTGCCCGGGGACGGACCTTGCTCTTCCTCGTCGGCAGCGCGGCGCTGATCGCGATCAACTGGCTGGTTTATATCTGGTCGGTCCAGAACAACCATGTGCTCGACGCGAGCCTCGGCTATTTTATCAATCCGCTGGTCAATGTCGCGCTTGGGATGCTGGTACTCGGCGAGCGGCTGCGGCGCTGGCAGGGCGTGGCGATCGGGCTGGCCGCGATCGGGGTGCTGCTGCTGACGCTGCATGGCGGCGGCGCGCTGTGGATCCCGCTCGCGCTGGCGCTGAGCTTCGGGGCCTATGGTCTGCTGCGCAAGGTCGCGGCGATCGACGCGTTGGGCGGACTGACCGTGGAGACGTTGCTGCTCGGGCCGCCTGCGCTGGCGGTGTTGCTCTGGGCGAACCACACCGGCACGGCCGCGTTCGGCGGATCTACGCGGATCGACCTCCTGCTGGTCGCCGCCGGGATCGTCACCGCGACGCCGCTGCTGCTGTTCGCCGCGGCCGCCAAGCGGCTGCCCTATGCGACCATGGGGCTGCTCCAATATATCGCGCCGACGCTGCAATTCCTGGAAGCGGTGCTGATCTTCGGCGAGCCAGTGCTGCCCGTGCACCTCGCCACCTTCGCGCTGATCTGGTCGGGCTGCGCGCTCTATGCCTGGGATAGCCTGCGGGCGTACCGGGCGGCGGTGAAAGCCTAAGCGTCTCCTCCCTCGGGCGCAGCCCGGGGGAGGGGGAAAGCCGCCGCAGGCGGTGGTGGAGGAGGCATCCCCCGCACCGACAAAAAAGGACGCCGCATCGTGCGGCGCCCCCTCCACCACGCCGCTTGCGCGGCGCGGTCCCCCTCCCCCGGCTGCGCCGGGAGAGGAAACACTATTTCCTTTTATCCCTCGCGGCGGCCAAGCAGGCGCAGGCGCAGCGCATTGAGCTTGATGAAGCCCGCCGCATCGCGCTGGTCATAGGCGCCCTGGTCGTCCTCGAAGGTCACGACCTTCTCGCTGTAGAGCGTGTAGGGCGACTTGCGGCCGGTGACGATCACGCTGCCCTTGTACAGCTTCAGCCGAACGGTGCCGGTGACCTTCTCCTGGCTGTAATCGACCGCCGCCTGCAGCATCTCGCGCTCGGGCGAGAACCAGAAGCCGTTGTAGATCAGCTCGGCATAGCGCGGGGCCAGCTCGTCCTTGAGGTGCGCGGCACCGCGATCGAGCGTGATCTGCTCGATGCCGCGATGCGCGAGGTGATAGATGGTGCCGCCCGGCGTCTCGTACATGCCGCGCGACTTCATGCCCACGAAGCGGTTCTCGACCAGATCGAGCCGGCCGATGCCGTGCTTGCGGCCGAGCTCGTTGAGCGCGGTGAGCAGCGTCGCCGGCGACATCGCCTGACCATTCAGCGCCACGCCGTCGCCGCGCTCGAAATCGATCGTGATCGTCTCGGGCACGTCCGGCGCGTCCTCGGGGTTCACCGTGCGCGAGTAGACATAGTCGGGCACTTCCTCCCACGGATCCTCGAGCACCTTACCCTCCGACGAGGTGTGGAGGAGGTTCGCGTCGGTGGAGAAGGGCGACTCACCGCGCTTGTCCTTGGTCACCGGGATCTGGTGCGATTCCGCGAATTCGATCAGCTTGGTGCGGCTGGTCAGGTCCCACTCGCGCCACGGCGCGATCACCTTGATGTCCGGGTTCAGCGCGTAATAGCCGAGCTCGAAGCGGACCTGGTCGTTGCCCTTGCCGGTGGCGCCGTGGCTCACCGCGTCGGCGCCGACCATCTTGGCGATCTCGATCTGGCGCTTGGCGATCAGCGGCCGCGCGATCGAGGTGCCGAGCAGGTACAGTCCCTCGTAGAGCGCGTTGGCGCGCATCATCGGGAACACATAGTCCTTCACGAATTCCTCGCGCACGTCTTCGATGAAGATGTGCTCGGGCTTCACGCCGGCCATCTCCGCCTTCTTGCGCGCGGGCTCCAGCTCCTCGCCCTGGCCGAGATCGGCGGTGAAGGTGACGACCTCGCAGTTATAGGTCTGCTGCAGCCATTTCAGGATCACGCTCGTGTCCAGGCCGCCCGAATAGGCGAGGACGACGCGATTGATCTTATCCGACATGGGGCAGGGACTCCGAAATGGGGAAACGCGCGCCCTGTACGGCCCGCGCGGCCGGGGTGCAACTCCGGCGGCGATTTGGCCATGCACGTCGCGAACGGCGCAGACAACCCGCCGCCGGATCGGAACGAAAAGTTAACGATTCACGCGTTGCACTGCAGCAATACACTCCAAATCCCTTGATTAATAACGGAAGTTTCCGTTTGACAAGACACAGCAATCTTATGTTGTATACGATATCCGTATAACATTCGAACGCGGATCGTGCCCGAGGGTCGGGCCAACAAGGGGTAGTCCATCATGAACAACGCTCGCCTGCGGCTCTGCCGCGGCCTCCTTCGTGCGTCCGTCGCAGGTGCGACGCTGGTGATCCTTCCACTCGTGCCGACATTGGCCCATGCGCAGGGCTATTCTACCGTCCGCGCCACCGGTCGCGTGGTCGATCCGGACGGCAAGCCGATCGTCGGGGCGACGGTTTCGGCCAAGTCCGAGGACCAGGGCTTCACCCGCACCGCGACCACCGACAAGGAAGGCAATTTCAGCCTGCCCGAGATGCAGACGGGCGCGTACAGCTTCACCATCACCGCGGCAGGTTATCCGGGATACGAGGAATCGGGCATCCGGATCTCGGCCAACAACACCGGCAACATCTTCGCGCTCGCGCCCGAAGGCAGCAGCAACGAGATCGTGGTGAAGAGCTCGCGCGTCGCCACCGCCGATTTCGACCGCACCACCACCGGCCTCGTCCTCGACCTGGCCGATGTGAGCCAGCGCCTGCCGCTCGCGCGCAGCCTGCAGGCGGCCATCCAGCTGGCGCCGGGCGCGAGCGCGGGTTCGAGCGCCTTTTCTGGCCAGACCTCGTTCAACGGCGGAGCCGTCTCGGAAAACGCGTTCTTCATCAACGGGCTGAACATCACCGATTTCCGCAAGGGGCTGTCACCGGTCGAAGTTCCCTACGACTTCTACAAGACGCTGGAGACCAAGACGGGCGGCTATTCCGCCGAGTTCGGTCGCTCGACCGGCGGCTTCATCAACGCCACCACCAAGTCCGGCAGCAACGAATTCCACGGCATGCTGCTGTACAACTGGAACCCCAATGCGCTGCGCTCGAAGACGCGCGACACCATCTATACCGACAACGTCAACGGCGAGGCCGATTCCAAGTCGCTCACCGCCACGCTCTCCGGGCCGATCTGGAAGGATCATCTGTTCTTCTTCGGCCTCTACCAGGCGCGCGACAACAACAGCATCGGCGCCGGCACCGAATATGACCTGAAGACCAAGACCAAGCAGGGCACCTCCCGCTCCTTCTATCATACCGGCTCGCCCTTCTACGGCGCCAAGATCGACGGCTATATCAACGACCAGAACCACCTCGAATTCACCTATTTCAATACCAAGTCCGACAGCACCACCCAGACCTATGGCAGCACCTCGACGGTGCGGTTCGACCGGGATCGCGGGATTGACGGTCCCTTCGCGGGGGCCTCGTTCGGCAAGGCCGGCGGCAGCAACTATGTCGCCCGCTACA
Organism: Sphingomonas trueperi; assembly: GCF_040545665.1. Taxonomy (GTDB): domain Bacteria; phylum Pseudomonadota; class Alphaproteobacteria; order Sphingomonadales; family Sphingomonadaceae; genus Sphingomonas; species Sphingomonas trueperi_B. The sequence continues at coordinate 122,022 of NZ_JBEPMH010000004.1, read as the reverse complement.
CCAGCATCCTGACCAAGTGGCTGACCGTCTCGGCCGCCTATGGCCGCGGCGAGAACAACAGCAGCTATCGCAGCGTCAACGCCGATTCGAAGATCGTGCCGGGCGTGACCGACGCGCGCACCGATCCGAGCAAGGCGCTGACCATCGCCGGCGGCGGCGTGGGCATCAACAACGACGTCCGCAAATTCTACCGCGCCGACGTCGATGTGACGGTCCACCTGTTCGGCGACCACCACTTCAAGTTCGGCTATGACCGCGAGGATCTCGCCTCCGAAAACCGCGCGGTCGGCGCCGGCCTGGGCTATAGCTATACCATCTACCGCGCCAAGCAGGGCGACCAGTTCGGCCTGCCGATCGGCACCGACTATGTGCGCCAGACCTATTATTCGAACATCGGCAGCTTCACCTCGCAAAACGAGGCCTTCTACGTCCAGGATGCCTGGTCGCTGATCGACGGGCGGCTGAACTTCAACCTCGGCCTGCGCGGCGACCGGTTCACCAACAACAATTCGGCGGGCGCGCGCTTCTATGAATCGGGCACGCAGTTCGGGCCGCGGCTCGGCTTCACCCTCGATCCGTTCGGCGCGCGAACCGACAAGGTCTATGGCAGCTTCTCGCGCATGTACCTGCCGGTCGCATCGAACACCAACATCCGCCTGACCGGCGGCGAGACCTACTACACCCGCACCAACCTGCTCGCCGGCATCGGCGCGGACGGCATTCCGCAGCTCGGCGCACCGGTCTCCTATGCCGGTGCGGCGGCCTGCCCGGACGACAAGGTGGTCAATTGCGACGTGACCGGATCGGGCCAGCCGGTCGCGGTCGGCGCTGCGGTGTCGCAGTCGCTCAAGCCGCAGTCGGAGGACGAGTTCATCCTCGGCTATGAGAAGCGGATCGGCCGCTGGCGCTTCAACGTCTACGGCATGTACACCAAGCTCAACGAAGTGCTGGAAGACGCCGCGATCGACCGCGCGGTGAACAACTACTGCACCCAGAACGGCATCACCGGCTGCGACAAGACCTGGACCGGCTTCACCCAATATGTGCTGCTCAATCCCGGTCGCCCGATCACCGTCCAGCTCGCCGCGCCGATCAACGGCGAGTCCAAGGTGCGCACCGTCACCTTCTCGGCGAAGGACCTCGGCTATCCCGAGGCGAAGCGCACCTACAAGGCGATCGCCTTCGAGGTCGGCCATGAGTTCGACGGCCGCTTCGAGCTCAACGGCTCCTACGTCCTGTCCTGGACCAAGGGTAATTACGAGGGCGGGGTGAAGACCGACAACGGCCAGAGCGACACCGGCCTGACGACGGACTTCGACCAGCCGGGCCTCACCAACGGCACCTATGGCTATTCGCCCAACGATCGCCGCCACGTGTTCAAGCTGTGGGGCTCCTATGCGCCGTTCAAGCATCTGACGATCGGCTTCAGCGCCTCGGCCACCTCGCCGCGCCACTATGGCTGTATCGGCCAGGTGCCGGCGTCGGTCGATCCCTATGCCCGTGCCTATGGCGCGGCGGGGCTCTATTGCCGCGTGCTGGCGAACGGGCAGATCGCCACCGATCCGAACACGCCGGCCGCCGATGCGCCGGTGAAGCTGATCCCGCGGGGATCGGTGTTCACCAGCGACTGGGTGTTCGGCAACGACTTCTCGCTCGGCTGGGAAACCGAGATCGGCAAGTCGAAGGTCCAGCTGAACCTCACCGTCTTCAACCTGCTCAACCTGCACGCGAAGACCGACTTCAACGAGTACGGCACCGACGGCAACGGCGTCGCGAGCCCCTATTACCGGCAGGTGACCGGCTACCAGACGGCCCGTTCGGCCCGTCTGCAGGCCCGTTTCTCCTTCTGATGCGCGCCGCCGGCAGCCAGGATCACTGGCTGCCGGCGGTCAGCTTCGCTTCGGCTTCGGCCATATAGTCGCGGGTCAGCGGCAGCGCGGTGCGCGAGCGCGAGAATTGCAGCTGGTAGTTGACCAGCCCGCCGTTCATGAAGCTCACATAGGACCCCGCCAGATAATAGGTCCACATGCGGAAGAAGCGTTCGTCATAGAGCGCTACGATCGCGTCGTGCGCGGCGACGGTACGGTCGTACCAGGCCTTGAGCGTGTGGCCGTAATGCATGCGCAGTACTTCCACGTCGGTGAGGAAGTAGCGCAGCCCTTCATAGCCCTGTGCGATCTCCGACAGTGCGGGGATGTAGCCGCCGGGGAAGATGTACTTCAGCGTGAACGCGTCGGTATAGCCCGGCCCGCCCGCACGCCCGATCGTGTGGAGCAGCATCACGCCTTCCGGCGTCATCAGCTCGCGGCACTTGGTGAAGAAGGTGCGGTATTGCGGCGTGCCGACATGCTCGAACATGCCCACCGAGACGATGCGGTCGAACTGCCCCTGCAGCGCGCGGTAATCGATCAGCTCGAACTTCACCTTGTCGGCCACGCCGGCGGCTTCGGCGCGCTCCTGGGCAATCTTCAGCTGCTCTTCGGACAGGGTGATGCCCAGCACCTCGGCGCCTGTCTTGGCGTGGATGTAAAGCGCCATACCGCCCCAGCCGCAGCCGATGTCGAGCACGCGCATGCCCGGCTGAATCGCCAGCTTGGCGACGATGTGCGCCTTCTTGTCGGCCTGGGCCTGCTCCAGGCTGTTGCCCGGATCGGTGTAATAGGCGCAGCTATATTGCCGATCGGCGTCGAGAAAGAGATCGTAGAGCCGCGCCGAAAGGTCGTAATGGTGCGCGACGTTCTGCTTCGACTTACGCGCCATGTTGTAGCGGCCGAGCAGGTGCGCGACCTTGCCGGCGGCGAGGCTGAGCTTCGACGGGCTGAGCGCCGCGTCACTCTTTTCCCAGGCGTTGTTGGCCGTCACCAGGTTGAGCAGATCGAGGATGTGGCCGTGCTCGAGGTTCAGGCTGCCGTCCATATAGGTTTCGGCGGCGCCCAGCGCGGGATCGCGGACGATGCGGCCCTCGGCGCCCTTGGACAGCCGCATGGTGACGGGCTTGAGGGCGGGATCGGGGCTGCCGAACGTGCGGGTGCTGCCATCGGGTCGGATCAGGGTGAGCTCGCCACGCTTCACGGCGCGGTCGAGGAAGCGGTCAATCAGGGCCATGTCGCTCCACTAGGCAGAGATTGTGTCGGGAATACGCGTATTACGTTTCGGCGCCGGCCACACAACCTATCTGCCAGTAGGTTTCGCGCTGTCATTCAGATCCCAGCATACCATTGGTAGCCGCTCATATCCTCCCAGGTGCCGCCCTTGCCCTTGCCGATCCCGGCGAGCGAGGCGACCGCCTCGATCCCCACCAGATATTTGGCCTGCTTGTAGCCGAGCTGCCGCTCCACCCGCAGCCGCAGCGGCGCGCCGTGGCCGATATCGAGCCGCCGGTCGTTGAGCGCCCAGGCGAGGATGGTCTGGGGGTGGAAGGCGTCGATCAGGTCGATCGATTCATAATAGCCGCCATCGCCGTAGCGGTCGGCGCAGTGGAAGACGATATAGCGCGCCTGCGAAGCGAGCCCCGCCGCATTGAGGATCGTGGCGAGTTGCGGCCCCTGCCATTTGCCGATCGCGCTCCAGCCCTCGACGCAATCGTGGCGGGTGATCTGCGCGCGCTGCGGCATGTGCTGGAGCTGGGAGAGCGTGAGCTGCATCGGGCGGGCGACCATGCCCCCCACCTTCAGGCGCCAGTCGGCGAAGCCGGTGCCCGCCCAGATATTGTACTCGGGCGTGTTCGGATGGTGGGTACCGTTCACCCGGAAGATCGGGCTGCGCTGCTCGGGCCGGAACTCGGTGGCGAGCGATCCGCGGCCGATCGAGCGCTGGAGGAAGCGGTGCGCTTCCTCGGCGCTCGCCAGCACCGGGCTGTCGGTGAACTGGTCGCAGCCTGTGAGCAGCCCGGCGGCACCACCGACCAGCAGGTTGCGGCGGGTGAGGATCATGGCTGCTTCTCCGCGGGCACGCGCCACCAGCCGGTGATCATCGAGCGCAGTTCGTTGATCGGGCCGGCGAGCAGCACCAGGGTGAGATGGACGAGCAGGAAGACGAGGATCGCCCCCATCGCGAGGAAATGCACCGAGCGCGCCGACTGCCGCCCGCCGAAGACTTCGGTCAGCCAGGGCCAGGCCGCGTCCATGCCGGGCGAGAGCGCGAGGCCGGAGAGGATCACCGCCGGCAGCAACACGAACAGCGTGCCGACATAAGCCAGCTTCTGGAAGATGTTGTAGGCACGCGGATTCTCCGGATCATGGAAGCGCAGGGCGAGATGGTCCTTGAAGTCCTTCCACAGGTGCCCCGGCCCCAGCTCGCGCGCGCGGATGCGCAGGTCGCGCAGGATATGGCCGTTCGCCAGGCTCCAGAGCAGGTAGACCAGCAACCCGAAGGCCAGCACCAGCGCGAAGAAGAAGTGCCAGTGCCGCGCACCGGCGAGGCTGTAATAGGACGGGATCGTCACCCAGCCGGGGAAGCGCGGCAGCTCCAGCCAGGCATGGTCGAAATTCGCGCCGTACTGTCCCCAATAGAGCCGGGGATGCGCGTTGAAGATCATCAGCCCGCTGCCGACCATGATCAGCAGCGCGATCGCGTTGATCCAGTGCCACAGCCGGGTCACCAGCCGATGGCGATAGATCAGGCGGGGTGCTTCGGCCATCTGCTCGTGTCTCCTTCACCGACTTCAGATCCTCCCTGGAAGGGAAGGTGGCCTGCCATAGGCAGGTCGGAGGGGTGTCCCCGCTGAAAGGATACCCGCCCGTGCGACCGGGACACCCCTCCACCGCCCTCCGGGCGGTCCCCCTCCCCTTCCAGGGGAGGATCGCAAGGGTGCAACGGCGGGCGCTTCCGGCACCCTCGACGATAGGATATTCGCGGCCCGAGCGGAATCGGTTTCACCGCCGCCATAAAAATCCGGAGCGTGCATGCCCACCGACTTCCATTTCTACGAACCAGCCTCGGGCCATGGCCTACCCCACGACCCGCTCAACGCCATCGTCGGGCCCCGCCCGATCGGCTGGGTCAGCACCATGTCGGCCAGCGGCGTGCGCAATCTCGCGCCGTACAGCTTCTTCAACCTGTTCAACTATCGCCCACCGATCCTCGGCTTCGCCTCCACCGCATGGAAGGACAGCGTCGCCAACATCGCCGAGACCAAGGAGTTCGTCTGGAACCTCGCGACGCGCCCGCTCGCCGAGGTCATGAACGCGACCTCGGCACCGGTTGACCCCGAGGTCGACGAGTTCACGCATGCTGGCATCGAGGCACTCCCCTCGCGCACCGTGCGGCCGGATCGCGTCGCGGGCAGCCCCGCGCAGTTCGAATGCCGGCTGACCCAGCTGATCCGCCTGGAGAACAAGGAAGGCGCCGCGGTCGACACCTGGCTGGTGCTGGGCGAGGCGACCGGCATCCATATCGATCGCGCGATGCTGGAGGACGGCGTCTACCAGACCGCCCGTGCCCGCCCGATCCTGCGCGGCGGCGGCCCGGCCGATTATTTCGAGATCGGCGAGGAATCGCTGTTCAGGATGTTTCGCCCGCGCTGACGCCCGGCTCGGGCAGGATCGGCGGGGTCGAATCCGGATAGGTCAGCCAAGTCTTCCAAAGCTGGTGGACGCGCGCCTCGGTCAGCTCGATCCGGCAGGTGAGCAGCGCGGCATTGCGGATCGTGCCGCCCTGCCAATGCGCATAGACCGCGTCGCACTCGCCCTTGCGCCAGGCGATCCAGCGGCCCTGCGCCTCGTCGAACGCCTTGACCACCGTCACGCCGTCGGTCGCGGCGCGCTTGCGGGCGGCGACCAGATAGGTGTTCATCTGCACTTCGGCGGCGTTGCTGGCACGCGCGAGGCACAGGTTCATGTCCACCGTAGTCTTCGCATCAGCGCAGCGATCGGCGGGGGCGGCAAGCGCGAGGGCGAGCAGGAGCAGCGGCATGGCTGCATCCTACAGGCAGAAGCGTGCAGGGCTCAACCGAGCGCTGCGAACTTCTCTTCGGCCTCGCGGTCGAGCTGCGCCCGGCTCTTCTTCTCCGACGCGGTCTTCAGCTGGCCGCACGCCGCGTCGATGTCGCGCCCGCGCGGGGTGCGCACCGGCGCCGAGATGCCGCCCTCGAACACGATGTTCGAGAAGGAGCGGATCCGCTCGGGCGTCGAGCATTCATAGGGCGCGCCGGGCCAGGGGTTGAACGGGATCAGGTTCACCTTGGCGGGCAGCTTGTACTTGCGGAGCAGGCGGACCAGCTCGTGCGCATCGGCGTCGCTGTCGTTCTTGTCCTTGAGCATCACATATTCGAACGTGATGCGGCGGGCATTGTTGGCGCCCGGATAATCGGCACAGGCCTGGAGCAGCTCCTCGATCCCGTACTTCTTGTTGAGCGGCACGATCTCGTCGCGCACCTCCTTGGTGACCGCGTGGAGCGACACCGCCAGATTCACGCCGATCTCCTCGCCCGCGCGCGCCATGATCGGCACCACGCCCGAGGTCGACAGGGTGATGCGGCGCTTGGACAGCGCGAGGCCGTCGCCGTCCATCACGATCTGCAGGCCGGCCTTCACTTCGTCAAAATTGTACAGCGGCTCGCCCATGCCCATCATCACGATGTTGGTGAGCAGGCGGCCTTCCGGCTGGCTCGGCCATTCGCCGAGCGAATCGCGCGCGAGCATCACCTGGCCGACGATCTCGCCGGCGGTGAGGTTGCGCACCAGCCGCATCGTGCCGGTGTGGCAGAAGCGGCAGTTGAGCGTGCAGCCCACCTGGCTGGAAACGCAGAGCGTGCCCCGATCGGCGTCGGGGATGAACACCATCTCGTAATCCTGCCCGTCGGGCGAGCGGAGCAGCCACTTGCGGGTGCCGTCGTTCGAGACCTGCGCCTCGACCACGTCGGGGCGGCCGATCACGAAGCGCTCGGCCAGCCACGGGTGCTGCGCCTTGGCGATGTCGGTCATCGCCGAAAACTCGGTGGCGCCACGATTGTAGATCCAGTGCCACAGCTGCTTGGCGCGCAGCTTGGCCTGCTTGGGCTCGAGTCCGGCGGCGGCCAGCGCTTCGCGGATACCGTCGCGGGAGAGACCGATCAGGTCGGTACGCCCGTCTTCGCGCGCGGCGGGGGCACGCGGCACGGGCACGGGATCGATGTGCCCGGGGATGGGCATGGGGGCGGCCGACACTGTCTGCATCCGCGGCATATAGGCGAAAATCCCCGGCTTTTCCAGCGGTGTGATTCCGAGGGGCGCCGTCCCCGGACGGGTCATGCCGTCCCGCCATGGCCACAGCCTATCGTGAATCGGGTGTGAAGCGGAAAACCCAATCCCCACTGTTACGTTACGCCGATGCAAAACAGTTTCATTGTTGCGAGGAGTTGAGAATGAAGACGATCTTTTCGAGCCTGGCAATTGCCGGCACGCTGATGGCGTCGACCGCCTTCGCCCAGACCACGACCCCGGCCCAGACGACCCCGGCCGACGCCGCTCCGGCACAGACCACGCCGGCGACGCCCGACCAGGGCACCACGGGCGCAGGTACCGCGGCGACGGCGACCGCCGGTTCGGCGACCTTCACCGACACCGAGGTGCAGCAGTACGCCAAGGCGGCGCTCGCGGTGAACAAGATCAACGCGGACACCAGCATCCCGACCGCGGAAAAGAATCCCAAGTTCGTTGCCGCCATCACGTCGTCGGGCCTGCAGCCGCAGCGCTTCAACGAGATCAGCCAGGCGATGGCCTCGGATACCGCGCTCAACCAGCGCATCCAGGCGGCCGCCGCCCAGGCGCAGACCAGCGGCCAGTCGGCCCAGGCCACCGCACCGGCCAGCCCGACCGGCAACTAAACCGATAGCTCCCTAAGCCGGCGGCGGTCCCCAGCGGACCGCCGCCGTTTTTGTGTGCGCGACTGTCATGGATCCGGAACGAAAGCCCGCCAAAGGCACCGCCTTGGGTTCGCTTCGCAAAGGGACAGGACGGGAATGCGCAAAGGGATGATGGTCGCCGCGGCGGCGCTGCTGATGGCAATGGCACCGGGCGGGACGACGCCGGACGCCGACAAGGGCCTCGATTCGCTGCGGCTGGATCAGGTGCGGGTGCTCGGCTCGCACAACAGCTACCGCCCCTATCCGCTGCCCGAGGTGGAAGCGCGCATCCGCAAGCTGCTCCCGAGCAACTGGGAGGGCCTGGCCTATGGCCACCCGCCGCTCGAAAGCCAGCTCGCGCTCGGCCTGCGCCAGCTCGAAATCGACGTGGCGCCCGATCCGCAGGGCGGTGCCTATGCCGCGCCCTATGCGAACGGCACCGAGGAAATAAAGGCCGAGATGGCCGCGCCGGGCGCCAAGACGATCCACATCCCCGGCATCGACTGGCAGACGCATTGCCGCGTCTTCCGCGCCTGCATGGCGCTGTTCCGCCGCTGGTCGGATACGCATCCGGGGCACCTACCGGTGATGATCCTGGTCAACGCCAGCGACGTGCGGCCGATCCCGGGCGTACGCACCACCGATATCGGCTTCGACGCCCCCACGCTCGACGCGCTCGATGCCGACATTGTCGCGACGATCGGCCGCGAGCGGGTGATTACGCCGGACGACGTGCGCGGCTCCCTCCCCACGCTGCGCGACGCGGTGACCGCGCATCGCTGGCCCACCGTCGGCGCCTCGCGCGGCAAGTTCCTGTTCGTGCTCGACACCTCGGACGCCAACGAGGAGCAGTACCGGACCGGCCATGCCAGCCTGAAGGGCCGGATGATGTTCGGCTGGTACCCCGAAGACGCGCCCGAAGCGTCGTTCTTCAACACCCAGAGCCCGACCGCGGACACCGCCACGATCACCCGCCGGGTCAAGGCCGGCTTCATGGTCCGCACCCGCGCCGATGCCGAGACGATCGAGGCGCGCAATCATGACCGCCGCCGGCTCGACGCCGCGATCGCTGCGGGCGCGCAGCTGATCAGCACCGATTTCTACGAGGGCGCACCCGATCCGCGGGGGCTGAACTGGACGGTGTCGCTGGGGAAGAGCAGCGTGATCTGCAACAGCGTGACGGCGCGCTGCCCGGCGCGGTGACGGGGTAAAGAACAATCCCCCTCACCCTTCCCACCGCCTTCGGCGGCGGGCCCCTTCCCTCTCCCACAAGGGGAGAGGGAGTTTCGGCGTCCTGGTCCCTCTCCCCTTGTGGGAGAGGGAGGGAGCCGCGCAGCGGCGGAAGGGTGAGGGGGACTTGGCTGGCTTACTCCACCCCCCGCACCCGAACATCCCGCCGCGGCGCCGGCACGGTAATCCCGTGCTCGCCGAACAGCTTCCACAGCCGGTTGAGCACGTCGCTGCGCACGTTGCCGACGCCGCTCTCGGGATCGCTGATCCACACCAGGATCTCGTGCGCCGCGCCGTTCTCGCCGAGCGCGGTCAGCCACACATTGGGCTGCGGCGTGTCGAGCACGCGGGGGCTTTCGGTCGCCGCGCGCAGCATCAGATCCTGCGCGAGCTCCAGATCGCAGCCATAGGCGACGGTCACCGTGATCCGCACGCGCACGTTGCGATCGGTGTAGGACCAGTTCTCGACTTCCTGGGTCATCAGATTCTCGTTCGGAATCAGATGCTCCTTGCCGTCGCGCGTGATCACCGAGACCGCGCGCACACCGATCTTGTTCACCCAGCCGAAACTGTCCCCCACCACGATCACGTCGCCCGGCTTGATCGAGCGGTCCATCAGCAGGATGATCCCCGCGATCAGGTTGCCGACCGTCTTCTGCATGCCGAAGCCGATCGCCAGGCCGAACGCCCCCGAAAACACTGCGAAGGTGGTGAGGTCGATCCCCAGCAGATCGATGCCGACGAAGAAGGCGGCGGTGACGATGGCGATGCTCGCCAGCTTCTGGCCGAGCAATTGCTGGGTGGGATCGAGCCCCTTGGCCCGGCCGATCCACTGGGCGAGCAGCCGGTTGGCGATCCGCACCAACGCATAGATGATCGTGACGGTGACGAGGAAGGTGAGCAGCGACAGCAGCGACAGCCGCCGCGTGCCGATGTCGAAACCCACGCGCGCCAGCAGCGCCTCGATCACCCCCAGCCCGCCCATCGTCTTGCTGAGCAGCGAGGTGAAGGCGATCGCCCCCATCGGCCAGGTGGCGAGCCGCGGCAGGCCCAGCCCGCGCAGCACCTCCACCACCGCCAGCGCCATCGCCAGCCCCAATGCGATTCCGAGCAGCAGCGTCGCCGGCGGGTGCCAGCCATAGCCGCTCGCCACCGGCGAGAGCAGCAACGCGACGGTCAGGTAGCGGGTGATCCGGCAAAGCCGCGCCTGGATTCCGTTGACATGCTCGCCGGCGATGCGGTGCCACAGCCCTGCAACCTGCGCGCCGATACGCCGGCCGACGAGCACGCCGATCGTCAGCGCAAGTCCAGCCAGGCCCAGCGCCACCGCCAACTCGCCCAGTTCGGCCGGCGAGGGAAACCGCATCCCCATGCCGGCGAACCGGTCGAGCAATTCGCGGATCATCCGCGTGCGGCGGCGAAGCGCGCGAGCCCTGCCTCGAGATCGGCGATCAGGTCGTCGGTGTCTTCCAGCCCGACATAGAGCCGGATCATCGGCCCCTCTGCCTCCCAGCGCGACGCGGTGCGGATCCGCTGCGGATCGGCGGGGATGGCAAGGCTTTCATAGCCGCCCCAGCTGAAGCCGATGCCGAAATGCCGGAGCCCGTCGATCAACGCGGTGCGCGCAGCATCGCCGCCGCCGTTTAGCACGAAGGAGAACAGGCCGGCGCTCCCTCGGAAATCGCGCAGGAACACCTCGTGCCCCGGGCAGTCGGGCAGCGCCGGGTGGAGCACCCGCGCCACTTCGGGCCGGGTCTTCAGCCACTGCGCGATCCTGAGCCCGCTCGCGCCCGACTGGCGCAGCCGCACCTCCATCGTCCGCAGCCCGCGCGACCCCAGATAGGCGTCGTCGGGACTTGCGCAGAGACCGAGCTGGTAGGTGGTCGCGCGCAGCTTCTCATAGTGGCCCGGCGCGGCGGTAACGGAGCCCAGCATCACGTCCGAATGGCCGACGACATATTTGGAGCAGGACAGGATCGTATAGTCGATGCCCTTCTCGATCGCCGGGAAATAGAGCGGCCCGGCCCAGGTGTTGTCGAGCAGCGTGACGATCCCGCGCGCCTTGGCGACCGCAACGATCGCGGGCACGTCCTGCACCTCGAAGGTGAGGCTGCCGGGGCTCTCCATCAGGATCGCCTTGGTCCGCTCGCTGCACAGCGCTGCGATGCCCGCGCCGATCAGCGGGTCGTAATAGGTGGCGGTGATGCCCAGCCGCTTGAGCATCCCGTTGCCGAAGGCACGCGTCGGTTCGTAGCTGCTGTCGGGCAACAATACCTCGTCGCCGGGCGAGAGCACCGCGAGCAGTGCGGTGGTGATCGCCGCTACGCCCGACGGGTAGAGCAAGGTCGCCTGCGCACCCGGTTCCAGCTCGGTCAGCGCGTCGGCCAGCGACCACTGGGTCGGCGTGCCGCGGCGGCCGTAATAGAGCTTGTGGTGCGTGTCGGCGCTGCCCCGCTCGCGCATCTCGGCGATATTGTCGTAGAGGATCGTCGAGGCGCGCCACACCGGCGGGTTGACGATGCCCTGCGTCCATTCGGGCCGGCGGCCGGCATGGACGATCTTGGTCGCCTCCCCGTCCGCGTGCTTGTCGTCGTGTCCGCTCATGCGCCGACCACCTTGGCGGTATCGGGCTGCGCGCCCCATTCGGTCCAGCTGCCGTCGTACAGCGCGATCTCGTGGCCGAGCAGATGCGCGGCGAAGACGATCACCGATGCGGTGATGCCCGAGCCGCAGGTGGCGACCAGCGGCCGGGTCAGGTCGAGCCCGGCGGCATCGAATTCCGCCCGGATGCCCTCCGCCGACTTCCAGTGCCCGTCGCTTTCGAAGAATCGGCCATAGGGGATGTTCTTGGCCCCCGGCATATGCCCGGCGGCGCATTCGGGGCGCGGATCGGGCTCCTCGCCGGTGAAGCGGGCCGCCGAACGCGCGTCGACGATCTGCGCGGTGGTGGTGCGCATGTCGTCGAGCGTCCGCAGCTGCGCCACCGGCTCGCCGGCGGTGAAGCTGGTGGTGGCGGCCAGATGCGGTCCGGCCTGCACCGGCCGCCCCTCGGCGCGCCAATGGCCCATGTTCCCGTCGAGGATCGCCGCGCGGACGCCGAACATCCGCAGCACCCACCAGGCGCGGCAGGCGGTGTGGTGCGGGCTGTTGTCGTAGAGGACGATACGAGTGGTGCCCATCACCCCCAGCTGCGCCATCCGTTCCTCGAACACGCTCCGCTTGGGCAGCATCGAGGGCAGCGGGTTCTCGGCATCGACCAGCGTGTCGAGATCGAGCAGCCGCGCGCCCGGAATGTGCCCCGCCTCGAACTCCGCGCGCGGATCCTGCCTGGCCGCGCCGGGGATGGTGGAGGTGTAGGTTGCGTCGAGGACCAGCAGGTCGGGGGCGCCGAGCAGGCCGGCCAGTGCTTCGGTGGTGATCAATCCGTCCATGCGGGTAGGTCCTAGCCCTATGGAAACCGCACGGCAAACGCCTACATGGCGGCCATGGACGCCAAGCATCTCGGTAAGCAATCCGCCCTGCCCGCCAGCCCGGAAGAAGCGGAACTCGACTATGTTCCCAATCCGCGTGCGGGCACGCGCTATCTGGTGCGCTTCGCCGCGCCCGAATTCACCTCGCTCTGCCCGATCACCGGCGCGCCGGATTTCGCGCATCTGGTGATCGATTACGTGCCGGGCGAGAAGATCGTCGAATCCAAGTCGCTCAAGCTGTTCCTCGGCAGCTTTCGCAACCACGGCGCCTTCCATGAGGATTGCACCGTCGGCATCGGCGAGCGGTTGTTCCGCGAGATGCAGCCGCTCTGGCTGCGAATCGGTGGCTATTGGTACCCGCGCGGTGGTATTCCGATCGACGTGTTCTGGCAGTCGGGCAAGCCGCCCGAAGACGTCTGGATCCCCGATCAGGGGGTTCCCGGATATCGCGGCCGCGGCTGAACGGCAGATTTACAGCACGCTTCGTCAGGTATAGAGTTGTGCGTTGCAGCGAAAGTGCAACTTATTCGAAAAACGGGAGTTTAACAGGACATAAGGCCCAGATTTGGGCCGAGTCCATCATGCAGTAGCGAAAGGTCCGCCATGGCACGGTCTCCTATGGGTCCTCGGATCCGGCATCTTGCCCTGATCGGCAACTTCCTGCCGCGCAAGTGCGGCATCGCCACCTTTACTACCGACACCTATACGGCGCTCGCCGAGCGCTATCCGGATATCCAGGTCGACGTCTACGCGATGGACGACCTGCCTGGCCATTATGCCTATCCGCCGCAGGTGACGGGTTCGATCGCACAGAACGATCGCAGCGCCTATCTGGAAACCGCCCGCAAGATCGAGGCGAGCGGCGCCGAGGCGCTGTGGATCCAGCATGAATACGGCATCTTCGGCGGCGCGGCGGGCGAACTGCTGCTCGCGCTGACCGACCGCATCTCCATCCCGGTGATCGTCACGCTCCACACCGTGCTCGAGCGCCCGAGCGCCGACGAGCGCAGAGTGATGGAAAAGCTGATCCGCCGCGCCTCGACGCTGATTGTCATGGCCGAGAAAGGCCGAGAGATCCTCAAGCGCGTCCACGGCGTCGACGACAGCAAGATCGAGGTCATTCCCCACGGCGTCCCCGATCGCGCCTTTGCCGACACGGCCGATTTCAAGCCGCAATATGGCTGGGAAGGCCGCGACGTCATCCTTACCTTCGGCCTGCTCGCCCCGAGCAAGGGCATCGAGACGATGATCGAGGCAATGCCGGCGGTCGCCGCCGCGCATCCGAACGCATTGTACGTGATCCTGGGTGCCACCCACCCCCATCTCGTCGCGCATGAAGGCGAGGCCTATCGCGACCGGCTGAAGGCGCAGATCGCGGCGCTGGGTCTCCAAGACAACGTCGCCTTCGTCAATCGCTTCGTCGAGCAGAGCGATCTGCTGGATTATCTCCAGGCGGCCGACATCTATGCGACGCCCTATCCGAACCCGGCACAGATCACCTCGGGCACGCTTTCCTATGCGGTGAGCATGGGCAAGCCGGTGGTCTCCACCCCCTATGTCCATGCGACCGAGATCCTGGACCAGGATCACGGCGTGCTGGTCGATTTCGGCGACAGCGCGGCCTTCTCGCGCGAGATCAACCGCCTGCTCGGCGACAAGGAAGCGCGTCTCGCGCTTGCCCGACGCGCCTATGACCGCGGCCGCACCATGTTGTGGACCCGGCTTGCCGAGCGCGCGATCGGCGCGTTCGACGCGATCCTCGATGAAAGGCCACACCGCATCCGCACCGCCACGAACGAATTGCCGACGCTCTCCCCGGTGCTGACCGCGGTCGAGCGGATGAGCGATGCCACCGGCATGCTCCAGCACTCGATCTATTCGGTGCCCGATCGCCGCCACGGCTATTGCATCGACGACAATGCCCGCGCGCTGATCCTGATGAGCAAGATCGACGACGTCGAGGAGGCGGTCCGCGATCGCTGGACCGCCATCTATGGCGGCTTCGTCCAGCACGCCTGGAATTCGGACAAGCGCAAGTTCCGCAACTTCATGAACTTCGACCGCACTTGGTGCGAGGACGAAGGCTCGGAAGATTCGAACGGCCGCGCGATCTGGGCGCTGGGCGTCACCGCCCGCGACGCGCGTGCGCAGAAGCATCGCGACTGGGCCTCGGTGCTGTTCGACGAGACCGCGTCGATCGCCTTCGATCTCGGCAGCCCGCGCGCGCACGCCTTTGCGATGCTCGGCGCCGCGGCGATGGCGGAGGCGCATCCGGGCCACGCCCTGTCGCGCGAGATCCTCACCCGCTTCGGCGACGAGTTGGTCGCGCTGCTCGAACGCACCCGCCGTCCGGCGTGGAGCTGGTTCGAGATCGTGCTGGCGTACGACAATGCCCGCCTGCCCGAGGCGCTGCTGCGTGCCGGCAAGGTGCTCGGGCGCCGGGATTTCCTCGATACCGGGCTGGAGACGCTCGCCTGGATCGCCGAGCGCCAGACCTCGCCCGAGGGCCGCTTCCGCGCCGTCGGCACCGAGAGCTTCGGCCGCGAATATGCCGAGCCGCTGCCGTTCGACCAGCAGCCGCTCGAAGCGCAGGCGACGATCGACGCGTGCCTGGCCGCGCACGAAGCGACCGGCGAAGCGCGCTGGGCCGAAGAGGCGATGCGGGCTTATCGCTGGTATCTGGGTGCCAATGATCTCGACACGCCGCTCGCCAGTGTCGCCGATGGCGGTTGCTTCGACGGGCTGATGCCGACCGGGCTTAATCGAAATCAAGGTGCCGAGTCGATTCTCGCACTCCAACTGGCGAATTGCGCGATCTCGGCTCTTTCAAAGGGCAATAAAAGCGTGGCAGGACCGGAACTCGCCGTCGCCTGAAGCGATACCGGGGGACGGCGCCGTAACGAGCGCGTTCCCCGGGGGTTGCCAATGCCGGAACTGTTTCACCATCCCTTGCGGCTTCGTGCCGATCCGTCGCGCGTCGTCGTGCGTCCTTTCCACATCGCCTGGGCGTCGACCAATGGCGGCGCGCCCAGCCGGACCGAGCGGATCGTCAGCGAAGTGCTGGCGCTGTCGCCGGGCCAGGCGCGCGCCGAGCTCGAACTGGTCCTCAAGGACTTCGAGGCGCGGCACTGGCAGACGCGGCGCGTGTTCATGACGCGCTATGACGAGATCGAGGCGATGCTCGGCCTCGACGGTGCGGCGATCGGCGACGAGAAGCGCCAGCTGCTCGGTGCCTATTTCTGCCACGAATACAGCTATGCCGCCGCCGCGCTGATGAACCCCAGCGCGGTGCCGCATTACGACCAGACCGGCATGCCGCCGGGCAGCATGCGCATCCTGATGTCGCTGCGCGCGGTCGGCGAAGGCCATATCTCCTCGGTCGCCTTCCGCGAGGGCATCATCACCGACGGCAACGAGCTGGTGCTGGCCCCCGAGCCGCCCTTCGCCACCGCCGCCGACGCGCGCGAGCCCGACGAGCGCCGCATGGAAGGCCCGGTGCGCATCTATCGCCACCGCGATTCGACGCTGTCGGGCACGGTGATCTTCCCGATCACCCGCGCCCAGTCGAACGGGCTGGAGGATCTGCGGATCTGCCATTTCACCCATGACGACGGCACGGTCGAATGGATCGGCACCTATACCGCCTATAACGGTTCGGGCATCCAGTCCGAGCTGCTGCGCACCCATGACTGGCGCGGGCTGGACCTCGTGCCGATGACCGGCAGCGCCGCGCGCAACAAGGGCATGGCGCTGTTCCCGCGCAAGGTGGGCGGCAAGTACATGATGCTCGGCCGGCAGGACGGCGAGAATATCTTCCTGCACAGCTCGGACGACATCACCCATTGGGAAGGCGGCGAACTGATCATCAAGCCGCAATTCCCCTGGGAGCTGGTGCAGATGGGCAATTGCGGCCCGCCGATCGAAACCGATCAGGGCTGGCTGGTGCTCACCCATGGCGTCGGCGCGATGCGGAAGTACTCGATCGGCGCCGCGCTGCTCGACAAGGACGATCCGTCCAAGGTGCTCGCCCGCTCGCGCGCGCCGCTGCTCGCCGCCGCCGACCAGGATCGCGAGGGGTATGTGCCCAATGTCGTCTACACCTGCGGCGCGATCCGCCACGGCGACAGCCTGTTCATCCCGTACGGGGTGGCGGACAGCTCGGTGGCGTTCGCCTTCGCGCCGATCCAGGCGCTGATCGACCAGATGGAGTGAGGCCCATGCCGTCGCCCCTTTTCGGGGGCGACGGCGATGGCTCAGAGCGCGGTCGGCACCCCGTCGCGCAGCTCGTGGCTGCACAACTGCGCCTCGGGCGTATCCTCCGCCTCCAGCGCGGTGACCGTCACCCAGCCCTCGGCCCGCAACGCCGCACCGATCGCCGCATCGGTGCCGAACGGCAGGAACAGCCGGCGACGCGCGTCGCCGCCGATCCCCGCGTCGAGGATCGAGTCGGCGTAGAGCGAGAAGCCGACCGCAGGCTCCTCGCGGCCGCCGTCATGCACCACCGTGTAGGTTCCGCCCCGGCCGATCTCGCCGCGAACGCCGCGCGCGAAAATCGAGAAGCCGAGCCAGGTCTGGTATTCGAAACCATGCCGCTCTGTAGGATCGAGCGTCAGCGCAACGCCCGCCGGAATGCTCGCCGCAATCGTTGCAAGTCCGTCGATGCGGCTCGCCAGCGCGGTACCGGCATCGGTCGCGCGCAGCTTGACCATTGCGCCGTCGAACGGACCGGCCGCCTCGATCAGCGGCAGATACTTGGGATCGATCGCGGCAACGCCGCCGGCATCCTTGGCATCGAGACGCTCGCGCAGCGCGGTCAGCTTTTCCGGCGGCAAGGTACCACCGGCGAGCGTGTCGACCAGATCGGGCAGCGTGAAATCGATCGCCAGCCCCTCTACGCCCGCCGACTGCAGCGCCTCGATCGCAACCCGCACGACCTCCATCGCGGCGCCCACGCTGTCGCGCCCGATCAGCTCGCAGCCGATCTGGCGCATCGCCCTGCGCGGATCGAGCGCCGGCGCCTTGAGCTTGAGCACCTGCCCCGCATAGCAGAGCCGTACCGGCCGCGGATGGTGCCCCATCCGGGTGGCGGCGATGCGGCCCACCTGCGCGGTCAGGTCCGGACGGATGGCGAGGCTGCGCTGCGACACGGGATCGACGAAGCGCACCGCATTATGCACCGCGCCCGTCTTGAGCCGCGTCGCCAGCTCGTCGGCGAATTCGGCGAGCGGCGGATCCACCTGCTCATAGCCATAGAGCCGCGCGAGCCCCAGCACGCGCGTCTCGAGCCGCGCCGCCGCATCGGCGGCAGGCGGCAATCGATCGTGAAACCCTTCGGGGAGGAGACCAGTCATGGGCGCCTCCCCTAATGGCTTCAGAAGCCGAGCGCCATGGCGGTCTTCACGCCCGGGAGCGCGCGGACCTTGCCGAGCAGCGCGTCGTCCACCGCTTCGTCGACCGAGAGCAACAGGATCGCCTCGCCACCGGCCGAGCGGCGGCCGAGGTGGAAGGTGCCGATGTTGACGCCGGCCTCGCCCAGCGTGGTGCCGAGGCGGCCGATGAAGCCCGGCGCGTCCTCGTTGACGATGTAGAGCATGTGCCCGGCGAGATCGGCCTCGACCTTGATGCCGAACAGCTCGACCAGCCGCGGCGCGGCGTTGCCGAACAGCGTGCCGGCCACCGAACGGTCGCCCGCCTGGGTGCCGACGGTCACGCGCACCAGCGTGTGATAATCGCCCTCGCGGTCATGGCGCACTTCGCGCACGTCGAGACCGCGCTCCTTGGCGAGGAACGGCGCGTTGACCATGTTCACCGTGTCCGAATGGACGCGCATCAGCCCGGCGAGCACCGCGCTGGTGATCGGCTTCTGGTTGAGCTCGGCCGCCGCACCCTCGACTTCGATCGCGATGCTGGTCAGTTCGCCATGCGCGAGCTGGCCGACCAGGCCGCCCAGCTTCTCTGCCAGCGCCATATAGGGCTTGAGCCGCGGCGCTTCCTCGGCCGAGAGGCTCGGCACGTTGAGCGCATTGGTGACACCGCCGGTGACCAGATAGTCGGCGAGCTGCTCGGCGACCTGGATCGCGACATTGACCTGCGCCTCGGTGGTCGACGCGCCGAGGTGCGGCGTCGCGACGAAGTTGGGCGTGCCGAACAGCGGGTGTTCCTTGGCCGGCTCCTGCACGAACACGTCGAGCGCCGCGCCGCCGATATGGCCCGAATCGAGCCCGTCCTTGAGCGCCGCCTCGTCGATCAGTCCGCCGCGCGCGCAGTTGATGATCCGCACGCCCTTCTTGGTCTTGGCGAGATTCTCGCGGCTGAGGATGTTGCGGGTCTGGTCGGTCAGCGGCGTGTGCAGCGTGATGAAGTCGGCGCGCAGCAGCAGGTCGTCGAGCGTCATCTTCTCGACACCCATTTCGAGCGCGCGCTCGGGCGTGAGAAACGGATCATAGGCGATCACTCGCATGCGCAGGCCGATGGCGCGGTCCGCGACGATCGAGCCGATATTGCCCGCGCCGATCAGGCCCAGCGTCTTGCCGGTCAGCTCGACACCCATGAAGCGGTTCTTTTCCCACTTACCGGCCTGGGTCGAGACATCGGCCTCGGGCAGCTGGCGGGCGAGCGCGAACATCAGCGCGATCGCGTGCTCGGCGGTGGTGATCGAGTTGCCGAACGGGGTGTTCATCACCACCACGCCCTTCGCCGAGGCGGCGGGGATGTCGACATTGTCGACGCCGATGCCGGCGCGGCCGATCACCTTCAGGTTGGTGGCGTGCGCGAGAATGTCCTTGGTGACCTTGGTCGAGCTGCGGATGGCGAGGCCGTCATAGTTGCCGATGATCGCCTTGAGCTCGTCCGGCGTCTTGCCGGTGATCTCATCCACTTCGACGCCGCGCTCGCGGAAGATCTGCGCGGCCTTGGGGTCCATCTTGTCGGAAATCAGTACCTTGGGCATTTGGATGCTCCATCTTCGCTCCCTCTCCCCTCCGGGGAGAGGGTCGGGGAGAGGGGAATGTGTCTTGAAACTGGCACGTCGGGAGAGACGGCGAAGTCCTGCCCCTCTCCCATCCCTCTCCCCGATGGGGAGAGGGCTTTAGGGCATCAGCCCGCCTTGGCGGTGGCGTAGGCCCAATCGAGCCAGGGGCCGAGCGCCTCGATATCGGCGGTGTCGACGGTGGCGCCGCACCAGATGCGGAGACCCGCAGGCGCGTCGCGATAGCCGGCCACGTCATAGGCCGCGCCTTCCTTTTCGAGCAGGCCGGCGAACTTCTTGATGAAGTCGGCATCGGCGCCCTCGACGGTGAGGCATACGCTGGTGCGCGAGCGGATCGCGGCATCCTCGGCGAGTTGGCCCAGCCAGTCGCGCTCTTCCACGATCTTGTCGAGCGCGGCGGCATTGGCGTCCGAGCGGGCGATCAGCCCATCGGCGCCGCCCAGGCCCTTGCCCCATTCGAGCGCGAAGATCGCGTCTTCCACTGCGAGCATCGACGGCGTGTTGATCGTCTCGCCCTTGAACACGCCCTCGGCAAGCTTGCCCTTGGAGACGAGGCGGAACACCTTCGGCAGCGGCCAGGCAGGGGTGTAGGTTTCGAGACGCTCGACCGCGCGGGGGCCGAGGATCAGCACGCCGTGCGCGCCCTCGCCGCCCAGCACCTTCTGCCAGGAGAAGGTGGCGACGTCGATCTTGTCCCAGGGCAGGTCATAGGCGAACACCGCCGAAGTGGCGTCGGCGAAGCTCAGGCCTTCGCGGTCCTCGGCGATCCAGTCGCCGTTCGGCACGCGCACGCCCGAGGTGGTGCCGTTCCAGGTGAACAGCACGTCGTTCGACCAGTCGACCGCGTTCAGATCCGGCAGCTGGCCGTAATCGGCACGCAGCACGGTAGGCTCGAGCTTGAGCTGCTTGACCGCATCGGTGACCCAACCCTCACCGAAGCTTTCCCAGGCGAGCGTGGTGACCGGCTTCGCGCCGAGCATCGTCCACATCGCCATTTCGAAGGCGCCGGTGTCCGAGCCCGGAACGATGCCGATGCGATGGGTGTCGGGGAGCTTCAGAAGCTCGCGCATCAGGTCGATGCAATATTGGAGACGGGTCTTGCCCAGCTTCGAGCGGTGCGAGCGGCCGAGCGACTCGGTGGCGAGTTTCTCGGGCGACCAGCCCGGGGGCTTGGCGCAGGGGCCGGAAGAAAAATAGGGGCGCGCCGGTTTGGTGGCGGGCTTCGCAGGCGCAAGGGTGGCGTCGGCGGCAGTCAAATCAGTCATGTAGACTCTCCTCACAGAGAGCACGCGCGGCGTTGGGACCGCGTGGCCCGTCGACGGCCCTAGCGGCAGGCGAACAAAAGTCAATTCGGCACATCGTTGCGATGGAACAATGTTGCGGGTCCGAGCCTTTGCTGCGCAGCTTTGCAGGACAACAGGGAGATACGACATGCGGACGATACTGGCGGCCGGGCTGGCCGCGATGCTCCTGACGACACCGGCCATGGCGCAGCAGCAGAAGCAGAGCGTCGGCGACGGCGCCCAGGCGCCGCTGCGTGATCTGCGGATCAACGAGAAGAAGATTCCCGACGTGCTGCTGCTGGCGGCTTCTGCCCCCTATTCGTCGCAGGGGACCAAGAGCTGCACGCAGATCCGCGCGGGCATCGCCGATCTCAATGCCGTGCTCGGAACCGATGCCGATGCGCCTAGCGCCAAGGGCGGCAATGGCGGCGCCATCGCCGCGGCGGGCAGCCGCGCGATCATCGGCACGCTGATCCCGGGCTTCGGGCTGGTGCGGATGGTCACCGGCGCCGACAAGCAGGAGAAGCGGGTGACCGCGGCGCTCTATGGCGGCACCATCCGTCGCGCCTATCTCAAGGGCCTCGGCGTCTCGAAGGGCTGCAAGCCGCCTGCGGCACCGACTGCAACCGCGCGCGCCGCGGTGCCGTCACTGCCGGTCGATAAGGACGACAAGGACGACAAGAAGGATTGATCGCCCAAAATCCCCCTCCCGCTTGCGGGAGGGGCGCGCAGGCGCCGCAACCGACGGCCCACGCTGCGAAAACGCAAAAAGGGCCGGCGGATCGCTCCGCCGGCCCCTCTTTTTGCGTCGAGCGCGGACTTAGAAGTCCATGCCGCCCATGCCGCCCATGCCGCCCGGCATCGCCGGGGCTGCGGACTTGTCTTCCGGCAGCTCGGCAATGGTTGCCTCGGTGGTGATCAGCAGGCCGGCGACCGAAGCCGCGTTCTGCAGCGCGGTGCGCACCACCTTGGTCGGATCGATCACGCCGGCAGCCACGAGGTTCTCGTAGGTGTCGGTCGCGGCGTTGAAGCCGAACGAGGTGTCGCTCTGGTCGAGCAGCTTGCCCGAGACGACGGCGCCGTCCTGGCCAGCGTTCTGCGCGATCTGACGCACCAGCGCGGTCAGCGACTTGCGGACGATGTCGATGCCGCGGGTCTGGTCCTCGTTCGCACCGGCCAGGCCTTCGAGCGCCTTGGTCGCGTACAGCAGGGCCGTGCCGCCGCCGGGGACGATGCCTTCTTCAACGGCTGCGCGGGTTGCGTGCAGCGCGTCGTCGACGCGGTCCTTGCGCTCCTTCACCTCGACTTCGGTCGCACCGCCGACCTTGATCACGGCCACGCCGCCGGCGAGCTTGGCGAGACGCTCCTGGAGCTTCTCACGGTCGTAATCGCTGGTGGTGACTTCGATCTGCTGGCGGATCTGCTCGGTGCGGGCCTTGATCGACTCGGCTTCACCGGCGCCATCGACGATGGTGGTGTTGTCCTTGTCGATGGTGACGCGCTTGGCGGTGCCGAGCATGCCGAGCGTGACGGTCTCGAGCTTGATGCCGAGGTCTTCGCTGATCACTTCACCCTTGGTGAGGACGGCGATGTCTTCCAGCATCGCCTTGCGACGATCGCCGAAGCCCGGTGCCTTGACCGCTGCGACCTTCAGGCCGCCGCGCAGCTTGTTGACGACCAGGGTCGCCAGCGCTTCGCCTTCGATGTCCTCGGCGATGATCAGCAGCGGACGACCCGACTGCACGACCGCTTCGAGGATCGGCAGCATCGACTGGAGGTTCGACAGCTTCTTCTCGTGGATCAGGATGTACGGATCCGCGAGCTCGACCGACATCTTCTCCGGGTTGGTGATGAAGTAGGGCGAGAGATAGCCGCGGTCGAACTGCATGCCTTCGACGACGTCGAGCTCGAATTCGAGACCCTTCGCCTCTTCGACGGTGATCACGCCTTCCTTGCCGACCTTCTCCATCGCCTCGGCGATCTTCTCGCCGACTTCACGGTCGCCGTTCGCCGAGATGATGCCGACCTGGGCGACTTCCTGCGAACCGGAAACCGGCTTCGAACGCGCCTTCACGTCCTCGACGACCTTGGTGACGGCGAGGTCGATACCACGCTTCAGGTCCATCGGGTTCATGCCGGCGGCCACCGACTTCATGCCCTCGCGGACGATCGCCTGCGCCAGAACGGTCGCGGTGGTCGTGCCGTCGCCGGCGATGTCGTTGGTCTTCGAGGCCACTTCGCGCACCATCTGCGCGCCCATGTTCTCGAACTTGTCCTTGAGTTCGATTTCCTTCGCGACCGACACACCGTCCTTGGTGATGCGGGGCGCGCCGAAGCTCTTTTCGATCACGACGTTGCGGCCCTTCGGGCCCAGCGTGACCTTCACCGCGTCGGCGAGAATGTCGACGCCGCGCAGGATGCGCTCACGAGCGTCGCGCGAAAACTTTACGTCCTTGGCTGCCATGGGACTGCCCTTTCAAATTTCGCTAAGTTTCAGGTAGTTGAGGTTCGCGAAGTCGCTCAGCCGACGATGCCGAGGATGTCGCTTTCCTTCATGATCAGCAGGTCTTCACCGTCGACCTTGACCTCGGTGCCCGACCACTTGCCGAACAGGATGCGGTCGCCGGCCTTGACGTCGAGCGGGGTCACCTTGCCATCTTCGGCCTTGGTGCCGGTGCCGACGGCGACGACTTCGCCTTCCTGCGGCTTTTCCTTGGCGGTGTCGGGGATGATGATCCCGCCGGCGGTCTTTTCCTCGGCTTCGACGCGGCGGACGAGCACGCGGTCGTGCAACGGACGGAAGTTCATTGCCTGATCCTCTTTCAGGTGGAAATCGCTGTTTAGCACTCGGTCCCCCGGAGTGCTAACATCAGGGATATGTGAACCGGAATTTGCTTCGTCAACGGGTGCGACGGGAACTTTTTTCAGCGTGTTGGATCGATAAGACGGGTCGTTGCCTCGCCTGCGCGCATCCGGTAGCACCGATGCGGAATACCCTTTGAGGAGCCGCCGGTGAAGCTGGTTCGTACCGCCTGGAAGATACTCGTCGGAATCAAGGACCTGCTCGTCCTGGTTCTGCTCCTCCTCTTCTTTTCCGCCTTGTTCGCGGCGCTCTCGCACCGTCCGACCCCAGCGACGATTCGCGACGGCGCGCTGATCGTCGCGTTCAACGGCGCACTGGTGGAGCAGCCGAGCGAGGCCGATCCGCTGTCCAGCGTCAGCGGCGCCCGCGCCGCCGGCCAGGTGGGCGCCCGCGACGTGATCCGCGCGCTCGACGCGGCCCGAACCGACTCCCGCGTCAAGGCGGTGGTGCTCGATCTCGACAGCTTCCTCGGCGGCTATCCCGCCACGGTGAGCGACGTTGCCGCCGCGGTCGGCCGCGTCCGTGCAGCGGGCAAGCCGGTGCTCGCCTATGCCACCGCCTATACCGACAGCGGCTACCAGATCGCGGCCAATGCCAGCGAGATCTGGGTCCATCCGATGGGCGGATCGCTGTTCATGGGCTCGGGCGGCCGCCAGCTCTATTATAAGGGGCTGACCGAGAAGCTCGGTATCAACGTCCACGTCTACAAGGTCGGCAAGTTCAAGTCGGCGGTGGAGCCCTATATCCGCGCCGACATGTCGCCCGAGGCGCGCGAGGCCAACACCGCGCTCTATGGCAGCCTGCTCGACCAGTGGCGCGAGGGCATCCTGAAGGCACGGCCCAAGGCCCGCATCGCCGACTTCCTGATGAAGCCCGACGTGGCGATCACCGCCGCCAAGGGCGACATCGCCAGCGCCAACAAGGCCTATGGCCTGGTCGACCAGCTCGGCGACCGGATCGCCTTCGGCAAGCACGTAGCCCAGCTGGTGGGTGCGCCGAGCGGCGCCCGCGCGGGCAATTTCAACGGCATCAAGCTCGCCGACTGGCTGCAGGCCAATCCGCTGCCGACCAGCGGCGACGCGATCGGCGTGATCACCATCGCCGGCGAGATCGTCGACGGCAAGGGCGGCGCAGGGACCGCGGGCGGCGACACCGTCAGCAAGCTGGTGCTCGACGGGCTGAAGGACGGCAAGCTCAAGGCGCTGGTCGTCCGCGTCGATTCACCGGGCGGCTCGGCGATGGCGTCGGAGCAGATGCGCCAGGCGATCCTCCAGGCCAAGGCGCAGAAGCTGCCGATCGTCGTCTCGATGGGCGGCCTCGCGGCCAGCGGCGGCTATTGGGTGTCGACCGCGGGCGACGTGATCTTCGCCGAGCCGAACACCATTACCGGCTCGATCGGCATCTTCGGCATCATCCCCACCTTCGAGAACAGCCTCGCCAAGATCGGCGTGACCACCGACGGCGTGGAGAGCACGCCGCTCACCGGCCAGCCCAGCGTCTATGGCGGCACCAACGCGACGGTCGACACGATCCTGCAATCGGCGATCGAGGCGGGCTATGGCCGCTTCGTCGGGCTGGTCGCCGCGTCGCGCAAGCTCACCCCGCAGCGGGTCGACGAGATCGGCCAGGGCCGAGTGTGGATCGGCGGCATCGCCCGGCAGATCGGCCTGGTCGATCGCTTCGGCGGACTGAACGACGCCATCGCCGAGGCCGCCAAGCGCGCCAAGCTCGATCCCGCCAAGGTGCGCCCGGTCTATCTCGCCAAGAAACCGAGCGCGCTCGCCGCGGCGATCGCCGGCTTCGCGGGCTCGCTGGGGAATGACGATGACGATGACGGCAACTGGGCCGACGCCCCCGCCGGCAGCGATGCCTATGCCCGAGTCGGCGAGGAGCGCCGCCTGCTGCTCGCCCAGGCGCTGGGCGACGCCAAGCGGCTGACCGCCGCCGGGTCGGTACAGGCCCGCTGCCTCGAATGCATGGCGCTGGGCGTGCCGAGCGCGCAGCCCAGCGACCTTGCGCTTCTCCAATTCGCCATGGGAGTAATGAAGTGATCGGAATTCGCGCCGCCACGCCGGACGACGCAGCGGCGATCTCCGCCATCTACGCGCCGAACGTGCTGACGGGCACCGCCTCATTCGAGATCGAGCCGCCCGACGCCGCCGCGATGGCGGCGCGGATGGCATCGAGCGACGGCTATTATCCGTGGATCGTCGCTACCAATGGCGACGGCGCCGATGGCGGGGTGATCGGCTATGCCTATGCCAGCAAGTTCCGCGATCGGCCGGCCTATCGCTATGTCGTCGAAAGCTCGATCTACATGGCAGACACCGCCCAGCGCCGCGGGGCCGGACGGCTGCTATACGAGGCGCTGGTCGACACGCTGCGCGCGCAGGGCTTCGTCCACGCCTTCGGCATGATCACCCTGCCCAACGACAATTCGATCGCGCTGCACGAGGCGGTGGGCTTTCGCCGCACGGGCGTGTTTCGCGAGGCGGGGTACAAGCACGGCCAGTGGATCGACGTCGGCATCTGGCAGTGCGAGCTGAACGAGCCCGCGCGCCCGCCGGAAGAGCCGAAGCCGTTCCACGAACTGGGCGTCGTCCGCGCCTGATCGAGAGCGGCCGAAGGGCTGCCCCGCCGGACAGTTGACCCAGGACGGCGATTGGCCGAGATCCATGAGGATGGATCCAACCTCGCCGTACGCGGTCGACTTCACGATCGATGTCGAGCGTGAGGACCGCCTGATCGTCATCCGCGTCACCGGCGTGCCCTCGCCGGAGGATGTCGGCTGGATCGCGGAGGAGGTGCGCGCGACGATCCTCACGCTCGGCGCCGAGGCGGGCCAGCACCGCACGCTCTACGACGCGCGCGGCGTGCACGTGCTGCCCCAGGCGACCGCCGATTTCGTGCTGAAGAACTTCGCCGACACCGAGCTGACGCACTGGGCGCACCGGCTCGCCTTCGTCGCCTCGACGATGCTGACGCGGCTGCAGATCCGAAGGATCGTCGAGGTACGGCCCGGCGCTATGCTGTTCGACGATGTCGAGGCTGCCCGCGCCTGGCTGCTGGGCCGCGATTGAACGGGGCGGCGCGCGGCCGCCCGTTCGCGTCAGGCCAACGCGATGTCCGGCGCGTCCTCGGCTTTCATGCCGATCACGTTGTAGCCGGCGTCGACATGGTGTGTCTCGCCGGTCACCCCCGACGACAGATCCGACAACAGATAGAGCCCGGCGCCGCCGACATCCTCGATCGTCACGTTGCGGCGGAGTGGCGAGTTCAGCTGGTTCCACTTCAGGATATAGTTGAAGTCGCCGATGCCGCGCGCCGCCAGCGTCTGGATCGGGCCCGCCGAGATGGCATTGACGCGGATATTCTCCGGCCCCAGGTCCATCGCCAGATACTTGACCGAGGTCTCCAGCGCCGACTTGGCGACACCCATCACGTTGTAGTGCGGCACCACCTTCTCGGCGCCGTAGTAGCTGAGCGTCAGCAAGCTGCCGCCGTTCGGCATCATCCGCTGCGCGCGCTGGGCCACCGCGGTGAAGCTGTACACCGAGATGTTCATCGTCATCAGGAAGTTGTCGAGCGTGGTGTCGTAATAATGGCCGCGCAGCTGGTTCTTGTCCGAGAAACCGATCGCGTGGACGACGAAGTCGATGGTCGGCCAGCGCGCCGCCAGCGTCTCGAACGTGGTGTCGAGCGCCGCCATGTCCGCCACGTCGCAATCGATCAGGAAATCGGAGCCGACCTGCTCGGCCAGCGGCTTCACCCGCTTGAGCAGTGCGTCGCCCTGGTAGGAAAAGGCCAGCTCCGCACCCTGGGCGTGCAGTGCCTTGGCGATTCCCCATGCCAGCGATTTGTCGTTGGCGAGGCCCATGATGAGCCCGCGCTTCCCTTGCATCAATCCGGTCACGTCTTCTGAATCTCCTGTGCTT
This sequence comes from Sphingomonas trueperi, assembly GCF_040545665.1. Classification (GTDB taxonomy): domain Bacteria; phylum Pseudomonadota; class Alphaproteobacteria; order Sphingomonadales; family Sphingomonadaceae; genus Sphingomonas; species Sphingomonas trueperi_B. The sequence goes on along the minus strand of NZ_JBEPMH010000004.1, from coordinate 94,431 downwards.
GGTCCCCCTCTAGACCGGCTTCGGGCACTTCCGCCAGAGCGGCGTTTAGCTCCGCCCCTACGACGAGGCCGAGTCCCACCAGGAAAAAGAAGATCAGCGCGACCATCACCCCCGCGAGGCTGCCATAGGTCGCGCCATAGCCGCCCAGCGTGGACAGCACCAAGGGAAGCCCGCCGGTGACGCTCAACCACCACAGCGTCGTGCACAGCGCCCCCGGCCATTTGGGATAGGCGCGCGATCGGTAGCGCGAGGGGGTGAGCGCGAAGAACAGCACGTAGAGCGCGCCGAACAGGGCGAAGGCCGGCACCGCCTTGCCCGCCGAGGCGAAGCGCTGCGCCTCCGTCGCCCAGGGGAGGATGCGGTAGAGGAACTGCTCGATGCCGGTGAGGATCACCTGGAAGGCGAAGGCGAGCATCACCATCAGCACCGCCGCGACGATCATCCCGATCGCACCGAGCCGGTAGCGCCAGAAGGGCTTGTCCGACGACACGCCATAGGCCTGGCGGACGATGCCGCGGATCGTCTCGATGAACCCCGCGGTGGTCCACAGCCCGACCAGCGCGCCGAACCAAAGCAGGCCGCCGGTGCTGCGGTTGTGCAGCACCTCGATCACCGGATCGCGCAGCAGCTTGGCGACGTCGGGCGGCACGGTCTGGAGGAACGCCTCCAGCGCGTGCACCCCGGTGCCGGTGCGCCCGACCAGGCTGGCCAGCGCGGTCGCGACGATGAAGAAGGGGAACAGCGTTACCAGCGACAGATAGGCGAGGTTGCCCGCATAGGTGAAGCCGTCGTTGAACGTGCCGATCGCGACGCGCTTGACGATCTCGAGCATCCGCTCGGTCACGCCGAGCTCGGCGAGCCGCCGCGGGACCTTTCCGCCGACCCCGAGCCGCCGTCCTTCGGGCGACTGGGGCGAGATCGAGGCGCGCGTCGGTTCGTCCACGCGGGGTCAGACGCCCATGCGTCCCCGTGGGTTCCCCTGGTTCTTCCACCCTTGCGCAAATTCGATGAGCGCGTCGTCGTCCACGGGCAGCTCGACCATCAGCGTGACGAACAGGTCGCCGCGCGCCCCGCCCCGCTTGTGGAAGCCGCGACCCTTGAGACGGAGGACCTTGCCCGAGCTCGAGCCCTTGGGCACCGTCAGCATCACCGGGCCGTCCGGCGTGGGCACGCGCACCTGCGCGCCGAGCACCGCCTCGGCCAGCGTCACCGGCAGGTCGAGCTTGATGTCGTCGCCGTCGCGCACATAGAAACGGTGCGGCTGGATCTCGATCGTGACGATCGCGTCGCCGGCGCCGCCCGGCCCTTCCTCGCCCTTGCCGGCGAGGCGCATCTGGGTGCCTTCCTCGACCCCGGCGGGGAGCTTCAGGTCGATCGTCTTGCCGTCCTTGAGCGTGATCCGCTGCGGCGCGAGCTTGGCGGCATCCTCGAACGACACCGCCAGACGATAGGCGATGTTGGCGCCCTTAGGCTGGGGCCGCCGGCCGAAGCCGCCGAACCCGCCGCTGAAGCCGCCCCCGCCGCCGCGCTTGCCGCCGCCGAACAGGCCCTCGAAAATGTCGCCGATATCGGCCTCGCCGCCGCCGAAATCGAACTGGCCGCCGCCGGGACGGAAGCCGCCCCCGCCGCCGCCTGCACCTGCCCCCGCACCGAAGCCGAACGGCGCGATCGGATTGCCGTCGCCGTCGATCTCGCCGCGATCGAAGCGGGCGCGCTTGTCCTTGTCGGTCAGCAGGTCATAGGCCTGCGTGACTTGGCTGAACTTCTCCGATGCCTTGGGATTGTCCTTGTTGCGATCGGGGTGCAGCTCCTTGGCGAGCTTGCGATAGGCCTTCTTGATCTCGTCCTCGCTCGCGCTGCGCGCCACCCCGAGCGTTACGTATGGATCTGCCACCAAAATCCCCAATGCGTCCAATGCCAATCGCCCGCCCCTTACAGGACAGGTGTTAAAGCCCAAACATCGGCGTGCGGATCGTTTCGCGCAAGGGGCGCGGCGCTATCTGCCGCCTAGCGGCACTTGGTGTCGCGCAGGCTGTAGTGCGCGAACACCGTCTCCTTGCCCGCCTTGTCCTTCGCGGTGATGTGCCATTCGAGTGTGCGGTCGCGCTTGCGCCACCGATTGACGAACTCGGAGTCGGGATAGGCATAGGTGATCGTGAAGCCGTCGCCGGTCAGCGCGCCCTTGCCCTTGGCGGTATAGGCGGCACCGAAGCTGTCCGCCCAGAGGCCGGCAATGCCACCGTCCTCGCCGACTGCGCCGAACAGCAGGTGCGCGGCATAGCGATCCTTGGAATCGGCGACCGCGACGCTGGTGGCGTCGATCGCGAACATCGTCCGCTCCAGGGTGGGATAGGCGGCAAGCGTTAGCGTCACCGGCTTGCCCCGCACCTCGCCTTCGCCCTGCCAGCAGCCGCTCAGCGCGAACATCGTCAGCGGGATCTTCGAAAAATCCTGCGCCGAGGCGGAAAGCGGCAGCAGCAGCGCGAGCGCGAGCGCGGCGCCGAATAGCGTCTTCATCATGCGCCCCTTTTGACGCGGCTTCCTGCGCTAGAGCAAGGCCCGGGCGGCACGCAGGTCGGCGACGAAGTCCTGATAGGCCTGCGCGGCTGCATCGGCATCGGGCAGGCGGAGCAGGTAGCTGGGGTGCACCGTCACCCAGCCGGTGCCACCCTCGGGCAGCGCGAGCTTCTGGCCGCGCAGCCTGGAGATGGTCGCGGCCTTGCCGGTGATCTGGCGCGCGGCTGTGGCGCCCAGCGCCACGACCAGCTTGGGGCGAACCAGCGCCAGCTCCTGCTCGTACCACCAGCGGCAGGCGGTGATCTCGCCGGCATCGGGCTTAGCGTGGATGCGGCGCTTCCCGCGCGGCTCGAACTTGAAGTGCTTGACCGCATTGGTGACGTAGACGCGGGCGCGGTCGATCCCCGCCTCGTCCAGCGCGCGATTGAGCATCTGCCCGGCGGGGCCGACAAAGGCGCGGCCGGCCAGGTCCTCCTGGTCGCCCGGCTGCTCGCCGACCAGCATCATGTCGGCATCGAGCGGGCCTTCGCCGAACACGGTCTGCGTTGCGGGCTTGTAGAGCGGACAGCGGGTGCACGCCGCCGCCTCGTCGCGGAGCGCCTGCCACGCGCCTTCGACATTTCCGCCTACTGCGCTGCGCGCCGTCTCCACCATCGCCGTCTCCCGCGCCCGGGCGCCGGCCACGAGCTCCTTGACCAACGCGGTTTCGGGCATGTTTTTCCAGTATTTGCGCGGCATCTCATTCAGCATCGCGCCGGTCTTGAGCCGGGCAGGATTGAAGATGGAGGCGTAATAGGTCTTCCACACCGCCTCGACCGGATCGTCGGCGGGGGCGTCGCCGCGGGTCGCGGCGGGACCTTCGCTGAGCGTCTGGCCGTCCCAGTGGATCGAGAGTTCGGGCGTGAGGATCGACCAGCGCATGCTGGCGAACCGCTCGACGAAGAAGCGGGCATTGGCGCGGACGATGTGATGCTCGGGCTCGAACCAGGCGATGAAGCGCGGGCCGCTCTCGTCGACCAATTCGCGGAAGCGAACGAAGGCGCGCATCTTGTGGATGTCGCGGCGTACCGCCTTGGCCATCAGCTCCAGCCGGCGGACGAGCGGATCGGCACGGTCCTCGATCCGGTGCGGATCGGTGGCGAGCAGCGTGTAGAGCAGCGAGAAACGCTGCGGATCCGAATGTAGGATAACCGTCTGCGCCACCTCCATGAATCCCTTGGGTACGCGCAGCTGTGTGCCGCCCACGGGCGGCGGCGGTGGCGGGGCGGCCTCGGCGGCAAACAGGTCGCCACCACCCTCGCCTACCCGCCACACCACCTCCGGCGGCGCGACATGGGCCTGGGCCAACGCCCGCGCCGCATCGCGCCAGCCTTCGAAATCATCCTCGGCGGCAAGCGTTACGGCGCGCAACGCTTACTCGCGCTCGTCGCCCGGCGGGTGAGCTTCGGCGCGCTCCAGTTCCTTGGGCTTGCGCGCCTCGAAGATCTTGCCGAGCCGCTCCTCCTCTTCCGAGGACAGCGCCTTCTCGGCGGTGGGGAACATCTCTTCCTCCTCCTCGTCGATATGATGGAGGTAGCGATCCTTCATCGCGCGGAACTTGGACAGCCAGGCGGAGGAGGACATTTCGATGTCCATCAGCTCGCCGAGCAGGTCGTCGACTTCCTTGTGCTCGGAAACCGAGTGCCGCGCATCCTCGCGCAGCTCCGGATTGGCGAGCATCGTCGCATAAAGCGATTCCTCTTCCGCCGCGGCGTGCGACTGCAGTTCGAGGCGAAGCTGCTCGAACAGGTCGCGGCGATCCTGGCTATCGCCGGACGTGGCGTCGATCTTGGCGATCAGGTCGCGCTGGCGGTCGTGATCGGCGATGAGGTCGGCGAAGATGCGGGGCTGCTTAGCCATGTGGGAGTCTCCCTGGTTTCCCAGTCCCAACCGGCGGCACTGCCCTAGGTTGCTCCCGCGAGTCGTTCGCAAGCCCAGCATCACGCCGCGAACAGCTCCAGCTGCTCCTTCTTCGGCGCGATCCAGGCGCGGAGGTCGGCCTTGTCGGTCAGCGCGACCGGGCGCCAGTCGGCGGTAATGATGAACGGGCGGACCTTGGCGAGCGATACGGTGAGCCGCGCGACATCCTCCAGCCGCAGCCGCCGCCATTTGCGCGCGGCGAGGATCGAGGCGACCGCCTTGGTCCCCAGCCCGGGCACGCGCAGCAGCGCCTCGCGCGGGGCGCGGTTGAGGTCGACGGGAAAGCGGTCGCGGAAGCGCAGCGCCCAGGCGAGCTTGGGATCGATGTCGAGCGGCAGCATGCCCGTCGCCGGGTCCACCGCCTGCGCGACCTCGTCGGGCCGATATTCATAGAAGCGCATCAGCCAGTCCGACTGATACAGCCGGTGCTCGCGCATCAGCGGCGGGCGCTGGAGCGGCAGTACCGTGCTGGCATCGGGGATCGGGCTGAACGCCGAATAATAGACGCGGCGCAGGCCGAAGCGACCGTACAGCCCGGCGGCGCGATCGATGATGTCGCCATCGGTCGCGGCATCGGCACCGACGATCATCTGGGTCGACTGGCCCGCAGGCGCGAACTTGGGCGCCGAGCGATAGCGCTTCCGCGCATCCGCCCCGTCCAGAATCGCGCTGCGCATCCCCAGCATTGCGCCTTCGATCTGCGGCGCGGACTTCTCGGGTGCGAGCCGCTTGAGCCCCGCCACGGTCGGCAGCTCGACATTGATCGACAGGCGATCGGCATGGAGCCCGGCCTGGTGGATCAGCGCCGGATCGGCGTCGGGGATCGTCTTGAGGTGGATATAGCCGCGGAAATGATGGTCTTCGCGTAAGGACCGCGCCACCTCGACCATCTGCTCCATCGTATAGTCGGACGAGCGGATGATGCCCGAGGAGAGGAACAGCCCCTCGATATAGTTGCGCCGGTAGAAGTTGAGCGTGAGCTCGACCACCTCGGCCGGCGTGAACCGCGCCCGGCGCACGTTCGAGCTCTTGCGGTTGATGCAGTAATGGCAGTCGAAGATGCAGCTGTTGGTCAGCAGGATCTTGAGCAGGCTGATGCAGCGCCCGTCCGGCGCATAGGCGTGGCAGATCCCCATCCCGGTGGTGGAGCCCAGCCCCTTGCCATCCTTCGAGGTGCGCTTGGCCGTGCCCGACGACGCGCAGGACGCATCGTATTTCGCGGCATCGGCGAGGATCGCCAGCTTTGCACGGGTATCGAGTTGCGCCATACTGTTCCTTCTATGTTCTCAAGCACCTGCTGTCCAGATGGACGCTCGGCCATCGGCCCTGTACCAGCGCCGACCGGAGGGTTTCGGGCATGATTCAGCGGATCGACGGGCGTGTGCTAGCGCTGGCACTCGGCATGGCGCTCACCTGCCTGCTCGGCTGGCTGTTCAAGGCGCATTGCATACCGCAGGGCTGGAACGGCGCGATCCAGTATATCAGCGGCTGCTACAGCGACGCGCCCCCCTTCTGGGTCGAACGCCATGTCGGCGAAGGGCGGATCCCCTATTTCCAGACGTCGATGGAATATCCGGTGCTCACCGGGCTGCAGATATGGATCGAAGGTGCGCTCGCCCGCGGGCTGTTCGGTGCAGGCGCAGACGGCGCGACCTTCCTCGCCATGGTGTCGCTGGGCAATGCACTGCTCGCCGGGCTGATCCTGGCGATGTTCGTCCGCGAAGGGATGAATCGCGTGCGACTGTGGCTCTGGGCCTGCGCGCCGCCGCTGATCCTCTATCTCGGCCACAACTGGGATCTGGGCGCGGTGACGCTCGCGGTGGCGGCGATGCTGGCCGCGCGACGGCAGCGGCTGGTGCTGGCCGCCGCCCTCGCCGCGCTGGGAGCGGCGGCAAAGCTGTTCCCGGTGCTGCTGCTGCCGCTGATCGGGCTGGCGGCGCTGACCGCGCCCGGGCAGGCCTGGCGCACCCGGTTGACGACGTCCGCGCGCTGCGTACTGGCCGCGGTCGGCGCCTGGGCGGCGGTGAACCTGCCCGTTGCGCTCGCGGCGCCGGAGAACTGGTCCGAATTCTATCGCTTCTCCGAAGCGCGGCCCGGCACCGTCGCCTCCACCTGGTCGGTACTATCCGATCAAGGTGTCTGGGTGAGCGACACCGCGCAGCGCAACCTCGCCGCCTCGCTCGCCTTCCTGCTCGGCGCGGCGGTGATCGTCGCGATCGGCTGGCGCAAGCATCGCGAACGGCCCTGGGTGCTGTTCACGCCGGTGCTCGCCTGGTTCCTGCTCACCAACAAGGTCTGGTCGCCGCAGTTCGACCTGTGGCTGTACCCGCTGCTGGTGATGACGAGCCCGCGCCTCGCGCCGATCGCGCTGTTCGTGATCGGCGACATCGCGGCCTATGTAACGGAGTTCTGGTGGCTGGCCGGCCTCGCCAATGCCTGGCCCTATGCCACCCAGCAGGACATCATGATCGCCGCGAGCGTGCGCGCAGTCGCGATGCTGTGGCTGATCGCCGATGCGGTGCGGCTGCCGGCGCCCGCGTGGATCACCCGCGCGCCGGCCTGACCCCGATCAAGGCAGCGGCAGGTCGGTCTCGGCCTTCTTCTGCGCCCGGCGCTCGGCCCGCGCGGCGGTCGCACGCTGGACGAAGCAGCCCGTGCCGCCGCTCGCGCCCACCGTCGAGCAGCTGCCGGTGCCGAAATTGCCCGTCGTCAGCGCGTCTTGCTGGCGCACCGCCCAGGACTGGCCCTTCTGCGGATCGGTCGGCGTGTTGTCGCGGATGTTCTTGGGGATGCGGAAGCGCTCACCCTCGTCCAGACGCTGGCAGACGACGATTTCCTCGCCGTTCTTGTTGGTCGGGCACTTGTCGTTGCCATAGATGATCAGCACGCCGTTCTGGACGGAATTCTGGGCATGCGCCGGCGCGGCGGCGAGCAGCGGCGCCGCAGCCACCGCGGTGATGATGGCGATCCTCTTGAGCACCTGCGTTCCTCCTGTTGTGCGCGCCATCCTGGAGTGGCGCGCCTGAATAGCCGCTGTCAGATCCGCTTCGACACGCCGATCGCGAACCGGCAGCCTGCACGGATCAGCGCCGAGAGCACCGGATAGCCGGGCGTGCTTTCCGCGCCCGAGGCGATCGCGGTGTCGCGATGCTCGATCTCCTCGTCACGGAATCGCGCGACGGCGTCGCGGAGTTCCGGATCCTCGTCGCCCAATTGTGCGAGCTGCTGCTGGTAATGGAGGTCGATCTCGGTCTCGATCGCCGCGGTGCAGGCCATCGCCGCCTGCGGGCCGAGCGCCGCAGTGACGACGCCGAGCCCGAAGCCCGCCACATCCCAGAAGGGCTGCAGCACCGTAGGGCGCACGCCGCGCCGGGCGATCAGCGCGTCGAAAAAGGCGCGGTGATGCTCTTCCTGGTTCGCCATGCCGGCAATGGTGCGCGCAGTGGGCGTGCGATCGCCCATCACCGCGAGCTGCCCCGCATAGATTCGCGTCGCGCCATATTCGCCGGCTTGGTCCACGCGGACCATCGCGTCATGACTCTCCCGACGATCGCCCGGCTTCCAGCTCATCGCGCTGCCTTTCGCGTTGCGAGCAGCGCGATCAGCACCGCGCCGCCCAGCGACAGGATGGCGTTATAGCCTGCCAGGCTGATCCCGAACATCGTCCATTGGGGCACGTCGCAGCGGACGATCGGGGCACGGAGTGCCTGGGTGAGCATCTCCATCGGCGAGCCCTGCCGCGGCGCGGCGGTACATTCGGTGATGCCCTGCCACCAATGATATTCGGTGCCGGCGTGATAGACCCCGATCGCCCCGCTCACTGCGATCAGCAGCGCGGCGAGCAGCACCAGCGCCGCCACCTGCCGCCGCCCGCGCACGAAGAAGGCAAGCACGGCCACGACGATCGCCGCCAGATGCGGCCAGCGCTGCCACACGCACATCTCGCACGGCACCAGGCCGCCGAGGAACTGCGATCCCAGCGCGCCGCCGAGCAGCGCCAGCGGCAGCAGCAGCGCCAGCCAGCGCGCCAGCACCGGCACGTTGCGCGGCATGCGGCTCAGGTTGCGGCTCACTTGGCGGCGCTCGCAGCCGGCGCCTTGCCCAGCCGGGCGAGCGTCTGCACGGCGTAGTTCAGCTGGAAGTCGGTGATGCCCTTCTTCTTCAGCTCGTCGGCGGTGGCGGTGAAGCGCGGATCGGGGGTGTCGTCCGATTCCAGCACGCTGTCGTCCACCTTCTCCATGTTGATCAGGTGGCGGCGCAGATCCGCCTCGCGCAGCTCGGGCCGCGACTTGTAGTCGGGATCGCTCAGCTGCGGCACGGCGATGTCGGGCTTGATGCCGCCTTCCTGCACCGAATGGCCGGAGGGGGTGAAATAGCGCGCGGTGGTGAGGCGCAGCGCGGCGTGCGGGCCCATCGGCAGGATGGTCTGCACCGATCCCTTGCCGAAGCTGCGCACGCCCAGCACCAGCGCGCGGTGATGGTCCTGCAGCGCGCCGGCGACGATCTCCGAGGCCGAGGCGGTGCCGGCGTCGGTCAGCACGATCACCGGCAGCCCCTTGGCGAGATCGCCCGGGAACACGCTTTCGGCATAATAGCGCTCGATATCGGTCTTCTCGCGGCCACGCTGCGAGACGATCTCGCCATGGTTGAGGAACACGTCCGAAACGCCGATCGCCTCGGTCAGCAGGCCGCCGCCATTGTTGCGCAGATCGAGGATGTAGCCGAGCGGCTTGTGGCCCAGCTTCTTGTCGATCTCCTGGATCGCCAGCGCCGTGTCGCCGCCGGTATGCGCGGTGAAGGTGCTGATCCGGATGATGCCGATGCCGTCCTTGACGTCCGTCTTCACCGACTTCTGGGTGATGATCTCGCGCGTCAGGGTGAATTGCAGCGGCTTGTCGGCGCCGGGGCGCACGATGGTGAGCGCGATCTTGGTGCCCGGCTTGCCGCGCATCTGGGTGATCGCCTCGTCCAGGCTGCCGCCGACGATGAACTTGCCGTCGAGATGGGTGATATAGTCGCCCGCCTTGATGCCGGCGCGCGCGGCGGGGCCGTCATCGTTGGGCGCGATCACCTTCACCGCGCCGTCCTGCTGGGTGACGGTGAGGCCGAGGCCGCCATAATTGCCTTCGGTCTGAATCTTGAGATTGTCGAAATCGAGCCCGTCGGCATAGCTGCTGTGGGGATCGAGCGCGGCCAGCATGCCTTCGATCGCACCCTTCACCAGCGTCTTGTCGTCGACCTTCTCGACGTAATTCGCCTTCACGGTGTTGTAGACTTCCATGAAGGTGTCGAGCTCGCGATAGCTGCTGGTATCGACCCCCGCCATGGCCCCGGATGTGATGGGAATGATCGCAAGTGCGCCGACGGCGGCGGAAACCTGTAGAAACGAACGCAGCATCAAGAGACTTTCCGGAAGGGCGACCTTGCTAATGTAGGCGAGGATAACGGGATTTGCACGCGGTGTCAGTCGAGCAATTGGGTCAGGTCCAGCGGCTGCCCGCGGCGGCGCAGCTCGACGGTTATGCGGGGGCCGGCGGTGCCGAGGGTTGCGCCTTGTGCAACCTTGGCGCCGGGGCGCACGGTTAGCGTCGAAAAGCCCGAGATGAGGCTGGTCCAGCCCTTGCCATGATCGACGATCACGACCTGACCATAGCCGGCAAAAGGCGCCGCATAGGCGATGGTGCCGGCAGCGGGGGCGAACACGGCCGACCCGGGCTGGACCGCGAAGCTGGGGCCGCGAGCGCGCACACCGGCGGGCGAGATCTCGCCAAAGCCGGTGACGAGCTGGCCGGTGACGGGCAGGCAATAGGGCGCGGGTCCGGCAGCGCGTTCGGCCGAGGTGCCGGGTCGGGGCAGCGGACCGTTCAGGACGAGCAGGTCCGAGCGGACCTGTGCGGCGCTCAGGCTCCGGTCCTGCTCGGCGGCGAGGTCGCGCGCCTTCTCGCCCAGCGCCAGCGCGCGGTCCGATTCCACCAGCGCGTCGCGGCCGAGCGCCATCGCGCGCAGGCGATGTTCGGATTCGAGCTGGAGCGCGGCTAGTCGGCGAGATTCGAGCGTGGCGCGCCGGGTGCGCAGCTCGGCGACCGCCTCGCCGGCAGCGACGCGCAGCGCGCGGGAGCGGGCCAGGTCCGTCTTTACCCCCGCACTTCGCGCCTCGATCGCGGGCAGCAGGCTGGCGAGCGTCGCGCGAACGTGGACGAGATCCTGCGCCGAACCCGGCTGGGCGAGCGCCAGCACCGCTGGGCGCCGGGCCATCGCCTGCAGCGCTGCGACGAGCTCAATCGCCGGTCGCTGGCGTTCGGCAAAGGCGGTGCGCTGGCGGGCGAGCAGCCGGTCAAGCAGCGCCACGCGCGCCTCGGCCGCGGCCTGCTCGGCTTCGGCCGCCTTGATCCGCTGCGCCGCCGCCGCCTGCTCGGCGCGAGCGCGGGCTTCGCCGTCGCGTTCGCTAGCGGCCGCTCGGTCGAGTTCGGCAGCCCGCCGTTCCGCCGCCTGCGCGGCCTGGGAAGCTTCCGTCACCACGCGTGCGGTCTGCTGGGTTGCATCGGGCCGCGGCTGGGTGAGCACGCCGGTCACGCCGATCGCGAGCAGCGCCGCCGCGATGCCGAGGCCGCGCGCCGGGCCCATCAGCCTTCGCGGTGATAGGGGTGGTTGGCGAGGATCGAGACCGCGCGCCACAGCTGCTCGGCCAGCATCGCGCGCGCCATCATGTGCGGCCAGGTCGCCTTGCCGAAGCTGAGCAGCATATCCGCCGCCCGGCGATCGGCATCGTCGAAGCCGTCGGCGGCGCCGATCAGGAAGCGTGTCTCGCGCACCCCGTCGTCGCGCCAGGCGCCGAGCCGGTTCGCCAGCGTCTTGGAGGGCAGGTTCTCGCCCAGTTCGTCGAGCATCACCACGCGGGTGCCGGGGGCGAGCACCGGCATCTTGCCGCCGGTATCGGGCAGTTCGGTGACGCGCGTGCCCCAGGTCACCCGCTTCAGATAGCGGTCGACCAGCTCGGCCTCGGGGCTGCGCCCGATCCGGCCGCGCGCGACGATGTGCAGCAGCATGGCGCGCGGACCTTCGGGATCAGATCAGGCCTGGCCCTCGAACGACCACATCCGCTCGAGATTGTAGAAGCTGCGCACTTCCGGGCGGAACAGGTGGACGATCACGTCGCCCGCGTCGATCAGCACCCAGTCGGCGGCCGGCAGGCCTTCGACGCGGGGCGTGCGGCCCTGCTCGGCCTTGATCTTGTCGGCCAGTTTCATCGCCATCGAGGCGACCTGCCGGGTCGAGCGGCCCGATGCGATCACCATGTAATCGGCGATGCTGCTCTTGCCGGCGAGCGGGATCGAGACGGTTTCCACCGCCTGATCGTCCTCCAGCGAGGTGAGCACGAGCCTATGCAGCGCTTCGACGCTGTCGGCGTCGTTCGAACGCTGCATATTGGGGGAAGTGGCCAAGGTTGCTCCTAGTCTAGCGACTGTCTGTGCAATGTGAGTGGAGACGGCGCCGGCGCTTCCTTTTCCATGTTCGGAGAAGTGCCGAGAAATCGCCGGTGCCAGGCAGGATCGGCAGCCCGAAGGCGTGTTGCCGACGTCGGATCGGGGCGGAAGCGCAACAGCACAAGTGCCGGCAATCTCCATCGCGTCCAATGTTTCGCCTGGCCTGCGGGCCGCACAGCGCGCCGCAGCCAACCCATTGCAGGACTTGCATGGGCGCCCCTGTCATACCCCGGACGCGCGATAACCGCAATCGGAACCTGACGGGCGATGTGCCGCCACCGTTCCCAGCGGTGGAACTGCGCCAGATTGTCCGCGCCCATCAGCCAGATGAAGCGATGATTCGGGTAGAGCCGCGGCAGCTTGGTGAGCGTGTCGGCGGTGTAGCGGGTCTTCATCCGCTTCTCGATCGCGGTCGGCCGGATCGGGGCATGCCGCGCCATCGCCCGCGCCGAGGCCATGCGCGCCTGGAACGGCGCCATGCCCGACTTGTCCTTGAGCGGATTGCCGGGCGAGACCATCCACCACACTTCGTCGAGATCGAGCGCGCGCAGGGCATGCAGCGACAACCGCCGATGCCCGCGATGCGCCGGATTGAACGAGCCCCCGAGAAGTCCGATGCGTTTCATTGCCGCCCCGCCAGATCGCGCGCGCCATGCAGGACGCGGAGCACGCGGATGTGATCGGGCGCGACCCGATAAAAGAGCAGATACGGGGTTTTAGGCACACGCCATTTGCGACGCCCGCGGATCGTCAGCGGCCCCGCTTCGGGCAGCCGCGCAAGGAACGCGCCCGCCGCGACGATGCGATCGACCAGTTCGACTCCCAATGCCGGATCGGTGGATTGGTGATGGCGCACGATCGCTTCAAGGTCCGCCAGGGCGAGGTTCGCCCATCGAAGGTCCGCCACTCAGGCCGCCGTACCGCGCCGCAGCTCGGCGACCCATTCCTCCATCTGCGCCTGCGTCCGGCATTCGCCGCGATCGATCTGCCGCTCGGCTTCGTCGAGCGAATCGAGCAACTGCGTCTCCGCGGCGACGAACGCCTCGATGGCCTGAGAGACCACCCAGGACCGCGAACGATCCATCCGCTCCGCCAGGCGATCCAGCTGATCCGAAATCTCTTCCGGTACGCGGCCAGTAATGACGGCGGTTTTGCTCATGCAGTTAATGTATACAAGCGATACAAGCCGTTCAAGGCCGCGCCTGGCCGGTACCGAGCACCAACCACTTGTAGGTGGTGAGCCCCTCCAGCGCCACGGGCCCGCGCGCATGGAGGCGGCCGGTGGAGATGCCGATCTCGGCGCCCAGCCCGAACTCGCCGCCATCGGCGAACTGGGTGGAGGCGTTCCACATCACGATCGCGCTGTCGACGGTGTTGAGGAAGCGCGCGGCGGTCTCTGCATCCTCTGTCAGGATCGCATCGGTATGGTGCGAGCCGTGCGCGGCGATGTGCGCGATCGCGGCGTCCACGCCATCGACCCGTTTCACCGAGAGAATCGCATCGAGATATTCGGTGTCCCAGTCCGCGTCGGTGACGGCCCGGACGCGCGAGTCGAGCGCCTGGATCTCCGCATCGCCGCGCAGTTCGCAGCCGGCATCGGCCAGCGCCGCCAGGATCGGCTTGGGATCGGCGAAGCCGCGGTCGATCAGCAGCGTCTCGGTCGATCCGCAGATGCCGGTGCGGCGCATCTTGGCGTTGACCGCGAGGTGCCGCGCCATCTCCGGATCGGCGGCGCGATCGACATAGGTGTGGTTGATCCCGTCGAGATGGGCGAGCACCGGCACCCGCGCCTCGGCCTGGACGCGCGCGACGAGCCCCTTGCCGCCGCGCGGCACGACCATGTCGATCAGCCCCTCGGCGGTAAGCATCGCCCCCACCGCGGCACGGTCGATCACCGGCACCAGCTGGATCGCATCGGCGGGTGCCCCGGCCGAGACGAGCCCCTGCACCAGCGCCGCGTGGACCGCGCGGTTGCTGCGGATCGCTTCCGAACCGCCGCGCAGGATCGCCGCGTTGCCCGACATCAGGCACAGCGCGCCCGCATCGGCGGTGACGTTCGGCCGGCTCTCGTAGATGATGCCGATCACCCCGATCGGCACGCGCACACGCTTGAGCACCAGCCCGTTGGGCCGGGTCCGCTCGTCGAGCACGCTGCCGACAGGATCTTCCAGACCCGCGACCGCCTCGATGCCGGCGGCCATACCCTCCACGCGCTTGGCATCAAGCAGCAGCCGGTCGAGCATCGCATCGGAAAGGCCGTTCGCCTTTCCGGAGGTCATGTCCTCGGCATTGGCGGCGAGGATCGCGTCCTGCGATTCGCGGATCGCAGCGGCGGCGAACCGCAACGCAGCGGCCTTGGCCGGGCTTGGCAACGCCGCCAGCACCGTGGCGGCGGCGCGGGCGCGGCGGCCCATGTCGGCGATCAGCATCTGAGTGTCGGGCGTGTCGATATCGGCCATGCTGCGGATGCTAGCATGCGCTTCGCGAAGCTGATAGCCTCAGGGCCCATGGGGGAATTCGACGCAGCCGGCGAACTGGTGATGGGGGGCATGCTCGGCCGTGCGGTGGAGCCGCATGCGGGAGAAGGCCATGGGCACGGGCATGGCACGATCTGCCTGAATTGCGGGACCGCGCTGATCGGCCCGCATTGCCACGAATGCGGGCAATCGGGGCACGTCCACCGCTCGCTCGGCGCGATCGGGCACGAGCTGCTCCACGGGGTCGCGCATTTCGAAGGCAAGATGTGGCGCACGCTGCCGCTGCTCGCCTGGCGGCCGGGCGACCTGACCCGCCGCTACATCGCCGGCGAGCGCGCGCGCTTCGTCTCGCCGATGGCGATGTTCCTGTTCTCGATCTTCACGATGTTCGCGATCTTCCAGATCCTCGGCATTTCGATGCCGACCGATCTGGACAGCAACAGCATGAAGCCGACGGTCGCGCTCCAGCACTCGATCACCAAGGCAGAGGCGAACCGGAACGGCAAGGCGGCCAAGCTCTCCAAGCTGGGCGCGAACGATCCGGACCGCGCTGACTTGATTGCAGACATCGCCAAGGCCGACCGCGAGATCGCCGGATACCGGTCCGCCCTGTCGCAGATGCCAAAGGTGATGCGCGACGATGACGAGATCAACGAAGTGCATACCGGCTGGCACACCCTCGATCACGGAATCGAGAAGTGGCGCAATAACCCGTCGCTCATGCTCTACAAGTTGCAGTCGAGCATCTACAAATTCTCGTGGCTGCTGATCCCGCTGTCACTGCCCTTCGTGTGGCTGCTGTTCTTTTGGAAGCGGCAGTACAAACTCTACGATCACGCCGTCTTCGTGACCTATTCGATCGGGGCGATGTCGCTGCTCTTCATCGTGATCACGCTGCTGCACGCGGTGCATGTTCCCGGCAACGTGCTGGGCACGATGGCGATGGTGGTGCCGCCGGTACACATGTGCCGGCAGCTCAAACAGGCCTATCGGATCCGCTGGTGGTCGGCGATCCTGCGCACCGGCGTGCTGCTGTGGTTCATCACCATCATCGCCTCGCTGTTCCTGCTGATCCTCGCGCTGCTCGGCATCATGGGGTGATCCGGGGGCTCACGGGAAACCGTGCATCTGCCGGCCCATCGGCATCATGTTGTGGTCGAGGTGGCCGAGGGTCCACACCGACCCGCCGATCAGCAGCAATACCACCAACGTGCCGAAAGCGAGCGCCAGCACGTTGTTGGTGTTGTCCGGCCCGGTATTCACATGCAGGAAGAAGACGAGGTGGATGCCCATCTGCGCGATGGCGAGCACCACCAGCGCCATCGGGATCGCCGGCCGCCAGACCAAAGGCAGGTTGACCATCGCGAACGCCGCGGCGGTCAGCAGCGCGGCCAGGCCCAGTCCCACGACATAGCCGCTGGTGCCGCCGGCGAATTCCTCACCCTCGGCCGCTTCGTCGCCGGGGGCGGTATCGCCGCTGTCGGTTTCGCGCTCGCTCATGGCGCCACTCCCATCAGATAGACCATGGTGAAGATGCCGACCCAGACGATGTCGAGCGCGTGCCAGAACAGGTTGAAGCACATCAGCCGGCGCTGGATCTGCGGCCGGAAGCCCTTCACCCAGAGCTGCGCCATCATCGTGCCGAGCCAGAGCAGCCCCACCGCGATGTGCAGTCCGTGCAAGCCCACCAGCCCGTAAAAGGCCGAGAGGAAAGCGCTGCGCTGCGGGCCGGCGCCCTTGCCGATCATCTCGGCGAACTCGCTCAGCTCCAGCCCGAGGAACACCGCGCCGAGCAGCCCGGTGGCCAACAGCCAGACCTGCGCCGGTATCAGCTTCCGCTTTTCCGCCGCGACGCCGGCCAGCCCGCAGGTGAAGCTGGAGAGGAGCAGCGCGGCCGTCTCCATCGCCACGCGGCCCTGCCCGAACAATTCATGCGGGGTCGGGCCGCCCGCCGTCTGCTTGGCGAGCACCGCATAGGCGGCGAAGAAGCCCGAGAACAGGATGATGTCGCTGAGCAAATAAATCCAGAAGCCATAGCCCACCGTGGTGCGCTTGCTCGCCGGACCGCCCTCGCCGCGGCCGGTATTGCTGTCTCCGCCGCCACCGCGACCGATGCGATAGGGATCCTGCGCCTGGACGGTCATGCCGGCTGCTCCCGGTTTTCCTCGAGCCATTTCTGGCGGGAGGCGCGGCGGGCGCGGTCGATCCGCGCGACCTCTTCGGCGGGGATCGCGGTCTCGTCCTCGTCGCGCCAGGCGAAGACCACGAAGGTGGCATAGGCACCGACAAAGCCCAGCGCCGCCAGCCACCAGATGCTCCAGATCATCGCGAAACCGATCGCCGTCGCGAAGAAGGCAGTGACGACGCCGGTCGCCGAGTTCCGGGGCATCTCGATCGCTTCGTATTCGGGTTCGTCGCCCAGCGCCTGGCTCTCGAGCGCCTTGCGCTTGATCGTCCAATAGGGCTCTTCGCCATGCACGCGCGGCAGCACCGCGAAGTTGAACGCCGGCGGCGGGGACGAGGTCGCCCATTCGAGCGAGCGGCCGTCCCAGGGATCGCCGGTCTCGTCGCGCAGCGCCTCGCGGTTGCGGATGCTGACGACGATCTGGATCATCTGCGAGGCGACGCCCAGCATCATCACCCCGATGCCGCCGACCGAGACGTAGAGCCACGGCGCCCATTCGGTGAAATCGATATGCTGCAGCCGCCGGGTCATGCCCTCCAGCCCCAGCACGTACATCGCGCCGAACACGATCAGGAAGCCGGCAAGCGTCAGCCAGAAGGCCATCTTCCCCCAGAATTCGTCGAGCCGGAAGCCGAACGCCTTGGGGAACCAGTAGGTGATCCCCGCAAACGCGCCGAAGATCACCCCCGAGTTGATCACATTGTGAAAGTGCGCCACCAGGAACATCGAATTGTGCAGCATGAAGTCGGCGGGCGGCACCGCCAGCAGCACCCCGGTCATCCCGCCGATGATGAAGGTCATCATGAAGGCGAGCGACCACAGCATCGGGGTGGGGAAGCGCAGGCGGCCGCCATACATGGTGAACAGCCAGTTGTAGATCTTCACGCCGGTGCCCACCGCGATGATGCTGGTGGCGATGCCGAAGGCGGCGTTGACGTCCGCCCCCGCCCCCATCGTGAAGAAATGGTGCAGCCACACCGTGAACGACACGACGACGATGAACAGCGTCGCCGCAACCATCGAGCGATAGCCGAACAGCGGCTTGGACGAGAAGGTGGAGAAGATCTCGGAGAAGATGCCGAACGCCGGCAGGATGAGGATGTAGACCTCCGGATGCCCCCAGGCCCAGATGAGGTTCACGAACATCATCATGTTGCCGCCGGCTTCGTTGGTGAAGAAGTGGAAGCCGAGGTAGCGGTCCAGCGCCAGCATCGTGAGCGTGGCGGTGAGGATCGGGAAGGCCGCGACGATCAGCATGTTAGCGCCGAGCGCGGTCCAGCAGAACATCGGCATGCGGAGATAACCCATGCCCGGCGCGCGCAGCTTGAGGATCGTGGTCACCAGGTTGATGCCGGACATCAGCGTGCCCACGCCCGAGATCTGGATCGCCCAGACATAGTAATCGACGCCGACGCCGGGCGAGTAGGTCGTCTCGCTGAGCGGCGCATAGGGCAGCCAGCCGGTGCGAGCGAACTCGCCGATCACCAGGCTCATATTGACCAGCAGCGCGCCTGAAGCCGTCAGCCAAAAGCTGGTCGAGTTGAGCGTCGGGAAGGCGACGTCGCGAACGCCGAGCTGCAGTGGCACGACGAAGTTCATCAGCCCGATGATCACCGGCATCGCGCCGAAGAAGATCATGATCGTGCCGTGCGCCGAGAAGATCTGGTCGTAATGCTCGGGCGGCAGATAGCCCTGAGCGTGGCCGATCGCGCTCGCCTGCTGGGTGCGCATCATGATCGCGTCGACAAAGCCGCGCAGCAGCATGACGAGGCCGAGCAGCACGTACATCACCCCGATCCGCTTGTGATCGACCGAGGTGATCCATTCCTTCCAGAGGTACGGCCAATGCCCCTTCACCGTGATCCAGCCGAGCACGGCGAAGAGCGCCAGCGCGACGCCGCCCGCCGCGATCAGCGGGATCGGCTGGCTGAACGGAATCGCGGACCAGGTGAGCTTACCGAGCATCGTCACTCCGCCGTTCCGGGGGAAATCTGGGGTTGGCCGTCGCGGCCCTGCTCGGGGCCGGGCGCAGGCGGCAAATGCTGCGCCACCACCATGTCGAACAGCCCCGGCTGCACCGCGCCCCAATGTTTCACGGGCTCGTGCTGGCTCTGCCGCGCCAGCACGCGATAGGCGCGGCCGTCGAGCAGGCCGCCCGCCGCCTTCACGCTCGCCACCCAGCGGGTGAACTCCGCCACCGGCACCGCCTGGAGGCGGAAGTTCATGTCCGAAAAGCCGTCGCCGCTGTAATGCGCGCTCTGGCCGTAATAGCTGCCGGGCTTGCCCGCCTGCAGGTGCAGCGTCGTCGCCATGCCGTTCATGGTGTAGATCTGGCTGCCCAGCCGCGGCACGAAGAAGCTGTTCATCACGCTCGCGGAAGTGAGGCGGAAGCGGATCGGCACGCCGGCGGGCACCACCAGCCGGTTGAGCGTGGCGATCCCCTGCTCGGGGTAGACGAACAGCCATTTCCAATCGAGCGACACCACCTGCACCTCGAGCGGCGCAGTCTTCTCCGCGAGCGGCTTGGCCGGATCGAGTTCGTGGCTGCCGATCCAGATCAGCCCACTGAGGAACAGGATGGTCAGCAGCGGGATCGACCAGACGATCAGCTCGATCCGGCCGGAATAGACGAACTCGGGCCGATACTTGGCCTTGCCGTTGCCGGCGCGGAACCACCAGGCGAAGGCCAGGATCGCGATCATCGTGGGGATGATGATCGCCAGCATGATCACCAGCGAATCGAGCAGGATGGTGCGATTGTTCGCCCCGATCGGCCCACCAGGGCGCAGGATGCTCGCGCCGCTGCAGCCGCCGAGCAGCAGCAACAGCGGGAGTAGACGCGCGCCGCGCTCAGGCATGTTCGGCCTCGGCGAGCCACTCGTCGGGCGATCGCGCGCTGATCGCCGCGGTATCGGCGCCCATGCTCTGCGCGATGATCTCCAGCGCCCAGCGACCGCGATCCTCGTCCTGCGTCGCCACCGCGTCTTCGGGCACCCACAGCGCATAGTCGCGCATGTGGGCGTCGCCCGCGGTGAACAGCACGCAGATGTCGGTCGCGACCCCGGTCAGCACCAGCCGCCGCGCGCCGAGCTTGGGCAGCAGCACCGGCAGGTTGGTCGCGTAGAAGCCGGAGAATTGGGGTTTGAGGACGAAATAGTCGCAGTCGCGCGGCTTGAGCTTCGCCAGCCCGTCCGGCGCGCCGTCGAACGCCTGTTCGATCAGCCGCGACTTCTCCGAATGCCATTCGCCGAAATTGTCGTTGACGTAGACCGTCGGCAGGTCGGCAGCGTCGAACGCGTCGCGCAGCTGGAGGATCGGCCCGGCGATCGCCTCGGCGCGCGCGCGCAGTTCCTCGCCACCCTCAAAATCGAAGCTGTTGATCATGTCGATGATCAGCAGCGCGGCAGTGGCGCCGCCCTGGTCGCGCGCAGGTGCAGTGGCGCCCGTTTCGGGTTCTTCCATGGGACAGCGCTCCTCCTGCCCCGCCAACGACGCGTGCGCGCCGCCGTTCCCGCGAAATCGCCTAGGTTAATGCTTTCGACGATTCACCAGCTGGAGCAGTGCAGCGAATAGTGAAAGGCCACCGCCAAGCAGCGCGACGCCGGTCCAGCCGCCGGCTTCCCAGGCGAAGGTTGCGGTTGCCGAGCCGGCCGAGGCGCCGAGGAACATCGACCCCATCAGCACCGTGTTGAGCCGCGCCCGCGCCTCGGGGCGCAGCGCGAAGATGATGTGCTGGTTGGAGACGAGCGCGCTCTGCACCGCGAAATCGAGCACGACGACGCCGATCACCAGCGCGGCGATGCTCACCCACAGGCCGAACAGCAGCCAGCTCGCCACCGCGAGCAGCGCGCCGATCAGCACCACGAGGTGCGGGCCACGCTTGTCGGCGATACGGCCCGCCAGCGGCGCGCCGAGGATACCGGCGGCGCCGACGATGCCGAACAAGCCCGCCACGTCCGCGCCCAGATGGAAGCGCGGTGTCTCGAGGTACAGCGCCAGGATCGTCCAGAAGGCCGTGAAGCCCGCGAACAGTAGCGCCTGGGTGATCGCTGCCAACCGCAGCGCCGGAAACTCCCGCCACAGGCTGCCCAGCGAGCCGAGCAGCGCGCCATAGCCCAGCGTCGCCTCGTGCTCGCTCCGCGGCAAGCGCCAGGCCATCACGGCCGCGGTGCCGAGCGCCAGCGGCACGCCCAACCAGAACATCTCGCGCCACCCGAAATGCGTGCCGACGAACCCGGAGAGCGTCCGGCTGAGCAGGATGCCGCAGAGCAGCCCGGCCATCACCGTGCCCACCGTTTGCCCGCGCTTCGCCGGATCGGCGAGGTGGGCGGCGAAGGGCACGATCTGCTGCGCGACGCTCGCCGCCGCGCCGACCAGCAACGAGGCCCCGATCAGCATCCAGGCATTGGGCGCGAGCGCCGCCGCGACCAGCGCCGCCGCCAGTACCAGGAACTGGAGCACGATCAGCCGCTTGCGCTCGTGGAGGTCGCCCAGCGGCACCAGCAGGAACAGGCCCGCGGCATAGCCGAGCTGCGTCGCCGTCGGCACCAGCCCCGCGGGCTGGCCGGGCAGGTCGCGCTCGATGATGCCCAGCATCGGCTGGTTGTAATAGATATTGGCGACAGCGATGCCCGCCGCCGCCGCCATAGCGAAGGTCAGGCCGCGGCCGAGCCGGGCGGTTGGTTGGGGGGCATGCAAAATGTCGACTCCTCGGGCGTATGGTCGCCCAGATGGGGAACGCACCACCCGGCGTTTACTGTCCGATGGTTTGTGGCCCGCTGTCGTCGAGCAGATTGGTCTCGGCCATCGCATTGTCCGGCTCGTCGACATGGCCGTCCGGATCGACATGGATCAGGATTTCGGTATCCGGAAACGCCTCGCCCAGCGCGCCCTCCAGCCGCTCGACCACGTCATGCGCCTCGGCGATCGTCATGCAGGCGCGCATGGCGACGTGGAACTGGACGAAATCGCGATTGCCGCTGGTGCGGGTGCGCAGGTCGTGCAGGCTCTTGAGCTCGGGATATGTGGCTGCGATCTCGACGAAGCGGCGGCGCTTCTCCTCGGGCCATTCGCGGTCCATCAACTGGTCGATGGCGGCCACCGAGGCGCGCCAGGCGCCCCAGAGCAGCCAGAAGGCGATGGCGATGCCGAACACGGGGTCGGCGCCGGTGAGGCCCAGATAGCTCTCGCACACCAATGCGCCGATCACGGCGGCGTTGAGGTACAGGTCCGAGCTGTAATGGATGCTGTCCGTCGTGATCGCGATCGAGCCGGTCTGGCGGATCACCGAGCGCTGATACTGGGTGAGCGCCAGCGTCACCAGGATCGCGACGACGGAGACGGCGATGCCGTCCGCCGGATGCGCGCTGGTCTCGCTCTGCACCAGCCGCTGCACCGCGCGGAGCAGGATGGCGAAGCCCGAGATGGCGATGATCACCACCTGGAACAGCGCCGCCAGCGCTTCCGCCTTGCCATGGCCGAAGCGATGCTCGTCGTCCGCCGGCTGTGAGGCCCAGTGGACCCCGCCCAGCGTCACCAGCGAGGCGACGAGGTCGAGCCCCGAATCGGCAAGGCTCGCGAGCACCGCGACGGATCCCGTCTTCACCGCCGCATAGGATTTCAGCGCGCCCAGAAAGAGCGCGCTGCACACGCTGGCAATCGCCGCACGACGGGCGAGGTTGCTCATGGGTAGAGCATGCCTTCGGCCCAACCCTCGCCGGCGCGGGTGAACACGCGGCGCTCGTGCAGGCGATGCTCGCGGTCGAGCCAGAACTCGATCCGCTCGGGCGTCACACGGTAGCCGCCCCAATGCGGCGGGCGCGGCACCGGCTGGCCCTCGAACCGCGCCTGGACCTCGGCGAAGCGGTCCTCGAAGGTCGCGCGGGAATCTAGCGGGCGCGACTGGTCCGAGGCCCAGGCGCCGAGCTGCGAATCGCGGCTGCGGCTGGCGAAATAGGCGTCCGACTCCGCGTCGCTGGCGAAGGCGATCGGCCCTTCGATGCGGATCTGGCGGCGGAGCGACTTCCAGTGGAAGAGGAGCGCGACATGTGGGTTGGCGGCGAGGTCGCCGGCCTTGCGGCTCTCGCGGTTGGTGTAGAAGACGAAGCCGCGTTCGTCATAGCCCTTGAGCAGCACCATCCGCACCGATGGGTGCCCCTGCGCGTCCGCCGTGGCCAGCGCCACCGCGTTGGAATCGTTCAATTCGGTGGTGCGCGCCTCGGTGTACCAGGTGTGGAACAGCGCAAAAGGATCGGTGCTCATGGGATGTGCCTCTACAGCCTAAACGCCGCCGTTGCGATGGGCGGAACATGGTGCCCTTTGGGGAATTGAATCGGGCCTGCAACGAGGAGACTTCCCCATGGCGGCACGTGCCTATTGGCAGGGACAGATACGGCTGGCCCTCGTTTCGATTCCCGTCGAGATCTACACCGCCACAAAATCCGGCGCGCAGATCGCGTTCCACCAGATTCACGAGCCGAGCGGCCAGCGGATCAAGTACGAGAAGGTCGCCCCCGGCGTCGGCGCGGTCGAGCCCGACGAGATCGTCAAGGGCTATGAGGTCGAGAAGGGCGAGTACGTCCTGCTCGAACAGGACGAAATCGACGCGGTGAAGCTCGAATCGCGCAAGACGCTGGAGCTCACCCAGTTCGTCGACGCCGACGAGATCGACGTGCTCTATTACGAGCGCCCCTATTTCGTCGTGCCGGCAGATGACCTCGCCGAGGAAGCGTTCATCGTGCTGCGCGAGGCGCTGCGGCGGGCGCGCAAGGTGGGGCTGGGCCAGCTGGCGATGCGCGGCCGCGAATATGTGGTGAGCCTCAAGCCCTGCGGGCGCGGCATGATCCTGGAGACGCTGCGCTATGCCGACGAGGTGCAGAAGGCGCAGGGCTATTTCCGCGAGATCCCCGACAGCGAGCCCGATCCCGAGCTGCTCGACTTGGCGCAGACGCTGATCGAGAAGAAGTCGGGCAGCTTCGATCCCAAGGGTTTCCACGACCGCTATGTCGATGCGCTGCGCGACCTGATCGAGAAGAAGAGAAAGTCCAAGGGTGCGAAGATCCTGGAGGATCCGGACAAGCCGGAGAGCCGCGGATCGAACGTGGTCGACCTGATGGCGGCGCTGAAGAAGTCGCTGAACACCGGCGACGCCAAGCCCGCGTCCAAGGCCAAGGCGCCGGCGAAGAAGGCAGCGCCCAAGAAACCGGCGGCGAAGAAGCGTGCCTGACGCCGACAGCCTCGCCCGCTACAACGCCAAGCGCGACTTCGCCAAGACGGCGGAGCCCGCGGGCAAGATCGCGGAGGGCAGCGGCAACCGCTTCCTCGTCCAGAAGCATGACGCGACGCGGCTGCACTGGGACTTCCGGCTGGAAATGGACGGCGTGCTGAAGAGCTGGGCGGTCACGCGCGGCCCCAGCCTCGATCCCGACGAGAAAAGGCTGGCGGTGCGCACCGAGGACCATCCGCTCTCCTATGCCGATTTCGAGGGGACCATCCCCAAGGGCGAATATGGCGGCGGCACCGTGATGCTGTGGGACAGCGGCACCTGGGAACCGATTGCGGGCAAGAGCGCCAAGGATCTGGCGAAGGGCCATCTCCATTTCGTGCTCCACGGGGAGCGGATGCAGGGCGAATGGCTGCTGATCCGCCTCAAGCCGCGCGGCAAGGAAAAGGCCGAGAACTGGCTGCTCCGCAAGATCGACGATGCGTATGCAGGGGCGACAGACGAACTGGTGGAGACGGGCCTCACCAGCGTCACCACCGGCCGGACGATGCAGGAGATTGCCGAGGGCGCCAAACCCAAGATCCTCCCCGGAACGGGGAGGGGGACCAAGCCGCAACGCGGCTTGGTGGAGGGGGAGCGCGGCAAGGGAAGCCGTTCCAGAAAGGGCGCTGCCCAGCCGAAGCCCCCCTCCACCACCGCTTCGCGGCGGTCCCCCTCCCCGTCCCGGGAAGGATCGAAGGTACCCCCCTTCCAATCTCCTCAGCTCGCCACGCTGGTCGACGCGGTACCTACCGGCAACCAGTGGCTCCACGAGATCAAATATGACGGCTATCGCTCGCTGATCGCCACCGGCAGCGGCGGGCCTAAGATCTACACCCGCTCCGGTCTCGACTGGACCGACAAATTCCCCGGCATCGCCGAGGCCGCCGCCACCCTGCCGCCGGGCGCACTGATCGACGGCGAGATCGTCGCGATGAAAGGCGACAAGCCCGATTTCTCCACCTTGCAGGAGGCGATCTCCGCCGGCGGCGAGGGACTGCTGTTCTTCGCCTTCGACCTGCTCGCCGAAGCCCGCGAGGACCTGACCGCCCTCCCCCAGATCGACCGGAAGGAACGGCTGCGGGCACTGCTCGACGGTGTCGACGATCGCATCCGCTTCTCCGAACATATCGTCGGGCAGGGCGAGAAGCTGTTCGAGAGCATGTGCCGCGAGGGCTTCGAGGGCGTCGTCTCGAAGCGCGCCGATGCGCCCTATCGCGGCACGCGCAGCAAGGCGTGGCTCAAGATCAAGTGCACGCATCGGCAGGAGTTCGTGATCCTCGGCTGGATCGCCTCCAGCGCGCGGGGGCGCGGGTTCAAGTCGCTGCTACTCGGGCTCAACGGGCCCAAGGGGCTCGTCTATGCCGGCAAGGTCGGCACCGGATTCAATTCGGAAACGCTGGTCTCGATGCGCGAACGCCTCGACAGCCTCGCCACCGACACGCCCGCCGCCACGGTCCCCCGCCCGGACGCCCGCGGCGCGAATTGGGTGAAGCCCGAGCTGGTCGCCGAAATCGCCTTTGCCGAGTTCACCGCCGAGAAGGTCGTCCGCCACGCCAGCTTCCTCGGCCTGCGCGAGGACAAGCCCGCCGACGCGGTCGTCGCCGAGGAGCCGATTGCGCTGCCCGAAGCGGCTCCGTCCGCCATCAAGATCAGCAGCCGTGATCGGGTGATCTTCCCCGAATCGAAGCTGACCAAGGGCGACCTCGCCGACTATTACGCCGCCGTCGCCCCCATCGCGCTGCCCTGGCTGGCCGAGCGCCCGATCAGCCTGGTCCGCTGCCCGCAAGGCCGCGCCAAGCAATGCTTCTTCCAGAAGCACGATGCCGGCAGCTTCGGCGAGCAGGTCCACCATGTCGACATCCGCGAGAAGGACGGATCGACCGAGCCCTATCTCTATGTCTCGGACGCCGACGGCATGCTCGCCTGCGTGCAGATGGGGACGATCGAATTTCACGGCTGGGGGTCGCTCGTCGCCGATGTCGAGAAGCCCGATCGGCTGGTGTTCGACCTCGATCCCGACGAAGGCCTCGATTTTGAGGTGGTCAAGAAGGCCGCCGAGCATCTGAAGGAGCAGCTCGCCGAGATCGGGCTGACCAGCTGGCCGATGCTCTCCGGCGGCAAGGGGGTGCACGTGGTGGTGCCGCTGGTGCCGCAGGCGGAATGGCCGGCGGCGAAGAGCTTCTGCGAACGCTTCGCCCGCGCGCTCGCCCAGGCCGAGCCCGAGCGCTTCACCGCCAATCTGAAGAAGGCGAGCCGGACGGGGCGCATCTTCATCGACTATCTGCGCAACCAGCGCGGATCGACCGCGGTGCTCCCCTATGTCGCGCGGGCACGCGCCAACGCGCCCGTCGCGGCGCCGGTCACCTGGACCGAGCTGCGCGGGATCGACAGCGCCCATGCCTTCACGATCAAGGACGCCGCCACGCTGCTCGAACGCGCCGCCGGCCGGGCGCTGCGCGGCTGGGGCACCGCCGACCAGACGCTCCCCGATCTGTAACACCGCTGTCACGAGGCTTTCGCATGGGCAGCGTAGCGCGCCGCACGGGAAGGCAGGTCCGTGCGCACAGCTTCGTCCGAGATCATTCGCTGGGTGGCGCTGCACGTGGTGCCGCAGGAACCGCAGGTGCGCGGCGCGCTGCGCCGTGCCGGCGTCGCCGAGGCGGACATCGACGACCTCATCCAGGAAGCCTATTGCCGCTTCGCCGCGATGGACAGCATCGTGCATGTCGATCGGCCCGGCGCCTATTTCATGCAGGTGGTGAAGAACCTCTGGCGCGACCAGCTGCGCCGTGCGCGCGTCGTGCGATTCGAGGAAGTTACGGAAATCGCCCAGTGGCTCGTCGAAGCAGAGGAACTGGGCGTGGAAGCGGCGGTGGCGGCGCGCGAGCAGGTGCGGATGGTGGAGCGGCTGCTCGCCGATCTGCCCGAGCGATGCCGCACCATCTTCACGCTCAAGCGGATCGAAGGGCTGCCGCAAAGAGAGATTGCGCGGCGGCTCGGGGTAAGTGAAAGCATCGTCGAGAACGACGTGCAGAAGGCGCTGCGGCGCATCCAGCACGCGGTACGGACCGAGCGGTTCGAGAAGGAAGCATTGGGCGTTGGCGAACCGCGGCAGACCCGCATCCCGGCTTGAAGACGAGGCTGCCCGCTGGGCGGTCCGCATCGACGCATCGCCCGATACCGCCCCGCCCGGCCTCGATCGCTGGCTGGCCGCGGACCCCGTGCATCCCGGTGCCCTGCTCCGCGCCCAGGCCACGCTGGTACTGCTGGGGGGCGCGGTGCCGAAGACGCTGGTCGCGGAGGATCCAGGCCGCTCGCGCCGATTCTGGTGGCTGGGCGGGGCGAGTGCCACGCTCGCCGCCGGGCTCGCGGCCGCCGCGCTGCTGCTGCCGTCGCGCAGCGAGGCGATCCGTACCGGCATCGGCGAGGTGCGATCGGTGGCGCTGCACGACGGCTCCTCGCTCGCGGTCGATGCGCGCAGCGACCTGGTCACCCGCATCGGCAGCACCGCGCGCACCGTCGCGCTCAACGACGGCAAGGCGCTGTTCCGCGTCCGCCACGATGCCGCCGCGCCGTTCCGCGTCACGGTGGGCGACGTGACGATCACCGATATCGGCACCGTCTTCCAGGTCGACGCCGATAGGGACGGCGGCACGGTGGACGTGCTGGTGAGCGAAGGCGTGGTCGAGGTCGCCGCCGCCGGGCGCACGCTCCGCCTCGCCGCGGGCCAGCGCGCGCGCTTTGCGATCGACGGGGGCACGCCTGCGAAGGTCGAGCATGTCGATGCCCCCGGCATCGAACGCGCGCTCGGCTGGACCAGCGGCCGGCTCGATCTCGACGGCGAGACGCTGGGCGAGGCGGTGGCCGAACTCAACCGCCACAACCAGCTGCAGATCACGTTCGCCAACCCCGCGCTCGCCCGCGAGAAGCTGTACGGCGCCTTCCGCATCGACGATCCCGCCGGCTTCGCCCAGAGCGCCGCGATCGGCCTCGGCACCCGGGCGCGTGTCGGCCCGGACGCGATCGTGCTCGGCACCACCGAAAAAAACTAGCGCGCGGGTAAGGAAATCGCCGCGCCCGCCGTCGGGCAATCGAGAACCGCGCCATTCCGGCGCCTTGGGGTGGAAGACATGATCTCGAAGAATCGCTGGCTCGGCGCGACGGCAGTCGTGGCGATGAGCACGCTCGCCCAGCCGGCGCTGGCGCAGGTGCAGAGCTTCAACATTCCCGCGCAGGACGTCACCGGCGCGGTGCGGCTGTTCGCGCGCCAGGGCGGCGTGCAGATCCTCATTGCGGGCAGCGTCGGTGGGGGCCGGCGGATCAACGCGGTGTCGGGCAAGATGCCGGTCGACGAGGCACTGCAGCGGATGCTCGCACATACCGGCCTCGCCGCGCGCAGCACTGGTCCCGGCCGATATGTAATCGTCTCCGAGGAGCGCCCGGCGCAGACCAGCCAGGCCGAGCCGGACACGGTCGAGGTACCCGCCGACATCGTCGTCACCGGCTTCCGCGCCTCGCAGCGCGAAGCGGTGGCGGAGAAGCGCGCGGCGGACAATGTGATCGAGACGCTCCACGCCAACGACGTCGGCAAGCTGCCGGACCAGAATGTCGCCGAAGCGATCAAGCGCCTGCCCGGCCTGTCGGTCGCCAACGACCAGGGCGAGGGCCGCTATGCGATCGTCCGCGGCATCGATCCCAGCCTGCTCAACGTGACGCTCAACGGCCAGACGCTGCCCGCGCCCGAGCCCGCCGGCCGCCAGGTGAAGCTGGACGATCTGCCCTCGGCGATGATCCAGTCAGTGGCGGTCACCAAGTCGCTGCTCGCCAGCCAGGATGCCAACGCGATCGCCGGCGAAGTCGCGATCCGAACCCGCACCGGTTTCGACAGCGTGAAGCCCTTCTTCCTCGACGCGCGCGCCGCGCAGGGCTGGTATTCGCTCAACCACAAGGTGCCCTACGAGCTCGACGCCACGCTGGGCGGCCGCTTCGGCGCGCGGGAACAGTTCGGCGCGGTGGTCTCGGTCAACTATTCCGAGCGGCCGATCCAGAGCGAGAATTACCAGGGCTCGACCGCCTTCAACGCCGCCGGCGTGCCCGACGGCAACGGCCTGCGCGAGTACAACCTCACCCGCAAGCGCCTGGGCGTGGTCGGCAATTTCGACTGGCACGCCAGCGAGACGGTGAAGCTGTACCTGCGCTCCAGCTATTCGAAGTTCGAGGACCACGAAACGCGCGACCAGAACCGGACCGCGATCACCAGCTTCGGCACGACGCTGAAGGGCACCGGCACGATCCTGGTCCGCCGCCGCAACGAGAATGACAACACCAAATCGGTGACGCTGGGCGGCGAGTTCGGTGCGGTCGCCGGCGGCACGCTGGAAGCCTCGGGCAACTGGACCCGCGCCGAGAAGAAGGATCCGCTGCGCAGCGAGTTCACCTTCACCACCGCCAAGGGCGCGCTGACGCTCAACTATGATCCCTCGACCTATCCCTACACGCTGGCACCGACCACGGCGGCCTTCGCTAATCCGTCGCTGTTCACCTACAGCAAGGTCAATTTCGACCAGCGCAGCACGTACGAAGAACTGTGGCAGGGCCGGTTCGACTATAGCCACGATCTCGCCATCGGCGACGGCTCGACCCTCAAGCTCGGCGGCAAATATCTCAGCCGCGAGAAGGTCAACGATCAGAACAAGACGAATTACAAGACCGGCAGCGCGAAATGGACGCTGGCGAACCCAGTCGGGTATCCGGGCGACAGCGATTTCTACGACGGCATGTTCGGCTTCGGCACGCGGATCAACTATGACGCGGCCAAGGCCTATTTCGACGCCAATCCGAATGCCGTGGCGATCGACAAGAGCGGCACGATCAGCGACACGCTCGCCAACGACTTCGCGGTGAAGGAAAAGATCGCTGCGGGCTATGTGATGGCGACGCTGCAGTTCGGCGGGCTCACCGTGGTGCCGGGGGTGCGCGTCGAGCATACCGAGGACGACGTGCAGGCCAAGCTGGTCAACGCCGCCTCGACGCTGACCGACGGCTACAACAGCTTCGGCCATACCAGCTACACCGACGTGTTCCCGGGCGTGAACGCCAAGTTCGCGCTTGCCCGCAACCTGCTGCTGCGCGGCGCGGTCACCACTTCGATCGGGCGGCCCAACTACGCCAATCTCGCGCCCTATGTGGTGGTGGATACCAGCGATCCGGCGGTGGCGGCGATCTCGCTCGGCAATCCCGGCCTCAAGCCCTATCGCGCAGTGAACTATGACGCGGCGCTGGAATTCTACCCGGCGCCCGGCTCGATCCTCTCGGCCGGCTTCTTCCACAAGCAGATCGACAATCCGATCTACAGCAACACCAGCCGCCGGACCAACGTCACCGCCGCCAACGTCACCTATGCGACGGCCAACGTCACCAGCCTGCTCAATGCGGACTCGGAGCAGGTCACCGGCGTCGAGGGCAATGTGCAGGTGCAGTTCACCTTCCTGCCGGGCGCGCTGAGCGGCTTCGGCGTTTCGGCCAACTTCACCCATGTCTGGGGCCATGCCAATGCCGGCGCGATCCGCGCGGGTGACGTGCCGCTTGCCTATCAGTCGAAGAATGTCGGCAACGCGCAGATCTTCTTCGAGAAATACGGGCTGAGCGCGCGCGTGGCGTTCAACTATCGCTCGTCCTATCTCGACACGATCGCGACGACGGCGGCTGCCGACCAGTATACCGACGGCAACGGCCAGCTCGACCTGCACCTAAGCTACCAGGTGACGCCGCAGTTCACGCTGTTCGGCGATGCGATCAACCTCACCGACGCGCCATGGCGGCGCTATATTGGCACCCGCAACCAGCTGGTCGAGCGCGAGCGCTACGGCACCCAGCTGCGCGGCGGCGTGCAGATCCACTTCTGAGCGAGGACAGGACGATGAAACTGTGGATCGGATTGGGGCTCGCCCTCACCCTCGGTTCCCCGGCGGTCGCCGGCACCCGCCCTGCCGATCCGCTGGTGGTGGACCGCGTCGTGCTGCTGATGCGGCACGGGGTGCGTCCGCCCACCAAGGCCCCGGCGATGCCGCCCGAGGTGACGCCCGAGCGCTGGCCCGACTGGCCAGTGCAGCCGGGCTGGCTGACCCCGCACGGCGCGGCGGCGGTGGCTCGGCTGGGCGCGGCCGACGGCACCGCATGGCGCTTCTACCGCCTGCTCCCGGCCAAGGGCTGCCCGGTGCCGGGCGCAGTCCGCGTCGTCGCCGACAGCGACCAGCGCACGATCGAGACCGCCAAGGCCTGGGCGGCGACGCTCGTGCCGGGCTGCGCCCTCGCCATCGACCATCGCCCGCAGGACGTGCCCGACCCGCGCTTCAACGCGATCGAATCGGGCAAGGCGCCGCTCGATCCCGCCAAGGCCGATGCGGCGGTGGCGGCGGAAGTCGGCCCCGGCGGGTTCGCCGCACTCGACAAGCGCTATGCCCCGCTGCTGGCACGGATCGACACGATCCTCTGTGGCACGCCCCGCCCCGGTTGCGGCGTGTCGGGCACGCCCACCGGCCTCGCGCCGGCCCGCGCCGACAAGCGCCCCAAGCTGACCGGCGCGATCGACCGCGCCTCCACCGCCGCGCAGATCCTACTGCTCGAAGCGGCCGAGGGCATGCCGCTGGCGCGGATCGGCTGGGGTCGCGCGAGGATGGCGGACGTGACCGCACTGGGCGAATTCCACGCGCTCGAATTCCGCATCCTCGCGCGACCGCGCGCTGTCGCAGCAGCGAATTTCGCCGGCCTTGCCGAGGTCGTCCGCGCCGGGCTGGCCGACAACGGCCCGCGCATCACGATGATCTCGGGCCACGACACCAATATCGCCAATCTCGGCGGGCTGTTCGACGTGCACTGGCAGGTCCCCGGCTTTGCCGCCGATGATCCCGCCCCCGGCGGCGCGCTGGTGCTGGAGCGGCTGCACGATCGCGCGGGCAAGCGTTATGTCCGCCTCCGCTACCGCGCGCAGACGCTGGAGCAGCTCCGCACCGCAGCACCGCTCGGCCTCCAAGGTCCGCACGATCGGATTCTTCCCGTCCCCGGGTGCAACGCACGCGGCGTTGCCGGGTTGTGTACCCTGGACGAGGCGCTCGCCAAGCTCGGCTGAGACAGTCCCGCATATCTCCCGTGTTGCATGGCACCATCGTTTCGCCCATCACCGCGGCCGAGAAAGGGAAGCAGCTGTGGCCAGCCTTGCCGAGGCGGGATTGTTCGATGCGGGCACGATCGCCGATCGTTGGATCGCCGACTATTGCGGCCATGCACCCGCAGGCGACGTGCTGTGCGCGGAATCCGGGCCACCCTGGAACGCCCTGTTCGAGGAGCTCGCAGGCCTTTCCGGCGACGGACTGACCATCGCCCGCGAGCGCGCGCATCGCCATGCCGAGGATATCGGCACCGGGTACCGCATCGGCGACGAGGGCGACGAGCGCCCCTGGCCGCTCTCCCCCGTTCCGCTGCTGATCGATCAGCAGGAATGGCGCGGGATCGAGGCCGGCGTCGCCCAGCGTGCCGAGCTGATGGAGCGGCTGCTCCGCGATCTCTACGGCCCGACAAAGCTGGTGGCCGACGGCCATCTCCCCGCCGCGCTGCTCACCGGCAGCCCCTTCTTCCTGCGCCCGCTGACCCATCTGGTCCCGCCGGGCGAGCATCACCTCCACTTCGTCGCCTTCGACCTGTGCCGCAGCCCGGACGGGCATTGGCGGGTGCTCGCCGATCATCTCCGGGCGCCCGCCGGCGCCGGCTATGCGCTGGAAAACCGGCTGGCGATGGCGCGGACGCTGGGCGGGCTGCAGGGCCGGCTCAACATCGAGCGCCACGCCCCCTTCTTCGCCGCCTTTCGCGACGGCATCGCCGCGGCCTGCCGCCGCGCAGAGCCGCGCATGGCGCTGCTCACCCCCGGCCGCTTCACCGCCAGCTATGCCGAGCAGGCGCATCTCGCCCGGTATCTGGGCTTCCTGCTGGTCGAGGGTGCCGATCTCGCAGTGCTCGACGACCGCGTCTATGTCCGCACCATCGCCGGGCTGAAGCGGGTGGATGCGCTGTGGCACCGCTTCGACCCGCGCTATCTCGATCCGCTCGCGCTCGATTCGCATTCGACGATCGGCGTCGCCGGGCTGATCGACGCGACCGTGGCGGGCAATGTCGTGATCGCCAACGCGCCGGGCGCCGGGCTGCTCGAGGCCCCCGCCTTCGCCGCCTTCCTGCCGCGGCTCAGCGAGGTGCTGCTCGGCGAACCGCTGCGCCTGCCCAACATCGCGACCTGGTGGTGCGGACAACCGGCGGAAGCCGCGCATGTCGCCGCCAATCTCGACCACATGGTCGTCGCCCCCGCCTTCGGCACCCCGCCGCTGGGCCTGCCCGACGGCAAGGCGGTGCTCGGCGCGCATCTCGACGAGCCCGCACGCGCGGCGCTGCGCGATGATCTAACCCGACGGCCGCAGGATTATGTCGGGCAGGAAGTCGCCTGCCTCTCGACCATGCCCTTCGTCACCGAGGACCGGCTGGCGCCCCGCCCCTTCACGCTGCGCGTCTTCGCCGCGCGCGATGCGGCGGGCAATTGGACGGTGCTCCCCGGCGGCTTCGCGCGGATCGGCGAGCATGCCGATGCCCGCGCCGCGGTGATGGGCGAAGGCAGCTGGTCGGCGGACGTCTGCATCCATGGGCCCGATCCGGTCGCCCCGGTGTCGCTGCTCCCCTCGGGCGATTCGACCCAGCTGCGCCGCAACCCCGGCACGCTGCCCAGCCGGGTGGCGGACAACATGTTCTGGCTCGGGCGCTATCTGGAGCGGGGCGAGGCGCTGCTCTCGGTGCTGCGGGTGCTGCTCGGCCATTCGATCAGCGCGGATACCGGCGCGGCGCTGGCGGCAGACACGGTCGACCGGCTCGCCCAGCTGGTGGTGGGCGCGGGTGCCGCCCCCGCGCCCCGCGGCCTCAAGCGGCAGGACCTCACCGCGCTCGCCCGCACCGCGCTCGAATCGACCGACGGCTTCACCAGCGTCCGCGCGATCAACCGCCAGGCCCGCTCGATCGGCGCGGTCTCGCGCGACCGGCTTTCGGCCGACATGATCCGCCTGCTCGATGCGCCCTTCCCCGAACGCGGGGTGCTGCTCGACCGCGCGGGCTCGCTGCAGCGGCGCTATTCGGCGCTGGCGGGGCAGGCCGGCGAGCATATGGGGCGCACCGATGCGTGGCGCTTCCACGATCTCGGTCGCCGCATCGAGCGCGCGCTGGCGATCATCGGCTTCCTCCGCGCGCTCGGCGGGCCGGAGGCGACCGCCGACGATCTCTCGACCTTGCTCGACCTCGCCGACAGCCAGATCAGCTATCGCCAGCGCTACCTCACCGGGATCGCCCGCGTGCCGGTGCTTGACCTGCTCGCGCTCGATCCCGGCAATCCGCGCGGGCTGGCCTTCCAGGCAGCGGCGCTCTCGGCACACCTCAATGCGCTGCCGGTGCTGTCCGACGACGGCCTGGCCGAAGCCCAGCAAGAACAGGCGCGCAGCATCGCCGCGACCCTGGTGACCGCCCGCGCCACGGGCATCGACGACGCCTGGCTCGCCGATCTCCAGTCGCGGCTGTGGAGCCTGTCCGAGGCGATCGCCCGGCGCTATTTCCTCCACGGCGCCGAGCCGCTGCGCGCCGCCGGGCTCGTCCTCGCATGATGCTCTACGGCATCCGCCATGTGACGCGGTTCGACTATGCCCAGCCGGTCGCCTTCGCGCGGTGCAACCTCCGGCTGAAGCCGATCCTCTGGTCCGGCCAAATGATCGAGGAATATGCGCTGAGCGTGCAGCCGGGCGGGCGCACCTATCCGGCGCGCGCCGAAGCCGGGCTCGCCAATGTGGTGCGGCTGGTGGTGGAGCATGCGGCAAGCAGCCTGACGATCGAAAGCCGCGCGCGGGTGCGCGTCGATCGCCAGATCCCGATTCCGTCTGCCGGCGACCCGACCATCGCCCAGATCGCCGCCTGGGCGCGTGACAGCCGCGATCCCTCGCCGGCAGGCCCCGCCGCCTATCTCTTCCCCTCGCCACTGATCCCGCTCTATCGAGACATCGCCGCCTGGTGCGCCGAGGAGCTGCGCCAGGATCGCGGTATCCTCGAAGCAGGCATCGCGCTCGCCCGGCGGATCCAGCGCGACTTCACCTTCGATCCCACCGCGACGCTGGTCGACACGCCGCCGCACGAAGCCTTCGCCAAGCGCGGCGGCGTCTGCCAGGATTTTGCGCAGATCATGCTCTCCGGCCTGCGCGCCGCCGGGCTGCCCGCCGCCTATGTCTCGGGCTATCTGCGCACCCTGCCCCCGCCCGGCCAGCCGCGGCTGGTGGGGGCGGATGCCACCCATGCCTGGGTGCTGCTGTGGTGCGGGCCCGATCTCGGCTGGGTCGGCGTCGATCCCACCAACGGCATCTGGATGGCCGAGGACCACATCGTCATGGCGATCGGCCGCGACTATGCCGATATCGCGCCGATCGACGGCATCGTGCTCGGCTCGGGCGCGCAGGCGATGCACGTGTCGGTGGACGTCGAACCGCTGGTTGTAACCGCCTAAGACTCCACCGGGCCCTTGTCGCCGAAGTTCAGCCGGCGGGTGACGTTGTAGTCCAGCACCGCCATCACGAAATATGCCGCGAATTGCTTCACCCGCGTCCACCAGCCGGTGCGCGCCTTGTAGAGCGCCGGCGTGATCTGCTCCGACTCGGCGATCTCCCCGTCGACATAGCCGCGAACATGCGCGGCGAAGGCCGGATCCTGCACGCGCAGCATCAACTCGAGATTGAGGAACATGCTGCGGATATCGAAATTGGCCGAGCCGATATGGACGACATCGTCGATCACATAGAGCTTGGTGTGCAGCTTGGTCGGCTGATATTCGTAGATCTGCACCCGCTTGCGCAGCAGCCCCGCATAGGTGAAGCGCGCCGCCCAGATCGCCGCGGTGTGATCCAGCTTGGACGGCAGCACCAGCCGCACCTGCCCGCGCTGCCCCGCACGGTCGAGCCGGCGCAGCATGCCCGGGCTCGGCGCGAAATAGGCGGCGATCAGGTCGAGCCGATTCGCCTGTTCCATGTCGTGCTTGACCACCCGCGCCCAGGGTGAGAGCCGCCGCATCGGCCCGCCGAGCAGCCAGCGCGTCTTGCCCTCGGGCTCGCTCCACGCCCTCAGCGTGCGCCCCAAGGATCGCAACGTTGCACGCGGACGCTTGGCCCAGGCGGCGAGCGAATCGAAATAGCCGGTCAGCCGCTCGGCCGCGGGCCCTTCGACGAGCAGCCCCATGTCGCGCCAGGCCTGGTCGGCGACGGTGCCGAAATAGCTCGATTCGATGTTGAAGCCGCCGACGATCACCCGCGCCTCGTCGGCCAGCGCCAGCTTCTGGTGGTTGCGCAGGAGATAGCGCCGCCCCCAGCGCGGCACGAATCGGCACACCTCGACGCCGGCGGCGTGGAGCGGATCGAAGAAATCATTGCTCTCGGCATGCTCGCTGCCGAGCCCGTCGACGATCAGATAGACGCGCACGCCGCGCCCCGCCGCATCGATCAGCGCCTGGCGCACCGCGGCACCGGCTTCGTCGTCGAGATAGATGTAGTAGAGCACCCGCAGCGTCCGCTCGGCGCCGGCGATCAGCGCCAGCAGCGCGCGCATCCGCTCCGGCCCCTCGGGCAGCAGCGTCAGCCGGTTGCCGTCGACGGTGAAGCTGGGCTGGGCGAGCGGTGGCATGGCGCGGGCATGGCCGGTAGCCAGGCCCTCGGCAAGCGGTTCGGAATCGGCATAGGGTGCCATCGAGCAGGGAGCCTCCGGTGCGTTAGCTACCGTAACGATCGAAGTCGCGTCGCGCTCCCCCGCGCCGTCGCGGCGGCTTTTCTTGACATTTGCGGGCTCGGCCCCTAACTGGCCGGTCTTTCCCGGCCCTGACATCTAAGGAAGAACAGGATGGCGCGCGTCACTGTCGAAGATTGCGTCGACAAGATTCCGAACCGGTTCGACCTGGTGCTGTTCGCTGCGCAGCGCGCGCGGCAGATCTCCGGTGGTGCCGATCTGACGATCGATCGCGATCGTGACAAGAACCCGGTCGTCGCCCTGCGCGAAATCGCCGAAGAGACCGTGCGTCCCGATCACCTGCAGGAAGCCGTGGTGTCGAGCCTGCAGCGCGTCCGCGTCGACGACGAGGATGCGCCCGACGAAGTCGGTTCGATCCAGGCGCAGGCCGAGGCGCTCCGCCTCACCGCCGCAGCCCCGCCGCGCAACCAGAATCTGGGCGGCGACTACGAGGGCTGATCGCCTTCGAAGCGAACCAACGACAAAGGGGCTGGTGGAAACGCCGGCCCTTTTTGTTTATACCCCGATCTGCGCGCGTAGGGTGGCGTCGTCGAGCTGCTCCAGCGTGAGCAGCGCGGCATAGGGGTCGCCTGCAAGGCCCAGCACCTGCGCGAAGGCAGGCTCGGTCTTGGCGCCCGCGTGCCGACGCGCCATCACGGCGGCACGAAGCGGTGCGCCGCCCAGCGCGAGCAGCCGCCGCTCGATCGCGAAATGCCGCCAGCCGAGCTGCCCGGCGACGGGGCGGGCCTGGCCGAACAGCTCGAACAGCCAGCCCGCGCAGTGGAAACGCGCGACCACGGGCCGGTCGCTCCCCTGCCACTGCCACATCGCGAAGCCCGGCTGGTCGCGAAACGCTTCCCACACCGTTGCGGCGAAGGCGTGCGGGTCGGGCGCGTGGCAGAGGATGTCGATGTCGCTGTCGGGCAGGTCGAGGTCCAGCGGCGGCGTGCCCGCGACCTGCGGGTCGAAGGCGGCGAGCCGCGGGAGCACGCCGCTCTGCGCGAGCGCTTCGATGTACGCTGGCCTCGTCATGGCGTGCCCCAGACCATTTCCTCCCCTGCCTGGGGGAGGATACGCTACTTATTCCTGCGCGGGCTCGGAAGTGGGCTCGCTGCGGCCCTTGAAGCCCTGCGCCACCACATACCACTCCACCGAGCCCTTGCGGCTGGCCGGCGGCTTGGCGTGCTTCACCGTCGCGAAGGCGCGCTTCATCTCGGCGATCAGCGCCGAATCGGCCCCACCCGCGAAAACCTTGGCGACGAAATCGCCGCCCGGCGCCAGCGTCTTGAGCGCGAAATCGAACGCGGTCTCGACCAGCGCCATGGTGCGCAGCGCATCGGTCTGCGGATGGCCGACCGTGTTCGCGGCCATGTCCGACAGGATCAGGTCGGGCGCGCCGCCGAGTTCCTCGATCAGCCGATCGGGCGCGGCATCGTCCATGAAGTCCATCTGGAGCAAGGTCGCGCCTTCGATCGGGTCGACCGGCAGCAGGTCGATGCCGACCACCGCCGCCTTGGGCAGCACGCGCCGCACCACCTGCGTCCAGCCGCCCGGCGCCACGCCGAGGTCGACCACGCGCTTGGCGCCCTTCAGGAACCCGAACTTCTCGTCCAGCTCGGTCAGCTTGTAGGCCGCGCGGCTGCGATAGCCCTCGGCCTTGGCGCGCCGGACATAGGGGTCGTTCAGCTGGCGCTCCAGCCAGCGCGTCGATTGCGCCGTACGGCCGCGCGCCGTGCGCACGCGGACATGGCCGCGGCCACCGCCCCTGCTCATCGCTTGTTCCTCACAACCTTATAAGGGCGCGCCGCCGATCAGCCGCCGCAAGATGCCTTCGCGAATGCCGCGATCGGCGATGCCTAGCCGCTCGGCAGGCCAGATGTCGAGGATCGTCTCCAGGATCGCGCAGCCGGCCGACACCAGATCGGCGCGCTCACTGCCGATGCACGGCACCTGCGCGCGCTCCTTGACGCTCATCGCGGCGATTCGCGCGCTCACCTCGCGCATCGCCGCGCTCGGCACGATCAGTCCGTCCACCGCCGAGCGATCGTAGGAGGCGAGCCCGAGATGCACGCTCGCCAGCGTCGTCACCGTGCCGCTGGTGCCGAGAAGCCGGCGCGTGCCCTTGGGCTGGCGCAGCCGCGCGACAAAGGGTGCGAAGCTCTCGCGCACCCGCGCGCGCATGTCGGCATAGGCCGCGGCGCGGGCATCGGCACCCAGCGCCTGGCTCTGGCCGGTCGCCTCGCTGAGCGACACCACGCCCCAAGGCGCGCTGTGCCAGTCGAGGATGCGCGGGATCGGCGCGTGCGAATCGACCAGCACCAGCTCGGTCGAGCCGCCGCCGATGTCGAACACCAAAGCCGGCCCGTCACCCGGCTCGAGCAGCGCATGGCAGCCGAGCACCGCCAACCGCGCCTCTTCCTCGGCGGTGATGATGTCGAGCGCGATGCCCGTCTCGCGATAGGCGCGCTCGATGAACTCGGCGCCGTTTTCGGCCTGGCGGCAGGCCTGGGTCGCCACCGAGCGGGCGAGCGCCACGTTGCGCCGCTTGAGCTTGTCCGCGCAGATCCGTAGCGCCGCGAGCGTGCGCTCGATTGCCGCATCGGACAGGCGCCCGGTCGTCGCCAGCCCCTCGCCCAGGCGGACGATTCGCGAAAACGCATCTATCACCGCGAAGCCCGAGCCCTGCGGACGCGCGATCAGCAACCGGCAATTATTGGTACCCAGATCCAGCGCGGCATAATGGCGCGCTTCGGGCCAGCGCGGTGCCGAGCCTTTCGCGGCCGGCGGCGGCGGGGCGTTGCGGGCGGCGGAAACGCGCCTCCCGCGGGGCATTCTGGCGGAGCCATCCCCCATCACATCAACTCACTTATCTTCTTCCGTCACCGAACCAAAACGGCCCGGCCGGTGCTTGGATGCGAGGCTAGACGAGCAACGATGGCAGCGCAAGGCGAGCGCGCGATTGCGCGTTGACAGGGCCGCTGCATCCCCCTATCTGGCGCGACCTGTCTGGTGCCCCGTCGTCTAAAGGTAAGACTACGGACTCTGACTCCGTCAATTGAGGTTCGAATCCTCACGGGGCATCCAAACAGCCTTCCGACATCGTGATACCTGGCATTCGAGCGGCGCGATCAGCGATCCGTTCCTGCAGCAGGTAGGCGATTCGAATCAGGCCAGGACAGGCCGTCGCGTCGCCACCCAGCCATAGCCGAACAGCAGGACCAACGCGCTCGCGGCGACCAGATAGGGCAAGGCGCCCCAGAATTCGTACATCGCCACGCCGATCGACGGGCCCAGCACGAACGCCGCACCGTTGATCGAGGTGACGCGGCCCGCCACCGATCCCTGCGCATGCGGCCCCACCGCGAGCGAGGCGCCGGCGGTGAATCCGGGGCGCGCGAAGCCCATGCCCAGCGCGATCGTCGCATAGCCGAGCGCGATGCCGTACAGCGATCCCGCCATCGCCGTCATGCCGCAGCCGACAGCGCCCAGCGCCGCGCCCGCGAGAATCAGCGCGCGCGGCTTCAATTCGAGCAGCGGGATCAGCCCCCATTGCACCAGCAGCGAGGCGCCGGCGCCGATCATCAGCACCAGCCCGGTCGGCTCCAGCGCGGCGGCGGGGGCGAGCGCCAGCCGGTCGATGATCAGGAAGCCGATCGCCTGGCCGGTCATCGCCTGGGCATGACCCGTGACCAGCCCGGCGATCATCCAGGGGCGCACGCGCGGATCGAAGGTGCGGATGTGCTCGACATGCTCGCCCATCGCGGCGGTCACGTTGGCACCGGTGCCCTGCCCGCCGATCGAGGGATAGCTGGGCGCGGCGCCATGCTCGATCGCGCCGGAGGTGGCCGGGAGCAGCCGCAGCACTGCGACCATCAGCACCAGGCCGACGAGGCTGGCGGCGAAGGCAGGGCCGGACAGGCCGATCAGCGGCCCGCCGGGCCAGAGATGGCCCATGACGAGATAGGGTGCGACCGCCGGCCCCAGGATCGTCCCCAGCCCGAAGGCGGAGGCGAGCAGGGTCAACGCCTTCGTGCGCTCTTCCCGGCTGGTGCGCGCGGCGACGATCGCTTGCACCGCCGGCGGCGCCGCCGATCCGAACCCGCCATAGAGCATGCGGCCCACGACGAAGGCGGCGAAGGTGGCGAAGGGGCTCAGCACGCCGTTGATGCCGAGCGCGAGGCACAGCCCGCACAGCCCCAGCGAGGCGGTGAAGCCGGCGATGCCGAGCAGCACCATCTTGCGCCGTCCGGCCCGCTCCGATCGATTCGCCCAGAAGGGCGCGGTGAGCATCCAGAGCAGCGCGGAGACCGAGAAGACGGCCGCCACCGCGCTGTCCGCCGCGTGCAGCTCGCGACCGAGCGCGGGGAGGATCGATTGCAGCGCGGTGTTGCCCGCGGCGATCATCAGCATCACGCCGAACAGCAGCGCGAAATCGCGATCGATCGCGCGGCTCATGCCCGACGCCACCGATAGCCGCGCTCCACCCGGGTGACGATCACCTCATACCATGCGTACCAGCGCTCGCGCCCCCTGGCGCGAATCGCCGCATGCTCGGGATGCTCGCGCCAGGCGATCGCGCTGGCATCGTCGGCCCAATAGCTGATGGTGATGCCGACGCCCGCGTCGCCGCGCTGCGATTCGATGCCGCGATAGCCGGGCTGCTGCGCCGCCAGCACGTCCATCGCCGTCGCCGCTTCGGCATAGCCTGCGTCGTCGTCGTCGGCGGTGCGCTTCGATACGAACAGCACCGCGATCTGGCCGGTACGATCCTCTCCCATGAGCGAATCGTAGAAGGGACTCAGCGCTTTGCAATCCGTACGAGCCCTGCGAGAGCATGCCCGGATGATCACCGACTGGCATTTCTATGCGCTCGCCGTGCCCGCCGTGCTGCTGCTCGGCCTGTCCAAGGGCGGGTTCGCCGGCATGGGCGCGCTGTCGCTGCCGCTGCTGGCGCTCGCCATCGATCCGGTACGCGCCGCCGCGATCACGCTGCCGATCCTGATCCTGCAGGACGTGGTGAGCGTGTGGGCGTTCCGCCGTACCGTCGACTGGCGGCTGCTCGCCTGGATGCTGCCTGGATCGATGGCGGGGATCGCACTCGGCTATGGCTTTGCCGCGAGCGTGTCGCCGGTGCTGGTGCTGGCGGCGGTGGGCGCGATCTCGATCCTGTTCGGGTGCTACCGGCTCTGGGCGAGCGGCCGGTCGACGCCGGCGGTTGCCGCGCGCTGGCCCGAATGGGTGGGTAGCCTGTTCGGCGTCGCCTCGGGCTTCACCAGCCAGATCGCGCATGCCGGGCAGCCGCCCTTCCAGCTCTGGGTGCTGCCGCGCGGTCTGCCGCGCGACCGGCTGGTGGGGACGACGGCGATCTTCTTCGCGGCGACCAACTGGATCAAGGTGCCGGCCTATTGGGCGCTGGGGCAGTTCACGAATGCGAACCTGCTGACCTCGGCGGCGCTGTTTCCGCTGGCGCTGGTGTCGACGCTGGCGGGGGTATGGCTGGTGCGAAGGGTATCGCCCGAGCGATTCTACACCGCGATCTACGTGCTGATGATCGCGGTGGGCGGGGCGCTGGTGTGGGAAGCGGTGGGGAAACTGTAAGATCCTCCCCGGCACGGGGAGGGGGACCGCCGCCGGAGGCGGTGGTGGAGGGGGGCCTCAAATCCGGATTCGCTCGTGGAGATCCCCCTCCACCATTCGCTTCGCGAATGGTCCCCCTCCCCGTGCCGGGGAGGATCTGGAATCAATCGAACAGGCTCGACACCGAGCTTTCGTCGGCAATCCGGCGGATCGCCTCGGCGATCAGCGGCGCGATGGTGAGGTGGCGGACCTTCTCGCCCGCCGCGACGATCTCGTGGTTGCCGATCGAATCGGTGATCACCAGCTCGCGCAGCTCGGACTTGGCGACGCGCGCCATCGCCGCGCCCGAGAGCACGCCGTGGGTGCAATAGGCGACCACGTCCTCGGCGCCTGCCGCCTTGAGCGCGGCGGCGGCGTTACACAGCGTGCCCGCCGAGTCGACGATATCGTCGATCAGGATGCAGAAGCGCCCCTTCACCTCGCCGATGATGTTCATCACTTCGGACTCGCCCGGCCGCTCGCGCCGCTTGTCGACGATGGCGAGGGGCGCGTTGTCGAGTCGCTTGGCGAGCTGGCGCGCACGCACCACGCCCCCGACGTCGGGCGAGACGACCATCCACTGCTTGTCGATGAAGCGCGTCTGGATGTCCGCCGACATCACCGGTGCGGCGAACAGATTGTCCGTGGGGATGTCGAAGAAGCCCTGGATCTGCCCGGCGTGCAGGTCGACCGAAAGCACGCGGTTGGCGCCCGCGGTGGTGATCAGGTTGGCGACCAGCTTGGCCGAGATCGGGGTGCGCGGACCGGGCTTCCGGTCCTGGCGGGCATAGCCGAAATAGGGGAGCACCGCGGTGATCCGCTTGGCCGACGCGCGACGGAGCGCGTCGATCATGATCAGCAGCTCCATGAGGTTGTCGTTCGCCGGATAGCTGGTCGACTGGAGAACGAACACGTCCTCGCCGCGCACATTCTCGAGGATCTCGACGAAGATCTCCTCGTCGGCGAAGCGCCGGACGTTCGCCTGGGTGAGGGGAATTTCCAGATAGTCGGCGATGGCGCTCGCCAGCGGCAGGTTCGAATTGCCGGCCATGAGTTTCATAGGTGCGTGGCCTCCCGTGCCGCGTCGCGATGTCCCGATGCTCGCGCCCTTTAGTGCGACGTTTCCGTGACGCAAAGAGGGCATCGCCGCCTTCCCCTGTGCCAGCGGTACACCTGCGGGACTTTACGCGGCAAATGTGACGTTGTACCATCACCTTCATCCGGCGTTCATAGACCGGTGTTGGAGAAGGAGTGCAAGGTGATGCATGCCGATACCCGCTACCATGCCAGTGCACCGCGTTCGGTCAGCTTCGGGGCCGCGCTCGCGATCAACGGGGCGATCCTCGCGGGGATGATCTTCGCAGCGCCGAACATCGTGGTGCTCAAGGACCCGCCGGTGGTGATGAAGCCGATCGACGTGCGCGACCGTCCGCCGCCCCCGCCGGAGGACGAGGCGAAACCGGTGGAGAA
Organism: Sphingomonas trueperi; assembly: GCF_040545665.1. Lineage (GTDB taxonomy): Bacteria > Pseudomonadota > Alphaproteobacteria > Sphingomonadales > Sphingomonadaceae > Sphingomonas > Sphingomonas trueperi_B. The sequence goes on along the minus strand of NZ_JBEPMH010000004.1, from coordinate 50,622 downwards.
AATCCAGCCGCGCACCTCCGTGCCGCCGGTCGCGCCCAAACCGCTGGTGGACACGAACAGCACGGCGAACATCGCGACGACAACGAAAATCACCGATACGCTGCCGCCGATCGAAAAGCCCGCAGATTCCGGCCCGATCCGCACGATCGATCCGCCTGCGCCCGTCCCCGCGCTGATCGGCCCGACCACCGATCCGCGCTACGCGCGGGACTTCCAGCCCGAATATCCGGCGCAGGAGATGCGCGCGCAGCGCGACGGCCTGGTCACCCTGCGCGTGCTGATCGGCGCCGACGGGCGGGTGAAGGCGGTGGAACCGGTGAGCGCCACCAGCGACGCCTTCTTCGCCGTCACCAAGCGCCAGGCGCTCGGCAAATGGCGCTTCCGCCCCGCCACCCGCGGCGGCGTGGCCGAGGAAAGCTGGAAGACGATGACCGTCCGGTTCCGGATCGAAGACGCCCGCTGATCGCCCTCCGATCGGTGCTGCGTGGACGCGGGGGCTGGCCCTGGAGCCCCCGCGTCCCTATCTTCGACCCCCGATGACCTTCCTCAAGTACATCTCGCCGCTCAAGGCACTGCGGGACCTTCGCGGCTATCTGGCGACGCGCAAGAAGCACGAACTCTGGTTCATGATGCTCGCGCTGGCGATCACCTTCGGCGTCATCGTGGTGTTCGTGAAGGATTCGCACGTGCCGGTGCCGTACAAGAAGAACATCATCTACGTGGACAGCTGGCCGATCACCCGCACCGAGGCGGAGATCCGCGAGAAGCAGAAGGTCGACGAAGCCAAGCGCCAGGAAGAGGAAGCGGCCTTCCAGGCGCGCCAGAAAAAGCGCCAGGCCGAATTCAAGAAATATGACGACTGGCTGAAGAAGCACGGGATTTGAACGACGCACGCTGGATGGCGGTGGCGCTCGGGCTGGCCGAGCGCGGGCAGGGGCGGACGGCACCCAACCCCAATGTCGGCTGCGTGCTGGTGCGCGACGGCCGAATCGTCGGACGCGGCTGGACCCAGCCTGGCGGCCGTCCCCATGCCGAGGCGATGGCGCTGGCAGAGGCCGGCGAAGCCGCGCGCGGCGCCACCGCCTATGTCACGCTGGAGCCCTGCGCGCATGTCTCGCCGCGCGGCCCGGCCTGTGCCGATCTGCTGGTCGCCGCCGGTGTCGCCCGCGTCGTTGCCGCGCTGCGCGACCCGGATCCGCGCACTGACGGCACCGGCTTCGCGCGCCTGGAGAAAGCGGGCATCCGAGTCGAATCCGGCCTGATGGCGGCCGAAGCCCGGCGCAGCATGGCGGGCTTCCTTACCCGCCTTGCCAGGCGCCGCCCGCACGTCACCCTCAAGCTCGCCACCTCGCTCGACGGGCGCATCGCGCTGTCGACCGGCGAGAGCAAATGGATCACCGGCCCCCAGGCGCGCGCGCATGTCCATCTCGAACGCGCCCGGCACGACGGCATCCTGGTCGGCCGCGGCACCTTCCTCGCTGATGTCCCGAAGCTGGACGTGCGGCTGCCCGGCCTCACCGATCGCGCGCCGCGCCGCATCCTGCTCTCCTCCACCGGCCCCACCCCGCCGGGCTGGGAGCGGATCGCCGACATCGCCGATATTCGCCACCTGGCGGGCATCGACACGCTGATGGTGGAAGGCGGCGCCAAGGCGGCGTCCGCGTTCCTGCGCGCCGATCTGGTCGACCGGCTCCTGCTCTACCGCGCGCCGATCCTGCTCGGCGGCGGCAAACCCGCGGTCGAGGCGTTCGGCCTCGCCGCATTGTCCGAGGCGCATGATCGCTGGCGCCTGCTGGACTCTCGTATGCTTGGCAGCGATCGGTTCGAGGTCTACGAGCGCAACTGATGTTCACCGGAATCGTAAGCGATGTCGGCACGATCGACGCGGTAGAGCGCCAGGGCGACCTGCGCGTGCGCGTGGCGACGGCCTATCCCACCAATGAGATCGATCTCGGCGCCTCGGTCGCCTGTTCGGGCGTGTGCCTGACGGTGGTCGACAAGGGCCCCGACTGGCTCGACTTCGACGTGTCGGGAGAAACCGTCTCGCGCACCGCCGACGACCAGTGGACCGCCGGCCGCAAGCTCAACCTCGAGCGCGCGCTACGCTTGGGCGACGAGCTGGGCGGGCACATCGTCACCGGCCATGTCGACGGCATCGGACGGGTGAAGCTGGTCGAGGCGATCGACGGCTCGCACCATGTCGTGATCGCGGCGGGGCCGGAGATCGCGCCGTACGTCGCGCCCAAGGGCTCGATCACCGTCGACGGCGTGTCGTTGACGGTCAACGCGGTGGACGACACGCCGGAGGGCGTCGAATTCCACCTCAACATCATTCCGCACACCGCCGCGGTCACCACCTTCGCCACGCTGGCGGAAGGCCAGGCGGTCAATCTGGAGATCGACGTGCTGGCGCGCTATCTCCAGCGCATGGAGGCATTGCGTGCCAAAGGCTGAACTCGCCGCGCTCAAGCACGGCTTCCTCTCCTCGCCCGAGGAACTGATCGACGAGGCCCGCAACGGCCGGATGTTCATCCTGGTCGACGACGAGGATCGCGAGAATGAAGGCGATCTGGTCATCCCCGCCCAGATGGCGACGCCCGATGCGATCAATTTCATGGCCAAGTACGGCCGCGGGCTGATCTGCCTGGCGATGACCAAGGCGCGCGTCGACCAGCTCGGCCTCGAGCTGATGAGCCGCGCCAACGGCACGCGGCACGAAACCGCCTTCACCGTCTCGATCGAGGCCAGGGAAGGCGTGACCACCGGCATCTCCGCCGCCGACCGTGCCCGCACCATCTCGGTCGCGATCGACAGCACCAAGGACCGCGCCGACATCGTCACCCCGGGCCATGTCTTCCCGCTGGTCGCGCGCGACGGCGGCGTGCTGGTCCGCGCTGGCCACACCGAAGCCGCCGTCGACGTCGCCCGCCTTGCCGGGTTGAACCCCGCCGGCGTGATCTGCGAGATCATGAAGGACGACGGGACGATGGCGCGGCTCGACGATCTCGTCGGCTTCGCCCAGCTCCACAACCTCAAGATCGGCACGATCCGCGACCTGATCGCCTATCGCCGCCGCCACGACCATCTCGTCGAGCAGCGCGCCGAGGCGACCTTCACCAGCGAATGGGGCGGCGAGTGGCGCGCGCTCACCTTCTGGAACAAGGCGACCGGCAGCGAGCAGGTCGCGCTGGTCAAGGGCAAGATTGATCCCGACAAGCCCACCCTGGTCCGCATGCACGCGCTGTCGCCCTTTGCCGACGTGTTCGGCGAAGGCGGCCCGCGCGGCGGGCTGCTGCGCAAGTCGATGGAGATCATCGGCAAGGAAGGTGCCGGCGTGATCGTGGTGATCAACCGCCCCCGCCCCGACGGCTATACCGTCGCGCTGCAGACCCGCAGCGGCGCGATCCCGCCCAAGGACATGGACGAGCTGCGCGATTACGGCGTCGGCGCGACCATTCTCACCGAACTCGGCGTGCAGGACATGATCCTGCTCTCCAACACCCATCACACGCTGATCGGACTCGACGGTTACGGCCTGTCGATCGCCGGCACGCGCCCCATCGATCCGGAGCAATAATGGCCAACGTCCTCATCGTCGAAGCGCGCTTCTACGAGCATCTCAACGACATGCTGATCGCGGGCGCCAAGGCCGCGATCGAGGCGGCGGGCCACAAGGCCGAGGTGATCACCGTGCCCGGCGCGCTGGAAATCCCCGGCGCCGTCGCGCTGGCAGCGGACAGCGGCCGCTATGATGCGTTCGTGGCGATCGGCGTGGTGATCCGCGGCGAGACCTATCATTTCGAGATCGTCGCGGGCGAGAGCGCGCGCGGGCTGATGGCGCTGTCGATGGACGGCGTCGCGATCGGCAACGGCATCTTGACGGTCGAGAACGAGGCGCAGGCACTGGTCCGCGCCGATCCGAAGCAGAAGGACAAGGGCGGCGAGGCCGCCAAGGCGGCGCTGGCGATGCTCGCGCTCAAGGCCAAGTTCGGCTGATGCAGGCGCCGGTGCTCGAAACCGAGCGCCTGATCCTGCGCCAGCACGCGGCTGGCGATTTCGAGGCATGGGCGGCGTTCCATGCCGACCCGGAGGTGATGCGGTTCCTGGGCGGCGTACAGCCGCGCGGCACCGCCTGGCGCAGCCTGTGCAGCATGGCGGGCGCCTGGACGATCCGCGGCTTCTCGATGTTCGCGGTGGTCGAGCGGGCGAGCGGGCGCTGGATCGGCCGCATCGGCCCGCATGCGCCGGAAGGCTGGCCTGGGCTGGAGGTCGGCTGGGGCCTGGCCAGCGAAGCCGCAGGCAAGGGCTATGCCCGCGAAGCCGCCATCGCCGCGATCGACTATGCGGTCGAAATGCTCGGCTGGGACGAGGTGATCCACACCATCGATCCCGAGAACACCGCATCGATCCGGCTGGCGCAGGCGCTTGGCGCGGAGAATGGCGGGCCGACCCAGCTACCCGCGCCGCTCGCGCATCTGCGGGTCGATCGCTGGGCGCAGACCGCGGACCAATGGCGCGCCCGCCGCGCGGCGCTGGGCTGACGCCATGGACATGCCCCCCTCTCGCTATCGTGTCGAAGAGCGGGGCCGGCGGCTGGTCGTGATTGATCGCAAGACCGGACGTGAAGTCTCCCACACCAAATCTCCCCTTCCGCTTGCGGGAGGGGGCGGGAGTGGGGAAGGCCAGAAGCGACGGGAACCCGCCCCTCCCGCAAGCGGGAGGGGTGCGCGGGGCTGGAAGTTCGGCCTCAAGCAAGCGCGCGCAACGCCGGAAAGCTTCGTCACCCGCAGCTGGTTCGACGCCAAGGCGCCGCGCACGATCAAGCTCAACTACACCGCCCATTCACGGCTCGCGACGCTGCGCTTCGGGGGCGCGATCCTGATCGCGCTGCTGGTGACGGGTAGCTTCCTGTTCTGGCCGTGGTTTCCCGTCACGCTAGCCGCTGTGCTGGGGCCCGCGAAGACGCGCGAGCGTCTCCGCGCGGCCAGCACCCGCTGGATCGACGGCTTCGATCAGGCCGGTTGAAGCGCGGCCTCGTCGGCGGTCGGATAGTCGGTATAGCCCTCCGCCCCGCCGATATAGAAGAACTGCTCGCGCTGCGGATTGAGCGGCAGCCCCTCGCGCAGTCGGCGCGGCAGGTCGGGGTTCGCCAGGAAGGTCCGGCCGAACGCGATCGCGTCGGCCTCGCCCGCATCGAGCGCCGCCTGGGCGCTTTCCGCGTCATAGTCCGAGTTGAGCGCCAGCACCCCGCGATACACCTTGCGCATCAGCGGATGGATCGGCGGCTGGTCGGGCAGGCCCCGGCTGCCGCCCGGACGCGGTTCGCGCATTTCGAGGAACGCGACGCCAATGTCGTCCAGCGCGGCTGCGGCGGCTTCGAACAGCGGCGCCGGGTTGCTGTCGTTGACGCCCTGCACCTCGCCATTGGGCGAGAGGCGAACGCCGGTGCGATCGGCACCGATCGTGTCGACCACGCGCTGGCTCACATCTCGGAGCAGGCGGATACGGTTTTCGATCGAGCCGCCATATTCGTCCTCGCGGAAATTGGCATTGTCGCGCAGGAACTGGTCGATCAGATAGCCATTGGCAGCGTGGATCTGTACCCCGTCGAACCCGGCGCGGATCGCGTTCTCGGCGGCACGTTCATAGTCGGCGAGGATGCCGGGGATCTCGTCGGTGCGCAGCGGACGGGCCTGACTGTAGGGCCGCTTGGTCTCCCCGGCATCCTCGGCCGGATAGGTACGCACTTCGCCGGGCGCGGTGGTCGCCGAGGCCGAGACCGGCGGTTCGCCGCCGAGGAAGTCCGAATGCACCAGCCGGCCCATGTGCCAGAGCTGCGAGACGATCTTGCCGCCGGCCTCGTGGACGGCCGCGGTGATCGGCTTCCACGCCTCGACCTGCTCGTCGCTCCAGATGCCGGGGGCATAGGCCCAGCCCAGCCCCTGCTGGCTGATGCCGGTCGCCTCGGTGATGATCAGGCCGGCGCTGGCGCGCTGGCGGTAGTAATCGACCATGACCGGGGCCGGCACATGGCCGCGCGTCGACCGGCCACGGGTGAGCGGCGACATCCACACGCGATTGGCGGCGTGGATCGCGCCGAGCTGAATCGGATCGAACAGGCTGGGCATCGAAATTCCTTTTGCAGCTTGTGACTTCGCACAGATAGGGCGCTACAGGGCGCCATGCAGCGCAACGCACCGACAACAAAAACTTCCCCGGCACGAAGCCATGTTGCGACCGCGCTCATCGCGGCACTGATCGCGAACGCCGCGCTCGCGACGGGGCCGTTGTTCGTGCGGATGGCGGACGTGGGGCCGGTGTCGGCCGCGTTCTGGCGGCTGATCATTGCCACGCCCATTCTGTTCGCCGCCGCCACCGCGATGGGCGAAAAGCCGCTCGCGCTGGCGCGCGGGCGCTGGTGGCTCCTCAGCATCGCCGGGGTGGTCTTCGCGCTCGATCTGGCCAGTTGGCACATCGGCATCGTCCGCACCACGCTCGCCAACTCCACCCTGTTCGGCAATTCGGCGTCATTGATCTTCCCGATCTACGGCTTCGTCGTCGCCCGCGCCTGGCCGAGCAAGATGCAGGGCGCGGCGTTGCTGCTGGCGGCGATCGGCGGCGCGCTGCTGCTCGGGCGCTCGGCCGAGCTCTCCTCGCGGCATCTGGCGGGCGACCTGTTCTGCCTGGCGGCGGGCGTGTTCTACGCGGTATACTTTGCGCTGATGGCGCGGGTGCGGGTGTCGCTGGGCCCGGTGCCGGCGCTGGCGCTGTCTTCGCTCGCCACGATCCCGCCGCTGCTCGTGATCGCGCTGGCAATGGGCGAGCAGATCGTGCCGCATCTCTGGTGGCCGCTGCTCGCGCTCGCCATCGTCAGCCAGCTGATCGGACAGGGGTGCATGATCTATGCGCTCGGCCATCTCTCGCCGCTGGTGATCGGCATCGCCTTGCTGGTGCAGCCGGCAGTAGGCGCGGCGCTGGGCTGGGTGATTTTCGGCGAGCGCCTCGGCACCGCCGATCTGTTCGGCGCGGCGCTGGTCGCGGCGGCGCTGGTGCTGGTGCGGCAGGGCGCGGTACGGCCCAAGGGGTAGGCGGTTGCCGGGGCGCGGCTTCGCGCCTAGATCAGTCCCATGGATCTCGCCGACGCCACCCTCGACGAACTGCGCGCGGCGCTCGCGCCGTCGCTTGCCGCCAACGCCGCCTTCGACGGCTGGAACCAACGCGCGCTCGACGCCACCGCCGACGGCATGGGCGTCGACCGCGACGTGGCGCGGCTCGCCTTCTCGGGTGGTCCGCTGGCAATGATCGACGCCTGGTTCGCACATATCGACCGCGCGATGCTGGACGAGCTTTCGCCCGAGACGCTGGCTGGGATGAAGATCCGTGCGCGCATCACCGCGCTGGTCGAGGCGCGGCTGGCGCTGCTCGCGCCGTATCGGGACGCCCTGCGCCGGGCGCTGGCGATCCTCGCCATGCCGCAGAATCTCGCGCGGGCGAGCAAGCTCGGCTGGCGCGCAGCGGATGCGATGTGGCGCGCGGCGGGCGACACCGCGACTGACTACAACCATTATACCAAGCGGATGACGCTCGGCAGCGTCTATGCCGCGACCATCGCGGTATTCGTGCAGGACGAGAGCGAGGAGTGGGCCGATACCCGCGCCTTCCTCGCGCGCCGGATCGAGGGGATTATGCGCTTCGAGAAGGCCAAGGCGGGGTTCGTGAACCGCACGACCAACCGCCCGAGCCTCTCGCGCTTCATCGGCCGGCTGCGCTACCCCGCGATCTGAGGGCGGGCCGGGCCCTTCTTCCATCGTCACCCCGGCGAAGGCCGGGGTCCATTGGGGTCTCCGTGCCGGTTCTTGCTTCCACCGCGTGGCAAATGGATCCCGGCTTCCGCCGGGATGACCGATTGTGGGAAGCGATTGCTCAGGGCCGCGCCGGGCTCGCACGCTCCGCCACCATGCGTTCGCCGTCGATCGTGATCGGGCTGGCGAGCCCCGGCAACCCCTCGCGCACGATCGCCATGCCACGGGCGATCACCTGCGGATCGGCGAACACCTCGTCGATCCGGTTTATCGGCCCGGCCGGCACGCCGTGCGCCTCCAGCGCTTCGTAGAGATCGGCCTTGGGCCAATCGAGCATCGCCCGGGCAAGCTGCGGAATCAGCGCATCGCGATGCGTCACGCGCGCAGGGTTGGTCGCAAACCGCGGATCGCCCGCCAGATTGAGCCCGAGGATCGCGCAGAGCCTGGCGAACTGCGAGTCGTTCCCCACTGCCACGATCAGCTCGCCGTCGCGGCAGGCAAAGGCCTGGTAGGGCACCAGATTCGCATGGCCGTTGCCCATGCGGTGCGGCACCGTGCCGCTCGCCATCCAGTTGAGCGCCTGGTTGGCGAGCACCGCGACCTGGGTGTCGAGCAGGGCCATGTCGATATGCGCCCCCACCCCCTCCTTGTCGCGACGGCGCAGGGCGGCGAGGATCGCCACGGCCGAATAGACGCCGGTGAAGATGTCGGCATAGGCGACCCCCGCCTTTTGCGGCGCGCCGTCGGGCTCGCCGGTGAGGCTCATCGCGCCGCCCATGCCCTGGATGATGAAGTCATAGCCGGCGCGGCCCGCATAGGGCCCGGTCTGGCCGAAGCCAGTGATCGAGCAGACGATCAGCCTCGGGTTGGCCGCACGCAGGCTGGTGGCGTCGAGCCCGTATTTCACCAGCCCGCCGACCTTGTAGTTCTCGATCACCACATCGGCATCGCCGATCAGCGCCTTCGCCGCCGCCTGGCCCTCGGGCGTCGCGATGTCGATGCCCACGCTGGTCTTGCCCCGGTTGCAGGCGTGGAAATAGGCGGCATCGCGGTGCATGCCCTCGCCGTCGTGGAGGAAGGGCGGGCCCCAGTGGCGGGTGTCGTCGCCGGCACCGGGCCGCTCGACCTTCACCACCTCGGCCCCTAGATCCGCGAGCAGCTGCCCGCACCAGGGCCCGGCGAGGATCCGGGCAAGCTCGACGACCTTGATGCCGGCGAGCGGCTTCACGGGCGTCGGATCGCGTAGACGACGTGATCCGCGAAGACCTGGCCGCCGCCGCGATGGTGGCGCCCGGGGATCAGCTGTCCGCCGATCTTCGCCATCGCGCCCCGCGACCGGAGATTGTGCTCGCCGACCAGAAACACGACGGTACCCACGTATCGGTGGATATGGTCGAGCATCAGCCGCTTGACCTCGCGGTTGTAGGTGCCGCCCCAATAGGCGCGGGCAAGGAAGGTCCAGCCGATCTCGATCTCGTCCTCGTCGGGCACATGATAGTCGTACCGGCTGGAGCCGATGATCGCGCCGGTTGCCTTGTCCTCGATCGCCAGCCCGCCGCCGCAGGCAAGCGCCTCGGCGAAGAACTGGCGGAACACCGGCTCCTGCCAGCGATCCGGCCGCGGATGCACCTCCCAGATCAGCGGATCGGCGGCGACCGCATAGAGCGCCTCCCAATCCTCTGCGACCAGCGGCCGGATGCGGACAAGGTCGCCCTCCAGCACCGGCTGCCGATCGGGCGCCATCAGAACGCCGCGATGCCGGTGATCGCCCGGCCAAGGATCAGCCCGTGCACGTCGTGCGTGCCCTCATAGGTGTTCACCGTCTCGAGATTGATCGCGTGGCGGAGCACGTGGAATTCGGCCGAGATGCCGTTGCCGCCGTGCATGTCGCGCGCGACGCGGGCGATCTCCAGTGCCTTGCCGCAATTGTTGCGCTTGATGATGCTGATCGCCTCCGGGCTGAGCGTGCCCGCATCGAACATCCGCCCGCAGCGCAGCGCCGCCTGCAGCCCGAGCGCGATCTCGGTCTCCATGTTGGCGAGCTTGAGCTGCACCAGCTGGGTCGCGGCGAGCGGCCGGCCGAACTGGTGGCGGTCGAGCGTATATTGCCGCGCGGCATGGAAGCAGGCCTCCGCCGCGCCCATCGTGCCCCAGGCGATGCCGTAGCGCGCGCGGTTGAGGCAGCCGAACGGGCCCTTGAGCCCCTGGACGTTGGGGAGCAGCGCATCCTCGCTTACCTCCACCCCGTCCATCACGATCTCGCCGGTGACCGAGGCACGGAGCGACAGCTTGCCCTCGATCTTCGGGCTGGTGAGCCCCTTCATGCCGCGCTCGAGCACGAAGCCGCGGATCGCACCGTCATGCGCATCGCTCTTCGCCCAGACGACGAACACATCCGCGATAGGGGAGTTCGTGATCCACATCTTGGCGCCGGTGATCCGGTAGCCGCCATCGATCTTTTCGGCGCGGGTGCGCATGCCGGCGGGATCGGAGCCCGCGTCCGGCTCGGTGAGGCCGAAGCAGCCGACCCACTCGCCGCTCGCCAGTTTGGGCAGGTACTTCCGCCGCTGCTCCTCGCTGCCATAGGCATGGATCGGGTGCATGACGAGCGAGCTCTGCACGCTCATCGCCGAGCGATAGCCCGAATCCACCCGCTCCACTTCGCGCGCGACCAAGCCATAGGCGACATAGCCGAGCCCGGCGCCGCCATAGGTTTCAGGAATCGTCGGCCCGAGCAGGCCCAGCGTGCCCATCTCGGCCATGATCTCGCGGTCGAAGCGTTCCTCAAGGTACGCGGAGGTGACGCGCGGGAGCAGCTCGCCCTGCGCATAATCGCGTGCGGCATCGCGCACCATCCGCTCTTCGTCGGTAAGCTCGCCGTCGAGCCCGAACGGATCCTGCCAGTCGAACCGGCCCATTTCTGCCATTTCAGTCGTTCCTCGGTGTCTCCGGTGCCGGGGCGGGGGCGGCTGCCTGCGCCACGACCGGGGGTTTGGGCGGCGTTGCAGCTGCCGCCTTCTCTATTTCGTCCAGTGCCTTGCGGGCATTCACATAGCGCGAGGCCGCGCCGGTCCAGCCCTCCGCCACGGAGGCGCCCGGCATGTGCGCCACTTCGGCGATGGCGGTCTCGACATTGCCGGCGGCCAGCGCGCTGCGGGCGCGGCGCAGGCGCTCGGCCGGGCGGGGGCTCGGCATGCCGGCCTGGTGGAGCACGAACAGGTCGCCCACGAAGCTGCGGATTCGTACCCAGATACTGTCGTCTGGCCCGGTGCCGAGCCGTGGTGCGATGGTATCCAGCGCGATGCGCAGGTCTTCGATGGTCAGCGGATCGCCCGCCGCCGTGACGATCGCCGCCACCGCCTGTGGATGCCGTTCGCCGAAACGGGCGCGGAGCTGCTGCTCCAGGCTACCCAGCGGCTGGCCGCGTTCGATCGCGCGGCGTACCGCGGCGGCGACCATCAGCCGTTCGGCCTGGGTCGAATATTGCGCAGCATTGCGCGCGCTCTCGTCGGCCTGGCGCAGTTCCAGCTCAAGTGCATCGAGCCGGGCGGCGAGCTGGCTTTCGCGCGCGTCGAGCGTCGCCACGTCGGTCGCCGGGGCCAGCACCGGCGGCGGCACCTTCAGCGGCTGGACGGTAGGCGACGCGGTGGAAGCCGGCTTGGTCTCGTCTTGCGTCGTGGTCTTCAGATGGGGACCCGCCAGCTCAATCGCGCCCGCGGTGAGCGCGACGCCGGCAAGGAAACCCAGCCCAACGGGGATCATTCGATTACGGCGCGGACTCAGGGTTCGGACCGGCTCGGGCGCCAGGGGCTCGTCGCTCATGGGCGCCCTTTTCGCCGCGTGGGCCCCGCGGGTCAATCGGCGAGCGCGATGGCGAGGTCGATCAGCGCCTCGGTCTCGGGTCGCGGGGCGATCGCGGTCGCCCGCCAGCCGCGTCCAGCCCCGGCGGCGGCGGCCTCGCTGATCGCCGCGAGGACGACGGCGCCGCGATCGGAAACGATCTCCGCCAGCCGTGCGCCCGCGCGGGCCGACTGGATCAGCGCGACACAGCCATCGAGTGCCGCAACCTGCTCGACGGCGACCGGCAGCACCTCGCTGGCATAGACCGGCAGCACCGCGGCGACGATGCCGCCCGCCTCGAGCGTCCGCTCGCGCCCCGCCAGATGCAGGGCATGCCGAACGCCCGCCGCCTCGGCCTGCATGACCAGCGCCGCGGCGCCGGCATCGCCGACGGCGACGACATCGAGATGGGCGCGCCGGGCGGCCGAGGCGGTGGCCTCGCCCACGGCCCAGACGGGCAGGCCCCGCAGCGACCCCAGCCCCTCGCCTGCCCAGCGCACCGCATTGGCGCTGGTGAGGATCAGCGCGTCATAGGCGGCGGGATCGGGCACGTCCCATGCCAGCGGCCGCGTCTCGAACAGCGGCAGGCGGATCGCAGTGCGTCCGCGCCCCTCGATGGCGGCGGCGGTGATGCGGTTGCCGGGCTCGGGCCGCAGCACCGCGATCGGCCGGCTCATCCGGCGAACAGCGCGCGCACCGCCTCGGGCGCGCGGTCGAGCAGGTCGCGGGCGAGCGTCGCGGGCAGCATCGCGTCCTCCGGCGCGCCTTCGATCATGCCATGGACATGCGCGCTGCCGTCGGCGGCGTAGAGCTCGGCCTCGATGGTGAGGATCGCGCCTTCGATCGTCGCCAGCGCGGCGACGGGCGAATGGCAGTCCGCCATCAGCGCGGCGAGCAGCGCGCGCTCGGCGAGCACGCAGGCGCGCGTCTTCGGGTGATCGATCGCGGCGAGCAAGCCGAGCATCCGCGAATCGTCGGCGCGCGCCTCGATCCCCACCGCCCCCTGCGCCGGGGCGGGCAGCATCACATTGGTGGGCAGCACATGGCCGACATCTACCCGCCCCAGCCGCTCCAGCCCCGCCGAGGCGAGCAAGGTCGCATCCGCCTCGCCCGCCGCCAGCTTGGCGAGCCGCGTATCGACATTGCCGCGGAACAGCACGGTGGTCACGTCCGGACGATGCCGCTTCACCTGCGCGGCCCGGCGCGGCGAGGCTGTGCCGATCACCGCGCCCGGCTTGAGCGCGGCGAGCGATTCGGCGCCGACCAGCCGATCGCGCACGTCGGCGCGGGGCAGCATCGCGGCGATCGCGATCGCTTCGGGGCGGACGGTCTCCACGTCCTTCATCGAATGCACAGCGCAGTCGATCTCGCCTTCGAGGAGCGCGCGATCGAGCTCCTTGGTCCACAGCGCCTTGCCGCCGATCTCGGCGAGCGGGCGGTCCTGCACCTTGTCGCCGGTGGTGCGGACGATAACGATCTCGCCCTCAATGCCGTGCGCGGCCTTGAGCGCGTCGCGCACCATGTGGGCCTGGGTAAGGGCGAGCGGCGAGCCGCGCGTGCCGATGCGAAGTGCAGTCATGGGGCAGGTGCTAGGGTCGCGCGAAAGCGAGAGCAATGGGGGTCTTCGCGGATCCAAACGCCCTCGGCCTCTGGACCCTGACGCCAAGCGGCTTAGATGGGGAGCATGGCACTCATCCTCGGACTTGAATCGAGCTGCGACGAAACTGCGGCGGCCCTGGTGACAAGCGACGGCACGATCCTCGCGCACAAGCTCGCGCGCCAGGAAGAGGCGCACCGGCCCTATGGCGGGGTGGTGCCCGAGATCGCCGCGCGCGCCCATGTCGAGATGCTGGGGCCGCTGGTCGAGGCGGCGCTGGCGGAGGCGGGCGTGACGCTGGCCGATGTCGACGCGATCGCGGCCACGGCGGGGCCCGGGCTTATCGGCGGGGTGATGGTGGGCCTCGTCACCGGCAAGGCGCTGGCGCTCGCCGCCGGCAAGCCGCTGGTAGCGGTGAACCATCTGGAGGGCCATGCGCTCTCGCCGCGGCTCGGCGACCGGAGCCTGGAGTTTCCGTACCTGCTGCTGCTCGTCTCGGGCGGGCATTGCCAGCTGCTGCTGGTCGAGGGCGTCAACCGATACCGCCGGCTCGCCACCACGATCGACGATGCCGCGGGCGAGGCGTTCGACAAGACTGCCAAGCTGCTCGGCCTCGGCTTCCCCGGCGGCCCGGCGGTGGAGAAGGCTGCCGCGCGCGGCAACCCCAAGGCGGTGCCGCTGCCGCGCCCGCTGGTCGGGTCGGGCGAGCCGCATTTCTCCTTCGCGGGCCTGAAGAGCGCGGTCGCCCGCGCCGTAAACGACTATAGCGCCGAAGACCTCGCAGCGTCGTTCCAGCAGGCGGTGGTCGATTGCCTGGTCGATCGCACCCGGCTGGCGCTCGCGGTCACCCGGCCGACGGCGCTGGTCGTGGCGGGCGGCGTCGCGGCGAACACCGCGGTTCGGACCGCGCTGGAGGCACTGGCAAGTGCGCACGACCTCCCCTTCGTCGCGCCGCCCTTGTGGCTGTGCACCGACAATGCCGCGATGATCGCCTGGGCCGGCGCCGAGCGCTTCGCCCAGGGGCTTACCGATCCGCTCGATTTCCCGGCGCGGCCCCGCTGGCCGCTCGACCCGGATGCGGAGAAGGTGCGCGGTGCGGGCGTGAAGGCATGAGGCACTTGCTTGTCTTAGCCCTCGCGCCTGTACTTTCCGGCGCCGCACTGTCTGGCCCTGTGCCGGTACGCTGCATCGTCGCGACCAGCCTGTTTTCACCCGAGTCGTTCCGCGCCTACCCCGCCGGTCCGGTATGGAACGGCACGCCCAAAGCACCGGACACCCGTTTTGGCGAGGCGCACCGGTTCCGCACCGTGCTGCACGCGGAGGCAAAGGGCCCGCCGGACTTTGCCGGCCACTACAAGGTGGTCACCCATGGCTGCGGCGCCGGCTTGGCCTGCCCGATGTTCGTCGACCTGCAAACCGGGCGCGTGCAGCAGGTGTCGTCTCTCGCTAGCATCGAAGTGGATTATGCGCGGGCCTATGAAGTCGAAAAAGCAATCGGCATCGCCGACACCCGGCTAGTCTATCGTAGCGACAGCCGCTTGCTGGTCGCGCTCGGCACGCGGAACGAGAATCCGAAGCTGGCCGGCGCGACGTTGTACGAATGGACGGACCGCGGCCCCCATTTGCGGCGCTTCATCCCTGAGAATAAGCTTTGCCGGGGGAAGGACAGTCTATGAAGATCGGGGTGATCGGCGGCGGCGCCTGGGGCACTGCGCTCGCGCAGGTGGCGGCGCGTGGCGACGCGCCGGTGCTGCTCTGGGCGCGCGAGCCCGAGGTGGTGGAGAGCATCAACGCCGGGCACGAGAACCGCGCCTTCCTCGCCGGCGTGCCGCTCTCGCCGAGCATCAGGGCGACCGGTAGCCTGGGCGATCTCGCCGGCTGCGACGCGCTGCTGGTGGTGGCGCCGGCGCAGCATGTCCGCGCGGTCCTGGCCGAGACGGCGGTGGGCACGACGCCGCTGGTGCTGTGCGCCAAGGGGATCGAGGCGGGCACCCGGCTGCTCGTCGGCGAAGTCGCGCGCAGCG
Source organism: Sphingomonas trueperi (assembly GCF_040545665.1). Taxonomy (GTDB): domain Bacteria; phylum Pseudomonadota; class Alphaproteobacteria; order Sphingomonadales; family Sphingomonadaceae; genus Sphingomonas; species Sphingomonas trueperi_B. The sequence continues at coordinate 35,359 of NZ_JBEPMH010000004.1, read as the reverse complement.
TTGCGCCCGATGCGCCGATCGCGGTGCTGTCCGGCCCCACCTTCGCGCATGAAGTCGCGGCGGGGAAGCCGACGGCGGTGACGCTGGCGTGCGAGAATGCGGAGTTGCGCACGCGACTGAGCGACCGGCTCGGCGCGCCTGCCTTCCGGCCCTATGCCTCGGCCGATGTGATCGGCGCGGAGATCGGCGGGGCGGTGAAGAATGTGCTCGCCATCGCCTGCGGCGTGGTGGAGGGCGCCGGGCTCGGACTCAACGCGCGCGCGGCGCTGATCGCGCGCGGCTTTGCCGAGATGACGCGCTTCGGCCTTGCCCGCGGCGCGCAGGCGGAGACGCTGACCGGACTTTCTGGGCTGGGCGACCTTGTCCTCACCTGCTCGTCGACCAATTCGCGCAACTTCTCGCTGGGCGTGGGCCTCGGCCAAGGGCGCGGCGCTGCCGAACTGCTGTCGGACCGCAAGACGGTGGCCGAGGGTGCCTTCACCGCACCGGTGCTGCGCGAGGCGGCGGCGGAAGCTGGCGTGGAGATGCCGGTGACGCTGGCGGTCAACGCGCTGCTCGAAGGCGCGCCGGTGGCCGAGGTGATCGACGCGCTGCTCAGCCGCCCGCTGCGGGCGGAGGCGGTTTGACACCATTCTAGCCCCTCCTCCTCGGAGGAGGGGTTGGGGATGGAGGGATTCCAGAACGTCTGCGGGCCTCGGTGAGACACCGCCCCACCCCAACCCCTCCCCTGAAGGGGAGGGGCTTAGAGATCAAAGCAACCCCAGCCCCGCCAGCTCGCCCATCAGCGACGGCGGCAGTTCGTCCGCGCCGCCCTCCAGATCGCCCAGGTCCCGCGGCGCATCGGCATCTTCCAGATACCGCCACCCCTGGTGCGCCCGCTTGGGCCGCGCCTGGACGAGCACCAGCTCGGGCGCGAGCAGGATCGCGGTGCGCCCGCCCTCGGCCTCGCCGAAGCCGAGGATCGGCGAGCGGCCGACCAGCTGGTGCTTGAGGATCCAGAACAGCGAGCCGCCGTCGATCTCCGCGTGCCGCTTGGGCAGATAGCGCGTGGTCAGCGCGACGCCACCCGCGGCAGCGCGCGCCTCGAGCCGGGACCGCAGGAAATCGACGCTGTCGCAGGCAAAGGCGACCTTGGTGAGATGGAGTGGCACGCCGCCGATTTGGGCAGTCCCCGCGCCGCGATCAAGTCAGCTGCCCAGCCCCACCAGCGTCGCCAGGCCGAGGAACGAGAAGAAGCCCATCACGTCGGTCATCATCGTGACGAACACCGCCGATGACACGGCGGGATCGACGCGCAGCCGATCCAGCGTCACCGGGATCAGCACCCCCGAGAGCCCCGCGATCACGTTGTTGATCACCATCGCCGCCGCGATCACCGCCGCCAGCCAGGGAATGCCATAGACCAGCATCGTCCCCGCCCCGATCGCCAGCCCCAGCGTTGCGCCATTGGCGGCGGCGATGCGCAGCTCGCGCCAGATCATCCGCAAGGTGTTCGATTCGGTCAGCTGGTTGGTCGCGATCGCGCGGACCACCACCGCCAGTGTCTGCGTGCCGGCATTGCCGCCCATGCCCGAGACGATCGGCATCAGCACCGCGAGCAGCGCGAACTTGGCGATCTCGCCCTGGAACAGCCCAACCACCGAGGCCGCGAGCATCGCGGTGCCCAGGTTGACGAACAGCCAGGTCAGGCGGGTCCGCACCGTGAGCAGTACCGGCTCGTTGATGTCGCCTTCGCCCGCGCCCGACAGGCGGAGGATGTCCTCGCCCGCTTCCTGCGAGATGATGTGGACGATGTCGTCCACCGTGATCATGCCGACCAGCCGCCCGCTGAGATCGACCACCGCGGCCGAGATCAGCGCGTATTTCTGGAAGCGCAGCGCCACCTCTTCCTGATCCATGTCGATCGGGATCAGGGTCTGCTCGCGTTTCATCACATCGCTGATCGTGATCCCGCGCGGGGTGCGCAGGATCCAGGAGAGCTCGCAGGTGCCGATCGGCTTGTGCGAGGGATCGACGACGAAGATTTCCCAGAAATCGGTGGTCAGTTCGTCATTGCCGCGCAGATAGTCGAGCACGTCGCCGACGGTCCAATGCTCGGGCACCGCGATCAGCTCGCGCTGCATCAGGCGGCCGGCGGACTCCTCGGGGTAGGACAGCGCCTCCTCGATCGCGGCGCGGTCGTCGGGGTCGAGCGCGCGGAGCACCTCGCGCTGGTCCTCGACGTCCATGTCCTCGATGATCGCGACGGCGTCGTCGGTATCGAGTTCGGCGGCGAGGTCCGCCACCTGGTGCGGCTCGAGCGCGTCGACCAGCGCCTCGCGCACCCAGTCGTTCATCTCGGCGAGCACGTCGCCGTCGATCAGGTCGGAAATGGCGGTGACCACGTCGGCGCGCCGCTCGGACGGCACGAGCTCGATCAGGTCGGCGATGTCGGCGGGGTGGAGCGGCGCGACCAGCATGTGCGCGGTCTCGTCATCGCCCTCGTCCACCGCGTCGAGCACCGCGCTGACGAATTCGGGCTTGAGCCGATCGTCCTCGTCGAGCTGGCTCTCGGGCGCGGCGGCCTCTTCGTGCAGTTCGGTCTCGCTCACCGTCCGACCTCCCGTGCTGCGGCCCCGTGCGAGGGGCGCTGCCATCCCCGGCGGGGATTTGCAAGTCGGCAGCGCACCGCTTAGGGCTTCGTTCCAGTTTTAGAGAAGAGGTGCCCCATGGCCGAACCCACTACGCTCGTACTCACGCTCGACACCGGCGACGTCCGCATCCGCCTGCGTCCCGATCTTGCGCCGAACCATGTCGAACGCATCGCCGGCCTGGCCGACGAAGGCTTTTACGACGGCGTGATCTTCCACCGGGTGATCAACGGCTTCATGGCGCAGGGCGGCGATCCCTCGGGCACCGGCATGGGCGGTTCGGACAAGCCGGATCTGGCGCAGGAATTCTCGAAGGAGCCGCATGTCCGCGGCGTCTGCTCGATGGCGCGCACCAACAACCCGAACAGCGCCAACTCGCAGTTCTTCATCTGCCTCGACGACGCGACCTTCCTCGACGGCCAGTACACCGTCTGGGGCGAAGTCATCGAGGGCATGGACCATGTCGACGCGCTCCCCAAGGGCGAGCCGCCCGCGAACCCGGGCAAGATCGTCAAGGCCCGCACCGAGGCTTGAGGCATGTGCCCCCTCCCGCTTCGACGAGGCGGGAGGGGCTGTTTGGGTACGAGGCGCAAGATGCCCGGGTGGGGATTGCATGGCCGCCCCCACCATCCAACGTCATCCCCGCGAAGGCGGGGACCCATTGGCGCTGAATCAGCGGCTCCAGCCCCCGGCGTCCTGGCGAATGGATTCCCGCCTTCGCGGGAATGACGTTGGTGTGAGGAGGGCGAATGCCCCCTCCCCCCTTCACGAGATGGTAAGCCCGCCGCGCCTATGGCTTCGCGCTCCATCCGGATGACGCGCCATGTTGCAAACCATTCGCAATCGCATTAATCCCTAAAAGGGTGGATTTCGCGCGCGCGCTGTGCTTAGGCGGGCGCGATCCTTTCCCCGTTCCCTTGAAAAGGCGGACTGCTCCCATGAACATCCACGAATATCAGGCCAAGGAACTGCTCGCGAAGTACGGCGTGCCCGTGCCGGCCGGCTTTGCCGCGATGAGCGTCGAAGAGGCCGTCGAAGCCTCGAAGAAGCTGCCTGGGCCGCTCTATGTCGTGAAGGCGCAGATCCATGCCGGCGGCCGCGGCAAGGGCAAGTTCAAGGAACTGCCGGCCGAAGCCAAGGGCGGCGTCCGCCTCGCCAAGACCGAGGACGAAGTCCGTCACGCCGCGACCGAGATGCTCGGCAACACCCTGGTGACGATCCAGACGGGCGCTGCCGGCAAGCAGGTCAACCGCCTGTACGTCACCGACGGTGTCGACATCGCCAAGGAATTCTACCTCGCGCTGCTGGTCGATCGCGCCACCGGCCGCGTCGCCTTCGTCGTCTCGACCGAAGGCGGCATGGACATCGAAACCGTCGCGCATGACACGCCGGAGAAGATCCACACCTTCGACGTCGATCCCGCGACCGGCTTCATGCCGCACCACGGCCGCGCCGTCGCCAAGGCGCTCGGCCTCGAAGGCGATCTCGCCAAGCAGGCGCAGAGCCTGGCCGGCAAGGTGTACAACGCCTTCCTCGGCACCGACGCCTCGCAGATCGAGATCAACCCGCTCGCCGTCACCGACGACGGCAAGCTGATGGTGCTCGACGCCAAGGTCGGCTTCGATTCGAATTCGATGTTCCGTCACAAGGACCTGATGGAACTGCGCGACGAGACCGAAGAGGATCCGATGGAGCTCGAGGCGTCGAAGTACGACCTCGCCTACATCAAGCTCGACGGCGACATCGGCTGCATGGTCAACGGCGCCGGCCTGGCGATGGCCACGATGGACATCATCAAGCTGAACGGCATGTTCCCGGCCAACTTCCTCGACGTCGGCGGCGGCGCCAACAAGGAGAAGGTCACCGCGGCGTTCAAGATCATCCTGAGCGATCCCGCGGTGAAGGGCATCCTGGTCAACATCTTCGGCGGCATCATGCGCTGCGACATCATCGCAGAGGGCATCGTCGCGGCCGCCAAGGAAGTGAACCTCGCGGTGCCGCTGGTCGTCCGCCTCGAAGGCACCAACGTGCAGCAGGGCAAGGACATCCTGGCCAATTCGGGCCTCGCCATCGTTCCCGCCAACGACCTGGGCGACGCTGCCCAGAAGATCGTGGCGGAGGTGAAGAAGGTCGCGTGAGCGACACGGCCGCCCCGACTGGCAAGTCGGTCGAGGGCGGCTGCCGCTGCGGCCGCGTGCGGTTCCGGGTGACGGGCGATGCGCTCGTCACCATGGCCTGCCACTGTACCGGCTGCCAGCGCATGACCGCCAGCGCCTATTCGCTGAGCGGCCTCTACCCGGCGGAAGCGTTCGCGGTGACGCAAGGCGAACCGGTGATCGGCGGCCTGCACGGCCCCACCCGGCATTTCCACTGCGACCATTGCAAGAGCTGGCTGTTCACCCGGCCCGAGGGTCTCGATGCCTTTGTGAACATCCGCACGACGATGCTCGACGTGCCGATGTTCGCCCCGCCCTTCCTCGAGACCTATACCGAGGAAGCGCTGCCCTGGGCCGCGACTGGCGCTTCGTACAGCTTCCAAAAATTTCCACCCCCGGAATCCTTCGGCACGCTGATGCAGGCGTACGCCGAATCGCTTGCGAGCGGTTGACGTTCGCGTAAACGTAACCCAATTGTCAGGGGGAGAGCCCCGGCAGACAGGAAGGATGCGATGAAGGTCTTGGTGCCGGTCAAGCGTGTGCTTGACTATAACGTGAAGCCCCGCGTGAAAGCGGACGGGACGGGCGTCGATCTGGCGAACGTCAAGATGAGCATGAACCCCTTCGACGAGATCGCGATCGAGGAAGCGGTGCGGCTGAAGGAGAAGGGCGCGGCGACCGAGATCGTCGTCGTCACGATCGGCGTCGCCAAGGCGGAAACCGATGTGCTGCTCACCGCGCGCGCGATGGGTGCCGATCGTGGCATCCTGGTCCAGACCGACGAGACGGTGGAGCCGCTGGCGGTGGCCAAGCTGCTCGCCAAGGTCGCGGAAGAGGAGCAGCCCGGGCTGATCATCCTCGGCAAGCAGGCGATCGACGACGATTCGAACCAGACCGGCCAGATGCTCGCCGCGCTGCTCGGCTGGGCGCAGGGCACCTTCGCCTCCAAGGTCGAGATCGCCGGGGATCGCGTGCACGTGACCCGCGAGATCGATGGCGGCCTGGAAACCGTGGACCTGAAGCTGCCGGCGATCGTCACCACCGACCTTCGCCTCAACGAGCCGCGCTATGCGACGCTGCCGAACATCATGAAGGCGAAGACCAAGCCGGTCGCGAAGAAGACCGTCGCCGACTACGGCGTCGACATTACGCCGCGCCTCACGACGCTGAAGGTCGTCGAGCCGGCCAAGCGCCAGGCGGGCATCAAGGTGGGCTCGGTCGACGAGCTGGTCGAGAAGCTCAAGGGCATGGGAGTCGCGTGATGAAGACACTGGTTTGGGTCGAGCACGACAATCAGAGCGTCAAGGACGCGACGCTCTCCACCGTCACCGCGGCTGCCAAGCTGGGGGAAGTCCATCTGCTCGTCGCCGGCAAGGGCGTTTCGGGCGTGGCAGAGGCGGCCGCGCAGATCGCCGGCGTGGGCAAGGTCCATGTCGCCGACGATGCGGCCTATGAGCATTTCCTCGCCGAGAATGTCGCACCGCTGATCGTCCAGCTGATGGACAGCCATGACGCGGTGCTGTTCCCGGCGACCACCACGGGCAAGAATGTGGCGCCCCGCGTCGCCGCCGCGCTGGACGTGATGCAGATCTCGGACATCCTCTCGGTCGAGGGTGCGGATACCTTCACCCGGCCGATCTATGCCGGCAACGCGATCGCTACCGTGCAGACCAGCGACAAGAAGCTGGTGATCACCGTGCGCGGCACCGCGTTCGACAAGGCGGCGACGACCGGCGGCAGCGGCACGGTGGAAGCGGTGGCCGCGGCGGGCGACAAGGGTCTCTCGACCTTCGTCGGCGCCGAGATCGCCGCGTCGGAGCGTCCGGAGCTGACCAGCGCCAAGATCATCGTCTCGGGCGGTCGCGCACTCGGCTCGTCGGAGCAGTTCCACGCGCTGATCGATCCGCTGGCCGACAAGCTCGGTGCCGCGGTCGGCGCCAGCCGTGCGGCGGTCGACGCAGGCTACGCGCCCAACGACTATCAGGTCGGCCAGACCGGCAAGATCGTGGCGCCGCAGGTCTATGTCGCGGTCGGCATCTCGGGGGCGATCCAGCACCTCGCCGGCATGAAGGATTCGAAGACGATCGTCGCAATCAACAAGGACGAGGACGCCCCCATCTTCCAGGTGGCGGATATCGGCCTGGTCGGCGACCTGTTCACGCTGGTGCCGGAGCTGACCGAAAAGCTCTGAGCGGTCGAAAAAATGGAGGGCGGCGCACCTCGCATGTGCAGCCGCCCCCCCACCTCAACCGACCTCAAAGGTCCGAAACGTTCCCGTCGGACCCCATGGATCGGCCGGTCCCCTGCCGTTCACCGATCAGCCGGTTCCAGAAGCCGAATGCGATCCGTCACCTTGATCGTTTCCGACCCAAAAATGGCTTCGACCTGCACTTCGGAATACTGATCGTACTTTTGCAGAAGCGAGAAGTACCGCGCCGGCTTCCAGGTCATGAGCTGAGGCCACAGCCCGGCCTTCTGGATGAGGTTTGCGCGCAGCACCAAAATTTGCGGGTTGATCCCTTGGGGGATCGCATAGGACAGCTCGACATCAATGCCGGGATTGCCGACCAAGACCTCGCCAAGAACCTCGATGAACAAGGTTTTCTGCGGAGGCACGTCCTGAACTGCAACAAAGTTGCGAAAGCGCTGCTCGGCAACCGAGACGTCGCCCGATTCTACCAGACCGGCATCGAATGAAATCATGCTCATATTGCCTCTCCTTCTCAGTTGCGACATCCGAGGGGAGGGGTTTTTGTGCGTCTATGCTTACACGATTTATTCGATACTGCGAAGGCTCACAGTCCAAATGAAATGGCCCGCCGGCAAGGAGGGTCGCCGGCGGGCCGGGCCTCGCCCAAAGGGGGGAGCGCGCGAGGCCCTCGACAGCCTCAGGGCATGAGGACGCTGTCGATCACGTGGATCACGCCGTTCGACTGGTTGACGTCGGCAATGGTGATCTTGGCCTTGCCGCCCTTGGCATCCTGGATCCACCAGCCGCCGCTCGGGCCCTTCATGATCGTGATCGGCTCACCCTCGACCGTGGTGAGCGTCGCCTTTCCGCCATGCGCCTTGGCGTTGGCCGCGATGTCGGCGGCGTTCAGTTTGCCCGCGACGACATGGTAGGTGAGGATCTTGGTGAGCGTCGCCTTGTTCTCGGGCTTCACCAGCGTGTCGACGGTGCCGGCGGGCAGCTTGCCGAACGCCGCGTTGGTCGGCGCGAAGACGGTGAAGGGGCCCGGGCCCGACAGCGTATCGACCAGCCCGGCGGCCTTCACGGCGGCGACCAGCGTGGTGTGGTCCTTCGAGTTCACCGCATTCTGGACGATGTTCTTGGTCGGATACATCGCGGCACCCCCGACCATCGGGAATTTCTGCACGGCGGCAACCGCGCCGGTGGCGAGCAGCGCGGCACCGACGATTCCGGTGACCGAGGCGAGACGGGTCTTGCGCATCTTCTAGCTTCCTCTTGCTACGCACCCCTCTTTGCGGAGATGCGTGGGAGCTACGGGGGGCGGCACGCCCCGGATGCAGCGAATCTTAAAGAATCGTGATTTTTCCTGCCGCGACCGGCGGGCCGCTGGGACCGGCATGCGGCGCGGTGGCGGCATCTTCCATCGTCACCGCCAGCGTCGCACCTTCGGCAAGCAGCTGGCGATGCGCCGGCGCCACCGTCATGTCACGATTGCCCTGCGAGGCGACCAGGCCCAGCGACACCGGTTTGCCCCCCGCCGGGATAACCCACAGCTCGGGCGCGCGGCGGCTGGACGGCATCGCCTCGGTACGGACGTGGAGCGTGCCCTGCTCGGCATCATAGCGCGCCGCAAAGGCCGCGCCCGCCGTGCCGGTGATCTGTGCGACGACGACCGGCGGCGGCGGCAGCACCACCGGCTGCGGCACCGGGCGGAGCAGCAGGATCGCAAGCAGCACCGCCGCGGCCGCGCTCGTGGCGATCGCCGTCGCCCGCCAGCGCCGCAGCGCGACGACGGCGCCGTGCGCCTCGCCGGGCAGTCGCGCCTCGATCCGCTCCCACAGCCCGGCCGGGGCGGCCACGTCGGCCCCACCGAGCGCCAGCGGCGCGAAATCGAGCACCCAGCGCTCCACCGCTACGGCAAAGGCGGGATCCGCCAACTGCCGGCGGCGCGCAGCTGCGAGGTCCTCGCCCTCCAGCAGACCTAGAGCAAGCTCCGCAGCGAGCGCGATCTCTTCCTCTTCGGGGCGCAGCGGCTCAGCCATCGCCGAGGCACCCCCGCAATTGCAGCAGTCCGCGCCGGATCCAGCTCTTCATCGTGCCGAGCGGCACCGCGGCGGCGGCGGCGAGGTCGGGATAGCTGCGGCCGTGGAAGAAGGCGGCGCGGATCGCTGCGCGCGGCTTTTCCTCCAGCGCTTCGAGGCAGTCGAAGATGCGCGCTTGCGTCTCCCCCGCCTCGAGCAGCGCGTCGGCGGAAGGGCGACCATCGGGCAGCTCCAGCGCCGCCTCGACCGGGGCGGTATCGCGCAGCCCGCGCGACCGGCGCCAGTCGATCGCGGTGTTGCGGGCAATCGTGCACAGCCAGGTGATCGGGCTGGCGCGCGACGCATCGAAGCGCCCTGCCCTGTCCCAAACCTTCAGATACACCTCCTGCATCACATCCTCTGCGGCCTCGCGGTCCTGGCAGATACGGAGACAGACGCCCATCAGCTTCGCCGCTGTCAGATCATAGACGGTTTTTAGCGCCTTGCGGTCACCGCCCGCGACCTCGCCAAGCGCGTGAGCGAGCCGGGCTCGCGCGCCGTCGCCGGCCGAAGGGGTGGGAGAAGCCACGCGCGCAACCTAGCGAATCGCGCAGGCAGGGCAAGCCGCTCCGATTGACGCGCAGGCGGCCCTCCCCCACGCTGCATCCCACTTCGGGGGAACGATGCCGCACGCGAACAAACAGCTGGACCGGAGCCTGGGCACCGCGGGCGTGCTGTTCCTCACCTTGTCTATCACCACCCCGGCATCCTCGCTGTTCGTAATCGTGCCGGGCAGCCTGCAGATCGCGGGCACCGGCGCCCTGCTCGCGCTGGCGATCGCCGGTGTCGTCTGCCTCGCCACTGCGCTGATCTATGCGGAACTCTCCTCCGCCTTCCCAGTGGCGGGCGGCGAATATGTGATGGTGGGGCAGACGCTGGGGCCGGCGGCGGGATTCATGATGCTGGGCGTCAACGCCTGCAACAACCTGCTCTTTCCGCCGGTGGCGGCGCTGGGCATTGCATCCGTCGCCTCGACGGTGCTGCCGGGGCTGCCGCCGGTGCCGGTGGCCGTGGCGGTGCTTCTCGCCTCGATGCTCGTCGGCATTCTCAATATCCGATTCAACGCGCTGGTGACCGGCGCCTTCCTCGCCGCCGAGGTGGCAGCGGTGCTGGTGATCCTGGCGCTGGGCATGGCAGCACCGGTCCGCGACGTCCTGCCGCTGGTGTTGCATCCGGTAGCACCAGCGAGCGGAGGCCTGATACCCGCGAGCGCGGCGAATATCGGGCTCGCCACCTCGGTCGCGATCTTCGCGCTCAACGGCTATGGCGCGGCCGTCTATTTCGGGGAGGAGATGCTCGGCGCGCCGCAGCGCATCGCCCGCGCGATCCTGCTGGCGCTCGTCGGCGCCCTGCTGCTGGAAGCGGTGCCGATCGTCGCCGCGCTGGCCTCCGCGCCCGACCTCGACGCCTTCCTGTCCGCCGAGGATCCCTTCGGCACCTTCGTCCGACTGCGCGGCGGGGCTTCGCTCAACCTGTGGGTTGCGATCGGCATTGTCGTCGCGATCGTCAACGCGGTGATCGCCTGCATCCTCGCCAATGGGCGATTCTTCTATGCCACCGCCCGCGATCGCAGCTGGGGCAGACCGCTGGATGCCTGGCTTGCGGCGATCCACCCGCGCTTCGGCTCGCCGGCACGCGCGACGCTGGCATCGGGAGCGATCGGCATCGCCGCCTGCTTCCTGCCGCTCCGGCTGCTCCTGCTGCTGAGCGGCACCGGTCTGATCGCGATCTATGCGGGGCTCGCGCTGGCGACCATCGCTGGGCGGAGAACCCACCGCACCCGCCATGCGCCCTATCGCATGCCGCTGCATCCGATCCCCGCCACTGCGACGCTGCTGGTGCTGGGGACCGTTGCCTGGCTCAATGCGCTCGATCCTGAGGAGGGCCGCCCGGCATTGTTTGCGACCCTTGCGCAGTTGCTGCTGTCGGCGCTCTATTATGCCCTGGTGCTGCGGCGGCGGGGCTGGACGGCGCAGGTGCAGCCGGCGCCTTGATTGCGCGCAAAGCATTTGGCCACATACGAATTCTTATTTGACGCTGCACCGCAGCAAACCCATGTGGGCGTCGTGCACGCCCCCGTTCAACGCTCCGCCGCCCGCTCGCCGGGCCTGGTCCATTTCGCGCTCGCCATGGGCGGGTTCGCGATCGGCACCACCGAATTCGCGACGATGAGCCTCGTGCCCTATTTCTCCAAGGGTCTTGGCATCGACGAGCCCACCGCGGGCCATGTGATCAGCGCCTATGCGCTGGGCGTGGTGGTCGGCGCCCCATTGCTGGCGGTCGCGGCCGCGAAATGGTCGCGGCGGACGTTGCTGATCGCGCTGATGGCCAGCTTCGCGCTGTTCAATGCGCTGAGCGCGCTGGCGCCGACCTATCACTGGATGCTGCTGTTCCGCTTCCTCAGCGGGCTGCCCCACGGCGCCTATTTCGGGATCGCCTCGCTGGTCGCCGCATCGCTGGTGCCCAACGACCAGCGCTCGCAGGCGGTGGGGCGGATCATGCTCGGACTCTCGGTAGCGACCGTCCTCGGCGTGCCGGCGGCGAACTGGCTGGGCCAGGCGGTGGGATGGCGCTGGGGCTTCGCGATCGTCGCGGTGCTCGCGCTGATCACGGTGCTGCTGGTGCTGTGGCTGGCGCCGCAGGACCGCCCCGAGCAGGGCGCGAGCCCGCTGCGGGAGCTCAGCGCGCTGGCGAACGGCCAGGTCTGGCTGACGCTGGGGGTGAGCGCGATCGGCTTTGGTGGGCTGTTCTGCGTCTACACCTATGTCGCCTCGACGCTGATGCACGTCACCGGCACCCCGGCCTGGGGCGTGCCGCTGGTGCTGGCGATCTTCGGCATGGGAATGATCGCCGGCAATATCGTCGTGCCGCGCTTCGCCGATCGCGCGCTGATGCCTACCGGCGCGGCGCTGCTGCTCGCCAGCGCGGTCGCGCTGTCGCTCTATCCGCTAGCGGCGCATTCGCTGCTGTGGATGTCGATCGACGTGTTCGCGATCGGCTTTGCCGGGGCGCTGGGCCCGGTGCTCCAGACCCGGCTGATGGACGTCGCCGGCGAGGCGCAGGCGCTGGCGGCCGCGCTCAACCACTCCGCTTTCAACACCGCCAACGCGCTCGGCCCCTGGCTGGGCGGGCTCGCGATCGCCGCCGGTTACGGCTGGACGTCGACCGGCTGGGTCGGCGCGCTGCTGGCGCTGGGCGGGTTGGCGATCCTCGGCGTCGCGGTGCTGGTCGACCGCAGGACCGCGTAACCCGCCACCGCCGACAGGATCGAGCCGAGCAGCACGCCGATCTTCACCTCGTCGACGAGCAGTTCGTTGCCCGGAAAGGCGAGGCCGCCGATGAACAGGCTCATCGTGAAGCCGATGCCGGCGAGCAGCGACACGCCGTAGATCTGCCGCCAGCCGGCATTGCCGGGGCGCTTGGCGATGCCCGTCTTCACCGCCAGCCAGATGCTGCCGAAGATGCCGAGCTGCTTGCCGAGGAACAGCCCCGCGGCGATGCCCAGCGGCAGCGGCTCGAGCAGGATCGCCGGCGAGAGCCCCTCGAACGAGACGCCGGCATTGGCGAAGCCGAACAGCGGCACGATCAGGAACGCCGACCAGGGATGCAGGGCATGCTCCAGCTTGTGGAGCGGCGAGTCCACCGCATCGGGCGCGGCGGGCGACTTGACGAGCGGGATGGTCATCGCCGCGGCGACGCCGGCGATGGTCGCATGCACGCCCGACTGGAACACGAGCACCCACAGCACCACTGCCAGCGCCAGATACACGGCAAGGTGGCGCACGCCGAAGCGGTTGCAGGCGATCATCACGCCGAGGACCAAGGCTGCGCCGGCGAGCGCGAGCAGGTCAATATGCGCGGTGTAGGCCACTGCGATGATCGCGACGGCGCCCATGTCGTCGACGATCGCCACCGTCGTCAGGAACAGCTTGAGCGCGGCGGGTGCGCGGCTGCCGAGAATCGCCAGCACGCCGATCGCGAAGGCGATGTCGGTCGCAGCCGGAATCGCCCAGCCGCTGGTCACGCCCGGCGTGCGGCCGGCGATCAGCAGATAGACCAGCGCCGGCACCGCCATGCCCGCGGCGGCGGCAATCACCGGCAGGCGGCGACGGTCCCAGCTTGCCAGCCGCCCGTCGACGAACTCGCGCTTTATCTCCAGCCCGACGAGCAGGAAGAACACCGCCATCAGGCCGTCGTTGATCCACAGATGGACTGTCATCGGACCGTAAAGCGGCGCGATCACCGGGCCGGTCTGCAGGTGCAGCGTGTGGAAATAGATCTCGGAGACGCCGGACAGATTCGCAGCCAGCATCGCCAGCGCCGCGGCGGCGATGAGGGCGATACCCCCCGCAGCCTCACCATGGAGGAAGGCACGCGTCGCCGATCGGATATGGCGGATTCGGCGTCGCATCGGTCTTCTCCCTCATTGGCATCTAGAACGCGAACCCACGTTCTCCATCTACGTCATCCCGGCGAAAGCCGGGATCCATTGCCCTCTACGGCTCGGCTCTTGCTTGAACGGAGAAGCGAATGGATCCCGGCTTTCGCCGGGATGACGGGGGAGAGGTTTCCCCGCCCGCCCCTTACGCCACCTTCGCCAGTGCTTCCGCGATCAGCTTGCGGCTGTTCGCGATGCCGTACAGCGCGATGAAGCTGCCCATGCGCGGGCCCTGTTCGGAGCCGAGCAGCGTCTCGTACAGCGCCTTGAACCAGTCGCGCAGGTTCTCGAAGCCGCCGGTCTTGCCGATCTCGTACACCTGGTCCTGGATCGCTTCCGCGGTCGCGTCGGCGGGCAGGGCAGCGAGTTCGGCGTCGAGTCGCTTCAAGGCGTCGATCTCGACCCCCACCGGCGCACGCTTCTTGAGCGTCGGGGCGACGAAATCGCGGGCATAGGCAAGCGCATAGCCGATCAGACGGTCGAGCGCCGGATAGGTTTCCGGATTCGCGTCCGGGACATAGTTCGTAAGATAGCCCCAGACCTGCTCCTTGGTCGCCTCGCCCATCACGCCGACCAGGTTGAGCAGCAGCCCGAAGGTGACCGGCAGCGTCTCCGCCGGCGGCTCGCCATTGTGGATATGGTGGACCGGATTGCCCAGCCGCTGCTCCACCGCTTGCCCCGCATAATTGCCGCGGAACTGCCAATATTCGTCGATCGCGCGCGGGATCACGCCGAGGTGCAGCTGCTTGGCCTTTTTGGGCTCGCGATAGGCGTAGAAAGCGATGCTCTCCTCCGGGCCATAGGTCAGCCACTGTTCGAGGCTGAGGCCGTTGCCCTTGGACTTGGAGATCTTCTCGCCCTTCTCGTCGAGGAACATCTCGTAGTTGAACCCCTCGGGCGGGCGGCCGCCGAGCACGCGGGCGATCTTGCCCGACTGGGTGACCGAATCGATCAGGTCCTTGCCGGCCATCTCGTAATCGACGTCGAGCGCGACCCAGCGCATTGCCCAGTCGACCTTCCACTGGAGCTTGGCCTTGCCGCCGAGCACCGACTGGACGATCCGCTTGCCCTCATCCTCAAACGCGATCAGGCCCGCCTCGGCATCGACGACTTCGACCGGCACCTGCAGCACGATGCCCGACTTGGGGCTGATCGGCAGGACCGGCGAATAGGTCGCCTGACGCTCGGCGCGGAGCGTCGGCAGCATCACGTCCATGATGCCGGAATAGTGGCGCAGCACCTTCCGCAGCGCGTCGTCGAAGCGGCCGCCGGTATAATAGTCGGTCGAAGAGGCGAACTCATAGTCGAAGCCGAACTGGTCGAGGAATTCGCGCAGCCGCGCATTGTTGTGATGCGCGAAGCTTTCGTACTTTTCGAACGGATCGGGCACCTGGGTCAGCGGCTTGCCGAGATGTTCGCGCAGCATGTCCTGGTTGGGCACATTGTCCGGCACCTTGCGCAGGCCGTCCATGTCGTCGCTGAACGCGATCAGGCGGGTCGGTACGTCGCACAGGCTCTCGAAGGCGCGGCGGACCATGGTGGTGCGCAGCACTTCGTTGAACGTCCCGATATGCGGGAGCCCCGAGGGGCCATAGCCGGTCTCGAACAGCACATGGCCTTTCTCCGGCGCGCCACCCTCAGCAATCTGGGGATAGCGTTTGAGCAGCTTGCGCGCCTCTTCATAGGGCCAGGCCTTGGAGACGAGCGCGGCTGCGCGGAGTTCGGGGGATACGGTGCTCATAGTCCCCTGCCTCTGCCGCTTTCGGGCGGGGGATGCAATTGCTACAGGCCGAGGCCGATCGCGCTCCAATAGGTGATCCCCGCCGCGACATAGGCGAGCGCGAACAGATAGCCGATCATGAAAGCCGGCCATTTCCACCCGTTGGTCTCCCGCCGCGTCACTGCGATGGTCGAGATGCACTGCGGCGCGAACACGAACCACATCAGGAAGGCGAGCGCGCTCGGCAGGCTCCAATGCTTCTGGAGCTGTTCGCGGATCGAGGCCTCGCCGGCCTCGTCGTCGGGATTGTCGACGGCATAGACGGTGCCGATCGCCGCCACCGCCACTTCGCGCGCCGCCATCGCCGGGATCACCGCCAGCGCCATGTCGCGGTTGAAGCCGATCGGGGCGACGATCTTCTCCAGCCCGCTGCCGATCCGCCCGGCGATCGAATAATCGACCTTGGAGATACCGCTGCCTTCAGGCGGCTTGGGGAAGCTCAGGAGTGCCCACAGGATCACCGTGGTGTAGAGAATGATCGTGCCCGCGCGCTTGAGGAAGATCAGCGCGCGCTGCCACAGCCCGAGCAGCACGTCGCGCGCGCTCGGCCACTGATATTTGGGCATCTCCATCATGAAGCCCGAGGTCGCGCCCTTGGTCACCGTCCGCCGGAGCACCAGCGCGACAACGAAGGCGCCGAGGATGCCGAGAATGTAGAGCGCGAACAGCACCAGTCCCTGCAGGCCGACGCCGGGGAGCACCGCGCGATCGGGGATCAGCGCGCCGATGATGATGGTGTAGACCGGCAGCCGCGCCGAACAGGTCATCAGCGGCGCGATCAGGATCGTGGTCAGCCGGTCTTTCTCGTCGGAGATCGTCCGCGTCGCCATGATCCCCGGCACCGCGCAGGCGAAGCTGGAGAGCAGCGGGATGAAGGCGCGGCCCGAAAGCCCGACGCTCGCCATCACCCGGTCCATCAGAAAGGCGGCGCGGACCATATA
This sequence comes from Sphingomonas trueperi, assembly GCF_040545665.1. GTDB lineage: Bacteria > Pseudomonadota > Alphaproteobacteria > Sphingomonadales > Sphingomonadaceae > Sphingomonas > Sphingomonas trueperi_B. The sequence goes on along the minus strand of NZ_JBEPMH010000004.1, from coordinate 19,142 downwards.
GCCGGTCGCCTCCAGCACCAGGATGAAGGCGAACAGGATCAGGATCTGCGGCAGGAAGACAATCACCGCGCCGACGCCCGCGATCACCCCATCGACGATCAGCGAACGGAACACGCCGTCGGGCAGCGCGCTGCCGACTTCGGCGCCGAGCCACTTCATGCCATCCTCGATCCAGCCGATCGGCACCTGCGACCAGGCGAACACCGCCTGGAACATCAGGAACATCGTGCCGAGCAGGATGATCGGCCCGGCGACCGGATGGAGGAACAACGCGTCGAGCCGGTGCGTCCAGCGACGCGCGGCGGTTTCCGACACGGTGACGGCAGTGGCGATCTGGCGCGCGCGCCGCTGGAGCAGGACGATGTCGTGCTGCACGCCTGCCGAGGGGCGGATCCTGGTCGCGCCCTTGACCATCTCGCCCATCCGCTCCTTGAGCGCATCGAGCCCGCGGCGGCGCACCGCGACGGTGGCGACGACAGGAACGCCGAGCTCGCGCTCCAGCGCTTCCGCATCGAGCTTCAGCCCGTCGCGCTCGGCGAGATCGACCATGTTGAGCGCCACCACGATCGGCAGCCCCAGCGCGATTAGCTGGAGCGTGAAGCGGAGATGGTTGTCGAGATTGGAGGCGTCGACCACGGTGAGGATCGCGTCTGGCAGCCGCTCGCCATGCTGGCGGCCGAGCAGCACGTCACGCGTCACCTGCTCGTCGGGGCTGCCGGGATCGAGGCTGTAGGCGCCGGGCAGGTCGACCAGTTCGATCGGGCGGCCGTCGGGCAGCGCCATGCGGCCGGAATGGCGCTCGACGGTGACGCCGGGATAATTGCCTACCTTCTGCCGCGCGCCGGTCAGCGCATTGAACAGCGCGCTCTTGCCGGCATTGGGATTGCCGACCAGCGCAACCAATGGCGTGGTGTTCATGCGTGCTTGGCCAGCGGCGTCACATGAATCGCGGCGGCGACATGGCGGCGGAGCGCCACGGTCATCCGGCCGATGCGGCAGGCGAGCGGGCCACCGAACAGGCCGGAGCGGTGCAGCAGTTCGACTTCCACGCCCTCATCCAGGCCCAGTTCGCGCAGGCGGCGCGCCTCGGGTTCGGCAAGTCGGTCCCAGTCGACTCCGGCCACGGTGCCGGGGGCATGGCGATGCAGCTGGGCGAGGCGTACGGGCACGGGAATCGCAGCGGGGGCGTTCATGCTGCGAGTGATTATCAATTACCCGGCCGTTTGGCTAGGCCTTGAACGAACTCGGGAAAGGCCCGACATCGGGGGCAGGGCGCGGCGCACGGTGTCCCGCCGCCGCGCCCCGGACCTCATTGATAGCCGCCTTCTTCCTCGCGCTCCTCGGCGGCGTCCTTCTGCGCCTCTTCCATCGCTTCGGCTTCGTCGTCCTGCGGCTTCTGCTGTTCGGGATCGTGGATCATGCGGGATCTCCTCGGGGTGGTCCCCGATCAACGAAGCGCCGCGCCAAAGGGTTCGCCGCTCAGTCGAGCCGGCGGATGAACTCCTGGGCAGCCGCGGGTGCGCGGACCTTGCCGCCATGGATGAAGAAGACGAAGGTCTCGCGCGGCTGCACCGGCGCGGGCTCCGGCGCGAAGGTCGGCAGTCCCTTGGGCTGGCCGCCCGCCGCCCAGGTCCTGGCCGCCTCGACCCAGCGCGGCAGAGCGGATTCGGGATAGCAGAAGGGATTGTCGTCCTCGCCCGCCTCGAGCCGAGCATAGACGAAGTCGCCGCTGACATCAGCGATCGCCGGATATTGCGGCGAGTCGGCAAAGACGATTGCCACGCCGGCCGCGCGGCACAGCGCGACGAATTCGGGCGTGTGGAAGCTGTCGTGCCGCACCTGCACGGCATGGCGCAGCTTCACGCCGTCCTGTTCGGCGGGGAGAAGCTTGAGGAAAGCACCGAAATCCTCCGCGTCGAACTTCTTGGTCGCCATGAACTGCCAGAAGATCGGGCCGAGCTTGTCGCCCAGCTCGGTCAGCCCCTGGCCGCAGAAGCGCGCGATCGATTCGTCCGCCTCGGCCAGCACCTTGCGGTTGGTGACGAAGCGCGATCCCTTCACCGTATAGACGAAGCCCTCGGGCGCCGCCGCTGCCCAGCCGGCGAAGCTCGCGGGCTTGAAGGTGGAATAATAGGTACCGTTGATCTCGATCGCGGTGAGCGCGGCCGCGGCATATTCGAGCTCGCGCTTCTGCGGCAGCTTGTCCGGATAGAAGGTCCCGCGCCACGGCTCGAACGTCCAGCCGCCGATGCCGACGCGGATGGGGGCAGGGGTGGCGGACATCGGCTTCTCCTAAGACCATGGCACGACTCGCCATTTTCAAACGGCTTAGTATCGTGGCGCATCATGCTGCGAAACCACGCTCCCGCCGACCAGCGCCTTGCCGACCAGGCCTATTCGCGAATCGTCGAGATCATCCTGGGCGGATTGAACGTCGGCGATCGCCTGCCCTCCGAATCGCGACTGGCCGAAAGCTTCGGCATGTCGCGCACCGTGGTGCGCGAGGCGCTGGTGCGGCTGGCGGCCGACGGCATCACCGAATCGCGGCGCGGGGCGGGCTCCTATGTGATGCGTCGCCCCTCGCTGCGCCTGGGCGCCCACATGGCGTTCGACGAGCTTTCCGCGACGCTCGGCACCTATGAGGTGCGATTCGCGCTCGAATCGGAAGCCGCGCGGCTGGCGGCGCGTCGGCGCTCGCCCGAGCAGCTGGCAGAGATCGAGTCGGCAATGGCCGATCTGCGCAAGGCGTTGCTCTCCAGCGACCCCGCCCATGACGAGGATTGGCGGCTGCACCGCGCGATCTTCCGCGCCACCTCGAATCCCGCCTTCGAAAAGGCGTTCGAGCATCTCCACGAGGAAACGATGCGAATCATGCGCGCCGGGGTCGACATCGCCCGGCTGCGTGAAGCCGAGCCGATCGCCGCAATGGTGCGCGAGCATGCGACGATCGTCGAGGCGATCCGCGCGCAGGATGCGGATGGCGCGGCGCTCGCGATGCGCTGGCATCTGTCGGAAGGGAGGAAACGGCTGATGCCGTGACATCGACGGAACAGTCGCGAAAGGCGACTGGAGCGGGCGAAGGGATTCGAACCCTCGACCCCAACCTTGGCAAGGTTGTGCTCTACCCCTGAGCTACGCCCGCTCTGGCGTCGTGGCCGGGAGCGTTTCGAAGCGCTCTCGGCGGGTGAGGCGGGCCAACTAACAGCGGGTTTCAAACCGCGCAACCCCCCTTTTGCACTTTTTGGAAAAGGCTTGGCGGTTTGCCCCCGAACGCCCAAATAGAAGCCGACCCGCCCGCGTGCCCACAGAGGCGCCGGCACCCGCAGACCGCTGAAGGAGCGCATTTTGGCCACGCTTGGTATGAGCCCCGCCGACAAACAGGCCGTCGACGCCTTTCGCAAGGACGTCGTCGAGCCGTCGATGTCGAAGCTCGTCATCATTGATTTCTGGGCGGAATGGTGCGGGCCGTGCAAGGCGCTGGGCCCGGTGATCGAGAAGGTCACCGACGAATATGCGCCGAAGGGCGTGATGCTGGCCAAGATCGACGTCGATGCGAACAACTTCATCGCCAGCCAATTCCAGGTCCGCTCGATCCCGACCGTCTATGCGATGTTCCAGGGCCAGCTGGTCGCCGACCTGACCAGCGCGCGTACCGAATCGCAGCTGCGCACGATGCTCGACCAGATCCTCCGCCAGCTGCCGATCTCGGGCGAAGCCGCGGACGCCGAAGCCGAGCTCGAGCCGCTGATCGCGATGGGCGAGCAAGTGTTGGCCGACGGCGATGCCGAGCGCGCGCTCGCGATCTTCGATCAGATCGCCGAAATGGCACCGGACCATGGGGTGGTTGCCGCCGGACGCGTCCGCGCGCTGACCGCGCTGGGCCGCCATGACGAGGCGCAGGCCGCGCTGGACGCGATCCAGGGCGATGCCAAGGCGCCCGAAGTCGAGCGCGCCCGTGCCGCGCTGAGCCTCGCCCGCGAGGCACAGCCGGTCGACGACCTCAGCGGGCTCGCCGCACGTGCGGCTGCGAACCCGGAGGACATGGATGCGCGCTATGAGCTCGCAGGCGGCCAGATGGCGGCGGGCGACCGCGAGGGGGCGGCCGAGACGCTGCTCGCCATGGTCCGCGACGATCGCGCCTGGAACGAGGGCGCCGCGCGCCAGCGGCTGCTCAAGCTGTTCGAGGTCGTCGGGCTCGAAGATCCCTGGGTTGCCGCCCAGCGTCGCAAGCTGTCGCAGATCCTGTTCGGATGAAGACGACGCGGCTCTCGGTGTTTCCGCTGGCAGGTGCGCTGCTGTTCCCGCGCATGCACCTGCCGCTCCACATCTTCGAGCCGCGCTACCGCGCGATGGTCTCCGAGGCGCTCGCACGCGACCGGCGCATCGGCATGGTCCAGCCGCGCGACGAACGCGATCCGCCGACGCTGTTCGATGTCGGCTGTGTCGGCCGAATCGCGGATGTCGAGGCGCTTGACGACGGGCGCTTCAACATCGTGCTGGAGGGCCTGAGCCGCTTCACCATCGTCCGCGAACTGGAGGTGAGCACGCCCTTCCGCCAGGTCGAGGCGGCACTGGAGGTAGCGGGCGAATCCGAATCGCTGTCGCTGGCGGGCCGCGCGTCGATCGAGATGGAATCGCGCCGCTTCGCCGATGGCCTAGGCTATATGGTCGACTGGGAGGCGGTGACCCGGCTCGACGACGAATCGCTGGTCAACGGCATTGCCCAGATCGCGCCGTTCGACGCCGCGTCGAAACAGGCGCTGCTCGAAGCGCCCCGGTTGGAAGACCGCGCCGAGCTCATCGTCCAGCTAATGCAATTCTTCGGCCGGCACGGCGAGGACAGCGCGACGCTGCAATGATCTGCCCGTTTTTCGGGCAGACACGCGTCACAAAATTCACCAGTTCGTAATATTTGGCGGCACGAAACGCACATCTCCCCTGTGCGTTCCATTTGGCACGCCCCTTGCGACGTTGCTCCCCGGGACAACCGCCAGAGGGGGCGACATGAAGCTCATCATCGCCATCATCAAACCCTTCAAGCTCGACGAGGTGCGCGAGGCGCTCACCACCGTCGGGGTGACGGGCATGACCGTTACCGAAGTGAAGGGGTTCGGCCGCCAGAAGGGCCAGACCGAGATCTATCGCGGCGCCGAGTACAGCACGAACATGGTGCCGAAGATCAAGATCGAGGTCGCCGTGGGCAGCGATCTTGCCGACCGTGCCGTGGAGGCGATCCAGGCGGCGGCGAGCACCGGCGCGATCGGTGACGGCAAGATCTTCGTCCTCGACATGGGCCAGGCCGTGCGCATCCGCACCGGCGAGACCGACGAGACGGCGCTGTGAGCAAGGGGGTAGCAATGAAGCAAGGATGGAAGACCGCCGGGCTAGCGCTCGGCGCAGCCGCGGTCGTCGCGGCGATGCCCGCCTGGGCACAGACCCCGGCACTGATCAAGGCCCCCACCGTCGCCCAGCAGGCGACGATGGTGAACAAGGGCGACACCGCCTGGATGCTGATCTCCTCGGCGCTGGTGCTGATGATGTCGGTGCCGGCGCTGGCGCTGTTCTATGGCGGTCTGGTCCGCACCAAGAACATGCTCTCGGTGCTGATGCAGGTGTTCATGATCGTCTCGGTCGCCTCGCTGGTGTGGGTCAGCTGGGGCTATTCGATCGCCTTCACTAGCGGCGGCGACAACCACTTCTTCGGCGGCCTTTCCAAGGCGTTCCTGGTCGGGGTGAGCGCCAGCACCTATGGCGCGACCTTCTCGAACAACGTCTACATCCCCGAATTCGCGTTCGTCTGCTTCCAGATGACCTTCGCCTGCATCACGCCGGCGCTGATCGTCGGTGCCTTTGCGGAGCGCGTGAAGTTCACGCCCCTGATCATCTTCACCGTGCTGTGGATGACGCTGGCCTATTTCCCGATCGCGCACATGGTCTGGTACTGGGCGGGCCCGGACTTCCTCGTCGATGCGCCGACCGATTACGGCTTCCTGTGGGGCAAGGGCGCGCTCGATTTCGCCGGTGGCACCGTCGTCCACATCAATGCGGGCATCGCCGGCCTGGTCGGCTGCCTCGTGATCGGCAAGCGCGTGGGCTTCAAGAGCGAGCCGATGCCGCCGCACTCGCTGACCATGACCATGATCGGCGCCTCGCTGCTGTGGGTGGGCTGGTTCGGCTTCAACGCCGGTTCCAACCTCGAATCGAACGGCGTGACCGCGGTTGCCTTCATCAACACCTTCGTCGCCACGGCTGCTGCGGCAGTGAGCTGGGCCGTGATCGAGCAGGTCGTGCACAAGAAGCCGTCGCTGCTGGGTGGCGTGACCGGTGCGGTCGCCGGCCTGGTCGCGATCACCCCCGCCTCGGGCTATGCCGCGCCGATGACCTCGATCGTGCTCGGTCTGGTCGTGTCGCCGATCTGCTTCTTCTTCGTCACCACGGTGAAGAACAAGCTGAAGTATGACGACTCACTCGACGTGTTCGGCGTCCACTGCGTCGGCGGCATCGTCGGTGCGCTCGGCACCGCGATCGTCGCCAACCCGGCGCTCGGCGGCCAGGGCATCATCGATTACACCAAGTTCCCGGCGGTCGCGGCTCCGAGCTACGACACGGCCGCGCAGCTGATCATCCAGGCCGAAGCGGTGGGCATCACCCTGCTCTGGTCGGGCGCGGTCTCGGCGATCCTCTTCTACGGCCTGAAGCTCACCATGGGCATCCGCCCCTCGAAGGAAGTCGAAGTCGAAGGGCTCGACATCAACGAGCACGGCGAGCGCGCCTACAATTACTGACAAGTTCGGGCGCCGCGGGATCCTCTCCTGCCGCGGCGCCCCACCGAGGTTCCTCCTGCGGACGACTGGGCTGGTGGGCAACCACCAGCCCATTTTTTGTGCGTGGGGTGGCTTTGAAATCCTCACCCGGAGGAGCATCGGGTTGGATTGCTCCCGGCAATCCAAGATCATGCCGGGGGCATGATCGACCCAATGCTGGGGACCGCCGCCGAAGGCGGTGGTGGAGGGGTATCCCCGCTGGGGAGCAGGGCTCCCGTTTCTTGCGGCGACACCCCTCCGTCGCGCTACGCGCGCCACCTCCCCTTGCAGGGGAGGATCAAAGAACGCTTACTTCCCCGCCAGCTGCTCGAGCGCCGGGCGGATCCCGGACAGGTCGTAGCCAGCGCCCGCGCCCTTCTCGACCAGTTCGTCGGGCGCGCCGCCCTTGTATGCGGTGGCCAGCGCCCAGAGGTTGCAGGAACGCGTGCCCGAGCGGCAGTACGCCAGCACCGGCCCGTCCACCGAGCCCAGCGCCTCGGCCATCGCCTCGACCTGCGCCATCGAGAAGCCGCCCGGCGTCACCGGGATTTCGGTGTAGCCCAGCCCCGCCGCCTCGGCCGCCTCCGCGATCTGCGCGCCGGTGGGCTGGCCATATTCCTCGCCCTCGGGGCGATTGTTGATGATGTGCACGAACCCCGCCGCGGCGAGCGCGGGCACGTCCTCGGGCCGGATCTGCGGCGCCACCGAGATGCGGTCGTCGATCTTGTTGGGCATGGCAGGTCCTCCTTCTGATTCCAGCGCGAGGCTGTAGCGCGAGGGCCCGCCCCAAGGAAGCCGATCAGAACTGGCGGAGGACGTTCAGGAAGTCCTGCCCATAGGCATCCAGCTTGCGCGCGCCGACGCCCGAGAGCTGCCCCATCTCCGCCAGCGACGACGGGCGTACCATCGCCATGTCGCGCAGCACCGAGTCATGAAAGATGACGTACGGCGGCAGCCCGGTCTCCTGCGCGATCTCGCGCCGCTTGGCGCGCAGCGCCTCGAACAGCGGGTTGCCGACCGGGTTCGGCACCGACCCCTTAGCCCCGCGGCGGCGCCGCTCGCGCTTGGGCGGCAGGACCAGCTCCAGCTTCGCCTCGCCCTTGAGGATCGCGCGCGCCTCGGGGCCGAACTCTAGCCCGCCATGCTCGTTGGTGCGCAGCGCATCGCGGAGCAGCAGCGCGCGCGATACGGGTTTCAGCATCGCCACTTCCTCCCCGTCGACGATGCCGAAGACGGAGAGCTTCTCGTGCCCGTTCATCAGGCTCCGCTCGGTCGAGACGCCGGTCAGGATGCCCTCGATATAGCCGATGCCGTAGAGCATGCCGGTGCGAAACACCGCCGAGAGAAATTTCTGCGCGGTCACGCTGACGTCGATCGCCGCCGGGGGATTGAGGCAATTGTCGCAATTGCCGCAGGTCTCGGGCGCATCCTCGCCGAAATGCTTGAGCAGGATGCGGCGGCGACACCCCGCCGTCTCTACCAGCGCGCCGAGCGCGGTCAGCCGGGTGCGCTCGCCGAGCTGGCGCGAGGGCTCGACCTCGCCGATCCGCTGGCGCGCCCGGGCGAAATCGTCCGCACCCCAGAAGAGATGCGCGACCGAGGGATCGCCGTCGCGGCCGGCGCGGCCGGTTTCCTGGTAATAGGCCTCGATCGACTTGGGGAGCCCGGCATGGGCGACGAAGCGCACGTCGGGCTTGTCGATCCCCATGCCGAACGCGACGGTGGCGACCACCACCATATCCTCGCTCGCGACGAACTGCGCCTGGTTGCGGCGGCGCACGTCGGGATCGAGCCCGGCATGATAGGGGAGCACCGGCCGTCCGGTTTCGGCCGCCAGCTTCTCGGCGAGCTGCTCCACGCCCTTGCGCGTCTGGGCATAGACGATGCCGGGGCCCGGGTTTTCGGCGACGATGTCGATGATCTGCCGCGTCGTGTTCTCGCGTGGGGCGATATGGTAGCGGATGTTCGGCCGGTCGAAGCCGGCGACGATCAGCCCGTCTTCCGGAATGCCCAGCTGCTCGAGGATGTCGGCACGGGTATGCGCGTCGGCGGTCGCGGTCAGCGCGAGGCGCGGGACCTCCGGAAAGCGATCGAGCAGCGGGCGCAGCAGCCGGTAATCGGGGCGGAAATCATGCCCCCATTCGGACACGCAATGTGCCTCGTCGATCGCGAACAGGCTGAGCGGCGCCTGGGTCAGCAGGTTGCGGAAGCCTTCGCCCGACGCGCGTTCGGGCGCGATGTAGAGCAGGTCGAGCTGGCCGGCGCGGAAGCGCTCGATCGTCTCGGCACGATTGTCGTCGACGCTGGTCAGCGTGGCGGCGCGGATGCCCACGGCCTCGGCCGCACGCAGCTGGTCGTGCATGAGCGCGATCAGCGGGCTGACGACGACGCAGGTCCCCTCCAGCATCACCGAGGGCAGCTGGTAGGTCAGCGACTTGCCCGCACCGGTGGGCATCACCGCCAGCGTGCGCTGCCCCGCCATGACCCGGTCGACCACCGAGCCCTGCACGCCGCGAAAGGCGTCATAGCCGAAAACACGGCGGAGATGTTCAATGGGATCGGGACGCATGGCTGCCATCAGACTGCCCGGCACCTGCTTGCGCTGTCGAGCAAATGTTAACTTGTGGCTCGGTATTAGACCGAATGTGCTGGGGGGCGCAAACGCAGGACGACGAACGATGCCGCTGGACCCCTCGGATGAACCCGCCCGCCTCGCCGAGCTCAAGGGCTATGGCGTGCTCGACACCCCCAACGAAGCCGAATTCGATGCGATCGTGCGCGAGGCTGCGGCGGCACTGGGCGTGCCGATCGCGCTGATTTCGCTGATCGACGAGAACCGGCAATGGTTCAAGGCGCGCGTCGGGCTGGAGCCGCAGGAGACGCCGCGCTCGATCTCCTTCTGCACCCACGCGATCCGCGGGCCCGACGTCTTCGTGGTCAACGACGCCAAGGCCGATCCGCGCTTCGCGGAGAACCCGCTGGTCACCGGCGATCCCAACATCCGCTTCTACGCCGGGGCACCCTTGCGTACCGCCAGCGGCAAGCGGATCGGGACCTTGTGCGTGATCGACAGCACCGCGCGCCCGCAGCTCACCGAGCAGGATACCGCCCGCCTCACGCTGCTCGCCGAAAAGACGATGCAGGCGCTCGAACGCCGTCGCCAGCGCCGCAATGCCGCCGACGCGGCCTGAGGCGAAACAAACACCCACAGTTTTCGTGGCGGCAGCCCTTGCCGCTGCCCCCCCTGATCCGGCAAAGCGGCGGCGATGACCGTCAGCGTGGACATGGGCGTCGACGGCACGGGCGGACCCGTGCCGGTCGATCTGGAGGAGTTGCTTGCAACCCGATTGCTCGTCCAGGGCAATTCGGGGTCGGGCAAGTCGCACCTGCTCCGCCGCCTGCTCGAACAGTCCGCGGGGCACGTCCAGCAAGTGGTGATCGATCCCGAGGGCGATTTCGTCACCCTCTCCGATCGCTACGGCCATCTCGCGATCGAGGCGGTCGACCATAGCGAGCGCGACGTCGCCCGCTTCGCCGCGCGCATCCGCGAACATCGCGCCTCTGTGGTGCTGAGCCTCGAAGGGCTGGAGGCGGAAGGGCAGATGCGCTGCGCCGCCACCTTCCTCAACGGCCTGTTCGATGCGCCGCGCGATCATTGGTATCCCGCCCTCGTCGTGGTCGACGAAGCCCAGCTGTTCGCGCCCGCCGGTGGCGGCGAAGTGGCGGAGGAAGTTCGCCGCGCTTCGTTGTCGGCGATGACCAACCTGATGTGCCGCGGCCGCAAGCGCGGGCTGGCAGGCGTGATCGCGACGCAGCGGCTGGCGAAGCTCGCCAAGAATGTCGCGGCGGAAGCGTCGAACTTCCTGATGGGCCGCACCTTTCTCGACATCGACATGCAGCGCGCGGCCGACCTGCTCGGCATGGAGCGCCGCCAGGCCGAGGCGATCCGCGATCTGCAGCGCGGGCATTTCCTTGGGCTCGGCCCGGCGATCACCCGGCGGCCGGTGGCGATCCGCATCGGCGCGGTGGAAACCAGCGCGCGCAGCTCGTCCCCGAAGCTGACCCCGCTGCCCCAGGCGCCGACCGAAGACATCAAGGATTTGCTGCTCGCCCCGGCCGAGCCCGAATGGGTGCCGCCGGCCCCGCCTCCCGCGCATGCCTATTCCCAGCCGGAAACGGTGCTCGAGCAGCTTGCCCGTTCGGCGCCCTCGCCGATGGAAGTCGAGCCCGATCACGATCCCGCGGAAGTCGCCGGGCTGGTCGCCGACGTGCTGCGCGCGATCGTCGAGGACGAGCAGTCGACGCTGCGCTCGCCCGCGGTGCTCTACCAGGATTTCCAGGTGCGCTGCCGGATGGTGGGGCTGACCCGTCCGCCGCTCGATATTTCGGGATTCGTACGGCGCCTGTCGGCGGCACGCGCGGGCATCCATGGCGATCCCGACGACGAGTGGGCGCAGGCACTGGAAGCGGCGCGGGCGCTGCCCGACGACATGCTCGCCCCGTTCCTGCTCGTCGCCAAGGCCGCGCGCGATGGGCTGCCATGCCCGAGCGATACCGATATCGCGACCAGCTACGGCACCAGCTCGCTCGGACGCGCGCGGCGGCTGATGCAGTATATCGAGAGCAAGGGGCTGTTCGTCACCCGCGTCGACCTGTCGGGCAAGCGTTCGATCACGATTCCCAGGCTCGGCTGGACGACGCAGGCCTCGGACGGCTGACCGCTAGCGCCGGTGCAGCCGCGCGTTGAGCGCGAACATGCACAGCGCCCAAATCGCGCCGAAGCACCAGCCGGCCAGCACGTCCGACGGCCAGTGGACGCCGAGAAACACCCTGCTGCAGCCGATCAGCAGCACCAGCAGCACCGCAAAGCCGAGCAGATACGCGCGCGCCCAGCGGCTGGTCTGGGTCTGGGCGACCATGATGCCGAGGGTGAGATAGACAGCCGCCGAGATCATCGCATGGCCGCTAGGAAAGCTGGCGCTGGAGACATGAGCAAGGTGGGGCACCACCTCCGGACGTGGACGATGGAGGAATAGCTTGAGCAGCGCGTTGATCGTCGAAGCGCCGACCAGCGATCCGCCGAGCAGCAGCGCTTCGGCGCGCTTGCCGAACGCGAACAGGAAGATCAGAGTCGCGGCGCCCGCCAGCCACAGCACCGTGTACCCGCCCAGCGCGCTGATATCGATCGCCGACTGGAGCAGCCACGGCGGGCCGATCGGCGTGGCGAGGTCGCCGGGGGTACGAAACGCCAGCAGCAGGGCAGGGTCGAACGCGAACCCGCTGGCGAAGCGCAGGCAGAGGAACGCGGCAAGTCCGGCGAGCGAAAGACTCAGCAGGGCGAGCGCGGGCCAGAGCCATTGACGATTGGATTGCTGAAGCGGGTTCGGATCGGTCATGCTGCTCGCTGAAAAAAGGAAAGGCCGCCGACAACGCCATGGTCGTCGGCGGCCTTGGATGCGGCAGCTTAGCCCTTCGGGCCGCGACCTTCCAGCATGCCGGGCGCGATGAAGCCGATCGGTTGGATTGCCGAGGCCTGCTGCTTCAGCTTGCCCTGCATCGCCTCGTAATCGCTCTCCATCTCCGGCGTGACCGTCGCCCGCGAGTCCTTCAGCGCCTCCTCAAAATGCGCCATTGTCACTTCGCGCGTCTCCAGCGACTGGCGGAGCGCGACGAGGCCGGCGCGGCGGACCACGTCTTCCAGGTCGGCGCCGGTGTAGCGCTGGGTCTGCTCGGCGATCGAACCCAGGTCGACATCGGCCGCCAGCGGCATCTTGTCGGTCTGGATGCGCAGGATGCGTTCACGCCCGGCCTTGTCGGGCACGCCGACATAGACCAGCTCGTCGAACCGGCCCGGACGGAGCAGGGCAGGGTCGATCAGGTTCGGCCGGTTGGTCGCGCCGATCACCACCACCGACTGGAGCTCCTCCAGCCCGTCCATCTCGGCGAGGATGGTGTTGACCACGCGCTCGGTCACCTGCGGCTCGCCCATCGAACCACCGCGCGCCGGCACCAGCGAGTCGAGCTCGTCGATGAAGATCACGCAGGGCGCGACTTGGCGGGCACGCGCGAACAGGCGCGCGATCTGCTGCTCGCTCTCGCCATACCATTTGGAGAGCAGGTCGCTCGACTTGGTGGCGATGAAGTTCGCCTCCGCCTCGCGCGCCACGGCCTTGGCGAGCAACGTCTTGCCAGTGCCCGGCGGCCCGTAGAGCAGGAAGCCCTTGGCCGGCCGGATGCCCAGGCGCCGGAACGCGTCCGGATCCTTGAGCGGCAGCTCGACGCCTTCCTTCAGCCGCATTTGCGCATCGTCGAGCCCGCCGACATCTTCCCAGCGAACCGTCGGCGCCTGCACCATTACTTCGCGCATCGCCGAGGGCTGAACGCGCTTGAGCGCCTCCAGGAAATCGTCGCGGGTGACCGACAGCGTGTCGAGCACCTCGGGCGGAATCGTGCCTTCCTCAAGGTTGAGGCGTGGCATGATCCGGCGCACGGCCTCGATCGCCGCCTCCCGCGTCAGCGCGGCGAGATCGGCACCGACGAAACCATAGGTGGTGCGTGCCAGCTCGGGCAGGTCGACATCCTCTGCCAGCGGCATGCCGCGGGTGTGGATGCCCAGGATCTCGCGCCGCCCGCGATCGTCCGGCACGCCGACGACGATCTCGCGATCGAACCGGCCCGGACGGCGCAGCGCCTCGTCGATCGCCTCGGGACGATTGGTCGCGGCGATCACGACGATGTTGGCGCGCGCTTCCAGCCCGTCCATCAGCGTCAGCAACTGGGCGACGAGGCGCTTCTCGGCCTCGCCGGTCACCTGGCCGCGCTTCGGCGCGATCGAATCGATCTCGTCGATGAACACGATCGACGGCGCGTTTTTCGAAGCTTCCTCGAACACCTGGCGCAAGCGCTGTTCGGATTCGCCATAGGCCGAGCCCATGATCTCCGGCCCGTTGATCAGGTGGAAGCTGGCGTCGCTTTCGTTGGCCACCGCGCGGGCGAGCCGCGTCTTGCCGGTGCCGGGGGGGCCGTGCAGGATCACGCCCTTGGGCGGATCGACGCCCAGCCGCTGGAACAGCTCGGGATAGCGCAACGGCAGCTCGACCATTTCGCGCAGCTGGTCGATCGTGCCGGCCATGCCGCCGATATCGTCATAGGTCACATCGGCGCGGCGGCTTTCCTTCGCCTCCTCATACTCGGTGCGGAGCTCGACCTCGGTATTCTCGTCGATATGCACCACGCCGCGGGGCACGGTGGAGAGCACCGTCAGGCGGATCTCCTGCAACGCATAGGCGGGCGCCCGCACGAACTGCTGGACGTTGGGCGGCACATCGGCGCGCTGGTGGCCGACCGTGGCGATCGTGTCGCCGGCGGTGAGCGGGCGGGTGAAGAAGGTGCGCTTCAGCGCCTCGCCGGTGCCGCGCAGGCGGAGATTTGCCTGGGCCGGGCCGAACACGACGCGCGTCGCGGGCTTCGAATCGGCGCGGCGCACCTCGACAAAGTCGCCCGAGCCGACCCCGGCATTGGCACGCTGGAGCCCGTCGATGCGGAGCAGCTCCAGCCCTTCGTCTTCGGAATAGGGGAGGACGGCGCGCGCAGGGGTGCTGCGCTTGCCGACGATCTCGATCACATCACCCTCGGTGATGCCGAGCGCGGCCATCAGGCTGCGCGGGATATGGGCCAGTCCGCGGCCGCTGTCTTCGGGGCGCGCATTGGCGACCTGCAGCCGCCTCGTGCGGGATTCGTCATCGGCCATTCTGGATTCCTTCGTGGCGGTAGGCCCGAAAGCTAAGAACGGCGAAGGCAAAAAAAAGGGCCGCCTCAAAAAGGGCGGCCTTGGAAAGTTTTAGGAGAGGATGCCTGAAAGGCACCCCCTATGTGCGGTGCGGCACGTTTTTGTGCAAGTGCGAAATTTACACCGCGTAGATGCATGGCTTGCAATCGCGATTGTCCGGGGCGATATTCCCCCCAGCGGGAATGGATTGCGTGGGGGCGCTCAGCCTTTGCGAACCCCTTGCTGCACCGCACCACAGAAGAGAGACGGATCGATGCGACGCCTTCCGCCGCTCACCGCGATCGAAGCTTTCGTCCAGGTCGCCCGCCTGGGTTCGATCAAGGCCGCCGCCGAGGAACTGGCCCTGTCCTCGCCCGCGCTCAGCCGGCGCGTGCAGGCGCTCGAGCGCTTTATCGGCAAGCCCTTGTTCGAGCGGCGGCACCAGTCGCTGCGGCTCAACGACGATGGCGACCGGCTGCTGAGCCTGATCGCACCGGCGCTCGACACGATGACCGACGCGATCGAGACGATGACCAGCGGCAGCGAGCTGCTGCGGCTCCGGCTCGGCGTGCTGCCGCTCTATGCGACGCAGCAGTTGCTGCCGCGCCTGCCCGAGCTGAAGAAGCGGCATCCCGAACTCCATCTCGACGTCGACACCGGCAGCCACGGCATGGCGCGGCTGGGCGACGGGCTCGACGCGGCGATCGTCATCGCCCGCGATATCGACCCCGGCTATTATTCGCGCCGTCTGGACCGCAACCGGGTGCACGTGATCGGCGCCCGCAGCCTGGTGGAGGGGCCCAATCCGGTGCGCGATCCGATGGACCTCGCCCGGCTCACCGCGCTGGTCCACCGCGAAATGCCCGAGACCTTCACCGCCTGGCGGATGGCGGCGGGCTATCCCGATCTGGAGCCCGCGGCGATCGACCTGTTCGATTCGGGCAATCTGATGCTGGAGGCCGCCGCCCAGGGGCTCGGCGTCGCCTTCATGCTCGAATCGCACTACCAGTCCGCCCGCGACGAGCGGCTGGTCCAGCTGTTCGACCTGACCGTGGAGAGCCATTACAGCTACTGGTTCGTCTGCCGCCCTCGCGCCCTCACCTTGCGGCCGGTGCAGATCTTCCATGACTGGCTGATCTCGGCGATGGGCGCGGACCTGCTGGACATGCCCCAGGACTGACCCTGCCTCTTTGGGCAAAGTCAATGGAATGGCGCGGCGGGATCGCCTACATGGGGGCCATGTCGCCGCTCAACGCCGTCCTGATCTTCCTCGCCACCGTGCTCGGCATGGAGCTGTTCGCCTATGCCGCGCACCGCTGGATCATGCACGGGCCGGGCTGGTTCCTCCACAAGAGCCACCATCGCCCGCGCACCGGCAACTGGGAGCTCAACGACCTGTATGCCGCGATCTTCGCGGTGCCGTCGTTCGTGCTGCTGCTTGGCGGCGTGCAGCTCGGCTGGTGGCCGGGCTTCACCTGGATCGGCGCGGGGATCGCTGCCTATGGTGCGATCTATTTCGGCTTCCACGACCTCATCGTGCACAAGCGCATCCGCCACCGCTATATCCCGCGCTCCAGCTATATGAAGCGGATCGTCCAGGCCCACCGGCTCCACCACGCCGTGCGCACGCGCAAGGGCACGGTGAGCTTCGGCTTCCTCTACGCCCCCAAGCCCGAGGTGCTGAAGGCGCAGTTGCGCGAGAGCGGGGCGGTGGTGCAGCGGATCACCATCCCGGATTGAGCCGTTCGGCGGATTGACGGCACGGCCCGCCGAACCCACATCTCGGGCCTATGGAACAGCTGAATCTCCCCGAATCCGAATGGCGCAAGCGCCTCACCCCCGAGCAGTTCCACGTGCTGCGCGAAGCGGGCACCGAGCGCGCCTTTTCCGGCCGCTACAACGACAACAAGGCCGACGGCATCTATCGCTGCGCTGCCTGCCAGCTCGAACTGTTCGACAGCATTGACAAATATGATTCCGGCTCGGGCTGGCCCAGCTTCACCCAGCCGGTGGCGCCGGACCATGTGAGCGAGCATGCCGATACCAGCCACGGCATGCGCCGGATCGAGGCGCGCTGCGCACGCTGCGACGGCCATCTCGGCCATGTCTTCCCCGACGGCCCGCCGCCCACGGGGCTTCGCTACTGCATGAACTCGGTCAGCCTCGAGTTTCGGCCCCGCGCCGCAGGGGCGTCCGCCGCCTGATCCTTGTAGGAAGCCCCGCGAGCCTGTAATCGACCACGCCGTACATGGCCGTGAAATCGAAAACCGCAGCTGCGCCCTGGTGGCGCCGGGGCTCCTTCTGGAAGAAGTTCTTCCTCTGGTCGCTGATCAGCGGCGTGGCGCTGGCGCTGATCGCCTGCATCGCGCTGGCGATCGCGGTCTATTCGGCGCGCTCGACGCTGCCGAGCTTCGACCAGATGAAGTCCTCGCCCAATGGCCAGATGATCCGCGTCCACGCGGTCGACGGCACCGTGCTGGTCTCGCTCGGGCCGAGCTATGGCGAGTGGATCAAGTACGACCAGATCCCGCAGGCGATGAAGGACGCGATCATCGCGACCGAGGATCGCCGCTTCGAATCGCACTGGGGCGTCGATCCGATCGGCGTCGCCCGCATCTTCTGGGTGGCCAAGCGGCTGCATGACGAAGGCCGGCGTCTGCAGGGCGGCTCGACCATCACCCAGCAGGTGGCGCGCACCATCTTCCTGTCGAACAAGTACAGCGTCGGCCGCAAGGTCCGCGAGGCGGTGCTGGCGCTGGCGCTGGAGCGCAAGTTCAGCAAGCAGGAGATTCTCGAGCTCTACCTGAACAAGGTCTATTTCGGCGGCGGCGCGTACGGCATCGACGCGGCGAGCCGGAAGTTCTTCGGCCATCCCGCGACAAATCTCTCCTTGGGTGAGTCCGCGATCATCGCCGGCCTGGTGAAGGCACCCTCGCATTATTCGCCGACCGCCGACGCCGAAGCGGCGGTCGATCGCGCGACGGTGGTGCTCAAGCTGATGGCCGATGCCGGCAAGATCAGCGAAGCCCAGGCCAACAGCACCGATCCGCACGCCGTGCAGCTGGCGCCCGAGCCCAAGCAGAACAGCGTCCGCTACTTCACCGACTGGGCGCTGCCCCAGCTGGAAACGCTGATCGACGAAACCGACGCGCCGCTCGACGTGTGGACGACGCTCGACCTCAACATGCAGCGCAGCGCCGACCAAGCGATCCGCGTCAACGCGCCCGACGGCGCGCAGGGCGCTCTCGTCTCGATCGACCGCGACGGCGCGGTGCGGGCGATGGTGGGCGGCAAGGACTATGTGTCCTCGATCTACAACCGCGCCACCCAGGCGCAGCGCCAGCCGGGCTCGTCGTTCAAACTGTTCGTCTATCTCGCCGCGCTCGAAGCCGGGCACAAGCCCGACGACGTGGTGGTCGACGAGCCGGTGACGATCGACGGCTGGACCCCGCGCAACGATTCGCGCCGCAACAGCGGCCCGATCACGATCCGCACGGCCTTCGCCTATTCAGTCAACACGATCGCGGCGAAGCTCGGCCAGGAAGTCGGCTTCACCACCGTGGCGGACATGGCCAAGCGCTTTGGCATCACCACGCCGATCAACACCCAGCCGGCGATGGTGCTCGGCACCTCCAACGTCCGCCTGATCGACATGACGCGCGCCTTCGCCTCGGTGGGCAACAACGGCGTGGCGGTGACTCCCTATGGCATCACCCGCGTCACCGCGAACAACCGGGTGATCTACCAGCACGAGGTGGACACGAGTCACGTGCTGGTCGCCAACTATGTCGCCGCGCAGATGATCGACCTGATGCAGACCGCGGTGGCCACCGGCACCGGCCGCGCCGCGCAGATCGGCCGTCCTGTCGCGGGCAAGACGGGTACGACGACGTCGAACAAGGACGGCTGGTTCATCGGCTTCTCCAGCGGCCTCACCACCGGCGTGTGGATGGGCCGCGACGACGCCAAGGTGATCCCGGGCCTGCAGGGCGGGCGCGCGCCCGCGCGCGCCTTCCACGACTTCATGATCCAGGCGGTGGCCAACCGCCCGGTCGAGCAGTTCGAGACGCAGCTGACGCCGCCGGACAACATGCTCGAGCCCGACCAGGACGCCTATGGCGCCCCCGACAACGGCATGATGGTCGATCCGGACGGCAATCCCATCGCCCCGCCGCCGCAGGTGCCGACCGAGCCGCAGGATGGCGAGGAGATGGACGCCGCACCCGCGCCGGCGCAGCAGGGGGGGCGCCCGGCGCCCGTCCAGCCGCAGGGCGAGCGGCTCGACCGCGACTGGATCAACCGGATGACCGGCCGCCCGCCGGCGCAGCAGCAGCCCGGCCGCCAACCGCAGCGCCAGCCCGCGCCGCAGGATCGACAGCGGCCCAGCGACGAATATTGAGGGGTTAGGAAGCCCTCCCTTTACCCCCCCTTGTCTGATGGGATGGTGGTATGAAGAGGTTGCGGAAGGGAGCCCGTCCCCCCGAGGGTCTGGAGCCCGATAGGGAGCAAGGGTCCCTTCCGCGTTGGTCACAACCCTGAACAGTTGCTTGGGACTACCGATCCCGCACGAC
>NZ_JBEPMH010000003.1:0-587173 GCF_040545665.1 Sphingomonas trueperi | reverse complement strand
ACGCGGAAGGGACCCTTGCTCCCTATCGGGCTCCAGACCCTCGGGGGGGACGGGCTCCCTTCCGCAACCTCTTCATACCACCATCCCATCAGACAGGGGGGGAGTGATCGAGATGGTCAGAAGGCGTGTTCGATGACACGGCAGACGCGTTCGACATCCGTGTCGGTCATGTCGACAAAATAGGGGAGACCCAAGGTTTCCCGCGCAAGCATCTCCGTCACCGGAAGCGTCAGACGCGGTAGTTCGGCGAAAGCGGACTGAAGATGAACGCCGGCACCCCACCAGGCACGACTGCTGATGCCGACGGCGTCGAGCCGCGACACCAGCCGCTGCTGGTCCGCGCCGAAAAATCGCGCGACGCACACGCTTCCGCACCATTCGCTTCCGAAACCAGCCTGGAACGCGATCTGCTGCCTCCGGCCCAAGCGCTCGCGATAGGCCTCTGCGACCGCTCGGTATCCCACCAGGTCGCTTGCATAGGCGTCCATGGCCGCCAGACCGACGGCCGCGTGATACTCGCTCATCTTCGCGTTGGTGCCGACCGCGCGGGCGTCGCGCGAGCCGGAGAAACCGAAATTGCTACGTTGCTTGATGTCGGCAATCGTGTCGCGCCGCCGACAGACGACATAGCCGCCTTCACCTGCGCCGAGGATCTTAGTGGCGTGAAGACTGACGACGGCGGGGGAGGTGCCGACGCGCACCGCGTCATGCCCGGCGGCAGCGTCGATGACCACCGGGACGCCGGTTTCCTCGGTGAAGCGGTCCCAGGCCGCGGTGTCCATCGGCGCGCCGAAGGGCGCCACGGGCATCACCGCGGCGACGGGGCCGTCGACCCGCGCCAGGGCGTCGCGCGCGATCTCGGGCGTCAGCGCCCAGGATCCTTCGTCGACATCGACGAGAAACGGCGTCAGGCCGGCACTGCTGACGGCATGTGCCGTCGCGACGAACGTCCAGGACGGAATGAGGCAGTAGCCCTTGGCTTTCCCGACGACCGACTGCAGGGCGATCGCAAGGCCCGCGGTCCCATTTGATACCGTGACGATGCACGCCGGGTCGACGCCCAGCCGCTGCGCCAGCCTGGCTTCGAGTTCCGTGACGAGCGGGCCGAAGTTCGAATAGCTCCGCCGGTCGTCGATCCGCTGCAGATAGGGCAGCAGCGCTTCGGCCCGAGGCATGCGGGGACGCAGGACCGGAAGGTCTTCGGTAGCGACGACGGAGAGCATGGCTCTGCTGCCGGTCGCGTTCCGTTCTACTGCCGCACTTGTCTGAGTCCGCATCGGGCCGCTTTCGGATGGATGGTATCTTTTCTTTATAGGTCGGTGGTCGTTTCCCGGGAAATGCGTGTCGAGATAAGCGCGGGCATCCGCGGAAGATCGAGACTCGGTCGAGCCCCTGCGGTGGCGGCGGACTAGCGCTCGCGGCGGCGCCAGGGCCCCGGCATCCGACCGGCGGTGAAGAAACCCTCCCGCGCCAGCAGCTTCACGCCGCTCCAATATCCGCACTCGATGTGGCGGTGCGCGCCCTGGCGCCTGAAGGCCTTGTGCACCGCGTGCAGATTATAATGCGGGATCGACGGAAATTGATGGTGTTCCAGGTGGTAGTGCATGTCCGCGTAGAAGAACGCGGTAATCGGATCCAGAACCACCGTGCGGGTCGAGGCTTCATACTGCCCACGAACCTCGTCGGCGGACAGGTTGAAGTGCTGTAGCGCTGCCAGCGTACGGTTGGGAAAGGTGAGGCAGAACGGCGCGAGGCAGATCGCGGTGGCGAGATAGGGGCCACCAAGCACGAGGCTGACGGCGAGGATCAGCGCCTGTCCCGCAAATACGGCGCGCGCCCCGTTCTTGAGCTGAACCGCCTCGCGCGATCCCGGCGCGAACAGCGTGGCGAAGCGCCCCTTGAGAATCGTGCCCGCCGCGTTCAGTGCCAGCACGCGGAGACGCCGCCAGATCGCGGGCACATCCACCGTCAGCAGCGCCAGCGTACCCAGCCAGGACAGCCGCTCCTGCGGCGACGCTTCGAGGTCGTTGGGACCCAGCGGGGTCCGATGATGTTGCGGATGCGTCACCGCGAAATAGCCGTAGTTGCTCCACGTCAGGATGGAGCATAGCCGGAACAGCACCACATTGGGCCATCGTGCGGTGAAGACCGAACGATGGAAAAGCTCATGGCCGATGCCCGCCCAACCCAGAAAGGACCAGGTGAGGAAATGCGGGATCAGGACGAGCAGCGCCGCCCAGACATGGCCATGCGCGAAGAGGTGCGTCCCCGCCGTCAGCAACGCAGCATGGAACGCCACGCGGATCGCGATCAGCAGCGCGGCGAGAAGATCGCGCTTTTGGGACCAGCGCCGATAGGCGTCTCGATCGAGAAGCCTTAGCCCGCGCGCTTCGCCGTCGGTTGCAGCCATCAGGCCGTATCCCGAAGCGGGCCGTCGACGCCCATGCCGAGAAACCGTTCCCGGATGTCGCCCACGAGCAGCATTGCCATCATCGTGTGCTGGACGTGAATCACCAGATCGTCCTTCGCGAGCTCCTCGACGAAGGTGGTCACGTCGCCATGAATGGACGATCTGAAATCGTGCCAGAGGATCACGCCGCTGTCGCCGATCATCTTTCTCGCATTGGTGGTGTCGATCGCCACGGTTTCCAGATCATGGCCGCCATCGACGAAGACGAGATCGACCGCGCCGACCAGCCCGTGCGCCGCAGGATCGAACACGCGGCTGTCCTGCTGGAGCAGGGTTGTCCGGGATCTGTCCGCATCGGTCAGCCCACCGAGGTAGCGGGGAGCAGACGCACTCTGGACGGCGCGCAAATACGCGTCGTTGATGTTGCCGTCGCGCCGCAAGTCCGCATCGGTGTAGGAGTCGACAGTGTCCCCGGCAGCATGGCTCTCTCCGAGATCGAGCGAGTATACCGCGCATTCCGCGCCCGAATTCTCGACCAGCAGGGCGGTGGAATAGCCGAGGAAGGTGCCGAACTCGAAGATCTTCCGCGGCTGGATCAGCTTGACGATCGAGATCAGCGCGGCGGCCTCCAGCAAGGTCACGCTGCCGAGCCCGCTGGAGGGCACGTTGATCTTCATCGGCACGGGGCCCGGGTTTTCGGCCTCGATCTTCAGGAAGAGGACCTTCGGCTTGATCGCCACGACGCCGGCCCGGTGCGTCTCGCAATGATCGAGCAAGCCGGCAGGGTCTTCGATCGGTGCGGGGTCGAGTGCAGATTGCAGAACGGGCATGTGAAAATTCCGATTGCCGAAGAGGAAGGGAAGGTGCCTGGGCAGGATGTCGCGCCGGTCACGCCGTCAGAGGAAGAACATCACCGTCTCCGACCAACCCTGGGTGTAATGCCGGAGATAAACCTGGTAGTCGGCGTGTAGCGAGCGAACATATCGCCAGATATCGCGGAAGTCGCTCGCGCGGTGGTACACGGCAATGGCCAGCTTGGGCCGGTCCTGGCGGATGTGCCGCTCGCACCCGGCAAGTGCCTTTATCTCCCAGCCTTCGAGATCCATCTTGATGAAGCTGACCGGGTCGGGGATGGCCAGATCGACCGTCGTCATCTCCACCAGCTCGCGGCCGCCGCTGGTGACGGCGGATGCGGATCCCGCCTCGCTGTCGAAGGCGATCTGCCCCGGCGCGTCGGAAAGCGCCTTGGCGTGGAAAGCGATGTCGCGATGTCCGGCCAGCCGGGCTTTGGCGGCGCGGAGATTCCGCTCCGAAGGCTCGAACAGGTGCACCTGCCGATAGTCGGGGCAGCGGCGGCAGAATTCCTCGGTGGTATCGCCGTCGAAGCCGCCGGCGTCGACGAATACTTCCGACCGCAGGTCCAGGAAGGGTTCGAAATATTGCTCCTGGGTGCGCACGGCATAGCCGCGCATGAAGGCGGCGTTCGCCGTCAGCCGGTAGCGCAGCACGTCGGCGAGCGTCCGGCGCGACGCTTCGTCCGCGAGCGTATCGAAGATGTCGGCCCATTCCGGGGCGAAGCGCCTCCAGTCCGCACGCTGTTCGCGAACGACGTCGGCGTCGGCGATCGCACCGCCCGATGCATGAGCGAGCTCCTGGATCGAAAGGACCGAGCGGACCCCGGCATCCGCGAGCCGCTGTTCGACCGCTACCGGACTGATCGAGGTCGAGCAGTTGATGACCGCGGCATCGGGTGGCAATTGCGCCATTCCGACCGCGGCGAGCCCGTTCCATACCGAACCGGCCGGCGCGAAATCGTCGACGATGCCATCCAGGCGCAACCGGCCGATGAGCCCGAGCGACTCGGCATTGCGCCCGATTACGTAGCAGGGGCGGTCCTGGCCGGACAGCAGGTCGCTGGCCAGCTGCTGGTTGGCGGCAGGCGCTGCGACCGCCGAGTCCAGCATCGCGCTGAAATCCTGTTTCGTCATGCTCTCGCCTTTCGATCTGCCCCAAGTACCGAATATAGTTCGCCGTCCAGCGTGGCACGCATCAGCGCGTCCAGCGCGCCCGGATCTTCTGCCCGCGCAAACAGGATGCCGATCCGGCCGAACGGGCTGGCCGCGATGCAATCGCCGGCGAGGGCGAGCGATACGAACATCTCGATATCGATGGGCCGGTGGAACCGCAGTCCCTCGAAGACCTGCGGCTCGCGCAGCGAAATCGTGTGGCGCAGGATCGGGCGATAGGATTGGGCATGCCCGTCGAATCCTTCCCCAAGAAAGGGGCGGGCATAGTTTTCGGCATAGTTGAAGCCGGTCGAGCTCGCGATCAACTGGCTATACAGATCGCCGGGGCACCGCCGGGTGATCTCGATGATCCAGAAGCGCTCGCCATCGGCAATGAACTGGGTGTGGATCAGGCCCGAGGTCAGTTGCAGGTCGTGCGCAATCTTCTCGATCGCCGCCCGCACCTTGCTCGCCAGCGTCGGGTCGAACGCCGGAACGACATAGCTGGTGTCGACGGCGAACGGATTGACCGAGCCATGCTCCTCGACGAAGAAATCGGTGCGGATGCCATCCGGGCCGAGAAAGGCGGAATGGCTGTACAGCTGCCCCTGGACGAACGCTTCGATCAGGCAGGTGCCGTTTCGTGAAAATGCTTTCGCATGCTCGATCGCCGCTGCAAGATCCCCTGCCGAGGGCGCCGGCAGGGCCGTCACGCCGCGGCCGCTGAAGGCCTCCGCGGGCTTTACGATCACCGGACCCGCCGCCAGCGCCTCGCTCTCGGCGAGGCGGCGGGGGGCAGGAATGGCGGCGGCTTCCGCATATCGCCGGAAATCCTGCTTGTTGCCGAGGATGCGGACGGTCTCGACCGGGTCGATCCCGGGAAAGGGGCGCTTGGCGCTGATCGCGGCACAGGTCTCGTAGGAGAGATCGTTGCACCCGGGGATGAGGAAGTCCGCATCCAGCCGCTCCACCAGCGCCGTCACCGCCTCGATGTCCGAATAGTCGAGCTTGACGTACTTGTCGGCGGACATGGCGAGCGCGTTGTCCGGCTTGTTCCCGACGACGGTCACGTCATGACCTGAATCGACGAGATACCGGTAGATCGGCACGGACGCGGCATTGGTGTCGAGAAGGATGGCGACGGCCATTCTGGATTCAGCCTTTCACGAAGTTTCGCGGCACGATCAGGCGTCGAGTTCCACCAGCGACCTGGTTTCGGCGGACCTTCGGATCGCCTCGGCGACCCGCACATTCTGGGCCCCGTCGAAGGCCGGCACGATCGGCTCGGCGGTGCCGAGGATGACCGCCAGAAAATTCTCGAGCTGCCGCGCGAGCGGATCTTCCCGCATGACCGGAATGACCTCTTCCGCAAGCGGGGTGTGCCAGGAAGGGGATTGCGGAGCCGGGTGGGACAGCAGGCGCATGCTGGGGAAGTCGAAGGTCCCTAGCGTTCCGGTGATGCTGTAGCAGTCCTCGTTGGGGTAGGTCGGATAGACCGGGTTCTCTCGCGAGGTCTGCTCCCAGCTATGCGGCGAGGCGCCGGCGTCGGACAGCAGGAACGTGCCGAGCACGCCGTTCCGGAATTGCAGGTTGATCGCCACGGTATCCTCGACCGCAAACTGCCGGATCGCGTTGGACGCGATCGCCTGCACCGCGGCGATTTCGCCGCAAAAGGTGCGCATGATGCCGATCTCGTGGATAAGGTTGATCAGGATCGGGCCGCCACCAGGCTGGCTACGCCAGGGGCCCGCCTCGAAATACGCGGCCGGCTTGTAGAAGATCGCGCTTCCCTGGAAGGCGACCAGCCGCCCGAGCCGCCCGCTGTCGATGATCGCCTTGGCGGCGGTCAGCAATGGCGAGTGGACCCGGTGGTGGCCGACCAGGACCTTTGCGCCGCGCTGCGCCGCGAGATCCACCAGATCGAGAGCCTCGTCATGATCTGCGGTGATCGGCTTCTCGATCAGCACGGGGATGCCACGCTCGATGCACAGCTTCGCCTGCGCGTAGTGGAATTCGTTGGGCGACGAAATGATCACGCCCGACGGGGTTCCCGCTGCAAGACAGGCCTCGAGCGTGTCGAAGATCGGCACATTGGGAAAGCGTTCGCCGATGTTCCTGCTGCCGTTGCGCCCAGGCGTCACGATGCCGGCCAGTTCACAGTGCGGATGTGCCTGGATCATCTCTATATGCTTCAGGCCCATAAGGCCCGGACCCACCACAATGATGGATGGCATCGTCATCGCACGACCCCGATCATCTGACTCATCCCGCACCATCCTGCTTCGTGCATAGAAGCTGTTGAACCACGCAAGGGCGCGCCGGTTGTCTGGCCCGGCCGTTCACCTGCCGGGGTCGAGCATCGCCCCTCCCGATCCATTATAGGACGTGCGTCAGAACGGGACACAAACTGGTGCAGGGCAATGTGCGTGTTCAGCGTCCGAATGTCGCCGGCGCGGGTCGCGGCGGGCAGCCACGCGCGGCCTCGATGTGCTTCCCGTTCCGCCAACTGGACCTCTCCGGCGCGGAACGGCCGCTATAATGGGGTGGACGCACCGGTTGCGCTACAGGATGAACGAAATGTCTGTGACCTTGGTCTTTCCCGTCTCCACCCCCGATGGCCGGACCTATCTCAAGCAAGCGCTGGAACGGGGAGAGCCGGTAGTGACGGCATCGTGCGACGTCAGCGATCCCACCAATGGGGCGGCCCCCTGGATAAGGCTGCCACTGGTCAGCGAACCGGCGTTTCTGGACGCATTCACCGATGTGGTGCGACGGCATGACGTAACCCGGATCCACGCGTCGGCGCACATCGTCCACGCGGCACTGCGCAATCTGCTGCAGGAGCAGGATCTGGGCCCGCTGCGGATCATCAACCGCTCGGCGCTCGAACTGGAATTCGAGCGGTGGGACGATATTTTCGCGCGGGCGGAGCGGTGGGCTGAGTTCATCGAGCGCTTGGTGCCGGCCCAGCCGCAGCCCGGCCTTGCGTTCATCGCCGGCGTCGTGCGGCTTGCGTTCGATCTGTTCGGCGAATCCTATGACGACAAGCTGGCAGCGCTGCTCGCCTGCCTGCTCGATGCGCCGGAGGGCGACATCGTCGAGATCGGCTCGCTGTTCGGCCGCTCCGCGGGCGTGTTGCTCGCGGGACGCGCGCTCGGGGTGGCGGAGCGCAAGATGTTCGTGTTCGACCCCTGGTGCTCGGACGCGGGCGCGCAGCAGGATCTGCCGGTCGCTCTTCAGAAATACACGCGTTCGGCCGGGCTGGAGCGCGTCGCCCATGCGTTCGAAGCGACCTTCGCCGCACTGGCGCCGGCGGGGGCAATGACCGTGTACCGTACGCCCTCGGTTTCGGGCCACGCCGTGTATCGTGGCGAGACCGATGGCGAAGCCGTGCGACTGCTGAAGCCGGCGAAAGCATCCCGACCGACGGGTCGGATCGCGCTGCTCCACATCGACGGCAATCACGATCGATCGGCGGCCGCGGAGGATGTCATGCTCTGGTCCCCGCACGTCGCATCCGGCGGCTGGGTGGTGATCGACGACTATAACTGGCGCTATGGCGACGGCCCCAAGGAAGCGGGAGACGCGCTGCTCCGGCTGTGGGGCGACAAGGCTGCGCGCGCCTTCGTCGCGGGCGACTGCCTGTTCATACAGCGCGCTCGTTGAGCGCGCTTGTGGCTGGCACGACACCGGCCGTAACCCTGCGTTAAACAGTTCTCTTTACCGTCCCGGCCATGATCGCCAGCAACGCCATGGATATGTCGGCACCACCGCGCGGCACGGCGGCCCCCGCCTTGGCCGGTCCCCTTCGGTTCAGCTGGTTGCAGGAAGAGCTCCCCGACCGCCCTTGGCCCGAGCCTCTTCGCGCGGCGCTAAGTGCCGCGATGAATCAGGTCGGCTGGCCGGCCGTGCAGCAGGGCGAACGCGCAAACCTCGAGGGGCTGTATCGCGACTTCACCTCCGTGTTTCCACGCTTTCTCACCGCGGCCGGCGATGTCGACCGAGCGGCCGACCTCTACACGCTCATCCACATCCTGTTGTGGCGCAGCACCCAGAACTTGGCCGAGCTGAAACGGTTCAACACGGATGTGGTGCTGCCGTTCACCGACTATCTCGCGCGGCACTTCCCCAAGCGACCGCTTCGTCCCGCAACACGCGCCGTGCCCCGCATCGCCTATCTTTCCGAGACGAGCGATCTGTTCAGCAGCAATGCGGTAGCCAAGACCACCGTTTCGCTGATGCTGGGCCAGCACGCGCTCCGCGCACCGGAAGACTGGCCGTTCCTCTACTGCATCAAGCAACCCGTGCAGAATCTGTGGGACTTCGCACGGGAAACCGGCCTCCGTGTGCGTGACATGTCCCGTCCGACGCCTTCGCAGATGACGCAGGCGATCCTGTCGCAGCTCGAGGCGGACGAGATCGACATCTTGATCGCCGACAGCAATTGCGCCGTCGCGACGATGGTGCTGCAGCAGCGCCCCTGCCGGGTGCAGGCGTTCCACGAGAACGGCTTCGCGCCTTGGGGTATCCCCGAGCTGGACCTTGCCTTCATGGGCATCACCAAGCCCGCATCCGGCCTGTTCGACGACCGCGTCGCAATGCACGAGACGCCGCGGAACACCGCCTCCGTCTTCCACTGCGTCGCGAGGCCGCAAGCCCAGATCGACGCCTTGCGAAACGTGCTGTGCGCCGGGACGGGGGTTGCCCAGCCAAGCGCCATCTACGGATTCTATGGTCGCATGGCCAAGATCACGCCTGCCTATATGGCGCTTGTCGAGGAGATACTGGAACGCGATCCGCAGGCGATCTTCTTCGCCGGCGGCACCGGCTCGACCACGATGATCGTGGAACGCCGGGCGACATCGCCCGCCGGCGACCGCATCATTCTCTATGACGAGTTCATCGACGGGCACCTCGTAAGCGAATGCATCGACATTTTCCTCGACACCTTCCCCTTCCCGGGCGGCAATGCGTGCCTGGAGGCGCAGGCGCATGGCGTGCCGGTGGTGTGGATGGCGCCGGAGCCGGACAGCGAAATGCAGCTTGTGTTCACGCTGCGCGACGAGCGCCTGAAGGCGCGCGATGGTGCCCAGTTCGTCGCACTGTCGCAGCGGTTGGCCGATCCCGGCCAGCGCCAGGAACATGGCAATCTCGCACAAGCGCTCGTCGCCCGGCACGGCGACATGACCGAACAGGCCACCCGTGTGGAGGATCTTCTACGCGCAGCCTGGAATCAGGCCGCGAGATAGTTGCTTGATGCTGTTTGGAAGAACGCGAGCGCCCGCGGTGTCGCAGCTGGCTTTGCCTTCAGCTCCACCAGTCGGCTGAAGCTTCTCCCGACCAGCTGCATTCAACCCGCGAGCGCCAGCCGCAGCACCACGCGCAGGCCGGGTTCGGCATCTTCCAACGCCAGCGTGCCGCGATGCAACCGCGCGATCGCCAGCGCGAGGGGCAGGCCCAGCCCGTGACCGTGCGTATGGCGGCTGTCGTCCAGCCGGCCGAAGCGGCGCAGGGCACGATCGCGTTCCGTCGGCGGGATGCCCTGGCCGTTGTCCGCAACGTAGAGCAGCGCTGTGTCGTCTTCGCGGCGCACCTCCAGCCGGATCGTCGTTCCGGGTGGGGTGTGCGTCACGGCATTCTCGATCAGGTTGACGGTCAGCTGGGTGAGGAGGCGCGGGTCGCCCTCGACCGGCACTGCCTCCACCGGTACGGGGGCCACGAAGTACCGGCCATTCCCGGTCACCAGCAGCTCCAATCCTTCGCCTACGTCCGCCGCGAGTGCTGCAAGGTCCAGCCGCTCGAAACCCGCGCGCCGTTCGCCGCCCTCGATCTCGGTGATGCGCAGGATCGCTGCGAAGATGGCGAGAATCTCCTCGCTCTCGGCAACGGCGTCGGCCAGTTCCTCCCGCATCGGCGCCGCCTCGGGCGTTTCGGCGAGCGCCGCGAGCCGGCCGTGCAGCCGCGCCAGCGGCGTGCGCAGATCGTGGGCGATGTCGTTGGAGATGCTGCGCATGCCGGTCATCAGCTCGCCGATGCGATCGAGCATGCGGTTGAAGGTCACCGCCAGCCCGCCGAAGACGCTCCCCGGCCGCTCCACCGGCACCCGCGCGCGGAGGTCGCCGTCGATGATCGCCTCCGCCGTGTGGCCGATCGCGGCGATGTTGATGCGGATCGCGCGGATCAGCGCGAAGGTGCCGATCAGCAGGAGCGCCACCACCGCGCCGAAGCCGATCGCGAGGATGCGACCCCGCTTGTGGTCATGCTGGTCGATCGGCTCGCTCTCGGCGACCAGCGCCAGCGTCTCGCCGTCGGGCAGCTGCTTGACCCAGGCCCGCCCGCGGCTGAGTCCTGGGATCGCCGCGTCAGTCTTCACCGTCGAGACTCCGATCGGCAGCGGATGCGCGGGCGCGATGTTGCCGGCGATTCGTTCCCCCAGAGAATCACGCAGCAGAAAACCGATATCGGCGCTCTCGCGCTCGCTGCTCTCGCGGGCGATGCGGCGGACGATCTCGGGCACGCCGGCGCCGCCTTCCAGCAGCTCGCGCGCCTCGCCCTGCAGCCGCAGGTCCACCTGATGGTCGATGGCGTCGAGCAGCGCGAGATAGACGCCCACCCCGGCGAGCGCCGTCGTCGCGGAGAGCGCCAGCGCGAAGGCGATCGCGATCCGACCGAGCGAACGGAGGCGCCGGCGCGGCACCGTTCAGGCGCGGAACATGTAGCCGACCCCGCGCACGGTCGCGATCGGATCGGGCAGGCCGGGCATCTCCAGCCGCTGGCGCAGCTTGAGGATATGGACGTCGACGATGTTGGTGGTCGGCACGAAGTCATAGCCCCAGACGCGCTCGATCAGCATCTTGCGCGACAGCACGCTGCCGGCCTCGCGGACCAGCTCGGCGAGCAGCTTGAGCTCGGTCTTCTGCAGCTCGATCGGCTTGCCGGCGCGGGTGACGCGGTGGCGCAGCACGCTGACCGTCACGTCGCCGGCGGTCAGCGTCGCAGTGTCGGCGGCAGGGGCGCTGCGGCGGCGGAGCACCGCACGGATGCGGGCGTTGAGCTCGTCGATCTCGAACGGCTTGACGATATAGTCGTCGGCGCCGGCCTCCAGCCCCTCCACCCGTTCCTGGGTGAGCCCCAGCGCGGTGAGCAGGATCACCGGCGTCTCGACGCCCTCGGCGCGGATGCGGCGGAGCACTTCGACGCCCTCGATCGCGGGCAGCAGGCGATCGAGCAGGATCGCATCGAACTGCGCCTGGCCGAGCGTGGTGATCGCGGCGCGGCCATCGGCCACCGTCTCCACCGTGTAGCCTAGGCCACTCAATTGCCGGGCGAGCAGGGCGCTGAGCTGGGCGTCGTCCTCGACGACGAGGATGCGGAGGGCGGCGGGCGACGGGTCGGACGGGGACTGCATGATCGGCATCCTTAGGGCGGACGCCTGTTCCTAACCTTACAGCCCGTGCAGGTCGACCCGCCGCGCGCGGGCAGTCCTTCAGCCCTTGGGCAGCTGCGCGAGCAGGTCGATGTGGCGCTGGACGATCGGCACCGCGGCCGCGGCGACCTTGCGCAGCGCGGCGTTGTCGCCATTCTCGGCATAGCCGGCATGGAGTGCCAGCGCTTCCTGATGCGCCATGCGCTGCTGGCGGAGATAGGCGGCGTCGAACGGCGCGCCGGAGAGGCCGCGGAGTTCGTCGATCATCTTCTGCTGGCGCGGCGCCAGCGCGGGCGGCGGCGGGGTCATGCCGGCGGCGCGGGCGGCGCTGGTCAGCGCCTGCGTCGTCTGGGTGTGTTGCTCGATCATCATCTGGCCGAACTGGCGCACCGCCCCGGTCGCGCCCTTTTGCTGGGCGAGGCGCGAGGACTCGATCTCGTACAGGTCGCCGGCGCCGGCCATGCGGGCATAGCCCATCGTGTCGCGCGGCATCTGCATCTGCGCCGGGGCCATCGGCTCGGTCTGCGGCGCCATCGAACGGGGCGCCTCGGCGGCGGTGGCAGCCGTCATCGCCAGCGACGCGAAGGCGCCGCACAAGAATATCGTCTTCATCTTTCCCTCCTGGATGTGGCCGATCAACCGGCCACATCCAGGATGGTTGCAAATTGGCTTTTCTTTACTTGGTGTTACTTCGCCGTGACGAGTGCGTCAGAACAGTCCCGGCACCTCGCGCTGCGCGGTATTCGGGCGATCGGGCATCAGCAGCTCGTTCGGCGCGGAGGCGGCCCGTGCCAGCGCGAAGCCGCCGATCGCGCTGCAGCTGCGCCCCGCGACGAAATCGAGCGCCGCCCTGACCGAGGCTTCGCGCACGTCGCCCAGGGGCTGCGACAGGTCGTCGCTGGCGGCGCAACTCGCCTCGACGTTGCTGGCGAGGCCGTTGAAATAGCTGCCCTGGCGATTGGCATTCTGCGTGGCGAAGGCGATCACGCGCAGCCGATCGTCGCACTCGCTCTTGTCGATCGCGACCTGGCCCACCGGCTTGCCATAGGTGTTGGTGCCGATCAGCCCCAGATTGGCGTGGAAATAGGGGATCATGCCGTTGATCACCAGTTCGCTGGCGGAGGCGGTGCTGCGCGTGCCGATGAAGGCGATGCGGGTGGGCGCGAGCGACTCGGGCTGGGGTGCGAACCTGTCGACCTTGTCGTTTGCCGATTTCTCCGGGCGGAAACTGGTATAGGCAAACACGTCAGTGGTGGCGCGTGCGCCGCCGAGCAGATTGCCGAACAGGACTGCGATCGAGACGAGCCCGCCGCCATTGTAGCGCAGGTCGACGATCACCTTGTCGATGCCCTGCGCCTTGAACGTCGCGAAGGCGCTGCGCAGCGCCGGATCGGCGGTGTCGATGAAGGTGCGCAGATTGAGATAGCCGACGCGGCCGCCGCCGTTCGGGTCGGTGAGGATCTGCGCGCCGTAGCGGCTGGATACCGGGGTGAGGGTGAAGTCCGACTTGGCGAGCGTGACAGTGCGGACCGCGCCGTTCGGATCGCGCACGCGCAGCACGCGGGTGGTGCCGTTGGTGTCCGGCCCGAGCGCCGACTGTACGCCGGCCGAACCCTGCGTGCTGAAGATCGTGCTCACGTCGCGCAGGTCGCTGCTGCTGGTGCCGATGGCGAGAATCTGGGTGCCGCGATCGATGCCGGCCTGCAGCGCGTTGCCGCCCTCGAAGCTCTCCGCGACGGTCAGCGTGCTGCTGCCGTCGCTGGTCAGGCGGAAGCCGAAGCCGGCGCTGGAGCCGCTGCTATAGTAGGCGGTCTCCTCGGCGATCGAGGTGAGATAGGTGAAATAGCGGTCGCGCCCCTGCGCGCGCGCGGTGGCGGTGAGCGCGTCGAGATAGTCGTCGGCGGTGCCGTAGCCCGACGGGTTCAGGTTCGCCGGCAGCGTCTCGGGGAAGAGATACCATTCGCGCATCGTCGCCAGGATCCAGTCCTGCCGGGCGCGCAGCGTGCAGGCGCTGGAGGTCGGGGCGGGCGTAGCGGTGCCGGTACCGGGCTGGACGACATTGCCTGCCCCACCGCCACCTCCACATCCAGCCAGCAACGCGGCCAAGACAATCGTCGAAACCCCAGATCGCACACGTCGCATTGCGATGCTCCCCCGTTTCGGAGAAACTAGCCGGGCGGCGGATGCAGTGCCAGCGCCTTCCTCACAGCCTTGATCGCGCCGCCGTGACGTTGGCCAAGGGCTGCAACGGGTATATACGCGAGCATAGGTTGACACGTTTCGGCCTTTGCTTGTCATAAGCATGTTGTCGGCGGAGTATAAAAAGGCAACTGCGCTTCAAGGCCCACAAAAAAATCTAGATGGTCCAAGTAAGGCTCCAAGACTGGTACGCTTTTGCGGTGTCGGAGGGGTCGGGCTGTTGCGGTGCTTTGCGTCGAGCGGATTTGGTGTGACGGCCAATCGGCTTGGCAAATCGTGTTACAATTGCAACTCTCCGCGCGGCATCTGTTCGACATCATCGCTGCTGGGTGTTGTCGGCCCTGTTAGAGCGGTTCGTGCAGCCATATATGCCGCGGGATGCCGCCTGCCCCGGAACCGGCGGCCGCGGGG
This sequence comes from Sphingomonas trueperi, assembly GCF_040545665.1. Taxonomy (GTDB): domain Bacteria; phylum Pseudomonadota; class Alphaproteobacteria; order Sphingomonadales; family Sphingomonadaceae; genus Sphingomonas; species Sphingomonas trueperi_B. Next base: position 572,721 of record NZ_JBEPMH010000003.1, on the reverse strand, counting down.
CTGCGGATGCAGAGATAAATTCAGGTGAAATGAGGTAATTGCGAGCACCAGGCTATGGAGTTTTACGCGGAGCAAGGCTGTACCGGATAATAGTTTCACCTGTTGGTTCGGTCGGGCGAGCCATATCGCCGAGTATATGTTGGTTTTGAGGTAAGTGAATGAACGCAGAAGTTTTCGGTGATGCCGTTGTGCCGGCCACGCCGCGAGTTCTCGTCGTGGATGACGACGCAGCGATGCAGCGCATGATTGTTTCCTATCTGAGTGAAAACAACATGCAGACGGCGGCCGTGTCCGGGCGGGAAGGCGTGGTGCGTGCACTCGCCGGCCGCGAGCCCGACGTCATCCTGCTGGACCTCAACCTCGGCGATCAGGACGGGCTGGATCTTCTCCGCGAGGTGCGCGCCAAGAGCGTCGTGCCGGTCATCCTGATTACCGGCCACCGTCGGGACGAGGTGGACCGGGTGATCGGCCTCGAACTGGGTGCGGACGATTACCTGACCAAGCCATTTGGCATGCGTGAGATGCTGGCTCGCGTACGCTCGGTGCTGCGCAGACGGACGATGGATCGCTTGCATCCTGCGCGTCAGCCCGAACAGAGTTTCGAATTCGCGGGCTGGGTGTTCAGCCAGCGATCGCGGCGGCTCATCAGCCCGGACGGTGAGACCGTGCCGCTTACCAAGGGCGAGTTCGCGCTGCTCAGTGCCTTCGTCGCAGCGCCGCGGCGGCCGCTCACCCGCGAACGGCTGCTGCAGGCGACGCGCGTGCACGAGGACGTGTACGATCGCAGCATCGACGTGCAGATCCTCCGACTGCGGCGCAAGCTCGAACGCGACGCGAGCGCTCCCAGGCTGATCCGCACCGAGCGCGGTGTCGGCTATGTCTTCGATGCCGAGGTGCGGACAGTGTGAGCTTTCGTCTGCGGATACGAACCCTGTCCGTGCTTGTCGGCGCCGCGATGCTGTGCGCGGGCGCGGCGCTGGCCGGCCAGTGGGGTGCGCGCGACGAGCCGATCACGCCGCTGCCGCCGGCGCCGGCGATCGCGCCGGCCAAGCTCGCGCTGGGGGCGCTGCTGTTCCGCGATCCGCGACTGTCGCAGCGCCAGACGGTGAGCTGCAACTCCTGCCACGACGTTGCCACCAGCGGGGCCAGCGATCGCAATTTCGACATCGCCCAGAACGGCGGTGCCCTGCGGATGAACACGCTCACCGTGTTCAATGCGGCGCTCAACTATCGCTTCAACTGGCGCGGGCGGCGGGAGAAGTTCGAACGCTTCACCGCGCAGGTGCTCGACGATCCGGGACTGATGGGGGCCGCAAATGGGGTGGCGGTAGCGCGGCTGCGGCGGGATCCGGCGATGGTCACGCGCTTCCGGCGGGTATATGGCCGGCCAATCGACGACGCCGCGTTGGTCGATGCACTTGCGGCGTACCAGCGTAGCCTGGTCACGCCGGGCGCACGCTTCGATCGCTGGCTTGCCGGCGACGACCGCGCGATTTCCGCACAGGAGCGGCGCGGCTATGCCCGCTTCAAGGCGCTGGGCTGCGTCTCCTGCCACCAGGGGGTGAACATCGGCGGCAATCTCATGCAGCGCCACGGCATTTTTCATCCGATCGGCGCGGCAGATCCGGTGCTGGTGCGGGTGCCTAGCCTGCGCAACGTGGCGGCGACCGCGCCCTATTTCCACGACGGCAGCGCAGCCACGCTGCCGGACGCGGTGCGCGCGATGGGACGGGCGCAGCTCGACCTGACGCTGTCGCCGCACGAGGTCGACGACATCGTCGCATTCCTTCGCACGCTTACCGGCACCTATCAGGGCAAGCCGGTCCGCCCGCCCGTGCCGAGCCGCCACAGGTGAAGTCTGTCGCTATGCTGCGCGCCGCGGCCGCGACGACCGCGCTGGCGGCGGTGCTGCTGTTCGGCGCGGCGGCGCGCATGCGGACGATGGGCGATGGTTGGGCGGTGGACGCGAATCAGGCGATCGAACGCTACGCCTTTGCCGATCGCTCGCTCACGCGCGACATGTTGAGCGCGCGAATCGGGTTGCTGCGCAACTACGACATGATCAATCAGGACCTGGCGAGCGCGGACGAAAGCATCGAGCGTCTGGTGCAGCTCGCAGGCGACGACCTGCCGCTCCGCGACGCCGTGTCGCGGCTCGGTGATCACACCCGGTCTGCCGAGGCGATGGCCGAGGAGTTCAAGAGCGAGAACGCCCTGCTGCAGAACTCGCTCGCGCGGGTCACGGCGCTGTGCAACTTGCTGCAGGACTCGCCGCGGGCGGGCACGGTCTCGGCACGCTTCCTGCGGCTGACGCTGGATACCAGCCCCGCGGCGGTGGCGGCGGCGCAGGCCGCGCTGGCCGGGGTGAAGGGCGCGCGGAGCGACCTCGAATCCCAGCTGATCACGCATGGCAGCCTGCTGATCGCGCTGTTGCCGCGCGTCGATGCGATTCTCGATGCGGTGCGCGAGGGCAGCCGCGACGGCGAGATCGAAATCGTGCGCCGGCTGACCGTCGAGCACCAGCAGCGCATCGAGGCGGGGCACCAGCGGGCCTTTCTGGGGCTGCTCGCCGCCGGCGCTGCGGCGGGGATCCTGTGGCTCGCCCTTCTTGCCGCGCTTCGCGCGCAGTCGCGAGAGCGTCGACGCCGCCGCGAGAATGAGCGGTTGAGCGCCACCGTCGCCAGCCTGTTGCTCGAAGTGTCGTCGGAACAGCTCGAGCAGCGGATCGGGGATGCGCTGCAGCGACTTGCCGCCCATGCTGGCGCCACCGATGCTTATCTCGTGCTCCAAGGGGAGCAGGCCGGCCGCACCTATGTGTGGAGCAGCGACGGACGGCTGAGCGAAAACTGGCCGGCGCGTGTGGCGGCGGCGGCGCAGGACTCGCCGCTCTGGGAGGAGGACGTGCTCCACCTAGCGCTACCGCACGGCGCCGACACTCCGCTCGGCGCGATGCTGCTGTCACGCGGGACAACGTCGCTCCTTCTGCTCCGGGCATCGACGCCGGTGCCCGCACTGCTCGGCTTCGAGCGCCACGATACCGATCGTGGCCGGTCCGACGTGATTGCCGGGTTGCACATGGCACAGGCGGCGATCCTGCAGGCACTGCGCCGCGACGGGCTGGAGCGGGCGCGTCTCCAGCTGGAATTGCGTCTCGCCCGCGCCCGGCGGATGGAGGCGATCGGCGCGGTGGCGAGCGGTGTGGCGCACAATTTCAACAACATCATCGGCGCGATCGGCGGCTTCAGCGAGATCGCCGAGATCCATGCCGGGCAAAACCGGGTGGTGCGGGAAGACCTGTCCGAAATCCGCCAAGCAGTCGATCGTGCGCGCGAACTGGTCGACGAGATCCTCGCCTTCGGGCGGGGCCATGATGCCGAATACAGGCCGCTGGCGCTGCAGGCGCTGGTGGAGGAAACCGTGCGGCTCGTGCAGGCGACGGGGCGCGGCACGGTCTGCTTTGCCGCCCAGGATTGGCCGGTGGGGCGCGAAGTGCAGGGCAATGCCACGCAGCTCCAGCAGGTGTTCATGAACATCTGCAACAATGCCTTCCTCGCAATGCCCGGCGATCCGCATGTCGACGTGACGCTCGGCTTCCGCGTCGAGTGCAGGCCGCGCGCCTTCAGCCATGGCAGTCTGGAGGCGGGGGACTATGCCGTGGTCACGATCGCGGATCGCGGATGCGGCATCGCCGCCGCCGCCCAGCCGCGCCTGTTCGAACCTTTCTTCACCGGGCGACAGGGCGGTACCGGGCTGGGCCTGTCGACCGCCTGGGAGATCGTCCAGGCGCATGGCGGCACGATCGACGTCCGCAGCGCACCCGGCCAGGGCAGCCGCTTCGACATCTGGCTGCCGGCGATGCGCGCGCAGCTGCAAGCACCGGTGCAGCAGGCCGCGGCGCCACTGTCGGGCAATGGCGAAGGCGTGCTGGTGGTGGCGCCGGCGGCGATACGTGAGGCAGTCGAGGATCTGGTGGCGCAACTCGGCTACGAACCGGTGAGCGTCGATCCCGCGCGCGCGGACCTGGCCGAGCAGGCAGATCACGCAGGTGCCGATGCGGTGCTGCTGGTCGACGCGCCGGGCGCCGCGCACCAGTTCCTGCCGGACGGCCGATCGGGCTCGGAACATGGCATGCTGCTTCTGATGCGGCCGGCAAGCGGGCAGGCGTTCGCGCCGGTGCCGCTCGCAGCACCGCTCGATCCGATCGCGCTTGCCGCCGCACTCCACCCGCTAACTGGCGCGCCAACACTACAGCCGTAACCGCAGCCCACGCCATCCGACATGCGCGTGAAACCGTCCTGCTGGCACAGCCGGCCGGACGGTCGCCGCCTGTTGTTGGGAGTGAATGTGTTTCGAGCCGGGAATTTCTGCCGCCGCCGCGGAAGCGCGCACCGTGTCCGCTGACGGGCGCGTCGCCTGGCGCGAGGGGCTGTTCCTGCGCCAGCAGCATTTCCAGCAGCTGGAACGCCATCTCGACGCGGAGCTCGCGGCCGCCGGCCGCCATGCCGGGCCCTATCGCTGGGGCGTGACCGAGTTGGTGATCAACCAGAATCTCGCCGCGCTCGGCAAGTTCGCGATCGAGAAGCTCTCCGGCGTGCTGCCCGACGGGCTGCATTTCGCCATCCCGGGCACGCTGCCGCCGCCGCCGCCGATCGACATCCCCGCCGACGCGCGCGACGCCGGCATCCAGCTGACCCTGCCCGCGCACCAGCCCGGCGGGGTAGCCTTTCGCGACGTCGACGCAGCCGGTGCCGAGGGCGCACGGTACCTGGTCGAGACCCATGAGGTCGCCGACGTCTTTTCTGAAGAGCGGGCGAGCGAGCCGATCGAAATGGCACGCCCCAATCTGCGCTTCGGCATCACTCGCGACCAGACCTATGGCCGTGTCACGCTCGAATTGGCGCGGGTGCGCGAGGTGCGAAACGGCGCGATCCAGTTCGACGAGCGCCACATCCCGCCCGCGCTCGACCTGCGCGCCAGCCCGCGGCTCGCCGGCTTCCTCGCCGATATATTGGGCCGGGCCGGGCAGCGGGTGGAGGAACTCGCCCTGCGCGCGGTCGAGGCGGCCGAGGCGGGCGCCGAGAGCATCGCCAATTTCCTGTTGCTCCAGGCGCTCAACCGCTGGCGCCCGCAACTCGCGCATCTGGCGAGCCTGCCGATGGTGCATCCCGAGCGGCTGTACGAGGCGCTGCTCGGCATGGCGGGCGAACTGGCGACGTTCACCCGACCCGAACGCCAGCCGCCGCCCTTCCCGCCCTATGACCATCTCCGCCTGCGCGAGACGTTCGAGCCGGTGGTCGAGGCGATTCAGGCGGCCCTCTCGGCGGTCTATGATCGCGCCGCGGTCCAGCTGCCGCTCGTCCAGGCGGGGCCGGGGGCCTATACCGCGCGGATCACCGATCCGGCGCTGTTCCAGACCGGCTATTTCTACCTCGTCGCCTCGGCGCGCATGTCGCTCGAGGATCTGCGCGCGCGCTTTCCCTCGGTCGCCAAGATCGGGCCGGTGCAGAAGATGCGGCAGATCGTCGATTCGGCGCTGGCCGGCATCCCGCTGCGCCACACGCCGACCCCGCCGCCGCAGATCCGCGCACTACCGGGGCATGTCTATTTCGAGCTCGACCGCTCGGCACCCGACTGGCCTGCGCTCGCCGCCGCGCCCGCGCTGGGGCTGCACGTCGCCGGCGACTGGCCCGAGCTCCGGCTCGAGCTCTGGTGCGTCAAGAAGGCCGCGCGGTGAACGACGACGACGCCCTGGGCGGCGACGGCCACACCGTCTTCCAGCCGACGCCGCTCCAGCAGGCGCGCGCCCGGCTTGCCGAGACGCGGGCCGCACCGCCCCCCGCCGACGAGGATTTCCCCGAGCCGCCGGTCGCGGTTCGCGCGCACAATCCGATCGTCGCGGCAGCCGCGCCGCTGCTCGCGCTGATCGCGTCGGCGCGGTCGGGCCGGATCGCGCTCGATCTGCCGTCGCTGCATCGCCGCGCGTCGGCCGCCGCCCAGCGTTTCGACGCGGCGATCGCGGGCGGCGGCTATGATGCCGAGACCCAGCGCCGCGCGCGCTACGCCGTCTATGCGACGGTCGACGACATCGCGCAGAACCTGCCCGGCCAAGCCGCCGACGGCGCCGAATGGGCGCGGCGCAGCATGGTGGTGCGCGGGTTCGGCGAGAATATCGGCGGCGACCGCTTCTGGGCGCTGCTGCGCGAGATGCTCGCCCAACCGGCGGCGCACGCCGAGCTGATCGAGCTCTACCATGCCTGCCTCGCCGCGGGGTTCGAAGGCCGTTTTCGGGTGGCGCAGGACGAGCGCGGACAGCGCGCCGCGATCCTGGCGAGCGCCTATGCCGCGATCCCCGCCGCGCGTGGACTCTCGGAAACCGAGCTGGTGCCGCACTGGCGCGGCTCCCCTACAGCGCGCGGTCGGATCGGCTTCTGGGCGCCGATCGGGCTAGCGGCGAGCGTCGCGCTCGGCGTGCTGCTGCTGGTCGTGCTGGCCTTCCGGCTGGTGCTGATCCAGACGGGCCAGCCGGCGATGACCGCCTTGCTCGCGCTCAACCCCGAACAGCCCTTGCGCCTCTCGCGCGCGGCGCCACCCGTCGCCGTGCCGATCGGTGCACAGCAGCAGCGGCTCCAGGGATTCCTCGCCGACGAGATCGCGCGGAAGCTGGTCGTGGTCGAGCAGGACCCCAACAGCGTGCGGGTGCGCACCACCGTCGGCACGCTGTTCCGCTCGGGCTCGGATCAGCTCGCGCCGGGGCGGCAGGCGCTGTTCGAGAAGATCGCCGAGGCCGTGGCAGGCGAAAAGGGCGTCGTGCGGGTCGAGGGCCATGCCGACAGCGATCCGGTGGCGAGCCTGACCTTCCCCGACAATGTCGCCCTGTCGAAGGCGCGGGCCGAGACGGTCGCGGCGATCCTGCGCGCGCGGCTCGCCGATCCGGCGCGGGTCGAGGCGCAGGGCTTCGGCGCGACCCAGCCGATCGCGCCCAACGCCACCCCCGAAGGCAAGGCGCAGAACCGGCGCGTCGAAATCGTGATCGCGCGGAACGGATAACGGAATGCAGAAGCTGATGCGCAACTGGATGGCGGTGAGCGCCTCCGCGGCGGCGATCCTCGCGCTGATCATACTGTTCGGGCTGCCGACGCTGTTTCCGCTGTTCCGTGCGACCTGGATACGGCTCGCGCTGGTCGGCCTGGTCGCGCTCGGCTTCGGGCTCGCGGTGCTGTGGCGGTGGTGGCGCGGCAAGCGCGCCGCCGATGGCTTGGCCGACGGGCTGGCAGCGACCGACGCGGAGGACGGGGCCGAGGAAACGCGCACGCTTGCCGCGCGGATGCGCGAGGCGCTGGCCGAGCTGAAATCGCTGTCGGGATCGCGGCGCGCCTATCTGTACGACCGGCCCTGGTACGTCATCATCGGCCCGCCGGGTGCCGGCAAGACGACGGCGCTGGTCCATTCCGGCTTGCGCTTCCCTTGGGCCAAGCGCGCGCTGAAGGGCGTGGGCGGCACACGCAACCTCGATTTCTGGTTCGCCGACGAGGCGGTGCTGGTCGACACCGCCGGGCGCTACACCACGCAGGATGCCGATGCCGGCACCGATGCCGCGGGCTGGCGCGGGTTTCTCGACCTGCTCCGCCGCCATCGGCCGCTTCAGCCGATCAACGGCATCCTCGTCGCGCTCGCCACCGATATGCTGACCAGCGCCGACCGCGCCGTGCTGGACGCGCACGCGGCGGCGATCCGCCAGCGGCTGGCCGAGCTGCGCCGCACGCTGCAGGTGGATGCGCCGGTCTATCTGCTGTTGCCCAAGGCCGATCTCCTGGCCGGCTTCACCGACTTTTTCGGCGACCTCAGCGCCGAGGGCCGACGTGCCGTGCTCGGCGCCACGTTGGAGCCCGATAGCGCGGCCGATGGAGCCCAGGTCGCCGCCGAGTTCGATCGCGTGGTGCAGGCGCTCTGGCAGCGGCTGCCGCGACGGTTGCACGAGGAGCCCGATGCCGCGCGACGCGCCCGCATCCTCGCCTTCCCGGCGCAGATGGCGTCGCTGCGCCAACGGCTCGTCTATCTGGTCGAGGGAGCGTTCCTCGCCGATGGCGACGGCGCGGGCGATTTCCGCGGCTTCTATTTCGCCAGCGGCGTGCAGGAAGGCGCGACGCTCGATCGGGTGCTGAGCGCGATGGCGGCGGTGTACGACGCGCCGCAGCCGCCCGCGCGCGAGGGGCAGGGGCGCGCCTATTTCCTCAACCGGCTGCTCACCGAGGTAGTGATCCCCGAAGCCGGCCTGGTTCGGTCGGCGCCCGCCGTGCAGCGGCGGCGGCGTGGGGTGCTGGCGGGCGTGTTCGGGGGCATGGTGCTGCTGGTCGTGGCGATGAGCGCGCTTTGGGCAGGCAGCTTCGCGCGCAACAAGGCGCTGCAGGCCGATCTCGCCGCGCAGGCGCAGTCGATTTCCGGCCAGATCGGCACCTCGGGAATCGACCTCGTCGAGGTGCGTGCCAGCGATCCCGACCTCGAACAGGTGCTGCCGCTGCTCGACCGGCTGCGTGCGCTGCCGCGCGGGTTCGCCGACCAAGCGCAGGGCGATCCGTCGTGGCGGATGCGGCTCGGGCTGTTCCAGTCGGGGCATGCGGCGACCGCGCGCGGTGCCTATCTGGAGGGGGTGCAGCGCATCCTGCTGCCACGGCTGTTGCTCCGGCTCGAGCAGGTGCTGCGAGCCGACGCAGAAACACCGGCGGCGCTTTACGAACCGCTCAAGGTGTATCTGATGCTCGGCGGGCAGGGGCCGCTCGACCCGCGGGCGGTGCGCGCGTGGGCGGTGGCCGATTGGCGCACCGGTCCGCTCGCCGGCGACGACCGCGCCGATATTCGCGCCGATCTCGCGCGGCACTTGGACGCGATGCTCGCCGATCCCGATCTCGGCCGCGTCTGGCCGAACCGGCGTGCGCCGCTCGATGGCGCGCTGATCGCCTCGACCCGTGCCGCGGTGCAGACGCTGTCGCTCGCCGATCGCGCCTATGCCGAGCTGCGGACGCGCGCGGCGGCGAGCGGCCGGCCGGACTGGCAGCCTGGCGGCGTGCTCGCCAGCGGGGACGCGCAGGCGTTCCGGGGTGGCAATGCGCTGCTCGCCGCGCAGGTGCCGTGGTTCTTCACGCGCGAGGGCTATGCCAAGGCCTATCGGCCGGGGCTCGCCGACGTGCAGGCGGAGCTCGGCAACAGCCTGTGGGTGCTGGGGCCGGACGCCGCACGCCAGTCGATCCGCGAGCAGCTGCCGGCGCTGCGGGCCGCGGTCGCCGCTGCCTATGCCCGCGATTACGTTGCCGCCTGGGACGGGCTGCTCGCGCAGGTGCAGCCGGCCGATTATTTCGGCAGCCCGGCCGCGCTGGGCGCCTTCACCCGCACACCCTCGCCGCTCAAGGTGCTGCTCCAGGATGTCGCCCGCAACACCCGGCTGGGTAGCGAGGGCGGACAGGCGGGCGACGCCGGCGGCACGATCACCGCGCATTTCGCCGATCTCGCGCGCTATGCCGGCGAGGGCTCCGGGCCGGCGCCGGTCGATGCGCTGGTCGACGGCGTGCGCAAGGCCGCGTCTGCCCGATCGGCGGCGAGCGTGGCGGGCGCCTCGCTCGGTAGCGACGCGGCGCAGGGGCAGCTGGCGGTGGCGCTCGGCGACCTGACAACCAGCAGCGCTTCCGCACCCCCGCAGCTCCAAGACTTCGCGCGACAGGCGACGCGTAGCGGCGCGAGTGCCGCGGCGAAGTCGGCGCAGACCGCGCTCGGTACCGAATATGCGCGCGACGTGCTGCCCGCCTGCCTGGCGGCGACGCGGGGCCGCTATCCCTTTGCCCCCGGCGCGCCCCAGGATGCGGCGCTGGCCGAGGTGCAGCAGGTCTTCGGCATGGGCGGCATGCTCGACCGGTTCGTGCAGCAGCGGTTGCTGGCCTTGCTCGATCTGTCGGGGCCGGTCTGGAGGTGGAAGTCGGGCGATCCGGTCGCCGCCAGCTTCGCCGCGAGCAGCGCCGCGCAGTTCCAGAAGGCGGCGGCGATCCGCGCGCTGCTCGCAGGCGGGATCGCGGTCAATGTCGGGCTGGCGCAGCTTGGGCCGGAGGTGCGCGCCGTGCAGTTCGCTGCCGGCGGTGCCAGCTATCGCTTCGATGCCGCCACGCGCGATCCCAAGCCCGTGCTGTGGTCGGCGAGCGCATTGCCGAGCGCGAGCCTGCAGCTTTCGGCCGACCAGCGCATCCTCTCGACCATCGAGACACGCGGCAGCTGGGCGCTGTTCCGTCTGGTCGACCGCGCGCGGGTGGCGAATGCCGGACCGTCGACGCTGCGGCTCGGCTTCGGCGAGGGCGCACAGGCGACGAGCCTGACCATGGTACTGCCGGGAAGCGAAAGTCCGTTCGGCCGCGGCGGTCCCTTCGCCTTCCGGTGCCCCGAGCGGCTATGAGCGGCGCAGCCTTCCTGTTCGGCAAGCTGCCGTCGCGCGGCGAGTTCACCAGCCGCGGCCTCGCGCCGGCCGAGCGGCTGCGCTGGGATGCCTGGTGCTGCGCGGTTATGGCCGACGGCGCCGCCCGGCTCGGCGAGGGCTTCGAGGCGGCGTTCGACGCCACCCCGCCGTGGCGCTTCGGCCTTTCACTCGCCGACGGCAGCTGGCAGGCGGGTTGCATCGCGCCGGCGTGCGACAGTCACGGCCGCCGCTTTCCGCTGGTGTTGGGGCGCAAGGGCGCGGGTGCGCTGGCACCCCCGTTCCTGGCAGGCATCGCTGCGGCGATGGCTGAGGCGATCCAGTCTGCCTTCGCGCCGATGCTCGACCTCGACGCATTCCTTCCGGCCTGCGCGGCGCGCGTCGCCGATCCTGCGGCGCCTGCGCCGCAGATGACCGACTGGCGGCACGATTGGATCAGCCGATGACGATCGCGACGCGGCTTCGCTTCGAACAGGGCGCGCGCAGCGATGTCGGCTGCGTGCGGCGGGTGAACGAGGATAGCTGGGCGGCGCGGCTGCGCGACGGGCTCTGGCTGGTCGCCGACGGCATGGGCGGGCATGCGCATGGCCAATGGGCCTCGTCGACGATCGCCGCCGCGCTCGAAGCCGCGCCCTTGCCCGAAACCTTCGAGGAAGCCGCCGCCGCCGCCCGCGCCGCGCTGCTCGCCGTCAACGCCCGGATCTATGCGGCCACCGGCGCGGAGGGGGCCAAGATCGGCTCCACCGTCGCGCTGCTGCTCGCCCGCGAGGGCCGGGCACGGGTGATGTGGGTGGGGGACAGCCGCGTCTATCGCCTGCGCGAGGGCGCGCTCGAGCAGCTCACTACCGATCATTCGCAGGTCGAGCAGCTGGTCGCGCGCGGCCTCCTCACCCGCGCGGAGGCGGAGCAGCATCCGATGGCGCATGTCCTTGCGCGCGCGGTGGGCGTCGAGCCGCGGCTCAACGTCGACATGCGCGACGAGGTGGTCCTGGCGGGGGACGTGTTCCTGCTGTGCAGCGACGGGCTGACGCGCATCGTCACCGATGCCGAGATCGCCCAGACGCTCGCCGCCGAGCATCCCCGCCGCGCCGCCGACGCGCTCGTCGCGCTGGCCTTGGCCCGCGGCGCGCCCGACAATGTGACGGTGGTCGTCATCGGCTGCGATTCGACCACGCTGATCGGCTAGCGGCGCCCCCGCATCGCGGCGATCTGCTCCTCATAGGCGGTGCGGAATTCCTTGGCGAAGCGGTCCATGAATGCCTCGTCGGCACCGCGCACCACGCCTTCGAAGTCGCGGACATAGGCGCGCCACAGCGCCGCCTCGCGGGCCTGGCGCGACCAGCGGGCGATGCCCGCCGGCTCGGGTTGCCGCGCCTGGATCGCATCGGGGGAAAACTGCGCCAGCGTCTGGGTGAGCGCGCCGCGCATCGCCGACAGCGTCGCCATCTGGTGCGCCTGCAGATCCTGATAGGCTTCCTCCACCGCGCGGGCGGCATCCATGAAGCCGGGTTCGGGCGCGTCGAGGAGCTGGAGCAACGCGCGCTCGGGGGAGCGCACGAACTTGATCGGATTGTTGCCTTCGAGCTCGAGGCTCGTCGCTTGCGTGCCGAGCTGCGCCTTGGCGCGGGCGCGGGCGTCGACCATCAGGATCAGCCCGCTGACCATCTGGCGCAGCATCGCGCCGGCGGCCGCCAGCGCCTCCGCCGGGCGGCTGCGCAGCCGATCGGCGGGCACGCCAGAGGCGCGGAGGAACGCGGCCCAGCCGTCGTCGGCGATGGCGGCAGGGGCGGGGGGCGCTTCGACGGCAGCGGCTTGCGCGGCGGGTGCTAGGTCCTCCGGCGGCAGCGGCAGCGCGAGCGGCGCCGGCTGCTGCGCGGCGCTCCACGCCTCGGCGGCGGCGAAATCGCCGCGCGACCAGTCGATCGCGCTCTCGGCGGCAAGCTGCCCCCAGAGGTCGGTCGCCGAAGGCTGGGTGCTTTCGCGCGGCGCGCTGGCCCAGTCGGAGGGTGCGCGCTGCGGCTCGGGCGCTGCCCAGAGGCTGGCATCCGGCGGCGGTGCGGCCGGCAGATCGTCCCAGGCCGAGGGCGCGGCGGGCGGCGCGGGCGGGTCCCAGCTGCCCCAGGGCGATTCCGCCGGAGCCGCCGCTACGGCCGCGACCTGGGTGCCCGCGCTCGCCTCGGCCGGGAGCGATACCACGATCCGATAGTCGCCGATCGCGATCCGGTCGCCGTCGCGCAGCACATGCGGCGCGGTCAGCCGCTCGGCGGAATCGTTGACGAACGTGCCGTTGGTGCTGAGATCGGTGAGCAGATAGGCGCCATCGCGATAGCCGATCTCGCAGTGGCGCGACGAAATGTGGTGGCGCGGGTCGGGCAGGTGCCAGTCGGCGTGGGGCGAGCGGCCGATCAGCGCGCCATGCCCGTCGAGGTGAAGCGGGGCGGGCTGGTCGGGCACGGGCGACGTGCCGGGCTGGAGGGTGAGGGTCAGCGTCATGGGGTGGTCTCCGCCTCGCGCCGGGCGAGGGCCGTTCCAAGGTCGAGGGCGTGGTCGAGTGCGGCGCGGTGGTCCCTTCCGGCCATGGCGACCGCGGCGAGTACCGCGACCGCGGCCAGCGTACCGGCAACTTCGCGCGGCGGTGTCGTGGGCGGCTGGTCCGGCGGCGCGATCGAGCCGCCCGAATGGAATACCGCGCTGGCGGCGAGGGTGGCGGCGGTGGCCGGGGGGCCTTGCAGCGCCGCGGTGCCGGCGGCGCGGCGCTGGGGCTCGGCGGGGTTGGCCAGCCAGGCCTGCACGGCCGCCATCGCCGCAGCATCCGCCGGGCCGGCGACCGGCGCAGCGACTTGCGCCGCCCAGAGCACCGCCTCGAACCGCGGCAGCGCCTGGCCGAGGAACAGGGCCGCCTCGGCCGCCTTGCCCTCGGCACGCAGCCGCTCGAAGAAACGATCGGGCGGCGCGTCGTCGCCGGGCAGCGCCGGCCAGCGCAGCAGCGCGTTGATCTGGCGGGCCTGCGCCCAGATGGTGCGCGGCCAGCTCACAGGATCACCAGCGAACCGCCGATCAGGGTCAGCAGTCCTGCAGCCGAGACGGTGGCGGTGCCGAGGCTGTTGAGCGTCAACGCCCCCGTCGTGTTGCCGGTGATGGTCAAGCCGTTGAGCAGGATCCCGGCCTGGGTGATGGTGATATTGTTCATGCCCACGCGCAGGGTGATCGCCGCTTCGTTCATGACGATGGTGTTGAGCCCCACCGTGAGCTTGATCTCCCGCGCCGCGCTGATGTCTGCACTGCCGCGGGCGACGTCGAGGCGGTGGTTGCCGGTTTCGACCGACACGCTGTCGTCGCCGTGTACCTCGGTGGTGCGATCCCGGCCCACCCGCGTCTTGCGATCGCGCCGGACGCGCAGCTCGTCGTCGAGCATCACCTCGGCGAGACGGTCGCGCTGGGCGCGGAGATAGACCTGCTCGGCCCCGCCCTTGTCCTCGAAATGCAGCTCGTTATAGCCGCGCCCGCCCGGCGCGCCGCCCTCGGCGCCGGCATAGCTGCCGCTCGCCCCGATCGTCTGCGAGCGGTAGAGCGAGCGCGTGCGATGCTCGGGCAGCGCATAGGCCGGCACGTGCTCCGAATTGTAGACGCGGCCCGTGAGGATCGGACGATCCGGGTTGCCGTCGAGAAAGTCGACGATCACTTCCTCGCCGGTGCGCGGCAGCGTGACATGCCCGAAGCCGGCACCTGCCGAGGGATAGGAGATGCGCAGCCAGCAGGAGCGCGCCTTGTCCTCTCCCTCCGAAGCGCGCTTCCACAGGAAGCGCACCCGCACGCGGCCCTGCGGATCGACATTGCTGTCGTCGGCCCCGCCGGCGACCACGATCGCGGTTTCGGGCCCGGCGACCGGTGCGGGCGTGACCGCCGGCGCGCGCCAGGGGGTGTCGCCGGGAACGGCCTCGATCGAGACGCGGCGCGGCGTCGCGTCCGCGCCGGTGCGATAGGGCTCGGCGTCCATCGCCATGTCGAGCGCGGTGACGACGAACTCGGACCCGCGATCGAACGCGTCCTGCGAATCGAGCGTGAACCGCCCGCCGCAGGCGAGCCCGATCGCGTCGCCGGTGCCGGTATAGACGCGCTGGCCGGCACGCGCCGCCTGCAGCGCCACCTCCGCCCAATGCTGCGCCAGCGCGGGCTCGACGAAGTCGCCGGTGTAGCGATGCACCTCCTGGCTGTCGGCCTTGTTGCGCGCGGGACCTTCCTTCTGGCCCTCGCGCACCGTGCTCGACTGATGGTCGAAGCTCTGCAGCAGATAGCGCCGCTCGCCGCCACTGCGGACATGCTCGTGCCAGTCCCACAGTGCCTCGGCGAGCCCGCCGCTGCGGCCCGACCAGTCCGGGCGCAGCTTGACCGTGGCATAGCCGGGCGCGGGCTTGTGCGCCGAGGGCGAGTCGCACAGCACCAGCACATGCTCGCCCGCCTCGTGGCGGAAATAGTAATAGATGCCCTCGCGCTCCATCAGCCGCGAGACGAAGGCGAAGTCGCTCTCGCGATACTGGGTGCAGTACTTCCAGGGGCGATAGCTGCCCGTCAGCCCGCCGACATCGACCCGTCGGCTATACGACTCCAGCACCGCCTTGAGGATGTCGACCACGCTGCGCTCCTCGAACACGCGATAGGCCATGTTGTGGTCGAGCAGGTGCAGCCAGGGACGCAGCTCCAGCCTGTAGTGATAGCCCTGGTCCTCCTCGCGCAGGAAATGTGCTTCGGCGAGCTGCGCGTGGAAGTAGCGCACATGCGCATCCAGTTCGAAGACTTCGATGCTGGCGGCGTTGCCGAGCTTCGGCAGGAAATCCACCTTGTCGCGCACGACGATCTCGGCAGTGATCGTGAACAAGCTGCTCAGTCGCTCATGCGAAGCGAAGTGCACCAGCTTGATCGGCGAGCCGACATCCAGCGTTATTTCGGCCTGCCGCTTCATGCGATCGCGCTTTCCATTCTGTTACTATTGTCATCATGTCGTCGATTGATCGGCTTCCGAGCCGCGCTTAGGCCCGGCGCCGCCCGCCGGGCCCCGGCGGTCCCCCGATCAAGGATGCTCCCGACATGGCCATCGACCTCGACACGCTGCTGGCGCCCGTCTCCGACGAGGATCCCGCCGGGCCCGACCTCGCCTATGATCCGCAGCGCCACCGGATCGAGCAGGCGTTCGACACGTCGGTCTCGATCGACGCCTCCGGCATCGTCGAGCAGCGCGCCGATACCGACTGGCGGCAGCTGCTCGACACCATCGCGACGCTCGCCACGCGGACCAAGGACCTTTGGCTCGGGGTCTATTTCTGTCGTGTCGCGGCGGAGTCGGGCAGGCTCGACCAGGTCGAGCTGGGCGTGGCGTTCGTCGCCGGGCTGCTCGACCGCTACTGGGACGCGGTGCATCCGCGGCTCGACGAATATGGCGTGGAGGCACGCAAGAGCGCGTTCGATGCGCTCGCCTCGGTGCCGGCCTTTGCGGGCCCGTTGCGGCGCATCGTCTATGCCGATCACGCCCGGCTCGGCCGGATCACCGGCGAGGACATTGCGCGCTTCCATCGCGGCGGAGAGGGCGAGGAAGGGTATGGCATGTTCCGCGCGATGCTTGCCGAGGCCGAGATCCGCGAGGCGCTGACCGAGGGGGCGGCGGCGATCGAGCGGATCGAGGCGACCATCCACGCCATCGACGAGCGCCTGATGGCCAATGCCGGCGCCCGCAATGCCACTGATTTCTCCGCGCTGTACGAGGTGCTCTCCACGCAACGGGTCGCGCTGCGCAGCTTCGTGCCCGCCGAGGCGGACATTGAAATGCCGAGTGAAGAGGCCGTCGCCGGCGCCGAGGCGGCGCAGGACGGCGTGCAGCCGATGGGCACCACGGTGCGGAACCGGGAGGATGTGGCCCGGGTACTCGATCTGGTGCTCGACTATTACCGCCGGCACGAGCCGTCGAGCCCGGTGCCCATGCTGGTGGAGCGGGCGCGGGGCTGGATCGGGCTCGATTTCATGGCCGTGCTCGAAGACATCGCACCGACTGCGCTCGTCGATGCGCACGCCATCCTGCGCATGCGCGGCCAGTAGGGCGGCGCATGCGTGTTCGGCATGGCGATGTCGGGCGGCGAGCGGCGCTGCCATGTGCTGCGGTTCCCGTGGCGGTGTGAAGCGGTGGACGGGAAATAGGCGCGGCCGGGTGCCGGGCGGTAGGAGGATTGCGTTGCGCCTGAAATATTGCGGGCGCCGGGGTGCCGCTTTTTCCATGGGCCCAGAGCCGCTTATTTCGATCGTAGCTTCGCCGCCGGCTTCTGAAATCCGGCTGAAGCCGTCCGCCCGCTACTCGGCCAGCGTCGCTCGGCGGGAGCCCCAACCGTTCCCCCCGAGCAATCGCAAACGCACGAGGTGGCTATGGTTTCGGCACGAGGCGGTCAGCGCTTCATCAAGGAAAACAGGGCGCCGCGCGTCCATATCGAGTATGAGGTCGAGACCTATGGCTCGCGCCAGAAGATCGAGATCCCGTTCGTGATGGGCGTGATGTCCGATCTTTCCGGCAAGTCGCTGGTCGAGAAGAAGCCGCACGACCAGCGCGACTTCGTCGAGTTCGACATGGACAATTTCGAGGAGCGCATGGAGCGGATCGCCCCGCGCGCGGCCTTCACGGTCGAGAACACGCTGACCGGCGAGGGGCGGCTGGGCGTCGACCTGACCTTCAAGACGCTCGAGGATTTCAGCCCCGGCCAGATCGCCCGCGGCGTGCCCGCGCTCGCGAAGCTGCTCGAGGCGCGAGAGCAGCTCAACGACCTGATGCTCTACATGGACGGCAAGGCCGGCGCGCAGGAGCTGCTCGACAAGGTCCTGAAGGACCCCGAGCTGATGCGCTCGCTCGCCGCCAGCCGCGCGGCGCATGCCGAGACGGCCGAGACCACGACCGGCGGCGACGCGGCCGCATAAGCGCAGACACCGGATTCAGGAGGCACAGATGGCCCAGCAAGCAACGCAGCAGGACGATCGCATCCAGCTGACGGAAGACGGCGGCGCGGACGAGTTCGCGATGCTGCTCCAGCGCGAGTTCAAGCCCGGCTCGGACACCAAGCGCGCCCGCATCGAGGAAGCGGTGAAGACGCTCGCCGAGCAGGCGCTCGCCGACGCCGCGGTGATCGGCGAGGACGTCTACATGACGGTCGACGCGCTCAAGGCGGCGATCGATCGCAAGCTCAGCGAGCAGGTCAACGCGATCCTGCACCATCCCGAATTCCAGCAGCTGGAATCGGCGTGGCGCGGGCTGTGGTACCTGGTCGGCAACACCTCGACCGGCAAGGATCTCAAGATCCGCGTGCTCAACGTCTCCAAGGAGGAGACGCGCCGCCAGCTGCGCCAGTATCGTGACGCGGCCTGGGATCAGAGCCCGCTGTTCAAGCGCATCTACGAGGCGGAGTTCGGCCAGCTGGGCGGCCAGCCCTATGGTGCGATCGTCTGCGACTATCAGTTCGACCATAGCGGCCCCGACATCGAAGTGATGAAGGGCCTCGCCAAGATCGGTGCGGCGGCGCACGCGCCGTTCCTGGCGGCGGCGGCCCCGGCGCTGATCGGCATGGACAGCTGGCGCGAGCTCGCCAATCCGCGCGACATCGCCAAGCAGTTCGACGCCACCGACTATATGGCCTGGCGCTCGTTCCGCGCCTCGAACGACAGCCGCTACATGGCGCTGACGCTGCCGCGCTTCCTGGGTCGTCCGCTCTACGGCGCGAACACCGATCCCGTCGAGGAATTCGCCTTTGAGGAAGAGGTCGAGGGCGATCACGACAACTATCTGTGGCTCAACGCCGCCTATGCGCTGGGCGTGCGGATCACCGAGGCGTTCAAGACCTATGGCTGGTGCACGCGCATCCGCGGCGTGGAATCGGGCGGCACGGTCGAGGATCTGCCGACCGCCCTGTTCCCCACCGACGAGGGCGGGCTCGACGTGAAGTGCCCGACCGAGATCGCGATCTCGGACCGGCGCGAGGCGGAGCTCTCCAAGGCCGGGCTGATGGCGCTGGTCCACCGCAAGAACACCGATCACGCCACCTTCATCGGCGCGCAGACGCTCCACGCGCCAAAAGCCTATGAGGATCCGGACGCGACGGCGAGCGCCAACCTCTCGGCGCGGCTGCCCTATATCTTCGCCAGCTGCCGCTTCGCGCATTACCTGAAGTGCATGGTGCGCGACTGGGTGGGCAGCAGCCGCGAGGCGCCGGTGCTCGAGCGCGATCTGCAGAGCTGGATCATGCAATATGTCGACGTCCAGCCCGACTTCTCGACCGAGGATACCAAGGCCCGCAAGCCGCTGAAGCAGGCCTCGGTCGAGGTGATCCCGGACCCCGAGAACCCCGGCTATTATCGCGGCCTGTTCCGCATGATCCCGCACTATCAGCTCGAAGGCATGGACGTGTCGCTGAGCATGGTCTCGCGGCTGCCCAAGTCCGGCAACTGAGCCGCGGGCCCGTCCAATCCCACTCCCTACCGCTTCAAACCAACCAAGGGTGAATCATGGCTGTCGATATTTTCCTGAAGCTCGAAGGCATCAACGGCGAGTCGAAAGATTCCACGCACAATAACGAGATCGACGTGATCGGCTGGAACTGGGGCATGAGCAATGTCGGCACCGCCCATATGGGCGGCGGCGCCGGCACCGGCAAAGCCAATTTCCAGGACATCACCGTCACTAAGTACGTCGACCTCGCCTCGATGCCGCTGATGCTCAGCTGCGCGCAGGGCAAGCATGTCACCAAGGCGACGCTCACCATGCGCAAGGCGGGCGGCACGAGCCCGCTGGAGTATCTCACCATCGTGATGGAGGAAGTGCTCGTCTCGAACATCCAGCACGGCGGCAGCAGCGGCGACGAGCGCACCACCGAGATGGTCTCGCTCAACTTCGAGAAGATGCACATGACCTACAAGGAGCAGACCAAGGACGGTGCCGCAGGCGGCGCGCCCGAGTTCAAGTGGGACATTCTCAAGAACACCAGCGCCTGACCGGCCTTCGGGGCGCCCCGCGTCCGCCTCGGCAGGAAGGCGCGGCGCCCCTTTTCCAGCGACCAGCAAGAGAGAAGATGATGCCAGCCGATGTCGCACAGGAACAGGTTATCGCGGCGCAGCTCGCCTCGGGCGATCTGGTCGCTGCGCGGCAGGCGTTGGTCGCCGCGGTGCGCAATGCGCCTGGCGACCAGCGTGCGCGGATGTTTCTGTGCCAGATGCTCTGCCTCGACGGCGCGTGGGACAGTGCGCGCAGCCAGCTCCGCGCGCTGGCGCAGCTCTCGCCCGAGGCGCAGATGCTGTCCGTCGCCTATGGCCAGGTGATCGAGGCGGAGCGGCTGCGCGCCGCGGCGATGGCAGGCGAGGAACGCGCGCCGCTGCTCGTCGGCGACGATGCCTGGGCGGAAGTGTTCGTCGACGCGCTCGCCGCGGTGGGCCCCGATGCGGGGCTGCTGCGTCGCCACGCGCTCGACGGCAGCCCCGATACGCCCGGCGAGGTCGACGGCCATCGCTTCGACTATCTGTTCGACGCCGACAGCCGCTTCGGGCCGATGTTCGAGGCGGTGGTGGCGGGCCGCTGGGGCCTGATCCCCTTCGCGGCGGTCGCGGAGATCACCAGCGACGGGCCGGTCGACCTGCGCGACCTGGTGTGGCTTCCCGCCGAGATCCGCCTGCGCGACGGTGCGGGGATCGCGGCGTTGCTGCCGGTGCGCTACCCCGGCACCGAAGCCCAGGACGACGGCGCCCTGCGGCTCGCACGGCGGACCGAGTGGCGCGAGGCGGGCGACGCGGTGCACGGCGTCGGCCAGCACCTCTGGACGACCAGCGACGGCACCGACATCGGCATCCTGGGCTTTCGCCGCATCCGCTTCGATTCCCGGCCATGACGCAGCGGATCAACCCGACGCTGTTCGACAAGCTGGTCGCCGATCTCGAGCTCGACGGGTTGCGCGACGAGTCGATCGAGGTGCGCGGCATGGACCGCACGTCGCTGCGTTTCTACACCGTGCCGCGGATCGAGCGGTTCAACGAGGCCGCGCTGCGCACCACGGTGCTGCGCGAGCTCAACTGGCTGCTCAACACCATCTCGCTTGCCTCGGCCGAGGATCTTTCGGCGGCGCCCGAAGCGGCGAGCTCGGTGCTCAACTACGGCTTGGCCGACCTGACCGGCAGCCTGCTCACCCGCCCGGGCGTGCAGTCGCGTGCGCGCGAGATGCGCGAGGCGGTCGCCCGGTTCGAGCCGCGGGTGGCGCGCGGCAGCCTGGAGGTCGAGGTCGATCCCGATCGCACCCGCGCCAGCAGCGTCGGCTTCGTAATCCGCGGCGACCTGGTGAGCGCGGTCGCCGCGCTGCCGGTCGAGTTCCGCTCGGACGTGGAGATCGAAACCGGCGCGGTCGCCTTCCGGGAGCAGTGATGGATCCTCGGCTCCTCCACGCGTATAACGACGAGCTCGTCTACCTCCGCGAAAGCGCGCGGCAATTCGGCGAGGAGCACCCGACCGTCGCCGGCCGGCTGGGGCTCGACGCCTCGGGCGAAGTCGATCCGCATGTCGAGCGGCTGCTGGAGGGCGTGGCGTTCCTCGCGGCGCGCGTCCAGCTCAAGCTGCAGGACCAGTTTCCCGATTTCACCCAGCATCTGCTGCAGGTGGTCCAGCCGCATTATCTCGCGCCGACGCCGTCGATCTGCATCGCCGGGTTCGAGCCGCATGCCGGGGACGGCGCGCTGGCCGAAGGCGTGACGGTGCCGCGCGGCACCCGGCTGCGCACGCTCGCCGCCGATCGGGACAATTCCCCTGTCCAGTTCGTCACCGGCCATGCGGTCACGCTCTGGCCGCTGCGCGTCGTCGAAGCGGAGTATCTGGGCTCGCGTGCGGCGGTCGCGCCGTTCATGACCGCGGCGCGCACGGGCGAGCCGATCGAGGCCGGCATCCGGCTGCGGCTGGGCACGACCGAGGGCATGCTGCTGGCCGATCTGCCGGTCGACGATCTCCCGCTCTATCTCGACGGTACCGGCAGCGTGCCGGGCGAGCTGTACCGCCAGCTGATCGGCGATGCCGTCGCCGTGGTCGCCCGCGCGCCCGAATCCGGCGCGGCCGGGGGC
Source organism: Sphingomonas trueperi (assembly GCF_040545665.1). GTDB lineage: Bacteria > Pseudomonadota > Alphaproteobacteria > Sphingomonadales > Sphingomonadaceae > Sphingomonas > Sphingomonas trueperi_B. The sequence goes on along the minus strand of NZ_JBEPMH010000003.1, from coordinate 551,156 downwards.
GTGCGCCTGCCGGTGCCGGCGCAGCATGGCTTCGACGAGGACCATGCGCTGCTGCCGCACGACCGGCGTTCGCATCGCGGCTATCGCTTGCTCGGCGAATATTTCGCCTGCCCCGAACGCTTCCTCTTTGCCCGTCTCGAAGGGCTCCGCGCCGCCTTCGCGGCCGGTGAGGGCGAGACGTGCGACATCGTCATCCTGTTGCGGCGCGCCGCGCCGGTGCTCGCCGGTGCGCTGTCCTCTGCGAATTTCCGGCTGTTCGCGACGCCGGCGATCAACCTGTTCGAAAAGCAGCTCGATCGCGTGCCGCTGCGCGGGTTCGAGCACGAGCATCAGGTGATCGCCGATCGCACCCGGCCGCTCAACTACGAGGTGTGGCGGCTGCTCGACGTGAAGGCGCATGGCCGCGAGGCGGACGATGTCCAGCCGGTGCTGCCGCTGCACGATTTTGCCGGGCTGCTCTACGACTGGAGCGACGCGATCTTCTACGTCCCGCGCCTGCGCTACCGCCGGCTCTCGACCCGCGAGCAGCGCGCGCGGCGGCGCGGCGACTATACCGGCACCGAGACCTGGATCAGCCTGACCGCCCCCGGCCGCCCCGATCGCGTCGAGGAGATCGGCGAGCTGTCGGTCCGCGCGCTCGTTACCAATCGCGAGCTGCCCGAGCTGGTGCGCGGCACCGGCGCGGCGCTGTCGGCGGACGGTCTGCCGGTGCGTGCGATCACGATGCTGCGCGCGCCGACGCCGCCGCGGCCGCCGCTCGGCATCGGCGATGCGGCGTGGCGGGTGGTGAGTCACCTCACGCCCAATTACACCGGCTTCGCCAGCGATCCCGACGGTAGTCCTGACGTGCTGCTCAGCCATCTCGCGCTTTACGGCCGGGTCGACGATCCGGCGCTGCGGCGACAGGTGGACGGGGTGCGCTCGGTCACCGCGCGCCCGGTGTCGCGCCGTGTGCCCGGCGAGGCGCAGCCCGGCTTCGTGCGGGGGCAGCAGCTGCGCGTCACGCTGGACGAGGCGGCGTACGAGAATGGCCGCATGTTCGTGTTCGGCGCGGTGCTCGAGCGGTTCCTCAGCGAGTTCGCCGCAGTCAACAGCTTCACCGAGACGGTGTTCGAGACCCTCCAGCAAGGGAGGTTGGCGCAATGGCCCGCGCGCATCGGCCGCCGTCCGACCATCTGAGCTATTTCGCCCGCGCCGCGCAGCAACTGTGCCGGCTGGGTCCGCTCGCGCTGCTGCGCGGGGCGGAGGCGCGTGCGCCGGGCCTGCCGCGGATCGGCGAGGCGAAGCTGCCCGCGCAGGACATCGCGACGCTTACCCACACGCCCTCGCTGGCCTTTCCCGCCGCCACGCTCGATGCGATCCGGGTGGAAGACGGCCGGGCGACGGTCGCCGGGCAATGGATGGGGCTGACCGGGCCGATGGGGCCGCTGCCGCTCCACCTCAGCGAGTTCGCCGCCTATGAGCAGCGCTATTCGCGCACCCAGCCCTATGGCGGCTTTCTCGACGTCCTCGCGGGCCGGATGCTGCAGCTCTTCTACCGCGCCTGGGCGTCGACCAGCCCGGCGGCGAGCGCCGATCGCCCGGCCGACGACCGCTTCGCCGATCGCATCGCCGCGCTCACCGGCGCGCAGGACGGCGCGCGCGCGGACAGCGCCTTCCCGCCCGCCGCCCGGCTGCGCCATGCCGCGCTGTTCGTCTCACCGCGCAGCCCGGCCGGGCTGCAGGATGCGCTTGCCGACCTGCTCCGCGTGCCGGTGCGGATCCGCGAGTTCGTGCCGCGCTGGCGCGCGGTGGAGCCGGAGGACGCCACGCGGCTAGGCGGGCGGTGCGCGGGGCTGGGGCAGGACGCGCTGGCGGGCGGCCGCGTGCGGACCTGGCAGGATGTCTTCCGCGTCGAACTCACCATCCGCGATCCGCGCGACCACGCAGCGTTCCTGCCCGGCGGCCAGCGTTATGCGCTGCTGGTCGCGGCACTCGATGCCTTCGCGCCGCCGCATCTCGAATGGGACGTCGAACTCGCCGTCGCGATCGAGGCGATCCGACCGGCGCGGCTGGGCGGCGGCGCCCGGCTCGGCTGGAGCGGCTGGACCGGGCGCGCGGCGCCCGGCGGCATCCGCGCCGATGCCCGGCTCGGCCCCAGCGCCCGGCGGCTTGCCCGCACCCTTTCCAAGGAGACCATCACGTGACGGAGATCAGCCGGTCGGCGCTGTTCGGACGCCTCAACCCCACCGCCCTCAAGGCGATCGAGACCGCGACCGGCTTCTGCCGGATGCGCGGCAATCCCTATGTCGAGCTGGTCCACTGGCTGCACGTGCTGGTGCAGGATGCCGGCAACGACGTCGCGGCGATCCGCAGCGCCTTCGCGATCGACGATGCCCGGCTGGCGGCCGACCTCGCCGAGGCGCTCGACCGGCTGCCGCGCGGCGCCAGCGCGATCTCGGACTTCGCGCCGCAAATCGAGGAAACGATCGAGAAGGGCTTGCTGTTCGCCTCGCTGATGTTCGCCGCGCCGCGCGTGCGTAGCGGGCACCTGCTGCTCGCGATGCTCAAGACGCCGACGCTGCGCGGGCTGCTCCACGCGACCTCGGCCGAATGGCGCAAGCTTTCCGCCGAGCGGCTGGGCGCCGACTTCGCCGACATCGTCCGCCACTCCACCGAGGCGGCGGGCGCCGAGCCTGCGGCGGTATCCGACGCCCCGGCTCCGGCTATGGGGGAAGGCGCGCTGGCCCGCTATGCGGTCGACCTCACCGAACGCGCCCGTGCCGGCGCGATCGACCGGATCGTCGGGCGCGATGCCGAGATCCGGCAGGCGATCGATATCCTGCTGCGCCGCCGCCAGAACAACCCGATCCTCACCGGCGAGGCGGGGGTGGGCAAGACCGCGATCGTCGAGGGGCTGGCGCGCCGCATCGCCGATGGCGACGTGCCGCCCGCGCTCGCCGACGTCACCCTCCACGCGCTCGACATCGGGCTGCTCCAGGCCGGTGCCGGGGTGAAGGGCGAGTTCGAGAAGCGGCTGCGCGCAGTGATCGACGAGGTCGAGGCCTCGCCCAAGCCGATCATCCTGTTCATCGACGAGGCGCACACGCTGATCGGCGCGGGCGGCCAGGCCGGCACCGGCGACGCCGCCAATTTGCTCAAGCCGGCGCTCGCCCGCGGGCAGCTGCGGACGATCGCCGCGACCACCTGGGCCGAGTATCGCCAGTATTTCGAGAAGGACCCGGCGCTCACCCGGCGCTTCCAGCCGATCGCGGTCGGCGAGCCCGATACTGAGACGGCAATCGCGATGCTGCGCTCGGTCAAGCCGCTGATGGAGACGCACCACCGCGTCGTGGTGCTCGACGAGGCGGTCGCCGCGGCGGTGCGGCTCTCGCAGCGGTACATTCCGGCGCGGCAGCTGCCCGACAAGGCGGTGAGCCTGCTCGACACCGCCAGCGCCCGCGTCGCGGTCTCGCAGCATGCGACGCCGGCCCCGGTCGAGGATGCGCGCCGCCGCATCGAATTGCTCGAAATCGAGCTGGGCATCGCCGAGCGCGAGGCGGCCGGCCGCTATGCCGATGCCGGGCGGATCGCGCCGCTGGAACAGGCGCTGGCAGAGGCCCGCGCGACCTTCGCCGCGCTCGAACAGCAATGGGCGGGCGAGCGCGCGGCGGTCGCGGCGGTGGCCGAGGCGCGCGCCGCGCTGGCGGACGGTGACGACGCGTCGCTCGATGCCGCGCTTGAAGCTGCCGATGCCGTGCGCGGCGATCGGGCGATGGTGTATGGCGAAGTGACCGAGGAGATGGTCGCCGCCGTGGTCGCCGACTGGACCGGCATCCCGGTCGGGCGGATGGTCCAGGACGAACTCACCGCCGTCCTCGAGATGGAAACGCGGCTCCAGCGGCGCGTGATCGGGCAGGATCATGCGATGGCGGCGATCGCCCGGCGGCTGCGGACCAGCCGCGCGCGGCTCGACAATCCAGACAAGCCGGTCGGCGTGTTCCTGCTCTGCGGTCCCTCGGGTGTCGGCAAGACCGAGACCGCGCATGCGCTCGCCGAACTCCTCTATTCGGGCGACGACAGCCTGATCACGATCAACATGAGCGAGTTCCAGGAGGCGCACAGCGTCTCGACGCTGAAGGGCGCGCCCGCGGGCTATGTCGGCTATGGCCAAGGCGGGGTGCTCACGGAGGCGGTGCGGCGGCGGCCCTATTCGGTGGTGCTGCTCGACGAGATCGAGAAGGCCCATCCGGACGTCCACGAGATGTTCTTCCAGGTCTTCGACAAGGGGTACATGGAAGACGCCGAGGGCCGCTACATCGACTTCCGCAACACGCTGATCCTGCTCACCTCGAACGTCGGAACCGACCTGATCGCCAGCCTATGCGAAGACGAGGAGACGGCACCCGCGCCCGAGGCGCTTGCCGGGGCGCTGCGCCCGGCGTTGCTCCAGGTGTTCCCGCCGGCGCTGCTCGGCCGGTTGAGTGTCCTGCCCTATCTGCCGCTCTCGCCCGCGATGCTGCGCCGGATCGTCGCGCTCCAGCTCGATCGCATCGTGCGCCGGGTGGCGGAGCATCACGGCGCGGCGCTGGTCGTCGCACCCGCGACGATCGACCTGATCGTGTCGCGTTGCGAGGAGGTCGCCTCGGGCGGCCGCATGATCGATGCGATCCTTACCAACACGCTGCTCCCCGATCTCTCGCTCGGGCTGATCGAAAGGCAGATCGCGGGCACGGCGGTGACGGCGATCCATGTCGGCGTCGACGGCGACGGCTTCACCTACCGCTTCGACGGCGCGGCGGCCGAAGCCCCCGCACTGGCGGCCGAATGAGTAGCGAGGCGATGCCCGACAAGGACCAGCCCGTCGACGGCCGCACCGTGGTCGCGATCGAGCCCAGCGCGGGTGGATCCCTGCCGGGTGCCGGCGGTGGCGCTCGTCGCGGTGCCAGCCTCGTGCCCGGCGACGTGCTCAACGGCATCTACCGGGTCGATCGCTTCATCGCGCGCGGCGGCATGGGCGAGGTGTTCGAGGGCATCAACGTCGAGAGCGACGAGCGCGTCGCGATCAAGGCGATCCGCAGCCACCTGGCGCAGGAAGACAAGATTATCGCGATGTTCCGCAAGGAAGCGCGCGTGCTCACCCAGATCGCCCACCCGGCGATCGTGCAGTACCGCGTGCTGGCGCGCGATCCGATGCTCGACCTCTATTACATCGTTACCGACTTCATCGACGGCGAGCCGCTGTCGACGCATCTCGGGGGCTCCCTGCCGACGGCGGCCGAGATCGCGGTGCTGGCGCGCCGGCTTGCCGCGGGACTGCTGGCGGCGCACGAACATGGCGCAGTCCACCGCGACATGTCGCCGGACAATGTGCTGCTGCCGGGCGGCGCGATCGAGCGGGCCAAGATCATCGATTTCGGGATCGCCAAGAGCCTCGACATCGGCGGCGAGACCGTCGTTGGCGAGGGCTTTGCCGGCAAGCTCGGCTATGTCGCGCCCGAGCAGTTCGGCGACTTCGGTCGCGAGGTCGGTCCCTGGACCGACGTGTACAGCACCGCCTTGGTGCTGCTCGCCTTTGCGCGCGGCAAGGCGCCGGCGATGGGCAACACCCTCGCCGATGCTGTAGAGCGCCGCCGCCAGCTGCCCGATTGCGACGGGCTGCCGCCGGCGCTGGTGCCGCTGTTCCGCAAGATGCTCGCGCCGAACCCCGCCGAGCGCATCCGCTCGATGGCGGAGGTGCTGGCGTTCCTCGACTCGCTGGTGCTGCCGGAGGAGGATGCGACCGGTGCATCGCCTGTGCCCGTCCCGGCCCCCGCTGCGCCGCCCGCTCCGGAAACCGTGTTCGCACCCGCCGTCGCGGTCGCCCCGACGCGGCCGGCGGCTGCTCCCAAACCCGCAGCTGCGCCGAAGCGACGGCGCGGCAAGGCGATATGGGCGCTTGCCGCGCTGCCGATCGCCGGGGGCGCATGGTGGCTCGTTGCCACACCCGCATCGCATCCCCCCGCTGCCCCACCGCCGGTACGGGCGGCGGCACGCACCGTCCCCCAAGCACCTGCCGTGCCGCGTCCGGCGCCGGCGGCATCGCAAAGTCCCCGCGTGGAAACGGCCGGACCGGCTTCCAAGATCGCTGCGCTGCCCGTGCCGACGGCGACGCCGACCCCAACGGCATCGCCGACCGCGCTCCCGGAGGCCAAGCCCTCGCCCGCGGCGCCCGCGCGTAAGCCCGACGAAGACGGGGAGGGGCAACTCGTCGACCTGCAGAAACTGGAGCGCAGCCACCATTGGCAGAGCAGCGGCGTCGGTGCCTGCTACCGCTTTACCGGCGACTGGAAGCTGATTGGCTATACCAGCAAGGCAGCCTGCGCGCTGACGGTGTTCTTCAACCAGTGCCAGGTGAAGAACGGCCTGTTCGACCAGATTGCACTACGCCGCAACGGCCCGCGCATCGAGGAACTGCGCGGGCGCAAGTGGCAGCCGCTCTACGCCGACCGCCGCTGCGGGTGAGTGCGGCGCAGAGCACCGGACTGCAGGTCAATTCGGTGCGAAGGAGGGCGGGGCTGTCGTTCCCCAATGCCGGTTCGGCATCGCCGCCAGCGTGAAATCCAATGTCCCGCCGCGCTGGACGAAGCGGGCCGGCAGCCAGGTCTGGTTGCTTTGCCGGCCATTGACCGCGAGCGACTGGACATACGGCGCGGCAGGCCCCGCGCCCTTCGCCCGAATGACGATCCGCGCCCCCGGGCGGTCGATCGTCATGGCCGGGAACGATGGGCTGCCGATGACCAGGTCGGCGAGGCCGGGATAAAGCGGATACAGACCCAGCGCAGCCCATACATACCAGGAGGACATCTGCCCCAGATCGTCGTTGCCGGAAATGCCGGCGGGCGCGTTGGTCCAGATGCGTCGCATTGCCTCGCGTACCGTTTCCTGCGTCTTCCACGGCTCGCCGGTGAACAGATAGAGCCAGGGCGATGCGATCGACGGTTCGTTGTCCATTTCCGCATGTAGCGGCCCCGACTTGGTGACTGCCCAGCTGCCGTCGGGCTTGCGGAAAAAGGCATCGAGCCGTTGGGACGCCCGCTCGGGGCCGCCGAGCGCCGAGATCAGTCCGCCCGCATCGAACGGCACCATCCACAGATATTGCGCGCCGCTTCCCTCCACGAACTCGTCTTCGGCGGCAGGATCGAAGGTCGGCCAGCTCCCGTCGGCATTGCGCGGCTGGATATAGCCGCCGTTCGGCGTCGCCTTCGGATTGAACAGGTTGCGCCACCATCCGGATCGCGCCCGGAACTGGCGCGCGCCGTTGCCATCGCCTGCCGCGCGCGCCAGCTCGCTCAAGCCGAAATCGGCCGCCGCCAGTTCGAGGGTGTCGGCTGCCGAGCCCCAGCCGGGCGCCCCGATGGGCATGTAGTGAAGCTGCAACCACTGATCGAGACCGGGCCGCTGGCCGACGCACAGCACCGGGCAGCCCTTGCGGCTGAGGTCCAGCGCCGTCGGCACCGTCGCTGCCCGCTTGAGCGAGGCATAGGCGCGCTTCACGTCGAAGCTGCGTCCGCCGAACGCATGAATGGCAGCCAGCGACGCGGGCGACGGGTCGCCGTTCATCACGCTGGTCGCGCCGGTGAGATGGGTCCAGCGATCCCAAACGCCGCCATTCTGGTCGGCCTGGTTGAGCAGCGATTGGGCGATGTCGGCGCCGCGCTTCGGATCGAGCAGCGTCACCAGTTGCAGTTGGGAGCGATACACGTCCCAGCCGGAGTAGTTGGCATATTGCGCACCTTGCCCGGGCGACAGGCGATGCACCCGGCCGTCGAATCCGCGATAGCGTCCATCGACATCGCTGTAGAGATTGGGCGTCAGCAGCGCATGGTAGAGCGCGGTGTAGAACACGGCGCGCTCGTCCTGCGCGCCGCCCTCGATCGCGATCTGGCCGAGGCGCCGGTTCCAGGCCGCGCGCGCCGCCGCCTGCACGGCCGGAAGCGTGGTGCCTGCCGGACTCTCGCGGTTCAGATTGGCGCGGGCACCGGCGGCGTTGATATAGGAGATGCCCACCCGCATCGTCACGACCGGGCTGCGCTTCGCGTCGAAGCGGATCCAGCCGCCGGAGCCCTTGCCGATCGGCGGATGCCCATCGCTGCCATAGCTGGTTCCGCCCGAACCCTGCGCCGCGCCGGGCGACACCATTTCGTCGCGCCATGTTCCGCCGATTTCGAACGGCTGGTCGAATACGGCGACGAAGTGCAGCGTATAATAGCTCTCGCGCCGGTCTGGGGCGAGGTAGCCGCAGAAATTGCCGCTGGTGACCGAGCCGGTAACGGTGCGCGTCGCGGGATCGATGGTGATGGTCGAGGCGGTGCTGCCGACTTCGCTGTCCGACGTGCGAAACAGCAGGTTCGCCTGCTGGCCCGCGGGGAAGGCGAACTGCCCTATTGCAGTACGGTCCGTCGCGCCAAGCTCGACCTTCACGCCATTGCCCAAGGCAACGCCGTAGCGGCCCGGGCTCGCGCTTTCCTTGGCATGGTCCAGGATGCTCGCATAGTCGGTCCCGGCCGCCACCGATGCGGGTGACATGGTCACCGGCGTCGTGATCGGCATGATCGGGATGTCGCCGCTCGCCCCTGCGCAGCCTGTCCCCGAGACGTGCGTCAGGCTGAAGCCGCGCACGCTGTTCGCACGCCACTCATAGCCGCCGGGCGCGGCCACGGCGGAGCGCCGGCCCAACAGCGGCAGCTCCTCGGGGCTGAACGCGACCATGCCGAAGGGCATCGAGACGCCGGGGAAGACGTTGCCGCCGTTGGTGGTGCCGATGAACGGGTTCACCTCCCCGGCGGGATCCCCGACGGCTTCGACTTGACCGGCGGCTTGCCCGACGCCGGCGAGCCCCAACATAGCTATGGCGATCGCCCGCATTCCAAAACTCCCGATACAAACCATGGATCGCGTTACCGGCCCTGATGTTCCGCCATCGGCCGATACGCGCTGCGTACCGTCAAGGCCGCAAGAAAAGGAAGCGAGCCGTCACCGCAGCTTCTTTCCTTCCGCGTCCCATACCTCGACGGGCCCCAGCGACAGTGCGCGCAGCTTGTCCTCGATCTTCGAAAGGTCCCCGACGATCACCCATGTCATCGCATCCGGGTTTAGCAGCTGTGCCGTGGTGGTGATGGTCGCCGGCGTGAGCTTGCCATAGGCGTCCGGCAGGGTGGTGATCCAGTCATAGGGTCGGCCGAAGCGCTGCACATATTGCAGGTAGCCCACCATCGCCTGGCTGGTTTCGAAACGCCCCGGCAGGCCCAGTACCTCGCCCTTGGTCAGCAATTCCAGCTCGCGCGCGCTCGCCGGTCGCTTGCCGCGGATATCGCGCAATTCCTTGTCGATCTCGTGCAGCGCCTCGGCGGTCTTGTCGGTCTGCACGCTGGTCGAGACGCCGAAGACCTGCGGCCCCCGCGCTTCCGCAACGAAGGAATTGGCGCCGTAGCTCCAGCCCTTGTCCTCGCGCAGATTCATGTTGAGCCGCGCGGTGAAGCTGCCGCCGAGCACATCGCTCATCGCGCCGATCTCGAACTGGCGGGGATCGGTGCCCGGCGGCAGGATCTGGCCCACCCGGATAACGGACTGGATCGCGCCGGGCTTGTCGATCAGCACGATGCGGGGGCTGGTGGCAGGGGCGACGGGGTCGATCTGCTTCGTGCCCCTGGCGCTAGCGGGTGCCTTCCAGTCGCCGAAGCTGCGCTCGAGCGTCGCGCGGAGCGTGGCGAGGTCGGTGCCGCCGGCGGCATAGATCGTCGCATTGTCGGGCCGGAACCAGCTTTCATAGAAGCCCACGACATCGTCGCGTGTGATCCCGCGCAGCGTCTCCGCCCGGTCCGCGAGCGGCACGCCATAGGCATGGGCGGCACCGTAGAGAAGATAGGTGAAGGTGCGCTGCGCCACTTCCGACGGCTCCGCCAGCGATTGCGACAGCCCGGAGAGGCTCAGCGCGCGATCGGCCTCGATGTCCGTGGGACGGAAGGCCGGGCGGCGAATCTCGTCGGCCCAGAGCGCAACCGTCTCCGACAGGCTGCGCGGCATCGCCGAGAGGATGAAGTTCGTCGTATCCACGTCCAGGGTCGCATATATCCGTGCACCCAGCAGCGCCTGGCGTGCCGCGAACTGCTGGCTGTTGAGCGTGGCGGTGCCTTCGTCCATCAACCCCATGGTGAAGCCGCCCAGGCCGGGTTTGGATCGTTGCTCCGCCGCCTGGCCGGCGTCGAACACCATCGTCATGTCGACCGTCGGTGCGCCGGGGCGTTCGGCGAGCAGGACCCGGATGCCGTTGGAAAGGCGCGTTTCCTGCAAGGGCGGCAGCTTCAGCGCCGGCGAGGGCGCCAGCGGCGGCAGCTTGGTGCGATCGGCGCCGTCGGCGAGCACCTTGTGGCTGCCGAACGGCAGCACGGTGAGCGCATAGTTCGGCCGGGTCAGCCAGCTGGCCGCGACGCTGCGCACCTGTGGCGCGGTCACCGCCTGCAGCCGTTGCGCCTCCACCGCATATTGCCCGGGATTGCCGGAGAAGACCGTGCTGTCCGCCAGCGCCATTGCCTTCACGTAGATGGATTCCATGGCCCGGGCATTGTCGGCATAGGCACTTGCCTTCACCCGGGCGAGTTCGGGTGCGGACGGGCCTTGCGCGACAAAGCCGTCCAGCACTTCCTTCACCGCCTGCTCTGCGGCGGCGCGATCGACCCCAGGCTTGAGGCGGACGTCGATCGAGAAGATGCCTGCGACGGCGAAGCCCGCATAGCTGGCCGCGGCATAGGTCGCGAGTTGCTTGTCCTGCACCAGCACCTGGAACAACCGGGACGTCTTGCCCCGGCCGAGCGCCTGTGCGGCCGCCTGCAGCGCCGGTGCTTCGGCGGTGCCTCGCCCCGGCACCGCCCAGGCCCAGGCGATCGCGGTCTGGGGAACATTGTCTTCCATCGTCTCGCGCCGATCACGCTCCAGCACCGGCACCCAAGCGTTGGTGCGGGTGATCGGCGCACCGGCTGGCACGCTGCCGAAATACTGCTGCATCAGTGCCTTGGCCCGTTCCACCGTGACATCGCCGGTAAGCGAGACGACGGCGTTGGTCGCGCCGTAATAATCGGCGAACCAAGTCTTCACGTCGCTTAGAGTGGCGGCGTTCAGGTCCTCCATCGATCCGATGGTGGGGTGGTGATAGGGGTGCCCCTCCGGGAACAGCGCGGCCGCCTGGCGGGGGTCCATCAGTGCATAGGGGGTGTTCTCCCGCGTGCGCTTCTCGTTCTGGACGACCTTGCGCTGCTCGTCGAGCTTCGCCTGGCTGATCGCGCCGGCAAGATAGCCCATGCGATCGGATTCCAGCCACAGCACGCGCTCCAGCCCGCCGGTGGGGACGATCTCGTAATAATAGGTCTGGTCGAGCGAGGTCGCGCCGTTGACGCCCGAGACGCCGATCTCCTGCAGCGGCGGCATATATTCCTTGTCGTGATGTTCGGAGCCGTTGAACATCAGATGCTCGAACAGATGCGCAAAGCCCGATTTGCCGAGCGGCTCGTTCATCGAGCCGACATGGTACCACACGGTCACGGCGACCTTCGGCGTACTGTGATCCTCGTGCACGACGACGCGCAGGCCGTTGGGGAGGGTGAATTGCTGGTAAGGGATGGCGTCCTGCCCGTGAGCGGGGGCGGCGCAGGCGAGCGCTAGGGAAGCGGCCGTGCGAAGCAGCGCGGTGCGAAACATCGGAAATCCTTGTGAAAAGAGCGCCGGCGCAACCCTGGAAGCGCCGGCGCGAGGTGGGCCGAGGCTCAGAAGAGGATGGCGCCGCCGATCTTGAACTTGCGCCCGCCGAGATAGGTGGCGCGGGTGTAGGTGCCGGCGATCAGCTGCTGCAGGTCGGGCGTAGAGGTGCCCTTCAGCAGGTCCGAGCCCTCGACATAGAGGCGGTATTTGCGGGTGCGCGGGTCCAGATAATATTCGGCGTGCAGGTCGAGCGTCTGCACCCCCTTGTCCCACACCGACAGCCCGCGCGGGATGAAGTTGTTGAGCGTCTTCGACTGGAAGCTGTACGCCAGCGTGCCGTCAAAGCCGTATTTGTTGTAGGTCAGCGCAACCGTGCCGGAATGCTTGGGCTGCTGGTTGAACGGCAGGCCGGCGAATTCGTAGACGTTGCTCTGGCCTGTCGGGGCGTAGGCCCAGCTGTAGCGCTGCCAGCGCTTGCTGTGCGTGTAGGTGTAATTGGCGATGATCCCCAGGCCGCCCAGCGCGCCGGGCAGGAAGTCGAACTGGCGTTCGAACCGCGTCTCGATGCCCCAGATCGTCGCCAGATGACCGCTGTTGATCGGCGATCCGCCGTTGATGAACACCGTCTCGGGATGCGCTGGGTCGAAATAGGGCGCACCCTGGAAATAGGGGTGGTCCGGCAGCGTGACATTGGCGAGGTTGGCCGGACCGTTGGTCTGGGTGGACTGGAGCAGATTGTTGATCCGCTTGTAGAAGCCGGCAAGCTTGATGATGCCGATCTTGTGATAATACTCTGCGCTCAGATCGAAATTGTGCGTGATCGCCTGCTTCAGATTGGGGTTGCCCGAGTTGAGCTGGAGCACCGGCTTCACGCCTTCCGGGCCAGGGATCGGAATGTTGATGAAGCTGATCCGCGTCTGCTGCGACAAGTCTCCGATCTGTGGCCGGGCGACCGACAGGAAATAGCCGCCGCGGAAGATGAGATTGTCCGACCGGCGATAGTTGAACAGAATGCGCGGCAGGAAGTCCTCCGACTTGGCAGTTTCCGTCACGAGCTTGCTGAACTGGTTCTGGAAAATCAGGTCGGCGCCGAAGCCGCCGCCATCCTGCGCCAGGATCGGGCCCACATAGGTCGGGAAAAGCAGGTTGGATGCGCTGAGATCGGTGCGATTGTATCGCACGCCGCCGATGATCTCGAGCTTGCCGAACTGCAGCCGGGTCTGGACATAGGCGGCGTAATTGTCCTCGCGCGTGCCCTGTCGGTCCTGCCCGTCCACCGGCTTGATCGGGTTCAGGGTCAGCTGTCCGCTCTTCGCGATATAGTCGTCGATATGATCGAGGAAGCCGATCAGCGTGCTTTCGGACATGGCGGTGAAGTTGGCACCCGTGACACCGATCCGGCTGAGGTCGGTCGGCGAGAAGGGCAGCCCCAGCGAAGCGACCGACGCGTTGCCGCCGAACTGGGTGCGCACCAGATCGTGCCGGAACTTGGCGCGCTCGAAGCGGCCGCCGATCTGGACGTACTTGAGGAAACCCCAGTCCATGTCCCAGCGCACGCTGATGTCGCCGGTATAGCGATCGTTGCTGCCGGTGGTGGTGTCGATCTGGCCGGTCCCGCTGCTGATCTTGTACAGCGACGGATCGTTGATTACCGCCCAGCCGGCCTCGCTGAGCAGCGGAATCGGGATGGCATCGCCGCTGCGAGGGGCGAAGGCCGAAATAATATAGCCCAGCTTGGCATCGGTCGCCGCAGGCTGGAATAGCGCGGGGGTTGCTTCAGTACCCGGCGTGCGCATGTCCAGAGCGGTGTTGCGGCCGTGGTTCTCACTGCCATGGGCATAGCCCGCAATATAGGTGAACGTCAGCTTGCCCAGCGTGCTTTTGCCGTTGAAGCTGTAGGTGTCGGTTCGGCTCTTGCCGCCGGGATCATAGCCATAGACCTGCTCGCGGTAGAGCGAACCGTTGCCGGGTTTGAGGTTCAGGTGCAGCGCCGAGATCGCCTCCCCACCCGGCACATCCGAATAGTCCCCACCGGCCGAGAAAACGTCGGACATCGAATAGCTGGTGCGATCGGATTCGGCGTGCTGGAAATCGAAGCGGAGATTGGTGTGGCGCCCGATCTGCCATTCGGCCGACAAGGTTGCCGCGACCGTCGACTGCTTGACGTGGTTGAAGTCGGTCTGCAGCTGCGAGACATAGACGCCGTCGTCGCCCGGCGTGAACGGGAAGGTCGCGCGCGGATCGACCGCCTCGATCGTGGTGAGCGTGGGCTTGCCGTTCGCGGCGTTGGGCAGGAATGCACCGAAGTTCGTGACCGTCCCGTACGAAATGTTGCGCACCGAATTGCGGCGATACTGGACCGAGGCGCTAAGGCCGAGATTGCGCTGCGCGCCGAACCGCCCGGCGACCGTGCCGGAGACGAGCAGGTCGTGGCTGAAGTCCTTGGCCCCGAGCCCGCCTTCCAACTGGAAGCTGGCGTAGCGCCGCGGGCGGTTGAGCGGCGAGAGCGTCTCGATCTCGATCAGGCCGCCCGTGCCGGCGCTGTCCTGGCTGGGCAGCAGGCTCTTGCTGATCGTGATCTTGCTGACGGAATCCGCCAGCAGGTTATTGAGATTGGCCGAGCGCCCGGTGCCGTTGCCCACCGGTAGCTGCAGTCCGTTGAGCTTTACGTTGTTCATGTCCGGATCCAGCCCGCGGACGATGACGTTTGTGCCGTCGCCGGTCACGCCGTCGCGCTGGAACGAGATGCCGGCAGTACGCCGCAGCGCGTCCGCGAAGGTGGTGCCGGTGAAATTGCCGAGATCGTCGGCGGAAACCACTTCCGAGTTATTCTCGGCGCTGCGCTGCAGATTGAGCGCGTTCGCGCGCGCGCTCTGCGTGCCGTAGACGACGATCTGCGTGCCTTGTTCGGTCACGCCTTCGCTCAGCGCCAGATCGAAGGCGCTGACGCCGGTGCCGACCGAGATGGTCTGCGTTCGCGTCTCGAAGCCGAGGAAGGCGACCTCGACGGTGTAGGTGCCGGGCGCGAGATCGTCGAAGTGGAAATCGCCATTGTCGTCGGCGGTGGTGGTCTGGCCGGTTTCAACGATGCGGACCAGCGCGCCGGCCAGCGAACGCCCGCCCTGGTCCCGCATCAGATGCCCGGCGATGCTGCCCTTCTCTCCGCCGTGGCTCTGCCCTGCCGGTGGTGCGACGACGTAGGACCCGCCCCCCGTTACGGTGAGCGTAAGTCCCGAACCCTGCAATAGCGTGTAATAGGCATCACGCGCGCTGTACTCGCCGTGCAGTGCGGGGGCGTTGCGTCGCTGCGCCGTCGGCCCGTCGAACACGATGTTGGTGCTGGTGCGCGATGCGACGGAACGCAGCGCCGCGTCGAGCGGCTGTGCCGCCATGTCGAAGCTGTAGCGCGTCTGCGCCTGTGCAACGGGAATGACAGATAGGCAGCAACCCGCTGCGAGAACGGCAAGCATCGGTCTGGACGGCATCGATTTCCCCCCAGGGAGCGCGACCCTTTTCGCTGTCTCCCTACCGACCTAGACGATGCTGCAACGCGGAACCGACAAAGATTCGACATGAAAATGTCATCGCTTGTCGTCTTGGCGCACGATCCACAAAATTTTTCCATCTTCAGCGACATGAAGCGCGTGGAGTGCTGCCACTGCCCTGGCGAACTCGCCGGTGTCGTTGGTTGCGAAAACGCCGGATACGCGCAGGCTCCCGAGTGCCGGATCGGCGAGTATCAGGCGGGGGCCGCCATAGCGGTTCATTTCCGCGATAGCCTCCGGCAGCGGCGTGTCCGCGAATACCGCCTGTCCACGCCGCCAAGCGGTGGCTGCTTCCAACGGCTGCACGTCGATTCGCATTTGCCCCGCCGCGGGCGCGCGAAGGCGATCGCCGGGATTGAGGTAGGTCGGGGCGCTGCCCGATGCTCCGCTACGCACGTCGGTCACCGCGACCTTGCCATGGAGCAGCGTGACCGTCACCGCATTTGCCTCGCGCCGCACGACGAAGGCCGTGCCTACGGCCCGTATCTGCTTGTCGCCGGCGCGGACGAGGAAGGGGCGAGCGCTGTTATGCGCCACCTCGAACATCGCCTCGCCGCGATCCAGCTGCACCAGCCGTTCCTTCGCGTCATAGCGTACTTCGACACTGCTATCGGTATTCAGCGCGATCCGGCTGCCATCTTCGAGCGTCGCGACCTTCTGTTCGCCGACGCGGGTGGAGTAGGCGGCGGGACGCAGGATCCACAGCGTGGCCGCAACTGCGATCGCCGCTACCAGCATGGCTGCCAGCGCATAAAGGGGCGCTCGCTGTCTCGGCTTCGGCGCCGTCACTTCGGGCTCGGCTCCGACCATGTCCGGCACCTCCGCCCAGATGTCGGTCGCCTTCTCGAACGCATAGCGGTGCGCAGGGTCCGCGCGTAGCCATTCGCGGAACGCCGTCTCCCGTTCGGGGGTGCGTACGTCCCCCTGCAGGCGGGCAAGCCATACCGCTGCCTCTGCGGCGGCGCGGGTGTCGAGGCGGCTCACCATCCGTCCATCCACTGCATGAGTTGCAGCGTCGCACGGGCGACCTGTTTCTCAACGGCGGCGATGCTCATCCCTTCGTCGGCCGCGATCTCTGCATAGGAGGCGCCGTCCAGACGGCGACGGAGCAGGATGCGCCGGGTCCGCTCCGGCAACCGCTCGAGCCCGGCCCGGGCATGCGCCAGCCGCGCCTGCTGCTCCAGGACCTGCGCCGGATCGGGCGATGCGTCGGCGATGTTGAGCAGGTCGTTCGCCGGCGAGAACGGCGCGCGGGATTCGCGGCGGTGGCGATCTATGGAGAGGTTGACTGCCGCCGTGACGAGCAAAGCCTCGCGCGAGCGGGCTTGCTGCGCGCGCTCGTAGCGCTCGATCCTGAGGAACGCTTCCTGCACCAACTCGTCCGCATCCTGCTCCGCGACTCCGCGACGAAGCACCGCGCGCTTCGCCTTTGCAAGCATGTCCGCAAGATCGGGCACGCCGTCGCTACCTTAGCTAGACGCGCGGGGTTGGGAAATCCGACAAGTATTCGATCGTCGGGGAGCGGGGTTCATCGGTCCAGATTGGTGGAGCCATGCCGTCTTGCCAAGCGCAATGTCGGACTGCGTCGTGGAAAGCGTTCTCTGTTGGTACACCCTTCCGGCACTTCGCCGGGCGAGACACATATTGACGGCGCGTTCTTGGGAAGATCGCGCGGGGAGTGACCGCAAGCCCACGTGCCGCAACGCCTAGAACCTTCTCGAAACAGCCAGCCGTGCGCTGCGAGGCTGCAACGGTGTGGTGCGGGTGGCCCCGTCCGGCAGGAACGGGGTGCCGAAGGCGAAGACGTTGCCCCGGGCGTCGAGCAGGTTGGTTGCCTCCATTGAGAAGGTGAGCCGTCCGATTGTCAGCGCAGCGGTGGCCGACAGGGTTGCATACCGACCCTGCGCGCGGTTGACCGACTGCTCGATGCCCAGCCGCGACGGGCCGATCACGTTGAGGCGAACCCCGAGCCGATACGGATAGGCGCCGCGCAGCGCGTGGAGATAGTCCAGCGAGGCTGCAAGCCCGTATCGCGCGACATCGGGCAGCGGCAGCTTCCCGGGAAGATCTGCCAATGCCGGACTCGGGTGGAGCGTGCCTTCGGCCAGGAAGCCGCTTCCCGCCACGCGCAGCGACGGTGCCAGAGTAGCTGCCAATTCGAGCGTCGCACTGCGGACCCGGGCGTCGCCGACATTGGCGACACGCGGCAGGCCGAGGCCGTCATGGGCGTCCGCCTGCACGTCATGCCACGCGCCCGTCGCCAGCGACCCGGCAACGCGCAGCCTGTTGCCGTCCCCCGACCGGTAGCGGAACCCGATCTCGGCGGTGCGGATGGTGTCGGCGTCGAAACGCTCGAGAACGGCGTTGGCAGTGATGCCGCCCGGCCGATAGCCGCCGGCATAGCGCACGAAAAGATCGAGCGGCGCAGCGGGCCGCCACAGCAGGGCGGCCATGGGAGTGGCAAGCCATTGCACGCCAGGCCGCCTGGTCACCGGCTCGCCGCCCTGTACCGGCTTTGCCAGTGCACCCTCGCCCGCGCCGTCGATCTGCACGCGCGACCCGCGCCCGCCGAGCGTCAGTCGAAGCCCGGGCAGAACGGGGGCCTCCACTTGCCCGAACAGGGTGGCGTCGCCGACGCGCGCGTGGACCCTGCCCAGGCTGGTCAGGGCGTCCGGCGTACCGGTTGCCCGTTCCTGGCGTGAATCGCCCAGGACGAACGACGCACCGGCCAGCCAGCCGCCGTCCCGGCCCGCCTGCCCGGAAAGCCGCGCTTCCCCCGTCCACAGGCCCAGCGCATCATATTGACGATAGAGGCTTGGCGCCTCCGCGCCGGCCGCTGCGTCGAACACTTGCCGGATGCGTTGGCCGCTATGGCCGATCGTCATATGGAAGTCGGCCTTCGCCACCCGCCCGCTGACGTCTACATGCGCGGCTTCATAGTCGTGCCGGGAGGGCTCCGCGACGCTGCTCGCCCGTGCCAGTGCGCCGACCGACGGATCGGTATATTGCGCATCATCGTTGCGGATCCGCTGGAAGATGCCGGCCAGCTGGATCGACCAATCGGCATTGATCGGCACCCCCAGGGTCGCGCGTCCGCCGACCACCGCGCCTCCATTGACGTTCTGTGCCTGGCGGCGGACATCGTCGATATAGCCGCCGTTGCGCTCTGCATATCCTACGACACGGATCGCCACGTTGCGACCGAGCGGCACGTTGGCGACTACGCCGGCATCCGTGCCGGCGCTTCCATGTTCGGTCAGCGTCAGTGCGCTCCATGCTTCGCCCGACATGGCGGACGCGTCTGGCGGATTGGGCACGGCGCGGACGATGCCCCCCAGTGCGCCGGAGCCGTACAATTCTCCCTGCGGACCTTCGAGGATCTCCACCTGTTTGAGGTCGTAGAGACGCAGGTCCGGGTCCGGCGCGGCATAGGTCAGGCGGAAATCGCCGAGATATTGGCCGACCAGCATCGGGCTGGTGCCGTTGAAGCTGCTGTCGGCAATCCCGCGCAGGAACAGCTTGTTCCGCCCCGGGCCCAGCCGGGTGGCGAGCAGCGCGGCATGATGCTCGGCAATCGCCAGCGTGCCCCGGGTCGCGGCGGGCAGGCCGATCGTGTCGCCCTCGATCAGGGTCACGCTGGCGGGCAAGTCTTCGAGCCGCAGGCCGCGCTTGCTGCCGGTCACGACGATCGTGTCGGAGGCGGGCACGGGTGGCGGCGGCGGGGACGACGGTGCGCCGTGGCGTCGCGGCCGGCGTTTCGCCACGATCCGCCAGACCCGCGGACCGACCGAAACCGCCACGGCGCCCGTGCCTTCCAGCACCTGCCGCAGTGCCAGCTCGATGCTTCCGTCGAAGCGCTGTGGCCGTATGCGGCGGCGCAGCAGCGATGGATCGGCGGTACCGATGCTGGCATCCGCCTGGATTGCGATCGACGCCAGCACCTCGGCGAGCGATGTCGGCTGTCGAATGTCGAGATGGACATGCTGCGCCTGTGCGCCGGATACCGCCAGCGAGAGTATAGAGAGCGCCGGCGTCATCGCCGAACGAGCATCACGCGCTCATCTGCCATCGCGACGCGGTTCCAGGATCCAGCCGTCGCTCGCCCGGCGCGCGCGCACGTTGAGGATCGCCTCAATCCGGGGGATCAGGCGCTCGCCGCCGTTGGCCACGTTGATCGAGCCGGCGAAGCGCCGCCCGGCCAGCCCGGGCGCAAGCGTCAGCCGCACGCCGCTGCGCTGCGTGATATCGGCGGCCACTTCGGCGAGCGGCGCATCGGCATAGTTCAGCTGCCCGGTGCGCCAGCCGTCGATCATGCGGGGCTGTGTGGGGGAGGGGGCCGTCACGGCGCCGTCGCGCGTGACCCGGCTTTCCTGCCCGGCCGTCAGCGTGACCGCGCGCGCGCCGCGCTTCAGTCGCACCATCCCCTCGGCGACGGCCACCCGGATCGCCGCGTCGCTGCGCTTGACGTCGAAGCGGGTGCCGATGTCGATGATCTCGACATCGCCGACCTGAACGGTGAAGGCGCGCGCGGGATCGTGGACGATGTCGAAGCTCGCCTGGCCGCGGACGAGCGTCATGCGGCCGGGGCTGCCGGGATCGCGGCGCAGTTCGCTGTCGCCATTCAGCACGACGGTACCGTCTCGACCCAGATCGACCCGGCGTATCTCGCCTGCACGCGTCGTCACCAGCTGGGCGTATTCAGCCGGCCTGGGTCCGAGCGGCAACCCCATCCACAGCGCGGCGGCAAGCGATGCGGCAAGCGCCCCACCTATGGCTACGGGAATCGCGCGGCGGGGAAGACGGATCAGCAGCCTCCGTCCCGTCATGCCGGAGGGCGCAGGCCGCGCCGCGTCGCGCAGCAGAACCGCGGCCTCGTCCACCGTGATCGAGACCCGGTCGAACGCGACGGCATGCCGCGGATCGGCCGCCAGCCATGCCTCGAGCGCCGGCCAATCCTCGAACGCGGGATCGTCGGTGCGGATCGCCCATTGCGACGCCTGGGCAGCAATCTCGCGCTCGGTCATCGGCTCCTCCTGCCTCCGATGACGCCGAGCGAGGCCTCAACCCTCATCCGGTTCCCTTTCCAGTCCCGAAAGGGCGACATAGCTGCGCCGCAATTCCTTTTCCACGGTACTGAGGCTGACGCCCAGTTCCTCCGCGATCCTGCGCTGCTCCACGCCGTCGACGCGGTAGCGCAGGAAGATTCGGGCCGCGCGGGCGCCGAGCCGCCCAAGCGCGGCTTCGATATGCTGGAGCCTCTCCCGGGCGAGCAGCGCGCGCTCGGCCAGCGCGGCCTCGGCATCCTCGATCGCGCCGCTGGTGATGCTCCAGCTATGCTCGCGATCTTTCGCCCGCGACGCGCCCCTACGGGTATCGAGCACCAGGCGGTGCGCCATGCGATACAGATAGGGCAGCGGCTTTTCGATCACGGCGTCGCTCAGCTGCACCTTGATCCACAATTCCTGCAGCAGATCCTCCGCCACGTCCCCGCCGCAGCGTATCGCAAGGAAGCGCGCAAGTGCGCTGCGGTGCGCCATGAACGTTTCGGAAAGCGAGCCTTCGACCCTGGACACGTTTCTGCTCGTTCGCCTTCCAAACGTTAACGCAATACTGCGGCGCAACAAATCGGGATGCGTCGGATGCGTCAAGTCGCTCGATTTGGGAGGAAGGGCTGCCAGATCCTCGCGCCCGCTTCGCATCGAGGCACAGGAGACGCGAAAGTGGCGGATTTGCGTGGCTGCGCGAATGCACCGAATAGGAGATAGGACGCCGCGCCAGGCGCAGAACCGTAACCCGCGCAGCATAAAAGTTTTCTGCGGCGTACTCGCGGCAATTCCGTTTCGCCACAAAGGCATATTCGTAAAATTTTCCTTACGGCTGGCGCTCCTGCTCGGCGTCGAAGGGGCAGAGGGGCCGCCGGACCATCCAACCGACAAGCGCAGCAATGCCCGCCGCAAGGGGGGCGTGGCGCGCATTGAACAGGTGGAGGAACGGCGGACCGCCCGACATGTCAGGGAGCGGTCGCGTGCAGCAGTTTCGACGCACAGGATTTGGGGACGTTTCTTTCAACACCGTCGCGCGCCGTCGCACGGCGCTTCGGCTGGGCACCTGCCTCACGGGCGCGGCGGCCGCATTGCTCATCGGCGCGCCGCCGGCCAGGGCGCAGAGCTGCGGAACGCTGACGCTCGTCGCGATCACCTGCCCGGCGGGCACCAGCTACCCGAGCGGGATCGCCTATTCGGTGGACGCCACCCAGCCGCCGCAGGACCTCACTGTGCGCCTTGACGACGGCGTGCAGATCGAGACTACGGCCGATCAGACGCACGGCATCAGCGTCAGCAACCTGTCCGGCGGCGGCGCGGCAATCCTGGCCGATAGCGCGAGCGCGATCGCCACCAGCGGGCAGGACGCCAAGGGCATCCTCGCGGAAACCATCGTCGGCGACCTCACCGTGCATGTCGGCGACGTCTCCACGGCCGGTGGCCAGTCCACCGGCATCCAGGCGCGCAGCGACGGCGGCGCCATCGAGGTGCATGCGGGCACGATCACCACGGTGGGCGACGACGCGCCCGGGATCGACACGCGCACCAACGGCACGACGACGATCGACGTGACGGCGATCAGCACCCAGGGCGCCAATTCGGCCGCCATCCATGCCTATGGTTCGGGACCTATCACGATCCAGGCGGGTACGATCGAGACGCAGGGCTATCGCGCGCACGGCATCTACGCGAACAACAATCTGGGCGGCCAGTCGGGCGGGATCACCATCGACGCGGGCAACGTGAACACCGCCGGCTATGGTGCGGCCGGCATCTGGGCCACCGGCTATGCCGGCGACACGCACATCACCGCGCAGACCGTCACGGTGCAGGGCAGCAACACCGATGCCGTCTACGGCAGCAGCTATCTCGGCAACACCAGCATCCAGGTAGGCAGCGTCTCGGCGGCGAGCCCGGGCGGCGTTGGGATCCGCGCGATTTCCGGCGGGGCAACCGACGTGACGGTCGGCGACGTCACCAGCGATGGGATCGGCATCCTGGCGATCGGCACCCAGGCCACGGTCACCGCCGACACCGTCTCGACCTCCGGCGACAATGGCAAAGGCGTCTATGTCCACAGCGATTTCGCCATCGACAACGGCAAGGCGCCGACCCGGGATCTCACCGTCAATGTCGGCTCCGTCGTCACCAGCGGCTATGAGTCGGACGGCGTCTATGTGCGCAACGGTGCGTCCGGCGGGCATATCGACGTCACCGTCGGATCGATCAACACCTTCGGCGATCAGGCGGACGGCATTGTCGGCATCGGCTATGGCGATGTCGCGATCAAGGCGGGCTCGGTGGTCACCAGCGGCGCGGGCGCGTTCGGCTTGGGCGCGATCTCCAAGGAAGGCGCCGCCACGATCGACGTCGACCATGTCAAAACCGCCGGCCAGGGTTCGCAGGGCATCTACGCCAAGGCGGCGGGGGCGGTGACGGTCTCGGCCGGCAGCGTGGAGACCGCGGGCGCCGGTTCGCATGGCATCAACGTCCAGGCAGGCAGCGGCGATATCGACATCACCGCCGGTTCGGTGCGTGCCGATGGCGCCAACTCGGTCGGTGTCTATGCGGTCAACTATTCGGAAGGGGCGACCAAGGTTGCAATCGGCACGGGCACCACGACGCGCGACTATTCGCGGGTGGTGACCGCCATCGGCTTTGGCGACATTGCCGTGGAGGCCGGGACGATCAAGTCCTCGGGCTATGGCAGCACGGGCCTGTTCGGCTACAGCGTCTACGGCAACGTCTCGATCTCGGGCCAGCATATCAGCACCGCCGGAGGCGCGGCGTACGGCGTCGATGCCCGCGCGCTGGACGCGAAGAGCCATATCGAGGTGAGCGTCGGCTCGATCGAGACGAGCGGCAAGCGCGCCGCCGGCGTGGTGGTGCTGGCGGGCGGCACCGCCGCGGTAGACCTGGGCACCATCAAGACGAGCGGTGACCTGTCGGACGGCATCTACGCCGCCTTCAACACCAGCAATGGCGAGCGCGACGGGCCCCCGCCGCCGACCGTGATCAAGGCGGGCACGATCGCCGTCACCGGCGACGGTGCGCACGGCATCAACGTCATCGGTCGCGGCGATGTCGAGATCAGCGTCGACTCCGTAACCACGGAAGGCGGCCGGTTCAGCGAAGGCAAGCACACCTTCTGGGCGGAGGGCATTTCGGCGGGCGCCGCCTATGGCTTCCTGCACGTCACCGCCGGATCGGTAACGACGAAGGGCGAGGGATCGGTCGGCATCGATGCCAATGTCGGCGACGGCGATCTCGTGATCGCGGCGAAGGAAATCGCGACCAGCGGCGCGCATGCGGCCGGCGTGCTGGCGGGCACCATCTATGGGAACACCCAGATCAGCGTCGGCACCATCACCACCGCGGGCGAGCATGCCACCGGCGTGCAGGTGAGCGCCGCCGGCCTTCCCGAGACCGGAACCTACACGGCCAGGATCGAGGTCGGCGCGATCACCACGGCTGGCATCTACTCCAAGGGCATCGAGGCCAAGGTGGACGGCGACCTGGCCATCGTCGCGGGTACGGTCGCGACGCAGGGCGAAACCGATGCGGGCGGTATCGTCGCGGTCAGCTATGGCGGCAACGCCAGCGTATCGGTGACGGGCGGCATCTCGACGAAGGGGGCCTACAGCACCGGTGTCTATGCCGTTGCGCTGCAGGGCAGCGTCCAGATCGACGCCGCGCATGTTGCGGCGGCGGGCGCGAAATCGAACGGTGTCGCGGGCGTCTCCCTTACCGGCGACGTGGCGATCCGCGCCAGTGACGTGGCCGCGATCGGGGGCGGCGCCAGCGCGGTGCTGGCGGTGAGCTATCAGGGCCTGGGGCATGTGTCGGTCGATGCGACGAACGTCACCGGCAGCGACTATGCCAATGCGATCCAGGCCTATGGCGCCTCGGTCGAGATCAGCACCCATGGCACGATCCACAAGACCGGCAGCTATGCCGCGATCGCCGCGCAGGCGGTGGGCGGGGGCGTGACGATCCACAACGATGCCGCGATCACGACGGCCGAGGGGTCCGGGCCCTATGGCTCTGCTGTCGCGCACGGCATTTCGGCCCAGGCGACGGGCGACGTGGCGATCGACGGCAGCGGCACGATCTCGACCGCGGTGGGCACGAGCAATGCCATTTCCGCGTACAGCATCCGCGGCGGCACCATCTCGATCACCCAAGCCAGCCTGTCGACCAGCGGCGACAGCGCGCACGGCATCTCCGCCGTGACCAGCAACGGCATCGGCACGGCAGAGAGCGATGGCCCGGGCGGCATCACCGTATCGCTCAAGGATGTGTCCACCCAGGGCGAGGGCAGCTCCGCCCTGCTGCTGTCGGACAACACCCGGCACGGCAACGTCCTCGCGACGGTGACCGGCAAGGTCTCCACGCACGGCAATTACGGCGAAGGCGTCAGCCTCTACGCCGCCAACGGCACGGTGCAGGCGGTATTGAACAGCGTGGAGACCAAGGGCCTCTATGCGCAGGCCGTGCACCTGAACGGCCATGCCGACGTACTGAACGTCTCGGGGGCGCTTTCGACCGCCGGGGCGCTCTCCACGGCCGTGGTCGCCTATGCCGGCAATGGCGGCATCCGGATCAGCGGCGCGGGCCCCATCAGCACCACCGGCAGCTATTTCAGCTCGGGCGTGCGCGCGACCTCGCCGGGCGACATCACGATCGCCCTGACCGGCCCGATCACCACGACCGGCCGGGGCTCGGCGGGCATCGAGGTCACCGAGCGCAAGCGCCATTCCGAGGTCTACCCCTATGACCCGCCGGCCGAGCAGGCGAAGAAGGGCGGCACCAAGGCCTCCGGCTTCCCGACCGAGGACCCGCGCATCCCGGAGGAGGCGGCCACCGGCAGCACGATCGCGATCAACGCGGCTGCCATCACCACCACCGGCGCCAACTCGGACGGCGTGATGGCGAGCACCACCACCGGCTCGGTGGCGATCACCACGGGCAAGGTGGTCGTCAGCGGCCAGGGCTCGATCGGCGTCTTCGCCGAGGGACGACGGGTTTCGGCCGATATCGGCGCGACGCAATCGGCGCAGGCCGAGGCTGTGGCGCTGCGTGGCTTCGACGCGGCGAGCCTCACGGTACGTGGCGCCGTTTCGGGCGGCACCGACGGGGCGCTCCTCCAGGCCTATGCCGCGCAGCTCACCGTGGCGAGCGGCGGCAGCATTGCCGGGGTGAACAACGGCGTGGTGATCGATGCGACGCCGCACGTGACGCCGATCGTCCATTATTGGGGCTATGCGCCGCGCGACGGCTATGTCGGCCAGGACGAGCCGCAGCCGCTGCCACCCGCCCATCCGGCGGCAGGTGCCGTGCGCGTCGACAATGCCGGGACGATCACCGGCGGAAGCGGCTTCGCGATCGTCGCCAGCGGCGGCCCGGTCAACGTGACCAATACCGGCATGGTCGTCGGCGGGGTGAAGTTCGCCGGTTTCAACGACAGCTTCGTCAACAACGGTACCTTCGTCGCGACCAAGGACAGCGACTTCGGCGGGGGATCGGACGTGTTCGTCAACAGCGGCACCTTCGTCGTCGGATCCGCCGCACCGGCAGTGCAGTCCGTCCGCGCTGCCTCGGCCGCGGCCGCTGCCCAGACCGTCACCATGGTGGGGCTCGACACCTTCGAGAATCACGGGCTGATCGACTTCCGCGGTGCGGCGGGCGACACGTTGCTTCTTCCCGGCAACTATGTCGGCGCGGCCGGCGCCAAGGTCCGCTTCGACCTCACCGCCCAGGGCAGCGGCCAGCTGGTGATCGGCGGCACCGCGACGGGGACCACGACCATCGTGCTGGGCGGGGACGCGTCCGCGGCCACGCTTCTCGCGCAGCCGCGGGCGCTGGTGAAGACCGGTGCGGGATCCTCGGCCAATGCCTTTACCCTGGGTTCGGCCGACATCGGGCTCGTGCGCTACGGCCTCGCCTTCGATGCGGCGAGCGGCACCTTCCAGCTCCGCAACGAGGCGGGCGCTCCGGTCTACCGCCTGCTCAAACTGGCTGAGGGCGCGCAGGCGATCTGGCGCCAGTCGGCGGATGCCTGGTCCAGCCACATGCTCGAGCTGCGCGATGTCGAGGCGGGGCGCTCCCGGCTCTGGGGGCAGAGCTTCGGCTCGGTTGCCGATCGCGACCAGTCCAGCACGATCGGCGGGAATGCCTACCGGCTCGATTATCGCCAGGATTTCTACGGCGCGCAGGTGGGTGTCGACTTCGGCGGGCTATCGAGCGATGCGGGCCAGACGCGCAGCGTGTTCGGCCTCACCGCTGGCTATCTGAGCGCCCGGCAGAACTTCAAGCAGGGCGGCGATCGGGTGACCTTCGATACGCTGAGCCTGGGGGGCTATGGCATGGTGCGGAAGGGTGCCTTCTACGGCAATCTTCTGGCGCAATATGATCATCACTGGATCGATGCGGGCAATCGCGGGCTCGGCTGGTCCGATCGATCGAAGGCCGACGGGTACGGCATCGCCGGCGAGATCGGCGCGCATCTCGGCACCGAACGCCTGTTCGCCGAGCCGCAGGTGTCGCTGTCGTGGCAGCATACCGACATCGGCAGCCTCCATCCGTTCGGCCAGCGCGTCGATTTCGGCGGCAACACGGCGCTCACCGGCAAGCTGGGCGGGCGGATCGGCGGCGTGGTCGATATCGGCGGCACCCGGGCGGTGTTCTACGCCCGCGGCGACTATGTCCGCGAATTCGACGGCAAGGGCATGCTCAGCTTCGGCAGCGGCGGCGTCGTGCAGACGCTCGAGGGCCAGCGGATGGGCGATTACGGCCAGGCCGCGATCGGGGTGAACATACTGTCGCAGGGGCTGATCAGCGGCTTCGTCGAGGGTAATGCCACTTTCGGGACGAGTGCCAGCGGCGGCGGCGGCCGTGCCGGCATCCGCATCCGCTTCTGATCTCTTCGGGTACCGGACCGGCCGAGCGCCGGTCCGCTTTCATAGTGCAGGTAGAATGACCAACATCCCCAACGCCGAAGTCGCTGCTGAAGCTGCCGAACCCAAGCCGGGCCAGGCCTCGGCGCCAGGGGCCGAGGCGCCGAACCTCGCGCCCGGTGCGACCAACATCCAGGTCTCGCGCGGCTTCGGCGCGTGGCTGCGCAGCCAGCGCCTGAGCCTCGCCTTCACTTCCTACCAGACCGGCCAGCTCTTCCTGGTGGGCACGCATGCCGACGGCACCGTGTCGTTCAACCAGCAGAATTTCAGCCGGGCGATGGGCGTGTGCTGGCGGGCGGGGCGGTTGTATCTCGGCGCGCTGTTCCAGGTATGGCGGCTGGAAAACATGCTGCGGCCCGGCGAGCTGGGCAACAAGAAGTTCGACGCGGTGCTCGTCCCGCGCAATGCGCAGACCACCGGCGATGTCGATATCCACGAGGTGGGCGTCGACAAGGAGGGGCGGGTCGTCTTCGTCAACACCAAGTATAGCTGCCTCGCCACGCTGGACCTGACGCACAGCTTCAAGCCGGTGTGGAAGCCGCCGTTCATTTCGCGGCTGGCGCCCGAAGATCGCTGCCACCTCAACGGCATGGCGATGGCCGACGGCGAGGTGCGCTATGTGACCGCGGTCAGCCGGTCCGACGTGCTGACCGGATGGCGCGCCCGCCGGCACGAGGGCGGCGTACTGATCGACGTGCGGGACGATCGCATCGTCACCGATCAGCTATCCATGCCGCACTCGCCGCGCGTGGTGGGCGATGAGGTCTATGCGCTCGACAGCGGGCGCGGTCAGGTGATCCGCATCGATCCCGCCAGCGGCGCCAAGACCGACATCGCCTTCTGCCCCGGCTTCCTGCGTGGGCTGGCGATCCACAACGGCTTCGCGATCGCGACCGTTTCCAAGCCGCGCGACGGGACGTTCAAGGGGCTGTCCCTCGACGAGGAGCTGAAGCGCCGGGATGCGGAGGCATGGTGCGGCGTGCTCGTCGTCAACCTCGCCAATGGCGACATCGTCGAATGGATCCGCCTGGAGGGGCACATCACCGAACTGTTCGACGTGGCGGCGATGCCGGGGGTGCTGTGCCCGATGTCCGTCGGCCCGCTCACCGCGGAGATCCAGAACACGATCACCTTCGACGACATCTGATCGTAGGAAGATCGCCCGCGGCAAGCCTCACAAACGGAAGCACCCGTATCGCTGCGGCGGAAACAAATCCCCAACTTTCGATTAGCGCGTGCAGCGCCTAGTCAAACTTGCATTGAATGCATAGCATGCGCCTGTTCTGTAAGTAGTAAAGCATGAGGGATCTACCAGTATTCGCGCACCGGTTAGAGGTGCGTGGAACTGGCGGGGAAAGGGGGAGTGATGCGCAGGCTACGGTGCATGGCAATTCTCGGGCTTATCCCGCTGCTTGGCTGCGAGGCGGCAAGTGCCCGCCCTGTGGCGTCTTCCCAAATCGATGCGGCCGTTCAGGCCGCCATGGAGAAGACGGGGGCAAAGGGCGTAGCCGTCGCGTTCATCGAGGGCGGCAAAACTGTGTATGTTCGGGCATATGGTGTCCGCAACGCCAAGGAGGACCCGCTTACGCCGGACACGATCATGTACGGCGCCTCCTTGACCAAGGCGGTATTCGGCTACTTCGTCACGCAATTGGCAGCCGAGAAGAAGCTGGATCTTGATCGGCCGATCGCCGCCATGCTGCCGCGGCCGATCCCTTCATACGGTAATATCGACGCATATGGGGCATGGGGGGACCTGGCGGGGGACGACCGATGGAAGCGGGTTACCCCGCGCCATGTTCTCAATCACGCCACCGGCTTTGCCAACTACGCGTCGCTCGAACCGGACGGAAAGCTCCGTTTCCACTTCGATCCGGGCAGCCGCTATTCCTACTCGGGCGAAGGCATCTCTCTGTTGCAGTTCGGGATCGAGAAGGGCCTGGGCCTGAGCGTGGAAGACGAGCTGCAACGCCGTTTCTTCCGCCCGCTCGGGATGCGGCGGACCTCGCTGGTCTGGCAGGAAAGTTTCGGCACCAACCTGGCCGATGGCTGGGACGAAAGCGGCAAGAGCGAGCGTCACGATGACCGCAGCCGCGTGCGCGCGGCCGGATCGATGGACACGACGATCACCGATCTTGCCACGATGGTCGCCGCCATGGTGCGGGGCTATGGATTGCCCAGAGCGTGGCGAGCGGAATTCGCGCGCGGTACGCAGGCCATCACCGGAAAGACGCAGTTTCCTACGCTGCAGGGGGACGCGCCACCCGCCGAACGGACGCGCGCCAAGGCTGCGCTGGGCGTCATCGCCTTCTCCGGACCCCAGGGCCCCGGTTGGCTCAAGGGCGGACACAATGACGTCACGGCGAACACCCTGGTCTGCCTCGAGCGCGGCCGTCGATGCGTGCTGATCCTCGGGAACGACGTCCGGATCGAGCGCGCATTTCCGGCATTGGTGCGCGCGGCGCTAGGGGTAACCGGGGTTCCGTACCGCTGGGAATATGGGTTCGACGCCGCCGACGATTGAGCACCTCGACATCGAGCCAGGATCGATATGCGCAGGCGAGCGACGTTCCGTCTGCGAACCTTGGGGCCTTGCCGCGCCCCATGCCCGGCAAACGCGGGTGGGTGAGTGATCGTCGCGTCCCCGGACTATCTGGCCAACGCGGATGCGTTAGGAGCGGCGCGACGGATTGTCGGGGATGTGATCGCCAACTTGGCTGCGCTCATTCAAGCTGCGCATGCTCCAGCCTGGGCAGCACATGCCGCGCGAACAGGTCCGCCTCGGCAGCGTGGGGGTAACCGGAGAGGATGAACGCCTCGATCCCCAGCGCGCGATAGGCATTGAGCTTGGCGAGCACCTGGTCCGGATCGCCGACGATTGCTGCGCCGCAACCGGAGCGCGCGCGGCCGATTCCGGTCCAGAGATTGTCCTCGACATAGCCGTCGCCGGCCGAGGCTTCGCGCAATTCGGCCTGGCGGCGGACGCCGGCAGACTGGGCATCGAGCGAGCGGGCGCGGATCGCTTCGCCTTGCGCCGCGTCGAGATGGGAGAGCAGCCGGTCGGCGGCGGTGCGGGCCTCGGCTTCGGTCTCGCGCACCACGACATGGACGCGGTAGCCGAAGCGCAGCGTGCGGCCGCGTTTCGCGGCGCGGGCGCGCAGATCATCCAGCGTGGCCGCGACGGCCTCCATCCGGTCCGGCCACATCAGGTAGACGTCGGCGCCTTCGGCGGCCGCTTCGCGCGCGTCCTCGGACAGGCCGCCGAAATACAACTGCGGTGCGCGGCCCGAGACGGTGGTGATCCGCGGCGGCTCGACCTTGAGCTGCCAGAACTCGCCCTGGTGATCGAGCGCCTCGCCGTTCAGCAGCGTCTTCAGGATGTGCATCGCCTCGATCGTGCGGCGGTAGCGCGGGGCCGAGGCCAGCGTCTCGCCCGGCAGGTCGGAGGAAATGATGTTGACCGCCAGGCGCCCGCCGAGGATCCGGTCGATCGTCGCGATCTGGCGGGCGAGCTGGGGCGGCCAGCTCTCGCCGACGCGCACCGCCATCAGCAGCCGGATGCGGCGGACCAGCGTCGCGATCGCCGCGGCGAAGGCGGTGGTGTCGATGCCCAGCGCATAGCCCGAGGGCAGCAGGATATTGTCGAACCCGGCGCTCTCCGCCGCCAGCACGATGTCGCGGCAATGCTCCCAGCTGGAGAGCAGGCGCGGGTCCGGCTGGCCGAGAAACTCGTAATCATCATCGCACAGGGCGGAAAACCAGCTCACTTCGCAGGGGGGAAGTTGTTCTTGCTTGCCCGAAGCGTCGGTCTGGGGATGGAGGGTGGTCATGTATCAAAGCCTCTGGAGAAGATGATGGCGTCGCGAATTCGGTACGGTCTGGTCGGGTGCGGGATGATGGGCGTGGAGCATATCCGCAATCTCGCGATCACGCCCGGCGCGGAGCTGGTGGCGATCGCCGATCCGGTCGAGGCCTCGCTCGGCTGGGCGCGCGAGGCGCTGGGCGGCAAGGCGCAGGACGTGGCCGCCTATCGCGATGCCAAGGCGCTGGCGAAGCATGAGGGGCTGGACGCGGTGATCGTGGCCAGCCCGAACTTCACCCACCGTGATACCGTGGCGCCGCTGTTCGACGCGGGGCTCCACATCCTGTGCGAGAAGCCGCTGGCGACGACGATCGAGGACGCGCGCTGGATCGCCGAGCGTGCCGCGCGCCACGGCGCTGTGTTCTGGACGGCGATGGAATATCGCTACATGCCGCCCGTCGCCGCGCTGATCGCGGGCGTGCACGGCGGCGAGATCGGCCGGCTGCGCATGCTGGCGATGCGCGAGCACCGCTTTCCCTTCCTGGTGAAGGTCGGCGACTGGAACCGCTTCGCCCGCAATACCGGCGGCACGATGGTGGAGAAATGCTGCCATTTCTTCGACCTGATGCGTTTCATCGTGCGCAGCGAGCCGGTGCGGGTCTATTGCTCGGGCGCACAGGACGTGAACCATCTGCACGAGCGTTATGACGGGAAGACCCCCGACATCGTCGACAACAGCTTCACCACGGTCGATTTCGCCGACGGCACCCGCGCGCTGCTCGACCTGTGCATGTTCGCCGACGGCGCCGAAGAGCAGGAGGAGATCGTCGCGACCGGCGACATCGCCCAGCTCGACGTGAGCATCCCGGGCAGCGTGCTCACCCGCTCGCCGCGCACCGGTTTCGGCAATCCCAAGGCGCCGGAGAAGCGCCACATCGACGTGGACGCGGCGGCGCTGGCAGCGGGCTCGCACCATGGCTCGACCTTCTACCAGCATCAGGCCTTCGCCCGTGCGGTGCGGGGCGAGGGGCCGGTAGAAGTGACCGCCGAGGACGGGCTGAAGGCCGTCGCCATCGGCATGGCGGCGGAGATCAGTCTGCGCGAGCACCGGGTGGTCAACATGGCCGAGCTGCTGGGTCAGCCCGCGTCCGCATAGGCGGTGCGCGGCAGGATCCAGCGCACCAGCAGCGCGCCGGCGAGGTAGGAAAAGGCCGCGATCCAGAACATCGGGGCATAGCCATGGCCATTGTCGAGCGACCAGCCGGCGAGCTCGAGAATGGCCATGCCGGCTAGGTTGCCGGCAAAGGCGCCGATGCCGATCACCGATCCGACGCGGTTCGCCGGGATGATGTCGGTCGCGAGGCCGAACACGTTGGTGGAGAATCCCTGGTGGGCGAACAGCGCGAGGCCGAGCAATAGGGCGGCCACCCAGGGATTGCTCGCCACCAGCACCAGCGGGATCGGCAGCACGAGCAGCGCATAGCCGAGCAGCGTCGCATGCCGCACCTTCTCGGGCGGCCAACCGCGTGCGAGCAGCCAGCCCGGCACCCAGCCGCCGCTGATCGCACCCAGCGCGGCAAGGCTGTAGGCCAGCGCTACCGGCAGCCCCAGCGCGCCCTGTTCCAGCCCGAACTGGCGGTGGAACAGGTCGGGCGTCCAGAACAGCAGGAACCACCAGACCTGGTCGCTCAGCACCTTGGCGACGGCGATGGCGAGCGTCCGCCGATCGCGCAGCAGGTGGAGCCAGGGCACGTCGGAGCGCGGTCCGCGCACGCCGGCGGCGGCGGGCACGTAGCGCAGCCACACCGCGACCCAGACCAGACCCAGCCCGCCGGCGATCAGGAAGCTCCCCTTCCAGCCGACCGCAAGCGCCAGCGCCGGGATCAGCAGCGGCGTGAGGATCGCGCCGAAATTGGGCGCGGTGTTGCCGATGCCGAGCGCGCGGGAGCGCTCGGACGGCGGGAAGAAGGTGGCGGCGGACTTCACTGCCGCTGGGGTGCCGATCGACTCCGCTGCGCCCAGCACGGCGCGCGCCGCGACGAACTGCGTGACCGTGGTGGCGAAGGCATGCGCCATGCCCGCGAGGCTCCACAGCGCCACGCCCAGCGCGAAGCCGCGCCGCAGCCCCACCCGGTCGAGAAACCAGCCGGTGCCGAGAAAGGCCAGTGCCGCGGCGAACTGAAAGGCCGAGGCCATGTGCGCATAGTCGCGGTCGGACCAGTGGAATTCGCCCTGCAGCATCGGCTTGAGCAGCGCGAGGATCTGCCGGTCGACATAGTTCAGCATCACCGCGCCGAACACGAGCGCGAGGATCGCCCAGCGACCCTGTGCCCCGGCGGTGGTGTCAGTAGCGGATGCGCGCATTCAGGCCGACATAGCGATCATTGTCCCGCGGCACGTAACGGACGACGCCCGCCGTGGTGCCATAGACCAGATAGTTCGAATAGTGCTGGTCGAGGATGTTCTTCACCAGCGCACGCAGCTCCCAGCGCTCGCCGCCGATCAGCGCGATGCTGGCGTTCCAGATGCCATAGGCAGGCTGGATCGTGTCCGGGTTCTGGGTGATCGCGTACTGCGTCTTGCTCTTGTAGCTCGCGTCGGTCTGCAACTCGATCGCGAGGCCGTCGGTGATCGGCAGCTTCCACGCCGCGCCGCCGCTCAGCTTCCAGTCGGGCGCGAAGGGGAGGGCGCCGCCGTCGATCGAGGTGCAGCTGGTTGCGGCCGGGCAGTTGAAGTGGCGGATGCGCGCATCGGTGCGTGCCACCGCGAAGTTGAGCGTCAGCCGGTCGGTGGGGCGGGCGTTCAGGTCCGCCTCGACGCCCTTGGTCCGAACCCTGCCCGCGTTGATCAGCCGGGTGACGATCGCGCCGAGATAGGTGTCGGTGTAATTTGCCTGGAAGCCGTCGTAATCGGTGAGATAGGCCGCGATCCCGCCGCTCACCCGCCCGTCGAACAGGCTGCCCTTCAGGCCGACCTCGTAGCTGGTCGAGGTCTCGGGCGCGAGCGGCTGGGTATCGAACGCTTGCATGTTGAAGAAGACGTTGTAGGCCGGGCCCTTATAGCCGCGCGAGAAGGTGAAGTAGGTGTTGGCGTTGGGCGCCAGCTTGTACTGCACGCCGGCGCGCGCGCTGTAGTCCACCCGGTCGGTCTTGCCACTGCTGGCGAAGCTGGGGCGGATGCCCGACACGCCGGTCGCGGTGTCCGAGACGCGCTGGTGGAAATAGCTGAGCGAATCGTGGATCAGCCGCCCGCCCGCGATGAAGGTCAGCGCATCGGTGGCGTGGAGGTTGGCCTCGCCGAACAGCGCGTGGTTCTGCGCGCGGATGCCGTAGTTCGCCACGCCGTTGTTGGTCACCGGCGCACCGCCGATCAGCTGGGTGACGCTGCGCTGGTAGCGCTCGTCGGTATCGGCCGAGAGCAGATAGGCGCCGACGACATAGTCGATCAGCCCGCCCTGCGGGGAGGCGAGACGGATTTCCTGCGAGAACTGGTCGAAATCGACCGTGCCGTCGTCGCGGCCCTGCGGGAAGCCAGCGGCGAGGATCGCGCGCGCATCCCAGTCGGGCGTCTGGTGGTTCTTCCACTCGCGATAGGCGGTGATCGAGGTCAGCGTGTAGCCGCCGCCCAGCCGCCAATCGAGCGTGATCGATCCGCCATAGTTGCGGTCGCGCACCTCGGCGTCGAAATTGGTGTTGATCCGGGTGTTGTTGGCCGAGGGCGTGATGCCTTCCTGGGTCAGCAGCCCGGCAAGCGTCGGGTTCGGCGTCACCACGCCGGTCGGATAGGCGACGCGAGAGGAGCTGACATAGACGCCCTGCGGGGTATCGTCGCGATTGTAGAGATAGTCGCCTGCGAAGGTGATCGTGACGTCGTCATTGGGCTTGGCGACGATCTTGCCGCGGACGCCCCAGCGGTCATAGCCGTTCACCCAGCTCCGCGTGCCGCCATTGTCCACATTGCCGCGATAGGCGGCGTAGAGCCCGCTCAGCGTATAGCCGATATTGCTGGTGATCGGACCCGAGACGGTGCCCTTGATGCGGCCCTCGCCGCCTTCGTAATAGCCGCCTTCGAGCGACCCGGTCTGCGTCTTGGTCGGGGACTTGGTGACGAGATTGATCACGCCCGCCGAGGCATTCTTGCCGAACAGCGTGCCCTGGGGCCCGCGCAGCACTTCCAGATGGTCGAGATCGAGCAGGTCGAGCGTCGCCTGGCCCGGGCGCACCAGCACCACCCCGTCGATCACCGTCGAGACCGAGCTCTCGACGCCCGGCGACGTCGTGATGGTACCGACCCCGCGGATGAACACGGTGCGGTCCTTGTTCGACTGGCCGGTGCGGAAGTCCACCGTCGGGATGACGGTCGAGAGGTCCTGGAGCGTATTGAGGTTGCGCGAGGCGGCGACGTCGCCGTTCACCACCGAGACGGCGATCGGCACGTCCTGCAGATTCTCGTTGCGGAAGCGGGCGGTGACGACGATGTCGCCCGAGCCCTCCTTCGCAGGCACCTCGCTTTCCTGCGCCTGGGCGAGCGCAGGCTGCGCCACCCCCGCCAGCAAGCCTGCAACCACCCAACCGTACATGCGCCCCATCCGATCCTCCTTATGTGTCGCCGAGGGTCGTAATTCCCAGCCATGGACTAGGAAAATGAGCTTTTGCTTGGGCCCGGCAAAGCAGGCCTTCGCGGGCTTGCTAAAACCTTTTCATACAAGGCGTTGCGGCTGTGGGTGGTGAAGCCTCGATGCGTAGCGACGAAAGGCTTCTCCTGATCAGGAGGCGGCCGAAGGCTGCGGTTCTCGCCAACAAGCGTGGCGCGATGCCCGTCCCGATATCGACGGCACCGGGTTCGGCCGGACCACCGGGAACCGATCATGGTGCAAAGCAACGCTTCGTGCCGCTCCGGTCCCTCGGCCGTGGCATGCGCAGCGGCCTAGGCGGACATGACGATTTGCCCCACATCGACGCCTTCGAGACCGAGCCACTTTGCCATCCGCTCCAGTTCGAGGGTTAGCCGCTCGCAGGTATCTGTCGGCGCGTTCTGCTCGAGCGTGACCCTGTGTGCCCGCAAGACGCCAGCCTGGCGATCGGCCTTGAGGTCGACGCGGGCGACCAGCGCCTCATCGAGCAGGAATGGCAGCACGTAATAGCCATGGGTGCGAAGCGGCTGCGGAACGTAGATCTCGATCCGATATCGGAAGCCGAACAGCCGCTCGGTGCGACCACGCTCCCAGACGAGCGGGTCGAAAGGCGCGAGCAGCGCGGCACCGCGGATTCGGCGTGCTTGCACAGCGTCGCGGTGCAGCCAGGCCTTTTGACTCCACCCCTCGACCTTCACCGACTTCAGGACGCCTTCTTCGACCAAGCTTGCTATCGCTGGATCGCTCTCGGCGGGCTTCAACCGGAAGTAGTCGCGAAGGTCGGCGGCCGTGGCGACGCCGAGTGCGCGCGCGCTTCGCTCGATTAGCATGCGTTGCGCGTCCGTCTCGCTCGGGCTGGGGAGCGCGAGGACATCGGCGGGGATGACCCGGTTGGTCAGATCGTACAGTCGTGCGAAGCTGCCGCGCCGCGTAGCGGTGGTGATCCGTCCCGCCCAGAAGAGATACTCCAGCGCGTGCTTGGTATGGCTCCACTCCCACCAGCCGCTCCGGCTCGAGCCGTTCTCGAAGTCGGCCGCGGCGAGCGGCCCGTCCGTAACGATCCGCGCGAGCACTGCATCGGCCTCGGCGCGCCGCTCGGTTGCGAAGCGTCGGAGTGCGACGTACCCGGTCTCGCCGCGCTCGGCTTTCGCCATCCGCCACCGCAGCAGCGGGTGCAGGCTCATCGGAAGCAGCGAGGCTTCATGGGCCCAATATTCGAAGAGGCGCCGGGCCGACTTGGGGCCCCAGGCATCGCGCTCAAGCAACGCGCGATCGTACGTGCCGAGCCTTGAGAAGGCCGGCAGATAGTGCGCGCGCGTCAGCACGTTGACGCTGTCGATCTGGAACAGGCCGAGGCGGTCCACCGTCCGTCGCAGCTGCGCCGCGCCTACCCGCGTGGGATGTCGTGCTCCAAAGCCCTGCGCGGCCAGCGCAATCCGGCGTGCATCGGCGAGGGAAAGGCTGGTCGTCATGCTTTGCTGATTGGATGGTGCGAGCGGGAGGTCAAGCAGCGTGGAAGACCGGTAACGCTGCTTGCCGATAGGCGGTCATGGGCGGCGGCGCCGGGGGGGCACCGCCGCCGCAGCCTCAGAGCTTTATCCGCACGCCGAAATTGTAGCGTGCGCCGGTCTCCTGCTGGAGCAGATACCGCTCCTCGATGGCCGACCATTCGTCGATGTACTGGTTCGTCACGTTCACGCCCTGGAGATAGACCTGGAAGTTGGGCGTGAGATCGTAGGACAGGTTGAAGTCGAGCTGTCCGTACGCCGAGCGATTGCGCGGTCGCGATTGGCTGTCGCGGCAGTTGCGGAGATAGTCCGAGCGCCAGTTGTACGATACGCGGGCCGAAATGCCGTATTTCTCGTAGAACACGCTGCCGTTGGCCGAGTGCGGCGACAGACCGTTATAGCCGCAGGAGAAATCGCTCAGCGTCTGATCGCGCGTGGCGCTGCTGGCGACATAGGTGTAGTTGCCGGTCACCCCGAACCCGCCGACGAAGCCGCCCAGCGCATCGAGCGAATATTGCGCGCCTACCTCGATGCCCTTGATCGTCCCGGTCTGGCCGTTGCGCGTGCGCGTGTCCTGATAGATGCGGCCGAAGCGCTCGACGGGCAGCGTCTGCAGCTCGAGGAAGTCGGACAGGTCCTTATAGAAGCCGCCCACGCTGATGTAGCTGACGCGCGACAGATACCATTCGAGCGACAGGTCATAATTGGTAGAGCGGAACGGCAACAGGCTGGGATTTCCGCCCGACGACAGCGGCACTGCGATGCGGCCGCCATAGTCGTTGTTGACGCCCAGATCGGTCAGCGTCGGCCGCGTGATCGTCTGCGAGAAGGCGGCGCGGGCGATCAGCTTGTCGGTCAGGCTGTACTTGATGTTGGCGGAGGGGAGGGCGTTGACATAGCTGCTGCGCACCGCGATCGCGGTGGCGGCGCCATAGGTATATTGCAGCGTGTCGTCGCCGGGGGTGTTGTTGATGCTCGTTACCGGCGTGTCGAAGCCCGAGGACAGCACCTGAGTGCGGATCACGCGGACACCGGCATTGCCGGTCCAGCGATCGTTGCCGAACTGCATGCTGATATAGCCCGCGGTGAGCCGCTCGCGCACGTTGACGGTGCCGCGCAGCTGCTCGCGCACGCCGAAGGGGCCGCCGTCGAGCGCCTGCACCTGTGCCGCGAACGCCGCCTGCTGCTGCGGGGTGCGCCCGTTGGAGGGAATGGCGAGCGTGGCGGGATTGTTCAGATAGGCCAGGAAGGCCTGCGGATCGACTTCGAACACCGAGGGCGGGATATTCTGCCCGCCGCCGAGCAGATCGCCCCATTGATAGGGCTTCAGCAAGCCCTGCGCGATCGGCACCTGATATCCGCAATAGGTGCAGCTCGTATCGCTGTTGTTGAACGAGCGATTGATCTTGCGCCGTTCGGTATAGGACAGGCCGACCATGACGTTGCGCAGGATCGAGCCGTCGACATCCCACTTCGTGTCGAAATGATATTCGGAGCCGCGATCGCGCGAGCGGTTGGCGTCGATCCCCATGTAATGCAGGCGCATCAGGTCCGCGTTGTTGATGATGTTGTTGTCGTACGAGATCGACGGAATGCCGTTGCCGCCGTCCAGCTTGAACTGGTAATTGTACGGCAGCAGCGCGCCATAGACGAGGTAGGCGTTGGGCGAACGCCGGTTGGCACCGGTGGTGGAGGCGTCGAAGCGCAACTCGATGTTCTCCGCCGGATTCCACTTGAGGTTGGCGCCGATCTGATAGCTGTCCGACTTGCGGTTGGTCGTGTTGTAGACGTGGTCGACCTTGGCATTGACGCCGTTGTTCGTCAGATCGGGGTTGGCTGCCAGGAACTGCGGGTTCTGCGCGATGAAGTCGCGCCCGAGCATGGTCAGGCCGGTGGCGGTGTTGGTGCCGTCGAAGGTCGGCTGGAAATACGGCGCCGCCATGAAGTTGTCGAGGCGGCGCGTCACGCCGGAGATATTGAAGCGCGAATAGATGCCGTCGACGGTGATCTCGAGATTGTCGCTGGGCTTTAGCTGGATCGCGCCCGAGACGTTGATCCGCTCGCGTTCCTCCTGCGCGCGCTGATAATAGAGGCTCTGCGGCAGGTTGGCATTGCCGGTCACCGGGTAGCGCGGGTCGGTGCCGGTGATCAGCGTCGGCACGCCGCCGATCGACTGGACGATGTTCGGTCGGCCATTGATCCAGCCGTCGATCGCGATCGTGTCCGTCTGGCTCTTGCGCTTGGTGTACGAGCCCGCGAGCAGCACGCCGAAGGTCTTGTCCGGGTTGGCATAGGAGACGGTGGCCGCGAGATCGGGCGACACGCTCTTGCGCGAACGATCATAGATGCCGCCGATCTGCGCTGCGGCCTGGAGGCCGCCGGGGCCCTTGAGCGGACGCGCGGTCACGATGTTGACCGTCGCGCCGATCCCGCCTTCCTGCAGCTCGGGGACGCTCGACTTGAAGACGTCGGTCCGCTGGATCATGTTGGACGAGAGCACGTCGAAGGAGAACTCGCGTCCGGCATTGTCGGTCGCCATGACGCGACCATTGACCAGCACGGTGTTGAACTCCGGCCCGAGGCCGCGGACCGTGATGAACTGGCCTTCGCCACCCGAACGGTCGATGGCCACACCGGTGATGCGCTGGAGCGATTCGGCGATATTCGCGTCGGGAAACTTGCCGACATCCACCGCACTGATGGAGTCGACGATCTGGTTGGCCTCGCGCTTCACCTGCGCCGAGGAGCTCAGGCTGGCGCGAATGCCGGTGACGACGATCTCATCTTGCACCGCGGTGCCATTCGGAGAGACGGCGGTATCCTGCCCCACCGCCGCCGCTGGGGGCGTCTGGTCCTGTGTTGAAGGCGCGAGATCAGGGGCTGATCCTGTCTGTGCAATCGCAGGGGCACCCCCCAAGATGCTGCCGAGCAGCAGGCAAAGTTTGAGCGACGTGGACATGACGCGTTCCTCTCCCATTGAAACAGTTCCGCTCGCTGGCGGAGATTATTTTGGTTTTTCAACGTATGAGAAAAACAAATTAAGATATCAAGGCGAGAATGTAACCGGTTAACTTGTGACCGCTAACATGCGGTTGCGGGCCGACCAAAGTCTGCCGTTCTGTACGTGGGTGCTTCTATATGTGGGCTCGGCGTGTGATTCCGTGCTGTGGTGGTGCGATTGACCAGCATGCAGCGCGGGATTCGCTACCGGCGAGATTCTACGCGGCAGTGCCCGAACGACGGAGGCACTGCGTCGGGCTAATAGACGACGATCGGACAAACGCCTCTGCGCTAACGTGCCGCTGATCGAACACAGCGGCGGCGCAGCCTAAGCCTCCGCTTTTCCAGATTTGCTAATGCGAGGCTGTTGCAAATCGCGCAGTTCTTTTCTATCGCCCCCCGAAAGGGGAAGACGATGAAGTTCGCCATCGGCGTTATCGCCGCAGCTACCATCTGGACGGGAAGTGCCAAGGCGCAGGACGGCCGCGCCGGCGCGGACGCGCTCGAGACCGCGCGCGAGGATATCGTGGTGACCGCCGCACGCACCAACTTGCCGGCCAGCGCACTACCGCTGACGGTCGACGTGATCGATCGCGAGACGCTGTCGCGTCAGGTCGCGGTCTCCGGTTCCACCGTCGATGCGGTGTCCGCGCTGCTCCCGTCCTTCTCGCCGACGCGCGAGAAGATCACCGGCTTCGGCGAGACGCTGCGCGGCCGGTCGCCGCTCTACGCGATCAACGGCATCCCCCAGACGACGCCGATCCGCGACGGCGCGCGCGACGGCTATACCATCGACCCCTTCTTCATCGATCGGGTCGAAGTGATCTACGGCTCCAACGCGCTGCAGGGCATCGGGGCGACGGGCGGGGTGGTCAACCAGGTCACCGTCGGTGCGCCCAAGCAAAATGGCTGGAGCGGGCGGACCCTGCTCCAAGGGAATAGCGGCGATGATTTCTCCGG
The DNA here is from genome assembly GCF_040545665.1 of Sphingomonas trueperi. GTDB lineage: Bacteria > Pseudomonadota > Alphaproteobacteria > Sphingomonadales > Sphingomonadaceae > Sphingomonas > Sphingomonas trueperi_B. The sequence continues at coordinate 509,998 of NZ_JBEPMH010000003.1, read as the reverse complement.
CGACTCCCTGGGCGGCAAGGTTGCCGGTCTGGTCAGCGTCCGCAGCGGCCGGTTCGATGCCACCGCGGGCGCGGCCTTCGAACGGCGCGGCGTGTTCCTCGACGGGCGCGGGCGCCGCATCGGGCTCGACGGCAACCAGAGCGAGATCCAGGATACGGACAGCCTTTCCTTCTTCGGCCGGGCAGGCTTCGACCTCTCCGATACCGCCCGTATCGAGGTGATCGCCAATCGCTTCCGGCTGGAGGGCAACAACCATTACCTGCCCGTCGACGGCAACCGGGCGCTGGGCATTCCCGCCACAAGCCGGCGGGGGCAGACGCCGGGGCAGCCCTCGACCGGCCTGGCCGAGATGGTGTCGGCCTCGCTCACCGACGGCGATCTGGCGGGCGGGGCGTTCACGCTGCAGGGCTTCTACAACCGCACCAGCGATACCTTTGCCGGCGGCATCCTGGCGACGTTCCAGGACGCGCGGATCGCGCCGGTGGGCACGCTGTTCGACCAGTCGCGCAACGTATCGCGCAAGATCGGCGGCAAGGTCAGCTACGAGCGCGCCGTGCCGGGGTTCGAGGCGCTGACGCTGACCGCAGGGTTCGATGCGCTGATCGATCGCACCAAGCAGGATCTCGTCCAGACCGGCCGCGCCTGGGTGCCGCAGACCGACTTCCGCAGCCTCGCGCCGTTCGGGCAGGCCAATCTGAAGCTGTTCGACGGCATCGTGCGGCTGGCCGGGGGCGTGCGCTACGAGAACGTCCAGCTCGACATTCCCGATTATACCACGCTCGCCAGCGCGGGTGCGCGGGCGGTCACCGGCGGCAAGCCGTCGTTCGAGCGCGCCTTGTGGAACGGCGGCGTGGTGGTGGAGCCGATCAAGGGCATCCGCGCCTATGGCAGCTATGCGGAAGGCTATACGATCGCCGATATCGGGCGCGTCCTGCGCGGCATCACCCAGCCCAATATCCGCATCGCCGACTTCCTCGACCTGACGCCCGTCGTGTCGAACAACCGCGAGCTCGGCGTCGAGGTGAACCAGGGGCCGCTGGAGGCGAGCGCCACCTATTACTGGTCCTCGAGCGACCTGGGCCAGGTGCTGGTGCGCGCCAGCGACGGCATATTCAACGTGATGCGCCAGCCGATCGACATCGAGGGGCTGGAAGTGAACCTCAACGTCCGCACCCCGCTGCCGGGGCTGACGCTCGGGACCGGCTTGGCCCATGTCAGCGGGCGCACGGATACCAATGGCGACGGCAGGATGGACGCCGATCTCGACGGCGCCAACATCTCGCCCGACCGGCTCAACCTCAGCATCGACTATGCCCGCGGACGCTTCAGCGCGCGCGTGCAGGGCCGCTATTATCTGTCGCGCCGGTTCCAGGGGCAGCCGATCGCCAATGATTTCGTCGGGTACCGGCTGTTCGACGCCTATGTCGCCTATGACCTGCCGATCGGCCGCATGATGCTGAGCGTCCAGAACCTCGGCAACACCGACTATGTCACCTATTACAGCGACACGCAGGGACCGACCGACAATGCCCGCTTCTATACGGGGCGCGGCCGCAACTTCACGCTGAGCTGGCAGGCCGGGTTCTGATGCACGTTCTGGCCCTGCTGCATCGCTGGATCGGTGCGATCGGCGGCCTGTTGCTCGCGGTGCTGGGGCTGACGGGAACGCTGCTCGTGTGGCGGGACGAGCTCACCTTCGTGGCGCATGCCGGGGATCCGGTGCGTGCCGATCCGGCCGCGTTGGCCAGGGTCGTACGCCTGATATCCGACGGGGCGCGCCCGATCGACCGCATCACCTTTGCGGGCGACGGTCTCGGGGTCCACCAGGTGCTGTTCAGGGACGGCGGCGGCGCCTATCTCAGCCAGGCCGGCGAGACGGTCGCCCGCTGGTCGGCGTCGTGGCAGCGGCCCGAGCTCTGGCTGTTCGATCTCCACCATCGCCTGCTGATCGGCGACACGGGGGAGACGATCACCGGCGTCGCCGGTCTCGTCGGGCTGTTCTTCGTCGTCACCGGGGTCCTGCTGTGGTGGCGGACGCGGCGGCGCTTTCGCCTGCGGCTATGGCCCGCGACGATGAAGTCCGGCGCGATCGTCCACCATCACCGCGACTTGGGCGTGGTCGCCGCGCCCTTGCTGCTCGTCTCGCTCGTGACGGGGGTGCTGATGGTCTTTCCGGCCCTGGGCGGCAGCCTGATCGCCGAAGCCCGTTCGCGCCCGCCGAAGGTGGAGGAGCACCGCGCGGCGTCGGCTGCCCGAGATCTGGCGCCGCTCTTCCAGGCCGCAGCGGCGACCTTCCCCGGCGCCGAGTTCCGCCGCCTGCAATGGCCGCGCAAGGCCGGGTCGCCCATCGTCCTCCGGCTGCGGCAGCCGTTCGAGTGGACGCCGAACGGCCGCACCTTCGTCTATGCCGATCCTGCCACGCTGGCGATCGTCGGCCGTGCCGATCCCGTCGAGGGCGGCAGTGCGGCTTCGATCCGCGAGAAGCTCTATCCGATCCACGCTGCCAAGACTGGTGGTGTGCTCTGGAAGCTGGCCATGAGCATGTCCGGCGTCGCTCTGGCGCTGCTCGGGAGCTTGGCAGTGTATGCATTCTGGCGAACCCAGTGGAATATACTTGGCGCCAAACGCAGGAAGTCTAAGGATCGATCTCAGTTAAAAATGCAGGACCTTGCTTCGACCAAGCGGTGAGCGTGGGCTGGAATCTTGTGCGGGCCGCTACGCGTACTTCGATGCATGCCTGTTCGTACGTTGATCTGGGAGAACGGCTGCATGAGGACCTGGAAGATTGGCGGCACGGCGCTCGCGGTCCTGCTGCTTTCGGCAGCCGCAGCGCAGCCATGGTCTGCCGAGCAGGATCACCGGGACATGATGAGGCAGCTGGGCATCGAGCAGCTGCGGCCCGGAGCGAATGGCGACCCTGCCGCATCGAACGCCGCGAATTATGATCCCGCTAAGGCCAATCCCTATCCCGTCTGGCCCGAACTGTTGAAGATGGCGGACGGTCGTGCCGTGACCGACGCTGAGATGTGGCGCCGCGAACGACGCCCAGAACTCCTCGCTCTGTTCGAACGTGAAGTTTATGGTCGCGTGCCCGACAAGGTGCCACCCGTGACTTGGCGAGTAGATACAGCCGATCGCGAATTCTTTGCGGGGCGTCCCGTCATCGCGCAGCAGCTTGTCGGCCACATTCAGGACTCCAACGCGCCTGCCACCGTCGTCGATATAAGAGCGACCCTCGTGCTCCCGGCAGGCGCCAGGCGCCAGGTGCCGCTGCTCATCATGTTCGCGCCAGCGCGGTATCCTTCCCCCAGCCAGCCCAACGCAGTGGAAGCGGGGCGGCTCGATCAGGCGATGAAGGCGATGCTCATCGCACAAGATCCTTCGTTCAAAGCAGTGTTCGCGAAGCATCCCGGCTTCGAATTTGTGAAGCCTGGCGGCTTCGTCACGCCGCCGCCTGAAGACGACCGGATCACGAAGCTCGTCGCCGATGGCTGGGGCGTGGCGCTGCTCGATACCTCCACCATTCAGGCAGACGATGGCGCAGGTCTACGCGACGGAATCATCGGGCTCGTCAACAAAGGTGCACCGCGTACCCCAGAGCAATGGGGAGCGCTGCGCGCCTGGGGCTGGGGCGCCAGCCGCCTGCTGGACTATCTTTCAACTCGGCCCGAGATCGATGCTGCCCATGTAGGCGTGGAGGGTGTGTCGCGCTGGGGCAAGGCGGCTCTGGTAGCCGCGGCCTTTGACGAGCGCTTCGCGATCGTCGTGATCGGCTCTTCGGGAGAGGGCGGTGTCAAGCCGCACCGCCGCAACTTTGGCGAGCAGGTCGAGAACCTGACAAGTGCCGGCGAATACCACTGGATGGCCGGAAATTTCCTGAAATACGGTACCGAGAAGGGCAGGCTCGGTCGGCGGACCGCAGCCGACCTTCCGGTCGATGCGCATCAGCTCTTGGCGCTCGTTGCTCCGCGACTGGCCTTTGTGAGCTATGGGGTCCCGGAGGCGGGGGATGCATCGTGGCTGGATCAACAAGGCAGCTATATGGCGGCGATAGCTGCAGGTCCCGCTTGGACGCTATTGGGCGCACACGACTTGGGACGAGGTAGCGACTATCGGCATGCGATACTACCGGCACCAGAAACCGATCTTCTGGAAGGAGAGCTTGCCTGGCGCCAACATCGAGGCGGCCACACGGATGCGCCAAATATTTCAGCCTTCTTGCGTTGGGCTGATCTGAAGATCGGGCATCATTCGAGCAACTAGAAGCACGTTGCCTCGACAGCCGCACCTGTCGCAAGCTTTGCGCTGGTGCCGCCGCTGCAGGTGCGGGTGATGACCGCGGCAACGGACGCCCCGAACCTCGCCTCGGCGGTCAACATCGGTGCGTTCAACCTCGGCAATGCGTCGGGTGCGGCGCTAGGGGGCGGCGTGATCGCCGCGGGGCTTGGCTATCCGGCCGTGGCACTGGCAGGCGCCGCGACATCGCTGATGGGGCTGGTAGCGCTTTGGACGACCAGCCGCCATAAAGCTGCGCGGCAACCCGGCTTGCAAGGCGCTTCCCGGGCCGTCGCCAATAAGGGATGACGTTCAGGACCTCCGCACCAGCGACATCGGGCGTCGCTCGCCAGAAGTGCCAGCTTGATACCTACGAGCTGCTGATGCGCAAAGGCTGCTTTCGGGATTGCGCGACGACATCTCGAACGATCCAGATGGAGCGCGGTGCTCCCCGCCGAATGGAGGGATTGGCAATGGCAGCTGTTGTCAGGAACTGCCACCGTAACGGGGGCGGGGAACGGCGCACGCTGTGTGACCGGCCGTAGGTGCCGAAGTTCGCATTGTGGGTGGTTAGCTGCCATCCGCTCCTGTCATAAGCAGGGGATTTAGACGGCCCCAGATCGTGCGAGGGGTTCGGCGACGAACTCCCGGGTGGTATCGCGGAGCATCGCCGGTCCGTCGGCGAGGTAGCGCGGCATTGGTGTCTCCCTCTCCCTCTCCCGCTTGCGGGAGAGGGCCGGGGTGAGGGTGAGTCGGGCGCAGAAAAGGGCCACATTCGCCCCATACACCCTCACCCTTCCGCCGCCTGGCGGCGGCTCCCTCCCTCTCCCGCAGGCGGGAGAGGGAAAGTCCGCGCGGTTCACGCGGCAACCATTTCTCTTCCCTCCGACGCACCGAAGGTGGACGAAGGGGGTAACGTCCGCAATTGGGCGCGAGCTGCCAATGTGGAATCCCGATTTCAAGGCGCTGCCGTCACTGGCGAACACGGCCGCCTATGGCAGCTTTTGGTCCGAAAGGTCATTCCCAACTGCTGATGGGAACGACCACCCCGCGAGATGCATCGCCTTTGCCGTGGCATGAAACGAGTGATGCGGGCGGCGCTGCACGGGTCAGCGCTGCTTTTTCGCAATGGTGGCGGTGAAATCGGGGTCCTTGTTCGCCACCCAGTCGACGAACTTTCTCACATTGGGGTTGGCCAGCAGTGCCTCGACGTCGGTGCCGTGGCGTTGCAGTTCGGCATTGGTGAAGTTGGCGATCAGCGTCTGCTGGCAGATCGCATGCATCGGCACGACGTCGCGGCCGCCGCGGCTCTTCGGCACCGGGTGGTGCCAGACAGTCGTCTTGCCCATCGGCCGGCCGCACAGCCAGCACAATAGCGGTGCTTCGGGCGGCTCCTCCGCACGGAGCAGCTCGCCATAGGGGTCTTTCTTCGACTGTCTGCGGTTCATGGATGGCGCTCCTACCGCCTTTCGGGACGCGCCGCTACAGGTCGCGCAACGCCGCGGCGGGCCGGGCGCGCAGGGCAGGGAGGCTGCCGACGATCCCCATGCCAAGCGTCGCGACCACGGCGGCCGCCACGGTCGCGGCGACGATGTCCCAGCGCGGCGCCCAGGCGATGGCGAACACCTGGGTGACGACATACCATCCCGCACCCGTTCCCACGCCGATCGCCACCAGCACCAGGGCGGCGGCGAGCAGGGCATATTCGAGCGCCTGCGCGCCCAGCACCTGGCGGCGGCTGCCGCCGAGCAGCTTGAGGATCACCGCATCGTAGCGCCGCGCGCGCGCCGAGGCGGAGACGGCGCCGATCAGCACTGCGATCCCCGCCGCCACGGTCACCGCCGCCGCCGCGCGGATCGCCACCGCGATCTGGCCGAGCACCGCACCGAGCTGGCCGATGACGTCGCCGACGCGGACCAGCGTGACCGAGGGGAGGGCGGCCCCGACGCTGCGCATGATTGCGCCATCGCGACCAGGATCGGCATAGACGCTCGCGAGCAGGCTGTGCGGCGCTTCCTCGATATAGCCGGGCGAGAAGACGATGGCGAAGTTGAGCCCGAGCCCGCCCCAGTCGATCTTGCGCAAGGCCGCGATCCGCGCCGGTACGTCGACGCCAAGCACCGACACGGTGATGCTGTCGCCGACCTTGAGGCCAAGCGCGGCGGCCGCCTTGTCCTCCAGCGAGACGAGCGGGGGGCCGCGATAGTCCGCCGGCCACCATCGTCCCGCGACGACGGTATTGCGGGGCGGCAGCGTGGCCGACCAGGTGAGCGTCCGGTCGCCGCGCAGCACCCAGGCGCCTTCGGTCAGCGTCTTCATGTCGGCGACCCGCTGACCGCGCAAGGCGACGACCGATCCGCGTAGCGACGGCTGCGTCTCGATTCCGGCACCCGGCCCGGCGGCCCGGACGGCGCGGGAAAAGGTCGCGGCGTCTTCCGGCTGCAGGTCGATCGCGAAGAAGCGGGGGGCCTTGGCTGGGGCGGCATTGCGCAGTTCGGACGCGAGGCTGGCATCGATCACCGCCAGCGCGACGAACAGCGAGAAGCCTAGCCCAAGGGCAACAACCAGCCGATCGGTTTGCGCGCCGGGGCGATGCAGGTTGGCGATCGCCAGCCGCAGGAGCGGCGTGCGCACCCTCGGAGCTTTCGAAGCAGCGAACCGGATGGCGAGGCCGAAGCTCCACAACAGCGCGATCAGTGCTGCCACCGCACCGACGAAGCCGAGCGCGAGCAGCCGGTCCGACGCAGTCAGAACCGCAAGCGCAACCAGCGCCGCCACCAGCAATGCCATCAGCCCCAGCACGATCGCCGAGGGTCGCCGCCCCGTGCCAAGCGCGTCGCGGAGCAAGGTCGCCGCCGGCACGTCGCGTGCGCGGGCGAGCGCCGGCAACGCGAACAGCAGTGCCACCAGCAGTGCCAGCATTGCGGCGGTGGCCAGGGGCACCGGGTAAAGCGCAAGGCGCGGCGGCACCGGCAGCGATGCGCCGACGAGGCGGGTCAGCAGCCATGGCACGGCCGCGCCGACCAGCAGGCCGCTGCCGATGCCGAGCGCCGAGACTGCCCCCAGTTGCGCGAGGAAGATCGAAGCGATCGTGCCGGAGGTCGCCCCCAGCACCTTGAGCGTGGCGATGATCCGCGTCTTGCCCGCCAGATAGGCGGCGACGCCGCTCCCCACGCCGACGCCGGCAATGGCGAGCGCGGCGAGCCCGACCAGCATCAGGAACTGCCCGAACTGGTCGATCCCGCGGCGCAGCCCGCCGGCCGCTCGATCACTGGTCCGCGCCGTCCAGCCAGCGCCGGACAGGCGGGCGAGCAGATGCTTCTGCACTTCGGCTGCGTCTGCAGGCCTTGCGAGGGCGATGCGATAATGGCTTTCGTACAGGCTGCCGGGCTGCACAAGCGCGGTCGCGTCGAGCCCGGCGAGGTCTACCAGCGCCGGCGGCCCGAGCGTGAACCCCGCGCCGAGCCGATCGGGCTCCTCGGCGATGATCCCGACTACCCGCAGCCATGCCGAGCCCAGCCGCACGCGATCGCCGGGCTTCACGCCCAACCGATCGGCCGCCGCCGCCGCAATGGCGATCTCGCGGCCCTGGGGGCGGTCGGACAGCGCACCCGCCGCGAGCCGGAAGCGCCCGACCAGCGGCCATGCCGCATCCGTCCCGCGCAGATCGATCAGCATCGCGGGGGTGTCGACGCCCTTGCGCAGCATCGCGCGCATCGACACCGTCTCGGACACGCGGCCCGCGTCCGCGAAGGCGGCAAGCTCCGCCACGGTGGCGCGTCGCTGGGAAACGGTGAACTCGACATCGCCGCCCAGGATCTGCCGCCCGTTCGCGTCGAGTGCGGCGATCATGCTGGCGGCGAGGCTGCCGATCCCGGCAAGCGCGGCGGTGCCGAGGAACAGGCAGGCGATCAGCAGCACCAGCCCGCGTCCGCCGCGCCGCAGGTCGCGCAGCGCCAGCCGCCAGGCGATGTTCATGCGCGCTCCCGATCGGTGGCGATGCGCCCGTCGGCTAGCGTGACGACGCGTCCGCACCGCGCGGCGAGGGCGGGGTCGTGGGTGATGACGAACAGCGTGGTCGCGCTGGCCGCGTGCCGTTCGAACAGCAGGTCCATGATCGCCGCCCCGGTGGCGGTATCGAGATTGCCGGTCGGCTCGTCGGCGAACAGCAGGGCCGGGCGCCCGACCAGCGCCCGCGCGATCGCCACCCGCTGCTGCTCGCCGCCGGAGAGCTGCGCGGGATAATGGCCCGTCCGGTGCGCGAGGCCGACGGCGGTCAGTTCCGCCTCGGCACGCGTGAAGGCGTCGCGCGTGCCGGCCAGTTCCAGCGGCACCGCGACATTCTCCAGCGCGGTCATCGTCGGCAGCAGGTGGAAGGCCTGCAGCACGATGCCGATGCGCCCCCGCCGCGCGACGGCGAGCGCGTCCTCGTCGAGCGCGGTGAAGTCCAGCCCGTCGACCGAGACGATGCCGCCGCTCGGGCGCTCCAGCCCGGCGAGCACCGCCATCAACGAGGATTTTCCCGATCCCGACGGGCCAAGGAGCGCAACGCTTTCGCCGGCGGACACCCGCAGGTCGATCCCGCGGAGGATGTCCACCCGGGCGGGCGCCTTCCCCAGCGACAGCGAAACATTGCGCGCGTCGATCAGCGCGCTATCGGAGAGGGATGAAGCCATGGTCACGCCCGAAGCGATATGGAGCGTTGCGGGGGATTGTCCATCTCGCGATGCTCTCGGTCCTGGTATTTGGGCCGGTCGCGGATGCTGCGCCGCGCGCGCCAGTGATCTGGGCGTTCGGGGATAGCCTCAGCGCCGGCTATGGCCTTCCGCCCGCCTCGGGCTTCACCGCCAGGCTGGAAGCGGCATTGCGCCGGGCGGGCGTGGCGGCGACGGTCCGCAACGGCGGGGTCGCCGGCGACACGGCCGCACAGGCCCGCGCGCGCCTGCGCTGGGGGTTGCGCGGACTTGGCGCGACACCCGATCTGGTCATCGTCGAGCTCGGTGCGAACGACATGCTGCGCGGCCTTCCGGTTTCGCAGACCCAGGCCAATCTCGATGCGATCCTCACCGAACTGCGTAATCGGCGCATCCCCGTGCTGCTGGCCGGCATGCGCGCCGCGCCGAACCTGGGGCTGGAATATGGGCGGGCCTTCGACGGCATCTATCCCGCGCTCGCGAAGAAATATGGCGTAGCGGGCTACCCGTTCTTCCTCGACGGCGTGGCCGGCAATCGAGCGCTGCTCCAGGCCGACGGAATGCATCCGAACGCACGGGGCGTCGATATCATCGTCGGCCGCATCTTGCCGGAGGTGCGCAAGGCGCTGCGCGGTTCGGCGGCACGCGCGGGATGGTTGGACCCCATATCGCGCGCGCCTAGCTTCGGCTTTGCATGCCGTCGCGACGGTCGGCCGGAAAGCAGGGGCAAATCGGTCCCCCTCCTTGCATCGACGATGCCCGACATGGCTTCCAGCGCCGCCCGTGCCGCAAAAGTCGAAGGCGACAGGAGCCGCCATGGCCCCGCAAGCGTTGTGGCGTGATTCCCGTTGGAGACGATTATGGCCATTGAAGCCGGAAACACGCGCGCCGTATGGATTGAGACATTCGGCGGCCCGGAGGTCGTCCAGGTGAAAGCGCTGCCCGTACCTGCGCCGGCGTCCGACGAGGTCGTCGTTCGCGTCGCGGTGGCGAGCATCAATCCGGTCGACTGGAAGACGGCAGAAGGGAAGTATCCGCCGATGGGCGCGGACAAGCTGCCGTTCGTTCTCGGGCGCGACCTGGCCGGCACGATCGAGACCGTCGGCAGCGAGAGCGGGGAATGGGCGGTCGGCGATCGGGTCTGCGCCTTTATCGGACCGGACCGCGGTGCGCAGGGCGAGCGGGTCGTGGTGAGGACCAGCGAGTTGGCGAAGGTACCCGACGGCGTGGACATCGAGGTCGCCGGTGCGCTGCCACTGGCGGCGATGACCGCATGGCAGGGGCTGTTCGATCATGGCGGCCTCGAGGCGGGCCAGCGCGTGCTGATCCATGGCGGGGCCGGCGGTGTCGGCCACCTGGCGGTGCAGTTCGCCCGCTGGAAGGGGGCAACCGTGTTCGCCACCGCCTCCGAGCGCGACCTCGACTTCGTGCGCGCGCTCGGCGCGGACACGGCGATCGACTATGCGAAGCAGCGCTTCGAGGACATCGCCACGGATCTCGACATGGTGTTCGACACGCAGGGCGGCGAGACCCAGGCGCGCTCGTTCCCCACGCTTCGCAAGGGCGGCATCCTCGTGTCGACGCTGGAGCCGGACGAGAAGAAGGCCGCGGAATTCGGGATCCGCACGGTGCCGCGCTGGCATGCCGATCCCGACGCGGCCGAACTCGAGCAGGTACTCGGCCTGATCGCGGACGGCCAGGTTCGCGTGGAAATCGCGAAGCGCTTTCCGCTCGACGACATCCGCGAGGCGCAGCGCTTCGCCCGCGAGGAGCATCCCCGCGGCAAGGTCCTTCTGGATCTGGCCGAGTGATCGGCTCGGTTACGCTCCCCGGCGGCGCCACCGTTGCCGCCCTGGGCCAGGGCACGTGGCAGATGGGCGAGCGCCGGGATCTGCGCACCGCCGAGATCGCGGCGCTGCGTGCGGGCGTGGAGGCGGGCATGACGCTCATCGACACGGCCGAGATGTATGGAGAGGGCGCAGCCGAAACCCTGATCGGCGAGGCGCTCGGCGACCGGCGGGACGATCTGTTCATCGTGAGCAAGGCCTATCCGCAGAATGCGGGCCGCGAGCGGCTGCCCAAGGCGTGCGAGGCCAGCCTTCGGCGGCTCGGCACGGACCGCATCGACCTGTATCTGCTGCACTGGCGCGGCAGCGTACCATTCGCCGAGACGATCGATGCGATGCACGCGCTGCGCGATGCCGGGAAGATCCGCTACTGGGGCGTCAGCAACCTCGACAGGGACGACATGGCGGAGCTCGTCGCGGCGGGCGGGGAGGACTGCGCCGCCGATCAGATCCTCTACAATCTCGGGCGCCGCGGCCCGGAGTTCGATCTGCTTCCCTGGCTGGATGCCCGGCAGATGGCCGGCATGGCGTACAGTCCGGTCGAGCAGGGGCGGCTGGTCGGAAACGCTGCACTCCAGGAGATCGCCGACGCGCTCTCCGCGACGCCGGCGCAGGTCGCATTGGCGTGGCTGCTCCGCAGGAAGAACCTGATCGCGATACCGAAGGCGGGAACGGCGGCGCATGTGCGCGAGAATGCGGGCGCCGCGGATCTCCACCTCGACGACGATGTGCTCGCCGCCCTTGACCGGGCTTTCCCCGCACCGTCCAAGCCAAGCCGGCTGGAAATGCTGTAGCGATCGCCCGACGCGGCGGGGGGCTGCCGGCGCGCTCGGCTTTGGGCCGGTGACCCCGTTCAGGGAAAGGCGAGATGCCCCTGGATCCGCTCCTCGGAGGTGAAGGTCGACATGGGCAGGCCTGCGGCATTGTACAGGCTGCCCGGCACGACGCCGCTCCAGTTGTAGCGGACATAGCGGGGTTGCGGTACGGCGCCGGTCACCACCACCGTCTCGCCGTCGATCCGCGTGGTTGCGGCGACGAACTTGCGGTCCGCTCCGGCGATTTCGAAGCCCGGCACGGGTGCACCGCGGCTGGTCAGGCCGTCGGCGTGATCGAACCAGATCCGCATCCCGCCGGTTTCGCCGGTTGCCTGGCGGAACAGCGGGCCCTGATAGGCAACGCGCTCGCCATAGGCGATTCCCCGTGCCGCAAGCGCGAGCCGGGCGGCGACCGTCTGCTTGTCGCCCGGATGCACATTATCCGGGTCGCCGACGTCGGTGGTGACGACCATCGCGGTGTTGACCAGCCCCAGTGCCCGGCGCTGCGCGTCGCGCACCAGGCCCCATTCCTCCTCGGGCGAGTTGAACGACGAGATCTGCGCGTAGAGGAACGGGAAGTCGCCTTGCGCGAAATTGTGCCGCCAGTCGGTGATCAGGCCACGGAACAGTGCGGCATAATAAGGCGCGCGCGCGACGTTGCTGTTGGTCTCGCCCTGGTACCAGATCACGCCCTTGATGCCGTAGCCGGTAAACGGCGCGACCATCGCGTTGTAGAGCGAAGACGGCCGATATGCTTCCTCGGGCGGGTGCCATGGGTGCGAGGGCGGCGTGCCCCCGGAAGCGCGGATCGCGGCGTCCTCGCGCGCCTCGGCCGCGAGCGCGAGATCGGCGTCGGCCTGGTCCTGCTGGAAGCGGGCGCGCGCGTCGAGCGCGGGGGCGAGCGTCGCGTCGGTGGCGAAGGCATCCGTCGACACCCAGCTGTCGGCGGGCGTGCCGCCCCAGGTGGAGTCGATCACGCCGACCGTCACCTTCTCGCGCGCGGCGATTTCGCGCGCAAAGAAATAGCCGATCGCCGAGAAATCGGCTGCGGTCGCGGGCGTCGTCGTCGTCCAGGTCGCATCGATGTCGCGGAGCGGCGTCGTGCTGCTCTTGTGCTCGAGGCGGAGAAGTCGCACGCGCGGATTGGTCGCTGCGGCGATTTCCGCGGCGCCGTTGTTCAGGGGCGCGCCTTTAAAGCCGTTGAGCGGGAACTCCATGTTGGACTGGCCCGACGCGAACCACACATCGCCGAGCATCACGTCCTGGACCTGCGCCCGCCCTTCGGCAGTGCCGCCGTCGACGGTGAGCACATAGGGGCCACCTGCCGCCTCGGGCTTCAGCCAAACCTCCCAGCGGCCGAGCCGGTCGGCGATGGCTGTCGCGCACTGGCCGTGGAGGGAGACGGTGATGGTCGCCCCTGCGCTGGACCAGCCCCAGACGTGCAGCGGCCGATCGCGCTGCAGAACGGCATGGTCGCTGAACAGATGGGGCAGCCTGAGCTGTGCGCTGGCGGGGGAGGCGGTAACGGCAACGACCAGAGCGGCGGCGAGCAGGCGCTTCATCATCGACTTCTTCCTTGTCACGTCAGGCTGGTCGCGCAATCGGCATTGCAAAAGCGAACAGGCCACACTCTAGTTCGCCTCTTCCGCTGCTGCCATCGCGGCGCGGGCGGCGAGGATGTAGGCGGTGGTGGTGCTGACGGTGTACTCGTTCTCGAACCACAGGAACGGCCAGTCCGTCTTCGCCTCCGGAAAGTCGGGTTTGACGATCAGCACGCCGGGGACGAGGCCGCCGGGGATGAAGCTGTAGTCGGCACGGTTGTGGCCATAGCCGATCAGCTTCGACGCGGTGCCGACGGTCGAGACCAAGGACAGGTTGTTGGCCGGATGCCGCCCCAGCACATAGTCGATCGCGTCGAGCGTGTAGCGGGTGCCGACCAGCTCCGGAAACGCCTTGTGCAGCAGGTACATGGTCGAGCCGAAGGCGACCACCTGGTTGGAGCCTGCCCAGGTCCCGGTGGCGATCGGCACGCCGAACGGGTTGTTCGCGCGATCCTGGTCGACCTTCGCCTTCATTGCGCGGACCAGCGGCGCGAGCTGCGCGCGATAGGCGGCATCCATGAAGGGGATGGCGCGCACCGCCGGTGCCGCGGTCCATTCGAAATTGTCGCGTATCACCGGCAGCAGCGCGCGCAGCCGGTCGGCATAGGCCTTGCTGCCCTTGGTGGTGATCAGCAGCTCGACCGTGGCAGTGACGTTGGCGCCTTCCGCCGATCGCGGCGAGGTCGAATCGTCGCGGCCGTCGCCGGCCTTGACGACGCCCTGCTGCTGCTTGGCCCAGAGCGCCTCGGCGGCGCGGAGCGCTTCGGCTGCCATCGTCGGATCGCTCTCGGCCAGCGCGCGGCTCGCACCGGCCAACCCCGCCGCGACCATCAAATTGTTGGCAGGAAGGTCCGTCGTGAACGCCCAGCGATCGTCCTGCGCGCCCGACGCGCCGTTCTTGCGCTCGGCGGGCTTTAGCGACGGATCATAGGTCAGCCCGTCGGTCTGCGAGCCGGCATCGCCGAGATGCGCATATTGGCGCAGCGTCGGATCGACGATTCCTACGATGGCGTGGCCGAAGACCTTGTACTGCGCGAGCAACTGCAGCGCGCCGTGCCGGATCTGCTGCAGCGAATCCTCGACGCCGTCGGGCTTGCGGATCTCGACCGCGCGCGCTGCTTCGTCGACGCTGGTTTCATCCCAATCGAGCCCGAACAGCTCGCGGGCCCAGACGAGGTCGCGCACGACCATCGCGTTCTCGGGGGTCTGAATGTCGTAGTCCCCCGCATCCTGGAAGCCCCCGACGGCGAGACCGGGGATATGCTCGCCGGCCTTGAACGGCGAATCCAAGTTCGCACCCATCTTGTAGCCGTCGAAATGCGTGATGTTGGGCGGGGCCTGACGCGCGTCATCGAGGTGCGAGGGCGCGGACCAGACGCGATACTGCTCGCGGATGCCGACATGGTCCATCTGCTCGGCGAGGAACGTGTCGAGCGAGGTCTGCCAGATCCGCGCATAGGCATCGGGCGCGATGCGGAACGGGTTGGTCGTGGCGCCCGCATAGCGGATCGCGTAGATGCCGGGCGCGCGCACGCTGGAGAAGTCGAACGCCGCATAGTCGTAGCGCGTCCAGTGTCCGCGGGGCAGCGTGCGCGCGCGGAGCACCGGCTCTTCGCGACCGTCGGCGGTAAGCCGGACCAGCTCGGCCTCTGCCGGTGCCTTGAAGTGCGGATCCAGCTCGATCAGCGCAACCTTGGGCCGGTTCGGCGTATAGCCCGCCTGGTTGAACGAGACGACCGGAGCCCGCACCCAGTCCTTCACAACATTGGGGCGGACATGCCAGACGACGGCATTCTCCTTCGCACCTTCGGCGATCATCGATCGCACGACGAACCAGCCATTCTGCGCGCGCGCGCGGGCATCGTAGAGTGCCAACGAGCCCCGGTCGGAGGTGATGGTGACGCGCGTCATCGGATCTT
Source organism: Sphingomonas trueperi (assembly GCF_040545665.1). Lineage (GTDB taxonomy): Bacteria > Pseudomonadota > Alphaproteobacteria > Sphingomonadales > Sphingomonadaceae > Sphingomonas > Sphingomonas trueperi_B. The sequence continues at coordinate 494,847 of NZ_JBEPMH010000003.1, read as the reverse complement.
CGGGCGCCAGCGTGACCGACTTGCCGCCCGATGCCAGCGGCAGCGGGTCGCCCGAGCCGTCCTTCGCCATCGGGCCAGTCGGGTGCCGCGGGAACAGCCCGGGGGCGGCGTCCATTATATAGGTCTTGCCGAAATAGGCGCTCGGCAGGAAATCGAGGTTGAAGCCGGCCTTGCCCGCCAGCGCCGCGGGCAAGGGGCGGTCGAGATCGACGGCGATGCGGAAGCCGTCGCCTTCGGCGGTGACCTTGACCGAATAGTCGAGCTCCACGTCCTTGTACGACGAACGGACGACCAGCTGGTTGGGCTCCGCACCGCGGGTGCGGCTGACAAAGGCGGGAACGGGCGCCCATTGTTCGGGCGTCTTGTCGAGGCGCACCGCGCCATCCGTGGCGATGCGGTTCCCGTGCAGCACGATCTGGATGCCCGCATTCTTCTCGTCGAAGAAGATCGGGCTGAACTGGTTCTGGTCGACAATGACCGTCAGGCCCTGCCTCTCGAGCGTGTCCGCCGGCGTGAGCGTCAAGGATTGCGCGATGGCCGTGCCGGAAACGGCGCAGGCCGCTACCGAGGCGAGCAAGGCGGACAGAACCTTACGGGGCATGCATCTCTCCTAAGGATTGTGTTTGCCGGTGCCGCGATTGATCGTGGTCAACGGGTAGAAGATGTTGGCGGCCGACCTTGCCGCGGTTGTTTCACCAGCCGTCGCGCGTCGCTTTCAGCCGGTAACTTCGTCGGATCGGCCCATGCGGCGCGTCCGCCGGAAACAATGGGCAGCCGCCCGTTCGAGAATATCTGGGCGGCCGCGCCGCTTGGACGCTGGCCAGCTGTAGATACGCTGCAAGCAGGCATCTCCGGACCGCGTGATCGGCGCCGACCGCCACAAAACTGGAGGGGGCGCCGGTTCGTATCGCGGGGCGAAAGCATGCGTGTCGAAGCCCGACGCAACCCCGTTGCCTAAATCGCGAATCACGCCCGCGCTCTCCTGATGGCTCTTGTTTTTCGCCATGCTAAGGGTAGCGCTACCATCCGGCAATCAGCTCTGCGTTATTTTGCTTTCCTTTGCGGCGACTGATCGAACCCGCACATTTGCGAAGTGACGCATGCGCTTCGCCGCATCACGGGCAAGGATCCGAAGCCCTTTGCCGGATGGGCAGAGGAGCACCGCGATCGATTTCTCTGATGCGGAGGCGGGCACCGCCCGACAGGCGGTGCCACCGTTACCTCATACCTGCCGCATACCGCCATCGACGCAGAGTTCGGCACCCGTGATGAAGCTGGCTTCGTCGCTAAGCAGAAACACCGCTGCGGACGCGACTTCGTCGACATGCGCCATGCGGCCCAGGGGAATGGGGGCGATCAGCGCCTGCCGCATCTCTTCGGATACCGCCGCCATCATGTCCGTGTCGGTCGGCCCCGGGGCGACGACGTTGACGCGGATGCGGCGTGATGCGAGTTCGGCCGCCCAGCTGCGCGCATAGGATCGCAGCGCCGCCTTCGTGGCCCCATAGGTGCTGAACGGCGTCACGCCCATCACGTCCGCGATCGAGCCAACCAGCACCACGGATGCCCCGTCCTCCATTGCAGGCAGCGCCGCCTGGATGCCGAACAGCGCGGCGCGCACGTTGACCGCGAAATGCCGGTCGAAGTGCTCGCCTGTTTCCTCGGTAATCGTTGCCGGCTCCGAAAGCCCGGCATTCAGCACCAGGACGTCGATCCTGCCGTGGAGACGCTTGGCTTCGGCCATGACTCGTTCCAGATCGGCCTGGCTCGCCGCATCGGCCTGGATGCCCCGCGCGGATGCGCCGATGGTTTCTGCCGCAGCGGCGACTTCGTCAGGCTTCCGACCGGTCAAAAGGACCGTCGCGCCCTCCTTCGAGAGTCCGCCGGCAATCGCGAAGCCGATCCCCTTCGCTCCGCCGACCACCACCGCGATCTTGCCTGTCATCCTTGCCATCGTCCGTCCTTCCATTTGAGACGGCAATTCAGATATACACCGCATATCTGATATCAAGAACGCATCTGGAGTAGCGTAGATATGCCGGATGATACCGACCTGCATGCCCTGTCCGATCAGGCGATGCTGGACGTGCCGAGGATCCGTCCCGTGCTCGACAAGATCGCCGACAAGTGGACGATCATGATCCTGACCGTGCTGTGCCCGCAACCGGCGCGCTTCAATGCGATCAAGCGGCGGCTCGACGGCATTACCCACAAATCGCTCGCGGACGCGCTGAAGCGTCTCGAACGCCATGGACTGGTGACCCGCACGGTGATCCCGACAACGCCGATCGGTGTCGTCTATGCGATCACCCCTTTGGGACACTCGCTCCGTGGTCCGTTCGAAGCGCTGTGCTCCTGGGCCTTGGCGCACGAGCGGGCGATGGCGGATGCCGCAGCTACCTATGATCGGTCACGGCCATAGGCGGAAAGGGCGGTGTCGCGTGACGGGGGCACCTTCGATGCGCCCGGTGCCGGAGGACGGTCACTCGCTGCGCGTATGGATCACCAGTCTCAACGCAGGGTCATCGCTTGCCTGAAAGCTCGCATGGTCGTATCTGCATCCTCTCAATTGTTCGCGACAGCCGGCCTTTCGACCTCACCGGACCTTGCTTTCGCGCTTCTGGCGGCGGTCGCTTCGATCTCGACCAGATAGCCGGGCCGGGACAAGCCGGCGACCTGCACCGTCGAACGGGCGGGAAGGTTGGGCTGCGCGGCGGTGCCGAAATAGCGGAGATAGGCGCGGGTGAACCCATCCATGTCCAGCTGGCCGGCCTTCTCGGGAACGCCGACGAGAAACACCGTCAGCTTCACCACGTCGCCCAGAGCATAGCCGCGCTCCCGCAGCGTCCGCTCGATCTTCTCGAACACGCTCGATGTCTGCGCTTCCGTGTTGCCATAGACCGGCGCTTCGCCCTGCGTGCCGGCGGCCACGATCGGGGATGCCACCTCGCCGCTCACGTACAGCGTTTCCCCCGACGGAGGCACCTGCACAGCTCTTGCGATCGGCAACGTGACGTGGCGGTCGAAACGCTCGATCGCTTGCGCCTGTGCAGGGCTCGCGAGCGCCAGAAGGGCCGGCAGGGCCGCCGGGCAGGTTCTGGGCAGCATTGCATGTCTCCCCAATGCAAAGGTGCCGCGCCGCCTGCGCGGCGCGGCATTTCCTCCGGTCACTTCGCTGCAGCAGCCTGCGGCTTGATGGTCAGCGCCCCTTTGGCGGCTTGATCGATGACGTCGGCAACCGCCTTGGGCTGGGTCAGGAACACGACATGGCTGCCTTTCACTTCGGTGGTGACCGCGCCGATCCGGCGCGCCGTGCTGCGCAGCAGCTTGGGGTCGATCGCGCCGTCCTCGGTGGCGACCACTGCCCAGCTGGGCTTGGACTTGAATGCCGCAAAGGTCACCTTCGCCTTCAGCGCGGCCATGGCGACCGGAACCTGGCTGTCCCGCAGGAGCGCGCCGACCGCCTCGCTGGTGTCGGCGGCAAAGCCCGCCTTGAACTTCTGCTTGTTGAGGAACGCGAAGCCGTCCGCCGTCTCTTCGGGGACGAAGTTCGGCGGCGGCGCGACCTCGGCATATTGATCGAGCGTGGACGTGCCCACTTCCGGTGCGAAGGCGGCAACATAGACCAGGCCGACAACCTTGTTGCTGCCGCCGGCCTGGGTGATGACGCTGCCCCCATAGCTGTGGCCGACCAGGATCGCGGGGCCGTTCTGCTGCGCCAGGACGCGGTTTGTCGCCGCGACGTCGTCGTCGAACGAGGTCAGCGGATTCTGGACGATGCTGACACGGTAGCCGCGCGCGGTCAGCTCCTCATACACGCCCTTCCATCCCGATCCGTCCGCGAAAGCGCCGTGGACGAGCACGATGTTCTTGACGGTTTGCGCGCTGGCCGCGCCCGCAAAGCCGATGGTTGCGACGGCGGCGAGAACGGCGTGACGGATCTTCATGACTATCTCCCTTTTTGCGACATTAGTTATCGCGATATCGGTCTGTAGAAGCTCATTCCGATTCTGTCTAGCAATAATAGATATCGCGATATATAATTTCTGTGCGGGCTTGGCTCGGGCGCCTCTGCGCGCGATCGGCGCGTCAGCTCCCCGCGAGCTGGTGGTCGCGGACCGGCGGCGGGAGCCACTCCCACAAACGGACAAGGTCGCCGACCGACGAGGCCCTCAGCTTCCGCATCATGCTTCCGCGGTGCAGTTTGACGGTGATTTCGCTGATCCCCAGTTCGTACGCGATCTGCTTGTTGATCCGTCCGGTCACCACCGCGCGCAGGACCTGGCGTTCGCGCGGCGTCAGCGTTGCCAGCATGGCGGCACGGCGATTGACGATCTCGTCGGCCGCGCGGCGGTTGCGGTCCTGCTCCGTTGCGCGAGCGATCGCATCGAGGAGCGCCTGGTGGCGAAAGGGCTTGGTGAGGAAGTCCACGGCGCCCAGCTTCATCGCCTGCACGCTCATCGCAATGTCGCCATGGCCGGTCAGGAACACGATCGGCCGGCGGCTTCCCTGCGACAGGAGGATCTGTTGCACGTCGAGGCCGCTAAGACCGGGCATGCGGACGTCGAGAACGAAGCAGCCCGGGCGATCGGGCAGATCGGCCTGCAGCATCTCCCTGCCGGAGCCAAAGGCGAGCACTTCGATGTCGACGGTTTCCAGAAGCGATAGGATCACCTCGCGAACCATTGGATCATCATCGACGACGACGACAAATGGGGCGGTGCTCCGGTCATCGAGATCATCCGACGAGTCCAAAGGCACCTGCGCGCCGCCGAATGGCCCGTGTGGGCCTTTGTCGCTTTTACCAACCTTCGGCCAGAATGGGGATTGCATCTCCAGCCCGGTGCGGTCGATCACATGCATCTCTTGACCCTTCATCGCATCCGCTTCGATCTGCTGGCAGTTTCCCACGCGGCATCAGGCGGCGACACCCCAACCAGGGCTAGTGTTACATCCGTCATTTGGGTGAGACGGCGCTTTCGTCCCGGCTCCCCCGGAGGATGATCGTTTGCCGGTCGCCTATGTCGGCATTCCTCGAACAGGCACCGGCACCGAACAGCCATATCGCGGCGGCGTCGCAACGATGCGCGCCCCATCCTGTCAGGTCCTCGCCTCGTCCCGGCTCGGACGAAGGCACGGCAATACAGAGGATTGCCGTCACCCGGATCCACCGCCCGAGGATCACAAGCGCGGCGGATAAGGCGCGGGTGCAGCGGCCCTGCGCCGCTACGGCCCGCAGGAACGCGGGCGGAACGCATGGCATACGGCGTAGCAGCTAGCAGTGCCTCGTCCTTCCAGGCACCCCGAGACGAGGTATCGCCGAATGGGTCTTTCGGGGTGTGCCAGTGCCGTACCGGAGAGGTAGACCATTTCCCTGATCTGGGGCGCGGGGCCGGGATGTCGAGGCTGCCGAGGGCTGGTCTGGCGCGCTGCATCCCCTGCCGGATGAACGGTTGCAGATTGCCGAAGAGGCGGTGCACAACGTTCGACAAGATGCAGAACCGAGCGAAATCGAGATCCTGTTGATGTGGGACCATGGAAGGGTGAGACGGTTGCTGCGCGACGACGGCATGGGACTCCCGGCGGAGGTGCTCGCCCGCGGCGGGCGGGCCGAACGTGACGGTCTGCGCGCACGTGCCGAGCGGATAGGGGGCGGCTTGTCGTGACCAGCCAGGTAGGCGAGAGCACCGATGTGGCGCGCATCGTGCCCGGGCGCATGACCTGCCTGGATCATGCTGCCCGCCGTTTCGGCGTCCACGCCCTGCCGCACCGTTCCCGTGGGCTGATCCCGCGATGACGCCGCCGCCCATCCGCGTCCTGGTGGTCGATGACCACGTCCTGTTGCGGCAGGGTATCGCCGGGATCCTTGCGCCAGAACCCGACATCGAACTGGTTGCCGAGGCCGCGGACGGCGCCGAAGCCGTCGAGGCCTTCGCGCGCATGCGGCCCGACGTCACGCTGATGGACCTTCAGATGCCCGTGCTGCCGGGCATCGAGGCGATCCAGCGGATCCGCAGCGGCGCGCCCCAGGCCCGGATCATCGTTCTGACGACCTATCCCGGCGACGTGCAGGCGGTGAAGGCGCTCAAGGCAGGTGCCTCGGGCTATCTGCTCAAGAGCTCGCTGATCGACGAATTGCTGCGTGCTATTCGTGCCGTGCATGGCGGGCGACGCTATATTCCGGCGGACGTGGCGCAGGAAATCGCCTTGCACGCAGCCGAAGAGCCGCTGAGTGCCCGGGAGGTCGACATCCTGGCGCTCGTCGCGGCGGGCAAGGCCAACAAGGTCGTGGCGCATGAACTGTCCGTCTCCGAACAGACCGTGAAAGCGCATCTGCGCACGATCTTCCAGAAGCTCGGCGTCAACGACCGGACACAGGCTGTCACTACGGCGCTCCGACGGGGAATCATCACGCTGTAGCGCGGGCCCTGCGGCGTCGCCTGTCGACCTGTCCTCGGGGATGGGGTGCGTCGCATTTTCGTATGAGGGACTGCGGGCAAACCCAGCAATTCCCAGCGTTGCCCCTCCACCCAGCACGATTGGCGCGTGCCTTTCCATTTGCCACCTTCGGACGATCCCCGAGGCCCCTGGCGTTGAAAGGACTTCAGAAATGACGCGTCTGCCGCAATCAGGTCGAAGTCGGGCTTCAACGTCGTGTGCGCGCACATCGGGCATGCCGTACGTGCCGGCATCCCTGGGTGCGCGCGTTGAAAACGCGGTCCGCACAGCGGGCCGGCCGCGACGCCTCTCGCTGGCAAGCTGAGAGGTTGCCGGCATGTACCATTCGGTAGGGCCTTTCGACGAAGACATGGGAGATCCAATTTCCTCCGTCGCATCCGTGAAGATCGGGCGCGTTCTTGTCGTCGAGGAGGATCTCGGCTCGCGCCGCGCGATCCTGTCGTACCTCGTCGATCGGCAATGCTCCCCGATGGGGTGCGGGGTGGCCGACGTGCTTCGCCACCTCCGCAGCCAGTCGTTCGGGCTTATCACGCTGAACATGCGCTTGGGCGCGGTGGACGGAGTGGACATGTTGCGGCAGATCCGAACCCTGTCTGACGTGCCCGTGATCTTGTACGCGGATGGCCCTCAGGCAGACGGCGATCGCATCATCGGGCTCGAACTGGGGGCCGACGATGTGCTGAGCGGACCCCTCAACCCCGACATGTTGCTGGCGCGCGCACGCGCGGTCCTGCGCCGGCAGGAACTGGGGCGCGACGTCATCGCCTGCCTCCGCGGCGGCTATGCGTTTCGAGGGTGGGAGCTTTGCAACGCGACGCGGGAGCTGAAAGCCCCCGACGGCGCGGATGTCAGCCTGACGAAGCGGGAATATGCGCTGCTGGTGGCGCTGCTGGCGTCTCCGGGCCGCACCTTGTCGAGGCTGCACCTGATGCGCGCCACCAGGACGCAGGAGGATGTGTATGACCGAAGCATCGATGTGCAGATCCTCAGGCTGCGGCGAAGGCTGGAAAGCCATCCCTCGGGCAGGGGGCTGATACGAACCGAGCGGGGCGTCGGCTATGCGCTGGACGCCCAGGTCGAAACGCTATTCTGACGCTGCCGCAACGGCCGGGCGCAACGCGCCACTATCGCGAGCCCTCGATGCCCCGGCAGCCGTGGCGAGATCATGGGGCGGATGCCGGCCATGCCGACCAGCCCCTTCACGGCGGCGCACCCGCGCCCTTTCCACAGGAGAGATCATGATGCGATTTATTCTTTTGCGTAAGGCGATCGCCGCCGCCCTGCTCGGGCTGGCCCCGGCCGCGGAGGCCCAGACCGCCGCGGTGCCCTCGACACCCGCCCGCATTGTTCTGGTGCATGGAGCGTTTGCGGACGGATCGGGTTGGCGGGGGCTTTACAATGCGCTCACGGCGCGAGGCTATCGGGTCGCCATCGTCCAGAATCCGCTGACCTCGCTGAAGGACGATGTGGATGCGACGACGCGGGTGATCGAGCGGCAAGACGGGCCGGTGATCCTCGTCGGCCATAGCTGGGGAGGCACGGTCATCACGGCTGCGGGCGTCCACGCCAAGGTGAAGGCGCTCGTCTACATATCCGCGCTCGCCCCCGACGCCGGCGAGACAACCGCGCAGCAATATGAAGGCTTTCCACCGGCTTCCGAATTCGTGATCGACAGGCAGAGCGACGGCTACGGGTTCATCGATCTGCAGCGATTCAAGGCAGGCTTCGCGGCCGACACCAAGGATGCCGATGCCGCGTTCCTGCGCGATTCCCAGGTGCCGATCAACATGTCCGTCTTCGGCACGCGGCTCACCCAGGCCGCCTGGCACACCCGGCCCAGCTGGGCCGTCATCGCACAGCAGGACAAGGCCTTCGGTGCGGGGATGCTGATGCACATGGCAAAGCGCATCGGCGCGAAGATCACCGAAGTCCCAGGCAGCCACGCCGTCTTCATGACCCAGCCCGAGGCCATCGCCCGGGTGATCGACAGCGCGGCCCGGGACATCGGCAGCGCCCCCCGCGTCGCGAAGGTCCGGTAGCGGTTAGCGGCTGTTCGCCGGGATGGGGGGCAGGGGGCGATTGCGCCACGCTTCGTTCGGCAGGGGCGGGAGCGGTCTGGTGGGGGGCTGCGGCCGTTGTGGCGCGGGTCCTGGTCGGGTAACCTCGGCCAGGGTGGCGGCCGGCAGCCGCGGCGCTGGCGGCGGCGCGACCACGCAATTGACCTCCACCCGGATTTTCTCCGTCTCCGCGCTGATGTCGGACGAAGCCGGCGTCACCAGCCCAAGTTCCTTCGCAAGTGCATGCGCATCCTTGAACACGCTCATGAACTGGCGCTTGATCCCCAGGATGAACGCGGCGACGCCGCCCTGCGCCACCTGGTGATCCCGCGTCAGTCGCAACGCTTCCTGCGCTTCGGCCATGCCATGGGGGTTCGGCAGCGCCAGGGCCGCATTATAGCCTGCCAGCCCCACGCCCATATTGGTGAGCAGGGTCAGCGCCCGATCCGCAATCAGGACCACGTTTTCGCGCTGCTCAAGAGCTTTGAGATCCTTGAACAGCGTCTCCACGGCCGAGATTTGCGCCATCTCGCGCTGGCATTTCTGCCATGCTTCGTTGATGGTGAAGGTGCCGCGAAAGCCATGCCGCAGCCCGGGCACGCCGAACTCTATAAGGGCGGCCACCTTGTCCCGCAGCTTGGCGAACTCGGCTCGGAACGGGGCGCCCGCGCCGTGGCGATCGTCAAAGGCGTCGATCTGTTCCAGCAGGTCGTACAGCTTCCGCGCCAGGCGCTCCGAATGGTCGCCGAGATGGCCGACCTTGCCCTTGTACGCGTTGAGCTCGGTCTTGATGCGGGTGAATCCCGGCACCCAATCCCGCTTGTACAGCGACGCCATCTTGCCGACCGTCAGCGCATGGGCCACCGCGCCGCCGAGCTGCATTGCCCTGCCCTTGGCCGGGCTTTCTTCATAGATTGCGCGGAGTTTTGTGATCTCCGATATCACCCGCTCACGGCTTTCCTCGGCGGAGCGATAGGTTTCGGCGAGCTTCTTGATCACGTCTGTCACGCCGCGCACGGTGCTGATGATCGTGATGGCCAGCGATACGCCCACCGTAGGCGGCGCCAGCGCGATTCCGGCGACCACGAAGGTGAGGGTCAGCCCGACGCGCGCGGCTTCCTTCCTGCTGTCATGGCGATAGGCATCCCAGGCGCCGGACGCCTTCAGGCTCGCGGCGATCGCATCGTTGACGCGCCGCTGCAACGCCGGGGTTTCGGCAGTGATCTGCCGTGTCACCGTGTCGTGCAGCGTTCGGGTGTATCGCGTGTCCGGTCCGATCATCGGGCCGATCCTGGTCAGCACGATCCTGCGGACCTCGCCCGCCAGCAGCAGCTGGACTTCGTTGTTGAGGACCGGCCGCTGCAGCAGCGCCTGGCGGATCACGTCGGGCATGTCGGCGGACCAGGTCAGCGGAATGGCGTCGAGCTCCTCGCTGACGTCCGTGCCGCCGCGGGTGGCGCGCAGCATGCGGCCCAAGGTGCTCTCGAATAGGATGACAGACATGAACGGGTTCCCTGCCGACGGCGGGGGTTGTCGGCGCGCCTTACAGCCCCAAGCATTGGAAGCGCGTCGTTTCAGTTTCGTGATATGGGTGTGAACGATGAAAGGTATCGCGTTACTTTTGCAACGAAACTTTAGCTGTTGGCGGCAACTGGAATCTGGTTGCAAGCGCCTCCCGTGACAGATTTCATCAACGCCGTATTGGTGTACAGTGGTATGAGTGTTGAACTAGTCTGGTAACTTGGGAATATTAACTGTGTATAGATGTTTGCGATATATTTCTATTCATGCCTATTTTTGGGAAAATACTATACCTCATCTTCATCGAGGAACGTCGCGGACGCAAGTGGTGCGCGATTCTGAGCGATCGCCGCTGCGGATGAGCGAGAGGGCATGGGCGTGTGCCCATGCCCTCTCGCTCAGGCGGACCTTTTCCGCGTGGGAAGCATCGGTTGCAGCTTCCAATAGGTCAGGGATCGCCATAGCCATTCCAGCGGTCCGAAGCTGAAGAAACGCAGCCAGGCCAGGCTGAACGCAATGTTGAACGCCCACACCGAGAGGACGACCAGCATCATCTGATATTGTTCGAGCGTGCCCGTCGGCAAGGTGGCCGTCCAGGTGAAGATGCCCGTGCAGATCGCGCTGGTGGCGATGTAGTTGGTCAGCGCCATCCGCCCGACCGCGGCCAGGGCGCGCTGGACCGGCAGCATCTTTCCATGCCGCACCAGCAGGAGGAGGATCGACGCGTCGGCGAGCGACGCCGCGATGGTCTGGAGTTCATAGGGTGCCATCATCGCCACTGTCGTCACGGCGCTGCTGAAGCCGTATCGATGGGCATGGGCCAGCCCGCCCAGGATGATCGGGAAGGCGAGCGCGTATCCCAGCACGGCGATGGCGACATAGTGTGCGGAGGACAGGCGGCCGGTCAGGAAGCCGGTCTTGAACAGGCCCATCCCTGCGATGAGGAATCCCAGGGTCTCCAGGATCCAGCCGGAGCTGAAGATCGCGGTCACGAAGCCGCGATAGGCGGCCGCCGGGATGCCGTCGACATAGGCGCCCGCCGCCGGGGCGGGCGCAGCCTTCATGCCCGCGATCTGGTCGCGTCGCGCGGCTTGCGCGCCGGCCAGGGCTTTGGCCTCGGCCGTGGTGGGGCTTTCGCCTTTCGCGATCGCGTCCTGCGCCTTTTCCTCGAGCTGCGCGACGGACCAGGCGGCGGGGACGTCCATCATGTTCCAGACGCCGAAGGTGCCGCCGACCAGCGCCACCGCCAGGCCGATGCCGATGAGCCATTTGCCGGCCAGACGGCGCAACGGGTAGAGCGCCAGCAGCGCGACGGCCGCATAGAAGAAGAGAACGTCGCCGTTCCAGATCAGCGTGCCGTGCAGCGTGCCGAACAGCAGCAGCCACAGGTTGCGCCGATGGAAAATCTTGGCTGCGGTGCCGGCACCTTCGCGGGCTTCGATGCGGCTCAGCAGCAACAGCGCGCCTGCGCCGAACAGCATCGAGAACAGGGCGCGCATCTTGCCCTCGAAGAACAGCCACTGCAGGACCATCACGGCTGCATTCAGAACGGGATGCTCTCCGGTGAACGTCACGACGCGGAGCGGCACGTTGAACGCGATGCTCGGCGCGCCGGCGAAAATCTGGATGTTGATCACCAGGATCCCGAGCAGCGCCGCGCCGCGCAGTACGTCCAGCGACGGCACGCGCTCGGACCGGGAAACGGGGGCAACGGGAGGAAGGGCGGCCGCCTTCCCATGGGACGTTGAAAGCATGCGAGTTCACCCTGCCTGTGGTCGTGCCCCGCCGTGCGCGGGCCTTCGCTACATTCGCGCTTCAGGCCGTGGCGTTTTCATCGCGAATGCAACCCAGCCGGCGGAGGCATCCGGTCCCGCATTGCAAGTGTAGCCAGGCGCAGATGGGCAGTAGCCTTGCCGTGGCAGCAGGCTGGCTAGCGGCGTTCCATGTTCGATCCTGATCACCGTCCAGTCCCCGGTGGGTGGCTTCTGGCGTGGGAAGCTCTCCTCGAAGGCTTCTGTGCCTATCATCATGCGCATTATCCTTCGGCGCTGACGACGGCATTCCTGCAGGACCCCCAGGATCGGCGACTTCAACCGAACCCCCATGGTGCGAGCAGGGACAGGCCGTTGCCGTCCCCACGCCCGCGCACCCGATATTGGAGACCCGATTTGCAGCACCGCATCACGAAGCTCTTGCGCACGCCGATGATGGCGTGGCTCGCCCGCGGCCTGTTGACGCTGCCCTTCTGGTCCAGCGGCTTGTCCAAGCTCTTCCTGTTCGACGCTGGCGTGGCCGAAATGGCACGTGCCGGCCTCGAACCCGCGGCGGCCTTCAATGTCGCGACGATCGTCGTGCAACTGGGCGGATCGGCACTCGTCATCCTGAACCGCGCCGCCTGGCTGGGCGCGGGCGCGCTGGGCCTGTTCACGGGCCTGACCATCCTGCTCGTCCACCGCTTCTGGGCGATACCGGAAGAGCCGTTCCGCACCATCGCGATGCACGTTTCGAGTGAGCATGTCGGCATGATCGGCGGCTTGATCGCTATCGCCATCCTGTCCGCCCGTAGCGGCATCGCGGACGACACACGGCACAATCCTGCATTGCACGCACGATCGGAGGCTCGGGCATGAGTAACAGGATCGTTTCGCAATTACAGGAACTTGCGCGATCCGCGCGCATGCTGGCGATGATCGGCGCGTCCATCAAGCTTCGATCGGGCACCGGCGGCGGGGTCGATGCGGCGATCCGCGCCGAGATCGAACGTGGATCCTCGCTGGCATTGAAAGAGGCACCCGTCGAACTTGAAGACATTGATCCGGCGGAGTTGCTCCGCATCGTCGAAATGGCGCTCGTCGAGAGCAGCGACCTGTTCAACAATGCAGGGGCGCCCGCTGGCTGGAACGTCACGGACACGACCAAGATGGAAGCGATGGGGCGCGCATCCAGCAGCGCGTTCGACCGCATCCTGGCGCTCGCCGAAACGCGACCCGCGTTGGCCGGCTGTCTGTCGGGGCGGTTTCTGGACGTGGGTACGGGCGTGGCGGGTATCGCGCTGCGCGCGGCGGAGGCCTGTCCGAACCTGCAGGTAGAGGCGATCGATATCTGGCCGCCTGCACTGCGCATCGCCGAGCAGCGGGTTGCGGCAAGCGCCTATGCGGCGCGGATCTACCTGCGCGAGCTCGACGTCGGCGACCTCGATACGGCGCCGCGATTCACGCTGGCATGGCTTCCGACGATGTTCCTGCCGCGCGCGACTGTGCAGACCGCGGTCGCGCGGATCGCCGTGGCCTCTCGTTCGGGTGCGTGGCTGGTGGCGTCCCTCTACACGATCCCTGCAGAGCCCTTCACCGCGACCATGTCGCGGCTGCGCACGCTTCGCAGCGGTGGAGAGATCCTCGATCCCGCGGAACTGGCAGATCTGCTGGGGCATCACGGCTATGTCGATGTGGAGGTGGATGCCTCGCCCGTGGCGACCTTCGTGTTCGGCCGGCTGCCTTGACGCGCGCGCCCGCGGGCTCCGGAGCCATGGCGCCAGAGTCCGCGGGCAGGCATCATCGGCCGATTACGCGGTCGGGATGGTGCCGCCGTCGATCACGTGCTCGGTGCCGGTAATGCTGCCGGCGCGGTCCGAGGCGAGGAAGGCGATCAGGTTCGCCACTTCTTCCGGTTGCGCGGGGCGTCCGATCGGGATGCCGCCAAGCGCCTGCATGATCAGCTGCTTGCCCGCCTCGACGCCGCCGCCATGCTCGGCACCCAGCCGCTCGGCGAGATGCACCGATGCCTCGGTCGCGATCCATCCGGGGGAGACGCGCACGACCCGGACGCCGCGCGTGGAAACCTCTTTCGACAGGCTCTTGCTGTAGGTCGACAGCGCTGCCTTGGCGGCCGCGTAGGCGGTGGTCGCGTCCGGCAGCGGCAGGCGATTCTGGATCGACGTCACATGGACAATCACGCCGCTGCCGCGTGCAACCATCGCCGGCAACAACGCGCGATCAAGGCGGACCGCCGGCATCAGGTTCAGGTCGAGTTCGCGCTGCCACTGGTCGTCATCCAGCGCGGCGAAACCGCCCGCGGGAGCGGAGGAACCGCCGAGCATGTGCACGAGGATGTCGGGCGCGCCCAGGCGGTCCTGCACGGCCGCGGCGAGGTCGGCACAGCCTTGTGCGGTGGTCAGGTCCGCCGCGACGAAGCGGTCTTCGGCAATGTCCGCCGGGCGCGTGCGGGCGGTGGTCAGCACCTCCGCACCCAGCTCGCGGAGGAGCCGGACGGTCGCCGCGCCTGCGCCGCGCGTGCCGGAGGTGACCAGGGCCTTCTTGCCCTCCAGGTTGAGGAACGCGTTCATGGCTTGATCTCCAGCGCGGCGATCTTGCCGGCGCGCAGGGTGAAGAAATAGCGCAAATCCAGCGGGCTGCCGGGGAAATCGCCGGTGAGGCGGCTGGTGACGATCGTCTGGTCGGCGTCGCTGGTGGCGGCAAAGGGCTCGCTGACATAATTGTAGGCGGCGGAGGATTTGGCCTTCCAGGCGCGCACCGCGTCATGCCCCTGGTTCATCTTGCCTTCGTCGCGGACCAACGCGTCTTCGGTGAAGCAGGCGAGGATGGCATCGATGTCGCCTTCTCTGTCGGCGCTGAAATATGCCGCGACGGCGGGCGGAAGCTGAAGGTTCATGGACTGTCCCTTTCTCTGGGTTCGGTTCGCAGGCGCGGATCGCGACGGTCCGGCTCTCCGCGCCTGTGGCGGCATCTTGAAGCCTCCAGATAGACCCGAGACTGCATTTGGATAAGCAGGACGATCCGGGATGTGCTGTACGGAATATCGGGATAATGGGCCGGTCCTGCAGCGTGACCCACCGTGCGCGTCGGATTCTTGGCTACAGTTGCAGCCTTGGTGGACAAGCGTCGCTTCCCGCCTTGACGATCGATGGGCGGCGGACCTTTCTTCCGCGCCTCCCGGTAGGATGCTCGCATGAAACCTGTCGCTGTCCTCTCGATCTCTGTTGCCGCGCTGCTGCTGGGCGCAGCACGGTCCGCAACCCCGCGTGCCGAGGATCAGTCGGGCCGATGCGCGATCGCGTTCAACCCGGCGAGTCCGCTTCGCGCCCGCGTCGGCGCGCCGCCGCCGGACATACTGGACGCCTATAGGCGGTCGGGCGCGAAGGATGTCCGGCCCCACCGCCTAACCGACGCGGAGTGGAAGACGGTCGACGCCGCCATCGCGGCGCTCCCGCGCGTACATCGCGACGTCCTGCAACGGCATTTGCGGCGCATCAGCTTCGTCGATGCGTCTTCGGGGGCAGGGAACGCGCTTACCAGCCGGGGGGAGCCGGCTTGTGGCGAGGCGCTGTTCGATCTGACGCTGCGGGCGGGCCTGCTCGGCGAGTCCTTGACGGCCTTCCTCAGCGGCAAGGAGTCTGGCCTGTTCGCCGACGACGGCTCGGGCATGACGGTACGCATCGAGGCCGGCGCGATGCCCGCCGCGCCCTATATCCTGCTCCACGAGAGCACGCATATCGTCGACGGCGTGCTCGGGCTCTCGGAAAAGAAGGATGCGGCTTTCCGCAGGGAAGTGTGGGATGCCGCGCAGAGCAAGGCATTCGTTCCCGAACTGGCGACCAACCCGATCAATGGCATCGCCTGGCGTGGCGGCGCGAAGCTGCCAATCGGGGACGCGGCGAACCTCTATCGCGGGTTGCGCCAGAGCCCGTTCGTCTCGCTCTACGCGAGCGTCGCGCCCTCGGAAGATCTTGCGGAGCTCGTCGCCTGGCAGCAGCTCTCGGCGCGCTGGCAGGTGCCGCTCCGGATCGTCGTGCGGCGCGCGGACGGCGCCACCGCGTTCGAATACAAGCCGCTCGAGGCGCCGGCGGTCCGGGCGCGTATGGCCAGCGCCTCGGCCCTGCTGGTGAAAGCGAACTGATGTAGGCGGGATCCTGACGGGGCTCCGTGCGGCAACGCGTCCGGACCCGCAGGTGGCACCCGGGCGGCGGACGCTGCCGCTCGGGTGCAGGTCGCTCAGGCGGCGCGCGGCAAGTGGTTGTTCGGAGCCCGGTCGCCCGCAAGCCAGCGGGTCAGCGCATCGCGGGCACGCTCCTTGGCGCCTTCGCCATGATGCTCCGGGTCGACGCAAAGCTCGAGCGTCTGGCCATCGGGATCTTCGACATAGAGCGAGCGTGCATAGCCGTGATCGAATTCCATGGCCGGGACTCCCGCCGCCTTGAGCCGATCGCGAAGCGCGTCCTGCTGCTCGGGTGCGATCTTTAGCGCGAGATGGACGAACAGCCCCTGCGGCTTGGCGGCATAGCGCGCCTGGAGCTCGGGATCGGCGAAGTGGAAGAAGGACAGCGAACTGCCGTCGGCGAGGCCATAGGAGGCGAGGGCGAATGCATGCTCGACCCCGCCCAGCACCTCGTGCTCGATCCAGAAGTCGGTCAGGGGAATGCCGAGAATGTCTTCGTAGAAGTGTCGCGTGCGTTCCTGGTCGGAGGAAACATAGGCGGCATGATGCAGGCGTGCGGGCATCAGCGGTGTCGCGCTATGGTCAGAAGATGGCATGAAAAGATCCTTTCGCGTCAAATATCGTTTCGGATGATGTCGGAACCGGGATGCTGCGGGGGGCGTCAGAACAACGGTTCGACCTGGGCATCCAGGCGGTAGCCGAAGCCGCGTTCCGTCTTGATGAGCGACTCGCCGCCCGGCACCGCGGCGAGCTTCTTGCGCAACCGCAGGACCTGCACGTCGACGCTGCGGTCGAAAATGTCGTCATGCGCGCGCGTGGCGCGCATCAGGTGCACGCGCGAGAGCGAGCGGCCGGGCGCCTCCAGCAATGCGGCGAGCAGGCTATATTCCCCCTTGGTGAGATCGATCTCGCTGCCGTCGGGCGCCACGAGGGCGCGATCGGCATGCCGCATTTCCCAGCCTGAGAAACGATAGCCGCCACGCAGGGGCGCACCGACAACGCGGCCCAGCTCCTGCCGCCGCAGCACGGCGCGTGCGCGTGCCACCAGCTCTGCCGGGTTCAGCGCTCCCGCGATGAAATCGTCGGCACCCAGTTCCAGCCCCACGATGATGGAAACGCTGTCGTGGCAGAGGCTGTCGTACATGATCACGGGTACGTCGGAGCGACTCCGGATCTCGCGCAGCACGTCGAGCGCATTGCGGCTTTGCAGGCGCGCGTTCAAGGCGATCAGGCTGAGCTGCCGGCTGTGCAACTGGTGCGCGACCTCGCGCGCGCCCGAGCTGACCGACACCCACCGATGATCGCGCAGATACGCGGTGATGCGATCGCGCGCACGCTCGTCTTCATCGACGACGAGAATACGGCCCAGGCTGAGGGGAAGATCGGATTGCTCGGCAAACTCCCGCATCGGAAAGCGATACATTGCGTCAACTCCGCAGGGCGGCGCGGCGCCGCCGGTCTGGGGGGGCAGGGGCTGCGCCCGCACGCGGCGGGCGCACGGTGCATGGCAGGGCGTCAGATCTGGTGCGCCGCGCGGAGGCTGGCGGCGGCCTGCTCCCCGATGATCGCACAGGGCGCCTGCGTGTTGCCCGTTGCGACGCGCGGCATGATCGAACCGTCGGCGATGCGCAGCCCTTCGATGCCGTAAACGCGCAGCACCCCGTCGACCACGGACATGCTGTCTCGGCCCATCTTCGCCGTGCAGGTCTGGTGCCAATAGGTCACCGCCGCGTCCCGCACATACTCCTTCAACGCCTCGCGGGAGAGTTTGCCGGGCATCGCTTCGCCCCGCACCAGCGGCCGGAACGCCTCGGCGTTGCCGAGGTCGCGGCAGAGCTCGACGCAGGCCAGTGCCGCCTGCAGGTCGGCGGGGTCCGACAGCATGTTGGCGTCGATCTGCAGCGGCGCCGAGGCATCTGCACTGGTCAGCCGCAGGCGCCCGCGGCTATGCGGCCGCGCCAGGCCGGCGAACATCGTCCAGCCATGCTCGGGCACGCCGCGCGCGGCGGTCCGCTCGCTCGGCACCGGGAATTCGACCTGGCAGAACAGCAAGTCGGGCGCGGTCAGCTCGGGGCGGCTCTTCCAGTACAGCGTGGCTTCGCTGCCGCTGTTGCGCGGCGCGATCGGTTCCGCATATTCCCAGGTGCAGCCGAAGGAGACATGGTCCTGCAGATTGGCGCCGACGCCGGGCAGGTGCTGGCGGACCGGGATGCCGACGCGGGCCAACTCGGCTTCGTCGCCGATGCCGGAGTGCATCAGCACCTTGGGCGTCTGCATCGCGCCCATCGACAGGACGACCTCGTGCGCGGCGCCGATGCGCTGGCGCTGGCCGCCCCGCACGATGTCGACGCCGACGGCGCGGTTGCCCTCAAAGGCGATCCGCTCGACCGTCGTCCCCGTCACCACGGTAAGGTTCGGGCGATCGAGATAGGGGTGCACATAGGCGCGGAACAGCGAGTGGCGGCGGCCGTCGCGGACCAGCATGTCGCTGATCGCGACGCCGCCTTCGCCTTCCATCATCCGCCCGTTCGGGCTGTCATAGCTGGGAATCCCCAGTTCGTTCGCCGCGTCGAGAAGCGCATGGGCGACCGGGCTCGGATCGGCTGCCGGCTGGACCCAGACCGGGCCATTGGTGCCGCGGCGCAGCGGATCGGGCGCGCCCTGCCAGTTCTCGATACGGCGATAGATGTCGAGGACGTTCTGGTAGTTCCAGCGCTCGTCCCCGGCCTCCTCGGCGAAATGATCCCAGTCGCTGCGATGGCCGCGCGCCCAGACCATGACGTTGATGCTGGAGCCGCCGCCCAGTCCCTTGCCCATCGACATCGGAAGGGCGCGGCCGTTGAGATGCGGGTTCGGTTCCGCGGTGAAGCCCCAGTCGCGCTCGCTGCCGAGATTGGTCGGCCACAGCGCGGGATCGAGCACGGCCTCGGCCTCGTCGCTGCCGCCGGCCTCGATCAGCAGGACCTGGACGGCTTCGTTCTCGGCGAGCCGCCGTGCGACGACCGAGCCGGAGGCGCCGGCGCCGCAAACGATGAAGTCATAGGCGGACTTGAGCTCGGCGGTCAGCCGGGCCTGGTTTTCGGCAGCGCGGCGCTGGAAGTCCTGCGCGTCGTCGTGGTTTGCATGGGTCATCATCAACTCCTTCGAATGGTTGATGCGCAAGCAGGCGGAAGGCGCGCGCCCCCGTCGGCGCGGAGGCGGCGCAATGCACGCCGCGGACCGCGCCGCAGAGGTGGCTCTCGACATGTTCGCGCTACCGGCCGGCCAAGCGGGGGAGCTTGGATGCACCGGTGTTCCGAAGGGGGTGGATTCGATGGGGGCCTTCGGTAGAACCCAACTATCATTTCTATCAAATATGGCAATGATGCCGATTTGGGAATTTGGCTACAAGTCTGTAATATTGCCGCCGCCGACCGAAGTATCGCGGCGGACTTGCTGGCGAAATCGATCCTTGTGGGGCGGGAAAAGGGGCGCACGGCCACGTAAAGCGGCGCCACGTTGGTGAATCGATGGGCAGGGGTTCGCTCGCCGACAGGTAGACAGCGGGGCCTGGGGACGGCTTAGCGTTTCGCGCGCGCCGCCGAGCGCAGCTTGCGATCCAGCGACCGCAGCCGCACCTCATCGGAGGCGACCGCAGCGAGTGCCCGGATCGTCCTGGCTTCCCGCTCGTCGATCACGCGGGGCTTGCGATCGATTACGCACAGCGACCCGACGATGAAGCCTTCGTCATCCAGGACCGGCGCGCCGGCGTAGAAACGGAAGCCGGGCTCCCCGGCCACGGCGGGATTGGCGGCGAAGCGCGGATCGGCCGACAGATCCGGCACCGTGAATACGTCGCGCTGCAGGATCGTGTGGTTGCAGAAGGCCCAGCTGCGCGGCGTGTCGGCCATGTCGAGGCCGATCTTCGACTTGAACCATTGCTTGGTCGGGGTCAGCAGCGTCAGCAGGGCGATCGGCGCATCCAGGCTCTGGGCCGCCAGCCAGGTAAGCCGGTCGAAGCTTTCCTCGCTTTGGGAATGCAGCAGGCCGGAGCGTTCTACCGCCATCAGCCGGCGGCGCTCGTCCTGCGAGACCGGGAAGGCGACACCCCATTCGCCGAACTCGCTGTCTTCGGCGGCGAACACCGAGCCGCGCAGCTGCGCCAGGGCCGCGGCCGGCGTGGCGGCGCGGCTGATCCTGGCGTTCAGGTCCGGGGGAACCGCGCCTTCGTCGCCGACCGCGACGATCCGCGTGGTGGCGATCGCCTTGTTGGCGGCGAGGCTGCGCAGCAAGGCCTCGCTGTTCAGCCCCGCAGTGCAGTCGACGAGAATGCCGTGCGGTTGCGTCGAGCCGATCGCCACCAAGGCCGCGAGAACGTCGTCGAAATAGTCGATGGCGAAATCGGCGGCGTTTTCGGCGGCGGCGCGATATGCCGGCAGCCGGTCGCCGGTGGCCACGACGACGAGGATCGCGGACGGGGCAGCTTCGGCGGCTGGTTGCCTGCTGTCGATCAGCGCGACGACATCGGCATGATAGACGCGGCGGTGACCACCCGGCGTCTTCCAGGAGGGGATCGTCCCGCCTTCGATCAGCACCTGCGCGGTACGTACCGAGATGCCCAGCAGTTTCGCGGCATCGGCGGTCGTCAAAATGTCCTTCTTCACGCTTCCGACTCCCTGACCGCCGGATCCGTCTCCACCGTCAAGCGGCGTCCACAATCTGCTCAAGCGATGTTCCAGACCGATATATTGATAGAATCGGCAGTTTAAAGAGCGATCGGCGGAGGCGAAAGTGCGGTGAGCCGTTGCTCGCGCTAAATGACTGCGGACGTAACGCTAAGCATCGCCTCCGACACCCTGTGAAGATAGGCAACGCGTAGCCGTATTCATGAACGTGGTCCGCAGTGAACCTGCCAAGAGGTAAGGCATGCCTGAAGATAAGGCGCATAGGATATTGCCGGACGAATGCCGGAACGTGGACCGTGTGTTCGCGATCCTTTTGTATCTTTCGCAGTTCTGCGACTGGGTGGCCGCCCCTTGACGAAGGAGCGGCCCTCGTTGGCTAGGGCAATACTAAGCGGCGCTGCCGTGCGGCAGCCGGACCAGCACCTGCTGGTACCCGTTGATGAAGGTCGACGGAACCCGCATGGGGTCCGCAGCGACGTCGAAAGCGGGGATGCGGCGCAGGATCTCCTCCCACAGCGTCCGCACCTGCAGGTCCGCCAGCCGCGCGCCGATGCAGCGATGCACGCCGAACCCGAAGGCGAGGTGGCGCCGCGCGTTGGGGCGCTCGAGGACGAAATCGTCCGGACGCTCGAACAGCGCCTCGTCGCGGTTGGCAGAGAGGTACCACAGGACCACCTTGTCGCCGCGACGTATGTGCTGGCCGTGGAGGGTGACATCCCGCGTCGCCGTGCGCCGCATGTGCGCGATCGGCGTCTGCCAGCGGAGCAACTCGGGGGTGAGGTTCGCGAGAAGTGCCGGGTCGTCGCGCAGGTTGCGCAACGCATCCGGGAAGGCGTGGAGCGCCACGATGCTGCCGCTGATGCTGTTGCGCGTCGTGTCGTTGCCGCCGACGATGAGGAGCAGGATGTTGCCGTAGAATTCCGGCTTCGACATCTGCCGGGTCTCTTCTCCCTGGGCGAGCAGCGAAATCAGGTCGTCGTCGCCGGGCGTTTCCAGCCGCTGCGCCCAGATCGCGTCGAAGGTGTCGAAGCACTCCTTCATCACCCGCATCTTGTTCTCGGGCGTCGAATAGGCCGGGTGTCCGGGCAGCGCGACCATCGCTTCGGACCAGCGGATCAGGTCCCGCGATCGCTCCTGGGGAAAGCCGAGCAGCAGCGCCAGCGTTCGCGCGGTCAGCTCGATCGAGACGCGGTCGACCCAGTCGAACCATTCGCCGCGGGGCAGTGCCTCCAGGATCTCCGCGCACCAGGCGCGGATCCGGGGTTCCATCTGCGCCAGCCGTTCGGGGGAAAAGGCAGGTGCGATCACCCGGCGCTGCGTCGCGTGCCGCGGCGGGTCCATCGAGATGAAGGCCGGGAAGAACTGCGGATCGTCGGCGCTCGATCCGATGGTGATGCCGCCATTGGCATGCGCGGAGGAGAAGGTCACGGTATCGAGCTCGATCGCTTCGATGTCGCTGTGCCGGGTGATCGACCAATAGGGCGCGAACCGACCTTCGGCGCAGTAATGCACCGGCGCTTCGTGCCGCAGCCGGGCGAGGTAGCGCGGCGCGAACCCGGCGTTGAACAGATCGGGCTGGGCGACGTCGAGCGCCGCGATCGGCAACCGGTGGAGATCCTGTTCGAAGCACTGCGCGCTCGAAGCGGCGTGGCGGTTTTCGTGGCTTTGCTCTTGGGTCATGCGCGCAGCCTGCCGGCGCTTGCGCTACCGCGCCGCTACACTTCGCCTCGTGGCCGTCACCGACGTAACGGCGCGCGCCTCGGGCGGGCGGTGCCGGCACCGTCCAGGAACGTCAGCAATGCGCGGTTGAACAGCGCCGGGTTCTGCCACGGAAGGAAGTGCCCTGCCGCCGGAAACAGCGCCAGCTGCGCGGACGGAATCGCCTTGGCCAGTGCGCGAAAATGCGTCGGCAGAATGAACTCGTCCTGCGCCGAACCGGCGATCGTCACGCGCGTGCGAATCCGCCGGAGCTGCTCCGGGCCGATGTCATCCTGGCTTGCCTGCATCGCGCGGACGGCTTGTTGCAGTCGGCCGAACCCGCTCGGGTCCGGCGAGCGCGCGGCATAGTCCGCCACGAGGCGCGGCGCGACCGTCGCAAGGATCGGCGCATCGCCCGCATTGGGGCGCACGCTCGCCTTGTCCATGTTGGCGCCAAAGGCGTAGACCGCGCCCAGCCGCTGCGGCGCACGCATCGCGACCAGCAAGGCGACGATCGCGCCGTCGCTCCAGCCGATGACCGCCGGCCTGGCCAGGTGGAGATGATCCAGCACCGCCAGCACGTCCTCCGCGAGCAGGTCGTAGCGCAGCGGCAGCGGGCCCATCGTGCTGCGGCCATGGCCGCGGCTGTCGATCAGGATGACCCGGTGGCCCGAGGCGAGGAGCGCGGGGACCTGCGCGTCCCAGCTGCGGCTGCTGGTCAGTCCGCCGTGCAGCAATACCACCGGCTTTCCCTTCCCGATGCTGGCGTACCAGATGCGGGCGCCCTTGATTGCTAGATAGTCGCCGCTGGGATCGAGGGCGGTCGCCTCACTCTGCTCTGCCTGCTGCTGCGCGGCTGGCGCGGCGATTGCGGGGATGGCGGCGAAGAGGCTCGCCGCGAGGCAGGCTGGCCACAGCAGGCTGGGCAACTTCCCGTTTCGTCGCATCGTCGTTCTTCCTCATGTGGCGGCGGACACGCCCGGCCGTTTCGCAAAAAGGGCCCGGCGGCCGGGGCCGCCGGGCCAAGACGGTGCCTTCGCAGGAGAAGGCATCGGGTCGCAACGCCATGCTGCGTCGAGCTGGATGTCGTTGTGGCTACAATCAAGCGCTGCAGTGATACAATCGTAACGCCGCTAATGATTCGCTGGTGGTCTTTCGGTATATAGGGCGGTGATATAGCCTTTGGATTTTCCATATTGGCATAGGTCGGCTGACGAAGGCTGTAACGCATAGCGAATATTTATTATGTCACCGCATTGTTACTGATGAAGTTGATTATTGCTTCTTTAAAATTCCTCCGGGCGGTACCTGACCCAGGTCGATGCATGCATCAGACCATAAGTGTTTCCTGGAGGATTTTGTGCGTATCTTGATTTCTGTTGCCGCTGCTGCTGGCGCCCTGCTGACCGCGATGCCCGCCCTTGCGCAGGACCGTCCCACTACGGAAGAGCCCCACGCCGGATCGATCTATGTGGGCGGCTTTCTGGGCGACCGGTTCGGTCGCGAACAAACCCTGCGCGGCGCCACGCCCGCCGGCCTGCCGCGGGTGATCGAAACCGACGCCAAGGACGGCCTGACGGGTGGCCTGGTGCTGGGTGCCGTCGCCGCCACCGGCGACTGGGGACGGGCGCGCGTCGAGGCCGAGTTCTCGGCGAGCCGCAACACGCTCAAGCGGCTGGATCTCAACGGCCAGCAGCGCACGCTGCTGGAGGGCAGCCGCTCGGTGACGACCCAGATGGTCAACATCCTCTATGACACGCCGCGCATCGCCGAACGCCTGCGCTTCACGCTGGGCGCGGGCGTCGGCCACGGCGCGATCGACTATGACACGCGCTATCTGGTCGCCGCGACGGGGCCGGAGATCAACATTCCGACCAGCGTCTCGGGCAAGATCGCGCTGCAGGGCATCGCGGGCGCCTCGGTGGCGCTGGGCGGCGGGCTCGAGCTGACCACCGACGTGCGCTATTCGCGCATCGCCCGGCACCAGGTGGAACGCTTCAACGCGACCGCGGGTACGCTCGATTCGGTGCTCTCGACGCGGTACAGCGACGTGATCGCGACCGCGGGCTTCCGCTTCTTCTTCTGATGCGCCGGGGCCGCGGCGCAGCGATGCCGCGGCCCCGATCGGTCAGGCGTTCGTGGACATCGCGCGTGCCAGTGCGATGAAGGCCTTCAGCGCTGCGGACTGGTTGCGACGCCCGGGATAATAGAGGGCGAGCGGCGCGCCGGGCGGCGTCCAGTCTTCCAGCAAACGGACCAACCGGCCGGCGGCGATGTCGTCGCGGACGTTGGATTCCATGAAGAAGCCGATGCCGATGCCGTCCAGCACGGCCATGCGCGCCAGATGCGGCTCGTCGAGCGTAACCGGCCCGGCGACATCGACATGGAGGGTCTCCCCGTTTTGCGTGAACTGCCAGCGATAGCGTGCCCCGTTGGGAAGGCGGATGCGGATGCAGGGGTGGCCCAGCAGGTCGGAAGGTGTCTCGGGCGCGCCGTGCTTCGCCAGATAGTCCGGCGTGGCGACGACGGCGAACCGCCGCGCCGGTCCGAGCGGGACCGCGATCATGTCGGTCGGCACCAGCTCGGCGGTGCGGATGCCGAGATCGAAGCCGCTGTCGACCACGTCGACCAGCTTGCCCTCGGTGACAAGGTCGATATGCACGTGCGGATAACGACGCAGATATTCGAGGATCAGCGGGGCGAAGACCTCCTGCGCGGCGGTAGCGAAGGCATTGATCCGGATGGTGCCCGACGGCGTCGCCTGTTGCGAGCGCGCGGTCCGCATCGCCTCCTGGATGTCTTCGAGCGCGGGCCCCACCTGCTCGACGAAGCGGCGCCCGGCATCGGTCAGCGAAACGCTCCGGGTGGTGCGGTTGAACAGCTGCACGCCCAGCTGGCGCTCGATCTTGCCGATGCTGCTGCTCAGTGCGCTGGTCGACATGCCGAGTTCCAGCGCGGCCTGGCGGAAGGAGCCGCGTCGCGCGATCGCCATCACCGCTTCCAGTTCGATGAGACCGTCCTTGCTCACTGTCCCGCTTTTCCGAAGGCCACGTCCCGCCATAAGCCGATTATCTGGGCATAGGTAACCCTCTAAGTGAGGACAGGTTGGCACGCGCCGCTGCTTCCTCGAAACATGGGGGCGCCCCGGTGCCGGAAGGCGGAGCCGTGGCATCCGCCTGCAGACAAGAGAGACGTCCGTGATGAACATCCTGTACGAAACGCGCGCGCGGGTGGTCGGCGGTCGGACGGGCCGCGCAACGGTGGAAGACGGTGCCCTTGCGCTGACGCTCGCCACGCCGCGGGCGCTGGGCGGCGGCGACGATAGCGGGACCAATCCGGAGCAGCTCTTCGCGACCAGCTATGCCGCCTGCTTCCTCAGCGCGCTCCGCTTCGTGGCAAATCGGCGCCGGCTCGTCCTCACCGACGACAGCGCGGTGGTCGCCGCGGTGGGGATCGGGATGCGCGAGGATGGCGCCGGCTTCGGGCTGCAGGTGGAATTGTCGGTCAGCCTGCCGGGGCTGGAGCCGGGCCTCGCCGCCAAGCTGGTGGAGGAGGCGGATCAGATTTGCCCCTATTCGCACCTCTCGCGCGCGGGGGCGGAAATCCGCGTCGGCATCGCCGATTGACGCGAGCCGCTCTGCCGGAGGATCGCGACGTCGTTCAGCCTTCTTCCTCTGCCTTGGCGTCGAACGCGGCGCGGCTCGCGGCGAGGCTGGCGAGATGGCTTTCCACCCAGCCGCCCAGCTCGCGGCCCTGCGCGGCGAGCGAGGTGCCCATCGGGGTCAACCGATATTCCACCTGGGGCGGCGTGGTGGGATAGACTTCGCGACACACCAGGCCGTCGCGCTCCAGCGCGCGCAGGGTACGGGTCAGCATCTGTTGCGAAATGCCGGGCACCGCGCGCCGCAGCGCGTTGAAGCGCAGTGCGCCGGCCTGCAGCGTCACGACGATCGGCAACGTCCAGCGATCGCCGATCCAGCGCAGATGCTGCGAAAGCTCGACGCAGCGGTGCGAACCGGGGGAAAAGGAAGTCATATGGATGTGACCATGTCAGGAAAATATGCGTTCTTGGCCGAGGGTCAACCCGCCCGTAGGCACGCTGCATTCCACCAACAGCAGGATAGTCAGCGATGCAGCTTCTTCATCTCGACTCGTCGATTCAGGGCGAGACTTCGGTCAGCCGGTTGCTCTCCGCCGCCGTGGTCGAGCGCTATCGGCAGCGCGTCGACGGGATCGTCGTCGAATACCGGGATCTCGCCGCCGCGCCGCTCCCGCACATCACCTTGCCCGGTTTCGCTACCGACGCGGCGGAGGCCGTCCTCGCCGAATTCCTCGCCGCCGACGTCGTCGTGCTCGGCGCCCCGATGTACAATCTCGGCATCCCCAGCCAGTTGAAGAGCTGGTTCGACCACATCCTGGTTGCCGGCAAGACGTTCCGCTACGGCGCCGGGGGCGTCGAGGGCCTCGCCGGCGGGAAGAAGGCGGTGATCGTGCTGTCGCGCGGGGGCGTCTATTCGGAAGGGCCGAGAGCCGGCGTGGAGCATGCCGAGACGCATCTCCGCGCCATGCTGGGCTTTATCGGGATCGATCGACCCCAGGTCATCGTCGCCGAAGGCGTGGCGATGGGCGACGAGCCGCGGCGCGCCGCCATCGACGCGGCGCTGGCTGCGATCGAGCATGTGGCAGCGGCAAAGGAACCAGCCGAGGCTTGATTTCCTCCAAGTCGTAAATCGAGTTACGGACGACATGAAGCAGCAGTTTGCCGGCGTATCTCGCTCGATCCGTGTCTCTCACGCGGCTAGTCATGCCACATGACGAAACTAACCATCGTACCCGTTACAAGTAAGCGCGAGCGCAAGGCATTCGTGGAACTGCCATTTCGCCTGTACGCGGAGGATCCGTACTGGGTTCCTCCGCTCAAGGGCGAGGCACTAGGGCTGATCACGCCCACGAAGAACGGCTGGTTCTCGCATGCCAAGGCGTAATTGTTCCTGGCATATCGGGATGGCCGCGTCGTCGGGCGTATCTCCGCGCATATCGACACGCTCGCGCTCGAGATGCCGGCCGCCTTGGGTTTCGGCCCGGGCGTCGGCCAATGGGGTTTGATGGATGCGGAGGAGGAGGAGGTTTTCCTCGCCCTGCTCGACCGTGCCGAATCCTGGTTGCGGGACCAGGGCATGACGCGCGCGCTCGGCCCGATCAGCATGTCGATCTGGGAGGAGCCCGGGCTGCTGATCGAAGGCTTCGATCAGGCGCCGACGGTGATGATGGGGCACCATAGCCCGAAATACAGGGCATGGATCGAGGCCGCCGGGTACAAGCCGGTCAAGCAATTGCGCACCTATGAGCTCGACATCACGCGCAGGTTCCCGCCGATCGTCCAGCGCATCATCCAGTCGGGGGAGAACAACCAGCGCATCGTCGTGCGCCAGGTGGACAAGCGCCGCTTCGACGAGGAAGCCGCGATCATCCTCGAGATCCTGAACGATGCATGGTCGGACAATTGGGGGTTCGTGCCGCTCACCCCGCCCGAGATCAAGGACGTGGGCGTGAAGCTCAAGCCGATCGTGTTCAATGATCTGATCCGGATCGCCGAGCTGGATGGGCGCCCGGTGGCGTTCATGATCACGCTGCCCGATCTCAACGAAGCGATCCGGCCGCTGAACGGCAACCTGCTGCCCTTCGGCTGGGCAAGGCTGCTGCTGTGGCTGCGCAAGCCCCGCGTGACCACGATGTGCGTGCCGTTGATGGGCGTGCGCAAGGAGTTGCAGTCTTCCCACCTCGCCAGCCAGCTGGCCTTCATGATGATCGAGGAGATCCGCCGGGCCTCGGTCGCCAACTATGGCGCGTCGCGCGGCGAGATCGGGTGGATCCTCGAGGACAATCAGGGGATGAACGCGATCGCCACCACGATCGGCAGCCGGATCAACAAGGTGTACCAGATCTACGAGGGCAGCCTGTAGGCGCGCGCCCCGTCACCCGGTTGCGGGGCAGGGGCGCTTGCGCGCGGTGATCAACGCCCCCTTCTCCGCGGGCTCGAGCACCTGCAGCCGGTGATGCGCAAAGCCCGCTGATTCGAGATAGTCGCCGAGTTCGGCATAGCTATAGGTCCGGGTTCCGGTCTCGCTCAGCAGCGTGAGGCGGAACGCCGTCTCGAACAGCGCCGGCGTCGTCTCGCGGGGATAGTCGTGCAGGATCACCACGCCGTCCGGCGTGGTGGCCTGTGCGAGATGGCTGAAATTGGCGCGGTTCTCCGCCGGGGACATGTTGTGCGCGACCGACAGGTATAGCGCGACGTCATATCCGTCTCCCCAATCGCGATCCCGCAGGTCGGCGGCGTGGAGCGTGATTCGATCGGACAGGCCCGCCCGTTCGATCCGCGCCTGCGTTTCGGTGAGCGCCGATTCGAGGTCGACGATCACGGCCGTCATCCGGGGATGGGCATGGCAGAAGCGCATGGCATGATAGCCATGCGAGCCGCCCAGATCGAGGAGCCGCAGGGGCCGATCGGGCAGGGGGACGGCGGCGACCACGTCTGGTGCAAGGTGCTGGGCGAACGACGCCATGTAGCGCGAGAAGCTGCGTCCCATCCCCGGTCGTGCGCGCATGCGATCCCAAAGCAGCTGGCGCGGTTGCCCTTCGGCGATGGCGGCAGGGAGGTCTTCCAGGATCCCCCACGCATAGGCCGACCAATCGAGCCCGGTGCTGTAGTCGACCACGCCCTGGCTGGTGAACCAGCGCGCCGCCGTATCGCCATTGGCCACGTAGATCCCGGCGCGCCGCAGGAAGCCGGCGGCGACGAGGAAATCGACGATCCGTTCGGTGCCGTCCACGCTCATGCCCAGGGTGCCTGCCAGCAACCCTAGTTCGCGCGCGCCACCGGCCAGCGCTTCGAACAGCCCGATCCGCCCGGCGGTGGCGAGTGCGCTTGCCGTCATCATCGGGATATAGGCGTGCAGCATCGGCAAGGTCTCTGCAGCGGGGCTGGCCTCCACTTCAGGCGCTGGCAGCGAGCTTCGCTGGTCCGAGATGGCGGCGGTGATGCGGGTCATGCTGCTCATGCGTGCTTCTGGCTCCCTTGCCTATTGGCAACGCCAATTGGCGACATCGCCTGACGGCTGGATGTCCGGGCGGGCCAAACTGCCTACGCCTGAAATCTGGCGCGTCGGAGCCAATCGAAGCGGCAGCGCGACCGCTACGTCCGAAACCTGCTACCGCCTGGATGAAGCGCGCGCGAAACGAAGATCGGCGACAAGGCCTGCGTGCGCTTCGGCGACGCCTTCAAGGATGCAAGCTAGCTGTGACCGCCGATCTCTTCATGACATATCTGATCACGGCAGCGCTGCTGACGATGGCGCCCGGCCTCGACACGGCCACCGTGCTGCGCTCGGCGATGGTCGAAGGTGCCACCCATGGGGCGGCGACGACGGCGGGCGTGGCTGTCGGCTGCTTCTGCTGGGGAAGTGCCGCCGCCTTCGGATTGGCGCAATTGTTCCGGGATGCGCCGGTAGCAGGCGCCTGCCTGCGCGTGGCGGGCGCCCTTTATCTCGGCTATGCAGGCATCGCGTTGCTGCTGCGGCGGCGTTCCGGCATGATCGTCGACGGATCCGACGGGCCGGCTCCCAGGCTGCGCACGTCCATGCTTCGCGGCTTCACGACCAACATCCTCAACCCCAAGGTGGGTATCTTCTACCTGACCTTGCTGCCGCAATTTGCCCCGCAGGACGGTGACGTGGAAATCGCGTGGCTGCTCGCACTCGTCCATGTGGCGATCGCCACCGTCTGGTTTCTGGGCCTGTCGGCCTTTGCGGGCGGCATTCGGCCGCTGCTGTCCAACCCGCGTGCCACCCTGGCGATCGACCGGGTGACCGGGGGCATCTTCGTACTGTTGGGTTTGGGCCTCATCCACGCGGCCACGACGGCGTGACGGCAATCCCGCATCGGCGTGGGCGAGGCTGGATGCTGGAGCCTACCCGCTGATCGATTCACGAACGTGGTGCGTTGACGCCGAAGTCGACGCCGCGCTGATTTACGAGGAGTATCCATAGGCATGCGCACGTACGGTTTTCGCGGTCTCTTCGTAGCGATGGCATTCGCGTTGGCCGGTGCCCCGCTGTCGGCCCAGACGCAGTCCGCGACAAACGCTTCGGCTGCGCGCGCGGCGCGCGCTGCCGATCAGGCTTTGAATGCTCAATACAAGGCTGCAAGCGCCCGGTTGTCGCCCGCATCGCGCCTGCTGCTGCGCGATGCCCAGCGAAGCTGGATCGCGTTTCGCGACGCCCAGTGCAAGTTCGAGACCGCGGGCGTGCAGGGCGGCTCCGCCTACCCGGTGGTCCAGGCGACCTGCCTGAAGGCGCTCAGCCAGCAGCGTACCCGGCAGCTCGAAAGGATTGCGGCGTGCGAAGAGGGCGATCTTGCCTGTCCGCGTTGAAGCGAGCTGGTCTGATGGAAAGACCACAGAACCCCTGTCGCGTTGAAGAGGCTATCATGTACCAGACAAGCGTTCGCCACGTCCTTGCTTCCTTCGCACTCCTGACGGGTGCCGCGCTGGTTGCTACCCCGACGTCCGCCGATCCGGATCGCACGCCCCCGCCGGGCGGCGTGTACAAGTTGAAGCCGGGCATCTTCGTCGCGCAGGGCGTGTCCTGCGGCAATCCGCCGAACGTCGCGATCAGGCGCTACGACGGCAAGGGCATCAGCTCGGCGCATAGCCGCGCCTGTATCGCCCGGATCCTCTCCAAGCGTCGCAGCGGATATGGCAGTCTCTACAGGGTAAGCCAGTCCTGCATCGATGCCGGTGCCGGACCCGCGAAGCGCGTTGTCGAGCGGCAGACGATCGACATTCCCGATGCCCTCAACTTCACGATACGGTCTCAGGGAAACACGACCTATCGCTATTGCCCGATCCGCGAACTGCCTGCCCGCCTGCGCGCGGCCGGCTAGGCCGGCGAGGCCCGCGAGGCGCAGCAGGACAGGATCATCGATCACCCGGTCGGCGTGGCGACGAACTCACCGGCGTCGCCCGGGCCACATGCCGCGCAGCATCGTGCGATAGCGATTTAGACGACTACCCGGTCGGGCACGGTACGCCGCGCGTGCCGGCACGACGAGCCCCACTTCGGTGCCGCCACCCGATCGGCCGCCGCTCCCTCTGCTGATGACCACCAGCCGGCCGCCGATACGCTCGGCGCGCTCGCGCATGCCGCGCAGCCCGAAATGGCCCGGCCGCTCGCCATGCGCGAGGATGTCTGCAGGCATGCCCACGCCGTCGTCGCAAACCGACAGCCGCAAGCTTTGCCGACCCCATATCAGCAAGACGGCAATCGAGGCTGCATTGGCATGCTTTTGGGCGTTGCGTACGGCCTCCTCGCCGATCCGATGTACTTCCTCCAGCACCAGCGGGCGCAGCTCGCGGGGTTCGCCTTCGGTTGTCACCTGTACGTCGGGCCCCGTCCTGCTCGCGGTCATGGATGCGCTATCGATCAGCGCTTGTGCCAGATCGCCGGCACGATCCCGGGTCCGGAGCTCCTGCACGCGATCGCGACCCTCGATGAGCACGGCCTGCGCCTGCTTCAGCGCCTCGTCCAGCGGCTTTCGCGCATCAGCGTCGGGCAGCCGGTTCACCCCCGCCTTTATCTGCAGCATCAGTCCCTGGAATCCTTGCAGCAACGTATCATGCAACTCGCGCGCGATCCGTTCGCGCTCGGCAATGCGGATATCGAAGCGATGTTGCAGCCGCGCAGTAAGCTGCCGGAGCCGCCACAGATACCACGCGGCGAGCATGCCGATCACCCCGAGTCCGATCAGCAGCTTGAACCAGATCGACTGCACGAAGGTGGGCGGAATGGTGAACTCCAGCGTCGCCCCTTCGTGGTTCCACACCCCGTCATTGTTGGCCGCGATCACCCGGAAGCGATACGTGCCGGGTCCCAGATTGGTGAAATAGGCGTCGCGTCGCGTTCCGGCGTCGATCCAATCCTCGTCAACGCCTTCGAGGCGATATCGGAAGCGGACCCGGCTTGGTATCGAAAGACTGAGGCCGGCATATTGAATGGCCAGCTGCGACGTTCCCGCAGCCAGGGTCATGCTGGAAGGATTGCGATAGCGCGTTCCCGCCACCGTCATCGCGCGGATGGAAACCGGCGGCGGCAACGCGTTGCGCACCAGTCGGGCCGGATCGACCGACACGACGCCCCCTGTCGTCGTGAACCACAGCCGGCCGTCGCCGCCCCGTACGGCGTTCCGGTCGCCATCGCGGAACTGAACATTGGGAAGACCATCCTCCATGTCGAGGATCATCGCGTCGAGCGGCGCCGCGGGATCGGCGAACGCCCGGTCCAGCGCGCGGGACGACACGCGGATGATCCCGGCCCTCGCGATCAGCCAGGTCTGGCCGTCGGGCGTCTCGACAAAGCCGGACGGACCGACCAGCCAAGGGAAACGATTGGTACCAATGGTTTGCAGACGCCCTCCGCGCAGTCTGCTGATTCCGGACTGCCGCCCGAACAGGACCTGCCCCGCGCCCACATAGACCGTGCTGGAGTCGGTCACACGATCGCCGAGGATCGGCGCCGCATTCCTTCCCACGTCGTCCAGCCGTACGAGCGCGCCTGATTCAAGCAGGGCAAGCGATGGCTCCTGCGTCCTGATGATGAGGTATTGCGGGGTTTCGGCCAATGTCGCGAACGAGCGCCGATACCATCGGCCCGAGCGAAGGGTGCGCAGTTCCCCCGGGACACCCGGGCTGCCGATCAGGAGGGTATCGGCATTGTCCACGGTGCAATATTGTCGGTCGCGGCCTAAAGGGAGGTCGCGCCGCTCAATGCGGCCTGGCCGGATGCGGAGCACCTTCCCCGTCTGGAGGGCCCAGATGCTTCCGTCGTGCGCTTCACACAGATCGTGCGTTTCGCCGCCAGCGCCCGGGATCCGTGTCGGCCTGCCTCCGGGCGGAATCTGAAAGACGCCGTCGTTTGCGCCGACATAGACGGTGCCATTTCGCGCACCCAGCAGAACGTAGCCCCATACGGCCCTGGATCCTATCGACGGCGCTACCACAACATTCGCGGCGCGAAACCGATCGAGCCCCAAACTGGTGCCGATCCAGATATTGCCTTCGCGGTCTTCGAGAAAGGCATTGGCGACGTCCGCGGTCAGTCCGTCCTTCGCCGTGAATGTCTCGACCCGTTCCGCAACCGGCCGATCGCGCCAGGTGCCCGGCGCGCGCATACGAAACAGTCCGGCGCCGGTGACTCCCCAAAGGTTTCCGTCCCGGTCGAAGCGCGTGTCGAAAGTGTTTTGCGCCGCAGGCGTCGCCACCAGCGGCCCATCGGGTGCGAGCGATGCCGACAGCCTGCGGGTTCCGCGCCGGTCCGAGAACCAGATGCGCCCCGCTGCATCGTCGCTCACCGCCGCCAGGCCGGAAGGCGCTTCGATCTTCTCGAAGCGGCGCGCGCCCTTTCTGAGAAGCAGGATCGCCTTGCTGGTGGTCACCCAGAGCGACCCGTCCCGCGTCGTGGTGACGTCGGTTATCCAGTCGTCGGGCAATCCCCAATCGGTGCCGATTTCCTGCCAGCGCCCGCCTGTTCGGCGCAGAAGCGCGCGCCGCTGCAAGCCGGCGGCGAGCCAGATCGCGCCGTCGCTCGTCTGCGCAAGGCGCAGTGTGAACGCCACGGTCTTCGGGACCGATGTATCCAATTGCAACGCACCGCCGCGGTACGTCGCCAGCTTACCATTGTCGTAGCCGACCCAGATGGTGCCGTCCTGCGCCGCGAGCATCGCCGTGACGCGCCAGCTCTCGGCGCGCGGAACGCGCAGCGGGATGTGTTCGAAGGTGACGCCGTCGAAGCGGTACACCCCGTCCGAGCCACCGATCCACAGATAGCCGTCGGTCCCCTGGACGAGCCCATGAATGCCTTGCGGCGCCCCCTCGGTGATCGTCCAGCGCGTGTGTTTGTATTGGTTCAGGTCGCGGGTCGGGTCGAGGGCATAGGCCGGACCATGTGCGAAGCCTGCAAGCAAGATGCCCAGCAGCAAGCATAGGCGCGAACCTACCATCGCCTCAAATGCTGTCTCCATACATCGCCGCGTGCCACGCCGCATCGAATGCCTCACCCGATCTCGCCCTGCGAGGATCGGGCTACTACACCGATCGCGCCCCACAGCCATGCCCCTAAAGACCAAGCGCACGATAGCCCATTTCGCGCTGCCGGGCAGCCCATGGGATCCGTATTGCTAGGCGCATGCCAGGCATTCTCCCAACCTATCCGGACGGTCGCATCGGCACCGGACTCCTGCTGCTGCGCCTCTCGGCTGCGATGTCGATACTCGCCATGCCGATGCTGACGCCCGCGGCTGCGCGGCCTTGGATCGTGATGCTGCTGGCGGTCGGTCTCATCATCGGGTTTTGGACCAGGATGATGGCGATCGGGTGCCTGGCATTGTTGCTCTCGGGCCTGGTCACGGGCGGAGTTCCGAGCGGGGTCGTAGCACCGTCGCTGGAGATGGCGGCAATCCTGTTGATGGGATCGGGTGCCTACTCCTCCGACGCATTCATTTTCGGGCGGCGGACGATCGTGCTCGGGCGGGGGCGGGACTGACGGCATGAATGCAGGGGCACACGGCAACTGCGTCAGGGTGCCGGCCAGCAATGCGTACAGCTGTTGATCACGATCCCGCGCAGGCGCTCGGCGAACCGGCTTCGGCTTTGCAAGAAGAATTATGATCCGCGTGCACGTCTTGTCTCGGGCCGTGACGACTGGTCAATAAAGACGATGGCTCGCGTCCATGCGTACTGGTGCCAGCTTCCGGAGCTTGAAGTTGTGCACTGAATGTTCTTGGGCGTATCAATGTGCATGTACGGGCGATTACCCCGCCCTTGAGACGAGGGGTGACACACTTGGTCTTGCATCCGACGCGATCAGGCGACCAGAGCCGCTTGGGAAGCACTTAGCGGGCCATGTATTGCCAGTGTTGAATTATTGGAGCCCTGCGACACGTCCGACCATGGGGAAGGCCCTGCTGCGAGGAATGGCGTGGGTCTCCTACGTCGCGGGTGCGGTCCTAGGTGCTTCCGCCAGTGGTTGGCGCTTGATGTTGCGGCCGCCAGTAGGCTTGCTGTTCGCGACGGCG
The DNA here is from genome assembly GCF_040545665.1 of Sphingomonas trueperi. GTDB lineage: Bacteria > Pseudomonadota > Alphaproteobacteria > Sphingomonadales > Sphingomonadaceae > Sphingomonas > Sphingomonas trueperi_B. The sequence continues at coordinate 459,368 of NZ_JBEPMH010000003.1, read as the reverse complement.
CTTGATCTGATTTGGAGCGATAGGCGCGTGGCGGTCACCATGGTCCAAACCGCCCCTCGTTCTCCTGAATGACGGACAGGCAGATGCGCTCCACCCGCCCGCGATCAGGCGCCGACAGGTGCGTGCCGCGGCTCGGCTGACACACCGCTCGCGGAGGGCCGCCTAGCGCCCAGCAGTCTTGCCGATGTTGAGAGCGCGACGCGTCCCAATCTGCGAAAACACCGCACGGCATATTTGTGTATAAGTGCGCGTGTCTCGGCCGCGGATCTACCATTCCGGCATGAAAATCTGCCGCACCCGAGGACGCACAACCAGCATCTTCTCACTGCTTGCCACGCTTCTGGCCAGTGTGCCGGACGGGGCGAGAGCGCAGGACGTGCGTCCGCTGACTGCGCCGCAACATCGAGATGAGAATGGCGAACAGGCGACACGCTCTACGTCGGCAGTAGCGTTGACGTTGATCTATACCAGCGACGCCAATTCCGATGTCGCCGGTGGCTCGCGGCGAGGAGCGGCGTATCTGCAGCGGCTGGGCGGTATCGTTGATGCCGATCTTCACAGGCTCGTCGGCTGGCGCGGCGCGGCGCTGCACGCCAGTGTCCAAGCCATCGAAGGCACAGGACTGTCGGCGAGCCGCGTAGACAATCTACTCACCGTCAGCGGCATCGAAGCGGCGCCGGCATTGCGGCTGTTCAATTTATGGGTCGAGCAGAAGCTGGGCGCAACGCGCTCTATCCGCGTGGGCCAGTTCACGGCGGGACAGGAGTTCGCGATCGCGCCCACCGCCAACTTCTTCGTCAACGCGACGTTCGGCTGGCCTGGCAGTTTCGCAACCGACCTGCCGGGAGGTGGGCCGGCTTACCCGGTTGCTGTGCCGGGCGCTCGATTCGCCTCCACCTCCTCCAGTGGACGAGCCACGATCCGCGCCGCGCTGTTTGCTGCCAATCCGCCCGATCCGGATCGACGCGGGCTGGCCGGATGGCAGTTTCGTGGGAATCCGCTGGCGATTGCTGAATTCGTCTGCAGTGCAGGTGGCGACGATCCAGCGTGGACGTTCATCATCGGCGGCTGGTGGAATTTCGCGCGCACGGCGGATCTCTGGTCGCCTCTCCGGTCCTCGCACAACGGCAATCGCGCGGCTTACGTCATAGCCGACGCGCGGCTTCGATCGAACCTGCACGGGTTCGCGCGGGTCACGATTTCGCCCGGCGATCGGAACGCTGTCAGCCGCTACATCGACGCTGGCGTGACTGCTAAGGGTCTCTTGGCGGGGCGTCCCAACGACGTCGTTGGTGTAGCGCTGGCTGTAGCCCGGCTTTCTCCTGCGTTGCGCCGTCCGCAGCCAGGCGGCTTGGGCGCGGCCGCGAGTGGCGAACTGGCCGTGGAGGCGAGCTATCAGGTTGCCGTCGGTCGCAACGTTGCACTGCAGCCCAACCTCCAGTGGATCGTGCACCCGATCTCGCCCAATGCGTTGACTTGGCCAGGTGCTGGTATCCGCCGGAAGAACGCGCTCGTTCTCGGCCTGCGCAGTTCGATGCGGCTTTGAAGTCGCGCCGGTCACGCGCGGATGATCGAATCACGGCGTGCAGAAGCGATTGATAACGATCGTTGCTTGTTGATGCGGGCAGTGCGCCGCGCAGCCGTCTGCGCATGCCCGCCTGCTAGCCCTCAGTTCTTGTAACAAGGCGGCGGAGGTCTGCGCGGCTCTGCAAGATCTACCTCGGCCCTCAGCCACTGACGTGATCGCAACCCGAAAAAAGCGGACCTCGGGCCCACCAGATCGTCTTCCCCGGCGCTGAATCCGGATTGGCCCCAAGCGCCGGGTAGAACTGCATCCGTTTAGCTACGCACGAATGCGAGCAGATCCGGATTGATCACGTCCGCATGGGTGGTCAGCATGCCGTGCGGGAAGCCTTCGTAGATCTTGAGCTGCGAGCCCTTGATGAGCTTCGCCTGCAACAGCGCTGCGTCCTTGTAGGGAACGATCTGATCGTCATCGCCCTGCAGGATGAGCGTCGGCACGGTAATCGCCTGCAGATCAGCCGTCTGATCGGTTTCGGAAAAGGCCTTGATGCCTTCGAGGTGCGCGAGCGCGCCGCCTTCCATGCCTTGACGCCACCAGTTGCGGATCACGCCTTCCGAAACCTTCGCGTTGGGGCGGTTGAAGCCGTAGAAGGGACCGGAGGCGACATCGAGGAAGAACTGCGCGCGGTTGGCGGCCAGCGCCTCGCGGAAGCCGTTGAAGACCTCGATGGGCGTCCCATCGGGATTGCTGGCCGTCTTCACCATCAGCGGCGGAACGGAGCTTACCAGGACGGCCTTGGCTACGCGCCCCTGCGGCTGGCCGAACTTCGCAACATAGCGGGCAACTTCACCGCCTCCGGTCGAGTGGCCGATATGGACGGCGTTCCAAAGGTCGAGATGCTCTGCGACCGCGGAGGCATCCGCCGCGTAATGGTCCATGTCGTTGCCGACATCGACTTGCGTCGAGCGGCCATGACCGCGCCGATCATGGGCAACCACTCGATATCCGTTCGCCAGGAAGAACAGCATCTGCGTATCCCAGTCGTCAGAAGAGAGCGGCCAGCCATGATGGAAGACGATCGGCTGGGCATCCTTGGGACCCCAGTCCTTATAAAAAATCTCGGTGCCGTCTTTGGTTTTCACGAAGCCGCTCGCCATGTTCTCTACTCCAATCAATCCTGAGGGGGTGTGCGGGAAGAAGAAGGACTATGATCGAACCCCAGGGTTCTTGCTGATCTGGTCCCACCGTCTCCAGCAGCTTGCACTTTTGCTACGCATTCGATCGCAGACGTACGAGCGCGACGCGCTCACAACGGCATCCGAATGCAGTGAGGATTTTGGCTTCGGGCTGACGGATGATAATCTATACAAAGGTAGCACTGGGTTCATTTACGGCCGCGCACCGCACTCGTAAGCTGATGCGATCGGTAAGGCTTCTGCAAAAAGGCTATAGAGCCGCGCCTTGCCAGGCTGGCACTAGGATCGTCTCCAGAGGACACGATGATGTGCGCTTGTGGCACTCGCTGTTGAACGCAGCGGGCGAGATCAATGCCATCCATTGATCCAGCAAGATTTAAATCCGTGACAAGAACACCGATATCGTGGGTGTCAAGAAGAGACAGGGCTTCATCGGTGGCCGAGGCGCCGAGCACGACGAAGTCATCTGCCTGCAGTGAATATACGGCCATGAACAGAATAAGTGGATCGTCATCTACGACAAGAACGACCGAGGGTGTCTTTTCCTCCATCGCGATCTCCCTCTTTCGAGCGGGAATGTCGAATTGCTTTTGAGGTTCCTCTCGGCATCTTACTGCTGGGGTGCGGCTGTCGGAAAATGGAACACTGCTCGTGGAGCCGCTGTGACAATTGGCTAGCAGCGCCAGGAGGCGTTTAGCCAAGCCTCGAACGATCATTCGCTGCCGACACAGTCTTGCCGAGGCACAGGCGCCCGCTCAACCGAAACAGAAGTATGATTCCGCTGCCTTCCGCTCCTGCGCCAGGGTGTGCTGTCATTTCGAAGGAGAAGGTAGTGGCTGGTCCTGAGGAGCCGGTAGACGGCGTTGCACCTTATGGCGGTCCGGCGGGCGGATGGGGTGCGCTGCGTGCCGTAGCCTTGGCGGTGAAGGACGAGATGGGGGCGAGCGCAAGAACGCGTGCTCTGTTGCGCCTCAATCAGCCCGAGGGCTTCGACTGTCCTGGTTGCGCCTGGCCGGATCCGAAGCACACCTCCTCCTTCGAGTTCTGCGAGAACGGCGCGAAGGCAGTCACTTGGGAAGCGACGGAGAAACGCGTCGACGCCGACTTCTTTGCATCGCACACGGTGTCCGAGCTCTGGAACTGGTCGGATCACGAGCTGGAGCAGGCTGGCCGCCTTGTGCATCCGCTTCGCTATGACGCAGAGACAGACCACTTCGTGCCGGTCGAATGGGATGAGGCCTTTGCGCGAGCAGGCGCGGCTTTAAGATCGCTAGAGGATCCGAATGAGGCGGAGTTCTATACGTCCGGCCGCGCCTCCAACGAGGCGGCGTTCCTCTATCAGCTGTTCGTCCGCGCCTTCGGCACCAACAACTTCCCCGACTGCTCAAACATGTGCCACGAGGCGACCAGCGTAGGTCTGCCACAGTCGATCGGCGTGGGTAAGGGAACGGTGACGCTCGAGGATTTCGACTATGCGGATGCCGTCTTCTGCATTGGGCACAATCCTGGCACCAATCACCCTCGCATGTTGGGCACGCTACGCGAGGTGTCCCGTCGCGGCGTTCCGATCATCGTGATCAACCCGATGCGAGAGCGGGGCCTCGAGCGCTTCCAGGATCCCCAGGCTCCCATCGAGATGGTGACGAACAGCTCGACGCCGCTTGCGTCGGCCTATCATCTCGTGAAGGTCGGCGGGGATGTGGCACTGCTGAAAGGCGTGATGAAGGCGCTGCTCGCCACAGACCGCGCGCAGCGAGTTGCCGGCGAGCCGCCGCTGTTCGACTATGCGTTCATCGAGCAGCATACCGTTGGCTTCGAGGGCCTGATCGAAGATCTGGACCGGCAGCATTGGGCGGATCTGGAACAGCGTGCGGGGCTTACGCAGGCTGCGATGGAGAGCATCGCCGAGGTCTATGCACGCGCCGAACGTGTGATCATCTGCTACGGCATGGGTATCACCCAGCACCGTCATGGCACGGAAGCCGTGCAGCAAATCGCCAATCTGCTTCTGCTTCGCGGCAACATTGGGCGCGAGGGGGCGGGGATCTGCCCATTGCGAGGCCACTCGAATGTTCAGGGTGACCGGACGGTTGGAATCACCGAGATCCCGACCGAGGCATTCCTCGACCGGCTGGATGCCGAGTTTGGTATCGAGAGCCCCCGCGCCCATGGCGACAACGCTGTGGAGGCGGTCGCCGCCATGCACGAGGGGCGGGCGAAGACGTTCGTTGGGCTAGGAGGGAATTTCGCGTCTGCGATGAGCGACCCTCAGACCACTTTCGCTGCGTTCCGAAAGCTGAAGCTCAACGTCCAGATCTGCACCAAGCTCAACCGCACCTGTCTGCTGACGGCGCAGGAGAGCCTTATCCTGCCGTGCCTCGGGCGAACGGAACTCGATGTCCAGGCCTCCGGACCGCAGGCCATTACCGTCGAGGACTCGATGTCGATGGTGCATGCATCGCGCGGGTTCTTGAAGCCTGTCTCGGACGCGCTTCGCTCCGAGCCGGCGATCATCGCGGGGCTTGCTAAGGCGGCGGTTCCGCATGCGCCGATCGAGTGGGATGCGCTCATCAGCGACTATGATCGCATCCGCGAGTCCATCCAAGCTGTGTTCCCGGATTTCGCGGACTTCAACGCCCGCGTGCGGGTTAAGGGCGGCTTCCGCTTGCGGGTCGGTGCATCCATTCGCGAGTGGGATACACCGGACGGGAAGGCGCAGTTCCTGGTCTATCCCTCCATTCAGGAAGACCCGGACATCGCGCACGATCAGCTGACGCTCGCGACGATCCGCAGCCACGATCAGTATAACACGACGATCTACGGTTTGAACGACCGCTATCGCGGTGTGACCGGCCGGCGGGATGTTGTCTTTGCGAACGCCGATGATCTTGCAGCGCATGGGCTAGCGCACGGTGATGTCGTGGACGTGGTGACCGGTGATCGTGTCTTGGCCGGGCAGACTATCCTCGCGCACCCCATCTCACGCGGCTCGGTCGCAGCCTATTATCCGGAGGCCAACTGCCTGGTGCCGCTGAGCGACATCGATAAGCGCAGCGGCACGCCGTCCTACAAGTCGATCCCGGTGCGGCTCCGGCGCTCGGCTGTTTCGGCTGGCTGATCTTCGATTGGGAGACGCCCGCCATGGGCGCCTCCCGATCCCCATCCACCGGATCGACTTTGCTGCTGCCGTCGAGCCACGGCCCAAGCAGCGCTCGATCGGCACCAAATGGCAGCGGATTAGCGTGGAGCGCAGCCCAGTCCCTGGCGCCGATGAGCAAGGTAGCATTCGGGAAGGTTGCGGCCTGCCCAACATGGTCGAAGTGATAGTGGCTGATGCCGAGCTTGGTCACGTCGGCGGAGCGAAAGCCGATCTTGGCGAGTTGGGCGGCGAGGCCAGTTGAGAGGGTAGGGCTGATCGGGTCCTTGTTTGTGGGCTATCCTACTCCTGCAGTCGCGGCGGCGATCGCCCGAACTCGCATTCTGGAAATCTTGCTGTTGATGAGCGAAGCGCCAGCGGCTGCGATGTTGACCGCGGTCGGACCAGCAGAGCAGGTCGAGGCGGTGATATACTCGGATCCAGCCTGGGCCTGGCAGGTCAGCGAAGTGGCGGAAAGGCTGGGGCTAGGTGCCTCCACGCTACGGGGACATCTGAAGGGGAGCGAGCGCTCTTTTCGCCAGATCCTGCTGGCAGTCCGGATGGATATGGCGGGGCGTCTACTCGGCTCTTCGCACAACACGGTCACTCAGGCCGCGCAAGCCGCGGGATATGCTTCAAGATCGCACTTCGCGCGCTGTATGAGAGCTGCTCACGGAGTGTCGCCCAGGGAGCGCATGCGGTAATGGCGCCGCTTGGCCTAGCCGCTCGGGTTGTGACCGCGAGCGCGGCCGACTTGCCCACTTCTTGGAGGGGAACTGGCTCGCCGGCGTTAGCTGATGAAGTCCCTCATCGCGCGTCCAGCTGCAAATAGAGGTTGAAGCGGGTGCCGGGCATCGCCTGTTCCCAGACGGCGAGACCCTTCAGCCGCTTCACCGTTGCGTCAATCAGGCGAGAGCCCAGACCGCCGCCATCCGCCAGGCGCGGTCGACCGCGGCCTCTGTCTTCGACTATCAAGCGCGCCTCGCCGGAGGAGGTGGAAAGGGAGACCGCTACAGCGCCGGGCGCGTCGCTCGCATAGGCGTGCTTGCAGGCATTCATCACAAGCTCGGCCGTCAGCATGCCGAGGGCGGCGGCCGTCTCAGCAGAAGCATTTGCCCGATCGGCGGCGACGAGCAACGTGCGGTGCCGAGGCAGGCTCAACTGCATGTGTGCACAGAGCTCACGAAGATAGGCGCCCAGGTCTACGGTCCCATCGACACCTTTTGTGTGGAGGTGACGGTGCACGCTGGCGATGGCGGTAAGGCGGTTCATCGTGCGCTCGAGCGCTGCTCGACCTGCGGCGTCTTCAAGGGCGCGCGCTTCGCCGGCAACCAGATTGAGGAGCACCTGCAGGTTGTTGGCAATGCGATGGTTGGCTTCATCGGCTGCGCTAGGCGCGTCCAGGGGGGGCAGCACGATCGGGGTGTGCGTGTTCTCGCGATAGGTGTTGATCGACACGCTCATGTCTGCCTCACGTTTGCTGTCCTGATGTTGATCAGCTTTCGCGGTTCGGCGGGGGCGGGGCTATCATACTCAGGTTCAAGCCGGCGCATTTCGCAATTGCGAGTGTCGCAGGATGCCGAAAGCCGGTCGCGCGCTCGCGACCAAAACTATTGTATGGATGCATCGCAAGCGGTTGTCGGCGATGAAGGTCGGGTTTGGTCCCGATGGCGGGCCCATTTTCTTAAGCGGGACTAGGATCATGACACCTGCACCAAGAGATGTCTTCACCGAGCCTGCAAATGTGGATCCGGATACCCTCGCGAACCTCGGGCCCCTCCGCCGTTTGGCGGGCCGCTGGCGTGCTCGGAAGGGTGTCGATATGGCACCCAAGGCTGCCGGATCCGAACGTCGCGTGTTCATCGAAAACATCGACTTCCAGGCGATCGATCCTCAAGCGAATGGCCCGCAGCTCTTCTACGGCCTGCGGTACCACATTCACATCACCACTGAGGAAGAGGACATCACCTTCCACGATCAAGTGGGCTATTGGCTTTGGGAGCCTGCCACCGGCCTAGTGCTGCAGACGCTCGCCATCCCTCGGGGGCAGGTTGCCCTCGCATCCGGCATCGCGAAAGCGAACGCCGACGAGATCATCGTCTCCTCCGTGCGCGGCAGCACCGAGAATGGGATCTGCTCCACGACCTTTTTGGAGCAGGCGTTTCGGACGGACAGCTATCGTATCACGATCACCTTCCATGAGGATGGGACGTGGAGCTACGTGACGGACACGGAACTGCAGGTCGAGGGGCAGGCGGCCACGTTCGCGCACCAGGACCGCAACACGCTGCATCGTGTTGGTGAGGCCAAGCCAAACCCTTGGGCCGCTATTCTCGCCAAGCGCCAAGGAACGTAGGGTCGGCGGTGCTCGCCATGGCAGGTTGAGGGCCGTGGGAGCCCAATTCCTGCCTGCGGTAGGAAGTCGGCCACGCCGTCGAGCGCGTGAGCGGTAGGCCGCATGGTCTCATCGCAAGTTGACGGCGAGAAAGTCGACGAAAACGCGGACCCGCGCCGGCATGTTGGTCCCTCCGACGAAGATCGCGTGTATCTGCTCGACGTCGCCCGGGTTGAAGGGCTCGAGGAGCGGCACCAGGGCACCGCTTGCGATTTCCTCGACGACACTGAAGGCGCCAACCCGAGCTACGCCCACGCCGATGGCGGCAAGCTGGCCGAGCGTTTCGCCATTGTTGGCCTCAAGATTGCCTCGCACCGAGAGAGCAAAGTCGCGGCCATCGCGTCGGAATGGCCAGACAGGCTCGGAGCGGCGGAAGCTGAAGTTCAAGCAGTTGTGAGCGAACAGATCCTCAGGCTCCTGCGGGGTTCCGTGTCGGGCAAGATAATCGGGCGACGCAACGATCACCCGACGACTCTCTCCCAGCTTCCGGGCCGTCAGACTGCTGTCAGGTAAGGGCCCAAACCGAACCGCGACGTCGGCTTGACCTGCTGCGATGTCGACCAGCGAGTCGGTTAGCACGATATCGATCAGGATCTCAGGGTAGAGCTCCGCAAACTTGCCGAGTAGCGGCACCACAAAGAGCCGTCCGTGAGAGAGCGCAGCTGTAACCCGCAGTCGACCCCGAGGGCTGCCCTGGTCGGCTATTTGCTGCTCCGTATCGTCCAGGTCCGCCAGTATCCGCCGTGCCGCTTGCAGATAGGTTCGTCCTTCGGCCGTGAGAGCAAGCGCTCGCGTGGACCGCAACAACAGCCGGACCCCAAGCCTTGCTTCGATGCGATCCACGGCGCGCGCGACCGCCGACGGGCTCAACCCTAGCTGTCGGCCAGCGGCCGAGAAGCTGCCTCGTTCTACCACTGCGATGAACAGTGCGAGTGCACTGGCGCGATCGCTGCCGCTACTTAGCTTTGCGTCCACTGCATAAATCCTTGGCGTCCGAAGGTCCTACTCCGGTACCGCGCAGTCGTCCATCTTTGCCTCGAACAAGCAACGGGACGGTGATCATGGAATATCGGCAATTGGGACGATCGGGGCTGCGCGTGCCAGCACTCAGCTTCGGCGCAGGCACCTTTGGCGGGCAGGGGCCGCTGTTCAGCGCTTGGGGCCAAAGCGATGCGACCGAGGCGCGGCGGTTGATCGACATCTGCCTCGATGCCGGGGTGACGCTGTTCGATACTGCCGACGTTTATTCGGGTGGTGCATCTGAGGAAATCCTTGGCCAGGCGATCCGCGGCCGCCGGGACGCGGTGCTGGTCTCGACCAAGACCGGGCTCCCGATGGGGCAAGGCCCGCAGGACTGGGGCGCCTCGCGCGCCCGGCTGATCCGCGCGGTCGAGGATGCACTGCGCCGGCTGGGCACCGACCATATCGACCTGCTCCAGCTCCACGCCTTTGACGCCTCCACGCCGACCGAGGAGGTGATGGGCACGTTCGACCTGCTGATCGCTTCCGGCAAGGTGCGCTATGCTGGCGTGTCCAACTATCCCGGCTGGCAGGTGATGAAGGCGCAGGCCGTGGCGGAGCGCCATGGCTGGCCGCGCCTGGTCGCCCACCAGGTCTATTATTCGCTGATCGGCCGCGCCTACGAGGCGGACCTGATGCCGCTCGCCGCCGACCAGGGCGTGGGCGCGCTGGTATGGAGCCCGCTCGGCTGGGGCCGGCTGACCGGCAGGATCGGCCGCGACCGCCCGATCCCCGAAGGCAGCCGCCTGCATGCGACCGAGCAGTTTGCGCCGCCGGTCGAGGCCGAGCATCTCTACCGCGTCGTCGATGCACTGGAAGGGGTCGCCGACGAGACCGGCAAGACCGTGCCGCAGATCGCGATCAACTGGCTGCTCCAGCGCCCGACCGTGTCGTCGGTGATCATCGGCGCGCGCGACGAGGCGCAGCTTCGCCAGAATCTGGGTGCCGTCGGCTGGGCGCTCAGCGCCGAGCAGATCGCCGCGCTTGATTGCGCTAGCGAGGTGCCGCCGCCCTACCCGCACACCCCCTATCGCCAGCAAGAGGGTTTTGCCCGCCTGGCACCGAGGCTCGTATGAAGAACCAGCTCGGCCTGCTGGCCCTAGCCGTCGGCGCCTTCGGCATCGGCGTGACCGAATTCGCGCCGATGGGGCTGCTGCCCGTCATCGCCCATGATCTGCAGGTATCCATTCCCGCAGCGGGGCTGCTGATCAGCGCCTATGCCTTGGGCGTGATGATCGGCGCGCCGTTGATGACGCTCTCCACCGGCCGGGTGCCGCGGCGGATGCTGCTGATCGGCCTGGCGGGCATCTTCACCGCGGGCAACCTGCTTGCGGCTGTGTCCGACAGCTATGCGGTGCTGCTCGTCGCCCGCGTGCTCACCTCGTTCAACCACGGCGCCTTTTTCGGGGTCGGATCGGTCGTGGCGGCAGGGCTGGTCCCGCCAGAGCGGCGGGCAAGCGCGGTCGCCTCGATGTTCATGGGGCTGACCATCGCCAATGTGGTGGGGGTGCCGCTCGCCACCTGGGCGGGCGAGCATCTCGGGTGGCGCACGTCCTTCTGGGGCATCGCCGGCTTGGGCGTGCTGACGATGGCGGCGCTTCGCATGACCTTGCCTGCGCTACCCGCTCCCGAGAGCGGCAACGTGCTCGCTGAGCTGCGGGTGCTCACCCGCAAGCAGGTGTTGGGCGCACTGGCGCTCACCGTGGTGGGATCGAGCGCGATGTTCACCGTGTTTACCTACATCACGCCGATCCTGCGCGACGCGACGCATGCGTCGCTGGGCTTCATCACCGCGATGCTGGTGCTCTATGGCCTGGGACTTACGGCGGGCAACTGGCTGGGCGGACGGTTCGCAGATCGCTCGGTCGACCGCACCTTGATGATCACCCTGGCAGGTCTGTCCGCCATCCTGATCGCTTTCGCATTGTCGATGACGCATGCCGCCCCGAGCGCGGTGCTGATCTTCCTGTGGGGTGTCGCGAGCTTCGCGCTGGTGCCGCCCCTGCAGGTGCGGGTGATGACCGCAGCGGCGGACGCACCCAACCTCGCCTCCGCAGTCAACATCGGCGCGTTCAACCTCGGCAATGCGTTCGGCGCGGCGCTGGGCGGCGGGGTGATCGCAGTTGACCTCGGGTATCCGGCGATCGCGTTGGCGGGGGCTGCCACGTCGATGCTGGGGCTAGTAGCCCTTTGGCTAGGCGGGCGTAGCGCTGCTGTGCTGCGAACCGCATGATCGGCTGCAGAGGAGCTCTGCAGTCGCTCCCGTGGGCCCGGAGGGAAAGTCGCCGAACCTCTACGCCGTCGACAGACATGGTTTGGCGTGCCCAGCCGGGCGCGGAATGACGAAAGCGGCGCCGGAGGCTGTCCGGCGCCGTTCTCTTGTAGACGGCCGTTAGGCGGCCTTCTTGTCCTTGGCGAGCGCGCGGCGGCCGATGCTGGCAGCGAACAGCGGGGTCTCGCGGCTGTTGTGGTCACCGCCGGCGTCCTGACGCGCCTTGGCGGCGTCTTCATACGAAATGCCGTGAGCAGCGATGAAGTCCATGAAGGCGTCGGTCGGGTGCGCGGTCACGGCGTTGGTGTAGCGGGTGCGGCCGCCCTCGATGCCTTCAGCCTTGAGCTCCCAAATCACGTTCACCTGGGTGCGGCCATTCGCCGTGAACACGTCCGAGATCGAGTTCATGCGGCAGTAGGTGGGGCCTGCTTCTTCAGCGACATAGTGCTGGATGACCAGGCCGGTGCCGATCATTTCGACATTGATCGACATCAGACGACCGTCGTCGGTGTGGGTGGTCGCAGCAGCGATGTGGTCCGGCGGGCAGCAGCGCTGATATTCCGCTTCGGCCAGGTTGAACAGCCAGTCAGCGATGTCGATCTTTTCGATCGGAACGTCGATCTCCGCCGAGAATGCCGACTTCGACAGGATGGTGTCGGTGAGAACCTTCATGATAGTGTCCTTCTTTCTTGTATCAGTGTTGCTCATTGAACATGGTGGCTTGTGCCCTTGGCCGGCCCAGTTGATTCCCACTGGTGGGCCGTGCGTGCGCCGAGGGGTTTCGAACGGGGCGGTCCGAGTTTCGTGGGAATTGGAGCTCCTCATGGAGCGAGAGCTTACGGCTGGCGCGGCTCAGCCACGGTTGAGAGGGCCGAGCGTATCGGCAGCGCGCGCCGAAGCGGAAATTGCCGCCGGGAACCCTGCGTAAAAGGCAAGGTGCGTGATGAGCGCGCTGAACTCGCGCTTCGTTATGCCGTTCTCGACACCACGATGAAGGTGGGCCGGTAGTTCATCCACGGCATGCAGTGCCACGAGAGCGGCGACTGTTGCGATGCTCCGATCGCGCTTGCTTAGCCCGCTGTTCTCCCAAACCTTCGAATAGAGTGGATCTTCCACATACTGGGTGAGATCCGGGGTGAAGGCCCTGGCTGCCTCGCGAGGACGTTTCATGTTCGATGTACCCATGCTGCACTACTCCGCAGTTCGGCGACTTAGATCAAAGATCTCGTTCGCTGGTCGGGATGTGGTGCAAAAGCTGCTTTGTTGACAGGCATACCTAGGTTTCAGGTCAAACTCAGCGCGCGATTATCAGTTGTAATCGCGATGATATAACACTTAGGTGCTATGCTAGAACAATGCCTATCAGCAGGATGGACAATGCAGATTTGTCTCCGCCGCCGTTTCCTCGTTAGCTTAACAAGCGCGCAGCAAGCGTTCGGAGATGCATTCATGTCGTTATGCCGGGGGCAACATGAACGATGCTGATGATGCCAGCGAGCTAATGGGTGTAACTCGTAACTTGGAGCTGGCTTGTCGAGGCGGGCTGGCGATGTGCTCGATACAGGCCCAAGGCCGAATTGGGTGGGCTCGGCCCCTCCTTCGGGGGTTTATTGGAGACCGCACCGAAGTATGCTCGGTGGGGATCGCTGCGCATGGGCAACGTCCCGCCAGGTGAGCAAATCCAAGGCTATTTCTAATGACCACCAATCGGACCCAGTCGTTCCTCCGAGTTCCAGACTCCGCGTCGATGAGCTTCGGTGGGCCAGGCGGATTCCCGATAGGCGTGACCCGGCTATGGTCCCGTGCAGTGGGGACAGGGATGACGGATCCTCATTGCTCGGAGGACGCCTTCATGATCAACGTGCAGCTGGCCGACTATGGCGGGCGCATTTTCTTGGAGGAACGTGAGCTTTCGTTCCGGCGGCAGTCGGCGGGGCAAGCCATGTTCTTCGATTACAGGAAGAATTGGCGTGCCGATCTTCAGACTGCCTTTGACTGCTTGAATTTTCACGTTGATCGCCGCGCTTTCGGCAGCGCGCTGATGGAAGGCAGATACCACGAAGTCGTTGATCTTGAATGCGAACCGGGGGAGCCGATTGACGATCAACAGCTTCACGGGCTTGCTCTGGCAATGGTGCCTGCTCTGGAACGCCCAGAACAGGTCAGCCGCCTTTTCTTAGAGCACTTGGGTTGGGCGTTATGCTGCCACCTCGCCGCGCGCTACGGCTTCATGGAGCATTCTCCCGATGTCGCGCGCGGTGGCTTGGCTGCTTGGCAAGAAAGGCGTTCCAAGGAGCTAATTGAGGCTTCTTTGAACAGCGACATATCGGTCGAGCACTTGGCCGCCGCTTGTGGATTGTCGCGGGCGCACTTCTCGCGATCATTTCGCATATCAACCGGGATGCCTCCTCATAGGTGGTTGATTTCGCGGCGTATAGCCAAGGCAAAGGATTTGCTGGCGGGTAAAGATTTGTCCATTGCGGAGATCGCTTTGAGTTGCGGCTTTTCGGATCAGAGCCACCTCAGCAGAGTCTTCAGAAAAGCTGAAGGGGTGTCGCCGATGACATGGCGCCGGGCCAGGGCCCTCTGAAACGCCGCATGCGAGCACTTGTAGCGTGATGTAGTGTGGCTAAGCCCTCAAGGCAAATAACGGCTGACTATCCAATCAACAATTGATCTGCAAGTCCGACTAAGTGTGTTCTCGCGAAAATGATGCCTGCTTCAATTCAGAGGAAGTAGCAGAGGTTAATCGTCTGACGTGCTGAAGGCAGAAGCTGGTTGGCAGGGATTCTTTAAATTGTCGAGCTCGAGGTTGCCGCTCGCTTTGCCAAGATCCTCCAGCAATTTGCGCACTGCAGCGCAACTGCGCTGGAGATCTGAGAGGCCGAGCTTGAGGCTGGCTAGTCCGGCCGGCGCGTCAGGCCCGCCTGCCTCGATCCACCGAGATGCGGCTGCGACGCGAAACGTTGCCGACATCAATGAATTGGCAGCGGCGGCAATTTCAACCATGGACGGCTCATTGGCGACCGCCGGCGTCGTAGAAAAGTCCCGTGAGAATGGCTGGACGGTCGACGAACGCGAAAAGCAGACCGCGCCTAAGCCGATGGACGCTGTTGTGACAAGGGCAGCTGAAAGGCTGAGCAGGGGCGTGAGGGGACCCTCGCTCATCGCTGCCGATGTTCCCGCAAAGCCCGCAGCTATCGCAATCACGCCGACAAGCCGCAAACTCCCGCGGTTAGGCTGCTGGGCAGAAGAACGAAATTTGTCCACACGCATCGGTCACCTGCAATGGCTCAGGAGCGTCAGCTGTATGCGGTTGAATGTTCGTGTTCGTGAATGAAGAGGCGCATTTTCGGACAAAGGTGTCTCAAGAGCAACTGGATGGCCGTGTTCGATAGATACGTCGTCTCTGCTCCCGGCGAGGTCACCCCTGCTCGACGACATCGAGCAGAACATCTGGATCGATCGGCTTCGTCATGAACGCACAAGCTCCCGCCTTTAGTGCCTGTTCTTCGAAGGCCGGTGTCGGGAAGGCGGTCATCAGGACGATCGAGGCCGCTACACCAAGTCGATTGATCTCAGCCTGAAGCTCTAACCCCGTCATGCCAGGCATATGAAGATCCGTGATGATCCAGCCGAAGCGCTCGGGATCCCCCGAGAGCAGGTCCTCCGCACAGGCGAAGGAGACGCTTTCGTGGCCCGCCGATCGTAACAGGCTATTGAGACTTCCTCGAACATCAGAATCGTCATCAACGATTGCTATGAGCGAATTTCGGCTTGCTTCGATCACGGTGAGATACTCGACTTGGGAATGGGAGCCTCACCAAATTGGGTTTGGCAGCGGGTCGATGCCATCATACTCAAATCTTAAACCGGCGGACGTTGTCGTCTCGGACTCCGAGCGCCTCAGCCATTCGAACAAGATCCGCTAGAGACTGTGCTTCCATTTTCCGCATGACGTTGCCGCGATGGATTTTTACGGTGATCTCTGACAATTCCAGCTTGGCGGCAACCTGCTTGTTCATCAAGCCTGCGACGACCAGACCGAGGACCTCACGCTCACGGGGGGTGAGCCGACCATAATTTTCCTTTATGCTCGCGACGCTCTCGGCGCCGGCCTGCCGCTCGCGATACCTGGCAAGCGCCGTGGCCACCGCGCGCAGCATCTGGTCGTCATCGAAGGGTTTCGGCAGGAAATCGACAGCGCCCAACTTCATGCCGCGAACCGTCATGGGGATATCACCATGTCCCGTGATGAAGATAACCGGGATATCCTTGCCTTCGGCCGCCAGGCGCTCCTGAAAGTCGAGTCCGTTGATGCCGGGAAGGCGTATGTCGAGCACCAAGCAGGCTGCGCCGGCCGGCTGCTCGGCCTTCAAGAACTCTGCGGGGCTTTCGTGCAGTGCCACGTCCAACCCTGCGGATCGGAATAGACTGCCGAGCGAGCCTCGCACTTCGTCGTCATCGTCGATAACGAACACGCAACCGTCGCCGATTTCCAGATCGGCATCATCGGTCATGCTGCATTCTCCACTTGGTCAGCTGAGGGAAGAAAGAAGCTGAAGACAGCTCCCCCTTCTGGATGATTGGCGGCGCTGAGGCTGCCGCCGTGGCTTTCGACGATGGATCTGCAAATCGCGAGGCCCATGCCCATTCCATCGTCCTTGGTGGTCACGAAGGGGTTGAAGAGGCCTTCAGGTTCCTCCCCAATGCCGATGCCATTGTCTCGGACCCGCACAGTGATGCCGTCGACGCTGCGATCTGCGCTTACCTGAAGCACGCGTGCTGCTGCCGGTGTCTGGGCCATAGCTTGCTCGGCGTTGAGCATGAGGTTCATCAGCACCTGCTGGACTTGGATGCGGTCTCCAATGAGACGTGGCAGCTCAGCTGGCACTGACACTTCCATCTTCACATCGTGGGAGTTCAGGTCTCGGCGAAGAAGCTCGACCGTCTCTTCCACCAGCGGGCGAAGGTCGATGGCTTCTTTGACCGGGTCCGCTCGACGCGTCAGCGCACGAATGCGGGCGATGACGTCGGCTGCACGTGTGCCGTTCGCGACAACGCGGTCCAAGCATTCTGCCACCTCATTAGCGCTAGGCGCCTCGCGGGCGAGCCAGCGCTTGCCAGATTTCGCGTAGGTGATGAGTGCGGAGAGCGGCTGATTGACCTCATGTGCGATGGAGGCGGCCAACTGCCCCAGCGTCGTGATGCGGGATACGTGCGTAAGCTGGACCTGCGCTTGGGCAAGCCGGACCTGCGCTTGATTTCGCTCGGTGACATCGATGGCCATGACCAGCACCTGACGCCATTCGCGACACTGTGGCGGAACCGCGAGCCGCAGAACAAGGTCGATGGGTTTGCCTTGAGCGGTGACGAAGCGAGCTTCTTCTTCAACCTCGCACTTGCCGGCGAGCAGTGCTTGCAAGATCCGCCCGAGCGCTGCCTTCGAAGCGGGCGTGTGGAACTGGGAAAGCGTCGTGCCCACCAGCTCCTGACGAGACTTCAGGCCGAACAGGTTCGCTGCTGCTTGGTTAGCGTCGCCGATGACCGCATTGGATGCGGCGAGGTCGACGAGCTCTTCGTCGGCTGGATGCCCGTCCTGCAACAGGGCATAGGCCATAGACCAGTCGCCCTCCCAGGTGGAAACGGCCGAGGCATAAAAGAGCGCCTTGTAGCGGGCGTCGGCGTTCCGCTGTCGCTCCGCTGCGGCTTGGTGAAAGATGGCGATAAGCGTGGTGATCGCGATCGCTACAAGGCTGACGCCCAAGCGGACTAGGGCTGAGCCGAGCGCTTCGCCCTCGTGACTGATCAGATATGCGGTAATCGAAAGGACGGCGCATGCGAGTGCGACAGAGACCGTGAGGTTACGGGATCCGGCGCGGATGCTGATGAAAACGACGCACGTGTAGAGCACCGCCACCGCGCCCTGCAGTGGGCTGAGCACGTCCAGCGCGAAGATGCCCATGGCAAGCGCGGCAGTCGCGATGGACTGTGACAGAGCCGCTATGTTGCGGCGTTTGGTTGATGGCTCAAACTCGAACGACACCGCGCGTCACTCTCGGCCCATAACGGGCGCTAAGCTGCGCGCCACCAGGCACTCGCCAGCCAGTTGGGCGAGGGTGCTTCCAGTCTTTGAAGATCGTCCGTCTTTCATCTCGATGAGCCTTCACCCCTCCAACCTGTTTCGCCTTCCTCACCAGAAACGAAGTGAGGAAGGTCAACATCCGGTCCGGAGGTCTGGCCCTGGACCGCCCGGCGCAGACAGGATGTCCTTCGGGCTATGGGCTGAGAAGCAATGTTTCATTCCCCGGTAGAAGAATATCATACAGAAGTGTTAGGTGGGTTTCCGGGCCTGCGAGCGCGCTTGCTGGCTGTTTAGGCTTGCCGATGCGCCAAACCGCCGAGCGAGGCGGCGATCAGCAGCCCGACGCCGATGGCCACCGTGATCACACAGGCTGCGATTGCCGCCGCGAAGGTGGCGCTCAGAAGGGCGATAGGAGCATGCCCGCCGAGTGCCATCACACCCAAGGCGCCGATCATGCCGCGGAAGGCGTAGGAGCCCGGGACCAACGCAACCACCGCAGGGAAGGCGATCGCTGTCCAAGGGATGCGCAAGCGCCGAGCTGCTTGCATCGCGAGAGCGCCCGCGAGCAATGACCCCAAGCAGCTCGAGACCGCTATATTGGCGCCGAGGGCCATCAACGCTGAACGAGATCCGTGAGCGAGGGCACCCGTTGCCACAATGGTCGCGATAGATCGCGCCGGCACGTTGAACAGGATGGAGAAACCAAGGGCCGCGATGGCTGCGAAGAGTAGATCCCATGGCACGGCGAGGTTCTGTGTCTGCAGATCGACGGGGATGCGAGCTCCTAATGCGGTGCTCGTCACCGCTAAGCCGGTGGCGATTGCGATGACGATCATCGTGCCATTGGCGAGGCGCGCAACGGCGACCGCCGCATACCCCCGCACCAGATCGTGTATCCCATTGATGAGGGGAACGCCCGGCACGAGGATCATCCCGGCGGCAACGAGTGCTAAGGTCGGATCTATACCGAGCAAATGAAGGGGTAGAATCGCGGCGGCACCGCTGAGGCACGCGTTGATCGCGACCGCTGCGGCGGGCACGACGCCGAAGCGAGGCAGCAGCAGGCGCAGGACTGTGTTGATCAGCCCGGCAAGGAACGCGGCGGCAACCACCGGCAAGTTGGCGCCGAACAGCCGCGAGAGTGCGGCCGCCGTAATCGCCACGGCAACGACGGTCAGCCAAGCTGGATAAGTTGGCGGGGCGTGTGCAGCTTCGTTGAGGCGGACGCTTGCGGTTTCGATGTCGATCACGCCCTCAGCGAGGGCTGTGGCGATGGCGTCTAGGGTCACGAGCCGCCCCGCATTGATCCCCATCGCCCCGACCGCGTGCCCAACGCGCGTTCGATAGGCCTCGCCGCTGTCAAGCATCAGCAGCAGGCGTTCGCTGCCAAGGAAGAGCTGCGCGGCGAGGCCCATCTTGTCGGCAAGCAGCTCAGTGCGCTGCCGGACATGCTCGCTGTCCGCACCTGCCTCCATCAGGAGGCGAGCCAGGAGCAGCAGAACATGCCCTGCGGCATCGAGGCGCTGCGTTTCCATTCTAGGCGGCGATGTTGTCGATCTTGAGCACCGGCGCGGTCGCCGCGCGGGTGGCGCGGCAGGCTTCGGCATCCTCGATCAGGTCGATGCCCCAGGTCGGGAAGATCGCGCGGAGCTTGGGGAGCCACGCCGCCTCGGTCAGCTTGTCGGCGAAGCAGGCCTGCAGCACCTCGACCGCGATGGCCGCCGCCGTGGAGGCGCCCGGCGAGGCACCAAGCAGCGCGACCAGCGACCTGTCCTCGGCTGCCACCAGCTCGGTGCCGAACACCAGCCTGCCGCCATGGTCCTCGGCATCGGGTTTGATGATCTGCACGCGCTGCCCGGCGACCGCTTCCTGCCAGTCGCCGCGCTTCGCCTGGGGGAAGAACTGGCGCAGCATCTCGAACTGGTGATGGCGGCTCTGGAACACCTGGCCGATCAGATATTCCTCGAGTCCCGCATTGTCCTTCGCCACGTCGAGCAGCGGCAGCAGGTTGTGCGCGGTGATCGATTCGAACAGATCGGCGTCCGACCCATGCTTCAGGAACTTGGTCGAGAAGCCGGCATAGGGGCCGAACAGCAGCGAGGTCTTGCCGTCGATCACCCGCGTGTCGAGATGCGGCACCGACATGGGCGGCGAGCCGCTGGCGGCCTTTCCATAGACCTTGGCGTGGTGGCGCGCGGTGACGGCGTCGACGTCGCAGCGCAGCCAGATGCCGCTCACCGGGAAGCCGCCATAACCTCGAGCTTCGGGAATGCCGGACATCTGCAGCAGTTCGATTGCCGCGCCGCCTGCGCCGATGAAGACGAAACCGGCGGTGATCATTTGCTGGGTGCCGTCGAGCACATCTTCGAACGTCACCTGCCAACGGCCATCAGGACCGCGCTCGATGCCGATGACCTCGCGATTGTAGCGAATGTCCGCACCTTCGGCCTGCAGATGCTGCACCAGCAGATGCGTGAGCGCGCCGTAATCGACATCGGTGCCGGTGATCATCCGCGTCGCGGCGATCTTCTCGTCCGGGTCGCGCCCTTCCATGACCAGCGGCGCCCATTGGGCGATCTGCGCGGGATCCTCGCTATATTCCATGCCGTGATAGCAATGGTGGGCGCTCATCGCGGCGTGGCGCGCCTTGAGGAAGGCGACATTCTCCTCCCCCCAAACGAAGCTCATATGCGGGCAGGGATGGAGGAAGGCGCGCGGGTCTGGGATGGCGTCCGCGGTGACGAGATGCGCCCAGAGCTGGCGCGACACGTCGAACTGGGTGTTGACCTTCAGCGCCTCGGCGATGTCGATGCTGCCATCGGCGCGCTGCGGCGTGTAGTTGAGCTCGCAGTTCGCGGCATGGCCGGTGCCGGCATTGTTCCACGCCATCGAGCTTTCCTGCGCGCAGTCGTCCAGCCGCTCGAGCATGGTGATGCGCAGGTTCGGATCGAGATTGTGCAGCAGGGTGCCGGTGGTGGCGCTCATGATGCCGGCGCCGATCAGCAGCACATCGGTTTCGTTGCTGGTCGAGAAGGTCATGCCTGCTTCTCCTGGGGGGTGAAGTGGAGGTCGGCGCCGGCGTCATAGACGACATAGGCGCGGCGCCAGGGCTCGCTGCCGATCAGCCGCCAGCGATGGCCGGTGCCGGTGTCGTCCTGGGCGAGCAGCACGTCGCCGGGATGGAGGGTGAAGGTCGCGCCGGACTTCACCTCGAACTCGATCGTGCCGGCCAGCGTCAGCACGAATTGCGGCTGCGGGTCCTGGTGCCATTCGAAGCTGCCGCCGCCGGCGGTCTCCTGGAACGAGAGTTCGTTGACGGCGATCGGCAGGCCGGAGGCCTTGCCGTGCAGGCCGGCGCCGATATCGAGATGCCCTTCCTCGAACAGCGAATTGCCGTCCGGGCCGGTCCACATGCGAACACAACGGATCATGGGTACGTCTCCTCAGGCGCCGGCCAGGCCGTGGCCGACCATGTCGAGCGGGCGGATGGTCTTGTCGAACAGCGCTTCGTCGACCTTGCCGGAGGCGAGGGCCGCCTGTTTCAAGGTGGTGCCGTCTGCGATCGCCTTCTCGGCGATGTGCGCGGCGTTCTGGTAGCCGATCATCGGCGACAGCGCGGTCACCAGCATCACGCTGCCCTCGACATAGGACTGGATCCTGTCGCGCAGGATCTCGGTGCGCTCGACCGAGAATTCGCGGAACCGGTCGCAGCCATCGGCGAGGATGCGGATCGAGTGCAGCACGTTGTTGATGATCACCGGGCGCATCGCGTTGAGCTCGAAATTGCCCTGGCTGCCGGCGAAGGCGACCGCGCTGTCGTTGCCGAGCACCTGGATCGCGATCATCACCATCGCTTCGCACTGGGTGGGGTTCACCTTGCCGGGCATGATCGACGAGCCGGGTTCGTTGTCCGGCAGCTTGAGCTCGCCGAAGCCGCAGCGCGGGCCCGAGGCGAGCCAGCGCATGTCGTTGGCGATCTTCATCAGCGCGACCGCCAGGCCCCGCAGCCCCGCCGAGGCGCGAACCATTGCGTCGAGCGAGCCTTGCGCGGTGAACTTGTTGGGCGCGGTGAAGAAGGGCTTGCCCGTCAGCTCGGCGATCTTGGCCGCAACATCCTTGGAGAAGCCCGCGGGTGCATTCAGCCCGGTGCCGACCGCGGTGCCGCCGACCGCCAGTTCATAGAGCCCGCCACGGCTCTCCTCGATCGCGGCGATGCAGGCGCGGATCTGCCCGGCCCAGCCATGCCATTCCTGGCCGACGGTGAGCGGCACCGCATCCTCCAGATGGGTGCGGCCGATCTTGACCACGTCCATCCAGCCATCGGCCTTCTTCTCGATCACCGCCACCAGCCGGGTGACGGCGGGCAGCAGTTGCTCGTCGATGGCGAGGATTGTCGCCACGTGCATCGCGGTGGGAAAGGTGTCGTTTGACGACTGCCCCATATTGACGTCGTCATTGGGGCCCACCGGATGCTGGCTGCCGAGCGTGCCGCCGAGCAGCTGGATCGCCCGGTTCGACAGCACCTCGTTGACGTTCATGTTCGACTGGGTGCCGGAGCCGGTCTGCCAGACGAACAGCGGGAAGTGATCGTCGAGCTTGCCGGCAATCGCCTCGTCGGCGGCCTGGACGATGGCATCGCGCTTCCAGTCCGGCAGGCGGCCGGCGGCGGCGTTCACCAGCGCGCAAGCCTTTTTCACGGTGCCATAGGCGTGGTAGACCGCCTTGGGCATGCGATCGCCGCCGATGTTGAAATGGTGGAGCGAACGCTCGGTCTGCGCGCCCCAGTAGCGGTCCGCCGGCACTGAGATGGTGCCCATGCTGTCGAACTCTTCGCGGGTACCGCTGGCATCGATGCCGATCGGGACCGGCTGCGGGGTAGGAATGTCAGTCAACGCAACTCTCCTCAGGGACTTGGGCGATCTCGAAAAAGCGCTGGTCAACCAGCTTCATGAGCTTCGCCCGCTTGGGATCAGGAAATGCTGTGGTCATGCGCCCGCCCGATCGGACGCCGGGCGCTCCCCGTAGAGGTCGCTCTGCGACACCCGCCCCTTGAAGAGGAAGTAGACGGCGAGGGTGTAGGCGAGCGTCACGGGCAGGACGACGATGCCCGCTCCCCAGAACAGAAAGTCCTGTGAGCTTGCCGGCGCAGCCGCCTGCGCTGCGGTGATCGCGTATGGGATCATGTAGGGATAGAAGGAGATGGCGAGCGTGCCAAACGCCGCCGCGAACAGCAGGACCGAGCCGAGGAACGGCAGAAGCGGTCGGCGGAAGGCCACGGCGACGGCGATGCCGACCGCCGCGATGCCGCCAATAGCGGGCACAAGCCGAAGCATCGGATTGCCCGACCATGCCTGAAGCGCGGGCACGTCGAGCCGCACGGCGGTCACGAAGGCAGCGATCAGGAAGATCAGCACGCCGGCCAGCAGGCGGGGAAGCAGGTGGAAGGCGCGGCGCTGCACTTCGAAGCCAGTCTTGTAGGCAAGCCAGCCGGCGCCCATCAGCATATAACCCAGGCACAGCCCGGCACCGCACAGCAGCGCAAATGGTGAGAGCCAGCCGAACGCGCCACCGACATAGCGGCCGTCCACGATCGGCAGACCTTCAACCAGCGCGCCGACAGCTGCTCCCTGGATGAAGCTCGCCACCGCCGAGCCGGCGAAGAAGGCGCGATCCCACAAGCTGCGGAAGCGCACGCTCTTGTCACGATATTCGAACGAGACGCCGCGCAGGATGAGCGCAGCCAGCATCGCAAAAAGCGGCAGGTAGAGCGCCGACAGCAGCGTTGCGTAGACGAGTGGGAAGGCACCGAACAGAACAGTGCCGTTCACCACGAGCCAGGTCTCGTTGCCGTCCCACACCGGCGCCACTGCCGCCAGCATCGCGCGCCGCTCTCGCTCGTTTCGGGCGAGCGGCAACAGCATGCCGACACCCAGGTCGAAGCCGTCCAGAGTGACGTAGAGAAAGATCGACAGCGCCAGAACGCCAAGCCAGAAGGAGATCATCAGACCAGCTCCTCGTCAGGAACAGAGTGGAGGTTGCCTGGGCTTCCGCCCGGCACGGAGAGAGGGCGCTTGGGGTTGGTTTCGCCCAGCTGCGGTTCGGCTTCCCCGAGGGGCCCGCGCTTGATCAGGCGATAGAGAACCATCACGCCGAACCCGAAGATTGCTGTGTAGACCACCGCGAAGATCGCAAGCGTGGCTGCCACCATGGGTGTGGTGAGGAACGGCGTAACTGCGTCGGCGGTGCGCAGCTGGCCGTAGACCGACCAGGGCTGCCGACCGACCTCCGCCACGAACCAGCCGGTCAGCGTCGCGATGAAACCGAGCGGGAAAGAGCAGGCGGTAGCCCACAGGAGCCAGCGCGATTGCTCCAGCCTGCGCCTGGCCATCAGGAAGCAGCCATACCAGGCGATGCCGAGCATCAAGAGCCCGCAACCCACCATGATGCGGAAGGCAAAGAAGGGGATGGCGACGGGCGGTCGGTCCTGGGGCTTCCAGTCGGTCAGCCCGACCTCGCGTGAATCCAGGGTCATCGAGGCGATGAGGCTGCCGGCGTAGGGAATGCTGATCGCAAACCAGTTTTGCTCGGCCTCCTCGTCGGGCCAGGCGATCAGCACCTCGGATGCGGGCCGCTCGTCGTGCCAGCGCGCCTCGATGGCGGCAAACTTCACAGGCTGGCGATCGTGAACATAGTCGCCGACGAGATGGCCGATGCCCAGCTGCGCGGGCACGAGCAGCGCGGCCAGACCCAGGCCCATGCGCACCATCACCGTCGCTTCGTCGCGGAAGCGGCCACGCAGAAGGTGCCACGCACCCGTCGCCGCGACGCAGAAGGCGGTGGTGATATAGGCTGCGAGCAACATGTGCGGGAAGCGCACCCAGACGACCGGGCTGAACAGGATCTCGCGCCAGCTGGTGGGCATGAAGATGCCGTCGGGCCCGCGGGCGAAGCCCACCGGCGCCTGCATCCAGCTGTTGTTCACCATGATCCAGAAGGACGACATGGTGGTGCCGAGCGCGACCATCACGCAGGCTAGGAAATAGAGCCAGCCAGGCACCCGGCCCCGGCCGAACATCATCACGCCGAAGAAGCTGCTCTCGAGCGCAAAGGCGGTGAAGCTCTCATAGACGAGCAGTGGCCCTTGGATGGCGCCCGTCTGGCGCGACAACTCGCTCCAGTTCGTGCCGAACTCGAAGGCCATGACGATGCCGGAGACGACACCGAGCCCGAAGGCCACAGCGAAGATCGTCCGCCAGAAGCTGAACAGCCGCTGATAGACGGCACGGCCCGTTGCCAAGGACATTCCATCCAGCACGCACAGCCAAGCGGCGAGGCCAACCGTGAAGGCGGGGAACAGGATGTGAAACGAAATGGTCGCGGCGAATTGCACCCGCGACAGGAAGAGCGCTGTCCACTCCATGGGTAAGCTGTCCCCTGGTTCGGTTGATATCTTGCCTCCGGGCAGAGGCGATCGGCATGGCTCTCAAGAGGACGCCTCTCGAGTTGCCGCAGCCGCGGAATAGAAATGCAATCAGTTCACCTGCAAAGGTGCGTAGGCTCAGTGCGAAGCTGTGGCCGTTTCGTTTGCCTTGCAGGATAGAAGGTCGATTATATCCGCCTTCACTTCCATAATATCTTCGTATGGGAACACTGCGGTTCGTGCGAAATCTTCGACGGGTTGGGGCAAGTCCGTTTAATCTGCAGGGGGCTTCCACGCGGTGTTATCGCTGACCCAAGCATCTCAAGACCCCATAATATGAATGGCGTCCTGAAGGCTGCCCGGAAGCCCGACCACGTCGAACACGGTGATCACGATGGCGGTGATCCAGCCCAGGATGAGCAGCACCTTGGGCGTCGCCCAACCACTGGTGAACCGCTTGGCGCTGACGAAATGGAGGAGCGGAAACATGGCGAACGGCAGCTGCATGGCGAGCACCACCTGGCTCAGCACCAGCAGATCGTTGATGCTGCCAGCGCCTTTAAGACCGATCACCAGGACCGCGGGGATGATCGCCATGAGGCGTGTGATGATCCGCCGCTTCCACGGCGCGATGCGCCAGTTCATGAAGCCTTCCATGACAACCTGGCCCGCGATCGTCCCAGTGATCGTGCTCGACTGCCCTGAGGCCAGCAGCGCGACTGCAAAGATGACGCTCGCGACGGCAGAACCGATAGCGGGCGCGAAGGTCAGATAGGCAACGCGGATCCAGTCGGTATCGTCGTTCAGAACATAGCGATGTCCGTCGACGATCAACGCGCTTCTCCCGTGGAAGACTACCGCTGCCAGAATAAGGATCCCGGCATTCACCAGAAATGCGAGCGATAGGGAGACGACGGTGTCGACGGCGTTGCAGCGTAGAGCGATCTTCTTCGACGCGACATCGTCATGGGTCTCGCGGCTCTGCACGAGCGAGGAGTGAAGATAGAGATTGTGAGGCATCACCGTCGCGCCGATGATTCCGACCGCCACACTGGCCATGCCGGCCGTCGCTAGGGTCGGGTGAACCAGCGCCGTTCCGATCTGACCGAAATCGGGGCGCGTGCCGGGAAGCACGAAGAGTTCGATGAAGAATGAGCCGGCGATCGTGAGAACGAGGACCAGAACCACCCGCTCGATCGTGCGCATGCCGTGGTGTTGCAGCAGGAGCAGCAGAAACACGTCGGCCGCGGTCATGATGACAGCCCAGAAGAGCGGCACGCCAAAAAGGAGGTTGATCGCGACTGCGGAGCCCAGCACCTCGGCAAGGTCGCAGGCTGCAATCGCGATCTCGCACAAGATCCATAGCGGGAGCCTGCTCCAGGAGGGATACCAGGCGTGGCAAGCCTCGGCGAGGTTCTTGCCGGTGACGATCCCAAGCTGAGCCGCTAGCATTTGCAGAACGATAGCCATGGCGCTGGCGAGTGCGACTACCCACAGCAGCCCATACTGATACATGGCGCCGGCTTGAAGATCGGTGCCCCAGTTTCCGGGGTCCATATATCCGACGCTCACGAGCAGCGCGGGGCCAAGATAGGCGCGGTATTGTTTAAGCGACGATGCCGACCAGTGGGGGACGGAGATCGAGCTTACCAGACGATGCAGCGTCCAGGCTGTCGACTTGCCGGCGAGGAGCGCAGGCTGTCTAGGCGGCTTTCTGAACATCGTCGGCCTTTCAGTAGCGCAGAAGGGTGAGCGGCCTCGTGGGCGTCGCCTCGTGAAGCGAAGGCGGTGGTCAGATCGCGGCTTTCGCCAGTCGCGGGAGCCGTCAGCTTGCCGCGGCGTATGTGTCATCAGATGCGACCATGTATCGGAAGGTGCCACCATCCTTAGGTGTGAGCCGCAGGCCTACGGGCGTCTCAGGCAACGCTCACCGCCACACCGTGAGCGCAAAGCGGCAAAGACGCGGCGACTTCGTTCGGCGAAGCCGCCGCGCTTGGCTCAGGCGTGGCCGAGTTTGCCGAAGCGGTGGTTGAGGCGCCGCAGGCGGACCGAGGCCCGGATTGTGGTCAGGCCGCTGGCCATCAGGCTAACCGCGATCAGCATGCTGATGAGCGGAATGCCCAGCCTCTCCCAATCCATCGCGAGGATCACGGCGACCACGAGATCGATGACACCGGTAATGATGAGCGGGAGGCGCTCCGCAGGGGTGCGGAAGGCGGTCGTCAACTTGAGAATGCCGCCGATCGCCAGCCACAGGCCGAGTGCCCAGAGGAGGCTGAAGGCGCCGGCGAACGGATCCACGAGGATCAGCAGGCCAGCAGCGATCGAGATGCCGCCGATGAACAGGTCGAGCGAGTGCCCTCTGCTCGGCGCCGTGCTGAAGTTGTTGACCATCGAGAGCACGCCGAGGGCGATCATCGCACAGCCGAAGTAGAGGCCAAGGGCGAATGTGCTCGCAAATGGGTAGAACAAGGCGGTGAATCCTACGAGGACCAACAGGACGCCTTGGAGCGATGTGAGATACCAGTGGTGCGCGCTTTGGCGCACCACGTTCATCCGATTTGCCACCATGGGACTAACTCCTGATCTCTTGACTTACGACCCGAAGTTGTAGGGGATCGACAGATAGCCGATGTTCGCGCCGCCCTCGGCGTGAATCGTCGCGTCGAAGTCGACCGTCTTCTTCGACGGCGGCACGTGTTGGAAATACAGCCAGCCTTCGAGTGAGCCGCCGGGATCGAGAATGCCCTCGGGCAGCACGTTCCGGCGCATTTCGGGCGTCGGCAGCTGAACGTTCGCGAAAGCGGTGTCGTAGTAGGTCCAGCCATAGGGCTGGCCGTAGAAGCCGCCGCGATACCAAGGCATGCCCGGGTAGAGGCCGGCATAATAGGGTGCGACACGGAAGCGATTCCACCGGAAGGCCGGATCGGTGATCGGATAGTAGCTGCCCACCGGCAGGTTCGTGGTGGCCGAGCTGTCGATCTTGTAAAGCGGGAGCGCTGCGTAGCTGGTGCCGTCGGTCGCATCGAGCTTGAAGTCGGCGTAGCGGATACGAACCGGCTTGGTGCCATTGTTGGTGATCTTGACCTTGATCGGGGTCACCGCGCTCTCGATGTCGACGATGCCGGGGAAGTTCGGCGTCATGGTGACGATGTTCACGCCAGCTGCGCTGGACGTGGCGCCGCCGTGCGGCGCAAGCGTTGCGCCCGGTGCGGGATGCAGCTGGCCGGCGCATGCCGAAAGACCGAAGGCGCTGGCGGCGAGGAGCAGGACAGTGGTGGTCTTGGTCAGGTGTTGAGTGTTCATAACAGCCTCCATGTGAAATGTTGAGGCGCGAGCTGAAGGCTCAGATGAGCAACTTCATGCATCTCCGCGCGATTTGTTGGTGAGAAGAGAGCAGCGTCGACTGCTCGACGGGACTTCAGAAGCGGAGCCCCACGCCGCCCAGGATCTGGTTCTGGTGCAGGTGGTCGCCGTATTGCGAAAAGCGATACTCGCCGTTCACGAAGACCTGACGGGTGACTGCCCATTCGGCACCAGCACCTAGGCGGTATCCGCTGTGGTCGTCAGCGAAGCGCGCAGCCGGTTTTGAACCCGTCGAGACATCCTCGTAGCGGTCGCTGAACCGTGCGTTGGTGTAGCCGACCTTGCCGTAGACGAGCAGCTTGGGGGCCGCGGTGTAGCCGAGCCGCACGCCTGCATAGAGGTCGCGATCGGAGCGTCCGCATTCGCGAGCGCTCGCACCGCCAGCGGGGTAGCGCTTGCAGGCATCCTGGGTGGAGTCAGCAATCCCGACTTCGGGACCGATGCGCAGATTGCCAGCCGCCACGTCGTAACCGAGCGTTGCGCCATAGTCGAAGCCGTCACCGGCCAAACCGTTGCCTGCCACGCGACCCCAACCCGCGTCCGCACTCACACGGGGGCCGGTGAAGCGGGGACTGTCCTGGGCGAAGGCAGGCGCTGCTGTCCCGGCGAAAGCCAGTGCAGCGAGCGACAAAAGCAGTCTTCATGTTCTTCCTTCGAGTTCCTAAAGCCTGACTGGCAAGCAAGAATCTGGCAGGAAAAATGATATCGATGAGAGATACCCAAGTATGTTGAAACTTTGGTATTAGATTTGCCGGTCGGGTCGCTGGCCCCGGCTGCATAAAACCTAAGTTCAATACGAAATCTCGGTGCCCGTGATGATCATTGCGGGGAGGCTAGTTGCAGGACCTTCATGGCAACTTGCCCGGAATCACCCACTGCTGATCACACGGAGAAATGACATGAAAATCATCGCCGCATCTGCCGCCGCTGCCCTGCTCATGGTCGGCTCGCTGGCTGTCCAGGCCAACGCCCAGACCTCGGGCGCCACTGCGAAGAATGGCGTCGTCACGTCGCACCAGTTCGTGAAGACCCGCTCGGGCGAGAAGGAAGTTTCCTGCCGCGGCTTCATGGGCCTCGAAGACAAGTTCAAGCCGGAGGCCGTCGCCTACGCGATCGGCTACAACAAGGCCAAGCGCCCCGACGATGCCGTGGTGGACGTGACCGGCGTCAATTCGCTCGTTCCCGTCGTGGTCAGCACCTGTGTGACGACTCCGGCGGCGCCGCTGCACGCCGCTGTCGCCAAGGCAGTCAAGAAGTAACCGTGTCTGGCTGGGCGAGGGGCTGTGGCTCCTCGCCCATGCCCCAAAACCTCGATCTTCCTTGCACTTCCAGCCCCGCTGCTGCCAATCGGCGCCCGGCGCCTCAGGCGCACACAGGCATTGATTTGCGCCAGTCTACGCTGTCCAGCCGCCGCGCTGATAGCGGCGCACTAGGGCTAGGACTCACAATAGCCACATGACGCTGGCGGCGAGATGGATGCCGCCAAGGAAGACGGCAGCGGTGCGGTCATAGCGCGTAGCGAGGCGCCGGCAGTCCTTGAGGCGGCAGAACATGCGCTCGATCGCACATCATGACGCTAGCCGGTGCGACCCCGTTCATCGCGCCGAATGACCGAAGCTGCCCAAAAGCTGCCGATTGGCTCACGCCCCGCCAGGTGACCTGCTCCCCGTTTTCAGGCGGCCGATAACTTAGCTTCGGTGTCCCCATTTCTGCACGCGGTCGCTGTGAAAACATGACCTCGCTTCAATCCGATCAAACTATCGGGGTCTATCGCCATCGGGCTCGACTTGCTAACAACCGGGAACAAAACGCAATTTCGCGACTGTAAGGTCGGACGTGGGCGCGATGCAGGGCACCCGCTACCGGACGCTCGGCAGGAGACCATATGCCCGTAGCCAACCCTCAAGCGACCATGGGAATTGGTGGCCTCGACGACGTGCTGAGCGGCGGCCTCGAA
This sequence comes from Sphingomonas trueperi, assembly GCF_040545665.1. Lineage (GTDB taxonomy): Bacteria > Pseudomonadota > Alphaproteobacteria > Sphingomonadales > Sphingomonadaceae > Sphingomonas > Sphingomonas trueperi_B. The sequence continues at coordinate 428,996 of NZ_JBEPMH010000003.1, read as the reverse complement.
CGGGCGCGCGTTTTCCTACTCGAAGGCAGTCCCGGCACAGGCAAGACGACGATCGCGCTGCAGTTCCTGTGCGCCGGCGCGGCATCGGACGAGCGCTGCCTGTACATCACGCTCTCCGAGACCGAGGAGGAACTGCGCGCCACCGCCACCTCGCATGGTTGGGATCTGCAGGGCGTGGAACTGTTCGAACTGGTGCCCCCCGAAAACCTGCTCGACGAGGAGCAGCAGCAGAGCCTGCTCTACTCCTCCGATCTGGAGCTGGGGGAGACCACCCGCCGCATCTTCGATGCGTTCGAACGCGTGCGCCCCGATCGGGTGGTACTGGACAGCCTGTCCGAGATCCGGCTGCTTGCGCAAAGCTCGCTCCGCTATCGCCGGCAGATCCTCGCGCTGAAGCATTATTTCGCACGGCAGAACGCCACTGTGCTGATGCTCGACGATCTGACCACGGATGCGAACGACAAAACCGTGCACTCGATCGCGCACGGTGTCGTTCGCCTGGAGGAACTTGCTCCCGAATATGGACCGGAGCGCCGGCGGCTGCGGGTGATCAAATATCGTGGCCGGCGGTTCCGCGGCGGCTTTCACGATTTCGCGATCGAGACCGGTGGCGTACGCGTGTTCCCCCGGCTGGTATCCGCCGAGCACAAGCGACCGGTAGATCGCGCGGTGCTGGGCACCGGGATGGCCGAGTTCGACGCGCTTCTGGGTGGCGGCGTTGAGCGCGGCTCCAGCGTGCTGGTGCTGGGTCCCGCGGGAACCGGCAAATCGATTATGACACTCACTTTCGTGCGCGACGCCATCGCACGCGGCGAGCGTGCGGCGATGTTCGTGTTCGATGAGGAGCGCGGGCTGCTGATCGAGCGCGCCAAGGGCCTGGGCATCGACCTACAGGCGATGATCGACGCGCAGATGCTGGTGCTGGAGCAGGTGGATGCGGCAGAACTTACGCCGGGCGAGTTCTCCGAGCGCGTTCGCGTCTGCGTCGAGACCCAAGGCGCGCGCACCGTCGTGCTGGACAGTCTCAACGGCTATCAGGCGGCCATGCCGGGCGAGAATGCGCTCGTCCTGCACGTGCATGAGCTGCTCCAGTATCTGAACCGCCGCGGCGCTACTACCTTCCTCACTGTTGCGCAGCACGGCCTTGTCGGCGACATGAAATCGCCGGTGGATGTCACCTATCTGGCCGACACCGTCATCTTGCTGCGCTATTTCGAGGCGCTGGGCCGGGTGCGGCGCGCCGTTTCCGTCGTCAAGAAGCGTACTGGGCCGCACGAGGACACGATCCGCGAATACCGCATCGGCGAGAACGGGCTCACGCTGGGGCCGCCCTTGGCCAATTTCCAGGGCGTGCTCCGCGGCGTTCCCGTCATGGTCGGCGAGGCAGCCCTGCTCGACGATCACGACGCGTGAAGCACAGCACGCTCTCGGAGCGGGCGCTGGTGCTAGCCCCACGCGGACGCGACGCGACGATCGCATGTGCCATGCTGGGCGAAGGCGGGATAGCAGCAACTCCCTGCGCTTCGCTCCTCGATCTGATCGTGGAGTTGGACGCTGGAGCCGCCTTCGTGCTGGTGACCGAGGAGGCGATCACCAGTGCCGACCTCAATCCGCTCGCCGACTGGCTCTCGCGCCAGCAGGAATGGTCGGACATGCCTTTCGTGCTGCTCACCACCCGCGGCGGGGGGATCGAGCGCAATCCGGCAGCGGTGCGGTACCTCGATGTGCTCGGCAACGTCACCTTCCTGGAGCGCCCCTTTCATCCGACGACGCTGATCAGCCTCGCGCGCTCGGCGCTGCGCGCCCGTAAGCGGCAATATGAGGCGCGCGCGCGCCTCGCCGAACTGCGTGAGGGCGAAGCGCGGTATCGCACGTTGTTCGATACGATGGACGAGGGCTTCGCCGTCATCGAGTTTCTCGATGGTCCCGAGGGCGAACTGTCGGACTATGTCCATGTCCAGGCAAACCCTGCCTATGAACGGCATACCGGCATCGCAAACGTCGTCGGTCAGAAGGTGCGCGAGATGGTGCCCGACGAGGCCGAGGGCTGGATCGCGCTCTATCGGCAGGTGCTCGTCTCGGGTGAGCCGATCCGGTTCGAGCGCGAGCTGGTTGCCACGCACCGTCACCTCGAACTCTCCGCGTTCCGCATCGAGCCGGCGCACCGAAGGGAGGTTGCGGTCCTCTTCCAAGACGTGACGGAGCGGAAGCGCGCCGAGCGGGAACTGCGTGAGTTGAACGAAGGGCTGGAAGCCCGCGTCACCGCGACCGTAGCCGAGCGCGAGACGGTGATCGCGCAGTTGCATGAGGCGCAGAAGCTGGAGACCATCGGCCAGCTGACCGGGGGCGTCGCCCACGACATCAACAATCTGCTGACGCCGATCACCGGCGCGCTCGATCTGCTGAACCGGCGTTACGGCGCCGACGACCCGCGTTCAGCGCGGTTGCTCGATGGCGCGCTGCAATCGGCGGAGCGCGCCAAGATCTTGGTCAGCCGTCTGCTGGGTTTTGCGCGCCGGCAGGCGCTGGAGACCCGCGCGGTCGACATCGGGCAGCTGTTCGAGGGAATGCGCGACCTGATTGCCAGTTCGATCGGGCCCGCCATCGAACTGCGCATGCTTCCCGTCCACGATCTGCCTGCGGGGATCGCGGATCCGAACCAGCTCGAGCTGGCCATCCTCAATCTTTGTGTCAATGCCCGCGATGCAATGGAGGGTGGCGGCGTTCTTACCATCGCCGCGGACCGCGTTGTGCTTGGCCCGGACAGAACGGGCAAGCTCAATCCCGGTGCCTATATTCGCATGACAGTGATCGATACCGGCTCGGGTATGGACGAGGTGACGCTCGCCAAGGCGGTGGAGCCCTTCTTTTCGACCAAGGATGTCGGGAAAGGGACCGGTCTCGGCCTGTCGATGGTGCACGGGCTGGCGGCGCAGCTCGGCGGCGCATTCGAGCTTCAGAGCAGTGTCGGCCAAGGCACCCGCGCGGACCTGTATCTGCCCGTCGCCACTGCGGGGACGGCCCAATCAGCGGCGCGGATTCCCGCCGCTCGCAAGCCGGTGCGCCCGCTCCGGCTGCTCCTGATCGACGACGAGGAACTAGTTCGCCGGGGCACCGCTGAGATGCTGCGCGAATTGGGTCATGAGGTGCACGAGGCCGCTGGCGGTGCGCAGGCGCTGGCGAAACTGCGCACCGGTATCCAGATCGATGCCGTGGTATCGGACTATATGATGCCGAGGATGAACGGCACGGAAGTGGCGGAGCGTATCCGTGAGCGGCACCCACATATGCCAATCCTCATCGTCACCGGTTACGCTGGAGGCGACCTGGATCTGCCGCTCCCGCAACTCGCCAAGCCGTTCCGGCAGGTCGATATTGCAATGGCCATTGATAAACTGATCGCCGCGCCCACGGTGTACCGATAGGCAGTACCGGGGCCGCCCCGCCGGCGGTGCCGTCGCTCACTGCTTGGCTTCGCCGTCCCGTTGAATTCGCCACCCGTGCGCACAATACCCGCTTCGGCCTAAAAGGTCCCCCGGCTATACTGTGATGCCCATCAAGCGGATCTTGGAGTGCCGGCTCCTGACGAAAGCCACCATTCGACATACCGCCTTGGAACGGCAGAAATGTCCCCAATTCAGGCCCACCAACAGGAGTGGGAACTCAAATCGCGCGCCGTCGGTCGGAGGTCGTGACCGGGGGAGCGGCTGAGTTCACTTTCCCGCCGTCGCTCATCCAATGCGATTCACTCGCCGATCAGCGCTTCTGCCAGCCCGGCCAGCGTGCGCAGTCGATTGGGCGAGGTGTTCGGCGCGTCACCCCGATAGGCGGCGGCCACCGGGTTGATCATCATCTCGTCGACGCCCAGCCGTTCCGCCAGAGCAGCGATTTGCCCCGCCGCGCCCGCAGGCGTATCGATGATCCACGTCCGTCGGAACATCGCGAGCAGGTCCTCGTAACGCGCCGGGAACGCGACCTCGCTAGCCTCTTCCACCAGCATCTGCCGATCGACCTGATCGCCAGAGCGGAAAGCGCACATGAAATAGAGCTGCGAGCGTGCGAGCCTCTCGGCTTCCTCTACCGTGTCCCCAATCACGACGATTGCAGACAAGAGCGTGGTAGGGACGTCGCACTGGGCGCTCGGCTTGAAGCTACGGCGGTAGGTGTGAAACGCCTCCTCTACGCCTTCGCCGGTGATGTGGTAGCCGAAGGCGTAAGGCAGGCCCAGCTCTCCCGCCAGGCGAGCTGAATAGGCGGATGTGCCCAGGATCCACATCGGAGGAGCGGCCTCGGCATTGGATGTGGCGCAGAGCCGATATTCCTCATCGGACAGTTGGAGGACAGCACCCGCCGGGTTGAGCAGGGCTTGTAGATTTGCAAGCGCCTGCGGGTGCTCCGCTCCGCTGCTCATCGGTCCGCCGCCCTTCAGCATCATGCTTGCGATCCGGTCGGCGCCGGTCGATCGTCCGATCCCGAGATCGAACCGTCCGGGGAAACAGGCTTCAACCATCGCTGCCTGTTCCGCGATCAGGAAGGGCGAGTAATGCGCCAGAAGGAAGCAGCCGCCCACCCGGATCGACGACGTGTGCGAGGCGATCACCGAGGACAGGATGGCCGTCTGGCCGGCAGCAACGGCAGCCACGTTGTGGTGCTCGCCGAGCCAATATCGATGGTAGCCGAGCGCTTCGGCCTGCCGTGCGAGGTCGACAATGGAGGCCATACAATCGGCGGCGGTCTGGTTGCTTCGGATCGGCCCGATGTCGAGGATCGAGAGTCGGAAGGGGAACTGTGCTATCGCCGCCTCCTCAGACCAGCGCCAGCGAAGGCAGCTCGAAAGCCTCCGCGACGAGTTGGAAGGCTTCGATCTTGTCGGCGAGTGCGTGGCTCATGGACGCGAGCATCACCTCGTCCGCCTGATAGCGCTCTGCCCGAGCGAGGATCTGGTGGCGAACCTCGTGCGGGAGGCCGACGACCTCTCGATTGGAGATCTGGTCAAGATACGCACGTTGGCGCGGCTCAAAGTCGATCGCGCTCAGGGTATCATGGCTCGGCAGCATCCGCGGGTAGCGACCAGAGTCCCGCATCAGGCGGAAATAGTCGGAGGTCTTGCGCACCTCCGCCAGCTTTTCCGGCGTGGACGCGCACACGAAGTTCACCGCAAGGATGACCCGAGGTTCGGGCATCTCGGCGGACGGCACGAAGTTGCGGCGGTATTCCGTGACGGCCGCCTCGTCTGCCTCAGGGTTGATGAACAGTGCGATAGCAAGACCCATGCCCTTCTCGGCCGCCAGTCGGCCACTTTGCGGTCCGCTGCCGGCAGACAGCAACCAGAGGGGAGGCGCGGTTCTTACCGCCGGCATGGCGAGCGCTCGCTTGCACTCGTCATGGAAGAAGCGGTCGAGCTGCTCGACCTGTTCTTCGAAACCGACGCCGCGGCCGGAGACAGGGGCCAGAAGGGAGCGCGAATAGGCATCGCCGCCGCTCGCACGCCCAATGCCGCAGTCCACCCGACCGGGATAGAGTGCCTCCAGCATGCGGAAGATCTCCGCCACGTGATAGGCGCTGTGGTTGGGCAGCATCACACCGCCTGAGCCGATGCGGAGCCGTTGGGTGTGGGCGCCGATTGCCGACAACAGCACTTCGGGTGCCGACCCTTGAAGCACGGGCATGTTGTGGTGCTCCGACAGCCAAAGGCGCGCGTAGCCCATCGCATCGAGCGCCTTGGCCAGGGTGAGGGTGGAGTTGATCGCATCCTCAGCGCTTGCGCCTTCGGACAGGGTGGATTGCTCAAGCACTGAGAGTTTCATCGGGTTTTCTCGATTTTTTTAATGCGATCAGCGGATGAGGTTTGTGCCGGCGAGGTCGATCACCTCGCTGACATCGCCGTTCAGCACCGCCTTCAGGGCCCAAAGGCTGAAGCCCTTGACCTGCTCGGCTTTGATCGAGGGCGGCATCACCAGTTCCTGGGTGTTGGTCACCACGTCGAGGAGCGCCGGCCCGGGGTGGGCCAGCACGTCGGCGATTGCCGCATCGAGCTCCAAGGGATCTTCGACGCGTATTGCGTGGATGCCCATCGCTCGAGCGACGGCGGCGAAGTCCGGGTTCTGAAGGTCCGTGCCGGTCTCGAGGAAGCCCGATGCTTTCATCTCCAGCGCCACGAAGCCCAGCGTGCCGTTGTTGAAGACGGCAACCTTCACCGGCAGCTGCTCCTGAACGAGGGTCAGCATGTCGCCCATCAGCATGGACAAGCCGCCGTCACCGGACATGCTGATCACCTGCCGGTCGGGATGGGAAGCCTGAGCACCGATCGCCTGGGGCAGTGCGTTCGCCATCGAGCCGTGGGCGAGCGAACCGATCATCCGGCGCTTGCCGTTCATCTTGAGGTAGCGCGCTGCCCAGACGGTGCAGGTGCCGACATCGAAGGTGAAAACGGCATCTTCGCTTGCAGCCGCGCTCAGCCGTTCGGCTAGTTGCTGAGGGTGGATGGGTCGGCGGCCGGAAGCTCCGCTTGCCAGGCTGTCGAGACCCTTACGGGCCTTGCGGTAGCGCTCGACGCTGCTCCGCAGGTGGCTGTCGTCGCGATCATCCAGCAGCTTTGGCAGCAGTGCACTCACGGAGTGCTGCACGTCACCGACAATGGCGCAGTCGAGCGACACACGGCGCCCGAGATTCTCGGGGCGCACATCGATCTGGGCGATTTGGCCCTTGGGATAGAACTGACGATATGGGAAGTCAGTGCCCAGCATCAGGAGCGTGTCGCAGGTCTCCATGGCGTGGTAGCCGGACGCAAAGCCGATCAGGCCGGTCATGCCTACGTCGAACGGGTTGTCCCATTCGATGTGCTCCTTGCCGCCAAGGGCATGCACGATCGGCGCCTTCAGGCGCTCCGCAAGCCGCACGACCTCATCATGGGCACCTGCACAGCCGCGGCCGCAGAGCAGGGTGATCTTGGCGCTTGAGTTGAGCAGATCCGCAAGTGCGTCGAGTTCCCCGTCGTCGGGCACGATCGCCGGCTGTCGGATCGCGAGTGCGCGCGGTGCTGATATGGGCGCGTCATAGGGCTGCAGGGCCACGTCGCCCGGGATCACGATCACGGCTACGCCGCGATTGCCGATGGCCGAGCGGATGGCGGCTTCCAGAACGCCGGGCAGCTGGGAAGGGTGGGAAATCGTCTCGCAGAAGTGGCTGCAATCGCGGAACAGGGCCTCCGGCTTGGTCTCCTGGAAGTAGCCGCGACCAACCTCGGGAGAGGGGATCTGGGCGGCGATGGCGAGAACCGGCACGCGTGTCCGGTGGCAATCGAACAGCCCGTTGATCAGGTGGAGGTTGCCGGGGCCACAGGAGCCGGCGCACACAGCAAGTTCGCCGGTGAGCGCCGCCTCAGCGCCTGCGGCGAATGCAGCGACCTCCTCGTGGCGGACGTGCACCCAGTCGATGTCGCCACGTTCGCGCATCGAGTCCGTGATGCCGTTCAGACTGTCGCCGACAACGCCGTAGACGCGCTTTACGCCTGCTGCCGCCAGGATCTCCGTTACGACATCCGCTACCTTCTTCACCATCACCGAACGCTCCTTCATGTGTGGCGTCGATGTCGACAGATCGGGGCGTGGGGGGAAGGCATATCAAGGTATGGATCCGCGGCGCGAGGCGCGGTCCTGCGACTAATCACTAAGTATGCTGACGTCAGCATAGGCCAGGCGGCTATAGCCCGAGCGAACTTTCGAGAGGCTTGTCGTGCCGTTCATTACGCAAGAGCTTCCCACCCTCGCGCGGTTTCGCCGTGTGTCTCCAAGCATGTCCATCGTGCTTCTCGGGCTATGCGCAGACACAATCATCGCACTTCTGAAATTCGCAGCCGCGCGCGAGAGTGGAGGAACGGCGCTCTTCGCCGAGGGCGTCCACAGCGTCCTCGATGCGCTGACGGAGGTGATCCTGCTCTACGGGCTTGCCTCAGCCAAGCGCCCCGCAGACCGAGATTTCCAACTCGGCTATGGCCGCTCAGCCTTCTTCTGGAACTTGATCGCCGCGATGCTGATCCTTGCGGTGGGTGCCGGTTTCGCGTTTCGCGAGGGCTGGCATCAATATGTGACACCCAAGCTCCTAGGGCCGACGACGACGAGCTTCATGGTGCTGCTCCTGTCGTTTGTCATCGACGGCGGCTTCGCCTTCATCACATGTCGAAAGATCATCCGCTCCTCAAGCGACCACAATCTACTTCGTTATCTCAAGCGCTCACGCGATGGCGCGACGATGACGGTCCTCTTCACGAGCTTCGCCTCGCTGGCTGGTATTGTCATCGCTGCCTTCGGCATGTTTGTCAGCGTTCGCTTCAACTTCCCGGCCGCAGACGGCGTGGCGTCGCTCGCGATCGCCATGATGATGGCGGCAACGGCGCTGCTCCTGGCGAATGAGAGTCGCAGCCTCATCATCGGTGCTTCGGCGTCGCCTGAGATCGAGCAGGGCGTGTTGGCAGCTACCGCCGAGGTTCCGGAGGTGCGCACCGCAAACGGGATGATTTCCGTGCGGATCGGCCCCGAGCGCCTGGTGGTGTCGATCAGTGTCGCATTTGCCGCAGATTTGCGAACAGATGAAATCGAGCGTGCGGTGATGACGATCGAAGATCGCGTGCGGTATCACGTGCCACAGATTTCACTTGTGCTGATAAAGCCGCAGAACGAGGCGCGGTTTCGCGACGTTCAGGCAAAACGTGGGTGGTAAAAGCCTCCGGAAGAAACTTAGGTATGTCTTATATCGCGTCTCCAGAATGCAGATATCACTTCCGCTAATAGATGCGAAAGTAGCGATATGTTCAGAAATTAATCGACTAGCGACTGCAATATTATAGGTGGCGAGGGAATGTGCCGTCATCGAGGCGGCCTATCCGCTCTCGCAGGCGGCACAAGCGCAGCGCCGCATGGAAGCGGGCAATCTGCTCGGCAAGATCCTTCTCATCCCCTGATCGACGTCTTTCCCTCTTCTCGGCCGAACCCGCCGACGAGCACTCTTTTGAAAAGGACCGGTGCCATGAAAGCTATCGTATTCAACCAGTTCGGTGCGCCCGAGGTGCTGGAAGTCACCGACCTGCCCGTTCCCGAACTGCGACCGAACGATCTGCTCGTCGAGGTCGGTGCAGCCGGCGTGAACCGAGCCGATATCCTCCAGCGGACCGGCTTCTACGGCGATCAGAACTTCGGTGAGAGTGCCCTGATGGGCCTTGAGATCGCCGGCAAGGTGGTCGAGGTCGGATCGGCGGTCTCCGACGTCGCTGTCGGCGACCGCGTCATGGCGATCGTGGGCGGCGGCGCCTATGCCGAGTTCGCGCGCGTGGACCGCGACATGGCCGTGCACATCCCCGCCAATGTCACGCTTCCTGAGGCGGCAGCGATCATGGAGTCGTTCGTGACCGCTTTCGAGGCCGTATCGAACCTTGGGTTCGTTAAGAGCGGCCAGACCGTGCTCATCCATGCCGCCGCCGGCGGGATCGGCTCGGCAGCGGTCCAGGTTGCCAAGGCTCTCGGGGCCAAGGTGTTTGCGACGACGTCTGCGGATCGGAAGGCCGACGTGGAGTCGATCGGTGCCGATGTGGTCATCGATTATGTGACGCAGGATTTCGAGAAGGAGATCGCGGCGCACACGGGCGGGCAGGGCGTTCACACCATCGTCGATTTCGTCGGTGGTGATTACCTGGGGCGCAACCTTCGCAGCCTGTCGCCGGGCGGCACGCTTGTGCAGGTGGGCATTCTGAGCGGCGACGATGCGCCGGTCATTCCGCTGAACCTCCTCCTTCACAATCACCTTCGGCTCGTCGGCACCGTGATGAAGTCGAGGGATGCTGATGAGAAGCGAGCCATGGTCCGCCGGTTCGTAGAGAATCTGCTGCCGCTCTTCGAGAATGGCAAGCTCCGGCCCATCCTGGCCTCGACCTTCCCGCTCGATCGCGCCTCTGACGCGCATCGGCGGATGGAAGGCGGCGGCGCTTTCGGCAAGATCGTGCTGACGAACGGTCTGGCCGAGGTCACCACTCCAGCCTGATCCGCCTAGGATCGTTTCGGCTTAGACATCGAGACCGGTTTTGATGTGCTGCATCCCCAACCTCACAATCGGGGATGCAGCCGAAACCTTCGGATAGGTTGGCGCTCGGCCAAGGCCCGGGGACATTGCTGGGACGGAGCGAATGTTCACGCTGCGGATCTACGCAGTCGAAGAGATCAGGAATGGCGGAGCCCAACTACACCTTTTTGCCAGAGGAGAGGCCGATCTTCCCGGGTGCGCCCTATTCGCCCCGGCTCTCGCCGCTGCATCGCTGGGTCTATGGTGTTTCAGCCATCGTGCTGGCCCTCGCCAGTGGCCTTGGTAACGCGCTGATCACCACCAACATCTTTTCGATCGCCGGTGATATGGGTCTCTACGTGACCGAGGCGAATATTCTGCTCGCCGTCTTCGTCGCGTTCAATGCAACGGCCAACCTGCTTTTGGTGAAGGCGCGCATTCAACTCGGCATTCCGATCTGCATGCACGTCATATTGGGAACGTTGATTGCCGGCGAGCTCATCGCACTCGCTCATCCAACCTTCGGCACGGCGGTTCTAGCCCGGGCCATCAGCGGCGTTGCCTCCGGGGGTCTCACCACCATGGCGCTGTATAGCCTGTTCCAGGTCTTTCCGCTTCGAATGCGCCCTATAGCGCTCGTCGTCGGCTTCAGCCTCCCACAGCTGGCTGTGCCGATCGCTCGCCTCGTTCCGCTCGATACCGTCGCATTCCATCACTGGGCAGGCGTGCACGTCATCGAGCTGGCACTCGCGCTAGCTTCTTGGGCGCTGATCAATCTCGTGCCCCTGCCGCCGACCGATCGAACCAAGGCGTTTCAGGTCTGGGATGCTGTCACGATCGCGCTGGCGCTGGCGGGCATGCTGTTAGGCTGCACGGCGCTTGCTCTGGGTCGCTTCTATTGGTGGACGGAGGCGCCTTGGCTGGGTTGGATGCTGGCCGCTTCCCTCCTGCTGCTCGGGGCGGTCTTCTTCCATGAAGACCGCAGGGCTCAGCCTCTCCTGCAGATCCGCTGGTTTGGAACCGCTGACATCCTCCTGATCGCGGCAATCTCTTTCACGGTCCGGATCGCGCTCACCGAGCAAACCTACGCCGCGGTCGGCCTCCTGTCGCTAGGTGGGCTGACGAACGACCAACTGCATGAGCTCTTCACGGCCGTGCTGGTGGCGATGATCCTTGGGATCGCTATCGCCGCCTGGCTAGCGAAGCCTGAACGTCTTCTGCCGATGATGATGGTATCCGCCCTCATCATTGCGCTTGGAGCATGGCTGGATACGCACGCTACCAGCGAGACGCGAGCACCGCAGCTCGTCATCAGCCAATCGCTGCTGGGCATAGGCGCGTCGTTGTTTCTCGGACCGGCGTTGCTGTTCGGCATCGCGAAGGTTCGTGAGCGCGGGCCAACGCATCTGGTGAGCTTCGTAGTTCTGTTCAGCACGACGCAGAACCTTGGCGGTTTGGCGGGGGCCTCGCTGCTGGGCAGCATCCAGACGATCCGACAGCGAACCCACGCTCAGATCTTGGCCGATAGCATGTCGCTCGGCGACCCGCTTGTGGCCGAGCGCCTGGCGACGACAGCGCGACAGCTTACGCCTAGCTTGCCAGATGCGGCGTCGGCGACCGCGCAGGCCGGTGCCCGATTGGGGGCCGCGCTCCAGGCGCAAGCCAATGTGCTGGCCTTCAACGACACCTTCTGGGTGGTGGCGCTGGTCTCCGTTTCGCTCGCGGCCTTTCTAGCCGTCGTCATCCTCATACAAGAGGGCCGCCGGTTGCGTGCCCGACCAGCTATTGGAGCACCTTCGTGAGTCAGGCCGTATCGCCTCCCGCGCAGCCCACCGAGGTGTGGCATCCACCCAAGCCCAGACCAGTCGTTACGATCCTGTGCGCTATCGCCCTCCTCATTGCCATTGGCGCGACCCTGCAGCTGTGGGGGCTAGGCCCGTTCGCCGGTGCGGAGCAGAAGACGGACAATGCGATGGTCCGCGGCCGCACGACGGTCGTAGCCCCCCAGGTCAGCGGCTATGTCGCGAAGGTGCTCCTGCGCGACTACCAGGCGGTTGCGGCGGGCCAGATCCTCGCCTTGATCGACGACGGAATTTACCGGGCGCGGGTCGCGCAGGCGCAGGCAAACCTAGACGTCCAGCTCGCGGCGCTGGCCAACAGCCGGCAAGCACAATCTGCCCGATTAGCTTCGATTACCGGGCAAGACGCAGCGGAAGCGGATGCAGTGGCGCAGCTGGTCCGCGCAAAGGCCGATATGGCTCGCGCCAGTGACCTCGTGGCAGATGGCTCCATCTCCGTTCGAGAGCGGGATGACGCAGCAGCGGCGCTGGCGCAGGCAGAAGCGGCCGTGCGCCGGGCGGCGGCGAATACCAAGGTCGCGCAAGAGGATCTTCGCACGGTAGAGGTTGGCAAGAACGGCCTGGCAGCACAGGTCGAGGCGGCCCGAGCGCAATTGCGGCTGGCGGAGATCGACCTGCTGCACACCGTGATACGAGCTCCTGAGAAGGGGCAGCTGGGCGAGATCCATGTTCGGCTTGGTCAGTATGTAACCAACGGTACGGCTCTGATGGAGCTGGTTCCTGCGGACCGGTGGGTGATAGCCCTCTACAAGGAAGCACAGACAAATCGGATGCGTCCCGGACAGTCGGTCCGGTTTACCGTGGATGCGTTGGGCGGTCGTAGTTTGACCGGTCATATCTCGCGATTGGCGCCAGCGACTGGCTGGGAATTTGCGGTGCTCAAGCCAGACAATGCGACCGGCAACTTCGTGAAAGTGCCGCAGCGGATTGGGGTGCTCATTGCCGTCGACGCCGGCCAGCCCTTAGCGGCCCGCCTCTTGCCTGGGATGTCGGTGGAAACGCATATCGATACGGCGAGCGGCAAATGAAGCGGCTCGCGCTATTGGCCTTGCTCAGCCTTCAGGCATGCGCGGGCTCGGAGCCGCCAGCAATGCCGGGCGCCAGCATTGCGGCCCCAGCCACGTGGCGAGATGGGTCCACGTCGACACTCGCGGTCCAAGCCGATTGGTGGCGGGTGTTCAATGACCCGGCTCTCGACGCGCTTGTCGATCAGGCGCTCGCTGGTAACTTGGACGTGAAGATCGCAGCCGCGCGCGTGGAGGAGGCGCGTGCGCAACTTGAAAGCGCCAGAGCCTCGCTTCGCCCGACGCTTGCCTCCGCCGCGGCCCCCCAAACCAGCAGGAGCTTGAGCCCCTTCGGGGTAGGCGTCGACCAAGACAGTGCTCAAGCTCAGTTCACCACCGCCTACGAAGTGGATCTGTTCGGCCGTTTGCGGCAGACGAGGACCGCGGCGAGAGACGAACTGCTCGCGGCCGCCGACGCTCGGGACGCGGTTCGCATCTCGATGATCGCGATGGTGATCCAAGGCTATTTCAGCCTGCAAGCCACGGACGCCCGCCTGGAGATCATCCGACGGACCATTCAAGAACGGCAGCTCGAGCGCGACTTGATCCATCGTCGCTTCACGGCCGGATACGCCTCCCAGTTGGAAGATCAGCAGGCCGACGCCGCTTTAGAAGCAGCGATAAGGCTTTCGCCCTCAACCGAGCTGATACGCGCCCAGCAGGAGAGCGCACTGAGCCAACTTATCGGGGTTTCGCCCACCTCGATCAGGCGAGGGCCTTTCCCTGCGCCGGACGGCTTGGCCGTTCCCGCCTCCGTCCCGTCGCAGGTGCTTGAGCAACGGCCTGACATAGCCGCGGCAGCGCTAAGGCTCTCTGCCGCGGACCATAGCTTGGCGGCGTCTCGCGCCGCGTTCATGCCGCGTCTTCAGCTTTCGGGTAGCGCTGGAGCTGTGGCGTCGACCTTGCTCTCGAGCCCGGTCTCGCTCTTCGCGCTCGGCGGCTCCGTGCTAGCGCCAATCTTTCAGGGCGGCGCTCTCAGGGCCAACCGAAACGCGGCTGCTGCAAGGCGAGACGAGGCGGCATTTGGCTATAAATCCGCCGTTCTGCAGGCATTCCGAGAGGTAGAAGATGCAATGGCGTCGGTCCGCTTTGTGTCGCAGGAGGCCGAGGCGGCGGATCGGCAGGTCGTGGCGCTCGAAGGCGCATATCACGCGGCGCAAAGGCGATATCAGGCGGGCTATGCTTCGTATCTGGAGCAGCTGGACAGTGAGCGTGCATTGCTGAGCGCCCGCCTGGATCAGGTCGATCTGCGGCTTCGTCGCCTCACTGCACTCGTCGCGCTGAATCGCAGTGTGGGAGGCGGATGGTCGTCCGTGCCGTCAGGCCAGCTGACGGACCTGCCAAGCGGTTCCGATTACCGGCCAGCGGGCGGAATGGCGCCGAAAGTTCCTTCAGCGAATGAACGAAAGTGACGCGGTATGGATGAATGTGCTGGAAAGCGCGCAGCCCGTCGAAACTGTTTTCCCAACGTAGTTTGCTTCGCTCAGAAGGACTTCGCGCGTCGGATGTGCCGCGCGGAAGCGGTGGTGTCGAAGGGTTGTGGTTGTGGGAATTAGTGCAGGGCCGGATGTCGGCAGCTCGTCGAGGCGCATCGACGAAGGCTTCTCTGGTGGAGAGCGGTCTCCTGGCACGATGTCATCGCGACTGTTCGGCCGACTTCAGGAGTCCGCAGCGCTCGCAGATGCATTTGCGCGTGTCTCGTCCACCAGTGGCAGCGAGATCGTTCTGCTCTCTGGTCCTCCTGGCATCGGCAAGTCAGCGCTCGTGAAGCGGTTTCAGTCGCTGATCCGAGTCGGGCGACATCGTTTCGTCTACGGGAAGAGCGAGCACAACAACACTCGCGCGGCATTTGCCTCCGTCACCCAAGCCCTTCGAGGGCTGTTCGATGCAGCTCTTGGCCAAAGTGACGAGGCGCTCGCTGAACTTCAAGCGCGTCTGCAGGAAAGCGTAGGCAGCCTGGGACGCCTCATCACAGACCTGGTGCCCGAAGCCAAGGTGTTGTTCGGCGTTCTTCCTCCGCTCCCCGAGTTGCCCGTCGGACTTGCCCAGGCGCGTGTCCATCGAGCGCTCATTGGAACGTTGGGAGCCTTCGCTGAGCGACAGCAGCCGCTGGTGCTTTTCCTCGACGATCTTCAGTGGGCTGACTCCTCGACAACGGCGTTGCTCGCGGCGTTTGCGAGCGCTCCTCCGGCCAGCACCCTCCTAGTGGGGTCTTATCGTGAGGAGGGTACTGACCGGCTCGAAGCGCCCGATGGCGTCGTGACTGAGCTCAGAGGTGCTCGCATCCCCCTGACAGAAATCTCGCTGGCTCCGCTGGATACGCGAGCCACGGAGGAGATGGTCGCGCATGCGCTCGACGTCGCGCCTGCAGCGATTGCGCCGCTCGCGAGCGCGATCCAGAAGCAAGCGTTGGGCAACCCCTTCTACACCGAACATTTTCTTAGGCGACTGCTCGAAGAGGGCATCCTTAGGCAGGATGTGTCTTCAGGGCATTGGCACTGGGATGATCAACAGCTGCAGTCGGTCGTTGGAAGCGGCGATGTGCTCGACTTCATCGCGGGTCGTGTCGCCCGCTTGGGCGATGCGCAGAAGGCAGTGCTTGCGTCCCTAGCAGCTCTGGGCGGACGTGCCGATCCCGAACTGCTCGCGGCGCTACTCGGCATGGAGCAACGCGAGGTCGAGCTGCTCGCCGAGGAGTTGATGTCGATCGGGCTGCTGACCGGTGAAGACGGCAGCTATGGCTTCCCGCATGACCGAATCCTGGAGGCGGCGGATCTCCTCACCCCTCTTAGCGAACAACCCCCTCTTCATGCTCGCATTGCCCGGCTGCTGATCGCAAAGCAGCGGGTTCTCGCGCCGGAACAGGTCTTTCAGCTTGCCGGCCATATTTTGCGAGCGGTGACGCCTGCGACCCCAGCATCTCTAAGAACGATAACGAAGCTGCTGTTCGCGAAGGCGCTGCTGGCGGCTGCTGAGCAGGCGCGCCTCGCTGCAGCCTCCGAGCAGACGGCCATTTACCTCGATGCAGCGGCTCTCCTGTTTCAGGACTCCTGGTGGTCTACGCACCATGAGGTTGCCGTCGGCATCACCCATCTCTGGGCGGATAGTCTATTGTTGAGGGGAGACGTTGTCGCGGCGGAAGCTGCGATCAACGTGTTGCTGGCGCGACGCCTGCGCGATCGAGATCGTGCGTCGGCTTGCCGTCTGCTGGCGGCACTCAGGACCGTCCAGTCGGACTACGAAGGGGCGACCGCGGCTGCTCTGGAAGGGCTGATGCTGCTGGGGCATGCACTGACGCGAGCACCTTCTGCGGAAGAATGCTTGGCCGCCAGCGATCGCATTCGCAAACTCATGGGTGACCGACCCGCCGCACCTTTGGCCGCGATGCCTCTGGCCGAGGATCCAGAGGTCGCACTGGCGACTTCGCTCTTGTCCACGCTCATCGTCTGCATCTTTACCGGCGACGACCTTCGTTTCCTGCATCTCGCGAAGATCGTCGAGCTTACCGTCACCCGTGGCGTTACGGCCGATTCTGCCTACGGCATGGCCTGGTATGGCGTGATGATCTCCGACTTCTACGGTCGGTTCGAAGATGGCTTTGCTTATGGTCAAGCAGCGCTGGAACTGGTCGATCGACACGGTTTCGAAGGTCAAAGGACAGGCGCTCTGGTCGCGGTCGATCAACTGAGCCCTTGGACGCGTTCCTTCGAATATGCTCTGGCGCAGGTTCACAACGCGATCGAGGGCGGCCACGCGGCCGGCGATCTCGCGATGACGTGCTTTGCGCGCAACCACCTTGTTTCAGATCTCCTGCAAATGGGGAGGCCTCTGAGCCAGGTGGAAGAGGAGGCAGACAAGGGGCTGGAGCTGACCCGGCGGATCAGCTTCCGCGACATCGAGCTGCTCATCGCGTCGCAAAGGTCGCTCGCACGCTGGCTGCGGACCGGAGATGCGGCGGAGTCCTACGACGCCAGCGGCGAGATCACGTCGGTTTCTACGCAGTTCTGGGTGCGCCTGTATGACGGGATCGGCGCCTACATGTTCGGCGACTTCGGACGCGCGGACCGCAGCTTCTCGCAGGCTGCGCCGCTCTGCTGGGCGCTGCCTGCACATATCGATCTAGTCTATCATGCGCTTTTTGCTGCGTTGAACGCCGCGAAGCATTTGCCGCGTCATGAGGCGCTCACGGCGATGGAGCCGCACCGCGCTCGTCTCGAACAATGGCTGCCGCTCAACCCGCCGATGTTCGAGCATAAGCTGCTCCTCGTCAGGGCTGAGATGGAGCGGCTGCGGGGCACGGATTTGGAGGCGCTCCGGCTGTATGACGCTGCCATTCGGGCGGCCGGTAGTTTCGTGCACGAGCGTGGGTTGGCCCGCGAGCTTGCCGGGCATCATTGTCGCGCGATTGGCCTTGAGGGGCTCGCCAAGCACTACTTCCAAGATGCCGTTGTCGATTACAGGCTGTGGGGAGCGGAGGCCAAGGCCCGCCAGGTTCCGTCACTGGTGGACGAGACGGACGATGCTGCAGCTGCACGCGAACTCCTCAGCGTAATGGAGACAATCCAGGAAATTACGAGAGAGAGTGATCTCGAGCGTCTGCGCGTCGAGGTTCTGAAGGCCCTAATGCGCCACACGGATGCTGACCGAGGCAAACTTCTCCTCATCCACGACGGCGATCCGGTTATTGAGGCGGAGGGACTTCTGGTCGGCAAGGAGATCGAGACCTTCGTCGGCACATTCATGCCGACGCCCGACCGCATCGCATCGGGCATCATGACGTCGATCCTTCGGGCGACGCAGCCGGTCCATCAGGACGTGCTGACGGGAGCCGATGACGTGCTGGCAGCGAATGGTCTGCGAGCAGTCGCTGGCCTGCCTCTCATGATCGAGAATGAATTGGTAGGCGTAGTCTATCTTGAGGCGAACCCTGAGCGATCGGATCTGGGCCTTCGCAAGATCCCGATACTCCAGCTGCTCTCCACGCAAGCGGCCATTTGTCTTGAGCGGGCACAATGGCATGCGACCACCTACGAAAATTATGAACGTCGCGCCCAGGCGGAGGAGGCGCTGCGTGCTGCGCGAGCGGAGATGGTTCACACATCGCACCTCGCAACGATGGGCGGTTTGGCAGCGTCGATCGCGCATGAGATCAATCAGCCGCTCTCGAGCATCGTATCTTATGCGTCAGCGGGCGCTCGGTGGCTCCGGAGGGCGCAACCCAACGTTGACGAGGCGCTGCAGAACCTGAGTGCGATCCGAGCCGCCGGCCTTCGTGCGTCTGAGATCGTCGCTGCACTTCGGTCACTGGCAAAGCAGGATAGCATTCAGCGTGAACGGCTAGAGCTTCTCGCCGTTATTGGCGAGGTGCTGGAGCTGACCCAGCCCGAGATCGAGGCACGCCAGGTCGACTTGGTGACTGAGTTTGATGCGGCCGAGCGGTTCGTCTCGGGGGACCGTGTTCAGCTTCAGCAGCTCATCCTGAACTTGGTCAACAACGCGATGGACGCAATGGTCGAAACACCGGCTGGGGACCGGTTCCTGAAGGTTGCCTGCTCCGAACAGGACGGCAGGATCGTGGTGCGCGTAGAAGATCGGGGGTGTGGCATACCGGACGACGCCATCGAGAAAATCTTCACGCCATTGTTCTCAACCAAGGCCAAGGGAATGGGGATGGGGCTGGCGATTTGTAAGTCCGTCGTGGAGGCGCATGGCGGCCGCCTAGAAGTCGGCAGGGTGCCTGTTGGAGGCACGTTCTTCCAGATATCACTTCCTGCGGCAAGCTGACGAACATTCCCGTCCAATCCGGCTCGGTAAGGGGCTTCAATAACTCTTTGACCTGTTGGAAAGAATGTGCGGACTTAGTGTCAGCGGTCGAGGTCCGTAGCGACCGAGGTGAAGGTAGTTTGGAGGCCAATTCATGCCCTGGTTCCGATAGCCGCTTCGCCATGCCCATTAAGTGGAGCGCTAACCAAACACTCGAAGCAATTACTTAGGCAGCGAGGCGGGCCGAAATCGACGGTGGCGTGTCACGGCTTGTTGGGCGATCGAGTGCGTCCAGCATTTCGATTACATCGAACGGATTGCCGGGTGGCGTCTCGGAGCATTGCGCGAGCTGTCTGTGTAAGTGCTCGATCGTCACCTGCGTCTCAAACGAGGTAGGCACAAGCATTCCTCTTTGGATAGCTTGTGCATGTCGATGGAAGATTGTGGGCGATCGTTCTCGGGGCGGCAAAGTTGCAACCAACCGCGACAAACCTGTCACAATTCGCTGTGGTGGATGCTGCGGGATGTTTCGCAGCGGCGCGCCCGCTTTCGGGGCAGGGGGGATACGAGCGCGCCGCCGCGGCCACAACCAACATGGTCGGTGAGTGGCAATCAGCCGGGCCGCCGAGGCCGCGTCGGGGCCGTGTTCTGATCTGGTGGGACTATATGCTGCTCCTCGATGACCGAGAATCACACTTTAGTTTATAGTTGATAATAAATCCTCTCTACAGCTGCATGTGGATCAAGCAGGCTGTCGCGTGCGTGTAGTACTTATTCGCGACAGATTGTCATACCAAGGTTTGTTAAGACCTAGGTATTCTAAACCTGCTCGTGAAATTCTCCCATGTCCCGCCTGCGGCCAACTGGTGGCCCAACGATTTGGGAGAATATCATGACTAAGCTGATCGCGCTGTTTGCGCTTACGACCACTGCAGCTATCGCGACCCCGGCGATGGCGCAGGAAGCAGCTCCGTTTGCCGGCGCACATGTCGGTGTGGAAGGCGGCTGGGGGCGTGTCGGCGGCGGCAGCAAGGTGGGCGGCGACGGCTTCGTCTATGGAGCCACCCTTGGCTACGACGTCGCCCGCGGCAACCTGCGCGTCGGTCCGGAGATCGAGATCGCAGACTCCACGCAATCCGAATGCCGCCCCTACGCATCCGCGGGCGCTGGCGCGCGTCTTTGCGAGCGCTCGGACCGTGACCTCTACGTCGGTGGTCGTATCGGGTATGTCGTGAACCCGAAGGTGCTGGTCTACGGCAAGATCGGCTACAGCAACGCGCGCTTCTCCACGCGCCTGGAAGGCACGACTGCCGGCAATTTCGACCGTGCGACCGACCGCGACGGCTATCGCCTGGGCGTCGGTGCAGAATATGCGGTCACGAAGGCGGTCTACGTCTCGGGCGAGTATCGTTACTCGCACTACTCGGCGGACGCGCATCGCAACCAGATCCTCGCCGGCGTCGGCTTGCGCTTCTGATGCCGCCTCGGAGCGGTGGCGATAGTGCCGCTCCGACCCTTCACCCTCACCGCAATCGCTCCAGTGGAGCAACTGAAGGCGTAGACATGATCCGCACGATTTTCGCTGCTTCGGCGGCCATCCTTCTCAGCGTTGCCGGTCACGCAAGCGCCCAGACAACCCAGCAGGACCGCACCTTCACCGACGCCAACGGCTTCCGCGCCGTCGAGACGTCGGGCGGCTATGAGCCGGCCGCCCCGGCGACCAGCGGTCCCGTGACGCCGACCACGAAGGTCGACTTCGTTCAGCAGCCGCTGACGCCGTCCGAAGCCTTCCCGGCCCCGGCGCCGCGGAAGAGCTACCCGGCGTGCACGAAGCAGCGCCGCGACGAGTGCCTGCAGCGCCAGTGATTCCGGCCAACCCTCAACGACTCTCAAGACGAAGGAAACGACAATGAAGAAGTTCAGCGCAGTCCTCTGCCTTGCCGCCGCTAGCGCTGGTTCGGTGCCCGCTCTGGCTCAGTCCATTTCGGCGAAGGGCGGCGTCATCACGACGACGCGGACCGAGGTGAAGGGCAAGCAGATCGACAGGATCACCTGCCGCGAATTCCTCAGCCTGCGGACCCGACTGCAGCCGCAGGTTCTGTCCTATACCGTGGGCTACAACAAGGCAAAGAAGCCCGACGACGTGGTCTTCAACGTCGAGGACGTCGATCGCCTCACGCCGGTCGTGGTGAAGTCGTGCAAGACGGGACCGGAAGAGACCCTGATGCAGCGCATTCGGGCCCTCTGGAACAAGCTCTGAGTTCACACATCAGCGCAATCGCCAAGAGCGTCTTCGCTACGTCGGTGCTCCGAGACGGGCTCTCGGGGCACCCTTGTTGCGGCCGCACTCATCGATAATGCGCCGAGAGCGTGCCGTCGTCATAGTCGAGCTCGGCATTGCCGACATGGCGCGGCGAGGCGACGACCTGCTTTCCCTTGGTGGGGATCCGCGCGCCCCCCAGCGGCTGGAGGTCGTCGTCATAGGTCGCATCGTTATAGGCCCAGCTGCAATAAAGCGACCAGTGCGGCAGGAACTTCTTGTTCGCCGCGGCTTCAACGCCGCGCGACGAGACACCAGACTTCGGCGGCGACGAACTTTGCCGGCGAATCGGAACTGAACGTCGACATCGGTGGCGCGACCGCCACCGACACCTTCCGCACCACTGGCACGGTCCCAGATCGAAGCGGGCAACCGGCTCCAGTCGGTAACAGGCGAGCCGCTGATCCTCTATGGCAACCATGTCGTGGTCCAGGCGGATGGCGGGCTAACCCGGCCAGTTCATCTATGACGACAAGCTCCTCACCCTTCACCGGGGTTTCGCGACAGCTACACGCAGACGACCGCCTATGTGGAGTCGCGCAGCTGAAGCTGCTGGCGGCGGGGGCTTACGCCGAACCAGAACGCCGCAGGTTCCGGGTGAATCCGAACATCATCTTCAGCGTCGGCTATGACGGTGTCCTGGGCGCCAGCACCGCCGACCACGCCATCACCGGATGCTTGCGTATGGTGTTCTGCCGACCGGCCTCGGCGGTCAGGTCCGTTCCAGAACCGGTCGGCCCCCTGGACGGCATGCATCGCCATGGGGGGGGGCACCTATCGCTGGCGAAGCGCGGCGCGGGTCCGCAGCGCGAGGTCGGGCAGCGGCAGCGCGATCCGCGGCGCGGGCGGCGCGGAATCGGGCGCAACCCGGACCTCGATCAGCCTCGGCCCCACTATCTGCTCCAGCGCCCCGAAGGCCGCCGCGAGACCGTCGAGGGAATCGCATTCGGTGGCGGCATAGCCGAACAATCTTGCCATCGCTGCGAAGGACGGCGCCGCCGCGACCGGCTGGCCGCCTGTGGATCCATAGACGCCGTTGTTGAAGACGATGTGAAGCAGGTCGAGCGACCGCCCCGATCCGATCGCGACCATCGTACCCAGCCGCATCAGCGCCGCGCCGTCGCCGTCGAGCACGATTGCCGGCTTGCCCGACAGCGCAAGGCCCAGCCCGACGCCGCTGGCGCAGCCCATCGCGCCAGAGAGGTAGAGGTGGCTGGCGCGGTCGCCCGCGAGCTGGAGCTCGCGCCCGGTCAGGCCGGTGGTCGTCACGATCGTCCGGTCCGCCGCGATCTGGGCGCGGAGCCAGCGGATCGCCTCCAGCCGGGTGAATGCTCCGCCGATCGGTGACGGTGGCGGGATGGCGGCGCGGAAAGCCCCCTTGCGGACAAGCAGTGCGAAGGGGCTGTCGGACCGAGCGACGTGCCGCATCGCGCGATCGAGAACCGCGTCGACATCGGCCGCATCGGCGGGCAGCCAGGCGAAATCGATCCCGGCGGCGGCCAATATCGCAGTGGTTGCCCCTCCCATGACATCGTGGTGCTGCTCGTCCTGCGTCCCCGGCTCGCCCCGCACCGAAATTAGGAGCAGCACGGGGACACGATAGGGGATGCACAAGGAGGCGAGGGGGTTGAGCGCGTCGCCCAGCCCCGAATTCTGCATTATCACGAGGAAGCGCCGCCCCGCCAGCCATGCCCCGGCTGCGACCGACACCGCTTCGCCTTCCGAAGTTGCCGCCAGATAGCCGATATCTGGCCGCTCGAACGCGCGGCTGAGCAGCGGGGCGAGATAGCTGCACGGCACCGCGGCGATGTCGCGATATCCCCGTTGCGACAGGCCGTCGAGAAAGCGATCGGAATGGAGACCCGCGTCTGCCGTCACCCCGGCCTCATCTGCGTGCGCCACATCAGCCGCCGCGCGCCGCCGGGCACCAGATCGCGGCGGTGCATCGTGACGCGATTGTCCCACAGCACCAGATCGCCCGGCCGCCAGCGGTGCCGCACGATCGTCGCCGGGTCGCGACAATAGCCCCAATATTCGTCGAGCAACGCTTCCGACTCTGCCACCTCCATTCCCACCAGATAGGCGTGGAGCCGCCGCCCGAGGTACAGCGCCCGCCGGCCGCTGGCGGGATGGACCGTGACCAGCGGATGGATTGCGCCCGACGAAGTCGTGACGTCGGTGACCGGCACCCGCCCGTGGCGCAGGTCGCCTGCGGCGGTGCAGCTGTCGTCATGCTTGCACTGCAGCCGATCGGCATGCCGCCGGAGCCGTTCGGGAAGGCGATCATAGACCGCCGCCATGTCCATGAACCAGGTGTCGCCGCCCTCGCGCGGTGCCTCGACGGCATAGAGCGCGCTCGCGATCGCCGGAGCCCGTGTATAGCACATGTCGGTATGCCAAGCGAGGTCGCCGCTGCCGAGATGGCCGATCGGTCGGCCATCCTGCGCGATGTTAGAAACCACCATGATGTCCGGCGGAAGCGCGCCGCAGGCGAGCAGGATCGTCTGGGTCGGTGCCGGGACCGGTTCGCCGAAGGTCCGGCTGAACCGGACAAGGCGCTCGGGCGAAAGGTCCAGGTCCCGAAAGATCAGCACCGGATGATGCCGCCATGTTTCGAGCAACTGGCTGGACGGTGCGTCGAGGGTCGGCAGCACCGCGACAAATGAGTCGCCCGCCACGGAGCGGTCGGACATGATCGTCACGTTCCCAGCCACGGCTCGGCGGCGGCGCGGCGGGCGACGTGCCCGTCGAGCAGCGCGTGGGTCACCTCCACAAAGGGCGACATGTCGAACCCCGCCAGCGCGGGCCTGTCGAGGCAGTCGAGTGCTTGCCCACCGAGCCGCGCGACCTCGTCGAGCGTCAGTGCCGAGGCGCCGGTCTCGTCCAGGATCGTTAGCACCGCGTCGATCTCGGCATTGCCGATCTCGGGGGAGGCGAACAACTCGATCATCCGCTGCCGCCCGGCATCGCCCGCGCGCAGATGGCCCGCCACGATCGGATAGGTTTTCTTGCGCTGGCGGATATCGCTGCACAACGGCTTGCCATTGTCTGCCTCGACGCCCCACAGGCCGCGCTGGTCGTCATAGATCGAGTAGGCTGTCGCGAGCAGCGCGCCGTACGCGCTCAGTGCGGCCTGAACCTCCTCATCCTCGCTGGCGACCGCCGCGCCGACCTCTGCGCCGCATTTGATCAGCGCGGACCGGCCGAGCGCAACCTGCTTCACCTCGTCTAGCGTCATGTCGAATTGTCGCTCCCAGTTCAGGTCGATGAACTGGGCGTCGTGCATTTCGAGGCAGCAGGAGAACAGGATCCGGGTTAGCCGCCGCAGCTGCGCCGGGGCGACGCCTAGGGCGGGATAATCCTGAAGGGCGTCGAGCCCTACGATGTACAGGCCGGTCGCCGCGGTCATCGCACGGTTGATGCCGTCGCGGACCCACAAGGTCGGCCGCCCGCGGCGTATGTGATCCTGGTCCATAATGTCGTCGAGGACGATGCTGAAATCGTGGACGATTTGCACTGCGAGCGCGGCGGGCATTGCCTTGCGATAGTCGCCGGCCAACGCCTGCGCGGCGAGCAGGGCGAGCAGCGGGCGAACCTTCTTGCCGCCCGCATTGGGCACCGCCTCGCTCCGGTCGTCCCATGACTGCCACGCCATATGCCACGCGATCATGTCGCGGAACGTGCCCGACCGGATATCTTGGCGGTGCAGAAAGCCGAACAGTTCCTGGTCGAACGCGCGCAGCAGCGCCGCTGGCGTCATCGTGCCACCCGCTCGGCGGCGATCATCAGATAGGCCACCGACCGGGTGCGATAGCCGTCGATGAACAGCTGTTCGATAGTCGATCGGTGTTCGCTGCGTTGGCGCAGTTCCCAGTACGGCAACGCCTCGGCATCCATCTGCTCGACCGAATAGGGAATGAACCCCGCGTCGAGCAGCGCCTCCAGATAGGCGCCGCGGCTGTGCATGGTGCAGACATAATGGTCGTCGATCGCATCGGTGAGCCGCCGCGCGTCCGAATTCGTCTCGTTGATCGCCCAAGTAGCGAAGACATATCGTCCGCCGATCTTCACGATCCGTGCAAACTCGCGGAAGAGCGGCTTGAGGTCATCGACATACATCGTCGTCTCGTTGGTCAGCGCCGCGTCGAAGCTGCCTGGCGCCAAGCCGGTTCGTAGCATATTCATGAAATTGAATCCGACCCGGTCGTCGCAGCCACGATCGCGCGCCTGGCGCTCGGCGAAATCGAGCTGGTAGCGTGAGATCGTCGCACCCTCGACGAAACAGCCGAAGCGGCTGTGGGCCATGAAAGCGGTTCCGCCGCGCCCCGATCCGCCGTCGAAGATCCGCTGCTCCGCCCCGAATCCCTCGAGCAGGTCGAGCAGCCGGTCGGTCTGGCTATTCTCCAGTTCGTGCAGCCGGCGCTGAACCGACTCCTCGTCCGCAAGCGCGCCTGGGCGGCGGTCGAAATCGCCGATGCCGAAATGATGGTGGACGAGCTGCGTGTCCTTGCCCAGCAACAGGTTGA
This sequence comes from Sphingomonas trueperi, assembly GCF_040545665.1. Lineage (GTDB taxonomy): Bacteria > Pseudomonadota > Alphaproteobacteria > Sphingomonadales > Sphingomonadaceae > Sphingomonas > Sphingomonas trueperi_B. Next base: position 403,414 of record NZ_JBEPMH010000003.1, on the reverse strand, counting down.
AATCGTTCTGCTTGTCGTCATAGAGCCGCGCGACGTCACGCTCGTAATCGCTGTCGATCGGCGGTCGCACCCCCGCTTTGTTCGAGGAAATATCGTTGATGATCATGCTTACTCCCTTATCGGCTTAAGCGTCAGGCGATCGGCGCGCCGCAATATCGACAGCGCTTCGAGCACCGGGGGGCGGTTATCGGTCGGCTCGAACCGGAAACGCCGCAGCAGCAGGGCCAGGATCAGCTTGAGCTCCATCATCGCAACCCCCCGTCCGATGCAGATGCGCGGGCCCGCCCCGAAGGGAAGGAACGCGAATTTGTGCTGCCGCTCCGACCCGCCGTTGAGGAACCGGTCCGGATCGAACCGGCGCGGATTCGCCCACAGCCGGGGATCGCGGTGCAGCGCATATTGCGAGACAATCAGCACCGATCCGGGCGCCAGCGGGTAGCCGCCGAGCGTGATCGGGCTCAACACCCGGCGGCTGGTCAGCCAGCCGGGCGGGTAGAGGCGGAAGGATTCTCTGATAACCGCCTCGGTATAGCGCAGCCGCTGCAGGTCGGCATGGACGAGCGGGCGGTCGCCGATAACGGTGTCGATCTCCGCGGTCACCTGCCGCATCACCTCCGGGTGCCTGGCGAGTAGGTCGAAGGTCCACACCGCCGAGGTCGCGGTCGTCACATAGCCGGTGTTGAACACCGTCTTCACTTCGTCGAGCAGCTCGACATCGGTCAGATGCGTGCCGGTTTCCTCGTCGCACGAGCCCATCAACATGGTCAGCAGCGTTATGCGCTCTGGCGGGTCGGCGCGGTGAAGCGCGATGATCCCGGCGATGTTGCGGTTCAGCTCGGCCAGCGCGGCAGCGAATTTCCGGTTGCTCGGGATCGGCAGCCATAACGGGACATTGACGAACGCCCAGCGCCGCCGCTGGCGATAATTCATGCCGTAGTCAAAGACGGCGTGGATCTGGTCGACCGAGCCCGGAAACCCGACGCCGAACATCATGCGGACGATCATTCGCTGCACTAGGTCGAACATCGCGACGGTGAAATCGACCGTGTCGCCGCGCTGCGCCGCCGCATCGAAGCCGCGCACGGTCTCGGCAATCTCGCCCTGCGCCGCCTCGAACAGATTGGGCAGGAACGAGGCGCGGAATGCCGGCTGGAGCTGCGCACGCCGCAGCCGCCACGCGTCCTTCTTCAGCATGAATACTGATTTGTTGAACAGCGCCTTGAGCACGTCGCTGTCGCGAGTCATGTCGATCTCGCTGTCCGGCGCGGTCAGCACCTCGCGGATCAGCTCGGGATCATTGACCTGATAGAAGGCGCGGCCGCCGAGCCGCCCCAGTTGCACCACCGGCCCCTTGTCGCGGGCATCGCAGAGATAGCCGAGCGGGTCGCTCTTCATCCGGGCGATGCCGCCGAAATAGGGCAGCCCCGGCATGGCGGGCAGGCGGCGCGGCGCGGCCGGCACGGGGGCAAAGGCGATGCGCTGCATGACCGTCACAGCGTGCGGCGGAAATAGGCGTGGGCCCAGCGTTCCAGCCGGGCCGCCATCGCCGGCGTCACCGCGGCGACCGCCTCGGTTCCGCGAGAAATCCGCTCGCGGATCAGGAATTCGAGAAAGGTCCGCGCCTCGATCCCGTCCAGGATGTCTCGTGCCGTGGCGACATCCCGCTGCCTGGCCGGCGTGTGGAGGATCTCGGCCAGCTCGTCGCGCCGCGCATGGTCGATGCACAGGCCATAGGCGATCGGCGAGGTTACCTTGACTGGATCCTTTTCAAGATCGTCGCCGTCGCCCCAGATGCCGCCCGCGTCATCGAGGATCTGGACCGCAAAGCCGATGTGATGCCCGAACTCGGCCAGTGCCGCAACCGTCGCCGGCGGTGCCTCCATCGCCAGCGCGGCGCAGCGCATCAAGCTTTCGTAGATCACTGAGGACTTCCAGCCGACCAGCGTCTCGTAGAAGCGCGCCATCTTGACGCAGGCCGGCAGCGACAGCGTCGCCTCGCTGCTGAGTTGCGAATAGCCCGTCACGTCGAGATAGCTGCCAATCGATGCGGTCAGGCAGGCCGAGGCTAGCTCGATCGTCGCCTTGGCGATCGGGCGCAGCTCCGCCGCCGGAGTGCCGGGCGGAAACGCCTCGAGCGGCGCGCGCAGGATCTGGTCCTTCAGCGCCAGCACCAGCGCGAAACTCCCAACTCCGCCAAGCGAGCGCCAATGTTCGGACATAGGATCGTCGTCGACCAGCTGATCGATCGGCGCCGACAAATGGACCATCGCGAACCAGCCGCCGAGCAGCGCACGGGCGGCGTCAGACGGACGATACTCCAGTGCGCCCGCGAGCAGGTCCAGCACCGGCTGCCACAGACGCGTCCGCAGGCGCAGCGAGTATGAGAATTCGCGGCGGATGCCGGGATGCGCGTCGAACGCCGCATAGCGCGTCGCATGCTCCGCCAAATCCCACGCGTCGGGATCGATCGCTATCGTGCTCACCGGCCCCCCATCGTCCTATCTGTCGTTCCGTCGGACGTCGTCACTTCAAATTCGAAATCGACCATGTCGGTGTTGGTCAGCGGCAGGCGGAGCATGCGCTCCGCCTCCGCCGTTTCGAAAAGCTCCGCCAAGACGAGGTCGACGCGCGGCGAGCGCGTAGCGGCAACGCTGCCGCGCATCGCCGGCATTTCGTCCCGGGCGGCGATCTTCGCCCGGAACAAGTTCGCGAGTCCTGGAAGGTCCGGCACCGTCATTGCCGGCGTCAGAGCTTCATCAGCTTCGGTTCGGCATATTTGCCGGTCTCGATCGCCTCGTTCATCGCCGCGTGCAGCATCTGGGTATTGAAGGACCCGGCGAGGCGGTTGGCGAGCTCGTCATTCTTGACCACCGAATTGGCGGCGGTGATCACCAGCTGCGCGATTGCCGGGCCCGAATCGGTGAGGATGTTGCCGCGGCGCGGCTGATGACCGCCCACCGCCGACGCCGCGGCCTGGATCGACAGATATTTGATCGCGGCCACGAGTTTTGGGAAACTCTGCTCCGCCTTTTTCAGATCGTTGACCAGGTCAGCGCCGTCGAGCGCGAGGACGGTCGTCATAAAATCCTTGGTTGCCATTTCGATTCCTCCGTTCATCGAGTTGCTTGGCTATACTTGGCTCCGCGCCGCCAAAATTGTTTCGAGATCGCGTGATTCGGACGCGTCGGCCGGCTGGCTGTCATCCGTGGGGGCAGCCGCCGATCCGCCGCCGATCAGTGCCAGCAGGTCGCGCATCGCGACCAGATCGCCGTCGCAACCCGCAGGACCCTCGTCGGCAAGCAGCCTGGAGGCGGTATCCCGCATCGCCGCGATCGAGGCGCGCAGCAGGTGGTTGGCATAGATGACCACGTTGAAGCCCGCCGCGAACAATTCGCTGTCGCGCATCTGCGGATAGGCGGTGGGTACGCAGATGATCGGAAGCTCGTGCAGCCTGCCCGTTTCCGGGTGCCGCGCCGCCTCGATGAAATTGAACAGCTCGCCGCTGTCCCGGATGCTGTGGATCAGAACCGCGTCCGCTCCGGCATCAGCATAGAGCCGCGCGCGGTAGAGCGCCCGCTCTATCGTCTCACCGGCGATCAGGCTTTCGAGCCGCGCGATGATCCGCGGCCCGAACGGCTTGCGCGCGGCGACCCCCGCGCGGACCTTAGCCGCAAATTGCTCGGGATCCTCTAGGTGATGATGTCCGTCGCCCGAAAAGCTGTTCCGCTTGGGCAGCCGCTTGTCCTCGATACATACCCCAGCGGCCCCGATCCGTTCGAGGCGCCGTACCAGATATTGGAAGGCGAGTATCTCGCCGCCGGTATCCCCGTCCAGCACCACGGACTTGGCGCTCGCCTCGCAGATCTGAAGCGCCAGTTCGAGTCGCTGGTCGAGAAGATGCAGTTCCGCGTCAGGAAGTAAGCTTGCCGCCGAGGTGGTGAGGCTGGAAACCCACACGGCATCGAAGCATTTTGCCGAACCGTCCGCATCCGTAACCCGGCAAGTGCTTCCGATATGCGCGGACAGACCATTATGCGCCTCAATCCATCGCGAAGCACCATGAAGATTCAGCAATGACTTGCTGTGCTCTGTCAATCGTATGGCATTCATGCCATGTTGCCCCACTTATCGTGTAGATATATTATCTAGGCGCATTCTTGATCATTATGGTCGTGGAGTCGAGTCTCAATTGAGTGTGATGCTGATAAAAATCACTTGAACATAAAAATCATACGGAAATTCAAAGAACTCAAGGAAATGGAGATTTTACATAGGTCCTATTTTGATCCATTTTCGACTGTTCTGTTGATGTCAGCTATGATCACGATCACAATCGCGGTCCCGGCATTAGTCGCCGTCGATTCGCAAGTTGTCCGACTCGCATGACCTTGCGTCGCGCGTATCAGGCCAATCGCGCAGCAGGCTTCGCCCTAATTTGGTGCCCTCAAGGGCGATAATGGCGCGGCCATGCGCTCGCACGGGATGAGGTTCGTCTTTCCCCATTCGGAAGGATCGGCCGCGCAACGCGCCATCATCCGTGCACGCTGCCTATCCCGCGATGGTTCTCTGATGCTGGGGAGTTGAAAAATGGTCAGGGCGACGGTGCCGCGTTTGCCGTCAAGTCGATAGTGCCGTCGCCAATACCGGCCACCGCGAAGCTGAACGAGAAGGTACATGCCGTGCATGTCCTGAGTCTTGAACGCTTTGTCTCGAGGCTTGATTTGATGGACGGCTGCATCGGTGAGCATGACGGTATCTCCTCCGCTGGCGCAGCGCTGATACCGTCAAATATACCGTCAGGTGCCGCGGGTTCCAATGGATCGACCCGGATTTGGGTGGATCAGATACCGTCAAAACCCACGCAAAACTGGGGATTTTTGTACGTTCTTGGATTTGTGCGGAGAGGTGGATGGTGCCCGGGGACGGAGTCGAACCGCCGACACTGCGATTTTCAGTCGCATGCTCTACCAACTGAGCTACCCGGGCACACCGGCGGAACCGCCGGGGAGCGCGCCTGTTAGTCGGGGAATTCGTGGCTGTCCAGCCCCGATTGCACATTTGTTTGCGCAGGCTCACCCGGCACGCGATAGCCCTCGCCCAGCCATTGCAGCAGGTCGCGATCCTTGCAGCCGCGGCTGCAGAAGGGCTTGAACTCGGCGGTGCTGGGCTTGCCGCAGATCGGGCAGGCGTCGCGGGGCATGCGGGTCACTCCTTGGGGGTCACGAACTGGACCGCGCCGCCCATGCGGCGGGCGAGCGTCTCGGTCCAGTCGGGTTCGCGCGCCAGGCGGCGGGCGATTCGTCTGTCTACCATATGGGTGGCCGGCACCGGCGGGGGAAGGCGCTCCAGCCGGCGCAGCTCGGCGCGCGTCGCCGCGCCGACCGGATCGGCGTGGAGCAGCTCGGGCAGCGAGGGGCGGGTGCGGCGGCGGACGATCTGGAGGAAGCCGAAGCCGTTCACCGCGGTGCGCTCGAAGGGCTGGGGCAGCGCGGCGTCGATCGCCTCGGCCACGGCATTGCGGGCGGACTTGCTGCTCAGCGTCGGGAAATCGATGCCGATCGAGCCGCCGATGCCGAATCGCTCGATCGCTCGCGCCACGGCGTGCGCGGCGGCTATCGACAGGGGTTCGACCGGTCCCGAGCCGTCGACGTCGAACAAGGTCATGGCCGGAGTGGGGGACATGCGCAGTGCGCCGCCGGGGAAAGCGATCTCGCCGGTATAGGCCTCGTCGAGCAATTCGGACCAGCCCGCCTCTTCCAGCGCGTCCGTCTCGTGGGATCGCAGCATCCGCACCGGATGGTCGCTGCCGGTGATGCGGGCAAGCAGGTCCGGGCCGTCGCCCACGGGGCTCTCGGCGGGCGCGGGGACGGCCTTGGGGAGCTTGGCGCGGCCGGGCTCGGGGATCGCCTCGCGGACGATCTTCACGCGCAGCGGCGCGCCCTGGGTGATGCCCTTGGGGAGCGGATCGCACAGCGCCTCGCCGCCCTTGTCCAGCGTCACCTTGCCGGTGGATTTGTCGATGAGTCGTGCTGCGCAGATCGCACCGACCTGGGGGCGGGTGCCCGAAAGCTCGATTCGCGCCTTCCAGATGACCCCACGCGAAACGAGGGCGGCGCGGTTCTCGCCGATCCCCGCCTCGTATAGCCACTCAGCCAAGGGGATAGCCGGCGCCGGCCAGCAGCGCGCGGGCTTCGAACACCGGCAGGCCGACCACGCCCGAATGGCTGCCGGAGAGGAAGCGCACGAATGCCTCGGCCTTGCCCTGGATGGCATAGCCGCCCGCCTTGCCCATGCCTTCGCCGCTGGCGACGTACCAGTCGATATCGGCGTCGCTGAGGCGCTTGAAGGCGACGACGGTGTCGGAGACGCGGGTGCGTGTCCGGCCGTCGGCGCCGATCACACAGAGCGCGGAGAGGCAGTGGTGGCGGCGGCCGGAGAGCAGCGCCAGCATGCGGCGCAGATCGGCTTCGTCCGCGGGCTTGCCGAGGATGCGGCGGCCGACGGCGATGGTGGTGTCGCCGGCAAGGACGATCTCGTCCTCGGCACGGTCGACCGCATGCGCCTTGGCGGTGGCGACGCGCAGCACATAGGGTCGCGGCAGCTCGCCGGCGCGGACATCCTCGTCCACGTCCGGGGCGGCAACGCGATCGGGCGCGGCGCCGATCCGGGTGAGCAGATCGAGCCGTCGCGGCGAAGTGGAAGCGAGCACGAGCCGCATGGGCGGCACCCGCTTACTTGAAGCGGTAGGTGATGCGGCCCTTGGTCAGGTCGTACGGGGTCAGCTCGACGAGCACCTCGTCGCCGACCAGCACGCGGATGCGGTTCTTGCGCATCTTGCCGGCGGTGTGGCCGAGAATCTCATGGTCGTTCTCGAGCCGGACGCGGAACATGGCGTTGGGGAGAAGCTCCACAACCTGTCCACGCATTTCAAGCAGTTCTTCTTTGGCCAAAAAATGCCTCTCAGGGATTAGCGCGCGTAAAAGTGCGTCGCCCTTACAGCGCTGGAAGGAAAAAGGGAAGGCGGCGCGGCACGGGCGCGCGTCTTCGTGTGGGATGTGGGGATTGGCCGGTGAGGGAACAAGATCCTCCCCGGCACGGGGAGGGGGACCGCCGCCGAAGGCGGTGGTGGAGGGGGTTCTCCACAAGGGACTCGCCCGCTGCGATCCCCCTCCACCATGCTTCGCATGGTCCCCCTCCCCGTGCCGGGGAGGATCTTCAGGTCAGTGCGTACCGCTGCCGGCCAGCGCTGCGAGCAGCAGCAGCGCAACGATGTTGGTGATCTTGATCATCGGATTGACCGCCGGACCCGCCGTGTCCTTGTACGGATCGCCCACCGTGTCGCCGGTCACCGCGGCCTTGTGGGCGTCGCTGCCCTTGCCGCCGTAATTGCCGTCCTCGATATATTTCTTGGCGTTGTCCCAGGCGCCGCCGCCGCTGGTCATCGAGATGGCGACGAACAGCCCGGAGACGATCACGCCGAGCAGCATTGCGCCCACCGTGGCGAACCCCTGTTCCTTGCCCGCCACCGCGGCGATCAGGAAATATACGATGATCGGGCTGAGCACCGGCAGCAGCGAGGGGATGATCATCTCGCGGATCGCCGCCTTGGTGACGATGTCCACCGTGCGCGCATAATTGGGCCGGCTGGTGCCCGCCATGATCCCCGGATTGTCGCGGAACTGCGCGCGGACATCCTCCACCACCGATCCGGCCGCACGGCCGACCGCGGTCATGCCGAACGCACCGAACAGATAGGGGAGCAGCGCGCCGAGCAAGAGACCCACGATGATGTACGGGTTGGAGAGCGAGAAGTTGACAGGCCCGGTCAGCCCCAGCGCGTCGTGATAATGGTCGAGATCGGTGGTGTAGGCACCGAACAGCACCAGCGCCGCCAGCGCCGCCGAGCCGATCGCATAGCCTTTGGTCACCGCCTTGGTGGTGTTGCCCACCGCGTCCAGCGCGTCGGTCTTGTGGCGCACCTCGTCTTCGAGCCCGGCCATCTCGGCGATGCCGCCGGCATTGTCGGTCACCGGGCCATAGGCGTCGAGCGCGACCACCATGCCGGCCAGCGCCAGCAGCGAGGTGGCGGCGAAGGCCACGCCGAGGATGCCCGCGATCTGATAGGTCGCGATCACCGCGACGACGATCACCAGCGTCGGCAGCGCGGTCGATTCGAGGCTGATCGCGAGGCCCTGGATGACGTTGGTGCCATGGCCGGTCACCGAGGCCTTGGCGATGGATTTCACCGGGCGGAAATTGGTGCCGGTGTAATATTCGGTGATCCACACCAGCAGCCCGGTGACGACCAGGCCGATCATCATGCACCAGAACAGCCCCATGCCGGTGACGTTCGGCATCGCCGCGGCGGCCGCCACGGCATCGGCCGAGAGCGTGCTGCCGTCGAGCAGCGCGGAGGGCTCGCCGAGCGACGCGATCGAATCCTGCATCCGCCCGCCCAGCACATAATGGGTGACGCCGTAGATCGCCGGGACCGACAGGATCACCGTGGTCCAGAAGCCCTTGTAGAGCGCGCCCATGATCGACTGGTTGGCGCCCAGGCGGACCATGTAGGTGCCGAGGATCGAGGTGAGGATGCACACGCCGCCGACCAGCAGCGGCAGCGCCATCAACCGGGTGAGCAGCGCGGTGTCGATCCCGCGCAGCAGCAGCGCGATCGTCACCATGGTGAGGCCGAGCGTCACCACATAGGTCTCGAACAGATCGGCGGCCATGCCGGCGCAGTCGCCGACATTGTCACCGACATTGTCGGCGATCACGGCGGGGTTGCGGGGGTCGTCTTCCGGAATGCCGGCTTCCACCTTGCCGACCAGATCGGCGCCGACGTCCGCCGCCTTGGTGAAGATGCCACCGCCGAGCCGCGCGAAGATCGAGATCAGCGAGGCGCCGAAGGCGAGCGTCGACAGGGTGAGTACGACCAGGCGATCGTTCGGCGCATGGTGCGCCACTTCCACCAGATACCAGAACAGCACCGCGATCGAGAGCAGCCCCAGGCCCGCCACCAGCATGCCGGTGATCGCGCCCGAGCGGAAGGCGAGGGTGAGCCCGCCCTGCAGGCTGCCGCGTGCCGCCTCTGCCGTGCGCACATTGGCGCGGACCGAGATGTTCATGCCGACGAAGCCGGCCACGCCGGACAGGATCGCGCCGATCAGGAAGCCGATGGTGGGGATGAGCCCCAGCGTGAGGAACAGCACGACACCCACCACGACGCCGACCACGGCGATGGCGGTATATTGCCGCGTCAGATAGGCCTTGGCGCCTTCCTGGATGGCGGCGGCGATGTCCTGCATCTTGGCATTGCCCGCCGGTGCGCGCAGCACCTGCTGGCTCGTGAAAAAACCATAGGCCACGGCGATCAGGCCGCAGACGATGGCGAAATAGACGATCGTCATAGAGTGACATCCTCCCCTGCAATTGCGGGTCGCGGCGCGCGCCGGATCGATCCGGTCTCGTCCGCAACCCGGGAGCGTATAGCAATAAGGGGTTCGCGCAAGGCGGTTGGGGTGGGAGATGGGAGGACCGATTCCCCAACGCCAGCGTCATCCCCGCGAAGGCGGGGATCCATTCGCCTGTGCGTTCACGGCAAGCGCCGATCCGGCGACCCCAATGGATCCCCGCCTTCGCGGGGATGACGGCTGTTGGTGTCGGGCGCCGTTACCGCGCGCCCGCGATGATCCGCCGCACGCCTTCCAGAACCACGCCGTAGACGAGGTGCGACGCCGCGCCATAGGCATGGATCGACGCCGGCGTCTCGCTCGGTCCGCTGCCCAGCCCCAGCGCCGGCACCGCACCCTCGTCGAGCAGCGCCGAGGTGACCACGCCATACGCGCCGCCGAAGCCAGTCGCCGCCTCCGGCCGATATTCGGTGATCAGCCCGTAGATGCCGCCCAGCACGCCGCCGACGATATAGTGCACCGCCTGGCCCGAGGCCTCGCGATAGGGCTCGGGCACCTTGTCGCCCGTGGTCGCTTCGACCACCATGTCGGCGGCCTTCACCGTCGCCGGATCGCCGTCGCTCTGGTCCTCCTTGGGGACCAGCTTGCTCGCCTGGTTCTGGAACGCGGCCATCGCGGCCGAGGCGATCAGGCCGGCGGTCACGCCCGCGAGCAGGCCGATCAGGGGACGGGGATTCGATGCCATGCGAATTGCTCCAAGGTGCATGCGGCAGGCGCCGCTTCGAAGAGGACGCGCCCCCGCGGATGGTCAGTAGCGGACGCGCTCCGCCTTCACCTGATCCTTTGCGAGGAACGCCTGGACACTGTCGTTGCCGGCCAGGTGGCCGGCGCCTACCGCCAAGAACACCGTTCCGGGCGTTTTGAGCCGTGCCTCGATCCATTTCGCCCAGCGCGCATTGCGCTCGGTCAGCAGGATCCGCGCGAGATCGGGCGTGTCGCGCATGCCTTCGTTCATCGTTGCGCCCAGCGCCTCGGGATCGCCCGCGGCCCATTGGTCGATCATCTTGCCGAGTTCGGTGCCGAGCTTCGGATAATCGTCCACCGCCGAGGAGAGGAAGGCGAGCTGGAGTGCCTGCGGCATGCTGGAGAAATAGCCGAGCTGCTGTTCGGCGGTTTCGAGGCCGATCACCGGCTTGCCCGCATCCTTCGCCGCGGCAGTCAGCACCTTTTCCGCGCCGCTGGCCGGATCATAGCCGAGCTTGGGGAGGCCCGCCACGCTGAGCGTGATGCCGGCCACCCAGGGCTGCAGCATGTTGAACGCCGCCGGCGGCACGCCGATATCGGCCATCGCCTTCAGATAGGCGTCGCGCTTGTCCGCCGGCAGCTGCTCGGCGATCGGCTTGGAGCCGGCGGGTGCCATCGCCGTCTTGACCAGCAGCCCCTGCATCGTCGCCGGATCCGGCTCGACCAGTTCGAGCACCAGCGTGTCGCTCTTGTCGAACGCCGCCTTCACCGCCGAATCGAACCAGCTGAGGCCCGGCTTCAGCACATGGACGGTGCCGAACAGATAGATGGTGGTGTCCGCATCCTTGACCACCCACAGGGCCGGATCGGCGGGGCGGCTCTGCACGGCGGGTACGGTGGCAAGCGCCGCCTGGCCGAACGCCGACGGGCTGAACAGCAGCGCGAGCGGCGCGGCGGCGACGGCGAACAGCGACTTGAACTTCACGCCGGAAAACTCCCCCTTATGGGCCGGCGCAGCGTCGTGCTGCGTCGGTGTGCTGGTCTCATCTCACGCTTTCAGGCGCGCGGCATGCCAGGCAACATGCTCGGCCAGGAAGGTCGAGACGAAATAATAGCTGTGGTCATAGCCGGGCTGGAGCCGCAGCGTGAGCGGAATACCGGCGGCGGCGCAGGCATCGGCCAGCAGCTGCGGGCGGAGCTGATCGGCGAGGAACGTGTCGGCATCGCCCTGGTCGACCAGAAGGTCGGGCAGGCGGGCCCCGTCCTCGATCAGCGCGACCGCGTCGTGCGCGCGCCATGCCGCCGGATTGTCGCCGAGATAGCCGCCCAGCGCCTTCTGCCCCCAAGGCACCTGGGCAGGTGCGACGATCGGGGCGAAGGCCGAGACGCTGCGGAAGCGCTCCGGATTGCGCAGGCCGATGGTCAGCGCGCCGTGCCCACCCATCGAATGGCCGGTGATACCCTGGCGGGTCAGGTCGGCCATCGGGAACTCGGTCGCGAGCAATGCAGGCAGATCGTCCTCGATATAGGTCCGCATGTGGAAATGCTCGGACCAGGGCGCCTGGGTCGCATCGACATAGAAGCCGGCGCCCTGGCCGAAATCATAGTCGGGCACGTCGGCCACGCCTTCGCCCCGCGGGGACGTGTCCGGCGCGACGAAGATCACCCCGGCCTCGGCGCAGGCGCGGCGATATTCGCCCTTCTCCGTAACGTTGGCGTGGGTGCAGGTGAGGCCCGACAGGTACCAGAGCACCGGCAGCGTCGCACCCTCGGCATGCGGCGGAACATAGACCGAGAAGGTCATCGGCGTGCCCGTCGCGGCGGAGGCGTGGCGATACACGCCCTGCACCCCACCGAACGCCTTGTTGGTCGACAGCGTTTCCATCAGCCGCGAACCGGATGGACGGCGCAGATCTTGTTGCCCGCCGGGTCGCGCAGATAGGCGAGGTAGAGCCTGCGGCCGCCGGTCGCTTCACGGATGCCGGGGGGATCCTCGATCGCGGTGCCGCCATGCGCCAGGCCCGCGGCCTGCCAGGCATCGACCATCTCCGGGCTCTTCGCATGGAAGCCGATCGTGCTGCCATTGGCGCAGCTGGCCGGCTGGCCGTTGATCGGGCGGGTGATCATCAGGCGGCCGCCTTCATAGGCATAATGCACGCGCCCGCGCTCATCCACCACGCCGGCGGGCACGCCCAGCACGGTCAGCGTCGCATCGTAAAAGGCCTTGGCGGCGTCCATATCGTCAGCGCCGAGCATCACATGGGTGAACATGGTCCCGTCTCCTCAGTAGACGACGACGCTGCGGATGCTCTCGCCCGCATGCATCAGCTCGAAGCCCTTGTTGATCTCCTCCAGCGTCAGGACATGGGTGATCATCGGGTCGATCGCGATCTTGCCGTTCATGTACCAGTCGACGATCTTCGGCACGTCGGTCCGGCCCTTGGCGCCGCCGAACGCGGTGCCCTTCCAGACGCGCCCGGTCACCAGCTGGAACGGGCGCGTCGCGATCTCCTTGCCCGCCTCGGCCACGCCGATGATGATCGATTCGCCCCAGCCGCGATGGCAGCATTCGAGCGCGGTGCGCATCACCTCGGTGTTGCCGGTCGCATCGAAGCTGTAGTCGGCGCCGCCATCGGTCAGCGCGACCACCTTGGCGACGATCTGTTCGCGCGACATGCCCTTGGTGTTGAGGAAGTGGGTCATGCCGAACTTGCGGCCCCATTCCTCGCGGTCCGGGTTGACGTCAATGCCGATGATCTGGCCCGCACCCGCGAGGCGTGCGCCCTGGATCACGTTGAGGCCGATCCCGCCCAGGCCGAACACCACGACCGTCTCGCCCACCTGCACCTTGGCGGTGTTGACCACCGCGCCGACGCCGGTGGTGACGCCGCAGCCGATATAGCAGCTGGTCTGGAACGGCGCGTCCTCGCGGATCTTCGCCACCGCGATCTCGGGCAGCACGGTGAAGTTCGAGAAGGTCGAGCAGCCCATGTAATGGAAGATCGGCTGGCCCTTGTAGCTGAAGCGGGTGGTGCCGTCGGGCATCAGCCCCTTGCCCTGGGTCGCGCGGATCGCGGTGCACAGGTTGGTCTTGCCGCTGAGGCACGACTTACACTGGCGGCATTCAGGCGTGTAGAGCGGGATTACGTGATCGCCGGGCTTCACGCTGGTGACGCCGGCGCCCACCTCGCGGACGATGCCGGCGCCTTCATGGCCGAGCACCGAGGGGAACAGGCCCTCGGAATCGAGGCCGTCCAGCGTGTAGGCATCGGTGTGGCACAGGCCGGTGGCCATGATCTCGACCAGCACTTCGCCGGGCTTGGGGCCCTCCAGATCGAGTTCGACGATCTCCAGCGGCTTCTTCGCTTCGAAGGCGACGGCGGCGCGGGTCTTCATGGCCGGTTCTCCTGATGGGCTTGGTTGGGCCGCCTGATCGGTCAATCGGTGGCGGGTTGCAACCCGTGGCGATTCGTTTCGTTGGCGGCGGGGGCATACGGAAGTGCAGTTGCGCGCGTGCGCGGAAAGGCGTTCCATCCGCCCACTTATGGGAGACCTGCTGATGCCGCCCCTCGTCCTCGCGCTGCTGATCGGCATCGTCGCCGGCATGCGCACCATGACCGCGCCGGCGGCAATATCCTGGGCTGCGACTGCCGGCTGGCTGCCGCTGCAGGGCACCTGGCTCGGCTGGATGGGCTGGTGGGGCACGCCGTGGATCTTCACGGCGCTGGCGATCGGCGAATATGTCGCGGACAAGCTGCCGACAACGCCGAGCCGCAAGGCGCCGCCGGGTTTCGTTGGACGGCTGCTTTCCGGCGCGCTGTGCGGCGCGGCGATCGGGTTGGCGGCGAGTTCGCTCCCGCTCTGCATCGCGGCGGGCGGGCTCGGCGCGGTGATCGGCACGTTCGGCGGCTATGCGGCGCGCACGGCGCTGTGCCGCGCGTTCGGCACCGACCTCCCCGCCGCGCTGGTCGAGGACCTCGCCGCGATCGGCGTCGCGGCTTTCGTGGCGGCATCGCTATGAGCCGCAGGTTCGATGCGATCGTGATCGGCGCGGGGCAGGCGGGGACGCCGCTTGCGGGACGGCTGAGCGATGCGGGCATGTCGGTGGCGCTGGTCGAGCGGCACCTGCTCGGCGGCACCTGCGTCAATACCGGCTGCAAGCCGACCAAGACGCTGGTCGCCAGCGCCTATGCCGCGCACATGGCCAGGCGGGCCGCCGATTTCGGCGTGACCATCGGCGGCGAGGTCGGCATCGACTTCGCCAAGGTGCGCGCACGGGCGGATAAGATCTCCGCGGACTCGCGCGCGTCGCTGCAGCGCTGGATCGACGGGATGGCGCACTGCACGCTGTTCTTCGGCCAGGCGGTGTTCGAGGCACCGCACCGGATACGCGTCGGCGACGACGTGCTGGAGGCCGACCGCATCTTCCTTAACGTCGGCGGCCGGGCGCTGGTGCCCGATATGCCGGGGGTGAAGGACGTGCCGTTCCTCACCAACAGCACCATCCTCAAGCTTGATGCGGTGCCGCGGCACCTGGTGGTGGTCGGCGGCAGCTATATCGGGCTGGAATTCGGCCAGATGTTCCGCCGCTTCGGCGCAGAGGTGACCATCGTCGAGAAGGGCCCCAAGCTGATCGGCCGCGAGGATCCGGAGATTTCGGACGCGGTTCGCGACATCCTGGAGGCGGAAGGCATCGCGATCCGCACCGGCGCCGAATGCATCCGCTTCGCAGCCCAGGGCGAGGACGTGCTGGTTGGGGTGGACTGCCACGAGGGCAGCCCCGAAGTGCTTGGCAGCCATGTGCTGCTGGCCGTAGGGCGCGTGCCCAACACCGACGATCTCGGCCTGGACGCGGCGGGCGTGGAGACCGACGCGCGCGGCTATGTGCAGGTCGACGATCGGCTGCGCACCAATGTCGACAGCATCTGGGCGATGGGCGACTGCAACGGCCGCGGCGCCTTCACCCACACCGCGTATAACGACTTCGAGATCGTCGCCGACAACCTGCTCGACGGCGCCGACCGCAAGGTGACCGACCGCATCCCCGCCTATGCGCTCTATATCGACCCGCCGCTGGGTCGAGTCGGCATGGGCGAGGCCGAGGCGAAGAAGGCGGGCCACCGCATTGAGGTCGGCAGGCGCCCGATGACCCGGGTCGGCCGCGCGGTGGAGAAGGACGAGTCGCTCGGCTTCATGAAGCTCGTCACCGATGCCGACAGCGGCAGGATCCTCGGCGGCGCGATTCTCGGGACGAGCGGCGACGAGGCGATCCACGGCGTGCTCGACCTGATGGTGAAGCAAGGCACCGCCACGGACCTGGCGCACGCGGTGCATATCCATCCGACCGTGTCCGAGCTATTGCCTACCATCGCCGGCGAGCGGAAGCCGGCCTGACGAGGAGGCGTGCCATGGACGAGGACAGCAAGCTCACCCGCTCCAAGCGCGCCTGGGCCGAGGCGGGCAAGTTCCTCACCGGCCGTACGTCGCGGCCCGAGGCCGAGCGGCTGCCGCCCGGCCAGCATCTGGTTACCAACTGGCCGGTGCTCGATCTCGGCCGCCAGCCCGAGGTGCGGCCCGAGCGTTGGCGGCTCACCATCGACGGCATGGTCGCCCGTCCGCTGACGCTCGACTGGCCCGCCTTCGAGGCGCTCGCCACCGACGAGCGGGTCAGCGACATCCACTGCGTCACCAGCTGGTCGCGCTACGACAATCGCTGGGCGGGCGTCGCCACCCAGCGGCTGCTCGACATGGTCGAGCCGCGCGAGGAGGCCGAGGCGGTGATGCTCCACGGTTATGACGGCTATACCACCAACCTGCTGCTCGCCGATTTCGCCGCGCCCGACGCGCTGATCGCGCATCGCTGGGAGGGCAAGCCGCTCCACCGCGACCATGGCGGCCCGGCGCGGCTGGTGGTGCCGCATCTCTATTTCTGGAAGAGCGCCAAGTGGATCTCGCGGATCGAGGTGATCGGGCGTGACCGGCCGGGCTTCTGGGAAGTGAACGGCTATCACGTGCGCGGCGATCCGTGGGCCGAGGAGCGCTATTCGCGCTAAGCCGAGCGCCAATACGTAGCTATCCGCATGACGCTGCAGATTGGGGCCGCATATTTTGGCCCCATGCGTTCTAGCGTCTGCCTTTCCCTCCTCCTTCCGCCGCGCGGGGTGCGCGCATGAAGGAGGGCGTGCCCATGCCGTCCCGGGGCGTGCGCGAGCGCGTGCTGCTGGTCGATTCTCAGGACGACTCACGCCGCGCGCTGCAATTGCTGCTCCAGGGCTGCGGGATGGACGTGCGCGCCTTCGCCTCCGCCGCGGCGGCGATGGCGGAAGCGACGCTCGAGCAGATCCGCACGCTGCTGATCGCGCGCGATCTGTCCGACGGGGACGCCATCCATCTGCTACGCCAGCTGGCGCTGCGCGGCTGGCAGGGGCGCGCGATCCTGATCGGCCAGAGCCATGCCGAGCTGGATGACGAAGCCCGCGCCGCCGGGTTCGCGCATGTGGTGAAGAAGCCGGTCGGCCGACTCGAGCTGCTCGGCGCCCTCGCGCGATGAACTTCCCGCTGCCGCCGTTCGACATGCCGGCGCCGGTGACGCTGGGCGACCGGCTGCGGCGGCGCATTCCCGAGGCGATGGCGACGCTGCTGCTGCTCGTCTCCGGTCTCGCGCTGGCGCCTTTGGTCTCGCGCGGCGAGCGCTATGTGCTGGTCGGCGTGCTGTTCGCCTGGGCCGCGGCGATCCTGCTGCTCGCGTCCTACAGCCGCGCGCTACGCCGCCGCCTGCGCGCTGAGGAAGCCGATGCCCGAAGGCGGGCCGATCGCGCCGACGAACTCGCTGCCGAGCTCAACCTGCTGATCGACGGGGCGGTCGGCTATGCGATCTACACCGTCGATCCCAAGGGCCGCGTGTCCTTCTGGAACGAAGGCGCCGAGCGGCTGAAGGGCTGGCGCGAGGACGAGGTGCTCGGCCGCGACATGGGCCTGTTCTACCCGGCCTCGGCGGTGGGGGCAGGCAAGCCGCGCGCCGATCTCGACGCGGCGCTGCGCGACGGCAAGCTGGAGGAGGAGGACTGGCGGCTGCGCAAGGACGGCAGCGAGTTCCTTGCGCAGGTGCTGATCACGCCGTTGCGCGGCCCCGACGGGCGGCTGCGCGGCTTCGGCAAGGTGATCCGCGACATTACCGAGCAGCGCGCCAGCGAGCGCCAGGCAACCGCCGCCGCCAACCATCTCCGCTCGATCCTGGCGACGGTGCTCGACGCGATGGTGATCATCGACGAGCGCGGCAACATCGTTTCGTTCAGCGCCGCCGCCGCGCGGATGTTCGGTTATGCCGAGGACGAGGTGGTCGGTGCCAATGTCAGCCTGCTGATGCCGGCGGGCGACGGGGCGCGGCACGACGGCTATATCCGCCGCTATCTGGAGACCGGCGAGCGGCGGATCATCGGTACCGGCCGCACCGTCACCGGGCGGCGGCGCGACGGCACCACCTTCCCGATCGAGCTTTCGGTCGGCGAGGCGATGACCGAGGGCGAGCGCGTCTTCACCGGCTTCATCCGCGATTTGAGCGACAAGCAGCGCGCCGAGCAGCGGATCGAGGAACTCCGCTCCGGCCTGATCCATGCAGCGCGGGTCAGCGCGATGGGCACCATGGCCTCGACGCTGGCGCACGAGCTCAACCAGCCGATCACCGCGGTAGTGAACTATGTGCGCGGCGTCTCGAACCTGCTCGATGCGGGCGATCCCGAGGACCTGCCGATGATCCGCGAGGCGCTCGACGATACCGCGCAGGAGGCGCTGCGCGCGGGCACCATCGTCCGGCGGCTGCGCGAATTCGTCGCGCGGGGCGAGGTGGAGAAGAGCGTCGAGCATATCCCCGACCTGGTCGACGAAGCCTGCAAGCTGGCGCTGATCGGCGCGCGCGAGAAGGGCGTGGTCGCGGAATTCCTGTTCGATCCCGCCGCCGGGCCGGTGCTGGTCGACCGCATCCAGATCCAGCAGGTGCTGATCAACCTGATGCGCAACGCGATCGAGGCGATGGCCGATGTGCCCGAGCGGCGGCTGACCATCTCCAGCCGGTTGGAGACGCCCGGATTCGTGCGGGTGACGGTGGCGGATACCGGCCCCGGGGTGGCCGCCGAAGTCGCCGAGGACCTGTTCCGCGCCTTTCACAGCACCAAGGCGGACGGCATGGGCCTCGGCCTGTCGATCTGCCGCACCATCGTCGAGGCCAATGGCGGCCGCATCTGGCTGGAGCCGCGGCCGGGCGGCGGCAGTGCCTTCCACTTCACCCTCGTCCATGTAGAAGAAGGGAATCTCCCGTGACCGACAAGCGCCTCGTCCATATCGTCGACGACGAGGATGGCGTCCGCCGCTCCGCCAGCTTCATGCTCAAGACCTCGGGCTTTGCGGTGCAGACCTGGCCCTCGGGCGTCGCGTTCCTCAAGGAGGCGCGGCATGTCGAGCCCGGCTGCGTGCTGCTCGACGTGCGGATGCCCGAGATGGACGGGCTGGAAGTGCAGCAGGAACTCCACGCGCGCGGCATCGCGCTGCCGGTGATCGTGCTCACGGGGCACGGCGACGTCTCGCTGGCGGTGAAGGCGATGAAGGCCGGCGCGGTCGATTTCCTCGAAAAGCCGATGGAGAGCCGCGCGCTGATCGACGCGATCAACCGCGGCTTCGAACGGCTGGAGGCGGCCGAGGACGTCAAGACGCGCGCCGCGGACGCCGAGACGCTGCTCGGCGCGCTGACCGTGCGCGAGCGCGAGGTGCTGGAGGGGCTGGCGCAGGGATACCCGAACAAGACCATCGCCTACGACCTCGGCATCTCGGCGCGAACGGTCGAGGTGCACCGCGCCAATGTGATGGCGAAGCTGGGCGCGAAGAGCCTGTCCGAAGCGCTCAGAATCGCGTTCGCCGCGGGGATGGGTGCAAGTTAAACGATTGCATGCTCGCGCATCCTTTCCGCTGTCGTGATAGGATCGCGAGACTCGGGAAAACTACGGAATCACGCACGCTGAGGAGTAGGAGGATGACCATGCGCCTCGAACCGAACGCCATGGCAGCGGTGCTGCCGGAAGTGGAAGAAAGCCTGCGGTCCTGGTCGTCGGGCCTGTTCACCGCCTGGTGCGACGCGGTGGTGACGCCGTGGAATCTGGTGCCGGCACCTACCACCCACGAGATCAGCCGAGGTGATCGGCTGACGATCCCCGAAGCGCTGGAGAGTGGAGCACTTTCGCTGTTCGCGTGAGGGGCACGGCGGGGGAGTGCCTGTTCTCGGCGGGCGTGCTTACCGGCGCAGGTCGTTCCGGCGGTAGAAATCGGCAATCGCGCGGGGCGAGGCCAGTATGGCCTTGGTCAGGGTGACGTTATCGAACATCTGCCGATAGCGCACGCGATTGGCGCGGGTGGCGATGAGGATATGGTGGAGCATGTTCCACTTCACACTGTCGCGCCCGCCCGCGAGCGCACCGTGCCGTTCGCGCTCGAACCAGCAGCGCCGGACATAGCGGTAGAGGCTGACCGAGGTCGGCACGTCGAGCAGCAGCACGCCGGTCGCCCGAGCCAGGCGTTGCGGCAGCAGCCGGGTATAGTTGCCCTCGATCACCCAGCTTTCACCCAGGATCGCTGCGTCGTGCAGGGCGGCGAATTCGTCGGCCGGGCGGGGGACCCAATCCGTATGGGGAAGATGGTGGAGCTGATCTAGATGGATCGGCGCCAGCCCGCGCGCCGCGGCGATCGCGACGGCCAGCGTGGACTTGCCGCTGTTGGACGGACCCAGGATGCAGAGCCGCGGTCCGAGCTGGTCGAGGGTCATCGCGGACGGTCCCGTGCTGGTGGCTGTGACCTCGGCGTCCCGCAGTACACCGCCCGCGCGCGGCGCGGCCGGGTTACAGGATTTCGCGCTTGAGCACTTTCTTCGCATGGCGGGTGCTGCCGTTCTCCGACTCGTCGGGGCAGGTGCCGGTGACCCGCGTCGCATGGATCGCGCCGCGATCGGCGCGGACCAGCAAGGTGGTCTCCTCCTCGGCGCCGTGATCGCCGCAGGGCCAGTCGGCAAGCTCGGCGGGGCGCGGGTTGCGGGCGAGCGCTTCCCATTGCCAGCGATACAGTGCCAGCGGGCGTTCGGGATGCTCGGCGCTGGTCAGCGCGTGGAGGCCGGGATGGGCGCGCGAGGTGCCGACCGCCACCATCAGCTGCTTGCCGCAGGGCAGCGCGTCGATCTGCAGCAGGAATTCGCCGGCGACGCCGTCATGGTCATAGTCGGCGAGCTTCAGGATCGGGACCGCGGGCCGGGCGCGGATCGCTTTGGGCGTGACCTCTTTGGAGACATCATCGTCGCCCATCGGCCAGCGCGGCAGAACGGCTGCAACGCCGTCCGCGTCGGACAGCATCTCGGATCCGGCGAACAGCGGCGCCAATGCCATCCGCTCGGACGCTGCGCCGGAGCGCTGGCGTTCCAGCACCAGGTCGCCCCTCTGCGCATAGGCGACACCGCTGCACGGGCAGGTGATCGCCATCTCGGGATCCTGGGGCCCGCACATGCCATCGTCGCGCGGAGCCCCGCGCCAGACCAGGCGCCACACCTCCTGCACGCCCCCGATGGTGACGCGCCGCTCCTCGCGCACGACGTCCTTGCCGGGAGCGGCGAGCAGCGGGGCGGCGACGAGCGCCAGCAGGGCGAGCAGGGGGCGGAACGGCATGGGCGGCTTATGCCATCGGCCGCGACGGGCAGGAAGCCGCTTGTCTCCACCTCCGCACGATGCGCCGGGCCAGCGGCGCCAAGTCCGTGGGACGCTCAGAGCTCCAAGGTGAAGAACCGACTATGCGGGTCTTCCGCATAGCTGCCGAACGCCGGGCAGGGAACGAAGCCGTAGCGTTGATACAGCCGGTGCGCGGGCTCGAACGCCGGCGCGGTGCCCGTCTCCAGGCTCAGCCGCGTCAGCCCCCGCGCCCGGGCGGTGGCGAGGATATGCTCCAGCACCGCCGCGCCCACGCCCTTGCCGAGCTGTGCGGGCACGGTGCGCATCGACTTCACTTCGCCGTGGGTGGCATCAAGCTGCTTGAGCGCGCCCATGCCGAGCAGATCCTCGCCCGCCCAGGCGCTCCAGAAGCTGACGTCCGCCGCCTGGAGGCCCGACAGGTCGAGGAAATGGCAGCTCTCCGCCGGCGAGTTGGCGAGCATGCCCGAGGCGTGCAGGCGCAGGAGATCCTGCACCTGGGCATCGTCCAGCCCGCCTTCCCGGATCGCGATCACAGCGTGTCGATCATCCCTGCCAGCGTTTCGAGGCAGGCATGGGCGAGCAGCTTGCTGCGGATCGGCGACCAGCCGAACTCGGGATCGGCGTTCGCGTCATGATCCTTGAAAGGCATTTCCAGCGTCATCGACACCGCGCCGAACCGCTCGGCGAGCTGGTTGGTCGACATGGCGAGGTTGGCCTTGCCCGGGGGCGACTTGTCATAGCCGAGCTCGGTCTGGAAATCGGGGGTGTGCGCCGCGAGGCGACGGCCGAATTCGTAGAACTTCTCGCCGAGCTCGTCGGTCCAGCTGGGGATGCCCTCGAAGCCGGCGAGGAAATTGGCCGGGATCGCCTCGTCACCGTGGACGTCCATCGCGAAATGCACGCCGGTTTCGTCCATCGCATTGCGCACCGCCAGCACTTCCGGGCTGCGCTCGGGCGTGGGGGTGTGCCATTCGCGGTTGAGGTTCACCCCCGCCGCATTGGTGCGCAGGTGACCGCGGCGCGAGCCGTCCGGGTTCATGTTGGGCACGCAGTGGAAGGTCGCCTTGCTGCGGAGCGCCTGCGCCACCGCATTGTCCTCATCGGTGAGGAACTCGAGCGCGCCTTCCATCCACCATTCGGCCATGCTCTCGCCCGGATGCTGGCGGGCGTAGAGCCACACCTGCTTCGGGCCTTCGCCCATGCTGAGGCAGTCGATCGGCTGGCCGTCCAGCGTCTCGCCCAGTTGGCGGTGCGTCACCCCCTCCTGCAGCGCGATGCGGCTGACGAGGTCGTGGTGCCGCTCCATCGAGTAGGGCGCGAAATAGGCGAACCAGGTGAGGTCCGTCTGGAAATGGTGGGTGAAGCTGAGGATGCCGCCGGCATAGTCGGTCTCGGTCATCCGCCACGAGTCGCGGTCGGCCGACCAGCGCGCCTTGTAGCCCGGCCAGCCGAAGGGATAGGCCGAACTGCCCGCATTGAGGATGCGGAAGGTCAGCGTCCGCCCCTTCGCGCCGGCGACGCGGAAGTGGAACCACTGGAAGAAGTCCGACTGGTGATCGAGGACGATCTCGCAGTCGACCCGGTCGCCTTCGATGGCGACCACGCGGATGTTGCCGCTGTCGAACGCGGCGCTGATCTGGATGCTCATTTGACCGTCGTAGTGATCCCGGAGTCGCCGGGAAAGTCCTTGAACAGCGCAGCGGCGAGTCGCTGGGCGGTGGCGGCGGGCTGATTGTCCTTGATGCCTACGCCCGTGGTTTCGGCGCGGCCTTCCCAGATCACGTTCTCGCCGGCGCGGCGGCGCAGCTGCACCCAGAGCTGCGAGACGAGGATCTCGTTGGTCTTGCGCTTGCCGAGCCCGAAGGAGAAGCCGCCGCCCAGGCCGACGCCGCCGCCCCGGTTGCCGCCGAAGCTGCCGCCGCCGAGACCCACGGACACCGGAGACGGTTCGCGCACCACCCCGCGCGAGGTGCGGGTGAACGAGACCGAGGCGATATAGCCCGCCGGGCGATCGCTGGTGGCGGGGACATAGCCGAGCTTGTTCAGCTCCGCCTGCACCGCATCGGCATAGGCGCGGAACTCGGGGGTGACGTCCATCGCGCCGGTCATCGGCACGACGCTGACGGTGGTGCGCTCGAACGGCTCGCTGAGGTGATAGCGGGTAACGTCGATCGGCGGACGCGCGCCGGTGGAGGTGCAGCCGGCGGCGAGCGCGGGCAGGGTAGCGAGCAGGGCAAGACGCAGATACGGATTCACGAACACGTACTCCTGTTTCGTGGGCGCAACGGGTCTATCCTGCCGGCACGGGCCGGGTCGAGCGGATTTGCGCAGCCCATCGGCGGTGGAACGTTCGAGCGCGGCGATCGGCTGCATATCGGCAGGGTATCGGCGGGATCGGGGCATACGCGGCCTTGACTTCCCGTCCCCGCGCTTATAGGCGAGCCGCTCTTTCCGGCATTCCAGATAATTTGAGAAGCGAATCGGTCATGAAGATCGTCAATTCATTGAAGTCGCTCAAGGGGCGGCACCGCGACAACCGCGTGATCCGCCGCCGTGGCCGGATCTACGTGATCAACAAGACGCAGAAGCGTTTCAAGGCACGTCAGGGCTGAGCCCACACGTGGGGACTGCGCCGCACGCCGTTATCTTCGACGTCGGCAACGTTCTTTTCCCTTGGGAACCGCGGCGTTTGTACGAGCGCCTGTTCGACAACGAGCAGGCGCTCGATGCGTTTCTGTCGCAGGTCGTCACCAAGGAATGGCATTTCCAGCATGACGCTGGCCGCCCCTTCGCCGAGACATCGGCGGAGCTGAGCGCGCTGTACCCCGAGCATGCCGACAAGATCGCGCTCTGGGGGCCGCAGTTCGGCGACCAATTGGGTCCGCCGATCCCCGGCATGGCCGAGCTGGTCGAGGAACTCGATTCGGCGGGCGTGCCCCTGTACGGCATCACCAACTTCTCCGGCGAGTTCTGGCGGGCCTGGATGCCACAGGTCGACTGGCTGTTCGGCCGCTTCCAGGACATCGTCGTCTCGGGCGACGAGAAGCTGGTGAAGCCCGATCCCGCCATCTACGCGCTGGCGCTGGAGCGATTCGGGCTGCAGGGCCCGGACGCGGTGTTCGTCGACGATCTACCGGTGAATGTAGAAGCCGCGCGAGAGCAGGGCATCCACGGCGTGGTGTTCACCGGCGCCGAAGCGTTCCGCGCCGAGCTGGTGCGGCTGGGCGTGCTTGCCGGCTGAAGGCCGGCGGGTTTTCCACTCCCCTCGTACCAGTCATCCCGACGAAAGTCGGGATCTATTCGCCCCTTCGCCGGGGCTGGAACTGCAACGGCGGCCCCAATGGATCTCGCTAGGCGTGCTTCCAGCAGGTTCAAAGAGCGGTTGCCGGCTGGAGGGCGGCGGAGAACATATAGGGGACGCATGTGCTGCGGCAGTGGCACGTCACCGCTAATCAAATATCGTCGCCGGAACCTCCCCGTCGCCAGTCGCCCTATAAGGGGCTTTGGGGGCAAAAGCGAACCGGCAGGAATTTCAATCGCTCGCGGCGCGAACATGTCATTCCGCCACCCCTGGATGCGAACGCCAAATACAGCGTCGACACGCATCGGACGGCTGCAAGAACCCGGGGGCATTGTGAACGCGATCACGAATATCGGCACCGACACCGACCCAGAAGCGGCAAAGGCGGCGGAGATTTTCTCGATCATCGCCAAGGACCTCCTGGAGGATGTCGACCGGCCGGAGCTTTGGGCGGCGTTTCCGCAGTTCCTTGCCGCCGTACCCGGGCTTCCCGAGCAGGCACGCACCGCGCTCCAGGTCTATGCGAGGCAGGACCCGGCGATGGTGCAGGCTGCGGTGATCGTCCTCGCCCTTGCTGCCGCGCATGGCGGCGCGGTCGCCGATGCGATCGGCCTGCTGACCCCGTTGCTCGCGGTCAATCCTCAGTCGCCGTTGGTGACCGGCGTGATGTTCTACCTCCAAGGCATGGCAGACCCGGCCAATCCCAAATATCGGCTGGAGGGCAAAATTTGCCCGGTGCCCTTCCAGCGGCTGGAAGTGCTGGAGACGAGCAGCCACTTATGCTGCGCCAGTTTCCTCAAGCCGACGATCGGCGATTTGCAGACCGCAAGTGACTGGCGCGACGTCTGGAATTCGGAGTCGGCCGAGGCGATCCGGGCCAGCATGCACGACGGCAGCTACCGGTATTGCGACAAGTTGGCATGTCCGGCGATCCAGTCCGATGGGCTGATCCCCGCATCGCAACTGGCTGACCGCTCGAGCGCATGGAAAAAGGTCGTCGAGGGGCGCGAAACGAAAGTTGATCGGGGACCGGAAGAGGTCAACCTCGCCTATGACAGGACCTGCAATCTAAGCTGCCCCAGCTGCCGCGCGGCGCCCTATGCGGCCGATGAGGCCACCCGCACGCGCTATGACGCGTTGCAGGAGCGTATCATCCTGCCGATGCTCAAGGATGCCCGGCGGGTCACCATCACCGGCTCCGGCGACCCCTTTGCGAGCAAGAACTTCCGCCGGCTGATGGAGCGGCTGACGCCCGAGGCCTATCCCGCGCTCAAATTCCACGTGATGACCAACGGCATGTTGTTCACCCCGCGGGAATGGGCGCGCTTCCCGGCGCTGCATGGGCGCGTCGAATTGCTGTCGATCAGCCTCGATGGCGCTTCTGCGGAGACACATGAGGCGCTGCGTCGCGGTGCCCGCTGGGATGTGATGGAGCAGAACCTTGCCTTCGCGGGCGAACTGCGCCGCCAGGGGCATATCGATGCCTTCCACCTCGGTTTCGTCGTGCAGGCGGAGAATTACCACGAGATGGGCGAAATGATCAGCCTGTGCGAGCGGGTGGGGGCGGACCGGGTCTATTTCGGCCGGATTACCAACTGGGGCACGTTTTCCCAGGCTGAGTACACCAGGAAGGCAGTATTCCTGCCCGAGCATCCTGACCATCACCATTTTCTCGCGGCCATGGCGGATCCGCGACTGCAGGATGCGCGTGCCGGGATCGGCAATCTGGGCGACTTCCTGCCGGAAATCGTGTGAACGCGAGGTCCCACCGCCGGCTGCGGTGGTGGAATCATCGGTTTTCTACTTGCTCCACCGCGCAAAAATCGCCGTCGGCAGTTCCAGCCCGCGCGCTTCCTCGCGTACCGTCAGCTCGCCCGCTTCCACCGTGCCGCCCTTGCCCGCCATCGTCTGGCGGACCAGTTCGCCGATCGCCAGCGCCGACATCCGCACCGCATAGACGGTGAGGAACAGGAAGCGCGAATTCTCGTCGAGCAGCTTGGCCACGTCGTCGATCAGCGACGGCAGGCCTTCCTCCAGCTTCCAGACCTCGCCGTTGGGCCCGCGGCCCCATTTGGGCGGATCGAGGATGATGCCGTCATAGCGGCGGCCGCGGCGTACCTCGCGCGCGGTGAACTTCATCGCGTCGTCGATCATCCATCGGATCGGCTTGTCGGCCATGCCGGAGAGCTGCGCGTTGGCCTTGCCCTCCATCACCGACTTCTTCGAGGCGTCGACATGCGTCACCTTGGCGCCCGCCGCCGCCAGCGCCAGCGATCCGACCCCGGTATAGCCGAACAGGTTCATGCACTCGGGCTCGGCCATGCCGTCGATGCGGCCGCGCATCCAGTCCCACACCGGCGCCATGTCCGGGAAGAAGCCGAGATGGCGGAAGGGGGTGGTCTGCGCCGTAAAACGCACTTCCCGCCACGCCAGCGGCCATCCTTCGCGCGGGGTGGGCTTCAGATACTCCCAGCGGCCGCCGCCCTCTTCGTCGGAGCCGGGCACGAATTCGGCATGCGCGTCCCAGTCGGCCGAGGCGGGTGCCCACATCGCCTGGGGCTCGGGGCGAATGAAGCGGTACGCGCCGTAGCGCTCGAGCTTCCGCCCATGGCCCGAATCGATCAGGCCATAGTCGTTCCAGGGCTCGCCGGTGAGAGTGACGAGCTTCATGGGCGGGCGTGGGCCCGCTCGGCGATATAGCCGGTGATCGCGCCGAATTCGGCGGGGAGGGTATCGTAGCGCTCCTGGCGATCGAACAGGTCGCCGATGCGGTTCGGCACGTGCGGGCGGACGCCAGTGGCGCGCTCGACCGCGTCGCGGAACTTGGCGGGATGCGCGGTGGCGAGGGTGACGATCGGAACGTCCGGCGCCAGCCCTGCGCGCTGGGCGGCGGCGAGGCCGATCGCGGTGTGGGGGTCGATCACCTGCGCGGTCTCCGCACAGGCCCAGCGCATCGCCTCGTTCATGCCATCGGCATCGATCGCGTCGCTGGTGAACAGCTTCGACGCGCCTTCGCGCTGCATGTTGGTGAGCTGCATCGCGCGGGTCGATTCGAAGCCGCGCATCTGCTCGGCCACCGGCGCGCCGGCAAGGTCCGCCAGCAACCGCTCGAAGTTCGAGCTGACCTGGATGTCCATCGAGGGCGCGGCGGTCGGCGTGACGGTGCCCGCCGAATAGTCGCCCGCCGAGAGCGCCCGATGCAGAATGTCGTTGACGTTGGTCGCCACGACCAGCTTGGCCACCGGCAGCCCCATGCGCGCGGCGACATAGCCGGCGAACACGTCGCCGAAATTGCCGGTCGGCACCGAGAAGGCAACGGTCCGCTCGGGCGCGCCGAGGCGGACGGCGGCGTAGAAATAATAGACCACCTGCGCCATCAGTCGGGCCCAGTTGATCGAGTTTACCGCGCTCAGCTGGAAGCGGCCGGCAAAGTCGCGATCGTTGAACATCGCCTTCACCAGCGCCTGGGCATCGTCGAAGCTGCCGTCGATCGCGATGTTGTGAACGTTGGGCGCGAGCACCGTGGTCATCTGGCGACGCTGGACGTCGGACACGCGGCCCTGCGGGTGCAGCATGAAGATGTCCACGCCGATGCGCCCCGCCACCGCGTCGATCGCGGCGCTGCCGGTGTCGCCCGAGGTCGCGCCGACGATGGTCAGGTGCTGGTTGGTGCCGCTCAGGAACTTCTCGAACAGCAGGCCGAGCAGCTGGAGCGCCACGTCCTTGAAGGCGAGGGTGGGGCCGTGGAACAGCTCGAGCAGCCAATGCTGTTGGTCGATCTGGACCAGCGGGGTCACCGCCGCGTGCGAGAAGCGGCCATAGGCCTGGGTGCAGAGCTCCCGCAGTTCGTCTTCCGAAAGGTCCGGCGTGACGAACGGCAGCATGACCCGCACCGCGGTCTCGACATAGGAGAGGCCGCGCATCGCGGCGATGTCCTCCGCCGAGAAGCGCGGCCACTCGGTCGGGATATAGAGGCCGCCGTCGCTGGCGAGGCCGGTGAGGGTGACGTCGCGAAAGCCCAGCAAGGGCGCGCCGCCGCGGGTGCTGTGATACTGCATGGCCGCCCGCGTTACCGGGCGAGGGGCGGCACGACAAGATAGCTGTCCTTGGGGGCGGCTTGCCATTGTTGGTGGGACGGGGTGTTCCGCGACGGACCCGGTCTGCGTATAGGCGCGTTCGACCAAGCATTCCCGATGGAGAGACACGATGGCTTATCCCCAGCCCTGGCACGCCGATGCCGATCGATATGACGGCCGCATGCCCTATCGCCGCTGCGGCGTGAGCGGGCTCGACCTGCCGGCGATCAGCCTGGGGCTCTGGCAGAATTTCGGCGGCACCGACGTGTTCGAAAATGCCCGCGCGATGCTGCGCCGGGCGTTCGATCGCGGCGTGACCCATTTCGATCTCGCGAACAATTACGGCCCGCCCTATGGCTCGGCCGAGGAGAATTTCGGCCGCGTGCTGGCGACCGATCTCGCGAGCCACCGCGACGAGCTGATCATCTCGACCAAGGCGGGCTGGGACATGTGGCCCGGGCCGTACGGCGACGTCGGCGGCAGCAGGAAGTATCTGATCGCCTCGTGCGACCAGAGCCTCAAGCGGATGGGGCTCGACTATGTCGACATCTTCTACTCGCACCGCGTCGACCCCAAGACGCCGCTGGAGGAGACGATGGGCGCGCTCGCCCAGATCCACCGCCAGGGCAAGGCGCTGTACGTGGGCATCTCCAGCTATTCGCCCGAGCTGACCCGCCAGGCCGCGGCGATCCTGGCAGACTACAAGGTGCCCTTGCTGATCCACCAGCCGAGCTATTCGATGCTCAACCGCTGGATCGAGGAGAGCCTGCTCGACACGCTGGCGGATCTCGGCACCGGCTGCATCGCCTTCTCGCCGCTGGCGCAGGGGATGCTGACGCGCAAGTATCTCAACGGCGTGCCGGAGGATGCGCGCGCGGCGAAGGGCGGCACCTCGCTCGACACGCGGCTGCTCTCGGACGAGAACATCGCCCGCATCCGCGCATTGAACGCGATCGCCGAGAAGCGCGGGCAGACGCTGGCGCAGATGGCGATCGCCTGGGTGCTGCGCGATCCGCGCGTCACCTCGGCGCTGGTCGGCGCGCGCACGGTGCAGCAGCTCGACGATTCGCTCGATGCGGTGAAGAATCTCGATTTCTCGGCCGAGGAGCTCGCCGAAATCGACACCCATGCAACCGAAGGCGCGATCGATCTTTGGAAGGTATCGTCCACGCTTGAGGATCTGCCGCAACGATGAGCGTCGCCTTCCGTCGCGAGAGCGACGAGGAACACAAGGAACCGAAGTTCGAGCTGCCGCTGCCGGCCGGGCCGAACCTGGTCACGGCGGCGGGGCCCGCGCTGATCGCGGCCAAGGTCGCGGCGCTGGAAGCGGCGATCGAGGCCGAGGGCGATGCCGAGGCCAGGGAGGTGCTCAAGCGCGAGCTCCGCTATTGGAACACCCGCGCCGCCACCGCGCAGATCGCGCCTCGACCCGAGGACGGCGTGGCGGGCATCGGCGCGCGGGTGCGGATCCGGCTGAACGGGCGTGAGCGGGTAATCGAGATCGTCGGCCATGACGAGGCCGATCCGGCCGCCGACCGGCTGGCGTTCCAGGCGCCGCTCGCGCATGCGCTGCTCGGGGCGGAGGAAGGCGAGCGGGTGGACTTCGGCGGCAAGGCCGAGGCGATCGAGGTGCTGGGGGTGGAGGCGCTGTAAGCGGCGGACCTTGGCAGGCGGCCGTGATAGACGACCGCCGAGGTTCATATCGGAGCGCTGAACTTCGAGCCTCTAGATCGGCAATTTGCGACGAAACCACTGCTAGCTCAACCGTTTATTGCCGCCTCTGGTCTATAAGAAAGGCATGGCAAGCGTAACGAGCATCGCCGACGGCCTATCCTCGGCATCCATTTCCACTTCTTGGGAGCAGGACACGATCCCGCCAGAGCTCCAGGAGAGCGTGCAGCGGCATCAGCACCATCTGTCCGCCCTGGTGGTGAGCCTGCGCGCCGCCGGCGTCGGGGAAGAGGTGATCGAGGCGAGCGTTCATCAGCTCGTCGACAGCTATCGGACTGAACTCACGGCCGCCATGCGTGCTCTGGTGATGGGGAATTTGGGTGCTTGATCCCAAGCTGATGGACGACGAGGCCCGGCTTTCCGCGCTCGGCCGTATGGAAATCCTCGAGACCGCGCCGGAAGAGCCGTTCGAGAAGATCGTGAATCTTGTCCGTACCGTGCTCGCGGTGCCCATCTCGACCGTGTCCCTGGTCGACCGCGACCGCCAATGGTTCAAGGCCTATCGCGGCCTGGACGTCCGTGAAACGCCGCGCGCGGTCTCGTTCTGCACCTATACCATCCAGCAGCCGGACCCGCTCATCGTCGAAAACGCGCTGCTCGACGTGCGGTTCGCGCAAAACCCCCTGGTCCTGGGCGGACCGAAGATCCGCAGCTATGCCGGTGTTCCGCTGCGATCGCCGGACGGCTACAATGTCGGTTCGCTGTGCGCGATGGACACGACGCCGCGCCGGTTCAGCCCGGCGGACATCGCCATCCTCAAGAATTTCGCCAACATCGTGAGCGATGAGCTGGAGTTGCGGCTGATCGCCAGCACCGATCATCTGACGGGTGCGATGAGCCGTCGCGGCTTCGAGGAACAAGTGAGTCGCGAGTTCGCGCGTAAGGCGCGGTATCACCGACTGAGCTCGCTGATCGCCTTCGATGTCGATCACTTCAAGAAAATCAACGACGGCTATGGTCATCCGGCGGGGGACGAGGTGCTGCGCCAGATCGGCCGAATTGCCGTGCACACGCTCCGCCCGACCGATTTCCTCGGCCGAATGGGGGGAGAGGAGTTCGCGGTGCTTCTCCCAGAGACCAGCGCTGAGGATGCATTCGTCGCTGCGGAACGGTTGCGCGACGCGATCCAGCGTCACGCCTTCGTGCTTCCCGGGGCCGCAGCCATCAAGGTCACCTCCAGCTTCGGCGTGTCCTCGGTCGGAAGCTTCGCCGACGTGGGTGCCTGGTTCGCGAGCGTCGACGAGATGCTGTACGAGGCAAAATCGGGCGGCCGGAACTGCACGCGCATGGCGAAGTTCGACGTAGCCGCATAGGACCGCGGGCGCTGCTTGACGGTGGGCAGCCCCCTCCCGCCGTGAGAGGGGGCTCGCGCGGCGGTTGCTCAGCCCTCCAGCGCGGCCAGATCGAACGCGATCACGTCCTGGCGCTGGGTGCCGAGGCCGGTGATCCCCAGTTCCATCACGTCGCCGGGCTTGAGGAAGATCTTGTCCGGCTTCTGGCCCTCGCCGACGCCCGGGGGTGTGCCGGTGATCAGCAGGTCGCCCGGATGGAGCGTGATGAAGCGGCTCATGTACGCGATGCATTCCGCCACCGGGAAGATCATCGTCGACGTGTTGCCGGTCTGCATGCGCTTGCCGTTGAGGTCGAGATACATGTCGAGCGCCTGGCAATCGGCGACCTCGTCCGGGGTGACCAGCCACGGGCCGACGGGGCCGAAGGTGTCGCAGCCCTTGCCCTTGTCCCACTGGCTGCCCAGCTCCTTCTGGAAGGCGCGCTCCGACACGTCGTTGGCGAGGACGAAGCCCGCGACGTGGTCGAGCGCATCGGCCTGCTCGACATGGCGGCAGGTCTTGCCGATGATCACGCCCAGCTCGACTTCCCAGTCGCTCTTCTGCGAGCCCTTGGGGATCATCACGGGATCGTTCGGGCCGGTGAGGCACGAGATCGCCTTGGTGAAGAAGATCGGCTCGGGCGGCGGCTCGAGGCCGGCTTCGCGGGCGTGATCGGCATAGTTGAGGCCGATCGCGAGGAACTTGCCGATGTTGGCGACCGGCACGCCGAGGCGGACATCGCCTTCGACCAGCGGCAGCGTGGTGGGATCGACCGCGCGGATCCGCTCGATCACGTCCACGGTCAGGTCGGGCACCAGGCCGGTCAGGTCGCGGATGCGGCCCTCGGCATCCAGGATACCGGGCTTTTCGCCCCCGCGCGGGCCGTAGCGAAGCAACTTCATGCAAGCGTCCTCATTCAGGAAAGACAGACGATTGCGCCGTAGCGCGGCCCGCTTCCCCGCCAAAGCGCGATTTGCGCATTTGTCCGATAAAGGGAGCGGGGCGGGGGACAGCCCGATCCAATCCGCAGTGTCGCACCTGCCCGCTGGGCCACCTCGTGCCCGCCTTCCTTGACATCTGCCCCGTGCGGCGCATGTGGGGGACATGGCGCAGGACAATCCTCTCGACCGGCTTCGCGACGTGCTCGCGGGCACCGCGCGCGCGCTTTCGGGTGCCGATGAACTCGAATTCGGCTTCACCGCCGATGCGCCGTTCCAGAGCGGCAAGACGATCAAGGTGCCGATGCCCTCGCGCACCCTGCCGCCCGAGCAGATCGCCGAGGCGCGCGGCTTTGCCGACAGTTTCGCGCTGCGCATGCGCCACCACGATGCGAACCTGCACGGCCGCACCGCGCCCCGCGAACCCGTCGCCCGCGCCGTGTACGACGCGATCGAGACCGCGCGCGTCGAGGCGCTGGGCTCGCGCGGCTATGCGGGCATCGCCGACAATCTGGAGCAGGCGCTGGCGATGCGGCTGCGCTCGGACCCGATCGGCCGCGCCCGCACCCGCGACGAGGTGCCGCTGTCCACCGCGCTCGGGCTGATGGTGCGCGAGCGGCTGACCGGCCGCGAGTCGCCGTCCAGCGCCGCGCTCGGCCTGGCGCTGGTGCGCGACTGGATCGAGGACAAGGCGGGGTCCGACCTCGACGCCATGGCGATGGCGATCGACGACCAGAATGCTTTCGCCGCGCTCGCCGCCAAGCTGCTCCAGGATCTCGAGCTGACCGAAGGCGAGATGGTCCCCGACGAAGCCGACGAAGGCGGCGGCGAGGACGAAGGCCAGGAAGAGCAGCAGGAACAGGGCGAAGAGGAAGGCGAGGCCCAGCAACAGCAGGGCGAGGGTCAGACCGAGGCGCGCGGCGAGCAGCGCGAGTCCGAACAGGGCGAGGAAGGCGACCAGGACCAAGAGTCCGAGGGCATGGACGACGGCGACGGCGAGCCGGGCGACGACGGCGACGAGGGCATGATGCCCGTTCGCCCGAACCGCCCGTGGAGCGATCTGCCGCCCAGCTTTGAGTACCGCGCCTACACCACCCAGTTCGACGAGGTCGTCGCCGCCACCGACCTGTGCGACACCGACGAGCTGGAGCGGCTGCGTTCGTACCTCGACCAGCAGCTGGTGCATCTGCAGGGCGCAGTGACCAAGCTCGCCAACCGCTTGCAGCGCCGCCTGATGGCGCAGCAGAGCCGCAGCTGGGATTTCGACCAGGACGAGGGGCTGCTCGATGCCGCGCGGCTGGCGCGGGTGGTGGTCAACCCGATGCAGTCGCTCAGCTACAAGATCGAGCGCGACACCGAGTTCAAGGACACGGTGGTGACGCTGCTGATCGACAATTCGGGCTCGATGCGCGGACGGCCGATCTCGATCGCGGCGATCAGCGCCGACATCCTGGCGCGCACGCTGGAGCGCGTCGGCGTGAAGACCGAAGTGCTAGGCTTCACCACCCGTGCCTGGAAGGGCGGCCAGTCGCGCGAGAAGTGGCTGGGCGAGGGACGCATCGCGCAGCCGGGCCGGCTCAACGACCTGCGCCACATCATCTACAAGCAGGCCGACGAGCCGTGGCGCCGCGCCAAGAAGTCGCTCGGGCTGATGATGCGCGAGGGGCTGCTCAAGGAGAATATCGACGGCGAGGCCCTGCTCTGGGCGCATTCGCGGCTGATCGCCCGGCCCGAGGACCGCAAGATCCTGATGGTCATCTCCGACGGTGCGCCGGTCGACGATTCGACGCTGTCGGTGAACTCCGGCTCCTATCTGGAGCGGCATCTGCGCCAGGTGATCGGCTGGATCGAGGCGCGTTCGCCGGTGGAACTGGCGGCGATCGGCATCGGCCACGACGTGACCCGCTATTACAGTCGTGCGGTGACGATCATGGATGCCGAGCAGCTCGCCGGCACGATGGTCGAGCAGCTGGCCGCTTTGTTCGACACCGAGTGAGCCCGTGGCGCTGGAGATCAAGGCCCCGCCGGGGGGCTTTCACGGTCCGGTAAAGCGCTCGATCACGATTGCCGGGCATCCTACCTCGATCAGTCTCGAGCCGATCTTCTGGGCGGCGCTGGAGGCGGCGGCGGCGGAGGCCGCGCTGCCGCTGAGCGCGCTGGTCGCGGCGATCGACCATGCGCGGATCAGCGCGGAGGAGCCGCCGAACCTGGCGAGCGCGATCCGGACCTGGCTGATGGGTGAGCGACAGGTGTAGCGACCCATCCCGTGTCCCCCTCACCCTTCCGCCGCTTCGCGGCTCCCTCCCTCTCCCACAAGGGGAGAGGGAATTTCGATCCCGATCTCCCTCTCCCCTTGTGGGAGAGGGAAGGGGCCCGCCGCCGAAGGCGGTGGGAAGGGTGAGGGGGACTTGCGTGCAATGGAGAGTCCTCTGTCCGAGCGGCGGCGGCCCTCCACCTGGTCTGCTTACACCCCCGGCTTGATCCAGTCGTGCATCGTCATCCAGCGGACGAATTCGTCGAACCAGCCGGTGCTGGTCGTCTTCTTCGGGTACATGCCGAAGCCGTGGCCGCCCTGTTCGAACAAATGGAACTCCACCGGGCGCTTCGCACCGCGCCAGCTGTCGATCAGCCCGAAGCCGGTATTGCCGAACAGCGGGTCGTCGGCCGCGAGCGCCACGAACAGCGGCGGCGCGTCGGCGGGGACCTGGAAGGTCGTCAGCGGGCCGTAGATCGTGCCGATAAAGGCCGGCTTGGCATCCTGCCCGTCGAGCGCGGTCGCCAGCGTGAGCATCGCACCCGCCGAGAAGCCGACCATGCCGACCTTGTCCGGCTGGACGTGCCATTCGGCCGCCCGCTTGCGCACCAGCGCGAAGGCAGCGCGGGCATCGGTCACCTGGGTCGCGATGCCCGCCATCATCGCCTTGGGATCGGCACCGCGCGGCGGGCCGCCGCCACCGCCGGCGAAGCGTGCCTTCATCGCGGCCTCATAGGCGGCGAGGTCCTGCGGGGTCTGGTTCAGCCGGTACTTGAGCACGAAGGCGGCGACGCCGTGGGCGGCGAGCGCCTTGGCGACGTCCCAGCCTTCGTTCTGCATCGACAGCGAGGTGAAGCCGCCGCCGGGCGCCACGATCACCGCGGTGCCGTTGGCCTTGGCGGGATCGGGCAGGAAGGGGGTGAGCGTCGCCACCGTCACGTTGCGGGCGAACACGCTGCCATATTGGCTGTGCCAGCTCTCGGTCGCCGTGGCGCCGGGCAGCGGGCCGGTGCCGAGATCGATCGCGCTCGGCTGCGCCGGCGTGGTGATCGTCGCCATCTTGTCGTTCTGCGCGGGCGCGGGCAGCGGTGCCGCGAGCAGCGCCGCCAAGGTGAGGCCCATGCGCAGCGCAAGTGCGGGCCGACGTTTCAACGACTGTGAACGCATCCAATCCTCCCCATTATTTGCTTGGGCAGAGTATCGGCATACCCGCCGGGTTTGTCCAACAATTAAATCGGTGTCTTGAGCGGCGTTTATGTCGGGTTTGTAAGAAATAAATCAGATAAATAGGGAGGGCCGGGTGGGGGCAAGCACCCTGACGCTAGGTGCCGCGGATGCTGGCGCCGCGGATTACTCTGTCTAGAGCGAGCGCCCGCACGGCGCTTTCGGGCACAGCGCTCGACCCCAGGCACCTCGCTCCCTCTTTATGCAAATCGCTCGCAATCGCATTGACAATGCGAATGGGTCGCAATAGGCGGCTGCGTAACGACGTTCAAAGGGGACTTACGTGAATCGCACTTCCGCGACGCTGGCCAATGCGCCGGCATTCGTTGCACTTGCCTGTGTTGGCTTTCTCGTCTCGGCGCCCGCCCAGGCCGACGACAAGCACCCTAACGACGGTGCCGCCACCCGCGCCGTTTCCGACGACGCCGCGCAGGATCGCGACACGATCATCGTCAACGGCCAGCCCTATTCGCCCCACCAGCAGTCGCCCAAGGCGACGCGCCCGGTGCGCGACACGCCGCAGACCATCACCATCCTCACCAACGAAGTGATCGAGCAGCAGAACCTGCTCACCCTCCGCGACATGCTGTCGACGGTTCCGGGCATCACCTTTGGCGCCGGCGAAGGCGGCGGTGGCTATGGCGACTCGATCAACCTGCGCGGCTATTCGGCCAATACCGACATCACCGTCGACGGCATCCGTGACAGCGCCCAGTACACCCGCACCGATCCGTTCAACCTCGAGCAGCTCGAAGTCGTCAACGGCCCCAACTCGGTGCAGAACGGCGCCGGCTCGGTCGGCGGTTCGATCAACATGGTCACCAAGAAGCCGCAGGCGAACACCCGCATCCTCGCTTCGGGCGGCGTCGGCACCGACAATTATTATCGTGGTACCGTCGATGCGAACGTGCGCGTCAACGACCTGATCGCCTTCCGCCTCAACGCGATGAAGCACGACAACGATGTGCCCGGCCGGGATGTCGAGACGATGAAGCGCTGGGGCGTCGCGCCCGCAGTGACGATCGGCATCGACAGCCCGACCAAGCTGACGCTGCAGTACCTCCACCAGGAAGACGACAACACGCCGCAATATGGCGTGCCCTATTATCAGGTCGCGGGCGGCGCGCTGCCGGGGGTCAGCCGCTCCAGTTATTACGGCTTCCGCAACGTCGACACGCAGCAGAGCAATGTCGACCAGGCGACCGCGACCTTCGAGCACCACTTCAACGACCGGGTGACGATCCGCAACGTCACGCGCTGGCAGGACGTGACCCAGCACAGCATCGTCGATCCGCCCCAGGGCACCTGGTGCCTCGCCAACGGTCGCACGCCCACCGGCACCGCCTGCACCGTCGCCTTCACCGGCGCGACCACGGGCACGCTCACCGTGCCGGCCGGCTATTATTATGCCTCGGGCCCGCGCGGAAACACCCGTAACACCCGCAACCAGCTTGCCTATGACCAGGTCGACCTGATGGCGCGGTTCAACACCGGCTTCATCGAACATTCGGTCACGCTGGGCGCTTCGGCGAGCTGGGAGAAATTCGCGCTCTCCACCGGCAATGTGCTGCGCAATGCCGACGGCACCAACCCGTTCCTCTATTACCCGCTGATCAGCATCGCCAACCCCAACGCGGTGGTGGCGGGCTCGGCGGCGACGAGCGGGATTGCGCGCACCTATGGCAGCAATGTCTATACCGGCCCGATCAACTTCATCGAAAGCGCGCGGCAGACCGGCGAACTGACCAACTATGCCGTCTATCTGTTCGACACGATGAAGCTGGGCGAGCATTTCGAGATCAACGGCGGCCTGCGCTGGGAATCGAACGACGGCAGCTACCGCGCCGACACCGTCTCCACCGCGACGGCGACTTTGGGCCAGGTGACGCCGGGCAGCGTGTTCTACAACAAGGACAAGCTGTTCTCGTACCGCGCGGGCCTGGTCTACAAGCCGATCAAGGCGATCAGCCTCTACGTCGCCTATGGCAACTCCAAGACGCCATCGAAGACCTCGGTCAACGGCTCGTGCACCGCGGCGACCTGCAACGTCGATCCGGAAACCGCGCGCAACTATGAAGTGGGCGGCAAGGCCGAGGTGTTCGGCGGGCGCCTGCTGCTCACCGCGGCGCTGTTCCGCAACGAGCGGACCAACTACAAGGTGGCCACCGGCGATCCGCTCGTCCCCGAGCAGCAGCTGGACGGCAAGTCGCGGGTCAATGGCGTCGCGCTGGGCGCGGTCGGCCAGATCACCAAGGCTTGGTCGATCACCGCCAACTATACCTATCTCGACGGCAAGGTGCTGCGCAGCATCGCGCAGAACAGCCCGCCGGGCACGATCGACTATGGCAAGGATGCCGAACTGCAGAACACGCCGCACCATTCGGGCAGCCTGTTCAGCACCTATCGCCTGCCGTTCGGCCTCACGCTCGGATACGGCGTGACCTATCAGGGCAAGGCGGCGTTCAACCTGCCGGCGGCGGGCGCGACGCAGGTGCTCTACAGCCCCGATTATTGGGTCCACAACGCGTTCCTCTCCTACGAGATCACCCGCGCGCTGTCGGCGCAGGTGAACGTGAAGAACGTCACCGACTCGCTCTATTATACGCGCATCCGCAACAATGGCTGGGCGACCCCGGGCGACGGCCGCTCGGCGGTGCTGACGCTGAACTATCGCTTCTGATCGCGAAGGCCGCGACGCCTCGGCCCCTTCCGGCTTCCATGCCGGGAGGGGCCCTTCTTTTCTCCGCCCTTGATCTGGCGCATGTCCCGCAAGAGGCGGGACGATCACAGGGCAGGTCGTTTCCCCGCGCAGGAGTGTGTGCATGCTGATCCCGATCCCCGACCTGCTGTCGGCCGCCGAACTGGCCCGCGTGCGCACGCTGGTGGATGCGGCGGAATGGGTGGACGGCAACGTCACCTCGGGTCCGCAGGCCGCGCTCGCCAAGCGCAACGAGCAGCTGCCCGAGACGCACCCGGCGGCCCGCGAGGCAGGGGCGGTCATCCTCGACGCGCTGGCGCGCTCGCCACTTTTCATCGCCGCGGCGCTGCCGCTCAAGATCTTCCCGCCCTTGTTCAACCGCTATGCCGGCGGCCAGAATTTCGGGCTGCACGTCGACAATGCCGTGCGCATCCAGCGCGGCAGCGAGTTCCGCGTGCGCTCGGACCTGTCGATGACCGTGTTCCTCGAAGACCCGCACGCCTATGACGGCGGCGAGCTGCTGATCGAGGGGTTGTTCGGTGCCCAATCGGTGAAACTGCCCGCGGGGCACGCGATCCTCTACCCCTCGTCCAGCCTGCACCGGGTGACGCCGGTGACCAGCGGTGCGCGCGTCGCCAGCTTCTTCTGGCTGCAATCGATGGTCCGCGACGACGGCGCGCGGCGCATCCTGTTCGACCTCGATCGCTCGATCCAGGGGCTGGTCGGCGAAGTCGGGCAGGGCCATGCCGAGGTGGTGGCGCTGACCGGCGTGTACCATAATCTGCTGCGCCGCTGGGCGGACGCGTAAGGGGCCAGCCGGCAACGACAAGGGCGGCGCGAACGTTGTGCCGCCATGCCGGCCGATTCTCCGCAAACCGCCACCGTCGTCACCAGCCGCGCGATCCGTGCCGGGCACGAGCAGGATTTCGAGCATTGGGCGGCGGCGCTGGGCGATCTCGCCGAGGCCGCACCGGGCTATCGCGCCGCCATCCGCCTCGGCCAGACCGCCGGCTTCCAGCACCTACTGTTCCGCTTCGACGATCGCGCGATAGCCGAGGCCTGGCACAATAGCGACGCGGTGCGCGCGCATATCGCTATCGCCGACCGCTGGTCGACGGCGCTGCGCCAGATCCAGTCCGGCGACCGCATCGCCTTCGAGCTGCCGAGCGACGCCAGCGCGAGCAAGTGGAAGCGTTTCGTGACGACCTGGCTGACGGTCTTCCCGGTGCTGCTGCTGGTCAGCCTGGGCGTGCGCACCGTGTTGAAGGACGTTCCGTTGCCGCTCCAGCTGCTGCCCTCGTCGATGCTGCTCACCGCGACGCTGCAATGGATCATCCTGCCCCGGCTGCAGCGCTACACCCGCTTCTGGCTGCTGCAGGACAGCTCGGGCCGGCTGCAGAATTGAGCGTGCCGATTGGCGCGCGGCACGGGCACGGCCGTCGCCTCTCCTGGCGGGGAGAGGGAACGCCCGAGACCCACGGCGCTTACGCCCGCCCGACCACGCTCTCCGGCAGGTCCTTGCCGAACACGCGCTGATAATATTCCGCCACCTGCGCCCGCTCGGCATCGTCGCACTTGTTGAGGAACGACAGGCGGAAAGCGAAGCCCACGTCGCCGAAGATCAGCGCGTTCTGCGCCCAGGTGATCACGGTACGCGGGCTCATCACCGTCGAGATGTCGCCGTTGATGAAGCCGCGGCGGGTGAGCTCGGCGACGCGGACCATGTTCTCCACCGTCTCCTTGCCGCCCGGCTTGTCATATTCGCCGGACTTGGCGAGCACGATCCGCGCCTCGGTGGCGGCGGGCAGATAGTTGAGCGTGACGACGATGTTCCAGCGGTCCATCTGGCCCTGGTTGATCTGCTGCGTGCCGTGATAGAGGCCGCTGGTGTCGCCCAGGCCCACCGTGTTGGCGGTGGCGAACAGGCGGAACCAGGGGCTCGGGCGGATCACCCGGTTCTGGTCGAGCAGGGTCAGCTTGCCCTCGGTCTCCAGCACGCGCTGGATCACGAACATCACGTCCGGGCGGCCCGCGTCATATTCGTCGAACACGAGCGCGGTCGGGGTCTGCAGCGCCCAGGGCAGCAGGCCTTCGCGGAACTCGGTGATCTGCTGACCGTCCTTGAGCACGATCGCGTCGCGGCCGATCAGGTCGATGCGGCTGATATGCGCGTCGAGGTTGATGCGGATGCACGGCCAGTTGAGCCGCGCCGCCACCTGCTCGATGTGCGAGGATTTGCCGGTGCCGTGATAGCCCTGGATCATCACGCGGCGATTGTGCGCGAAGCCGGCCAGCACCGCGAGCGTGGTGTCGGGGTCGAACACATAGGCGGGGTCCAGATCGGGCACGCGCTCGTCCGCCTCGCTGAACGCGGGGACTTCCATGTCGATGTCGATCCCGAACAGGTCGCGCACCTTCACCATCTTGTCGGGTGCGTCGAGGATCGTGGAGTCCCGGCTGTCGGGCAGGGTGTTGGGGATGTCGGCCATATCAAATCCTTCAGTCGCACCGGACCTAGTGGCTTGTTTGCCGCACTGCAACCGCATGTCCGAAGGGGAGGGTTCAGGCGCCGATCTTGGGCGGTAGCAGGAACAGCGTCGCGAAGTCGGCGGCGCGGGCGGTGTCGCCCTCCACCGCGAACCTGCCCTCGGCGAGTGCCGTGGGCAGCGGCATGACCCCGAAGAGGACCGGCAGGAAGTCATTGGGTTCGCCGACGAACACCGCCTCGGTATCGGCAAGCGTGCCCCGGTCGATCGCCAGGGCGCCGCCCGAGACGGTGACACGATAGGTCTCCTCGCCCAGCCGAAAGCCGATGCAGCCCGCCCAGCCCGCCGCCTTTTCCGGCAGCAGCAGCATCCGCAGCGCCAGCATCAGCGATACGCGCGAGAAGGGGAGCGACGGATCGTGCCGCGGCGAGCGCAGCGCCCAGCGGCCCATCGCCATCACCACCGGCTCGGCCTCATATCCCCAGGGGGTGAGCGCATAGACCTGCACGCTGGCCGGCGGCGGCAGCTTTTTGCGCACGATGATCCCGTCCGCCTCCAGCCCTTGCAGCCGCTGGGTGAGGACGTTGGCGCTGAGCCCCGGCAGCCCGGCGCGGATCTCGCCGAAGCGGCGCGGGCCGAGCAGCAACTCCCGGATGATCAGCAGCGCCCAGCGCTCGCCCAAGAACTCCAGGGCGAGGGCGGTGCCGCAAGCGTCTTCGTATCGGCGCTTAGGTGTGGTTATATTTTCTAACTTCACGGTTGTTTTTTAGGATCAGGCGCGGCACGAATCAAGCAGGGCGCGACTCGAAAGTCCTGCCCAAAGGGGAGAGAAAGCGATGCCGAACGCCGTGTTCGTGAACCTGCCCGTGGCCGATGTGCCGCGCGCGACCGCCTTCTACGAAGCGATCGGCTGCACGAAGAACGAGCAGTTCAGCGGGCCGACCGCGAGCGCGATGGTGTTGTCCGAGACGCTGACCTTCATGCTGCTCCAGCGCGACTTCTTCCAGACCTTCACGCCCCGCACCGTCGCCGACGCGACCACCACGACGGAGGTGCTGATCGCGCTGCCGCTCGACGATCGCGCCGCGGTCGATGCTTTGGTCGAGAAGGCGGCAGCGGCCGGCGGCACGGGGGACATCCGCCCGGTGCAGGACATGGGCTTCATGTACGGCCGCACCTTCACCGATCCCGACGGCCATATCTTCGAACCGTTCCACATGGACATGGCCGCCGCTGCTGCCGCGATGGCGCAGGCCGAGCCGGCCTGAATCGAGAAGGAGATCGACCATGTCGTTCCAGGCCTATCTCGACAACATCCAGGCCAAGACCGGCCGCAGCCCCGACGATTTCCGCGCCTACGCCGCCGAGAAGGGCTGGGCCGATACGTCCGGCCTGCGCGCCGGTGTGAAGGCGGGGGCGATCGTCGCCGATCTCAAGGAACAGTTCGGGCTCGGGCACGGCCACGCCATGGCGATCGTCGCGCTGCTCAAGGGTGCCAAGCGCGAAGGCGATGCCTGAACCAGAGGATAGGATAGCATGCCCGTCATTTCCGAAAGCCCGATCGAGATCGTCACCCTGGACTGGGTGCCGGACTTTGCCCGCGGCTATGTCCGCGACTACCGCGTCCGCTGGGCGCTGGAGGAGGCCGGGATCGACTATCGCACCGATCCGATCAGCACGGTGGACCGGCCGGCGGAGTATTTCGCCGAACAGCCCTTCGGCCAGGTGCCCGCCTATCGCGAAGGGGAGGTGCGGATGTTCGAATCCGGCGCGATCGTGCTGCACATCGCCGAGCGGTCCGAAGCGCTGCTGCCGTCCGATCCGGCGGCGAGGGCGCGGGCGCAGTGCTGGATGTTCGCCGCGATGAACAGCATCGAGCCGATGCTGCTCGAACTCACCAATGTCGATGTGTTCGCGCGCGACGAGCAATGGGCGAAACTCCGCCGGCCGAGCCTGGTCGCCACCATCGACAAGCGGCTGGGGCATTTGGCCACTGCGCTGGGCGACCGCGACTATCTCGAAGGTCGCTTCACTGCGGGGGACCTGCTGATGGCATCGGCGCTGCGTGCGCTCGATCATACCGACTTGCTGGCGGAGCATCCGGCGCTGGCGGCCTATCAGCAGCGCTGCCTCGCGCGCCCGGCCTTCGCTGCGGCGATCGCGGCGCAGCTAGAGGAATTGCGGACGGAGATGCCCGAACCTGCCTGAAGGAGCGCAACCATGGCCTATCTCGACGGATATGTGATTCCGGTGCCCGAGGCGAAGAAGGAGGAATATCGCGCGTTGTCGGAAGTGACGGCGGCGCTGTTCCTCAAGTTCGGCGCGACGCGGGTGATGGAAACCTGGAGCGAGGACGTGCCGCACGGCACCGCCACCGATTTCTACCGCGCGACGCTGGCGGAGGAGGGCGAGGCAGTGGTCTTCGCCTGGGTGCTGTGGCCGGACAAGGCGACGCGCGACGCCGGCTGGGGCAAGCTGATGGAAGCGCCCGAAATGCAGGGGCGGACGATGCCGTTTGACGGCAAGCGCATGTTCTGGGGCGGTTTCGAGCCGATCGTCGATCGCGGCGAGGGCTGAAGGCAGGGGAGAGCGAGACATGACAAATCGGCAGGGCGAATTCATCTGGTACGAACTATTGACGCGGGATGCGGACAAGGCGTCGGCTTTCTACGGCGCGGTGGTCAGCTGGGAGGTCGGCGCGCCGCCGCCCGGCGGGCCCGACTATCGCATGATCGCCGCGCCGGACGGCAATGCCGGGGGCGTGCTCCAGCTCGATGCCGCGATGCTCGCGGCGGGGGCCGGCCCGACCTGGCTGGCCTATTTCGGGGTCGACGATGTCGATGCGAGGGTCGCGTCGATCGTCGGCGAGGGCGGCAAGGTGCTGGTGCCGGCCTGGGATGCGGCGGGCGTTGGGCGCATCGCGATGGTCACCGATCCGCAGGGCATTCCCTTCTACGTGATGCGCGGCGCGACCGAGGGCGCGACCAGCACCGTCTACCAGCGGCATGGGATGGGCCATGTCGGCTGGAACGAGCTGCTGTCGCCCGACGCCGAAGCTGCGCTCGGCTTCTATCACCGCCAGTTCGGCCTCACTCGGATGGGCGGCATG
Organism: Sphingomonas trueperi; assembly: GCF_040545665.1. Classification (GTDB taxonomy): domain Bacteria; phylum Pseudomonadota; class Alphaproteobacteria; order Sphingomonadales; family Sphingomonadaceae; genus Sphingomonas; species Sphingomonas trueperi_B. The sequence goes on along the minus strand of NZ_JBEPMH010000003.1, from coordinate 359,394 downwards.
CCGATGGGCGAACTCGGCGAATACAGCTTTATCGGCCATGACGGCGGCGAGCCGATCGGCGCGATCATGCGCCGCATGCCCGAGGGGCCGACGGGCTGGGGCTTCTATGTCCGCGTGGACGATGTCGATGCGGCGAAGGGCCGGATCGAGGCGGCGGGGGGCACGGTGGTCAACGGGCCGATGGACGTGCCGGGCGGCGAGCGCATCGTCCAGGCGCTCGATCCGGACGGGGCGCTGTTCGGGTTGGTGAGCGGGGATAGCGCGTAACGGCTACGCGCCGTTTCCAGGATTTGGCGGAGGACGCCGTCGAGGTTTTGGAAGAGGGCGTCGGCGGGGATGCGGAGTGTCGCGATGCCGTTGGCGGCGAGCCAGGCGTCGCGGCGGGCGTCGTGCTCGGGCTGGTCGCCATGGGCGTGGCCGGTGCCGTCGAGCTCGATCGCGAGGCGGGCGCGGGCGCAGTAGAAGTCGAGGACATAGGGACCGGCTTCGTGCTGGCGGCGGAAGTGGAGGCCTTCGGGGTCGCCGCGGAGATGGCGCCAGAGGCGGCGCTCGGCGGGGGACATCTCGCGTCGGAGCTTGCGGGCGAGGCTGCGGGCATGCGGGGTTCCACGAAGGCGCATTTGGGCGACTCTTCCGTTTAGACGGGGTGGAGGATGCCGTATTTTCAGGAACGAATAAAGAACAAAGTTTGTGGGAGGCCCCCTCCACCACCGCCTTCGGCGGCGGTCCCCCTCCCCCGCTCTCGCGGGAGAGGAAACACGAAGGTTGCGGCAGTAGAATAGCGTTTCCTCCACCGCGATAGCGGGGGAGGGGGACCGCGCCGCGCCAGCGGCGTGGTGGAGGGGGCTCCCCCACCGGAAACCTCAAGCGAAGGCCGCCGACCCCTTCAACTGCTGATACGCCGCGATCACCCGCTGCAGCCGCGCCTCGTGGCTGCGGTCGCCGCCGTTGCGATCGGGGTGGAACTTGCGCACCAGCTCCGAATAGCGCTTGCGCAGCGCCGTCCGGTCGCAATCGATCTCCAGGTCCAGCACCTTGAGCGCATCGCGATCCGCGCCCGAGAGCGGCCGGCCGTCCTTGCGCTCGCCGCGACCCTTCATCCGGTCGCGGAAGCGTGCGCCGATCGCGTCGAGCGGGTCGGCGAAATCGGCCCAGCGCGGCGGCACGTCGGGATTGGCGCTGAACGCGCGCGTCTCGCGCTCCCAGCCAGCGATCGGGCGCTGCGCCTCGTGGATCTCGTCGGGGCTCATCCCGGAGAAGAAATTGTAGCCCGAGTTGAACGCGCGGACATGGTCCAGGCACAGCCAGCGGAATTGCGGCGGCCCGTCGAAGCCGCTGCGCGCGCCTTCCAGCGGCGGCGCGCGGAATTCGCCGGCGGCGGTGCAGCCCGGCTCTGCGCACAATCTTCCCTCCGCTTCCACGCGACCGTGGAAACGGGCATTCGGACGATCCTTTTTCGGCGGACGGCTAGCCACGCGACTCCCTCGAACAAACCGCCTATATAGGCGCGATGACCGACCTCGCTACCGGCCCCCTGGCCGATCTTATCGCCGATCGCCTGCGCACCGCGCTCGCCCCGTCGCACCTCCATGTCAGCAACGACAGCGCCCAGCATCGCGGCCATCTGGGTGACGACGGCACGGGCGAAAGCCACTTCACCGTCACGATCGAAAGCCCGGAGTTTGCCGGGCTCAACCGCGTCGCCCGCCAGCGCAAGGTGAACCACGCGCTCGCCGACCTGCTCGCCACCCGCATCCACGCGCTGGCGATCAAGGCGACTGCACCGGGCGAATGAGCACACGCATCGCGCGCCCCGCGGCGCGGATCCTGCTGCTCGATGGCGCGGGGCGGGTGCTGCTGTTCCGCTTCGATCCCGGCGACCGGCCGCCCTTCTGGTGCACGCCGGGCGGGGCGGTCGATCCGGGCGAAAGCTATGCGGACGCTGCACGGCGCGAGCTGTGGGAGGAGACCGGCATCCGGGCCGATCCCGGGCCTGAGGTGGCGCAGCGGGTCGTCGAGTTCGTGACGATCGAAGGCGTGCCGGTCTGGGCGGACGAGCGCTACTTCCTGGTCCGCACCGATGCCGACGCAATCGACACCGCCGGCCATACCGCGCTGGAGCAGCGGGTGATGCGCGGGTGGCGCTGGTTCACCCGAGACGAGATCGCCGCGCATGACGAGCCGATCTTCCCGCAGGATTTGCTAGCGATGCTGGAGACGCTCGAAGGCTAGCGCCTTCTTCTTCTATTCTCCCCTCCCGCTTGCGGGAGGGGCAGGGGGAGGGTGTGTGCTGGAAGCGAAGGCCGTGGTCGAGGGAGGAGGGCTGCGCCGCGTCAGGCCCTTTGCAGCCTATCGCCTGCTACCCTCTCTCACCCTCCCCTAACCCCTCCCGCAAGCGGGAGGGGGACTTAGAAGAAGGGGGGGCTCAGCTCACTCCCGCCCGAGCAGCACGCGGGCTTGCCCCGCGATCTGCGCCAGCATCGCCGCGTTCGGCACCGCAGATTGCCGTGCACGCCGCACCAGCGCGCTGAACTGGTCGACGCGGGCGCGGTGCTCGGCGAGCCACGCGTCCACCGCCGCCTGCGGGTCCTGCCCGTCGACACGGCCGAGGAAGTCCAGCCGCAGTTGCTGGAAGTCGCGGGCGAGGCCGGCGATCAGCAGGCGTTCCCACACGTCGCCGGTGGTGATCCGCGCCGCGGTCGACTGGGCCCAGTCGAGGCCCAGTGCCTGGCCGAGCGAGGTGAAGGCGCGGGTGAGCACCACTTCGTCGACGCCGCTGCGCTGGCCGAGATCGGCAAGGCCGATGCAGCCGTCCAGCTCGAACACCTTGACCACGCGGTCGACGAGTTCGAGCGGCGCACCGGCGGCGGTGAGCTTGCTGCAGATCCGGTCGGCCTGGGCGCGGACCTCGGTGAGCATCAGGCTCTTGGTCTCGCGGCCCAGCGCTTCGATACCAGGCTGCAGGCGCGCGATCACCTCGGCCGGGCTGGCGCCCGGGCGGGTGATGCGCAGCAGGTCGGCGATCTGGCCGCGGACCGCCACCGCCAGCTCATCGAGCAGCGCGATGCGGGCGCCTTCGCCGATCTCGGCGGTTTCCACCGCTTCCCACAGCGCGGGAAGCCCCAGCAACCGCTCGGCGACGACGAACATCGCCGCGATGTCGCGCATCGATGCGCCTTCTTCCTCGGCCAGCTCGAACGGGTGGAGCACGCCGAGCCGGTTGATCACGCGATTGGCGAGCTTGGTCGCGACGATTTCGTTGCGCAGGCGATGCTCGTCGATCGCCTTGCCGAAGCGTTCCTGCATCGCCTTCGGGAAGGCGGCGTGAAGATCGCCGACCAGCGCCGGATCATGGCCGAGATCGCCCTGCTCGATCGCATCCTGCAGCGCGAGCTTGGCCGAGGCGAGCAGCACCGCCAGCTCGGGCCGGGTGAGCCCGCGGCCGTCCTGCGCCCGGCGCAGCAGGTCCTCGTTCGAGCCGAGGCCCTCGACGCCGCGGTCGAGCCGGCCGCTGGCTTCGAGGATCTCGATCACCCGCACATAGCTGGGCAGGTCGAGCGCGCCGTCATTCTCCATGAAGGAGAGCGCCAGCGTCTGGAGGCGGTTGTCCTCCAGCACCAGGTGCGCGACGTCGTCGGTCATCGACACGAGCAGCGCGTTGCGATCTTCGAAGCCGAGGCGGCCCTCGATCATCTCGCGGTTCAGCGCGATCTTGATGTTGACCTCATTGTCCGAGCAATCGACGCCGGCCGAATTGTCGATGAAGTCGGTGTTGAGGCGGCCGCCGTTCCGCGCGAACGCGATGCGCGCGGCCTGCGTCACGCCGAGGTTGGCGCCTTCGCCTACCACCTGCGCGCGGACTTGCTCGGCATTGATGCGGATGCGGTCGTTGGCGGGATCGCCCACCTCGCCGTTGCTCTCGCTCGCCGCCTTCAGATAGGTGCCGATGCCGCCGAACCACAGCAGCCCGACGCGGGCCTTGAGGATCGCGATCATCAGGCCGTTGGGATCGATACTTTCGACGTCGAGGTCGAGCAGCGTCTTGACCTGCGGGCTGAGCGGGATCGACTTTTCGGTGCGCGGGAACACCCCGCCGCCCTCGGAGATGAGGTCGGGGTTATAGTCCGCCCAGCTTGAGCGCGGCAGCGCGAACATGCGCGCGCGCTCCTCCCAGCTCTTCGACGCATCCGGATTGGGATCGAGGAAGATGTGGCGATGGTCGAACGCGGCGACGAGCTTGATCGACTTCGACAGCAGCATGCCGTTGCCGAACACGTCGCCCGACATGTCGCCCACGCCCGCCACGGTCACCGGCTCGGACTGGATGTCGGTGCCCATTTCGAGGAAGTGGCGACGGACCGAAACCCAGGCGCCCTTGGCGGTGATGCCCATCGCCTTGTGGTCGTAGCCGACGCTGCCGCCCGAGGCGAACGCGTCGCCCAGCCAGAAGTCGCGCTCGATCGCCAGCGCGTTGGCGACGTCCGAGAAGGTCGCCGTGCCCTTGTCCGCCGCGACGACGAAATAGGGATCGTTGCCGTCGAGGACGGTCACGCCTTGCGGGTGCACCACGTCGCCGGCGACGATGTTGTCGGTGATCGACAGAAGCGCACGGATGAAGATGCGGTAGCTCTCGGTGCCTTCAGCGAGCCAGGCGTCGCGGTCGAGGGCGGGCGAAGGGAGATGCTTCGGATAGAAGCCGCCCTTGGCGCCGGTCGGCACGATGACCGCGTTCTTCACGCGCTGCGCCTTCATCAGGCCCAGGATCTCGGTACGGAAGTCGTCGCGGCGATCGGACCAGCGCAGGCCGCCGCGCGCAACCGGGCCGGCGCGCAGGTGGATACCCTCGACGCGCGGGCTGTACACCCAGATCTCGCGCCAGGGGAGCGGGGCGGGGAGGCCCGGCACCTTGGCCGAATCGAGCTTGAACGCCAGCGCCTCGGCACCCGCAGGCGCGAAGGCGTTGGTGCGCAGCGTGGCGAGCACCACGCCCTTGAACAGGCGCAGAATGCGATCGTCGTCGATCGCGTTGACCTGGGCGAGGCCGAGGTCGATCGCGCGCGCGGCATCCTCGATCGCTTCGGCATCGCCGCCGCGGGCGGGATCGTGCGCGGCTTCGAACCGATCGACCAGCGCGGTCGCGACCAGCGGTGCGCGGCGCAGCGCGTCGACCACGGTGCCGAGGCCGTAGAGCATGCCGGTCTGGCGCAGATAGCGGAACCAGGCGCGCAGCAGCACCACCGCGGACGGGCTCAGGCCCGCCTCGACGATCAGCCGGTTGAACAGGTCGTTCTCGGCGCGGCCTTCGAGCACCGCGGCCACGGCCGCCTCGACGGTCGCGGGATCCGCGTCCAGCATCGTGCTGGGCGTCGCCGGCTCGACCTTGAAGTCGTGGATGAAGGCGCCGTTGGTCAGCTCGGTCGGTACTTCTTCCAGCACGCGGAAGCCGAAATTCTCGAACGCCGGCACCGCATCCGACAGCGCGAGCGCGCCGCCCAGGCGGTAGAGCTTGATCCGGTATTTGCCGGGCTCGCCAGCCAGCGGCACGATCCGCACCGAACGGCCATGCTCGTCTTCCAGACCGCCGATCCGCACCATGTCCTGCGCGGCTTCCTCGGGCGTGTGGGTGAGGCGGTAGACGTCGGGGAAGGCGTTGGCGAGGCGCAGCGACAGGCGGGCGGCGCCGCTGCCGGCGATCTCGCTGAGGCAGGCTTCCACCGCCGGCGTCCAGCCGCGGATCATGCGGGCGATGCGCGCGTCGAGCTCGGCCTCGTCGGGCATCGTCGTGTCGCCGCGCAGGTCGAGCGTGTAGCGCAGCTGCGCCAGCACGCCGTCTTCCAGCGCGATCGACCAGTTGATCATCTTGGCGTGCGCCGCCTCGGTCAGCATGTTGCCGATCGTCTCGCGGTGGCCGGCGGCGACCTGCTCGCGCGGCAGCCAGACAAAGGCGAACAGGTGCCGGCCCAACGTGCTGCGCACCAGCACCAGCTTCGAGCGCGGGCGGTCCGCGACCGACATTGCGGTGAGCACCAGGCTCTCCAGTGCTTCGAGGTCGAACGCGGTGGTCAGGTCGTGCGGCAGGCCGGTAAGGGCATGCGTCATCGCCTTGCCGGTATGGCCCGAGGGATCGAAGCCGAACTTCGATTCGAGCATCTCCAGCCGGCCGCGCAGCATCGGCACCATCGCAGGCGGCGTGTTGAGCGCCTGGCTGGTCCACAGGCCGTAGTGGATCGACAGGCCGGTGACTTCCTGGCCCGTGGTCAGCGGCGTCACGACGATGTCGAGCGGCACGCGGCGGTGCACGGTGGAGGTGGCGTTGGACTTGAGGAGCAGCGGGATTTCGCCGCCCATCTCGAAATAGTCGACCGCGAGCTTGCGCGAGGTATCGGCGAGCAGCGGCACTTCATGGGTATAGCGGGCAAGACCGACCTGATCGGTGCTCTCGCCGCTGACCGACCATTTCTCGTGGCCGAGCAGCGTCATCGCATCGTCGGCGAACCAGCGCAGCAGCGCCTCGCCCTCGCGGGAGGGGACGCGGGCGCCGTCGATCGACAGCGCCTGCTGGAGCGGGCGCCAGTCCGAGACGACGTCGCGGACATGCTCGAGCACGCGCTCGATCTCGCTGGTCAGCGCGCGGCGGGTGCGGGCGTCGGCGCGCTCCATCTCGATGTAGATCATCGATTCGGGCGACGCATCCTTCGCCTTCTCGCCGATATCGCTCACCACGCCCTTGGCGTCGCGCTCGACCGGCAGGATCGGGTGGATGATGCGGAAGATGCTGAGGTCAAACGAGGCGATCGCCGCCGCGATCGAATCGACCAGGAACGGCATATCGTCGTTGATCACGGCGAGCCGCATCTTGCGGCTGGCATCCTCCTGATAGGTTTCGAGATTGAGCCGCACGGTCTGCGGCGGGCGTTCCGCCGCCGTCTCCGCGACGAACCGCGCCACCTCGGTGCGCTCGGCCTCGTCCAGTCCTTCCAGCTCTCCGGGCAGGGCTCCTTCGAAGATCCGATCCTCAAACGCCTGCATGATCTTTTTTTCTAGGTTCTTCATGGATGCGGCTATGCTCCCGGGAACAGGGCACCTCAAGTCTGGAAAAACCGGTAGGAAAGGCGCAAAAGCGCCCTCCGCCGCGGTGGGACTCAGGCCGCCGCGCGGCGCACGGCGCGGTCGGTCAACTGCGCGTCGTCTTCCAGCTTGGCGATGATATCGAGGCCCTTGTCGCCCGCACGCGCCAGCAGCAGCACGAATTCCGCCTGGCCCGGCGCCATCGCCACGCGGGCGAGCGGCGGCCGATGGCGCAGTGCCTCGACGGCGCGGGCGAAGGCGGCCGGGCGGCGCTTGCCGGCCACCGAGGCGCGCAGCTCGCGCTCGGCAGCGACCACGCCCTTGATGCCACCGGGAGTGATTTCGAGGAACGCGTCTAGCCCGTGCGCCGGCACCGCGAGGCGCCGGGCATGGGTGAGCACGGCGGCGAACTCGGCGAGCCGCGTCTTGTCGTAATCGGGACCGAAGACGAGCTTGGCCACCGGCGTCATCGGCGCGCGCGCCTGGCCGGCGATCCCGGCCTCGGCGAGCAGCGCGGCATAGCCCTCGGGCTCCTTCTCGGCCGCGAGCGCAAAGCCATAGGCGCGATCGAGCGCCCGGTAGAGCGCCGCGCGGCCGCGCAGCTCCGAGGCACGGGCGGCGGCTGCCGACTCGCGCGCGAGCATCAGCTGGTCGGCCAGCGGCGAGGCGATCTCGGTACGCGGCAGCTCCGCCGTGGCGGGCGAATCGAAGCCGGCGCTGGGGCCGTCCGCCCAGACCGACTGGGTCGGCGCGGGATGCGGCACCGCGCGGCGCGAAGCCTCGATCTCGGCATCGAGTCGCGCCTGCAGCTCGGCGTCGACGACTTCCTTCCAGTTGATCACGCCGTAGATGAAGTCGATCGTCTCGGGATTCGAGGCAAAGGGCATCAGGATGCCGCGATAGAACATCTGGTGCCCGCGCTGGCCGACGAACTCGGCCTCGAAGCCGATCGGCGCGCGGTTGGCGATGATCTGGAGATAATGGTCGGTCAGCCGCGACAGCAGCGAACGGCTGGGCACTTCGCCGACATGCGCGATCGGCCCCTCGATCCCGCATTCCTCGCGCAGCGCGGTGCCGAGATAGCGGATGGCGGGGTTCTCGATGCCGGCGGTGAAATCGAGCAGCACGCTGTTCGGGCCGAAATCGGCGATGTTCTCGGGGTCGAGATCGTGGATCGCGGGATAGGGGCGGCCGCGCAGCAGCGAAACCCAGTGGTTATAGGCCCGCACGTGCATGCGCCGCTCGTCGCCGCCGATCGCGACGGGGCGTTCGTCGATCGCCTCGTCGGCCGCGGGCACGGGCGCGGGCTCGGGGTCGGTCGGACGATTGATGCCGCGAGCCATGTTCATGCGGATGCTCCACTGCGGGCAAGGGCCCGAAAACGCTGATCCGGCGCCTTGTGCAGGGTCCATGGTAAATGCTGCGTAAAAGGCGGATCAGGAAAAGCCGCGGACGGAAGAAAGTTGGCGGCTGCGCAAGGAGGCGCTTGCATGCGCCGAAAACGGCTGGTAAGCGCGCCCTCCTCCGGGCAAGCCAGCGCCCGGCACCGGGCGCCGCTTTAGCTCAGCTGGTAGAGCATCGCATTCGTAATGCGGGGGTCACAGGTTCGAGTCCTGTAAGCGGCACCAGTACATATTGAGAACATTGTAGAAAACCGCGGAAAACTGCGGTAAAATGTGTCCTGCGGGTCCCGTGGTTTCCCATTTTGTTCCACCGTGGCCCACCCAAAGTGGGCCACGAATCGGTGGGCCACGGAGATCGCAGGAAGGCGTGGCCCACCATGCTTACGAACGTCGAGATTCGCGCGCTCAAGCCGGCGGCGCGTCCGTTCAAGGTTCCGGACGGAGATGGCTTGTATCTTCTCGTCCAGCCCTCCGGGGCACTGTTGTGGCGGTTTCGCTACAAGATGTTTGGTGTCGAGCGGAAGCTGTCACTTGGCAGTTTCCCCGAGGTCACCCTCCAGCAGGCGCGCCACAAACGAGACGAGGCGCGCGCTGAGCTTGCCGACGGCTTCGATCCGGTCGAGCAGAAGCGACAGAAGCAGGTCGAGGCGGAACTGGCAGCGAAGACCACCTTCGAGCTGGTCGCCAATGAATATATCCAGAAAATGGAGCGGGAGGGAAAATCGGCGGCCACCCTTAAGAAGGCGCGCTGGTTTCTCGAACTGCTCGGTGGAATCGCCCGCCGGCCCATCGCGGCGATCACGCCGCACGAGCTGCTGGATGTCCTGAAGCGCGTTGAACGCCGCGGGCATCACGAGACGGCGGTGAGGCTGCGCTCCTTCGCAGGCCGCGTGTTTCGCTATGGCTTCGCAACCCTGCGTACCGAAAAGAACCCGGCGGACATTCTCCGGGGCGCGCTGACCGTTCCCCGTGTGAAGCACCACGCCGCGATCGTTCAGCCGAAGAAGGTCGGGGAACTGCTTCGCGCCATCGAGGACTATAAAGGCCGCCCCGAAACGCTCTACGCGCTGCGGATCGCGCCGCATGTGTTCCTGCGGCCGGGCGAGCTCCGGCAGGCGAAATGGAGCGAGATCGACTTCGCCGAGAAGGTCTGGCGCGTGCCTGCGGAGCGCATGAAGATGAAGCAGGCGCACGCTGTGCCACTTTCCCGGCAGGCGCTGTATCTGCTCCAGGATCTGCGCACGCTTGCGCGATCCAGCGAGTTCCTTTTCCCCGCGCTGCATACGACGTTGCGTCCGATCTCCGACAACACGATGAATGTCGCACTTCGGCGCCTGGGCTTCGAACATGACGAAATGACCAGCCACGGCTTCCGCGCCATGGCGAGCACGCTGCTTAATGAATCTGGCCTCTGGCATCCTGATGCCATTGAACGTGCATTGGCGCACGGCGAAAGGGATCGCGTCCGGGCAGCGTACCACCGGGGCGCCCACTGGGATGAGCGGGTCCGCATGGCGCAGTGGTGGTCTGACTACCTTGACCAGCTTCGCGTCGGCGGTGCGGTGATCAAGGCGAAATTCCGAAAGCGCGGGTAGAGTTGGCCTAATCGCGGTGAAGGGAAACCAACCAGCCGAAATACGCTTCTTAAAATAGTCACTTACCGCACTGCAGCAAAAAGTGGGCCCCAGGGGTCAGGCCCCACTCCCCTTTTCATAAACCGGGTTCGAAGCACAAACGCGATCGGGTTGGGCAACTACGAACGCCGGAGATGTCCGACGATCGATCGGCAGCTGGCGACCAACTTACGACGTTCAGCCGCCCGGACGTGAACGACCGCTAATGCTGAAACCTGTCGTTTGCCGCAGGGCTGGCTTGGCAACTAGGCGCCCAATCGCCGCCATCCAGGAGACCGATCGACACTCCAACGCGAACGCAAACGGGGGACCTCCGCGGCTCGGCTGGAGGCTGGCTCCGGGTCGCGAGCAATCAGAGTGTGACGGGTAGGGCAACGGCAGCTGGTCCGGCGCTTCTAGGCGCATGAGGTAGTGTATCGCGTGGCTCGTTTGCGCACCGTGGTATTGAACGGTGCAAGATAACTTGCTCTGATCTCGCAACCTTTTGAGCCGGCCCTCGTTGTTGTATTCCCTGAACGGTGTACCAAGTCACACAGTTGGCGGGCTCTCGCACCCCCGTCCGCCGACTGGTAGAAGAGCCCGCCGAGCTTCGCAGCCGGCGGGCTCTTTTGCGTTATCGAGAAGCCCTATCCTACATTGCCAGCTACTCGATCGCAGAGATCTTCGGTGATGCGATGAAGCCACCCCCCAACGCGAACTGCCCAGGTGCGGTTTATGCCTGCCCTGCGGGGTGTTGGTCGATGGCGCGAGTACCCTCTATGCCGTCGAGAGCCATGGCCAACGCCGCTTCTTCGCCTTCCCGCAGAAAATAGGGATACAGCGATCGGGAACTGCTTTTGCTCGCTTCCCTGTGTCTGCTAATGTTTGCCCTTATCGCATCGACGCTGAGCCAGAGCAGATGTGAAGGCGCTTGTACGCTTTCATTTGTCCGGGCGTCTCCCACGGGACGAAAGCCCAGCATGGCCTGGTAGAAGGCCCGGTGTCGCGGGTTCACTTCGATAAAGAGATCTGTGCAATGGTGCTTTGCTGATCCGTAGATCAACACGGCATGGAACAGGTGGGCTAATCGGGGCCGAGCCGGAGTAGACGCGTCGAAAGCGAATTTGGTTAGCTCGCAAATGCTCGAGCCCGGAGCGGCACGAAAGGTGTCTAGGAGATCTCCAAAGGTGCAGTCAGCGGCAAGGCCTGCGGCGCTGTCGACCGTCAGGGTAAGAGTACCAACCAGACCTTCCGTTGCGGCGGCTACAAAGGTGGTGCATCCCTCTCCCTCAGGAATCTGGTGATCGCGGCCATACCCCCGCCAACCATACATTCTGTTCAGCAGATCCGCTGCGCGAGATCGATGCTGGTGAGTTGTTGCGACCTGAATTCCGAAATCTGCAAGCGCCGCACGCGGTGTCTTGTGCAGCCATTCTGTCGCCAAAGATCCGGCTGCGGATGACGCACGTCCGGCAACCGCATTCACTGCGTCCAATGTCATGAAAAGCCCCGTCATTTTGCTCTCGACCCGAGCAACCAGTACCGTGACTGCGTAACGTTTGCGCTAAGGGCCAACCGCATTCCGGCCATACCGTGCTGAAAACACGGCAAAAATTTTGGGGCAGTGGAACGATAGCGGGATTGCGACGCGCACCAGCGCAAAGCGCATCGGTTGATCGCATTTTTGCTGAATGGAACCAAGTACTTAGTTAAGCGTTCGGCCCTCCGGCCGACCATCGTTAACGGCTTGGTAACCTTTTCAGGGAGTCTACTGTATGAAGCGCTATCTCGCGGCCGTTGCCGCCATTTCGGCGGGCCTTCTTGGCACGACCGCAGCCCAGGCTGCAACCACCATCATCACTCCGAGCTCGCAGCCGAAGGGCACGACGTTTGTGGTTTCGGGCGATCCCTTCTCCGGTCCGGTCGCCGCAACGTTCGGTCACACCGGCATCGTCAAGGGCGTTTTCACCGACATCTTCCAGTTCACGCTCGGCCAGGACGGCACCGGAAGCGGGTCCGTGACGACCAGCGTCACCAAGACGGGCTTCCTGAAGTTCACTGACCTCGACATCACCTCGGTCGTCTTCAACGGCATCGCTGCTTCCAGCACGCTGTTCGACCTCGGGGGCAACGTCTGCTCTACCCGCGGCGTCGGGAGCTGCGGAGCCAGCGAGTCCTTCGCTCTCACCGACGCGATGGTTAAGGCCGGCGTGTTGAACACCATCACCATCACCGGCGTTTCGCGCGGTCTGGGCTCCTATGGCAGCAACGCAACCTTCGATCCGTCGGCCGTTCCTGAGCCCGCCTCGTGGGGCCTCATGATTGCCGGCATCGGTGCGGCCGGCTTCAGCCTGCGCCGCCGTCGTTCGAGCAGCGCTCGCCGTTCGGTCCAGGCGGCCTAAAGTCAATCTATGTTTTTGGTGCTGTTGGATCTTCTGGAGCAACAGCACCAAAAAAACGATGACTTAGAATTGCTCATGACAAAGCGCTAAAGGCAGAAGGGCCCAGGTAGACACCCCTGAGCCCTCCGCTTGCCAGTCCACCTAAAGTATAGGGGCAGCCAAGTTTGTTCCAAAAATAAATCAGACACCGCTCGCTGCCACACCCTATTTTGAGCAGGTGCTCCTGCTCTGAGGCAGGTGGAGAGGTCAGCTACTGCTAACCTGTAAATTGGTGTAGAATCGTCTGATTATAGCATTCTCTGCAAACATGGTTAACGATCGTTTGTAGCATATCCTGACTTAGGCGCTAGCGAAGGTCAAGCAAATCAGAGGCGATTCGAGCCGACGCCGAACCTGGGCGTTCGGGAGGGCGCTCGCAGCCGATCGTGAAGCGAATATCAAGAAGGCTTGGAGCCGATATGCTCGCCATCAACCATTACGGCGGCGGGTTACGTCAGCAGCTGCTCGTCCGCCTCAAGGTGTGCGCCAGACCGATCGATCGTCGCAGAAGCCGCCACTATCGGACAACGCCTGAACGGGCTGCCAGCGAATTGAACGGGGGAATTTGGCTGCAAGTGGTTGGCGGCTGCGATACAGGGCGCTGCCAAGCCCTTTGGCTGATGGGTAGGGGAATGGTGCCGCAACTCAGATCTTTAGTCGCGACCTTAACGCAATGTCCCACCTGCTCCGTTTTGGGACAGGCCCTGATAACATGCAGCGCGAGGTGGCGCAACGGAGGCAAAATCCAAACGTTTCGGCGACATCAGGTTCGTTAACGACCTGTTAATGTAAGCAGGGAGAGTTTGTATGAAGCGCTATCTAGCGGCCGCCGCCATGATCTCCGCAAGCATCCTCGGCACGACCGCGGCCAATGCGGCAACCACGATCATCACTCCTAGCATCCAGCCTACGGGAACAACATTCGTTGTCGCCGGCAATCCGTTCTCCGGCCCTGTCGCTGCGACCTTTGGCCACACCGGCATTGCAGCGGGCGACTTCACCGATCTCTTTCAATTCACCCTCGGCCAGGACGGCACTGGAAGCGGGTCGGTGACGACCAGCGTGACGCAGACCGCGTTCCTGATGTCGACTGATCTCGACATCACCTCAGTCCTCTTCAACGGGCTCGCCGCACAGCGGACGCTTTTCGACCTCGACAAGAATGTGTGCACCACCCGTGGGGTGGGCAGCTGCGGCGCAAGCGAGTCCTTTGCGCTCACTGACGCGATGGTGAAGGCGGGCGTGCTCAACACCATCACCATAACGGGGGTGTCGCGAGGTCTTGGCTCATACGGTGGCAACGCCACCTTCGATCCTTCGGCAGTTCCCGAGCCCGCCACCTGGGGCCTCATGATCGCTGGCTTTGGTGCTGCCGGTTTGAGCCTCCGCCGGCGCCGTTCCAGCGACGCGCGCCGGCTTGCTCAAGCGGGCTGAGGCCAGAACGACGCGCCTCGTATTGCCGTCTTCGCGCAAGCGATCGGCAGCATAATGTGGAAGATGAAAGCTTCCCTTGGGTTTTAATAGGTGAAGGGGCTCAGGTGAAAACCTGGGCCCCTGTCTTGTTCGGTGGTCCGAGGACCCATGCTGCGAACATAGCGCGTCCCTAAGCCAAATCCGTAGATCCGGATCGCACGGCGATAGCGCGGCGTGAGCGGGCATGGGAGGAGACAGGCGCCCGAGGCAGCTGCGCGCCAAAGGCTGGACGTTCGGCACGACCATCTACGTTCCCAAAACCGGACGCCAGTGGATGGCGCCAAAGTCTGCATCGCTGCCACTTAAAGGCGGCTCGTGGCCCGATGCAGTAATTGGTCCGCAGGCACCTCGCTTAGAATCCTGTACCGCGCTTCGATCAGGCCGAACGCGCCGAAGGCCAATAGGCCAAACGCCACAACTATATCGAACGGGCTGTCGAGCCAGGTCAAAGCCTGCGCAGTTCCGCCAGCTTCGCTCGCGCGCTCATCCAGACCTGCCAGAACGAGGAAAAAGCCTGAGATCAGGAAGACGCAACCTCGGGCCGCGTATCCGGCGCGCCCACTCCACAGCGCCCAAGGTTGCCGTGCGATCCGTGGTTCCAGATGCCGCAGAAATCTGGCTCGCAGGGCGTTGACGAGTTGAACGAAGCCAGCCGCGAGAAGGACGGCACCACCGGCAATTACCAGCGCTCCGCCAGCCGGTAGCTGCAGCGCTGTTCGAGCGCCGTCGCGGGTGCCGTCTCCTGCGGACACCACTCCTTGGATCAGGCGTATTGCCTGCCAGGAGAGCAGGAGGTGGACCACGCCACTCGCCGCTGCGCCTACGCGCTGCATTACGCCCTTCCGGTCCGAGCCATGACGCTCGATATCGAATGCTGCATCACTCAGCCGCCAGATGCTGTAGGCGAGCAGTCCCGCAGTAAGAACGATCAGCAACAGTTTACCGCCACCTTCTCCAAGGTATTGCAGCGCGCCGCTAGGATCCTCGGCACGCCCGGTCGTGACGACGAGCAGGCCGACGACGATGTAGAGCAGTCCGCGCACTGCGAGGCCCAGTCGCGTCAATTTCTGTAGCCGTGCGTTTATGTCCATCGCCTCCGTCTCCCTTGGATCGCAGCAACGCCAGGGCCAATTGGCCGTTCCGCGGTAGGGCAAATCTGGCCACAAATCGAAGCCCCTCTTTCTGGCTGCATCCGTTCGGCGCTGCGTAGGAAGGGGAGCGACCGCAGACCCGAGCACCAATGCGCGGTTCGAGTTACCAGGTAAATGGACTAACCGGGTCACCGCGGCCCTTCTCCCCCAGTCGGTTGAAACTGCGGCGGCCACGCGCCCGCTTTCTGCCGCTCAGAAGGTAAATCACCCCCTCGGAAGTGGACGGGCGAGAGACCTCTTTTGGCAGTCAGCGGCCGATCGAAGCGGCAGCTGCCGACCAGATGGCGCCGTTCCTCCGTGGAGGCGCCAACGTCCGAGTCTGACAGCAGCCGCCGTTCGTGCTGCGGGCAGCGCCCCAACAACTCATGCCCTGTAGCGGATCTTAGCACTCCGTGCCAAAGCCGCTTCATGGTGCTGATCCGACCTTCCTTCCCTGATGATGGCGAGCGCGTTATCGAAATATGGCGAAGCGCGGTCGATGCGACGCATGACTTCCTTTTACCGAAGGATCGAATTGCAATCGACGAGATGGTATCCGGATTTCTGCCGAACGCTCCGTTGTGGCTAGCTGTCGATTCCAACGATCGGCCTATTGCTTTCATGTTGATAGACGGCGGGCATATGGTAGCCCTTTTCGTTGATCCCGAGGTTCGTGGGCAAGGCGTTGGCGCAGCCTTGGTGCGGCATGGGCTATCGCTTCAACCCACGATGACGACCGACGTCAACGAACAGAACGACCAGGCTGTCGGCTTTTACGAGCGGATGGGTTTCGGGCGAACCGGACGCTCACCGCTCGATGGGCAAGGTCGGCCTTACCCGCTGATTCATTTGCGTTACCAAGGCTAACTCAACTTCCGATTTCGACCAACTCAAGTCGTTCCGGTGCGCCAAAGTTAATGTCAGCTAGCGCCGAAATATTTCGTTGGCATCTAGTCGTAAATGTGCACTGCCTTCTACGCCAATATCGTCGTCCGAAGGCTCATCTCCGATCGTCGAAAGCGGGTTTTCATTCATCGATGACTTGCCGAATCCGCCCTTCGACAAATACCGCGCAGTTCATGCCACGCAGTCATGAGGAACCGACGGGAACTCGGTGAGTGACGGCCCAAAGTGCTAGCAAGCCTATCGCTGACGTTGCAGCTCCCGCCAAGGCTACAGCAGGATAGCCGAGATCGGCGGCAATCACCGCTCCGCCAGTCGCGGCTCCGATGGCGTTACCAAGATTGAACGCGCCGATGTTTACGGCAGCGGCAAGATTGGGTGCCGCAGCCGCTGCGGTAAGCACCCGAACCTGCAGCGGCGGTACGAGGGCGAAGCTCGCTACACCCCACAGAAAGATGAGGATTACAGTTGCAGTTGCATTCGCCATGAGGGCCGCGAACGCAACTAGGATTGCGCATAACCCGGCCATCGTGATCACCAGAGTGCGGTCGATGGAGCGATCAGCGAAGCGTCCGCCCAGCCAGTTGCCGATGGTCAGGCCCGTGCCCTAAGTGACCAACATGGCCGTGACGAAGCCCAGCGACGCATGCGTTTCAACGCGCAGGGTTGGCGTGATGCAGGTAAAGACTGTGAACATCGCGCTCGAGCTGACCACGGTCAGCGATAGCGCCCCGAGCACCTGCCGCTGCGTCAGCACGCCCAATTCGGCGGTAACATTGCTTGTCTTGGGTGCGGGCAGGCTTGGCAGCGCGGCGCGCAATGCTATCATCGTCATCAAGCCCAGTCCCGCAATTCCCCAGAAGGAGGCGCGCCATCCCAGATGCGCCCCCGCCCAGGTGGCGAGTGGAACGCCGACCACATTGGCGACGGTAAGCCCCATGAACATTGACGCGACCGCACTTGCACGGCGGTCTGGCGCAACCAATCCTGCCGCAACGACAGAGCCCACCCCGAAGAACGCACCGTGATTGAACGAGGTGAGCACGCGGGCGACGAGCAGTGTGGCATAGCTTCCAGAGACAGCAGCGAGCAAGTTTCCGGCGGTGAAAATGCCTGCCAGCCCGATCAGCAATATTCGCCGGGGCACCCGAGTGGTAGTGACAGTCACCAACGGCGCGCCGATCATTACCCCGAGGGCATAGGCACTGATCAGCAGCCCAGTCCTAGGAATGGAGATGGCTAGGTCGTGTGCGATCACCGGCAGCAGCCCCATCGGCGCAAATTCGGTCACGCCGATGCCAAATGCGCCAATAGCAAGGGCAAGAAGGCCCAGTTGATGCTTCATTCCTCAGTCCCTCCCGCAAGCGCCGGCGAACGACACCTTGCCTGTCGGCTACCGCCACGATGGTGCCGTCATCTGCGCATCACCGCTGCCCCGCCGGCAGGCCAGGCAGCGGCGCCTCTGCGTTTACTAGCCCGTCCGCCCGCAGCTCATGCCAGAACACGGTTGGGATATCCGCCTCGAAGGCGGCAAGATCCTCGGCGATCCGCTCCGGCCTGCTCGCGCCAGGGATGACCGCGGCTACGGCGGGGTTGGCGAGCGAGAATTGCAGGGCCGCCGCCTTCATCGAGACGCCGTGCCGATCGGCGATCGCCTTGATGGCGGCGATCCGCGCCAGGATCTCCGGTGAGGCGGGCGCATATTCGAAGTTCGGCCCGCCGACGAGCGCGCCTGAACTGTAAGGGCCGCCAACCACCACGCCCAGGCCCTTCGCCTCCACCTTCGGCATCAGCCGCTGCAATGCACGGCTGTGGTCCAGCAGCGTATACCGGCCGGCGAGCAGGAAGGCGTTGGGTTGGGGTTCGTCGAGATCCAGCAGGATCTCGATCGGCTCGACCTTGTTGACCCCTAGTCCCCACGCCTTGATCACGCCTTCGCTGCGGAGCCGATCCAGCGCGCGAAAGGCGCCGGTGCGGGCTTCCTCGAAGCGGGCGATCCACTGGTCGCCCCAGAAATCCTGGGCCAGGTCGTGCACGAAGACGATCTCGACATGGCTGGTCTGGAGCCGGGTGAGGCTGTCCTCGATCGACTTCAGCGTGGCGTCATAGCCATAGTCGTTAATCATCTTGTTCGGGCGTCCATGCGCGAACACATCGCTCTTCTCGCCATAGTCTCGCAGGCTGATGTCCTCGACCTCGTCGAGCACGACGCGGCCGACCTTGGTGCTGAGCACATAGGCGTCGCGCGGCTTGCCCTTGAGCGCCTCGCCCATGCGCAGTTCGGCAAGGCCGGCGCCGTAGAAGGGGGCGTTGTCGAAGTAGCGGATGCCCGCGTCCCAGGCGGCAGCGACGGTCTCCAGCGCCTCCGCCTCGGGAATCGCGCGGAACATGTTGCCCAGCGGCGCGGTGCCGAAGCCGAGCTTGCCTTTCAGGATGGTATCCAGTGCCATGTCGCGGTCCTTCCAGTTGCGGGAGCGGCGGGCGTCCACCGTCGGATGCCCGCCGCGTTCGTGAATCAGAGGTTGCTCATGCCGCCGTCGATGATCAGTTCGCTGCCGACCGTATACCGGCTCTCGTCCGAGGCGAGATGCACGACGGCCTCCGCGATTTCCGCGGACTCGCCGAAGCGGCCCGCCGGGATAGCGCTGATCAGATAGTCCTTCATGCCCGCGAGATCGCTCTCGGACAGGCCGAGCTTGCCGTAGATCGGCGTCGAGACCGGGCCGGGGCTGACCACGTTCACCCGCACGCCGCGGCCGATCAGTTCGCCCGATAGCGTGCGCGCCAGCGAGATCAGCGCGGCCTTGCTCGCGGCATAGACGATCGAGTTCGGCTTGCCGAGCCGCGCGTTGATCGAGCCATTGAGCACGATCGAGGCGGGGTTGGCGAACAGCGGCAGCAGCGCCTGCACCAGGAACAGCGGTCCCTTGACGTTTACGGCAAAGGTGCGATCGAACCCGGCTTCGTCCCACGCCTCAAGCGGGCGGAAATCGGCGACGCCGGCGTTGACGAACAGCGTGTCGAGGCGACCCCAGGCCTCGCGGATCGTGTCGGCGATCGCTGCCTGGCCGGCAACGTCCCCGGCATCGGCATGGATGGTGAGCACGTCGCCCAGTTCCTGCCTGGCAGCGGCGAGCTTCGCCTCGCTGGTGCCGGTGATGGCGACGGTCGCGCCTTCTTCGAGGAAGCGGCGGGCGGTGGCGAGGCCGATGCCGCTGGTGCCGCCGGTGACGAGGGCGAGTTTATTGGCAAGACGGTTCATGATCGATTCCTTGGTTGCGAGCCGGCGGAGATCGTCGGCGACAAGGACACAGATAATCTCCAGGTAAACTTGATCGATGGACGGAAACTGGTGCATTCGTTCAGGAAAGCTGAAGGATTGTCGCGATGGATCGGTTGCGCGCCCTGGAGGTGTTCGTTGCGGTGGTGGCCCGCGGTGGCTTCGCGCGTGCCGCCGATGCACTGGATACCTCGCCCGCCAATGTGACGCGCTACGTCGCCGAGCTTGAGGCGCATCTCGGCACGCGGCTGCTCCACCGCACGTCGCGGCGCGTGTCGCTTACCGAGGCGGGCGAGGCCTATTACGAGCGCGCGCGGACCATCCTCGACGAGATGGCCGAAGCCGAAGCGGCGGCGACGGCGAGCGCCAGCGGTGCGCGCGGGCGGCTGCGGATCAATGCGCCGCTGGTGTTTGGTGCCCGCCATCTCGCGCCGCTCTGGCCGCGCTTCATGGCGCTGAATCCGGAAGTGGAGCTCGACATCGCGCTCACCGATCGCATCGTCGATCTGGTCGAGGAGGGCTATGACCTCGGCATCCGCATCTCGCGCGGCGGATCGCAGCATTATGTGTCGCGCAAGCTGGCGACGTCGCGCAACATTATCTGCGCCTCGCCAGCCTATATTGCGCGGTACGGCGCACCTGACGTGCCGGCTGATCTCGCCGGGCATCGCTGCGTGGTCTACGGCTATGCGCCCGAGCCGGAGATCTGGACCTTCCTCGGCGCCGATGGCAGGGAAGCGCGGGTGCGTGTCGGCATTCGCCTGCGCACCAACAGCGGCGACACCGCGCGCGCCGTCGCGCTCGCGGGCGAGGCGATCACCTGGCAGCCGGATTTCCTGATCGGCGGCGATGTGCGTGCCGGCACGCTGGTGCCATTGCTGCCCGGCTGGCGGCTGCCCGATATCGACATCCTCGCCCTCTATCCCAGCCGGCGACATCTCTCGGCCAAGGTGCGCCTGATGGTCGATTTCCTGGCCGCCGCGTTTCACGGGGCGCTCCCTTGGGAAGCGCCGACGGGCTGAGGCGTGCCGCACACAGTACCAATCGCGACGCGTACCTCGCAGGGTTTCGGCCTCTCTTGCATCGGAGATCGATAGGCCGAGCTTCGGCATCCAGCGAATACCCGATCGGGTAGTTTTCAGCGCTCGCCTTGGCATTGAGCGCGGCGACGCACGAGCGCAGCCTCGCACTCGAAATCACCCAATCTGGAGGCGCGTCGTTCCGATGTTGAGATCCCTTTTGCTCGCTGCTGCGTGCAGCATCGCCGCGCCCGCGCTGGCACAGGTCCCGGCCTATCCGAGCAGCTTCAAGACGCAGGAGGTCGCCACCAACGGGACGACGCTCCACGTCCGCATCGGCGGGCACGGGCCTGCCGTGCTGCTTCTCCACGGCTATGGGGAAAGCGGGGACATGTGGGCACCGCTCGCCGCCGCGCTGGTGGCGGACCACACCGTGATCGTGCCGGACCTGCGCGGCATGGGCCTTTCCGCGCATCCTGCCGGCGGCTTCGACAAGATGAACCAGGGCCGCGACATGCAGGGCGTGCTGGCGACACTGAAGGTGCAGACGTTCGACATCGTTGCGCACGATATCGGCAACATGGTCGGCTTTGCGCTCGCCACGCAGGTGCCGGATCGGGTCGGCCGCGTCGTACTAATCGACGCGCCGGTGCCGGGCGTCGGCCCCTGGGATGAAATTCTGAAGAATCCGCTGCTTTGGCACTTCCGCTTCGGCGGACCGGATATGGAGCGGCTCGTCGCAGGGCGCGAGCGGATCTATCTCGATCGCTTCTGGAATGAGTTCTCGGCCAATCCCGCCAGGTTCGACGAAGCCTCGCGCCAGCATTATGCGGCGCTCTATGCCCGCCCGGGCGGCATGCATTCGGGCTTTGCGCAGTTCGCGGCGTTCGATCAGGACGCAGCCGACAATCGGGCATGGCTCGCCACTGGCAACAAACTGAAGATGCCGGTGCTGGCGCTGGGCGGGGCCAAGTCGTTCGGCCTGACGATGGCGGTGGTGATGCGCGCCGCCGCGACCGACGTAAAGGAAGGGGTCGTCCCCGATTCCGGTCACTGGATCATGGAGGAAAATCCCGTCGGCACGGTCGCACTCATCAAGCCGTTCCTGGAGGCGGGTCGATGAGCCGGTTGTTCGTCGCCGTCGCGCTGCTCGCCGCTGGCAGTGTCCCGATGGCACACGCGCAGCAGGCGCGGCTGACTCCGGCCGAGATTGCCGCGCTGCCCAAGGAGGGGGCGGGGCCAGGCACCTCAGGACTTGCGGGCATCCGCACCACGGTGCTGGCCGGCGACCCGACCAAGGAAGGGCCGTACACGATCGAGCTGCGGGTGCCGGCGCACACCAGCATCCAGGCGCATACCCACCGCGACGCGCGCACCGCAATCGTGGTCAGCGGCACCTGGTATTTCGGCTACGGCATCAAGGCCGATCCTGCGCTGGTCAAGCGCCTGCCGCCGGGAAGCTTCTACAGCGAACCCGCCGCCGATCCGCATTTCGCGCTGACCCGCGATGAACCGGCGGTGGTCTACATCACCGGCTGGGGCCCGACCGACACGGAGTATGTCGCCAAGCCCTGACGGTTCGCTGCCACTTCCTCGAAGCGAAGGAATCGCCATGACATCGCCCGAACACATTCGCGACCCGCAAGCGGACGATCTGCTCACGCCGAAGAACGCGGCGTTGCTGATCATCGATTTCCAGCCGGTCCAGGTCGCCTCGATCGTTTCGATGGAGCGCCGGGAACTGATCGCCAATGTCGTCGCGGTGGCGCGATCGGCGACCTTGTACGGCGTGCCGGTGGTGCTTTCCACCGTCAACGTCGCGACGGGCCGCAATGCCCCGACCATCCGCCAGCTGCAGGAGGTGCTACCCGGCGTCACGCCCATCGACCGAACCTCGATCAATGCGTGGGAGGACGAGGACTTCGTCGCCGCGGTAAAGGCGACCGGGAGGCGCAAGCTGATCATGGTGGCGCTGTGGACCGAGGTGTGCCTCGCCTTTCCGGCGCTGGACGCGCTGCGCGAGGGGTTCGACGTCTATCCGGTGGTCGACGCGGTTGGCGGCACGTCGCTGGTCGCGCACGAGGCCGGCCTGGCCCGCATTCAGCAAGCGGGCGGGCGACCGATCACCTGGATCCAGTTGGTCTGCGAATTCCAGCGCGACTGGAACCGCTGGGAGACCGTGGAGGGCTTCAGCGACATCGTCTTCGCTTCAGTCCACCCGTAAGAAGATGCTGCGCTCGCGGGGCGATCAGCGCTCAATATAGCCCCGCCGCACCGCGACCATCGCCGCATGCGTGCGGTCATGGACGTCGAGCTTTTCAAAAATCGTCTTTACCGATGCCTTGATGGTGTCGACCGAGAGCTTCATCGTCCGCGCAATTTCCTTGTTTGATTGACCTTCGCCGATCAATTGCAGGATCGCGATTTCGCGTTCTATCAGTGGTTCGTCCAAGGCATGTTCGGCTAAAGCGTGAGCGATGTCGGAACAAAAAATGCGGCGGCCTGCGTGCACCGCTCTAATGGCGTCGATCAGTTCGGTCCGCACGCAATTCTTGAGGAGATAACCCGACGCACCTGCGCGAAGCGCACGGACGGCGGCTGCATCGCCTGCATAGGTGGTTAGAACAAGGATGGCCGCCTTTGGCGAGAGCGCTCGGATCGCCGCGATGGCCTCGACGCCGTTCATTCCCTCCATCCGTACGTCCATCAACGTCACGTCAGGCATGAGTTCGGTGAATTTGGCGACAGCTTCGCGGCCATCACTCGCTTCGCCGACGGCTTCCATGTCCTCGCACCCGGTGAGCAGGCCCATGATGCCTTCGCGAAGCATGGGATGATCATCAACGACGAGAACACGGATTTGCCTCGTCATAGTTGCAGCCGCCGTCATCGCACCCTCCGCGTGCGGGTCCACCACGTGGGACGTTCCGGCAGATAGGCGATCCGTCCGGGAACCGTCAGCACCACTTCCGTACCATGTCCGGCGCACGGGTGAATGGCAAGTGTCGCCCGCAGTTTATGGGCCCTTTCGCGCATTCCATGTAACCCAAAATGACCTGCCCTTCCGGTTTTCGCGACCGAAAGATCAATGCCGATACCGTCATCGGCGATGCTCAGGCTCAAGCGAGATCGATAGGCGATCAAAATCCTGACATGGCGAGCTTCGGCGTGTTTGCGGACATTGGCGAGCGCCTCCCCCGCTATCCGCACGACCTCATCCAAGGCCAAAGGCTCTATTTGACGGCGGCGACCAGTTTCAAGAATCGCGAGCTGTACGTTCGGTTCGAACAATTGCCGATGAAACAAATCGCGCAGCAAGGGTTCGAGCGCATCAAACTGGCGTCCCCGCAGATCCTGCACGCGGTCGCGGCCCTCCGCGATCACCTTATCGGCGACGTCAAGCGCCTGCAGCAGCGTTCCGCGCGCGGGCTGCTGGTCCGGCAGTTCGTTGATCACGCGCTGGAACCGCAGCGTCACCGCTTGGATGCCTTGCAGTAGCGTATCGTGCAGCTCGCGTGCGATCCGCTCGCGTTCGTCGAACCGCTCGGTCATCCGCAGCCGGATGCGCGCGGCAACTACACGCAGCCGCATTGCATATGCGGCCCATAGCAGCCCCAGCAGCCCTATGGCACAGAGCAGCTTGAACGGGGTGCTCTGCCAGAAGGTCGGGCGGATCTCGAAATCGAGCGCCGCGCCGGTTCGATTCCAGACGCCGTCGGCATTGGCGGCGATTACCCGGAAGCGATATCGGCCGGGCGAGAGATTGGTGTAGCTCGCCAGCCGCCGGCCCCCTGCATCCACCCAGTCGGTGTCGATGCCTTCCAGTCGGTAGCGGAAGTGCATGCGTTGCGGCACGATGAAGCTCAATCCGGCGTAGCTGATGTCGATGGCACGGGTGCCGGCAGGCAGCACCAGCCCAACGGGGTCGCGCCAGCGCACGCCGCCGCTGCTCAGTGCCGCGATCGAGACCGGGGGCGGGAGCGGGTTCGGCGCGAGCTTTGCGGGCTCGAAATAGGCCGCGCCTTCCCGGTTGAGGAACCACACGCGTCCGTCGCCGCCTTCGGCGATTTGAAGTCCCTTGAAGCCGGCATGCTGGGCGACGCTCGTTAATCCGTCGCGGATGTCGAACCGCCGATACGGCAAGACAGCCCGGCGGTCTTCGAACGCGCGCTCGAGATCGGCGGTAGCGACGCGATAGATGCCGGTTCGTGCCACCAGCCAGGTCTCGCCGCGCGTGGTCTGTACCAGCCCACGAAGCCAGATCAGCCATGGAAAGCGCGCGTCGCCAAGGCGGGCACTCCTGCCACCACGCCATCGGATCAGGCCATGATCGTCGCTGGCGAACACGTCGTCGCCGCTCGGCATCATCATTGTCATCCTGGGCGAGTTTCCGGAGCGGATCAGCTGGTTACCGCGAAGAATGCTCAGTGTAGGCGCGGTGTGAAGCGCTAGGTCGCCCGACCGCGTGGTCGTCAGCTCCCAGGGCCGCAAGGCGCCCAGAGCGCCTGTGGCGACGTGCCACCCGGCGTGATCGCGCCATTGCGGCGGTTCGCCGTCAAGGCTGACCCATAATCTACCCAGGCGGTCCTCCGCACAAGTAATCGGGACACTGCCGGTATAGGCCGGCAGTGCCTCTGCTCGGCCGGGCATCAAGCGCAATGTCCGCGTGTGCTGCACGATCCAAACGCCGCCCTGTCGGCCAGCGCACATTGCCATGCTGGCGCTTCCGGTCTCCGCCACCTGCCGGGGCCTATCGCCGGGCGCGATCCGGAAAACCCTTCCGCTGGACTGGATGTAGACGCCTCCGTCTGTCGCGCGCGCGATTGCGAGACCGTTTACCGGGTCCGGGGGGATCGTGGTGGCTTGCGTTGCGCTTGCGCGGCGGAATTGATCGAGTCCGGTCTCAGTCGCGATCCAGATGCTGCCTTCGCGATCGAGCAGCGCCGCGTGCGTGATGTCGGACGTCAGCCCGTCCCGGACGGTGAAGGGATAGTAGCCCGGTGCGTCTGGGCTGCGATCGCCGCTCAGCTTGGGCGTGTAGGAGATGCCGGATGATCCGCTCGTTCTCCACAGCCCGCCGTCGCGATCGAAGGCGAAGGGCGCCGAGCGGATGCCCGAGGCAATCGGAACATTGACAGGGTGCGCCGGACGCTTCCCGCTCCCATCTGCAAGCATTCGGGTGCCGTTCTGATCGGAAAGCCAAACGGCGCCCTCGCCATCCACCGCGAGCCGGGAAAGGGGGCCGACGCGATCCGACAGCAGCTGGAATCGGTCTGCGCCGCGCGGCAGGCGCGCCACCGCCCCGTCCTGTCCATCGGCATGCGTCACCGCGATCCAGACCGAACCGTCCTTCGCTGCGACAAGGCCCATCACGGCCCCCGGTGGCTGCCCGAATTTTGTCTGCGCTGGATCCCATCGGCCATTGCGAAGACGTCTGAGCTGGCCATCGAACCGGTCCGAGGCAAACCATAGCGTGCCATCCGCCGCTTCCACCATCGCGCCAATGGCGGTAGGTGGGGCGGGCATCGCCATGTTCACCAGCCGGCCCTTGCGGTACACCGCGACGCCGGCGTTGCCATTGAGCCCGACCCATAGCTCGCCGTTGCGCCGGACCATCAGCCCCATCGGGTCCAGCCGGGCTTTGGCTTCCTGTTCCGGCCATCGAAGTTGCTCGAACGTCACCCCGTCGAAGCGGTAGAGGCCATCGCCGGTCAGCCAAAGGTATCCGTCAGGCGTCTGCGCCATCTTGTACACGCCAATCGGCGCGCCTTCATCGGCCCCCCAGCGGATATGCTTGAACCCAGCGAACCCCGTTTGCGGAACCTGCGCGAGCGCAAAACCGCTTGATAATGCAAACATGCAACCGGAAAGGATGAATGTCGACAGAATGGGCGGTGGTATCAAATGCCGCCGGAGAAGCTGCAGGCATTTGCCATTGCGCAAGCACCGCACTTCCAAGCCCATCGCCCGATCGCCCCAGCGTCTAAATCCGCGTGAATCCATAAGCTAACAGGCGCGGTTCGCGCACGCCAGCTCCCGTTTTCGAATGCAAATCGACGGGAAAGTGAATTCGTTAAGAAAGGCGATGTGAGTACAGAAGCGGTGCTAAATACCCTGCTTCACTGCATGCTCATTTTGACCTATATTTTAAGCAGCGCAATAAAAGGCCTCACATATCCTCTACTCGTTTCTGGGTCAAGATAGCTATGATGTAACCACACCAGGAGCAAACATTTGTCTGATTTGCAGAATGCGGCGAAAATATTTTCTTTGGCACGTCTTGAATTTCTAGTTTCTCTGGATTGTCTGAACGTGGGCGCACAGCTGCAAAGCTGGTGCAATTCGACCAAGAGGCAGGTTGTGGCGAGAGCTGCCGTTATACACGTCATTCGGGAGCGGCAGCAATGTCCCACACCCGGTCAATCGTTGCATCACCGCTCCGGGGTCGGGGCAGCCTCATATGTCATCGGATCATCAAGCCAGCAGGTAACAGCAGACTCGCGCCAGCCGATACAGCGGGTGCTGATCTGCGTGCTAGCGGGGAAGGTGCCTGCGTCCATCTTTCGGTAAAGGGTGGAACGGGTAAGGCCTGTGAGAGCGAGGACGGCCTTGAGCCGGAGGATGCGATCCGTTGCGTTGGAGTGCATTGCTATCACCTTGCATCGTTCGGGGGTTGGTGGAGGGTTTCGACGCAAGATGGACCCGAACGGCTTGTTGGCAGAAGCGTTCGTCTGGGGCTAAAATGGCAGTGTTCGGTGCAGGCTGGTATGTACATCGACTGGGATCGCCGGTTGTCGAGCGGTCCGTCTGCCCGAGGGTGTCGCCGACGAGGTTGCAGCGCACCTGAGCCTGCATGGCACAAGTCAGAGACTTTGCGTTCTTGCTCGTAGTTCCCGTTTTGTTCTAGATAGCCGTCCGCTGTAGAGGCAGCGATTCGACATTATTGGGAGCTTCGGCATGGAGCACGACCTCCAGTTGCGCGCTGCTGCGCGTGCGATCTACGACGCCTGCTATCCGAGCGAGGAATGGGCGCCGTTCGGCTTCGACGAGGCGGAGCGCTTCCGGACGGTCCATTATCGCCAGGCGGTCGGTGCGGCGTTGCAAGCGCGCCGGGCGCTGGACGATCGCGCGGTGCAACCGAGCCTGTTCGCCGAGCAGGTGCACGCCTGACGCCCGCGCGATGGATGTGATCGAACGAACCAACTGGCTGGCGCATCGCTGGCCGATCGAACTCGAAACCTTCTCCTATGGCGGGTGGCTGATCCATGTGGGCAGGGTCGAGGGGCATCGCTTGGGGCAGGTCAACTCCGCTGCGGAGTTCGAGACCTGGAAGGCGGCGCAGCGGCCGCAGTGCCTGGCGCGCTTCATTGCGGGGCGACGGGAGCTTCACCCTGCGGCGGTGCTAGTGGTTGCCGGCAAGTACCGCCTGGGCCGTATCCCGCCCGAGCTGTGGTGTGGCTATGACGCGACGCTGCTGATGGATGCACCGAAGGCGACGCTGCTCTCCGCCAAGGTGCGCGCGATTTTCCCGGCATGGCCGGATGCCCTCATCCGGGTGGTGCCGCAGGCGCAGGTGCCGGCGCTCGGCCTGCACCCTGCGCCTTCTGCGGCTGGGCCGCGCCTACGCTTGGTGGGCTGATATGGCTCGCTATGACGCTGACGGCGGGCAGGTGCCGCGGACGCTGTTCGAGGCTGCGGCGTTTCACCGTTCGGTCCGGGCAGCCTGTGAGGGGTGCGGGCACGTCGGCGTCTTTCATGCCGCGGCGCTCTGGCGGCTCTTCGAGCGCAGGCAATGGCCCGGCCCGCTCACCGAGGTGGGAGCTCGCCTCCGATGTTCGCGATGCGGGAGGCGCGGCACGACGATCAGCCTGACCCGTGATCCGCCGACGATCACCAGCCTGCCGCTCCCGAACGATGTCGAATGGCGGCGGGCGGTCAGCCGGTTTCGCGCCTAGAACAGGGCCGCCTGTTCGACGGCGCCCTTGCGCTTCACCCAAGGCTCGCCGGTCCGCTCGATGACGATCAGGTCATCGGGGAAGCAGCGCGCCTGGAAGCCTAGAATGTCGTCGAAGCTGCCGTGCAGCCAGCGATCCTGATCGTCGCGGTGGAGAAGCACCGGCATGCGATCATGCACCGGGCGGATTGCCTCGTTGCAGTCGGTCATCACGCCGGAATAGACCGGCCCCCATTCGGCGCTGTCGCGCCATAGCCCCGCCCAGGCGAAGAGCGACGCGTCCTTGACGCTGAACCAGGTCCGCGTCTTCGATCCCTTGGTGCCCTCTGCCTCGGCAAAGCCCGTCAGCGGGATGAGGCAGCGCCACTCGGGCTTGCGCGCGAGCCCGATCCACATCGGCTTGGTGAGATCGGCGATGTTGTTGACCGGCTTCGGCTTGGCGGTCGGGCTCATTCCCTTGAGCCGGAGCGGGAAGCCCCAGACCATCGACTGCAGGATGCGCGCGCCCGCTTCCTCGCGCACCACCATGCCGGGATAGCCGGGATAGACTTCCTCGCCCGCATTGGATTGCACCGGATTGTCGACGCCGAAATGCGCGGCGACTTCGGCCGCACTCTTCCGAAGGTGGTAAAGGTTGCACACGGCGGCAGCCTAGGTCGAAGGCGAGAGTGCTGCAACGCGCAGCCCATGGTTCGCGGCTAGAGCAGGTCCAGTTGCGTGCCATCGGGCGGAGGGCCGCCGCCGCGCCAGGGATCTTCGGTGCGCAGGACGTCCATCCGCTCGGCGGCGATCGGCGGGCGAAACTGGAAGCCGATCACGTCCCGGATCGAGCCGTGCAACCAGCGCGCCTGCTCGTGCGGCTCGAGCAGTACCGGCATGCGGTCGTTGGTCGGCGGTATGGCCGCGTTCGCCTCCATCGTCATGCCCGCATAGGAGGGGCCCACCTCGGGGATGTTCCGGCAGAAGCCCGCCCAGGCCAGGATCGGCTGGTCGCGGACCGAGAACCATGTCCGTGCCTTGGCGCCTTCGTCGCCGTCAGGGTTGCCGAAATGCGTGATCGGGATGATGCAGCGGTAGCGTGGATCGACGACGGTCTGCTCCCAGAGCGGATTGGTGAGGTCCGCTACCAGGCCGATGATCTCGGGCTCGTTCCGCTGCAACTGCGCGTCGCGGATCCGGCGGGGAAAGCCCCAGCGCATCATCCGCAGCCGTCGACGCCCACCGGTCTCGAACATCACCAGCCCTTGGCGGCCCTCGGTGACGTCGGGCGGAACGGCGATCTGCCCTACGGGTTCCGCGTCCAGGAAGCGGGCGACATCGCCGATCGTGGCACGGAGGCTGTGAAGGCGCGACATGGTTCGGCGCGGGAGCCTAGCGGCGCCCGGCGACGGGACAAGTGCTGCTGGCAAATCCCGGAATCCAGCGCTGCTGCGGCCCGCAAACTTTTTTCATGTCGCGACCCCGTAGTTCGCCGTCGGCTGCGTCAATCGCTCCAGTGCCGGGACACCGGCAGCGGGGAGAAAAGAATGACGATCTCGAAAAGGGCGCTTTGTGTGGCGATGCTTGCCGCGACGCTTTCCTACAGTGACGTGGTGGTTGTCGAGGCACGCGCCCAAGCTGGCACGACGCGCTTCGACCTGCCGGCGCAGGACCTTGCCTCCACGCTCCGCGCGATTGCTCGTCAGGGCGGCCGGGAGATCCTGTTCACTGACGAGGACGTGCGCGGCAAGCGCTCGGGGGCGATCCAGGGGATCTACACCGTCGAGCAGGCGGTGGGCCTTGCCATCGGGGAGGTCCTGATGGTGGGTGAGGAATCCGGCGCCATCGTCGTCCGGAGCCACCCCGGCCGGGACGGGGGCGCGTCAGCCCAGGAAGAGCAATCGGATGCCCTCACGGTAACCGGCTCGCGCATCCGCGGGGCCGAGGGCCCCTCGCCCATCATTATCGTGTCACGCCGGGGGCTGGAGGAGCAGGGCATCCCCGATATGGCGGGTGTTTCGCGGATACTGCCGCAGAATTTCACCGGAGGGCAAAACCCCGGGGTCGCGGGGGGCGGTGACCAGGGCGGATACAATAATGCGAACAACGCGACGACGCTCAACCTGCGCGGGTTGGGGTCGGACGCGACGTTGACGCTCATCAATGGTCACCGCCTTCCTTACGACGCCGTCAACCAGGGCGTCGACATTTCGATCATTCCCGTGACGGCGCTCGAACGCATCGAGGTCATCACCGACGGCGCCTCGGCGCTCTACGGCTCGGACGCGGTGGGCGGCGTTGCCAACCTGATCCTGCGTCGCGACTATGACCGCCTTCTGACCAGCGCGCGCGTCGGCGCATCGACCGAGGGCGGCAACGTCCAGCAGCAATATTCGGGCGTCGGCGGCACGCGCTGGGCCGGCGGCGGCTTCATGGCCGCACTCGACTACAGCAAGGCGACCCCGATCTATGTCGACGATCGGCCCTATACCCGCCAACTCAACGCCGGGCAGATGCTGACGACCAGCAGCCGACAGGTGAGCGGGGTGCTGGCCGGCCACCAGGATCTCGCCAACTGGGCGTGGTTCGAGTTCGACGTCCAACTTGCCGATCGCCGGTCGCGCAAGGTCAACGCCTTCTCGCTGACGGCGCCGACCACCTTCTATGGGCAGGACAACCGACCGGTGGTGCGCAGCTATGCGGTGACGCCGTCGTTGCACCTCCGCCCGGGTGCCGGCTGGGAGGCAACGCTCCAGATGACCGATGGCGAGAGCTCCACCGTCATCAATACCCAGCGCTATGCCAACGGCACCCTGTCCGTCAGTCGAGCTGCCTATGACAACCGGCTGACCAATTTCGAGGCCAGCGCCGAGGGCCCGCTTGCCCATCTGCCCGGCGGCGACATCCGGCTTGCACTGGGTGGCGGCTATCGTCGTTTCCAGCTCGACTTCGAAGTGCGCACGACGAGCGGCGCTGTGACCACCGTTTCGCGCGACTCCGTCGAGCGGCGAAACAGCGCGTTCGGCTATGGGGAGCTGTCGGTGCCGCTCGTTGGGGCGGCCAACCGGATGCCGCTCATCGACGCCTTGCGACTGAGCGTGGCCGTCCGCTATGAAAGCTACAAGGGCATCGACGCCGTTGCGACGCCCAAGCTCGGCTTGGTCTACGCGCCGCATCCCGACATTACCCTGAAATATAGCTGGGGCCGCTCGTTCAAGATCCCGACGCTGCAGCAGGTGAACCAGGCACGGGAGGTGATCCTGTTGCCGGCCTCGGTGTTCGCGCCGCAGCCCAGCCCGCCGCTGCCGGCGGGCGCCACGATCCTGGCGATCGGCGGTGGGAGCCCGAACCTGCACGCCGAGCGTGCCAAGAGTTCGACCTTGTCGGCGGAGGTGCGGCCCCGCTTCCTACCAGGACTGCGGGTCGAGGCGACGTGGTATGACATCGACTATCGCGACCGCATCGCCTCTCCAATCA
Organism: Sphingomonas trueperi; assembly: GCF_040545665.1. Lineage (GTDB taxonomy): Bacteria > Pseudomonadota > Alphaproteobacteria > Sphingomonadales > Sphingomonadaceae > Sphingomonas > Sphingomonas trueperi_B. The sequence goes on along the minus strand of NZ_JBEPMH010000003.1, from coordinate 327,654 downwards.
GTGATCTGCTATCCGCGCTGAGCAATCCTGCCGCGGCGAACTTCGTCCAGTTTTCGCCCAGTGTCGCAGAGGCGCAGGCAACCGTTGCGCAGGCAGCGGCCGGGCTGTCGAACCAGAGCGGCCACCCATATGATCCGGCGAAGGTCGCCGCGATCGTGGATTCCAGCCTGCGCAACATTGCCCGCGAGCATATCCGGGGTGTTGACCTGTCGATCGATTATAACGCGCGGCTGGGAGAGGACAGCCAGCTGACGATTGCCGGGTCGGCAACCTATCTCGATGCGGATCGCCAGGCCGCGCCCAACCTGCCCACCGTAGGACGCTCCGGCCTGATCTTCACGCCGCCGAAGTTGCGCGCGCGGGGCGCGGCGAGCTGGCGCACCTCGGTGGTGCAGCTGTCCGCGGCGCTCAACTATCTCGACGGGACGACCGACAAGCGGTTTTCCGTGCCGACCAGGATCGGTTCGTTCACGACCGTCGACCTGAGCGGTTCCGTCCGGACGCGGGAGGGGCGCGGTCCGCTCGATCGAATCGAACTCCGCCTGAGCGCGCAGAACCTGCTGAACGAGCAGCCCGATCCCATCCGTGTCACCAACCCGACCTATGTGGCCTATGACTCGACGAACCAGTCGCCGATCGGCCGCTTCGTCAGCTTCACGGTGACCAAGCAATGGTGAGGCGGCATCTGCTAGCGGCGTTGCTCGCGACCGTGTGGCTGCCGGTACCGTGCCACGCGGCGGTCCCGCCCGATTGCACCGGCATCGTGCCGCCGACGATCGCGGCGCCACAGGCGAAACGCGCGCTGCTTCCCGAGGACCTCGTCCGGCTGCGCGACATCGGGCCCGTCGACCCGAACCAGCAATATGGCGGGCTGTTTACGGTGTCGCCGGACGGGACCAAGGCCGCGTTCCAGCTACGGCGCGGTGATCCTGTCGCCAATGGGTATTGCCTCGCGATGGTCGTTGTCGATCTGGGCAGCGGTCGGGCGGTTGTGGTGGACCGAGGTGGCGATTTCATCCGCTTGCGCATCGACGTGCGAGGCAAGGCGCATTTTCCGACAGGGCTTGCCGATGCCATCACGCCGCGCTGGACGCCGGACGGCCAGTGGATCATCTATCGGCGACGCGACAAGGGCGCGATCCAGCTCTGGCGCGCCCGAACCGACGGCAGTGGCAGCGAGGCGATCACCGACAGCATCGACGATGTCGACGACTTCCGGCTGACGGCAGGCGGGAGCGGAATCGTTTATGCGACCGATTCCGGGTTGCGCGAGGCACTAGCCGCGATCGAAGACGAGGGGCGATCGGGCTTTCACTATGACGAGCGCTTCGCGCCCTCGGCGAGCAATCGCCCGTTTCCTCGCGCTCCGCTTGCGCGAAAGACGTGGTTCCGCGACCTGGCGACGGGAGACACGCGGCCTGCGACGGACGCCGAGGCGGGATTGCTCGGCGCCGCCGCGATGCAGGAGGGGAGCTGGACCCAGGCAGTCGGCGCTGCCGGGCGGATTGCCAGGATACGCGTCCCGGCCGGAAGCCTTCGTCCCGATCGAGGTTTGCTGGAAGCGGAGCTCGGCGATCGACATCGCACCTGCACCGCGCCGGCGTGCACCAACGCAAGCTACCCCTGGTGGGTCGGTGACCGGGTGCGGTTCTTCCGTCGCGAAGGCGTGCGGGGAGAGAAGATCGGTGTCTACGAATGGCGGCCTGGCGCGCCGACGCCACGCCGGCTGTACCAGACCCAGGACCTGCTGATCGGCTGCGTGCCCAGCGGCGCCGAAATCCTCTGCCTCCGTGAAGGTGCCTCGCAGCCGCGCCGGCTCGAGCGGCTCGACCCGAGCACCGGGCGGCGCGACGTGCTGTTCGACCCGAACCCGGAGTTCACGAGCCTGACTCTCGGGCGGGTCGAACGTCTCTATGCGCGCAACAGCTTCGGCCTGGCGTCCTTTGCCGATCTCGTCCTGCCGGTGGGGTACCAGCCGGGCAAGCGCTACCCGTTGGTCGTGGTGCAATATGTGTCGCGCGGCTTCCTGCGCGGCGGCACCGGCGATGACTACCCCATCCAGGCGTTCGCCAATCGCGGCTTTGCGGTGCTGAGCATCGACAAGCCCGAGGCGGTGGGCGCGAGGGCGGCGCCCGACTTTGTCGAGGGCGACCGGATCAACCTCAAGGACTTTGCCGATCGGCGCAGCGTGCTCGAAGCGGTGGAGGCTCCGGTGCGTGCCGCTATCGCGCGGGGCATCGCCGATCCGACGCGGATCGGGATCACCGGGCTGAGCGACGGGTCCTCGACCATGCAATTCGCGCTGCTGCACAGCACGCTGTTCTCCGCGTTCGCGTCGAGCAGTTGCTGCTGGGATACGAGCATGCCCGTTCGGGTCGGGCCGGGTGCTGCAAAGGAGTTCTACCGCATCGGCTATCCTCGGATCACCGATGACAGCGAGAAAGCGCGGGCCCTGTGGCGGCAGATCGCCATTACCCCGAATGTCGAGCGGATCCACGCGCCGATCCTCGCGCAGGTTTCCGATGACGAATATTGGGCCGCGCTGCAGAGCTTCACGGCGCTCCGCGATCTCGACCGACCGATCGACCTGTTTGTGTTCCCCGGCGAGCATCATATTAGATGGCAGCCCGCGCACAGGCTCGCGACCTACACGCGGGCGATCGACTGGTTCGACTTCTGGCTGAACGGGGTGAAGGCTCCCGGCCGAGAGGCGGAGATCGCGCGCTGGGAGGCGATGCGGAAGGTGCAGACGATTCCCGAGAAGCCTGGAGGCGAGACTGCGCCCACGCCCTGACGCCTGGCAGATCTGAGAAGCGGGCGGATGCTCCGGCACCCGCCCGCTTCGGTCAGTCGGCCTGCAGGCCGGGCTGCCAGGTAAGCCCACCCTCACTGTCGGCGAATCCCATCATCGCCCCGAAGGTCACGAGGCTCGCGGTGCCGAGTTCGATCGTCGTGATGTGCTTGGTGTTCATCGTGCTTCTCCAATGTCATTTGTTCAACCAACGGTACTCGCACTGGAGGCGGCGTCGGTGCCGGATGGCCGGGAAGACCGGGCACCAAGCCAGGCCTCGACGTTCGCCAGTTCGAGCAGGCGCACATTTTCCTCTCCGGTGGTCGGCCGTCCGGGCCGGAGCGTTTCCTCGATCGCGCCGGGATCGAGAATGCTGTGGTGGGTGAGTTGCCCGTCGAGCAGCTGGGCGCGCAGCTCCGCGCGTTTGCGCTGGACGATCTCGCCGCAGAATGGGTCTGGCGTGCCCTTGACCCGGCGCTCGATGATCGCGCTGGGGAGTCGATTGGCAAAGGCCGTGCGGGCCATTGCCCGGTCCCGGCCGCTCTCGCGCCAGCGCCAGCTCGGGATAGCGAGGCAGGCTTCCATGATGGGCTGGGAAAGCAGCGGATTGACCACCGGCAGCATCTGGCTGCGATCGGAGTCGAGCGTGAGCTGCGCGCGGACCAGCGCGGCGATGTGTGCCGCTTTGCCCGGTAGCGCCGAGGCGGGGGCGTCGAGCCATGGGTGAGAAAGCGGCGTATCGACGAGGGAGGCGACCAGATCGGGATGCAGGAAGCGCTGGTTCGGCTTCCAGCGATAGCCTCGGGGCTGGCGCGCAAGGCGCATGGCGGCGCGCGTCACACGCAGCGGTCCCGCGCCGGTTTGTCGGCAAATGTCTCGCAGCGTCGCAAATGCGCCTGCGCCGGGGCCCTCGTGGAGGGCCCGGTCGGTCAGCGCGGCAGCTGAATGCGAATAGCCGAAGACATTGTCACCGCCATTGCCGGTGAAGAAGGCGTCGGCGCCGATCTGCCGTGCCAAGGCGCGATGCGCTGCCTCGTAGGGCTGCGCTTCGACACGGCCTGCGGGACGCGGCAGGTGCCCGCCAAGTGGTCGTGACAGGTCGACGGCATCCAGGTCGTAGCGATGCTCGGAGAGCGGCAGGCCAACCGCGTCGCATACCAACTGCGCGAAGGTACGCTCGTCGCCTGCGGCATCGTCGGTGTACAGCGTCAGGCACGCGGCACCGGACCCAGCCTCGCCAAGACAGGCCGCGACGATGGAGGAATCGAGCCCGCCCGACAGGCTCAGCAACGGGCTCCGGTAGAGCGATGCCCAGCCGGCGACGCAGTGTTCGACGACGCGCCGCAGCCGCTCGGCGGTCGCGGCGCTGTCCTCCTCATCGCGAAGGTCGGCGAACGCCCAGGGGGACCAACCGGTGGTCGTCTGCTCGGCCACGCCGTCGAGCATCACGATGTCGCCGGCGCGGAGGTCGCCGATGCCGGCGAGCGCGGTTTCGGGGGTCGGTAGACCCGCCGAGTACAGGACCCTGCCGAGCGCTTCCCAGGCTACCGGATACCTCCGGCCGCTCGCTGCTTCCAGAAGGGCGAGATCCGAAGCGAAGAGCTTCGACCCACTCTGTTCCGCCCGGTAGCAGGGCAGCGCGCCCGAGGGATCGCGAAGGATCTCGGTGCGGCCGCCCCGGGATCGCACCCCCACATAGGCGCCCCACCAGGCGTCGAGCAGCACGGCAATGCCGCTGCGCGATAGGTGCGCCCGCGCTGCCTCGCTTAGGGCTGTCACCGCGCGTGCCGGACCCCGCCTCGGGAACAGGGTCCCGATGACCACCGCCTCCGGATCGACGGTGATACAGGTGCAGGCTTCGTTCGTCAGCACTGCAAAACCATGGGCGCTGTGTGCTACCGCAAGGCCCGTGCGGGCCGCGATCTGCGCGGTTGCCGGAGCCGCGGCGCCAGGACCTGCGACCAGCAGGAGGTAGCGGGCCCTCATCGAACCACCAGGATAGGCGTGTACAGCCGCACTTGCTCGAGATCGCCGACCACGACTGCGTCCCCGGACTGGACCCAGCTATGCGCGGCGAAGGGGTGGAGGCGAACGCCCAGGATGAGCGCTGCCTCCAATCCGCGCTGCCAGCAGAGGCGGGCCGCACCGATCGCACGGGGCAGGCATTGATCGGCCGTCCGCAGGACCATGGCGCTCGTCACGAACGCACCGGCGATGGCCTGCAGTGACGCTTCCTCCGACGATCGAGGTGCCGGCGCGGGGGGTGTCGGTAGCCCTCGCAGGATCTTTGCCAGCGGCCGCCGTTGAAGCCAGTGCTTCGCGCGCAACTGACCGAAAATCGCCTGCACCGAGTTCCATGTGGCCCTGTCCGCACCGGCGTGCGCGAGATCTCGCGCGGCAGCCGGAAACGAGACGGCTTGCGGACGGTGCTTGGGGTCAGCGCAGGCGACGCCGGCGGCGACCAGCGCGGCGTGGGCGTCTCGGTCGATCGCTTCGCCGGCAGCCCAGCGCTGGAAGATCGCACCCAGGGGCTCAGGCAGGCAGAAATAGCGGTCGCCTTCCAGGTCCAGGAAGACCGCCTGGCCTGCACAACGGCACCAGGAGATGTTGGCATGGGAAGCAAGCGACATGTCGGGATCCGTCACCGATAGGGCGCGCGCCCGAAGACGCGCGCCCGGGTCGATCAGTCGTCGCTGAGGCCGACATTCTGCTGCAGGGTCGCCTCGACATCGGCGAAGCCGATCGTGCCGCCCTTGGTGTCGACGCTGGCGACGCCCAGTTCGATGGTCTGTTCGGTGTTCATGGCACTTCTCCAATCATGGGAAATGTCATGGCCATGACCCGATCGAAGGTAGCCGGCCCGCTGGTTATGAGAAGTTTATAATCCGATTATAATTCGAATGTTTGCGCAGGCTTTGCGATAAACCTTTTGGCAACTGGACTGTCCGACCATCGGCAGCGGCCGGGTGGCCACCACTATGTCCAGGCCTCGCGGCTAAAGGTGGTGGCGCATGCCCCCAGGCGCATGCTTTTCCCGCCCGGCTTCGTCGCTCCCTGTGCGGTCTCCGTTCAATCAGGCTCTGTTCAAAGCGCGGCCTGTCTCTGTGCCTCCTTGGTTGCACAGCTTCCGTGCTCTGCCTGCGGCGCTACTACGATCTGGTGTGGGTCGCGCAGGTCGACATCGCTGCACAACAAGGCGCCCAGCCGGCGCGCCAGGAGCAGCGAGTCGTCGACACGGAACCATCCCGATACGCGCCGCGCACCCAGGGACGGCTCTGTGAGGCGGATCGGCCGGCTCGTGGTGCGGTTCGCCAACGCGATGAGTTCCTGGACGGACACCGCTTCGAACGATTGCGGCGTGGCGCTCTGCAAGCCTGCGGCATCTGCGGAGGTTACGCGCGCTGCGGCATGTTCTGGCTCAGTCGGGTACGTGACCTCCTGGCCCGGGGTTAGCCTGCGGGTCTCCGGCGTTGCCTGGGCGGCGCCACGGGGCAGCGCCACATCCACCGCGCCGCGGAGTAGCCGGACCTCGACGGTGCCGGCGCGTGCCAGTGCAACCTCGAAGATCGTGCCGCGGGCGGTCACGCTGCCGCCGCCAGCGAGGACGATGAAGGGCCGGCGTTCGTGCGCGACCTCGAACCGCGCCTTGCCGCGGAGCAGTCGCAGCTGACGCACGCCGGCCGAAACCTCGACCCCGACCACCGTGTCGGCTGCAAGCGTCACCGTCGAGCCGTCGGCTAGCTGGACGGTTTGTGGGGCGGTACTCGTCGACAGCGTTCGACTGTCCGTCGTGACTGCCACCGTGGTTGGCCGATCGGATGGCGGCGCCGAGGACTGATAGGTGATCCAGCCGCCGACGCCGATCGCGCAGGCGGCGATGGTGGTCAGTGCAACGGCAAGGCCCTTGCGCCCTCGCTTCGGTTCGGGCGCGGCGACGGCGAGAGGCGCATCCGGCTCGGAGAGCAGCTTGCCCATCGCGAAGATCTCGGCGGCGCGATTATATGCAGCACGGTGTTCCGGCGCCTCCGCCAGCCAGGCCTCCAGTTCCGCCCGGTGCACGTCGGCGTCCGGGCCGCGCGTCCTGGCAAAGCGGTGCGCGGCCTCGCGGGCCAGCGCCTCGGCGGCACCCTCGGTGGGTTCTTCGGCGTTGGTCATTGTCCCAGCTCCTTGCCGATCCGCACCAGCGCCTCGCCGACATGCCATTCGACGGTGCGGATGCTGATGCCGAGCTGAGTCGCGATGTCCTTGTAGCCGAGACCCTCCACCCGGTGGAGCAGGAACACCTCGCGCGTCCGGGGCGGCAGTGCGTCCACCGCCGCCCGGTAGCGTATGCGCATCTGATCGAGCTGGATCGCATCCTCCTGGGTAGCACGCGTCTCGGGTTCGTTCGCCGCGTCGATCGGTACATGGGGCCTACGGTTCGCGATCCGCCGTGACCGGTCGATCAGCAGGTTGCGCACGATCCGGTTGAGGAATGCCTCAGGCTGGCGCAGCCCATCGCGGGTGCTCGACCCGAGCAGCCGGGCAAAGGCATCCTGCACGACATCATGGGCGTCCTCGCTAGAGCGCAGGCGCGCATCGAGCCAGCGCCGCAGGCGCGGTGCCTGCTCGCGATAGAGCGCGTCGATGCGCAGCTCGGCATGGCCGTCCCCGTGGGGCGCCGCGCCAGGATCCTGCTCCGGTCGCCGCATCGGCGGACCTAGGCGACGTCGCCGCGCAGGGCGCGGGCAGGGGAAGGGGATCGCACGAGAACCCATCTCGTGCCGGGCAGATGCCTCGGGGATACACCCGACCGCGCTGGTCGAATGCGTGTGATGCCTGGCGGTCGAACTCCACAGCGGGCTGCCGGCCTGGACCGCGCTGCGTGTGCAGTCTGCGGTACTTCGCGCGCCTGTGCAACTCTCCCGGCAAGCGACTGATTTTCCTGGCCGCTCGCCGCCCTCGGGGCCGGACGCCGCATGTCGGGCGCGGCGCAGGCGTCCCGCAACCCGGCCAGGGCCGGGTGCTTCGCTGGCGCTACGCCCTGCGGTGCGGGCCGCCGCTGGATCGCGCCCGGGTGCAGCGTCGTCGACCGGCCCCGTCGGGTCGGCGCAGCGGAGCAGGATCATGTCGATGGACCAGCAGGAGAGAATAGCAGCGATACAGCGTGCGGTCGCCGCTTTACCCGAAGCCCAGCGCGCGGTGTTCCAGCTTTGCGCCGTGGAGGGGCTCGCCTATCCAGAGGTCGGCGCGCGGCTCGACATCGGCACCGCCGAGGTCGAACACCTCCTCGGGGAAGCCATCATCGGCATCGACCGGAGCCTTCGCGATGCGCGACATCTGCGCGATCCCGTTGGTTTCGGCGGCAAAGCGCGTCGCGCGCTGTTGCATCGCCTCGCACGCTGGCTAGGGTCCACCTGATGCGCACCGATCTCGATCACCTGCCGGCGGCGAAGCAACGCGAGCTCGAGCGCGTGGTGCAGATCCTGTTCGAGGAATTCGGCGACGCGACCGCCACCGCGACGGTCGACTGGAAGCGGCACGCGCGCATCCTCAAGGTCATCCTCTATGGCAGCTATGCGCGCGGCGGCTGGGTCGATGAGCCGCATACCGCCAAGGGCTACCAGTCCGACTTCGACCTGCTGGTCATCGTCAATCACGACAAGCTGACCGACCGTGTCGAGTTCTGGGCCAATGCCGAGGAACGGCTCAACCGCGAGCTTGCCGTCACCCGGACCCTGCGCACCCCGGTCAATTTCATCGTCCACACGCTGCAGGAAGTGAATGACGGTCTCGCCCATGGCCGCTATTTCTTCATGGACGTCGCCCGCGACGGCATCGCGCTCTACCAGAGCGACAGCACCGGGCTGCACGAGCCCAAGCCCAAGACGCCGCAGCAGGCGTTGGCGATGGCACGCGAGTATTTCGGCGAGTGGTTTCCCGCCGCGGCTGGCCGTCTCGACACGGCACGATATGTGATCAGCCAAGGTCGACTGAGAGAGGCTGCGTTCGATTTACACCAGACCGCCGAGTTCCTGTACCACTGCGTTCTGCTCGTCTGCACCTTCTATACGCCGCACGTACACAATCTCGGCTTCCTGCGCACCCAGGCCGAGCGGATCGATCCGCGCCTCGTCGATGCATGGCCGCGCGACAGCCGTGCCGATCGCGGTCGCTTCGAGAAGCTCAAGGAAGCCTATGTGAAGGCGCGCTATTCCAAGCACTATCGGATCAGCGACGAGGAACTCGCCTGGCTCGGCGAGCGCGTCGAAGTGCTGGGTCGTGCCGTGCAGGTGATCTGCGAGGAGCGGATCGCGGCGTTGGAGCGCAGTGCCGCCGCCTGACGGCTTTGTCGAGCGGGCGCGCAGCCCGCCTATCTTCGGGTGGGACGCATCAGATGCGCGACGGTGGCGGCCACGGTTGCGATCCTGCGGCGATGATAGCGTGTCAGCGCCGCCGTCAGTGCGATCCGGTCGCCGGCAGCGATGATCGATTCCAGGCCCGTGAGTTCGTCGGCGATGGCAGGCAGGGACGCGACCTCCGCCCTTCGCACTATCGCCAGGCGGTCGTTGAGTGACCGGACGCTGGCAACAAGCTCTGCGCTCTCAGTTGCCTGCGCGACGCGGAGGAAGAGCGTGGCGGTGATCTCCTCGATGCTGCCGGAATGCTGGAGGTGGGTGTCGGATGCGGGCTGGACCTTTCGCGCAGCCAGGCCGAGTACCCGCCCATTCCACTGGTAGAGATCGCGCAGCGCTGCTTCGGAGAGCAGCGGCACACGGAAGCCATTATGGTTGGGTGCCTCGACCAGCCGTTCGCCGGTCAGCCGGTGTAGCGCATCGCGCACCGGCGTGATGCTTGCGGCAATCTCGCGGCCGATCACGGCGGGCTCGATCGGGGTGTCGGGCGGCAGCTCGCCGTCGCGCAGCATCCGCTTGATCGCACCATAGACCCGCTCGAACGTGGCACCGGGGCTCATCGGGCCAGTTCCCGTGGCCGGAGCGCGATCATGCTGCCTTCGCCTGGGCGGGTGGGACCTGCGGCTGGATGCCATTGGCCGCGAGCAGTGCCGGGGTGTCAGGCCGGATCTCTATCCGGAGCGCGCCGAGGCGCATGCCGCCGACCGTGCCGATCGGCCCGAGTGCATGCGCTTCCCAGCCAAAGGCGAGGATCTGCTCGCGCCATGCGGGCTCGGCGACGCCGACGTAGCGGGTGATCCCCTGCTCGAGCGCGTAGCGGGCGATGCCGTGGACCAGCACGTCGCGCCACCGGCGCCGCTCGCCTGCGCGAAGGCGCCGGTCGAGGCAGAAGCGGGTGATCTCCCAAGTGCTGGGGCCACTGGGCGGCGGCACGTCGCACAGATCGGCGAACAGGTTGCCGAGCAAATGCGGGCGCTCGGTCGGCAGCAGTCGGGCCGACGCCAGATGCCGCCCCTCGCCGTCGGTGAGGATCAGGTAGCGGGCATGGATATCGTCGAACTGGTCGACCTCATAGCGGCCGGCGAGGACCGGCAGGTCCCAGCCGAGCAGGTCGACGAATACCCGCTTCCGCGCTTCGAACATCGCGCGCATCACCGCATCGCCTGCGGTGGCGCCATCGCCCTGGATGAACTGCATGATCGGCTTCCCTCGCTGTGGAAGCCCGATCCTCCGTCCCGATCTGGACGGTCGCTATTCCCCAGACCTGGGGAGTTTCAACGCCGCAGCGCGTCGGTGAAGCTCAGCGCTCCATCGAAGATCGCGTGGATCGCGAGCTGGGTCCGGTTGCCCACCCCGTAGCGGCCGCGCGCTTCCTTCAGGTGCTGGATCGCCGTTTCATGACTGATGCCCAGGATCTTCGCAATCGCCCAGTCGGACTTGCCCTGCGCTGCCCAATAGAGGCAGTCGCGCTGGCGGTCGCTGAGCCGCGGCCGGTCCGCCTGCGCCCGCCGCATGCCGACGAGCCGCCTCGCACTCTCGAACGCCGTGGTTCCGACAAACTGGAGGAGCGGCAGCCATTCGGGCCGGGGACTGTTGCCCCAGCTCACCGCGAACGTGCAGGAGCCGGCGGCCTCGCCGGGCACATGCGCCGGAATGGTGATCCCGTCGATCAACCCGATCCCGCGCGACCTAGCGAGGAAATCCTCGTCGCGGTTGGTCAGTGCCAGCAGCCGCGGCAGCATCGACCAGCAGAAGCCGGTACTGGTGAGGTGGCTGGCGCGGTGCACGGGGTCCGAGGGGCCGAAGCGCTCGGCATCATAATAGGCTTCCCAGTCGCGGGGATAGTTATGCAGCCGGAGCGCAGGCTGCGGCGCCCGCGGCATGTCGACATGGTGCGACAGGGCAAAATACTGGAAGCCCATCTCGCGCGTGATCGCGTGGAGGAGGTTGTTCAGTTCATTGAGGGTCGTGGCCGCCAGGGCGGCCTGGCCGAAATGCTGCGCGGTTGCGATGACCATGGGGCGTACCCACCCGATGCCGGACGCGCCCCAGGCCGCTGCGCCGAGGTGATTGCCAAGCCGGCACCGCGCCCACCGCTTTTCCGTCGGCATCGCGACCCGATCGAAGTGCAATCGATACTAGCTTTTGGTGCACTGCGCAAATTATCTTGGGGGAAGTGGCCTGCAAGCCATTTGACAGGCTCGGTATTTGTCCTGCGTACCAGCCATGGGGCCGGCGGCTGACCCGCGACCCGACTGGCGCGACGACGCGCCGTACCGCGCGCTGGCCGGCATCGATCGCGCCGGTCTCGCCTGGGAGTGGTTGCGCCGCGATCCCGGCTATACGGCATTGGCTGCTCGGCTGGGGCGCCTTGGTGCAGTTGCGGAAGAGCCTCTGGTGCCGGAGGCGGACGCCCGGGCTTTCGGACTCTGCTTTTGCCGAGGACCCAGGGCGGCCGGCGCCCGAGGCGCGCCTGCTCTGGCATGCGGACCTCGATCCCTTCGTGCTCGAAGTCCACGTCTCGCCGACCGCGGCTACGGACCCCGACGGCATCGACCTCGCCCGCCTGCTTCGCTGGGCCACCATCGTCCGGGGCGGCGACCGCGAGCATGTCGCCCTGTCGGACGGATGGCACCGGATCCGGCTGGACGTGGTCGGCGGATCGCTGGTCGAGGAAGGACCTGCGCGACTCGACTATCTTCTCTCAGGCATGACCAAGGTCGATGCCCATGTCCTGACCCTGCGGCGCATGCTGGAGCTGTGGCGCACCGGGCGCTTCTCCCCGAGACTCCACCCGCCCGAACCGGGGATCGAGCGGAGGATCGAGGCGCTGCGCGTCGGCGATGCGGTGGCGGCGGGTGCCACCTATCGTGAGATGGCGTCGGCGCTCTACGGCGAGGATCTGGTCCGCGAGGAATGGAAGGGCCGGTCCGACTTCCTGCTGTCGCGCGTCCGTCGGCGCGCCGACGAGGCGGCGCGGATGGCTGCCGGCGGCTGGCGCTCGCTGCTCCGCACAGGTTCGGCCCCGCGGGACGATCGGGTTGCTGGCGCGCGCTAGAGTTCGAGATCCGCCGCGTACACCGCGCGGACCCAGGCGGGCAAATGGGGAAGGGCGAACACCAGCCGTCCGTTCGCGAAGGTCAGGCAGTGTTGGGGCGGCCGGTTGAGCGTCGAATTGTCGAACACCATCGCGCGATCGGACCGGAGCGCGGCATCCCGGATCAGCGGCGCGCCGCGGACATAGCGCGCGCGGATCTTGTCGTCGGGGACGACATGGCCGCCTTCCTCGACCCGCGCGCCGACACGCGCCACCGAGAGTTCGGGCGTCTCGACCCCGACATGCATCAGCACCACGGTGAAGCCGCGCGCCTTCGCCTCGTCGATCAGGTCGAGCTTCGAAGGGTGCGAGAAGACCGTCTCGGTCACGAAGTCGCGGGCTCGGGCGAGATGGTCGGTACGCCGCGCCGTCGCGATCCGCGCGGCTTCATAGGACGCTGCGGGCGAGGGATCGCGCAGTTCGTCGCGCTGGATCAGGTCGGCGTTGATGAACGGACCCGCGAAGCTCGGGGCGACGCGCGTGGCATACAGTGTCGACTTGCCGGCGCCGTTCGGTCCGGCAAGCACGATCATCGTCGGCTTCATGCCTTGCGGCCGGCCTTCTCGCGCACGAGGTTGCCGCCCTCATCGAGCCCGACGCCCAACCCGAGCTGGCGTCGCTGGGCGAAGAACGCCTCTTCCTCGGGGCTCGCCTGGCCCATCTTCTCGACGAAGCCGTCGAGCCAGACATCCTTTTCCTCGTCGGTGAGCGCCGTCGTCTCGATCTCGCCGGCAAGCGCCGCGGTGATGCGGGCATGGTCGAAATTGCCCGAATTCTCGATCGCGCGCCCGATCCGGACCCAATGGGCGATCTGCCCGGCCAGCGACCGGCTCTGCAATTCAGACTCGCGGCGCACGATCTTCATCAGGTCGTCGCCAAGCTTGATCGACTGCGCCATCCAGTACCTCCAGGCTCATAGGTAGCAATTTGCTACCTTGGCTTCAAGCGGTCGGTGCACGCCGCTGGCGGCGCACTGCGGCGATGCCTGTGGACGCCGCGCTCCCCGCGCGGCGGCTTGTCCGTGCCTCTCCCGGCGCGGCGGGGGGAGGCGGCGCGCCCGGCTAGGCCCGGCGTGGCCGCCGGCAACCCCTCCGCTTGCGCTCCGGGGTGCTCCGCTCCGCTCCGCCCTTCGGTGCCCCCGGCCCCTGGCGCCGGGCCTTTGGGTCGCTGCTGCCGCCCACCCCCCGCCTTTTGCGGGGAGGCATGGTGCCTTTTGGGGCGGCGAGGAGGAACCGATGCGCCAAGCCACCCGCCGACCTGCCCGCTCGCGCGGCGCCTGCGAGGATCGCCAGCCTGCGACCCGAGCCAATCTCTATGACGAGGTGACCGCGCGGATCGTCGCCGAACTCGAAGCCGGGCGACTGCCCTGGGTCCAGCCATGGGGCAGGACCGGCGGGATCGGGCCCGGCCTGCCGCGCAATGCGCTGACCGGCCGCAGCTATTCCGGCGTCAATGTCCTGATCCTCTGGGGTGCGGTCATCGAGCAGGGCTGGCCTTCCCAGTCCTGGCTGACCTTCCGGCAGGCGCTGGAGGCAGGCGGCTGCGTCCGCAAGGGCGAGCGCGGCCAGTGCGTCGTCTATGCCGATCGCTTCACCCCCGAGGCCGAGCGCGCGCGTGCCGCCCGCGACGGCGACGATGCCAGGGCAGTGCCGTTCCTCAAGCACTTCACCGTCTTCAACGTCGCCCAGTGCGAGGGCCTCCGCGCAGGGTTCGCCTGCGACCCTGCGCCCTTGCCCGAGCGCGAGATCGTGCCCGTCGCCGAGGAGGTGATCGCCGCCTCTGGCGTCGAGTTCCGCGTCGGCGGGGATCGCGCCTTCTACGTGCCGTCGCATGATTTCGTGCAGGTGCCGCCGCAGCCTGCCTTCTTCGAACAGGTCAACTATTACCGCACCTGCCTGCACGAACTCACCCATGCCACCGGTCATGCCAAACGGCTGGGCCGCGACCTGACCAACGCCTTCGGCAGCAAGGACTATGCCCGCGAGGAACTGGTCGCCGAGATGGGATCGGCGTTCCTCTGCGCCGCCCTGGGTATCGTGCCGACCGTGCGGCATGCCGACTATATCGGTAGCTGGCTGGAGGTGCTGCGCGAGGACCATCGCGCGATCTTCCGGGCGGCGAGCGCCGCCAGCAAGGCCGCCGACTGGCTGCTCGCCCGCCACCGCGAGGCCGAGGTCACCCGCGAAGCGGGGAGGGCGGCGGCATGATCCTCCTCACCCCCGACCTTCGCGCGGCCCTGCGCGCCAACGATATCGCCCGCCGGACTGCCCGACGCGAGGGACTGCCGGAGCCCGACCCGGTGCCGCTCGTCAAGCTGTTCAACCCGCTGGGTGCTGCGACCTGGCTGGCGACCGAACTCGACGAAGACGGCGACACGCTGTTCGGCCTTGCCGACCTCGGCTTCGGCTGCCCGGAGCTTGGCTGTTTCAGCCTCTCCGAGATCGCCGCGATCCGGCTTCCCTTCGGCCTCCGCATCGAGCGCGACCTCGGCTTCGAAGGCCTGGCCCCGCTTTCCGACTGGGCCGGGTGGGCGCGGCGCGCCGGGTCGATCATCTGGTCCGAAACGCTGCTCCGCCACGCCGTGCGCGGTAGGCAAGCGCCGGACCCCGAGCTTCCGCCGAATGGCGGTTGAAGCGCCGGCGGCGCGCTTCGCCGCCATCCCCGACAGCCCGGTCCGCCACACTGGAACGAACGGCGGAGTGGCGCTCGCAAGGAGCACGACCATGACCCTCCTATTCATCGACCAGGACAAGCTGTTCGTCAGTAAGACCAACATGCGCTACAGCAAGAAGGCCCCCCGACGTGGCCGACCTGCTGCCCACCGTCCGCAAGCGGGGCATCATCCAGACCCTGCTCGTGCGCCCCGCCGCCGAGGCCGGGCAGTTCGAGATCGTCGCGGGTGCGCGGCGCTTCCACGCTGCCCGGATCGTCGCCGCCGAAACCGGCGAGCCCGAGCCTTTACCCTACCGCATCCTCGCCGATACCGACGATGCCGCCGCCATCGAAGCCTCGATGATCGAGAACCTGTCCCGCCTCGACGCCGACGAAGTGACGCAGTGGGAAACCTTCACCCGGCTGGTCCGCCAGGGCCGCGACGTGGCCGACATCGCCGCCACCTTCGGGCTGCCCGACCTCACCGTTGCGCGGGTGCTCGCGCTCGGTAACCTGCTACCGCGCATCCGCCAGCTCTATGCCGCCGGGAAGATCGACCGCACCACGATCCGCCACCTGACGCTCGCCAGCAAGCACCAGCAGCGTAGCTGGCTGGCGCTGTTCGACGACCCCGAGGGCATGCCCCGACCGGTCACCAGCTCAAGGCATGGCTGTTCGGCGGCCAGTCGATTCCAGCCCGCTTCGCGCTGTTCGACCTCGACAATTTCGGCGGTGCGATCGTCGCCGACCTGTTCGGCGAGGACCGCTATTTCGCCGATCCCGATGCCTTCTGGGCGGCGCAGAATGTTGCGATCGAGGCGCGCCGCACAGCCTATCTGGAACAGGGCTGGAGCGATGTCGTGGTCGTGCCGCCTGCGGAGCATTTCCATGGCTGGGAGTATGAGAAGACGCCCAAGCGCAAGGGTGGCCGGATCTATGTCGATGTCCGGGCGAGCGGCGAGGTGATATTCCACGAGGGCTATCTGTCCGCCAGGGAAGCGCGCCGCCGCGCGCGGGGCGACATGGCCGAACCGGACAGGGCGCCCCGTCCGGAAGTGACATCGACCCTGCAGACCTATCTCGACCTGCATCGCCATGCCGCCGTTCGCGCCGAGTTGCTCGGCCACCCCGGCGTTGCGCTACGGCTGATGGTCGCCCATGCCATTAGCGGTTCGCACCTCTGGCGGGTGTCGGCCGAACCGCAGGCGACGCGCAACGACGCGGTCCGCGAGAGCGTCGAGACGTGCCCCGCCGAGGCGCTGTTCGAGGAGCGCCGATGCGCCGTGCTGGCCGTGCTCGGCCTTGCACCGGACGAGCCGACGGTAACCTGCGGCAATGGTCATGACGACGTCACCCCGCTGTTCCTGCGGCTGGTCGACCTGCCCGACACGGTCGTGCTGGAAATCCCTGACCATCGTCATGGGCGAGACGCTGGCGAGCGGCAGCGCCGTCGTTGCGACGTTAGGCATGCATCTCGACGTCGACATGGCCGACTGGTGGGAGGCGGACACCGTCTTTTTCGACCTGATCCGCGATCGGGGAGTCCTCCTCCGGATCGTCGCCGAGGTGGCGGGCGAGACGGTTGCCGCCGCCAACGCGGCCGAGAAGACCAACGTGCTCAAGCGCATCGTCCGCGACCACCTGGACGGGGCCGAGGGGCGCCGAAAGGTCGAGCGTTGGGTCCCGAGATGGCTGGGCTTTCCGGCGTCCGCCTATACCGACCGAGGCGGGAACGACGCCGTTGGTGCGCGTGATCCGGCCGAGTCCGCGCAGGCCCCCGAGCCGGACCCCGACACCGCGGCTGCACCGCTGCAGCAGGCGGCGTGATCGGATGCGGGCGGGCCTCGGTCCGCCCGCAGCGGACCCTGAAATTTCGGCCGCGTGACGTCGCCCGAGGGCGCGCCACGCGGCGATTTTTGCCTCGTGGGCCGTCTGGTGCCAATGCTTCAGTAGGGCTTCTGGGAGGAACAGGGCGCATGCAAACCACCGCGATCGTCTGCGAAGTGCGGTATCGGCTCGACCCCGAACGGCTCGCCGAATTCGAGGACTATGGTCGCGCCTGGGTGCGCCTGATCGAGCGGTTCGGCGGGACCCATTACGGCTTCTTCCTCCCACGCGCCGCGCCCAGCGACACGACGATCAGCTTCCCGGGCAAGGGGCGGCAGGGTGAGGGCGACATTGCCGTCGCGCTGTTCGGCTTTCCCGACGACGCGGCCTATCGCCGCTATCGCACCGAGCTGCCGCAAGATCCCGAAGCCGCTAAGGTCATTGCGCGCTTCGCCGAACCGCCCTTCGAAAGCTATGAGCGCCTCTTCCTGACGCCGCTGTCGGGCGCATTGTAGGCGCGGAGCGCAAGGCGATCAGAGCGTCTCCGCCAAGGGCAGTACGACATCCCGCGTCAGCGGCGCGAGCGGCATATTGGCGGCCTCCGCGATAGCGATCCAGATCGCCTCCGCGATCTCCGCCTGCACCACCGGCGCGTGCCGGACGCGGAGATGGAAGAGTTCCACCTCGACGATCGTGTCGGGCTCGTTGGCGGCCGGCGCCGAAAATCGGCCGAGATAGCGCGCATCCCGGGCGCGCAATGCCAGCCCGATTTCCTCGGCCAGCTCGCGCCGGAGCGCGGCCAGCGCGCTTTCCTGTCCCTCGATCTTGCCGCCCGCCTGCATGAACCACGGCGACCCCGCCTTCCGCACGAGCAGCAGCCGTCCGTCGCCGTCGTCGATCAGGGCGGCGGCGATGCGAATCTTGCCGGACGCTGCGTCTGCCATGCGCTCAGCCGACCGTCGGTTCGGGAAGGGTGCAGACATCGATCCACGCGGCGCCGACGAGCGCCGCCAGCCGGTCCGGCGACAGCGCGACTGACGTGTTGCGCGATCCCGCCGCCGGATAGACGACCGCGAACGCCTTGAGGCTCTGATCGCAGTAGATCGGGAGCGCTGCCGGCAATCCGAACGGGCAGACGCCGCCGATGGGATGGCTGGTCACCGCCAGCGTTTCCGCAGCATCCAGCATCCGCGGTCGTCCCCCGAGCGTTGCCTTGGTCTTGCGATTTCCGAGTCGCGTGTCGCCGCGTGTCACCAGCAGCGCGATCTGGTCCCCCACGCGAAGCGCGAGCGTCTTGGCAATCTGGCCGGGAACGACATCCAGCGCGATCGCGGCCTCGGCGACGGTCGCCGTGCTCTGCTCGACCGTGATGACGGCCAGGTCGGGCGCCCGCAGCGCGAGATCGGCGAGAACGGATTCATGGCTCATCGAGCGTAGCGATAGCCCAGCAATTCGCGATGCCCAATGCGCAGTGTCGCTGGGCAGTTCTTCTGATAGTCGGTGGCCTTCCGATTCCGGTCGCCGCCGCCCCTATGGCCTCTCTTGCTGGCAGGTCTGGCGCTGTGCGGCCGGTGCCGCGCAACGGCGTCGCCGGCTTTCTTCCCCGCCCTGGCGGGCTCCTCGCGGACCAAGAAAGCCGGCTTTGGCCGTCCTTCGCTGGCGCTGCGGCCTTCCGGTGCGCGTCGTCCGCCCATCGCCTGGTCGCCTGCCATCGAGGCCGCATGGGGCGGCATCGAGACACGCATCAGGAGACGTCACCATGGCACAGATCGGCAGCTTCACCCGCGGCGAAAACGGCATCTACACCGGCGAGATCCGCACCCTCACGCTCCGCGTCAAGGCGAGCATCCGCCCCGTCGAACGCGAACACGACAAGGCCCCCGACCACCGCGTCAATGCCGGCGGCGTCGAATTCGGCGCAGGCTGGACCAAGGCAGCACGCGAGACCGGCGCTGAATATCTGAGCCTCAAGCTCGACGATCCGTCCTTCCCCGCGCCGATATACGCGACCCTGACCCAGGGCGAGGATGGCGAGCACAAGCTCATCTGGTCGCGCTGACATCGACCGCCCCTCGCGCCAAAGCGCGGGGGGCTTCGATCCTTGCGGGGCAGGGGGGTGTCGAACCGATGCAGGTCGATTCCGACACTCCGCAGCCTGGCTCCCACCGGCCATCCCATGCGCGAGCGACGGCAGTCCCGCCGCCGGCTCGATGCGACGGGAGTGGCGGATGGACATCGACGACGACATCACGCGCGCGAACCGCGCCAAGCGCGGCTCGCCCTACCTCAACACCGACCAGGCGGCGGCCTATCTCAAGATTTCGACCCGGCTGCTCAAGCAACTGCGGCGCGACGGCAAGGGCCCGACCTTTCGCCGACACAGCCAGCTGATCCAATATCATATCGACGACCTGGGGGCCTGGTCGGACGCCCAGTCGGTGCGCGGCGACGGCCATGGCGCGGCGTGAGAAATCGCCCGGCAAGCTGCCGCTGCTCGTCTGGGGCGA
The DNA here is from genome assembly GCF_040545665.1 of Sphingomonas trueperi. Taxonomy (GTDB): domain Bacteria; phylum Pseudomonadota; class Alphaproteobacteria; order Sphingomonadales; family Sphingomonadaceae; genus Sphingomonas; species Sphingomonas trueperi_B. Next base: position 308,385 of record NZ_JBEPMH010000003.1, on the reverse strand, counting down.
CCGGCGCGCCGCGCCCGGTGATGCGCCGCGCCCCCTGGGTCGGCGGGCCGCCGCGATCGGGCTCGGCACCGGCCTGCTGGTACTGACGATTGCCGTCCCCCCGAGCCCGCGGCTGGTTTGGAACGCGAGCGCCAGCGCACCGATCGGGCTCTACGCGGTAGACCCCAGGGCCTCGGTCCAGGCCGGTGACATGGTCGTCGCGCGGTTGCCCGAGCGTTGGCGGGTGCTCGCCGCCCGGCGCCGCTATCTGCCTGCCAACGTGCCGCTGGTGAAGCAGGTCGCAGCAGTCGCGGGTGACCAGGTCTGCGCCGTGGGTGCCCATGTCCGGGTCAATGGCAGGCGCGTTGCCGAACGCCGCAGCGCCGACGGCGCCGGGCGTCCCTTGCCCTGGTGGCATGGCTGCATCCGGCTGCGGCAGGGCCAATTCTTCCTGCTGATGCCGGGCAGCCCGGCATCGTTCGACGGCCGCTATTTTGGCCCGACCGAGGGCGCGCAGGTGATCGGGAAGGCGATATTGCTATGGCGGCGATGAGGTCCATGGCTGCCGCGGCGCTGCTGGTCCTTGCCATGCCCGCGCAAGCAGATGCGGTCGAGCGATGGCGCCCGTTGATTGCGGAAGCATCGGCCCGGTTCGGTATCCCGGCGCCCTGGATCGAGCGGGTGATTCGGGCCGAAAGTGGTGGCCGAACGACGCTTGGGGGGCGCCCGATCCGCAGCCGGGCCGGCGCCATCGGGCTCATGCAGCTGATGCCTGCCACCTGGGCGGAGATGCGCGCGCGGCTGGCCCTGGGCAACAACCCCGACGATCCCCGCGACAACATCCTGGCAGGTGCCCTCTACCTGCGGCTGATGTATGATCGCTTCGGCTATCCCGACTTGTTCGGCGCCTATCATGCCGGGCCGGGCACCTATTCCGCGTACCTGACGGGCAGGCGATCGCTGCCCCGCGAAACCCTCGTCTATCTGGCGGCGGTCACCGGCCATGCGGTGCTGGCGCGTTCGCCGAGCCGGCAAGCCTCCCCGCGAATTGGACTGTTCGTGGTGAGAAAGGAGGGCACCGTCCCTCCTTTTCCGTTGCGGAAGGACATGGCCCCGAGCCTGCTTTTTGCAGTCCGGAAGGTCATCCCATGACCGAGAGCGTGGGAGGGGCTCGTCTCGAAAGTCCGAGCATAACGGGTGGCGAAGCGGCTCTCAAGGCCCGCGGGTACCCCCCAATTTTCTGCGAAAATCGGTTCCCCCCACGTCCGCTTCGCGGCGCTTCCGCTGGCGCTCCAGCGGCCCTGACAGCCACTCCGCCACCCGTCTTCGAGGCGATGTTCTCGATCAGGAGAACAGAAGCGAAGGAGACGGTCATGGCGATGGTGCAATCGGTTTCGGCAGCGTTGGGCGCTGCGCAGGATCGCGTGATGGCGGCGCTGGTTGCGGGGCTGGCGCAGGAGTTCGGCCACGATGCCGGCGAGGCACTGGCGCATCGGTTCCTGGGCGCCGAGGAGGCCGAGTTTCTCTGGGAAGCTCGCGACCAGGAGCGCTGGATCGGGGCGTATCAAGGCACGGACAGCGAGGCTGATGTCGAACTGGACCGGGTCCGGATCGTCGGGCGGCTGGCGGGTCGCTGGTACGTCGCGGTGATGATCGTCGATGGCGACGGACACCCGCACGGGCTGCTGGGCAAGCGCAGCTTCGGACACCGACATGCGGCGATGGCGGCGTTCGCGGATGCCTGAGCGCCTGGCCAATCCATGCCGGGATGCGGTGCGACATCGGCATCGTGTCCCGGCTTTTTTGTCGCGCCGCGATGGGGGCCGGAGGACGACGTTGGATAGGCTGATTAAGAGGGCAAGTTAAAAGCGGCGCCTCCACGAGGCCCCGGGAATGGCGTCTGCACGTCGTTTTCGATGGAGGCATGCCCATGGCGATGCCTCCATCGGGAAGGCGCCACTGCCGAAACACCAGCATCTCTGCGACTCTTCGGTGCGCTCGAATGGAGGCCCTTGAAGGGCTGCGCTGGCGCACCCTCATCTGGCGCTTTCCAGCATGGGATGACGTCATGGCCGAGGATTCATTCGAGCTATGGTTGGGGCGGGTCGGCGCGGATCGACCTTTCGCGCACCAGCTTCGCAAGGCGACCAATCTGGCGGGCGGTGCGGCACGGTCTTCGGCGGCGCGCGCCCGGCATTTCGATGGCAGCAGGATCGGGCGCGGTTCGGGCGTTGGCAGGGTGCTCGGGGCGTCCGATCGTTTCGCCGGAATTCGCGCGCGCCGGGTCGTCGTGAAGGCGCGCTTCGTGAAGCTGGCGGGGAAGGGGGCGAAGGGCGCTGCCGCGCACCTGCGCTATCTCCAGCGCGACGGCACCACGCGCGAGGGTGAACGCGGCACGCTCTATGCTGCTGATCACGATGTCGCCGACGGCAAGGCGTTCCTCGAACGCGGCAACGTTGACCGACACCAGTTTCGCTTCATCGTCGCACCCGAAGACGGCGCGCAGTACGAAGATCTGAAGCCGCTGGTGCGGCGCTGGATGACACAGGTCGAGCAGGACCTCGGCACGAAGCTCGACTGGGTGGCGGTCGATCATTTCAACACCGGTCATCCGCATGCCCATGTGCTGGTGCGTGGGGTCGACGATCGCGGCCAGGACCTGATCATCGCCCGCGAATATATCAGCCGCGGGCTCGCCGCGCGGGCAGTCGAGCTGGTCAATCTCGACCTCGGACCGCGCACTGACCGCGAGATTTTCGAGGGGCGTCAGCGCGAGGTCGGCCAGGAGCGGTTCACCAGCATTGATCGCCGCCTGCTCGCCGCGCGCGAGGCCGACGGGCTGGTGTCGTCCTGGCATGGCGATAGCGTTGAGCAGGGGCTGCGCGCCGCGCGCCTCGGCACGCTGGTGCGAATGGGGCTGGCGACCGACGAGGGGAAAGGGCGCTATCGGCTCACCGACGATCTGGAACCCATGCTGCGGGCGATGGGCCGCCGAGGCGACATCATCGCGACGATGCACGCGCAACTGAAGGAACGCGCGCCCGAGGTGCATCCGCAGCACTATGCGATCTACGACCCGGCCGAGGGCAAGCCGCTGGTCGGTCGCATCCTTGCGACCGGACTGGCCGACGAGCATCGCGACCGTCATTACCTGATCGTGGCTGCGATCGACGGGCGCAGCCACTATGTCGAGCTGGGCAATCGGTCGCTCTCGGAAGCGGGCGATCAACCGCAAGTCGTGCGGGTGACGCCGGTCATCGCCGGCATCCGCGACGTCGATCGAACTGTTGCCGAGGTCGCTGCCGCCAACAACGGCAACTACAGCGCCGACGGGCATCTCCGCCATGACGCCAGTGCCAGCCAGCGCTTCGCCGAAGCCCATGTTCGGCGGCTGGAAGCGATGCGGCGGGGAGGGGGCGAGGTCGAGCGCATGCCCGATGGCAGCTGGAAGATTGACGCCAACCATCTCGACAAGGTGCTGGCCTTCGAGCGAAGGGCGGCTGCGGCACGGCCCGTTGAGATCGAAACGCTGGCCGAGCGCCCGGTGCTGGAACTGGTCCGCCACAACGGCGTGACCTGGCTCGACGAGCAGCATGTCGCGAAGGAGCCGGAAATGTTGGGCGGCGGGTTCGGGGCACAGGTGCGGCAGGCATTGGCGCTTCGCCGCCAGTGGATGATCGAAGAAGACCTTGCCTGGCGCGACGGCGATACCGTCCGCTTCCGCGCCAATTTGCTGACCGAGCTCCGCCGTCGCGAACTGCGGCAGGTGGCGGACCAACTCTCGAAGGAGCTGCGTCTTGGCTATGCCGAGCATCGTGGCGGCGCGATCAAGGGCATTTATCGAAAGGCGGTGCAGGTGGGCTCGGCCAAATATGCCGTGATCGAAAAGTCGCGGGAATTCACGCTCGTTCCCTGGCGGCCCGTGCTGGAGAAGCAGATCGGCCGAACCGTTTCCGGCATCGATCGCGGCGGTGCGATCAGCTGGACATTCGGGCGCCGACGGTCGGGTCCGGAGATCGGCGGGTTCTGAGATGCCCCGAAGAGGTACGGCGATTCACCAGCGAGGACCTGTAACGGAAGCGGGAACAGGCGGATTCTGCACGACATGCAGACACGCAAGACCCGCCATCAATTCTACCTTCCCGACGAGCTGTCGGCGAAGCTCGACGCGATGGCCGCGCAGCCGGGATCGTCGAAGACCGCGATCCTGACCGACGCGCTGATCGCCTGGTTCGATCGCCGTGCCGGCCATGAACTCGACCAGCGCTTCGGCGCGCGGCTCGACCGCCAGAACCGCGCCGCTGACCGGATGGAGCAGAAGCTCGACTATCTGACCGAAGCCCTTGGACTGTTCGTCCGCCACCAGCTCACCCTTACGGCGCATCAGCCGGCCTTTGATACCGAGACGCAGCGTCTCGGTCGGCTTCGCTACGACGCCTTCGTAGAGCTCGTCGGTCGCGCAATCGCCCGGGGGGACACGAACAACCGCATTGCCAACCGTCAATCCCCAGGAATGGGGAGGGACAGATGAAGGAGCGCGCCATGCGTCCTGCGCTGAGCAAGCCGAATGCCGACCTGTCGCCCATAACGCTGCGGGTTGCAGACGCCTGTCGTATCACTGGCATCGGTCGGTCGAAATTCTACGAGCTGATCAAGGCTGGTGAGATCGGGGTGATCAAGGTGGGCGCAATCACGCTCGTGCCGATGACCAGCATCGACGCGCTACTTCAGCGTGGCCGCCCGACTGCGGGCGACTGCACCCGGCCACCTTTAGCGGACGTGATGCACCCGTTTCTGGCCAACGCCATTTTGACAGCGAGCATTGCCTCGACCCCTGAGGCGGTTCGGCGCGACCTTTCGTCGGCGGACGAGGGGAGGCGGGGGAAAGCTGAAGACGGCATTGTAGAGCGTATGATTTTGGCGCTTTATGATCGAGACGACCAGCCCGTCGTGGTTCGTTGAACCCGCCTTATTTCGTTTTGCCGTGTCAGCTTTGGCTCGGGTCCCGGCTTTGGAGCAACCTAAATGTGCCTGCGTGATAGACTGAATTTGGGACATTTCTGCCGTTCGCCAAGGCATTAGGGAACGGCGGGTTTAGGTTAAAGCAGCCTTTTGGAGGTCTGCGGCAGTTGTCTCCGCAGGAGTGAGTTGGGTCAATGAACATCCATGGCCATTTTCCATCGGCGAGCCATACGGGTGGGCAAACAGACGCCACCGTCCTGCCCATTCATATGAAGGCAGTCCGCTGGCATTGTTCCTTCAGATTAATACTCCCGGTCGAGCAACTCCCGCACCTTGGCGGACAGCGTGGCATAAGTGAAAGGCTTGGAGAGAAGATCGACATCTGGGTCGAGCCGGTCGTCCCGCATGATGGCATCGCGCGTATAGCCGGAGGTGAAGAGCACGCGCAGTTCCGGATGCAGCGCCCTCGCACGGCTGGCCAGTTCGGGACCTGACATGCGCGGCATCACCACGTCGGTCAGCAGCAGCGTCGCGCCGACGTCGTTGCCGCCGAGCAATCGCAGCGCGCCATCACCGTCCTGCGCCTCGACCACCTGATAGCCCAGTTCGCGCAGGATGCCGACCGTATAGGCGCGGACGTCGTCGTCGTCCTCGACCACCAGGATGGTCTCATCGGCATTGCCCATCCGCGCGGACGGACGCCGCTCCTCGATCTCCAGAAGCACGTCCTGTTGCTTGCGGGCCAGGTAAAGCCGTACGGCCGTGCCGCGTCCCTCGGTGGAGTCGATGGTGATGTGGCCGCCGGACTGTTTCACGAAGCCATAGACCATCGACAGGCCCAGCCCGGTACCCTTGCCGACTTCCTTGGTGGTGAAGAACGGGTCGAACACCTTGGCGACCGTCTCCGGCGACATGCCCGTGCCGCTGTCGGTCACCGAGACGACGACATAGGCGCCCGGCAGGCACCCGCCGGGGCGTGCATCCTGCACCTCCACATTGCGGGCCTCGATGGTCAGCCCGCCACCGCTCGGCATGGCGTCGCGCGCGTTCACCGCGAGATTGAGGATCGCGTTTTCGAGTTGGTGCGGATCGACCTCGACCTTCCAGAGTTCCGCGTCGGTGTCGATCCGGATCGCGATCGTCTCGGTGATCGAACGGGTGAGCAGGTCCGACATGCCGGTCAGCACGCGCGCGATGTCGATCGTCTTGGGTTCGAGCGGCTGGCGACGCGAAAAGGCAAGCAGCCGCTGGGTGAGCGAGGCCGCGCGCTCCGCTCCCTTCAGCGCATTCTCCAGCGAACGCCGCATCCGCGGATCGTGGGCCATGTCCATCCGGCGGACGACCGTGTCGATATTGCCGATGATGACGGTCAGCAGATTGTTGAAGTCGTGCGCGATGCCGCCGGTCAGCTGGCCGACGGCCTCCATCTTCTGGGCCTGGCGCAGCGCCTCCTCGGCCTCCCGGCGCTCGGCGACTTCCTGCTGGACGCGCATTTCCAGCGTATCCGCCAGATCGCGCAGCTTGGCTTCCTGCTCCTTCGCTGCGGTCACGTCATAGATCACGCCGATCAGGCGATAGCCGGATCCCTCGCGGACAACCTCACCGCGGCGCGCGATCCAGCGATGGCTGCCATCGTCATTGCGGACGATGCGGAACACCGCGTCCAGCGTATCCTCGATTGAATCGCTGCCGGGTTGCGGCAGCAGCAGCGGCTCGCCATCGCACAGCACGCTGTTGATCGTCCGCACCGGCAGCACCGCGGCGGGATGCAGGCCGAGCAGCTGGCAGAACTCGGTGGAGACGGTGGCCGTCGCGAAGCCGTCGCTATATTCGAACGTGCCGACGCCGCCCGCCGACTGGGCGATGCGTAGCCGCTCCTCGGTCCGCTTGCGTTCGGTGACGTCGATGAGCAAGCCGGTGAAGCGGACCGGCGCGTCATTCTGGTCCAGATGCGCCTGGCCGCGCCCGTGCATCCAAAGGGTCGAGCCGTCGGGCGCGAGCACCCGGAATTCCTTGGAGAAACGCTCCGCCCCGGCGAGCATGCCGGCCACGGCGATGCGGATCCGCGGTCGGTCCGCCGGATGGATCGCGGCGAAGAAGGTCGACGTCGGCAAGTCCCCCACGGCGGCCTCGGGTTCCAGCCCGTACAGCTCCGCAAAGCGTGTATCGATGCGCAGGGCGTCGGACGCGATGTCCCAGTCCCAGCTGCCGCTTGCGCCGGCGGCGGCAAGGATCGAGCGGACCTGCTCGGCGCCTGCCTCAGCCATCGTCCCCCACCACCCGGGCGATGAATTCGTCGAGCAGTTCCTTCAGCTTTTCGAGCGAGGGGATGTCCATGATCATCGCGATATAGCCGCGGATGTCGCGCTTGCGCACGGCGAAGTCGATATAGAGGAACAGCACCAGCCCGTCCTCGTCCTCGGCGTTCTCGATCTCGAACAGCGTCGCGCTGTTGCCGTGCAGCACCTCTGGAATGGTCATCGCCAGCGAGCGCTTGAGCATGTTGGCGATCGTGGCGAGGCAGGAATTAAGGATGACGTTGCCGGTTTCGGTCAGCGCCTCGCGCTCCATCTCGGCCAAGTCCTCGGCGGAGAGGCTTTCGCCGGTGACGGCGCGGACTAGCTCCAGGCTGTTGCTCTCGGGGAAGATGAGCAGCGCGCGGCCGGCAAAGGCGCCGTCGAAATCCTGCCGCACGGCGACCAGCTCGGCCGCCTCGCGTTCGCTGATCAGCCGGGCCGCGCGGCGCTGGCTGACGATGTCGATCGCTGGGACCGACAAGGTCACCTGGTCGCCGATCATCTTGCGCAGGCTCGATGCGGCGCGTCCTACGCCGATATTGACGATCTCGGTCAGCGCATCGCGCTCGAGTTCGCCGAGCGTCACGCTGTCGCGGATCACGCCTTCGCCGATCGCAGGCGGAGCGCAGCGCCCGAGAGAAACGCCTCCAGGCTGTCCGCGCTGACCGGCTTGGGGACGAATGCGGCCCCGATCGCGCGGGCGCGGGCGATGATCTCGTCCTGGATGTTGGCGGTGATGATGGCGATGGGCATGTCCGGACGCAGAGCGTGGAGCTCGTCGGCAAGTTCCAGCCCGTCCTTGTCGGCCATGTTGAAATCGATCAGGCACACGTCCACCGGCTGGGTGGCGACCACCTCATGTGCCTGCGCTGCGCTGCCGGCCTCGGCCTTCTGCCACTCCGGTTGCAGCTCGGCGAGCGCCTTGCCGGCGACGATGCGCGCAAGCTTGCTGTCATCGACGATAAGGACGGTAACCGGCATTCGGAACTCCAGATCAAGGCCTTTGCAGCGCAAAGTGGTTCGGCTGCGCAACGGTCCTAGCGGCGATTCGGCCCAATGTCATTGCAGCAGATTAAGCAGGTATCGTGCCAGAAAATCGCCGGCCGGTACGCCGCGCACCGGCGGCCGCGCGGCAAGCAGCACCTGCGCCACCGCAAGATGCAGCCGCTGCGTCGCGCCCAGATCGACCGCCTGCCCGGGCGCTTCCTGCAACGCGACCAGCAACGTGTCCGCGTCTTCGGCCGCGCATCGGCCGATCAGATGGATGGCATCGGCGTCGATGCGGACCGTCATGCGACCAGCGCCGGCAGATCGAGCACGAGCAGCACGCCGCCATCGCCGAGCAGGGTCGCGCCGCCGATGCCCGACACGCCCGCGAGCAGCCCACTCGGCGGCCGCACCACCGCATCGATGCGATCGGCGAAATCGTCGACCCACAGCGCGACGCGTTCGCCCTCAACGCTGGTGACGAGCAGCTTGGCATGGGCGGCCGGCACCTCGGCACCTCCCAACAGGCAGGCGAGGCTGAGCACCGGCACGGTGCGGCCGCGCAGGACACAGGCGGTACCTTCGCCGACCGGCAGCAGCGCCGTTTGCTCGACGCGGACCGTCTCCACCACCTGGTCGAGCGCCACGCCGTAGCGATCCCCGGCCGCCTCTACGACGAGCAACCGGGTGGTGAGCGCGTTGGCGGGGAAACGCAGCCGGAAGCGGGTGCCTTGGCCGAGGGTGCTGTCGATCGCGATCGTGCCGCGCAATTTCTCCACCGCCGTCTGGACCGCATCCATGCCGACCCCGCGCCCGGAGACGCCGGTGACCGTCTCCGCCGTCGAAAAGCCGGGCGCGAAGATCAGGCGGAGCGCAGCGGCGTCGCTCAGCTGGTCGGCGGTCTCCGCCTCCAGCAAGCCTCGGGCCGTAGCGGTCGCGCGGATTCGCGCGGGGTCGATCCCGCCGCCGTCATCGGCCAGGGTGATCGCCACCGCATCGCCCTCCCGGGTCGCGGTGAGCGTGACCCGGCCCTCGGCGGGCTTGCCGGCAGCGATGCGCGTCGCCGCATCCTCGATGCCATGGTCGATCGCGTTGCGAAGCAGGTGCAGCAGTGGCTCGGACAGCCCTTCCGCGATCTGCTTGTCGACCTCCAGCCCGTCGCCCTCGATGGCGAAGGCGATGGGCTTGCCGAGCGTCGCGGCGATCTCGCGGGCCAGCCGCGGCAGGCGGCGGAGCGTCGGCGCCAGCGGCACCAGCCGCACCGCCGCGACGCTGCGCTGCAGGTTGGCTGCGCTGCGTTCGATGCCCGCCTGCGCGGTGCGAACGGCAGCGGCCAGCGCGCGGTCCTGCGCCTCGACGTGGGCGGCGAGCGGCGCAAGGGCGTTCACCGCGACCAGCAGTTCGCCGAGGCCGTCGGCCAGCGCATCGATGCGCGCGGCGTCGATGCGCAGCGTGGTCGTGGGGCCCGATTCGGCGGACGCTTCGGTGGCGGGCGCCGGGGCGGCAGCCTCGACTCGATGCAGCGCGATCTGGTCCGGCATCATCTGGAAGGCGGCGCGCACCGCCTCCGGCGAGGCTGCGCTCAGCCCTTCGAGGATCGAGATGCAGCGGAACGGCTCGATCGCATCGAGCGCCGGCCAGCTGCCTTCCGCAGGGCGGATGTCGAGCCGGAGCAGCGCCGGGATCGTGGCGACGATCGCCAGCGGATCCTCGCCGCGGAAGAAGCAGTCGGGATCGGGCGTGTAGCGGAACGCCACCACGGGCCCTTCGGCGCCGTCGGCCAGCTGCCGGGCCCAGTCCGGTATGGCGGCGGAGGACGACATGGGTACGGCGGCCTCCCGCCCGGGCAGGCCCGCAATCAACGACGCTGCGATGCCGTCCGCGTCCTCGCCCAGCTTGCCCCGCAGCTCCACATCGTCGATCCAGCGGTCGACGCCGTCCAGGCACGCGACCAGCGCGTCCGTCGCCGCGCCGCCGAGCGCCATGCTGCCCTTGCGCGCACGTTCGAGCACGTCCTCGGCGGCGTGGAGCGTGCGTTCCGCTGCCGCCATCGGAAAGATCGCGACCGAGCCCTTCAGCGTGTGGATCGCGCGGAAGGCGTCGTAGATCGCGGCGGCGTTGTCGGAGTCGCGCGCCAGCACATCGAACGCCGCCGCCGCCTGGGCGACCAGGTCGCGCCCCTCGACCAGAAATTGCGCCAGCAGCTCGTCCATCACGGCTTACGATAGACGATTGCGTCTTCAAGGCGAGCCATTGTGAACCGGTCCGTGATCCGCGCCATGGATTCGCTGTGCCCGAGGCAGACGAAGCCGCCGCTGTTGAGGCTCTCGAACAGGTTCGATGCCGCCAGCTGCCGCGAGTCATCGTCGAAATAGATCAGCAGGTTGCGGCACAGGATCACGTCGAACCGGCCGAGCCCGGTGAGCGTCGCGCGATCGACGATGTTGGCGGGGGTGAAGCGCACCGATTCGCGCAGATCGTCGATGATCTTGCGGCGGTGGCCGCGCTCGGGCTCGAAATAGCGCTCGACCACGTCCGCCGGCAGCTTGGCCAGCGCGCGCGCCGCGTAGCGCCCCGCCTGCGCCTGGGCGAGCGCGGCGGTATCGAGGTCCGATCCGACGATCTCGATATGATAGGCGTCGACCAGCGGCCAGTTCTCGAGCAGCCAGATCGCGATCGAATAGGCTTCCTCGCCCGTCGAGCAGGGCATCGACCAGATGCGGATCAGGTCGCCGGGGCGCCGCGTGCGGATCAGCGCGGGCAGGATCTGCCGCGCGAGCGCGGCGAACTGGTGTTCCTCGCGGTAGAAATAGGTTTCGTTGATCGTGAAGGCGTTGATCAGCGCCTCGCGCTCGGCGGGGTCGGTGCCGACGAAATCGAGATATCGCGCCGCCTCGGCGATGCCGCTGCGCGCCATCCGCGCGCCCACCCGCCGCTCGATATAATAGCGCTTGTTGGCACCGAAGATCATGCCGGTCCAGCGATAGAGCAGCGCCCCCACCCGTGCGACCTCGTCGTCGGAAAGCGCCGCCGGGGGTGCGCTGGCAAGGGTGCTTTCCCGCGTCACCGTGCGAAGCAGGCGAGCAGTTCGGCCGCGAGCCGGTCGAGCGGTGCGACCACCGTGGCACCATCAGCGGCGACCAGCGCCCCCGGCATGCCCCAGATCACCGCACTCTCGGCAGATTCAGCAAGCGTCGTGCCGCCCAGCGCCTTCAATTCCGTCATGGCGCTGGCTCCGTCATTACCCATACCGGTCATCAACACGCCAACCAGCCGTTCGGGTACGACGATCTCCATTGCGCTCGCCACGAGGCGATCGACGCTGGGATGCCAGAAATGGTCGGCGCTGCTCGGCGCGGCAGCAGCGGCGAGCGCCCCGGCACGGCGGGTAACGACCAGATCGGCATCGCCGCGACCGATATAGACGTTGCCGGGCGCAAGCACCGTCGTGCCCGTCACCTCCTGGACGCTCAACGCGCAGAGCTTGTCGAGCCGCCGCGAGAGCGGGCCGGTGAAGCTCGCCGGCATGTGCTGCGCGACGAGAATCGGCCAGGGGAAATCCGCGGGCAAATTGCCGAGCAGCGCATCGAGCGCTGGCGGCCCCCCGGTCGAGCAGCCGACCAAAACGAGCCCCTCGGGCGGCAGCGGCGCCGCGAGCGGCGCGGTGCGACGCGGCGCGGCGGGCTTGGGTTCGGCGGCACCCGCTGCCCGTGCCCGAACGCGCTCGCGCAGCCGCGTCGTCCGCGAGATCCGCGCGCCCGCTGCGCTACGGACCTTCTCAACCAGCGCGGGGACGACGGAATCGATCTCCAGCGACAGCGCGCCCCGCGGCTTGGCGATGAAGTCCACCGCGCCGAGCTCGATCGCCTCCAGCGTCTCGTCCGCCCCCTCCGCGGTCAGCGCCGAGACCATCACCACCGGGCACGGCCGCGTCACCATGATCCGGTCGAGGCAGGCAAGCCCGTCCATGCCGGGCATATGGATGTCGAGCGTGATCACGTCGGGAGCGACCTCGGCGAGCAGATCGATCGCCTCGGCGCCGCTCCGCGCGACCGCCACCTCGAACCCGCCGGCCTCGGTGAAGATATCGACCAGCAGGCGCCGCATCAGCGGGGAATCGTCGACGACGAGCAGCTTGATCACGATGCGGCGGCCATGCCCCGGAGCAGATCCTGTTCGGCGCGGTCGAGCAGTTCGCGCGGCGAGACGATCAGCACGATCCGGTCCTGATCGGGCAGATTGGCGACCCGTTCGAACACGCGCGTCTCCGCACCGCCAAGATCGGGCGCCGGACCCACCGCATCGGCGGCGATGCGCAGGACCTCGGAGGCGGAATCGACGACGAAGCCCGCCTGCAGATCGCCGATGCGGACCACCACCACGCGCCGCTTGCCGCCCGCCGCCATGGCCGCGCCGAAGCGCTCGGCCTGGTCGATCACCGGCACCACCGCGCCGCGCAGGTTCATCACGCCCTGCACGAAGGCGGGCGCCTTGGGCAGGCGGGTGAGCTTGCGCGGCAGCGGGGCGACTTCCTCTACCGCGGCGATCGGCAGCGCGAAATCGCTGCCACCGATCCGGAACAGGAGAAACTGTTCGCCCGTCGCGTCCATGGCGCTTTCCTCGATCTCGTTCGCGGTACTGGCTTGCGTGAGCCGCGCCGTGATGTCTTCGCGCAGCAGATGCTCGGCGGCGAGCAGCGACACCAGCCGCCGTCCCCCATCGAGCCGGCAGATCGCCTGGATCCGCGCCTCGGCACTCCCCCGGGTGAGCACCTGCGGGATCGCGTCGATCGCGGTTTCGGGCACGCGCTCGACCCCACGTATCGCGTCGACCACCAGGCCCACGCGGTGCGGCCCGATCCGCGCGATCACGACGCGGCTGCGCGAGGTCGCTGCCGCCGCCGGCATGGCGAGAAGCGCGCGGAGGGAGAGCAACGGCAGCAGCGCGCCGCGCACGGTGGCGCTGCCGACGACCACCGCGTCGGCGTGCGGCATTGCCGCGATTGCCTCGGGTAGCCGCAGCACGCTCTCGACGGCGCCCAGCGGCAGCGCGAATTCCTGGCGGCCGAGCGCGAAGACGACGAGCGGCAGCACCGCATGGTCTGCGGTTTCGGCCACCGCTTCCTCCGCCACCCCACGGCCGACTGCCCGGCGGCTGCCGTCCGGGGCCAGGCTCGCCGCGATCAGCGCGGGCAGGTCGAGCATGCGGGCGCCGCTATCGCCGTCCTCCGCCAGCGCATCGACGGCGTCCACCGCCAGCCCGAACAGCGCGCCGTCGTCGACGATCACCACCCGCCGCGCGACGCCGACCGGGCGCTCCACCATTTCGGCCAGCGACAAAACCGGCACCACCGCCCCGCGGATATTGGCCAGTCCGAGCAGCGCCCTGGGTGCATGCGGCACCCGCGTCAGCCGCGGGATCCGCGCGATCTCGCGGACGATCGGCGCGGGCACGGCAAGCCGTTCGCCGCCGGCTTGCAGCGTCAGCACCCGCAGCCCCGCCGCGCCCTCGCTGCCCATCGCGCTCAGGCCGCCTGCGCGGCGAGCGCGGTCGCGATCTGGGCGATTTCCTCGATGGCGGCGGCCAGCAGCTCGGCCCCCTCCGCCTGCTGGCGCGCAGCGGCGCCGGCCTCGCGCGCGGCGCCGTTCGCGAGGTCCGCCGCTTCGGCGATCTGGTTGGTGCCGCTGCGGATCTCGCGCACGGAGCGCAAGATGTCCTGTGTGCCCGCGAGGATCGCATCGTTCGCGCCGCGCGCCGCTTGCAGGTCCTCGATCATCGAGCGGAAGCGCTCGACGAACGCGCGGTTGCGGCCGATTTCGACTTCGGCCGCGCCGATCACCTGTTCGAGGTCGCGGCGCACCGTCGCGATCTGTTCCTGCATCGTGCGCACGATGTCCGCCGCGTGATCGGCGCGCGTCGCCGAATCCTGCGCGAGCTTGCGGATGTCGCCCGCCACCAGGGTGAAGCCGCGCCCGGCCTCGCCCGCGCGCGTCGCCTCCACCGAGCCGCTCACCGCGAGCATGTTGGTCTGCACCGAGATCAGCGCGAGCTTGCCGATGATCTTGTCGATACCGCGCGCCGTATCCGCCAGCGCAGCCAGCAGATCGAGCACGGCGCGAAGCTCCGTCAAGCCATGCTCGACGCCGCCCGCCACCCGCTCGATCGCCGCTCCGCTCACCACGACGCCCTCGACGATGGCGCCGATCCGCTCGGCCGCCGCGGAGGCGCGCGCCTGCAGCACCTCGGCCAGCCCCTCGATCTGGCCTATCGCCTTATCGGCCTGCATGGTCGAGGACGCCTGAATCTGGGTGCCGCGCGCGATCTGTTCGAGCGCGACGAGGATCTCGCCCGAGGCACCGGAAAGCTCCTGCACCGTCGCCGACAGCTCCTCGGCCGCGGCAGCGATCTCCTCGACCGCGCCCTGGTTTGCGCCGTCGCCTTCCAGCGCCTGGATCAGATCGCCCAGCATCTCGGCGGTGCGCTGGCTTTCCTCCAGCGACGTGCCCTGTTGCTCCACCGCCTGCTGTGCCTGCGCGGTGGCCGCCGATTGCTCCTCGGCTGCGCTTGCGACCTGCTCGGCGCCTTGCTCGGCCTCCGCGGCCGCGGCCTCGGCTTCCGCCGAGGCCTGGACGATCGCCGCCGTGCCCGCGCCCAGCGCCGCCAGGTCCTCGCGCGCCTCCTTGAGCTGCACGACGACGGCGCGGCCCGACTGCGCCTCGCGCGTGGCCAGTTCGGAGGCCGCACGCACCTGCTGCACCACGCGGTTCACCTCGCCGACGACGCTTGCCGCCAGTTGCTGGATCTCGCCCGCGCTGGCTTCGGAGCTTTCGGACAGCGCGCGAACCTCGTCCGCCACCACCGCGAAGCCGCTGCCGGCATCCCCTGCCCGTGCCGCCTCGATCGTCGCGTTGAGCGCGAGCAGGCTGGTCTCGTCCGCAACATCGGCGACGCTGACGCCGACCGTGCCGATCTCCCCCGCCACCTGCTCCAGTGCGTCGATCACCGCGACGGTCGCGAGCTGGCGCTGGGCGTTGAGCTCGATCGCGACGACCGACACCTCGATCTGCACCCCCACCTCGGCAAAGGCGTTCTGGACGATCTCGATCTGGCGGCGCGCATCCTCGGCCCGGGTGCTCGCGTCCCTGAAATTGGCGTTGAGCGAGCCGATGAGGCCCTGCGATTCCTGCGCCGCGCCGGCGGCTTCCTCGGCACCGCTCGCGATCTGGTCCATCGCCCGCTGCAACTCGCTCGCTGCGGCGGACGCCTCGGCGATGCCGCTGGCCAGTTCCTGAACGGCCTGGTCCATCCCTTCGACGGCATTGGCGGGGCGACGCGCCCGGCGGACGGCCCGCGCCTGCGGCACGGGCGCCGATACCGGCTTGGCCTCAGCCGCCGCAGATCCTTCCCTGTCTCGTTTTGCGCGAGCGCCAAGGGTCGATTTCTTCACCAGCGCCATCAGAACTCCAGGGATATTGGGCTTTCAGCCTGCTTAGAGCACAGCGGACGATGGCGCCAGCATCCGCATAGCGGCGGGCACCTGCCGTCAAGCCATGCGGGGGCTGACTGCGTTTGTGGCAGCGCACTACCGCCGATTGGGAAACTATGGCGGAGGATCATCAAGCGCTTCTGACGATCCCGTCCGGGCCAAAATGTCCATCCTTTTGGCGGGTGAGGGGCGTTCTTACCAGCGCCAGCGGCTGCTTTCGGCAGTATCGGACGTTCAATCGTTTGAAAGGCACAGGCCGATTGTGGTCGGGAGCGGCCGCAGTTGAAGGGCAGGGCGGAACGGCAGGAGCACCATGCAGCAGCGCGCCCACTTCCCATTATTTGGAAGTGCACGCGGCCTTCCCAGAAGTGGACATCGCCATGGCCTCGTTCGCAACCGGGTCGGGGCGCCGACGGGCAGGCGAGGGATGGACGGAAAAAGGGACGCGCAACTGGGCGGCACATTCCAGGCGTTCAGATCTACTGAAGCGCTTCTACAAAGCGGACACCATCAGGCCCATGGACGAGTGCCCTGTTTCGCGGCCGAACAGCACCGTTTCGGGCACGAAGAATGGAGAGACGCGACGACGAACAACCTGTAAGGATTGGGAATGTCCGTCATCTCATCGATCCAAGTGGGCGCTTGCTTAAAATGAGCGATGTGGCTGCACAGCATATGAGAGGCGCCGGGCCTGACGCCTTGCTGCAGATTGCCGAGCGCCTGGTCGCGGCCGGTACAATAGAGGAGGTGGTGGAGGTGCTGCGCGATACCGCGCGTAGCCTCGTTGGCGCGGAAGGCATCGCGGTTGTTCTGCGCGAGGGCGATCAATGCTACTACGTTGCAGAGGATGCTGTCTCGTCACTCTGGACGGGGCAGAGTTTCCCAAGCGCTTCCTGCGTTTCCGGCTGGGCCATGCGGCACCACGAAACCGTGGTGATCGAGGACGTTCTTCTGGATGAGCGAGTCCCTCAGGAGGCGTACGCTCGCACGTTCGTTCGCAGCCTTGTGCTCGTCCCAATAGGTCGACCGGTCGCTACCGCAGCGCTTGGAGCCTATTGGGCGGAACCAAAACAACACGCGGTCGAAGTCATTGAAAAGCTGGAGAGCCTGGGGCGCCTGGCCACCCTCGCGCTTGAGAACGCCCGCCTGGAGAAGGCCCGCGATCGTGCCGCTAAACTAGGTGCGGTGCAGAGCAGGGTCCTGGAGCTTGCCGTAGAAGAGGCTCCGCTTCCCGAAACCTTAACCGCTATCGTGCTCGAGATGGAGCAGCTAGCCGATTCTGGCATGCTGGGATCCATTCTGCTCGTAGACTCAGATGGGAAGCATCTCTGTCATGGAGCCGCTCCCAACCTACCCCCTGCCTACAATGAAGCGGTCGACGGGATCGAGATCGGAACGGCCGTAGGCTCGTGCGGAAGCGCAGTGTGTCGCAACGAACCGGTATTCGTCTCCGATATCGCCTCCGATCCGCTCTGGACCGACTATCGAAGCCTTGCCGCCGAACACGGGCTCGCCGCTTGCTGGTCGATTCCGATCCACGCTTCAACCGGTGCCGTTCTCGGCACCTTCGCCATGTACTATCGCCAACCTCGAGCTCCTTCCGAGGCTGACCTCGAGATCGTGGATTTCGTGGTTCGAACTGTTGGGCTCGTTCTTCAACGTGCTAGGACGCACGCAGAGCTTTTGAGGGGGCAGGCACGATATCGGCAAATTGTAGAGGGAGCCGAGGACTTCGCGATCGTCACGCTCGACCGTCACGGTTTCGTCACCGGCTGGAACGAGGGCGCCACGGAGATTGTCGGCTACTCGCGCGAAGAGATTATCGGAAGGTCAGGCGCAATTATCTTCACCGCCGAAGACAGAGAAGTCGGTGCCCCTGAGGCGGAGATGCGGCGTGCAGCAGCTGAGGGCCGTGCGCAGAACGAGCGCTGGCATGTACGAAAAGACGGAAGCCAGTTCTGGGGCTCGGGCGTGACGATGCCGCTCGCGGCCGACCATGGCGGCTTCCTCAAGATCTTCCGAGATCGCACTCTCGAGCACGACGTGGAGGAGGGGCTGAGAGAAAGCGAAGGGCGGCTGCGGTTCCTGGGAGATCTCGATCAGCAACTGTTCGGGAGCGGAGACGCCGCGACGGCGATGCAGACAGCTACCAGATTGCTGGGTCAGATGCTGGAAGTCTCCCGCTGCGCGTACGCAGACGTCGATGCCGACAGCGATCGTTTCTGGATCCGAGCGGATTACAGTGCCCCGGGGGTACCGACATCAGCCGGCGAATACAGCCTAGACTTGTTTGGGCCACGCGCGGCAGCCGACATGCGCGCCGGCAGAGTGCTCGTCGTGCGAGACGTGGATCGCGAGCTTGCGCCTGACGATGGTCGCGAGATGTTCCAGTCCATCGGGATTCAAGCGATCATCTGCTGCCCACTGATCAAGGATGGACGTCTCGCGGCGATGATGGCGGTTCACCAGAGCACGCCGCGTGAATGGACGTCGGCAGAATTGATACTCGTGCGTGAGGTGGTTGATCGCTGCTGGTCGCACATTGAGCGGGTCGGATCGGAAGCCCGCCTGCGAGAGAGCGAGGAGCGTCTTCGCCTGGCTGTCGAACATGCCGAAATAGGTTTCTGGGATGTCGACATAATCGGCGATCGCCTGATCTGGCCACGCCGAACGAAGGAGTTGTTCGGCATCTCACCCGATGTACCTGTCAGCATGCTCGACTTCTACAAAGGGCTGCACCCTGAAGATCGAGAGGCGACGAGCGCCGCGTTCGCGGCAGCGGCGGATCCGGAGCGTCGAGCGCTGTATGACGTCGAATACCGCACGGTAGGCAAAGAAGATGGTGTCATTCGCTGGGTGGCGGCGAAGGGCCGTGGGGTCTTCGATGACGAGGGGCGCTGCGTGCGGGTGGCGGGCACCGCCATCGAGATCACTGCACGCAAGGAAGTGGAAGAAGCTCTGAAGGATTTGAACGCCACCCTCGAGGCGCGGGTGGCCAGCGCCGTCCAGGAACGCGAGCAAGCGCAGGAAGCTTTGCGCCAGAGCCAGAAAATGGAGGCAATGGGCCAGCTGACCGGGGGTGTAGCCCACGACTTCAACAATCTGCTCACACCGATAGTCGGCACGCTAGATCTGCTACAGCGCAAAGGGCTCGGCGGCGAACGTGAGCACCGGCTTATTGCAGGCGCTGTGCATTCAGCCGAACGTGCGAAAACCCTGGTGCAGCGTCTTCTTGCCTTTGCGCGTCGTCAACCTCTTCAAGCCATCGCCGTAGACCTGAGGGTGCTGGTTGAAGGTATGGCGGAGCTGGTGGCGAGCACCACCGGTCCGCAGATCAGGGTTGTCGTCGATGTGCCCGAAGATACGCCTGCCGTACGCGCAGACCCCAACCAGCTCGAGATGGCGCTTCTAAACCTGAGCGTCAACGCGCGCGACGCAATGCCGGATGGCGGGACGCTTCGGATCTCGGCGCGAATCGAGGATTTGGTCCCGGCTGACCGCCCCGAGTTGAAAGCAGGCGTGTATATCCGCCTGTCTGTTTCTGATGACGGGCTAGGCATGGACGCGGCGACATTAGCAAGAGCCGTCGAGCCGTTCTTCTCGACGAAGGGGGTTGGCAAGGGCACCGGTCTTGGGCTGTCCATGGTACATGGACTGGCTTCCCAGCTTGGTGGAGGGCTATTCATCCAGAGTAGGCAAGGCTTAGGAACGAACGTTGAGCTATGGCTACCTCGGAGCGACGCCGCCGCGGCGATCGCCTCCGAAGCGCCGGCATTCGCCGCGCCTAATACCACGCGTGGAATGGTGCTCTTGATTGACGATGAAGACGTCGTTCGCGATAGCACCGCAGCCATGTTGGTCGATCTTGGCTTCGCCGTAACCGAAGCAGCTTCCGCGGAGGAAGCAACGCAGAAAATTGCAGAGCACACGGTCGACTTCGTAGTTACCGATCATCTCATGACAGGAATGACCGGGACTCAGTTCGCGCGAAACCTTCGAGCCAGTCACCCGAATATACCTGTCCTCTTGGTCTCTGGATACGCTGACCTAGACGGCGTGGACCCAACCATAGCTCGGCTCGTGAAGCCCTTCCGGCAAGATGAGCTCGAGGCATCTATTGCCGGCCTCTTCGCGGCGACGCACAGCGCCTGATCTGGAAGGCGCTGCGGCGGATTTGCACTCCCTTCCCGCCGCCAGAAGGCTCTCGTGCGCTCCCTCTAAGCGGAAATTTTTGAGCCTTGTTCGCAGTTCCTTGTGGTCTGCTGATGTTCGGATGATGGGATGCTGCGCTTGGAGGGGCCGGAGGAAGGGACACCGAAGATATCAGTTCCACCAACCCCAACCCGCTCGCCCCTCGACGGCTCGGCGGCTCTCATGCACCATTGGAGACGGCGGCCCGACTGCCGCTGGCTAGTTGTATCCTGCGCATATATGCATATCAGTTCTGAAATATGCCCCTAGACACAGGGACATAGCTTGCGCTTTAGCGTATCCAGCTGCTGGCGGCGCGTAGCTCGACGAACGTCAAACAGGGGTGACCGGTGTCTTATCCGATCCACAGATATCGAGCTTTGGCAAACCTGACTGACCTGGAGGAACGCGCTCTGCGTGAGCTCGGTCCAATAGAGACCCAGAGGCGACGCGGCGAAACATTCCAGCGGGAAGGCGATCAACTCAGCGGCTTTCACCTTCATAATGCGGGGTGGATCTCGTCGTCGATCGTGCTCCGTGGTGGCAAGCGTCTGATTCAGAAAGTGCATCTGCCTGGTGACATCCTGGGCACGCCGAGCATGGCCCTCCAGACGGCCGCAGACACCTTGACGTGCATCACGGACGCCGTGACCGCGTATGTTCCCTACACTCGGTTCCGCGACCTCTACACGCTTGCTCCGCGCGTGGCAGCCCTGTTCACCATGGCGGTCCAGATTGAGCGGCTCAGTCTCATGGATATGCTCGCAGCAGTCGGCAATGCATCCGCAAGGGCGCGTTTGAGCAGGCTTCTACTCGACCTTCGCGCGAGACTCGCGCCGCTCGGACTTGTTGAAGAAAATGCCTTCGACCTACCGCTTACGCAAGAAGTGCTGGGCGACCTCCTCGGGCTGACGTCGGTGCATGTCAATCGAACGATCCGAGACATGGAACGGGAGGGGCTGATTGCCCGCAGCGATCACAGGATTAAGTTGGTAGACGTGGCGAAACTTCAACATCTATCCCCTTTGCTGCTCCGACAGCTAGCATTCGAGCCGCCGTGGTTGCCGCCACGGGCCTGATCCATCCCTCGCCAGCCCGGGCCAGCCGATCAGTTAGAAGCGCGAAGGCGGTAGTGCTCCTAGGAACAGGAAACCCGCCGACGGTGCCTACGCATTCAAGCGCTGCCTCATCTCCTTACCAGGCTTGAAATAGGGGACATTCGTCGAGTCCACCTTGACAGCTTCTCCCGTACGTGGATTTCTCCCGATCCGGGCATCTCTCGTTCGCGCCGAGAAGGTGCCGAAACCGCGCAGTTCCACACGACCACCATCGCGAAGCTGCCCGACGATCTCATCGAAGAAGATTGAAACGACGTGCTCTACCTCTGCAGCTGCAAGGCTCGCATTCTCCTGAAGCAGGCAGCTCACCAACTCTGAACGCACCATTATTCCCTCCCGATCAAGTACTCGCGGTACCTCTTTAACATGGCAACTTTGTGAGTTACGAGGTAGGGAGAATTACCGCACGTACCGCCAAATGTCCCCAGGTCGCGGCACCCTTGTACGATCGTGTCCCACGAGGTCCTCGCGCGGCTGCGAGCACGGGATAGTCGGCTGCGCGCGGCGTGTTGGTCTTGGCTGTGCCTGAAGTGGTGGAGCCCGCGAGCTCGCGCTCGCGCTGGAGCGCGTCGAAGCCTGCCGCGGGTGAAATTCTCCGAATTGCGCTTTACTTCGCCGCAGAGACTGTTGCTTGGGCGCAGGGCATTAAGGTGTTGGCCTATGGAACGCCTCCCCTTAACGGCAAGACGTCCGCCTCGCGGCACCCTTCAGCAAGCACTGCGGCGTCCGCTTTCAGGAAGCTCGAGTCGCTTCTTGGATGTCCGGCTTCGGGCGCGTAGCTGCAAAGCGGGTTCACGTCGAACGAACGGCAGGTCTTGGCAGAAGCGACCGGTGCTAGCTCGCCCGGCGAACGTCGCATTCTGGTCGACTGCCGCCGAAACGCGCTCGACGTGTCCTGGGACGTCGCTGTCGATCCGCACCGGCAACTCGAACGGCAGGTTCGAGCAGAGGGCGACGATCATGGGCAGTCTTCTTTCGAGCCGATGGCACTGACCAAATCATCCAGGCGGTCCAGCCGCCCGTTCCATTCCTGGCGGTGATAGTCGATCCAATCCTGCAGCGGCGCGAGCCCGGCGGGATCGAATTGGCAGGTGCGCACCCGCCCAACCTTAGTTGAGCGGGCAAGCTGGGCTTCCTCGAGCACCGCGAGGTGCTGGCCTATCGCCGTCTTGCTGACAGCCAGCACCGCAGCGAGTTCCGAAACACTCGCCGGACCGTCCGCGAGACGGTCCACCATGCGACGGCGATTGGAATCGCCGAGCGCGTGAAACAGAAGGTCGACCTTCGAGGAGCGGGCAACCTCTCTCACAGGCTGCATCACGCGGGCAGCGTTTCTGAAGCCATCGTGTCGAGCAGGTGCTCCCACCCCATCCGGCGGATCGCCGGGCCGTCGGCGCCTTCGAAATAGACTGCCTGATGCGTGAGCACGACCTCGCTCTTTTCGCCGAGCGGTTCAATTTCCACGGTGACAACGGCAGCGGATACGCGGACCTGATCGACGTCCAGCGTTTGGAAGAATACGATCCGAGCGTTCTTGACGATCTCGGCATAGTTTGAGGTCCAGCACAGCTCCCTCCCTGCGATAGGAGTGCCCGGCAGCATCCGCGCGGTAAGCTTCTCCTCACCACCAGGTCGGAAGTCGAAGCTGTAGGACAGCGGCTCGTGTGCGGGACTAGCGGCGTACCACCGGCTCTTGCGGTCCTGAAAGGCGAAGGCGCTGAAAATTGCGGACGGCGTGGCATCGCAGGTTCTGCGGATTTCGAAGGTGTCGTGGGTCACGGTCACGGACTGCTCCTCAGTGAAGTTAGAACTTCACTAAACGGAGCCGGCTGATTGGTCAAGCCTACGCTTCACTATATGCTCGCGTTTGCTCCGTCCGCGGTGGGCGCGGGAGGTCCGCTCCACCAACGCTTGTCCCTCTGCGTTTTGCCGGCAACGGGAACGCCGCTCATTATACAATCGCAGATGCTGCCAGCTCGACGAACGAAGGGCACGCCGACCCAGCGGCAGATTCCCGCAAAAGCCGCCGTTGGACCTCCGGCCGGCGAACGGCGTAAGTTGGTCGGGAGCCGTCGGCGCCGAATATCGCATTCTGGTGGAGAGCGGACGGAGACTCTCGGGACGGCAGGGCGGATCGCTGCCGCCCCGAAAGCAAGGGTCTCGCGCGATTACTGAACGTTCTGCGCCTCATGCGCTACCGCAGCTCGGACTGCCTCCTGATGTGCGCCAATGCCCGCCAGTACGCCGGCGGCAGAGGCGATCGTAGCGTTGTGCAGAGGTGTGGCCGCGTCCCCCGCAGCCCAGACGCCGGGCACGGTCGTCGCGCCCCATTGATCGACCTTGACGTATGGACCGGTGGGCCCGTCCTCGAGTGCACAGCCGAGCATGGTCGCCAGCGGCGTGGCGGGCTTGGTCCGCGGCGCCGTGAACACGGCAGACAATGCCACAATTCGCCCGTCTGCCAGTCGGACGCCGTCCAGCGCGGGGGCATCGCCCAGCAGTTCAACGACCGGGGTCCGCTCCACGGTAATGCCCCGCGCAGCGAAGGCGTGGAGGTCAGCGGCGTCCGGCTCGAACTGCCCTTGGGTGAAGTAGGTGGTGGGGCCCCAATCGGGAATGAGGGTCGCCTGATGCGGGGACATGGGATGCGCTGCGATGACACCGAGCGGCAAACCGCTCACTTCATACCCGTGGCAATAGGGGCAGTGAAGCACCGTCGCTCCCCAGCGCTCGCTCATACCAGGAATTGCTGGCAACTCATCGACGATGCCGGTTGCCAGAACGAGGCGCCGCGCGCGCCGCTCCCCGCCGTTTGTGAGACCGATGGTGAACCCGCTCTCGATCGCCGACGCTTCCCGAGCTTCGCCCGACAGGATCTCGGCAGTCGGATAGCGCTCGAGCTGGCAACGGGCATCGCGCATGATCGCCGAGGGCGGGCGCCCGTCCTGGCCCAAGAAACCATGAGCCGCGTCCGCGAAGCGATTGCGAGGCAAGCCGGCATCAATCACCAGAATCCGCTGGCGCGCGCGAGCGAGCTGAAGCGCCGCCGACAAACCTGCAAAACTGCCACCGATCACAACAACATCGTACATCGTTCCACCCTTATGTAATTCGCTCTGTTACATACCCCGCTTCGCGCAATTTGCAACATCACGTGTTACGTGATATAACCTAAGGCCTAGAAATCGGAGGAACATGGACGCGCGCCTTTCGAGAATGCTGCATCTTTTGATCCACATGGGGCGGATGCATGGGCCACTGACATCGGAAGCCGCAGCAACGATGCTGGGGACCAACCCGGTAGTGGTGCGCAGGACCATGGCAGGGCTGCGCGATGCTGGCTTCGTCCGTTCCGTCAGGGGGCATGGTGGCGGGTGGACGCTGACCTGCGCGCTTGAAGACATGACCATGCTCGACGTTCATCGCGCCTTGGGCGAGAACGGTATTTTCGCGCTCGGGCCTGCCGACCCCAAGGCTACGTGCCTTGTGGAACAGGCCGTCAACGGCGCATTGGAAACCGCGCTGCAGGAGGCGGAGGCGCTATTGCTTCGCCATCTGGCCGGTGTGTCGCTGGCCGACATCGCGGCCGACTTCGATCTCCGCGTGGCGGAATTATCGCCGGAACAGATCGCTGCGCGAAGTCACAGGGCCGACGTGCCATAGGCGACCCGTAGGGGCGCGGCGGACGGAACGGTCCGCTCGCAGCAGCGCTTGCTCAAACCGTGCCGCACAGGCGTCAGCGGCAACTCGAACGGCTACAGTAGGGCAACGCTCGCTTTCACCCCATGTCCGCTAGTGGGCGGGAACCGCCAGAGCGGGACCACGATCTCAGGGCGCTGCCGCCGACGGGGCGATTAGAGCTGCCAGTGGCCGCTTTCGGCCCGAGCACTCGTTCCCGGCGGGTGATGGGGACGGCTTGAGTTGGTCGCCAGCTGCCGGGAACGATGCGCCCAATGATGATGCCGGCGAGTGCGCCGAAGGAAGGTGGAAGATTGAGTTTGGGGTGCGAATCAGGCATTCGCCAGCGCTCGAGCAGCTAAGGATGTGAACGCCACTGGCCCTAGAACAATCCGTGAAAGTCCGCCGATTTCCAGCTACGGTTTTGCAGTAAATTTGCAGTAAGTTGCACGTTTGTGCAGCTATTCAGCAGCTAAGCCCTTGAAAAGGCTGGTGACCCCTACGGGACTCGAACCCGTGTTTTCGCCGTGAGAGGGAGCGCTTGGAAGGCGCAGGCGGGCGACCTTCCATCGGCGGATCGCGACCAACTTAAGCCGTTCACATCGGCGGGCGGGAGCGACCGCTCGGGCCGAAAGCGGCCATTGGCGGCTCCAATCCCATGATCGGCGGCATTGCCCGGGAATCGATTTTCCGCACTGACGGCTTCCGCCCAGAAGCAGACAGTGAGCCAAGATAGTGATAGCGCAGGTTCACCACAGACCTGCAGCAGATTAAGGGATTCGATGCGCCACCCGTTCTCCTTGGTACCGTTGAACCTGCAAACGATATCACGAGTCTCGGCGAGGCTATGCCGCACGTTCCTTGCCACGACATTGCCCTTCCTGCTGATTGGCACCAACGCGTCGGCGCAGTCTGACGCGCAACTCACGACTGTCCTGGTAGCCGCGAAGCAGGGAACGCGATCCCCGTCGATGGGCGCTGCCCTCATTCGCGACGGCAAGGTCGTAGCCTCAGCCGTGACCGGCGTGCGTCGAACCGATCGAGCCGGTGATACACAGATCGGTGATAGCTGGATCATCGGTTCGACCGGGAAACCACAAACGGCTGCGATGATCGCTCGCCTCGTCGATCGCGGAGTCCTGACGTGGAGCATGCCCCTATCCGCGATGTTGCCAGAACTCGCCGATCAGATGCGGCCGGAGTACCGGTCCGTGACGCTGGTCCAATTGCTTTCGCATCATGCCGGGCTACCCGAAAACGTCGGCGACATGCCATTTATCGAGAGCTTCCTGAGGGACAGGCGACCGCTCAACGTGCAGCGCCTTGCCTATGTTGCTCGCGCTCTTGGGGAGCCTCCTTCATATGTACCTGGGAGTGATTTTGGATATAGCAATAGCGGTTTTCTCATTGCTGCAGCCATTGCCGAGCGTGCTACTGGCAAGACGTACGAAACCCTGATGCGCCGCGAGGTTTTCCGGCCACTTGGCATGTCCACCGCTGGCTTTGGCGCGACTCCCGCCGGACAGCCCACAGGTCATGAGGCGGACAAGCCTGTCGGACCCAGCAACTCGGCTATGTTCGCCCCCGCCGGCAACCTTCACATGTCGGTGGGGGACTGGGCGAGGTTCTGCGTGGATCAACTCGCAGGAGCGAAGGGCAAGGGCAAGCTCCTATCTCCCGCCTCGTATCGGGTGATGCAGACAGCACAGCCTAACGGCCCCACCGGACTCGACTGGGGTGTTCAGGCTTCTATTGCTGGTCGGAAAGGGCCCGTGCTCGTTCACAGTGGATCTGACGGCTATTGGTTCGCTTATGCGGTCCTCTTTCCCGCAAGTGGCAACGGCGTGCTTGTAATCGATAACGCGTCACAGAAAATGGGGGGCGATGCCGCTGGGATGGCCGCACTCAAGGAGATTCTGCCAACATTGGCGCCAGCTAATTAGGCGGTGGATAGAGCTGACGGCCGCGGCGATCTGCTCCGGATAGCGAAACTTCAGCAGGCTGTCCGCTTCCCACCATTTTCCGCCATGGCGGCTCCGCCCCAACAGCGGACGCTCAGCGCCGCGCTCGTGTCTAGAGCCGCCGCTGCCTTGGGGTGGAAAGGCTGCCGGTCTGCTCACCCCCCACTATACGACGCGGGAGGCTTCGGGCACATCTCGGCGATGAGATTGACCGCTTTGCTATTGATTATGACACCCGCTCTGGCCGGTTTTAGCGGCTGCAATCAGCATGTGGATCGTTGTTCCGGGTTCCCGCAGCCGAGTGGCAAGTTCCCTGTTTTGACACTTTACTCTCCGCAGTTTTCTGGAGAACCTCCCCGGGAGATCACCTACTCCGACGCCAGATCTGACGATCCCAAAGTTCGAAAGGCGCAGCAGATAATTGCGCTTTGTTATCCCCGGAAGCCGCACAGGAATTTCAAAGATAGCTTGGACTATATGCGCTTCGTTGAGGCGCGAGCGAGCCCCTACGGCGAATACTATCTCCTCTATGAATTCTCGAACATGACCGACATTAGACTGGTGTTCGAATTGAACCGACAGGGAGGGGTCCAGAAATCAATGGTTGGAAGCATGGTAGATGGGTGATGCTTGGAGAAAGCGTCCCCGTCCGAACGGCAGCTAACCACCAGAATGCGAAATTCGGCACCGACGGCTGCCGACCAGCTCAAGACATTCAGCGTCGTTGATGCGAGCGGCGGCTCTGGCTGGAAGCAGCCATTCCGGTCGCCCAAACCAGTCGGTCGTTTAGCCGTGCGCCGCCGCCAGCAGTTGCGCGGAGGCTTGGGTGTCAAGTTTCCGTTTTTAACGGCATAAATCGGTATTGAGGTTGACGCCGCCTGCACTCGGCGGGTGTCCTGCTCGGTCCGTGCCCATTTGACGCGCCTGCGCTTTGCTGCCAGTTCATTTTGCAACTGCGAAAGGCGCTGGGGTGCGGATCGTCATTGTCGATGACAGCGGAGCCCGCGCATCGGTCCTCGAAGAGGGCCTGCGCGAGGCGGGGTATGACGATATCCATTTCGTTCCGCCGCGCGGGGCGTTTGTCGCGCGGATTGAGCGCATGGCGCCCGACGTCGTTCTGATGGATCTGGGCAGCCCGAGCCGCGACACGCTGGAGGAAATGCTGCTCGTGAGCCGTGCGCTCGCCAAGCCGATCGCGATGTTCGTGGACCAATCCGACGATATGATGATCGGCGCAGCAATCGATGCAGGCGTGTCCGCGTATGTCGTGGACGGGTTGCGCAAAGATCGGGTGAGGCCGATCCTGGAGTTGGCAGTGCGACGGTTCACGGCCTTTTCCCGCATGCAGAGCGAACTGGACGAGGCACGCGCAGCGCTCGCCAACCGCAAGACGATCGACAAGGCGAAGGCGATTCTGATGGCACAGCGCGGTTTGAACGAAGCCGACGCCTATGCGCTGCTGCGCTCAACCGCGATGAACCAGGGCCGCCGGCTCGTCGATGTGGCGGAGGCGCTGATCACCGCCAGCAGTCTGCTCGGTGGAGGCAATACATGACACCGATCCGCGCCGCCTTCCTGCCGCTTACCGACAGCGCGGTGCTGGTCGCCGCGCGCGAAAAGGGGTTCGCCGAGGCGCAGGGCATCGATCTGGAACTGGTGCGGACGACCAGCTGGGCGACCCTGCGCGACCGGCTGGTCTATGGCCAGGTGCAGGCGGCGCAGATGCTCGCCCCGCTGGCGGTGGCGGTGACGCTGGGGCTAAGCCAGCAGCCGGCGGCGCTGTCGGCGCCGTTCAAGCTCAACAGCAACGGCAACATGCTGGTGATGTCGGGCGAATTCGCCGCGGCGCTGGAGCAGGACCTGCCGGCGCGCTTGGCCGACCCGCTGGGCACGGGGCACGACTTCGCCAGCGCGATCGGCCTGTTCCGGCGCAAACCGATCATCGGCATCGTCCACCGCTTTTCCGGCCACGCGTTGATGCTGCGCTATTGGCTGGGAAGCGTCGGCATCGATCCCGACCGGGACGTCGTGTTGCGTGTGCTGCCGCCCTCGCTGACCGTGGAGGCGATGCGGCTGGGCGAGATCGACGGGTTCATCGCCGGCGATCCCTGGCCGGCGGCGGCGATCGCGCAAGGCTTGGCCGAGGTGGTGGCGATCGGCGCGCGGATCTGGCAGCGCGGCGTGGAGAAGGTGCTGGCGCTGCGCACCGACTGGATGGACGCCAATGCCGAGACGGTCGACCGACTGCTGCTGGCGCTGGCGGCAGCGGCGCGCTGGTGCGATGATCCTGCGAACCGAGAGGAATTGGCGGCGTTGCTGGCGCGGCCGACCTATGTCGGCGAACCGGCCGAGCTGATCGAGGCGGGGCTTTCAGGACAGGTGCTTCCGCGCGCCCATGCGCCGGCGGTGGAGCAACCCGATTTCCTCCTGTTCCACCGCGAGGCGACCGCCTTTCCGTGGCGCAGCCAGGCGCTGTGGATCTATTCGCAGCTCGTCCGCTGGAAGCAGGCCGAGCCGAGCGCCGAGGCAGCGGCCGCGGCCGGCGCGGTGTTCCGGCCAGACATTTATCGCCGCGCGCTGGGCGGCAGCGGCGAAGCGATGCCGGGGGCAAGCATGAAGCTGGAGGGCGCGGTGACCGCGCCGATCGGCGTCGGCGCACATCGCGGCGCGCTGACGCTCGGGCCGGACCGGTTCTTCGACGGCCGCGTGTTCGATCCCGAGCGGCTGGACGCGTATCTGGCGGGATTCGCCGGTCCGCGCGGGTAACGGGCAAACGCCCCACCTGCTACAACTTCGCGCTTGCAGCAAAGCTCGTTTCGGGCGATGATCCATCAGTCGCGCAAGGATGCGCGCCCATCGGGAGGGCACCCCAGCGCCGGGGCCTGCCTCCCCCTCTGAACGCAGCAAAGCCGCTGACCGGATTTCGCACCCACGCGAACGTCCGGCGAGCGGCTTTTTTCTTGTCCTTTTCAGATCGGCATTGGGGAAGTCATCATGGCAACGGCATTTTTGGATCGACGCGTGCACCAATCTACCAGCACGACAAGCGGCAGCAGCTTCTGGCGCAGCGGGCATTGGCCGACGCTGGTCGCCGCATTTCTCTATTTCGATCTCGCCTTCATGGTGTGGGTGCTGCTCGGCCCGCTCGCGCCCGATATCGCCAGGACGCTGCATCTCACCGCCGCACAAAAGGGGCTGATGGTGGCGACCCCGACGCTCGCCGGCGCGTTGCTGCGCGTGGTCAACGGGCTGCTGGTCGATCGCATCGGGCCGAAACGTTCGGGCGCGATCAGCCAGCTGATTGTCATCGGCGGGCTGCTGTCCGCCTATCTGCTCGGCGTGAACAGCTTCGGCGGCACGCTGGCGCTGGGCGTTATCCTCGGCTTTGCCGGCGCGAGCTTCGCGATCGCGCTGCCGCTCGCCAGTCGCTGGTACCCAGCCGAGCATCAGGGCAAGGCAATGGGGCTGGCGGGTATGGGCAATTCGGGCACGGTGCTTGCCGCGCTGTTCGCTCCGGCGCTCGCCAAGCTGTTCGGCTGGAACGCCGTTCTGGGGCTGGCCTGCATTCCGCTGGGCATCGTCTTCATACTCTATCTGGCGATGGCCAAGGACGCACCGAACGCACCTGCGCCAAAGTCGCTCGTCGAATATCTGCATCCGTTAAAATCGGCCGACGCCTGGTGGCTGATGGGCTTCTACGCGGTCACCTTCGGTGGGTTCGTCGGGCTGGCGGCGTCGCTACCGATCTATTTCACCGATCAGTTCAAGCTGACCACCATCGTCGCGGGCTATTGCACCGCCGCCTGCGTGTTCGCGGGATCGCTGGTCCGGCCGCTGGGGGGCGCACTTGCCGACAAGATCGGCGGCGTGAAAACGCTCTCGGTCGTGTTTCTGGTCGCCGCCGCCGCGCTGACGGGCGTCAGCGTTGCACCAACCCTGCCGGCGGCGCTGGGCTGTTTCGTCGTCGCCATGCTGGCGCTGGGTACCGGCAACGGATCGGTGTTCCAGCTGGTCCCCCAGCGTTTCCAGGCGGAGATCGGCGTGATGACTGGGCTGGTCGGCATGGCCGGCGGGATCGGCGGATTCTATCTCGCCTCGTCGCTCGGCGTTGCCAAGCAACTGGCGGGTAGCTTCGCGCCGGGCTTCCTGATCTTCGCCGGGCTCGCGCTGGTCGCGCTGCTGGGCCTGACGCTGGTCAAGGCCTCGTGGCGCGCGCGCTGGACGAGCGGCGCGCGCATCTGAATCGGAGAGGAGGGCGGCGCGATGCGAAATGCGCCGCCCCATTTTTTGGGGGGGACTTTCATGCGAACGATCTTCACCACCGCGGCCGCGCTGGCCGTCGCAGGACCGGCCTGTGCCCAGGACATCGCGGTGAAGCCGCTAATCGAGGCGCGCAGCCGCTATGAGCATGTCGATCAGGATGGGCTCGCCCAGACGGCGGATGCGTGGACGTTGCGCGTGCGCGCCGGTGCCGAGCTGCACAGCGGCCCATGGGCGGTGTTAGGCGAGGCGCAGGGCAATCTGGCGCTGGTCGGCAACTATTATGACGGGCTGCACGGTGCCGCGACCCGGCCGCTGGTCGCCGATCCGCAGGACGTCGCGATCTACCGCGCACAATTGCAATACCGCACGGGGCCGCTGACCGTCACCGCCGGGCGCCAGCGGATCGCGCTGGACGATGAGCGTTTCGTCGGCAATGTTGGCTTTCGCAACAACGCGCAGACGTTCGACGCGGTGCGCGGCGAGCTGGTACCGCTCAAGGGCGTGAAGCTCGACATCGCCTATGCCTGGGACGTGCGCACCATCTGGGGCACCGATGGTCGCGGCGCGCGGCAGCGGGGTGTGGGCGGCGACAATGTGTTCGCCAATCTCTCCACAGCGACCCCGATCGGCACGCTGACCGGTTTCGCCTATCTGGTCGACCAGGACGAGCCCGAAGTGCAGGGCTATCGTCTCGCCAGCCAGACCTATGGCGGGCGGCTGGCGGGCGGCCGGGCCCTGGGACCAAAGGTGAAGCTGAGCTACCAGCTCAGCTGGGCGACGCAATCCGACTATCACCGCAACCCCAATCGCTACTCCGCCGGCTATTGGCTGGCGGACGCGACGCTGGACGTGCGTGGCTGGAAGCTCAACGGCGGCTATGAAGTCCTGGGCGCGGACAAGGGCGCAGCGCTCACCAGTTTCCAGACGCCGCTCGGTACCAACTTCAAGTTCCAGGGTTGGGCCGACAAGTTCCTGACCACGCCGCCGGACGGCGTGCGCGACCTCTATGCCGGCGGCGGCTATGGCTGGAAGAAGCTGGGCAAGGTGGATGCACTGACGCTGCAGGCGACATGGCATCGGTTCGAAAGCGACCGGCTGGAGCGGCATTATGGCGACGAGATCGACCTGCTCGCTACGGTGAAGATGAAGAAGACGCTGCTGTCGGCGCGCTATGCGCGGTACACGGCCGATCGCCTCGCCACCGATACCAGCAAATTCTGGCTGCAGCTGGATTGGAGCTATTGAGCGGAATCGCTTGAGCGGTTCCGCGAATCGGTTTATGTTGCAACGCGAAGGACAAGGCTGTCCTTCACACATAGCCACGCCAACCCGAAGATGGGCAAACGTGGTCCTGTTGATGGCAAAGCCGCCATCCAGCGCTCGGTTCGCAAGATCCGGGCGCCGGATGGCGGCTTTTTTCGTTTTGGAGCGAAGCGGATGGAGTTTCTCGAAGGCACGGCAATCCTCGCCGACGACGGTCCCGCCGGGACCGCCCCGCCGCCCGAGGCGCGCGAGCATCTGGTCGTCATCGGCAACGGCATGGCGGGCTGCCGCGCGGTGGAGGAACTGCTCGCGCGCGACGGCACGCGCTTCCGCGTGACCATCTTCGGTGCCGAGCCGCATGTGAACTACAACCGCATCATGCTGTCGCCGGTGCTCGCGGGAGAGAAGACGTTCCAGGAGATCGTGATCAACGATCATGCCTGGTATGCGCAGCACGGCATCGAGCTGGTCGCCGGCGATCCGGTGGTGGCGATCGACCGCGCCGCGCGGACCGTCACGGCGAAATCTGGCCGCGTCACTGGCTATGACAAGCTGCTGATTGCCACCGGCTCGGATCCGTTCATCATTCCGGTACCGGGGCACGACCTGCCCGGCGTCATCAGCTTCCGCGATATGGCCGATGTCGACGCGATGCTGGCGGCAGCCTCGGAGGGGGGCGAAGCGGTGGTGATCGGCGGCGGCCTGCTCGGGCTGGAGGCGGCGCACGGCCTCACGCTGCGCGGCATGAAGGTCACCGTGCTCCACCTGATGCCGACGCTGATGGAACGCCAGCTCGACGAGGCGGCCGGCTGGCTGCTCAAGTCTGCGCTCGAGGCGCGCGGCCAGACCATCCTGACCGGCGCGGACACCGCCGCGATCCTAGGCGACGGCAAGGTCGAGGGCGTGCAGCTGAAGGATGGCCGCGTCCTTCCCGCGAAGCTGGTGGTGATGGCGGTCGGCATCCGCCCCTCGGTGAAGCTCGCCCGCGAAGCCGGGCTGGCGGTGGGCCGCGGCATCCAGGTCGACGATCACATGGTGACCAGCGACGCCGACGTGCTCGCGGTGGGAGAATGCGTCGAGCATGACGGGCAGTGCTACGGCCTGGTCGCACCCCTGTGGGACATGTGCCGCAGCCTTGCCGACGGGCTGGTGGCGCGCGCGAATCCCTATCGGGGTTCGGTCACGTCGACCAAGCTCAAGGTGGCGGGGCTGGACGTGTTTTCGGCGGGCGACTTCTCCGGCGGCGAGGGCTGCGAGGACATCGTGCTACGCGACGCGGCGCGCGGCATCTACAAGCGCGTGGTGCTGAAGGACGAGCGCGTCATCGGCGCGGTGCTGTTCGGCGATACCGGCGATGGCGGCTGGTACTTCGACCTGCTGACGAGGGGCGAAAGCGTCGCGGACGTGCGCGACGTGTTGATCTACGGCCAAGCCTTCGCCTTGGGAGGGACGTTGGCGGACCCTAAGGCGGCCGTTGCGGCGCTCTCGGACGATGCCGAGATCTGCGGCTGCAACGGCGTTTCCAAGGGGCAGGTGGTCGCGAGCATCGCGGGCGGCGCGTGCAGCCTCGATGCCGTGCGCGCGACCTGCAAGGCGTCCGCCAGTTGCGGATCGTGCACCGGCATCGTCGAGCAACTGCTCGCGCTGACGCTGGGCGAGGAGGGCGTGCAGGCAGGCCCGAAGACGATGTGCAAATGCACCAGCTACGGCCATGACGAGGTGCGCCGCGCGATCGTCGAGCAGGGCATGCGCGCCATTCCCGAGGTGATGCAGCGGCTGCATTGGTCGACGCCCGACGGCTGTTCCTCGTGCCGCCCGGCGCTCAACTATTATCTGCTCTGCGCGCTTCCGGGCGAATATGTCGACGACCAGCAGAGCCGGTTCGTCAACGAGCGCCTCCACGCCAACATCCAGAAGGACGGCACGTATTCGGTGGTGCCGCGCATGTGGGGCGGGGTCACCACGCCGCAGGAGCTCCGCGCGATCGCCGACGTGGTGGAGAAATTCAACGCGCCGATGGTGAAGGTGACCGGCGGCCAGCGGCTGGATATCTTCGGCATCCGCAAGGAGGATCTGCCGGCGGTGTGGGCAGATCTGAACGCGGCGGGAATGGTCTCGGGACACGCCTATGCCAAGGCGCTGCGCACGGTGAAGACCTGCGTCGGCTCCGAATGGTGCCGCTTCGGCACGCAGGATTCGACCGGGCTCGGCATCAAGCTGGAGCGCGGCTTCTGGGGAAGCTGGATGCCGCACAAGTTCAAGATGGCGGTCTCCGGCTGCCCGCGGAACTGCGCCGAGGCGACGATCAAGGATTTCGGCGTGATCTGCGTGGACTCCGGCTACGAACTGCACGTCGGCGGCAATGGCGGCATCCACGTCCGCGCGACCGATCTCTTGGTGAAGGTAACGACCGAGGGCGAGGCGATGCACACTGCCGCCGCCTTCGTGCAGCTTTATCGCGAGGAAGCGCGCTATCTGGAGCGGACCGCGCCGTGGATCGAGCGGGTCGGGCTCGCGCATGTGAAGGCCCGCGTCGTCGAGGACGAAGCCGGCCGCGACGCGCTGGCAGCGCGCTTCTGGCATTCCCAGTCCTTCAGCCAGGACGACCCCTGGGCCGAGCGCGTGGCGGGCGCCGATGCCGGCCTGCACCAGCCCCTTCTTGCCGCCGCGGAGTAAGCCGGATGACCGACTGGATCGATATCGGCACGCTCGCCGACCTGCCGCTGCGGGGCAGCCGTACGCTTTCGCTTGCCGGGGAACCCGTGGCGGTGTTCCGCACCCATGACGACCAGGTCTTTGCGCTGGTCGACCGCTGTCCGCACAAGGGCGGACCGCTGAGCGCAGGCATCGTCCATGGCCATGCGGTGGCCTGCCCGCTTCACAATCTGCGAATCTCCCTCGCGACCGGCACCGCTTTGGAACAGGATGCCGGCTGCACGCCGGTGGTGCCGGTACGAATGGAGGGCGAGCGGATCCTTCTCGCCAGCCCGGTGCGGGCGGCGGCGTGAGCGCGGCCACCCGCACCACCTGCGCCTATTGCGGCGTCGGCTGCGGCATCCGCGCGACCGTCACCGCCGAGCGGACGGTCCACATCGAGGGCGATCCCGACCACCCGGCCAATCGCGGCAGGCTCTGCTCCAAGGGCACGCATCTCGGGGAAACCGTAGGGCTAGAGGGGCGCCTGCTCCACCCGATGATCGGCGATCGCCGCGCCAGCTGGGACAAGGCGCTCGACCTCGTTGCTCGCCGCTTCCGCGAGGCGATTGCCGAACACGGCCCGGACAGCGTCGCCTTCTACGTCTCGGGCCAGCTGCTGACCGAGGATTATTATGTCGCCAACAAGCTGATGAAGGGCTTTATCGGCTCGGCCAACATCGACACCAACTCGCGGCTCTGCATGTCGAGCGCGGTGGCGGGGCATATGCGCGCATTCGGCGAGGATGTGGTTGCCGGCAGCTATGCCGATCTCGAAGCCGCCGATCTGATCGTGCTGGTGGGATCGAACACCGCCTGGTGCCATCCGGTGGTCTATCAGCGTATCATGGCGGCGCGGGCCGAGCGCGGAACCAGGCTGGTCGTCATCGACCCGCGCCGCACCGAAACGGCCGAGGAAGCGGACCTGCATCTGGCGCTGCGCCCCGGCAGCGACGTGGCGCTGTTCAACGGCCTGCTCGCGCATTGCCGAGCCGAGGGCTTGGCTGACGCCGCGAACCTCGACGTGCCGGAGGGGTTTTGGGAGGCGCTGGGCGAGGGGCACGATCTCTGGTCCAGCGCCCAGACCTGCGATCTGGCGCCTGCAGATCTCCAGCGTTTCTACCAGCTTTTCGCGGCGCACCCGCGCACCGTCACGCTGTTCAGCCAGGGCATCAACCAGTCGATCCGCGGCACCGATCAGGTGAATGCGATCCTCAACCTGCACCTTGCCACCGGTCGGATCGGCACGCCCGGCGCGGCGCCCTTTTCGATCACCGGTCAGCCCAATGCGATGGGCGGGCGCGAGGTGGGCGGGCTGGCCTCGACGCTGGCGGCGCATCGCGGCTTCGGGGCGGAGGACATTGCCGATGTCGGCCGTTTCTGGGCTGCTCCGCGCATGGCGACCAAGCCCGGCCTGAAAGCCGTCGACCTGTTCCGCGCTGTGGGCGAAGGCCGGATCAAGGCCTTGTGGATCATGGCGACCAACCCCGCCGTCTCGATGCCCGATGCCGGCCGCGTGCGCGAGGCGCTGGCCAGCTGTCCCTTCATTGTCGTGTCCGACGTCATCGCCGAGACCGATACCAGCGTCCACGCCCATGTCCGCCTGCCGGCTGCCGCCTGGGGAGAGAAGGACGGCACCGTCACCAACTCCGAACGCACGATCAGCCGCCAGCGCGCCTTCCTGCCGCTGCCCGGCGAGGCGAAACCCGACTGGTGGATCGTCACCCACGTCGCCCGGCGGATGGGGTTCCGCACCGCCTTCGCCTATGATCGTCCTGCCGAAATCTGGCGCGAGCACGCCCGGCTGACCGCCTATCGCAACGATGGCGCACGGATGCTCGACCTGAAGGCGCAGGCCGCGATCGGCAATCATGCCTATGATGCGATGGCGCCTTTCCAGTGGAATGTCGCGCCGTTCGCCGAGGGGCACTATCCCACGCCGAGCGCCCTCGCCCGGCTTGTCCCGGTGGCACAGCGCTCGCTGGACGCGCCGCTGCGCGACTGGCCAATGACGCTGAACACTGGCCGCTACCGCGACCAGTGGCATACGATGACGCGGACAGGCCTGTCGCCTAAGCTCGCCCGGCATCGGGAGGAGCCGCTGGTCGAGATTAACCCGGCAGACGCCGTCGCTCTGAGCCTAGCCGATGGCGCGCTCGCGCGGGTAACGACGCCGCAGGGCGACAGCCTGTTCCGCGTCGCCCATCATTCCGGCCAGCGCCGGGGCGAACTGTTCACGCCGATACATTGGACGGATCAGCAGGCGCGTGGCGGCCGCACGGGACTGCTCGCCCGCGATCTCGCCGATCCGCATTCGGGCCAACCGGGGTTCAAGCTCTCCCCCGCGCGAATCGCGCCAGTGGCGGTTGACTGGCGCGGCTTTCTGATCGTGCGGGGCGAGACGCCGGCGCCGGATTGTCTGTGGGCGACGCGCGTGACGGTGCCGGGCGGTGCGCTCTATGAACTCGCCGGAACCGGCGACGCGGGCGCGCTCGACCGGGCGCTGCCCCCGGGCGAGCGGATCGAGGCGCGCGATCCTGCGCGCGGTACCCTGCGCGTGGCGGTATTGCGGGAGGGCAGACTTGCCGCGGCGCTGTTCGTCACCCGCTACGGCGAGCTGCCGAGCCGCGACTGGCTGATCGCGCAGCTTGACCAGCCCCAAGGGCCGCAGGTCCTCGCCGGCCGCGCACCGGGGCGGCGGAGCGATCGGGGGCCGATCGTCTGCGCCTGTTTCGACGTCGGCCTGCACACCATCACTGCGGCGATCCGCGATCAGCGGCTGCAGGACGTTGCCGCGATCGGCGCGGCGCTGGGGGCCGGCACCAATTGCGGATCCTGCCGCCCGGCGCTTGCCCGCATTCTCACCGACATGCCAAAGGAGGTTGTGCATGGCTGACGAATTTCTCGCAGGCAGCGTCTGGCTGGTCGGCGCGGGGCCCGGTGATCCCGACCTGCTGACCCGCAAGGCCGAGCGGCTGCTGCGCACCGCGACAATCGTGTTCTACGACGCGCTGGTGGGCGAGGATGTTCTGGCGCTGATCCCGGCATCGGTGCGGCGGGTGCCGGTGGGCAAGCGCGCCGGCCGGCATTCCAAGGCGCAGGGGACGATCAACGAGCTTCTCGTCGCCGCGGCTCAGGCGGGCGAACGGGTGGTCCGGCTGAAGGGCGGCGATCCCTCAATCTTTGGCCGTTCGATGGAGGAGTGTTCGACCCTCGTTCAGGCCGGCGTGCCGGTGCGAATTTGCCCCGGCATCACCGCCGCCAGCGCGGCGGCGGCCTCGGCGGGCGTCTCGCTCTCGCTGCGGGGACTGGCACGGCGCGTGCAGTTCGCCACCGCGCACAAGCGCGGCGATGCGCCGCTCGATCTGGACTGGGTAGCGCTGGCGGACCCGCATTGCACGACCGTGTTCTACATGGGGCGAAGTGCTGCTGCAGAGATCAGCCGCAATCTCACGGCCGCGGGGCTTTCGGGTGCCACGCCGGTGCTGGTTGCATGCGATGTGAGCCTTGCCAGCGAGCGGCTCCTGCACACTCGCCTTGATCTGCTCCATATCGCAATATCGGCCTTTTCCAACGATCAGCCGACTCTCATTCTGGTGGGCGAAGCACTTGCTGTCGGGGGCAGTATGCAAATCGCCGGGTCCAGGCTGAGCTCCCCTCGCGATGGGCTACCCCAAAGCAAGAGTCCGGTACGTAAAGTCGATATGCCTCCCACCTTGTTTGCATCAAAGCGACTCTAATGGATTGGGCTTACGGCGTCGTTTACGATACGGGTCGGGCGGACGTTGGAACGACGGCTCCTGAACGAAGCTGCCGTTCCGCATATCACTTGGGAATGGCCGCAACGTCCCAAATTGAGCCCTTCGGCTTCCGTACTCATTGCCGCTCCCTGAGGTCTGGATGCGGGCGTCCGAGGGCAGATTGGCAGCTCATCATCTGGCGCCTCTGGCCCTAATTTCCGCGACGAATCTGAGAGCGGTCAAAGCTGCAACCGGTCGGAGTCGGACAGAGGCGTGCGCCGGCAACCGCAGGGGTCCGGCCGTGTATACTTGACGTATATTTGACAAGTCTGCTGCTGATCCACCTAAGCCATTGAAAAATCGCGCACCCGACAGGATTCGAACCTGTGGCCTCTGCCTTCGGAGCGCGCGCTATAGAGCCGGACATCCGCTCGAATGCTCAACGATGGAAGGTAGGCGGGCATCAGCAGAAGCATTCTTCCGGAGCGCAGCCGGTCGGAGCGATCCTGTTGTAGCTGCTTGGCCCGGAAAACAACGCTCATTCATCGTACGCTGCGCCGCGAATTGCACCGGAGCAGTAGCGAACGGCACCAGAAGGCTACTGATGCGCCAGACCGGAAAGGCGGAATGTAGCGGCTGAACCCGCACAGGCTGAACTGGCAGGCGGAGGCCCGCATGACTCCCACCAAACTGCTCATTGGACAGATCCTGATCGTGCTCGTCATCGTACTGGCGGGCGTATGGTTTGCGACGCAGTGGGCAGCCGCAGAACTGGCGTATCAGCCCGAGCTGGGCAGACCCTGGTTTGTCGCCTTCGGGCGTCCGTTCTATCGGCCATGGGCATTGTTCGGCTGGTGGTTCTCGTTCGAGGCCTACGCCCCGACAATCTTCGAAGAAGCTGGCGCAATCGCGGCGACGAGTGGCCTGATCGGATGCGGGGCAGCAATCTTCGGATCCCTCTGGCGTGCCCGTCAGCGGCGCCATGTCACGACTTACGGCTCCGCCCGCTGGGCGAGCTTTCAAGACATTCGCGCCGCTGGGCTTGTCACGGAGGCCGGTGTGTTTCTCGGCCGCGTGGGCCGGCAGTACCTACGCCATGACGGCCCCGAGCATGTCATGGCGTTCGCGCCGACCCGGAGCGGCAAGGGCGTGGGCCTCGTCATACCCTCGCTTCTTGGCTGGACCGGCTCGGCGGTCGTCCACGACATCAAGGGCGAGAACTGGCAGCTGACAGCTGGCTGGCGCCAGCGTTTCTCACATTGCCTCCTGTTCAATCCGACGGATGCGCGATCGGCGCGGTACAATCCGCTGCTCGAGGTCCGTCGCGGCAAGGATGAGGTGCGCGACGTCCAGAACATCGCCGACATCCTGGTCGATCCCGAAGGAGCGCTGGAGCGCCGCAATCACTGGGAGAAGACCAGCCATTCGCTGCTGGTCGGCGCGATCCTTCATGTCCTCTACGCCGAGGAGGAGAAGACGCTGGCCCGCGTCGCGTCCTTCCTGTCCGATCCGCAGCGGAAGTTCACCGACACGCTCGATCGGATGATGACCACCAATCATCTCGGCACGCCGGAAGCGCCCGCCGTCCACCCGGTGGTCGCATCGGCGGCACGCGAGGTGCTGAACAAGTCCGAAAACGAACGCTCCGGCGTGCTGTCGACCGCCATGTCGTTTCTCGGCCTCTACCGGGATCCGACGATAGCGGCCGTTACCTCGCGCTGCGACTGGCGCATCGCCGACCTGGTCGAAGCCGAGGCGCCGGTGTCGCTCTACCTGGTGGTGCCGCCTTCGGACATCAGCCGCACCAAGCCGCTGATCCGTCTCGTGCTCAACCAGATCGGCCGGCGCCTGACGGAGCATCTGGAAGCCAAGAAGGGCGCCCGCACCGATGGCCGCCACAAGCTGCTGATGATGCTCGACGAGTTCCCGGCGCTCGGGCGCCTCGACTTCTTCGAAACCAGCCTGGCGTTTCTCGCCGGTTACGGCGTCCGGGCCTTCCTGATCGCCCAGAGCCTTAACCAGATCGAAAAGGCGTATGGCGAGCACAACGCCATCCTCGACAATTGCCATGTCCGTATCGCCTTCGCGACCAACGACGATCGGACCGCAAAGCGCATTTCCGATGCCCTCGGCACTTCCACCGAGCAACGCGCGATGCGCAACTATGCCGGGCATCGGCTGGCGCCCTGGCTCGCCCATGTCATGGTCAGCCGGCAGGAGACGGCGCGGGCGCTGCTGACGCCAGGCGAGGTCATGCAGTTGCCGCCGACGGACGAGCTGGTGCTGGTGGCGGGTACGCCGCCGATCCGCGCCACCAAGCTACGCTACTACAAGGAAGCCGTCTTCAAGGCCCGGATCCTGGCCCCGCCCGTGCTCGGTGAGGGCGACCTTGCCGATCGGCCTGCGCCGCGGGCAAATGATTGGGCCGGTGTCGTCCGTAAAATGGATACGCGCCTCGCAGAAGGTGCGGCAGAGCAGCGCGAGGATGAGGATGGCGGGCTCGAAAAGGCGTGTCATCCCGGGCAGGAGCTTCCGGAGAAGCCGGTTGCCGAACCCACGCCCACCGAGGTGTTGGGGCTCGGCCAGGACGAGGATGATCCGGCCGCCGACCAGCGTGCCATGGATCGGGCTGGTGCCTCCGGCATCGCGCGCGTCGCCTTCGCGATGGACGCAGGGGCGGATGGTACCGGCGGGCATCGGGCCGGCGACATGCAGGTGGAGCTCTGACCATGGTCGAGAAGGTCCGCCACCAGCTCTTCCTGCCAAAGCCCGTCAGCGATCGACTGGAAGCACTTGCGGCAAAGCCGGGCGCATCGAAGTCGGCGATCCTGGCGGATGCCGTCACTGCCTGGCTAAACCGGCGCGGCGTGTCCGAGCTGGAGGAGCGCTTCGGCCTTAGGCTGGACCGCATGACGACAGCGATCGGCCGGATCGAGCGGAACGAGCATGTCCTGCTCGAGACCCTGGCACTGTTTGTCCGCTACGAGCTTGCCATCCATGCGCCGCTTGCCGAGAGCGACCAGGCGGGTCGCGCCATGGGCGCCAAGCGGTTCGAGGCGTTCGTCACCCAGGTCGGCAGGCAGGTTGCGGCTGGCCGCAGGACGATCGGTTCCACGGAGACCGGCCAATGACCGCCGGCATTTGCGGCGATCGGCGGCGCGCGATGCTGCGGACGGCCATGGGCCCGGCGATCGCCGCAGCGCTCGCCGATCCACGCGTCACCGAGATCATGGTCAACCCCGACGGCGCGCTCCGGCTGGACCGGTTGGGGGAGGGGCGCTCCGACACCGGCATTCGCATGGAGGCCGCGCAGGTCGAACGGGTCATCCGGCTTGTCGCCGCGCATGCGCGCGCCGAGGTGCATGGCGATGCTCCCATCGTGTCGGCCGAACTCCCACCGCACGAGAAAGGGCGGGCAGGGGAGCGGTTCGAGGGTGTGCTGCCGCCGGTGTCCACCGCGCCGTGCTTCTCGATCCGCAAGCCGGCCGAACGCCTCTATCGGCTCGACGACTATGTGGCCGATGGCGTCATGACGCGACTGGCTGCCGACCGGCTGAAAGCCTGCGTCCTCCTGCGCCACAACATCCTGATCGCCGGCGGGACCAGTTCAGGCAAGACCACGCTCGCCAATGCACTGCTCGCCGAGATGGCGTGCCTCGACGAGCGCATCCTTCTGATCGAAGACACGCGCGAACTGCAAAGCCCTGCCGCCGACACGGTTGCGCTCCGCACACGGCCCGGCGTGGTGACCATGGCGGACCTGGTCCGTTCGACCCTCCGGCTGCGCCCCGATCGCATCATCGTCGGTGAGGTTCGCGGGCCCGAGGCAGTCGACATGCTCAAGGCGTGGAACACCGGCCATCCCGGCGGCATCGCCACGGTCCACGCCAACAGCGCGCTGTCCGCGCTCACCCGCATTGAAGGCTTGGTGCAGGAGGCGGTGGTCACTGTGCCGCGCCAGCTCATCGCCGAGGCGATCGACGTCATCGTGTTCGTCTCCGGCCG
The DNA here is from genome assembly GCF_040545665.1 of Sphingomonas trueperi. GTDB lineage: Bacteria > Pseudomonadota > Alphaproteobacteria > Sphingomonadales > Sphingomonadaceae > Sphingomonas > Sphingomonas trueperi_B. The sequence continues at coordinate 265,761 of NZ_JBEPMH010000003.1, read as the reverse complement.
CGGTCTTCACCGCCGGGTCTCGCAGGTCGCCCGCGTCGCCGCGCTCGATCCGGACACCGGCAGCTACGCGCTCGCCGACCTTCTCTTGCCCCCCAGCCCCGAAGGAGATTGATCATGCAATTCGCCAAGATCCCGGCACGCCGCGCGCGCCTCGTCGAACTTGCCGCCATCGGCATCGCATTTGCCACGTCGGCCCATGCCGCGGGATCCGGCATGCCGTGGGAGGAACCGCTTCAGCAGGTGCTCGAGTCGGTCCAGGGGCCGGTCGCCAAGATCGTTGCCGTCATCGTCATCATCACGACCGGACTGTCGCTGGCGTTCGGCGAAAGCAGCGGCGGTTTTCGGCGGCTGATCCAGATAGTCTTCGGGCTGTCGATCGCGTTTGCCGCCTCGAGCTTCTTCCTCAGCTTCTTCAGCTTCGGCGGGGGAGCGCTGGTCGCATGAGCGACACCGGCCAGCACCTGCCAGGCTTCGAGGCACCGATCCATGCGAGCTTAGGCTCGCCAATCCTGCTCGGCGGTGCGCCCCGGGGGATTGCGATCGTCAACGGGACCGTCGCCGCGGCGGTCGGCCTCGGACTGCAGCAGTGGCTGGCCGGGCTGGTGCTCTGGGCCGTCGGGCACAGCATTGCCGTGTTCGCCGCGCGGCGGGACCCGCACTTCGCGCCCGTCCTGCTTCGCCACCTCCGGCAGAAAGGATATTTCGCGTGCTGAACCTCGCCGAATATCGTCGCCGCGCGGATCGGCTCGCCGACCATCTTGCCTGGGCGGCGCTGGTCGCGCCCGGCGTCGTCCTCAACAAGGATGGGTGCTTCCAGCGTACCTTCCGCTTCCGCGGACCCGATCTCGAGTCCGCCACCGAGGCCGAGCTGATCTCCGCCTGCGCGCGCGCCAACAATGTGCTCAAGCGGTTCGGCAGCGGCTGGGCCCTGTTCTTCAATGCCGAGCGGCGCGAGGCCGCCGCCTATCCCGACAGCGATTTCCCCGACGCCGCATCCTGGCTGGTCGACCAGGAGCGCCGCGCGGCATTCATGGGGGAAGGCGCCAATTTCGAAAGCCGCTACCACCTGACCCTCGTCTGGCTTCCGGCGCCTGACAGCGCCGAGGCCGCCGGACGGTCGCTGGTCGAGCGGCCCGACGCCGGGGCGGGGCGGGACTGGCGCGGGGCGCTGGCGCACTTCATCGCCGAGACCGACCGTGCGCTCGACCTGTTCGCGAGCTTCATGCCCGAGGTCCATGCGCTGGACGACAGCGAGACACTGACGTTCCTGCACGGCACGATCTCGACGCGGCAAAAGGCGGTCGCGGTGCCGGACACGCCGATCTACCTAGACGCGTTGCTCGCCGATACGCCGCTGACCGGCGGCCTGGAGCCGCGATTGGGCGACCATCATCTCCGTACCCTGACCATCCTTGGTTTCCCGAGCATGAGCCGGCCGGGCATCCTTGATGCCCTCAACCACCAGGACTTCGCCTATCGCTGGGTCACGCGCTTCCTCGCCTTGGACAAGGGCGACGCCACCAAGGCGCTGACCAAAATCCGTCGGCAGTGGTTCAACAAGCGCAAGTCGGTCACCGCGCTTCTGCGGGAGGTGATGTACAACCAGCCATCGCAGCTGCTCGACAGCGATGCCGACAACAAGGTGGTGGATGCCGATCTGGCGCTGCAGGTGCTGGGCGGCGACCATGTCGCCTTTGGCTACCTGACCACCACGATCACGGTGATGGACAGTGATCGCGCGCAAGTCGAGGACAAGGTCCGGCAGGTCGAGCGGATCGTGGGCGGGCTCGGCTTCACCTGCATCCGCGAGGGCGTCAACGCCGTCGAGGCCTGGCTCTCGTCGCTGCCGGGGCAGGTCTACGCCAATGTCCGCCAGCCGCTCGTTCATACGCTGAACCTTGCCCATCTGATGCCGCTGTCGTCGGTCTGGGCGGGGCCGAGCCGCAATGCGCATCTGGACGGTCCGCCGCTGCTCCACGCCAGCACCGCCGGATCAACGCCGTTCCGGCTGTCGACCCATCTCGGCGATGTCGGTCACATGCTGGTGGTCGGACCTACCGGTGCCGGCAAGTCGGTGCTGCTGGCGCTGATCGCCCTGCAGTTCCGCCGCTACGCCGACGCGCAGGTCTATATCTTCGACAAGGGCTTCTCGGCCCGCGCCGCCGTGCTGGCGATGGGTGGCGCCCACCATGCGCTGGGGATGGGCGCCGATGCGGGGCACACGCTGGCCTTCCAGCCGCTCCGCGGGATCGAGGATGCCGCCGAGCGGAGCTGGGCCGCCGAATGGATCGCGGCGCTGCTCGCGCACGAGAAGGTGCTGGTCACGCCCGAGGTCAAGGACGCCGTATGGTCCGCGCTGGGCAGCTTGGCGTCGGCGCCGGTAGAGGAACGCACCCTGACTGGGCTGGTGCTGCTTCTCCAGTCGAATGCGCTGCGCACCGCGCTTAGCGCCTATACGCTCGAAGGTCCCTATGGCCGGCTGCTGGACGCAGCCGAGCAGCAGTTCGCTTTCGCCGATGTCCAGTGTTTCGAGACCGAGGCGCTGATGGGGCAGGCCGGCGTGATCGCGCCGGTGCTGACCTACCTGTTCCACCGCCTGGAGGAGCGCTTCGACGGTCGGCCGACGTTGCTGATCCTCGACGAGGCCTGGATCTTCCTCGACCATCCCCTGTTCGCCGCACGCATCCGCGAATGGCTGAAGGTGCTACGCAAGAAGAATGTCGCCGTGCTGTTCGCGACCCAGAGCCTTGCCGACATTGCGTCGAGCAGCATCGCGCCCGCCATCCTCGAAAGCTGTCCGCAGCGCATCCTGCTGCCCAACGACCGAGCGCTCGAGCCGCAGAGCCGCGAGGCCTATGTGCGGTTCGGGCTCAACCAGCGGCAGATCGAGCTGGTCAGCCGCGCGACGCCGAAGCGCCACTATTACCTGCAGTCCGCGCGCGGCAACCGCCTGTTCGAGCTGGGGCTGGGCCCGATCGCGCTGGCCCTGTGCGGCGCCTCCGATGCTGCGACACAGGCCCGCATCGACGCGATGCTCGCCGAGGGCGGGCACGCCGACTTCGCCGCGCACTTCCTCGCCGATCGCGGACTCGACTGGGCCGCCGAGCTCCTCGCTACCTTCCCCGACCCTCAAGACAAGGAGTGATGTGATGCGTATCCGCACCCGCAAATATCTGGTCGCGAGCGCCCTGGGCGTCGGGACGGCCGGATCGCTCGCCATGGCGCTGACCTGCACGCCGGCCCGCGCGCAGTTCACCGTGTTCGATCCCAGCAACTACAGCCAGAACCTCCTCACTGCCGCGCGCACCCTCCAACAGATCAACAACCAGATCCAGTCGCTCCAGAACGAAGCGACGATGCTGATCAACCAGGCCAAGAACCTGACCCGGATCGACTTCCCCGAGCTCCAGGCGCTCACCCAGACGCTGCAGCAGGTCGACCGGCTGATGGGGCAGGCGCAAGCCATCCAGTTCCGCGTGTCCGGGCTCGACCAGCAGTTCCGCCAGCTCTTCCCGCAGAGCTTCTCGGCGGCGCTCCGAACCAACGAGCAGGTCGTCGCCGCGCGTGCCCGCCTCGATACCGCCATGTCGGCCTATCAGCAGACGATGACCGTCCAGGCGCAGGTGACCGAGAATGTCACGGCCGATGCCCAGGCGCTGAGCGGGATCGTTGCCAAGAGCCAGGGCGCGGAGGGTGCGCTCCAGGCGCAGCAGGCGACCAACCAGCTGCTCGCGCTCGCCGCCAAGCAGCAGTTCCAGATCCAGAACATGATGGCCGCGCAGTACCGCGCCGAGGCGATCGAGCATGCGCGCCGCGCCCAGGCCGAGATCGACGCGCGCGCGGCAACCCGCAGGTTCCTCGGCTCCGGCTCGGCCTACACCCCCAGGTAGCGCCGCCGGCCAGGGCGGCGGCGGTCTTGCCTCCCGCCGTCGTCCGCCGCGGGGCGGGGCTCTCACCCCCGGTCCCGTCTCGCGGCACTCCTCCAGCGCAGGACATCGCCACCGTGAACGACCTCAACGTCATCGATCGCTTCCTGGCTGCCTTCACCCGCTACATCGACAGCGGGTTCGGTCTGCTGGGCGGGGATGTCCGCTTCCTTACCGCGACCCTGATCGGCATCGACATCACGCTGGCTGGCCTGTTCTGGGCGATGGGCGGCGAGGACAATGTCATCGGCCGCTTCCTGCGCAAGATCCTCTACATCGGCGCGTTCGCGTTCATCCTGAACAGCTTCTCGACGCTTGCCGACATCATCTTCCGCTCGTTCGCGCAGGCCGGGCTGACCGCCGGCGGGGGCACGCTGTCGGCCGAGGATCTGCTCAAGCCCGGTCGTCTCGCCGGCACGGGCTTCGCCGCCGCATGGCCGCTGCTCGACCAGGTGTCCCAGCTGATGGGCTTCACGACCTTCTTCGATAATTTCCTGACGATCGCGGTGCTGCTGTTCGCCTGGGCGGTCGTGATCCTGACCTTCTTCCTGCTCGCCGTGCAGATGTTCGTCACGATCGTCGAGTTCAAGCTTACCTCGCTGGCCGGCTTCCTCCTCGTGCCCTTCGCGCTGTGGAACCGCACCAGCTTCCTTGCCGAGCGGGTGCTCGGCAATGTCGTCTCGTCGGGCGTCAAAGTGATGGTGCTCGCCGTCATCGTCGGCATCGGCGCCAATTTCTTCAGCGAGTTCACCAGCGCGCTGCAGGGGCAGGAGCCCGATATCGGCCAGGCGATGAGCCTGATGCTCGCCAGCCTGACGCTCTTCGGGCTGGGCATCTTCGGACCCGGAATCGCTTCGGGCCTCGTGTCCGGTGCGCCGCAGCTCGGCGCGGGCGCGGCGCTTGGCACCACGGTCGGCGCGGCCGGCATGGCAATGCTTGCCGGCGGTGCTGCCGTCGGCGGTGCCCGCATGCTGGGCGGGGCCGCGCTGGGGGCCGTCCGCGCAGGTACTGCGATGGGATCGGCTGCTCCCACGGCCTACACGCTGGGCAAGGAGACGGCAGCAGCGCCGACCATGTCGGCGGGGCTGGGCGGGGTGGCTCGCGCCGCCGGCAATGCCGCACGCGCGCGGGCCTCCAGCGCGCTTGGCCTGGGCGAGGCGGCCTCACGCGGCCGCCAGGCAGCCTGGAACGCGCTCAATCGCACGGGCGGCGATACCGGCTCGCAGTCCGCCGCCGAAGAAGCCGTGCCTGCATGGGCTCGCGCCATGCAGCGCCAGCAGACCACCCGCCATCACCGCCAGGTCGCCTTGCATGCCCTGCAGCAGGGCGATCGCGGCGGCGCTTCCGCACCCCCAGACATCAAGGAAAGGGACTAGCCGATGGTCTTCAGACGCGCCGTCCAGCGCTATGGACGAACCCCCGAACCGGAGACGCCGTACCAGCGGGCCGGGCAGCTCTGGGACGAGCAGATCGGCTTGGCCCGCGTGCAGGCGCGGAACTGGCGGCTGATGGCGTTCGGGTGCCTTGCGCTCGCCACTGGTCTTTCGGGTGCGCTCGCCTGGCAGTCGGCGCAGAGCCGGGTGATGCCCTTTGTCGTCGAAGTCGATCGGCTGGGGGAGGCGCGTGCCGTCACCGAGGCCGAGGCCGGGTACCGCCCGACCGACCCGCAGATCGCCTGGCACCTGTCCCGCTTCATCGCCAATGTCCGCGGCCGGTCGCTCGATCCGGTGCTGGTGCGTCGGAACTGGCTGGACGCCTATGACTTCGCCACCAAGCGCGGCGCGCAGTTCCTCGGCGACTATGCCCGCGGGGCCGATCCGTTCGGTGCCATCGGCGAGAAGACGGTGACGGTGCAGGTCACCAGCGTGGTGCGGGCATCCAACCGCTCGTTTCAGGTCAAATGGAGCGAGACCGCGTTCGAGCGCGGCGCCGAGACCGGCACGTCGCGCTGGACGGCTATCCTGACCGTCGCGATCACCCCGCCCAAGGATGCCGACACGCTCCGCCGCAATCCGCTCGGTGTCTATGTCGACGCGATCGACTGGAGCCGGGAACTGGACGCGCCGGCCGCCCCGAAGCCTGCAGCCACGCCGACGCTCCCGCCGTCCGCTCCCGTCTCGGCGCCGACCAGTTTCCCAGTCGATCCCGCTGCCCCGGCGCAGCTCAGCACGGAGGTCCAGTCATGAAGCTTTTGCTCGCCCTATCGGCGGCTTCCCTCGCCATGGTATCCGCATGGGCCCAACCTTCCCCGCCGCCTCCGGCCAAACCGATCCCGGCGCCGACCGCCACCGCGTCCCCGCCTGCAAAGCCGCCGGTCCGCAAGCAGGTGCGCAAGTCTTTCAGCCCCGGCGCCGCGCGCGTCGCTGCTGCCAATCGCGCAGCTACCCAGCAGCCGCAGGCCCAGGGCTTCGTCAACGCGGTGCAGGTCTATCCCTTCAGCGAGGGCATGATCTATCAGGTCTATACGGCGCCGGGTGCCGTGACCGACCTTGCCTTGCAGTATGGCGAGAACCTCGTCGCTGTCGCGGCAGGCGATACGGTACGCTGGGTCATCGGCGACACCACCAGCGGAAGCGGAACCGACAAGCGTACGCATATCCTCGTGAAGCCCTCTGCGAGCGGCCTTGCCACCAACCTCGTGATCACCACCGATCGCCGCAGCTACCATCTCCAGCTTACGGCAACGTCCCGGACCGCAATGGCCGCCCTGTCCTGGACCTATCCTGCCGACCAGCTGATCGCGCTCCGGCAGAAGGAAGCCCAGGTGGCGGCGACAGCCCCGATCGCTGCGAGCCTGTCGGTCGACAGCCTGCACTTCAACTATACGGTGATTGGCGACAGCCCGGCTTGGCGACCGCTCCGCGCCTTCGACGACGGGCGACAGACCTTCGTCGAGTTCCCGGCGAGCATCGCGGTCGGCGAGGCACCGCCGCTGTTCGTGATCGGGGCTACGGGGGAGGCCGAGCTGGTCAACTACCGGATGCGCGGTCGCTTCTATGTCGTCGATCGGATCTTCGACCGGGCCGAATTGCGGCTCGGCACCGGCAAGCAGCAGGTCGTCCGCATCGAGCGGGTCACCGACGTTCCAGCGCCGAAAGGCAAGCGCTCATGAGCGAGGATGCTGTCCCGCCAACCCCGAAGCTCGACCCAGAATCGCTGGCGATCCGGGTCAAGCCTCCGCGCGCCATCCGGTTCCGGCGCGGCGTGATCATCGCTATCGCGGCACTGGGTTCGGTCGCTCTTGTCGCCGTGGCATGGAGTGCTTTGGGATCGCGGCTGCGGCTGGCGGCAGCTGAACGGAAGGAGCTATCGGAACCGAGCAGACAGGCGCCGCCCGATACCTTGAACAGGCTCCCCGCAAGCTATGGCGAGGTTCCAAAGCTCGGCCCGCCGCTGCCGGGCGACCTGGGGCGGCCCATCCTTGAGCGCCAGCGTCGCATGGCGGCCGAATTGGAGGCGAATGACGCGGACGGGCCGGGGAGGGTGGAGGCACAGGCCGCGGCGCAGGAGCGCGATCGGCAGCTTTCGGAGCTGAAGGCAGCACGCGCGTCGGGACTCCTGGTGCAGAACCAGAGCAGGCCATCGGCGCTGGTGTCAGCGGAGATCGCTGCTCCGCTGACACCCGTGACCACGGAAGCGCCAACGCTGGCAGTCGATCCGGAGCGCGATCCCAACGCTCAGAGCCGCAAGGCCCAGTTCGTCACCACGCGCGACACATCGGCGGACGTCAATCCGCACAGGCTGGAAGCCGCGCCGTCGCCATATCTCCTCTCTGCTGGCAGTGTGATCCCAGCAAGCCTGATGTCCGGTCTCCGGTCCGATCTGCCCGGCCTGGTCACGGCGCAGGTGACGGCGAACGTGTTCGACAGTCCCTCCGGGCGCATCCTGCTTATTCCGCAAGGCGCAAGGCTCGTTGGAAGCTACGACTCGGTGGTCGCGTTCGGGCAGAAGCGCGCACTCGTCATTTGGCAGCGCATCCTGCTGCCGGACGGAAGCTCGCTCCGGATCGACAACGTGCCGGCGACCGATGCCTCGGGATATGCCGGCCTGCAGGACAAGGTGGACTTCCACACCTGGACGCTGCTCAAGGGCGTTGCGCTGTCGACCCTTCTCGGCGTGGGCTCGGAGCTGACGGTTTCCGGCGACAGCGATCTGGTCCGGGCGATCCGGCAGTCGACGCAGCAGAATGTCGCGCGTGCGGGCGACCAGATCACCTCACGCAATCTCAACGTCCAGCCGACGCTGACAGTTCGTCCCGGCACGAACGTGCTGCTCGTGGTCCACAAGGACCTGATCCTCGCGCCCTGGCGCGGATAGGAGGCCGACATGCCTGATTTGAAACTCGCAAAGCTACCGGATCGAAAGCCCGTCAAGCTGGCGATCCACATCACGCCCGACCTGCACCAGCGGCTGCAGGACTATGCTGCGCTATATGCCGAAACCTATGGGCAGAAGGAGGCGGTGACGGATCTGATCCCGGCGATGCTCGCGTCCTTCCTCGATAGCGACCGCGGTTTCGCAAGGGTGCGGGGAGCGAACCGATGAAATGAACATGGCTCGGCTTCAACGCTTCTACCCCGAACACTGCTCTGGCGGGTGGCTTTCGAATGCTGAGTTCGTCTGCCCACCCACCGTCTTTTCGAAGAAGACATGTCTACGGATCATCCTTCCGTCAAAAGAGCTGCAAACGCATCATTCTGGTTGCCGTCGCGGACCATTTCAGAGCTGATCCAGACGGTAGCTTCAGTCCATGCCCGTTAGCGACAGTTGCCAAAGCGGGAAGTCGTTCTGCTGGCGTCCTTGATCGCCTAGATGCGCATGTGAGGCCGATAACCTTATCCTTATGGAACGCGGCAAGGCTCGACCTAACCAGCGCCCTGCCGCGCGGTCAGCGGTCGACCGGCTCCGCCTTCCGTTGCTCCTCCTTGAACAGGAATGAGGGCAATATATGGTTGAGAGACCCACCCGAAAGAGTGTCGCGACTCGGGCCTAAAAAGTACCAAATTGGTTCATCGGGCGAGGGTTCGTGTCCGGGTTTCGGACCAGATTTTTTGGTGGGCCACGAAGGGGCCACGGATCGAAGGCTCCGCCAAAACCCACGCTTTTCTGCGGGTTACAGCGCCCGATGTGAGTCCTGTAAGCGCACCAGTACATATTGAGAACATTGTAGAAAACCGCGGAAAACTGCGAAAAAATGGGCCTAGCGCGGTCCCATATTTTCTCATTATGTTCCGCTGTGGCCCGCTCAAAAAGGGCCACGAATCATGGGGCGACGAACGCTTCAGGAGCCGTGGCCCCATGCTTACCGGGCTCCAGATTCGATCGCTTCAGCCGGCACCCCAGACGCCTCCAGCGCCGTATAGTGCTGGATCGGCTCGGCTACGGCAAAATACATCAGCCCGATGCCCATCCCGGCGGCAAACAGCATCGCGAGCCAGGAGAGATAGGGGAGGTCCGGCTCGGCATTGTCCGGCCCGAGCTTGGGCTTGTCCGCCGGCCCGAAGCCGAGCGCGAGGACGACGACCAGGAACACCGCGACGGCGGCGATGTAGAACCACCCGAACGTGTCGATGGTCCAGGCCTGCGCCGCCTTGAAGGTCAGGTCTGCGCTGCCGGGCATCGCGATGGTGACGCCGAGCAAGGCCAGGATGAGCGCCGAGGCCCCCCGGAACACGCGGGGGTTGATTGCACTTTTCAGCATATGTGCACGCTGAACGCCCGTTGAGCGAAAAGGTGGCCGCAACCGCCGTTGCGCGCCACCTGGGGGCTCAGTGCGGCGCCAGCCCCAGTTCGACGCCGGTCTTGTCGTGCAGCGCGAAACGGTCGACGAGGTCCGCGCTCGCATGGTTATAGCCGATCACCTCGACGGTACGGCCGTCGCGGCGGAGCCGCGCGACGATCTTGTCCAGCGCGCCGACGCCGGAGATGTCCCAGAAATGGGCCGCCGTCACGTCGATCACCACCTGGTCCGCGCGATCCTCCCCTTGGAAGGCGCGGGTGAAGCGGTTCACCGAGGCGAAGAAGATTTCGCCCGACACCCGGTAGACGGCGCGCGTCCCGTCTGCGGAAAGCTCCCGCTCCACCGAGAACATGCGCTGCACCTTGCCGGCGAAGAAGATCCCGGAGAGCAGGACGCCTGCAAGGACGCCCAGCGACAGGTCGTGCGTCGCGACCACCACCACGACCGTGGTCAGCATCACGATGGAGGAGGTCGGCGGGTGCCGGCGAAGGTTCGCAATCGAGTTCCAGCTGAAGGTCCCGATCGAGACCATGATCATCACCGCCACCAGCGCCGGCATCGGGACGCGCCCGACATAGGGACCCAGCACGGCGAGGAGGAAGAGCAGGAAGGCGCCCGCGACGAAGGTGGAGAGGCGCCCACGCCCCCCGGACGTGACGTTGATGACGGACTGGCCGATCATCGCGCAGCCGCCCATGCCGCCGAACAGGGCCGCGACGATGTTCGCGCCGCCTTGTCCGCCACATTCCCGGCGCTTGTTGCTGTCGGTGTCGGTCATGTCGTCCACGATCTGCGCGGTGAGCAGCGATTCCAGCAGCCCCACCGCCGCCATGGTGAGCGCATAGGGCAGGATGATCCGCAGCGTCTCCAGGGTCAGCGGGACCTGCGGCAGGGCGAAGCTCGGCAAGCCCTGCGGCAGCTTGCCCATGTCGCCCACCGTCTGGACCGGCAGCGCACACGCGATGCTGACCGCGCTCAGCACGAGGATAGCGACCAGCGGCGAGGGGACCGCCTTGGTGATGCGGGGGAAACCGTAGAGGATCGCCAGACCGGCGGCGACCATCGCGTAGGTCTGCCAGCCGACATGTGTCAGTTGCGGCAGCTGCGCCAGGAAGATCAGGATGGCGAGGGCGTTGACGAAGCCGGTGATGACCGAGCGCGAAACGAACTGCATGACCAGATCGAGCCGCAGCACGCCCGCCACGATCTGGATCACGCCCATCAGGATCGTTGCGGCGAAGAGGTATTCGACGCCGTGTTCGCGCACGAGCGGGCCGACGAGGACGGCGACTGCCGCCGTCGCGGCCGAGATCATGCCGGGACGCCCCCCGACGAGGGATATGGTCATCGCGATTGCGACGGAAGCGTAGAGCCCCACGCGCGGGTCGAGCCCGGCGATGATGGAAAAGCCGATCGCTTCGGGGATCAGCGCCAGGGCGACGACGATGCCGGCCAGCACGTCCCGGCGAGCGGCGATGCCGCCCGTGAACCACTGGCGGCGGTACGCGGTGAAATCGAAAGTCATTGAAAATCCACAACAGGGCACAGGGCGCCAAGCAGCGCCGACAGGATTGGTGCGTGTTGTTGTCCGGCGGATCGGCGGCCGGAATAGCCACCCGGAATTTCACCGGGTCCTTGCGAATGTACGGCGCATAGATGCTTGGCGGGGTCGACGCAACATGTCTGCGCCACGAAGACTTCTGCGACGGCGGTGCGGGGCATTTGTAGGGCCCGGGCGGGCAGGTCTCGGCAGCAAAATCAACTGCTCGAAGAAGCTCGCGATCAAGCACGCTGTTGCTAATCGGGCGCAGCCGCGCGGATCGTGTCGATCACCGCGCGCAGGGCCGGCGCCATCTGCCGCTGCTGGGGGTAGCACAGATAATAGCCCGGAAAGGGGACCGACCAGTCTGTCAGGAGCGGGACGAGCTCGCCCCGGGCGAAGGCGTCGACCACTGACTCCTCCTTGAGGAAGGCGATGCCGACGCCGGCCAGCGCCGCGTCCACCATCACCGCGCGGCTGCTGGTGATCAGCGGGCCTTCCACGGCGACCGAGAACCAGTGCCCCTTCTCGAAGAACTCCCACGCATAGGGTCCCGGCTGCCCCGGCCAGCGCCAGCGGATGCAGCGATGCTGCAGCAGGTCCTTCGGCGTTTGCGGAACCCCGTGCTCGGCGAGATAGGCAGGCGCAGCGACCGCCAGCTGCCGGATGTCACCGCCGAGCCGGAGCGCGACCATGTCGCGCTCGATCAGTTCGCCGATGCGGATCCCGGCATCATAGCCGCTGCCGACGAGATCGACGACCGTGTCGTCGATCGTGAGATCCAGCGTGATGTCGGGGAAGGCGCGCGCCAGCTTCGGCAAGATCGGCACGACGAACCGGTCGGCGGCGGCATGGAAGCAATGCAGGCGCACGGTGCCGGTCGGCTGCCGCGCGGCGCTGCGTGCCTGCTCCAGCGCGCCCGCCAGGCTGTCGATCGCCGGCGCGACCTCGGCGAGCAGGGCGGCGCCGGCTTCGGTGAGCGAAACGCTGCGGGTGGTGCGATGGAGCAGCCGGATTCCCAGCCGTTCCTCCAGCCCGCGGATCAGCTGGCTCAACGCCGAGGAGGATACCCCCAACTGCTCCGCCGCCCGGCTGAAACTTCGCTGTTCGGCCACGGCCGCAAAGGCGCGCAAGGCACCGAACTCGCTGGGATGGATCATGCCGCGCATCTCAGCATTGTGAAGCTGATCTTACAAGCCCGGGTAGCAGCTGGCCGATTATCCCACCCGAATAGAGAGCTATCTCCGTTATCGAAGGAGAACAGCTATGAAGACATGGTTCATCACCGGTATTTCCCGCGGGCTCGGCAAGGCACTCGCGCAGGCCGCGCTGGCGCGGGGGGATACCGTCGTCGGCACGGTGCGCGAGGGGGCGCCGGACCTCGATGCGGGCAGCGGCACGCTGCATGTCATCCCCGTCGACCTGGCCGACGCGGCGGCGATCGCGCCCGCCGTCGATGCGGCCTTCGAGAAGGCGGGCCACATCGATGTGCTGGTCAACAACGCCGGCTACGGCCTGCTCGGGGCGCTGGAGGAGGCGACCGACGCGGAATTCCAGCGGTTGTTCGCGGTCAACGTCTTCGCGCCCTTCGCGGTGATCCGCGCAGCCCTTCCGGCACTGCGGCGGCAAGGCAGCGGTCACATCCTCAACATCACCTCGATTGCGGGCCGAGCCCCGGCGGGGTCCTCCGGCCTCTATTCCGCGACCAAATCGGCGCTCGAAGGGCTGACGCAGAGCCTGGCGCAGGAAATCGCACCTTTCGGTCTCAAGGCCACGGCGATCGCGCCCGGTGCCTTCCGTACCGACTTTCTCAGCGACCATTCGATCCGGCGCAGCCAGGGCGGCGGGGCGCACTATGCGGAAAGCGTCGGCACGGGGATCGCAAGGCTCAACGCGATGGCCGGCCGGCAGATCGGCGATCCGGACAAGGCGGCCGCGGCGATCCTCGAACTGGTCGACGCGCCCAACCCGCCGCTGCACCTGCTGCTCGGGAGCGACGCGCTGCGGCGCGCCCGCGAGAAGCTCGACGCGGTGATCGACGAGATCGATCGCTGGGAAACGGTGACGCGCTCGACCGATTACCAGCAAGGGGTCTGAGCGGCCGGACCTGGGCGGCCTTCCCTCTGGATCAGAGGGAGGGCCGTCTCCAAGGCGTGGTTCGTTTGCGGATATCGGGGAGGGCGCGCTACAGCAGCACCCCACCAAGGTCGGCGGGACGGTGTACCTGCGACCCGGCAAGCATGGCGAGTAGCGTAACGACATGAGCGACCAGAAAACGGAGTCCTGGTGCAAGCCCGGCGGGTCCCGTTCCCCTCGTCGATAAGCGAGGCGGCGCGTGACCGTCTCGGGCGGCAGGTAGACGAGGACGGCGTTCCGCTGAATGCGCGCTACACCATGCCCTCGCCGAACGACCATGCCGGCTGGATGCAGCTCAAGGCCACCGCGGACGGGCATTATGTGGCGGCGGTAAAGGGGCTGGCCGGTACCTTGCGCGCCACGGTCGAGACCGTTCGAACCGGTACGGCCACGATCCATGTCGCGACGCCCGAAGCCGTGGGTGCCCCGGATCGTGCCTATGTGGATTTCCATGACGGAGCATTCGTGTTGGGCGGCGGCGAGGCCTGTCGGATGCAAGCGCAGATGCAGGCGGATCAACTGGCGGTGGAGTTATCCCGGTTCGTACAGGCTCGGTGGGGATGAGGCATTTTCACCGCTGCTGTAACGTCCCGGCGACGTAGCGCTGTCGACTAGGGCTGGAACTCACAAACGCCACATGACGCTGGCGGCGAGCTGGATGCTGCCGAGAAAGATGGCAGCGATGCGGTCGTATCGCGTGGCGAGGCGTCGGCAGTCCTTGCGGCGGCACAACATGCGCTCAATGGCGTTGCATCCCTTGTAGAGGCTGCGGCTGAAGCAGCTTTTCCAGCGTCGGTTGGCCTTGGGCGGGATGTTGGGAACAGCACCCTGCCGCTCGATGAGGTCCCGGATACGGTTGGTGTCATAGGCGCGATCGGCATGGACGATGCAGCGGGCCGGCAGGTCATCGAGCAACGCCTCCGCTGCCCGATAGTCTGCCGCCTGGCCAGGCGTCAGGAGGAAGGCGAGCGGCTTGCCTTGGGCGTCGGCGATGGCATGGATCTTGGTGTTGCGCCCGCCTCGGCTGATCCCGATCGCCTGGGCGTACGCCCTCCTTTTCCGCCGGCAGCCGAACGGTGGGCCTTGACATGCGTGCTGTCGATCAGGACCTCAGCGGGTGGTCCGCCGGCAGCGGCCAACGCTTCAAATACTGCCTGCCAGACGCCTTTTTCCGACCAAGGTTTATGCCGGTTGTACAGCGTCTTGTACGGACCATAGACGCTCGACGCGTCCTTCCAACGGCAGCCTGCCTGCAGCACATGGACGATGCCGATGATCACCCGACGGTCGTCCACCCGCGGCGCACCTCGCGGCTTGTTCGGAAGCAGCGGCCTTAGCCGCTCCCACTGTTCCTCGCTCAGCCAGAACTCTCCCGGCAATTCATCCCTCCACCTCAACGTGCAGGGTGAATCACATCTCTCACGCCAAGGGCATCCCGTTTATGGGGCCAGCCCTAGTAGAAATGCGATATCGATCAATATCATGGGTTGGCCGATGGAAGCGCAATCAGCGTTAGCCGGGGTTGGGGCTTTGAGCAGATCGCAGCACAGTGCAGATGAGATTCGGGACGAATTGGAGCGGGTGGCCGCACGCCTTAGCGCAGGCGACGAAGATCTGGAGTTGGGCTTCCACCTCCCGCGGCCTGCCGCCCCGGACTGGCCTTTCCCGCACAATTGGGACGTGGCGGTCGCCGTGCCCGAGGGGCTCGAGGACCTGGCGTTCCGAACGATCGACGAAGTCGCCGCTCGTTGGGATCTGCAACAGGGGTGAACGGGCCCGATGTCGTCCGGCTGCGTGCCGGCACCGTCACCTTTCAGATGCCCCTTGGGCATCCCGTCTGGTCCTATGCTGACGAGGCGTCCGGGCGCCTTGTGGACGTCGAGGTGGAGCTTCGCGCGCTGCTGCGGCTGAGCCATGCCGGAGCGGCCAAATACGCGACGACGCCGACCCTGATCGGCAACAGGCAGGTCGTCGAGCAGGTGGCCCGCCGCATCATCGATCGCGAGGGGCCGAGCTTTGTTCAGCCGGTGCGGGTGACGGTGCGAGACGTGTGACCCCGGCGCGCGTGCTGCGCGAGGCAAACCGGCAAATGCCCGACGGAAACCTGGATAGGTGTGCTCATCCGGTAACTTACGCGGTTTCCCTAAGTGCAGGTGCCGGATCGAAGACGCGATAGGCACCTCTCTTGCAACAGCAGAGGGAACGCCGTGGGATTTGTCGCTTTTCAGATGCCGATGACCGAAGCACGATGGTCCTACCAGAATGCAGGTGCCAGCCGTAGCGTCCATGTCGAGGTCGAGCATGCCGCGCTCGAGAGACTCGACGAATCCGGCATCGCCCATGCGCTTCCCCATGCAATCTTCACTGCCAACAGAGCCGCGATCGAACGCGCCGCTCGCCGCATCATCGACCGCGAAGGTCCGAACTTCGCCGAGCCCATCCAGGTGACCGCCAGGGACGTCTAACCGTCCTTTATGGGCATGCGTCGCAACTCTTTCTGGAGCTGCCGCTTCGCCGCTCGACACCCACATGACCCGCGCCGCAACGTTGAAGGCAACGTGTTCGCGACGTCCCGGCGAATGTGCTGGCACCGTGCGGCGCGCTAACCGTCGAGGTGACGTGGTAGGGCGTAATCCGCTGATTCTCCGCCTGTGGAGGCGTCTGGGGAAGCCGTGAAGCGGCGCTCAAGCAATTTGCCAGAGCAATCCTGAAGCGAATCCGGCGCATGTTTACGGCGGGGGTTCGCTTAATTCGCATCCCCAGGCGGAGATGGGCTAAAGCAGTTATGCTTCAACGCGTTTAACCATCATGTCGCCGCCAAAGAAGTTGCTGCGTCGCATCATCCGGCATTGAGGGGCGTTAGCGGTACCACGTCCATTGTGGACCGGAGGAGACTTCGCAATGCATGGAGAAGATGGGGTGGCTGGCCAGGAAATCATCAAGAACGTCGAGCTGGCACTCGGCGATGGATCTATCGTGTCGGTGTTCCTGAGGGGGCACGATGAACCCGTCTCGGTCGTGCGCGTGCAGCGCAATGTTGCCACGGTCCGCCTGGAGGGGACCGGGAATGCAGTCCATGATGTGGCCTATAGCGCTATCGCCGGCGCGAAATATGCCCCGCGCGGCGCCGGGGTCATCGACGGAATCGCGTGAGCCGGCAAGAACCCGTCACTGCACGGCACAGGGGAACCCGAACGAGCAGGATCCGCCGATCGCGGCTGCTACCAACGGGCGTCGCTCCGGAAGGAACCTGATCTATGCAAGTCCGTTAACGAACGCGGTCTTCGAAACGGCCGCGCGAAAGAAGGATCATGGCGCAGGCATCGTCAGGCTGGCGCCCGACGCCGCGAGAGGAAGAATACAGTGCTCTGATGCCGCTCGTACCAGCTGCAGTTCCCGACAGGTGATGCTGCCGACTACGTTTCGCGGCGTCGCATGCGCTTTGGCCTCACGGAAATATAGGAAAAGAACGCTCCGCGCATGACCGACGAATTCGAGAGCGCATACTTCATGGAAGAGGCTGGTCGGAACGAGGCGCTGCAAGGCTTCGGGTTGGCAGAGTTGCTTGGCAGCGCGGAATTGACGCGCATCACCGATTTCGCATCGGCCCTGTGCTCGGCGCCGATCGCCTTGGTCAGCATTGTCGAAAGCGAGCGGCAGTGGTTCCCCGCGCGAACCGGACTGGACGTCGGGGAAACGCCGCGCGAGACATCCTTCTGCGCGCATGCCATGCTGGGTACCGAGATCATGGTCGTCCCCGACGCCACCAAGGATTCCCGGTTCGTCGACAACCCGCTCGTAACCGGCGACCCCCATATCCGGTTTTACGCAGGCGCGCCCCTCGTCTCGGACGACCAGGTCCAGCTCGGTGCGCTGTGCGTCATCGACCGCGAGCCCCGTGCCGGATTGACCGCGCTCCAGCACGACGGCCTGCTCGTGCTGGCGGCGAACATCATGGCGTTGCTGCATGCCCGGCGCGCAACACGGCGCACCGACCGGGAACTGGACGAGCAGGAAGCCAAGTTCCGGATCCTGGCGGATGCGATGCCGCAGATGGTCTGGTCGACCCGTCCGGATGGGTTCCACGATTACTACAACGCGCGCTGGTACGAGTTTACCGGGGCGCCGGCCGGATCGACCGACGGGGAGGGGTGGAACGGCATGTTTCACGCGGAGGACCAGCCCAAAGCCTGGTCTGCCTGGCGCCACTCGCTGGAAACCGGGGCCCCCTATGAGATCGAATATCGCTTGCGGAATGCGGACGGCACCTATCGCTGGACGCTGGGCAGGGCGCTGCCGATCCGCGACCGGGATGGCGCGATCACCCGCTGGTTCGGGACCTGCACCGACATACATGATCAGAAGATGATCCAGGCCCAGCGGGAGATCGTCGCGCACGAACTCAGTCACCGCATCAAGAACATCTTCGCGGTGATCAGCGGGCTGATCAGCTTCTCCACGCGCCACCATCCGCAAATCAAGCCGGTAGCCGAGGATCTGCGGGAGCGCATCCTGGCGCTGGGTCGCGCGCATGACTTTGTGCGGCCGCACAGCGACGCATCAAGGCCAAGCGCCGTGCAGGACAGCCTGACCGACATGCTGGCCGAACTGCTGGCCCCCTATGCAGGGCGTATCGTCATCGTCGGCGACGATGCGACGATCGACGACCGTTCCGCCACGCCGTTGGCGCTGCTGTTTCACGAACTTGCGACGAACGCGGCGAAATATGGGTCGCTGTCGTCTCCCGAGGGCGATGTGCAGATATTGATTGCGGCCGCCGATGCGCGTGTCCGCATCGAATGGCGGGAGCGCGGCGGCCCCCCGGTCAGCGTACCGACGAACGACGGGTTCGGCACCAAACTGATCGAACTCAGCGCGATCAAGCAGTTGGGTGGCCGGATCGCGCGGGACTGGGCGGTCGACGGCTTGCGGCTGGATCTCGATCTTCCGGTCGCGGCGCTGCACCGGTAGCAGCGACTCTCTCCTAAAGGCTGATCACGTCCTGGTGTGCAACTGCCGGCGTTTCCGGCCGCGCCGCGATCGCGGCGGCCGTAACGATCGCTTCTTCGGAGAATGGCTTGCGAATATAGCCGACAGCAGTCGGTGCCGGTCGCTCGATCTGGTTCGGATTGGCCGTGACATAGACGATCCGCACCCCGAACCTCTGCGCCAGTTCGTGCGCAAGCCCGGGGCCGGTCGGGCCGTCGCGCAGATTGAGATCGACAAAGGCGACGTCCGCTGCCGCTGCGGCGGCGAGCGCTTCGCTTTGATCCGCCGCGATCGCGACCACCGTATAGCCGGCATCCTGGAGTATCCGCTCGATCTCCATCGCAATGAAGATTTCGTCCTCGACAATAAGTACGGATTTCATGACGCGGCTTTCATCTGCAGCAAAATGCCGCAGCGACGTGGCCGTTCCCTGACGATGACAAGTCGTGCGGCCGGCCAGATGGCCACGGCATCGGTTTCGAGGACGCCAGGCCCGATTGTCCGCCGCACGCCGAGGTCCTTGGCTCTGCGAAAGAGGGGCGCGCGCGCCTGTGCGACAATAAATTTCGCGCGATACACCCGATCAGGCACCTTAGCCTCTATAAGTAAAGGAAACGCTAACCCCGGGGATGGTCGATGATGAATTTTGCAGCGGTACCTCTACACGGCATGCGCCCTTCCCGAGCGGTCGCGAAAAGCCGTGCCGTGGACGAACTGCGGCATTTCGAGGTCTGCCCGATGTGCGGACAAGCCGTCGACCGCCGCGACGACCTCGCTGTCATGTACCATTTGCCGGTAGGTCATCAGCCGCTGCCGCGCCACTGACGAGGCGGCAGCGCGTCTACGTCGCATGCGCAGGGGCAGGCTGGCGCGCCGTACCCGTCCCCTCAGGCCGTGGCCACGTCTCTCGATGGTTGGTGGAGATCGTCGGCAAGACGCTCGATCGCCAGGGCGGTGATGATCGTCTGCAGCAGGTGGACCGACCAGCGTTCGATCGCCTTCCTCGAACCCGCCCTGACCTCGCCTTCGGTGATGCCGAGGAGGGGGGCGACGCCGGCGATATTCACGACATAGAGCGCGGTCCCGTACAACGCCCCAAGCACTGCCGGCGGCACGGAGGGAAGCGCCCGGCGCATGGGCGGGTACAAGGCGGCGAAGGCAACGGACGCGCCGAGGTGGTTGGCGAGTTCGATGGCGCTGGTGCCTGCATCGCCGATCACCGCGCGTGATCCGGTCAGGCCATCGATCCAGTCAACCGAATCGCGATCGAGGGTCTTGCCGAGGGTACCGGTCTTGCGACCCGCGAACATCGCCGCCGTGGTCACGGCCCCGGCGAGAAGGCCACCAATGATCACTGCGTTCCGGGTTTTCATCGCGCACTCCTTCAGAGCTTTCGGCGGAGAACTCGAAAAGGACGGGATGGGTCCGCGGCCGCATCTTTGCCGGGCCGCCCCGTTACCGGCGCCGGATCAACCCTTGGTATCTGCCGCCGGCATCGCATCCACCAACGTCAGTCTCCATGCGCGTCGAGCAGCGTCCGGAGCCGCGCGGCGTCCGCCGGGGAGGCTGGATTGTAGATGATCATGCCGAGCTCGGGCCGTCCTTCCACCGCAAAGGAAGAGAATTCCATCGCCAGAAGCCCCGCCTTCGGGTGATGGATGCGCTTCACGCCTTCGCCGTGTGACACCACATTGTTGTCCTCCCACAGCGCCTCGAACATCGGGCTGATGCGGCACAACGCGGCGACCAGGCTGGTGACTTCGGCGCTGCTGCTGGCACCTGCGCGCGCCACGTCTGCGCGGAATGCGCCGACAACGAAGCGCGCCATGCTGTCAAAATCGGCGTTTTTCGCGCGCACGCGGTCGCTGCCGAACATCAGCCGCAGGATGTTGCGGTCCTCGCGCGGCAGCTTCGCATAGTCGGTCAGCAGCACCGTCGCCGCACGGTTCCAGCCGACCACGTCCCACATCGCGGTCTTGATGATCGCCGGGCTCAGCACCATGCCGTCGAGCACGCGCTGCAGCCGCGGCGAGATGCCGTCGACCAGCTGGTATCGTGCCTCCGGTGGATGCCCGAGTCCCAGCATGTAGAGGTGCTCGCGCTCGGGCTCTGTCAGCATCAGCCCCTTGGCGATGCGATCGAGCACATCGGCGGAGGGCGCGCCGCCACGCCCCTGTTCGAGCCAGGTATACCAGGTTGTGCTGATATTGGCCCGGCTCGCCACTTCCTCGCGGCGAAGCCCCGGCGTGCGTCGCCGACCGCCTGTGAACCCGAACGCAGCAGGATCCAGGCGGGTTCGGCGATCCCGCAAATAGGCGCCGAGCGGATTGGGCGCATCACTCGCCATCGAAGATCCTGTTGGAAGCTATACTAGGATAAGCTCACTACTTTAACTGGTTATTGGCGCGGGGGATATGGCTTCCGGAAGGAGATTTCAATGCGCATATTCCTTACCGGCGCGACCGGCTTTATCGGATCCCACATCATTCCCGAACTGCTCGACCGCGGCCATCAGGTGCTTGGGCTGGCGCGCTCCGATGCAGGGGCGCAGCAGCTGGAAGCGGCAGGCGTTCAGGTGCATCGGGGAAACCTCGAGGAGCCCGAAACGCTTGCCCGCGGCGCAGCAGCGGCCGACGCGGTCATCCACTGCGCGTTCGACCACAATTTCGCGGCCTTTGTCGAAAATACCCGCAAGGACGCGCGCAACATCGCCGCGATGGGGGAGGCGCTCGCGGGCACGACCAAGCCGATCCTGATCACCTCCGGCGTGGGCAGCGGCACCCCATTGGAAGGCGGACCCGCGACCGAGGACATCCTCAACCCCTCGCATGGCAATCCGCGCATCGCGACCGAGCTGGCCGGCGCGGCATTGGCGGCGCAGCGGATCGACGTGCGTATGATCCGCCTGCCGCAGGTGCACGACACCACCCGGGCAGGACTGATCACGCCGCTGGTTGCCGAGGCGCGCCGGGCCGGCGCGATCGCCTATCTGGGCGCGGGGACGACGCGGTGGGCCGCGGCGCACATCCGTGATGTGGCAAAGCTCTACGTCCTGGCGCTGGAACGGGGGCAGCCGGGTGCGCGCTACCATGCATCTGCCGAGGAGGGCGTCGACGCACGTGCCATTGCGGAGGCGATCGGCAAGGGCACCGGGCTGCCGGTCCGCTCGGTTACCCCGGCGGAGGTCGATCATTATTTCGGCTGGATGGCGCCGTTCGCCGCACTCGACATGACCGCGTCGAGCAGGTGGACGCGAGAGCGGCTGGGATGGCAGCCACAGGGCCCCGATCTCCTCACCGACCTCGCCGCCATGCGCTATTCGGACGGTGCAGGGGCTTGATCACCGCCGTCGCCGACGGGTTCGTGGAACACCGGCGCGACGATATTACACGCGATCGTCGATCGCGCGCTGCATCTTGTGCGAATGCACGCGCGCGGCGATGAAACGGCATGGCCGCCGAACCGACGCTTCGCCTCGACTGGGATGATCTCAAGTTGTTCGTCGAGATCGCCCATACCGGCACGCTGACCGCGGCGGCCGAGCGCCTGCGGCTGAGCCAGCCCACGGCAGGCCGGCGGTTGCGCAGCCTGGAGGAATCCATCGGCGCGGCGCTGTTTCAGCGCACGCCTGCCGGCTTGCGGCTGACCGACGAAGGCGAGGCGATGCTGGTCCATGCCGAGCAGATGGCGGAGGAGGCGCTTGCCCTGCAGCGCAAGCTGATCGGCGGGGCGCGCGGGCTGGAAGGCGTGCTGCGGCTCTCGGCCTCGGACTGGGTTTCGTCGCGGGTACTGGCGGCACCGCTCGCCGGCTTCGCGATCGAGCATCCCGGGCTGGTGGTGGAAGTGCTGGCCGCTTCCCGCCTCTATGATCTCCAGCGGCGGGAGGCGGACCTGGTGCTGCGCTTCGTGCCTTTCTCCGGCAGCGATATCGTCCAGCGCCGCTTCCTGCGGATTCGCTATGCGCTCTACGCCGCGCCCGCCTATCTGGAGCGCTGCGGCGACCCGCGCGCCAGCGGCGACGGCAACGGCCACCGGCTCGTGACGATGAACAGCGCGCTCGATCAGCTCCCCGACGTCGCGTGGCTGCGCGGTCGCTGGCCCGCCGCCACGCCGGCCTTCCGCAGCAACAATCGCGAGGCACAGGGCGCCGCCTGCGTCGCCGGTGCGGGCCTGGCGGTGCTGCCGCGGGTGATCGGCGACCAGTTGCCGCTTGCCCGGCTGGAAGGCGAGGAGCCGCCGCCGCGCGACCTGTGGCTCGGCTATCACCAAGATTTGCGGCGGTTGCGCCGGCTTCGGCTGCTCGTCGACGCGCTAAGCGCCGCGTTGCCGGCCGAGCTCTGAAGGCTATGCGTGCATGCATGGCTGCCGTGCGGAACTAGTGGTGGCAAACCGCATTCGCATGGCCAATCTGCACCGCGAACGATCATCAGGAGCTTCGACATGAAAGCCATCGGTTACCACCAGCCCGGCAGCATCGACCGCGAAGACGCGCTGCTCGACCTGGACGTCCCCGCACCCACGCCCGGCCCGCACGACCTGCTCGTCCGCGTGAAGGCGGTGTCGGTCAACCCGGTCGACGTGAAGGTCCGCGGCGGCAGCCCGGCGCCAGAAGGCGGTCCGAAGATCCTCGGTTGGGATGCGTCCGGCATCGTCGAGGCTGTGGGGGACGCCGTCACCCTGTTCCGTCCGGGGGACGCGGTCTTCTATGCGGGCGACATCGCCCGTCCCGGCGCCAATGCCGAGCTCCATACCGTCGACGCGCGCATCGTCGGTCACAAGCCGGCCAGCCTCGATTGGGCCGAAGCCGCCGCGCTGCCGCTCACTGCGATCACCGCGTGGGAATTGCTGTTCGACCGGCTCAACGTGCCGCACGGCCGCAAGCGGGCGCAGGGCAGCCTGCTCGTGATCAACGGTGCCGGCGGCGTCGGTTCGATCCTGATCCAGATGGCCCGCCGGCTGACCGGCCTTACGGTCATCGCCACTGCCTCGCGCCCGGAGACGATCGCCTGGGTTGAGCAGATGGGTGCGCATCATGTGATCGACCATCACAAGCCCTTGGACGAGGAGCTTGCCCGGATCGGCCATCCGGAAGTCGACTATGTCGCTGGCCTCACCGCCTCGGACCGCTACCTGCCGCTGTTCCCCAAGATCGTCGCCCCGCAGGGCCACATCGCGCTGATCGACGATCCCGCGCATTTCGATATCGTGCCGCTGAAGCGCAAGTCGATCACCGTCGCCTGGGAGCTGATGTTCACCCGCGCGATGTTCCACACGCCCGACATGATCGAGCAGCACCGGCTGCTGGAGGAAGTGGCGCACCTCGTCGACGCGGGCGTGCTGCGGACGACGCTGCGCGATCGGGTGGCGGGCATCGACGCGGCCAATCTGAAACAGGTGCATGCGATGCTGGAAAGCGGCCGCGCGATCGGCAAGACCGTATTGGAAGCGCTGTAATCAGCCCAATCGCCGGCATGGCAACAGGCAGATGCTGTCATGCCGGCCCATAGGATCCGCAATCAGCCGCATCGAGTATCTCGGCGAAATAGATGCGCTCCATACCCGTCCAAATCCCTTGCTTCGGATTCTATCTTGTCACGGTCGCGGTTCAGGTGCGCACCTCAAGCCATCTTCGTTTGCAGGCCGTGGGCGGGATGCTACGCCGGTAACCAGCCGTTACGAGGATGACATGCGCGCGAAAACCGGGTTGCGCACGGTTCAATCGCTCAGGAACGGCGCCGCGAGGGCGGCCGCCAAGACGAACAGGGATGTGCAATGCGTGAACCCGTGATGGTCGATGTCCGAACGCGGACACCGGACGAAAGCTGGCGGATGGTGCTGCTGGCTGCGCTCGGCGGCGCGCTCGAATATTTCGACTTCGTCGTCTATGGCATCTTTGCCCCGGCTATCGCCGCTTCGTTCTTCCCGGCGGACGATCCGCTTGCCCTTACGCTTGCGCTGGCGATTTTTGCCGCCGGCTATCTGGCGCGGCCGATCGGGGGGATGATCTCCAGCCATTATGGCGATCGCTATGGCCGGAAGATCGTGTTCATGGTCACGGTTGCCACCATGTCGGGCAGTACGCTCGCGATCGGGCTTCTGCCGACCTATGCCGGCGCCGGCATCGCCGCCACCATGGGGCTGCTGGTGCTGCGCATCGTGCAGGGATTGTGCATCGGGGGCGAATTGCCCGGCGCGATCACCTTCGTGGTGGAGAGCGTGCGTCGCCGGCCAGCCTTTGCCTGCGGCGTGGTCTTCGCGCTCGTCAACGTCGGCGTGCTGCTGGCCTCCGGCCTCCATTTGCTGCTGACGCTGACGCTCGGCGACGCCGCTCTGTTGCGGTTCGGCTGGCGCGTCGCGTTCGTCCTGGGCGGCTTGCTCGGGCTCGCCAGCCTGTGGCTGCGCCGGCGCCTGCGGGAGACGCCGGTGTTCGAGGCGATTCGCGACGATGTTGCCCGGCGGCCGGTCCGCGACGTGCTGTGGCTGCAGCCGCGATCGGTCCTGCTCGGCGTTGCGCTCACCGCACCCACCGCGACCTTCAATGGCCTGCTATTTGGTTATATGCCGGCCTATCTCACCAAGATACTCTCGTATCCGGCTGGCGAGATCGCGGTCGCCGTGAACGTCGCGCTCCTCGTCATGTCGGCGGCGCTGCTCGGGGCGGCGTGGCTCGCGGACCGAGTCCCGCCGCACCGCCTGTTGCTGCTGTCCTCGGCCGCGCTGCTGGTTGGCGCCCCGCTTTGTTTCCAGCGCCTGGCCAGCGGCACCGCGTCGCTGGTGCTTCTGGTTCCGATCCTTGCAATGGCCGTTGCCGGCGCGAACGGCACCTTCGCGTTCCTGCTCGCCGGGCTGTTTCCGCCCCGGCACCGGTTCAGCGGCGTCGCGCTATCGCTCAACATCAGCTTCACGCTGTTGAGCGGCCTCGGGCCGCTCGCTGCCGCACTCCTCATCTCGGCGAGCGGCGCGCTCGCGGCGCCGGGCTGGATCGTCGCGGCCGCCGGCGGGGTGGGAATCGTCGCGGCATTGCGGCTCGCGCGCGCCGCCGCCACCGACTGACTCCCCTTGCCGACCGGCGCTGCTATTTGCGTCCGCCATTCCCACCTGGCGCGGGGCGATCCGTATCCCAAAGCGGCTTCGCCATCGTCGCGAACGCCTCGGCCGGTGCCTTGGCGACGGCACGGTCATAGGTGAGCAGCCCGTTGATCTCGCCCTCGACGTCGGTCGTCTGGGTGTAGACCGAGGCGCTGAGGCCATGCACCCTGGCCTGGCGCACGATTTCCTCGAACTTGCGGCGGTAGCGGGCGAGATAGTCGGTGGAGTCGTTGGTCACCTGGTAGCTCCAGCGCTTGTCGTTGCGCCAGAGATGGCCCTCGATCGGCTGGCCGACCCCGCCATATTCGCCGATGACGATCGCGCGGTCGCTCTGGCGGGTGGGAACATGGGGCACGTCCTCATAGGTGTGGATGTCGAACACGTCCGACGCACCGGGCGCGACGTCCAGCCAGCCGCTATCGGCATTGACCAGCCGGCTCGGGTCCATGCCCTTCACGAAGCGGGCAAGCGTCGCGGAATCATACTGGCCCCAGCCCTCGTTGTTGACCACCCACAGCACGATCGAGGGGAAGGCGCGCAGATGGCCGATCATCCGCGACAGCTCGACCTGCTGCTGCGCCATCACCTCTGAGGAGAGCACCGCCTGGCTCTGGCTGGACCCGGTGACGAACTGGTCCTCGCCGCCGCCCGAGGGCATGTCCTGCCAGATCAGCATGCCCATGTGGTCGGCGTCGTAATAATAGCGCGCCGGTTCGACCTTGATGTGCTTGCGCACCATGTTGAAGCCCGCCTGCTTCAGGAACTCCAGGTCGTAGCGCATCGCGACTTCGCTGGGCGGGGTGAGCAGCCCGTCGGGCCACCAGCCTTGGTCGAGCACGCCGTTCTGGAAATAAGGCTTGTTGTTGAGCAGCAGCGCCGGCTGGCCGGAAACGGTGCCCGGGCCGACCGAGATCTTGCGCATCGCGAAATAGGCATTGACCCGGTCGCGCGGCGCGCCGGTCACTTCGGCGGCGGCATAGGTGTCGACTTCGCCCTTGGTGAATCGGGCATCATAGGCGCGGCGATCGCGTTCGGGCTGGCCGGCATAGGGGTTGCGCACCGTCACCAGTTCGGCGACCAGATCGTAGAGGAACGGGTCCTCGGGCGACCAGAGATGCGCGCCGGGCACGGCGATGCTGGCCCGGCGATTGGCGCGCACGATCGTCGATGCGATCGTCCTGCCGCCCGAACGGACGCTAAGCCGGACCGCATCGGTGTCCGCCGCGCTGGCGCTGAGTGCCACATCGACGTCGACCTTGCCGGTATCGATGTTGGGCGTGGCACGGATGTCGTCGATGTGGAGGGCAGGCACCGGCTCCAGCCACACCGTCTGCCAGATGCCGCTCACCGCGGTGTACCAGATGCCGTCGGGCGCGAGGATCTGCTTGCCGCGCGGCTGGCTGCCGGCGCTGGTCGGATCGGCGACCTGCACCACCAGCTCGTTGGCGCCGGGCTTCAGGAAGGGCGTGATGTCGAAGCCGAAGCTGTCGAACCCGCCCTGGTGCGCGCCGACCATCGCGCCGTTCACCCAGATGCGGGCATCGTGATCGACCGCGCCGAAGTTGAGCATCACATGCTGCCCGGCCCAGTCCTTGGGCACGGTGAAGCTGCGCCGATACCAGATGCGATCGTCCGGAGTGACCTTGCGCGCGACCCGCGAGAGTCGGGACTCGACCGGGAAGGGCACGAGAATCTGCCCGTCCATCCGCACCGGCTGCGGTGCGGCGGCGGGGGTGATCGCATAGTCCCACAGCCCGTTGAGGTTCTGCCACTCGCTGCGCTGGAATTGCGGACGCGGATAGCTGCGCCAGGCATTGTCGGGCGTCACCGCCTTGCCCCAGCGCGTGGTGATGGCGCCGGTATAGACCGCGTCGGAGCGCGGAGTGGATGCCTGCTGGGCGGCGACAGATGCGGGCAGGGCCGCCAAGGCGAGGGCGTGGATCAGGCTGCGCATAAGGCGGCTCCTCAAGGGCGCGAGAGCGAGGGCGGGGCGTCGGCGGGGCTGCTGCCCCAGGCGGTGTTGGGCTTGGGCCCCATGGTCAGCACCAGCGTTGCGCCGTTCGCGACATCGGCATGGCGGAACCAGGGCCTGGTCCAGGGGCGGCCGTTCAGCGTCGCCGACTGGATGTAGCGATTGGCCGCCGAGTTGTTGCGGGCGACGATCTCCAGCACCTTGCCGTTGCCCATCTTCAGCGTCGACCGGTCGAAGATCGGGCTGCCGAGGACATAGACGTCGCTCGACGGATCCACGGGGTAAAAGCCCAGCGCGCTCATCACATACCAGGACGAAGTCGCGCCCTGATCGTCCATGCCGGGATAGCCATAGCCGCTGGCGTCGCTGCCATAGAGCTGGTCGAGCACCTGGCGCACCAGGCCTTGCGTCTTCCACGGCTGGCCGCTCCAGGCGTAGAGATAGGGGGCGTGCTGGTCGGGCTGATTGCCCTGGACGAACTGGCCGATTACGCCGGTGCAGTCGCGGCAGATGCCCTTGGGGGCGTAGGGCGTGGCGAAGAACGCGTCGAGCTTGGCGTTGAATGCATCACGGCCGCCAAGCTCGGCGATCATCCCCTGCACGTCCTGCGGCGCCAGCCACAAGGTCGACCAGCCCGACGCCTCCTTCATCATGAAGTTGTAATAGGGCTCGGCCGGATCGAAGGGCGTGATCCACTTGCCGTCGGCGGTTCGCCCCCGGACGAAGCCGATCGTTGGATCGAACACGTTGCGATAGTTCAGCGCGCGCCTGGCGAAGCGCGCCGCATCGTCCTTGTGGCCGAGCCGCGCTGCGAGGTCGGCCATCGCAGCATCGTCCCAGGCATATTCCAGCGTGGTCGCTGCGCCCGCCTTGCCCCCGGCATAAGGCGGGCTGGGATTGCCCGGCGGGATCTCGTCGGCGATCCAGCCCTGCCGGTCATACTCCGCGAGATAGTCGCGCGGCCCCTTGGGATCGGTGGCGTTCCGGCGGAGATATTCGTACGCGGCGGCATAGTCGAAGGCGATGCCGCGCTTCATTGCGCCCAGGTACAGGAACACGGCATTGTCGCCGTGGAACGAGGTGTTCATGAAGCCCCGCTCGCGCGCCATGTCGAGTTCGGAGCGCATAATGTCCCGCACCACCTCGGGCTCCATCAGCTCCAGCAGGACGATCTGGTTGCGGCCGGTATCCCAGAACGGCACCGGGCCGTAGCGGTCGTAGGGGGCAGTCTGCACCTGGCCCTTGGCATCGGTGAAGCGCTCGCCCTTGCGTGCGACCAGCCGCGGGCTGGCGAAGGACTGGAACAGCGTCGAGTAGAACAGCATCTGCTGCTTGGGCGTCCCGCCGCGCACCTGCACCCGATCGAGCAGCCCGGCCCACGCGGCGCGTGCCTTCGCGCGCACGCCGTCGAAATCCCAGCCCGGGCTTTCGGCACGCAGCCGCTGCTCGGCCTCGGCATAGCTGGTGCCGTGCGCGATCTTGACCAGCACGGTCTCGCCCTTGCGCGTGGCGAAATCGAGATAGGCGCCGGCGAACTTGCCCTCGATCCGCTCTGCGCCCGGCTGCACGTCCTTGTCGCCGATGCCATAACCGCGGTTGGTGCCGGGCGCCTTGCGGAAGGTGCCATGGGTGGCGAACGGCTTGGAGAATTCGGCGACGAAATAGCGGCCGTCGCGTACATCCTCCTCGCGCGGCCCTGCCGCCATGCCACGCACGACGTAATCGCCGACGATCTCCACAGTGCCGCCGCGTCCGGAGAGGTTGAGGATCAGGTGCGCGCGCTTGGTCTCGGGGAAGGTGAACCGCATCAGGCTGGTCCACTGCGTCGCGGTCAGCTCGGCCCTGGTCTGGAAGCTGTTGAGAAATAACGAGTAATAGCCGGGGGAGGCGGTTTCCTGCGCCTTGTCGTAATAGGCCTCGGTGTAGACCGGCGGCACCGTCCAGTCGCCGACGACCGGCATGAGGATCGGCTGGGCCCGCGCGCCATAGGTGGGCCCGCCGCCGCCGGTGAAGCCGATCATCGTCGGGTTGGTGTAGTAATAGGGAGTGGGAACACCCCAGGGGTAGCTCAGCTCGACATTGACGTTGACCGGTGCCGCCTCGACCGAGCTGTGCGGCAGCCGCGCGCCCGGCGAGGTCATGCCGGAATAGAGCGGCTCACCGGCCGGAGGCGCGTTGCCGATCCATTCGGGCCGGTCGAGCGGGGCGGTGCCGACGAGCGGATTGGCGCGGTCTACCGGTGCTTGCGCCTGCGCCTGCGCGACGGGCGGCCATGCCAGCCACGCAGCGGCGCCGAGCAGCGCAATCCGCGCCGGACGCAGGCGCATTGAAATCTTCCAGCGGGTGCGTGTCATTCCCCAGGCCTCTCCTTGCCGCTTCACTGCAGAGCGGGGCCCGTTCTTTTGAACGTGGCGGTTCGCTCGCTGGCGCACACCCTTCATCAAATAAGTAAATCATTTTGTCAATTAACGGCGGTCGCGATTTCGCTGAACAACGGCTCGCAAGCTGTTGCCGGCGCTGGGGTGTCGCCAAGGAGGTCTGCAAGGGATGCGATAGGACGTTGAGGGGGCATGACGCGAAGGTGCCGAGCCTTGGCGGCAGCGACCCTGGAGAAGCGGAAGTCGGCGAAGCGCCGGCCTATCGTTATGTCGCTCGGGAATGCGCGCCGCAGATCGTGCGGTTCAGGCCATTGCGGACGCCGCGCGGGATAGGTCGGCCGCGTCAGGCGGGGGCTGCCGGCCGGAACCTGCGCGACCTGCTTTTCGCGCCGAACCAAAATGTGCGCTCAACTGCCATCGAATCCGGAATCATAGAGGCGCTGGACAAAGGCCGCGGTGGGGCGCGCACGCAGCTGTTCCATGAGCCCGCGCAGCGGGGCGGGCATCGCCTCGATCGGTGGCATCAGCGCGCCATAGCCACGCGGCAGCAGCAGCGGTGCCGCGGCGCCGCAGAGCGCGATGTCGCCAAGGGTGAGCCGGTCGCCCGCCAGGAAGCGTCGGCCATCGGCGATACGGGCATCGGTCGCGTCGAAGCTGGTCCGGATCGTATCTGCCGCTGCCGCCGCCGCTGCCGGCGAGAGCTTGAGGCCGTAGGTGATGATCGCGCGCAGGATCGGATAGGTCAGCGGCAACAGGGTCGCCTCGATCCATGGCACCGGGGCTGCGAAGATCGGCTGCATGAGCGCCCGCTCGGGCAGCAGATGGAAATAGGCGTACACGGCGACAGCGGTCCCCAGCACGTCATTATAACGCTGCCAGTCACTTGCTACCTGGGTAGAAAGCGGCGGTGTGTTGGGGATCAGGCGGTCGACAGCCGGTAGCGCCGCATCAAAATGCTGAGCGACCGCGAATGGGCCGGTAAGCGCGGCCCCCTTGCTCCGCAGCAGCGGGACCTTGCCGCTGCCGCCGAACAGCGTTGCGAGGAGAAGCGCGGAGAGCAGCAGGTGGTCGCGTTCCGTCAGGTCCAGGCCATAGTGGCGCGCAATAAGCCGTGTCGTCTCGCTGTCGATCATCGGCTGGAAGGTCCACATCGTCGCGGCCACGCTCGGCGCCTTCATGCATCGAACTCCAGGTGGAAATGCTGGGGGAAGGGTGTGTCGCCCTTGTCGATCTGCCCCCGTGCACCGCTCGCGCGGCGCAGATTGGGCATGGCGAGCAGCGGCTTGAGCATCGCTGGCAGCACGGCGCGGTTGATATGCGCGCCGAAGCAGCTGTGCATGCCAGATCCCCACAGCATATAGGCCTCCCACGGGCGATCGGTGCGGAAGGCGGTGGCATCGGCGATCGCCAGCGGGTCGAACATCGCCGACAGGTTCGATGCCATTACGATGCTGCCCTTGGCGATCCGCCGGCGGCGCAGCTTGCCCCCCGCGATAACGGTGTCGTGCATCGCCCGGCGATAGATCAGCGGGTTGAGCGGGCGGAAGCGCAGTGCCTCGAACACATAGGCGGACAGGGTTGCATCGTCGCCAGCCTGCGCGGCGGCGCAGGCCGCGGCGAAGGCGCGGGGGCGATCTAGCAACTCGTCCAGCGCGAGGTTGGCGCAGGCGGAGAGCGTCGGCAATTCGCCGATCAGCAGGCCGATCAGGTTGTTGCGAATGTCCAGGTCGGTCATGCCCGGCAGCTTCGCGTCGCCCATGACGATGCAGCGGCCGAGCACGTCTTCCTTGGGCTGCTCCTGGCGCCGTGCGGCGATGTGCCCGTCCATCCAGCTGCGGAAACTTGCCGCTGCCGCGGTGGCGCGGGTATCGAGAGCGGGATCGGCCTGGAGATCGATGAACAGGTACCAGAAGAGCAGGCTGGTCCATTCCGCCATCGCCGCCTCCGAAGGGCCGGGCGTGCCGAAATACACGTCGAGCAGCTTCTGCGCGACCGGCATGGTGAGCGCCTGGGGAACGTCGATCGCGCCGGGCAGCATCGCCACGATTGCCCTGGCGGCATTCGAAACACAGGGCGTGACGATCTCGGGCACGTCGTCGCGCCGCACCACGAGCCGCATGTTCGACGTGTCGCGGGTATAGCGGGGCGTATCCTGCATGCCGAGGAAGAAGTTCTCGCCGCCGGTGATCATCTCCATCCGCGGCGCGTAGACCACGCCGAAATCGGCGTCGCGGCTGAGGATGTCGATCACATCCGCTCGGCGCGTCGCGAGCGCGGTGACGCCGTTGCTGGGATAGGCGGTGATGATGGCGCGGTTGAGGACGAGATTGGGCAGGAATAGCCGCAGTACCGCGAACACCATGCGCAGCCCCTTGGGCCCCCCGATCGTCGCCGCCAGCCGGCTGCCGATCGTGCCCCCGCGACCGAACAGCGCGGCAATGCCGCTGCCGATCAGCCAGAGCAGCGCCCACAGCCCCTGTAGGATCAGCATCAGCCGGCGCCAGAGCACGATCGGCAAGTTGAACAGCCATTGCACCGGGCATCTCCTGTCGCTGTGGTGGGTCGGGGTTGCGCGGTCGTTCAGGTCGGGTCGATGATCCCCATCGCGAGCATGCGCAGCGCGGTCATGCTGGGCAGGAAGAAATAGTCGCCGCCCCGCGGCTCGACGAGTTGCGGCAGCTTGTCGCAGATGAAGGGGAGCTTGCCCGCTTCGGGATCGACCGCGATCACCAGCTTCGGGTCGTCCGCCGCGAAATGGTTGCCGATCACCGGGCAGGTATCGCTGCCCGCGTTGAAATCGAGGCCGTACTGCATCCATTGCTGCTGGACGAATTCGAACTGTCGGAAGAGATTGGTGCAGATCGCCATGAAGATGATGCCATGGTCGCCATCGTCGGTCGGGGCCTGCGGATCATATTGGCCATAGGGCAGGCCGCGCCGCAGGATGCGGCGGCGGTTGATGATCGCCGATCCTTCCTGGGACATCCCCTTGGCGTCGAAGGTGGGGCCGAGCGAGTCGCGCGGATTGGCGCGGCGCAGATGCGAGGTGACCGGGCATTTCGCGCCGGCCGGATCCGACGCGTAGATGAAGTTGGTGAACTGCAGCGCGATCTTGGCGAGCTCGGCCTTGTCCTTGTCCGCCCGCGCCTTGTCGAGCCTGGCGCGGAACGCCTGCCATTCGGCATAGGTGGGTGCGACCATCAGCGGCACGCCGTCCTCCCAGCGGCCGACCATCTTCGCCTTGACGGTGTTCACCGCCTCCTCGTGCGGCACGGCGTACATCGCGGCGTAGCGTTTCGCCTGTTCGTCGATATAGGCGTGAAAGGTCCCGACAGCCTCGTGCAGCTTGCGATAGGCCATGAAGGTGCCGTTGCGGCTGAACGCGATCGGCATCGCCGCGCCGGGGATTTCCTGCGCCTCGTCGGGATAGCCGAGCAGGAACTCGCCGGTGGCGATCGGTTCCCAGCTGCCGTCGGGCATCAGCTTGCCACCACCGGCGACGCGCACCTGCTCCGCCTCGCCCGAGAATTGCCCCGAGAAGACCGGATCGCCGAAGCCATCCGACAGGCCGAAATGCTCCTTGTTGGTCGGCCAATAGTGATCGCCGTCCTTGCGCATGACGGCGGAGAGATCCTGCCACTTCGCATTATGCGGGCCGACACCGTCGAGCAGCACCACGCCGCCGTGCGAGTCCGCGCAGAAGCGGACGATCGTCTCGGTTTCTGCATCCAGCTCGGGGCATGCGGTGCCGTCGGGCTTTTGCTGGGCGTAGAGGGTGAGGAGGATGTGGACCCGGTTCTCGCCCCTGGAGTTGCGCCACACCGCGTCGCGCTTGTCGAGGAAGTCATCGTCGCCGAGCAGGGCGGCGCGTGCCTCCATGCCGTCGATGAAGTCGTCGGGCATGCCGCGTAGCGTGCGTGTCGGCACGCCCAGCGCGAGCAGCCCCAGGAAGGTGAAGCCGATGTTGATCGTCACCTTGGGCTTCATCAGCTGCACGCGCCCGGGATAATCCGGCACGCCCTCGGCGCGAACGATGTCCTTCACCCGCGGGTTCTTGGTGCGCAGCAGCGGCTCTTCGCGGTTGGGATCCTTCCAGCGCGCGGCGGTGGTGATCTTGGGGAGCAGCCGCTCGACGAAGCGGCGTCCTTCCTCCGCCTTGCGGACGGTGAGGTAGAAGTTGCGCCCCTTGGGAAAGCCGTCGCCATAGGTGCGCAGGATGCCGCCTTGGATGTCCGCCAGGTCGAGCAGCGTCGCCTCGGGCGCGGCGTTGGTGGCGTTGGTCATGCCGCGTCTCCCGGGAGGCTGCTGCGGATCACGCCCGCGGGCTGGGTGGGGCCGTCGAGATCGGCGGGCCGGGTCTCGGTCAGGAAGGTTCGGAAAGCGGCGCCCCAGGTCGCGGGATCGCGGCGCAGTTGCTCCATCGCGAAGCGGGTGAACGCCTGTTGCAGGTACAGCGCCTTGAGTACGTTGCGCAGGTCGCTGCCCGGCGCTGCGGGGAAAGGCTGCCGGCCCTTCGCCAGGATCCAGTAATAGTCGATGACCAGCCCCAGCACGAGCAGCGCGAGCCCCGCCCAGGGCATCCACGCCCATCCGCTCCAGCCGGCGAACGCGGCTGCCCAGTGCCAGCCGGTGGCGCGAAGGATCGCCGCCAGCAGCGATCCGAGCAGCATCAACAGGCCCGCTCCGGGGAGCAGCGCCAGCAGCGGAATCGAGATCGCGTTCAGCTTGACCGGCACGTACCAGTAATCGTGGAACGGCATGGTCGTTTCGACCTGACAGCGCAGGATGTAGGTCGCGAACCCGGCCGCGTCGGTAATCTTGTCGAACTCGTAGCAATATTGGAAGATCGAGCGGAGCTCGGGCGCCATCTGGCCCCACAGCTCTTCCAGATAGCGGCGGGGCTCGCCCGCGCCGCTTGGGTCGAGCAGATCGAAGTCGATCGTCCAGAAGATATAGGGGCAGGTGATCTGATCGACCGGCTGCGGATCGAGCAGATCGGTGCCGCGGATGATGTTGACCAGCGCGTCGCTGTGATCGCGCCCGTTGAAATAGGGTTGGTCGAGAATGACGAATCGAGTGAAATGAGTCCGCAGGTTGCGTGCGAACGGGCTATTGATGCCGATCTCCTCGGTCGCGTGCGATTGCAGCGCCGTCGGCAGCGTTTCCAGCACCTCGCGCACGACGTGGATCGGCGAGCTCTTGATGCCGCCATGCTCGACGATGCCTTCGTTGCACACGGGCACCACCGCGGTGAAGAAATAGGTGCAGACGTCCATATTAGCCATCGGACTTCTCCTCGGCCTGGCTCGCGGGATGGGCAGGGGGCGGGTCCGTCGGCGTGCCGGTCGTCGGCGCCTGCAGCGCCTCTGCGACCGCCGCACGGACTGCGCCGCGCTTGCCTTCGTCCTCGTTGGCGCGCGAGGCGAGGATCGCCGCCTCGTCGACCGGATGCAGATCGCGGTCGGCCTCCAGCGGGCCGATGCCTTTCTCACCCCAGCGGCGCAGCTCGAACCGGGCGCGGTTGCGGTCGGCGGCGGCCGTGTCGCAGCTCGCGATCGGCGCATAGCCCGGTGCGCCCAGCCCGCCCTGGTTGGCGATCAGCAGCCGTTCGAAGGCGGCGGCGAGTTCCGCATCGCTCAGCACGGCCGCCTTTGCCGCTACCGGCGCCAGCCCGTGCGAAAGCTTTAGCGCCAGCTTGATGTCGCGCTGGGCACTCCCCGGCGTCGCGTTGTAATAGTAATTGGTGTCGACCTGATTGGCGCGGATATAGTCCTTGAACGGCGTGATCGGGATCGAGTTCGGATATTTGGTGCTGGAGTACCAGAACAGGTCCAGCCCACCCGGGATGCCATCCGCAAAGGCATCGATATACTGATCCCAGGTGCCGTTGAAGTTGCTGCAGAACAGCATGTAGTCGTTGTCGAGCTTGGCCGCGGGCTGGCCGAGCTGGGGCCATTGGTCGCGCCGGATGATCACCCAGCGCGCGAAATGGATGAAGCCCAGCCCCAGCAAGCCCGACAATGTCGAGGGCAGGCACCGAGACAGCATGAAGATGAAATTGTTGAGCCAGGTAACGCCGGGACGCATCGGCGTGACGACGTTCATGCCATAGGCTTTGCCGGCCAGGTTGCTCATTGGTCCACCCCCGTGAGGAGCAACGCACGAAACCGGAAAGGAAAAGTGCGCTACATCAATCGTGCGACCTGGCTTTATATGATCGCAGCATAAAGTTGCTTTCGCTAAAATTGCAAGGTGTTTCGGTCAAAGTGGTCGTTACTGCGACGACTGGCCCGCAATGGGTATTTTCCCATTGTCGCCTGCGGTGTCATTTCGTACAAGCGGCGATAATCGGGGCGGCGTCGCACTTCTCTGGCTCCCGAACCAGCATCGATCGGACCGGAGGGGGCTCCCGTGGACGTGTGTGATGCCGTAACCCCGCTGACGCCCGCCGAGCAGGCGTTCGTCGCGGAAATCAATCGAAGCTGGACGCGCGAAGACGTGCTCGCGCGGCTCAAGCGCGATCTCCAGACCGCGGTCGAGATCGAACTCGCGACGATCCCGATCTATCTCTACACCTATTACTCGCTCGTCCGGAACGCCGAGAGCGGCGAGACGATCAGCGACGCCCAGCTCTATGCCAACAAGGCGGGCGGCATCCTCATGAGCGTGGCGGTGGAGGAAATGCTCCACATGTCGCTCTCGGCCAATATCCTGTGGTCGATGGGTGTGATGCCGCAGCTCTATGGCAAGGCGCCTGCCGCCTATCCCACGCCGCTGCCCTATCACAATCCGCGCGGGCCGGTGGGACCGGACGGCCGCACCGCGGTGCTGATCCCGCTCGGCAAGCTGAGCTTCGAGCAGCTCTGGCACTTCCTCCAGATCGAGTATCCCGAGCAATGGGATGCGCCGCCGCAGGACCGCGACTGGGATACGATCGGGCAATTCTATTCCTATATCCGCTGCCTGCTGAACACGCAGTTTCTGGCGGATTCAGATTTCCAGCGCGGCGCGATGGCGAGCGCGATCCAGCCTTATAATTACTCGCCCAACAACGTGGATACCGTCTATCCCGCCGGCGGCTTCGATCCATGGAAGCCGGCGCCGCCGGCGACGGCCAGCTGGGCGGGCACGATGCAGGGCGCGGCTGCCGCCGCGGTCTATCCCGATGCCGATGACAGCCATGCCGGCCGCTCACCGCTGATCGCGATTCGTTCGATCCGCGACGCCGCGACCGCGATCGACACGATCTGCGACCAGGGCGAGGGCAAGCCCATCCCCAAGATCGGCCCCAGCCCCTATGACGATCCCTCGGAGGAGGAGGAGTCGCATTATGTGAAGTTCCTCGGCCTGCAGGCGCAGTTCGCCGACTATGCCGGCACCGCCGAGCAGCGCCCCTCTCAGCCACCGCCGCCATCGGACGTGATCCAGCCGGCCGTGACCAGCAAAGAACTGCTCCATGCCGAGCTGCTGGTCGACATGCCGGAAAGCCCGGTCGCGGCGAGCTATCCCGAGCATTATGCCGACATCGCCAATTTCTGCAGCGCCTGCTTCCAGTACATGCTGGTGATGACCGAGACGATCTACCTGGTGCCGCCTGAGCAGCAGAAGCTCTTCTTCAACGAAGGCCTGCATCGGTCGATGATCTGGGTGCTCGACAAATATATCCGCACGATCCGCCAGATCCCCATCCCCGAAGGTGCGTATGCGGGGAAATATATGGGCCCCACCTTCGAGAATGTCTCGCTGGGCGATCGGCTGCATGCCTTCCAGGGGCTGACCGCCTATGGCAACAAGGCGATCGCGGCCGCCAATGCGCTGATCCATCGACATGATCCGCGGCGCGTGGTGGCGCATCCGGGCCATCTGCAACGGCCAGGCCGCGCCACCGCCAGGGCGGTGAAGGTCGAGAAGGCGAATGACGAACTGGTCGGCGTGCTGCAGAACGTGATCTATTATGTCGGCGTCGCGATCTGCAAGACGGGCACGGACAACGCGCCGATGCACCTGCCCGATGTCGGCCCCTATTGGGCGGCCGCCCAACAACGCTGATCGCTCTCGCACGAGGAACAAGCCATGGCATCCTGCGCTACGCCCAAGCCGACGCCTTCGCCCGGCGTGCCGGTACCGACGCCCTATGCCTATGCGAACGAGCCCGCCTTTCCGGGGCCGGGCGTTATCGGCCCGCAACCCGAGGGGATTCCGCTCCACGCGTGCATGGGGCTGAACGCCTGTGCGGGTGCGGATCGCTTCGGCGTGCTCGGTGCGCCCGGACGCGAGCCCAATGCCTGTGCCGGGCAGGGCTATTGCGCCACCGGCACCGACCATACCTGCCACGTCCAGAACGAGTGCAAGGGGCAGGGGGGCTGCGGCCTCTACGGTACCGGCGAGGAGATGAACAATCCCGGCGCCAATGCCTGCCGCTCGCAGGGATCGTGCGCGACGCCGATCAATGCCGAGCGCTTCAGCACCAACGGGCCCAATCGGGGCAAGAGCGTGTGGCTCCGCGCCCGCGCGGTGTTCGAGGCGAACTGGGAAACGACGCGGACAGCGCTGCTCGCCGCGCGCTGCGACGGCAAACTCCCGTCCGGCCAGCCGCTGCCGGCAAAGCTCGGCGCGCCGCCCGAAGCCTTTGCTGCGACCGGCCCCACCTATCTGTGGATCTCCGACGACAACGAGTCGCGCGGCAACATGACCGCCTGCGGATCCAGCGCGATGAGCGGTGCCGGTGGCTGCAGCTGACGATGCGCTCGCCGGGTTGCCTCGCCTGGGCCTCGGCCTGGGGCTGCGCAACGTGCATTTCGATGCGATCCTCTCTGCCGCGCCGGACGACCTTTGGTTCGAGGCGATCTCCGAGAACTTCATGGATTCGGGCGGACGGCCCCGTGCGATGCTGGAAGCGGTCGCCGAGCGTCACCCGGTGGTGCTGCACGGCGTATCGATGTCGATCGGCAGCACCGATCCGCTCGATCGGGGATATCTGGCATCGCTGAAGCGGCTGGCCGATGCAATCGGCCCCGCCTGGATCAGCGATCATCTGTGCTGGACCGGCGTGCACGGCCGCAACACGCACGACCTGCTGCCGCTGCCGCTCACCGAGGAGAGCCTTGCGCATGTCAGCGCGCGCGTGCGGCAGGTGCAGGAGGTGCTCGAGCGGCCGCTGATCCTGGAGAATCCCAGTTCCTATGTCCGCTTCGCCCAGTCGACGATCAGCGAACCCGATTTCCTGCGCGCGCTGGCGGCGGAAACCGGGTGCGGGCTGCTGCTCGACGTCAACAATGTGTATG
The DNA here is from genome assembly GCF_040545665.1 of Sphingomonas trueperi. Taxonomy (GTDB): domain Bacteria; phylum Pseudomonadota; class Alphaproteobacteria; order Sphingomonadales; family Sphingomonadaceae; genus Sphingomonas; species Sphingomonas trueperi_B. The sequence continues at coordinate 226,707 of NZ_JBEPMH010000003.1, read as the reverse complement.
TGAGTTGCTTCAACGCGGGCACCGATCCGTTCGCCTATCTCGACGCGTTCCCGTGCGACCGCGTCGTCCAGATGCATCTTGCCGGGCACCAGGATTGCGGCACCCATGTCATCGACACCCATGATCGGCCGGTGCGGCCCGAGGTGTGGGCGCTGTTCCGCACCGCATGGCAACGCACCGGCGGCGCCGCCACGCTGCTGGAATGGGACGATCACATCCCAAGCTTCGAGGACTGCCTCGCCGAGCTTCGCAAGGCCGAGCAGCATATGGAGGCGGGGTCGGCCTCGGCGGCGCGGCCTGCATCGGCACCGGAAGGAGAGGGCGTCTCCGGGCCGATGGGCTTTCTGCTCCCCCGCACGATCGGCGTGCTGGAGGACGCCGCGTGACCGGACTGGCGGACGCGCAGCGCCGGATGCATGCCGCGCTGCTTGATCCCGCCGCCCACCCCGCCACCGCGCAGGCTCTCTTTGCGAGCGACGGCAGGCTATCCGCCGCGGCGGGGCTGGCCGTCTATCAGCGCGGGTACGTCCTGCGCATCGTCGCCTGCATGCGGGAGCAGTTTCCGGCGCTCTGCCATGCGCTCGGACGCGAGCTGTTCGACGATTTCGTCGCGGACTATCTTCGCGACTGCCCGCCCGAGCGCCATACGCTCTACGATCTCGGCCGCCGCTTCCCCGACTGGATGGAGGCCAGCCGCCCCGACGCGGGGGCGGCCGAGAACTGGGTCGATTTCATGATCGATCTGGCGCGGTTCGAATATGCCGTGTTTCAGCTGTTCGACGCATCGGGCAACGAGGGGCGGCCGTTCGCAACGACGGAGAGCGACGACACGTCGCTCCGGCTGCAGCCTGCCTTCGCACTCGGCCGCTATCGCTTTCCCGCGCCCCGCTATTACCACGCCGTCCGCCGCGGCGAGGCACCGCAGCTGCCTTTGCCCGAGACCTGTCATGTAGCGCTCGTCCGCCGTGACTATGTCGTGCGGACGCTTGCGTTGACTGCGCCGCAATTCGCATTCCTGGCAGCGATGCATGCCGGTGCGGATGTTGCAGCGGCTCTGGCGCGGGCTGCGGCGGAATACGCGATCGACCCCGCGAACGCCGAGCGGATGTGGCATGAGGGCAGCCGCGTGGGCTGGATCGATGCAGGCATCTTCGTCGCGGGCCCGCCAAGGGAGTAACGCCGCGTTACCCCCGTTAGACCAGGCGTGAGTCACGCCAAGTAACTTCGTTCCTCCACTCCCCCGGGTAAAAGCCCCGCATCCAAAGACTATCCGGGTGACGAACCATGTCTTGAGAAGGGAGGGCTTCGGGCCGTTTCGCCTGGTTTGCCCGGGGGAAAGCGCGCGTCAACGACGGCCGCGAGAGCAGGGTCGCCAGCCCCGCTCGGCAGATCCTGGCGATCCTCCTGTGCCGGCGAGTTCGTATGCGGGCAGGCGCTGATGGAGGCGGTTTGGCGCCGCACGACCGTTCTGGAACCCAGCCTGACCGTCCATGCCCGGCTTGTTGCCATGGCGCGGAGCATGCTGCCGCGGCGGCGCGCTTCGATCGGGCGATCGTGCTCGCGAAGGGGCATCCGACAGGGGGGGGGCTCCGAAACAAGCTTGAGGAGGTTGCAATGCGCAGTGAAGCCTTGGCGGTTGTCACTCTGACTCCGGAGGCGTCCAAGGTCGCTGAGCATCGGCGACTGCCTTTTCCGGTGTACCGCGCGCGGCTGCGCTCGAGCCCCCCGCAGGTGGCCGAAGTCGCGCTCGCGGTGGTGGTGCGCAGCGTTGCCGCGCCGGAACGCGAGGCGTTGGTGCGGCGCCTGGTCGAGCGGCTGCTCGATACGCTGGACCGCCAGCACGCCGCGTCGACCCAGCACGTCGAGGAGGCAATTCAGCGCGCGCTCGCAGCTGAGCTGGCCAGCCTCTACGCGGCATTGCCGGTACCGAACGGTCGCCAGGCGGCGGGGCTGGGTCGGGCCGAACTCGTCCGCATCACCGACTATATCGATGGGAATATCGATCGCACCATCGAGCTCGCCGATCTCGCCGCGCTGATCAAGGTAAGCCGCTTCCACTTCTCGCGGTTGTTCAAGCGCAGCATGGGAACGACCGCGCTCGCTTATGTCGAGGCGCGCCGCATCCTCCATGCGCAGCGCCTCCTCACCGAAACCGATCTGCCGCTCGCCGAGATCGCACTGATGACCGGCTTTTCGGACCAGAGCCATTTTACCCGCCGCTTCCGCGAGCGGCTGGGCTCTACCCCTGCCGCCTTTGCGCGGGAGAATGGGCGAAGGCGACCGGTCCCGCGGCAGCCTTAAGCGGACGCCGCAGGGCTAGCCCGCGCCACTCCCGCCCACGCCCTTCCACCCCTCCGCGCTCACGAGAGCGGCGCGATCCCGCTTTCACGCCTGACCTGGTGCCAACATTCCCAAGGAGACCATCATGACCGAGGAAGAAATCCGCGCAACCGCCTATGCGATGCCCGTCAGCAGCCCGGCCTATCCCAAGCCGCCGTTCCGCTTCGTCAACCGCGAATTCGTGATCATCGCCTATCGCACCGATCCCGAAGCGCTGGCCAAGGTGATCCCGGCCCCGCTGCTGCCGGCCGATCCGATCGTGAAGTATGAATTCATCAAGATGCCGGATTCGAGCGGGCTCGGCGACTATACCGAGTCCGGCCAGGTGCTGCCGGTCCGCTACCAGGGCGTCCCGGGGGGCTACACCCATGCCATGTATCTCGACAGCGAAGCCGGCATCGCCTCCGGCCGCGAGCTGTGGGGCTTCCCCAAGATGTTCGCCCAGCCCAAGCTGGAAGTGCGTAACGACGCGATCGTCGGCACGCTCGACTATAACGGCGTCCGCGTCGCCACGGCGACCATGGCATACAAGTACAAGACGCTCGATCACGACAAGGTGGCGGACTTCCTGACCACGCCGACCTTCCTCCTCAAGGTGCTGCCGCATGTCGACGGTACCGCGCGGGTATGCGAACTGGTCCGCTATGCCCCGCAGGACGTCGTCGTAAAGGGCGCCTGGACCGGGCCGGGGAGCCTGGAGCTTCACCCGCACTGCCTCGCGCCCGTCGCCAAGCTGCCGGTGCTCGAGATCGTCTCGGCGACGCACATCCTCGCGGATCTAACCCTGGCGCCGGGCGAAGTGGTCCACGATTATCTTGCACCTGCGCTGCGCTGAGCCGCACATGGCGGGTTCTGCCCGCGTGGCGTGATGTCGAGGGAGGGCGTCCGCCTATGCGGCGGCGGGCGCTTCCTCGGCCAGCCGGACGGGCCTGCCGGCGAAATCCTCGGCCAGCACCTGCGCGATCGGCCGAGCGATACCGCGGGTGAGCGCTACCGGCACTTCGACCGTGAAGCCGTGCGCCACCGCGCCGTCGATCGCCCAGCGCACGCAATAGTCCGCGGCGACGCCGATCACGGTCAGGTCCGTGATGCCCTCCGCCCGCAGCGCCGCGAAGACGGTGTCGCGCGGCTGCGTTTCGCCGCTGCCGACCGTCTCGATGAGCAGATCGGGTTCGGCCCACATGTCGAACACGCCCTTCTCGATCCGATAAACCGGGATGCCCGGCGCCACCGCGGCAAGGTCGAGGACATTCGCCCAGCCCGGCGTGCCGCGTTCGCAGTGGAGCGGGAATTGCTCGGCCTCGGGCGATCCGGCGAAGCGTTCGGCGGTGTGGGTGTCGAAGGTGAACAGCACGCCCGCGGTCTCCGCCGGATCGAGATCGGCGAGCCAGGCCCGCATCGGCGCGATCAACGCCTCGGCACCTGCTACCGAAAGCGCGCCATCGGCGTGCATGAAATCGGCCTGGGTATCCACCACGATGACGAAACGCCGCACCTTCGGTCTCCTTGCTTGCCCTATTCGACCCCGCGGGCGCGCCGCAGGTCGATGCCGAGCCGTTTGACCCGGTAATAGAAGGTCTTGCGCGGCAGGCCCAGCGCCGCGATCGCCGCGTTGATCTCGCCGTCCGCCGCCGCGATCGCATCGAGGATCGCGCTGCGCTCGAAGGCCTCCAGCCGCTCGGTGAGCGGCCGCGCTTCGGCGGGCGCCGGCTCGGCGGCAGGCTCGAGGCCCAGGACGAAGCGCTCCGCCGCGCGCTCCAGCTCGCGGACATTGCCGGGCCAGTCGCGTGCGGCAGCGCCGTGCGCGGCCTCGGAGAGCGGCGGGGCGGGGCGGCGATGGCGCTGCGCGGCCTGTTGCGCGAGGTGGGCGAAGAGCAGCGGCACGTCCTCGCGCCGTTCGGCCAGCGGCGGCAGCCGCAGCGGCACGCCGGCCAGCCGGTGGTAGAGCCCGGGCGGCAGCGCGGCCGCGCCGCCCTCGCCGATCGCCGCGATGATCCGCACGTCGACGGGATCGGGATCGCGCTGCTCGGTGGCGACGGTGCGCGCCTCGGCGAACTGGGCAAGGCGGTGGTGCAGCTCGGGCGGGGCGAGATCGAGATGGTCGAGGAACAGCGTGCCGCGATCGGCGCGGGCGACCAGCCCGTCGCGGGCGAACAGCGCGCGCGCGTCGATCCCCGGCGGCAGCGTCGCGCAGTCCACCGCCTGGAAGCGATGCCGCGCCCGCCTGCCGGCGCGGTGGACCAGACGGGCATAGAGTTCCTTGCCGGTGCCGGTCGCGCCTTCGAGCACGAGATCGAGCGCGGCATCGGCCAGCACCGGGATCATCTCGCGCAGCCGGCGGATGGCGGGCGCTTCGCCGAGCAGCGCGGTGTCGCTCTCGCTGGTCGCGGCGCGCAGCCGCCGGTTCTCCAGCGCGAGCGTGCGCGCGGTGCCGGCGCGTTGCAGCGCGGCGCCCAGCGCATCGCCGGGGAAGGGCTTGGTGAGGAAGTCCCAGGCACCCGCCTTGATCGCGTCCACGGCCATGGCGACGTCGCCGTGCCCGGTCATCAGGATCACCGGCAGCTCGGGATCGATCGCGCGCAGCCGGTGGAAGAAGTCGACCCCCGACATGCCCGGCATCCGCACATCGGTGACGACCACGCCGGGAAAGTCGCGGTCGATCGCTGCCAAGGCGCTCGGCGCATCGACGAAGGGGCGGACGTCGTGCCCCGCCAGCGTCAGCAGCTGGACCAGCGCCGCGCGGAAATCGGCATCGTCGTCGACCAGGGCGACGGCCACGCTCATGCCCGGCGCAACTCCAGCTCGAAGCACGCGCCGCCTTCGTCGGGCAGCCAGCGCAGGCTGCCGCCGAGATCGGTCATGATGTCGCTGGCGATCACCAAGCCGAGGCCGAGGCCGTTGCTACGGCTGGTGGCGAAGGGGGTGAACAGCCGCGCGGCGATGTCCGGCGCGATGCCGGGGCCGTTGTCCTGGATGCGGACCCAGACCAGGCCGTCGCGCAGCGTCACGCGGATCGTGATGGTCGGATCGGGGCGGCCGGCCAGCGCCTCCGCGGCGTTCTGGAGCAGGTTGACGAACACCTGCTCCAGCCGCACCCGTCCGCCCATCACCAGCAGATGGCCGCCGATCACGGGGCGCTCCAGCCGAACGCTGCGCAACTGCTCCTTCAGGATCAGCAGCGCGCCGTCGAGCACCTCGGCCAATGGCAGCGGGCGGACCTCGCCCGGCTGGCGGCGCGAGAAGCCGCGCAACTGCGCGGTGACGGCGCCGATCCGGTCGCTCAGGCGGCGGATCGTCTCGAGATTGTCGCGCACCGTGTCGGTCGCGCCCTGGGCGAGCAGCTGCACGCTGGTCTCGGCATAGGTACGGATCGCGGCGACGGGCTGGGCGGTTTCGTGCGCGACGCTGGCGGTGACCTGGCCCAGCGTGGCGAGCCGGTTGGCCTGGCGTAGTCCTTCGCGCAGATCGGCGGCGCGGGCTTCGAGCGCGGCGCGCTCCTCGATCTCGCGGCGGAGTTCGGCGGTGCGCTCGGCGACTGCGGTTTCGAGTTCGGAGGTGCGGCGCTGGCGCTGCGTCGCGCGCTGGCGCAGGCCCCAGACCAGCAGCGCCAGCGCCAGCACCGCCATCAGCGCGCCGAGCCCGGCGGTCCGCTGCGCCGTCGCCACGGCCGGGCCGACCGTGCGGCGCAGCGCCAGCGTCCAGCCGGGCTGGCTGGTCGGCACGCGCGCCTCGATCAGGTCGCCGCGGGCAGGGGGCAGCAGCACCGGCGCGGAGCCTTCGGGCAACGCCGCCTCGCGCCGCAGCGCCGCGAGCACCGCCGGCAGGATCGGCCGGGCGACGGCGAAGCGCAGCCCGGGGTCGCTGGCGACAAGCACCAGCCCGGCGGGATCCTCGACATAGGTGTCGCCGCCGGCGCGCCGCCACGCCGCCTCGATCGCATCGAACTCCAGCTTGACGACGATCACGCCGTTCAGCGGCGTGCGGCGGGCGAGGTAGAGCCCCGAATGGCGACTCACCGTGCCCAGCGCGAACTGGCTGGCCTCGCCGCGCGTGCTCGCGTCGCGGAAATAGCGGCGGAAGCGATAGTCCGAGCCGACGAAGCTTTGCGGCGTGCGCCAGTTGCTCGCCGCGCGGGTGCGGCCGTCGGCACCGATCACATAGATGGCGGCGGCACCGGTGGTGCGGGCCAGACTTTCCAGCTTCGCGTTGAGCGCACGCGGCGGCGCACCGGCGAGGGTGGCGGCGACGTCGCGGTCGTCGCCGAGCGCGAGGGGAAGCAGGCGGAAGCGCGCGATCTCGCTGTCGAGCAGCGCGGCGCGGAGCTGGGCATTGGTGCCGGCGCCGGATACGAGCGTCTCGCGCGTGCGGTTCCCGGCGATCCAGCCGGCGGCCACTGCCATCGCTACGCCGAGCAGCGCAGCGAGCGCCCAATAGCGCCAGCCGGAAAGCGAGTCGCGATGCGTCACCGATCCGCTATCCGACAGTGCGTACCGATGTGCAAGTTTTTGCACTTTGTTAGGCGAGCATGTGTCAATTTTGGCGCGCGAATGGCAGCGATTGTGGCTCAAGCTACTGATATAAAGTGCGATTATCGCGGGTGGGTTTTCGCTTCCTGCGCATGATTCCGCAATCGAGAATGGTTCAATCGAGTCCTACCGGCACAACGGAGGCCGAAGGAGAGGAAGTGATGGTTCGTATCCCCGCCGAGTCCCATGATGGCGCGCACGCAGCGGCGCCTGCCAAGGCATTGCCCTGGTACCGGCATCTCTATGCCCAGGTGCTGGTCGCGATCGTCGCGGGCGTGCTGATCGGCCATTATGCCCCCGCTACCGGCGAGGCGCTCAAGCCGATCGGCGACGGATTCATCAAGCTGGTCAAGATGATCATCGCACCCGTGATCTTCCTCACCATCGTCACCGGCATCGCGGGCATGCGCGACCTCAAGGCGGTGGGCCGGGTCGCCGCCAAGGCGTTCGGCTATTTCCTTTTCTTCTCCACGCTGGCGCTGGTCGTCGGCATGGTCGTGGCCAATGTCGTGCGGCCGGGGGCGGGGCTCAACATCGATCCGGCCTCGCTCGATGCGGGCAAGGTCGCCGATTATGCCGCCAAGGCGCATGAGAGCACGCTGACCGGCTTCCTGCTGGGCATCATCCCGGATACCTTCCTCTCGGCGATCACCGGCGGCAACATCCTCCAGACGCTGTTCGTCGCGATCCTGTTCGGCATCGGCCTGGCGCTGGTCGGCGACCGCGGGGAGCGGATCACCACCGCGCTGGAAGACATCTCGCTGGCGATGTTCAAGGTCGTCGCCATCCTGATGAAGGCGGCCCCGGTCGGCGCGTTCGGCGCGATGGCGTTCACCGTCGGCAAATACGGCGTCGGCACGCTCGCCAACCTGGCGATGCTGGTCGGCACCTTCTACTTCACCTCGGCGCTGTTCGTGCTCGTCGTGCTCGGCGCGGTGTCGTGGATGGCGGGCTTCTCGATCCTGCGGCTGATCGCGTACCTCAAGGCCGAGCTGCTGCTGGTGCTCGGCACCTCCTCGTCCGAAAGCGCGCTGCCTTCGCTGATCGAGAAGATGGAGCGCGCCGGCTGCCCGAAGACGATCGTCGGGCTGGTCGTGCCGACCGGCTATTCGTTCAACCTCGACGGCACCAACATCTACATGACGCTGGCGGCGCTGTTCATCGCCCAGGCGACCAACGTCCACCTCTCGATCGAGCAGCAATTGCTGCTGCTCGGCGTGGCGATGCTGTCGTCCAAGGGCGCGGCGGGCGTCACCGGCGCGGGCTTCATCACCCTGGCGGCGACGCTGTCGATCGTGCCGAGCGTGCCCGTGGCGGGCATGGCGCTGATCCTCGGGGTCGACCGCTTCATGTCCGAGTGCCGCAGCCTGACCAACTTCATCGGCAACGCGGTGGCGACCGTCGTCGTCTCGCGCTGGGAAGGCCGGCTCGATCACGACGCGCTCGACGCCGCGCTGCACGGCCGCGCGCCGCGCATCGACCAGCGTCCCGCCGACGCCGTCCCCGCCGAGTAAAGGGAAGCTCCCATGCGTAGTGTAATTCGCGTCTTGGGCGCCACCCCGGCGCTCGCCCTGAGCCTGCCTGCCGAAGCGCAGGTCGTCGAAACCGCCGGCTATCCGGCCGCCGCCGCCGGCGACGGCGCCACCACCGGCGGCTACAATCTCTCCCGCTGGGCCGAGGACTGGCGGAAGCTCTGCGATCCGGCAAAGCGCGACGATCCGATCGATGCGCTGAAGTGCCTCAAGCTGACGCCCGACGGCGACGTCTACGTCACCCTGTCCGGCGAGGCGCGGCTGCGAGTGAACCACACCACCAACCCCAATCTGCGCGACAGCCGCGCGCAGCGGCAGGACATCGTCCGGCTGGTGGGCGGCGCGGACCTGCATGTCGGCGAGCATCTTCGCGTCTATGGCGAGATCGCGCATGGCGGCATCTCCGGCGTGGAGCTCGGCGCGCCGGCCGCGACGCTGCGCAACGACGTGGCGGTGCAGCAGCTGTTCGTCGAGGCCAAGGGCGAGGTCGCCGGCATCGATGTCGGCGCACGCTATGGCCGGCAGGAGTTCACCGACGGGCCGAACCTGCTGGTCTCGCAGCGCGACAACAACACGATCCGCTACACGCTCAACGGCTTTCGCGGCTGGGCGCGGGGCAAGACGGTGCGGGTGGACGTGTTCGACCTCAAGCCCACCCAATATGGCGATTTGGGCACCGACGACGACGTGATCGATCCCGCGCGGCGCTTCTCGGGCGTGAGCCTCGGCTTCGTCGTGCCCAAGGCGTGGGTGGGCGGCGCCAAGCTCTATTTCGATCCCTTCTTCTGGCGCCGCCGCAACAATGTCGGCACCTGGGGCGGCCGCATCGGCCCGGGCACGCGCTTCTATCTCGGCACCCATCTCTGGGGCGAGGCGGGGCCGGTGACGATCGACTGGTCGGTGAACCATCAATGGGGCTATTGGCGCGATCAGCAGATCGATGCGTGGCAGGGCTTCTTCGCGCAGAACGTCCGGCTCGGCTCCGGCAAGCGTGCGCCAAGGATCGGCTTCCATGCCGATTATGCCAGCGGCGGGGGCGGCTATGGCGACGGCAAATTACGCAACGCCTATGCGCCGTTCGGCAACAACATCTATTACAGCTACGGTCTGTTCCTCACGCCCAGCAACCTGGTGGCATTCGCGCCGACGCTCAACCTGTCGCCGACCTCCAAGCTGCGGCTGAACCTGGAGTATCAGCGGGCGTGGCGGGCCAATGTGCACGACGCGGTGTACCGCGCGAACGGGCAGCCCTTTCCCGGCACGCAGAACGTCCGCGACTCTCGGACCGCCGATGTCGCGCGGGTGCAGGCGGTGTGGGCGATCACCCCGCGGCTGTCGCTCACCGGGCGCTACGAGCATCTCGCCGCCGGGCCGGCGCTCACCAAGGCGGGTTATGCCAGCTCGGACTTCGTCGCCGGCTGGCTCAGCTTCCGCTTCTGACGCGGCCCGGCGATCCGCCACCAGCCGAGCCCGCCATAGAGCAGCGCGAGGCCGAGCAGCGTGAGCACCCCCGGCGCCACGTCGGCGAGGCTGGCGTGCATCTGGTTGAGCGGCACGAACACGTGCACGCCGCTGGTCGAGGGGATCAGTTGCGCCAGCGCGCGGACGAAGCCCGGCATCTGGTCGAGCGGCCAGGCGGTGCCGGTGAGGAAAAACAAGGGTGCCGAGGTGGGCGCGAGGATCACCATCGCGCGTTCGGAGCGGTCGAAATAGCTGCCGAGCCATAGCCCGAGCCCGGCGACCGAGGCCGCGAGCAACGGTGCGGCGAGCAGCATGCCTGCGACATTCTCGTCGCGCGGGATGCCCTGCACCCAGAAGATGCAGCCGAACAGGAACAGGCAGGTCAGCAGGCCCACCGACGCGAACGCCGCCCAGGTGCCGAGATATTCGCCGGCCCCCATCCGCCAGCGGCCCTTGCGCCGCCGCCCGCCGACGAAGGTGGCGACGCCGAACAGCAGGGTCTGCTGGATGATGACGATCGCCACGGCGGGGAAGACATAGCCCTTGTAGCCTGCGGTCGGGTTGAACATCGGCTCGCGCACGATGGTGACCGGCGGGCCCGCGCGCACGGCCTGCCCCAGCAGGTCAAGCTTCTCGACGGCGAGGTCGCGCAGCACCTCGGTCACCGCCTCGCCGATCGTGCTGGCGCGGAGCAGATAGGAGGCGTTGACCCACACCGCGATTCCGGCCCCCGGCGCGCCGGTGCGCAGCTGGCGCTGCAGCCCGCGGGCGATAAGCACCACGCCGTCGGCCTTGCCGGCACGCAGCCGTGCCTGCGCCTCGGCGACGCTCGGGGCATGATCGACCACGATCACCGCGCGCGTGGCTTCCAGGTCGCGGACGAGCTGGCGGCTCAGCGCGCTGGCATCCTCGTCGACCAGCACCACCGGCAGCTGCTGCGCGACTTCCTGACTGTACGGCGCGGGATAGTAGAAGGCGTAGAGCACCACCGCGAGCAGCATCGTGCTGAGCAGGGTGCGCGAGGTCAGCACCGTCGCCCAGGTGGCGCGGAAGGCGGCGGCGAAGCTCATCGCGCCTGCCGTCGGATCAGCACCCAGGCGAGCGCGCCCGGCACCAGTACATAGGCGAGCAGCGCCAGCATCGGCGGCACGATGGTGGCGAGGTCCTGTCCGCCCAGCTGTCCGGTCTGGAGTGCGAGATAATGGGTGAGGGGCAGCACCTCGCTCCAGAACCGCGCGAAACCGCTGCCGCCGTTGAGCGGCAGGGTTGCGCCCGCATAGGCCAGCGCCGACCCGGCATAGACCGCGCAGACCGACAGCGCCGTCGCGGTCTCACGCGTGGCGGCGACCAGCAGCGCGGAGATCGCGGCGGTGCCGAGGAAGAAGAGCGTCTGTGCCACGACGATCGCCGCGATGCTGCCCTCCACCCGCCAGCCGCGCCCCAACGTCACGAACAGCAGCCAGGCGATGCCCCACAGGCTCGCTGCCGCGACATAGGGCAGCAGCTTGCCGAACAGGGCGGGCACGATCGCACTGCTGCGCGCCGCCCAGCCGTCGAGCGAGCGATCCTCCAGCTCGCGACCCAGCGCCATCGCCGATGTCACCGCCGCCACCAGATGCAGCACCGCCGGATAGATCAGCGTGCTGAGAAACCATTCGAAGCTCGACGCCGCGTTGTTGAGCGGCACCGCCTCGACGGCGAAGCGCCGGGTCGGATCGGGCGGCAGCGCGTGGCCGGAAAGCTGATCGACCACCAGCGACGCGGCCGCCGCCTGCACCGCGCTCGTGGCGCCGCTCGCCGCCTGGGAGCCCGAGGAGAGGAAGCTGGCATTGTAGAGGATGCGGATCACCGGCGTGCGGTGGCGGGCGAGCCCGGCGCCGAGATCTTTGGGCAGATGCACGAAGCCATTGGCATGGCCGCGCCGTACCTCTTCCACCGCCTCCGCCTCGGTGGCGCGCATCGCGACGATGTGTACCAGCGGCGCCGCGTCGATCGCGCGCAGGATGGCGCGGCTCGCCGAGCTTCGATCGTCGTCGACCACCACGATCGGCAGCCGCCGCAGCGATCCCTGCCAGAACATCGCGCCGATCAGGAACAGCAGCAGTGCGGGGATCAGCGTCAGCCCAGCCAGGTCCCAGCGGTCGCGCGCCAGATGGCGCAGCTCCGCCCGCAAGGCACGGCCGAAGGCGCTCATTGCGGCCAGTCGAACAGCACGCTCATGCCGGGGCGCAGGCCGGGGATCGCCGCGACCGGGCGCAGCTTCACCTCGAAGGCGCGGACGTCATAGCCCGAGGCCTGGCGCGTCGCGCGCCACGTCGCGAAGTCGCCGCGCGGGGCGATCTGGTAGACCGCGAAATCGCCGTCGCGGCCGAGCGCGGGGATGTGGCCGTGCAGCCGCTTGCCCATCGCGATCCCCTTGAACCGGTCCTCGCGCACGGTCAGCGCCACCCAGCTATGGTCGATGTCGAGCACCTGATAGGCGGGGATCACCGGGCTGACGACTTCGCCCGGCTGCACCAGCTTGCGCGACACTTCGCCGTCGATCGGCGAGACCAGCTGCGTCTCGCGGCCGAGCGCGGTGGCGGTCTGCAATGCGGCTTCGGCGATGCGGACCTGCGCATTGGCCGCCTGCTTGTTCTGCGGGCGGGCGCCGGCGAGCGCCTTGAGATATTGCTGGCGGGCAGCCTCGGCCTGCTTGGCGCTGGCGTCGCGCGCCGCCGCCGCCTCGTCGCGCCGCTGCGCCGCGATCACGCCCTGCGCATAGAGGTTCGCGGTGCGCCGGCTGGTCACCGCCGCGAGATCGGCCGCCGCCTGCGCCGCCTGCCAGGTCGAGCGCAGCGAGGCGATGTCTTCCTGCCGCGCGCCTTCGTTGGTTTCCGAGGCGATCGCGCGGGCGGCGTCCACCGCGCCCTGCGCCTGCGCCTTGCCGCCGGCGATCTCCGGGCTCGACAGCGTCGCGAGCAGCGTGCCCGCGCGCACCCGCTGGCCCTCCTCGGCGACCAGCGTCTCGACGCGGGCAAGCGCCTTGGTGGCGACGTTGACCTCGTCGGCATCCACCATGCCCTGCAGCTGCTCGGGCGCGGGCCGGTTGGCGAGCCACAGTCCGCCGACGATCAGCACCAGCACCGCGACGCCGAGGACGATCGCGAGGATGGGCGGCTTGCGGCGCGGCGGGGGCGCGGTCTCGTCGGTCATTGCTGGTCCTCCACGTGCCGATCGGCACGCGCCATGAAGTCGCTATAGTCGTCGACGCGGTGGCTGGCGGCGAGCAGCGCCATCAGCCCCAGGTCATATTCATAAGCGGCGGCGAGCCGCTGGGTGCGCACCGTGGCAAGCGCCGCCTCGGCATCGATCAGCGCCGACGAAGCCACCTCGCCCTCGCGGAACGAGAGCTGCTGCACGCGGAGATTCTCCTGCGCGGCGGCGAGGTTGGCGTCGAGCAGCAGGAAGGAGCGGCGCGCCGCCTCGGCGATGTTCCAGGCGCGGACGATCTCGCCCGCCACATCGCGTCGCGCTTGCGCGGCGGCATCGGCGGCGGCGGCCTGGTTCTCGCGCGCGGCAGAGAGCGCCTTCTGGCGATCGAAGTTGGAGAGCAGGGTCATGCGCAGCGAGACGCCGGCGATCCAGTCGGGCTCGGTCGGCAGCGCGTTGTTGCGGTTGGCGTTGTAGCTGCCGAAGGCGAAGGCCTGGGGCCGGTAGCGCGACTTGGCGAGGTCGACGCCTGCCTGCGCCGCGCTCTTGGCGGCATCGGCACCCTTCGCGCGCGGCGACTGGTCGATGCCGTCGAGGAAGCGCTGGAGCGGCGGCAGCGGCTCCGAATGAACGAACAGCGGCGTGGAGGCGGTGATGCCCGCCGGCTGATCTAGCAGCCGCGCCAGCGCATCGGTGGCGATCGCCTCCTCGCTGCGGGCATGCTCATGCGCGCGCTGGGCGGTGTTGCGGGCGACTTCCACCTCCAGCACCCGGGCATGGGCGAGCACGCCTTCCGCCTCCAGCTTGCGCGCGTCGGAGAGGTGGCGGTCGAAGGCCTCGAGCTGTTCGCGGGTGGAGACGGTCAGCTGGCTCGCGACCTTCTGGCCGAAATAGGCGCGCACCAGATTGACCCGCGACAGGTCTTGGCCGCCGGCCTGCTTGGCGCGGGCGATGCCCACGGCCGCGTCGGCGCCCTTTTGCACCGCCGGGATCGCGCCGCCGGTATAGAGCGGCATCGCCGCGGTAATCGCCGGGCGGAACACGGTGTCGCGGGTCTGGAACTCCAGCGTGTTGGGGATCGCGCCGAAGAGCCGGGGCAGGGCGGCGCCGATCCGCTGGGTCACCTGCGCCACGATTTGCCCGCTCTCGCCCGAGAACTGGCCGCCGAGCTGGTCGAGAAAGCCGTTGGTGGCATTGAGCGCATCGGTCTTGGGTTCGGACAGGTCGACCGACAGCGTCTTCTGATATTCGATCACGCTCGCCGAGGCGGTGACCACCGGGCGGCGCAGTGTGCGGGTGGCGGCGGCGATGTCCTCGCTGGCGCGGACGGCATGGTCCTCGCCGCTCAGCCCCGGCGAGGCCTTGTCGAGCCGGGCGAGCGCCGCCTGGAAGCTGAGCGCGGGCGGGGCCGCCTCTTGCGCGACGGCGGGGGCGGTCGATGCGAGCAGCAGGGCAAGCGTCGCCGCGCCGCGCCAGTGCACCACGTGTCGATCCTGCCGCTCCGCGCTGCGCACCCTGCTCCGTCCCTGTTCTGCCCTGCATGCCACCGCCGTTGCCCCGGCGATGGCATGGTCTGCGATTGCGCATATTTGCAGCGAAATGCGCGCGCAATGGCTTTTCTGGGCAGGTGCCGGCCGGACCGTTCAGTCGCGGAACAGCAACGGCGCCATCTCGTGCAGGCTGCGCCGCCAGGTCTGGAACTCATGGCCGGTGCCGGGCGAGACGTAGAAGGCGCTGGGAATGCCCGCCGCCTTGATCGCCTCGGCATTGGCGCGCGGATCGACCTTAGGACCGCCCGGCGGGCCCGAACGACCGCCCTCGATCTCGCGGCTGCCGAAGCTGACGAAGCTGAGCTTCACCTTGTCGCGATAGCCCGGCGTCGTGTTCACATCCTCCAGTGAGATCGTGCCGCCGCTCAGCAGGCCGATATAGGCGAAGCGGTCGAGATTCTTGAGCGCGATCAGCTTGGTCTCGAACCCGCCCATCGACAGTCCGGCCATCGCCCGGTGCTTCTGGTCGGCGAGCGTGCGGTAATGCGCGTCGACATAGGGGATCAGCTCGTTCAGCAGCACGGTCTGGAACGGCTTGATATCGAAGCTGGCGAGGCCCCCGGGCTGGCCCGGCCGCACGTCGTTGGTCATGCCGTAGGTCATGACGATCAGGAACGGCCGCGTCTTGCCGGCGGCGAGCAGGTTGTCGAGGATCAGGTTGGCATGGCCCTGGTTGCTCCACGCCGTCTCGTCCTCGCCCCAGCCATGCTGGAGATAGAGCACCGGATAGCGGGTGCCGGCGTTCTTCTCATAGCCCGGCGGCGTGTAGACGAAGGCGCGACGTTGGGTGCCGGTGCTGGGGGAGGGGAACAGGATCTGCTCGACCCGGCCGTGCGGCACGTCCTTCAGCGCATAGAAGTCGGCGTCGTGCGCGGGGATCTCAATGCCGCTTTCCCACCGGGTGGAGCCGTAGAAGTTCAGCGTGCCGGGGTCGTTAAAGACGCCGCCGTCGATCGTCAGGTGGTAGTAATGGAAGCCCTCGTCGAGCGGGCCTTCGGTGGTGCCGGTCCAGCTGCCGTCGGATGCCTTGCTCAGCGTGGTGCCGCCGCGGCCGCCCAGCCCCAGGCTCACCTTCACTGCGGTCGCCTCGGGCGCGACGACGCGGAAGCGGACATAGCCCTGCGAATTGACCTGCGGATATTGCTGCCCCGGCTGGTTGAGCGTCGAGGGCTTGAAGTCCTCGGCGATCGGGGTGGCTGCGGTCTGCGCTGGGGCTGTTGGCGCGGTCTGCGCCTGAACGGGGTGCACGGCAAGCATGGCCGCGGCCATGGCGGCATAAGCGATCTTCACGGCGGTTCCTCCCCTAAGTGCCGCCGGCGTCATGCGCCGGAGGCCTCGGATGTTAGCGTGCACATTAGGGCAGTTTAGTCTGAGAAAATCAAGCGAGTTCGGCGCAAGATCGATATCTTTCATAGCATAACTAAGGCTCTGAAAAGACGAGGGTAAGTCGTGTAGAGTCCAGTGCGGTGGGCACGGCAATCGTTTCGCCAGTTGACGGCGCAGTGTGCCGCCGCCTAGCCATGCTGTTACCGATAACAACGGCGACCGCTTCGAGTCGCCGGGGAGAGGAGACAATGGCGATGGGCAGGCCCCGTTCGGCTGCGCGATGGTGCGCGCTGGCATTGGCGTTGACCGCACCGGCGGCGCTGCACGCGCAGACCGCCGGCATGGTGGAGGAGAAGCTGCCGCCGCCCACCGGTCTCGCGCCCTATTTCACCCCGGCCGCTGCCGATCCGATCGCGCCCGATGCCGATGGCTTTCTCCGCCGCTGGCTGCTGCTCGAACCGGTGCTGAAGCCCAACCGCACCAATACCGGCTTCACCCCCAGCTATGTCAGCGCAGCAATCGCGCCCGCCACCTATCCCGGCAAGTTCGAAGCTGTGCCGCGCGACGGGGAGGGGGCGGCAGGCGGCCAGCGCTGGCACGCGCTGGACTCCAGCCTGTTCGACATCAAGCTCTTCTACCTCGCCCAAGGGCTCGGCAAGCCGACCTATGGCGTGATCTTCTGGGCGGTGACGATCGTGAACGCCCCGCGCGAGATGCGTGGCGTTCGGCTGGCGCTGGGCTCCAATTCCGCGTCGCGCTGGTGGCTGAACGGCAGCGAGGTCGCCGGTCTCTATGGCGACCGGCGGATGGTGATGGACGACGTGGTGTCGCGCCCGATCACGCTGCGCAAGGGCCGCAACATACTGCGCGGCGCGGTGATCAACGGTCCCGGGCTCAGCGACTTCTGCGCCCGCTTCGTCGATGAGGCCGGCAAGCCGATCCGCGACATCACGATTGACGTGAAGTGAGGAACGCCATGAAGTTCGCATGCCCTTCGCTCGCCGCGCTGTTCCTGCTCGCACAGCCCCAGATCGCCTCCGCCCAGCTCGAGGGCGAGCCCTTCATCCACGATCCCTCGACGATAACCTATTCCGACGGTCGCTGGTGGACCTTCGGCACGCGCGGCGGCGGGCTCGTCTCCGAGGATGGCTGGACGTGGGCCAGCGGCGGCGAGCGCCCCGGCGGCGGCGTCGCGCCCGACGTGATCAGGATCGGCGACCGCTTCTACGTCGCCTATGCGGTGGGCGGCGGCGGCATGAACGGCGGCCATGCCAGCAACGTCAAGGTGATGTGGACCAAGTCGCTCGATCCCAAATCGCCGGAGTTCGGTTTTCATGATGTCGGCGTGGTCGCCTCCACCAACGGGCTGGAGCCGGCCGACGCGATCGACCCCGCCTTCCTCCTTGCCGAGGGGCGGCTGTGGCTCAGCTACGGCACATACTTCGGCTATATCCGCATGCTCGAGCTCGATCCCAAGACCGGCGACAAGATGCCGGGCAGCCAGCCGGTCGACGTCGCGATCGACATGGAGGCGACCGCGCTCATGCACCGCGATGGCTGGTACTATCTGCTCGGCACCCATGGCACCTGCTGCGATGGGCCGAATTCCTCGTACAATATCCGGGTGGGTCGGTCGCGCAGCCCTACGGGTCCGTTCGTCGACAATATGGGCGTGCCGCTGCTCAAGGGCGGCGGCAAGCTGGTCGTGGCCGGTCGCGGGCGGCAGTACGGGCCGGGGCATTTCGGGCTGCTCGATCTCGGCGACGGCGTGCAGAAATTCTCGATGCATTACGAGTCCGATCTCGATCGCGGCGGGCGCAGCGTGCTCGGCATAATGCCGCTGCTTTGGAAGGACGGCTGGCCGGTGGCGGGCGAGAACCTGCCTGCCGGCATCTACGAGATCCATTCGGAACGCGGCGGCGGGGCGCTGGAGCTTGCGGTCGACTTCGTCCGCATGCCGTTCGATGCGCGCCGCAGCTTCTTCGCCAAGCCCGGCGACCCGGTGGGGCCGATCCCCAACCAGACGCTCGCCGAGGACCGCGTCAGCTGGCCCGAGGGCGCGATCGAGGTCGACCTAGGCGATTACATGATGCGCGCGCACCAGCTCTGGTCGATCGCACCGGCGGAAGGCGCGGGCGGGGCGTTCGGCGCGCCCTATTACAAGATCCTCATCGCCGGCACCGAGCGCGCGCTGGCGGTGGGTCCCGAAGGCAGCGTGCAGGCGGTGCCCGCCTTTACCGGGGCGGCCGAGCAATTGTGGCGGATCGACCAGCTGACCGACGGCAGCTACCGCATTCAGCCCAAGGCGCAGGCCGATGCCAAGCATCCCAAGGCGCTGGTCGCGATCGGGCGGAGCACGCCGGCGCTGCTGCCGTTCGATCCTGCCAGCGATAGCGGCCGCTGGACCTTCCAGCGACCCTGAGGGCGTGTCAGGCCGGCAACGCCTCGGCGGTGCCGGTGCCCAGCAGGCGTTCGCGGAACAGTTTATGGGCGTTGCGCTGCTCGATGATACGGCCGGCAAGGTAGAGCGCAGCGAAGATGCCGGCGAAGACATAGCCGGGGATGCGCATCGGCTGTGCGGCGTATGCGAGCGCGGCGAAGGGCGCAGGCGCGATGAAGCACCACAGCAGCGGATGGCTGGTCAGGTCGTAGCGCAACGCCGGGCCGCCGTCGGTCTCCACGAACTGCAGCGTGCCGTGCTCGAACGAGGCGAGCTTGTCCTGCGAATCCGGATTGTCCTTGCGGAAGACCAGCGTGTCGGGGCCGCGCTCCAGCGTGGTGCCGCGTTCCTCGAACACCGGCTCCAGTGCATGGAAGGAGATCGGGCGGGCCGGCAGCGCCAGCGTTCCACGGACGTGCCAGATCCAGTCGATCGCGCGCAGCCAGCTCATTCGGCGGCCACCGCGCCCTCGGGGAGGCGGGGTGCGCGCAACTGCTTCACCCAGCTGACCAGCGGCCGGAACGGGTAGACCATCTGCTCCTTGATCCCCAGCCGGCGGCAATCGTCGAGCCCGACATGCGCGGCCTCGGAATCGCGGCAGGTGCCGAAGATGCGGTCGATGAAGATGAAGGTGTTGGCGTAGTTGGTCCGGCTGCTGTCGTAATCGGGCGAGTGGTGCAGGCTGTGGTGCTCGACCGTGTTGAACAGGAAGGACCACCAGCGCGGCGTGTTGAAGCGGATATTGGCGTGGGTATAGGCGCCGATCGCCATGCCGATGCCGCCCGCGAGCAGGGCGGCACGCGGCAGGAAGTCGAAGAAGCCGCCCAGGCTCAGGCCGATCAGGAACAACTCGATCGGATTGCCGACGGAGCCCTTGAGCGCGTTGAGCTGGGTGATGTGGTGGTGCGGCGCATGGGTGAGCCACAAGGGCGTCCAGTTGTGCATGCCGCGATGCATCCAGTATTGGCAGAAATCGAAGATCAGCAGGATGGCGAGCGCCTGGAACAGGATCGGGATCTGCCCGGCCCAGGCGGTCTTGAGGTGGAAATAATGCTTGATCGCGTCGATGATCGCGTCGTCGCCGAACTGCTTGCCGGCATATTTGATCAGCGTGTAGCTCATGCCCACGTAGAAGAGGTCGCTGGCGAGCTCCTTCCAGGTCAGCCGCCAATGGGCGTGGCGCTCGCTGATCCGCTCCATGCCGAGCAGGCAGAGCTTGAAGACGATGCCGATGCCGACCGCGACCGATGCCTTGGCGATCGAATCCGGCGCGAAGGTCCAGAACAGGATCATCGCCACCAGCACTGCCGGCTGGAAATGGGTGAAGATGAAGCGCTTTACCGGGCCGCCCTGCACGCCGGTAGGTTCGAAGTTGGTCGGTACAGCTGCATCCATGGTCGCGCCCGGTCCTCGCCCGTGATTCCGATGGCTCGAAGATGACCGAAACGGGGTCCGCACGCCGTAAGTCGTTTGACGTAGCGGGGGATTTGGCGGGTTGTCGGGCGGTGAAGGGTGGCCCAGCATGCGGCCCATGACCCATTTTCGACGCCAGGTTTCGCTCGCGCTCGGTGCCTTTCTGCTGCTCGGCGCGGCGGACCCGAAGCCGCCGGCGTTCGCGCCCTGGATCAACGGCACCGCGGCGAGCGAACCGGAAACGCAGGTGCAGGCGATCGACCGCGACACCTTCGTGATCCGCCAGTCGGTGAAGACCAATTTCGAGGCGCCGTTCCTCTATCTGCTGTTCGGCCGCGACCGGGCGCTGCTGCTCGATACCGGGGCGGGCGGGCTGAAGATCCGGCCGACGGTCGACTGGCTGGTCGCGGACTGGCAGGCCAAGCATGGCGGCCGCGCGATCCGGCTGGTCGTCGCGCACACGCACAGCCATGGCGACCATCATGCCGGCGATGACGAGTTCCGCGATCGGCCGGACACGGACGTCGTTGGACTCAAGCCCAGCGAGGTGGCGGCATTCTTCCACTTCACCGATTGGCCGCGCGACGTGGCCCGCTATGACCTGGGCGGGCGAATGCTCGATGTGCTGGCGACGCCGGGCCACCAGCCGGCGCACATCATGGTCTATGATGCGCGGACGCGGCTGCTGTTCTCGGGCGACATGCTCTATCCGGGGCGGCTCTACGTACCGCTGAACCATTTCGACGACTTCCGCAGCAGCGCAGCGCGGCTGGCGGCGTTCGCCAGGACGCACCCGATCCGTGCGCTGCTCGGCGCGCATATCGAAATGACCAAGACGCCTGGGAAGGATTACGGGATGGAAGCGCCGGTGCATGCCGACGAGCGTCCGCTACCGCTGGCGCCCACAGCGATCGAGGAATTGCGCGCGGCGGTGGCGAAGGCGGGGCCGCTGCCGGTGGTGGACCGGCACGCGGAATTCATCGTCTATCCGGTCCCCGCGCGACCGAACGACTGACCGTCGCCTAAGCCGTCATTCCGGCGAAAGCCGGAATCCATTTACCTCTCGGTTGAGGCGCCTGCTGCAACGGAGCGCCAATGGATCCCGGCTTTCGCCGGGATGACGGTGGAGGGGAGGGGCGCTCAGCCCCGCGCGATAAACGCCCGCCAGCCGCCGAGCGCGGTGATGTCCTCCGCGCCGGTCAGCGCGCGGGGTTCGGCGACGAAGCCCTTGACCTGGCTGCCGTCGGCCAGCGTCACCGTGCCGATCGCCAGCGGCGGCGGCACTTCGGCGACGAAGCTGCCGAACGCGGCCATGTCGAGCTCGTACACTTCCAGCGCGATCGCGGCACCGTCCTCGCTATGAACCAGCGCCGGCTTGGGCGGCACGCTCTCGGCCATGGCGTAGAGCTTGTAGGTCGGCGCCGTGGTCGTGGCGGTGACGAACTTGGCCTCGCGCGAGGTCAGCTGCCAGTGGAGCGGCATGCCTTCGAGATGGGCACCTACGACCGCGAGCTTCACCGTTTCCATCCGTCCCTCCAGGTCCAGCGGCGGCGGGGATGCCGGCGCGGGGAAAAGTGCGTGCGCCGGGTCGATCAGCGCGCGATCGGTGCCCGCCGGGCCAATCAGCGTCACGCCGAAGCCGACTCCGCTGGCGTAGGTGCCGGTGGGTACCGCGATCGCCGCCATGTCGAGCAAATTCACGAAATTGGTATAGGCGCCGAGGCTCGCATTCAGCCTGATCGGCTCGGCGAGCATCTCCGCGACGCGGTAGCTGGTCGGCGCGGTGGGGAGGGCGATCAGGTCGACCTGTTGCCACATCGCCTCGGCCATGCGGGCGAGTTCGGCGAGGCGATAGGCGCCGTTGAACGCATCGACCGCGCTGTAGCCGAAGCCTTGCTCGACGATCTCGCGGACTACCGGGTGGATCGCGTCGGGGCTGTCGAGCAGCAGGCCCTGCAGTGCGGCGGTGCGCTCGGCGACCCAGGGTCCGTCGTAAAGGAGGCGCGCGGCTTCATCGAGCGGGGTAAGGTCGATTTCGACCAGCTCGGCGTCGAGGCTCGCCAGCGCCTGCCGGTAGAGAAACTCGGACTCGATGTCGCCGAACCAGCGGCATTGCTCGGCGCGGGGCACGCCGATGCGGCGGCGGGCGCGGGGCACGTCCGGCAGGGCGCGGGAGAGCGAGTCCGTCGCGTCGAAGCCAGCGGCGATGGTGTCCACCAGCGCCGCGTCCTCGGTGTTGCTCGCGAACACCGTGATGCAATCGAGCGTGCGGCAGGCGGGGACTAGGCCGGTGCTGCTCCAGCGGCCCTTGCTGGGCTTGAGGCCGACGAGATGGTTGAACGCGGCAGGCACCCGGCCCGAGCCGGCGGTGTCGGTGCCCAGCGCAAAGGCGACCAGCCCGGCGGCGACTGCCACCGCAGAGCCCGAACTGGAGCCGCCGCTCACCCAGGCGCGGTTATAGGCGTTGCGTGGAATGCCATAGGGGCTGCGCGTGCCGTTGAGGCCGGTGGCGAACTGGTCGAGATTGGCCTTGCCGACCGGGATCGCCCCCGCGGCCACCAGCTTCGCAACCACGGTCGCCGATTGCTCCGGCTGATAGGCGAAGGCCGGGCAGGCCGCGGTGGTGGCGAGGCCCGCGAGATCGATATTGTCCTTCACCGCGAAGGGCACGCCCGCCAGCGGCAGGGTCTCACCGGCAGCGACGCGAACATCCACCGCAGCGGCAGCGGACCGCAGCGCGTCGGGCTCGAACCGCGATATCCACACCGCCGGCTGGATCGCATCATAGACATCGAGCCGCGCCAGCACGTCCTCGATCACCGCGACCGCGCTGCGGGTGCCCGCCTGAACCTCGGCGGCGATGCCCGTCACCGAAAGCCGGTCGAGCGCGGTCATGCCCGCACCAATGCCAGCACCGGCGAGCCCGGCGTGACCGTCTGCCGCTCGGCGACATAGAGTGCCGCGACCGTGCCCGCTGCCGGGCTGGTCACCGGAAACTCCATCTTCATCGCCTCCAGCACGGCGATGGTCTCGCCCGCGTCGATCGGATCGCCGACTTCCTTGAGCAGCTTCCACACGCTGCCGCCGAACGGTGCCTCCACGAGTTCGGCACCCTCGGGCACCGTCACCGCTTCATCCGCGCTGTCGTCGGCACTTTCGGTGAGGCTGGCGACGCGATCGAACTCGCCCTTCAACTCCCAGTCGGCGCGCTCGGCCGCGAAGGCGGCGTTGCGCTGCTTCTCGAACGCGGCGATGGACCGCGCATTGTCGGCGAGGAATTCGCGATAGTCGGCGAGGCGGAACTCGGTTTCCTCGATCTTGATCTCGCGCCGTCCGAGCGGGAAGTCGCGTCGCCATTCGGTCAGCTCTTCATGGCTCACCGGGAAAAAGCGGATCTGGTCGAAGAAGCGCAGCAGCCAGGGCTTGCCCTCGGCAAAGGCGCCGGTCTGGCGATAGGTGTTCCACACCTGGATGGTGCGGCCGAACAGCTGGTAGCCGCCCGGACCCTCCATGCCATAGATGCACATATAGGCGCCGCCGATGCCGACCACGTTGGGCGGCGTCCAGGTGCGGGCCGGGTTGTATTTGGTGGTGACCAGCCGGTGCCGCGGGTCGATCGGGGTGGCGACCGGTGCGCCGAGATACACGTCGCCCAGACCGTAGACGAGGTAGCTGGCGTCGAAGATGATCCGGTGGACCTCCTCGGCGCTGGCCAGGCCGTTGGCGCGGCGGATGAACTCGATATTGTCCGGGCACCAGGGCGCGTCGTCGCGGACCACGCGCATGTAGCGCTGGATCGTCTCGTGGATCGCGGGGTCGTTCCAGCTGAGCGGCAGGTGGACGATGCGCGAGGGGATCACGAAATCCTCGAGATCGCCGAGTGCGTCCTCGATCTGCACCAGCCGCTCGATCAGCGCCGCCTCCTTCAGGCGGATGCCGTCGATATGCACCTGGAAGGAGCGGATGCCGGGCACGATGTCGAGAATGCCCGGCAGCGCCAGTTCGGCCAGCGCGGTGGTCGCGGCATGGACGCGGAGGCGCAGCTCCAGGTCCAGCGTGATCGGGCCATATTCGACCAGCAGGTTGCGATCGCCCTGGCGGCGGAAGAGCACGCGCGGGCGGCGGCCCTTGGCGGGCAGGTCGACCAGGATCGCGTCGCGCCCGCCGCCCTTGGCGGGGCTGGTCGCGGTGGCGGCGCGGCCCTCGATCCAGGCTTCTTCGACTGCCGCCGCGGCATCGGCCTCGTCGAGGCTGACCTGCTCGAACTGGATGCGGTCGCCCGGCGCGAGCTGGCCGACCTTCCACAGGTCCGCCGCGATCACCACAAACGGGCAGACGAAGCCGCCGAGCGAGGGACCGTCGGGTCCGAGGATGATCGGCATGTCGCCGGTGAAATCCAGCGCGCCGATCGCATAGGGATTGTCGTGGATGTTCGACGGGTGGAGCCCCGCCTCGCCGCCGTCCTTGCGGGCCCAATGCGGCTTGGGGCCGACCAGCCGCACGCCGGTGCGGTTGCTGTTGTAATGGACCTTCCACTCGGCCGAGAGGATCGTGTCGACATCCTCCGGCGCGAAGAAATCGGGGGCGCCGTGCGGGCCGTAGAGGACGCGGATCGTCCAGTCGGGGCCGAGCTGTTCCTGCGGAATCGCACGTGGGCCGGGGATCACCGCCGGCGCATGATCGGTGAGGTGCAGCGTGTCGCCGACGCGGAGCACGCGCCCGCCATGGCCGCCGAACTCGCCGAGATCGAAGGTGCTCGCGCTGCCGAGATAGCTCGGCACGTCGAGCCCGCCCGCGAACAGGATATAGCCGCGCATGCCGCCGCCGGTGACGCGGCCCAGCGCCAGAATCTGGCCCTCTGCAATCGCGATCGGCTTGTTGCGCTCGACCGGCTTGCCGTCGAGCGTCGCGGCGAAATCGGCACCCGTCAGCACGACGCGCGTCCCGGTGTTGAACTGGAGCGTCGGGCCCGTCGCGGTCATCTCCAGCCCGGGCGCGGTGCTGTCGTTGCCGAGCAGCATGTTGCCGAGGCGGAAGGCGCGCGCGTCCATCGGGCCCGAGGGCGGCACGCCGATGTCCCACAACCCGACGCGGCCGGGATAATCCTGCACGCTGGTCGCGGTGCCGGCCGAGCGGACGACGATGCTCTGCGGGCGGTGGACCACCGTTTCCAGCGAGCGGGTCGAGACGTCGCCGGTGACGAAATCCTCGCTGCGGGCCACGTCGCGCAGCCAGCGGACATTGGTCTCGATGCCGGCGAAGCGGGTATGGTCGAGCGCCGCCTGCATCGCCGCGACGGCGGACTCGCGGTCCTCGCCATGGACGATCAGCTTGGCGAGCATCGGGTCGTAGAAGGAGGAGACGGCGCTCCCCGATTCCACCCAGCTTTCGACGCGCACGCCTTCGGGGAACGCCACGTCGGTGAGCGTGCCCGAGGCGGGGCGGAAGTCGACCGCCGGATCCTCGGCATAGAGCCGCGCCTGGATCGACCAGCCCTTGGGGGCGGGCACGGGGGTGTCGAGGAAGCTGTAGTCGCCGCCCGCGCCGCGCACCATCCACTCGACCAGATCGACCCCGGTCACTTCCTCGGTGACGCCGTGCTCGACCTGGAGCCGCGTGTTCACTTCGAGGAAGAACCAGTCCTCGCGCGCAGGATCGTAGAGAAACTCGACCGTGCCGGCGGAGCGGTAGTTCGCCGCTTGGCCCAGCCGCACCGCCGCCTCGATCAGCGCCGCACGGACGCTTTCGGGGAGGTGGGGGGCGGGGGCTTCTTCCACCACCTTCTGGTTGCGGCGCTGGAGCGAACAGTCGCGCTCGCCGAGCGCCACGACGCGGCCCTGGCCGTCGCCGAAGATCTGCACTTCGACATGCCGGGCGCGCGGCACGAAGCGTTCGAGGAACAGCCCTGCATCGCCGAAATTGCCGGCACCCAGCCGCGCCACCGCGGCATAGCCGTCGCGCACCGCCTGTTCGTCGGCGCAGACGCGCATGCCGATGCCGCCGCCGCCGGCGGTCGCCTTGAGCATCACCGGATAGCCGATGCGCTCGGCGGCCTCGAGCGCGGCCTCGACGCTGTCGAGCAGGCCGGTGCCGGGGGCGAGGGGGACATTCTCCGCCTCGGCCAGCGCGCGGGCGCTGTGCTTGAGGCCGAAGGCGCGGATGCTGTCGGCGCTCGGGCCGATGAAGGCGATGCCGGCGGCCTCGCAGGCCTCGGCAAAGCCTGCGTTCTCGGAGAGGAAGCCATAGCCGGGGTGGATCGCATCCGCGCCGGTCTCCTTCGCCGCCGCCAGGATGCGGGTGACGTCGAGATAGCTTTCCGCCGCCGGTCCCGGGCCGATGCGCACCGCGATGTCGGCGAGCGCGACATGGCGCGAGGCCTCGTCGGCATCGGAGAAGACGGCGACCGAGCGGATGCCCATCTTCTTGAGCGTGCGGATGATCCGACAGGCGATCGCCCCGCGATTGGCGATCAGAACGGTGCGCACGCCGCTCATGCGGTGACGATCATGCGGACGGGGGTGGGGTTGAAGCCGTTGCAGGGATTGTTGATCTGCGGGCAATTCGAAACGACCACGGTCACATCCATTTCTGCGCGAAGGTCCACGGTCAGGCCGGGCGCCGAGATGCCGTCGACGATGCCCAGCGCACCATCTGCCTCGACCGGCACGTTCATGAAGAAATTGACGTTCGACACGATGTCGCGCTTGCCCCGGCCATCGCGGAGATTGGCTTCGAGGAAATTGTCGACACAGGCGTGCTGCGCCTTGGTATGGTGCCCGTAGCGCAGCGTGTTGGACTCGCACGAACAGGCGCCGCCGATCGTGTCGTGATACTCCACCGCGGTTGCCGTGATCGTCATCATCGGCCGGCCCTCGTTCGAGCGCAGCACGCTGCCGGTGCGCAGGAAGATGTTGGCCTGCGCCGCGATCGTGTCCTGCGCGCTGTAGCGCTCGGCATCGTCGTGGGTCGCATACAGGAGGAAATCGACCGCCTGGTTGCCTTCGAGGTCGACCACGCGGAGCGTCTCGCCGGCCTTCACGCGGTGCAGCCAGGGCGCGCGGGCGGGGACGATCTCGTCATGGATCACCCGGCCGGTAAGGCCGGCGAGCGCTACGTCCTGTTCCATCAGCGGCGGACCCAGTCTTCGGTGTTTAGGAAGGCGCGCTGCCGCTCGGGCGTCGCGTTGCGGATCGGATCGTTCTCCGCCGTCACCGGCCCGCGCCAGGCGGTGGCGCGCAAGGGGGTGACGGTCCAGGGCCGGGCATCGAGCACGTGCGGGCAGTTGGCCAGCACGACGATCAGGTCCATCTCGGCGCGCAGCACCAGCGCGCGGCCGGGCGCGAACGGCCCGAGCTGCGGTTCGGTGGTGCCGTCGGCGGCGATACGGACGCCCTTGAACAGATTGATGCACGGATGCACGTCGCGGCGCGCGAGGCCGTGCTTGGCCGCACCCAGCAGCAGCCGGTCGCGGGCATTGGGGTAGGGACCCGAATTGCTGCCGTCGCCATAACGGCGCGCGTTCGACGCGGCGTTGGACGCGCCGCAAAAGGCGTCATGCGTGCTCGCGCCATCGTACTCGATGCTGGCGAGCACGCGGCCCATGTCGGAGAGGAACAGGCTGCCCGCGCCGAGATAGGCGTTCCACTGCACCTTCACCGTATCGGCGACGTTGAGCCGCTCGGTCGGCATCGCGGCGTTGAACAGCTGGAGCGACGCACACGCATCGCCCTGCACGTCGATCAGCCGCAGCCGGGTGCCGCGCGACAGCACGCGGCTGGCATAGCCGCCGGCAGCGATCGTCTCTTCCCAGACCAGATCGTCGGCGCCAACGCCTGCGGGCAGGTCGTCCGCACGTGGCGGCAGGATCGGCATCGCCTCGACGACGGTGCCGGCCATCGCCCGCGCATGGTCGCGCGCGGCATTGGGGTCGGCGAGTATGCTCATGCCGCCTTGCTCCCTTCTGGGGCCGCTGCCTCGTCCTGCTCGTGGAGCGGGGGCAGCAGCGCGGTGGTGGTGAAGAGGCGCAATTGCTGCACGCCGCGCACCTTGCGCAGCGCGTCGCACAGGTCGCGGAGCCGGCGCGCCGGCCCCTGGACCAGCAGCACCTCGAGCGACTGATCGTCCTCTAAAAACACGTGCTGCGAGGAGATGACCTCCTTCAGATACTCCGCCTGGGTCTGCGCCAGCTGGTGGCGCACCCGGCCGAGATCGGCGCGGTAAACGAGGGTGATCGTGCCCGCGAGCATCTCCTCGGGGCGCGAGGCGGCGCTCTGCTCGGCGAGTTCGTCGCGGATCAGCTCGGCGATCAGCTGCGAGCGCGAGGGGAGCCCCCGGTCTTCCACCATTTCGTCGAGCTGGCGGAAGAGTTCGGCGGGCAGGCTCATGCTGAGCCGGGCGAGGGAGGAGGAGGGTTCCTTCACAGTGATTCCTCTTTCCCGGTTATTACTGATTCTGTCAATCGTAATACTTCCTGCTGCGCCTCGACAATCGCCTCGCGCCGCTTGCGGGTGAGGTGGAGGTCGTAGACGGCGGTCGCGCCGTAGCGGTGCGGGGCGTGCGGATCGATGCGGCGCTTGTCGAAGGTGAGCACGCGGGTGCCGAGGTTGAACGCCTCGGAAATGTCGTGGGTGACCATCAGCACGGTGAGCGCATGCTCCTTCCACAGCTTGAGGATCAGCCGGTGCATGTCCTGGCGGATGCCGGGATCGAGCGCGCCGAAGGGCTCGTCGAGCAGCAGCACGCGCGGTCGGGCGATCAGTGCCTGGGCGATGGCGAGCCGCTGCTGCATGCCGCCGGAGAGCTGGGCGGGGTAGAGGTCGAGCGCATCGCCCAGGCCCACTTCGGCGAGCATCGCGGCGGCCTCGTCGCGGGCGCGGCGGCGGGCGGCGCCGAACAGCCGGGCGGTGAGCGGCGCGCCGACGCACTCGCGCTCGAACATCACGTTGCGCAGCGCCGTCAGGTGCGGGAACACCGAATAGCGCTGGAACACCACCCCGCGATCGGGGCCGCATTCGCCGGGCAGCGGCGTGCCGTCGAGCAGGATCTTGCCGCGCGTAGGCCGCTCCTGGCCCAGCGCGAGCCGCAGGAAGCTGCTCTTGCCCGCCCCCGAGGGGCCGACGATCGAGACGAAGCTGCGCTCGGCAATGTCGAGCTCGACGCGTTCGAGCACGACCTTGTCGCCATATTCGAGCCAGACATTCTGGAAGGAGAGGAGCGCGCTCATCGGCCGGCTCCATGCGCCCAGGCAAAGGCGCGCTTGCTGAGCTGAGCCAGCGCCACGTCCATCAGGATGGCGAGGATCGAGATCCAGGCGACATACGGGATGATGATGTCCATCGACAGATAGCGCCGCACGAGGAAGATCCGGTAGCCGAGCCCCACGTCCGACGCGATCGCCTCGGCCGAGATCAGGTACACCCACGCCGGCCCCAGCGAGAGGCGGATGCCGGCGATCAGCCGCGGCAGTGCCTGGGGCAGCGCGACGCGGAGGGCCAGCTGCCAGCTGCTCGCGCCGAGCGTCTGCGCCTTGATCAGCTGTTCCTGGGGGATGGCGGTGATGTGGTCGGCAAGGTCGCGGATCAGGAAGGGGGTGACGCCGATGACGATCAGCGCGACCTTGGCGGTGTCGCCCAGCCCGAACACGATGAACAGCACCGGCAGCAGCGCGATCGGCGGGATCACCGCGATCGTCGTCACGAAGGCGCCGAAGGTGGCGCGCGCGGCGGGCAGCACGCCCAGCACCATGCCGACCAGCAGCGCCGACAGCGCGCAGATGCCGAGCGCGAGCCCCAGTCGTTCCAAGCTGGCGAGGGTATCCGCCCAGAAGAGCAGGCGGCCGCTCAGCGGATCGGCCTGGGCGAGCAGGCCGTGCATCGCCTCGACCATCGCGCCCGGCGTCGGCAGCAGCTTGTCCGACGGATTCTCGGCGTGCCGCGCCGCCGAGGCGAAGAGGTAGACGATCGCCGCCAGCAGCAGCGGCAGGCTGCCCAGCAGCCAGCCGGTGCGGCGGCGGGGTCGGATGTTCACCCAGCGCATGGAGGAGCCGGCCTCAGAGCTTGCCGGCCGCGGCCAGCTCCATATAGGTCGGGTCGAAGCGCAGCTTGACGTTGTTCGCGTCGCCGATCGTCTTACCGGGCACCGATATGCCGATCGCGTCGGCGGACTTGGCGCCCTGGCCGAACAGCCCCTTGGAGAAGCTGAAGTCGCGCACCTTGACCATGGTGGCACCGATCGCCGGCGACTTGACCGCCGCCACGGCATCCTGCGGCGTGCCGTAGAGGTGCGTGGTGGTCAGCTGCGCGTCGAACGCCTGCGGAGTCGCGCCGGCGAGCTTGGCCATCGCCGCGCGGGCAGCGGCACCGGCGGCGTCCTTCTTTTGCATCAGCTGGATCGTCTCGTACCAGATCCCGGCCAGCGCCTTGCCGAGGTTCGGGTTCGCCTTGAGCGTCGCGGTGTCGACGGCGAGCAGGTCGAGGATCTCGGCGGGCACCTGGCTCGAATCGAACACCTTGGTGGCGCCGGGCAGCTTGGCGACTTCGGTCAGCTGCGGGTTCCAGGTGACGACGGCGGTGGCGGCGGGGTTGGCGAAGGCGCCGACGATGTCCGCGTCCGAGGTGTTGACCGTCTTCACGTCCGAGAGCTGCAGCCCCACCGTGGAGAGGCCGCGCGCGAGCAGATAGTGCGAGACCGACAGCTCGACGAGATAGACGGTGCGGCCCTTGATGTCCGCCAGGCTCTTGGCGTTCTTGAGGACGATGCCGTCATTGCCGTTGGAATAATCGCCCAGGATGATCGCGCTGGTATCCTTGCCGCCCGCGGCGGGGATGGTGAGCGCGTCCATGTTGGTGACGGTCACGCCGTCGAGCTTGCCGGCGTTGAACTGGTTCACCGATTCGACGTAATCATTGACCTGGGTGAAGTGGATCTTCACGCCGTACTTGTCGGCCCATTTCTTCACGATGCCGGCCTGTTCGGCATAGGGCCAGGGCATCCAGCCGGCATAGATCGACCAGCCGATATTGAACTCGGTCCGCGCCTTGGGTGCACTGCCGCTCCCGCCGCACGACGCCGTCGCCAGAATCGCCACCGCCGCCACCGCGATCCGCGCCTTCGATACCCATTTTGCCATGATCGACCCCCATCTTCGCAGCGCGAGAAAGCGCGAATTTCAGCCGTCGGATGGTCGCAACCGATATTACGTTTGCTCAATCCAGTAATACGACTTATAGGCATGTCACATGGCATGTGTCACCCCAAATCGTGATGCTGCAATGCGTCATTCAGGCACTGGCGAGCCCTGGTTTCGGGGCGCCGCCGCCGCGCGTCCTTGCAGGCGAAGGGGCTGAACCGGCATGGCGATGGCGCGCATTCTTGGTACGATCTGCCTGGGGCTCGCGCTCGCCGTCGCCGCGACCCTTGCCCGGCTGTTCGTGAAGGCACGCGACGGCCACCGCGCGGCGGAAGAGGCGAATCGCGCCCAGACCGAGCGGCTCTGCGCCGAGATCGCCGCGCACCGCGAGACGGAAGCCGCGCTGGCCAAGGCAAAGGAAACCGCCGAGGCCGCCAATGCCGCCAAGACGCGCTACCTCGTCGCGGTCAGCCACGAGATCCGCTCGCCGCTCAACGCCATTTATGGCTATGCCCAGCTGCTCGAGCGCGGCGACTCGATCCCGCCGCGCGAGGCGGGCGGGGTGATCCGCCGCTCGGCCGAGCATCTCACCAACCTGGTCGAGGGGCTGCTCGACATCTCGCGCGTCGAGAGCGGCGTGCTGCAGGTGCGGCAGGAACTGGTGCGGCTGCCCGCGCTGCTCGACCAGGTGGTGGAGATGTTCCGCGTCCAGGCCTCGGCCAAGGGGCTGTCGCTCGACTATGTCGTCGACGGCCGGCTGCCCGCCTATGTCCGCACCGACGAGAAAAGGCTGCGGCAGATCCTGATCAACCTGTTGTCCAACGCGATCAAATATACCGACACCGGCGGCGCGACGCTGACCGTGCGCTACCGCAGCCAGAGCGCGGCGATCGAGGTACGGGACACGGGCCCCGGCATCCCGCCCGAGGATCTGGAACGCATCTTTGAGCCCTTCGAGCGCGGCCGCGAACCCGATACGGTGATGCAGCCCGGCATCGGGCTGGGCCTCGCCATCACCCGTGTGCTGGCGCGGATCCTCGGCGGCGAAGTGACGGTGACGAGCGAACTGGGGAAGGGCAGCAGCTTCCTCCTCCGCCTGCTGCTCCCGGAGCCGATCGAGGCGCCCGCGGGTGCTGCCGCCTACCGCCGCGTCACCGGCTATCAGGGGCCGCAGAAGACGATTCTGGTGATCGACGACAGCCCCGCGCAGATCACCGTGGTCAATCATCTGCTGCGCCCGCTTGGCTTTTCCGTCTTCGAGGCGAGCGGCGGCGCGGCGGGGCTCGCGCTCGCCGAACATTGTTCGCCCGATCTTGTGCTGCTCGACATCCAGATGCCGGGCACCAGCGGCTGGGACATCGCCGACCAGCTGCGTGCGCGCTTCGGCCAGGCGCTGCGCATCGTGATGGTCTCCGCCAATGCGCATGAATTCCATGCCGGGCGCGACGGCCGCCGCGCGCACGACGCCTTCCTCACCAAGCCGGTCGATCTCGATGCGCTGCTAGACATGATCGCGCGCCAGCTGGGGCTGGACTGGACCGTCGAGGATACCGAACCGGCAGCCGCGCGCCCAAGTCCACCGATGGCACTGCCCGAGTCTGCGGCACCCTATCTCGATGCGCTGCGCCGCTTTATGAAGCTCGGGCATGTGCGTGGAATCGAAACGACACTCGTGACTCTGGAGAGGGACGTCCCCGAAAGCGCCGACCTCGTCGCGCGGCTGCGGCCGCAGCTGGAGGCGTTCGACCTGCGCGGGCTGGCAAGGACGCTCGATGATGTCGGCTAGCGATCCCGGCGCCACGATCCTGGTGGTGGACGACACCCCCGAATCACTCCGCTTCCTCACCGCGACGCTGGAGCAGGCGGGGATGACCGTGCTGATCGCGGTCGACGGGCTCGCCGCGCTGGAGCTGCTGGAGCATGGCACGCCGGACCTGATCCTGATGGACGCGGTGATGCCGGGGCTCGACGGGTTCAGCACGACGCGGCGGATCAAGGGTGACGGCCGCTTCCGCCACGTGCCGGTGATCTTCATGACCGGGCTGACCGAGAGCGAGCATGTCGTGCGCGGTCTGGATGCCGGGGCGGTCGACTATGTCCACAAGCCGATCGTGGTCGACGAGCTGCTGGCGCGCGTCTCGGTGCACCTCGCCAACGCCCGGATCGCGCAGAGCAGCCAGCTCGCTCTGGATACCGCCGGTCGCCCCTCCTTCGCGGTGGACGGCGAGGGGCAGACCGGCTGGCTGACCCCGCTCGCCGCCGAGACGATCGAGCGGCTGTTCCCCGACTGGTCGCCGCGCGCGCTGGACCTGCCCGACGAACTCGCCGTGATCGTGCGGCGGCTGCAGGATCCGGCGGTGCCGCCGGGCGCGCAGGCGACGCTGCAGATCGGCGACAGCGCGCTCCAGTGCAGCTTCCTCCGCCAGACCAGCGCGCGCGAATGGCTGTTCCGCCTGACCGAGAAGCGCGAGGGCGATGCCGAACGCATCCTCGCCGAGCGCCACGGCCTCACCTCGCGCGAGGCGGAAGTGCTGGTGTGGCTGAGCCGCGGCAAGCAGAACCGCGAGATCAGCGAGATTCTCGAGATCAGCCCGCGTACCGTGAACAAGCATCTCGAGCAGATCTTCCAGAAGATGGGCGTCGAGAACCGCGCCTCGGCGACGGCGATCGCCGTGGCGACGCTCGCCGGATGAGCGCGGCGGCGGCGCGGGCGGCGCTGGAGCAGGGGGATTTCGATACGGCGGCGCGGCTCGCCTCGGCGGCGCTGCCTTCCGCCGAGGGTGCCTTCCTGCTGGGCGTGATCGCGGCGGAGCAGGGGCGGATCGGCGAGGCGATCCGGCAGATCGAGGCGGCGGTGGCGCAGGACGCGCGCGGCGAATATCGCGCGCAGCTCGCCCGGCTCTACACGCTGGTGCGGCGCGACGGCGATGCGGCGGCGCAGCTTGCCGCGGCGGAGGCGGACCCGCCTGCGGACGCGCTGTCGCGCGATACGATCGGCTGCGTCTACGCCTGTCTCGGCGACCATGAAGCGGCGCTGCCCCATTTCGAGGTGGCGGTAACGCTGGCGCCGGAGAACGACCAGTTCCTCTACAACCATGCGGCGACGCTGAGCTTTCTCGGCCGGGTCGACGATGCCGAGGCGGTGCTGGAAACGCTGCTCGCGCGCAGCCCGGACGATGCCCGCGCGCACCATCTGCTCGCCGGGCTGCGCAAGCAGGCGCCGGAGCGCAATCATATCGATCGGCTGCAAGCGGCGAAGCAGCGTGCGCGGGGGCCGGACCGGCTGCTCACCGGCTATGCGCTCGCCAAGGAGCTGGAGGATATCGGGCGCGGCGATGCGGCGCTGGCCTGCCTGCTGGAAGTGAACGCCGAGCATCGCGCCGCACTCGGCTATGATCCGGGGCGCGACGCCGCGATCGTCGATGCGGTGGCGGGGAGCTGGCCGGCCTTCGCCGCCGCACCGGTCACCGACGTACCCGCCGAGGCGCCGATCCTGATCATCGGCATGCCGCGCACCGGCACGACGCTGGTCGACCGCATCCTCGCCGCGCACCCGGCGGTGGAAAGCGTCGGCGAGCTTCAGGCCTTTCCGCTGGCGGTGAAGGCAGCGTCGGGCACGCGAAGCCGGACGGTGCTCGATCCCGAGACGCTGCATGGCGCAGCGGGCGCCGATCTCGGCGCGATCGGCCGCGACTATCTGGCGCGCGCCGCGCATCACCGGCGGCAGCCCGAGCGGCGCTTCGTCGACAAATTCCCCGGCAATTTCCATTATGCCGGCATCGCCGCGCGGGCGCTGCCCAACGCCGCCATCGTCTGCCTGCGCCGCAACCCGATGGACACGGTGCTGGCCAACTTCCGCAACCTGTTCGCGATCAGCTCGCGCTATTACGACTATAGTTACGACCTGCTCGATATCGCCGCGTACGTAGCGGGGTTCGAGCGGCTGATGGCCTTGTGGCGCACGGCGCTGCCCGGGCGCATCCTGGAGCTTCGCTACGAGGACATCGTCTCCGACCAGGAGGGCGCCACCCGCCGCCTGCTCGCGCATTGCGGGCTCGACTGGTCCGAACGCTGCCTCGATTTCCATGCGCAGGGTGGGGCGGTTTCCACCCCCAGCGCGGCGCAGGTCCGCCGCCCGATCTACCGCGACTCGGTGGCGCGGTGGCGCAAGCACGAAGCGGTGCTGGCGCCTGTCGCCGCTTATTTCGCCGAGTGCGGCATCGCCATCGACTGAGCGCCGCGTACGTCAAACGGCGCATGGTGCGCCGCGGCGGGCTCCGGCAGCGTGCCGGACATGGCTCTATTCTCCCGTCTCGCCCTCGCCGCCGCGCTGCTGACCGCATCGGCGGCGCATGCGGACGCGCGTCCGACCGCAAAGCTGGTGCGCTGCGCGGCAGGCGACTGCCTGCTGATCCGGGGGACCCGCAGTTCCGCCGCCACGACGATCACGATCAACGACCGCGTCGTTACGGCAAGCGGCGGGCGCGGCTGGAAGGTCCGCGTGCCGGTGACCGCGGTGCGCGGCTTCGCCTCGCCCTACGCCCGCACGCTCGATGTGGCGGTGGTCGATGCCGCCGGGCAGGTCGAGCGGCGGGAAACCGTCCGCCTGCCGGTAGGCCTGATGGGCCACACCACCGAGCTCGCGTCGCTGGTAGTACGTGCGCGATGATCCGTAATAATGATGGAGTCGATGGTGATAGTATGAAGAACGGCTGAAGCTGTAATACATGATTGCTGCGTTGCAAAACTTGCCGTATCGCGTGTTACGGAAGTTACGTAGCCTATCTATAGCTTTTGACCTTGCCGTTCATCGTTCCTGCGACTAGATGCGCCTCAGCCGCTCGGGTGAGGCGGTCTTGGTTGCAGGAGATTGCCATGAAGATGCTTGTCGCGGTTGCCGCCGCCCTTTCGATCAGCACCGCCGCCTTTGCCGGCACGACCGACACCGGCTTCGGCAAGCCGAGCGCGACGCTGACGCTCGCCGGGCTCGATCTCGCCACCGCCGACGGCCAGCAGCGCCTCGCCACCCGTGTCGATCAGGCTGCGCGCGCGGTGTGCGGCGAGAATCTCGCGACGATCCACCCCGAGCTCGAAGCCCGCGCCCGCCTGTGCCGCGCCGATGTTGCCGAGCAGGTCCGCAGCCAGATCGAGGCGCGCGTCGCCCAGGCGAGCAAGAGCCGCGGCGTGCAGGTCGCGTCGCTGCGCTGAGCCCGACCGCCTGAACGGCCTTTTCCCGGCCGCGCGTGTCCCGAAAGGATGCGCGCGGCCGCGTGCTTTCGGGGCCGCTACGTCATTCGGCCACCTGCGCTGGCATCCTTTGCATGGCTAGCTTCGGATCGAACCGGGGCGGCACCGCCCCGCTCGCGATCGGGACGACAGCGCATGACCAAAGGGCTCGTGAACCTCATACCGCCGGCGACCGTGGTGGCGGTCGTCTGCTTCTGGGCCTTCGCGCCCGCCGCCATCCTCGCCAATCCCTGGGCGATCGTGATCGTGTCGGCGCTGATCACCTTGTACATCCAGGGCCTGGAGTTCGTGTTCGAGCGGCACGCCGGCTGGCGGATGAACTGGCGCGAGTTCTGGACCGACCTGTTCTACGTCGTGCTCGGCGCGACCGCGATCTCCTGGGTATCCCGCACGCTGGCCGATACGCCGCTGCTCGCGCTCAAGCAGTCGCTGGGCATCGCCACACCCTGGCTGATGCAGTGGCCGTTCCTGGCGCAGGTCGCGCTGGTGGTCTTCCTGATCGAGTTCGGCCAGTACTGGATGCACCGGCTGATGCACAATTCGGCGCCCTTCTGGATGACCCATGCGCCGCACCACCACATCACCCAGCTCAACGCCGCCAAGGGCTATGTCGGCAATCCGATCGAGCTGTTCCTGATCAGCCTCAGCGTCGTCGCGCTGTTCGACCTGCCGCTGACCGCGATCTTCTGCGGGGTGAGCGTGCTGGGCGTCGTCTCGGGTTTCGCGCACGCCAATGTCCGGTCGGACCCGCCGATCTGGTACAGCTTCGTGTTCACGACGATCCGCCACCACAGTCTGCACCATTCGGTGCCCTATGAGGATACGCGCTGCAACTACGGCAACTCGCTGATCCTGCTCGATCGGATCTTCGGCACCTACAAGGAAGGCGAAGCCTCGGTCGTCGGCCAGGACGAACGGCGGCGGCTGTCGATCCGCGAGCAATGGCTGTACCCCTTCCAGCCGATCCTCGCGCGCCTGAAGCAGCGCCCGACCGCCACCACCGACGTCGCGGCGGGCTGAGCGATGGTCTGGATGCCGATGCTCGCCATGCTGCTCGCCGCCGCGCCCGCAAATGCCGACCCACAGCCGCGCGAGGAGCAAGTGCTCACGGTTCCGGGCTTCGCCGACTTCCTCGCGGTCGACGGCGACAGCGTGTGGGCGACCAACAAGGGGCGCGTCGAGCGCTGGTCGCGCGGGGGCAAGCTCGCCGAAGTGGCGATGACGCACCCGTGCGGCGCGATGGCGATCGCGGCGGGCTCGCTCTGGGTCGCCGATTGCAAGGAGGGCACGCTCAACCGCATCGACCTCAAGACCGCCAAGCTGCTGGCGGCGATCCCCACCGGCATCGCCAATCCCAAAGGTGAACTGAACGTCGTTGCGGGCGCCGGGTCGATCTGGGTGGCGAGCGACAATGCGGGCAAGGTCGCCCGGGTGGACCCGACCAACAATCGCGTCGTTGCCTCGATCGCGGTCGATCCGGGCACGCACTACCTCGCCTTCGGGTTCGACGCGGTGTGGGCGGTGAGCAGCGGCCAGCAGTCGCTCCAGCGGATCGATCCGGCCACCAACCAAGTGACCGGGCGCACCAAGCTCGGCAAGCAACCGGGCTTCCTTGCCGCCGGCGAGGGCGCGGTGTGGGTGCAGGAGCAGGGCGACGGGACGCTCGCGCGGATCGATCCCGCGACGGTGGAAGTCTCCGGCCGCGTGAAGGTCGGCGCGGACCTGCTCTACGGCGACATCGATACCGGCGGCGGCATGGTCTGGCTGCGCACCACCGCCGACCAGACCTTCGTCACCATCGATCCCAGCACGCTCGCGATCCTCGGCCGCCTCGGCAAGCCGAGCGGCAGCGGCGCGCTGCGCTTCGCCGCGAGTGGCGTATGGACCAGCGCACACGACGTCCACACGCTGTCGTGGTGGAGTCTCGGGCCGGCATCCGGCGGAACGGCGCAATAGCCCGTACCACTTGAGCAAAGAGCGCCGCGTGCCTTCCGCAGGTGCGCGGCGTTTTCGCATCCGTCCCCGTCCGGGATTGCTGCGATGCGGTACGTCAAACGCCCCATGGCGGCGCATCCCTTTTCCCCAAACTCTGCGAGCACAAGCCGGCCGCTCGCAGTGGCGGCCGGGGACCAAAGCAGAAAAAGGGGGCTAGGGTGGCACGATCGATTTCCCGCGCGGCGCTGTTGGGTGCAACCGTTCTCGCAAGCTTCGGCGCGACCCGCGCGGCGGCGCAGACCGAAGGCGCCGGCACCGCTTCGGTCCAGCAGGCGGAGGATCAGGGCGGCGGTAGCGCCAACGAGATCGTCGTTACCGGCAGCCGTCGTAGCGTCACGCTCCAGGATGCGCCGATCAACATCAGCGCCGTCTCCGAAGAAACGCTCGCGCGCCAGCGGATCGACGATGTGCGCGGCCTGGCTGCCTTCACCCCCGGCCTGACGATCGTCGACACCGGTCCGGCAAGCACCGGCAACATCATCCTGCGCGGCATCGAATCCGGCGATACCAGCGTCAGCGGATCCAATGCCAATAGCGCGGTAGGCGTGTATCTGGGCGAAGTCCCGCTCTACCTCGATTTCAAATTGATCGATATCGCGCGCGTCGAGACGCTGCTTGGTCCGCAGGGAACGCTGTACGGCCTCGGTACGCTGGCAGGCGCGGTGCGCTACATGCCCAATCGGCCGAACACCAGCCGCTTCTCGGTGGATCTGCACGGCCGCGGCTATGTGCAGTCGCACAGCAGCGACCTCGGCCGGATCGGCGATATGGTCGTCAACGTGCCGATCCTCAGCGATCATGTCGCGCTGCGATCGGTGGTCGGCTATTATGACAATCCGGGCTTCATCGATTACAACTGTCTGCTGCAGCAGCCGGGCATCTCCGACGCCCAGCCGGTGCGCGGCACCACCGCCGCCGATGCCTCGCTCGGTACGCGCGCCGATTATGCGCGCAACTTCAAGCGGCAGGACGACGTCAATTTCGAGCACACCTTCACCACGCGCAACACGCTGCTGCTTGAATACAACCCGAACGTGAAGGCGTTCCTGACCTATGCCCACCAGGATACCAAGACCAACGGCCGCCAGGCCAATGGCGCGGGCGTGCTGGGCACCGGCAATTACGAAGGCCCATGGCGCTATCTCGAGCCGTTCCACCGCAGCGCCGACCTGTTCTCGGCCGAGTTCAACATCAACCTGTTCAACGTGGCGCAGCTGGTCAGCACCACCGCCTATACCGAACAGAAGATCGAGAATGTCGACGACAACACCGACCTGCTGCTCGACCTGAACTATGGCTATGAGGCGTTCCCGGCTTTCTCGTCCTTCGCCAACAACCACCGCAAATACAAGCAGTTCAACCAGGAGGTGCGGCTGGTCTCCTCGCATGGCGGGCCGGTAAACTGGGTGATCGGCGGATTCTACAACCGACTGAAATATGCCAGTGACCGCCAGGAATATACGCCGGGCTTCGCTGCCTTCGCAGGCGTGAACCGGCCGGACGACCTTGAGTACATCTCCTTCGTCAACACCAGGACGGTGGAGAAGGCGGTCTATGGCGAAGCGACGCTGCACGCCACCTCGGCCTGGCAGGTCACCGGCGGCCTGCGCTATTTCAAGTATGACGCGACCGCGACCGGCGGCACCGACACGCCGCTGTTTGGCGGTGGGCTCACCCGCACGCCCTATCCGCTGATCCAGTTCGACCCCAGCCGGGTCCGCACCGGCAGCACCGGTGACGACGGCTTCGTGTGGAAGGCGAACACCTCGTACAAGTTCAGCTCCGATCTGCTCGCCTATGCGACCTACAGCACCGGCTACCGGATCGGCGGCGTCAATCGGGTCGCACCCTGCGTGATCCCGCTGCCGCCCGGGCAGAATGTCTGCGCGCTACCCAATGAGCTGGTCTACGGGCCGGACAAGACGCGCAATATCGAAGTCGGCGTGCGCGCCTCGCTGTTCGACAAGCGGCTGCAATTCACCGTGGACGCGTTCCGCGTGAAGTGGAGCGATGTGCAGGTGCCCAGCCAGACGGTGAACGGCGCCGTCGGCATCACGACCAATGCCGGTGCCGCGGTTTCCAAGGGCGTCGAATTCACCGGCTCGTTCAAGGTCCTGCCGCAGCTGACGCTGCAGGGCACCTATTCCTACACCGACGCCCATCTGACGGAGGACGTGGCCAGCCTCGTCGTCAGCCAGGGCGTGCGCTACGATGCGAAGGACGGCGACCGCCTGCCGGGCTCGGCCAAGCATTCGGGCAGCGCGCAGCTGACCTACACCTACCCGCTGCCGCATGGCGGCGAGATCGAGGCCAACTGGGCGGCGACCTATATGGGCGACATCTATTCGCGCGTCGGCCTGCGCGGCTTCGGCGAGGCGATCCCCGATTACATGACGCACCGCGCCTCGGTGACCTACCGTGACAAGATGTTCGAGGTCGGCCTGTTCGCGGACAACATCTTCAACAAATATGCCTATACCTCGGTGAGCAATGATCTCAGCTCGTACAACCAGACCCGCACGGGCGTGGTCGAGCGCTATTATGCCCGCTCGGTGCTGACGCCGCGCCGCGTCGGGATCGACTTCCGTATCCATTATTGACCGGTGCCGCCCGTCGGGGCGGCTCCCGCCGAATTGCTCCCCGCGGGAGGCGCCCCTCGCGCCTCCCGCTCCCCCATCTTCAAGGTGCAGACATGCTCAAATTGTTGGTTACCCCGCCCGCCGGCGCCCAGACGGTCGTCGAGGCGCAGGAAGGGCTGAGCGTGATGGAGATCATCCGTGATGCCGGGTTCGAGGCGCTGCCGGCCTTTTGCGGCGGCGGCCTGTCGTGCGCGACCTGCCACGTCTATGTCGACCCGGCCTTTGCCGAACTTCTGCCGCCGATGAGTGACGACGAGGACGCGCTGCTCGACGGCGCCGAGCAGCGGCGCCCGGGCTCGCGGCTTTCCTGCCAGATTCCGTTCGGCCCGGCGCTCGACGGCCTTGCGGTGGAAATCGCGCCCGATCTGGGCTGACCCGGCGCCCGTCAGTGCAGCGCGCCGTCCAGATGGGCGAGCTTGTCGGGATTGCGCATCACATAGACGGCGCGGATCCTGCCCGCGTCGATCAGCAAGGCGGTGGTCTGCAGCAGCCCGTCGGCCTCGCGGGTCACGAAGCCGGGCAGGCCGTTGACATAGGCCATGTGAAGCAGCGTGCCTTGCCGCCCGCGCAGCAGCCGCGCGATCGCGGCGAAGCTGCGGGTGACTTCGCTGAGCCCGCGCATAACCCGGCCGGCGGCGGGCCGCTTGCCGCCGCCATCCGAGTGCAGTGTGACGTCCTCCGCCAGCATCGCGCCCAGCGCGGCGATGTCGCCCCCGCGCGAGGCGGCGAAGAAGGCCTGCGCGATCGCCATGCCATGGCCGCGCTCCACCGGGAAGCGCGGCCGCTCACCGCGGATATGCGCGCGTGCCCGGGCGGCAAGCTGCCGGCAGGCGGCGGGATCGCGGTCGAGGCTTTCGGCGATCGTCTCGAAACTTTCGTCGAACACGTCGTGGAGCAGGAACGCCGCCCGCTCGAGCGGGGAGAGCCGCTCGAGCGCCAGCAGCAGCGGCAGCGTCACGTCGTCCGCCGGTTCCGGCTCGACCACCGGATCGGGCAGCCAGGGGCCGACATAGGTCTCGCGCCGCGCCCGTGCCGACTTGAGCTGGTCGAGGCAAAGGCGGGTGACCACGCGGCGCAGGAACGCCTCGGGCACCCGCACCGCCGCGCGATCCGCCGCGCTCCAGCGCAGCCACGCCTCCTGCACCACATCCTCGGCATCGGCGACCGAGCCCAGCATGCGGTACGCGACGCGGAGCAGCGCGGGGCGCAGCGCATCGAAGGCGGCGGCGTCGTTCATGCCTTCCAGCCGAGGTCCGCCATGAACAGGTCGAAGCCGATGGCGATGCGGTTCCAGCCGTTGATCACGGT
Source organism: Sphingomonas trueperi (assembly GCF_040545665.1). Taxonomy (GTDB): domain Bacteria; phylum Pseudomonadota; class Alphaproteobacteria; order Sphingomonadales; family Sphingomonadaceae; genus Sphingomonas; species Sphingomonas trueperi_B. The sequence goes on along the minus strand of NZ_JBEPMH010000003.1, from coordinate 184,610 downwards.
GATGGCGAGGGTCAGCTGCACCTGCTCCTCCTTGCTGAACTGGGCGGCGAGCGCGTCATAGACCGGCTGCGGCGCGCGCTTGTCCGCGATCAGGGTGAGATGATCGACCCAGGCGAGCGCAGCGCGTTCGCGGGGCGTGTAGCAGGGCGCTTCCTCCCACGCAGGCAGCAGGGCGACGCGCTGCTCGGTCTCGCCGGCCTGACGGGCCTCGAAGCTGTGCATGTTGAGGCAATTGGCGCAGGCGTTGATCTGCGAGGCGCGCAGCTTCACCAGTTCGAGCAGCGAGGCTTCGAGGCCGCTTTGCGCAACGAGGGTCGAGAATTCCAGATACGCCTTCATCAGCGCGGGGGCGGCGGCGTAGGGGTTGGTGCGCGTGGTCATGGGGACAGGTCCTTGTCTTGCGGGGTTCGCGGACCTGACGAGAGAAGCGGGCGACGTGTGACATGCCGCCGCCGAAAATGTGCAGCCCTCAGCCGCGCACGTCTTCCTGCACCATGTCGAATTCGCGCACGCCGCGCAGGCGGCGCGCGTTGCTCACCAGCTCGCGCAGCTTCTCGCGGCGTTCGCGGGCATATTCGACGTCGCGGATCACCAGCGGGCCGCCGCGAGTCGTCTCGTCCGACGCGGTGATGGTGAGCGTGCCGATGCCGGAGATCTGGTTGACGATCGAATAGTCGAGCCGGACGTCCTTCACCCGGTACAGCTCGATCTCGTCGATCGATTTGCGGACGATGCCGCGATACAGAACGATGCGATCCTCGGTGACTTCGTACAGCGTCGCCTTGTTGCCGATCCAGCGCACCGCGAGAATGACGAAGCCCACGCCGACCAGGCACAGCGCCACGGTCGCCCAGCCGGCGAACGAGCCCTTGAGCCATCCGGCGGTGGAGGATTGGAAGCGATCGATCAGCTGCGCCATGCCGCCATCATAGCCGGGCCGGCGGCCGCCGCAACGGGGATGTCAGCCGGCGGTGGGGGTGAGGAAGCGGATCATCTCCTCGCGGCTGATTCGGTCGTCGCGGTTCGCGTCGGCGCCGATGAAGCTGCGATCGATCCACGCCTTTGCCTCGGGCTTCTCGGGCTTGAAGTCGGCGTCCTTGGCGTTGCGCAATGCGGTGAGCCAGCTGGCATATTCGGCCTTGTCGAGTGCGCCGTCGCCATTGGCGTCGTAGCGGGCGAACTGCGCCTCGACCGGCAGCTTGGCGGGATCGGGGCGGGGCGTGGGTTGGGCGGCCTCGGCGGCGGATGGCGGACCGGCCGGCGCGTCGGCACCTTGCAGCGGCTTGTCGGCCGGCGTCGGCTGGGTACCCGGCATTGCCTGGTTGGCCGCGGGGGCAGGGGGCTGGCCCGCCTGTGCGGGTTGCGCAGGCGTCTGCGGCGCCGTGGCGGTGGCCTGCAGGGCGGCGGCGAGCAACAACGGGGTCAGCATCGGGTGATCTCCTCAGGCGGACAACGGCCGGGGCGCGGGTTCGGTTGCCGCTCTGGCCGGTTCTTGCTAGGCGCGGCGGCGACCCGCCCGGGCTGCCGGGCACTCCCATTCCGCACAGAAGGAACGCCATGGTCCCCCGTTATGCCCGCGCCGCGATGACCGACATCTGGTCGCCCGAGACGCGCCTCGCCATCTGGTTCGAGATCGAGGCGCATGCCACGCAAGCGCTCGCCGATCTGGGCGTGGTGCCGCAGAGCGCCGCCAAGGCGCTGTGGGACTGGTGGGCGACCAAGCCGGCGATCGACGTCGCCGCGATCGACGCGATCGAGGCGGTGACCAAGCATGACGTGATCGCCTTCCTCACCTGGGTGGCCGAGCAGGTGGGCGAGGAAGCCCGCTTCATGCACCAGGGCATGACCAGCTCCGACGTGCTCGACACCTGCTTGGCGGTGCAGCTGGCCCGCGCGAGCGACCTGCTGCTCGCCGATATCGACGCACTGCTGGAAGTGCTCGAGCGCCGCGCCCGCGAGCACAAGATGACCCCGACGATCGGCCGCAGCCACGGCATCCATGCCGAGCCGGTCACCTTCGGCCTCAAGCTGGCCGAGGCGCATGCCGAGTTCCAGCGCAACAAGGCGCGCCTGCTCGCCGCTCGCGCGGACATCGCCACCTGCGCGATCTCGGGTGCGGTCGGCACCTTCGCCAACATCGACCCGCGGGTGGAAGAACATGTCGCCGCCAAGCTCGGCCTGTCGGTCGAGCCGGTCTCGACCCAGGTGATCCCGCGCGATCGCCACGCGATGTTCTTCGCCACGCTGGGCGTGATTGCCTCGTCGATCGAGCGGCTCGCGGTCGAAATCCGCCACCTGCAGCGCACCGAAGTGCTGGAGGCGGAAGAGTATTTCTCGCCGGGCCAGAAGGGCTCGTCGGCCATGCCGCACAAGCGCAATCCGGTGCTGACCGAGAACCTGACCGGCCTCGCCCGCATGGTGCGCGGCTATGTCACCCCGGCGCTGGAAAATGTCGCGCTGTGGCACGAACGCGACATCAGCCACTCCTCGGTCGAGCGCTATATCGGCCCGGACGCGACGATCACGCTCGACTTCGCGCTCGCCCGTCTCACCGGCGTGGTCGACAAGCTGCTGGTCTACCCGGTGCGGATGCAGAAGAATCTCGATCGCATGGGCGGGCTGGTCCATTCGCAGCGCGTGCTGCTGGCACTGACCCAGGCGGGGGTAAGCCGCGAGGACGCCTATCGCCTCGTCCAGCGCAACGCGATGAAGGTGTGGGAGTCCGACGGCGAACTCTCGCTGATGGAACTGCTTAAGGCGGACTCTGAAGTAACCGCGGCGCTCAGCCCCGAGGTGATCGAGGAGAAGTTCGACCTCGGCTATCACTACCGCCATGTGGATACGATCTTCGCCCGCGTCTTCGGTGCAGCATGATTTGAGGCCATTTCGGCCATAATGGAACGGATCCACGGCGTGCGATTTTTGCTTGCCGTGGGTCCTTTCCTCTTCAACAATCTGTCCGCATGAACGCCGCGCATCGCCGATTGCGGGAAGCCACGGGCGCCGCGCATGCGCGGGTCGACGCGCTGTTCAGCCGCTTCGACCTCGCCCGCCGCGACGATTATGCCGGGCTGCTCGCCGCCCATGCCGAGGCGCTGTTGCCGGTGGAGGCGCTGCTCGACCAGGGCGGTGCCGAGGCGATCACCGAGGATTGGCCGCAGCGCCGCCGCGCGGGCGTGATCCAGGTCGATCTCGACGCGCTCGGCATCGCCATAGACGCCCCCGAAACCACCGATTCCGTTACGTCCGATGCGGCGATGGCGGGCATGCTCTACGTGCTGGAGGGCTCGCGGCTGGGCGGTCGCTTCCTCGCGCGCAGCGTGCCGGACAGCTGGCCGCGCGCCTATCTGGGCAGTCACCAGCCGCCGCATATGTGGCCGGAATTGTTGGAAAAACTGGATGCCGTCCTATATGAGCCGGAATCCTTGGAAGTTGCCGTAACCGCCGCCAACCAGACCTTCGGGCGGTTCGAGGCCGCCGGCACGAAGTGGCTGGCGAAGGTTGCATAAGTGGACGACGGCGTTTTTCAGGTCGACCTGACCAACTGTGATCGGGAGCCGATCCACCAGCTGGGGGCAATCCAGCCCTTCGGCTTCCTGATCGCCTTTTCGAGCGACTGGCTGATCAAGCGCGCCTCGGCCAATGTAGCCCAGCATTTCGATCTGCCGGCCGAGGAGATGCTCGGCACCCATGCCAGCGACTATCTCGAAGACGACGCGATCCACGCGCTGCGCAACCGGCTGACGCTGCTGCGCGGCGACGATGCGCTGGAGCGGATTTTCGGCATCAAGGCGCTGCGCACCCGCGGCCGCACCTACGACCTCGCGCTCCACATGACCGGCGACACGATCGTCGTCGAGGGCGAGCCCTGCACCTCGGATGTGGCCGGCGATACGGCCAGCACGCTGCGCGCGATGATGGGCCGGCTGGACGAGAAGGAAAAGCTCGCCGACTTCTTCCGCGAAGGTGCGCGCCAGGTGCGGGCGCTGACCGGCTTCGACCGGGTGATGGTCTATCGCTTCGAGCGCGACGGATCGGGCGTGGTGGTGGCGGAAGCCGCCCGCAGCGGCATCGGCAGCTTCCTCGACCTGCGCTACCCGGCGAGCGACATCCCGCAGCAGGCGCGCAAGCTCTATCTGCGCACGCCCTTCCGGATCATCGCCGATGTGCACGCCGAGCCGGTGCCGATCGTTCCCCAGCGCGACGAGTTCGGCGCGCCGCTGGACCTGTCGCTGTCGGTGCTCCGCTCGGTCTCGCCGATCCATATCGAATATCTGAAGAACATGGGGGTGAAGGCCTCCATGTCGATCTCGATCATCGTCGAGGGCAAGCTTTGGGGGCTGTTCGCCTGCCACCATTATGGCGGCCCGCGCTGCCCGGGCTTCGAGCGGCGGTCGATGGCCGAGCTGTTCGGCCAGATGTTCGCGCTCAAGCTGGAGAGCCGCGAGCGCAAGGAGCTTTCGATCTACGAGGCGGCGGCGCGCGCGACCAGCGACCGGCTGCTCGCGGCGGTGGCGAGCGACGGCGGGCTGCTCGACGATCCCGAATGGCTGGGCAGTCGGCTTCGCGAAGTGGTGCCGTGCGACGGCATCGCGATCTGGATCGGCGGCAAGGTGGCATTCAGCGGCATCACCCCGCCGCCTTCGTCGTTTGCGGCGATCACCCGGCGGCTGAACGCGATGGCGGCGGGCCGCGTGTTCGCGACCGACCATTTGGCCGAGGTGCTGCCCCAGGCCGCCGACTATGCCGATGTCGGCGCCGGGCTGCTGGCGATCCCGATCAGCCGCTCCCCCCGCGATTACGTCCTGCTGTTCCGCCAGGAACTTGTGCGCACGGTCAACTGGGGCGGCGATCCGCACAAGCCGGTCGATCTCGGCCCAAATGGCGCGCGCCTGACGCCGCGGCAGAGCTTCGAGACCTGGAGCCAGGAAGTGCGCGGCCGCTCGCTGCCCTTCACCGAGGTGGAGCTGCGCATCGCCGAGGTGCTGCGTGCCTCGCTGATCGAGGTCGTGCTGCGCCTGTCCGACGACGCGCAGGAAGAGCGCCAGCGCGCCTCGGAGCGACAGGAACTGCTGATCGCCGAGCTCAACCACCGGGTGCGCAACATCCTCGGCCTGATCCGCGGGCTGGTGCGCCAGTCGCGCACGCCGGGGATGGATACCACCACCTATATCCGGATGCTCGAAGGCCGGATCGAGGCGCTGGCCCGCGCGCACGACCAGATCACCGAGGACAATTGGGCGCCCGCGCCGCTCGGCCGACTGCTGCGTACCGAGGCGGCGGCCTATCTGGGCGGTCGCTCGGCGCGGCTGGAGCAGGACGGCCCGATGGTGCTGCTGCGCCCGGCGGCCTTCTCGACGCTGGCGCTGGTGTTCCACGAGCTGATGACCAATTCGGCCAAATATGGTGCGCTGTCGGACAGCGGCACGGTTTCTGTGTGCTGGGAGCTCGACGCCCAGGGGGATTGCCGGGTCGAGTGGCGCGAGCGCGGCGGCCCCGTGGTCCAGCCGCCGACGCGGCAGGGTTTCGGCACCACGATCATCCAGCGCTCGGTTCCCTATGACCTGGGCGGCAAGGCGACCGTGCGCTACCCGCTGACCGGCCTCGAGGCGGAGTTCTGCATTCCCGCGCGGCACGTGGTGCTCGACGGTGACGCGGCCTCGAAGCATGCCCGCGACGTGGAGGAGCCGGTGGCGGTGCCCGCGGACGGCGAGATGCGCCCGATCCTGCGCGGCCCGGTGCTGCTCGTCGAGGACAGCCTGATCATCGCGATGGACGCCGAGGACATCCTGCTGCGCCTGGGTGCCGAGCGGGTGGTGACCGCGGCCTCGATCGGCAACGCGCTCGAGGAAATCGGCGCCGAGCAGTTCGACGTCGCGATCCTCGACGTCAATCTGGGGGCCGAGACCAGCCTGCCGATCGCGGACCGCTTGCGCGCCGACGGCGTGCCCTATGCTTTCGCGACCGGCTATGGCGAGCAGCTCCAGCTCGACGCCGACCATGCTGGCGTTCCGGTGCTGCAGAAGCCCTACACCGCGGTGAACATGGCGCGGATGCTGGAAGGGCTGCTCGGACGGTAGGTAGCGTATCCTCCCCTTGCTGGGGAGGATGCTGGGGCTCGTCACTGCCCCTTGGGCAGCTTGATCCCGAGCAGCACCAGCCGCTCGCCGGTGATGCCGAACCAGTGGGGCACGCCCGCCGGCACCAGGATCACGTCGCCGGGCGCGAGCGTGCGGGTGGTGCCGCCCTCGATCCGGCTGCCTTCGACCAGCGTCGCGTTGCGCACTTCGCGGTCGGGCATCGTGCCGCCGGAAAGGAGCGTGCCCGCGCCTTCGAGCACGATCGCATATTCGGCCTGGTCGGGGTGGACGGCGGGCTTGCCGGGCTTCTTCCAGATCTCGATCGCGGCACTGTTGCTGCCGTCGCGGACCAGCGGCTTCCAGGCAAAGCCCTGGCCTGGTTTCATTTCGGCCAGCATCGCCTTGAGCTGGGCCTGCACGTCCTTGGCGCCGGCGAAGGACGTCGGGTCGGTGGCGGTCTGCGCGACGGCGGGGGCGGCGACCAGCAATGCGGTCGCGGCGAGGGCGCTGGGCAGGATCTTCACGGCATCTCTCCCTGTAGAGTGTTGAGAACGCTGGGCGCCTCTTCCCCGCCAGCCTGCCACAGCCGGATCAGCCCCGCCAGCGCAACCGATCGACCAGCAGCGCGAAGGCCGGCGTGGGCTGGCGGCGGCTGGGGTAATAGAGATGGTAGCCCGCGAAGGGCGGGGAGAAGCGCGTCAGTACCGCCTCCAGCGCGCCGCTCGCGAGGTGCGGCGCCAGCATCGCATCCGGCAGACAGGCGATGCCGAACCCGTCGAGCGCGGCACGGAGGATCGGGAACACCGAGGAGAAGGTGAGTGGCCCGTCCACCCACACCTTGCGCTCGCGGCCCTCCTCCTCGAATTCCCAGGCATAGAGCCCGCCATAGGTCGGCAGGCGCAGGTTGATGCAGGCGTGCGCCGTCAGGTCCTCGATCGCCTCCGGCCGCCCGGTACGATCGAAATAGGCGGGGGAGGCGACCGCGAGCATCCGCGCCTCGGGCCCGATCGGCACGGCCACCATGTCCTTGGCGATGATGTCGCCGAAGCGCACGCCCGCGTCGAACCGCTCGGCTACGATGTCCTTCAGCCGATAGTCGCTGTCGATCTCGACCCGGATGTCGGGGAATTCGCGGAGGATCGGCGCCAGCCGCGGCCAGAGCAGCGTGTTGAGCGAATGCTCGTCGGCGCTGATCCGGACCAGCCCGGCCGGCTTGTCGCGCAGTGCGCTGAGCGCCGCCAGCTCGGCCTCGATCTCGTCCAGCCGCGGGGCGAGCGTGGCGAACAGCCGCTCGCCTGCCTCGGTGAGGCTGACGCTGCGGGTGGTGCGGTGGAGCAGCCGCACCCCCAGCCGCTCCTCCAGCCCGCGCATCGCATGGCTCAGCGCCGAGGGCGTCACCCCGCTCTGCGCCGCCGCCCGGGTGAAGCTCTTCTGGCGTGCGACGGCGAGGAAAGCGGTCAGTTCGGAGAGCTGCTGGCGGTTCATTGCTGAACTCTATTCAGCACTGCATGCAGATACCAGCGTCTAATCCGCAGAGTATGCCGGGCCTATCTCCCGTCTGGCGCGGCCCCCGCGTCGGCAGGAGCATGCATGCAACTCAAGCGCAACGGCAGCCAGCCCTCGCAGACCGGCCCCGCCGAATGGTTCACCGGCCGCGTGCGGATCGACCCGCTCAACACCGCCCCGCCGCCCGCACGGCACGGGGTGGCGAGCGTCACCTTCGAGCCCGGCGCGCGCACCGTGTGGCACACCCATCCGCTGGGCCAGACGCTGGTCGTCCTCTCCGGCGTCGGCTGGACCCAGTGCGAGGGCGAGGCGATCGTCGAGATCCGCGCCGGCGATGTCGTCTGGTGCCCGCCCGGCCATCGCCACTGGCACGGCGCCAGCGCCACCACCGCGATGACCCATATCGCCATCCAGGAAGCGCTGGACGGCACGATGGTCGCGTGGATGGAGCCGGTCGACGACGCAACCTATCGCGCCGGCCCGCGCTGAACCTTTCGAACCCCCAGCACCCCAGGAGATACCCACCATGGCCACCAAAGCCTATGGCGCCTATGCCGCCGACAAGCCGCTCGAACCGATCGATATCGAACGCCGCGCCCCCGGCGCGCACGACGTGCAGATCGACATCCTCTATTGCGGCGTCTGCCACTCGGACCTCCACCAGGTCCGCTCCGAATGGGACGGCACGCTCTATCCGTGCGTACCGGGCCACGAGATCGTCGGCCGGGTGAGCGCGGTCGGCGGCCATGTCTCGAAGTTCGCGGTGGGCGACGTGGTCGGCGTCGGCTGCATGGTCGACAGCTGCCAGCACTGCGCGTCGTGCGACGAGGGTCTCGAGCAATATTGCGAGAACGGCTTCGTCGGCACCTATAACGGCCCGACGCCGGACGCCCCCGGCCACACGCTGGGCGGCTATTCGCAGCGCATCGTCGTCAGCGACAAGTTCGTCCTCAAGGTCGGGCATGGCGAGGAGCATTTGGCGGCCGTCGCGCCGCTGCTCTGCGCGGGCATCACCACCTGGTCGCCGCTCCGCCACTGGCAGGTGGGGCCGGGCAAGAAGGTGGGCATCGTCGGCATCGGCGGCCTCGGCCATATGGGCGTGAAGCTGGCGCATGCGCTGGGCGCGCACGTCGTCGCCTTCACCACCTCGGAGAGCAAGCGCGCAGATGCGCTGGCGCTGGGCGCGGACGAGGTCGTCGTGTCGCGCGATGCCGAAGCAATGGCGGCGCATGCCGACAGCTTCGACTTCATCCTCGATACGGTCGCGGCGAGCCATAATCTCGACGCCTTCACCGCCCTGCTCAAGCGCGACGGCACGCTGACGCTGGTGGGCGTGCCCGAGCATGCGCACCCCTCGCCCAACGTCGCGGCGCTGATCTTCAAGCGCCGCGCGATCGCCGGCTCGCTGATCGGCGGCATCGCCGAGACGCAGGAGATGCTCGATTTCTGCGCCGAGCACGGCATCGTCGCCGATATCGAGATGATCCGTGCCGAGGAGATTAACACGGCGTACGAGCGGATGCTCAAGAGCGACGTGAAGTACCGCTTCGTCATCGACATCGCGTCGATGGGCTGAAGCTGGGGCCGCTCGTCCGGGATTCCGGGCGGGCGGCTATTCTTCATACCCATTGGGTTGTCGAAGCAGTCGGCGGCCGAGCGTCAGCAGGCCGAACCCGGCCGCAAAGGGAATCCCGCCCAATGCCATGATCCAGAGCATCACTGGCGTCTGAAAAAGCATGGGCATTGCCATCACGATAGCCGCGAGCGAGCAGAGCCCGCTGGTGGTCATCGTCAGAATGCCGATGCCGATCAGCAATCCCCCGAAAAACCGTTTCATGCCATCGCCCTCCCCCGTGCGAGTACGCCCGCGCCCTCGGCGCCCGGGCGGTAGAATGTATTGTACGTGTCGAACGGTATGATCTGCCCTTGCGGCGTCACGAAATGCACGCAGCTGCGCTTCACCGTGCCGAGATCGAAATTGTAGCGATCGAGGAATTGCTGGATCACCACGCGGAAGCTGTTCGCATAGGTTATCTCCTGCGGGACCAGCGCCTGGGGCAGGCAGCAGAGCAGATCGGCCAGCTTCTCCTCGGTATTGCACTGGGCGGTAGCGAGGCTCAGCAGGTCAAGCACCGCCTCCCGTAGCTTCGGATAGGCCTCGTAGCTCACCGTGTTCGGCCCCTGCAGGATCAGTTCGCGCGGCAGCAGCGACGTGACCGGGGTGACCGACCTGCCATTGCGCAGGCCGTACCCGATGCAGATCTGGTCCGGGTTGCATGGCAGCGGGATCATGTCCTCGGCAGCGAAGACGCCGGCCTTCACCACCTCGCGGCGGATCTGGGTGAGCAGCATCCGGTTGGCCTTGGCGTCGAACCCCTCGTTGCGGCCGGCATCCTGCACCGGCTGGAAGGTGACGCCGCGCACGCACGCCCATTCCAGCGCATGCTGGACGATCCGACCGATCTCGCCATCGTTCACCCCGCGCTTGACCACCGCGACCAGCGTGGTGGACAGGTCCGCCCGCTCCAGCGCTTCCAGCGCCGCCTGTCGCACGCGGGCGAGCCGGGCGCCGCGCAGGTCCATCAGCGCCTCGTCGTCCAGGCTGTCGAACTGGAGATAGACTTCCAGCGCCGGCTTGTAGCCGGCCAGTCGGGCGACGAAGGACAGGTCCTGCGCGATGCGCACACCGTTGGTGTTGATCATCACATGGCGGATCGGGCGGCGCTTCACCGCATCCAGGATCTCGAAGAATTGCGGGTGCAGCGTCGGCTCGCCGCCCGAGAGTTGCACCAGATCGGGCTCGCCCTCGCTGGCGACCAGTGCGTCGAGCATCGCCTCGATCGTCGCCAGCGGCAGATGGGCGCCGTGCAGATCCTCGGCATCGGCGAAGCATACCGGGCAGGCAAGGTTGCAGGCCGAATTGATCTCTATGATCGCCAGGCAGCTATGCTGCTCGTGATCGGGGCACAGCCCGCAATCGAACGGGCAGCCCGCCTCGGTGCGGGTCTGGGTGGCGAGCGGGCGGTCGCCGGGCTTCAGCCAGTCCTTCTGCGCGCGCCAATAGGCGAGATCGTCGCTGATCAGCGTCTTCTGCACGCCGTGGCTGCGGCAGCGCTTGAGATAATAGACGCGCTCTTCCTCGACGATCACCTTGGCGGGGATCACCTCAAGGCAGGTCTCGCACAGGCTGCTCGTCTGCCCGTGGAACAGATAGGGCGCCGCCTTGCGCGGCGGCGCGGCCAGCGCGGTTGCCGCGGAGGATCCAGACAAGGGCATAGAGGCACAATCCCAGCATCGTGAGGTGGAAGACGTTGAGCGGCCCGATCACGCGCGGATAGGGCTTAAGGAATTCCCAGGCGAAGCGCTGCACGGCATAGGCCAGCACGAAGGCGTGGAAGCCATGCTCCGTCGCCCAGGCGCGGCCGGCGCGCAGCGCGCGGACATAGAAGAGCAGAAACAGCGCGATCGACAGCGATTCGTAGAGCTGCACCGGGTGGCGGGCGATGCCGTCGCCAAGCTCGATGCCCCAGGGCAGCGCGGTGGGCGCGCCGTAGGTCTGGTCGGCCAGCCCCGCGAACAGGCAGCCCCAGCGCCCGACGATGATGCCCAGCACCAGCGGCACCACGAACGGCCCGCCGGTCGAGCCGCGGACCCCGCGCACCTGCTTCCAGATCTCGACCGCGACGATCGCGCCCGCCAGCGCGCCGGCGATCGAGTGGGACAGGACCGGCCGCGCATCGTGCAGGGTATTGAGCGATCCCAGCAGCCAGGCGCCCACCGCACCGCCGATCGCGAGCGTGACGAAATAGCTGGGGTCGGTCTGCCGGGCGAGCCCCTCCACGCTGGTGCGCCGCTGCCGGTATACCCAGCGCCCGCCGGCCGCCGCCGCAAGCCAGGCTGCTGCGTCACCGAGATAATGCAACCAGGGGGCGGTGGGCAGATGGAGCATCGGCGTGAAGCTAGCCGCGCTTCCACGCGATCGGAAGCGTGCCCCCGCATTTCCCTTTCCGCCGCGCACACCCTACATCGCGGCGATGCATCTTCGCGCCGAAGCCATCCTGCTCAGCGTTCGCGCGCACGGCGAACACGGCGCGATCGTGCGGGCGCTGACCGAAAGCGACGGCGTCCAGCCCGGCTATGTCCGCGGCGGCCGATCGCGGGCGCTGCGGCCGGTGCTGCAACCGGCAAACCTCATCCAGGGCGAATGGCGCGCCCGGACCGAAGAGCAACTGGCGGGGCTCACCGTCGAACTGCTCCACAGCCGCGCGCCGATGTTCGGTGAGCCGCTGCCCGCCGCCGCGCTCGCCTGGGTGACCGCGCTCACCGCCGCGACGCTGCCGGAAGGCTTGCCCTATCCCCGACTCCATGCCGCGCTGGGCGGCGTGCTCGACGCGATCGAGGCCGCCCCCGCTGCCCGCGGCTGGGCGGTCGCGCTGGTGCGCTACGAACTGCTGCTGCTCGCCGAACTCGGCTTCGGTCTCGATCTGGAACGCTGTGCGGCAACGGGTACGAGCGAAGACCTTGCTTTTGTCAGTCCCAAGAGCGGCATCGCGGTGAGCCGGGCAGGGGCGCTCGGCTATGAGAATCGCCTGCTCGCGCTGCCCGCTTTCCTCACCGCAGGCGGTGCGGCGGACTGGGAGGACATCCTCGCCGGCCTGCGGCTCACCGGCCACTTCCTGGCGCGGGACCTGCTGATCGGCCGGGGTGCCGATCTGATGGCGGCGCGCGCCCGCCTGGTGGACCGATTGTTGCGGGCGGTTGCATGAAGGCCCCCAGGGCGGCTAAGCGCGCCTCTCAGGACATGCTGCCAGCGTGGGGATCGGAATGCCGTTGATTGCTGTACTGCCGGGTGACGGGATCGGCCCCGAGGTGACGCGCGAGGCGCGCCGGGTGCTCGAGGCGCTGGATCTCGGCCTCAGCTTCGAGGAAGCGCCGGTCGGCGGCGCCGGCTATCTCGCCGCCGGCCACCCGCTGCCGGACGACACGCTGGCGCTCGCCAAGCGCGCCGACGCGGTGCTGTTCGGCGCGATCGGCGATCCGCGCTTCGAGAAGCTGGAGCGGCATCTGCGCCCCGAAGCCGCGCTGCTCGGCATCCGCAAGGCGCTCGGCCTGTTCGCCAATCTGCGACCGGCGACGCTGTTTCCCGGCCTGGAAGACGCTTCGCCGCTCAAGCCGGAGGTGGTGAACGGCCTCGACATCGTCATCGTCCGCGAGCTGATCGGCGACATCTATTTCGGCGAGAAGGGCCACCGCACCACGCCCGACGGCCTGCGCCAGGGCTATGACGTGATGAGCTATGACGAGGCGGAAGTGACTCGCATCGCCCGTGTCGGTTTCGAGATGGCCAAGCGTCGCCGCAAGAAGCTCTGCTCGGTCGACAAGGCGAACGTGCTCGAAACCTCGCAGCTGTGGCGCGACGTCGTCACCGCGATGGCCGCGGACTATCCCGAGGTCGAGCTGACCCATATGTATGTCGACAATGCCGCGATGCAGCTGGTGCGCGCGCCGGCGACGTTCGACGTGATCGTCACCGGCAACCTGTTCGGCGACATCCTCTCCGACCAGGCGAGCATGTGCGCCGGCTCGATCGGCATGCTGCCTTCGGCCTCGCTCGCCGCCTGGTCGGGCGCGAACGGCATGTACGAGCCGATTCACGGCAGCGCACCGGATATCGCCGGCCAGGGCAAGGCCAATCCCTGCGCCGCCATCCTTTCCGCAGCCATGCTGCTGCGGCACTCGCTGGGCGACGAAGCCTCGGCGCAACGCATAGAAAAAGCGGTTGCCGCAGCGCTCGCCAAGGGCGCGCGGACGGCCGATCTCGGGGGTACTCTTTCTACTGCGGCCATGGGGGACGCGGTGCTGCTGGAGCTTCAGTGAGCGAAACCCTGCTCGAACTTGCGGTCGTTATCCCCACCTTTAACGAACGCGCCAATGTTCCCCTCCTGATCGCCAAGCTGGACGCGGCCCTTGCCGGCCGCGCCTGGGAAGCGATCTTCGTCGACGACGACAGCCCCGATGGGACCGCCGACGCTGCGCGCGCGATCGGCCGAGAGGATTCGCGCGTGCGCGTGATCCAGCGGATCGGGCGGCGTGGGCTGTCCTCCGCTTGCATCGAGGGCATGTGCGCCACCGCCGCGCCCTGCGTCGCGGTGATCGACGGCGACCTGCAGCATGACGAGACGCTGCTGCCCAAGATGCTCGATGCGCTGCAGGCTGATGCGAACCTCGACGTGGTGATCGGCTCGCGCTTCTGCGAAGGCGGCTGCACCGGCGAGTGGGACAGCGAGCGCGTCGCCAAATCGGCCTTCGCGACCAGGCTGTCGCGCAAGGTGCTCAAGGCCGACCTGACCGATCCGATGAGCGGCTTCTTCATGATCCGCAGCGAAATCGCACGCGGACTGGTGCCGGTTCTCTCGGGCATCGGCTTCAAGATCCTGCTCGACATCATGACCGCGAGCCCGAAGCCGCTCCGCTTCCGCGAACTGCCCTACACCTTCCGCGTCCGCACCGAGGGCGAGAGCAAGCTCGATTACGTCGTGGCGATGGAATATCTGATCGCGCTGTACGACCGCATGTTCGGCAAGGTCGTGCCGGTGCGCTTCGCGATGTTCTCGGCGATCGGCGCGATGGGGGCGGCGGTGCATCTGGCGGTGCTGTTCCTGCTGTTCCGGATCGGCGGGCTGCCGTTCGTGACCGGCACCATCGTCGCGACGATCGTGGCGATGACGTTCAACTATCTGCTCAACAACGCGCTGACCTATCGCGAGCGGCGGCTGAAGGGCGCGGCGCTGCTGGGCGGCTGGGTGAGCTTCTGCCTGGTCTGCGCGGTGGGGGCGGCGGCCAATGTCGGGCTCGCGGCGTTCCTCCACAACGTCCAGCATGGTGACTGGCGGCTCTCGGCGCTGGCGGGGATCGCGGTCGCGGCGGTGTGGAATTTCGCGCTGTCGTCGCGGTTCGTGTGGGGGCGGTACTGAGTCCGGAGTAATTTCTAGCCCCTCCTCCTTGGAGGAGGGGTTTGGGGGTGGAGGGATTCCAGAACGCTGGTTGGTCTCTGTGAGACAAAGCCCCACCCCAACCCCTCCCCTGAAGGGGAGGGGCTGAAGCTGGTCAATCCTTACACCAGCTCGGCCAGCGCCGCCGGGCTGAAGCCCTGCAGTTCCTCGCCCGCGCCCGCTTGGACCTTCTTCGCCCAGTCCGGATTGCTGATCAGCGCGCGGCCCACCGCGATCAGATCGAACTCGTCGCGCTCCATCCGCTCGACCAGCTTGTCGAGATCGCTGTGCTCGGAGGTCTCGCCGCCGAACGCCGCGATGAATTCGCCCGAGAGTCCGACCGAGCCGACGCTGATCGTAGCGGCACCGGTGAGCTTCTTCGCCCAGCCGGCGAAGTTGAGGCCGTTCTCGCCGTCGATCTCGGGGAACTCGGGCTCCCAGAAGCGGCGCTGCGAGCAGTGCAGCACGTCCGCCCCGGCATCGACCAGCGGCTGCAGCCAAGCGGCCATTTCGTCGGGCGTGGTGGCCAGACGGGTGCTATAGTCCTGCTGCTTCCACTGGCTGAGGCGCAGGATGACGGGGAAGTCCGGCCCCACCGCCGCGCGGACGGCCTTGACCACCTCGACCGCGAAGCGCGACCGCTCGGACAGGGTCGCGCCGCCATAGCCGTCCTCGCGGGTGTTGGTGCCCTCCCAGAAGAACTGGTCGATCAGATAGCCATGCGCGCCGTGGATCTCGACCGTGTCGAAGCCCAGCCGCTTGGCATCCGCCGCTGCCTTGGCGAAGGCGGCGATCGTCGCCTCGATGTCCTGCTCGGACATCGCCACGCCGCGCGGCTTGCCCGGCGCGACCACGCCCGAGGGGCTCTCGACGTCGACCGACGGCACCCAGTCGGTCTGGGCCTTGGTCGAGCCGGTGTGCCAGATCTGCGGTGCCATCTTGCCGCCCGCGGCATGGACTTCGTCGATCACCGTCTTCCAGCCGGCAAGCGCTGCGTCGCCGTGGAAGAAGGGAATGTTCGGGTGATTGCGGGAGGCCGGGCGGTCGATCACCGTGCCCTCGGAGAGGATCAGGCCGACGCCGCCCTCGGCACGGCGGCGATAATAGGCGGCGTTGGTCGCGCCGGGAATGCCCTCGGGCGCGAAGGTCCGCGTCATCGGCGCCATCACGATCCGGTTGGGCAGATCGAGCGACTTGATGCGGAACGGACGAAACAGGACGTCGGTCGACGCGGTCATGGGAACTCCGTTGCCGTTTGAAACTGAAGTCAAGCTAGCGACTGCCGCGTGCGGATCAAGATGGTCGCAGGGGTGCCCGGCAATTTATCGCCAGCTCGGGAACCACATCCAGTGGATGTAGCTCTGCGTGTCGTTGAGCGGCGCGGCGGAGAGGATCGGGTAGAAATAGCCGAAGCAGACCAGCGCCAGCGCGAGATACCATTCTTCCCACCCCTTGGCGCGCAGCCGGTCGAACTGGTGGAAGGTCACCGGCAGCACCAGGCACAGGAAGAGCGCCGACAGGTGGTAGTAATAATAGAAGCCCAGCGACTTGGGGATGATCGCGAAGATCGCCACTGAGAAGGTCCACAGCAGCGCGAGCGCCAGGGGGCGCCACGCCTTGGTGCGGAACCACAGGACATAGCTGGCGAGCACCGCGACCAGGCCGCCCCACATGATCACCGGGTTGCCGATCAGCAGCACGCCGCGCTGGGCGCCGTGATCCCATTCGTAGAAGAACCAGATCGGCCGCAGCATCAGCGGCCAGCTCCACCATTCGGACTGATAGGTATGATGGGGCAGCACCTGGGTCTGCTGCGCGTACATCTCGCGCTGGAGGTGAAGTAGCCCGCGCAGCCCGTCGGTCGCGCCCGTCATGTAGAAGAAGGTGGGCGCGAAGGTGGCGAAATAGACGGGGATGCTGATCGCGCCGAGCAGGACGAGCGCCGCCAGCGTCGACAACCCCGGCCAGTGCGGTTGGTCGACCGAGAGGAACGCGGCGGCGATCGGGCGGCGGGCGCGGCGGGCGTCGCGCAGCCGGACGGCGATCAGCGCGAGTCCGAACACGGCGATATACGGCGCGGCCGCCCATTTGACCGCGGTAGCGAGGCCCAGCAGCACCGCGCCGACGCACCAGCGCCACCGCACCTGCGTGCGCGACCCGTGCATCGCCCAGAGCAGGAACACCATGCCCCACAGCAGGAAGGCGCCGAGGAACACGTCGAGCATCGCGGTTCGGGCCTGGACGAACAGGCTCTGGTTGAGCATCGCCAGCACCGCGCCAGTCACCGCCACGCGCATCCGCCCGCGCATCAGGATCCAGAGGAAGGCAAAGATGCCGAGCACCGTCGCGGTGCCCGCGATCGAAGGCATCAGTCTCCAGCCGAACGGATTGTCGCCGAGCAGGTCCATGCCCGCGCCGATCAGCTCCTTCCCGAGCAGCGGATGCTCGGTGTTGCGCGGGCCGCTCAGCTCGATCAGCGTCTTGGCGGCGGGGACGTAATGGACCTCGTCGAACATGATCTGGCCCGGCTGGTCGATATGCAGCGAGAACAGCAGCTGCGCGGCGAGGCCGAGCAGCAGGGCGACGAGCCAGGGACGAGTGGCGAGAGCCGATAGGCGAAGGCGCATGGGGAAACGGTAGCGAAGGCCCGGGCGGCGTCCAACAAAATCCTCCCCGAAACGGAAGGCAGAGAGGGCACCTGGCACAAGGCAAAGGTTGACGCACCGCCCCCAAGCGCCGCAAAGCAGCGCCCATGAAGCGTCGTACCGGACAGGATCCCAGCGTCACCCGTAACTGGAAGCCCGCGACTCAGGCGGTGCGCGGCGGCACCGCGCGCTCCGAGTTCGGCGAGACCAGCGAGGCGCTGTTCCTCACCTCGGGCTATGCCTATGATTGCGCGGGCGACGCGGCTGCGCGCTTCGCCGGCGAACAGGCGGGCATGACCTATTCGCGCCTCCAGAACCCGACGGTGGAGATGCTGGAACAGCGTATCGCCCTGCTCGAAGGCGCCGAGGCGTGCCGCACCATGGCGACGGGCATGGCGGCGATGACCGCCGCTTTGCTCTGCCAGGTGAGCCAGGGCGACCATATCGTCCAGGGCCGCGCCGCCTTCGGCTCGTGCCGCTGGCTGACCGACAGCCTGCTGCCGCGCTTCGGCGTGACGACCACCACGATTGATGCGCGCGATCCGCAGCAGTTCGAGGACGCGATCCGCCCGAACACCAAGATCTTCTTCTTCGAAACGCCCGCCAACCCGACGATGGACGTGGTGGACCTGGAGGCGGTCTGCGCGATCGCCCGCAAGCACGGCATCGTCACCGTCGTGGACAATGCCTTCGCGACGCCGGCACTCCAGCGCCCGATCGACTTCGGCGCCGACGTGGTCGCCTATTCCGCCACCAAGATGATGGACGGCCAAGGCCGCGTGCTCGCCGGCGCGGTGTGCGGCTCGGAAGACTTCATCACCAACACGCTGCTGCCCTTCACCCGCAACACCGGCCCGACGCTCAGCGCGTTCAACGCCTGGGTGGTGCTGAAGGGGCTGGAGACGCTCGACCTGCGCATCCGCCGCCAGAGCGAGAATGCGGTGAAGGTCGGCAGCTTCCTCGAACAGCGCGTGCCCCGCGTGAACTTCCCGGCGCTGCCCAGCCATCCGCAGCACAATCTGTTCATGCGCCAGATGGCAGCGGCCGGCCCGATCTTCAGCTTCGAGGTGGATGGCGGCCGCAAGCAGGCCCACGCGCTGCTCGACGGGCTCGCGCTGATCGACATCTCCAACAATATCGGCGACTCGCGCTCGCTGATGACGCACCCGTCCTCGACTACCCATTCGGGCCTCGCCGAGGAAAAGCGGCTGGAGATGGGCATCGCCGAAGGCATGATCCGCATCAATGTCGGACTGGAAGACGCCGACGATCTGATCGCCGATCTCGACCAGGCGCTGCGAGGCGCCGGGCTGTGAAGGCGCTCTTCACCGACGAGGCGACGACGCGCGGCGTGGTCGTCCGCGTGTCGGTGTCGTACCTGCCCGAACAGTCGGAGCCGACCCGCGGCCGCTGGTTCTGGGCCTATCACATCCGCATCGAGAACGAAGGCCCGGTGGCCGTCCAGCTGCTCACGCGCCACTGGATCATCACCGATGGCCGGGGCCTGCGCCACACGGTGGAGGGCGAGGGCGTCGTCGGCGAGCAGCCGATGATCGCGCCGGGGGCGAGCTTCGATTACGTCTCGGGCTGCCCGCTCTCGACGCCGACCGGCTCGATGCAGGGCAGCTATCACATGATCGACGAGGACGGCGACGCGTTCGACGTCACCATCCCGCGCTTCGCGCTGATTGCACCAGCCGTGGCGGGCGAGCAGTGAGGGGCGCGGTACTAGGATCCTCCTCTGCAAGGGGAGGTGTCGCGCAGCGACGGAGGGGTGTCACCGCTGGGGTGGCGGTCTTCGGTTGCAACCGGGGACACCCCTCCGTCAGCCCTGCGGGCTGCCACCTCCCCTTGCAGGGGAGGATCTGACCCATGAAGCGTACGCACCTACCGCTGAACGGCATGCGCGTGCTCGATGCCGCCGCGCGCCATCTGTCCTTCACCCGCGCTGCGGACGAACTGGCGGTGACGCCCGCCGCCGTCGGCCAGCAGATTCGCGCGCTGGAGGACACGCTGGGCGTCGTGCTGTTCCGCCGCACCACCAAGGGGCTGGAACTCACCCCCGAGGCGGAAAGCGGACTCACCGCGCTGCGCAACGGCTTCCTCCAGTTCGAGGAAGCGGTGCGCGCGATGCAGGCGGGGCAGTCCTCCAAGTCGCTGACCATCGCGGCGCCGCGCGACCTCACCGCCAAGTGGCTGATGCCGCGCCTCTCCGACATCGCCCGCGCCGATCCGGACCTGCGCTTCGTGCTGGTCCCCGCCGACGACGCACTCGACTTCACCGAAGCCAATCTCGATCTCGCGATCCGCTGGGGCGAGGGCCCCGGCGAGCATGAGGGCGAGGCGCTGGAAAGCGACGGCATGATCACGGTCGAGCGCCCCGGCGGCGGCAGCATCGACGTGCGCATCTCCTGGCCCGGCTGCATGGCCGAGGACGCCGGATCGCTGGTCCGCGTCGCCGATGCGGGGCTTGCGATCGACGCGGCGGCGCAGGGGCTCGGCCGGGCGACCGTTCCCGAGCTGCTGGCACG
Organism: Sphingomonas trueperi; assembly: GCF_040545665.1. Lineage (GTDB taxonomy): Bacteria > Pseudomonadota > Alphaproteobacteria > Sphingomonadales > Sphingomonadaceae > Sphingomonas > Sphingomonas trueperi_B. The sequence continues at coordinate 164,856 of NZ_JBEPMH010000003.1, read as the reverse complement.
CGCCGATATCGAGGGCGGCCGCGTCGCCGTGGTCGGCGAGCCCAAGGCCTCGCGGCTCGGCTATTGGCTGGTCGCGCCGCTGCCGCAGTGGCGCCAGAAGAAGGTGCAGACGCTGGTCGAGGTGCTCGGCGGCTGAAGTGCTGCGCTATTGTTCCTGAATGTTGATGGTCTGGCTGTCGCGCGCGGTAGATGAAATTGGCGCCGTCTTGTCGATAGCCTGCAGCACCTTGGCCGGCTCCGGAAGCCGATCGAAAGCCGGGTAGACGAAGGACTGGTCCAGAGTGTTGAGCGTGACCGCGTAGCCGGGCTTCTTCGCATCGGAAAATAGGTCGGGGTACACAGAGATCGTGCGGCCCGCGTCGGAAAGGGCAATGACATAGTCCTGGGTATCCCCCGGTACATGTCGATATACCCCCAATTCCTTGGTCGGCTCTCCGTCCCGGCAGAAGGTGGCTGGGCTTGCATCCTCCGCCTTCTCTTCCGTTTCCGGCCGCTTCGATGCCATCATTGCCAGCGTCGCACCCAGCAATCCGGCCGCCATGTCCGGTTTCTTCATCTTCGCCTTGGCATCATAGCGTAGCGGCGTGGCACAGGGCTGGATCGGGACGGCGGCGGGCGCATGCTGGGTCTTTGCCCACATGGCAGGCCAGCCGAGGCCGGCGATCAGCGCCGACATCGTGGCATCGAGCTGCGCCGGCGCCTGGTCGATGGAACTGATCCGCACGACGACGAGCCAATCGCCCAGCGGCAGCACCGCAGCGCCGGTGGCCGAATAGGGTGGGGTGGAAGGCTTGTAGATTCGACGAAGCGCAGCGGTGGCGGTGCCGCCGGGCACGGCGAATCCGCTCGGCGTGTCCGCCGCAACTGCGTTGCCATAGGCGCTTCGCAGCAGGATCTGGGTTTCGACGCGGTCGAACCACACCGGCACGCTCATCAGCGACGGGCGGAAAAGGTAGAGAGTCGCCTGCGTCTTTTTGGAATCGCCGAACTGCACTGCGATATCGAGTTCGCCTTGGCCCTCGCTGGTGATTTCGGTGCGGGGCAGGCCTCCGGGCGCTTGCGGGACGATCAGGCCGGTCTGTGCGTGCTTCCATTTTTTGGAGGCCGGCACGTCGAGCGTCGACGTCTGCGCGTGCACGCTGGCCGGCAGAGCGCCCGTGGCCAAAAGCAGGGCGAACCCTGCCGCGATCGATCCCTTGCCCATCTGCCTCTCCTCCCCCAATTGTCCCGTGGATGGTAACCGCAGTTGCTGTGCGCTGCCATGCTCTATCCAGCCGGGCGCTTCGCTACGTCTTCACCCGCCCGATCGGGACCGGCAGCAGCCGGCCCTGATCGTCGCCGATCACCATCACTTCCACCCCGAACGCGTCGCGGAGCGGCTGGTGGGCGAGCGCGGCATCGGCCGGGCCGAACGCCACGGTACGGCCGTCGCGGAGCAGCAGCACGTCATCGGCGGCGCGGGCGGCCTGGACCAGGTCGTGGAGCACGATCATCACGCCCATGCCGGTCGCGGCCAGCCCGCGCAGCCGATCGAGCAGGTCGAGTTGGTGGACGGGATCGAGGCTCGCCAGCGGTTCGTCGGCGAGCAGCCATTTCGGCTGGCCGGCGAGTACCCGCGCCAGCAGGACGCGCGCGCGCTCGCCGCCCGAGAGCTGGGTGACCGGGCGATCGGCGAGCGGGCGGATTGCGGTGGCCTCGATCGCCGCGTCGATGGCGGCATGGTCCTCGGCGGACAGCCCGGCAAACGGTGATCGATGCGGCAGGCGGCCGAGCGCGACGAGGTCGGCGACGCGCAGGTCCCAGTGGACCGTCGCCTCCTGCGGCAGATAGCCGATCCGGCGGGCGCGCTCGCGCGGCTCCAGCCGAGCGAGCAGCTTGCCGCCCAGCTTCACCTGCCCGGCATCGGGATCGAGCAGCCCGGCGAGCGTCCGGACCAGCGTCGACTTGCCCGATCCGTTGGGGCCAAGGATCGCGGTGACCTTGCCCGGCCGCAGCACCGCGTCGATCCCGTGCAGCACCCGCCGCTTGCCGAGGCTGACCGCGAGATCGGTGACGCTCAGTTCCATGTCGACCGCCGGAGCTTGAGGAGCAGCACGAAGAAGAAGGGGGTGCCGAGCAGCGCCATCGCGACGCCCAGCCGCACTTCGCTGGGTCCGGGCGACAGCCGCACCAGGCTGTCCGCCGCCAGCAAAAGCGCCGCACCGCCGAGCGCGCTGGGCAACAGCAGCGCCGAGGGCCGCGCGCCGGTGAGCGGGCGGAGCAGATGCGGCACGATCAGCCCGACGAACCCGACGATCCCGGTCACCGCCACGCTCGCCCCCACCGCCAGGCCGGTGCCGAGCACGACGAGCAGCTGGGTGCGCTCCAGCCGCAGGCCCATCGAGCGCGCCGCCGCCTCGCCCAGCGTCAGCGCATCGAGCGAGCGGCCGGTGAACAGCAGCAGCGCGGAGCCGATCGCGATGAACGGCAGGGCCAGCTGCACTTCCGCATAGCTGCGGTCGGTCAGTGCGCCCATGATCCAGTCGAGGATCTCGGCGGTGGCATAGGGGTTGGGCGCGATCGAGATCAGGAAGCTGGTGAGCGCCGCACCCAGGCTGGCGAGCACCGTGCCGGCGAGGATGAAGGCGACCGCGCTCTCCGCCCGCCAGGCGAGCCCCGCGAGCAGCAGCATCGATCCGCACGCCGCCGCCATCGCGCAGCCGAACAGCACCAGCGGGGCACTGCTCCCGAGCAACACGATCGCGCTCACGGCGCCGAGTGCCGCGCTGGAGGAGACGCCGACCACCGCCGGATCGGCCAATGGGTTGCGCAGGAAGCCCTGCAGCACTGCACCGGACAGGCCCAGCGCCGCGCCGATGGCAATCCCAAGGATCGCGCGGGGCAGGCGGAGCTCGGCGATGATCCACCAGCGCGGATCGTGGCTGAACCAGGCGGCGGGCGGCACCCAGAACTTGCCCGCCATCAGCGAGCCGGCGAACAGCAGCGCGACCAGCAGCAAGAGGCCGCCATTGAGCGCGACCCGGTTCATGCGGCGAGGGTCCGCCGGCAGCATGGGCGCGGTGCAGCAGGGTGGGCGATCGCGATCGACATGGATTCGCCCATAGCATTCCGATCGCGAACGCCTACCGAAACCTTGCCTTGCTCGCTGGAACAGCGGTGCGGGGTGCGACCCCAAACCTTCGTATAGCCATCCCAAATCAAAGCGATGTCCTGCCGTGCGGAGGTTCGATTTCGCCACGCCCCCGGCTGCGCGACAGTCCTCCCGGCAAGACGGGATGGAACCATGTACCACCAGGCGTTGATCGATGTTGCTGCTCCGGCCCAGACGGGCGGAACCCCCGAACTCACCGCGCTGCTGGCGGGTGCGATGCGGTCGCTCGACGAGGACCCGCCGCTCGCCCGGCGCTATCTCGAGCGGCTGTCGAGCCTGCTCGTCACGCCCGGTGCCGACGCGCCGGAGGACCTGCTGCAGGATGGGCCGATGCGCGCCGACGGCGTCGCCAAGGGCGGTCTCGCCGGCTGGCAGCTGCGCCGTGTCGCCGCGCATGTCGATTCCTATCTGCAGGGGCCGATCCTCACCTCCACGCTGGCGGAGGTGGCGCAGTTGAGCACCGGCCATTTCTGCCGCGCCTTCAAGATCAGCACCGGCGAGACGCCGCACGCCTATATCATCCGCCAGCGCATCCGCCGCGCCCAGCTGCTGATGCGCGACACGCGCGACACGTTGTCGCAGATCGCCTTTTCCTGCGGGCTGAGCGACCAGGCGCACCTGACCCGGCTGTTCCGCCGGCTGGTCGGCACGACCCCGCTCGTCTGGCGGCGCGCGTGGCAGCAGGGCGGCTGATCGCGGCCGATTTTTTCGAGACGAGGGCGGCCCTCGCCGGGCTGCCGGATGTTCGGCGGGCAGGATGGCGCGCCGTTCGGCAAGGACTTGCGGGGGCAGGGAGCGCGGCGTCGGGATGGAAAGCGGGCAATCGCTGGCGATCGGCGCCTGGCGGGGCGTGTCGTTTGCGGCGGCACGGATCGACGTCCTGGCGGCCGAAGACGATTTGCTCGTCGTCGGCATGCTCCAGAAGGATATGGCCGGCGCGCATCGCGGCGGCGCCGATGCGGTCGATCATGCGCTGCACGGCACGCTGTTCCGGCTGCGCGAAGGTGGGATCTTCACGGGCGGATTCGGCGAGACGCTGATGCTCACCCGCCCGGCACCGCCCATTCGCGCGGCGACCCTCATGCTGATCGGCACCGGAAACGCGCCGGGTACCAACCCCGAGGCTGTCGGCAACCTCACCGGCTTGGCGATGCGCGCGGCGCTGCGGATCGGCGCGGCATCGGTAGGCTGCCTGCTCGGCTGGTCCGAGCGCGATCTTCCCGACGCGCTGGCCGCGCCGAGTGCCGCTGCGATGATGCGCGGCGCGCTCGCCGCGATCGATGCGCATGGCGGCGAGGCCTTCCCGATGCGATGGACCTTCGACATCCACGACGCCGCCGCGGAACCCACTATCGCCACCTTGCGCGACACCCTGGTGACCTGGCGCTGAGCCATGGGTGCGCAATGCCGCCAAAGCTGCTATGCTTGGCATTCTTCCGGAATGTGGGTGCGCGTACGATGTTGACCAGGGTTTCCAGCGGGCGTGCGCCGGCACGCGTCAGCGCGCCGATCCGCATCCTGCTGGTCGACGATCACATGCTGCTGCGTGAAGGCGTGCGCGCGGTCGTCTCCACCCAGACCGACATGGAAATCGCCGGCGAGGCCAGCAGCGGCGCCGAGGCGATCGGCGCCTATGCGCGGCTCCGCCCCGACCTGGTGCTGATGGACCTGCAGATGGCGGACATGTCCGGCCTGGAGGCGATCACGGCCATCCGCGCCGCCTCGCCGGATGCCCGAATCATCGTCCTCACCACCTATTCGGGCGACGGGCGCGCGATCAAGGCGCTGCGGGCGGGGGCGATGGGCTATCTGCTGAAGGCCAGCCTGCGCAACCAGCTGCTCGAGGCGATCCGCTCGGTGTATCATGGCGGCAAGCATCTCGATGCCAGCGTGGCGACCGCGATCGCGCTGCACGTGCTCGACGAAGACCTCACCGAGCGCGAAGTTTCGGTGCTGACGCTCGCCGCCTGGGGCAATTCGAACAAGCAGATCGCCGCCCGTCTCGAACTCTCCGAGGAAACGGTGAAGGGCCATATGAAGGCGCTGTTCGCCAAGCTCGGCGCCAATGATCGCACCCATGCGGTGACGATCGCCGCCAAGCGCGGGCTGATCGAGCTGTAGAATGCCCGGCGCGGGCGACCATGTCGCTGTTGCGCCACATCTTTTCCTGCATCGCTGCTCGAAGACGACGCAGCGCGACGAATCCGACATTTGGGCGCGCGCGGCGCAGGATTCGCATCAATCATATCCAATATTCGCGGGCGGGGCGGGCCTAGGCCTTGGGTGCAGGCGGCCTCCGCCGCGCCGCGCCGGCTTGGGTCCGGCGCTGACCGGCAGGCTGCTAACTGTTCGAGAGAATAGAACGTAACGCACCAACTTATCCGAGTTTTCGGAAAATGCGCGGCGGCTATTCTGTCCCCATCAACGCCGGACCCCGGCAGCAACAGGAGCCGACCCATGACCCTCACCGCCACCGCCACGCCGGGCAAGTCGCTGATTTCGCCGACCAATCACACGCTCGTGCTGATCGACTTCCAGTCGCAGATGGCGTTCGCCACCAAGTCGATCGACGCGACGATCCTGCGCAACAATGCGGCGCTGATCAGCCGCGGCGCCAAGTCGTTCGGCGTGCCGACGATCCTCACCACCGTCGCCGAGAAGAGCTTCTCCGGCCCGATGTTCAGTGAAGTGACCGGTGCGTTCCCGGGCCAGAAGCTGCTCGACCGCACCTCGATGAATACCTGGGAAGACGCCGCGGTGATCGAAGAGGTCAACCGCATCGCCAAGCCGCGCATCGTGTTCGCGGGTCTCTGGACCAGCGTCTGCATTGTCGGACCCGTAGCCTCGGCGATCGACCAAGGGTTCGAAGCCTATTTCATCGCCGATGCCTGCGGCGACATCTCGGCCGAAGCGCATGAGCGGGCCGTGCAGCGGATGATCCAGCTCGGCGCCGTGCCGATGACCTCGCTCCAATATCTGCTCGAGCTGCAGCGCGACTGGGCGCGCGCCGAAACCTACGACTCGACCACCGGCATCGCGAAGCAGTGGGGCGGGGCGTACGGCCTGGGCGTCACCTACGCCAAGACGATGTTCGGCGCCTCCGAAGGCCATTGAGTTTGCCCCCGGTCCGGCGGCGCGCCCCCTCTCCAGCGCTGCCGGGCCCACCCCGTTTCCTGCCCCCAACGACAAGGAATGCTTCCCATGACTTCCACCGTGACCACCAAGGACGGCGTCTCGATCTTCTTCAAGGATTGGGGACCCAAGGATGCCCAGCCGATCATGTTCCACCATGGCTGGCCGCTTTCGTCGGACGATTGGGATGCCCAGATGCTGTTCTTCCTGGCGAACGGCTTCCGTGTCGTCGCGCATGATCGCCGCGGCCATGGCCGCTCCGAGCAGGTCAGCGACGGCCACGACATGGATCACTATGCCGCCGACGCCGCTGCCGTCGCCGAGCACCTCAACCTGCGCAATGCCGTGCATATCGGCCACTCGACCGGCGGCGGCGAAGTCGCCCGCTATGTCGCCAAATATGGCATCCCGCAGGGCCGCGTCGCCAAGGCGGTGCTGGTCGCGGCCGTGCCGCCGATCATGGCCAAGACCGAAGCCTATCCGAACGGCCTGCCGATCAGCGTGTTCGATGGTTTCCGCAAGGGCACCGCGGACAACCGCGCACAGTTCTTCCGCGATGTCGCCGCCGGCCCCTTCTACGGCTTCAACCGCGAGGGCGCGAAGGTCTATCCGGGCGTGATCGACAATTGGTGGCGCCAAGGCATGATGGGCAGCGCCAAGGCCCATTATGACGGCATCAAGGCCTTCTCCGAAACCGACCAGACCGCCGACCTGAAGGCGATGACGGTGCCGACGCTGGTGCTCGCCGGCGACGACGACCAGGTGGTGCCGTACCATCAGGGCGCCGAGCTGCAGGCCAAGCTGCTGCCGAACCCGACGCTGAAGATCTACCCGGGCTACCCCCATGGCCTGCTCACCACCCATGCCGACGTGCTGAACGCCGACATCCTCGCCTTCGTGCGCGGCTGATCGAAACGCGCCGAGGAGGATTTGCAGATGAAGCCCTATCTGATCTCGCTCGCCGTCGGTCTGCTGGTCGGCGTCATCTACAGCCTCCTCGGCGTGAAGTCGCCGGCCCCGCCCACGATCGCGCTGATCGGCCTGCTCGGCATGCTGCTCGGCGAGCAGGCGGTGCCGATCGCCAAGCGGCTCTTCGCCGGTCACGACGTCGTCGCCTACATCCGCACCGATTGCGCCGAGCAGATCCTCGGCGTGCCGGTGAAGAAGCCCGACGACCAGGCATGAGCCTAACCCGCCGACAGACCCTCGCAGCCGCCGGCGCCACCGCCGCCGGCGCGCTGCTGCCCACACCGCTCTTCGCAAGGAATGCCCGCATGCCCGCTACCGACCTGATCCTCGTCAACGCCCAGGTGACGACGCTCGACCGGGAGAATCCGGTGGCCGAGGCGATCGCGATCCGCGACGGCAAGTTCCTTGCGGTGGGCAGCGAGGCGGAAGTACGCGCCGCTGCCGCGCCGGGCGCGCAGGTGATCGACGCGCACCGCCGCCGGGTGATCCCGGGGCTGATCGACAGCCACATGCACATCATCCGCGGCGGCCTGAACTATAACATGGAGCTGCGCTGGGACGGCGTGCCCAGCCTCGCCGACGCGATGGCGATGCTCAAGCGCCAGGTCGACAACACGCCCGCACCGCAATGGGTGCGCGTGGTCGGCGGCTTCACCGAGCATCAGTTCGCCGAGAAGCGACTGCCGACGATCGACGAGCTCAATGCCGTCGCGCCCGACACGCCCGTCTTCATCCTCCACCTCTATGATCGCGCGCTGCTCAATGCGGCGGCACTGCGGGTGGTGGGCTATACCAAGGACACGCCGAACCCGCCGGGCGGCGAGATCGTCCGCGATGCCGCTGGCAACCCCACCGGCCTGCTGCTCGCCCAGCCCAACGCGACGATCCTTTATTCGACGCTCGCCAAGGGCCCCAAGCTGCCCGAGGACTATCAGACCAATTCCACCCGCCACTTCATGCGCGAAGTGAACGGGCTGGGCGTCACCGGCGTGATCGACGCGGGCGGCGGCTTCCAGAATTATCCCGACGATTACCGGATCATCGAGAAGCTACACGCCGACGGACAGCTGACCGTGCGGATCAGCTACAACCTCTTCACCCAGAAGCCCAAGGAAGAGCTGGCCGACTTCGCCGGCTGGGTGAAGCAGGTGACGCCGGGGCAGGGCGACGACAGCTATCGCCACAACGGCGCGGGCGAGATGCTGGTCTACTCCGCCGCCGATTTCGAGGATTTCCGCGTCGCCCGCCCGGACATGCCGCCCACCATGGAAGGCGATCTGGAGCCGGTGATCCGCCTGCTCGCCGAGCATCGCTGGCCGTGGCGCCTCCACGCCACCTATGACCAGACGATCGGCCGCGCGCTCGACGTGTACGAGAAGGTCAACCGCGACATTCCGCTGACCGGCATCAACTGGTTCTTCGACCATGCCGAGACGATCAGCGATCGCAACATCGATCGCATCGCGGCGCTGGGCGGCGGCATCGCCGTGCAACACCGCATGGCCTATCAGGGCGAATATTTCGTCGAGCGCTACGGCGCCAAGGCGGCCGAACGCACGCCGCCGATCGCCAAGATGCTCGCCGCTGGCCTGCCGGTGGGCGCGGGTACCGATGCGACGCGGGTGGCGAGCTACAATCCCTGGGTGTCGCTCAGCTGGCTGGTGACCGGCCGCACCGTGGGCGGGCTCAAGCTCTATCCGGGGGCCAACCGCGTCAGCCGCGAAAAGGCGCTGGCGATGTGGACGCACGAGAACACCTGGTTCTCGAACGAAGTGGGCAAGAAGGGGCAGATCAAGGCGGGCCAGCTGGCCGACCTAGCAGTGCTGTCGGCCGATTACTTCTCGGTGCCCGAGGACCAGATCGTCCATATCCGCTCGGTGTTGACGCTGCTCGGCGGGCAGGTGGTGCATGGCGACGGTGACTATGTGCCGCTCGCCCCGGCGCTGCCCCGGCCGATGCCCGACTGGTCGCCGGTCGCGACCTTCGGCGGGTACCACCAGTCGCCGGAGGCGCGCGCCCAGCTCGCCTCCGCCTGCGCCTGCCACAGCAGCTGTTCGGTCCACGGCCATGACCATGCTGCTGCCCTCGGCGCCCAGGTGCCCGCCGCCGACGTCCAGAGCTTCTGGGGGGCGCTCGGCTGCGGCTGCTGGGCGGTGTGATGCTCGGTTCTGCCCCTTCCACCTGCGTTCCCCTCCCGCTTGCGGGAGGGGCTAGGGGAGGGGCTGAGCCATATCCGCGCTTCTTCCACGTCATTCCCTCCCCCGACCCCTCCCGCAAGCGGGAGGGGAGCGATAGCCTCAGGAGTCAGCCCATGCGCCTCTTCCTCCTCGCCTCCGCCCTGCTTGTCGCCACCCCGGCGCTCGCCCAGCAGACCGCCGATTATTCGGTGGGTCCGCAATACGACACCACCCATGTCTACGTCCCCGAGGACCAGTTCGACAGCTTCGTCACCAGCTTCCAGGCGACCTTCGGCGGCACGACCAGCAAGCAGGGCGTGTTCCAGGTGACGCCCACCACCAGCCTCACCAAGTCGCAGCTGGTGCTGACGCCCGCCGGCACCGTCTCGGTATTCGGGTTCAAGACGCCGATCCCGTTCCCCTTCGGCGACGAGCGCACCGGCTATCTGGTGACCGACATCGACGCAGCGGTGAAGGCCGCCGTGCAGCACGGCGCGGTCCGCCGGCTGGTGACCTTCCCCGATCCGATCGGTCGCGATTCGCTGATCCAGTGGCCGGGCGGGGTGAACATGCAGCTCTACTGGCACACAACCAAGCCGAGCTACGCACCGCTGGAAACCGTGCCCGAGAACCGCATCTACCTGACCGAGGACGTCGCCGATCGCTTCGTGAAGAGCTGGCTCGGCTATGCGCGTGCCAAGGTGACCGCCGATGACCGCGCGGCGCCGGGCGCCGAAGTGGGCGAGCCCGGCAGGACGATCCGCCGGATCTCGATCACCAGCGGCTATGGCAAGATGGTGGTGTTCGTCACCGACGGCCTGCTGCCCTGGCCTTATGGCCGTGACATGACCGGTTATGCCGTGCCCGACCTCGACGCGACCTTGGCCAAGGCCAAGGCCGCCGGCGTCGAGACACTGGTGCAGCCTTATGCTGCAGCCGGTGGCCGTGCGGCGATCGTTCGCTTCCCCGGCGACTATATCGCCGAGATCCACAGCCCCGCGGGCAAGTGACCATGGCGACGCCGGACCCCCGCTTCGTCGACGCGATTCTCGACTGGCGGCCGACCTGGTTCCTCGCCCGGCTGCTGCTGGTCGGCGCCTATCTGCTGGGCGGGGTGGTGAAGCTCACCGATTGGCAGGGCGCCGTAGCCGAACAGGCGCATTTCGGGATGAGCCCGCCCGCGCTGTGGGCGGCGCTGACGATCGCGATCGAGCTGATCGGGCCGGTGCTGATCCTCACCGGCCGCTGGATCTGGCTGGGTGCGGGGATGCTGGGCGTGTTCACCCTGCTCGCCGCCTTCACCGCCAATGCCTTCTGGACGATGCCGCCGGGCCCGGAGCGGTTCGGCGCGACCAACGCGTTCTTCGAGCATCTCGGCCTGATCGGCGGCTCCGTCCTCGCGGCACTGGTCGCGGAGCAGGCCAAGCGGCGTGGCTAGCCTCGCCGCGGTGGTGGTGCTGGTGGCGGGGACGCTTGTCCCGGATCACCCTCACCCTTCCGCGGCTTCGCCGCTCCCTCCCTCTCCCAGAGGGAGAGGGATTCCAGCCCCCTCTCCCTCTGGGAGAGGGGAGGGGCCCGCCGCCGCAGGCGGTGGGAAGGGTGAGGGTGACCCGCGCGCATCGATTCCCGCCCCCGAACCCTGGCAGGCGCCGACGCTCAGCATCACCCGCTATGACGAGGACTGGTCCGACCTCGCCGATGCCGAGAAGCGCGCGCACCACTGGACCGGGCCGTTCAAGTACATCCCGCTTGGCGGCGATGCATGGCTCTCCACCGGCATTGAAGTCCGGCTGCGCAGCGAATCCTTCCAGGGCAACGGCCTAGGCAACGCGGCCTCGCCGGACGACGCATATCTCTGGACCCGCGTGCTGCCCTATGCCGATCTTCATGTCGGCCGCGTCCGCGCCTTTGCCCAGCCGATCCTCGCCTACGCCGCCGGGGTACGCCCGGCCAACGGTCCGATCGACCAGACCCGCACCGATCTATTGCAGGGCTTTGCCGAGCTCGATCTCGGCCCCGTCACCCTGCGCGGCGGGCGGCAGATGCTGTCGCTCGGCACCGAGCGGCTGATCGGCACGCGCTACGGCCCCAACGTGCCGCTCGCCTTCGACGGCGTGCGCGGGATCGTGACGGTGGGGCGGGCCAAGATCAGCCTGCTCGCCGTCGCGCCGGTGGCACCCCGGCTCGGCACCTTCGACGACCGTACCTCGCCGACCAAGAAGCTCTGGGGCGCCTATGTGGTGCTGCCTGGGATCGACCTCTATTATCTAGGCTATCGCAACCGCACCGCGCAATTTGGCGACCGCACCGGCCGCGAGCTGCGCCATAGCGTCGGCGCACGCGTCTATGGCGTGCGCGACAACTGGCACTGGAATGTCGAGGGTGTCGCCCAGTTCGGGCGCTTCGCCGACGGGCCGATCGCTGCCTGGACGCTCGGCACCGAGCTTGGTCGCAACTTGCCGAACCTGCCCTTCGCACCCGATGCAGTGCTGCGCTTCAACGTGATCAGCGGCGACGGCCATGCAGGCGATCGCCGCCTGGGCACGTTCAACGCGCTGTTCCCCAAGGGCAAGTATTTCGGCGAGCTGTCACCCGTCGGCCCGTACAATCTGATCAACCTCAACCCGCGCATTGCCGGCACGCTAGGCGGCGGCGTCTCCGCCAGCATCGCCGGCAGCGCCTATTGGCGCTACAGCCCGGCCGACGGCGTCTATGACATTCCCGGCAACCTGCTTCGTGCGCCCGGCAACAGCCGCGCCCGGTTCATCGGCAAGCAGGTCGAAGGCGCGATCGCCTGGCAGGCTACCGCCGAGCTCGAGCTTTCCGCTTCGCTTTCCTTCTTCCAAGCCGGTCGCTTTCTGCGCGAAACCGGTGCGCCCCGCCCGATCCGGATGATCGGCCTGGAAAGCAACTTCCGATTTTGAGGACCCCTGCCATGGCCGACCCCAAGACCACCGCTTCCCCGCTCCCGCCGCTGCTCCTGCTGCTCTCCGTCACCACGGGCCTTGTCGACGCGGTGAGCGTGCTGGGGCTCGGCAAGGTGTTCACCGCGAACATGACCGGCAATATCGTGTTTCTCGGCTTCGCGGCGGCGGGTACGCCAGGCTTCACGATTGCGCCCTACATCGTCGCGCTGGCATCCTTCCTGATCGGCGCGCTCGTCGCGGGGAAGGTGGGGTCACATCTCGCCGGGCAGCCGCTGCGGCGCTGGCTGGTGCTCGCCGCCATCATCGAGGCAGTGCTGTTCGGCATTGCAGCCGGTGTCGCCGCCTGGGCTGGGCCGATGGGTATCCTGCCCGAAACCTGCGTCTTCGCGATCATCGCCCTGACCGCGATCGCGATGGGCTTCCGCAACGCGACGATCCGCCAGCTCAAGGTGCCCGATCTCACCACCACTGTACTGACGCTGACGCTCACCGGCATCGCCGCCGATTCGCATCTGGCGGGCGGGCGCAACCCGAACATCGGGCGACGGCTCGCGGCGGTGGTGGCGATCCTGATCGGCGCCTTCCTCGGCGCAATCCTCGTCAACCGCTACGGCCTCGCGATTCCGCTGGTGGTCGCGGGGCTTACCGTGCTCGTCGGCACGCTCGCCTGCGTTCGTCATCCGGTCGCCGCCGAGCCATTGCGGCCCTGATCGACCGCACCCCTTTGACAGCCCGGCGATCGCTCCCTATCGGCCAGCCATGACGCTCCAGCACACCGACTCCATCCTGATCGTCGATTTCGGCAGCCAGGTGACCCAGCTGATCGCACGCCGCGTTCGCGAAGCCGGGGTCTATTCCGAGATCGCGCCCTTCACCACCGCCGCCGAGGCCTTTGCCCGGATGCAGCCCAAGGGCATCATCCTCTCCGGCTCGCCCGCCTCGGTGCTCGACGAAGGCTCCCCGCGGGTGCCGCAGGAAATTTTCGACAGCGGTCTGCCGGTGCTGGGAATCTGCTATGGCGAGCAGGTGATGATGCACCAGCTGGGCGGCCAGGTCGTGCAGGGCGACAGCGGCGAGTTCGGCCGCGCGTTCATCGAGATCGCCGATGGCTGCGCGCTGTTCGACGGCCTGTGGCAGACCGGCGAGACCCATCAGGTGTGGATGAGCCATGGCGACAAGGTCGCGAACCTGGCTCCGGGCTTCCGCCCGGTCGCGGCGAGCCCGGGCGCGCCCTATGCGGTGATCGCCAACGACGAGCGCCGCTATTACGCGATGCAGTTCCACCCCGAAGTGGTCCACACCCCCGATGGCGCCAGGCTGCTGGCGAACTTCGTGCGCCATGTCTGCGGCCTGTCGGGCGACTGGACCATGGCCGAGTTCCGCGCCGCCAAGATCGCCGAGATCCGCGCGCAGGTGGGCGACGGCAAGGTGATCTGCGGCCTCTCGGGAGGCGTCGACTCCGCGGTGGCCGCGGTGCTGATCCACGAGGCGATCGGCGACCAGCTGACCTGCGTGTTCGTCGATCACGGCCTGATGCGAGCAGGGGAGGCCGACCAGGTCGTCACCATGTTCCGCGAGCATTACCATATCCCGCTCGTCCATGTGGACGCGGAGGAACTGTTCCTCGGCGGCCTCGCCGGCGTCACCGACCCCGAGGCGAAGCGCAAGTTCATCGGCAAGACCTTCATCGACGTGTTCGAGGCCGAGGCCAAGAAGATCGGCGGCGCCGATTTCCTCGCGCAGGGCACGCTCTATCCGGACGTGATCGAGAGCGTGAGCTTCACCGGCGGCCCGTCGGTGACGATCAAGAGCCACCACAATGTCGGCGGCCTGCCCGCGCGGATGAACATGCAGCTGGTCGAGCCGCTGCGCGAGCTGTTCAAGGACGAGGTCCGTGCGCTCGGCCGCGAGCTTGGGCTGTCCGACGTGTTCGTCGGCCGCCACCCCTTCCCGGGGCCGGGCCTGGCGATCCGCATCCCGGGCGAAGTGACCAAGGAGCGCTGCGACATCCTGCGCAAGGCCGACGCGATCTATCTCGAGGAGATCCGCAATGCGGGCCTCTACGACACGATCTGGCAGGCCTTCGCGGTGCTGACCCCGGTGCGCAGCGTCGGCGTGATGGGCGACGGCCGCACCTATGACAGCGTACTTGCGCTGCGCGCGGTGACCTCGATCGACGGCATGACCGCGGAGGCGTTCGAATTCCCCGCCGGCTTCCTGCCGCGTGTCGCGACGCGTATCGTCAACGAGGTGCGCGGCGTGAACCGGGTAACCTACGACTATACGAGCAAGCCGCCCGGCACGATCGAGTGGGAGTGAGGGCGCTTCCGGCATGAGCCGGTAAGTAAGGGTGTGTCACAGGAAATTTGTAGGAATATGAACTGTATAGGTTTGCCTGTCGGGGCTGTGAAGGTGCTGTAGATTAGTAGTTTTCGTCTACATGGCCGGCATCGAGATGTACGAGCGATGGACCGGCACGTCCAGGCCGGTGAAGCTTGGCGTAACCCTCAAGCCGCGCGACTTCGGCTATGCGCTGTGCCGGCACTATACCGCCATCCAGTCCTTCGACCAAGCCGCGCTGGTCGCGGCGGGGCACAAGATGCTGCGCGCCCATCTCCAGGCGCGGTGGCTCGGCAGCTGCCAGTACATCCGTGCGGCCACCTGGCTCAAGACCGTCCATCATCAGCTTGGGCGTGAAGTCGATCCGCGCCAGTGCATCCTGCGCGCCTATGGCGACATGCCCGGCGTTGCGAGGCTGGACTTCGTGTAGCGTTTCGCCGGAACTCCGGGGGGATGGCCGCCCCGGCCGGCCCCGTGCAGCATGCCTCAGGCGCGGGGATCAGCCTTGTGTGCTGCCGCGCTCATAGGCGGCCTTGTCCACCTCGCGTCCGCTCAGGATCGCATCATTGAAGATGCGATGGTCGTGCGGCACTTCCACGTCGAAATCCTGTCCAGCGAACTTCATGTGGACGGTGCGGCGGCGATGGTCCCAGTGGAAGAACGCTTCCTCGAACGGCTCGAACAAGTAGCGGTCGCGTTCCTGGAAGAAGTCGCCCTTCTCCATAATCCTGGCTCCGTTCATCCGTCGTTCCTCAGCGGAAATGGGCATAATAAGCGCGGCTCTCGGCAGCAATGGCCTTTGCCCGCGGCGAGTCCGGGGGCAGCGCCCGCCACTGTTCGTACAGTGTATGGCCGCGTCCACCCGGCACGCCGACCTCGCGGGCGATCGCTTGGTAGCTGGCGTCTCCCAGGATCGCGCGAGCGTTGCCGGCGCTTTCCTTGGCGAAGATCATCTTGGCCGTGTTCACCTGGATCTCCGCGGTGAGGCCGCTCTTGGTGACGATGGTCGCGTTGATGCCGCTGTACCCGAGCGGATCGCTGGCCGCGGCGACGGTTTTCACCTTGGCGCCGGCAGCCTCCAGCCGCGCCACGACCCGTCCGATGTCCTTGGCATCGACGATGATCGTGTTGCGCACCAGATCCTTGATCCGGCTGGCGTCCCCCGCATAGTCCGCCATGATCTTCTCGAGCGCCCGACCCTCGCTCTTCACCGGCGCCTTGGCGACCCGGCCGCCGAACACGCCCGCGATCCTGTCCGCCAGCGCATCGACCTCGGCCTTGGCGGCGGGGGCGCGCTCGAGCATCGTCTGCAGGGTGCTGCTCGCGATCGCGCGCCGGGCCGTTGCGGCTTCCACGCCGCTCAGGTCACCGTTCTTCTGCAAGCCCGCAATGTCGCGCAGCGTGAGCTTGCCCTCGTGCGCCACGGCCTCGACGCCACCGGGCGTCTTGCGGGCCGCAGCCACCAGCTCGGGCAGGCGCCCGGCCGCACGCGCCTCCACGACGAGCTCGGCCGTCTTGCCGGCCTGGCGAGCGGCGGTGAACAGCGTGTCGAGCTTGCCGGCCCTGGCTGCTTCGGCGAAAGTCTTGCCGACCGAGCCTGCGCGTGCCGCCAAAGTCAGCGCTTCACTGGCTTTCGCGACCGTCGCGAACTTGCTCACGGGCACGACCATGGCGGCAACTTCGAAGGTCGCCCGGCCGGTGATCTTGCCCCACCATTCGGCCTCGGCTGCGGGCCCCCTGGCCGCCGCGGCGGCATGATCGGCCTTGAGACCGCTCCAATGCGCGGCGATCCAGCCCTTCACGTCGTTGCCGAGCTTCGACGGATCCTGCGCGACGTCTCGCAGATAGCCGGTGATCGCGCCGCCGATCGCCGCGCCCTGATCGGTCACGCGGCTCGCATCGGGCACCCAGGACGGTACCTCGCCCAGCACGCCCGCGCGCTGCGCCCCTTCGACCAGCCATCCGCCGGGACCGGCATCATAGGCGGCTTTCGCGATTCCCCAGGCCCCCTCCACGAGAGACTTGCCGCCTTCGTAGACGCCCTGGCGCATGCCCGCCTGGAACGATGCGACGGAACGTGGATCTTCGAGAAAGCGCTGGAGGCTCTGTCCCCAATCCGTACCGGCACCGGACCGGCGCAATCCCGCGGCCAGTAGCGGGCGGGCGGCATGCAGGATCAGCCCGTCGGGGGAGGCCCAGCTCAGCACCTCGGCGGCCCAATCGGGCGGGCTCGGCGGCGACAGCCCTATTCCGGCCGTAGCACCCGCAGCGAGAGACGCGCCTATCGATGTCATCGCGGACCTCCTTTGATCGCGCGAGGATCATGCGGCGTTCCGGATGGCCCCGCCATCAGCGATTCGATTAGACGGGAAGGGCTTGCGCCTCGCCGAGGGCGAAGGGGCAACGCTGGCGGAGCTCGTGATTGGCTCCGCCGCGCACGTCGATTATCGGCTGACGGTGCGAAAGCCGAGATGCGAAGCGGCGAGTGTCTCCTCCTGCGCATGGCGGGCGGCGGGGCGGTAGCGGGCGCAGTAGTTGCTGGCGCAGAGATAGGAGCCGCCCTTGATCACCCGCGCCTTGGCGTCGGGCTGGCGTGGATCGAAGCTCGGGTTGCCGGGCGATCCATCACCGACCGCGAAGGGGGCGTGGCTGGGCAGGTACCAGCTTTCGGTCCATTCCCAGACATTGCCGATCAGATCATAGGCGCCCGCGCCATTGGGCTTGAAGCAGCCGGCGGGCGCGCGCCCGGCATAGCCGTCGCGCTTGGCGTTGGTGTCCGGGAAGCTGCCCTGCCAGGTGTTGGCCTTGTCGGGGTTGGGCTCCGCGTCCGGATCGGCGAGGCCCACCCGCGCGGCCGCCTCGAACTGCTCCTCGCTCGGCAGCGCGCGGCCGGCCCAGCGGGCATAGGCCTGGGCATCGGCGAAGGTGACGGCGACCACCGGCTCCTCCTCGTGCCCCGCGATGCTGCTGCCCGGACCCTCCGGATGCCGCCAGTTCGCGCCCTTCACGAAGCGCCACCAGCGGCGCGGATCGGGTTCGTCGGTCGGGGTTTTCGGCGGCACGAACACGAAGGCACCGCCGCGGGGTTTCTCCGCTTCGGTGCGATAGTCGGTGGCGGCGACGAAGGCGGCGAACTGGCGGTTGGTCACTTCGTGCGCATCGATGTCGAAGGCGGGGACCTCGGTTTCGGTCGGCGGGCCTTCCTCCGGGTAGTAGCGGCTGTTGCCCATCACGAAGCGACTGGCGGGGATGCGCACCGGCCGATCGAGATGGCTGCCGGCGCACACACGCGGCGGGCCGGCAGGGGTGGGCGCCGCCGCCGGGCGCGTCGCCCAGAGCAGCGGCAGCGCGAGCAGCGGCGGGAGCGCGAGGAGCAGGGCGGGCTTCACGGGAAGGTCGCCGGGGTGGACTGCATCACCACGCCGGCGCCCTTGGCATAGGCGTCCCATGCCGCAACCAGCGTCTTCAGGCGGGCGGGCTGGTCGGCGGCGCGGTCGCGGGTCTCGCCGGGGTCCTCGGCCAGATTGTAGAGCTTCCAGCCGTCGCCCAGATCGACGATCTTCCAGTCGCCCTGCCGGATCGCGCGGCGGCCGAACAATTCGGTGCCGACGATCTCCTTGGGCCCATGCACCGCCTTGGACTGCCCGCGCAGATAGGGCAGCCAGCTGGCCCCGCGCACCGGCTGTACCGTGCGGCCGCCATAGCTGCTGCCCCGCCAGCTGCCGCCGGCCGCCTCGACCAGCGTCGGGACCACGTCCATCACCGTGCCATAGGCATGGCTGATCCCGCCCTGCCGCTTCCAGCCGGGATAGGAAAGGAACGCGGCGACGCGCGTGCCCCCTTCGCTGGTGAAGCCCTTGTAGAGGAAGGACGGCGTGGTCGCCGCCTGCGCCCAGCCTGGGCCATAGGCGGTGTAGGAACTCGCCGCGCCGAGATTGTCGAGCCGGTTGTCCGCCGCCTTCAGCCGCGCCGCCATGGTCGGCAGCTTGGTGGTGGCGAGGTCGATGCCTTCCGCGCCGTTATCGGCGAGGAACAGGATGATCGTGTTGTCATACTGACCGGTCGCCTTGAGGTGCGCGATCACCTTGCCGACATTCTGGTCGAGCCGGTCGACCATCGCCGCATAGACTTCCATCAGCCGCGCCTGCTCGCGCTTCTCCGTGGGCGAGAGATGCGCCCAGTCGCGCCCGTCGGGGAGCACGAAGGGGTGCGGCTTCACGCCCACCGGCACCAGCCCCAGAGCCTGCTGGCGCTTGAGCCGTTCGGCCTGCAGCACCTCGAACCCCGCATCGTAGCGGCCGCGATACTTGGCGATGTCCTCGGGCAGCGCCTGAAGCGGCCAGTGCGGGGCGGTGAAGGTGAGATAGGCGAAGAAGGGCTTGGCCGGATCGACGTGCCCCAAGAACCCGATCAGCTTCGCGGCATAGGCGTCGGACGAGTAGAAGTCCTTCGGCAGGCTCGGCAGCGTGACGCCGTTTTCGCGGTACGTCGCCTGGCCGGGCAGGGGCACCGGCGTCGCATCGATGCCGAAATGGTTGGCGCCGCCCTGGAGCAGGGTGAAGGCTTGGTCGAAGCCGTGCTTGGTCGGGTCGTCCTGCGGGCGCGTGCCGAGATGCCATTTGCCTGAAATCGCCGTCGCATAGCCGAGGTCGCGCAGACGCTCGGCGAGCGTCACCACGTCGTCGGGGAGATAACCCTGATAGCCCGGCTTGCCGATCTGGTTGGGCGCGATCAGCTCGGCCATGTTGCCGACGCCCGCCAGATGATTGTCGGTTCCAGACAGCAGCATCGATCGGGTCGGCGAGCAGGTCGGCGCGGCGTGGAAGCCGGTGAGGCGCAGGCCGTGCTGGGCGAGGGCATCGAGATTTGGCGTGTGGATCTCGCCGCCGAACGCGCCGAGGTCCGAATAGCCGAGATCGTCGGCGACGATGATCAGGATGTTGGGCCGCTTGGGCGGCGCAGCGGGGCGGGGCTGGTCCTTCGCCACCACGGCGGGCGAGGGGAGCAGCAGCAGGAGCAGGGCGGCGAGGCGAAGGCGCATGGATGGCATATCCGAAAAGGAGGCCGCGCTTCTGTCAGTGCGCAGGGTTCGCAGTGGCACCGAAGTCCCCCTCACCCTTCCGCCGCTTCGCGGCTCCCTCCCTCTCCCACAAGGGGAGAGGGAGAAGCGGCACCCCACCTCCCTCTCCCCTTGTGGGAGAGGGAAGGGGCCCGCCGCCGCAGGCGGTGGGAAGGGTGAGGTGGCTGAGACGCCCTATGCGATAGCCCTGGATCGAGGAGCACAGCTATTAGCGGTGAAGGTCAGGCGGCGGCTTCGATCGCGGCGACCGGCTCGGGCTTGAGCACCCGGCTGGGCGCGCCGTCGACCCCGCGCGGCACGTCGCCGGCGATGGTCGCGCGGCGCAGCGTGCGGCGCTGGTGGCCGAAATCGGCGATGGCGCGGTGCTGGGTGGCGCGATTGTCCCAGATCGCCACGTCGCCCGGGTTCCAGCGCCAGCGCACCGTGTTCTCGGGCTTGGTCGCATGGTCCTGCAGGATGCCGAACAGCCGGGCGAAATCCTCGCGGCTGAAGCCGACGAAGCTCTTCACGAAGCTGCCGAGTAGCAGCAGCTTCTCGCCGGTCACGGGGTGGACACGGACCACCGGATGCTCGGTCTCATAGGCGGTGGAAGCGAACACCTCGCGGTGGCGGCGCACCTGCTCGCTGGTCGCCTCGGGGCGCTGCTGGGCATAGTCGAAGGCATTGGTGTGGACCGCGCGGAGGGTCTCCACCAGCGCCTTGAGCGGTTCGGGCAGCGTCTCGTACGCCGTCACTGCATTGGCCCAGAGCGTGTCGCCGCCCGCCGGGGGGATGGTGATCGCGCGCAGGATCGAGGCGGCGGGATAGGCGGGGAGGAAGGTGATGTCGGTATGCCAGGCCGACGCTGCCTCGCCTTCCTTGCTGTCGAGCTCGAGCAGGAAGCGCGAGCCCGGCGCCACCGGCACGGTCGGGTGCGCGAGCGGATCGCCGAGGCGCTCGGCGAAGGCTTCCTGTGCCGCATCGTCGAGATGCGTCTGGTTGCGGAAGAAGATCACCTTGTGGCGGTATAGCGCCGCGCGGATCGCCTCGACGGTAGCGTTGTCGACATCGCCGCCCAGCCGCACGCCGCGGATCTCGGCGCCGATCCGGCCGGCCACGGGGTGGACGTCGAGCACGCTGTCGGCATCGGCGGCGTTGGGGAAGTCATGCGTCTGGATCGTCATGTGCATTCTCCTTCAGGGTCACAGGGGAAGTTGGCCGGCGGCACGCGCATCGAGCGCGCGACGGATCGAGGCTTGGCGCTGCGCGTCGAGCGGGAAGCGCCAGATGAGGGCGGCAGAGAGGATGTGGGCGAGCGCCGGGCCCAGCGCGAAGACGTACTTCAGCGTCTCCAGCGCCTCGGGCGGGTTCGCGCCCTTGGGGCTGAACCCCATCCAGGCGATGAAGGGCAGGGCGATGCCGATGCCGATCGCCGGCCCCGCCTTGGTGGCGAGGCTGAACACCGAGAAGAACAGGCCGGTGCGGTTGTGGCCGGTCTCCAGCTCATGGTGATCGGCGACGTCGGCGACCATCGCGCGGAGCATGAGATTGCCCGAGCCTTGCGCCAGCCCTTGCGCGATGGTGAGCGCCAGCAGCAGCCCGATCCCGCCCGGCACCACGAAGAGCAGGCCGAGATTGATCGCCACCTGCACCAGCTCGCCTAGGATCGCGGTCTCGCGCTTGCCGAAGCGGCGGCCGATCTGCAGCCAGAGGGGCGCGGCGAAGATGCCGAAGACGAACTGGAACAGGTAGAGGCCACTGGCCCAGCCGGGCTCGCCCATATAGTTCACCGCGAAGAAGGTGATCAGCCCGGCGCGGATCGACTGGCCGGCAGTGACCGCCACGTCCGAGGCGAGCACGCGGACCAGCAACCGGTCGTGCAGGATCAGGCTGGCGGTACGGAGGAAGCCTTCGGGCTTGGGTTCGTAGGCCGGGCGCGGCGGCTCGCGAAAGGCGGTGAGGCTCAGCACCAGCGCCGGCGCCAGGGTGAGCAGGATGAAGCCGCCGACGACGTGCAGCTTGAGCGCGATGTCGGCGGGGCGGAACTGTTCGAGCAGGGTCGGCAGGATCAGCACGAGCAGCAGGCCCGAGGCTTGCGCGGTCTGCTGGAAGGTCACCGATCGGGTGCGGCCGTGATAGGCGCCCGAAAGCTCCCCCGCCCAGGCGGAGAAGGGCACCTCGATCATCGTCCATCCGGCGTAGAAGAGGAACAGCGCCGCCGCGAGGTAGAGCGGCGCCACGGTCGCGGGCGGGAAGAAGAGCAGCGCCGAACCCGCCCGAAGAGCAGCCCGCCCGCCGCGATCCACGGCCTGCGCCGGCCGAAGCGGCTGCGCGTGCGGTCGCTCAGCACCCCGACGATCGGATCGGCGGCGACGTCCCAGAAGCGGCCGAGGAAGAAGATCAGCCCGATCGTCGCCAGCGAGAGCCCGTAGTGGCTGGCGTAGAGCTGGGGCACGAACAGGATCAGCGGCAGCCCCGCGCCCGCGATGGGAACCGCCAGCGAGGCGAAGCCGATCAGCCGCCAGGCCGGCGGCTCGTCGGCGCGGATCGGCGGGGAGGCGATGCGGAACCGGGTGTCGTCGGCGGGGATCGTCGCCATGGGCTCACCATTTCGTCCGGAGGGTGGCGCCCAGCGTGCGCGGATCGCCGAGGATCGCCGAAACGAGCCCGGTGTTCGCCACGCTGAGCGTCTGAAAATAGTTCTTGTCGAAGAGGTTGCGGGCCCAGACCGAGAGGTCGAGCCGGCCCTTGTCGAGCCGCACGCCGATGCGGGCGTTCACCAGGTCATAGCTGGGGACGAGCCCGTAGCGGCTGTTGCTGGCGACGGTGTAATAGTTGGAGCGCCACGACCAGTCGGCATGGCCGTAGAGGGTGACCCGGTCGGTCAGCGCGTGCGACGCATCGGTGCCGAGCGAGGCGGACCATTTGGGCACGCCCGCCAGCCGCTGACCGCTCATGCTCTGGACCGGCGATCCGCCCGGCAGCGCGGTGGTCGGGTTGAGCGCCTCGACCGGCGTCGGACCGTTGGGATAGTTCCGATAGGTGGCATCGGTATAGGCCAGCGCCCCGGTGAAGCCGAGCGCCGCGATCGGCTGCCACGCCAGATCCGCCTCGAACCCGCGCGAGCGCACCTTGGGAATGTTGGCGATGTAATTGATGTAGCTGTTGGTACCTATCACCTGCTGGACGATCGTCGTCTGGTAGTTGGTCACGTCCGCCCAGAAGCCGGCGAGGTTCGCGGTGAGGGTGTGGTGGAACAGCTGGGATTTCAGGCCGACCTCGTAGTTATCGGTCTGCTCGGGATCGACCACGGCGCTGACCCCCGCGGGGATGGTGGTCAGGTTGAGCCCCTGCGACTTGGTGCCGCGCGACGTGGTCGCGTAGAGCAGCACGTCGTCGACCGGCTTCCAGCTGAGCGTCGCCAGCCACGACCAGCTGTCGTCCTTGGCGTTCACGCTGTAGTTGGCGGGCGGGGCGAGGCCGTTGCGGATCGCCTGGGCGCGGGTTGCCTGTGCGGGCGTCAGGCCGGCCAGCGACTTGCCGTCGGTCTGTGCCGAGATATAGCTCCCCCATTTGTCCTCATGGGTGAAGCGCAGCCCCGTAGTGAGGCTGAGCCGCGGATCGATATGCCAGCTCGTCTGCGCGAAGGCGGCGAGGCTGCGCGTGTGGGGGTCGGAACGCGAGCGCGAGGTGAAGCCGTTCACCGCGGCGTCCGAAACCGCCGGCGCGTCCGTCGGGTACAGCCAGTTGGGCGCATCCGCGCCGTAGATCGCGGAGCCGACGCCGCGCACCACCTGCCAGAAATAATAGCCGCCGATCAGCCAGTCGATGCGGTGCTCGCCGTTCGAGGCGATGCGCACTTCCTGGCTGAACTGGCGCTGGAAATTCTGCTGGTTGCTCTGGAGGTTGACCGACAGCCGGGTGACGTCGGAATCGTTCGACGGATACCAGTTCCAATGCCGCCCGGCGGTGATCGAGGTGATCGTTGCCCCGCCCAGATCATAGTCGATCTCGCCCGAGAGGCCCCAGGTGTCCATGATCGCGTAGAAGGGCGAGTTGGCGTCGGTCTTGCGCGCGAACGGGTCGAAGGGCAGCGGCGTGTAGCCGGCGCGGACGGCGCGCTGGAGCCAGTTGTTCGCGATCGTCGCACCGTTGCTGTAGCTGGTGAACACCGAGACCGGCAGGTTGATGCAGCATTGCTGGCGCTGGTTGGAATAGTCGCCGATCAGCCGAATCGACAGGCCGCTCAGCGGCGTGACCAGCAACTGCCCGCGCGCCGTGAAGTCGTCGTAATTGTGGACGTCGCGGCCCGTCGTGACGTTGTGGAGGAAGCCGTCGCGGTGCGTCTCGGCCAGGCTGATCCGCGCGGCGGCGAGGTCGGCGAGCAGCGGACCGCTGAGCGACCCGCGCAGCTGGTGGTAGCCATAGTCGCCAAAGCTCGCCTCGCCCTGCGCTTCGGCCGTGAAGCTTGGCAGGCGCGAGCTGATGTTGATCGCACCCGCCGTCGTGTTCTTGCCGAACAACGTGCCCTGCGGCCCGCGCAGCACCTCAACGCGCTCGAGATCGACCAGGTCGAACTGGCTCTGCCCCGGGCGGCCGTAATAGACGCCGTCGATATAGAGGCCGACGCCGTTCTCGATCCCGTCATTGGTCAGCGCGACGTTCGAGCCGAGGCCGCGGATGTTGATGTTGGTGTTGCGCGGGTTGAAGCTGAACACCTGCAGCGCGGGTACGAGCTGCTGGATCTGGTCGAGCCGATAGTCGCCGCGCGCCGCCAGCGTCTCGCCGCTGATCGCGCTGAGCGCGATCGGCACGTCCTGCGCGCGCTCGGTGCGGCGGCGGGCGGTGACGAGGATGTCGTCTCCCTCGGCGGCGGATGCGGCGTCGGTCGGCCCGTCCTCTGCGACCGGTGCGCGCGCCGGTTCGATGGCGGCGAGCTGGACGGTCTGGGCATGGGCGGCGCCGGCGAAGAGCGCAACGAGGCTTGCGCCGGCAAGCCATGCCGGCACGGACGAAGAAAACGGCAATGGAATCTCCCTGGCAGGTCGTGGGCGATCGATCCGCAGCAGTCGCACGGCATCCAGGTCCGGCGCGGCAGGCGTCCGACAGTTGGTGCGGCACGATGGCGATCGTCGGCCTTATGAGACCACGAATAAGGGGTTAGCGGCCCCGGCGTTTCAGCTGGATCATGTCACCTTCCTTTCGGTGGTACGTTATGTCTACTCAAAAGGTAGAGATTGGAAACCTAGTTTGGCTTGGCCGCCGCGAAGTGCAGCTTGGGCGTCGCCGAAAGCGCAGTTTTATTCGTGCTCTCGGCTACGAATCCGGGCACCGACAGGTACCGCTCGCCGGTATCATAGGCGAAGCCCAGGACCCGCAGGCCGGTTAGGTCGGGAAGCTTCGCCGCGATCGCCGCCAGCGTCGCGCCCGAGCTGGGGCCGACGAGCAGCCCCTCCCGCCGCGCCGCCGCCTGGGCGAACCACAGGGCCGCCTCGGCTTCGACCTGGAGCACGCCGTCGAGCATGTCCGCATGCAGGTTGGTGGGTACGAAGCCGGCCCCGATGCCCTGGATCGGGTGCGGCCCCGCGCGTCCGCCGGAAAGTACCGGCGACGCGGCCGGCTCGACCGCGAACACCAGCAGCCCCGGCCATTCCATCTTCAGCGTTTCCGCGAGTGCGGTGATATGGCCGCCCGTGCCGACGCCAGTGATGATCGCGTCGATCGGCTCGTTGCGGAAATCGGCGAGGATCTCGATCGCGGTGGTTCGCGCATGCGCATCGATATTGGCGGGGTTGTCGAACTGCAGCGGGATCCAGGCGCCCGGGATCGCTGCCGCCAGCTGCTCGGCGCGGACGATGGCGCCGGACATGCCCTGTTCGCGCGGCGTGAGCTCGAACTCCGCGCCATAGGCCTGCATTAGCCGGCGCCGCTCCACCGACATGCTTTCGGGCATCACCAGGATCAGCCGGTAGCCCTTCACTGCCGCCACCATCGCCAGCCCGACGCCGGTATTGCCGCTGGTCGGCTCGACGATCGTGCCCCCGGGGAGCAGCGCGCCGCTGCGCTCGGCAGCCTCGACCATCGCCAGCGCGATCCGGTCCTTGAGCGATCCGCCGGGGTTCCCGCGTTCCGACTTGATCCACACCTCGGCATCCGGGAACAGCCGGGACAGCCGGATGTGCGGTGTGTTGCCGATCGTGCCCAGGATGCTCGCTGCCCGCATGTGGCTATACCCCATTCTTTGGCGCGAGCGTAATTCCTACTGATCGAATGGGCAATAAATCACGGCTTGTCTCCGGCCAATTCCAGATTGGCCGTCGGGAAGGGGTCGGCGAGCGTCACGCTGTCCAGGATCCGGGCGGTTTCATCGCGAATCTGCAGCATCAGGCTGCGGAGCCGGCAGGTGGATTCCGGCACGCAATTCTCACAATGCTCGTGCGGATCGCGGCTGGCGCAGGGCACCAGCGCGATTGATCCCCGCATCAGCCGGATGATGTCGCCGATCCGCACCTCGGCCGGCGCCGGCACGAGCACATAGCCGCCTTCGCGTCCCCGCTGCGACCGCACCAGCCCCTCGCGGCCCAGCTCGGAAAGGATGACGGTGAGGAACTTGGCGGGAATGTTCTGCGCGGCCACCATCTCCGCCAGCGGAACCACGCCTTGTCCGTGGCGATCGGCAAGATGTTGCAATGCGCGGATCGCGTAGCGGCTCTTCTGCGAAAGCATGCCCCGCTATGCGGGGATCGGCGGGCGTTTTCAACGCAAGGGCCACGCCGCGCGCGACAAGCGCAAAAAAATCACCGCGCTGCCGCGAAGGATTTCGTTATCCAGGGTCTCTCTGAGGGCAAACAGAATATCCGCGCGCAGCCACAGGAGGGAACGGCGACACGCGACCTGAAATCTGCGCTGCAGCGCCGCCAACTTTTGGCGCGATGGGTCGCGTGCGAGATCGTTCCGCACGAGGGCCGCATCCGCGCCTGGTTCGCGCGCAGACGGCTGGCGCCCGAGGATGTGGATGAGCTGATGCAGGAAGCCTATTGCCGGATCGCGACGCTGGACTCGGTCGACCATATCGAGTGCGGGCACGCCTATTTCTTCTCGATCGCGCGCAACCTGTTGCTGCGCAGGCTCAAGCGCCAGCAGGTCGTCCCCCTGGAGGCGATCAGCGAGATCGAGAGCTTCCGCGACACGCAGACGCCCTCGCCCGAGGAGCAGGTCTCGACCCGCCTCGCTTATGAGCGCGTGATGGTACTGATCGCGGGCCTGCCCGAGCGCTGCCGCCGCGTCGTCGAGCTGCGCAAGATCGAGGGCTGGTCGCAGAAGGAAATCGCCGCGCACCTGGGCATGACCGAAAAGGCGGTGGAGAAGCAGGTGTGGATCGGCGTGCGCGCCATCCGCGAGGGCTGGTCCACTGCCGGTGGGGCATCCGGGGCCGAGGCGCCCGAAACCGGTCGCAAGGCGGGCATCCTGTGAACGATCCGAAGCGCCTGACCGAGGACGAGGCCGCGGCCCAGTGGGTGGCGCGGATGGACGGCGGCAGCTGGAGCGAGGCCGACGAGGCGGAACTGCAGCGCTGGCTGGCGCAGGATCCGCGCCGTCACGGCCTGCTGCTGCGCACCCATGCCCTTTGGCAGGTGCCGCACGTTGCGCCGCAGGCCGCCGCCGTGGATGACGACATGCCGCTGGATACCGCCACGCCAGCCTGGCGGCGGCGCGGGGTGCTGGGCGGGCTGCTCGCGGCCTCGGCGGCCGGGATCGTCGGCGCCTTGCTGCTCCCCGGGCGCGGGGTGGGCTATGTGACCAAGGTCGGCGAGATCCGGCGGGTGCCGCTGGTCGACGGATCGGTGATGACGATCAATTCGGGCACCGAACTGCAGGTCCGCATCGCCAAGCGCGCCCGCGAGGTCGAGCTGGCGCAGGGCGAGGCCTGGTTCGAGGTCGCCAAGGATGCCGCGCGCCCGTTCGTGGTCGCCTCGGGCAAGGTGCGGGCGAAGGCGATCGGCACCGCCTTTTCGGTGCGCAAGCGCGACAATGGCGTAGAGGTGCTGGTCACCGAGGGCGTGGTCGAGACCTGGTCGGACGGCGAGGAGGCGCAGCGCGTGCGGCTCACCGCGGGGCAATGCGCGCTGATCAACGACCACGCCATCGTCCATTACGAAACGGACAAGCCGTCGTCGGTCGACCGTGCGCTCGCCTGGCGCAGCGGCATGATCGACCTCGACGGCACCACGCTCGCGGACGCGGCCGACGAGTTCAACCGCTACAATGATCGTCAGATCGTCATCGCCGATCCTGACGCGGCGGGCGAGCGCTTCGACGGGCTGTTCCGCATCAACGATCCCGAAGGCTTTGCCGAGGCGGTCCGCAATGCGCTGGACCTTACCGTCAACACCAGCGATCCTCGCTTCATACGTATTCAACGCGCGGTGAAGCTGCGTAGCCTGTAATTGGCGGATTGAAAAAATCTTCATTGTGGAAGAATTTGCGTGAAGGAAAATCCAACCCCGGGTCTCTAGGTGTGTACAGGTCGCAAAGACCTGACAAAAAGTAGAATGAACAGGGAGGGGTTTCATGGCGAACGCCACGTTGCGTGGAGCGCTGTTCGCGTCCACGAGCATCGTCTGCATGATCGCGATGCCTGCGGCTGCACAGGCTGCTACGCAAACCAAACGTTTTTCCATCGATGCACAGCCGGCGGAGACGGCGATCGGGCTGTTCGGTCATCAGGCGGACGTGCAGATCATCGCGGCGCGCCGGCTGACGCAGTCGGTGCGCACCAACGGCGTGCGCGGCGAATACACCGTGGGCGACGCGCTCAATCGCCTGTTCGCCGGCACCGGTCTGGTCGCGCGCCAGACCGGTCCGCGCACCTACGCCGTCGTTCCACGCCCCACTTCCGACCGGTTCGTGCCCGCCACAGGCACGAAGCTCGCGCTGTCGGCGCCGGGCGGGGGGACGCAGGCGCAGTCCCCGACGCCTGCGTCCTCCCAGTCCACCGCCGCTGCCGCACCGCAAGTGGCGGGCGAGGACGATCCCGCCATCGTCGTGACCGGCCTGCGCGCCAGCCTCGACAATTCGCGCGGGATCAAGCGCGAGGCATCAGGAATCGTCGATGCGATCTCGACCAAGGACATCGGCAAGCTGCCCGACGCCAACCTTGCGGAATCGCTCCAGCGCATCACCGGCGTGTCGATCGACCGCTCGGGCGGCGAGGGCGCCTTCATCACCGTCCGCGGCTTCGGGCCGGAGTTCAACACGGTGCTGGTCAACGGCCGCCAGGTCGCGACGCCGACCGACCCGAGCCAGGCCTCGGGCCGCGCCTTCGCCTTCGACACGCTGGCCTCGGAGCTCGTCTCGGGCGTCGAGGTCTACAAATCCTCGACCGCGCGCTACCAGTCGGGCGGCGTCGGCTCGACCGTGAACATCAAGACCGCGCGGCCCTTCGACTATAAGGGCCTGAAATTCGGCGCGACGGTCGACGTCAACTATGACGAGAATGCGAAGAAGAGCGCACCCGATGCCTCCTTCCTGTTCGCCGACACCTTCGCCGACGGCAAGCTCGGCGTGCTGGTCTCGGGCAGCTAC
Source organism: Sphingomonas trueperi (assembly GCF_040545665.1). GTDB lineage: Bacteria > Pseudomonadota > Alphaproteobacteria > Sphingomonadales > Sphingomonadaceae > Sphingomonas > Sphingomonas trueperi_B. The sequence goes on along the minus strand of NZ_JBEPMH010000003.1, from coordinate 135,516 downwards.
CAGCACCGCTTTACCCGGCTCAAACAGGCTGCGACCGATGGCTGGCTGGTCAACCCCGCCATCCCCGCGGCGCAGGTCAATGGCGGCAAGGGTGCGGTCGGCGCCGGCAACCCGCAGGGCAACATCTTCATCCCGCAAAATTTCGACACCCGCGTCACGCGCGAGGATCGCGAGCGGATCGGCGGCACGCTGGTGCTGCAATATCGCCCGAGCGACGCGGTGACGGTCACCGCCGACGGCCTCTACACCAAGTTCACCAACACCACCGATGCGCGCTCCTACGGCCACTGGTTCACCGCGTCGAACCTGACCAACGTCAAGACCGATGCCAACGGCACCGCGATCGACCTGACCCAGGCGACCGGCATCGCCACCGACTTCCACGACAAGAAGTTCGACAAGCGCACCAATACGCGCGCCGTGGGCCTCAACGTCGAATGGCAGGTCTCGCCGACCATCACCGCCAGCCTCGACGGCACCTATTCGCTCGCCAAGGAAGATCCCAATGGCGGCAAGGAAGCCTATCTGGCGCTGCTCGGCTATCTGACCGGATCGTCGCGTTACCAGTCGGATGGGTCGCGCCTGCCCTGGCAGACCGAAACGCTGCCGACCTTCGCCAATCCGGCCAGCCGCTGCGGCAGCGCCGTGACCGACTCCGGGCGGCCGGGGAGCACCACGGTGGTGGGCGATGGGCAGCCGATGTGCCAGCACGTGATGCTGCTGCGCGGCTATGGCATCCGCGACGAGGTGAAGCAGGGCCGCGCCGACTTCACCTACAAGGGCGACAGCCTGGAAGGGCTGGTGAAGGCGAGCAGCGGCTTCTACTGGTCCGAGGACAAGAAGGATACGTCGCTCTATTCCAACGACGGCGGCACCGGCTGCACCACCTGCGGCTACAATTTGCCGGTGCCCCCCGGCGTGGCGATCACCACCTTCAACGCAGGCAGCAACTTTCTGTCCGGGGTGAGCGGGTCCAACCGTCTGCCGACCCAGTGGCAGACCTTTGATGGCCCCGCGCTGTTCAACGCCATCACCGCGCAGCAGGGGCCGGGCTTCACCTTTGCGCCGCCGCTGGTCAACGACACCATCGTCAAGGAGCGGGTGATCGGCGGCTATCTCGAAACCGAATGGCACGGCGCGGTCGCCGGCCGGCCGATTTCGATCGTGGCGGGCGTGCGGTTCGAGGATACCTCGACCAACGTCAACGGCTTGGCTACCGCCTATACCGCGCTGGTCAAGCTCGCCAACGACCAGACCCAGTACGGCTCGACCGCGTCCGGCACGACGCGCACCATCGGAACCACCCATTATACCGACATCCTGCCCAACATCGCGCTGAAGTGGCAGGTCTCCAACGCGTTCACCGTCCGCTTCGCCGCCTCGCAGACGATCACGCGACCGACCTTGGAACAGCTATCGCCGGTGACGACGCTGGTGACGCTGCGCCCAGGCAATTTCGCCGCCAGCCGCGGCAATGCCGATCTCAAGCCGTTCAAGGCGAGCAATCTCGATGTGTCGTTCGAATATTATTACGGCCGGTCGAGCTATGTGTCGCTCGGCGGCTATCTGAAGAACGTCAATAATTTCATCGTACTCAACCAGACCACCGGGCCAGTCGCGGGCGTCTCCGGTTCCCTGCTCGACCCGGCCACCGGGCTCCCGGCGCAGTTCACCATCACCGCGCCTGTCAACGGGCAGGACGCGACGGTGACCGGGCTGGAGGCGGCGTGGCAGCACGCGTTCGGCGATACCGGGTTCGGCTTCCAGCTCAACGGTACGCTGGTCGGGTCCAACCGCCATCTCGATCCGCAGGACCTGCGCAACAAGTTCGCGCTGACCGGCTTGTCCAACTCGGCGAATGCGGTGGCCTTCTACGACGCGCACGGGATCGAGGCGCGCGTCGCGTTCAACTGGCGCGACCACTTCCTCCAGTATCTCGCGCCGCCGCCGCTCAACGGGGCCGGCCAGGCGGTCACCCAGGTGCGCGCCTATTCGCAGGTCGATGCCAGCCTCACCTACCATATCACCCCGCAGGTGGCGGTGTTCGCCGAGGGCGCCAACCTCACCAAGTCGATCGCCTTCAAATATGCCTATTACGCCAACCAGTTCCTCAATGCCGAGGATACCGGGCGGCGGTTCAAGCTGGGCGCGCGCATCAGCTTCTGATCCCGCACGGGGGATCGGGGCCGGGCGGGGGCGTACCCGCCCGGCCTCCTTTGTCGGCGGCGCAATCGTGCTAGACCGATGCGCGAGAGAGGAATGTCGGGGATCTGATGAGTCGGCACATTCAGTCGGTCTGCATCGTCGGGGGCGGCTCGGCCGGGTGGCTCACCGCCGCACTGATCGCCGCGCGGCACGGGCCCGATCTGCAGGTCACGCTGGTCGAGAGCGTGCGGCTGGGCATCATCGGGGTGGGCGAGGGCACTTGGCCGACGATGCGCAACACCCTGCGCAAGATCGGCATTTCCGAGACCGATTTCCTGCGCACCTGCAAGGCCTCGTTCAAGCAGGGCGCCAAGTTCGCCGGCTGGCGCACCGGCGCGGCCGATGACTTCTACTATCACCCGCTGGTCCTGCCCGAAGGCTTTCCGGCGGTGGACCTGGCCCCGTTCTGGAACGCCCAGGCGGACGCGGCGGGCACGGCGTCCTTCTCCGATGCGGTGTGCTTCCAGGAATTCCTCTGCGAGCACCATCTCGCGCCCAAGCAGATCACCTCGCCCGAATATGGCGGCGTCGCCAACTATGCCTATCACCTCGACGCGGTGCGGCTGGGCGAGATGCTGCGCGAGCATTGTGTCGGCAAGCTGGCCGTGCGCCATGTCGACGACGACATCATCGAGGTCAAACAGGCCGAGAATGGCGACGTCACCGCCGTCATCGGCCAGCGGCACGGGGGAATCGCCGCCGATCTGTTCGTCGATTGCAGCGGCTTTTCCTCGCTGCTGCTCGGGCAGGCGCTGGGAGTGCCCTTCCTGGACTGCAGCGACGTGCTGTTCATCGATCGCGCGCTGGCGGTGCAGGTGCCGTATGACACCGAGGACGCGCCGATCGTCTCGCACACCGTCTCCACCGCGCAGGACCATGGCTGGATCTGGGACATCGGCCTGCAGAACCGGCGCGGAGTCGGCTATGTCTATTCCAGCCGCCATGCCGGCGCCGATCGGGTGGAGGAGGCGCTCGCCGCCTATGTCGGCCCTGCCTTCGCCGATCTCACCCCGCGCGAGATCACGATCCGCTCGGGCCACCGCGAGACCTTCTGGAAGAACAATGTCGTCGCCGTCGGCCTCGCGGCGGGCTTTCTCGAGCCGCTGGAAGCCTCGGCGCTGGTGCTGATCGAGCTTTCGGCCGACTATATCGCCAGCGCCATGCCCGCGACGCGGGGCGCGATGGACATCGTCGCGCGCCGCTTCAACGAGATGACGCGCTATCGCTGGGACCGGATCATCGAGTTCCTCAAGCTCCACTATATGCTGTCCGAGCGCGAGGACACCGCCTTCTGGCGCGACAATCGCGATCCCGCGACCATCCCGCAGCCGCTGCAGGACCTGCTCGAGCTGTGGCGCCATACCCCGCCCGGCGAGCATGACTTCGCCAGCGCGCACGAGATGTTTCCGGCGGCGAGCTACCAATATGTGCTCTACGGCATGGGCTTCCGCACCGCGCCGCGCGCGAACGCGCTCGCCAATCGCCACGTCGCCGAGGATGCGTTCGAGCGCGTCGCCGCCATGAAGCAGCGGCTAGGTGCCGCGATGCCCACCAACCGCGCGCTGCTGGACAAGCTGGCGCAGTATCGCTTCCAGCCCGTCTGACCCTGAAAGAACCGCAATGAATCTGGTGCAACTCACCCGCAAGGACCACGCAGGACTGCGCCTGGATCCCGCCCGCGCGCTCGCGGCGGCGGCGAGCGTCCACCTCGTGCCGCTGGTCGCGGGCGAGATCCGCAAGGTGGCGAGCCAGTTTCCCGTCTTCCTCGCCAAGGACGGCGAAACCGGGCAATTCTACCCCGCCGCGCTGCTCGGGCTGGAACCGCAGGAAAATCTGTTCTGGGACGGCACGACCTTCGATGTCGATCATGTGCCCCTCAACCTGCTGCGGCTGCCCTTCTTCGTCGGCAGCGGCCCGCTGGAGGGGCAGGTGTGCATCGACAGCGACAGCGCGGCGATCGTCGCGGATGGTCCCGTCGGTATCGTCGAGGCAGATGGCAGCGACAGCGACTACCTCCGGTCCGTGCAGGCGATCCTCGGCGAGCTGGTGGCCGGGCAGGCAGCCACCGCGACGCTGGTCGCGCTGATCACCGAGCACCGGCTGGTCAGCGAAGTGAAGCTCGACGTCGCCTTCCACAACGGCACGTCCGCCTCGCTGTCCGGCCTCTACGGCATCGACGAGCGCGCACTGGGGCGCGCGGCGGCAACCCTCGGCGATTGGGATCAGGTGATGGTGCTGGCGGCGATGGCGCTGTCGCTCGATCATGTGGCGGGGCTGGTGCGGCGGAAGAATGCCCGGCTCGCGGCCGAGGCTTCGTGGTTCGCCCCCGGGGCATGACCATCGCAGCGACGCGGATGGGGACGGAGCAGGTGCCGCTTTGGCAGGCAGACGATGCCCATCCTGCGCCCGTTTTGTTGGTGGAGGCGGCGGCGCGCCTGATGTTCGCGCGGGAGGAGGGCGACCTCTACCCTGGCCTGCGCGCCCCGGTGCCCGATGGATATGCCGATTGGCTGGTGCGCACCGCGGCTGCCGCAGTCGGCAGCGATCCCGCCATCCTGCGAGCGAGCTTCGCGGTAGCCAGGGACGATCCAGCGCGCCTGGCCCCGATCCAGCGCATCCCGCATTTCGACGACTGCTCGGACTCGATCGTGGCAGCGGTCCATTATCTGTGCGCCGCGCCGCATGGCGGCACCAGCTTCTACCGTCACCGAACGACTGGCTTCGAGCGGATCACCGCCCCGCGCCTGTCGCTATGGCGACAGGCACTGTCCAGGGACGGCCAGACTCACGGTCTTCCGCCCAAGGTCTATCACGATGGCGACAGCCCGGCATTCGTCCGCATCGGTCAGGCCCCGCTCGCCTTCAATCGCCTGATTTTCTATCCGGCCAACTGCCTGCATGCCGGCGACATCGCCGGCTCCTGGCACATGGCGGACTCCGGCCCGCGCCTGACCATCACCTCGCTGCTCCGATTCTCCTGACCCGTTTACCGGCCGTCGTTCGGCGCTAGCCGGGCGGGGCCTGTCTGCGGCTGCTCCGGCCGTGATGCTGCAAAACATCTCAATCTCCTGCCACCGCGTCTCAAACCCGCCTGTCTGTCTTGACGGTTCGAGCGCGAGGATGCCTGCCGCGCGAGCACAACGGGGATCATGGGGGCATGATGCTGCGCGGGAAAGGACGTCGCCTTCCGGGGGGAAGGCGTGTCCGCGCTGGCGAACAGGGGGGCGACGATGGTGCGCGAGCCGGGGTGCGCGCGCCATCGTCGCTATTCGCGGCCTTCTGCCTGCCTGAATCCATGTGTGCCGGTGCGGCTGCGCGTCGCACGCCACTTCCATTCGTGAGCGAGTAGAAATTATGCTGACGCGCCGCCGCGCCGCCTTTGTCGATCATCGCAAGGCCATCCTGCCGCGTAACGGGGGGCATCACCTGCGCCGCCTGCTGCTCGGCGCGACGATCCTCGGCGGCGCCGTGCCGCTCGCCGCGCAAGCGCAGAGCGTGCTGCCGAGCGGCGGCAATGTCATTGCCGGCCAGGCGACGATCGGTCAGGCGGGCGGCACGATGACGATCCGTCAGGGCAGCGACCGCGCGATCATCGACTGGGCCAATTTCTCGATCGGCGAAAAGGCAGGGGTGCTGATCGAGAACGGCTCGGGCGCGACGCTCAACCGCGTGACGGGGAGCGCGGTATCGTCGATCGACGGGCTGCTGCGGGCGACCGGATCGGTCTATCTGGTCAACCCCAACGGAGTCGTCATCGGCGCACGCGGCGTGGTCGAGACCGGCGGCAGCTTCATCGCCTCCACGCTCGACGTGCCCGATGCCGCGTTTCTGGCGGGCGGCAGCCTGACCTTTGCGGGTACCTCGCGGGCGAAGGTGGTGAACCTCGGCAAGGTCGGTGCGCTCGGCGGCAATGTCGCGCTGATCGGCGCGGTGGTGGAGAACCGGGGCAGCCTTTCCGCCGTGAACGGCACCGTCGGCATGCTCGCCGGCAGCAAGGTGCTGCTCCGCGACGCCGCGCACGACGGCGGCGGCCTGTTCTCGGTCCTCTATGGCGATGCCCAGACCAGCACGGCCAATGGCGGTGCGATCGCCGCGGCCAATGTCGAGCTGCGCGCGCAGCAGGGCAATGTCTATGCGCTGGCGGGCAATAGCGCCGGCACGATCAACGCCACCGGCGTCCGCCGCGGCGACGGCAAGGTGTGGCTGGTCAGCACGGCGGGTGCCACCGAGGTGGCTGGAACGATCCGGGCGCAAGGCGCGGGCGGATCGGCCGGCGCGATCGAGACATCGGGCGCGCGGCTGCGCATCGGCGCCTCGACGATCGACGCCACGGGCGGCACCTGGCTGGTCGATCCTGAGGACTTGGTCGTCGACGCGACGGCGGCGGCGACGATCAACGCCACGCTGGGAGCCAATACCGGGGTGACGCTCACCACCGGTGCGAACGGCGCCAGCGCCTTTGGCAATGGCGATGCGAACGGCGCGGGCGACATTCTGATCAATGCCGGCCTGGCGTGGAACACCGGCGCGACGCTGACGCTCAACGCCTATCACGGCATCGCGGTCAATGCGCCGATTACGGTAAACGGCGCCGGGGCCGTGGTCCTGCGCACCGACCAGGGCGGCAGCGGCGGGGAAATCGGGTATGCCGTGGGCGGCGCGATCCGCTTTGCCGACAATCAGCCGGGGCAGGCGCTACGCATCAACGATGTGGCGTACAAGCTGCTTTATTCCTGGGATGACCTGAAGGCGATCAATGGCATTGCAGGGCCGTTCGCACTTGCGCACCCCTTGGTGGAGGGCGCCCGCTTCACGACAGCCCCGGTGCCGATTCTGGCCAGCCTCCTGGACGGGCTTGGGAACCGCATCGAGAGTTTCATGATCACACCCACAAAGGCGACCAATGTCGGCCTGATCGGGACGATCAACGGTGGATCGGTGGTGCGGAACCTCGAGATCGGCCGGGTCGACATCTATGACTGGAGCACCAGCGGCAGCAGCCGGATGGGCGGGCTGGCGGGCACCAACAACGGCACCATCGAGAATGTCAGCCTCTACTCCTCGGTATCCACCGGTATGGGCAGCGACGTTGGCGGTCTGGTCGGCCTCAACACCGGCACCATCCGCAATGTGTCGGTAGAGTCTGCGCCTACCGGCAATATAAATGTCGGCGGCGTGGTAGGTCACAACTATGGCCGGATCATCGACGCGCGGCTGACGGCGAGCCAGGAAGTATGGGGCGCCGAGACTGTCGGCGGCCTGGTCGGTGCCAACGAGGCGAGCGGCAGCATCAGCGACTCTTTTGCCAGCGCGCCGGTTGTTGCGGATAAGTATTACGCGCTCAATGTGAACACACGGATTGCCGGGCCCGTCGCGGGCGGTCTCGTCGGAGTGAACTTTGGTAGGATCACGCGATCCTTCGCAACCGGCGCCGTAAAGGGTTCGGACGAGATCGGCGGTCTGGTCGGTACCAATGCGGGCGGGTTGATCGACCTGTCCTATGCAACCGGCGACGTTACCGCATCCGGCACGACGGCCGGCGGGCTCGTCGGTGTCAGTTACTGGAATGGTGGGGCGACCGCGACGCTTCGCAATGTCTACGCGACCGGTAGTGTGACCGCATCTGCCGTGGCCGGCGGGATTGTCGGCGCTTCGGATGGCCTGGTCGAATATGCCTATGCATCTGGAAAGGTGACGACAGACGACTTCAGATATCGCGGCGGTATCGCGGGCAATAGCATGGGCGTCTTGACCGAAGTTCGTTGGGACATGACGGCGACGGGTCAGTATCAGGCCAATGGCAATACGGATGTGTTCGATTCCACCTCCCTCGGGTTGTACGACCCGGCGTTAGTCAAGCGTGCACAGTCCTATAAGAACTGGGACCTCGACACGAGCGGCGGCCAGGACAAGGTGTGGCGCATCTACGAAGGCGCCACTGCGCCGCTGCTGAAGGCGTTTCTTAAGCCCGCGACGATTTCGTTCACCGGCGCTACGACCGCCAGCGTGCTGTACGACGGGACGGACCAGTCCGGTCGTTTCCAAGCCGCGGTCCGGGCGGCGGGCGGCCAGCCGCTCGACTCCACGAAGATATTGGGAAGCCTTCGCTATAGCTGCCAGGGCGGCGCCAATGCCTGCGTCGATACCGGCGCCTACACGGTGCAAGCCGTTGGCGGCCTCTATTCGACCCAATCGGGCTATGACATCGACTATTCCGCCGCGACGGCGAGCCTGTCCATCACGCCGCGGGCGCTGGACGTGACGGCGAACGGCGCGACGATGGTCTATGGCGACAGCGTGCCCACGCTGACCTATCGCCTGGGCGGGGACGGACTGGTCGGCACCGACACGCTGACCGGCGCGCTGTCGACCAATGCCAGCGCGACGGGCGGCCTCGGCACCTATGCCATCACCTCGGGCACGCTGGGCGCCAGCAACAACTACACGCTGCGCTTCACGGGCGCCGACGTAACGGTAACGCCGCGCCCGCTGACCGTGACCGCGGAGGACGCCGCCATGGTCTATGGCGAGGTGCTGCCGAGCTTCACCTATCGGCTGGGTGGTGCGGGCCTGGTCAACGGCGATGCGCTGAGCGGCGCACTTTCCACGAGTGCGAACCCGCTGAGCGGCGTTGGCAGCTATGCGATCGGGCAGGGCACGCTCGGCGCCAACCCGAACTACGCGCTCAGCTTCGTCGGTGGGACCTTGTCGATCACGCCGCGCGCGCTGACGGTGACCGCCGCCGACCAGACGATGGTCTATGGCGAGGCCGTGCCGACGATGGCCTACACGCTGGGCGGTGCGGGCCTCGTCAACGGCGATGCGATGAGCGGATCGCTGGCGCCGAACGTCAGCGCCACCACGGGCGTGGGCACCTATGCGATCGGCCTCGGCACGCTGAGCGCCGGTGCGAACTACACGCTGACGCTGGCCGGCGGCAGCATCGCGGTAACCCCGCGGGCGCTCACCGTGCGCGCGGACGACCGGTCGATGGTCTATGGCAACGCGGTCCCGACGCTGAGCTATGCGCTGGGCGGCGCGGGGCTGGTCAACGGTGACACGCTGATCGGCGCGTTGGGAACGAGCGCCGGGGTCACCAGCCCCGTCGGCAGCTATGCGATCGGCCAGGGGACGCTGAGCGGCGGGGCGAACTATGCGCTCAGCTTCACCGGCGGCACGCTGTCGGTCACGCCGCGCGCGCTGACCGTGACGGCGCAGGACCGGACGATGGTCTATGGCGACGGCACGCCCGCGCTGACCTACAGCCTGGGCGGCGCAGGGCTGGTCAATGGCGACACGCTGAACGGCGCGCTGGCGACGAGCGCGGGCGTGACGAGCCCGGTCGGCAGCTATGCGATCGGGCAGGGAACGCTGTCGGCCAGCGCAAATTATGCGCTGAGCTTCACCGGCGCGAGCCTGTCGGTGACGCCGCGATCGCTGACCGTAACCGCGAACGACCGCAGCATGGTATATGGCAATGCCACGCCCGTGCTGACCTATGCGCTGAGCGGCGCAGGGCTGGTCAATGGCGATACGCTGGCTGGTGCGTTGGCGACCAGCGCCGGGTCGACGAGCCCGGTCGGAAACTATGCGATCGACCAGGGCACGCTGACCGCCGGGTCCAACTATGCGCTCAGCTTCACCGGCGGCAGATTGTCCATTGCTCCGCGGTCGCTGACGGTTACCGCGAATGACCGGAGCATGGTCTATGGCGATGCGTTGCCGGCATTCACTTACGCGCTGGGTGGCGCGGGGCTGGTCAATGGCGACAGCCTCTCCGGCGCGCTGGGGACGACTGCGAGCCCGGCAAGCGCAGTCGGCACCTATGCGATCGGCCTGGGCAGCCTGAGCGCCGGGGCCAATTATGCGCTGAGCTTCACAGATGCGACACTGGCGGTAACGCCGCGGCCGCTGACCGTGACCGCGAACGATCGCAGCATGGTCTATGGCGACGGCGTGCCGGCGCTCACCTATGCGGTGGGCGGTGCCGGGCTGGCCAATGGCGATACGCTGAGCGGCGCGCTGGCAACTCGCGCCGCACCGACCAGCGCGGTGGGTCGCTATGCGATCGGGCAGGGCACGCTGGCGGCGAGCAGCAACTACACGCTCAGCTTCGTCGGCGGGCAGATGGCGGTAACCCCGCGTCCGCTCACCGTGACGGCGGAGGCGCGATCGATCGTCTATGGCGATGCGCTACCGACGCTCGGCTATGGCGTCGACAGCGCGGCGCTGGTCAACGGCGATACGTTGCAGGCAACGCTGAGCGGCGCGCTGGCAACGCGCGCAACCGCGACGAGCGGGGCGGGCAGCTATGCGATCGAGCAAGGCACGCTGCGCGTCGACAGCAATTATGCGCTGAACTTCGTCGGCGCCAACCTCGCGATCACCCCGCGCGCGCTGACCGTGACGGCAGGCGACCGCACCATGGTGTACGGCGATGCCGTGCCGACGCTGGCCTATGCGGTCGACCCAGCCGGCCTGGTGCACGGAGATACGCTGCAAGGCGCGCTGGCTACCTCTGCCGGCGCGACCAGCCCGGTCGGCAGCTACGCCATCGGTCTCGGTACGCTCAGCGCTGGCCCCAACTATGCGATCCGCTTCGGCGGCGCGAGCCTGACGGTGACGCCGCGACCCTTGGCGGTGACCGCGCTCGACCGGACCATGGTGTATGGCGACACCGTCCCGGCGCTGACCTTCAGTCTGGGCGGCGCCGGCCTGGTGAATGGCGACACGCTGCGCGGCGCCCTTGCGAGCAGCGTGAGTTCCGCCAGCCCGGTCGGCAGCTATGCGATCGGCCAGGGGAGCCTGAGCGCGGGCGCCAACTATGCGCTCAGCTTCACCGGCGGCACGCTGGCGGTGACGCCGCGCCCGCTGATCATCCAGGCGCAGGACAGCAGCAAGGTGCTGGGCACCACGCTCGATCCCAGCGGCGTGGGGTTCCAGGCGATCGGCCTGGTCAATGGCGATCGGGTGGACGGGGTCGCGCTGTGGAGCGAAGGCTTCGGCGCCGCAGCGCCCTATGATCCGGATCCCTATGCGATCGCGGTGACGAACGCGTCGGGGGCGGGGCTGTCCAACTATGCGATCGTCTACCAGAATGCGCCGACCGGCCTGATCGTGCGCGATCCCAACGTACGGCCGACGCCCTTGTCGATCCGACTGGCCGGCGACGGCGCCCCCGCGGTCGTCTGGCGGGGTGCGGATGGCGCACTCCGCGGGCCGCGAACGGATGGCCCCATTCCGATGCGACCTTTCCCCGGCATCTTCTTCAAGCGGCAGAACTGAACCGTGCAGACCATCTCTCGTGCGCGCCGCCTGGCGCCCAACGCCCGCCTGCTCGTTCGGCTCGCGCCGCTATATTGCATCGTGCTGCCGCATGCGGCGCTGGCGCAGGCGATCGAGCGCAACCCGGCGCCTTCGCTCCAGCCCGATCCGGTCTCCCCGGTACCCCCGGTCGAGATCGACCCCGCTGCCGACCCGACGGCGCTGGGCGTGACGCTGCGCGGCATCACGCTGCTTGCCGGGGACGCGGTCGCCGCGCCCGACGATAGCGGCATTCGCCTCAAGGGCATCGAGGATGCGCCATGGCTTGCCGATCGGCTGCGGCGCTTCCTCGGGCGTCCGCTCTCGCAGCGCGAGATCAGCACGATCAAGGCCGCCATCGCCAAGGCCTATCGCGATCATGGTCGCCCGTTCGTTCATGTCTCGGCGCCGGAGCAGGAGATTACCTCGGGCCAGCTGACGCTGCGGGTAGAGCAATTCCGGCTTGGTCAGGCGCGAATCTCCGGTGCGGGCGTGGGCGAGGCGGCGCATCTTTCCGCGGGGATCCGCCAGCGCCCGGACGCGACGATCGACGCGCAGGCGCTGAGCGACGATCTCGACTGGCTCAATCGCTACCCCTTCCGCCGGGTCGAGGCGGTGTTCGAGCCCGGGCAGCGCGTCGGCACCACCGACGTGACCTATGTCGCCACCCGCGAGCGGCCCTGGGCGCTGGGCGGCGGCTATGCGAACAGCGGCAGCCCGAATACCGGCATCGGCCGCTATTTCCTCTATGCGCTGGCTCGTCTCCCGGGTCTGCACGACGGCTATGGCAGCTATCAGCTGACCACCTCGGGCCAGCGCTTGACCGGGCTCGGCGCGCATCCCGGCGGCAGCAGTCGCTATGTCAGCCAGGCGGGGCGGCTGTGGATGTCGATCGCGCCGCGGACGAGCGTGGAGGCGAATTTTGGCGACATCCGTTCCAACCAGCCGTTCGAGGCGTTCGATTCGCGCGCACACACCCGCGAATATGGCCTCACCGTCCGCACCGCGCTGGCCAACGTCGCGTCGCGTCTGCGGGGCGAGGTCTATGCCGGGCTCGACTGGAAGACCCAGGCGAGCGACCTGCTGTTCGGCACGCTGCTGGTGCGGCCAACGTCGCGCTACCATGTCGGCCAGGTCACCGCGGGCTATGCGCTGCAGGCCAATGATTCGCTGGGCTCGACCGCGATCGACATCGCCGTGCATGTCAGCCCCGGCGGGATCGACCGGTTCAACCGCATGGCGGCGTTCGAGGCGGCCTCGCAGCACCAGTTCGGCAAGGCGCGCTACGCCTATGCCAGCGGCGTGGTCTCGCGGCGCACCCGGCTGCCGGGCTTCAGCCTGGTTCACCAGCTGAACTGGCAGTTCACCGGCACCGCGCTGCCGCAGACCGAGATGCTGGGCATCGGCGGACGCGGGCAGGTGCGGGCGTACACGCTCGACGACGGCGCGTTCGATCGCGGCGCGGTGCTGCGCAACGAGCTCCGGCTCGATCCGCTGCGGATCGGGCGTGGCCGATGGGCCTCGGCGATCGAGCCCTGGCTGTATCTGGACGGCGGCTATGCCGATCGCCTGCGCGGCGGCGACGCGGGGCCGGTCGGCGCGGTCGGGGCAGGCGCGGACTGGACGCTTGGCCGGCATCTCGCGGTTTCGGGCGATGTCGGGGTGGCGATGAAGACGCTTGGGGCGACCCGCGCGGGCGATCTGCGGGCGAACGTGCGGGCGACCCTGGCGCTCTGAGGCGCCCGCAACGCGTTCAGTCGATGCGCTTCTTGCGCACCGTCCATGCGGGATCGGTGCAGAGCCGGCACCCTTCACCCCGAAACCAGCCCGCAGCCGCCGCGTCGCCGCGCAGCTGCCATTCCAGCCAGGCGACGTCGACCGGCGTCACCCGGCCGCCATTGGCATCCTGGAAGGTGCCGCCATGGCCGACATCGAGGCTGGCGAGCATCGCCGGCACCGCGTCGATCCGGTCGAAATCATCGGTGCCGTTGGGCCAGGCGATGTCCGAGGGCCCACCCATGATGTAGAGCACCGGGGTGTGCAGCCGGCGCAGCGCTGCCTTGTCGATGGTGATGCCGCGGATCGGGTTGGTGCCGTCCTTGAACACCCCGCTGTTGTGGACGATCACCGCATGCACGCGCGGATCGGCGGCGATCTCCAGCGCCTGTAGGCCGCCGCAGCTATGGCCTGAGACCGCGACCAACCGAGGATCGATGCGGCCGAAAAAGGGGCTGCCCTGCCGCGCGTTCTCGGCAAGTGCCCAGTCGATCCCGGCGGCGACCTGCGCGGTCGTCGTCTTGATGCCGAGCGGGCCGGGCGGGGGCGGCGTCTGCGGGCGCGGCGGGGCGCCGGGGCCGGTCAGCACCCGGCCGGGGGCGATCACCAGATAGCCGTGCGAGGCGATCTCGGCGAGGTGGAAGCGCACGCTCGCGCCGTCGTCGCTGCATGCGCCATTGCCCCACACCAGCACGCCCAGCTTCTTGCCGCCGAGCTTGGAAAGATCGGCGGGCTGATAGAGGACATGCTCCGGCAAGCCGGGATCGGTACGCTTGACGGCTGGGTAGGGGCCGGTGCCGGTGGTGTCGGGCATGGCCTCATAGGCCTGTTGCGATGTCTGCGTGGCGGACGCATCCGCCATCCCCAGTGCCCCCATGGTGACGAGCGCCGCCACCGCTGCTGCCAGCTTCATCCCGTTCCTCCCCATCGTCGTTGGGCGTGACCATATCCTCGTCGCGGCGTCCCGGCCAGCAGCGTCGTACGCGGCTCCGGCGATGTTCCAGGATTGCTGTTTCGGAGCGTGGTTCACGGGTTCAGCAGGAAGACCACATAGCCCTGGAAGCGAGGATTGGCGGCGAGTGCCGGGGGCGGTGTCCATTCGCCGCCCTGGAGCAGGCCGATCCGGAAGGCGATCGGCAGGCGGTCGAGTTTGGCGACATAGCCCTGGTAGCCGGGGATGACGTGCCGCCCCTGGTAGATCTGCACGACGACCTCGTCGACGACACCCGCAAGGTTCGCCAGAGCCTCTGGGTCGCCATTGGCGCTCCAGTCGAGCAGCCCGGTGATGCCCAGCTTGTATCGTGGGGGCAGCTTCGTGCGCAGCGTCTTGAGGAAGGCGGCATAGCGATCGAGGTGGCGCGTGCGTGCGTCGAAATCGATCTGGACGCCGGCGACCCGATTGCCCGCGCGCTGCCAGCGTTGGAGTGCTGCGAGCAGTTGCGCGTCGATCCGCGGGGTCCAGGCGAGCGTTTCTACCCGCAGCACCATCCACAGCTCGGCATGGCGTACCTGCGGGACTGCGGGCCGCTGCGCGATCAGCCGCGGCGCATCGCCACCGACCACCGCGCCCTGCAGCAGGTAGATCCGGTGGGCGCGGGCAAGCGCCGGCTGCGGCTTGACCCCGGCCCACAGCCAGAAGGCGTCGTAGCGGGTCGCATCGACGGTCGCCCCCGGCGGGGTCTGGGCCGGCGTTGCCGAGAGCAGCAGCGGCAACGCCAGGAGCAGCCCGAATCGCTTACCAATAATAGCGCAGCTCCTGCGCCCAAGCCGACTTGGGATAGTCGCGCTTCAGCCGCTGGAACCAGCCCTTGCGGACCGCGGGCTCGACGCCCTTGCCGCCGCAAGAATTATACGCGCTGGGCGCATAGCAATTGACCGCGCGGAACAGCGCATAGGCCTTGTCGTCGGGCGAGGCCGTCGCGGAGGCCATCACCGCCTGATAGGCATCCAGCCGGGCATAAGGTGCGCCCGCGAAGCGCGTCGGCGTTCCGCCGAGTTCGTCCTTCGCGGGCTGGCTGTCGAGCAGGAATCCGTCGAAGCCATTCGCGCGGGTGAACTCGCCCAGGCAGAGCATCGCCTTCGCGTCTCCGGGCGCAGTGGCGAGGCGGCGCTGGGTTTCCGGAAAGGCCGGGCAGCCATAGTCGCCGAGCTTCTTGCTCCTGACGAACACCGCTATGGGCAGGGGCTTGGCGCCGGAGAAATCGACATAATAGTCGGTTTCGGCCGGTGCGCTCGCCGGGACCAGCCGCACATCGTCGACGAAGTCGCGGTGCGAACCGCGCGTCGCTTCCTTGTAGAGCAGCGTGAACAGCGCGACGTCGCGCTCGTGGGGCGAGGCGCCCGCCGCCTGGGCCTGCTGCCGCAGCAGCTTCGCATCGGCGACGTTCATCAGCAGCCGGTCGCGGATCTCCTGCGTGCGGATCGGCGAGTCGGGTGCGAACAGGCGCGCGAGTCCGTCGTGCCGCTCCTCGTGCAGCGCCAGCGCCAGCTCGACCGCGGGACGCTGGCCGGGTGCCTTGGCGCCGGACAGCAGGTCGACCCAGAAGCCGCGCACATTGCGATCGGCCCGTGCCTCCAGCGCCATGCCGCGCAGCATCTGCCGGCTGAACTCGAGATAGCTGAAGTTCGCCTGGTGCGACGCATCGGGCAGAAGCTGCAGTGCCTCCTGCGGCTGTCCGCCGAGATGATAGGCATGGGTCGCCTGGAGGAATGCGAACAGCGCCGGGTTCTTGGCAAACCTGCCGCGCTGGGCATCCAGCGCGGCGCGGGACAGGGCGTCGCAGCAGGTTTCGCCCTGTTCCCCGGTGCGCATGTGCATCAGGTCGAACACGGCTAGCAGGATCGGGTCGTGCAGCGTGTCGGCAGTGGCGCCCGCTAGCAGCTTGGCGTCGATCTCCTGCGCCAGCGATACCGCGTCGATGCCGCGCTGTGCGTCCGGCAGCGCGATCAGCGCGGCATATTCCGCCTCGAGCTTCGCCCGGTCCTGCGCCAGCCAGTAGACACGGCGCAGCAGCCCGCGCGCCGAGAAGAAATATTCGCCCCTGGGATAGGCCTTCATATAGCCGCGCAGCGCGGCCTCGGCGTCGGCCACCAGCTTCGGGGCGACCTTCGCGCCTTGCTTCGGCGAGCCATACTCGTCGTAATAATCGACCTGCGCCCGGTTCACCGCGACGCGGCCGAGCATGTAGCGGCCGGTCTCGCGCAACCACGGATCGCGGGCGTTGGCGAGCGAGGCGAAGCGTGCGGCCGCACCGTCGAAGTCGCCGGCATAGAAGGCGGCCGCACCGTCGAGATAGGCGGCAAAGGCCTTGCCCGCCTCCGACTTCGCGCCGTTCACCGCGGCGACGAGCGCGGTGCTTCCTGCGGTGCCCTGGCTGCAGTTGGGCTCCAGGCCCTTCCGGGCGGCGATCAGGGCGGCGCGTTCGGGCTCGGGCACCTTCGCATTCGCGCGGATCGCGGCTTCGAAACTCGCCGTGCCCGCCACGTTGCTGCGGCAGCGCGATCCCTCGCCGTCGGAGAAGTACGGGCTGCCGCCATCGGCGGAGCGCGGCATCAGCAGGGCGATGTCGAGGAACACCGAAGGCCTGGCCGGCGCCACCAGGCGGGGGGCGCCGGGGAGATCGGCGAGGAGCAGCGCGAGGTTGGTCCGGCTGTCGTTCCGGGGTCCCAGCATCGCCAGGTCGTCGCAACCGCTATAGGCGGCAGAGGCAAGCTTCCAGGCGGGGCCGCAGCTATAATCGCCGCTTGCATGGGCAGGCACGCTCCAGAGCGCGCCCGGGCCGAGCAAGAGGAAGAGAACCGTTCGGACCATGCAGCACGCCCCCGTGAAAGTTGCGGGCGTGCGCCTACCGCAGCGGCGCGCGCCGCGCCATAGCCGCCTTGATCGGAGGCCTCAGCCCCGCAGCTTCGCCAGGAAGCGCAGGATCGCGTCGAAATAGGCGCGCTGGTCGTCCCACATGGCAAGGTGGCTGCCGGTCTTGCTGAGGAACAGCTCTGCTCCGGGAATCAGCCGCGCCTCGCGCTCGATGCTTTTCGGGTTCATCTCGTCGTAGCGGGCGCCCATCACCAGCGTCGGCACATGGATGTTCGGCAGGTCGTGCCAGCGATCCCAGTCGCGCAGATTGCCGGTGATGACGAATTCGTTCGGCCCCTGCATCTGGTTGTAGATGGTGCCGTTCGCGACCTCGAAACTGTGGGTGAGCGGCGCGGGCCAGGGCTTCAGCCGGCAGATATAGCGGGTGTAGAGCTCGTCCTGCAGGATCTTGCCATAGGCCTCGCCGCCCTGCTCGCCCGCCGCTTCCAGCGCGGCGAGTTGCCGGCGGATCGGGGCGGGCAGGGCCTGCTTCAGCTGGGCGGTGTAGGCGGCGAAATCGGCGAAGCTGGCGGTCATGCTGGACAGCACGAAGCCGCTGAGCCGCTCGGGGTGGCGCAGCGCATATTCGATGCCGAGGATGCCGCCCCAGCTATGCCCGACCAGCACGAAGCGATCGAGCCCCAGCCCGGCCCGGACCTCCTCCACCTCGTCGAGATAGCGCGGCAGCGTCCACAGGCTGGTGTCGTCGGGCCGATCGGACAGGCCGCAGCCGAGCTGGTCGTAGAAATAGAGCTCATAGCCCGCCTGCGGCAGGAAGTCGGCGAAGCAATCCATATAGTCGTGCGAGAAGCCCGGACCGCCATGGAGGAGCAGCACCTTGGTCGCCCCCGTGCCGACCCGCTCCGTCCAGACCTGGTATTTGCCCGCGACGGTGATGCGGCGGACCTCCCGCGGCAGATCCGGCGCTGCGAGCGCGCGGCCGGCAGGCAGCAGCGCGCCGGCGGCGGCGAGGGACAGGAGCTGGCGACGCGAGGGTTCGAACATCGTGTAATCCACTTCTACAGGGGCGGCGGGACCTCCGCCTCGGCCCGAGCGCGATCTGCGCGGGGCATGGGCGCTTATGCACCTATACGCAGGTACGGGTGGTGTCGGTTACGCCAGCCTGCCGCCCGCAACGCAGCGTTTCCGCAGGCGAACTTGCCGATCACGCCGCGATGCGCGCAACATCCGGTCGTTGCGCCATCGACTCGGGCATAGGGTCGAGCGCTTCCGTGCGCCGCACCGGGCTGCGCGCGTTCCCGAAGGACGAGGCGAAGCGTGGCAGGGCTGAAACAACGATATAGCGGGATCGCGATCCTGCTCCACTGGGCGCTGGCGCTGCTGCTGCTGTTCCAGCTGGGGCTCGGCTGGGCGCTGGAGGATCTGCCGAAATCCTCGCTGTTCGTCGCCTTCCAGTTCCACAAGTCGGTCGGCATCCTGATCCTGGTGCTGTCGCTCGCGCGGTTGCTGACCCGGCTGTTCGTCGCGCGTCCGCCCGCCGAGGGGGCACCCGCGTTGAAGCTGCTGGCGGGCGTGGTGCATTGGGGCCTGTACGGCGTGATGATCCTCGGCCCGATCACCGGCTGGATCATCGTCTCCACCGCGCGGGTGAAGCTGCCGACGCTGCTGTTCGGCACGATCCCGTTGCCGCACCTGCCGCTGGGCACGGCCTGGAACGAGCCGGCCGAAACGATCCACGGACTGATCGGCTGGCTGCTTGCCGGGCTGTTCGTGCTCCATGTCGCGGGCGCGCTGCGGCACCATCTGCTGCGCGACGACGTGATCGGGCGGATGATGCCGGCGGCGCTGTCGCGGCGTCCGGCGCTGTCGATCGCGGTGGTGGTGGCGCTGGCGGCGTGCGTGTCGGCATTCTTCGCCGGTTCGTGGCGATACAAGGGCCATGCCGAGGTACCCACGCCCTCCGCCCCGCTGCCCACGCCGGGCTCGACCCCCGAACTGCCGGCCGCCCCGGCACCGACGCCGGAAGCCTCGGCCAGTCCAGAGCCCGTGCCGTCGCCTTCGGCCTCGGCAACCGACGCGGCCATGCCGGTGCGCAGCTGGAAGGTTGCGCCGGGCGGCACGCTTGCCTTCCGCACCGTCTATAGCGGCGAGACGATCAACGGCCGTTTCGCCCGCTGGACCGCCGACATCCAGTTCAGCCCCGACGACCTCGCCCATTCGAAGATCGCGGTCGACATCGACCTCGCCTCAGTGAGCAGCGGCGATTCGGAGCGCGACGACACGCTGAAGGGCGACGATTTCTTCGGCGTCGCCGCGCACCCCAAGGCGCGCTTCACCGCCACGCGGGTCCGCAAGCAGGGCGCCGGCTATGTCGCCGACGGCACGCTGGCGCTGGCCGGCGCGACCAAGCCGATGCCGGTGAGCTTCACGCTCAAGATCGACGGCGACCATGCCCAGGCGAGCGGCACTGCCACGGTGAAGCGCCTCGCCTTCGGGGTCGGCAAGGGCCAGTGGAGCGACCCCAGCACCATCCCCGACGGCATCGCCGTGACGTTCCGCTTCGCCGCCGACGCGAAGTAGGCGGAGAATGGAGGTTCGCGCAGCCCATGCTGCCGATCGGGACGTCGTGATCGCCCTGTGGCAGGCGGCAGGGCTCACGCGTCCTTGGAACGATCCGGCTGCCGATTTCGATCGCGCGGTGCAGGGCGAGACGTCCGCGATCCTGTTGCGCCACGACGACGCGGTGCTGCTCGGCACCGCGATGGTGGGCGAGGACGGGCATCGCGGCTGGGTCTATTATTTGGCGGTTGCCGAGTCGGCGCGGGGGCAGGGGCATGGCCGGGCGCTGATGGCGGCCGCCGAAGCCTGGCTGCGCGCGCGGGGCTGCCCCAAGCTTCAGTTGATGGTCCGCGAGGGCAATGATGCGGCGATCGGTTTCTATCGTGCGCTGGGTCTGGAGGTGCAGCCGGTTGTGACGCTCGGCCGTTTCCTTCACTAAGCGCGCATGACCATCGCGCTCTACGGAATCAAGAATTGCGACACGATGAAAAAGGCGCGGGCCTGGCTCGATGCCAACGCAATTCGCTATGTGTTTCATGACTATAAGACCGAGGGCGTTGATCCTGCGCGGCTCGATCACTGGATCGCGGCGCAGGGCTGGGAGCCGCTGCTGAACCGCGCCGGCACCACCTTCCGCAAACTTCCGGAGATGGACAAGACGGACCTTGATTCGGCCAAGGCGCGCGCGCTGATGATCGCGCAGCCCTCGATGATCAAACGCCCGGTTCTGGAATATCCGGGCGGTTTGCTGATCGGATTCGCGGCAGAACGCTATGCCCGCGCGTTGCTCTGAGCACGAAAAATTAACGGATTCGTGGCCTAACCACCGTGTTTATCCTAAATTAACACGATAAACGACACGGGTTACTGGGATCAGATGGCGTCTTATATTCGACAACGGCCAGCTAGCTGGTTTCGCACCGTCGCAACGATGCTGGTCCTGTGGGGGCTGCTCGGCTGCCTCGTATTCTATGCCCATGCGACGCTGTCGCTGCCCCGCGGCAGTGAGCCGAGTTTTTGGAACTGGGAATATTATCAGGCGGTTCCGCGCTGGTTCCTGGTCGATTACGCGATCGGCGTCGGCGCCAGCCTGCTCGGCTCGCTCGCCATGCTGCGCCGCTCGCGCAAGGCTAATATCCTGTACGTCGTCTCGCTCGCGGCGGTGATCGTGCAGTTCGGCTATCTGTTCGCGACCGGCGGGCTTTCGGGGCCGGTGCAGGCCTTCGTGATTCCCGCCTTCATTCTTGGCGTCGCGATCTTCCAGATCTGGCTCGCCGGCATGGCGACGCGGCGGGGCTGGCTGCGCTGACCCGGAGCGGGCTGGCAACACCGCCCGCTACCCGCTAGACCGCGCGCCATGTCGCACCAGCTCACGCTCGATACTGCCACCAGCCGCGCCAATCCCACGCCCGCGCCGATGAAGCGCGTCACCGTGCCGGCGATCCGCAAGCGGAAGGGTGGCGAGCCGCTGGTGATGCTAACCGCCTATACCGTCCGCATGGCGCAGCTGATGGACGAACAGTGCGACATGCTGCTGGTCGGCGACAGCCTCGGCCAGGTGATCTACGGCCTGCCTTCCACCGTGCCGGTGACGCTGGAGATGATGGCGGCGCACGGGGCGGCGGTGGTGCGCGGCAGCTATCACGCGCTGGTGGTGATCGACATGCCGTTCGGCAGCTACGAGGCCTCACCGCAACAGGCGTTCGAAAGCGCCGCGCGGCTGCTCAAGGAAACCGGCGCGGCAGCGGTGAAGCTCGAAGGCGGCGCGGCGATGGCGCCGACGGTCAAGTTCCTCAACGAGCGCGGCATCCCGGTCATCGGCCATATCGGCCTGACCCCGCAGGCGATCAACGTGCTGGGCGGCTATGGCGCGCGCGGCCGCAGCGAGGCTGAGCATGCCAAGGTGGTTGGCGACGCGGTCGCGATGGACGAGGCGGGGGCCTTCGCGATCGTCGTCGAAGGGGTGGTCGAGCCGATCGCCGTCGAGATCACCAAGGCGGTGAAGTGCCCCACCATCGGCATCGGCGCGTCGGCGCAGTGCGACGGCCAGGTGCTCGTCGCCGAGGACATGCTCGGCCTGTTCGAACGCACCCCGCGCTTCGTGAAGCGCTATGACGATCTGGCCGGCCGCATTTCCGCCGCGGTTGAAACCTATGCGGGCGAGGTACGGTCGCGGGCCTTTCCGGGACCGGATCAGGTCTATGCGCCGAAGGACTGACGGAGTAGGGCGATTTGCGTTCACGGCACGCGGCGCTAAGGTCCGCGGCCGCATCAGATCCATGGAGTAGATTTTGGCGCTTCCTCCTTCCGGTACCACCGACGAAGCCTTCCTTCGCGAAGTCGACGAGGAATATCGGCGCGATCAGCTGATCCGCGCCGGCCGTCGCTATGGCATCTGGATCGCGATCGGCGTCGTGGCCTTCCTGGTCGCCGTCGCCGGCTGGCTGTTCTACGATCACAGCCAGCGCACCGCCGCCGAAGCGCGCGGCGAGGAATATGACGCCGCGCTCCAGCTCGCCGCGCAGAACCAGGTCGGCCAGGCGCAGCCTGCGCTCGACAAGCTGGCGCAGGGCGAGGACGGCTATGCCGCGATGGCGCGCTTCACCCAGGGCAATTTGCTGTTCAGCCAAGGCGACAAGAAGGGTGCGGCGGCCAAGTTCGCCAGCATCGTCACCGACACCAAGCTCGCCCAGCCGTTCCGCGACCTCGCGCTGGTCCGCCAGACCCAGGCCGAGTTCGACACGCTCAAGCCGCAGGACGTGATCCAGCGGCTCGGCACGCTGGCCAACCCCGACTCGCCCTGGTTCGGCACCGCCGGCGAGATGGTGGCGGCCGCCTATCTGAAATCGGGCAAGCGGACGGAAGCCGCGAAGCTCTATCGCCAGCTGAGCGAAGCCGGCACCCGCGTGCCGGATTCGATCCGCGAACGCACCGCCGAACTCGCCAAGACGCTTTCGGTCACGCCCACGGCAGCGACCGCTCAGACCCAGGAAAAGCAAGCTAAATGAACACGAAGGTTCGCGTTGTAACGGCAGTTGCCGCGCTCGCGCTGGTGAGCGGCTGCGGCGTCTTCAAGGGCGGCGGCGGCAAGAAGACGCCCGTGCTCGGCGAGCGCGTGCCGATCCTGGTGACCGAGAACGACATCACCGCCGACAAGACGCTGGCGGGCATCGAGGTCCAGCTGCCCGAGGCGGCGACCAACGAGAATTGGAGCCAGCCCGGCGGCAGTGCGTCGAAGGCGATGGGCCATCTGACGCTCGGTGAATCGCTGTCGCGCGTGTGGTCGCGCCAGGTCGCCAAGCCGTCGAAGAGCCAGCGTCTCGCCGCGTCGCCGGTGATCGAGGGCAACAAGCTGTTCGTCATCGACCAAGCGGGCACCGTCCACGCCATGGCTGCCGATACCGGCGCGGAGCTGTGGAATGCGCGGACCGGCACCGGTGAAGACAAGCGCAGCCGCGGCGCGCTGTTCGGCGGCGGCG
This sequence comes from Sphingomonas trueperi, assembly GCF_040545665.1. Taxonomy (GTDB): domain Bacteria; phylum Pseudomonadota; class Alphaproteobacteria; order Sphingomonadales; family Sphingomonadaceae; genus Sphingomonas; species Sphingomonas trueperi_B. The sequence continues at coordinate 112,380 of NZ_JBEPMH010000003.1, read as the reverse complement.
TCAGCGTCGATGGCGATCACGTCTACGCCTCCAACGGCCTCGGTGACGTGGTGGCGTTGCAGGTGGCGGACGGCAAGGAGCTCTGGCGCAAGCGCCCCGGTGGTCCGCTGCGCGGCGCCCCGACGCTGGCCAACGGCAATGTCTATGTGGTGACGCAGGACAACCAGCTGTTCGCGCTGACCCAGGACAAGGGCGAGATTTCGTGGACGGCGACCGCCAGCCTCGAATCGCAGGGCGTGTTCGGCGTCGCGGCCCCGGCTTCGGCGCAGGGCACGGTGATCGCCGGCTTCTCCTCGGGCGAGCTCAACGCCTATCGCTATGAGAACGGCCTGTCGCTGTGGGGCGACGTGCTGACCCGCAACACCATGACCACCTCGGTCTCGTCGCTGTCGGACATCGATGCCGAGCCGGTGATCGACCAAGGGCGCGTCTATGCGCTGGGCGAGGGCGGCCGGATGGTCGCGGTGGACATCACCAGCGGCTCGACGCTCTGGGAGCAAAGCATCGGCGGCCTCGCCTCGCCCTATGCGGTGGGCGAGTGGCTGTTCGTCGTCACCGACGATGCGCGCCTGCTCTGCCTGTCGCGCAGCAGCGGCAAGCCGCGCTGGATCGTCCAGCTCAAGAAGTACAAGAACGAGAAGAAGCTGAAGAACCCGGTCGCCTGGAAGGGCCCGATCGTGGCCGGCGGCCGTCTCGTGCTGATCAACACGCTGGGCCAGATCGTCTCGGTGTCGCCGAAGGATGGCAGCATCCTCTCGACCAAGGAGACCAAGGATCCGCTGTCGCTGGCGCCGGTGATCGCCAACAGCACGCTGTACCTGCTCGACGACAAGGGACGCCTGAGCGCCTATCGTTGAACCTGCTGCTCCGGCTTCGCGCCGGGCAGAATACCCAAAAAGGGGGCCGGGGCGCAGCGCTCCGGCCCCTCTCGTTTTTCCGGCGGCTTTGCGTCGCCCTTTCGACTGCGTTAGAGAATCGATCATGCCTTTGCCCACCGTCGCCATCATCGGACGCCCCAATGTGGGCAAGTCGACGTTGTTCAACCGGCTGGTCGGGAAGCGCCTCGCGCTCGTCGACGACCAGCCCGGCGTCACCCGCGATCGCCGCGAGGGCGATGCGAACCTGCTCGGCCTCGAGTTCCGCGTGATCGATACGGCGGGCTATGAGGACGAGGATGCCGCGACGCTCCCGGGCCGCATGCGCGCGCAGACCGAGGCGGCGGTGCGGGAGGCCGATGTGTCGCTGTTCCTGATCGACTCGCGCGCGGGCGTGACGCCGCTCGACGAGGAAATCGCCCGCTGGCTGCGCTCGACCGACCGCCCGGTGGTGCTGATGGCCAACAAGGCCGAAGGCCGCGCGGGCGAGTCCGGCGTTCTGGAAGCGATGGCGCTGGGCCTTGGCGATCCGATCCCCTTCTCGGCGGAGCACGGCGAAGGCGTGGCCGACCTGTTCGAGGCGCTGCTCCCGCATGTCGACCGCGAGGACGAGGAGCCCGAGGAAGATCCCGAGAGCCCCGACGCGCCGCTCAAGCTGGCGATCGTCGGGCGCCCGAACGCAGGCAAGTCGACGCTGGTCAACCGTATCCTCGGCGAGGATCGGATGATCACCGGGCCCGAGGCGGGCATCACCCGCGACTCGATCTCGATCGATTACGAGTGGACCGATTTCGAGGACAAGCCGCGCAAGGTACGGCTGGTCGACACCGCAGGCTTGCGCAAGAAGGCGCGGGTCGAGGAGAAGCTGGAGAAGCTCTCGGTCGCCGACACGCTGCGCTCGATCGACTTCGCCGAAGTCGTGGTGCTGCTGCTCGATGCAACGCGCGGGCTGGAGGTGCAGGATCTCAAGATCGCCGATCGCGTGCTCCAGGAAGGCCGTGCGCTGATCATCGCGTTGAACAAGTGGGACGTGGCGGAGAATGCTTCCAGCCTGTTCAACGGCGTGAAGGGCGCGCTGGACGAGGGGCTGGCGCAGGTGAAGGGCGTGCCGCTGCTCACCGTCTCTGCGGTGACCGGCAAGGGGCTGGATACGCTGATGCGGGTGGCGTTCGAAACGCGTGATGCCTGGTCGCGGCGCGTGTCAACCGGCCAGCTCAACCGCTGGTTCGAGCGCGCGATCGAAGCGAACCCGCCACCCGCGCCTGGCGGCAAGCGGATCAAGCCGCGCTACGTCACGCAGAACAAGACCCGGCCGCCCAGCTTCGTGCTGTTCGGCACGCGAGTGGACCTGCTTCCGATGAGCTACCAGCGCTATCTGATCAACGGGTTGCGGCGCGAGTTCGATTTCGGCGCGGTGCCGGTGCGGCTGGTGCTGCGCGCGCCGAAGAACCCGTTCGACCGCGAGAAGGATTGAGGAGTTAATCCCCCGCCCGCTTGCGGGAGGGGTTAGGGGAGGGTGCGACATGGAGGTTCCATCCGAACCGGCGTCGCCCGCTACCCTCACACACCCTCCCCTAGCCCCTCCCGCAGGCGGGAGGGGGACAAGAAGAAGGGACGCCCCTTACTCCGCTTCCGCGGGCTTGCTGTTGAGCTGGATGTAGTTCTCCAGCCCCATGCGCTCGATCATGTCGAACTGGCGCTCCAGCGTGTCGACATGCTCTTCCTCGCTCTCGAGGATCTTGAGGAACAGGTCGCGGCTGACGAAGTCGCGCACCGTCTCGCAATGCTGGATCGCATCGCGGAGCACGGCGATCGCTTCCACTTCCAGCGCCAGATCGGCGCGAAGCAGCTCCTCCACCGTTTCACCGATGCGAAGGCGGCCGAGCAGCTGGAAATTGGGCAGGCCGTCGAGGAACAGGATGCGCTCTGCCAGCCAGTCGGCATGCTTCATCTCGTCGATCGATTCGTGGCGCTCGAACTCGGCGAGCTTCTGCACGCCCCAATGGTCGAGCATGCGATAGTGCAGCCAGTACTGGTTGATCGCGGTGAGCTCGTTCTTGAGCACCTCGTTCAGATACTCGAGAACCTTGGCGTCGCCCTTCATGTGCAAATCCCTTATCGTCTGGCGGACAACCTAGCCGCGAAACGATCGGGACGGAACCGGGGAAGTGCGCTCAGGCGGCAGCCCGTTCCTCGGCGATGATGGCACGGGCGAAGGGGACGCACTGGCCGCATTTGGCTTGGCAGCCGAGCGCGCGATAGGCCTGGCAGGCACTTTGCGCGCCGGATCGCGCAGCTTCCCGGACTTCCCGTTCCCGCAGAGCATTGCACACGCAGACGACCATCGACAGTCCCTCGATTCTCTCGCTGCGAGGGATCTAGTGCGATTGCGAGCGATTCGCAAGGCTATTGCGAATGGGTTGCAGGCTGCCCCGCGCCAGGCTGCGCCACAGCCATTCGAACGGCCCATAGCGGAAGACGGTCAGCCAAGGCTGCGACCAGAGCAGCAGCAGCGCCCACACGCCGAATACCACCGGGTAGAGCTGCCAGCGCGAGAGATGGCCGAACCAGCCCAGGCCGTAGCCGTCGAAGAACCAGACGCAGAGCAGGCTGGTCGCAAGGTAATTGGAAAAGGCCATCCGCCCCGCCGCCGCTATCCGGCGGGTGAGCCACCCCTCGGGCCGCGCGAGGAAGAGGATCAGGCACGCCCAGCCGACGATCATCACCGGCCGCACCAGCCCGGGCAGCGTCACCGCCGCCATCAGCACGGCGAAGAGGCTGAACTTCGCTGCGATCAGCCAGATCGCCAGCAGCGCGTAGACAGGCAGGGCAATCGCCCAGCAGCGCAGCCACCAGCGCCGATAGGTTTCGCGCGGCCACGCGCCCGCGAGCAGCCCCGTGCGCAGCGCCGCCATGCCGAACAGCATATAGCCGAGCGTCTCCCAGCCATAGACGAGCAGCATCGCGAAGGGGCTGGTCGCATATTCGCCGAAGCGCTGGCCGACCACGCCGGCATAGTCGCCGCGATGCACGGCCAGCTCGGACGCGATCCGCGCGGGCGTCGGCACGCCGAAGGCGTTCACCAGCGACGCGAATTCGCCCTGCGTCGTCTGCGGCAGCAACGACATCCGCCAGGCATCATGCGCGAAGGTGCCGAACAGCGCGGCGCTGACCAGCACCAACACGGTCCCCAGGCTCAGCAGCCGCGCGATCGGCAGCTTGCGCAAGGGGAAGGCGAGCATGCCGACCAGTGCGTAATGGGATAGGATGTCGCCGTGCCAGACCAGCCAGAGATGGCAGAGACCGAACAGCAGCAGCCAGCCCATCCGCGCATAATGCGTTCGCGCCGGGTCGCGCCCGGCCGCCTCCGCCGCATCGATGACGATCAGCAGCGAGGCGCCGAACAGGAAGGAGAACAGTCCGCGCATCCGTCCGTCGAAGAACAGGAAGTTGACCAGCCAGGCGGCGAGGTCGGCACCGTGCCAGCCGCCATAGGCGCGCGGGTTGAAATAGGCAGCCTCGGGCATGCCGAAGCCGACGATGTTGAGCAGCAGGATGCCGAGCAGCGCGGTGCCGCGGACGAGATCGAGCGAAAGCAGGCGGGCGGAAATCGGGGAATGCACCCCAGGCGCTTAGAACCAGCTGGCGATCTGATCCATCGCTTTACGCTCCAGCGCGGCCGCCGGCACCGCCGCATCGGGGGCAGGGTGACCCGCGACGATCAGCATCATCGGCCGCTCATGCTCGGGCCGCCGGCACAGCCGGTTGAGGAAGCGCGCGGGCGTGGCGGTGTGGACCAGCGTGGCCAGCCCCGCCATGTGCAGCGTGGTAAGCAGCAGGCCGCAGGCGATGCTGACGCTCTCGACCATGTGCGGGTTGGGGAAACGGTCGGTCTCGCTCGCCTTGGTCTGGCCGAAGGCGACGATGATCCAGGGCGCGATTTCGAGATAGGGCTTGTCGGCATTGGTGCCGAGGTTCTGGAGCAGCCCCTGCCACTCGCTGCCGCCGATCCCGCCGTAGAAGTTGCGCTCTTCCTCTTCCACCGCGACGCGCAGCGCGGTCTTGGCACCCGGCGAGGACAGCGCCGCGAAATGCCAGGGCTGGCGATTGGCGCCGCTCGGCGCGGTGCCGGCAGCGGCGATCGCGGTTTCGATGATCGCGCGCGGCACCGGCGTCGCCGAAAAACTCCGGCAACTGTGGCGCATCGCCATCCGCTCGCAAAAGGCTGCGGCGTTGGCGATCCGCGCGTCGTCGGGCAGATCGATATCAGGAGTCCAGGGCCGCATATCAGGTTTCATAGAGGAATTTACGAACAAGCGTCGTCCAAGAGGCGCCGCCTGTCCACCTGTGTCTTATGCGGAGACGTGCATATGTCGAGCTTTATTCGGTTGCAGGCGTAAGCCGGGGGGTTAGCTTGACCCCAGACCAACCCTCGAACGCGCAGCGGTCGCCCGCCTCCCATCCTTGCGCGGCGGCAACATCGGCGACGGTGTTCTCGCGCACATCGGAGGCCCCTTCCTGCTCGGGCCAGGAGACCCAGCAGAAGCCGTTGCTGGCGAGCAACCCGCGCAGCGCGCCCAGTTCGCGTTCCAGATGGTCGCGGCGGTGGGCGAACAGGTGGACGCCCTGCACGCCGTCGGTGGCGCAGCCCAGCTCTTCCAGCGCGGCCCGTTCGGGTGCGATCGCGGCGCGAACCGCGGGCGGCATGTCGTGAAACCATACGCGCATGCCGGGCTTGAAGCCGAGCCGCGTGGCCATTGGGGTGCCAGAACATTGTTCCATCGTCGCCGCCCTCCTTGGATCAACCTACAGGATGCGGCAGACCGGCGCCAGCGGCCTTGATCGCGATCAGACGGCGGGCTGCACGGCGCGGTCGATCGGGATGTTGCGCAGCTCCACCAGCGTACCGGGGCGGGCGGCGACGATCCGCAGTTCGGCGTCCATGCCTTGCGCCAGGCTACGCGCGATGCGCAGCCCCAGGCTGTCCACTTCGGCCAGGTCGAAGCTTTCCGCCACGCCCGTGCCGTCGTCGCGGATCGACAGCGACAGCCGGTCGCCCTCGGCGCAGACCTGGACGAGGATGGTGCCGGTCTCGCGATCGGCAAAACCATGTTCGATGGCGTTGGCGATCCCTTCGGCGACGATCAGCGCCAGCGGAATCGCGCGGTCGGGCGGGAGCAGCAGCGCGCTGTTGGCTTCCACCACATGGCGGATGCCGGGCTTGCCGCTGCTTTCGGCCAGATCCTCGACCAGCGCGGTGACGAAGGCATCGAGCGCGAGCGGCTCGCCCCGGCTGCCGTACAGCCGCCGCTGGATGCGACCGATCAGCTGGAGCCTGGCCGCGGCTTCGCCGAGCGCGCGCTTGGCCTCGCCATCGGCGACCCCGCGCCGCTGGAGTGCGAGCATCGCACCCACCATCTGGAGATTGTTCGAGACGCGGTGCTGCAGTTCCTCGAACAGGATCTCGGTGCGCGCGGCGAGGCCGGCGCTGCGTTCGCGTTCCGCCATCAGCCGGGCATTGGCGACCTGCATCCAATGGACGAGCAGAATGTCCACCGCGACGACGCCGACATAGAACAGCAGCGCCACCGGCGTGCCCCGGGCCAGCGCGAAGCTGCCAAAGGGCGGGATGAAGAAATACCAGGCGAGCAGCCCGCACACTATCGCCGCAACGATGCCCGGGCCGCGCCCGAACAGGAAGGAGGCGAGGATGACCGCCGGGAAGAAGGTCAGGTAGGGAAAGCCCGGCGGAAAGAACGGATCGAGCACCAGCCGCAGCCACCAGGCGACGATGCAGAACCCCAGCGCGATCGCATAGGCCAGCGGCCGCCGCTTCTCGAGCAGCGGCAGGTGTTCCAGCGTCCGATGGTAGGAATTCATCGCCAACCCGTTGCCCCAGTCCTGACCCGCATACGCGGCATCGCTCCCCAGGGACGGAGCGGCCAAGCGGCTACCCTCATCGTTCAGAAACACTGCAGACGCAAGCGCCCCGTCACCGCGCTACCGTGAGGGTAACCACGGTGCCGATCGGCGTGCCGCGACGGACCTCCAGCGAGCCGCCTAGCGCCGCCGCGCGCTCGCGCATACCCTTGAGCCCGTAATGCCCCGGGCGTTCCCCGGCAGCCACGATATCCGGGGGGATGCCCCGGCCCTGATCGTCGATCTCGATCCGCAGCCGGCCGTCGCGGCTGTCCACCCGCACCTGCGCGACCAGCGTGTCGGCATGGCGGCGGACGTTCGCGAGCGCCTCCTGCACGATCGCCAGGATCTGCTCGAGTTCCTCGGGCTGGAAGCGCAGCGGCGGCCCGTCGCGGGTGACGGTGAGGATCAGGCCTTCCTCTTCGAGGTAGCGGGCGAGTTCCTCGATCAGCGGCTGGGGATCGCCGGGGCCGGTAATGCGGCGGAGCGCCATCACCCGGTCGCGCGCTTCCATCATCACGTCGTCGGCGCGGTCCAGCGCGCTGTCGATCAGCGTCTGCGCCTTGGAGCCCGGCTCGGTGGCATAGGCCGCGGCCTGGAAGCGCAGCATCAGGCCCTGCATGCTCTGGAGCAGCGTGTCGTGCAACTCGCGGGCGATGCGCTCGCGCTCGGCGAGCTGGGCCTCGGCGCGGGCGCGGCTGCGGGCGATCTGCTCGCGCAGCCGCCAGGCATAGAGCAGCCACAGCGCGCCCGCGCCCGCGCCGATCGCCAGCAGCCGGAACCACCAGGTCTGGTAGAAATGCGGGGCGATGGTGACGATGACGGAGGCGCCTCGCTCGTTCCACACGCCGTCGTTGTTGGCGGCGATCACCTGGAATCGCCAGCTTCCCGGGCCGAGATTGGCGTAATAGGCCTCGCGCGCGGTGCCCGCGTCGATCCAGGCGCGGTCGACCCCGATCAGCCGGTAGCGGAACCGCACGCGTTCCGATTCGGCCAGGCTCAGCGCCGTATAGGCAATGCGCAGATTGGAGGTGCCTGCGGGCAGGGCGACGTCGCGCGGCGCGGTGTAGCTGCTATCTCCCGCCGTCAGTCGCAGGATCGTTACCGGCGGCGGCAACTGGTTCCGCACGACGCGAGCAGGATCGATCCAGCCGATCCCGACATTGTCCGCCAGCCAGATCCGGCCGTCCCCGCCGCGCACGGCGGTGGTCTTCCGCGTGACCTGCTGCGCGACGCCGGGCAGCCCGTCGGCGGCGGTGAAGAGCCGGTGCTGCAGCGGGGTGCGCGGATCGGCGAAGGCTGCATCGAGCGAGGCCTTGTTGGTGCGGACCAACCCTCGAACGCCATTGATCCACACGGTCCCGTCGCGCGCTTGGACGATGCCGGTGATGCCGCCGAATTCGGGCACCCGCACGTCCGGGATGGCCCGCAAGCGGCCTTGCTCAAGGCGGGCTAGCCCCAGTTCGCCGCCCACCAGCGTACCGGCCGGCCCCTCGGACACCAAGGCGATGACGCCAATCCGGTCGCCGCCGATGACGTGCAGTCGCCCCGCGTCCCGGCGGTACAGGCGATCCCGGCCATAGAACCACGTCCCGCCGCCGGCGCCTGAACTGGTGTACATGCGCGTGGGCGGTTGGTCCGTCGCTTCCATCGGTTGCCAACGGCCATCGGCGAGATGGAACACGCCGACATTGGCCACCGAGATCCATTGCCCGGCCGCGTCGCGGGCCCAGCTCGCCGCCGGGCCAGGCGGCGGCGGCACGGGCAGCGCCGAGAAGCGGCCTTCGTGCAGCCGGAGCAGCTGGTTCTCCAGGCCGACGACCAGGTCGGCGCCGTCGGCCTCGATCATGTTGATCGGCTGCTCGAACCGGCGCAGCCATTGCAGTGGCCCGCCCGGCCGCGCGCGGTACAGGTTGTGCGGGTTGGCGCCGTAGACGGTGCCGTCGCTGGTCACCGCAAGATCGAACCCGCCCAGCGTCTCGTTGTCGACACGAAGCGCGGTGGCGCCGCTGACCGGCCGCAGCCGGAACAGCCCGAGATTGGTACCGACCCAAAGGTTCGATTCGCGGTCCTCGAGCAGCGGTACGGCGACGAGCGACGGCAGTCCCTGCTTCGTGGTGAGGCGGGCATATGCCGGTGTGCCCGCGCCATCCACACCGCGCGTCTGCAGCACGCCGCCCGCGAAAAGCGAGCGCCACAAGATGCCGTCGCGGGTGAAGCGCATGCGGTCCGCAGCAGGCGGCGCAAGGCCCGGGGGCAGCGGCGCGATCCGCAACCCGGCCGCGCGGGCGCGCGCCGCGTCGGCCGGGTCGGCCGAGGCCCATACCTGCCCGTCGGGCGCAACTGCGAGCCGGGACCGTCCGAGGCTGCGACTGACCGCCACGAAGCGCGCGGCGTTCGGGCGCAGCACGCGGATATCGCGTTCGGTCGCCACCCAGATCGCGCCGGCACCGTCCGCAACCACGCTGAACGCAGGGCCGGCCGGCATGCCGCGATCCGTGCCGATCCGCGCGATGCCGCGCGAATCGATCCGGAAAAGTCCGCCTTCGAGCCCCGTCATCGCCGCCCAAATCCTATTATCGGGGCCTCGCGCGAATTGCTCGACGATAGCATTGGGCGTGCCGAAGCTGCGGACGCGGCGGCCCTGCAGGTGCGAGACCTGGCCCTCGAAATGGCCGATCCACAGGCTGCCGTCCAAATCGGCGAGCAGGGCAGTGATGTTGCGCGCCGGGAAGCGGCCGACCGACGGCACGACGGGTTCGAACGTGATACCGTCGAATCGGTACAGGCCGGCGCTGGTACCTAGCCACAGGAAGCCGTCGGGTGACTGGGCGATCGCCCAGATGTCCGGCGGGGCGCCGTCGACGAGGTTCCAGGCGCGGAGGTTGTACTGGTCGATGCTGCGCTGGAGCGGCGCCTGCGCGATGGCAGGCGCGGCGGCGAGGACCGGCGCCAGCAGCATCGTCCAGGTTCGTCTGCGCCGCATCGCTCGCCCATCCTCCCCGCGTTCCGTGCCCTGAGAACGTTCTCCCCGCAAGAGGCCGCGGCGAAGCGTGCGCCAGGTACGACCCGGATCGCACGAACCGCATTGCGCGGGGGGCGGGGAGCATATAGCCTCGCTCGACCAGCACACGGGAAGACTCGCCATGACGCTCGTGACGACCCCCTTGGATCGATTTTCGGTGATCAGCACCGGCAACGGACCGGCCCGCGCGCTATCGGCATTGTTCGGTGCGCCGCTGCGTGCCGACGCGCATCTCGATTATTCGGAAGAAACGGTGCGCCAGCGCAGCCTGTGGGCGGCCAAGCTCGATTCGGCGATCCTGCATGCCGAGCGGCCAGTGCTGCTGGTCGCGAACGGCGCGAGCTGCTTTGCCGCGACCTGGTGGGCCAGGCTTTCGCCGCGCGACTATATCACCCGCGTCGCCGGCGCACTGCTGATCGATCCGATCGCAGGTGAGGGCGATGCCGCGCATTTCGCCTCGCCCAAGATCCGGCTGCCCTTCCCGTCGCTGCTGTTGAGCGGCGACACGCCCGATGCGGCGGTGGCGGAGCGGGTGCAGGCGCTTGCCACCGGCTGGGGCAGTGCGGTCGGCGGTATCCCGCAGCTGCCGCATGCGCGTCGCAGCGGCAGCCATTGGCAGGGCGCCCGCGACCTCGTCCTGCGGATGACCGCGGGCATCGTCGAGCGCCGCGCCCAGGCCGCCGACGCGCTGGCAGCGGTGCTGGCGCCCGAGCAGGACTGAACGGGCGGTCAATCCTTCTTGGAGAGGGGGCGGCGCTGGTCGAGGTCGAACGCATCGCCATGGCTGAGGACGTGCAGGCGTACGTCGTGCATCGATAGCGTGCGCTCCGGGCTCGCCTCGGCGATGTTCGAACGGGTGACGCCAGAGCCGTCGACGATATAGACCGCGCCCGCCCCTGCGACCCGGAAGCAGCAGCCCTCCAGTACGATCGCGGTATCCTCGTCGATGCCGATGCCCAGCACGCGCGGGTTCTGCGCCACCGCGCCGAGCAGCCGGCCGATGCGGCCGCGTTCGGCGAAATGCTGGTCGATGATCACGTCGCGCACCAGCCCCAGGCCCGGCGCCATGTGGAGGTCGCCAATGCGGTGCGATTCTGCGCTGGAGCCCTTCACCAGCATCGTCTCGCTCATCACCGAGGCGCCCGCCGAGGTGCCCGCCACCACGCCGCCGCGTGCGTGAATGTCGCGCACCATGCGCTCGACGGGCGTGTCGCCGATCTGGCTGGAGATGCGCAGCTGGTCGCCGCCGGTGAAGAAGATGCCCGCGGCATCCTCGAACACCGACTGCGTCTCCTGCTCCAGCGTCTCGCCGCGTTCATGCACGTAGAGCTCGACCAGATTGTCGAGCCCCAGCGCGCCGAACGCCTTCTGATAGGCGGTGAAATAGCCGTCGGGCTGGTGGCTGGCGACGGTGGCGATGACGAGCTTGCCGCCGTTCACCCGCTCGGCGACTTCCTTGAGGATGGTCTTGTCGCCTTCCTTGTCTTCGTGGCCGCCGATGATGATGAGCGGTCCGCCGGAGTCAGCCATGCAGCAAGTCCTTCACTTCGTCGCGGTGGACGCCCGCGCGCGGGGCATCGAGCCCATGGGAATGGAGTGCCAGCGCGAAATGCTCGCTGTTATGCGCGATGCCGAAGGCGCCCGAGCGCTCGATGACGATCGCACCGGCTTCGCCGCCGACGCGGCCGAGCCGCGCGATGGCATGGTCTGCCGCTTCGCCGGCCGAGCCGCCGCGTTCGAGCGCGTGCATCACCTGCGCCGCGAGCATCGTCCGCAGGATCGCCTCGCCGTCGCCCGAAAAGGCACAGCCGCCCAGCGTGTCGTCGGCATAGAGGCCCGCGCCGGGGACGGGGGAATCGCCGATACGGCCGGGATGCTTGCCCGGCAGCCCGCCGGTGGAGGTTGCGGCGGCGATCGCGCCGGTGGTGTCGATCGCGACGCAGCCGACGGTGTCGTGCGCCTTGCTGTTCTCCGAGGCGAGCGCCTCCGGAGAGAGCATGGTCTCGGCCTCGACGAGTTCGATGCCGTTGTCTGCTGCGAACCGTTCCGCGCCCTCGCCGGCGAGCAGCACCGGGCGGGCGGTGAGCATCGCCCGGGCGACGCTCACCGGATTGCGGACGCGCCGCACGCCCGCGACGCCGCCAAGGGTGAGCTCGGTGCCCTCCATCAGCGCGGCGTCCATCTCGACGGTGCCGTCGCTGGTCAGCACCGAGCCGAAGCCGGCGTTGAACACCGGATCGTCCTCCAGCACCCGCACCGCCGCCTCGGCTGCGAGCACCGCGCTGCCGCCCGCGCGCAGCACTGCCGCGCCGGCTTCGGCAGCAGCGGCGGTCCCGGCGCGGTTGCGATCGTGGAGCGCCGGGTCGATCGTCTTGGCGCCGCCATGGACGAGGATCGCCCAGCGGATTGCTTCAGGCATGCTGCTTCTCCCGCACCGCCGCGTCGGGCTGGAAGGCGAGGATCCGGTCCCATACCGCCTGGATCGCGCTGGGCATGAGCACCAGCAGGTCGCCGGGGCGGCCGAGCTGCAACACGGTGTCCACCGCCTCCATTTCGTCGACGACGCGGTGGACCTGCTCGGGCCGCACGCCCGCTGCCATCGCGCCTTCGGACATCAGCCCGTTGGTCTCGCCACGTGGTCGGCCCCGGCCGTCGGGTGCCTCGCGGAACACGATCTCGTCGAAGATCGCGCCGGCGAGCTGGCCCATCTCGACGATGTCGCAGTCGCGCCGGTCGCCGGGGATGCTCACCATGCCGATCACGCGGTTGTAGCGCCCGCGCATCCGCTCGATCACCTGGCCCAGTGCCTGCAGGCCTGCGGGGTTGTGCGCATAGTCGAGGATGTGGCGGCGGCCATGCGCATCGTGGATGTTGAGCCGGCCCGGCGAATCCTCGAACGAGATGCTGAAGGCGCTGAGCCCCTCGCGGATCGTGTCGAGCGACAGCCCTTGCGCCGCGCACATCGCCACCGCGGCCAGGGCGTTGGCGATGTTGAAATCGGCGATCCCGCCCAGCGTCGCGGGAATGTCGGCGGCGGCCATCAGCTCGATGCGCTCCCCGCCGCGGTGGAGGATGATGCAGCCGCCATAGCTGCCCGGCTCGCGGACCACCGCCATGCCGCCCTCGGCGATGTGTCGGCGGAGATGGCCGGACAGGTCCGAACCGCCGCTCAGCGAGAACCACACGATCGTCCCGCGCGCATGGCGGGCGATGCGATGGCACATCGGATCGTCGGCGTTTAGCACCGAATGCCCCCGCCGCGCGACGCTCTCCACCACCACGCCCTTCACCTGGGCGAGCTCCTCGATCGTGTCGATGCCCTTGATCCCGAGATGGTCGGCGGTGACGTTGAGCACCGCGCCGACATCGGCACCGTCGAAGCCCAGCCCTTCGCGCAGGATGCCGCCGCGTGCCGTCTCCAGCACCGCCACGTCGACCGCGGGGTTGCGTAGCACCGTGCGCGCGCTTTTCGGCCCGCTGGCATCGGCTTCGGCCATCAGATGGCCGTTGAAATAGATGCCGCTGGTAGTGGTCATGCCGACATTCTTGCCGGCGTGGCACAGGATGCGGGCGACCATCCGCGCGGTGGTCGACTTGCCGTTGGTGCCGGTGATCGCGAAGATCGGGATGCGGCTGCGGCGCCCACGCGGGAACAGCATGTCGATCACCGGCGTGGCGACGTCGCGCGGGGTGCCGCTGGAGGGCTCGAGATGCATGCGGAAGCCGGGGGCTGCGTTGACCTCGACGATGCCGCCGCCGGTCTCGCGCACCGGACGGGCGATGTCGGGCGAGAGGAAGTCGATCCCGCACACGTCGAGCCCGACCACCGCCGCCGCCTGCTCGGCGATCGCGCGATTGGCGGGGTGGATCGCGTCGGTGCGGTCGACCGCGGTGCCGCCGGTGGAGAGGTTGGCGGTGTCGCGCAGGATCACCTGCTCGCCCGCCATGGGGATGGTCGCAGGGTTGCGATCGGACTTCGCCAGCAGCGCCCGCATCGCGTCGTCGATGACGATACGGGTGAGGACATTTTCATGGCCCAGGCCGCGGCGGGGATCCTGGTTGAGATCGTCGATCAGCTGGGCGATCGAGTGGAAGCCGTCGCCGATCACCTGCGCGGGGACGCGCTCGGCGACCGCGACGACCTTGCCGTTCACGACGAGGATGCGGTGGTCGTTGCCCGGCACCTGCTGCTCGACGATCACGCGGCGGCCATGCTGGAGCGCGAGGTCGAAGGCGGTGCGCAGCGCGGCCTCATCGGCGATGCCGGTGGTGACGCCACGGCCGTGATTGCCGTCGAGCGGCTTCACCACCACCGGCCAGCGCAGGCGCTTGGCCTCGGTGAGCGCCTCCTCGACCTGTCGCACCACCACGCCGCGCGGGACGGGAAGTCCAGCCTCGGCGAGCAGCTGCTTGGTCATCGCCTTGTTGCCGGCGATGTCGACCGCGATCTGCGCGGTGTCGCCGGTGATGCTGGCACGAATGCGCTTCTGGCGGCTGCCATGGCCGAACTGGAGCAGGCTCTGCTCGTTGAGTCGCGTGACGGGGATGCCGCGCCGCTCCGCTGCCTCGACCAGCGCGCGGGTGGTGGGGCCGAGGGCGCTGGCCTTGAGGATGGCCTGCAGTGCCGCGACGATCGCGCGCACGTCCTGCGGCGCATCGAGCGGCGGCGAGCCGAGCAGTTGCAGCCCCTCCACCTTGCGCAACGGCTCCGGCAGCAGGTCGGCGACCAGCCGGATCGCGGCAAGGCCGGCGGCGATGCCGACCGCTTCGTCGCGATAGGCATAGAGGATGTTGTACACGCCCGGCCGGTCCTTCACCGACCGCGTCTTGCCGCGGGTAACGCGCGAGCCGGCGAGCGTCTGCAGCTCCAGCGCGACATGCTCGATGATGTGGCCCATCCAGGTGCCTTCGTGCAGCCGCTCGACGAACCCGCCGGGGCGCTGGTAGCTGCAGCCATGGACGCCCAGGCCGGGCAGGAGCGCGAGCAGCGCGTCGGTGAAGCCCGGCAACCTGTCGCTCGGCCATTGCTCCAGGTCGCGCAGGTCGACCTGGATGCGGATCATCGGGCGCGTGCTGAACAGATGCGGGCCGCGATAGATGCTGCGTTCGAGCACCCGCAAGCCGTTCGCCGAAGCCGGGCGCACGAAATCGGCCGGCGGCACCAACGCTGTCATAGTGGACCTCTAGAAGGGGCGCCGAGAACCGTCGCCGGAGCCGCTCCAACGGTCCAGATTTCCCAGCGTTCCCCGACTGATGCGGATCAACTATTTGAAATAAAACTGTCTTGTCAGGCCTTGAGGATAAGGCCCTTGCGGTCCATCCACCAGCCCACCGCCCAGCACAGCATCGTGTAGGCGAAGGCGCAGAGCAGCGACCCGAACGCCCCCGGCGCGATCGTCTGGAAGATGCCCACGCCCGCCGCGTCGTACGCGCCGCCATGGTCGCCCACCGGGATCATGCCCAGCACGGTGACGAACAGCTCGGAGAAGAGATAGATCGCCAGCGGGTTGCGCCCGAGGATGGTGAAGAAGCGGGTGCCGCGCTTGAACCCGGCAATCTCGATCAGCCAGATCGCAGCCCCGAGCAGCACCAGGTCGAGCCCGACGGTGAGCAGGACGTAGGAGCCGGTCCACAGCTTCTTGGCGATCGGGAACCAGGGCGACCAGGCGAGCCCGGCCAGCACCAGCGCGACGCCGACCAGCGCCATCCGCCCGACGGTACGGCGGAGGTCGCCGCCCTGCACGATGGCGAGGCCCGCCAGATAGCCCGCGATCACGTTGACCGTGGCGGGCAGGGTGCCGAGCAGCCCTTCGGGATCGAAGCCCGCATCCTTCTTGTAGAGATGGCCCGGCCCCAGCAGCCACAGGTCGATCCGCGTGCCGATATTGGCATATTTGTCATAGGCCATGCCCGGCGGGCTGAAGACGAGCAGGATCGTCCAGTATCCGAACAGCAGCGCGATGGCGGCAAGCAGCAGCTGGCGGGGCTTGAGCCAGCGGATCAGCAGCGCGGCGAGCACATAGCAGAGCGCGAGCCGCTGGAGCACGCCCGGCACGCGGGTGAGCGCGCGGGGCTTGAGCTCCCAGCCGTTCGCGCCCTGCTCGACGAAGGGGAACCAGTACATCAGATAGCCGAGCACGAAGATGATCGCGCCGCGCCTGAACAGCCGGGCGAGGAAGGGCCCGGTCGCCACCGGCTTGCGGAAGGCGAAGCTCATCGCGTTGCCCATCGCGAACAGGAAGGTGGGGAATACCAGGTCGGCGAGGGTGAAGCCGAACCACTTCGCATGGACCAACTGCGGGTAGGGTTCGGCGCCCGGGCCGGAGGTATTGACCAGGATCATCAGGAAGATGGTGGCGCCGCGAAACACGTCCAGCGCGAGGAAGCGCGGCTTGCCGGCGAGCGCGGCGACGGTGTTGGCCTGGGTCTCGGTCATCGGGCGTCGCTTTCTGCGAGGAGCGTGCGAGCAAGGGCTAGCGGCGCGGCGGGGCGCTGGCGAGCCCACATCTTGCCGTCCTTGAGCCAGGCGGCTTGCCAGTCGCGGATCGCGGCGGCGGTCGCCTTGGCGTCGAAGTCGGTATGCGCGGCAGCGGCGGCGCGCTGGGCGGCAAGGAAGCGCTGCCAGCGCGGCCAGTAATAGCCGGCATAGAGGCCCTGCCAGGCGCGCGACGCATAGTCGGAAAGGTGGCCGGTGCCGCCCCAGACGGTCACCACCGCCTTGGCCTGCTCGACGAACGCGGCCTTTTCGGCAGGCGTGTCGCCATAGGCGGCGGCATCGGCGAGCCAGCTGCCGAGCGTCTCCTGCTGGTTGCCCGCAATGGCGTCGATGTCCTTGGCCAGCTTCTCGGCCGCTGCGGTAGCGCGATCGCCGGTGGCGAGGTCGCCGGCCTTGTAGGCGGCGACGGCGGTCTTGAGCTGCCCGTCCAGCTCCACGCTGGCATAGTGGCGAACGAGATCGACCACGTCATAGGTGTAGAGCGGCTCGCCCGCATGTTGCGGCGCCTGGGCGAGCAGCGCTTCGATTCCGGCTCGGAGTGCCACGGGATCGCCGGCGGCGGCGGGGTATTCGGCGCCATCGAGGCTGGGGAATTTGAACAGCAGATAGGCACCGGCCTGCTCGTGCCACCAGCGCGGAGCCCAGTAGCGGGTGGTGTAGGCACCCGCGATCGCCTTGTCCCAGGCGGCGACCAGCGCGGGCGAGGTCTTGCCGTAGCGGGCCTTTGTATAGTCGGTCAGCCAGGCATCGAGCGGGCGGGCCTGGCCGCCAGCGTCGATCTCGCCCCAGGCGAGGTCATAGGCATAGGCATAGGCGATGCTGTTGCTGTGCAGCCCTTCCGGGAACAGCCCGAAGCCGCGCATGCGGCCATGGCCGGGATTCGCCAGCGCGGCGGTGATGTCGCTGCGGTAGAAGTTCAGGTCGCCGTATACGGGATTGCTGCCGCCGTAATTGTGGACATAGCCGTACGCCCAGCCTTTGCCGTAAAAGGCCTTGGTCGCGTTCCAGATGCCGGGATAGCGATCATTGCCGATGTCGAGCACCAGCATCCGCTCGTCGGGCACCTTGGAGAGGAAAGCCGCGATCGCGTCGGGGGTCCAGAACGCCTTGTCGGCGCCGAACAGCCAGCCCTGCATTACCCAGGTCGCGCCCGGCGCAGCGGCGGTGATCGAGCGGTAGAGCCGTTCCCCGTACGCCGCGAGGCGGGCGTCGCGAACCTCCTTGGGTAGCGCGGCGGCGCGGGTGGCGGCGGTGTTGGCGATGGCGTCGCCATAGGTCGCGGCGCGGGCGTCGCTGCCGTCCTCCGCGATCGGCGGCACCATCTCGTTGAACGCATCGGCGAGGTAATATTCGCCGGGGCCGTAGGTCGCCGTGTAGAGCTGGAGGAAGCGCGCGGCGAGCTTGGCGAACAGCGGGTCGGACGGATCCAGCCAATAGGTGCCGGGGAAGCCCTCCCATTGGCGCATCTGGTAGATCTTCGCTTCCGGATGCGCCTTGGCGAAGGCCTCGGGGACATAGCCGGAGAAGGCCGGCAGGATCGGCTTCATGCCGAGCGCGTGCATCCGGGCGAGGATCTGGCGCTGGAGAACGCGCTTCTTCTCGATCCAGTTGGCCGAGAGCGGCGCGCGATAGCCGGCAATATTGCCCATGCGCTGCCAGGGCAGGAAGGGCGCGGCGGAGAGGCCCTCGGCAACCTGGGCGTCGTTCATGCCCTGCTCGCGCCAGAGCTCGCGCCAGACGAACTCCTGGCCTTCCATCGCCAGCGGCGTGTCGACGCCGTGCGCGGCCATCCAGTCGATCTCGCGCTCCCAGCGGCCCCAGTTCCACCAGGGGGTGGTGTAGCCATAGGTGCAGGTGTTCAGATAGGTGCGCAGCGAGAAGGGCGAGGCAACCACGCCGCTGTCATAGCCGTCGCGAAGCGCCAGCGGGCGATTGCGGACGGCCTCCCAGGAAACGAATAGACTGCCCTGTTGGCCCAGCGTGCGGGCTGCGCCGCGCACCAGCGCGACCGGGGAGGTGCCTTCGATGCGCAGCTTGCCCGCAACGGTGCGGGCGCGGAACTGCGGGGTGGTGCCGGGGACCAGCGCAAGGTCGATCCTGGCGGTATCGACACCAAGCCGCGCCAGCACGGCGCGCGCGGCGGCGGTCTGCGATTGCGGGGCGGCGACGGGGACCGGGCGGCCGGGCACCGCCGCGGCGTGGGTGGCGAGGACGAGCGCGGCCGCGACCGGGCCGAGAAGGGGAAGGCGGCGGGCGGCGGATACGACCAAGTCAGACTCTCCAGGCATCAAAACGAGGTGGGGGCGGCGCCGTCGTCACGGCGTCGCCCCCGGGGCATGTTACATCTTCAGCGTGGCAGACAGGTAGAAGCTGCGGCCATAGAAGCTGCTCTCCTGCCACACCGCAGGATCGCGGAAATAGGCCTGTTCGCGGCTGTTGTTGAGGTTGATCACCCCGGCGGCGAAGCTGAGCCAGCTGTTCGGCGCATAGCCGCCGCTCAGGTCGAACTGGGTGCGCCCCTTCACGACATGGCCTTCGCGGGCGAAGAAGCTGTCCGCGCTGTTCTGCTCGTAGCTGCTGCGGTGGTTGACCGAGAGGCGGATGTTGAAATGCTCGTCCTCCCAATAGGGCGAGACGTTCCACGTCACCTTCGAGAGGTTGCGGATGGTGTAGCCGGTGCCGATCGCCACCTTCTGTGGATAGACCCGCGTGAAGTTGGCGAGCAGGCCGAAGCCGTCCAGCGGCAGGATGCGGTCGAACGACTGGTTCCAGCTGACCTCGAAGCCCTTCACCTTGATGGTGCTGGGATCGTTGAGCGTCTGGGTGATGTCGTAGATGTTGCCGCTGGCATCGACGCAGTCGTTGCCCGAGGTGCTGAGCGCGGTGCCGTTGAACGAGGTCGGGCAGATCAGGCGCGAGAAGGTGCCGTTCTTGATCCACTTGTAGAAGCCGTTGATCGCGATCGTGCTCGAGCGGGTGGGATACCATTCCACGCCGAGATCGAGCTGGTTCGCGGTCAGCGGCTTGAGGCCGGCCTGGCCAAGGTCCACCGTGATCGTGCTGGTGTTCGCCGGGAAGGTATTGGGCGAGCTGCTGGTGGTCTGCGCCATGGACGTGTTCGAATCCATGATCGGGCGGACCAGCACCTTGGCGGCGGCGAAACGGACCTGCACCGTGCGGGTCGGCTCCAGCACCAGGTTCAGGCTGGGCAGGACGTTGTCGTAGCTCTGCTCGATCGCATAGTCGCCGACCTTGCGCTGCACTTCGGTATAGCCGTCGGTGCGCGGGGCGGTGATGTTGCCCTGCACCTTCTGCTTGGTGTGTTCGTAGCGCACGCCGAGGTTGCCGCGCAGCGTCATGCCGCCAAGCTGGGCGTCGATGTCCGCCATCGCATAGGCCGAGGGCATGAAGCGATCGACATGGTAGCTGGCTTCGGGTGCGAAGATGTCCGGCACGGCGATGCCGGCCGCGGCCAGCGCCTTGTCATAGGCGCCGAGGTCCGGGCCGATCCAGGCGCCGGGAATGCCCGAATCGCCGTTGAGGAAGCCCGAGACCGGGTAGCTGGTCGTCGCCATCTGCGGGAAGATCGCACTGGAGGGCGCCGGCTGGTTGGCCAGCGCGATCATGTCATGCCGGCTCACGTCGCGGCTGAAGATCTCGTGGCGATACTTGGCGCCGACGCTGAACTTGGTGAAGGGCCCGAAGGACACTTCCTTGTACAGGTCCGCCTGGCCCGAGGTTTCGCTCGACGCCATCTGGCGGGTGGCGCCGTTCGGATATTCGTTCCGCGTCAGCGTTGCCGGGGCATAGAGCGCGGTGCTCGAGAGATCGGTACCGACGCTGTACTTCACCGAATCCGGATTGGAGAAATCGATCGTCGCGGTCGGGATGTTCACGCCGAGGATCGCGGCGGCCTCGCGCTGATAGGTGCTACCCTTGGTGTAGTTGAACACCGTGCGGCCCGACCAACCATCGTCGCCGGTCCACTTGCCCGAGAGCGTGTAGCCCTGGCTGACGAGGTTGCGGTCCTCGTGCTGGCGATTGTTTTCCATGGTGAAGTTGGTCGCGGTCGCCTTGGTGGCGACGCCGTTCACGACGTTGCTCGCCGCGATCCGTGCGGTGTTGAACAGGAACACCTGCTGGTTCACGTCGTAATCGGTGATGTCCTTGGCGTAAATCGCGCTGGCATCGATCTCGAACCGGTCGCTGGGGCGCCACTGCACGCCGCCGCTGCCCATCAGCCGTTCGGTATCGCGGTCGATACGGCGATAGCGCGGACGGCGGGGGACATAGACGCTTGAGCCCGCGATCGTCTGGGTCGCCCAGCGGTCCATCCAGAAATAGTCCGCGCGATCCTTCAGCTTCTGGTAGCCGAGGTTCACATAGACGCCGAGCTTGCCGTCGGCGAACTGGTCGACATAGCTGCCGCTGATCTTCGGCGTGATCTTGCCGCCGGCATATTCGGAGTTCTGGCCCTTGACCGATAGGACCAGCTGGCGATCCTTATAGTCGAGCGGCATCGTCGTCTTGATGTTGACCGTGCCCGAAAGGCCGCCGGCATCCATGTCCGCCGTCGGCGACTTGATCACCTCGATCGCGTTGGCGAGCTCGGTCTGGATGATGTCGTAGCGGAAGCCGTCGGTGAAGTCGGCGCTCTTGAAGGTCTGACCGTTGACCGTGGTCAGCGCATATTGCGGGCCCAGGCCGCGGATGCTGATCGTCGCGCCGCGGCCGTTGATGTTCGACATCTGCACGCCCGAAATACGCTGGATCGCCTCGGTGATGTTCTCGCTGGGAAACTTGCCGAGATCCTCGGCCGAGATGCCGTCGGTGACGCGGATGTCCTTCCGCTTGGCCTCGATCGCGTTGTCGATCGATGCGCGGATGCCGTTGACGACGATCTCGCCGTCGTCCTGACCCACCGGCGCGTTTTCGGTCTGCGCCTGTGCGGCGTTGGCGAAGCTGAGCGCGGCGATGCATCCCGACGCGAGCAGGAAGTTTTTCGCAATCGTTCTCACTGGCGTGCGAAGGTCTTGGTCTGTCGGCATTTCATACCCCCCGAGTGGTTGAATCCAATGTCCGGTGCGACGCCCATCGCCCTCCCGTGGCATATGTTCTGGATCGGGCGCTGCGGGGGCATTGGTCGGTATCGGTCCTATTGTGTCAAGGCCAATTCAATACAAAAACAAATGTTGGTATTACCTCTTTGCCTGACGAAAATCTGTAAGTTGCGAGGAAGTGGCTGGAAACCGGGCGCAAAAAAGGGTGTCGCCGAACCGCAACAGGTTTGGCGAAACCGCAGCTGGGGCGAAATGGGTAGGGTTCAGGCGATGCGCGGCGCCAGAATGCGCATCAGTGCCTCGCACCCCGCGGCGTCGCCGGCGTCGAAGCGCGCGGGCAGGGGGCTGTCGAGATCGAGCACGCCGAGCAGCTCGCCCTGGTGGACGATCGGCACCACCAGCTCCGAGCGGCTGGCCGCGTCACAGGCGATATGGCCGGGAAAGGCATGGACGTCCTCGACCAGCTGCGTCTCGCGCGTTGCCGCGGCGGCGCCGCACACGCCCTTGCCGAACGGGATGCGGATGCAGGCGGCCTTGCCCTGGAAGGGGCCCAGCACCAGCTCGTCGTTCAGGTTGCGGTAGAAGCCGGACCAGTTGAGATCGGGCAGATACTGGCCGATCAGCGCGGAGACATTCGCCATGTTGGCGATCGGGTCGGGCTCGTCGGCGGTCAGCGAATCGAGGGCGGCGGCAAGGTCGCGATAGAGCTCGGCCTTGGTGTCGGCGGTGATGTCGAAGCTGTACATGGCGGCGATGTAGGGGATCGCGGCGCGCGGCGCGAGGGGGGCTTCCGCGCCTCCACCGCCGTCATTCCGGCGAAAGCCGGAATCCATTGGGGTCACCGTCGAGATTCTTGCTGCGGCGGAGCGGCGAATGGATCCCGGCTTTCGCCGGGATGACGGCCGGCAGGTCGGGGGACATCTTTCAGTCGAAGCTCACTTTCCCCCGCCCCGCTTTCACCGCGGACCGGCCCTTCTTCGCATCTACTCTGCGCGCCTTGGCCGCCTTGCTCGGCTTGGTCTTGATCCGCTTCGCCTGGCGCTCATGCGCCTTGTCGATCAGGTCGGAGAGGCGCTGTCGGGCGTCGGTGCGGTTGGCGTCCTGGGTGCGGTATTGCCGCGCGGTGATCAGCAGCTCGCCCGCCGAGGTCATCCGCGTGCCGGCCAATTCCTTCAGCCGCTCATAGGCATAGGGCGACAGCCCCAGCCGGAACACGTCGACGCGCAACTGCACCGCGGTCGCCACCTTGTTGACGTTCTGCCCGCCGGGTCCCGTCGCGGCGAGGAACTTCTCCTCGATGATTGCCGCGTCGGGGATCTCAGCCATGTGCCGGTCGGCCGAAGCCGATATGGTGGAAGCGTGCGGGCAGCGGCGCGTCGCCGTGTACGTCCGGCTTGCCTGGGCGCGGCACGGTGATCGACTGGGCGTGGAGCATCAGCGCCGGGCCGCCGCGGCCATAGACGGGGTCGCCGACGATGGGGATGCCGATGCCTTCCAGCGCATGGACGCGGATCTGGTGGGTGCGGCCGGTTTCGGGATAGAAGGCGACCAGCGCGCGGCCGTCATGCACTTCCATCCGCTTCCAGCGGGTGCGCGCGGACTTGCCCTTGGGATCATGGGTCATCCGCCAACCCTCTTCGATCGTCGAGACCTTGCCGAGCGGCAGGTCGATCTCGCCGCTTTCCTGCGCAGGCACGCCGTCGAGGATCGCGACATAGCGCTTGGTGACCTGACCGGCCTCGAAGGCTTGGCCGAAGCGCTTCATCGCCTTGGGATTGCGCGCGAGCAGCAGGCAGCCGCTGGTGTCGCGATCGAGCCGGTGGACGGGAACCGGCAGACGCTCGAAGCCGAAGGTCAGCTGGTCGAGCAGGTCCTCCAGGCTTTCGCTGCGGTCGCGCGGGCGATCGACGGGGAGACCCGCCGGCTTGTCGATGATCAGCGCTTCGCCGTCGATGAAGAGTACCCGGTCCTTGAACATGCGCGGGATATAGCGATCGGCGCGCAATTCGCGAGCCCCGAAACGAAAACGGCCGGAGCAGGGGGAGCTCCGGCCGTCGTCATGCGCGGCGCGATACGCTACGCGCGCGCGCTTCGGGGGTTAGGCCTTCAGCTTGGCCGCGGTCTCGGCGATGCGGCGGCCCTGGTAGCGGGCGCCGTCCAGCTCCGCTGCGCTCGGCAGGCGGCTGCCGTCGCCATCGGCGATCGTGGTCGCGCCGTAGGGCGAGCCGCCCTTCACTTCGTCCACGCCGCCCTGGCCCTGATAGCCATAGTCGAGGCCGACGATGGTCATGCCGAAGTGCAGCAGGTTGGTGATGATCGAGAACAGCGTGGTCTCGTTGCCGCCATGCTGCGAGGCGGTCGAGGTGAAGGCGCCGCCGACCTTGCCGTTCAGCTGGCCCTGGAACCACACGCCGCCGGCCTTGTCCCAGAATGCCGCCATCTGGCTGGCCATGCGGCCGAAACGGGTGGGGCTGCCGACGATGATGCCGTCATACTGGGCGAGCTGGTTGACGTCGTCGAGCACCGGGTGGCTCTCGTCGACGCGGAAACCGGCGGCCTGGGCGACTTCGAACGGCGCGGTCTCGGCGACGCGGCGGACGTCGACGGTGGCACCGGCGCTGCGGGCGCCTTCGGCGACGGCGTCGGCCATCTGCGCGATGTGGCCGTAGGACGAATAGTAGAGAACGAGGATCTTGGTCATGGCACTGTTCCTGTCTTGAAAGGGACGGGAGGCCTGCCGCCCCCCGGGGAAAAGCTTATTCGGCGTCGACGAGGACGATCTCGGCGTCCTCGATCGCGGTGATCGTCACGGTCTGGCCGCCGGCAAGGGCTGCACCATCGCGGGCGTCGACGCGATCACCATCAAGGTTGATCGAACCAACCGCGGGTACAAGATACGCATGGCGACCCTCACCTACGGTATAGGGTACGCTTTCGCCTGCCTTCAGCGTCGCACCCAGCACGCGGGCGTCGGCGCGGATCGGCAGTGCGTCCTTGTCGTCCGCGAAGCCGGACGCCAGCGTGACGAAGCGGCCCGAGCGATCGCCCTTGGGGAAGGGCTTGGCGCCCCAGCTCGGCTGGCCGCCGGCCTCGCGCGGCAGGATCCAGATCTGGAAGATCCGGGTCGTTTCCGGCTCGAGGTTGTATTCGGCGTGGCGCACGCCGGTGCCCGCGCTCATCACCTGCACGTCGCCCGCCTCGGTGCGGCCCTTGTTGCCCATCGAGTCCTGGTGGGTGATCGCACCCGAGCGGACATAGGTGATGATTTCCATGTTCTGGTGCGGATGCGGCGGGAAGCCCGAATTGGGGGCGATCTCGTCGTCGTTCCACACCCGAAGCGCGCCCCAGCCCATGCGGGACGGATCGTAATAGTCGGCGAAGCTGAAGTGGTGCTTGGCCTTGAGCCAGCCGTGATCGGCGCCGCCCAGGCTTTCGAAACTGCGTTTGTCGATCATCGCTGATCTCCCATGTGTTGCCGCCAAGATAGGGATTGGCATCAGCGCGTAAACGGAAACGTTGGAAACTGATCGTTTCGTGATATGGCTTTGGCCGAGCAGGAGAGGCAGGGATGAAGCTACCGGATTTCGAGGCCTGGGCGGTGTTTGCCAGCGTGGTGGAGCATCGTTCGTTCAGCGGCGCGGCACTGGCGCTGGGGGTCTCCAAGGCGACCGTCTCCAAGGCGATCACCCGGCTGGAGGAGCGGCTGGGCACCGCGCTGTTCCACCGCACTTCGCGGCGGCTGACGCTTACCGACAGCGGCCAGCAGCTCGCCGAACATGCCCAGCGCATCCTGGACGATGGCCAGTCGGCCGAGGAAGCCGCGTTCGAAAGCGCCAGCGCGCCCTCCGGCGTGGTGCGGCTGGCGGCGCCGCTGACCTTCGGGTCGCGACATCTTTCCGATCTGCTCGCCGAATTCATGATCGCGCATCCGCAGATCAAGGTGGAGCTGACGCTCTCCGACGCGTTCGTCGATATCGTCGGCGAGGGGATCGACGT
The DNA here is from genome assembly GCF_040545665.1 of Sphingomonas trueperi. Lineage (GTDB taxonomy): Bacteria > Pseudomonadota > Alphaproteobacteria > Sphingomonadales > Sphingomonadaceae > Sphingomonas > Sphingomonas trueperi_B. Next base: position 87,009 of record NZ_JBEPMH010000003.1, on the reverse strand, counting down.
CGCGATCCGCATCGCCGAGCTGCCCGACAGCTCGCTGCGCGCGCGGCGGCTGGGGCCGGTGAACATCCATGTCGTCGCCGCGCCCAGCTATTTCGAGCGCGCCGGTCGCCCCCAGCATCCCGCGGACCTCGCCCGCCATGCCTGCTTCATCTACACCAACACCGCGACGCCGGGTGTGTGGCGCTTCAAGAAGGCGGGCGGCGAGGAGGCCGCGGTGCGCGTCGAGGGACCGCTGCGCACGGACAATGGCGAGGCGATGCTGCCGGCGCTCCGGGCCGGGCTGGGGGTTGCGCGCTTGCCGGGCTTCCTGGTCGATGCGGAGATCGCGGCTGGGCGGCTGGAGACCGTGCTGACCGATTGGGTCGCGGGGGCGGTGGGGCTCCACCTCGTCACCCCGCCGGGATCGCGCCGGCCGGTGCGGGTGGAGGCGCTGATCGAGTTTCTGACGGAGCGCTTGCGCAGCATCTGCGTTCGGCACGCGTGAAACGACTCGTTCCCGATGATGCCGATGCGCGGTTCATCCGCCGCGTCCTGATCCTGCTCACCGTCGGCGCGGTGGTGGTGGCGCTGGTGCGCGCCGCCGATCTGCTGATCCTGACTTTCGGTGCAGTGCTCGGCGCGGTGGTGATCCGCGCCATCGCCGATCGCTACGCCCAGCTCGGCGTGCCGAAGCGCTGGTCGGTGGTAAGCGCGATGCTCACCGTGCTGGCAGCGATCGGTTTCCTCGTCTGGCTGTTCGCAGTGCAGTTCGGCCCGCAGGTCGAGGCGCTGGTCCGATCGATCCCGCAGCTGGTCACGCGGCTCAAGGCGTGGGCGCAGGAAAGCCCGGTGGCGGCCAAGCTCTACGACGCCGCCGAGGCGGCCTTTGCCGGTTCGCGAGTCGCGCGCGATGCCAGCGGCTTTGCGCTGGGCTCGTTCGAGCTGTTTCTCAATGCGCTGCTACTGCTGGTCGGCGCGCTGTTCATGGCGGCCGATCCTGGCGTTTATATCCGCGGACTGCTGCTGCTCGTACCCAAGGGCAACACCCGCGACGCCTTTGCCGACGCGCTGGCGGACGTAGGCACCACGCTGCGGCTGTGGCTACGCACCCAGCTGATCCTGATGACCAGCATGGGCCTGCTGGTCGGGGTAGGGCTATGGATCGCGGGCGTGCCGTCGCCTGCCGCGCTGGGGCTGCTGGCGGGCCTCAGCGAGTTCATCCCCTATGTCGGCCCCACCGCGGCGATGCTGCCGGCGCTGGGCCTTGCCGCCACCGGTGGTTCGGGGGCGCTGATCGGCTGCCTGCTGGTGTTCGCCGGTGTGCGAATCGTCCAGACCAACTTCCTCACGCCTTTCGTGCAGAGCCGGGTGATCGCCATCCCGCCTGCGGTGACCCTCTTCGCGATCATCGGAATCGGATTCGTCTTCGGATTGTTCGGCCTGTTCTTCTCCGCCGCGCTGCTGGTGGTGATCTTCACCCTCGTGCGCAGCCTCTATCTGCGCGAGGTTCTGGGCGAGGAAATCGACGTGCGGCCGACGGTTTCGGGAGATACGTCCGAACCCGATGCGTAGATTCCCCGGGGCTTGCGGAACCTCCCGACTTACGAGAAATTAACCTTTCGGCTTCATTGACGCTTAGGTTAATGAAGCGTCCAGCGCGTCGGGCATCGGGGCTACGTCGTGTGGTGTGGACAGGGGAACCGGCAATGCGCGTGCTGCTGATCGAAGACGAGCCTAGCACAGCCAAGGCGATCGAACTGATCCTTTCGGGCGAAGGGTTCAACGTCTACACGACCGACCTCGGTGAGGAAGGTTTGGACCTCGCCAAGCTGTATGACTACGACATCATCCTGCTCGACCTGAACCTGCCGGACATGCACGGCTATGACGTGCTGAAGAAGGTCCGCACCGCGCGGGTGCAGACCCCGGTGCTGATCCTCTCGGGCATCAGCGAGATGGATTCGAAGGTGCGCTCGTTCGGCTTCGGCGCCGACGATTACGTCACCAAGCCGTTCCATCGCGAAGAGCTGGTCGCCCGCATCCACGCCGTGGTGCGCCGCTCGAAGGGCCATTCGCAGTCGGTCATCCGCACCGGCAAGCTGGCGGTGAACCTGGATGCCAAGACCGTCGAGGTCGACGGTGCCCGCGTCCACCTGACCGGCAAGGAATATGCGATGCTGGAGCTGCTCTCGCTCCGCAAGGGCACCACGCTGACCAAGGAGATGTTCCTCAACCATCTCTATGGCGGCATGGACGAGCCCGAACTCAAGATCATCGACGTCTTCATCTGCAAGCTGCGCAAGAAGCTCAGCATGGCATGCGAGGGCGACAACTATATCGAGACCGTCTGGGGCCGCGGCTATGTGCTGCGCGAGCCGGACGAGGGCATGCAGGCGGACACCCAGGTCGCCTGATTTTCCCGAGATCACGCAGGGGCAGGGCCGTCGTCACCTCCGGGTGGCGGCGGCCTTTTCGTTTCGGGGCTGGCGGGGGAACGGCGGATCGGCCACGCTGATCGGATGACGATGCCAACCGAGCGACCTGCCGTGCCAAAAGGCTTCAGCATTTCCGCGCGCCTGAAGAGCTTCCGCTACGCGATTCGAGGGCTGCGCGTGCTGGTGCGCGAGGAGCATAATGCGCGGGTGCATCTGGCGGCTTCGCTTTGTGCGGTGGCAGCCGGTGCTGCCTTGCAGTTGTCGGCTGCCGAATGGCGTTGGCTCGTCCTGGCAATCGCGCTGGTCTGGCTGGCCGAGGCCTTCAATACAGCGATCGAGGATCTTTGCGACCGGATCTGCCCGGACTTCGACCCCGCGATCGGCCGGATCAAGGATTTGGCGGCGGGCGGGGTGCTGGTGGCGTCGCTCGCGGCTGCGGCGATCGGGCTGCTGACGCTGGGACCGCCGTTGTTGCGGGTGCTGACGTAAAATAGCCCCTCCCCTTCAGGGGAGGGGTTGGGGTGGGGGATGACCGACAAGCGTGGGGATGCGCTCCCAGTTCAGGCCCCACCCCCAACCCCTCCCCTGAAGGGGAGGGGCTTTTTGCTTGCTTCACCCGCGGCGGGTCGCCGCATGGTGTTCCGCGCGGGCGAGCAGCGCCAGCAAGTCCTCCCGGCTGACGTCGAACGCCTCGCCGGCCTCTTCCAACGCCGCATCGATATCCTCCGGCAGCAACCCCGGCGCGGGCGGGGCGGGCTGCACGCGGTGCGGGTAGCTGTGCCCGGTGAAGCGGTGGACGAGCAGCCCGCACAGCGCCAGCAGCACGGCGTTCACGCCGATCGGCACCAGCACGAAGCCAAGCCCCTTCGCCAGCACGGCGGGTGCGAGGACGGGCAGCAACACGGTGCCGCCGCCCGGCGGATGCAGGCTGCGGGTCAGCGACATGACAAGGATCGCCAGTCCTACCGCGACTCCCGCCGCGAGCGCACCATGCCCAAGCCACCACGCCACCGCCAGCCCGACCAGCGCCGAAATCCCGTTCCCCCCGATCACCCGCCAAGGCTGCGCCAGCGGGCTGGACGGTACCGCGAACACCAGCACCGCCGACGCGCCGATCGGTGCCGCGAGCAGGATCGCGGTGGTCGTATCGAAGCCGGCCAGCGCCGAAACCCAAGCCGTCACCCCGATCCCGATCGCGCCGCCCAGCGCGGCGCCGATCCGGTCGCGCCACTGCGCGCCGGCCATGACCAGCCGGACCATCAGTTCAGGGCTTCGCCCCCCAGGCGCGGCGGCCGCCAACCCAGGTCTCGACCACCTTGGTGCCGCGCAGTTCGGCCGGCGAGACGGTCAGGGGATCGCGGTCGAGGATCAGGAAGTCGGCCCACAGACCCGGTGCCAGCCGCCCGATCTTGTCGTCGGCGAAGCCGGCATAGGCCGCGCCGATGGTGAAGCCCGCCCAGCCTTCCTCACGGGTCAGCTTCTCCTCAGGGCGCCACCCGCCCGGCGGATTGCCCTGCGCGTCCTGTCGGGTGAAGCTTGCCGCCCAGCCCGCCCAGGGATCGGGGCTCTCGACCGGATAGTCCGAACCGAACGCCAGGTGCGTCCCGTCGCGCAGCATTGTCTTCCAGGCATAGGCCCCGGCGAGCCGGTCAGGCCCCAGCCGCGCCTCGGCCATCGTCCGGTCGCTGGTCTGGTGGACCGGCTGCATCGAGGCGATCGCGCCCAGCTTGGCGAAGCGCGGCAGGTCCTTGGGATCGATGATTTGGGCATGCTCGATCCGCCAGCGGCGATCGCCCTTGTAGGTCTCGGACAGGATCTCGATCGCGTCGAGCACCTGCTGGTTCGCACGGTCGCCGATCGCGTGGACGGCGAGCTGGAAATTGTCCATCGCGCCGCGCGCCATCAGATTGAGCAGCTGGTCGTCGGTGAGGAAGCCCAGCCCCTTGTTGCCCGGCGCGTCGCTATACTCGGCCTTGAGCCACGCCCCGCGCGAGCCGAGCGCGCCATCGGCATAGAGCTTGATGCCGCCCATCCGCAGCCGGTCGCCATAGAGCCAGGGCGTCGGCCCGGCGCCCGCGACGCGCAGCGCGGTGTCGACGCCGTGGGCATAGCTCAGGATGCGGAGGTGGAGCTGGCCGATATCGGCCATGCCGCGCATCGTCTCCCAATCGTCGACCGTCGTGCCCATGTCTGCGGTGGCGGTGATGCCGAGCGAGAGCAGCTTCTGCTGGGCCGCGAGGAACGCGGCGTTGCGCTCGCGCGGGGTCGGCTGCGGCACGACCTTGGCGACCAGCTCGGTCGCGGCGTCGACCAGCACGCCGGTGGGCTTGCCGCTCGCGTCGCGCTCGATCCGGCCGCCGGCGGGGTCCTTGGTCGCAGCGGTGACGCCCGCCAGTTCCAGCGCCTTGCTGTTGGCCCAGCCGGCATGGCCGTCGACGCGCTCCAGCCATACCGGGCGGTCGCTCACCGCGCGGTCGAGATCGGCGGCGGTGGGGAAGCGGCCGAGCTTCCAGGCCTCCTGGTTCCAGCCGCGGCCGAGCACCCATTTCGCGCGGCTCTTGCCCGCATAGTCGCCGATGCGCGCCAGAGCGTCGTCGAGGCTGGTGGTGGCGGACAGGTCGAGCTGGAGCTGCTGGAAGCCGAGGCCCATGAAATGGCCATGCGCGTCGATCATGCCCGGCACGATCGTCGCCCCCTTCAGGTCGAGCCGCCAAACCAGCTTCTTGGGCCGCTTCTGCCCCTTGGCGTAGACCGCGACGACCTTGCCATAGGGATCGATCTGCAGCGCCTCGAAGCGCACCACCGCGCCCTTGGCGTCGAGCGTGATGCCGTTGACATTGTCAACGATTCCATCGGCCTGGGCGGCGGGCGCAAGCAGCAGGGCGGTGGCGGCGGCAAGCCGCTTGAGGCGCGTGAACATGGGTGCGGGCATAGGGCCTGTTCCCCTGCCGCGCCAGATGGTCTAGGCGGGAAGCCTATGGCTACCAAAGCAGCACCAGCGCCCGCATCGCTCCCCGTGTCCATCGCCGATGTTCGTGCGGCGGCGGAGCGAATTTCGGGCGCGGTGGTGCGCACGCCGACGCTGCACAGCCGCACGCTTTCGCAGCTGACCGGCGCGAACGTGTACCTGAAGTTCGAGAACCTCCAGTTCACCGCCGCCTACAAGGAGCGCGGCGCGCTCAACACGCTGCTGCAACTGGATGCCGAAGCGCGGTCCAAGGGCGTCATCGCCGCCTCGGCCGGCAACCATGCGCAGGGCCTGGCCTATCACGCGACCCGGCTGGGCATCCCCAGCACGATCGTGATGCCCAAGAACACGCCGATCGTGAAGGTGACGCAGACCGAAGGACACGGCGCCAATGTCGTGCTCCACGGCGAGACTTTCGACGCCGCCTACCAGCATTCCCGCGAGCTCGAGGCGGAGCGCGGCTTCACCTTCATCCACCCATTCGACGATCCGCGGGTGATCGCGGGGCAAGGCACCGCGACGCTGGAATTGCTCGAGGACGTGCCGGGGATCGACACGCTGGTCGTGCCGATCGGCGGCGGCGGGCTGATCTCGGGCGCGGCGGTGGTCGCCAAGGCGCAGGACCGGCCGATCGAGGTGCTGGGCGTCCAGGCCGAGCTCTATCCCTCGATGTACAACCGCGTGCACCATACCGAGATGCCGTGCGCTGGCGACACGCTCGCCGAGGGTATCGCGGTGAAATATCCCGGCACCATCACCGCCAAGATCGTCGAGGCGCTGGTCGACGACATCGTGCTGGTCGGCGAGCGCCGGCTGGAGGAGGCGGTGAGCCTGCTGCTGCAGATCGAGAAGACGGTGGTCGAAGGGGCAGGGGCCGCGGGCCTGGCGGCGCTGCTGTCCGAGCCCGAGCGCTTCAAGGGCAAGACCGTCGGCACCATCCTGTGCGGCGGCAATATCGACACGCGGCTGCTGGCGAACGTGCTGCTGCGCGACCTCGCCCGCTCGGGTCGCCTCGCGCGCCTGCGCATCCGCCTGCAGGACCGCCCCGGCGCGCTGTTCCATGTCGCGCGGATCTTCCACGAGCAGGGCGTCAACATCATCGAGGTGTATCACCAGCGCGTGTTCACCTCGCTGCCCGCCAAGGGCCTGGTCACCGACATCGAGTGCGAGACGCGCGATCGCAACCATCTCGACCGGCTGATCACCGCGCTGCGCCGGGCGCAGTACGAAGTGAGCATGGTCGAGTCCGCCTGATGCGTACGCTGTTCTCGACCCTGCTCTACCAGCAGCCGCTGGGCGACGCCGCGCTGGTCGCCGATCTCGAAGCCTCGTGCCTGCAGCTTGCCGAGGACGATAGCGCCGGGCGCCGCTGGTGCCGCGAAAATCATTATCGCGGCTATACCAGCTATGCCTCGCTCGACGACCTGCCGATCCGCGATCCGGCCTTTGGCGATCTGAAGCGGCTGCTCGACAAGCATGTCGCGAAGTTCGCCGAGGCGTGCGCGTTCGATCTCGCCGGGCGCAAGCTCAAGCTCGACAGCCTGTGGGTCAACGTGCTCGACGGCAAGGGCGGGCACGGCGCGCACATCCACCCGCACAGCGTCGTCTCGGGCACCGTCTATGTGGCGCTGCCGCACGGTGCGCGCGGGCTCAAGCTCGAGGACCCTAGGCTCGCGATGATGATGGCCGCGCCCACCCGGCGGCCCGATGCGCCGGAATCGCTCCAGCCCTTCATCGAGGTGGTGCCGGAGGTCGGCACGGTGCTGCTCTGGGAAAGCTGGCTCCGCCACGAAGTCCCGCCGGGGGCGGCGAAGGACAAGCGGATCAGCGTCAGCTTCAACTATCGCTGGTAACGCTGTCCAGCGACGCGACCTGCATAACCGACCGCGCGGGCTTGGCGGGATGGAACGAAGCGGCGTGCGAAACGAACGCCACGCAGGTGCCGAGCGCGGCACCGATCAACAGACAACGCGAAATAGCCATGGACGGACTCCTCAAATCACACAGGATCCACAGTCCATTATAGTGAAGACCGCGCTTACCATGGTGCCTCCCGCGCTTTTACGGAGCCCGCAGGTGACGGCCGGGCGGATCGCGCCTATGTTGCGGGCCAATGGCTAAGAACAGAACAAGCGCAGGGTTGCCGACGCGGCAGCAGATTCTCGATTTCATCGCATCCTCGGACACGCCCGCTGGCAAGCGCGAGATCGCCAAGGCCTTCGGGCTGAGCGCGCAGGACAAGATCCTGCTCAAGGCGCTCCTGAAGGACATGAGCGACGAGGGGCTGATCGACGTCGCCCCCGGCCGTGCCTTCCACAAGATGGGCGGGCTGCCCAAGGTTACCGTGCTGCGCATCACCGATGCGGACGGCGACACCACCTGGGCGGTGCCCGAGCGCTGGGAGGCCGAGCATGTCCCGGCACCCCGGCTGCGCGTCCGCGAGATGCGCGGCAAGCGCTCGGCGTTGGGGGTGGGCGACCGCATCCTCGCGCGCACCGAAGAGGCCGGCAACGGCTGGATCGCGCATCCGATGAAGACGCTCGCCCGCGGCGAGGAACTGATGCTCGGCGTGCTCCACGAGGAGGGCGGCAAGCTCTGGCTGCAGGGCGTCGAGAAGAAGGAGCGGCGCAGCTGGCCGGTCTCTGACGCCGGCGGCGCCGAGCCCGGCGACCTGGTGCTGGCCGAGAAGGCCGGTCGCCCGCCGCGGATCACCGCGCGGGTGGTCGAGCGGCTGGGCGATCCGTTCGCGCCGCGCAGCTTCTCGCTGATCGCGATCCACCGCCACGGCATCCCCAACGTCTTTTCCGAGGAGCTGCTGGAGGAGGCGGAGCGCGTCGCCAGGCAGCCGCTGGGCGAGGGGCGGGAGGATCTGCGGCATTTGCCGATCGTCGCGATCGACCCCGCCGATGCGCGCGACCATGACGATGCCGTCTGGGCGACGCCCGACGACGATCCCGCCAACGAGGGCGGCTGGAAGGCGATCGTCGCGATCGCCGACGTGTCCTTCTACGTCCGCCCGGGGTCGGAGCTGGATCGCGAGGCGCGCAAGCGGGGCAATTCGGTCTATTTCCCCGATCGCGTCGTGCCGATGCTGCCCGAGGTGCTGTCGGCGGACGTCTGCTCGCTGAAGGAAGACGTGGATCGTGCCGCGCTCGCCTGCCATCTGCAGGTGACGAAGGGCGGGGCGCTCAAGAGCTGGCGGTTTACGCGGGCGGTAGTGCGGCTGGCGGCCAACATTGCGTATGAAGATGCGCAGGCGGCGATCAATGGTACGCTGGATAAGCCCCTCCCCTTCAGGGGAGGGGTTGGGGTGGGGAACTCCGCCCCCGGCGAAGGACACGCGGATCGGCCGTCCCCCACCCCCAACCGCTCCCCTGAAGGGGAGGGGCTTTTGGAGGCCCTCCGTCCGCTCTGGGACTGCTGGCACGCGCTCAACGCCGCGCGCGAGAAACGCGAGCCGCTGGACCTCGATCTGCCCGAGCGCCGCATCGTGCTCGACGAGAAGGGCCGCATCCTCTCGGTCGCACCGCGCGAGCGGCTCGATGCGCACAAGCTGATCGAGGATTACATGATCGCCGCCAACGTCGCCGCCGCCAAGGCGCTGGAGGCGAAGAAGACGCCGGTGATGTACCGCATCCACGAGCCGCCGGCGCGCGAGAAGCTCGCCGCGCTCAAGGAATATCTCAAGACCTTCGAGATCGAGTTCGCGCTGGGCCAGGTGGTCCGCCCGGCCACCTTCAACCGCATCCTCGATCGCGTCGGCGAAGAGGAGTTCCGGCCGCAGGTGATGGAGCAGGTGCTGCGTACCCAAACCCAGGCCTATTACGGCCCCGAGAATGTCGGCCATTTCGGCCTGGCGCTCGGCTCCTATGCCCATTTCACCTCGCCGATCCGTCGCTATGCGGACCTGGTCGTGCACCGCGCGCTGGTCGATGCCTATCGGCTCGGGCCGGGCGGGCTTACGCCTGAGGAAGCCGGCAGCATGGATCGGATCGGCCAGTCGATCAGCCAGCTCGAACGTCGCGCGATGGAGGCCGAGCGCGAGACGATCGACCGCTACGTCGCTGCCTATCTCGCCGCGCATGTCGGCGAAGTGATGGAAGCGCGGATCACGGGCGTGCAGAATTTCGGCTTCTTCGCGACCGTCGAGGGCGTGGGTGGCGACGGACTGGTCGCGGCGCGCGACCTTGGCGCCGAATATTTCCATTTCGACGAAGCGGGCAAGCGGCTGGTCGGCGAGCATAGCGGCGAGGAATTCACCCTCGGCCAGCGGATCGAGCTGCGACTGGTGGAGGCGAACCCCGTCTCCGGCGCGCTGCGCTTCGAGCTTCCCGACGGAAAGGGATCGGCGGGCGGTCCGCAGCGGACCGGCCGGCCGGGCAAGGGCGCGCCCAAGCGGGTGATCCACCGCCGCGGCCGCCCGAGCAACATCCGCCACAACGGGCGCAAGCGCTAGGACGAGGCGCTGCCGGGTCCGCCGTCTGGCAGCGCTGTCCAAATTCCGTGCAAAGCCGGAACGGCCGCGCTACAAGCTGTCGCAAAGAGCATGTTGCAATGCCGAAGTGACGTTTGTCAGCGAGGGAGTGAGAATGGCCGGCCGTCCGACGATCAAGGAAGTCTCGAAGATCGCCGGCGTGTCGTTCAAGACCGTCTCCCGCGTGCTCAACAACGAAAAACATGTCAGCGAAGAGACGCGGCGGCGCGTAGAGGAAGTGGTGGCGCAGCTCAACTTCCGGCCGAGCCATGCCGCGCGGACGCTGGCCGGGCGGCGCTCGTTCCAGGTGGCGCTGCTCTACGACAATCCCAGCCCCTATTACGTCTTTCACATCCAGTCGGGGGCGATGGAGCGGTGCCATGAGCTTGGCTATCGCCTGCTGATGCAGCCGATCGACAGCAACGCGCCCGACATGGTGCCCGATGTGCTGGCGCTGGTCGACGAGGCGCATCTGGACGGCGTGATCCTCTCGCCGCCGCTTACCGAGATGCCCGAGCTGATCGAGGCGCTGGACAAGCGAAAGCTGCCCTATGTCCGGATCGCACCCGGGCTGCGCAAGGATCACGGGCTGGCGACGACGATGGACGACGTGGCGGCGGCGCGCGAGATCACGCGGCACCTGCTCCAGCTCGGCCATCGCCAGATTGCCTTCGTGCGCGGCCCCGAAAGCCATGTCTCCTCGGCGGATCGCCTTGCCGGTTATCGGCAGGAACTGGAGGCGCACGGAATCGCCTTCGATCCCGCGCTGGTGATCGCCGGTGACTATAGCTTCGCCTCCGGCGGTGCGGCGGCGCGGGCGCTGTTCGGGCACAGTCCCCGGCCGACCGCGATCTTCGCCGGTAACGACGACATGGCTGCTGGCGCGCTCGCGGCGGCGCATGAGGCGGACATCGCAGTGCCCGATGCGCTGTCGATCGCAGGGTTCGACGATTCGGATCTGGCGCGTGCAGTGTGGCCGCCGCTCACCACCATCCGCCAGCCGGTGCGCGAACTCGCTTATGCCGCGGCGGACCTGATGCTGGCAGGGACCGCGGTGACCCCGCAGGTGATGCTGGAGCACGAACTGATGGTGCGCGCCACGACTGGCCCCGTACCGAAGGACTGATTTTTCTTCAAAGCGTTAGCGTATCCTCCCCCGCCAGGGGGAGGTGGCGCGCGACGCGCGACGGAGGGGGGAGGATGCCAGACCCTCTCGGCCGTCGTGCTTCCTCCCCCTCCGAGCTGCTGCGCGGCCCACCTCGCCCTGGCGGGGGAGGAAACAATTTTCGTCGGCGGGCGCCACGCGGAGCCATCCCGCGCCGGGACGCCGTTAACCATGCTTGCCACTGGTCGAAATCGTAAACGGCGCGTTAACCTTGCGCCATGCAGCAGCCGTTCGCCCTACGCGGCACCCGCCGCCATCCGTTCCGCCGCCACGTGCGGCAGGTGATCGCGCGCCAGCGCAAGGCGAGCGAGGACGGCGACGTTAAGCTCTTCGCGCTGAGCTTCACTGCCTTCTTCGTCTGCTTCTACACCTTCCTGCTGTAACCGCCCCTCAGACCTCGGCCGCGTCGCGCCCGCGCGGCACATCGCCTTCCTTGTGCAGCCTGCGCGCGCACCAGGCCGAGGCCAGCGCCAGCACGGCGACTACCCACAGCGCATCCTCGACGTTGACGCCCGGGATGCGGGTGAAGCCGAAGATGCCCACCGACCCCAGCACCATCGCGCCCGAATTGACGACGTTGTTCGCCGCCACCGTCCGCGCGGTCTGCGATTTTTCGACGGTGGTGGTCAGGAAGGCGTAGAGCGGCACGACGAACATGCCGCCGGTGGTTGCGATCATGATCAGGTCGCCCAGCGCATGCCAGGCCGCCGGCATCCGGACGAAGTCCATCGTCTTGAGCAGCGGGCCGTCGTGCACCGGCCAATAACGGGCGGTGAAGTGGAAATCGATGACGAACACGGTCATCGCCAGCACCGAGGGCACGCAGTAGCGCGCGGAGACATTGCCCTTGAGCAGCTTGTTGATGATCACCGATCCGATCGCGATGCCGATCGAGAAGATGCCGAGGAACACGCTCGCCACGTCCTTCTGCGCGTGGAACACGTTCTTGACGAGCGGCGGGAACAGCACGCCGAGCACCGCGGCGATCGACCAGAACACGCTGATCGAGAGGATCGCGAGGAACAGCCGGCGAATGTGCATCGTCGCCGAGATCAGCCGGGCCGAGGCGCGGAAGATGTTGAGGTCGATCTCCAAATGCGTCAGTGGCGGCGCGGGCGGGATCTGGAGCGAGGCGAGCCAGCCGACCAGCGCCACGCCAATCACCGCGAAGGCGGCGGCATGCGCGCTGATCAGTCCGCCGGCAATGGTGCCGCAAAGGATCGCGACATAGGTGCCGGCCTCGATCATACCGGTGCCGCCCAGCACGTCGTCCTCGGCCAGGTGCTGCGGCAGCACGGCGTATTTGATCGGCCCGAAGAAGGTGGAGTGCACCCCCATGCCGACCAGCGCCACGAGCATCAGCGGCAGGCTCTTGAGGAAGATCCCCGCGGCGCCGACCAGCATGATGCCGACCTCGGCCGCCTTGATGATCCGCATGATCTTGGCCTTGTCATGCGTATCGGCGAGCTGGCCGGCCAGTGCCGAGAAGAGGAAGAAGGGCAGGATGAAGATGCCGGTGGCGATCGCGCTGAACCGCGTCTCTTCCTCCACCGAGTTGAAAATCTGGTAGGTCGCGAAAAAGATCATCGCGTTCTTGAAGAGGTTGTCGTTGAACGCTCCCAGGAACTGCGTGATGAATAGGGGCAGGAAGCGGCGCTCCTTCATCAGCCCGAGCGCACCGATCATTCGATAATAGCTCCCCTCGCTGCGGTGTTCCGCACGGTGAGGGGGCGGCATACCGGGGGGCGGGCGCGGCTTCAATCGATTAATCGGAAGGAGGTGGAGGGCAGGTGGAGAACGCGTTGAGAGATGTGGCGATCGAGCCGGTGGCGGTGCCGCCGGGGCTGGCCCGGCTGGTCGGCGGGCGGCGCTGGTTCCGCGATCAGGTCGGCCAGTCGGGCTGCGCTGTCTATCGGCTCGCGCGGGAGGGCGAGGACGACCTTTATCTGAAGATGGCGGGGGCGGAGACGCTGTCGGATCTGGTAGACGAGATGGCGCGGTTGCGCTGGCTCGCGGACTATCTGCCGGTGCCGCCACTGCACGGCTTCGGGCTGGAGGCAGGCACCGGCTGGATGCTCACCGGCCGCCGGCCGGGACGCACCGCCTATCAGCTGCTTGAGGAGGATCCTGCCGCCGCGCCCGCGCTAGCAGGATCGCTGGCGCGGTTCCTGCTGCGGCTGCACGCGATCCCCGTCGAGCGCTGTCCGTTCAACGCCGACCATAGGCTCCGGCTCGCGGCGGCGAAGGATCGGATGGAAGCCGGGCTGGTCGAGGAAGAAGAATTCGACGCGGCGCGGCGGGGCAAGTCGGCGGGAGACGTGTGGGACGAGATGCTCGCCGCCATTCCGCCCGCGTTCGACCGGGCGGTGACGCATGGCGACTTCTCGCTCGACAATCTGCTCGTGGTGCAGGGCGAGGTGACCGGCTGCATCGATCTGGGACGGGTGGGGATCGCCGACCCATGGCAGGATCTCGCGATCCTCTGGCACAGCCTGAAGGAATTCGGCGAGGCGGCCGCCGAGGCGATGCTCCAAGCCTATGGAATTGCACTCGATCCGGCCAAGCTCGACTTCCATCTCCGGCTCGACGAATTCTTCTGACGGCCCGGACCTTTGACCCTCCCGCTGCGCCGAAGCCGGTGCTAGGGCTTTGCCGATGTTGACGTTGCCGAACATTCTCACCCTGTCGCGCATCTTCATGGTGCCGCTGCTGGTGGGATTCCTGTGGTGGCCACATTGGACGCCCGGATATGCGATCGCCTTCGCGCTCTATTGCCTGATGGGCATCACCGATTATTTCGACGGTTATCTGGCGCGCGCGCAGGGGACGGTGTCGAAGCTCGGCGTGTTCCTCGATCCGATCGCCGACAAGATCATGGTCGCGGCGGTGATCCTGATCCTGGTGGGCAAGGGCGTGATCGCCGACTGGCACGTCATCGCGGCACTGGTGATCCTGCTGCGTGAGATCGCGGTTTCGGGGCTGCGCGAGTTTCTGGGCGGCATCCAGGTCTCGGTGCCGGTCTCCCGTCTCGCCAAGTGGAAGACGACGCTGCAACTGGTGTCGCTGGGCGCACTCATCCTTTCGGGCGCGGTGCCGGACTGGGGCTGGGTGATGGTGGTGGGACTCACCACCTTGTGGGGCGCGGCGGTGCTGACGGCGATCACCGGCTGGGACTATCTCCGCGTCGGCTTGAGCCATATGGACAGCTGATGACCATTTCGATGCTCTACTTCGCCTGGGTGCGCGAGCGGATCGGCACCGGCGAGGAACAGGTCGACCCGCCCGAGGCGGTGCGCAACGTCGCCGACCTGATCGACTGGCTGTCGCAGCAGAGCGACGGCCATGCCGCCGCCTTTGCCGAGCCGGCAAAGCTCCGCGCTGCGATCGACCAGCGGTTCGTGCCGCTGGATGCGCTGCTGGGCAGTGCGCGCGAAGTCGCGATCTTCCCGCCGGTGACGGGCGGATGATCCGCGTCTCGGTCGATCCGGCGCCGATCGAGCTCGGCGTGGAAGTCGCGGCCCTGGAAGAGCGCGGCGCCGGCGGCGTCGCGACGTTCACCGGCGTGGTGCGCACCGACGACGGCGTCGAGGCGCTGGAGCTGGAGCATTATCCCGGCATGACCGAGGCGGCGCTCTGCGCGCTGGCCGAGGCGGCGATCGATCGCTGGAACCTGCTCGGCGTCACCATCGTCCACCGGGTCGGCCGGATGACCGCGGGCGAGCGGATCGTGTTCGTCGGCACGGCGGCGGCGCACCGGCGCGAGGCGCTGGAGGCGTGTGCGTATCTGATCGACCGGCTCAAGACCGACGCGCCGTTCTGGAAGCGGGAATGGCTGGCAGGCGGCACGCGCTGGGTGGAGCCGCGTGCCACCGATGCGGAGGCCGCCGCCGGCTGGGCGTAGCTGTACAGGATATTCCATGATATCTGTACAGCCATGACCAAGCCGATGAACCTCAACGTCCGAGTCTCCGGCCCCTTGAGCGACTTCGTTGCTCGAAACGTCGGCGAGGACGGGCTGTACGAGAATGTCAGCGAATATGTCCGCGACCTGATCCGTCGCGACAAGGAGCGGGTCGAGCGCGAGATGTTCGAGACGCTCAAGGCCGAGCTGCAGCGCGCTTTCGCGACGCCGGACGAGGACTATATCTACGTCACCGCCGACGAGGTTTTGGAACGCAACCGCGCACGGCGCGCCGCACGATGAGCGGCTTCTTCATCGAGCCTGCCGCCGACCGTCGGCTCGATGAGATTTACGAGTACACGGCCGATCAGTGGGGCGAGGACCAAGCGGACGCCTACATTCGCACGTTGTTCGAGCGATGTGGAGCGATTGCGGCCAAACGGGTTCCATGGCGCCCGCTACCGGCGGAATTCGGCGTTCCGCTATATTTCGCGCGAGCGGAGCACCACATCGTCTATTGGCGCGAGCGCTCGGACGGCGTGATCGGGATCGTCACCATCCTCCACGAGCGCATGCATCAGCTGGAGCAGCTCCGCGCCGTCTGGGAGCCCTAGGTACGCGCCGCGGTCAGCACGTCCGCGAGCAGGCGGAAATCCCGTTCGCGGGGGGACGCCTTGCGCCAGACCAGCGCGATGTGGCGCGAGGCATTGACCGAATCCAGCGGCCGCGCCTTGACCGAGGTGTGCTCCAGGATGCCGGCGTCCACCGCCATTTCCGGCAGCATCGTCACGCCGAGGCCGTTGTCGACCATCTGCACCATGGTGTGCAGCGAGGTGCCGAGCATCGTCGCCTCGGCGCGCATCTCCGGGCGGTTGCAGGCGGCGAGCGCATGGTCCTTCAGGCAGTGGCCGTCTTCCAGCATTAGCAGCCGGGTCTCGTCGATCGCGTTCGGATGGATCGCGCCATTGGGGTCCATCTCGCCCTCGCGAAAGGCGACGAACAGCCGGTCGTCGAACAGCGGAGCGCTTTCCACGTCGCCGCAGGAAAAGGGCAAAGCGAGCAGCACGCAGTCGGTGCGGCCATGGCTGAGCGCCTCGCAGGCCTGGCCGCTGGTCTCCTCGCGCAGATAGAGCTTGAGATCGGGATATTGCTCGCGCAGCCGCGGCAGGATGCGCGGCAGCAGGAAGGGCGCGATGGTGGGAATGACGCTCATCCGCATCTCGCCCGAGAGCGGACGGCCGGCGGCGCGGGCGAGGTCGCCCAGCTCGTCCGCCTCCCGCAGCACGCGGCGGGCCTTCTCGACGATCCGCTCGCCCAGCGGCGTGAAGCGCACCACCCGGCGGGTCCGCTCGACCAGCACGACGCCGATCAGCGTCTCCAGCTCGCGGATACCGGCGGAGAGGGTCGACTGGGTGACGAAGCACGCCTCCGCGGCGCGGCCGAAATGGCCGGCATCGTTGAGCGCCACCAGATATTGCAGCTGCTTCAGGGTAGGGAGGTAGGTTTGCGCCACTAATCGCCTCTCTCGATGGTCGAGCGGGTATATAGTGGCGTTTCCGAACATGGGAAGCGAATAGCCGCTCCCCCGAGCGCGCGAGGCAATCGGGGGAGCGCAGGGGCTCAGGCGGCAGCGGCCTGAAGTTCTTCTTCCGGCAAGCGGATCATATAGTCGAAGGCCGAGAGCGCCGCGGTCGAACCCGCGCCCATCGCGATCACGATCTGCTTGTACGGCACGGTGGTGCAGTCGCCCGCCGCGAAGATGCCGGGCTGGCTGGTCTCGCCGCGCGCGTCGATCTCGATCTCGCCGCGATTGGTGAGCGCCACCGCGTCCTTCAGCCATTCGGTGTTGGGCACCAGGCCGATCTGGACGAAGATGCCTTCCAGCGCGATGTCGTGCTCGGTGCCGGTATTGCGGTCCTTGTAGCTGAGGCCCGAGACCTTCTCGCCGTCGCCGATGACCTTGGTGGTCATCGCCGAGGTGAGGATCTTGACGTTGGGCAGGCTGGCGAGCTTGCGCTGCAGCACCGCGTCGGCGCGCAGCTGGCTGTCATACTCGATCAGCGTGACATGCGCGACGATGCCGGCCAGGTCGATCGCGGCCTCTACGCCCGAGTTGCCGCCGCCGATCACCGCAACGCGCTTGCCCTTGAACAGCGGGCCGTCGCAGTGCGGGCAATAGGCCACGCCCTTATTCTTGTACTCGTCCTCGCCGGGCACGTTCATCTGCCGCCAGCGTGCGCCGGTGGAGAGGATGATCGCCTTGGCCTTCAGGCTCGCGCCGTTTGCCAGCACAACCTCGTGCAGGCCGCCCTCGCGCTTCGCCGGGATCAGCTTCTCGGCGCGCTGCAGGTTCATGACGTCGACGTCATAGTCCTTCACATGCTGCTCGAGCTGGGCGACGAGCTTGGGGCCTTCGGTGTGCGAGACCGAGATGAAGTTCTCGATGCCCATCGTGTCGAGCACCTGGCCGCCGAAACGCTCCGCCGCGACACCGACGCGGATGCCCTTGCGCGCGGTATAGATCGCCGCCGCAGCCCCTGCAGGGCCGCCGCCGATGATCAGTACCTCGAACGGATCCTTCTGCTTGATCTTCTCGGCCGCGCGGGCTTCGGCGCCGGTGTCGATCTTGGCGACGATCTGCTCCAGGTCCATCCGGCCCGAGGCGAAGGGTTCGCCGTTCAGGTAGACGGTCGGCACGGCCATGACCTTGCGGCCTTCGACCTCTTCCTTGAACAGCGCGCCGTCGATCGCGACGTGGCGGATATTGGGGTTGAGCACCGCCATCAGGTTCAGTGCCTGCACCACGTCCGGGCAGTTCTGGCACGACAGCGAGAAATAGGTCTCGAAGCTGAACTCGCCCTCGATGTTGCGGACCTGCTCGATCAGCTCCTGCGCCGCCTTGCTGGGGTGACCGCCGACCTGGAGCAGCGCGAGCACCAGCGAGGTGAACTCGTGGCCCATCGGGATGCCGGCGAAGCGCACGCCGATATCGGTGCCCTTGCGGCGGATCATGAAGCTGGGCTTGCGCTTGTCGTCGGCGTGGACGAGGTCGATCTTGTCGGAAAGCGCGGCGATGGCCGCCAGCAGCTCGCCCAGCTCGCGCGACTTGGCGTCGTCGCCCAGGCTGGCAACGAGCTCGATCGGCTCGCGGATGTTCACGAGATAGCCCTTGAGCTGCTGCGTCAGAGTGGCGTCGAGCATAGGAAAACTCCTGTATCTTCTACTAAAACGACCCGGAGCGGAGGGGGTATCCGCTCCGGGTCGCAACCGGCGCCCGCAAGGGGGGCAGGGGCGGGCGCCGTATTCTTCGATCCTCCGAAGAGGATCGGTTGTTAGATCTTGCCGACCAGGTCGAGCGACGGCGCGAGGGTCTCGGCGCCTTCTTCCCACTTGGCGGGGCAGACTTCGCCCGGGTGGGCGGCGACATACTGTGCGGCCTTGATCTTGCGGAGCAGTTCCTGGGCGTTGCGGCCAACGCCTTCCGAAGTGACTTCCATGATCTGGATCACGCCGTCCGGGTCCACAACGAAGGTGCCGCGGTCCGCCAGGCCCTGGCCTGCACGCAGAACGTCGAAGTTGTTCGAGATCGTGTGGTTCTGGTCGCCGAGCATGTAATAGTTGATCTTGCCGATCGCGGGCGAGGTGTCGTGCCACGCCTTGTGGCTGAAGTGGGTGTCGGTCGAGACCGAGTAGACTTCAACGCCCATGCCCTGCAGGGTCGGGTAGATATCGGCGAGGTCTTCCAGCTCGGTCGGGCACACGAAGGTGAAGTCGGCCGGGTAGAAGAAGAAGACTGCCCACTTGCCCTTCACGTCGGCGTCGGTGACTTCGACGAACTTGCCTTCCTTGTAGGCCTGTGCGGTGAACGGCTTGATGGTGCTGCCGATAAGAGCCATGATTGTTGTTCCTCCAGAACGGGGGTTGCTGTTGCGAAGCCGGATATAGGCGGCCGCATCGGGTCTGTGAAATTGGAAGACCCGCTTGGGCTGATCGAGTATATCACTCAGTGGCGCAACATTAATCGAGTTGGTCGGCGAACGAGGAGGCTGCGATGGGGCGAGAAGCGACCGTCCGGGCGGAGGTCGGCAGCGAGGCGGGGGAGGTGAAGCTGCTGCTGGAAGCAGACGCGCTGATCCTGCGCGGCGCCATTCGCCGGCACTTCGCCCGATCGAGGCTTGAGTCGCTTCGCGTGGACTCGGGCTTGCTACGCTTCGACTGCGGCGGAGAGTCGGTGGCGCTGCATCTCGGCGAGTCTGCAGTGGCGAAGTGGATGGCGGCAATCCAGCAAGTTCCGCCGTCGCTCCGTGAAAAGCTCGGGCTGGCACGCGATCGAGCATATTGGGTCGGCCCACCCGCTACCGAACCCGAACTGATTGCGGCGATCGACGGCGCCTGCACCGCGTTTCCAGATGAGGCGGCGGTGCTCCTGGGCGTGGTTGAGCAGCCCGCCGATCTCGACGCGCTGATCGCCGCGCAGCCGCTGCCGACAAGGCTGCCTTTATGGGCGATCTATCCGAAGGGCAAAGCAGTGCCCTTCGGCGACGCGGCGGTCCGAGTTGCGCTGCGCGAGGCCGGCTATCGCGATACCAAGAGCTGCGCGGTATCGGCGCGGCTGACCGCGACGCGCTATCACCCGCGCGATTGAGCCCCCGCGGGCGCCGTCATGCGCGCCGGGGACGGGCGAAGCCGTTCGCCTACCCGCTTGCCGAAGCGCCATGCCGGGCGCTCGATCAGCAGATAGGTTGCCGCGGTGATCAGCACGATCAGCACCGCGAGCACCGGGATCAGCAGCGGCAGCGCTGCCACCGGCATCGCCTGCACGATCGGCGTCGCGTCGACGAAGAGGATGTTCAGCAGGATGCCGTGGAGCAGATAGATGCCGAAGGATACCTCCCCCACTACCGCAGCACCCGGCAGCGAGAAGATGCCGCCGAAGCGGTTTCCCGCCGCCACGCAGCAGAAGAAGAAGGCGAAGGGGAAGAAGGCCGGGGTAAGCCCATGGTCGAACAGCGTCAGGGCCGGGATCATCGCCAGCGTGGCGACGATCGCCGCGATCCGTGAGGCCAGCCAGCGCCGGACGGCATCGCGGCCGCAGAGCTCATAGGCCAGCATGCCCGCGGCGAAGAGCGGCCAGAAGGATAGCAGGCCCGGCGCGAAGTGCAGGAAATGGGCGACGATGCCCACCAGCAGTACGCCAACAGGCACTGTCCAGCTCGGCAGCTTCATCGCCTTGGCAAGCTGCAGCGCCAGCGCGGTACCGGGCAGCAGGATCAGGTAGAACAGCCATTCCTGCCAGAGCGACCAAAGCACGAGCGCGTTGACCAGCCCGCTATCGGCATAGCCCATGATCGGGACTTCGCGATGCGCGCTGATCCATTCCAGCGCGGCGCGGGGATAGCCGGCATCGAGCCGCGCGCCGGTCCGCAGCATGATCACCAGCGAGATGATCAGGAACGACACCGCTACGAGCGGCACGATGCGGAAGAAGCGGCCGATATAGACCTTCGGCCAGAAGACGTTGCCGATTCCCTTGAGCGCCGTGGGATAGAAGACCAGCCCGGTGATCATGAAGAACAGCGCCACGGCGCCCGCGCCGAGCTGGTTGACGATCGCCAGGTCCGCCGCCGACCAAGGTTGCCCGAACACGACGACATGCGTCCAGATCCAGAAATGATGGCTCAACACCGAAAGCGCCAGGAAACCGCGCAGACCGTCGATATTGCCGAAGCGCGGGCCCTTGGGGACCGGAAAGCCGAACCGCCGCAGCGCACCGCCGGTGAGCACCGCGGCAAGGAGCGAAAGGGGATAGAAGAGGAAGAAGTTGAACGTGAAGGGGTCGGCCGGAAGACTCACGTCGGTTTAACCTCTCATCGCGGCGATGTCGCTGCCTTGGGTATCATGCGAATCCCAGCTTTGCACGTCCGGTACGCGCGCAACCGGCTCAGGCGAGCGCGCGATAGAGGCTGAACGCGCTGGTCGCGGTGAGCACGATACCGACCAGGCTGAGGAGCAGCCGGGTCGGTATGCGCTTGGCGAACATCGCCCCGAACGGTGCCGCAACCACGCCGCCGATCAGCAGCCCCAATACCGGGTGCCAGAAATCGGGGGTGAAGCCCTGTGCGCCGATATGGAACAGGAAGGTCGCCGAAATGGTGAGCGTCAGGAAGAATTCGGTGGTGTTGACCGTGCCGATCGTCGTGCGCGGCTGCGCGCCCTGGACGAGCAGGTTGCTGGTCACCACCGGCCCCCAGCCACCGCCGCCCGCCGCATCGAGAAACCCGCCGGCGAGGCCCAGCGGCTCGACGATCTTCGGTTCGCGGTGGTGGGGGGCGAAGCGGATCGCGCGGAACAGCAGGTAGAGCCCGATCGCCGAGAGATAGGCCATCACGAACGGCCGCGTCACCGAGGCGTCGAGCGTGGTCAGCACATAGGCGCCGAGCACGCCGCCAATAATGCCCGGGATCAGCAGCCGCGCGAACAGCCGCCAGTTGACGTTGCGATGCAGGACGTGGCTGAGTCCCGAGACGCCGGTGGTCATCGTCTCGACCAGATGGACGCCGGCCGAGGCGGTGGCGGGCGCGATGCCCAGCACGCTCACCAGCAGCGTGCTCGAAATGACCCCGAAGGCCATGCCGAGGGCGCCGTCCACCAGCTGGGCGGCGAAACCGACGGCGACATAGGGCAGCATTTCGGCGAGCGTGATTCCGGCGAACATCCATGCCCCTGTTGCGGCGGTCGGCCTCTCGAAATGGCGGGTTCCGTCAAATCCTACAACCCCGATAGTGTATGAACGGGACCGGCATGCCGCGGGGCGATGCTGGAAATCGCGGCCATGCTCCCCTATTTTGCCTGCTGCAAAGGGGTCCGGCCATGTACCAGCGTCTCAAGCGCTATCTCGATTCGATTCATGCGCGCGATCCCGCGCCGCGCAGCCGGCTGGAAATCCTGCTCTATCCGGGCGTCTGGGCGCTCGGCTATCACCGTATCGCGCATGCCCTGTTCCGGCGCCGCCTCTTCTTCCTCGCCCGGCTGGTCAATCACTGGTCGCGCTGGATGACAGCGATCGACATCCATCCGGGGGCGACGATCGGCGACAATTTCTTCATCGACCATGGCTTTGTCGTGATCGGCGAGACCGCGATCATCGGCGACAACGTCACCATCTACCAGTGCGTGACGCTGGGCGGCACCAGCCCCGACAATGGCGTGGGCGGCAAGCGTCATCCGACCCTGCTAGACGGCGTGATCATCGGCTCCGGCGCGCAGGTGCTGGGGCCGATCACGGTGGGCGAGCGCGCGCGGATCGGTGCCAACGCCGTCGTCACCAAGGACGTGGCGCCCGGCGCGGTGATGGTGGGCATCCCGGCCAAGCCGACCTTGGTCGAGGCGGTGACCTGGCAGAAGGATTTCGTGCCCTATGGCACGCCGTGCAGCGACGGGTTCGATCCCGCCAGCCAGAAGCTGGAGCTGATGCGCAGCGAGCTGGACACGCTGCGCAAGCGGCTCGACGCGATGATTGCCGAGCGTGAGACTCTGGCCGAACGGCGCGACCGGGCCTGATGGGAACCGTCACCCCGCTCCCCCTCGCGCGGCCCGAGCAGGTCGGCTTCGATCGCCTCGAACTCAACCGGATCCTCGATCTCTACGGCCGGATGGTCGCCGCCGGGCATTGGCGCGACTATGCGATGCAGTTCGAGAAGGACTTCGCCGTCTTCGCCGCGTTTCGCCGCGCCGCCGAGCGGCCCGAATATCGGATCGAGAAAAGGCCGTCCTTGCGCAACCGCCAGGGCATGTGGGCGCTGGTCAACGAGAGCGGCGCGGTGCTGAAGCGCGGGCACGAGCTCGGCCCGGTGCTGGCGCCGGTCGAGCGGCGGCTGATGAAGCTGGTGGAAGAATAGGCAAGGATATCCTCCCCCTTGCGGGGGAGGATCGGAAACGCCGTCAGGCCAGCGCGCCCTGCTGGGTCGGCGGCAGGCGCCGGGCGAAATCGCCCAGCATGCCCACCGCAGCGCGGCGCATCGGGTGCCAGAAGGCGGAGAGCGACAGCAGCGCCGAGCCGATCACCAGCCCGGTGAATGCCGCGCTCAGCTCCACCGCGCCGCTCTGGTGGAACAGCGAGTACATCGCCCACAGCACATAGGCGAGGCTGGAGACGAGCAGCGCGCGCCGGTCCACCGCAAGCGCCACGAAGGCGAAGAACAGGTAGAGCGCGAAGACGAGCGCGGCCATCGGCGCGCCGATCTCGCCGTCGAACACGCCGAGCATGCGGAAGATCGGGTGCGCGATCAGCGGCGCGGCGGCGAGGTGCAGCCAGAAGGCGACGTCGGCGCGACGGGTGCGGCGTTCGAGATCGGTCATGTCCCAGCGCATCGCCGCCACGAAGGTCGCGATGCCGCCGACCAGCAGGATCGCGTTGACCCACTCCTTGGCGGCGGGGATCAGCGAGAGGATCAGGCCCACCGAGACCCCAACGACGGCCAGCGCGCCGGCAGCCACCGTGATCGGCACCATGAAGCGCCGCCAATGGACCCAGGCCGCGGCTGCGGTCAGGCTGCCCGCTACGGCCACGATCGTCCCGCCGAAGCGCTGCTGCGCGACCTGGCTGGTCAGGTGCAGCGTGTCGGTGAGCCAGTCGCCGTTGATCACGAACAGGCCCGCGATGGTCGCGCCCGCGCCGCCGACGAAGCCGAGCAGCAGCAGGATCGAGGGGAGCGCCAGGCGGCGCCGCGCGGTGAAATATTCGGCGAGCATCCAACTGGTCGCCGCGACCGCTGCACCGCCGCCGATCAGGTTCGCGCCGACCACGCGCGGCTCCGGGCCGCCCCCGGTCAGCATTTCGACCAGGCTGCCGCCCAGCTTGCCGATCGCCAGCAGGATCAGCGCCGCGGCGATGGTGACGAAGATGTCGTTGAAGCCGCTCAGCAGCCGAAAATGCTCTTCGTCCACCGCGGGCGTGGCCCGGCTGGCGGCGACATAGTTGCGGAACGCCGTCGCGGCATCGGGGGTGAGTGCCCCCGCCTCCACGGCGCCTGCCAGTTCGCTTTCGCTATACATCGGCAATCCTCCTTCGTAGCCGGAAGATGCCACGAGTGTATTGCTGATGCAATACGGTGATGCGCGTAGGCTAACGCTGCAGCCTGCTGAGGATGGCCATGGTCTGCTCGGCGCCCGATCCGGGAACGATCTCGCCGCTACGGTCGACGATCTGCGCCCATTGCGCGGCGACCGACTCGGGTGTCGGCTCGGCCAGCACTGCGCCCGGCGTGAGGGTGATATAGGCCGCCTGCACCACGCCCGCGCCGGCACCGACGATCATGTTGCTCGGCGCCTGCTCGGAGACCAGGAACAGCGCGGCCGGGGCGACCTGCTCCGGCGCGAAGGCGGCGAACGCGGCTTCGGGGAAGAGGTCCTCGGTCATCCGCGTGCCCGCGACGGGTGCGATGGTGTTGACGCGGATGTCGTGCTTGGCGCCTTCGAGGTGCAGCGTCTTGGTGAGCCCAGCCAGCCCGAGCTTGGCGGCGCCGTAGTTCGCCTGGCCGAAATTGCCGAACAGGCCGGTCGAGGACGCGGTCATCAGGATGCGGCCATAGCCTTGTTCGCGCATCGATTCCCAAACCGCCTTGGTGACGTTGGCCGAGCCGATCAGGTGGACGTCGACGACGAAGGCGAAGTCCTCGGGCGTCATCTTGGCGAAGCTGCGGTCGCGGAGCACGCCGGCATTGTTGATCAGGATGTCGATCCGGCCCCAGCGCGCCTTGGCGGCCTCTGCCATCGCGACCATCGCCGCGGCATCGGTGACGCTGCCGCCATCGGCGATCGCCTCGCCGCCGAGCGCCTCGATCTCTGCGACCACCGCACGGGCGGCATCGGAATGGCCCGACCCGTCGCGGCTCGCGCCCAGATCGTTCACCACCACGCGCGCGCCGCGCTTGGCCAGTTCCAGCGCATAGGCACGGCCGATCCCGCCGCCGGCACCGGTGACGATGGCGACGCGGTCGTCGAAGCGGATGGTCATGGGCACTGCTCTCCAACAAGGTTTTGCGGAGAGCCTAGGGGAGGTTGGCCGGAACGCCAACCTTGCTCCCCTCCCGCGGGCGGGAGGGGAGGGAAAGGCAGGACTTACTTGCCGCCGGGCTGGCGGCAATGGTCCTTCACGGTGCGCGAGCAACGCGGATAGCTGGCCGGATCCGACGGCGGGGGCGGCGGTGCGGCAGCAGCAGCCGGGGCAGGCGCGGCTGCCGGGGGCGGCGGAGCCGCTGCATCAGCGGGCGGGGGCGGGGGTGCCGGCGGTGCGCCCGGCGCGGTCGTACCCGGGGGCGGGGGCGGCGAGGGGGCGACGCCCGAGCCCGGCGGCGGCGGGGGCGGAGGCGGCGGAGGCGTCGCTTCGCCGGCGCCCATCGTGCCGGTCATCGGCGCGGGCGGCGGGGCGGCGGGATCGGTCTGCGGCGCAGGCATCGGTGCCGCCGGCGGGGCGGGCTGTGCCTGGGTCTGGTCCGGCGTCGTCTGCTGCGCCGGCATGTCCTGCGCAATGGCGGTGCCGCTAAGGACCATCGCCGAGGCGAGAAGCATCCACTTCATCTTGTGTCTCCTTCTTCATGAAAGACGAGGTGCGAACGTCCGCCGCGGCGGATTGTTGCAACCTTGTTTCCGGGAAGCTGGAGTCGAGGCGCGGCGATCGAGCGCCGCCGCGCCTCGATTTCGGCTCAGTTGCCCGCGTCCAGCGCGTAGCCGGCCGAGCGCACCGTACGGATGATGTCCGGACGGTTGCCCTTGTTGATCGCCTTGCGCAGGCGCCGGATATGGACGTCGACGGTGCGCGATTCGATGTCGCTGTCGTGCCCCCACACCGCGTCCAGCAGCCGCTCGCGCGAGAAGACCCAGCCCGGATGCTCGAGGAAATGCTTGAGCAGGCGGAACTCGGTCGGCCCGAGCTGGATTACTTCGCCGCCGCGGCGGACCTTGTGGCCCACCGTGTCCATCTCGATGTCCGAATAGGTGAGCGCCTCGCCCGCCAATGCCGGTCGCACGCGGCGCAGCACCGCGCCGACACGCGCCACCAGCTCGCGCGGCGAGAAGGGCTTGGTGACGTAATCGTCGGCGCCGGTCTCCAGGCCGCGGACGCGGTCTTCCTCTTCGCCGCGCGCGGTCAGCATGATGATCGGCACGTTCGCCGTCTCCGGCATGCGGCGCAGGCGGCGGCACACCTCGATGCCGGAGAGCCCCTCGACCATCCAGTCGAGCAGCACGATGTCCGGCGTCGCCTCCTTGGCGAGGAGCAGGGCTTCCTCGCCATCGGGGGTGTGCTTCACTTCATAGTCTTCGCGCTTGAAATGCCAGGTGACGAGTTCCGCGATCGCGGCATCGTCTTCCACCAGCAGCATCTTGACCCGTGCCATTATGTTCCCCTCAGCTCCCGCTGCTTTCGCCGGCTTCCGCTTCGGCGAGATAGTGCCCGGTCGCGGCAAAATAGACCATTTCGGCGACGTTGGTTGCGTGGTCGCCGATCCTCTCCAGATTCTTGGCGACGAACAGCAGGTGCGCGACCTGGCTGATCGTGCGCGGATTCTCGACCATGAAGGTCACCAGCGTGCGGAAGATCGAGTCGTAGAAATCGTCGAGCGCCGTATCGCTCGCATGCACCTCGGCCGCCGCCTTGGCGTCGCGCGCCGAAAAGGCGTCGAGCGCGGCGCGCACCATGTCGGCGGCCAGCTGCCCCATCGCCGGCAGGATCGACACCGCCTCGATCCGCTCCTCGCCCTCGGCGTGGATCATCGGCACGCGCTTGGCGATGTTCTTGGCGTAATCGCCGATCCGCTCGATCACCGCGGCGATCTTCAGCGCAGCGATCACCTCGCGCAGATCGTCCGCCATCGGGGCACGCAGTGCGATGACGCGAACCACCAGCTTTTCCAGCTCGGCCTCGATCGCATCGATCTGCTTGTCCTTCTTGCGGACGGTCCTGGCCAGCGCCTCGTCGCCGCGCTGCAGCGCCTTCATCGCGTCGTAGATCGCCTGCTCGGCGAGCCCGCCCATCTGCGAGATCAGCGCGCGCAGCTGGCCGATGTCCTGGTCGAACGCCTTGACCGTGTGTTCGTGGCCCGATGCCATCAGCCATACCTTCCGGTGATATAGTCCTTCGTGCGCTCTTCGCGGGGCGCGGTGAAGAGGTTGTCGGTCTCGCCATATTCGACCAACTGGCCGAGATGGAAGAAGGCGGTGCGCTGCGACACGCGCGCAGCCTGCTGCATGTTGTGCGTGACGATCACGATCGCATAGCGGCCGCGCAGCTCGTGGATCAGCTCCTCGATCTTGGCGGTGGCGATCGGATCGAGCGCGCTGGCCGGCTCGTCCATCAGGATCACTTCGGGGTCGACCGCGATCGCGCGGGCGATGCACAGCCGCTGCTGCTGGCCGCCGGAAAGCGCGGTGCCGCTGTCGGACAGGCGGTCCTTCACCTCTTCCCACAGCCCCGCGCGCTTCAGCGAGCGCTCGACGATCTCCTCCAGGTCGGACTTGGAGGCGGCCAGGCCGTGGATGCGCGGCCCGTAGGCGACATTCTCGAAGATCGACTTGGGAAAAGGGTTGGGCTTCTGGAACACCATGCCGACGCGCGCGCGCAGCTGCACGACGTCCATGTCGTCGGCATAGATGTCTGCGCCGTCCAGCGTGATCTCGCCCGACACCCGCGCGCTGGCGATGGTGTCGTTCATGCGGTTGAAGGTGCGCAGGAAGGTCGACTTGCCGCAGCCCGACGGGCCGATGAACGCGGTGACCTTGTCCATGTCGACGTCGATCGACACGTCCTTCACGGCCTGTTTCTGGCCGTAGAACACGCTGACGCCGCGGGCCGACATCTTGTGGGGAGCGGGGGAGAGGGCGGTCATTACCAGCGGGTCTCGAACTTGTTGCGGAGGTAGATGGCGAGCCCGTTCATCGCGAGCAGCACCGCGAGCAGCACCAGGATCGCGGCGCTCGTCTTCTCGACGAAGCCGCGGCTGACTTCGTCGGACCAGAGGAAGATCTGCACCGGCAGCACGGTCGAGGGATCGGTGAAGCCGCCGGGCGCGGTGACGATGAAGGCGCGCATGCCGATCAGCAGCAGCGGCGCGGTCTCGCCCAGCGCGCGGGCCATGCCGATGATCGTGCCGGTGAGGATGCCGGGCATCGCCAGCGGCAGAACGTGGTGGAACACCACCTGGATCGGGCTCGCGCCGATGCCGAGCGCGGCGTCGCGGATCGACGGGGGCACCCCCTTGATCGCGTTGCGGCTGGCGATGACGATGACGGGCATGATCATCAGCGCCAGTGTCACGCCGCCGACCAAAGGCGCCGAGCGCGGCAGCATCGGGCCGAAGCTGTGCCCGCCGATCTGCCAGATGCCGAGGAACACGGCGAGCCCCAGCAGGCCGAAGATGATCGAAGGCACCGCCGCGAGGTTGTTGATCGAGACCTCGATCAAATCGGTCCAGCGGTTCTTCGGCGCATATTCCTCGAGATAGATTGCCGAGAGCACGCCCACCGGGAAGGCGATGAGGAAGGTGATCGCCATGGTGAGCAGCGAGCCCTTGAGCGCCCCCCACACGCCGACCGCGACCGGATCGGTCGAATCGGACTCGCTGAGGAACGTCCAGTTGAAGCCTCGCCGGATCGCACCCTGCTGGGTGAGCCGGGCGACTCCCGCCTCCATCGCCGGGTCGCCGTCCCCAGCCAGCGCACGGTCGAAGCCGGTGGCGGCGGGGACATAGACGGTCGCGCGCCGCTCGAGCAGCGAGGGATCGCGCTTCACCGCGCTGCGCACCGCCAGCCAGGCGCTGGGGGCAAGGTAGCTGGCACCGTCTGCACCGAAGGCACGGGTCGCGGCATTGTCTACCACGTCCTCCAGCCCCGCGCTCGCGAGCGCGAGATCGGCGGCGGGGGTGGCGAGTTGGTTGCGCTCGATCTTGAGGCCGTCCGCCTTCAGGTCGATCGGCAGCGCGAGTTCGGTGACGGTGAAGCCGCGCCAGCCCTGCGCCACCATGGTCAGCAGCAGGAAGCCGAGGAACGCCGCCGACAGGATCACCGCGCCTGCACCCAGCACGCGAAAGCGCCGCTCGGCGGCATAGCGGCGGCGGATGCGCTTCTGCATCGCCGGGCTGTTCCAGTCGGTCGGCCGGCGCTCGGCCTGGGCGGCGGGCTTACTCATAGGCTTCGCGATACTTCTTCACGACGCGCAGCGCGACGATGTTGAGCAGCAGGGTGATGACGAACAGCGTCAGCCCCAGCGCAAAGGCAGCGAGTGTCTTGGGACTGTCGAACTCGGCCTCGCCGGTCAGCAGGTCGACGATCTGCTTGGTGACGGTGGTGGCGCTCTGCAGCGGGTTGAGCGTGATCGTCGCGGCGCCCGAGGCGGCCATCACCACGATCATCGTCTCGCCGATCGCGCGGCTGACGGCGAGCAGCACGCCCGCGACCACGCCCGGCAGCGCAGCGGGGACGAGCACGCGCGTGATCGTCTCGCTGGTCGTCGCCCCCATGGCCAGGCTGCCGTCGCGCATCGAGGTCGGCACCGCGGCGAGGGAATCATCGGCCATCGAGGAAACGAAGGGGATGATCATCACGCCCATCACCAGGCCTGCCGCCAGCGCGCTTTCGGAGGAGGCGAAGGGATCGCCGAGCAGCACCGCGAGCCTGCGCACGGCGGGCGCGACGGTGAGCGCGGCGAAATAGCCATAGACCACGGTGGGGACGCCCGCGAGCATCTCCAGCGTCGGCTTCATCCAGCGGCGCGTGGTCGGCGAGGCATATTGGGTGAGGTACACCGCGCTCATCAGCCCGAAGGGAATCGCGACCAGCATCGCGATCACCGCGCCGATTAAGAAGGTGCCCCAGAACAGCGGCACCGCGCCTAGCGACGCGCCGGGATCCTTCGCGTCGATCACCTGCGGGCTCCAATGGGTGCCGAACAGGAACTGGGTGATCGGCACTTGCTGGAAGAAGCGCAGCGATTCCCAGAAGAGCGAGACGAAAATGCCGATGGTGGTGAAGATCGCGATCAGCGAGGCGACGAGCAGCCCCATCATCAATGTGCGCTCCACCTTGGAGCGGGCCCGGAAATCGGCGCGGATGCGGCTCAGCGCGAAGGCGGCACCGGCAAAGGCGAGCAGCACGGCGGCCGCGGTGCCGGTCCAGGCATAGCGGCGGCTCGCGTCGCGCACGACAGGGGCAAGCTGGCGGGCGAGCGGATCGGCTTCGGTCTCGTACGGGTTCTTCGCCACCGCGCGCGCCTGGGCGAGCACCGAATCGCGCTCGAAGGCGAAGTCGGAGAGGCCGGCGGCGACGGGACTCTGCAGCACGGTCTGGCGGACGAGGCCGGGGCTGATCCCCGACCAGACGACCAGGAACAGCAGCGGCGGCAGGATCGTCCACATGCCGACGAACCAGCCATGCTGCGCCGGGAGCGAATGCAGCCGCTTGGCACCCCCGCGATCGAAGCGCAGCGCGCGCGCCCGCGCGGTCAGCCAGCCGATCAGCCCAAGGCCCAGGATCAGGAACGATAACGCGAAGGGGTTCACCGGCGGAGGATCTCGGCAGGATGGGGGGCGGGGGGCGGGGTCACTTGAGCGCGGCCGGATCGAGCGGGGTGAGATCGGCCACGCGCTTCGCCATCTCGGCGCGCATCGCCTCGGGCGCCGCGATCAGCCCGCGCTTCACCAGCGGCCCGCCCGGGCCCCACAGCGTGGTGTAGAGCGTCAGGAAATCCTTCAGCCCCGGCACGGCCTTGAGGTGGCGTTTCTTCACATAGAGGTAGAGCGGGCGGGCGCCCGGATACTGGCCGTCGGCGATCGTCGCATAGGTGGGCGCCACGCCTTCGATCGGCACGCCGTGCAGCCGGTTGCGGTTTTCTTCGAGATAGGAATAGCCGAAGATGCCCAGCGCATTGGGGTTCTGCGCCAGCCCCTGGACGATCAGATTGTCGTTCTCGCCCTTGTCCACATAGGGTCCGTCGTCGCGGATGCGGCGGCATTCGGCGTCATAGTGCGAAGGATCCGCCTCGGCCTTGAGCTTGGTCGCGTTGGGGTCTGCTTCCAGGCAGCCGGGGGCAAGCATCAGCTCGACGAAGGCGTCGCGGGTGCCGCTGGTCGAGGGCGGGCCCATCACCAGGATCGGGATCGCGGGGAGGCTGGGGTTCACGTCCTGCCAGGTGCGCGCGGTGTTGGGCTTGCCGAGCGGCTTGGCGGCGAGCGCCAGATAGACGTCGCGCTTGCTCAGCTGGAGCTTGGGCCCCTGGTTCGATTCCGCGAGTGCCACCCCATCCAGCCCGATCACGATCTCGAGGATCTCGCCGACGTCATTCTCTTCGCAGCGATCATATTCCTTGCGCGTCATCCGGCGCGAGGCATTGGCGATGTCCGGGAACTGCGCGCCCACGCCCTCGCAGAAACGGCGCAGGCCCGCACCGCTGCCGATCGATTCCACCACCGGCGCCTTGCGGCCGCTGCGCGCGTTGACAAAGGCCTCCGCCACCGCGGTGGTGAAGGGATAGACGGTGGACGAGCCGACGACGCGGATTTCGCGCGTGGCGCTGCCGTCGCACGCCGACAGGGCGAGCGTGCCGAAGGCGATCAGCGCTAGACGACCCAGCATCGTCACTTCTTGCTCCCCGAGGATGGCGGTGTTCCGGATCGCGGAGTCTGCGCCTCGCTTCCCACGCTTCGCCCATCCGGCAATCGCGTTACGACTTTATGACACTCGGCTCGATCGGCAGCCGCACCGAGACGGTGGTGCCGACGCCGACGGTGGACGCGATATCGAACCGTCCGCGGTGGCGCTCGACCACATGCTTGACGATGGCGAGGCCCAGCCCGGTGCCGCCCAGCGAGCGGCTCCGTCCCGAATCGACGCGATAAAAGCGCTCGGTAAGGCGCGGAATATGCTCGGCCGGGATGCCCTCGCCCTGGTCGGCAACGGCGAAGCGGACCATCGTGTCGCCCTCGCTGCGCAGCGAGACGGTCACCGGCGTGCCTGCGCGGCCGTATTTCATCGCGTTGCCGATCAGATTGTGGAGCAGTTGGCTTAGTTGGGTGCGATCGCCGCGCACCGGCGGCACCCCTTCAATCTCGGTCACCAGATCGGCGGCGCGGGGGCTGCCCGAAAGCTCGGTGCAGACTTGGCCGATCAGCTCGGCGAGCTGCACCGACTCCGCCGGCGCACGATATTTCTCCGCCTCGATCCGGCTCAGCGAGATCAGGTCGCTGATCAGCCGGTCCATGCGCCGCGCCTCGTCGTGCATGATCTTGAGGAAGCGGGCGCGGATCTCCGGTTCCTCGCCGGCGCCGTCGGCCAGCGTCTCGACATAGCCCAGCAGCGAGGCGAGCGGGGTGCGCAGCTCGTGGCTGGCATTGGCGACGAAATCGACGCGCATCCGGTCGGCGGTATAGCTGCCGGTGCGGTCGACGAGGTGGACGACGCGCTCGCCGGTCTCCAGCGTGCGGACGCGCATTTCCCAACGCTGCTCACGGGTGCCGAGCCCGACCAGGTGAATCGGCGCGCTATGGTCCTCGCCCGGATCGAGCAGGCGTTCGGCGGCGGCGGGGTGGCGGATCGCGAGGCGTACGTCCTCCCCCAGGATATGCTCGCCGAGCAGTGCGCGCGCGGCGGCGTTGGCGGCGATCACGCGGGTGGCGGCGGTCACCAG
Source organism: Sphingomonas trueperi (assembly GCF_040545665.1). Taxonomy (GTDB): domain Bacteria; phylum Pseudomonadota; class Alphaproteobacteria; order Sphingomonadales; family Sphingomonadaceae; genus Sphingomonas; species Sphingomonas trueperi_B. The sequence continues at coordinate 54,413 of NZ_JBEPMH010000003.1, read as the reverse complement.
CACCGGCTCGGCGATCGCTTCGATCACCTCGGCGAAAGCCGGGTCGCGGTCCGCGGCGGCGGCATCGTCGCGCGGTGCGGGAGCGGGATCGCCGCCGATCGCGACGATCAGCACCGCTGCGATGGCACCGACCAGCAGCACCAGCGTCAGTTGCAAGTCGCCGCCGACCAACAGCCCGACGACCGCCGACAGCGCGGCGACACCCAGTGCGAGGCTGATTCGGAAGCCATGGGCCGAAAGCATGGCGCCTTCTAGCGTGCAATCGTCCCAAGACGAGCCCGTATTTACGATTGCGAAATGGGCGCGGGCGCAGAAGAAGAGAGCGATGGACGATCCCAAACCAGAAGAACAGCCGACCCGCCGGCGTGCGCTGATGCTCGGCGCCGCGAGTGCGGCCGCGATCGTCTCGATCCGCCCGGCGCTGGCGCAGACCAACGCCTCGGTGATGCAGTGCGAGATTCCGGTTACCGATCCCGGCCGCGCGGGCAGCTATATCGCACCCGACGGTCGTGTGGTGCCCGCCCGCACCCCCGGCGCCTTCCCGGCACCCGGTCGCAACTTCAAGGCGCAGGACGTCAAGCGCGCGCTGGGCGGCGGCACGCTGCCGGGCACCGACCCCCAGGCGAGCCGCGCCTATACCAATTACATCCGCCGCCTGCAGCGCGGGACCAGCGGCTTCACCTGCTTCGCCTCGCTGCAGATGCCGCGCGGCTGAGGGGCCGGGCGGTGTTCTATCGCGCCGCCGATCCCGCGACGCTCCGCATCGTGCCGCTCGATGCGCTGACGCTGATCTACCACCGCGCCTCGGGCATCACCCATATCGTCGACGCGCCGGTGCCTGAGATCCTCGACATCCTCGGCGAAGGCGCGCGCGACGTGGCCGGGCTGCTTGCGGTGCTCGCCGAGCGCTTCGATCTCGCCGATCCCGATCCGGCAGCGCTGGCGGTGCGGCTCGACGAACTCGTCGCCGCCGGGCTGGTGGAGCGGACATGCGCCATCTGAAGCTGCTCCGCATCGGCCCGCTGGGCTTCCGCATCGGCAGCCACTGGCGCGAGCCGATCGCCGCGCTCGACGATCTCTATCGCGAATATCCGGCGCCGCGGGACGGGATAGCCGACTTCAACGTCCACCTGTTCGCTGCCCGGCCGTGGCGGCGGGTGCTGCGGCCCTCGGTGCACATCGCGGGGGACTTCGTGATCCCCGACGCTGCGCCGCTGCCGCTGGCGCAGGGGCTGCTCGCCGCAGAGATGGGGATGAACCTGCAGGTGGCACTGGGGCTGCGGCGCTATCTGCTGCTCCACGCCGCGATGGTCGAGCGGGGCGGCCGTGCGGTGCTGATGACCGGCATCTCGGGTGCGGGCAAATCGACGCTCGCCGCGCTGCTGATGGCACGCGGCTGGCGGCTGATGGGCGATGAATTCGCGCTGATCGATTGCGCAACCGGGCTCGCCCATGCCTTTCCGCGGCTCGTCAGCCTGAAGAACGAGGCGATCGACGTGGTCGCGCAGGCGTTGCCGCACGCGCGCTTCGGGCCGCTGCTGGAGGGCACGCCCAAGGGCACGATCCGCCATCTGGTGCCCGACGCCCGCGCCATCGCGGCGATGAAAGTGCCCGCCGAACCCAGCCTGATCCTGTTCCCGCGCTTCGGCTTCGAGCCGGCGGAGCGGCCGGTGCTGCCGAGCGAGGCGTTCGTCCGGCTCACCCAGGCCTCGACCAATTATGTCACGCTTGCCGAGCGCGGGTTCGAGGCGTTGACCCGGCTGGTGCAGCAGGTGCCTTCGCGCGCGATCGACTATCCCGATGCGGCAACCGCGCTGGCGATGGTGGAGGCGCTGGCATGAACCCGGCGCTGTTGCTCACCCGCGTGCTGCGCGACCCCGGCGCGATCGGGGGGCTGGCGGCTGCCGATTGGAACGCGCTCTGGGCGGTCGCCCGCGCCGAGCAGCTGGCGGGCACGCTCGCGCACCGTATCGCCGGGCTGCCGATGCCGCAGGCGGCGGCGCGGCTGGTGGAAGACGCCATCGCCTCGGCCGAGCAGGGCCGCACCGCCGCGCTCTGGGAGGCCGAGATGGCGCGGCGCGCGCTCGCCGGGATCGAGGCGCCGGTGGTGCTGCTCAAGGGCACCGCCTATGCCGCGGCGGGGCTGTCGCCTTCGACCGGGCGGGTGATCGGCGATCTCGACATCCTCGTGCCGCGCGAGGCGATCGAGGCGGTGGAAGCGGCGCTGCTCGCGGCGGGGTGGGAATGGGTGAAGCCCGATCCGTACGACGACGCCTATTACCACCGCTGGATGCACGAGCTGCCGCCGCTGATCCATCGCGACCGCGACAAGATGATCGACGTGCACCACACGATCCTGCCGCTCACCGCGCGCATCCGCCCCGACGCGGCGGCGCTGCTGGCGGGCAGCGTGGCGCTGGAGAACGGGCTGCGCATCCTCGGGTCGCAGGACATGCTCTGCCACGCCGCCGCGCATCTGTTCGCCGATGGCGACCTGGCGGGCGGGATGCGCAACCTGTGGGACATCCACTGCCTGCTCGGCGAATTCGGCTTCGAGGGGCTCGCGGAGCGCGCGGCGCATCACGGGCTGGGCGCCGCCATGCGCCGCGCGGTGCGGCAGGCGGTGCGGCTCTACGGCACCGAAGCCCCGCCCGCATGGCAGGGCTGGGATGCGCTCGATCCGCTGTTCCACCGCCGGCTGACCGCACGCGACGGCTGGGGGCGCTCGACCCGCAAGGCGGTGCAGCTCGGCTTCTACCTCCGCTCGCACGCGCTGCGGATGCCGCCGGCGATGCTCGCCCGGCATCTGTGGACCAAATGGCGCAAAGGGCACCGGCCGGGCTGATTGCCCAATGTTCGTCATTCCGGCGAAAGCCGGAATCCATTGGCTTCACCGCTGCGGCCCTTTCTGCGGACCGAGGCGAATGGATCCCGGCTTTCGCCGGGATGACAAGGGGAGAGAGGCAGGTTTGGCGCGATTCACCAAACCAGCCTCTCTCCACCATCAGAAGGTCGCGATCTTCACCATGAACCGCACGTTGCGGCCCGGCTGGACCACGAGATCCTTGTTGAGCGAGGCGGCGTTGCGCTGCACCTCGTCGGTCAGGTTCTGGCCGACGATGGCGAACTCGATCCCCGGCTGCGACTTGAACGGCCGCCAGGCGATGTTGGCGTTGAGGTTGTTGTACCCCGGCGTCGCCGTGTCAAACGCACCGAACTTGTCCTGCTCGCCGGCATGGACGAACTGCACCGCCGCATCGAGCTGTGGGCTCAGCCAGTTCACGCCGCCGCCCAGCCGATAGGGCGGGATGCGCGGCACGTTGCCGCCGCTGTCCAGCGTCGCGCGGGTATAGTCGGCCAGCGCGGTCAGCTGCAGCGTACGGTCGTGTGCGTGGAACAGGTCGTAGCTCGCCTTGCCTTCCAGGCCGCGGAAATGCGCGCCCTGCTGGCGATAGTTGAGCTCCTTCAGATCGCCGTCGCCGCCCAGCGTGCATGTCCCGTCGTCATCGCAGGTGCGCCCGGTCAGGTCGCCATAGATATAGTTGTCGAACCAGGTCGAATAGGCGCTGCCGTCGAAGTGGAAGCGATCGAGGTTCACCCGCAGCGTCGCCTCGACCGAATTTGCGCGCTCGATCTTCAGGTTCGGGTCGCCGGTCTCGAAGGTGTTAGGGCCGTCATGCCCGCCGCGGGCGAACAGCTCGGTGATCGCCGGGGCGCGACCCGTGCTCGATCCGGTGAGGCCGAGCTTCACATGGCTGCCGACATCGAGCAGCGCCCCGATCGCCCCGCTGACGGGGGTGAATTCGCGCGCGGTGAAGACGTCGCTCGCCGGGGTGCCTTCGCTGCGGACATGCTCTACCCGGCCGCTGGCCTGCAGGTGCAGGATATCCGTCACCGGCACCTCGGTGAAGAGATAGGCCGCTTCGCTCTGGGTGGTGGTGGGGAACAGGTAGCTGCTGTCCTGCCCGATCGCCGAGAACTTGCGGTTCTGCAGCTCGAAACCGATCGCGGAGTCGCGGATCGGGCCCAGCGGATTGAGCAGGAATTCCAGGTGGCCGTCGAATTCCTTGTTGCGGAAGGTCGTGTCGATCGTGCCGTCCGGTTCCTTCTCGTCATGCGTATAGTCGGCATAGCTGGCGTCGAGGTTGACCGACTTGAGCGGGCCGGCGTTCACCGCGAACACGTCGCGCGACATCACCTTGGTCTGGCGCATGTCGATATAGGTGGTGTCGCTGGGGATGCCGTACTTAGAATTATACTGGCTGACCGACAGGCCGATGTGGCTCGCATCGTTGCCGCCGAAGAAATAGGAACCGCCCACCGACGCGCCGTGGCCGCGGAAGAAGCTGTTCTGCTGGGTGCCGAGCGGCGTGTCGTAATCGCCGGCGTCGCGGTAGAAGCCGTCGGCATGCAGCGCGACCGAGCCCAGCTTGGCATCGACCAGCGCACCACCTTCGCCGACGTTCGAGACGGTGCCGTAGCTGCCTTCCGCTTCGCCTGAGATGGGGTCGCTCGGCAGCTTCATCGGCACGCGGTTGTTGATCACGTTGACCACGCCGCCGATCGCCTGGCTGCCATAGCGCAGCGTGCCCGCGCCGCGGACGACCTCGATGCTTTCCGCCGCAAAGGGATCGACGGGGATGCCGTGATCGGGCCCGATGTCCGACACGTCGGAGCTGCTGGCGCCGTTCTCCAGGATACGGACCCGCGTCGCGTCCATGCCGCGGATGATCGGCCGGCTGGCGCCGCTGGCGAAGCTGGTGGCCGAGATGCCGGGCTCCTGCGCCAGCGCGTCGCTGATGCTCGCCCCGCCGCTGCGCAGGATCTGGTCGCGATCGACATGGGTGACGATCGTCGGCACCTCGTCGCTGGAAACAGCATAGGGCGCGGCGGTGACGACGATGATGTTTTTGTCGTTGGCCTGCTGCGGATCGGTGTCGGCAAAGGCATGGGGAACGAACGCGACGATCGCCGCGCCCGTGAGAAGGGCAGTACGCATGAAGGAAACTCCGTGAACCTGGGGTGCGCCGCTCGGGCGGCGCCAATCGTTGGTCAGGCGCGGAGTTCGGGCGGCGCGCGGCTGCGCCAGGCGTGCGAGCGGACGAACCGCGGCGCGGGATCGGCGGCGAGCGGGGCATGCCATTCGCCTGCCGGCAGCGGCGGCGCGACGGTAGGTGGCACGGAGGCGAGATAGGCGGAGGCCGACGCAACCTCGTCGCAAAGCGGACAATCCTCGTCGTCGTCGCTCTGCTTGGGGCTGTGGTGCGCATGCGGCGCCGCGACCCAGCCTTGTCCCGGATGCACATGTGCGCGGACGATCCCCGCCTGCCAGCACAGCGCGAACGCCAGCAGCAGCGCCGGCAGCAGCCGGAGGAACAGACCAGGGATGCGGAAGACGCGCATCCGCAATGCCGTACTGCAGCATCGCATATGTTTCAATATATCATTGGTCGATGGCGGCGATATCGATCCGTGTCGTGGTGGCGAGGGCCAGCGGGGCCGTGCGGTGCGAGACGAGGACCAGGCCGCTGCCGGTCGACTGCAGCCAGGCATCGACGCGGCGCACCAGTTCCGCTTCGGTCGCGGTGTCGAGGCCCTCGCTGGGTTCGTCGAGCAGCAGCCAGGGGCGCCCGGCGAGCAGCGCGCGAGCGAGCGACAGCCGCTTGCGCTCGCCCCCGGAGAGCGTGCCGCCGGCCTCGGCGAGCGAGGTCTCGAGCCCGGCGGGCATTGCGCGCACGGTCGCATCGAGGCAGGCGGTGTGGAGCGCCTCCCACATCGCCGCCTCGGTGATGCCGGGGCGGGCGACGCGGAGATTGTCGGCGATCGAGCCGGCGATGAGCACCGCGTCCTGCGGGGCGAGCGCGCATTGGCGGCGGAGCGCATCGGCGCTGCACTGTGCGATCGGCGTGCCGTCCAGCGCGAGGGCGTGCACGGGCGCGCGGAGCCCCGCCAGCGCCTCGATCAGCCGCGTCTTGCCGGTGCCCGAGGCGCCGAGGATGGCCACGCGGGCGCCGGGGGCGAGCATGTGGCTGCCGAGGGTGATCGGCCGGGCGACGGTGCCGGCCGGGGGCGCGGCGGCGCGTTCGTCCGGCAGCTCGGCCAGCGTGGCGAGGCGCGCCAGGCCCTGCTCGACGCTCGCCTGGCGCAGCGCGGTGCGGGCGAAGGCCGCCATCGCCTCTACCGATGCGGCGGAGGCCAGCAGGGCCAGCGCGCGGACGGGGGCACTCGCGTCGGACAGCGCGAAGACGATCGCCGCGGTCAGCGCGCCATATCCGGCGAGCAGGCCGGCGACAGCGCCGTCGCCGCGGGCAAGTGCGGCACGGGCGCGGTCGAGCGGGCGGGAGAGTTCGGCGATCGTGTCCGCCACGCGCGGGGCGAGGCCATAAGCGATGATCTCGGGCCGGGCGGCGGCATAGTCGACAAAGGCAGTGCGCAGCGCACCCAGCGCCTCGGCGGCCTCGGCGGAGGGACGAGCGGTGAGGCGGCGTGCGGCGAGGGTGAGCAGCGGCGGCAATACGGCGAGCAGCAGCGCCAGCGCCAGTGCAGCCTTCCAGCCGGCCAGTGCCACCAGCGCCACGGCGAAGCAGGCGGCCGCGAGGCTGGCAGGCCGGCTCGGGCGGCGGACGACCAGGTCCTCCAGCGCTTCGATGTCGCCGATCAGCCGGGCACTGGCGTCGCCGCCGGCAAGGTCGGGCGCGGTGCGGCTGTCCTGCGCAGCGAGCTTGCCGAACAGGCGGCCACGCAGATCGGCCATCGCGGTGAGCGCGGCCTGGTGCGACAGCAGGCGCTCCCCGTACCGTCCGCCGGTGCGCAGGATGGCGAGGCCGCGGATCGCGGCGCTGGGAATCAGATAGTTGAATGCGGCGACCGCGGCCGCGCCGCTCGCCCCGGCGATGGCGGCGCCGGTGAGGAACCAGCCAGACAGCGCCAGCAGCAGGATCGCGGCGAGCCCGGCAATGGTCGCGCAGGCCAGCGCCTGACGGAGCGTGCGGCGTTCGGGAGCGGCGAGGGGGAAGGGGTTCACAGCGTCACCTCGGCATCGGCGGCGGCGATCAGGCGCGCGTCATGGGTGGCGACGATCACCGCGCGCTCGGCGGCGACCGCGCGGAGCAGCGCAGTTATCGCGGCGGCGCTTTCGGCATCCAGATCGGCGGTGGGTTCGTCCGCGAGCAGCAGCGGGCGGTCCGCCAGCAGCGCGCGGGCGAGACCGAGGCGCCGCCGCTCGCCGCCGGACAGGCCCGAGCCGCGATGGTCGAGGGGGAGGTCCAGCCCGGCACCGCGGTGGGCGAGCATGGGCGCGAGGCCGACGCGGTCGATCGCGGCGAGCAGCTCGGCGTCGGAAGCGTCCGGCGCGGCGAGGGCGAGGTTGTCGCGCAGCGTGCCGGGCAGGATCAGCGGGTGCTGTGCGGCCCAGGCGATGACGGTTTGGCAGGGGGCTACGTCTACTCCCCCCTCCCGCTTGCGGGAGGGGATGGGGGAGGGTGTGACGTGGAGGATTTGCCTCGACGGCGTCGCCCGCTCGCCCGACTCACCCTCCCCTAACCCCTCCCGCAAGCGGGAGGGGGACTGATGGCTTTGGCGCTCGGGCGCTTCTTCGGGCGATAGGAATCGCAGGCTGCCCTCGCCGGGCACGATCTGCCCCGCGATCGCCGCCAGCAGGCTGGTCTTGCCGCTCCCCGTCGGCCCGGTCAGGGCCACCAGGCCGGTCGTGCCGATCGACAGGCGCACCGGCCCGATCGTCCGGCCCGGCCAGGCGATCACCAGGCCCTTCGCCTCCACGCCCGTGAACACCTCCGGCACCGGGGCAGGCGCCACCACCTCCGGCACCGCCGCGATCGCCGTACGCGCGGCTTCGCCGAGCTGCTTGTCGTGATACGCCGCGGCCAGTCGCCGCATCGGCAGGTAGAATTCGGGCGCCATCGCCAGCGCGAAGAACGCTTCGCGCAATGTCAGCGTCTCGGGATCGGGGAAGGGGAGCAGGCCGAGCAGGCTGAATCCGCAATAGACCGCGACCAGCGCCACCGCGAGCGCCGAGAAGAACTCCAGCACCGCGCTCGACAGGAAGGCGACGCGCAGCACCGCGACGGTGCGCGCGGCAACCTCGCGCGTGGCGACGCCCACCTGTCGCGCGATCCGGTCCTCGGCGCCGAAATGCCGGAGGATCGGCAGCGTGCGGACGCGATCGACGAACAGGTCGGACAGGTCGCCCAGCGCTTCCAGCTGGCGCTCGGACGCGCGCTTGGCGGCGGTGCCGGCGAGGATCATCCCGAAGATGAAGGGAACGAGCGTGCCCAGCAGGATGCCCGCCGCGACCATGCTCGCACAGGCGATTATCGCCACCGCTACCAGCGGCGCCGCGGCGGCTGCCACCCGGGCGGGAACGAAGCGCGTCTCATAGCCTTCGATCGTCGCGACATGGTCGATCGCCAGCACCGCCGACTGCCCGCTCGACGGTGCCGCGCCGCTGCCGAGCAGCCGCGCCACCAGGCTGCGGCGGAGCGGCGCGGTGCTCGCCTGCGCGCCGCGCACCGCCAGCACCGGCACCCCCCAGGCGGTGGCCGCGCGGACCAGCCCGCCGCCCAGCATCGCCGCGAACGCCGCGCCCGGCACCGCCTGCCCGGCGGCTGCCGCGGCGACGCCGTCGGCAATGCCCCAGGCGAACAGCGCCGCGCCGCCCAAATCGATGATCCAGGCGAGCCCGGCCTGCTTCTGAAGGGTCATATTCGCCAATGCTAAAGCCTCATTCCGGTTGCGACAGGAATAGGGGATGTTCCGCATAGGCGCAGCCCACACCAAAGCCTAGGCCGCGGATCACCGGCTCTTTGCTGAGGACAAAACTATGGATATGGCAGTCGTAGAGCTGTCGCGCCTGCAATTCGCGCTGACAGCGATGTACCACTTCCTGTTCGTGCCGTTGACGCTGGGCCTTTCCGTGATGCTCGTCATCACCGAGAGCGTCTATGTCGTCACCGATCGCCCGATCTGGAGGGACATCACCCGTTTCTGGGCCAAGCTATTTGGCATCAACTTCGTCCTCGGTGTTGCCACCGGTCTGACGATGGAATTCGAATTCGGGACCAACTGGTCCTATTACTCGCATTATGTGGGCGACATCTTCGGGGCGCCGCTGGCGATCGAGGAGCTGATGGCCTTCTTCCTCGAAGCCACTTTCGTCGGCCTGATGTTCTTCGGCTGGGATCGCCTGTCGAAGCGCCAGCATCTGATGGTGACCTTCCTTACCGCGCTCGGCACCAATCTGTCGGCGCTGTGGATCCTGGTCGCGAACGGCTGGATGCAGCACCCCGCGGGTGCCGCGTTCAACGCCGACACGATGCGCATGGAAGTCACCGACTTCATGGCGGTGGTGTTCAACCCCGTCGCACAGGCGAAGTTCGTCCACACGGTCAGCGCCGGCTATGTCTGCGCCAGCGTGTTCGTCCTCGGCATCTCGGCCTATTATCTGCTGCGTGGCCGGCATCTGGAGCTCGCCAAGCGCAGCTTCGCGGTGGCGGCGGCGTTCGGCCTGGCGGCCTCGCTGTCCGTGGTCGTGCTGGGCGACGAGAGCGGCTATGCGCTGACCGACAACCAGAAGATGAAGCTCGCCGCGATCGAGGCCGAATGGCACACCGAGGCGGCACCGGCCGGCATCACCGTGTTCGGCTTCCCCTCCAACTCGGGCCGCGAGACCTATTTCCAGGTCAAGGTGCCCTATGTGCTCGGCCTGATCGGCACGCGTAGCCTGACCGGCCAGGTGGAAGGCATCTACCCGCTGGTGGGCAAGGCGCGGCTGCGCATCGAGAACGGCCTCACCGCCTATGATGCGCTGCAGACGCTGAAGACCGACCGCAAGAACATCGCCGCACGGGCGAAGTTCGAAGGGGCCAGGGGCGACCTCGGCTATGCCCTGTTGCTCAAGCGCTGGGTCGCCGATCCGCGCCAGGCGACGTCCGCGCAGAAGGATCGCGCCGCCTGGTCGACCGTTCCCAACGTGCCGGCGGTGTTCTGGCTGTTCCGCGGCATGGCGGGCCTGGGCTTCTTCTTCATCGCCTTCTTCACCGCCGCGCTCTACTACGCCAATACGCGCCGCTTCCACCGCAAGTGGTTCCTGCGCACGGCGATGTGGATCATCCCGCTGCCCTGGCTCGCGATCGAGTTCGGCTGGGTCGTCGCCGAAGTGGGGCGCCAGCCCTGGGCGGTGGACGGCGTGCTGCCGACCTTCCTCGCCACCTCGAGCCTGACCGTGCCCGCCTTGTGGACCACGATCATCGGCTTCACCGCGCTCTACGGCCTGATGGCGGTGATCGAGCTGCGGCTGATGCTGGCGGCGATCAAGCACGGGCCCGAGACCTACGAGCCCTGGCAACCCCGCCACGATCCGGTGCCGACCGCACCCGATCCGCGGCCGCTCCACGCCGTTCCCGCGGAATGAGCGCGAGCAAGGAGAAAGAACATGTCCATCCCGCTCGATTATGAAATCCTGCGCCTCATCTGGTGGGCGCTGCTGGGGGTGCTGCTGATCGGCTTCGCGCTGACCGACGGCTTCGACCTGGGAACGGCAGCGCTGCTGCCGTTCGTGGGCCGCACCGATGAAGAGCGCCGCATGGTGATCAACACCGTCGGGCCGACCTGGGAAGGCAACCAGGTGTGGTTCATCCTGGGGGGCGGCGCCATCTTCGCCGCCTGGCCGTTCGTCTATGCGGTCAGCTTCTCGGGCTTCTACCTGGCGATGTTCCTGGTGCTGTCGGCGCTGATCCTGCGGCCGGTCGGCTTCAAATACCGCTCCAAGCGCCCCGACGCCGCCTGGCGGTCGCGCTGGGACTGGGCGCTGTTCGTCGGCGGCTTCGTACCCGCCCTCGTCTTCGGCGTCGCGGTGGGCAATGTGCTGCTCGGCGCGCCCTTCCGCCTAGATAGCGACCTGCGCTCCTTCTACGAAGGCACGCTGCTCGGCCTGTTCACCCCGTTCAGCCTCGTAGCCGGCCTGCTTTCGGTCGGGATGCTGGTGCTGCACGGCGCCGGCTGGCTAAGCCTCAAGGCCGAAGGCGTGGTGGTCGAGCGCGCCCAGCGCTTCGGCACCGTCGCCGCGATCCTCGCGATCGTGCTGTTCGCGGTGGGCGGCGCGTTCGTCGCGTATGGCGACATGGGGTATCGCCTGGTCGGCGCAGTCGATCCCAACGGACCGTCCAACCCGCATCTGATCCAGACGGTGAAGGCGCCGGGGGCGTGGCTGAGCAACTACGGCACCTATCCGTGGATGCTCATTGCCCCGGTGCTCGGCTTCCTCGGTCCGGTGCTGGCCCTGGTCGGCATCCGCGGTCGCAAGGGGGCGCTGGTGTTCGCCGGCTCGTCGCTGGCCAATGTCGGCATCATCGCCACCGTCGGCCTGTCGATGTTCCCGTTCATCCTGCCGAGCGCGATCGACCCGGCCTCCAGCCTCACCGCCTGGAACGCTTCGTCGAGCCACCTCACGCTGTTCATCATGCTGGGCTGCGTGCTGGTCTTCCTGCCGATCGTGCTCGCCTACACCGCCTGGGTGTACAAGGTGATGTTCGGCCGCGTCCGCGGGGAAGAGCTGCGGCTCAACCCCGACCTCTACTGAGGAGTTGAACCCATGTGGTATTTCGCCTGGATCCTGGGGGTCTGCCTGGCCGTCGCCGCCGCGGTGCTCAACGGCATCTGGCACGAGTTCCATTCGGACCCGAACTCGGACCTGACGGTCCTCGACTGAGCGCAAAGGAAAGGGGCGGCCGCACGGCGACCGCCCCTCCGCCCCGAAGGCCGGCGATCCTGACAAGGGATCGGCCGGCCTTTGCCTTTTGTCAGACCGGCCCGCCCTCGGCGCGGCGCTCAAAGATCGCCGCGAGCTCCAGGTGCAGGCGCTTGTGCCGTTCGTTGGGCGCGCGAGTCGCGCGGTCCCGCTCCTGCTCGGCGCGCAGGCGGAAGTGATTCGTAAGGGGCGCGTGGTGCAGGGAGGACATCGACCCGGTCTCGTTTTGGGTTTTGTTCATTGCCTGCCTAATGTCGTATTTATCGTCGTCGGCGGCCATTCCGTAGAAGTCACGGTGTGTATCGCTACGGGATCAAGCGCTTGCGCTTGACGCACGCAGGATCCGCCCTGCCGTGCGGCGCGAATCGCCGGGAACCCAGTGCCGCCGGCTCCCGTTACCCGGGGATAGCCATCACGACAGGAGCATGATTTGGAGCGGTTGATCGCCGACCTTCCCGGCTGGGTGACGAGCATCGCGCTGATCGCGGCCGCGATCACGGTGGCGTTGCTGGTACACCGCCTCGCCTTTTCGCTGGGGCGGCGTGCGGCGGCGCACAGCAAGGGCCAGCTCGACGACATCGTCATCCGTCGGCTGTACCGCCCGGCGCGCTGGCTGTTGGTCGCGATCGCCTTGTCGTTCATCCAGCCGGGGCTCGATCTCGGGACGAGCGGCACGCGGGCCTGGGCGCAGGCGGCGGGCCTGCTGGTGCCGGGGCTGATCGGCTGGATGCTGGTGGCGCTGCTCGGGGTGATCTTCGACTGGGTGCTGCTGCGCGCCGACGTGAGCGTGGCGGACAATCTCCGTGCCCGGCGGCGGCGGACGCGCGCCTCGATCCTCCACCGTGTGATCGTCTTCGTGGTGCTGGCGATCACCTTCTGCCTGATGCTGATGAGCATCCCCAGCGTGCGCAGCATCGGCGTGACGCTGATCGCCTCGGCCGGCCTTGCCGCCCTGGCGGTGGGCGCTGCCGCCCAGCCGGCGCTCAAGAACCTGATTGCTGGCATTCAGATGGCCTTCTCCGAGCCGATCCGGCTCGACGACGTGGTGATCGTCGAAGGCGAGTGGGGGCGGATCGAGGATATCCGTCTCACCTATGTCGTCGTGCGCATCTGGGACGATCGCCGGCTGGTGGTGCCGGTGTCGCAGTTCCTGGAGAAGCCCTTCCAGAACTGGACGCGCGAGACCAGCCAGCTGCTCGGCAGCGTGTTCTGGTATCTCGATCCCGCCGCGGATATTCCCCGGTTGCGCGCCAAGCTGGAGGAACTGGTCAAGGCCAACCCGCGCTGGGACGGCCGTTTCTGCAACCTGCAGGTGACCGACACCAAGCCCGAGGCGATCGAGGTGCGCGGGCTGATGACCGCCAAGGACGCCTCGACCGCCTTCGACCTGCGCTGCGACATTCGCGAGGGGCTGCTAGCCTATATCCGCGCCGAGATGCCCGAGGCACTCGTCCGCAACCGCGGGTTGCTGGAGTTTAAGCCACCGCGGATGGAGAGCGACTCCTTATCCTAAAGCCGTCATCCCGGCGAAAGCCGGGATCCAGTCGCCGCTCGGCCGCAGCAGGAGCCTTGACGGAGCCCCCAATGGATCCCGGCTTTCGCCGGGATGACGAAGCTTGGGGTCCGATCGGTTCCTGCCGCCGCGCCTCGGCATTACGCCTCGACCGGAAGCCTTGTCTCCGTTTCCATCGGGACGCTCCTGAGCTCGTCGGTGAACTTCTTGAGCCACCACATCACGTCCTGCTCGTCGACGCCGGCCTTCAGCGCCTGCCAGCGCTCGATCCGCTCTTCCAGCGACATGTTGAGCGCCTGGCAGATCGCGTCGGATACTTCCTCGGCGCTATAGGGGTTCACCAGCAGCGCCTGCTCCATCTGGATCGCGGCGCCCGCGAACTTGGAGAGGATCAGCACGCCGGGATCCTTGGGATCCTGCGCCGCGACATATTCCTTGGCAACGAGGTTCATCCCGTCGCGCAAGGGCGTGACCAGGCCGATCTTCGCGGCGCGGTACACGCCCGCGAGCACGTCGCGCGGATAGCCCTGGTTGACGTAGCGCAGCGGCACCCAGTCGAGATCGGCATGCGCGCCGTTGATCTTGCCCGACAGCCCTTCCAGCGTGTTGCGGATGCGCTGATAGGTCTCCACCGTCGCCCGCGACGGCGGCGCGATCTGGAGCAGATACACTTCCTTGCGCTGCTCCGGATAGGTGGTGAGGAAGCGCTCGTAGCCGAGGAAGCGCTCCTCCAGCCCCTTGGAATAATCGAGCCGGTCGACGCCGACGATCAGCGAACGGCCGACCGAGCTGGTCCGCATCTGCTCGAAGGTCTCGCGCGCGGAATCGCTTTCGGCCAGCGCCGCGAACTCCTTGGCGTCGATGCCGATCGGGCAGGCGACGAGCTTCACGCTCTTCAGCCCGATGCGCAGCACGCCGTCGGGCTGCACCACCGCTTCCATCTCGGCGCGGGCGAAGTCGATGAAGCTCTCCATCCATTCCTGGGTGTGGAAGCCGATCACGTCATAGGCGAACAGCGTCTCGATCAGCTCGTGCGCCTTGGGCAGGCTGGAGAGCAGGCGGCGCGGCGGCCAGGGGATGTGGAGGAAGAAGCCGATCCGGTTCTTGCAACCGCGGCGGCGCAATTCCTGGCCGAGCGGGAACATGTGATAGTCCTGCACCCACACCACGTCGTCCGGCTCGATCAGCGGGCGGACGGTCTCGGCGAAGCGCTCGTTGACCCGTTGATAGCCGCCCGCGAAGCCGCGCTCGTACTCGGCGAGGTCGATCCGGTAGTGGAACAGCGGCCACAGCGTTCGGTTGGCATAGCCGTTGTAATATTCGTCGATATCCTGCTCTTCGAGGTCGACCGTGGCGGTGGTCACCCCCTCGTTGCGCTGCATGCTGATCTGGCCGGTGAACTGGTCGGTCTGCTCGCCGGACCAGCCGAACCAGATGCCGCCATTTTCGCGCAGGGCGGCGGCGAGCGCGACGGCCAGGCCCCCTTGCGCGCCGGAGTTGGAGCCGTTGGGCGCGGTGACGCGGTTCGAGATGACGATAAGGCGGCTCAACGGATCGAACTCCAGGGTTTGCTCAGCAGGACGGCACAGTTGATCATGCCGACCAGCGAGTAGGTCTGGGGATAATTGCCCCACAATTCCCCGGTCACGGGGTCGATGTCCTCGGAGAGCAGACCGGCGGCGGTGCGCCGGGTGAGCATCTCGTCGAACAGGGCGCGCGCTTCGTCGGTGCGGCCGGTGATGTGCAGCGCTTCGATCAACCAGAACGTACAGAAGTTGAAGGCGGTTTCGGGCAGGCCGAAATCATCCTCGGTATCGTAGCGCAACATCGTCGAGCCGCGGCGCAGCCCGGCCTCCACCGCCTTCAGCGTCGAGACGAAGCGGGGGTCGTCGGGCGCCAGGAAGCGCATCTCCAGCAGCTGGAGCAGGCTGGCGTCGAGATCGTCGCCCGAGAATGTGGCGGAGAAGCGGTCCGTCTTCGCGCGCCACGCCTTGTCGAAGATCGTCGTGCGGATCGTGTCGGCGCGGTTCTGCCAGAAGTCGCGGCGCTCCTCGAGGCCCAGGACATGCGCGGCATTGGCGAGCCGGTCGCACGCCGCCCAGCACATCGCCACCGAATAGGTGTGGACGCTTTGGCGCGTCCGCAGCTCCCACAGCCCGGCATCGGGGGAGTCGTGATATTGCCAGGCGCGTTCGCCGACGCGCTCCAGCGATTCGAAATCCTCGACGCTGGCGATGCGATATAGCCGCTGGTCGAAAAAGGCCTGGACGTTGGACAGGACGATCTGGCCATAGGCGTCGTGCTGGACCTGCTCATAGGCCTGGTTGCCGACGCGGACCGGGCCCATGCCGCGATAGCCGGCAAGGTCGGGCGCCTCGCGCTCCACCAGCGTCGGCTCGCCCAGCACGCCGTACAGCGGCTGGATATGGCCGCCGCGCGGCTCGGCGCGGGCATCGTCGACGATGTTGCGCAGATAGCCGAGATAGGTCTCCAGCACGTCGAGCGCACCGAGCCGGTTGAGCGCCTGCACGGTGTAATAGGCGTCGCGGATCCAGCAGTAGCGATAGTCCCAGTTGCGCTGCGAGCCGGCATGTTCGGGGATCGACGTGGTGAGCGCGGCGACGATCGCGCCGGTCTCCTCGTGCTGGCACAGCTTGAGGGTGATCGCCGAGCGGATCACCACCTCCTGCCATTCGAGCGGGATGTTGAGCCCGCGCACCCAATGCTGCCACTCGGCGATGCTGTTGAGCAGCATGTCGTCGACCGTCTCGGCGACGTCGCCGCTGAAGCTCTCGTCCGGCCCCAGGAAGAAGTGCAGCGGCTTCTCGATGCGGAACACGCGCTCTTCCTCCACCATGCCGACCGGCGCGGTGGTGGTGAGGCGCAGCGTCATCGGCTCGACCAGATAGCGCAGGTGGTTGGAGCCGCCGATGCGGGTCTTGCAGCCCTTGCCCCAGCCGCAGGTGGGGCGCAGCTTCACCCGGATGCGCGGGCTGCCCGCCACCGGCTTGACGATGCGCGCGAAGGACACCGGGCGGTACACCCGACCCAGCCGCTGGAAGCGCGGGCAGAAATCGGTGACTTCGATCGCGTTGCCGGCCGCATCGGTATGGCGGCTGACCAGGATCGGGGTGTTGCGCAGATAATGCTGCTCGACCGAGACAACGCCTTCGAGCGCGATGTCCCAATAACCGCCATCGGGCTCCTCGCCGCCGACCAGCGCCGAGAAGAGCGGGTCGCCGTCGACGCGGGGCACGCAGCCCCAGACGAAGCGTCCGCTGCGGTCGATCAGTGCGCTGACCTGGCAATTGCCGATCGGCCAGAGATCGAGATTGGTCATGCATGGACTCCGGCGGCAGTGGCGAGCCAGGCAAGCACGCCGGACACGTCGTCGATGCGGTAGCGCGCATCGGTGGGGCGGGGATCGCCGACCAGCACACCCGCGCCGCCGAGCAGCGCGACCGCGGAAAAGCCGGGCTCGTCGGTCACGTCGTCGCCCAGGAAGACGGGGCGGCCGGCGGCGAAGCGCGGGTCGGCCATCAGCGTGCGGATTGCGCTGCCCTTGTCGCCGCCCGCGGTGCGGACCTCGACCATCATCTTGCCGTGCTGGAGATAGAGGCCGTGCTCGGCGGCGAGTTGTTCGCCCAGCGCCATGGCGTCGGCTTCGAGCGCCGGGTTCAGCCGGTAATGGACGGCGGCGCCCAGCGGCTTGTCTTCGAGGATCGCGCCGTCGTTGCTCTCGGTGAAGGCGCGCATCGCGTCCAGCGCCGCAACTAGCCCGGCGGGGCGCTCGGCCTGTTCGCGGCGACCATCGGACCAGCGGAACTCCATGCCGTGGCTGCCCACGACGGAGGGCGCACGCTCGCCGAACAGGTCCGCCAGATCCCCGGCGGGGCGGCCGCTGACCAGTGCCAGCCGGCCGTCGAGCTTTTCTTCCAGCGCACGGATCAGGTCGACCAGCACGGGCGCGACCACCACGCCGTCCGGGCGGTCGGCGAGTTCAACCAGTGTGCCGTCGAAATCGAGGAACAGGCTGGCGGTATCGAGCAGATCCGCCGGGGGCGGCATCAGCAGAACGGGGTCCCGGTCGGGCATGCAACTCCTCATCGGGGCGCCAGCAGGTGGGCGCCTCCACAGGATCGTTACGCGCGCGGGACCGATCCGTTCCCCGATTGGTCGGATTCATGCTGCACCTGCGTCGTGCCGAAGCGCAGCGACAGGCCATGGTACAGCCGTTCCTTGGAGACGATCTGCGCGGTGAAGTCGGCGATCAGCGCGGCGGCGAGCAGCGGCAGCATCAGCCCGCGGCTGGCGGTGGTCTCGGCGATGATGATCACCGCGGTCAGCGGCGCGCGGACGACGCCGCTGAAATAGGCGACCATGCCCAGCAGCACGATCGTCCCGCCCGGCGCGGTGGGAAACATCGGCCGCACGAGATCGCCGACGCCCGCGCCCACCGAGAGCGAGGGCGCGAAGATGCCGCCGGGGATGCCGGCTATGGCGGTGGCGAGCGTCGTGGCGAACTTGGCGGGGGCATACCACCACGGGATCGCGCCGTTGGTGATGGCGCTGCGGGCAGCGTCATAGCCGGTGCCCCAGGTGAGGCCGGTCGTCACGCCCAGCACCGCCACGACGAGCCCGCAGGCCGCGGCGAAGAGCAGCTTGTGGCGGCGGACCGCGACCAGCGGCCGCCAGTCCGATCCGCCCGCCGCGAGCATCAGTCGCGCGAACAGCCCGCCGGCGAGGCCGCCCACAACGCCCGCGACGGGCGCGGCGAGGATCGCCTGGCGCAGCGGCAGCGTGTCGCGCATCGCGCCGAAATAGACATAATCGCCGGCGATGCCGAGGCTGGTCATGCCCGCGATCAGCACGGCCGCCATCACCAGCACCGCCATGCGCTGCTCATAGGCGGCGGCGAGTTCCTCGATCGCGAAGGCGACCCCGGCGAGCGGCGTGTTGAACGCCGCCGCGACGCCTGCCGCACCGCCGGCGATGAACACCGAAGCGCGGATCGGCACCCGCGCGAGCCGGTGCGCATAGCCCATGATCGCGGCGGCGACCTGCACCGTCGGCCCCTCGCGGCCGGTCGAGGCACCGACCAGCACCGCGCCGATGGTGAGGATCAGTTTCAGCACCACGGTCTTGGCCGAGGTGAGGCTGTTCATCGCGTCGTCGGGGTCGCGCGTCGCCGCCATCACCTGCGGGATGCCCGAACCGGTGGCGTCGGGCGCGAAGCGGCGCGTCGCCCAGGCGAACAGCGCGAAGCCGGCGGGAGTGAGGAGCAGGGGCAGCCACCACCAGGTCTTTTCGAGGCTGGTGAACCGGCGCGCGGCCCAGTCGGCAGCCTCCGCAAAACCGAAGGCGACGAGGCCGATGACGATCGCACCGCCGAGAAAGGCGACCCGGCGCCGCCAGGTCTGCGCGGTAGGGCCGTGCCGGCGCACGATCGCGCGGACGCGGCGGGTGGTCCGGTGGTGGTCCATGCACTCCCTCAGCCTGCCCCCCGGCGGGGGTGCTGTAGCGGGGGAGGGAGGTGAGCGCTACCCCAAGATCCTCCCCGGCACGGGGAGGGGGACCGCCGCCGAAGGCGGTGGTGGAGGGGGGTCTCCACAAGGGACGTCCCTCGCGGCGATCCCCCTCCACCAAGCCGCTGCGCGTCTTGGTCCCCCTCCCCGTCCCGGGGAGGATCTAGATCACACGAACGCCGGCATCCCCGGCAGCAGCTTGTCCAGCGTCACCGGATACTCGCGCACCCGCACCCCGCAGGCATTGTGGATGGCGTTCGCCACCGCCGCGCCGACGCCGCACAGGCCGAGCTCGCCCACGCCCTTGGCCTTCATCGGCGACGTCGTGGGATCGGTTTCGTCGAGGAAGATCACTTCCTGGTGCGGGATGTCGGCATGGACCGGCACCTCGTATCCGGCGAGGTCGTGGTTGACGAAGAAGCCGAAGCGCTTGTCGACCGCCAGCTCCTCCATCAGCGCCGAGCCGACGCCCATCGTCATCGCCCCGATCACCTGGCTGCGCGCGGACTTGGGGTTGAGGATGCGCCCCGCCGCACACACCGCCAGCATCCGCCGCACCCGCACCTCGGCGGTGGCCGCATCGACTGCGACCTCCACGAAATGCGCGCCGAAGGTCGACTGCTGGTACTTCTTGGCGAGGTCGCCATAGTCCATATAGTCCTCGGCGACGAGCTCGCCGCCCTTGGCCGCCTCGGCCAGCGCGACGCTGCGGTTGCCCGCGCGGACCTTGCCGTCCTCGAACACCACGTCGGCCGAGTTGAAGCCGAGCGCCGCGGTCACCTTGTCGCGCAGCATCGAACAGGCGGCATAGACGCCCGCGGTCGAGCTGTTGGCGCCCCATTGCCCGCCCGAGCCCGCCGAGGCCGGGAAGCTGGAATCGCCCAGCCGCACCACCACCGTGTCGAGCGGCACGCCCATCATCTCCGCCGCGGTCTGGGCGATGATGGTGTAGGTGCCGGTGCCGATATCGGTCATGTCGGTCTCGACCGTGACCACGCCCTTGCCGTCGAGCCGCACCCGCGCGCCGGACTTGCCGTTGAGGTTGTTGCGGAACGCTGCGGCCATGCCCATGCCGATCAGCCAGCGACCCTCCCGGATGGCACCCGGCGCCTTGGCGCGCTTGGCCCAGCCGAACTTGTCCGCGCCGATCCGCATGCACTGGATCAGCTGGCGCTGCGAGAAGGGGCGGTTGGCGGCCTCGGGATCGACCTGGGTGTCGTTGCGCGCGCGGAATTCCACCGGGTCCATCCCCAGCTTCTCCGCCATCTCGTCCATCGCGATTTCGAGCGCCATCAGGCCCGGGGCCTCGCCCGGCGCGCGCATCGCATTGCCCTCGGGAAGGTCGAGCACCGCCAGCCGCATCGACGTCAGCCGGTTCTCGCCGGCATAGAGCAGGCGTGTCTGGCTCACCGCCGTCTCCGGCCCGCCGCCGGGCAGGTCGCCCGACCAGCTCTCATGGCCGATCGCGGTGATCTTGCCGTCCTTGGTGGTGCCGATGCGGATGCGCTGAATCGTCGCCGGACGGTGCGTGGTGTTGTTGGCGATCAGCGGGCGCTGGAGCGATACCTTCACCGGGCGTCCCGCCGCCTTGGCGCCGAGCGCCGCAAGGATCGCGTCGGTGCGGACGAACAGCTTGCCACCGAACCCGCCACCGACGTAGGGCGACATTAGTCGCACCTTCTCCTTCGGAAGGCCCAGCGTGCGCGCCACGTCACCCTTGCCCCAGTTGATCATCTGGTTCGAGGTCCACAGCAGCAGCTGGTCGCCGTCCCACTTCGCGGTGGAGGCATGCGGCTCCATCATCGCGTGCGAATGATCGGGCGTGGTGTAGCGCGCATCGAGCTGGACGGGGGCGCTTTTGAAAGCGCCGTCGAAATTGCCGACCTTGCTTTCCGCGGGACCGCCAAAGCCTTCCTTGGGCAGCGTCGCATTGCCCATCTCGGCTTCGAGATCGAACCGGCCCTTGCCGCGCGCATAGTCGACGCGGATCAGCGACGAGGCGGCGCGGGCCTGCTCGAAGGTCTCGGCCACCACCAGCGCGATCGCCTGGTGGTAATGTTCGATCTCGGGCCCGCCGAGCAGGTTGGCGGTATTGAAATTGCCCTTGGTCAGCTTGCCGGCATTTTCGGCGGTGACGATCGCGAGCACGCCCGGCGCGACCTTGGCAGCGCTGAGGTCCATGCCGGTGATCCGTCCCTTGGCGATCGCCGAGCCCAGCACATAGCCATAGGCCGCGCCGGGTGCGACATCGTCCCGTTCATAGGCATAGGGCGCGCGGCCGGTAGTCTTGAGCGGACCGTCGATCCGGTCGGTGGCCTTGCCGACCACCTTGAGGCGGTCGATCGGGTTGGTCGTGGCGGGGGTATCGAACTTCATGGCTCAGCCCCTTGCTTCGCTCAGCACCGCGGCGAGCGTGCGCTCGGCCAACTGGAGCTTGAATGCGTTGTCGTGCGTCGGCGTGGCGCCGGTAAAGGCGATCTTGGCAGTCGCGGCGGCACCCTTGGGGAGCGCGGCCTCGGCGGCTTCGACCCGCCACGGCTTGTGCGCCAGGCCGCCGAACGCGACGCGGCCGGTGCCGTCCTTCTGCACCACCGCCGCTACCGAGACGAGCGCGAAGGCATAGGATGCCCGGTCGCGCACCTTGTGGTAGAAATGCTTGCCGCCCAGCGGCTTGGGCAGGGTAACCGCGGTGATCAGCTCGCCGGTTTGCAGCGTGTTGTCGATGTGCGGCGTGTCGCCCGGCAGGCGGTGGAAGTCGGCGATGGCGATCTTGCGCGTGGCACCGTCCGGCTTCACCGTCTCGATGGTTGCATCGAGCAGGCGCATCGCGATGGCCATGTCGCCCGGATAGGTGGCGATGCACGCCTTGCTGGTGCCGATCACCGCGAGCTGGCGGCTGAATCCGCCGATCGCCGCGCAGCCGCTGCCGGGCTTGCGCTTGTTGCAAGGCTGGTTGGGGTCGTAGAAATAGGGGCAGCGGGTGCGCTGGAGCAGGTTGCCGGCGGTGGTCGCCTTGTTGCGCAGCTGGCCCGAGGCGCCCGCGACGATCGCGCGGGTCAGCACCGCATAGTCGCGGCGTACCCGCTTGTCGGCGGCGAGATCGGTGTTGCGGACCAGCGCGCCGATGCGCAGCCCGCCGTCCGACGTTTCCTCGATTCGATCGAGCGCGAGCTTGTTCACGTCGATCAGGTGCGCCGGCGTCTCGATCTCGAGCTTCATCAGGTCGAGCAGGTTGGTGCCGCCGGCGATGAACTTGGCGCCAGGGGTCTTGGCGGCGAGCGCGGCGGCGTCGGCCGGGCTGCTCGCGCGGGTATAGTGAAAAGCCTTCATGCCTGCCTCCGCCCCGCGGCTTCGCGGATCGCCTCGACGATGTTGGAATAGGCGCCGCAGCGGCAGATGTTGCCGCTCATCCGCTCGCGGATCTCCATTTCTGAGAAAGCGGGCGAGGCGGCGACGTCGGCAGCGACATGGCTCGGGATGCCGGCCTTGATCTCGTCGAGAACCGCCACCGCCGAGCAGATCTGCCCCGGCGTGCAATAGCCGCACTGATAGCCGTCATGCTTCACGAAGGCCGCCTGCATCGGGTGCAGGTCCTCGGGCGTGCCCAGGCCTTCGATCGTGGTGACGCTGTCGCCGTCGTGCATCACTGCCAGGCTGAGACAGCTGTTGATGCGGCGACCGTTGACGATCACGGTGCACGCACCGCACTGGCCATGATCGCAGCCCTTCTTGGTGCCGGTGAGGTGGAGATGCTCGCGCAGCGCATCGAGCAGCGTGGTGCGGGTGTCGACGGTCAGCTCGGTCGCCTTGCCGTTGACCTTCAGCTGGACGGGCAGGGTGGGGGGCGTCTCCATCGGCGCGACCGGTTCCTTGTTGCTGGCGCTTGCGGGCAAGGCCGTCACGGCGGCGAAGCCTGCGCCGCTCGTCAGCAACCTCCGCCGCGATACGCCGATATCGCTTGGACTATCCATCTTGGGCATCCCCTGTGTGCATTTTTCCCCGTGCCTTAGCGCCTGATTGCCGGGGTTGTTCCGGCAACGACGCGGGCAGGATGCAATTGTCCTTTGCGTCTATCGGCTTTCCGGGTTCGCGGCAAATGTCTCGGCGTACACGGCGCGAGACCACCACCATTGCAAACGCGCAACAGCTCCGTGACATTTTGTTTCCGGTAATGTCTGTGCCGTTGCCATTAATGATGTAACGTGCAGACATGCCGCAATGCGAAGGCGCACGAAAGTTGCGCCAGCTACGGAGAAAATTTCAAACAAGGGGCTTTTGATGACGTCCACGCTCAGAACCTGTCTACTTGCGTCCACGATGCTGGTCGCGGGCATTGCTGCGCCTGCATATGCGCAGCAACAAAGCGTTCCCGAATCCGAGAGCCAAGCCGAGCCGGCCAGCGAAATCGTCGTCACCGGGTCGCGCATCTCGCGGCCCGATCTCGAGCTGGCCAGCCCGGTCAACGTGATCAGCCAGCAGGAAATCCAGTTCCGCCAGCCCGGCACCGCGGATGATCTGCTGCGCAACCTGCCGGCGATCCGCCCGTCGATCGGCGCGGGCGTCAACAACGGCTCGGACGGTTCGTCGACGCTCAACCTGCGCGGTATCGGTGAGCAGCGCACACTGGTGCTGCTCGATGGTCGCCGTCTCGTGCCCTATGGTCTCGACGGCCTGACCGACACCAACAACATCCCTGTCGCGCTGCTGCAACAGGTCGAGGTGCTGACCGGCGGCGCGTCGTCCACCTATGGCGCGGACGCGGTTGCGGGCGTCGTCAACTTCATCACCCGCCGCGACTTCTCGGGCATCGACGCCTCGGCGAGCTACCGCGTGTCCGAACGTGGCGACAGCCAGCGCTTCAAGGCTGATCTCGTCGTCGGCGGCAACTTCGCGGACGGCCGCGGCAACGTGGTGCTCAGCATCGGCTATACCAAGGCCGATCCGCTGCTCCACCTCGATCGCAAGATCAGCGCAGTGCCGATCAGCTCGACCACCGGCGCGTTCGCCGGCTCCAGCACGGCGCAGGTGACGATCTTCGGTTCGCCCGGCGTTGCCGCGCTCGGCCTCGGCCCCAGCGATTTCGGCGCGGTGGTGAACCCGACGACCGGGCTGCTTCAGTCCGCGACCGCGAACGACACCTACAACACCAATATCGGCACCTATTTCCAGACGCCGCTCGACCGCATCAACGCCTATTCGGCGGGCTATTACAAGATCACCGATGCGATCGAATTCTACGGCTCGGCGATGTTCACGCGGAATCAGATCGCGACCCAGCTCGCCTCCTCGGGCACGTTCAACAACACCTACCAGCTGGGCCTGAACAACCCTTATCTGCCGGTCGGAATACGCAACCAGCTCTGCACGGCAAGCAAGATCTCGGCGGCGGACTGCGCGACGGCAGCGGCGGTGCAGGGCGGCCCGGGCACGGCCGGGTATCGCGAGATCCCGGTGGTCGCGCAGCGCCGCTTCACCGAATTCGGTCCCCGCGGCAACCTGTTCGAATCGCAGATGTTCCAGATCCAGGGCGGCTTCCGCGGCGAGATCACCACGGGCCTGAAGTACGATCTCTCGGCGCAATATGGCGAGACGACGCAGAACCAGACGCGCCAGCGCTGGGGCTCGTTCAGCAAGGTCCAGCAGGCGCTGCGCGCCTATCGCGATGCGAGCGGGACGATCCGCTGCGTCGACACCAGCAACGGCTGCACCGCGCTCAACCTGTTCGGGCCGAACGGCTCGATCAGCTCGGCCCAGGCGGCGTTCGTCAACCTCGACGCGATCATCAACCGCAAGGTGCGCCAGACGGTCGTCACCGGCAGCATCTCGGGAGACCTGTTCGCGTCGCCGCTCGCCGCCAGCAAGATCGCGTTCGCGGCCGGCGGCGAATATCGCAAGATCACCGCTGCCAGCCAGCCCGACGGCCCGTCGCAGGTGCAGGGCGAAGTGCTCGGCACCGGCGCGCGCACGCCGCCGGATACCGGCCGCTACAGCGTGAAGGAAGTGTTCGGCGAGGTGATCGCGCCGCTGATCGAGAACCAGCCCTTCCTCTACAAGCTGACCGCGGAAGCGGGCATCCGCTATTCCGACTACACCACCACCGGCGGCAGCACGACGTGGAAGGCCGGCGGCACCTGGGAACCGGTGCAGGGCTTTAAGTTCCGCGGCACCTATCAGGTCGCGGTCCGCTCGCCCAACATCCAGGAACTGTTCCAGTCGCCGGTGCAGGGTCTGGGCAACCTGACGCGTGACGTGTGCGCCGGCACCGGCGTGCTGAGCAACGCGCCGCTGGCGGCACTCTGCGTCGCCACCGGCGCGCCGGCAGGCACGATCGGGTCGATCGCGCAGCCGAGCTCGGGCCAGATCAACAACACCACCGCCGGCAACCGCGACCTGGACGTGGAGAAGGCCAAGACCCTGACGCTGGGCGGCGTGTTCACGCCGACCTTCCTCAAGGGCTTCTCCGCGACGGTTGACTATTTCCGGATCAAGGTGTCGAACGCGATCACCCAGCCGGCACAGGCCGACATCCTGAACGGCTGCTATTCGGCGACGCTCAACCCGAGCTTCACGAACAACGCCTTCTGCGCGCTGATCCGCCGCAATCCGCTGACCGGCACGCTCAACGGCGCGGGCGAGACCCCGGGCGTGATCCTGACCTATTCGAACCTGGGTCTGATCCGTACGGCCGGCATCGATCTCGGCGTCAACCAGCGCGTGCTGCTGGACGACATCGGCATCAAGGACAGCGGCGCGATCACGATCGGCTTCAACGGCACCTGGCTCGATTATTATCGCTTCCAGGCGAACCCGAACTCGATCGATCGGAACTGCACCGGTCGCTACAGCGCCGGCGGCTGCACCAATCCGCGTGCCAAGCTGCGCTGGAACGGTCGCCTGACCTATGATCGTCCGGGCTTCGACGCCTCGCTGCTGTGGACCCACATCAGCCATGTCAGCCTGGAAGACCCGATCGGCAGCATCCTGCCGCAGTTCGCCCGCATCCCCGCCTACGACTATTTCGATCTGTCGTTCGGCGTGCGGCCGACCAAGAACCTCAGCCTGAACCTGACGGTGAACAACCTGCTCGACAAGGATCCGCCGCTGGTCGGTTCGGGCGTCGGTGGTACGTCGTACAACAGCGGCAACACCTTCCCGACGATCTACGATCCGATCGGCCGGTCCTACACGCTGGGTGCGCGCCTCACCTTCTGACGCTTTCCCAAAAACATAAATGTCTCCCAACACCTAGGGCGGCGGGCCGAAAGGTCCGCCGCTTTTGTGTCGGGGTCAGTCCTGCTGGTCGGACAGGTCCATGAAGTTGCGCGCGGCTTCGCGATCGGCCTCGTCCTCGAAGGTGACGTCGAGATCGGGCGCGCTGCCGAGCATGAACAGCAGCGCCCATAGCGCGAAGCGGCGGGCGCGATCGGTCTCGAGGCCGAGATCGACCTTCATCCGCTCGATGCCCGAGGCGAGCGCGGGCGGGGTGAGGGCGCCGAGATCGGCGGTGCCGAAATAGCGGACTAGCTGGTCGTCGAGTTGCATGGCCCTGCGCCTACGCCTGCGCGGTGCGGGCGGCAAGGATACGGGACATTCCCAAGCGACGCGCCTCCCACAGCGGTGCATGCGCGGGGGCATGTGGACCTATCATCCCGATCTGCTCGCCACGCCGGTGCCGCGCTACACCAGCTATCCCACCGCGGCCGAATTCCACGAGGGCGTGGGACAGGCGGACATGGGCGCCGCGCTCGACCGGGTGGAGGCGGATGCCGAGCTGTCGCTCTATCTCCACATCCCCTTCTGCCACGAGATTTGCTGGTATTGCGGCTGCAACACGGGGGCCGCCAATCGCACCGCGCGGCTCGACGCCTATCTCGCCCGGCTCTCGGAGGAGATCGAGCTGGTCGCGCGGCGGCTTGGCGGGCGAGGGCGGGTGGGCCGTATCGCGTTCGGCGGCGGCAGCCCCAACGCGATCACCCCCGAGGCCTTCCTGCGGCTGGTGGCACAGACCAGGGCGGCGTTCGGTGCCGGCGCCCCCGTGCTGTCCGTGGAAGTTGATCCCCGGGGCTTCGATGCCGCCTGGGCCGGCGCGCTAGCCGAAGCGGGCGTGACCCGCGTCAGCCTCGGCGTGCAGACCTTCGATCCCGCCATCCAGGCGGCGATCGGCCGGGTCCAGCCGCGCGCCGATATCGCGGTCACCGTCGACCTGCTGCGCCACGCCGGGGTGGAGTCGATCAATTTCGACCTCATGTACGGCCTGCCCGGCCAGACCGACCGAGCACTCGCCGAGTCGATCGACGAGAGCCTGGCGATGCGCGCCGATCGTCTCGCCGTATTCGGCTATGCCCATGTGCCGCACCTGATCCCGCGCCAGCGCCGTATCGACGCGAGCGCGCTCCCCGGCGCCGAAGCCCGCTTCGCCCAGGCCGCGCTGGCGCACGACAGGCTGGTAGCGGACGGCTACGCCGCTATCGGCTTCGACCATTTCGCCAAGCCCGGCGACGCGATCGCGGTGGCCGCGCGCGAAGGCCGGCTGCGGCGCAACTTCCAGGGCTTCACCGAGGACGAGGCCGAGGTGCTGATCGGGCTGGGCGCCAGCGCGATCAGCCAGTTCCCGGACGTGCTGGTGCAGAACGAGAAGAATGCCGGTCGCTGGCACATGGCCATTTCCTCCGGCCGGCTTGCCGCCGCGCGCGGGGTGCGGCGCTCGCTCGACGACCAGTGGCGGGCGGCGGCGATCGAGGAGCTGCTCTGCCAGGGCCGTGCCGATCTGGGCGGCATCGCCGGCCGCGCGGCGATCGCGCTGCGGCTCGCGCGGTTCGCGGCGCTGAACCTGGTGCGCTGGGAAGGCAGCGTGCTGCTGCTCGCGCCGGAGGCGCTGCCCTATGCGCGAGTGATCGCCAGCGCGCTCGACAGCCATCGTGATGCTGCCGCCACCCGCTTCAGCAGTGCGGTGTGACCCCATACCATCTCAGGGAATCTACCCAGCCTTCGGTGTATAGCTTCGGTTAATGCGGCCCCCTATAAGGCGCGGGCCCGTCACGCGCCGGGGACAGGTTCGCGCGTTTCGAAAGAGCATCGATGTCGCGTCCCGTATTTTTCGACCCCACCGGCAGCCGCAAGCGCTGGACGATGCGCACGGTGTTCGCGCTGATCGGCGGCGTGCTCGTCGCCGCCGTCGTGTTCGCCGCCACCATCGTCAACGTGCCGCCCGCGCAGGACCTGCCGGTGCGGTGGGAGAATGCCAAGCCCGCGGCGCTGCGCTCGCTCAGCGCGCGCGGCCAGCCGCGCGCGCAGCGCTGGCTGCCGGGCGGCTCGGCGAAGAAGCCGGGCGCACCGCTCACCGTCGGCTTCTACGTGCCTTGGGATCCGGCAAGCGCCGACTCGCTCCGCCGCAACATCGGCGATCTCGACTGGGTGGTGCCCGCCTTCGTCTCGGTGACCGGGGCCAACCATGCGATGCAGGTGCTGGACGATCCCAAGTTCGCCAGCATCGTCGCCGCCGCGCCGCGCCGTCCGCGCGTGCTGCCGATGGTGCAGAACGTCTCCGACGAAGCCTGGGACACCGCCGGCTCGGCCAAGCTGATGGCCAGCCCGGCCGCCCGCGCCAAGCTGGCGCGCGACCTCGCCGCGATGGTCCAGGCGCGCAACCTGCCCGGCCTGGTGATGGATTTCGAGAGCCTCCAGCCCAGCTCGCTGCCCGGCTATGTCCAGCTGCTCGACCAGATCAACAAGGCGATGCCCAAGGACAAGCTGCTCGCGGTCACCGTGCCGGCGGGCGACAGCAACTGGGACCTCAAGCGCTTCGCCGCGGTCACCGATCGCGTGATCCTGATGGACTATGACGAGCACTGGCAGGGCGGCACCGCCGGGCCGATCGCCTCGCAGCCCTGGTTCGTCGACGAACTGCGCCGGGCAGTGGCGACGGTCGGCGCGAACAAGCTGATCGTCGCGCTCGCCAGCTACGCCTATGATTATCACGGCGACGGCACCGACGCGATGAGCATCGAAGAGGCCTGGTCGGCGGCGCGCGACAGCGACGCCAAGGTCACCTTCGACAAGACCAGCGGCAACAGCGCCTTCGCCTATGACGAGGACGGCAAGCACCACGAGATCTGGATGGTGGATGCCACCGCGACCTGGAACCAGCTGCAGGCGGTCCGCGCCGCGGGCGTGGGCAGCGTCGCCCTGTGGCGGCTGGGTACCGAGGACGCGGGCGTGTGGACCGCGCTGCTCGCCTATCGCCATGGCGGCCGTCCCGACCTTAGCCGGATCGTGCCGGCGACGAACGTCGACGTGGAAGGCCCGGGCGAGATCCTGCGGGTCACGCGGACGCCGACGGTGGGCGAGCGCGCGATCAGCTTCGATGCCGCCAACATGATCCGCGACGTGCAGTATCCGGTGCTGCCGACGCCCTATGTCGTGATGCGCACCGGCGCCTCGAAGCACGAGATCGCGCTGACCTTCGACGACGGCCCCGATCCCACCTACACCCCGCGCATCCTCGACATCCTGAAGGCCGAGCATGTGCCCGCGACCTTCTTCATCATCGGCGAGAACGGCCTGCAGCATCCGCTGCTGCTGCGCCGGCTGGTGGCGGAGGGGCATGAGCTGGGCAACCACACCTATACCCACCCGAACCTCGCCACCACCTCGGCGGCGAGCACCGCGCTGGAGCTGAACGCCACCCAGCGGCTGGTGCAGGCCTATACCGGCCGCGGCATGCGGCTGTTCCGCGCCCCCTATTTCGGAGACGCCGAGCCTACCACGCCGGACGAACTCGATCCCGCCGTGGTGGCGCAGAAGCAGGGCTACACCGTGGTCGGCCTCCACGTCGATCCGGACGACTGGAAGCGGCCGGGCGTCGATGCGATCATCCAGGGCGTGCTGACCGACGTGGCAGGCGCCGCGCCAGACCATTCCACCAACGTCGTGCTGCTCCACGATGGCGGCGGCAATCGCGAGCAGACCATCGAGGCGCTGCCGGTCATCATCCGCGAGCTGCGGGCGCGCGGCTATACCTTCGTGCCCGTCTCCAAGCTCGCCGGGCTCTCCTACGACGCGGTGATGCCGCCGATCCGCGGCAGCGACCTGCTGGCGGTGCGGGCGGACGTGGCGATCTTCGTCGCGCTCGCGGCGATCGCCTCGGGGCTGCGCTGGATGTTCTTCATCGCGATCACGCTCGGCATCGCCCGCGCGCTGATCCTCGCCGGGCTGGCGCTGCGCCAGCGGCTGCGCGAGCGCGGCGAGGCGCCGGTGTACGTGCCGACCGTGTCGGTGATCATCCCCGCCTATAACGAGGAGCGGGTGATCGAATCCTCGGTGCGCCGCGTGCTCGCCAGCGACTATCCGGCGATCGAGCTGATCGTCGCCGACGATGGCTCGAAGGATCGCACCAGCGAGATCGTCGCGGCGGCGTTCGGCGACGATCCGCGGGTGACGCTGCTGACGCTGGTCAATGGCGGCAAGGCCGCAGCGCTCAATCGTGCGCTGCAGCAGGCCAAGGGCGAGGTGATCATCGCGCTGGATGCCGACACCCAGTTCGAGCCCGAGACGATCCGCCGCCTCGCGCGCTGGTTCGCCGACGACAAGATCGGCGCGGTGGCGGGCAGCGCGCAGGTGGGCAACCGGGTCAACCTCGTCACCCGCTGGCAGGCGGTGGAGTATATCACCGCGCAGAATCTCGAGCGGCGTGCGCTCGCCGGGTTCAACGCCATCACCGTCGTGCCGGGCGCGGTCGGCGCCTGGCGGCGCGCGGCGCTCGATGCGGTGGGCGGCTATCCCGAGGATACGCTGGCCGAGGACCAGGACCTCACCATCGCGATCCAGCGCGCCGGCTGGCGGGTCACCTACGATCCCGACGCGGTCGCCTGGACCGAGGCGCCGGAAAGTTTCAAGGCGCTTGCCAAGCAGCGCTATCGCTGGGCGTTCGGCACGCTCCAGTGCCTGTGGAAGCATCGCGGCCTCTACCGCGACAAGCAGGCGCGCGGCCTCGCCTGGATCGGGCTGCCCCAGGCCTGGGTGTTCCAGATCATTTTCGCCGCGATTTCGCCGCTGATCGACCTCGCATTGGTCTCGGCGATCTTCGCCACCGGGGTGCGGATCGCCCAGCATGGCTGGGAACAGACCCGCGGCGATGTCGGCACCATGGCGATCTACTGGGTGGCCTTCACCGCGATCGACGTGGGCTGCGGTTGGGTCGCGTACCGCCTCAACAGCCGGCGGATCCGCTATCCGGCGCTGCTGCTGGTGGCGCAGCGCTTCGTCTATCGCCAGCTGATGTACTGGGTGGTGCTGCGCGCGATCAGCTCGGCACTCGGCGGCTGGTTCGTCGGCTGGGGCAAGCTGGAGCGCACCGGCCGAGTCGGTGCCGCGGGGCCAGCAGCGGCCGAATAGCCCGGGCACGCTGCCCGTGCAGGGGCTCCCGATGCGCCCGTTCCGCCACACCAGGCGGGGCGGGCGCTTCCGATTCCACGCCCCGTTGCTCCAGAATGGCGCGCAGGAATCCGTGTCCTTTCTGCATCACTTTCGGCTTTTCGGGCGTTGTCGGGAAGTTTTTCGCGGCGTTAACCTCGGGGTGGCCGCCTTGCGGTAACCTTCTCACCCCGCGGATTCCCACGCAGAATCCACGACATGAACCGAATATGAAAATGGCGCGTCAGCTGTGCGGCAGCAGGTGTAACAAACCTGCCAAATCCTGTGCCTAGGGCGCCCCCCGAAGACATACCACCTACCTCGGGGAAAGCATTCATGCTCGATCGTTCCACCTTCCGTCTCGCGCTGCTGGCCGGCGCCACCGCGATGGCGCTCGCCGCCGTCCCGGCCATGGCGCAGACCGCCGACGCGCCGGCTGCCGACACGGCGCAGCCCGAGGGGCTTGCCGACATCGTCGTCACCGCGACCAAGCGCGAGACCAACCTGCAGAAGACGCCGATCTCGATCAGCGTGCTCAGCACCGAGGCCCTGCAGGACCGTCACGTCCAGAGCCTGTTCAACCTCGCCGACGGCACCGTGCCGTCGCTGCGCGTCGCCACCTTCGAGGCGCGCCAGTCGGCGCTGACGATCGGCATCCGCGGCATCGTCCCCTACGACCAGAACCAGACCGCGCGCGACGGCGGCGTCGGCGTGTACATCGACGGCGTCGCGCTGGGTAAGACCCAGGGCCTCAACGCCGCGCTGTTCGACATCGAGCGCATCGAAGTGCTGAAGGGCCCGCAGGGCACGCTGTTCGGCCGCAACACCGAAGGCGGCGCGCTGTCGCTCGTCACCCGCGCGCCCACCGGCGAGTTCGGCGGCCGCGTCAACGGCGGCGTCGGCAATTACGGCAGCCGCAGCGTCGACGCGCATCTCGACCTGCCGGCCTTCCACGACGTCGCGCTGAAGTTCGACGGCGTCTACCAGCACCAGGATCCGACCGTCGACAACCCGCTTACTGGCTCGACCGGCTGGAACTATTATGACCGCAAGGGCGGCCGCGTCGCCGCGCGCTGGAAGCCAATCAGCAACTTCACCGCCGACTTCGCCTATGATTATGCGAAGGACGAGAACACCCCGCAGTACAGCCAGCTCGTCAGCTACAACCCGAACGGCTACACGGTCGGCGCATTCAACGGCGCCAATCTGGTCCTGCCGGGCACCAACACTGCCTGCGGCGGCACCATTGCGGCCGGCAGCACGAAGCCGGTCTGCATCGCACCCAAGGCACCGATCGTCGGCGTCCACCCGGATCGCCAGCGCGTCGCCGATGTCGGCGTGCCGCAGCAGCCGAGCGTCGACATCACGCACGGCGTCTCGTCGAACCTGAAGTACACCGCCGCACCGTGGCTCGAGCTGCGCTCGATCACCGCATGGCGCGGCGTCAGCACCGACCAGTGGGACAATTCGGGCGGACCGGAGCGCAGCTCGTTCGCGCCGTTCGTGCCCAACACGGCGAACCCGGCCGCGATCAACACCACCGGCACCTTCAGCCGCTACAGCCTGTCGTTCCTGCGCCAGCACCAGTTCAGCCAGGAATTCCAGGCGGTCGGCAGCGTGCCGCAGTTCGACTATGTCGTCGGCGCCTACTACTTCACCGAGCACGCCACGGAATATGCCGCGACGCCGCTCACCAACCAGTGGAACACGGACGGCACCGCCTACACGATCCGCAGCCCGATCCCGGGCAATTCCAACGCGATCACCGGCGCGAACTCGGGCTATCAGCAGTTCGATCCGTCGTGCAACAACACGCTGGCGACGACGGTGCCGCAGTTCGCCAACAGCTGCCAGTTCATCACCCGCGCTAGCCAGGCGACCGACCACAACTACTCGCTGTTCGGCAACCTGACCTTTACGCCGGACGCGCTGGGCGATGTGGTGCACGTCACCCTCGGCGGCCGCTGGACCAAGGACAAGCGCCACGGCACGCTCTACGTCGTCAACAACCGCGCCGATCTGGTGACGGCGGGCACGGTGTCGCCGTTCGGCTTCAGCAACAGCGTCAGCCGCTTCGATCCGATGATCAACGTCGCGGTCGACGCGACGCAGGACATCCATCTCTACGCCAAGTACGCGACCGGCTTCCGCGCCGGCGGCGCGAACGACCGTTCGCTCCAGTTCAACGCCTTCGGTCCGGAATCGGTCAAGTCGTATGAAGTCGGCGCCAAGATGGACTTCTGGAACCACAAGGCACGCCTGAACCTGGCGGGCTACATCATGGACCGCTCGAACACCCAGTTCGACTTCGACTATTTCGACACCAACGGTCAGAGCCCGACCAACGGCAGCCATATCGAGCAGACCACCAATGCCGGCGACAGCAAGATCCGCGGCATCGAGGCGGATCTGACCGTGGCACCGGTGCAGGGCCTGACGCTCAACGCCTCCTACGCCTATACCTACTGGCGTGCCCCGTCGGCGGTGAACCCGCTGACCCCGGGTGCCCCGGCGCAGCAGCTGTACATCGTCTACACGCCGAAGCATGCGGCGTCGGGCTCGATCGACTATGCCCTGCCGATCGGCGGCGGCGACGCGACCCTGCGCTTCCACCTGGACGGCAATTATTCAAGCAGCCAGTACAGCTTCCAGCTCGAGCCGACCAAGACCGATGCCGCCTTTATCATGAACGGCCGCATCGCGATCGCGGACATTGCGGTGTCGGATCACAACAAGGTCACCTTCGCTGTCTGGTCGCGCAACCTGCTCGACCACACCTATATCTACCGTCGCTCGTCGGCCAACTCGTCGCCGGTGCTCAACTATGGCGCGAACGGCCAGCTGGTCTCGACCAGCTACGGCGGCATCCTCGGCGACTATGCCAACTTCAACCCCCCGCGCACCTGGGGCGTCGAAGCCAGCGTGAAGTTCTGATGTCACGGTCCCGCCGCTCCGGCGGCGGGACGATCAGCCAGTGCGGCCCGGGCGGGAAACCTCGTCCGGGCCGTTCTGCGTCTGGCGCAGTCCCAACGCGGAGAGGGCGCGGAAGGTGATCGACCAGCGCGGTTCCGCCATCGGCGCGATGCCGTGCTCCCAGGCGTGGCGCACCTCGCCGGAGAGCAGGTAGATCGAGCGCGGCGCCAGGAACTGCTCGGCGCGGTCGAAGGCGCGCGGGCCGGTCCTGCGGCGCAGGCGCAGCGTGGCGGGGGCGCCGAGCGAGATGCCCACCACTTCCTCGAACACCGGCCGATCACGATGCCAGCCAATCCCGGCGCCCACGGGATAGTGAATCAGCAGCGCCTGGACGAGCGCGCCCGGGGCCAGGCCCGCAAATGCCTCGGCCCGGTCGCGCAGCGGCACCAGCCAGTCCGGGAACGGCTCGGCGCGGGCGAAGCCGCCGTCCTCGAAGTCGTAGCGCCAGCCATAGCTGGTAGTGCGGCGATTGCCGGTCCAACCCTGGAAGCGGAAGGGTTCGAGCCCTGCCGAGTCGATCGCGGCGATCACGGCGGATTCCTCGATGTCGTTCAGGAAGTTCGCTTGCGTCCGTAGACCGGAAGGCCCCGGAACATCGAACAAATCCGCCTGGCTTGCCGTCATGCTGGTTCAACCTTCGAAGCGCTGGTACGCTCCCAATCGCTACCGTCGCGCGAGACACATGCCAGCAAACATGCGTATATATGATGTGTCATATTGATCCAGGTTTATGAATTTCTTGGATTTTTTGCCGCGTGACGGCTTGCTTGGCATAGGATACACGCATAGCCATGGTCGCCGTGAAGAACGATATGATCGAGGTAATCGACCACGCGTCGCAGTTTTTGAAGGCGCTGTCCGGTCGCAGCCGCCTGCTGCTTCTCTGCCATCTGGTGGATGGCGAGAAATCGGTAGGGGAGCTGGCCAGGCTGACGGGCGCACGCGACACGGCGGTCTCCCAGCAACTCGCCCTGCTGCGCCGCGAGGGCATGGTCTCGGCCCGACGCGCCGGCCAGATGATCTTCTACTCGCTGGCCAGTCCCGAGGCGCGCCGCATGCTCGAGGCGCTGAACGACCTGTTCTGCGCCAATGACAGCGTCAACGGCATCCTGCTCAAGCCCGAGGTCGCCGAGGACGCCTGAGCCGAGCCGGCGGACAAGGCCCGCCGGACCCGTTCAGCGGCGGGGCCGCTCGATCGCGGCGCGCGCAGCGGGCACGATCCACTCCATCGCACGGTTCGCCCGCATCCGGTGCCAGCCGAACAGGTCGCCGACCGGGCGCCGCGCCTGATCGCGGGCGACGTCCGCTGTCGCATCCGAGGCATCGCCGGTGCGGGCGCTCACCCGGGCGATGCGGTCGCGGTCGGGTGCCTCC
Source organism: Sphingomonas trueperi (assembly GCF_040545665.1). Lineage (GTDB taxonomy): Bacteria > Pseudomonadota > Alphaproteobacteria > Sphingomonadales > Sphingomonadaceae > Sphingomonas > Sphingomonas trueperi_B. The sequence goes on along the minus strand of NZ_JBEPMH010000003.1, from coordinate 18,853 downwards.
AGCCAGATGCCGGTGAACGGCACCCGCGCCTGCAGCGCCAGCGCCTCGGCAACCTCGCGCTCGCTGCGGTTGAGGAACACCGCGTCGAGGATCACCGTCGAGCCGCAGGCGAGGTGGTCGTCGGCAGATTCGAACAGCGCCTCATAGGTCTCGGCATCGTTGCGGCGGGTATAGTGCGACGGCGGCAACCGCGTTTCGGGCGGCAGCCCGGCGAGCCGCTTGCGGAACACGTCCGACCGCAGCACCCGCGCGCCGGGGCGGCGGCCATAGAGCCCGCCGAGCAGGCGCGAGAGGCTCGACTTGCCGGTGCCGGAAAGTCCGCCGATCACGATCAGCTGCGGCGCGGAGGGCTCGAGGAAACGGTCGGCGGTTTCGGGATCGGTGGTCTGGAGCGACAGCATCAGCGGCAACAGTGCCCAGCCGGTGGCGCCCTGCGGCGACAGGTCGAGATAGCGATTGGCGAGGATGTTGGCGTCGGTCCCGCGCCCCTCGGCCAGCAGCGCCGCCAGCGGCCCGGCGAGATCGAACAGGATGTCGGCCGGTGCGCCGTCGTCGATCAGGCGCACACGGCCGGCGCGTGCGCGCCGCTCGATGTCGCCGCCGAGCAGGGCGAGCGCGCTGCGCTGGGCGCTGGTGCGGGCGCGCTCCATCAGCATCTGGCGGAAGGCGGCGCCGGCGGGGGTCACGGTCGCGCGGCCATGGGCCCGCACGGCCGCTTCGGCGAGGCTGTGGAGCGCCGCGACGTCGATCGTGCTGGGGAGCGGGAGGTCTCCGCCCGGTCCTTGCCGTTTCGCGGCCGCTGCGGCCATTGCCCTGCTCCCTCATTCCGACGGCGACTCAGCCGATGCGGACCATCCTATACGCGCAAAATCTGAACGGGAGCGTACCGAGGTTAGCGCCGCGTGGCGGTTTTCATCAATTTCGTCGCAACCATCGTGTGGAGCGGCGTGCGCTGGAATTCGCGATCGTACGGCGCCACGCGCGGCGTGCTGCCGTCCTTGCGCGGCTTGAAGCCGTTGAGCCAGCTGTACTTGTCGCACATCCCCCAGAACAGCATGTCGCGCAGCTGGGGATAGCCGAACATCAGGTCGAGATAGACGCCGGCATAGTCGGCCACCTGGCGGTCGCGCACGGCGATGTCGGTTGGCAGATGCTGGTCGGCCACGTCGAACTCGGTGATCAGCAGCGCATAGCCCATGCCGGTGACCGCATCGAGGAAGGCACGCCAGGGCTTTTCCTGCCGCGCCGCCAGCACGCCGGCCGGGGCGTCGCTGATCGGCTCGATATGCGACTGCACGCCCAGCGCATCCACCGGCACGCCGCGCTTGCGGAAACCTTCGAGCAGGCGGAGCACGCCGTCGCGGTGCGCTTCGTTGCCGGGCTCCCAGCTCATATAGTCGTTGTACACCAGCTGGGCGTGGGGTGCCGCGGCGCGGGCGGTGTGGAAGGCATGGTCGAGCATCGGCACGGTGCCGCCGAAGGCGCGTGACAGGCTGGTCTCGCGCAGGGCGCCGGTCTTCTCGTCGACCGTCTCGTTGACCACGTCATAGCTGTGGATGCGGCCGGCATAGCGGTGGCAGACCGTGTCGATATGGGCGGTGAGCAGCCGCTCGGCCTCGCGCCGCGGCGTTGCGCCGAAGTCGTAGTCGTTCAGCCAGCGCGGGAAATACTGGCTCTTGTGCCAGAGCAGGGTGTGGCCGCGCATCGCCATGCGGTGCGCCTCGGCCCAATCGAGCATCGCGTCGAAATGGGTGAAGTCGAACTTGTCCGGGGTGGGGCGGACGGCCTGCCACTTGAGCTGGTTCTCGGGCACGAGCAGCCCGCAATCGCGCTGGAGCAGCGCGGCGTAGCGCGGATTGGCGAAGGAGCCGGCATCGGCCCCCGGCGGGCTCCAGGCGAAAGCGGAGCCGATCCGCATGTTCTTCTGGCCCGCCATGGTATTGAGCCCGGGCAGCTGCGAGGTCGCGCGGGCGGCCAGCGGCAGCGTGGCGGTGGCGGCGGCACCGGCGAGCAGCGCGCGGCGGTCGATGGGAAATCCGTTGGCCATGAAACCCTCTCCTGATCGCGCCTTGGGGCGTCGTGTGCTTGGTAGCGGTACCATCTCCGGCCTGCTACACGCTAGTCAACAAACGCGAACGATCGCGGCAGAGAGAGGGCGCAATGCGGGCGGCATATCAGGCGATTTTGTGGATTTTGGCGGCGTTCGCCTTTGCGAATCAGGCGCATGCGGAAACCGGCTACGACCTGTGGCTGCGCTACCAGCCGCTCGATGCGGGCACCGTGCAGCGGGTGGCGCCGAAGCTCCGCTACGTGGTGGCGGACGGCAGCCGCCCGACCGTGCGCGCGGCGCTCGACGAGCTCGATCGCGGCCTCGCCGGCCTGATCGGTTCGGCGCCGGCGCATGCCAGCGCGGTGCAGGGCGAGGGCGGGGTGGTGCTTGCAACCGCCGGCTCGCCGCTGCTCGCGGGGATGAAGCTGCCGCTCGCCGCGCTCGGCCGCGAGGGCTTTCTGCTCCGCACCGCGACGATCGGCGGCGCCAAGGTGACGCTGATCGCGGCGAACAGCGACACCGGGCTGCTCTATGGCAGCTTCCGCCTGCTCAAGCTGCTCCAACTGCGTGAACCGATCGACGCGCTCGACGTGCAGGATGCGCCCAAGCTGCAACTGCGCGCGCTCGACCATTGGGACAATCTCGATCGGTACGTGGAGCGCGGCTATGCCGGCCAGTCGCTGTGGGACTGGCAGAAGCTGCCCGGCTACAAGGATCCGCGCTACACCGACTATGCGCGCGCCAATGCCTCGATCGGCATCAACGCGGTGGTGCCGAACAATGTCAACGCCAATGCTGACATCCTCACCGCGCCCTACCTGCAGAAGGTGAAGGCGCTGGCCGAGGTGTTCCGCCCCTATGGCATCCGCATCTATCTGACCGCGCGCTTCTCCGCCCCGATCGAAATCGGCGGCCTCAAGACGGCGGACCCGCTGGATCCGGCGGTTCGCGCCTGGTGGAAGGCCAAGGCGGACGAGATCTACGCGGTGATCCCCGATTTCGGCGGCTTCCTGGTCAAGGCCAATTCGGAAGGGCAGCCCGGTCCGTCGGACTATAAGCGCAGCCATGCCGACGGCGCCAACATGCTCGCCGATGCGCTCGCCCCCCATGGCGGCGTGGTGATGTGGCGCGCCTTCGTCTATTCCGAGCATAACGACGCCGATCGCCACAAACAGGCGAACGACGAGTTCGTGCCGCTCGACGGCAAGTTCCGCGACAACGTCCTCCTCCAGGTGAAGAACGGCGCGATCGACTTCCAGCCGCGCGAGCCCTTCCACCCGCTGTTCGGCGCGATGCCCAAGACGCCGCTGATGCTCGAGGTGCAGATCACCAAGGAGTATCTCGGTTTCGCCACGCACCTCGCCTATCTGGGGACGATGTGGGAGGAGGTGCTGGAAAGCGACACCTTCCGTCCGCGCGCCGGCAGCACCGTCGCCAAGGTGCTGGAGACGCCGGTGGCGCCCAAGGCGCTCACCGGCATGGCGGGGGTCGCCAATATCGGCACCGACGTGAACTGGAGCGGATCGCAGTTCGACCAGGCCAATTGGTACGCCTATGGCCGGCTCGCCTGGGACCCCGACGCCAAGGCCGCGGACATCGCGCGCGACTGGGCGCGGCTGACCTGGAGCCCCGACCCGGCGGTGGTCGACCCCATCGTCGCGATGATGCTGGAATCGCGCGAGGCGGTGGTGAACTACATGACGCCGCTCGGCCTCGGCCATGTGATGGCGACCGGGCATCATTACGGCCCGGGTCCCTGGGTGTCGAACCTCGCCCGGCCCGAATGGAACCCGGCCTATTATCACCGCGCCGACGCGAACGGCATCGGCTTCGATCGCACGCCCACCGGCACCAACGCGCTCGGCCAGTACGCGCCGCAGGTGGCGAAGCGCTGGGGCGATCTGAAGACGGTGCCGGACAGCCTGCTGCTCTGGTTCCACCACGTCCCCTGGGACTATCGGATGCGCTCGGGCGAAACCCTGTGGGACAGCCTGATCGCGCATTACGACACCGGCATCGCCACGGTGGAGGACATGCAGGGCCGCTGGGCCGGGCTGGAGGGCAAGGTCGACGCCCGCCGCTGGGCCGAGGTCCGCGACTTCCTCGCCATCCAGCGGCAGGAGGCGCAGTGGTGGCGCGACGCCTCGATCGCCTATTGGCAATCGCTGTCGAAGCGCCCGCTGCCGGCGGGGCATGCCGCGCCGCCGCAGCCGCTCAGCTATTACGAAGCGATCCGCACACCGCATGCGCCGGGTAACGGCAAGTGAGGCAGGGGCGGGCGAATAGCGGAGGCTTCGCCCGCTGACGCTGCGTTACAAAGGAAACCACTAAGAAACGGAAATGTCATCGCCACAGACGAAGACCGCCTTCGGCGCGCGCGGAAGGAGTTTTCCATGTTCTTTTTAGGGTATCACGGCACAAGCGAAACGCACGCCAGAAGCATCCTCGCCGACGGCGTGCTTGCGGAAAAGCTCTCCCCCAACGGGCAGATCGGCAAGGGCTTTTACATCGCCAAGATGAACAAGAGTCTGCCGGAATGGGCGGCCACCATCGCGACGCACGAGGGTCGTCGTGCTCGGGCCCGGGAGTGGTATTCCAAGTCCTTCTTCGAGCGGGTGCTGTTGTATCTCACGGGAGAAAATTGCCTGCCTTTTGCTCCCGGCGCACAGCGCACCATCCTCAAGGTGTATGCGACGAGACCCCTGACCTCGCTGCGATGGTCGATCATGCAGAAGACGTCGCTGGAGGTCATTCGCGCAACGGGTGGACTTTCCGCGGATCTGGTGAACATGAAGTTGCCGGAATGGCTCCAGATGGTCATCCCCGTCGACCAGGTGCAGTATCTGGTCTGCAAGCGAGATGACGGGCTGAGCGAGCCCTCCGTTGCCTGGCTGCCTCGCGAGAGCCCCTTCTAAACCTCCAGACGGCAAGCACCGGGAGACCGGCCCGGTTCAGGACGACGGGCGGAGACCCTAGCCTCCGCCCCGCGCGATTCACCGCACCGTCAGCGTCGCGCTCTTCAGCGTCGCCGAGTTCGGGCCCGACGAAATGGTGAAGGTCCCCGGCTCCACCACATGGCGCATCTGGCTGTTCCACAGCGCCAGATCGTCCGGGGTCAGCGTGAAGCGCACCGTCTTCTTCTCGCCCGGCTTGAGCGTGACCCGCTCGAAGCGCTTGAGTTCGATCACCGGCCGCGTCACCGAGGCCTCGTCGTCATGGACGTAGAGCTGGACCACCTCGTCGCCGGCGACCTTGCCGGTGTTGGTCACGTCCACCTCTACCGTCGCCTTGTCGGCGATGCCGATCGTCGACGTGCCCAGCCGCGGTGCCGCGATGTCGAAGCTCGTGTAGCTCAGCCCATAGCCGAAGGGGTAGAGCGGGCTGGTGTCGCCGAACAGATAGCCGCGGCGCGCACTCGGCTTCTTGTTGTAGTAGATCGGCAGCTGGCCGACGTTGCGTGCCACCGACACCGGCAGCTTGCCGCCCGGATTATACCGCCCGAACACCACGTCGGCGAGCGCGTTGCCGGTCTGCTCGCCGAGATACCAGCCCTCGATCAGCGCCGGGGCCTTCTCCGCCAGATAGTTGACCGCATAGGGGCGGCCGTTGAGGAGGATCACCACGACCGGCTTACCGAGTGCGATCAGTTCCTTCGCCAGCTGGTCCTGCGGCCCCGGCAGGTCGAGCGTCTCGCTGTCGCCGAGATGGTTGTCGGCCCAGGCCTCGCGGCTCACCGCCTCGTTGCCGCCGAGCACCAGCACGACGACATCGGCATTCTTCGCCGTCTCCAGCGCCTGGGCGCGGAGCTGGTCGTTCACTGCAGCGGGCACTTCCTTCACTTCGTCCTTCGACCATTCGCGATGGTCGGTGATGCGGATGCCCTCGGCATAGTCGACTGCGAACTTGCCCTTGCCCTCGGCCTGCATGCCTTCGAGCACGCTGACGACATGGTTGGGCAGGTCCGAATAGCCGCCGATCGGGGTGTCCTTGGCGTGGGTGCCGATCACCGCCATCCGCTTGATGCCCTTGGCGTCGAGCGGCAGCAGGCCCTGACTGTTCTTCAGTAGCACGATCGATTCCCGCGCTGCCTGGCGGGATAGCGCAATCGCCTCGGGCGTGTTGGTGCGCGCCGCCGCCAGCTTCACCTCGGGATAGGGGTTCTCGAACAGCCCGCCCTCGAACTTCATCCGCAGCACGCGGCGCACGGCATTGTCGATCTCGCCCTGGCTGACCCGGCCTTCCTTCACCAGCGCGACGAGATGGGTATAGGCCTCGCCGTCCGGCGTCTCGACGTCCACGCCCGCGTCGAGCGCGCGCTGCGCCGCATCCTTGGGGTCCTTGAACATGTGGTGGCGGGTGATCAGCTCGCGGATCGCGAAATAGTCGCTGACCACGGCGCCTTGGAAGCCCCATTCGCCGCGCAGCACGTCGGTGAGCAGCCATTTGTTGGCGTGGCTGGGGATGCCGTCGATCTCGTTATAGCTGGCCATCACCGACATGACGGGGAGCGTCTTCACCGCCTGTTCGAAGGGCGGGAAGAAATCCTCGCGCAGCGTCCGCTCGCCGAGCGAGGCGGGGCCGACATTGGTGCCGTTCTCGGGCTGGCCATGTCCGGTCATGTGCTTGAGCGTGATGAACACCTTGTCGGACTTGAGCGGCAGCGTGCTGCCCTGGAAGCCACGGATCGCGGCCAGGCCCATTTGCGTTACGAGATACGGGTCCTCGCCATAGGTTTCCTCGATGCGGCCCCAGCGCGGGTCGCGGGCCACGTCGACCACGGGCGCGAGCACCAGGTTGGCGCCGCGCGCGCGGGCCTCCCTGGCGGCCATCGAGAAGATGTTCTCGACCAGCGTGGGGTCGAAGCTGCTGGCGAGCCCGATCGACTGGGGGAAGCTGGTGGCGCCCGGCGCGACCAGGCCGTGCAGCGCTTCCTCGTGCATCAGCATCGGAATGCCGAGCCGGGTCTTCTCCATCGCCCATTTCTGCGCGGCATAGACGTAGCGCGCGGTCTCTTCCGGGCTGCGGTTGACGTCCCCCGCATTGGCGCCCGCGGCCGTGGTCTGCCCGGCGGCGACGCCGCGGCGGTCATAGGGGCGCGAGATCATGCCTAGGCCGTTGGGGAAGCTGGCGCTCGCCTTGACGGGGTCGAACTCGCCCTTGGCGTCCTGGACCAGCCCCTTGTTGAGCCACAGCGCCTGGAGCTGCTGGACCTTCTCCTCCAGCGTCATGCGGGCGAGCAGGTCGTCGATACGCGCGTCGACGGGCTGGCTCGCGTCCTTGTACAGCGGCTTGCCCGCGCGTTCGGTCTGGGCGGCGGCGGGCTGGGCGGCGACGAAGGGGGTCAGAGCGCTCGCGGCAATGGCAAGCGCGGCGACGCGGCGAAATGAGCGCATGTTCCTCTCCCTGAAGGCGGGCGACAATCGTGCGGTCGCCTCTTGCCATGGTGGTAGCGCTATCAGCTATAAGGGGGCGTAACGAACCGGGTCAACCGGGCGCGCACGGGCACGCGAACGATTGCAATCATGATAGCGCGCACTTAAGCGTTCGTGCAGGAGGGGGGATGACCAAACCAAGCCGGCGCAGCCGGGGCAGCATCACCGTACAGGACGTGGCCCGCGAAGCAGGCGTATCCGCCATGACCGTGTCGCGCGTCGTCAACGGCGGCACCAATGTGCGCGAAGCGACTCGGGAAGCCGTGCTCGCGGCGATCGCCAAGCTCAACTATTCGCCGAACAGCGCCGCGCGCAGCCTGGCCGCAGGGGAAGCGACCCAGATCGGGTTGCTCTACTCCAACCCGTCGGCCGCCTATCTCTCGCAGTTCCTGATCGGCGCGCTGGCCGCAGCGCGGCGGGCAGGGTGCCATCTGGTGCTCGAAGCCTGCGAAGGCGAACGCGCCGAGGAGCAGGCCGAGGCGACGCGTGGTTTCGTCCAGACGCACGTTCAGGGCGTGATCCTGCCGCCGCCGCTCTCCGAGGTGACGGCGGTGCGCGACGAGCTCGAAGCGGCGGGCATCCCCTGGGTATCGGTGGCGATGGGCTTGCCGCCCGAGGGCAGCCTCAACGTTCGCATCGACGATTTCGCCGCCGCCTGCGCGATGACCAAGCACCTGATCGACATGGGGCATCGCCATATCGGCTTCATCCGCGGCAACCCCAACCAGACCTCCAGTGCTGAGCGCTACCGGGGCTTCTGCGCGGCGATCGAGGAGGCGGGGCTGGACCTTGCCGCGATGCCGGTCGAGCAGGGCTATTTCACCTTCCGCTCGGGCATCGTCGCCAGCGAAGCGCTGCTCGACCTGCCCGAGCCACCGACCGCGATCTTCGCCAGCAACGACGATATGGCGGCGGCCGCCGTGGGCGTGGCGCACCGCCGGGGGCTGCATGTGCCGCAGGACCTGAGCGTGGTCGGCTTCGACGATACCGCCCTCGCCACCACCATGTGGCCCGAGCTGACCACCGTCCGCCAGCCGATCGCGGCGATGGCAGAGGCGGCGCTGACCATGTTGCTCGACGAGCTGCGCCCCGGCGGCAAGATCGACGCGCCGGAACAAGTGCTTGCACATCAGCTCATCGTGCGCGAATCCTGCGCGCCGCCGCCCAAGCGCTAGGACAACGCTGGCAGAATCTTGCGCATACGCGCCTGCCGGCTTGCTTTTCCTGGTTGCACGGGCCAGCGTTACCGCTAACAAATCGGCCCAACTTCCCGGGCTAGGAGAGGGATCGGATGAATCAGACGGCGGAGCGGGCCAATATCGGCCTGATCGGCGCCATCGTGGCCGTAGCCACGATCGGCGGATTGCTTTTCGGATATGACAGCGGCGCGGTGAACGGCACCCAGCCGGGCCTGCAGGCGGCGTTCGCGCTCGACGAGGCCGGGCTCGGCTTCACCGTCGGCTCGCTGCTGATCGGCTGCGTCGCGGGCGCCTTCTTCGCCGGCACGCTGGCGGACCAGATGGGCCGCCGCAACGTGATGCGGCTGGCGGCGCTCCTCTTCCTGGCCGGCGCGCTCGTCCAGGGCTTCGCGCACGACCATACGATCTTCGTCATCGCCCGGATCGCCGGCGGTATCGCGGTCGGCGCCGCCTCGGTGCTGTCGCCCGCCTATATCTCCGAAGTCGCGCCCGCGAACATTCGCGGCCGGATGACGACGGTGCAGCAGATCATGATCATCTCCGGCCTCACCGCCGCGTTCGTGGTCAACTATTACCTGGCCGGCGCTGCCGGTGCCTCGACCAACAAGTTCTGGGCGGGCCTGGAGGCCTGGCGCTGGATGTACCTGATGCAGGCGCTGCCGGCAGCGGTGTTCCTGGTCGCCTTGTTCTTCATTCCGGAGAGCCCGCGCTTCCTGGTCGCCAAGGGCCGCACCGAGGAAGCCACCAAGGTGCTGACCGACCTGTTCGGCCCGCAGACCGCGCGTGCCAAGCTGGAGGAAATCCGCGCCAGCTTCACCGCCGATCACCGCCCGAGCTTCCGCGACCTGATCGACCCGCGCACCGGCAAGATCCGCTCCATCCTGTGGGCGGGCCTGGTGATCGCGGTGTTCCAGCAGCTCGTCGGCATCAACGTCATCTTCTATTACGGCTCGACGCTGTGGCAGCTGGCCGGCTTCACCGAAGCGGACTCGCTGCTGATCAACATCGTCTCCGGCGCGGTCTCGATCGCCGCCTGCCTCGTCACCATCGGGCTGGTCGACAAGATCGGCCGCAAGCCGCTGCTGCTGATCGGTTCGGCGGGCATGGCGGTGACGCTGTTCGTACTGGTCTATGCCTTCGGCCATGGCTCGCTCGACGCCACCGGCAAGCTGGTCCTCTCGCCCGAGCTCGGCAAGATCGCCGTCGTCGCCGCCAATCTGTACGTGATCTTCTTCAACGTCAGCTGGGGCCCGGTGATGTGGGTGATGCTCGGCGAGATGTTCCCGAACCAGATCCGCGGCTCGGCGCTGGCGGTGTGCGGCTTCGCCCAGTGGTTCGCCAACTATCTGATCGCGCAGAGCTTCCCGGTGATGGCGTCCAAGCTCGGCCTGGCGGCCAGCTACACCTTCTACGCCGTCTGCGCGGCGGTCAGCTTCTTCCTCGTCCTGAAGTTCATCAAGGAAACCAAGGGCAAGGAACTGGAGGCAATGGAAGGGTAAGGCCGAGGCGCGTCGATTGGGATTCGTCCTTTTGTCACCCCGTCATCCCGGCGAAAGCCGGGATCCATTCGCCTCTCCGTCGAGGCAAGAGTGGAAACGGAGGCCGCAATGGACCCCGGCTTTCGCCGGGGTGACGTTTTCGGGGAAGCGCGAGGACCCCGCATCGGCGCGACCAGCTTAGTACCTTCGAGTTTTGGTTTGGGAGAATATCGTGACCCGCACGCCCGTCCGTCCGTTCCGATCGCGCGAATGGTTCGCCGCCCCCGGTCGCGCCGACATGGCCGCGCTCTATCTCGAGCGGTTCATGAACTACGGCATCACGCCCGCGGAGCTGACCTCGGGCAAGCCGATCATCGGCATCGCCCAGTCCGGCAGCGACATCGCGCCGTGCAACCGCATCCATCTGGAGACGGTGAAGCGCGCCCGCGAAGGCATCTTGGCGGCGGGCGGCATCCCGATGGAATTCCCGCTCCACCCGATCTTCGAGAATTGCCGGCGCCCGACCGCCGCGCTCGATCGCAACCTCGCCTATCTCGGGCTGGTCGAGATCCTCAACGGCTACCCGATCGACGCGGTGATCCTGACCACCGGCTGCGACAAGACCACGCCCTCGTCGCTGATGGCTGCTTCCACCGTCGACATCCCGGCGATCGTCCTCTCGGGCGGCCCGATGCTCGACGGCTGGCACGAAGGCGAGCTGGTCGGCTCCGGCACGGTGATCTGGCGCTCGCGCCGCAAGATGGCGGCGGGCGAGATCGACGAGGCCGAGTTCCTCCGCCGCGCGATGGAGAGCGCGCCGTCCTCGGGCCATTGCAACACCATGGGCACCGCCTCGACGATGAACAGCATGGCCGAGGGACTGGGCATGAGCCTGCCCGGCTGCGCGATGATCCCGGCGCCGTATCGCGAGCGCGGGCAGATCGCCTACGAGACCGGCAAGCGCATCGTCGAGATGGCCTATGAGGATCTGCGCCCGTCGAAGATCCTGACCAAGCAGAGCTTCCTCAACGCGATCAAGCTGCTCACCGCGATCGGCGGCTCGACCAACGCCCAGCCGCACCTCAACGCGATGGCCGCGCATGCCGGCATCACCATCACGCCCGAGGACTGGCAGACCGGCTACGACCTGCCGCTGATCGTCAACATGCAGCCGGCGGGCCAGTATCTTTCCGAACGCTTCCACCGCGCCGGCGGCATCCCGGCGGTGCTCAAGCTGCTGGTCGAGGCCGGTATACTCGACGGCAGCGTCGCGACCTGCACCGGTCGCACCATGGCGGAGAACGTTGCCGAGGCCCGCGTGCTGGACGCGGACGTGATCTTCCCGCTTGACAAGCCGCTGATGGAGAAGGCCGGGTTCCTGGTGCTCACCGGCAACCTGTTCGACATGGCGATCATGAAGACCAGCGTGATCTCCGACCAGTTCCGCGCGCGCTATCTGTCGACGCCAGGGCAGGAGGGCGTGTTCGAGGTCCGCGCGGTCGTGTTCGACGGTTCGGACGATTATCACCACCGGATCAACGATCCGGCGCTGGCGATCGACGACAATTGTATCCTGGTGATCCGCGGCGCGGGCGTGCTGGGCTGGCCGGGTTCGGCCGAGGTGGTCAACATGCAGCCGCCGGACGCGCTGCTCCAGAAGGGCATCCAGAGCCTGCCGACGCTGGGCGACGGCCGCCAGTCGGGCACGTCGGACAGCCCGTCGATCCTCAACGCCTCGCCGGAGAGCGCGGCGGGCGGGGGGCTCTCTTGGCTGCGCACCGGCGACGTGATCCGGATCGACCTGAATGCCGGCCGCGTCGACGCGCTGGTCGAGGCGGACGAGATCGCGCGGCGCAAGGGCGAACCCGCCCCCCCGATCCCGCCGAGCAACACGCCGTGGGAAGAGCTGTACCGCGAGAAGTCCGGACAGCTGCATGAAGGCGGCGTGCTGGAGTTCGCGACCAAATATCGTGGGACTGGGCTGAAGGTACCGCGGCACAACCATTGAGGCTGCGTGGGGGTGGGGGCCCCGACTCACCCTCACCCTCCCACTGCCTTCGGCAGCGGGCCCCTCCCTCTCCCGCAGGCGGGAGAGGGGTTCTGGTCCCTCTCCCGCTTGCGGGAGAGGGAAGGAGGCGCGAAGCGCCGGAAGGGTGAGGGTGAGTCATCACCAAGTACCGCCCTCCAATCCATCTCACACTCCAAACCCCCACCTCCGGCCCATTCCGGAGATGGAAAGTGTCACCCGCCAGTGATAGTTAACCATCACCAGACAACAGGGGGATGGACGGGGTGGACGAGACGGCACCGGCGAAGCGGCCGCGCAATGCGGCGAATACGCGGGGCGTGATCCTGGCGGCGGCGAAGACGCTGCTCGCCGAACAGGGCTTTGCCCGCTGGGGCGTGAACGCGATCGCGCGCGCCTCGGGTTATGACAAGCAGCTGATCTATCGCTATTTCGGCGGCATGGACGGCCTCGCCGAGGCGATCGCCGCCGACGTCTCCGCCTGGATGGAAACCGCGCTGGTGCGCCCCGAGAACGTGCCGCCGCCCGCCACCTATGCCGAGATGATGGCGCGAGTCGCGGTGGCGCTGCTCGATGCGCTGCGCAGCGATCCCCTGGCGCAGAAGATCCTGGCCTGGGAGCTCTCCGCCCCCTCCAAGCTCGCCACCGCCTTCACCGAGGCGCGCGGCAAGGCGCTGAGCGCCTGGATCGCCCGCGAGCGCGGCACGCTGCAGCGGCCCGCGGGGATCGACGCGCCGGTGCTCAACGCGCTGCTGATCGCCTCGATCCAGCAACTGGTTCTGTCCGCGGCGCAGAACGGCCGGTTCCTGGGGCTGGACCTCAGCGAGGAAGCCGGCTGGGAGCGCGTGCGCACCGGCATCGCCGGGCTGACCAAGGCGATGTTCCAGTAAGCAGGCCTGCCCGGCGGCGGCTCAGGGCGTCGCCTCGGGCGCGAACCCGTATTTGGCGACGCGCGCCGCCACGCGCGGGGCAATGGACTTCGCGACCGCGATGTCGTGCGTGGCCGCCTCGGCCTGACTCAGGCGCTGCTCGGCCACGCCGCGCAGGTACAGCGACCAGGCACGGCGCGGGCTGATCGCCAGCGCGGCGCTGAAATCCGCGATGGCTCCGGTAAAGTCCCCCTCGCGGAATGCCACCGTTCCGCGGCTGTCGAGGAAGGCGGCGTTGGCGGGCGCGGCGCGGATGGCGGCATCGCAGTCGCTGCGCGCGCGCTTGAGATCGCGATTGGCCAGCGCCAGCGTTCAGCAGCGGCCGTTCTGCGCTTCCGGCCTTGCGGCATCTTCGCGGTGCGACGCCATCCACAGATCATATTGCCCCAGCGCCGAATCGAACGCGTCGACCGAGGTGTAAAGATGGGCGATGCGGAGCCGCTGCATGTCCTCGCGGGGCAGCTGTCCGGCGACCAGATCGAGATCCTCGATCGTGCCCTTGGCGTTGCCGGCGCGCTCGCGCAGCTGCGCGCGGATCAGGCGGGTGCGGGTGTCGCTGCCGTCCAGGACCAGCGACGCATCCAGATCGTCCATCGCGAGGATCGGCCGGTTCTCCGCCAGATAGGCAAGCGCGCGCTGGCGCAGATAGCGCGGCTCCTTCGGCGCAAGCGTCACCGCCTGCGAATAGGCCTCGACCGCCGCGGGCAGGTTGCGCTGCGTCTGGAACATGGCGCCGCGGCGCGCATAGCCTTCGGCATCCAGCTTCTCGGCGGCGTCCGGGGCGCCCTGGGTGGTGAAGCCGCTGGCCGTGTCGATCCGCGCCGTCGCGTCGAACAGCCGCCCGCCGGTATAGGTGAAGTAGATCCGGTGCTGCACGTTGGACACGTAGAGCCGGTGCGAAATGAAATAGTCGGCGCCGAGCAGCATCTCGGTGTCCGCGTCGCCCAGATCGGTGATGCGCACCCGCACATTGTGCAGTTCCTCATTGCCGATCTTGAGCAGCTTGAACGGCGCGATCCAGCCCTGCTGGACATGCTTGCCGATGCCGGTGGACCAGCCGGCCTTCTCCACCCCCGGATCGCCGGGCTTCACGCCCGCGCGTGCGGCGGCGCGCAGCGACACGACCGTCTGCGCCGCGCCGGTATCGAACATCGCCCGGATCTTGGCCCCGTCCAGCTCGACGGTGCCGACCGTGTGGTTGCGCGCTTCCTCCTTCGACTGGATCGGAATCTCGAAGAAGGGCTTGCCTGCGGTCCAATAGGCGAAGGCGGCGTTGCCGCAATTCTTCGGCCGGAACAGCCGGACGGCGCCGCCCGGCAGGTCATATTCGATGTCCGCCAGGCCCAACACGTTCTGGCCGAGCAGGCCGGTCTCGCCGATATCCGATCCGCCGACCAGGAACTCCACATGCGGGATGTCCGCGCTCGCCAGCCCGAAATGCGCGACCGTGGCGATGCCCGCGTCCGCGCGTCCGCCGACGCCGCGCAGATAAAAGCCGGACGGGGCGGCCGTCACCGAAAGCCCCATCGCCTTGGCGACCGGGGCGGAGATCAGGCTGTAGAAGGCGCCGCTATCGAGCAGGAAGGGGGCAGGCTTGCCGTTGATCGTGGTCTCGACGATCGGCTGCAGCCCCTTCATCGTGACGTGCAGCTCGGCGATCTGCCCGACCTGGCAGTTTGCGGCCAGCGCCGGTGCCGCGTGGAGGGATGCCAGCAGCGCGAGTAGCGCCCGTTGCCTGCACCGAAGCCCGATCATCGCCACCCCCTCGTTCCTGCGCGTCCGATCCTAGGACCGGCCCTCACAGGAAACCATGGTAAAGCAGCAGGATGACGCGAGCCTTACGCGCCGCGTGCCTCCCCGGCGGACCGGGGAGGGGACGTTCAGGCGCCGACGCGGATCATCGGCGCGGGCTGGCCCGCCACCGTCACCCGGAAGCTGAACAGGTCGCCCGAGCTCGGGCGGGCGGCCTTGTCGTCGGCGGAGAGGTGCTTGTTGGCAGTGGTGGCGTAGACCGTCTTGAGGTCTGGGCCACCAAAGGCGATCTTGGTGATCGCATCGACCGGGAAGGGCACGGTCTCGACCAGCTCGCCCGCCGGCGAGTAGCGGCGCACGGCCGAGCCCGCATAGAGGCTCACCCACACATAGCCTTCGCTGTCGACGCACGGGCCGTCCGGGAAGCCCTCGCCCTCGGCGATGCGGACGAATTCGCGGGGATTCGCCAGCGTGCCGTCTGCGGCGATGTCGCAGGCATGGATCACCTGGCCGAGCGTATCGACATGGTAGAGCGTCTTGCCGTCGGGCGAGACCGCCGGGCCGTTGGTGATCGAGACCTTGGGGGTCGACGCCACGCAGGTCCCGTCCTCGGCAACGCGGTAGATGGTGCCGGTGGCGTCGCTCTCGCCATCGTCCATCGTGCCGAACCACAGGCGACCTTCGGAATCGACGGTGGCGTCGTTCAGGCGGTTGCCGGGCAGGCCGGGCTCGGGATCGACGAGGGGGGTGAAGCTGCCGTCGGCGGGATCGAACTTGGCGAGGCCGGTCTGCAGCCCCGCGACGAAGCCGCCGCTCGCCGCCGGGAGCGCGAAGCCCACCTGGGCAGGCGCATCCCAGCTCTGCTTTTCGCCGGTGGCGGGATCATAGCGGTGGATCTTGTGGCTCTTGATGTCGACGAACCACAGCGCGGCGTCGCGCTCCACCCAGACAGGGCCTTCGAGAAGCGGGGCGCCAAGCCCCCACACGCTCTCCGGCGCCGATACCACCACCTTGTCGGTCATCTTATCTCCAGCCTGCATCCACGAAGAATTCGTGGCTCGTTATCAGGCGCGCATCGTCGGATGCAAGGAACAGTGCCGCTGCCGCGATATCGTCGGGGACGAGGCGACCGGGCAGGCACTGCGCCTTGACGATCTCGGCCTCGCCCTCGGGCGTGTACCATTTCATCTGGCGCGGCGTCTTGACGTTGCCGGGGACGATGCAGACCGAGCGGATGCCGTCCGGACCCAGCTCGCGCGCGAGGCTGCGGGTGAGGCCCTCGATGGCGGCCTTGGCGGTCTGGTAGAGCGTCAGTTCTTCCAGCGCCAGGTGCCAGGAGATCGAGCCGAGGTTGATGATCACGCCGGCGCGCTTCGCCTTCATCGCCGGGATCACCGCCTGCGCCATGAAGAACTGGTGGCGCAGGTTCACGTTCATGCGGTTGTCCCAGTACTCCGGGGTCACCTGCTCGATCGTGTGGCGGTCGTCATTGGCGGCGTTGTTGAGCAGCACGTCGAAGCCACCTTCGGCATCGATCAGCGCCTGCACCTGCACCTGCGCGCCGCGGATGTCGGTCAGGTCGACCTTGTAGAAGCGCGGTGCGATCGCGGCGTCCGACAGGCTGGCGACCAGCGCTTTCGAATCGTCCTCGGCGATGTCGAAGAAGGTCACGTCCGCGCCCTGGCGGACGAACCCCTCGACCAGTCCGGCACCGATCCCCGAACCACCACCGGTGATCAGGATGCGCTTGCCCTTCAGGCTCGGATAGACGGCACGCTCAGCGGCCGGGATCGGGCCCTGCTGGAGATCGGCTTGCGACATGGACACCCTTATGCGTTGGAGAGAAGGCCGCGGGCGGCGAGGTTGCGCATCAGGTCGCGGATGCCGAACGTCCAGGGCGCAGCGGCCTTGGAGGTGGTCACGCGGTTGACGAGCGTGCCGAGCTTCGGCGTCGAGATGCGGACGACGTCGCCCGGCTTGTGGGTGAAGCCGCGGCCGGGATGGTCGCGATCCTGCACCGGCGCGAACAGCGTGCCGAGGAACAGCGCGAAGCCGTCCGGATACTGATGCTCGCTCAGCGTCTGGCGAACGAGATCGGTGGGATCGCGGCTGATCTCGCTCATCTTGTTGGTGCCCGAGAGGCGATAGCCCTCCGGCCCGTCGATGGTGAGGTCGACCACCGCGCCGCGCACGTCGTCCATGGTGAAGTTGTCGTCGAACAGACGGATGAACGGCCCGATCGCGGTCGAGGCGTTGTTGTCCTTCGCCTTGCCGAGCAGCAGCGCGCTGCGGCCCTCGAAGTCGCGCAGGTTGACGTCGTTGCCGAGCGCCGCGCCCTTGATGGCGCCGTTACGGTCGACGACCAGCACGACTTCCGGCTCGGGGTTGTTCCAGTCGCTGTCCGAGCGGATGCCGATCTCGGCGCCCCAGCCCATCGCCGAGAGCACCGGCGCCTTGGTGAACACTTCCGCGTCCGGCCCGATCGCGACTTCGAGATACTGCGACCACATGCCGGCGTCGATCAGCGCGGCCTTGAGGCTGGCCGCCTCGGGCGTGCCGGGGACGACCGAGCGGATGCCCGAACCGACCTTGGCTTCGAGGTCGCCGCGGATCTCGGCGGCCTTGGCGGAATCGCCGCGGGCGCGTTCCTCGATCACGCGCTCCAGCGCCGAGACCGCGAAGGTGACGCCTGCCGCCTTCACGCATTGCAGGTCGACCGGCGCGAGGATCTGCGGCGCCGAATCGGTGCCGAGCGCCTCGACGCCGCACAGCACCTCGCCGGCGAGCGTGGCGATATCGTCGCGCTCCAGCAGGTCGGCGACGGTGGGCGCGGTGGCCGACACGTCGATCACCTGGCCGTCGCGGAGGATCACGGGGCTGGGACCGGCAGCAGTCTGCACACGACCCACCAGGATGGCCTGCGCATGATCGGCAGGCAGCATATCTCTAAGCGCTTCCAAGGGACCTCTCACCAAACTCGTTTCGAATTGTGATAGCGCTACCATTGGCGTGCGGCCAAGGCAAATGTCAAGAAGGGCATAGCCGGGTTCGCGGCCGTTTCAAATATAAGATAAAATTTCGGCGACGATCGCCTCGGGCGGCCGCATCGCGCCGTCCTCGCTGGCGCGGACCACCTTCCACGGGCCGAGCAGATCGGCCGCCACGATCGCCTCGTAGTTGCCGCGCACGCGCTGCTGGAGCGCGATGTCCGCCTCATATTCGTCGAAGCTGCGGTCCGTGTAGCTGCGCTGCGCCTTTTGCAGGATCAGTTCGCGGGCGAGGTCCCAGGGCGTGTCGAGGTAGATCGACAGGCGCGGGCGGGGCAGGGCGAACTGGCCGGTTTCCAGCGCGAGGATCCAGTCCATCAGCGCGCGGCCTTTGTCGCCGCCCAGCTTGGCGCCCTGATACGCCATGTTCGAGGCGATGTAGCGATCGAGCACGACCACGTCATGGGTCGCCTGCGCCTCGAGCAGCGCGTCGCGCCACTCGAATCGGTCGAGCGCGTAGAGCACGGCGGCGGCATGCGGGGTGACGGGGACGGGGAGCTCGCCGGCGAGCATCTTGCCGATCGTCACCCCGGCGACGGTCTCGCCATAGCGCGGGAAGCCGAGCACGGTGGCGGTGCGGCCCGCGGCCTGCAGCGCCGCGCACAGCCCGCGCGAGGCGGTGTTCTTGCCGACGCCGTCGGCGCCCTCGATCGCGATGAGTTCACCCATGCCCGCGCCATAGCAGCCTGGCGCGGAATGTCACCGGGGGAGAGGAAACCAAGATCCTCCCCCGGAGGGGGAGGGGGACCGCCGCCGCAGGCGGTGGTGGAGGGGTGTCCCTGCTCCAGTGACGGCCTCCGCCGCAGCGTGGACACCCCTCCGCCGCGCTTCGCGCGCCACCTCCCCTTGTCTGATGGGATGGTGGTATGAAGAGGTTGCGGAAGGGAGCCCGTCCCCCCCGAGGGTCTGGAGCCCGATAGGGAGCAAGGGTCCCTTCCGC